>NZ_PJAR01000024.1 GCF_002836745.1 Glaciecola sp. 33A | reverse complement strand
GCGGTTTTATTATCGGACTTCACAACACCGTCGTGCCAGATGACACCATTGGCCGTTTTATCATCGGACTTCACAATACCGTCGTGCCAGATAACACCATTGGCGATTTTATTATCGGACTTCACAATACCGTCGTGCCAGATGACACCATTGGCGGTTTTCTTATCGGACTTCACAACACCGTCGTGCCAGATAACACCATTAGCGGTTTTCTTATCAGCCTTCACAACACCGTCGTGCCAGATGACACCATTGGCCGTTTTCTTATCAGCCTTCACAATACCGTCGTGCCAGATGACACCATTGGCGGTTTTCTTATCGGACTTCACAACACCGTCGTGCCAGATAACACCATTGGCGGTTTTCTTATCAGCCTTCACAACACCGTCGTGCCAGATGACACCATTGGCCGTTTTCTTATCAGCCTTCACAATACCGTCGTGCCAGATGACACCATTGGCCGTTTTATCATCGGACTTCGCAATACCGTCGTGCCAGATGACACCGTTAGCCTTCTTGTTCTCACCCAACGTAAACTCACTAGATCGTTCGTCAAACTTAGCCGGACCGAAATAATGGCTTCTTAAATTGATATCATTCGCTATATTTAAACCGCTATTCGCGCAGCCAACAACTGTTGTATTAATTGCAGCGGAAGCATTAATGAGGCCTGCACCTTGTGCAAAAACACTAAAGGCTAACTCACCATTTTGTTTTTTGGCTTGCGACGCTGACGACATTAAACGGCATTTAATTTCATCAGGTGTCAAACTCGGATCTTGTTGTATCATCAGAGCAACCACCCCTGCTGTAACAGCTGTAGCTTGTGATGTACCGGAGACACCCGAAGTTTCGTTTTTGTCAGCTAAACGACTATTTTGAGCGACAAGTCCTTTAACATTAGTTCCTGGCGCAAGTACTTCTGGCTTCATAAAGCCTTCAACTGTTGGCCCAAAGCTAGAAAACGAAGCGACAATATCATCTGACGTATCAAACGGTGTGCTGTTGTCATCCATCGCGCCAACTGTAATAACATACGGATTATTACCCGGAACGCCGACACTCATATCTTTGTTGTTGCCATTACCTGCAGGGGCAATGACGGTAATGCCGTTGTTCCATGCACGCATTAAAGCTTGGTTAATTGGGTCTTCCCAATAAAATGATGTTGCTGGAAAGCTAAAGGCTACATTCAACACTCTAATATTTAAGCTATCTCTATTTTCGATTGCATATTCAATACCTTGTAAAACAGACGAATAAGAAGCTTCTCCTTCTTCATCAAAGGCCTTAATCATTACCAAGTCTACATCTGGTGCAACACCACTGTGCGCACCTGTGGGAGCACCATACTGGTCAAAAACACCAGTACTATCGGCTAAAATACTTGCCATGTGCGAGCCGTGACCATTAAGGTCTTGAGAACCTGATGCGTCTTCACCTAGCGAATTAACGACGGTTATGTTTCTTTCTCGACCTGTTGTATTTTGGTTTAGAGCAGAAAATTGACCAAGCCCACTATCGATGATAGCAACAGTGACACCTTTGCCCGTAATGCCTACTTTATGCAGCTCGCTAGCGCCTATTTGTAGTGGGATTTGTGAGTTACGAGGCGCGTTCTGGCTAAGTGGGCTGTCTTGCATCAATCTCATCTTGCGGCTAGCAGACAAACTCACCTGATTCGCTTCGTTAAAAAAGCGGATCATCGCATTTCTCGAAGCAATCCCTTGAACTTGTTTATCTGTCAGCTTAGCTGACACTGCTTGAATAAGTTTAAACTCATGAATAATGACACCGTTTTCTGCTTGAATAGCACTCACTAGTGCTGGGCGACTTGCACCTTGCAAAATATACTCTTCACCGCTTGAGTAATTCGATATACCCCAAGCTGCTGCCGTGAAGGCCAATGCACCAATCAATATGGCAGAGGTTATTTTATTAACTCTTGGTGATTTCATCATGTTTTCGAGATTGCCCATATCTAAATTCCAATTTTTACTGCGTTAATACGTGAGTGGGTAAGTCATTTGCAACTTCAAATTTACAACCTGAATTGCATAGTGAATAACTCTCGTATGAGTATGCGTCAAAATTTTGGCGTGTAAACCATAATAATAAGATTAAAACCAAAACTTATTATTCGTAGTTTAGTCAGATCGCTTGTACCCCTTTCAAATAGACATACCTATAGATAGAATCTTATACTTAATTAATTTCAGTTAATTTAATCGTGCAATCGATCTGATTATTTTTTAATCTAAAATAGATTAATATTTAACCAATTATCGCTATTGTAAAAATTTAACTACTCGTCAAAGTGGTTTTTTATTAAGCGAAGTAACTTAATAAATATAAGAATCTGATAACAAAAGGACTATAAAACGGTACAGTCCCTTTATTTACACCCACAGCTCATAAAAAACAAAATAGTCAATAAAAACATGAAGTTATAAAAGCTAGTGGTATTATAAAAAATATCTTGTGATTAATTAAGAACTATAAGCAAAGGTGATGGGAATTTAATATTTACCCTAGAATAGGATTATTAGTAACAACTTTAAAAAATAGAAACTTGACTCGCAGAATTTTATAAAAAGGAAGCCATGTGACAACATACACTGAGTAAAAACAGAAATTTATGCAAAACCACAATAGAAAAGGCGACAGATGGCCTCGGCAAATTAAGCTGATGCTGTGCAGGAACGACCTACGAGAGTGTTAATTTGCGGCGTTATTAGCTTAATAGTGAACAGAAATAAACCCACGAATAGAGTCAAATACTGTCATTAAACTGGCGATTAGTATTCGTCTTCAAAGGCAGGTCCCGCATAATTATCGAAACGAGAGAATTGCCCCTGAAAGGTCAGTCTACTGGTACCAATTGGTCCGTTTCGCTGCTTACCGATAATGATTTCTGCAATGCCTTTCATTTCAGAAGCTTCGTTATAAACTTCGTCTCGATAGATGAACATGATCAAATCGGCATCTTGCTCAATTGAACCTGACTCACGTAAATCGGAGTTGATGGGTCGTTTATCAGCTCGTTGCTCCAGCGTCCGGTTAAGTTGTGACAAAGCGACAACAGGAACTTCAAGTTCTTTTGCTAACGCTTTTAAGGAACGTGATATCTCTGCGATCTCCAATGTTCTATTTTCACTTAGCGAAGGTACTCGCATTAACTGAAGGTAATCAATCATAATTAAGGAAAGACCGCCTTTATCTCGTGCTATCTTTCTTGCTCGAGTTCTCAACTCCATCGGCGTAAGACCCGATGAGTCATCTATATAAAGGTTATCTTTCTTTTTCAATGTTTTGATTGTGCCAGACATTCTAGCCCACTCTTCATCATCAAGCTGAGCTGTTCGAATATGCGTTTGATTGACTCTACTTAGCGATGCAAGCATTCTCATCATAATTTGCTCAGCCGGCATTTCAAGGCTGAATACGAGGACAGGCTTATCCTGCAGCATCATAGCGTTTTCACATAGATTCATCGCAAAAGTGGTTTTACCCATTGAAGGACGAGCAGCGACAATAATCAAATCAGAACGTTGTAATCCACTGGTTTTACTATCGAGGTCGGTATAGCCAGTCGAGACACCTGTTATTTCTAAGCCTTGCTTAACCAATTCATCCAGTCTGTTAACAGTTTTTGTTAAAACCGTAGTAATGTCCTTCGGTCCTTCGTTCTCACCAGTCCGCTTTTCGGCAATTTCAAAAACTTTTGATTCAGCAAAATCGAGAATATCAGCACTATTTCTACCCTCAGGGTTATAGCCAACATCAGCAATATCATGAGCAACACCAATAAGTTCTCTAACAATCGCACGTTCGCGAATGACGCTCGCATAAGCCGACACGTTAGCCGCGCTAGGGGTGTTTTTAGCTAATTCTATAAGATAAGAGAAACCACCGGCTTCGTCTAATTTACCACTTTGGGCTAGTGTATCTTTTACGGTCACCGTATCGACGGACTGATTATTACTTAAGAGTTTTATAATTGCACCGAAGATAGTCCGGTGTGACCTGTTATAAAAATCACTCTCGACTACAATTTCAGCTACCTTGTCCCATGAATCGGGCGCTATCATCATACTGCCCAGCACGGATTGCTCCGCTTCTATGGAATGCGGAGGGATCTTCAGCTGTTCGACGTCGTCTTTTTTTTGTTTATCTTGAAATTTCAATTGCAGCGCACAGTTGTATTTTAAGCAGATTATTATGCGTCAAAAAAACCGCCTTGTCTGTTAAAAATATGAGGAAAATGAATAGCCCGTTTAATCTCGTATCGCAAATCATGTAAAGTCACCTTCTGTAGTGTCTTTGCGGTTAATAACAATAAATTGTATGCAGATTATAAAAGCATGGACCCTATCACACCACCGGCTATTACGACCAACCAAGGTGGCATTTTCCAATACATTAATGCCCAAAACGCAATTATCACACCAATAAAGTCATTTGTTCCTGACACACCTACCACAAACACCGGTTTATATAAGGCAGAGAATAAAATACCCACCACACTTGCATTTATACCAACCAAGGCCGCCCTAATTTGAGGTTTTACTCTCAAAGTCTGCCAAAAAGGTAATATCGCGTAAACCAGCAGAAATGAAGGTAGAAAAATCGAAACTAAAGCAAGCAAAGCTCCAAAGACACCACTAATAGGACCGTTTAGTACGCCGCCCAAAAAAGCAGAGAAAGTAAATAAGGGACCAGGGACAGCCTGTGTTGCGCCATAACCTGCCAAGAAAGCATCTTTTGTCACCCACCCTGTTTTTACCATTTGGCTTTCAAGGAGGGGAAGTACAACATGCCCACCACCAAACACTAAGCTCCCGGACCGAAAAAACGCACTTACAATGTCAATAATTGGTTGATCAACAAATAGTTGAATGATGGGCAGCCCAAACAAAAACAAAATAAAAATTAAAAACCACAATGAACCACTAAACCGAGAGATGGACAAAGTGAGCTGACTTTCAATCATATTCAGTGGGGGTTTGAATAACCAGACGCCAATAACACCTGCAGCAACAATGACAAGCAATGGTGCAAAAACTGATTGAAAGACTAATAGACCAATAGCAGAAGACAACATAATTGTAATACGCGCGTTATCAATACAAATACTTTTCGACATTCCCCAAACTGCTTGGGCGACAACTGCAACAGTAACAACTTTTAATCCAGTCAATAAACCTACAGGAATGACATCGCCATAATTTGAATAACCAAGCGCGAGCAACAGCATTAATATAGCAGAAGGCATGGTAAACCCCAGCCATGCTGCAAATGACCCAAGATAACCAGCTTGAGATAACCCAATGGTAAGCCCAACTTGGCTGCTCGCGGGTCCAGGCAAAAACTGACATAAAGCAACGATTTCCGAGTAGTCGGATTCGGTTATCCACTTTTTACGGACAACAAACTCTTCTCTGAAAAAAGCAAGATGCGCGACTGGACCACCAAAGGCAGTAAACCCCAATTTTAAAAAAACCAAAAATACTTGTATTGGTGGACGAATATTATTCACGCTTTTCTTGACTCCTTCAGTAACACTTCCCACGCTGTTCGACCCTTATCATTCAGCGACAATTTAAGCATCGGCATAGGCTGACCATGATTAATATCTGCTTCTAAAAAAAAGTGACTGTGTGACTTTAAGCGGTCACCGTATTGTCCACCAACCATAGCAATGTAATCTGTTGGGTCACGTTTTATCGGGTTTGCATAAACACAAATATAGGTCTTAACATTATTAACGCTTTTTTTATTCGGTACTCTATATCGATTGCTACGTTTTGCTTTTACAGGATCAAGTGAAATGACGATATTCGCCTTGATGTTCAACTTGCGTAACTCTCTCATTGCGATATCTTTTACAATGGCACCACCGCGACTATGTCCAACCAAGTTAATTCTAATGTTTGCATTTTTTAACTTTTGTTTAACAATATCTTGGATGATTTTTTTCTTATCTAGGTAGCCATAGTACTTAGTTTCGCATGCTGGTCCCTTCTGCAGATCCAAAGCTGCTTTAGCGAGTCCCATCAAATTAGTGGGTCCCCATTTGATGATACCAAAGCGTTCACGCGTTTTATCAGCCCCACCGCCAATAAAATAAATTATATTCGATACGTGTATGGTATTTCTCACTCATCAATTTCGTCCTAGAGTAAGAAATAATATATCTATTTTATGAAACTTTCATGAAGATTCTTTTAAACATGGACAGACTATTTTGTTGCGACTTTTAACACCACCACGCACAGTAGAAACCTGCAAAGTAGTTGTGGAATTTGAATCCTACTTTATTACCTCGCTTAGCGACATCGATTAACGCTTTCTGCCGATAATCCTAAGGGTCCACGACGCTTAATATAGTGTTTATAACAAAGTCATACTGTACTTTTTATTCTGTATCTAACTATATTCTTCAAAAAGTATGTCACTCTTCAATTTAAAAAAGTTTAAATCCAACATATTTTTTTAATCTACTTTTTATTTTATTCAACGCTTGTGCTACTTTATTACGCATTGTGTAAGCTTGAATAACGGTAAGCTTTATTATCCCTAAGCCGTTAATTCGTCTCAATTTGCAACATAACAATGTAAGGAAAAACACTAATGCTAGTGGACGCGTTATTTGCAGGTAAACCCCAAGCTTTCGGGCCTCGACAGTCACCAAGTAGCATTATTAAATTGCCATTCGAGCAACTCCACATCGAATTAAATGGCGCAATTGAAGACGAGCAAGGAAACAAGAAACTACATGGTGGTCCTGAAATGGCAATGCACCAGTATTCTCAAAAAAGTTATGAAATATTAAAAAAACAATTTCCATATATCGCGCAAAATCTTCTTTTTGGCAGCATCGGAGAGAATATATCAGCGCCTACGATGGATGATGAAACGGTATTTATTGGCGACACTTATCGTATCGGCAGTGTTGTATTACAAGTCAACTCACCCCGAGCGCCCTGCGTTAAAATAAATCAACGGTATGGCGTCAGAAACATGGATCTGTTTATTTCAGAGCAAAGGATAACAGGTTGGTATTATCGAGTTATCGAAACCGGCAGAATGAAGGTTGGTGATAATATTACACTTGAACATCGATTGCAGAGCACCAAGTCAATTAGCGATATTATGCGTCTGGTTCGTAGTAAAGATAAAAGCATACCGGAGAAGGTAGAAGCTAGTGCAATTAATGGCTTAGCGGCTGAATGGGTCAGAAAACTAAAAAAATAGGTCACTTGGTATGTATCGACTAGAACTGTTCAATAACACTCCAGTAACCCCTAAAAGTAATTAACCTTAAGGGGGTGCAACAGAGTAAATACACTCTATATCTAGTTCAACAAGCGTTATGCAATTTCAAATAAACCAGCGGCGCCCATGCCTCCACCAACACACATAGTGACTACAACATACTTAACACCACGACGCTTACCTTCAATCAAAGCATGGCCAACGGCTCTTGCACCAGTCATTCCATACGGATGACCTATTGAAATTGCGCCACCATTGACATTATAGATGTCGGGATCAATACCTAGCTTGTCTCTGCAATATAAGGCTTGGCAGGCAAAAGCTTCATTCAATTCCCACAAACCAATATCGTCAATACTCAAGCCATGCACTTTAAGTAATTTAGGAATAGCGTAAATTGGGCCAATACCCATTTCTTCTGGTTCATTACCAGCGACCATCATGCCGCGATAAATACCCAGTGGAGCCAACCCACGTTTTTCTGCCATTTTCGCTTCCATGACAACACATGCCGAAGCGCCATCAGACAATTGACTTGCATTACCAGCCGTAATACAACCACCATCAATAACTGATTTAAGGCTTTGCAGACTTTCCAATGTGGTCGAAGGACGGTTACCTTCATCTTTTTCTAATGTCACTTCTTTAAACGAAACTTCTTTTGTTTCCTTATCCATAATGCCCATGGTTGAGCTCATTGGTACTATTTCATCATCAAATTTACCCGCAGCTTGCGCTGCTGCTGTTCGCTGTTGGGACATTAACGCATATTCATCTTGAGCTTCACGTGAAATATTGTATTTCTTAGCCACGTTTTCCGCCGTAAATAACATAGGCATATAAGCATGTTGCGCTTTGTTAGTGACGTTCTTGTCTACACACTGGCTCACCCAATCATAATACTTTGCTTGGATTTCAGAAATATTCTCTTGACCACCAGCAACCACTACGTCCATACCATCAACAATAACTTGTTTAGCGGCTGTAGCGATGGCCATTAAGCCCGATGAACATTGACGGTCAATAGTTTGACCTGAAGCAGAATAAGGCAATCCCGCAGCTAAAGCGGCTAAGCGAGCAACGTTTGAGCCCGCGCTTCCAGCATTCAAAACCGAACCAATGATCACATCATCAATTTCGCCACCGTCAACACCAGAACGCTCTACTGCGTGTTTTATTGCATGGGCTGTCAAGGTAGGAGATTTGATATTATTGAACGCACCACGATAAGCACGACCAATTGGCGTGCGCGCTGTAGAGACGATTACGGCTTCTTTCATCGAAATATTCCTTAAGTTAGGTAATAACCATATGCTGGTGAGAATGGTTCAATAAATATCACCATTCGTACGTTACACAGATAAACAGTAATAGTGCGTTGAAAGCCGATTGATATCAAGCCAACAGTCATTTTGCTTTTTTATGCGCAACAATACCTATCACTTATAGTCCCAACGCCATCCATTACCGGACATAACAAAGCAAATAAGATAAATGAACCTATAAGCTCTGTAAGAAAACAACAAAACCAATAACGAGTTTTCATCGGGTTATGCCTACAAACGATTGACACAAACTAGTGTTAAAGGTAATTTTATATGTATAAAAGGATTTCAACAGCACTCATTTGATTTTTAGAATGGGAAAGGTAGCAATAACAGTTGAAAAAGCGCCATAAGATAAGGATATGCAATGGACAACTTCTTAGAATATATTTTCAGTTTCCCAATCATTGCCTTCACCATTCCATTGATGATCATGATCGTCTTTTGGATATTTGCGCTGTTTGGTACAATAGATATTGAAATACTTGACCCCGATATAGAAACTGAATCTACCGATGGCGCTGCCTCCTCCTTTTTAGAAGCTCTTGGCCTCGATGGAGTGCCGTTAACAGTCGCCGTCACCCTGGTTGCAATATATGGATTTGTTTTTGTATATTTAGCGAAGAAATTTATTAATCCCTTGTTTGATGGCATTTTAGCAGCAACAGCTTCTGGCTTCGTCATTGCTATATTTGCGCTTATATTAGCCATCCCTTTTGCAGCTTACACAAGCAAGCCTCTCAGGCGCGTTTTTGTCACGCATGAGGCCATCGAAAAATCAGATCTTATAGGCACGTACTGCATTGTTACGACTCAAACAGTCACTGAGACTTTTGGTCAAGCACGTGCTGACGACGGCATGATTTATAGTGTAAGAACGACTCCTGACCAACAAATTGCAGGCGGCTCAAGAATTGTGCTAATAGACTTCAACAAAGATGACGATACTTATATTGTAGTCACTGAGGCCGAGCTTATGGCTATGTCGTCAAGCCAAAACATTTAATCCACCCCTTTCTTTTTTAATTAATCCACATTACCCAATATTTGTAGTTTAAGGAGTAAACTTATGAGTGAAACATTGATTCTTTTTGCGACAGCGGCTGTGGGGATCGTCGTCCTCTTTTTTATCGTCATTTTTGTAATAGCTCAGCTATATAAGAAGGTCGAACAAGGTCGAGCCATGATCATTAACACCATGCGTTCAGAGCCTAAAGTGACTTTTACAGGTGGCGTTGTTCTTCCTGTATTCCATAAATTGGAAGTCATGGATATATCGCTAAAGACCATTGAAGTTGATAGAAGCGGCACCGACGGACTTATTTGTAAGGACAACATCCGTGCGGATATCAAAGTCGCATTTTTCGTTAAAGTAAATAAAAACCGCGATGACGTACTAAAAGTAGCCCAAGCAATTGGTTGCGAACGTGCATCAAATATCGCCACCCTTGAAGACCTATTCAGTGCTAAATTTTCGGAGGCATTAAAAACCGTCGGTAAGTCACTCGAATTTGAAGACTTGTATGCGAAACGCGATAATTTCCGCGACATGATCATCGATAATATTGGTACTGATTTAAACGGCTATGTACTCGAAGATGTTGCCATTGATTATCTTGAACAAACACCTATCGAAAAGCTCGACCCTAACAATATTTTGGATTCTCAAGGTATTCGTAAAATCACCCAATTAACTGCTGATCAACATATTCAAACCAACGTTTTCAAACGTGATGAAGAAATGAAAATCAAGCGCAAAGACGTCGAGACACGCGAAGCAATCCTCGAGTTAGAACGTCAAGAAGCAGATGCAGAAGCGAAACAACAACGCGAAGTTGCTACCGTTCGATCTCGTGAAAAAGCCGAAACAGAACGTGTACAACATGAAGAGCATTTGAAAGCAGAACAAGCCCGCGTGTTGGCAGAACAAGAAATTCAGGTGCAAGAACAAAATAAGCAACGTGAAATTGAGGTGGCTGAAAACAATCGATTCCGAGCCGTCGCTATTGAAGAAGAGCGGGTTATTAGAGCGCGGGAGCTGGAACAAATTGATCGTCAAAAAGAAGCATCATTGCAACGTATTGCAAATGAAAAACTGATAGAACATGAGAAGCGCGAAATCGCTGAAGTTATTCGTTCACGTATAGAGGTAGATAAAACAGTTGCAGAGCGCGAAGAAGAAATAAATGAATTACGTGTCGTCGCAGAGGCTGACCGTAACAAAAAGGCGCGGATCATTCAGGCTGAGGCCGAAGCAGAAGAAGCCTTAGTCAAAGATATCAAGGCCGCAGAGGCAGCAGAGAAATCAGCACAACACTTGGCTAAAGAGAAATCAATTACTGCCGCAGCTGACTTGGAAGTTGCAGAGAAAAGAGCTCAGTCACAGCGCCAAGAAGCAGCAGGCCAAGAAGCACTTAGTGCAGCTGATGGCCTAGCACACTCGAAAGTGATGGAAGCACAAGCATTAGCAAAAGAAAAGGAAGGTATGGCTGATGTTCGCGTCAAAGAAGCGATGGCAGATGCGATTGAGAAAAGTGGTGTTGCTGAAGCTGAAGTTATGGCTAAGAAAGCTGAAGCTGAGGCTGCGGGCATGACCAAGAAATTTGCTGCTATGGCTACCATGTCACCAGAACAAAAATCGCATGAAGAGTTTAGAATGCGCTTGGACAAACAGCATGAACAAACAATGAAACAAATTGAAACCAGTGTTGAAATTGCACAGCAACAAGCAATCGTCTTGGCTGAAGCTCTTAAACAAGCGAATATTGATATTGTTGGTGGCGATACGGCCTACTTTGACAGCTTCGTTAAATCACTATCAGTCGGCAAATCAATTGATGGCACCATTGGAAAGTCTGAAACCCTAAGCACCGCTTTCGCTCCTCATTTTAATGGCGAAGCAAGTTTTGTGGAAGACGCCAAGGAGTTAGTCGCTGGATTCGGTAATGCCAGTGGCAATGCCAAAGACGCCGCAATTACAGCACTTGTGGCTAAGTTTTTGAAAGAAAGCTCTGATAACCCACAAATTATGGAAATGGTCGTTAATGCGCTCAGTAAAAAAGCCACAAGTGAAGGCGAAAACAGCCCAAGCTAAAGGGTACTAGCAAGGAAATACGCATGGCAACTGAACAAGAACAACTCGATCAGGCGGTGGCAGACGGTGGCGCGTACGAAGTTATTCGTGCGCGTCTTATTGACCAAGCCGCGACTTTAAAAAGCAAAGTCGATACCTTAAACAACGCACGTATAAAAGAGTTTGGTCAAGCAAAATTTGATGTTGCAGGCCGAGTTAGAGTGCGCACTGAAAATAACTGCATCGCCCGAGATATTGTCCCCGTCGGTAAAGATATTTTGTTTGGTTACAACGTATTTATAGGCTTAAAAAAAGAGACTCAGGTTACCGACGTATTTAGCCTTTATCATTTGGTTGAAAAAAAAGGCAGTTACGAGCTTGAACAAAAAGACCTTGCCGATACCTTTCTTTCTCACCCCGCCTTTATAAAAGCGTTTACAGAACTTTATGCCTACTATAAAGAAGCGCATCTAATCCAACTAAAAGTGCAAAACCAAACGCTTTTTGCTGTATTTCAAATTGGCCAAAAACTGCAAGATATTCGTGTTTTCCAATGGCGAATTGAGAAAGACAAGACGGCCACATATATCGATAACCGTGGCGAACGCACTATTGAAAAAGCGGCCTCTCACGACTTTGAGTGGAAAAGCGTTGGTCGTGAACAACATGAAGCGGGTAGCCACCCTCATATCAATATTCAGGATGAAGTTTTTGTCGAAACTATAAATGGCCAACTCACCATAAAAGTTGAAAACAACACCGAAGATGGCCTTGGTATCTACAATGAAAGTGTTGATGACAGCACGCAAAGTTTAGCTGATGCCAGTGTTCAGTATGCAAAAGTGGGCTCGTTGCTTCTGTTAAAGATAAAACCATATCGCGAGAAAGCGTATCGCTATCTGGTTTTTAATACACGCACCAAAAATGTAAATCGTATCGATGCCATTGGCTTAGCATGTGTTTCGTTGCCTGAGGACCATGGTATTATTTTCCCAGGGGGTTATTATTTACAAAGCGGCGAAACCAAGAAGTTTCCTGATAACATTGATGGCCTGACGTTTAAACGTATGTTGCGCTCACCAAACGGTGAGGACGTGCTGTACATTTTTTATGAACCTAAGTCAGGGTTAGCTGGCTTGTATTCCTATAATCTTATTCGCAAAGAACTACAAAGTCCGATATATGCGCATGGCTTCAGTATTTTTGATAACGGCAAAATGGTCATATTTAGCTCTGAAGAAGAAGCAACCCGTGTACATCCAATGCAAGTTTGGATAACACCCTATTACAGCGATGAATTTGCGGCGAAACAACCCAGCACTGATAGTTTCTTTAGCCGTATAGGCAATAAAGAGTTGGTGCGTGGTATTTCTGACTTGGTGTCTATTCATCGCACTGTGAATACAAACAACCCAAGCAGAGCATCATTTGAGGACCTAATTAAAACCGCTAAGTCGATGTTCGATACTTACTATTGGATGACGGACAAAGAGGTGGGTGGTCTCGGTGATGTCATCAAAGAAATCAATGCTACCGCCGAACTCGTCATTGATGAATTTGAAAAAGTAGAACAAATCCGCGAACAGGCGAACATCGCACTTAACGATGCCGAACAAAAACAACAGGACGTTGTCAGTGCAATTCGAATTTCTAGTTGGAAAACACCACAAGAGTTTGTAGATAGTTTAATGTCATTGCGCAAGCAGCGTGGTTTTTTGGTTACGCTGAAAGACCAACGTTATATTGATCGCGAACGCATTTCACATCTTGATGAAGCCGTCACTGAGGCATTTAGTGATGTTAGCAATGCAACAGTGCAATTTTTGTCAAACGATAAAGCATTAAAACCATATATAGATAACATCCAAAACCTAGACAAGCGTATCGCGAGTGCAGAGTTAGTGGTGGTAATTAACGAGGTTACTGAAGAATTAGAAAAACTATCATTAGGCTTGGATTTGCTCACGGAAGTACTCAACGGATTGAAGATTGACGATGCAACGAAACGCACTAAAATTCTTGATGATATTTCGGAAATTTATAGCAAATTAAATAAAGTTAAAGCGCAGGGAAGAAACCGTCGTAAACAACTAGGTTCAAGTGAGGCAACTGCCGAATTTGCAGCCCAATTTAGACTGTTTTCGCAAAGTATTAATAGCGCATTGGTAATGGCTGACACACCAAATAAAGCGGAAGAGCAATTATCAAGATTGCTTATTCAGTTAGAAGAGCTGGAATCAAAATTCAGTGAGTTCGACCAATTTCTTGCGGATATCATGGAAAAGCGAGAAGCGCTGCACAGCGCATTTGAAAGTCGTAAACAAAGTATAATGGAAGAGCAGCAACGTCGAGCTCAAAATATTTTTAGTGCGGCGGAGCGTATTTTAAAGGGTATTAGCAGACGTGCGTTAGGTTTCACTGACGCGACCGAATTAAACACCTACTTTGCTTCCGACCCCATGGTCATGAAGATAGCCGACTTAGCGGCTCAACTTCGAGATATAAACGATGCCCTTAAAGCCGACGATCTGGAAGCACAGCTCAAAAGCGTAAAACAACAAGGCATTCGCTCACTTCGGGATAAACAAGATATTTTTGAAGATGGTGGCTCTGTTATTAAGTTGGGTAAACACAAATTCAGTGTCAATACGCAATCGCTTGACCTTACCCTACTCCCTAGAGATGATGGCCTATATCGCCATCTGGTTGGTACAGATTACTTTGAAGCCATTGATAACGAAGAGTTAAACGCCCTGCAACCCTATTGGCAGCAAAACCTAATATCTGAAAACCCATATGTTACGCGCGCAGAATTTTTAGTATCAGTAATATTAAAAGACGCTGAAACACAAAGTAATGGATTATCGCTAAACAGGCTATATGCAGCAGCCGAAGATGATAAAGTTTTGTCTAAACTTATTCGAGACTACATGACCGCTCGGTATCAAGAGGGTTATGAAAAAGGTATTCATGATTCAGATGCTTTACAAATATTAAGAACCTTGCTACCCATTCATGCCAAAGCAGATTTACTCAGGTATGCGCCGGAGGCTAGAGCCTTAGCAATGTTGTTTTGGACGCATACAACAGCAACAGAGCATCAACAGAAAATTTGGCAGAGTCATGCACAAAGTGCGTACTTACTATCAACAAACTTTCAGACATCACAAGGATTTGTGCAATTAAGAAAACAACTTCAAGAAGAAGTCGCGAGTTTTGTGCTGCGTTTTCAATTACATTTCTCGGCTACTGCGCAAGCTCAAAGCGCAGAATATTTGAGCTTAGAGCTGGCACAAAGCAAACTCGCATTTATTACCAGCCAGTCGGCAGAAAACATTCAAAAACAATTCACTGACGCGTTAAAGAAACTAGGCCACATGGAAGACTTCGACATCACCATGGCGCAGTTTAATGACCTTATTAAACAAGCTACAAAAACAGATAACATGGTGTTCGGATTAGAAGAACAATGGACTCTAACCAAAGCATGGATCTATGCCACTCTAGATCAACAAGCAGACTTACATCAACATAAGCATTATGTTGATGAAGCAACTGCGTTGGTTATTGTCAGTCATTCATTACCCATCCGTAGCAGCAGTATTAGCCTAAATATCACCGTTACTGACTTACTCAGTGACCATATTCGAATCCAAGATTCAAGTTTGTCAATTGCTTTAGATGAATTCAATCAACGCATGTCACGTTATCACAGTGTCGATGTCCCTCGTTTTAAGCGCTACCATGAGTTACGCAGCAGCATAATGAAACAAAGTAAAAAAGAACTACAATTAGACGCTTATACAGCTAGGCCACTGAGTTCATTTGTGCGTAACCGTTTAATTAATGAAGTTTACTTACCTCTTATTGGTGACAACTTTGCTAAACAGATGGGCACCGTGGGCGAAAATAAGCGAACCGACTTGATGGGTTTACTATTACTGATATCACCTCCTGGTTATGGTAAAACAACGTTGATGGAGTACGTAGCCGATCGACTCGGGTTGATATTCATGAAAATTAACTGTCCATCTTTAGGTCATGACGTTACTTCAATAGACCCTGAAAATGCGCCCAACGCGACAGCAAAACAAGAATTAGAAAAATTAAATTTGGGACTCGAGATGGGTAATAACGTGATGTTATACCTTGATGACATTCAACATACACACCCCGAATTCTTGCAAAAATTCATTGCCCTTACTGATGGAACACGACGCATTGAGGGAGTTTGGAAAGGCGAAAGTAAAACCTATGATATGCGTGGCAAAAAGTTCTGTGTCGTCATGGCAGGCAACCCTTACACAGAGTCAGGCGATGTTTTTAAAATACCCGATATGCTTGCCAACCGAGCAGATATATATAATTTGGGTGATGTACTTGGTGGCAAAGAAGAACAGTTTGCGCTGAGTTACATTGAGAACGCACTAACTTCCAATTCAATATTAGCACCGTTGGCATTGCGAGATATGCAAGACGTTTATAAATTTGTTGCATTGGCAAATGGTGAAGCAGTCGCCACCAGCGAATTCAGCCATCAGTACAGCGGCGCAGAAATTAATGAAATTGTTGCCGTACTTAAACATCTAAAAGTGATACAACAAGTCATTTTACAAGTAAATTTGCAGTACATTGAGTCAGCTGCGACAGCTGAAAATTATCGCCAAGAGCCTCCGTTTAAATTACAAGGTAGTTATCGCAACATGAACAAGATGACGGAGAAAGTGTCGGCTGTGATGAATCACGCTGAGCTAATGCGATTGATTGGCGAACATTACATCGGCGAAGCACAAACGCTGACTTCTGGTGCTGAAGAAAACCTATTAAAACTTGCCTTATTGCGCGATGCGATGACGCCTGAACAAGAAACTAGATGGCAACATATTTGTAGTGCCTTTGACAGCAAACAGTCACAAAATATAGAGGGCGACCCGCAGATGCAGGCGGTTAGACAGTTATCACAAATGGCGGGTGCACTTGAGGCCATTAAACTTGATATGCAACAATCTGATACCGCAGACCTTATTCGTCCGATTAATCGCGTCGCTGCTGCGATGCAATTATTAAGTAAAGCCTGGTCTATGGAGTCTGAGCCTAAAAGTGAGAACAAAAAAAACAACGCACCTACTCGGGTAAAAAATGATGTGAAATCCAAGATTAAAGGTTAAGCGTTGCCAGCAGTTTGCAAATAAGAAAGGAATAACAGGACACGGTTTTGTGAGCTAAGCTTGTTAATTAGTTTTACGTTATTGTAAACCTATGTTTATTTTAGACGAAAAAAAACACCGCTATGCGGTGTTTTCAATTTCTAAGCGAAATCTACTAAGTAGACGTCGTTTGCACTGTTAAGCTTCTTGGATAATTACCAATTTAACTATTGCCATTACTTCTGAATGCAGTTGAATATCGATTTCGAACTCACCTGTTTCACGTAAAGTACCAGTGGGTAATTTAACTTCTGCCTTAGTAATCTCAACACCAGCAGCAGTAACTGCATCAGCGATATCGCGAGTACCGACAGAACCAAACAATTTGCCTTCGTCGCCAGCAGGAGATGCGATAGTCACTGGCCCAAGCGCAGTAAGTTTATCGGCACGTGCTTGCGCAGTAGCTAATTGGTCAGCAATTTTAGCTTCCAACTCGGCACGACGTAGTTCAAATTTGTCAACGTTTGCTTTCGTAGCCGGAACAGCTTTTTGGTGTGGGAACAAATAGTTACGTGCGTAACCTGATTTTACTGTGACCTTGTCACCTAGACCGCCTAAGTTGGCGACTTTGTCTAGTAGTATGATTTCCATCTTGCTACCTCTTTGCCAATCTTATTTGTGTGAGTCTGTATATGGTAACAATGCTAAGAAACGCGAGCGCTTAATTGCAGTTGCTAACTGACGCTGATATTTTGCGCTAGTACCAGTAATACGGCTAGGAACAATTTTACCACTTTCGGTTACGTAGTTTTTCAACATAGGTATATCTTTATAATCGATAACTTCTGCGCCTTCAGCTGAAAAACGGCAAAACTTACGACGTCTAAAAAAACGAGCCATTATGCGTCTCCTTCTTCTGATTTAACTTCTTCCGGTGCAGCGGTCACTTCTGGCGCAACTGTTGCTTCTGGTGCAACTTTTGCTTCAGGTGCATCGTAAGACTTTTCATCACGTGGTGGTCTGCGATCGTCACGACGTTCTTCTTTAGCCATTGGAGACTGTTCTGTCACAGCAGCTTTAGTACGCATAACTAGGTTACGCAAAATGATGTCGTTATAACGGAAAGCAACTTCTAATTCATCTACAGCTTCGGCAGTTGCCTCAACGTTAAGTAGAACATAGTGTGCTTTATGAAGCTTTTCGATTGGGTATGCCAATTGACGACGACCCCAGTCTTCTAAACGATGGATCTTTCCACCGTCTTGCTCAAGAATACCAGTGTATTTTTCAATCATGCCTGGCACTTGTTCACTCTGATCTGGGTGAACCATGAATACGATTTCGTAATGACGCATTATTGCTCCTTACGGTTGTAGCCTCGCGTAGTGAAGTCGTCTACATGGAGACAAGGAACTAAGATGTTGACTTCAAGGGCGCGCATTATACATACACAATCCTGTATAGACAAGTAGTTTTAGAGGCTCAGAATGATTGATATGAAATGTATGGAAATTTAACTATGTAAACTAACAATTATAGCGCTGTAGTAGCTTAAAAAGTGCCCTAGGGCTGGAGGTAATTCTGGTAAATATTGACTAGCGTTGTTGCTTACCGAGCTCAATGGCTTATATTTTTCACGCGCTACCATGATAGCTTCTCACATTACAGAAAATAGCGCGATAAATCAGTAGTAGTCACATGCCAGCTAAAAAAGTAAGCTATAAATTACGATTATCATTACGTAAACTCACACAGGAGCTTAGTTTTGCTAACTCACATTCATCATATTAATTTTGTAGTGGCTGATTTAAACGCATCTATTTTTTATTTCAAAAAACTTTTAGGACAGCAACCAATTGTTGAAACGTTGCCTGAAAGAAATGTCAAAACAGCAAGATTTGAAATAGGACAAAGCTTATTAGTATTAGTACAACCTATCACTGATGAAGGGGTAGTGGCTGATATTTTAGCAGACAAAGGAGAAGGCATTTTTCTAATTTCATTTGCCACCCACTCTATTGATAAAACACTTCAAGAACTCGAATTATCCTATAACGAAAAAAGAAAAGGCATAGATGGCTGGCCAATTTGCGATATATCACCTTTTGAGCAATTTGGCGTAGTTTTACAGTTGACAGAAACACCTAAATTTAATTCAATTTGAAATTTCATATTTCAAATTGAATTAATTGAGAGGGAAATTCACATTATTAAATAATTAACTAACTGATTAATATCAACTTTATATTTTCCAGTTATTTGGCATGAACCATGCTTTAATAAAACTTGTAAATAGAACGTTAACAAATGTTTATAAGGTTTTAGTCCAGTAATGTATCAAACTAGTAAAGTGCGTATTTTAATATTCGGACATAAAGAATTTAGTCAGCTGTTGAGTAGTGTACTGACTGGTATGGAAGAGCATGCTGAATGTCGAATAATAGACGCTATTGTGGGTACCATTGACGAAGCCAACAAACATGTAAGTTTGTTTAGTCCTGATGTGGTTATAAGCGCAGGAAGTAATGCGGCTTATTTAAAAACCGCACTGAATGTTCCCGTACTATCGATTCCTGTTACCGAATCTGACATTATTTGTGCCATTTTAAAAGCGTCAACTGTTAACAAGGACGTGCATGTTATCACCTTTGATGACTACAGCAGCCTTGTTGAGCTGCTTAATCAAAACACCTCTATCAATATAAAGCACAGCAAATACGAAACAGCACAAGAAGCTAAACAAATTTATCAACTATCAAAACTATCTCCCAATAACGTCGTGGTCGGGGCTAGTTTAGTTTGTGGATTGGCTTCTCAAAACAATATAAAATCCTTTTTAATATACTCAAAGGAATCATGCAAAGCCATCTTAAAAGAAGCTATTGAGATCGGTAGTAAGCAAAAAGAACAAGTTCACTCAAAAGCAATACATCGCTGGCTTAATGAAGACTCAAAAACCCCAATATTAGTCGTTGACAACTACACCAACATGCTGACCTCAAATGCAGCTGCAAAAGATGAATTCAGCATTGACTCTGCCAATAAGCAACAGATCTTAGATCTACTCCAAAGTAGCCAATTCCTGGATGTTTCGGATGGTAAATGTAGATTAAATCAAGCTGATTGGTGGTTTCATAAAGACACCATCGAAATGGCTAATCACAAGTTTGATATCTATCAATTTTACGCCCATACACCTAATATTCCTTCCATTCCAAAGCAATTCAAACCAACCCAACCTCTAGTTTACCAATCTAAAATCATGAGTAATTTAATCGAGCGAACCGATTTATATGCTCATTCTCCCAGCCATGTTTTGATCATCGGCGAATCAGGTACTGGTAAAGAAATGATTGCAAAGCGCATTCATCAAAAGAGTCAATTTTCGGATGGTCAATTCGTTGCAATTAACTGTGCTGCTATGCCTAGTGAGTTATTCGAAGGTGAACTATTTGGTTATGTAGAAGGTTCATTTACAGGGTCAAAACGCGGTGGTAAGCATGGCCTCCTCTATGAAGCCGAAAATGGCGTATTATTTTTAGATGAAGTAGGCGAACTTAGCCTTCCTCAACAGGCCAAATTGTTGCGTGTAATTCAAGAGAAATCGTATCGCCCAATTGGTTCTCATAAGGAATTTAAAGTAAATCTAAAAATCATTGCAGCGACCAATCGACCACTTGCGGAACAAGTCAAAAATGGGTTATTTAGGGACGACTTATATTATCGGCTCAATGTATTGAGTATTAATGTTCCTTCACTTAAGGAGCGCAAAGAAGACATTGCAAACATCACTAAATCAAAATTAAGTGCACTTAACTTCGGCAAACTGACAATAGAAACGCTAGACAGCATTGCCTTCCATTTAAGCAGTATTTTTGAAGTCTATGATTGGCCTGGTAACGTCAGAGAGCTCGAAAATATTGTAGAGCGTTTACTGGTTTATTGCTCTGTCCACCCAAAAATAGACAGCAAAAAAATAATACAACTATTACACGAACTAGCGCCTGAATTATTTGTTAATCCAGAGATTGAGAATAAAGGCGCACTAGCTAAAAATGAACATCAATTAGTTATACAGGCAATGGATAAATTTAACGGGAACAAAGAGCTCGTCGCGCAGTTCCTCGGAATAAGTCAAACCACTTTATGGCGACGATTAAAACTCATTCATGACAATAAAAAAAGGGGACAACAAAATGCGTAGATTTACCCAAAGCAAAATTGGAAGCGCCGTGGCTTTATCCATGTTAGCTGGTTCATATGCGGTCGCGAACAGCGCGCTTGCACAAGAATCACAAGCTTCAGAAAGAGAAGACAGCATAGAGATTATTAGTATTTCACGCAAACGCCCCGAAAGCCTTCAAGATGTTCCGATCGCAGTCAGTGCTCTGTCCGCTAGAGATATTGAAACTGCCGGTATTGAACGCCCAGGTGACTTCATTTCACTTGTGCCAAATGTCAATATTGTCGACACGGCCAACGTGGGAGATACCCAAGTGACTATTCGCGGTATTGTCTCTACTCGCGATGCTGAATCTACCTTTGCTTACGTCGTCGATGGCGTTTTAATGACCAATCCAAATGGTTTTAATGAAGAGCTCCTCGATATAGCACAAATTGAAATACTTAAGGGGCCTCAAGGCGCGCTCTATGGTCGCAACGCTGTTGCGGGTGCTATTTTGGTAACCACAACACTCCCTAGTGAGGAGTTTGAAGGTAAAGTTAAAGTGGGTACCGGTAACGCTGGTATCCAGCGCATTAATGGTATTATGAGTGGCGCGCTTAATGACACTATGCGCGGTAGATTGACCGCAAGCTACAACAGTATGGACGGACATTACACGAATGTGCTCACAGGCCAAGATGATGTTGTTGATTTCTTAGAAGACACGACTATCAAAGGTCGATTGATGTGGGATGTGTCAGATCATCTCACTTTAGATATTCGTGCAGGGATGTCTAAAGTCGAAGGCGGCGCAATTAACTTTAATGCCGTGTTCGCATTACCCTCTTTTGTAAATGCGTTTAATCAGCCTGCTTACAATGCAGATGTAAATGACCACGATTTTATATTCGCCTTTAATGTTCCCGGCGAAAATAAACAAGACAGTACCGAGTTTTCAGTCAAAGCAGATTGGGACTTAGATGGCTATGACATTACCGGTGTGCTTGCCTATAATGATTTAGAAGAATACTTATTATCTGACGGCACAAGTGCCTCGTTTTATGGATATGAGTTAACGCCACAATGCCAAACCGATCGTGCAACATTGAACAATACACCAGCAGCTTTAGGTGGTGCGAACCGGTCCGATTTATTCGGTGATTTTTTTGCTCCATTTGGGGTATTTCCTCCTGGTGTAGAATTTACCGGCGTTTACGGTCCATATACGCCGACTTCTTGTGACGGTTTTCAGTATCAAGAGCGCAGCCAAAGGGATTTCAGCGGAGAATTGAGAGTCACATCTGATGATGATGACGCCGATATACGTTGGATAGCGGGTGTCTACTTCGCCGAAATTGAACGTGATGTCGTAGTTGCCTATGGTGCAGATCAAGGTCAAGGCTTCCTTCGCCAAGCATATGTTCCACCAACAGGACCAAACCCAACCGATTTGCTGTTTAACGATACCTTTGATACGTCGGTTATTTCTGCCTTTGGTCAAATTGAATACGACGTCTCAGATAAAATGGAATTAGCTGTCGCTTTGCGTTATGACAATGAAGAGAGAACGGTATCTAATAACGTTCCAAACGTGTCGTCTTCAGGACTTAACATAAATACGATAGGACCAATAAACCCAGCGTTTAACGCTAATCCAAATGGGATCCCTGATAGAAGCAGATCGTTTTCGCATTTTCAACCTAAAGTAACTCTGAGCTATGAACTAACAGATAATGTTAATTCTTACGCCAGTTATGGCGTTGGTTTCAGGAGTGGTGGATTTAACTCTATAGGCACTGAAGCAACTCTCGATTTTTGGTTTAATAGTTCAGGTGCTGGCACACCCGGCGATGCAGTGGACGCTAAATTGTCAGTCACCGATGATTATGCAAAAGAGGTAACTACCAATATTGAATTCGGGCTGAAGTCGAAATTAATGGATGGTAAAGTCCGAGTTAACGGCGCTATATTTAAAACCACGGTTGAAGATAATCAATTTTTTGAATTTTTTGCTGGTCCATTTGGATTATTGAGAGCGGTTACCACAATCGACGAGCTCGCAATTCAAGGCTTTGAACTGGATTTTACAGCTGAGATTACAGATACATTTAAAGTATTTGGTGGAGTGGGTCTGCTTGATTCAGAGATCAAGGAAAACCGGAATCGTCCTCTGTCTGTTGGTAACAAAGCGCCACAATCCCCTGAAACTACTTACACCTTTGGCTTCAGTTATGAGCAACCTATCAGGGAAGATTATTGGTTAACTACCAGAGTTGATTATCAATACACTGGGGAAACGTTTTTCCACACACTTCAAGGCGAACAAACGCCCACTATTTGGGACTTTTTTGGGACTCTTGGCGGAGGCGTCCCGCCGGGTCCACATCCACAAAACTTTGATAATGCGGCACGTGATGCATTTTATACATTAAATGCCCGCATTGCGCTTGAAGCTGAAACTTGGACGCTAGCAATTTATGGAAAAAACATTACTGATGAGCAATATCTACAAGAAGTCATTCCTGCGCCTGAATTCGGTGGTTCTTTTCTTCATCCTTCTGCCCGCGCAGAATACGGCGTTGAATTTACTTATAACTTCTAAGGTATAATTGGATCGGGCTTGTAGTGTGGCTAATCACCTCAAGCCTCGCATCCAAAGTAATGTTTGAATTGGAGAAAATAATGAACAAACCACTTGCTGGTTTACGTGTTATTGATTTAACGCATATGTTGTCTGGCCCTTACTGCGCGATGATACTTGCAGATTTAGGTGCAGAAACAATAAAGGTTGAACCTTTACAGGGCGAAGGCACACGTAAATTATTAGCAACCGACCCCAAAAATTCTCTCGACGGCATGGGGGCGTATTATCTAACACTAAATCGCAACAAACAAAGCATCTGTATAGATTTAAAAAGTGAGGCAGGCAAACAAGTTTTTTATGAATTAGTCAAAGAGTCAGATGTTGTGGTTAATAACTTTGGCGCAGGTGTGCCAGAGAGACTTGGTATTGACTATAAAACGTTGAAGAAGATTAATCCTAAAATTATCACCTGCAGTATCACTGGCTTCGGCAGTAATGGTCCGAAATACAAAAGGCCCGCTTTCGACCAAGTAGCACAAGCGACTGGTGGTGGCATGTCAATCACCGGAACAGATAAAAACCATCCTGTACGCGCGGGCATTCCAATTGGTGACCTTGGTGGTGGCATGTTCGCCGTCATGGGCATTCAATCAGCCATAATAGAACGTGCAACTAGTGGCAAAGGGCAAGATGTAGATATTTCTATGCTGGATTGCCAAGTTTCAATGCTGAATTACATGGCGACCATGCACTTTCTATCTGGTGACGACCCCTACCCTATTGGTAATTCTCACTTTGTTCACGTTCCGTACAACACGTACCCCACGTCAGACGGCTTTATAGTTATTGCGATTATTACAGATAATTTCTGGAAAAACTTAAATGAAGTAGTTAAGTGCCCTGCGTTTGATGACAGCAAATACGACGGACAACCTGGCAGATGGGCGGAAAAAGACTTTATTGATGAGCAGTTAAATGCCGTATTAGGTCAAAATACAACAGCCTATTGGATCGCGCAGTTAGAAGCTAAGCGAATTCCTTGTGCTCCCGTAAACAGCTTATCTGACGCCTTAAATGATGAACAAGTGTTGCATCGAAATATGGTTGTAGATTTAAAACACCCCAACGGTAATTCAACCAAAGGACCCGGTAACCCCATAAAATTCTCGCGCACCAATGAGGAGACTTTTGAAGCAGCGCCTACTTTAGGTCAAGATACACAGACCGTATTATCCGAATTACTGCAAATGTCTCAAGAGCGGATCGACATGCTAGTATCTGAAGGTGCCGTTAGGGGGAGTAGCCATGATTAAGGATGTTTTCATTAATGATGTAGGGCCCCGTGACGGTTTACAGAATCAAGCGAAAATATTAACACCGCAACAACGACTGCAACTAATTGAATTGCTGACGGATGCCGGGCTAGATGGCGTAGAAGTAGGTGCATTTGTATCACCTAAAGCGGTCCCTGCTATGGCTGGCACCGATGAGATCTGTCAACAGCTTGCCACTACGAGTTGTCATTACTCAACCTTAATCCCAAATATGAAGGGCTTTGAATTAGCCGAACAAAACAAGCTCAAGTTAGCTTCGTTGGTAATTGCGACGTCGAATACGATGAATGAAAAAAACATTCACATGAATAACGCGCAAACGATGAACATGATTAAAGACGTTATACACGTTTCGAAAACCACTGAAGTTGAAGTACAAGTATATTTGGCTACTGCTTGGGCATGTCCATTTGAAGGCGTCATTGCGCCACAACAAGTCATAGATATGGCTGGCAGCTTGCTTGAATTGGGCGCATCTCGCTTAGTTATTGCAGATACGATTGGCGCCGGAGACCCATTACGAGTCAATACGCTGATAAATCAATTAGTAAAACACTTCGGTTCAGATGTTTTTTCTTGTCATTTTCACGATACTCGAGCAATGGGCTTAGCTAATTTATACGCCGCTCTGGAAGCAGGTATTCGCCGTTTCGACGCATCTATTGCGGGACTGGGCGGATGTCCGTTTGCTCCAGGAGCTAGTGGTAATGTAGCAACCGAAGATGTGGTTATGATGTGTGAACAAATGGGCTACAAAACGGGCATAGATATGCTGGCATTATTGGATGCGTCAGACCTGGCTGTTGAATTAACACAGACCGCCCGTGGGGGGAACGCCAAAACATGGTTGCGCAAACAATATCCTAAGAGTAATTAAATCAATTACTGCGATTACCTTGCACGACTATTTTTAGTTAATACAAATATATAAAAGAAGGAAAAGGTTATGAGTTATCGATTAGGCGTTGATGTTGGAGGCACTTTTACCGATCTTTTGTTGATCAACGAAAGCAACGGTGAAACTCACACAGCGAAGGTTCTCTCGACACCAGACGATTCGTCAATTGGGGTATTAAACGGTATTGCGCGAATATGTGAAGAGTCAGGCATAGATCCAAAACAAATTAATCGAGTCATGCATGGAACGACCGTTGCCACGAATGCCGTACTCACGGGGAAAGGGGCTAAAGTTGGCCTGGTGACCACAAAAGGCTACAAGCATGTGCTGCAAGTGGCGCGCTCTTTTTGCCCTGGAGGCTTGGGCGGCTGGGTGAGTTATGTAAAAAAACCATTACTAGCCCCGCTCGAATTGACCATAGAAGCGAATGAGCGCATGGGGGCCGACGGAAAGACAGTTAAGACTTTGGACGAGCAAGCATTTCGAAATGATTTAATGAAGCTTAAAGCGAAGGGTGAAGTCGAAGCACTCACTATTTGCTTCATCAATGCTTATGTTAACGGCGAACATGAAAAACAAGCTAAAGCCGTTGCTGCAGAAATCTTTACCGACATTCCAATTAGCATCTCTAGTGACATCGTGCCTGAAATGCAAGAGTATGAGCGCACAGAAACTACCGTTGTAAATTCATATGTTCGTCCACAGGTTGCACGCTATGTTGAGAACCTTCAAGCGTCGTTGCATGAAACCATGGGCCAAGATCTGCATTTATCTATTTTACGTTCAGACGGTGGTTTAGCCTCAGCTAATGCTGCGGCCGACAATCCGGTTAACTTATTAATGAGCGGTCCTGCCGGTGGTGTATCAGGGGCGATACATTTTGCATCTGCGGCAGGATATGACAATGTTCTAACTTTTGATATGGGCGGAACATCAACCGACGTTGCCTTAATACAAAATGCTAAGGCACGCATTCGACGTGAAACGAGGGTTGGCGACGTTACTGTGCGAGCACCTTCGGTTGATGTTAGAACCGTTGGTGCCGGAGGCGGCTCATTGGCCTTTGTTCCTGTGTTAACCAAAGCACTACGAGTAGGTCCTGAATCCGCAGGTGCTCAACCAGGTCCCGCTGCCTATATGAAAGGCGGTGTAGAGCCAACAGTATGTGATGCTAACGTTGTTTTAGGGTACTTACCCTCAGACGTTCAGCTCGGCGGCAAAATGGCAATTGATAAAGCGGCAGCAGTTAAGGCAGTCAAAAAAGTAGCAGATGCGATGGGCCTTTCTGTAGAAGAAGCGGCTGAAGGTATTGTGCGTATTGCTAATGAAGCGATGTTTGGTGCATTGCGACTAGTGTCGGTTGAGCAGGGCTTTGACCCCAGAGATTTTGCCCTCGTTGGTTTTGGTGGAGCAGGTCCGTTACATGCAAATGCATTGGGAATTCTGACTGGTTCGTGGCCTACCATTATACCGCCAGGACCAGGCGTATTATGTGCCTATGGCGATGCGACCACTGTAGTTAAGGATGAAGCATCCAAAACTTATGTCACCTTAATCAAGAATACAAATCAAGCCTCACTAGCAAAGCTATTTCATGAGTTAACAGAGAAAGCCTCCTCAACTCTCATTGCGGATGGGATCAGTGAATATGAGTTAGACGTTACCTTACAAGCTGATGTACGTTATACCGGCCAAGCATTTCAACTGTCTATTGAAATATCTCAAGCCGACTTTGAAGCCCAAGGTCTTGATTTGTTAATTAGTCGCTTTGACGAACAACATACTCAACTATTTACCTTTGCCCTCGATGAAGGTCACGAGATTGTCATGGTTCGTGCAATTGTATCTGCAGCCTCCACTGCTCTGCCTTTAAGCAAGCAAATAACTGGAAATACTACATTGCTCGAATGCAAAATTGCCGACACCAAAATTTATCATGCAGGACAGTACCATCAAGCTGCCATTTATGAGCGCGCTAAAATGGTTGTGGGCTTAGTTATTCCTGGCCCCTGCATCGTAGGTGAGATGGATTCTACAACGGTTATTTTACCCGGATATGTTGCCACTGTAGATACCGTTGGCAACCTTTTAATTAATCCTGTTAACGCAAACAAAAATAAATAGTAGGAGATCAAGATGAACAAAATTATTGAAACAAACACAGCTCCTCTTAATCGCGTTGATACGGACACAGTCACCGTTGATATAATTGAAAATGCGCTAAAAAATGCGCGTGAAGAAATGGACGCGGTCTTATTTAGAACAGCAATGAGTCCAGGTATTCGTGAGCAAGGCGATTGCTTTCCGATGATTGCAAATAAAGATGGTAAAATGGTGGTAGGACAATTTGGCTCTTTCATCCATGGTTTTATGGACGCATTTTCAGGACAAGTGGAAGAAGGTGATGTGCTATTAACTAACGACCCTTATATGTGTAATGGTGCCGTATCCCATTTACCGGATTGGATTGTTATTGTTCCTATTTTCCGTGAAGGCAGGCATATCGCTTGGTCAGCAATGTTTGGTCACATGTCAGATAATGGCGGAATGGTCCCTGGCTCAATTCCAATTAAAGCTGAAACTATTTTCCAAGAAGGTATTCGCATTCCCCCAACAAAGCTGTACAAGAAGGGCGTATTGCAGAAAGACCTGTTAGAACTCATTTTGCACAACGTAAGAACACCACAGTGGAATCGGTTTGATTTAAACGCCTTAGTCGCTGCCTGTAATACAGCATCGAAGCGAGTTATTGAGATAGCCGATAGATTTGGTGATGACACTTTTTACTCAACAATGGAAGTTATGTTAGAACGAAATCATACTGCAATGTCTGCAATCATCAATATGTTAGTGCCTGAAGAGCCTCGCGTATTTGAAGATTACTTGTGTGACGATGGCGTGGGTAAAGGACCGTACAAGATTCGCTGTAAAATGTGGCGTGAAGGACCCAAGGCAATATTTGACTTTGAAGGCACCGATCCACAAGCCAAAAGCTCAATTAATTTCTACTTAAATGAAGAAATGTTTAAGATGTTTTTTGGTTCTTTCACTATCAACTTAGTTGACCCACAAATACTCTTTAATGATGGTTTTTACGACTTGGTGGACGTACGCATACCTCAAGGTAGCTTATTGAAACCAAATTACCCAGCGGCTCTCTCTGGAAGAACCCATGCCCTCGGCAGGATATTTGATGTCATGGGTGGCTTGCTCGGACAGGGCGCACCTGAAGCGATGAATGCAGCAGGATTTTCAGATTCACCGCATTTATTTTATTCAGGCTACGATGCTAAAGGCGAGTGGTTTCAACTCTTTCAAATTGGATTTGGTGGTATTCCAGGTCGCCCTGCTGGGGACGGCCCTGACGGTCATTCACTGTGGCCAGGTTTTACTAATGTTCCTAACGAATTCATTGAAGCTTACTTTCCACTGAGAGTCGAGGCGTATGAAGCAATATTAGACTCAGGCGGCGCAGGCTTGCATCGTGGTGGCAATGGCCTATCTGTCGGCTATCGTTTCTTAAATGATGGCCAAATAGCTATCCATGATGACCGTTGGTTAACATACCCTTGGGGAGTTAACGGCGGAGTCCCCGGTATGCGCTCAACCAAAATATTAATTCGAGCTGATGGGAGTGAAGAAACATTACCTGCAAAGTGTGAAGGCATTGAGGTTAAAGATGGCGATATTTTGTACTTTAATACGTGGGGTGGCGGTGGCTGGGGAGATCCATTAAAACGCGAGCCTCAGTTGGTATTAGATGATATAAATCGTTCATTAGTTTCGGTTAAAGGCGCCGCAGCCTATGGGGTAGTTATCAACGACGATATGTCTATTGACCAAACAGCGACAACCACGCTAAGAGCACAAATGGCGAGTACCCGTGGTGATGTTAAATTGTTTGATTTTGGTGGTGATATTGCTGATATCAAAGCTCGCAGTTTGGCAGAAACCAAGCTCACTGCACCCCAAGCACCCGAGTTCTAAATGAGCGTAACACTTATCAATAATGATCTGCTTATTGGTGAATTACAGTTGGGTAGAAGCCCAGCTGTAATTGCTGTCGATTTTAGCAACGGTTTTGCTGATAAGAAAAGCCCTTTGGGAGGAGATTTCGAACCTCAACTAGAGGCAAATCTTAAGTTGATCGAGGCCGCGACTGCGAGTAACGTTCCTGTTTTTTTCAGCACTGTTGTTTACGATAATGAGCAACAAGCAAGTGTATTCAGGCAGCGATTGCCTGCATTAAATATATTGCAGAGAGGGTCTCACTGGGTCGATATTCACGATAAGTTTAGCAATTATATCAACCGCGACAATATTATTGAAAAAAACTATCCAAGTGCTTTTTTTGCAACAACCTTGGCCAGCAGATTAGCAGCGCTCAACATAGACTCACTTATTATCACGGGCTTAACTACCTCGGGTTGTGTGCGCGCGACATGTGTAGATGGTCTGCAACATAACTTCCTGTGTGCAGTCGTAACTGAAGCATGTGGCGATAGGAATCAGTCGGCGCATGCAATGAGCCTGCATGACATGCATGCAAAGTATGCTCAGGTTTTACCCTTAAGCCAGATTATAGAGTACTTTAAATCACTGTGATCTAACGACCTTAACACCCAGCCTAAAAACGCTATAGTTTGAAGGCGCTATTTCGATGGCGCTGCGGTTTAATGGCGCTATGGTTTGATGGCCTTTACGCGTAACCTGACATAATCGACATGCCATTGGCCATTTACCAATAAATCAGGTTTCAGTAAATTAGTAACTTCGCCAATGATGTGTTTCTTTTGTATAACATCTACATTTGTAAAAAATGCCTGGCAAAAGGCTGTTAGCCATTCACTTAAATGCGCTGGTAGTGGCGTAAAACGATCAAATAATTCGATATGTTCAAGCTCAAAACCCTGCTGTACTAACAAGTACGAGTAAGCCTCAGCTGTGGGGAAGTACCATGGATTTTGATACACAATACCTTCACGTTCTAAACAGGTAGTCAGCGCATCAACTATTTTGCCTGCATTACCGAAGCCGCCAAACTCTGCAACAAAACGGCCCCGTGGTTTTAATGCTCGGTAAATACCACTTATTACTGCTTTTGGTGTTGTCATCCAATGCAGAGCTGCGTTCGAAAAAACACCATCAAATTGCTCGTTAAAGTCTAGATCGTTAGCATCTTTTACCGATGCATTAAGGCCTTTTGCCTTAGCAGCTAGAACCATTTCAGCACTTGCGTCTATGCCAAGCACATGTTGGCATAAAGGTTTGATTTTTTCGGTAAGACTGCCATCGCCACAACCCACATCTAGAATAGAGTCTGACAATTTTGGTGTAAGCAGGTTTAATAAGGGCTCACCAAGCTTAGCTACAAAATCAGCGACTTGATTATATTTAACCGGATCCCATTTTGTTTCTGACATAAAGCCCTTAAGCAACAATTATGATGTTTAATACACGCGCTAACAAAGCGTCGATTAATATACTGTATTTACCATCTTAGTGATTATTAAAGCGCATTCACAAACTAACGACCTCATCATCAATAAGATGTTTGACTAGCTCACTTTGCTGGGCATCGTCAAAAGCTTTATCAATCATTGCTGCTCTGTATCCGACCACTTCTTTGTAATTAGGGTGGGTGAATATATACGTCTGCCCCGAGTTAAGAGCTTCAATAACGCGTTTTGCAAGTAGTTCTGGCGCAATACCGGACTCAACCAACGCGGCTGCTTGACCAAAATTCTTTTTGTAACGCTCTTTATTTGCTAGCGCAATTTCTTTATCTGCTAGCGCATTTTTTTTATCTGCTAGCGCAATTTCTTTGGATTCTGTGCTCGACTTATATTTATCTTGTTTATTGCGCATTGACTCGTGAATACGTGTTTTAACAAAGGCAGGACACAGCGCTGACACTTGAATATTATGTGATTTTAATTCCACAGCCCAACTTTCGGTCATCGACACAACGGCTGCTTTCGTAGCGGAGTATGAACTTGAATAAGGAACGCCCGTCATACCCGCCATTGACGCTACATTTATAATCCAGCCACCGTCGCCATGGCGTTTTATTTCAGGTATTGCTGCTTGCGCTCCGTATACCACTCCCATCAAATTGACATCAATGACCCAGCGCCATATATCATGATCCGCTTGCTCAATTTTACCCGGAACGCCGCCAACACCTGCGTTATTTACAAGCATATGTAACTTACCAAAAGTGGCTATCGTTTGCTCAACACAGGCTTGCCACTGGGAAAAATCAGTAACATCTAATTTGCACGCTAACACATTAATATTCATAGACTCTAACTGCTCTTTAGCACTCGTTAATGCAGCCTCGTCGATGTCAGCAATCACAACATTCATGCCCAGTTCACCAAACTCTTTAGCTAAAGCAAACCCTATGCCGCCTGCGGCTCCAGAAATAAGTGTTGTCTTACCAGAATATGTTGATGCGTTATTGTGTGGCATAAGATGGTTTCCCTTTTTGCGAGCTCATTACAAATAAACATGGTTTGCTAGTCGCTATAATATAGGCTGGCGTTGGCTTTAATCACAATTTATTTAGTTAATCGTATGGCCTTAGTTCTGTGAATAGTAGACAGTAAAAAAGTGTTTTATTTCGCCTTACGGCTTAACTAGAGTGCCTTTCTGGTTGGCATTACTACATTCGCAAATATCAGTCCCGCAACCAACGACATAAATATCAGAAACACTTCTTGTCCGACATGCGACGCTTGCACAAAGTCCTGACCTGAAATAAACGAATTCAAACCGATATAGGTTTTAGAACCTGGCACCAGCACAATTAAACCATGCATAGCGACAATGGTTGAGGGTTGGTTTGCTATTCTTCCAAAGGCATTCGCAAAAACACCCAGCGCAAATGCACCTAGGAATGTGCCAAAGGTTTGGTCTATATAATTAGAACTATAAACCGTCACACCATAGGCGATAAAAGCCGACATTAATGCCCAGTGTATGTGTTTCAGTCGTGTTCTAAAAATAGGTACTAATGCGAAACATAACAAACCGACAGCCAACCAAGTCGCCCAATATGGCAGAGAAGCGGCGGGCTCAAACTGATTCTCTCCAAATAAACTGAAACCAACACCAACGCCTAAAAATGCACCAAAGTAGAGCTTAAATAATTGCATAATTGCATCCATTATTCGCGCGGTCCCAGACACTAGATTTCTCGACGAAAGCTCCGCCAATCCCATGGTTAGTGCTAAACCCGGCACCAATACAATGACCGCAGAAAGTACCATCAATGGAATGTTAATGCCGGGATCTAAATAACGACTTATAGCGCACGCTAAAATACCGGCAGCAAACGAAGTTACTGGTTCTAGCATTAAATTTACGCGCTTCGATTTTTGTGCCCATAAAATCCATAAGTAAGAAACAAAACCGAGTAAGGCAGCCCAAAAAATCTCCGCTAAACTGGCGCCCATTAGCATTGAAAATGAGCCTGTCGCTAAAGCAAATGCAAAACCGGTGATAATCTTACCGTATGGACTTGGCATTTCATTGATAGCGTCCAACCGGATATCAGCATCCGTTAACGTTATTCCCCCAGACAATAATTCATTTGCCAACTCATCGGTAAGCGACAGAGCATTCATGTCCAAATCGCCTGGTTGGAGTCGCGCAGCATGATTATATTCATCCTCGTGTTTATCACTCCAGATCACGAAAGTAATAGAGGTTGGTGTTGCAATAAACGAGGCGTAGACACCCAAATAGCTAGATACCTCGAGTAAGTATGCCTCTAGTCGAAATGCTGGCGTTCCATACTTGTGCAACATCTTGCCCAGCTTCAGTATGAAACGACGGATTTGAATAAATTCTTGAGTGTTCAATATTTTGTTTCTCTGCCCTTAAAGGGATTTGTATTGGAGGTCGTCTACTTCACTATAAAAAAGTGCAAATTTGTTCGAGCGTTTTCTTATTTTTTGCATGCTCCGGCACCGTTGCATCAAGCGCCGGGTAGCCAGCTATCAGCAACATATATGGACGTTCATCATCGGGCCTTTCACATATTTTTGATAGGAATGTCATTGGTTTTGGCGTATGAGTCAAGGTTACTAACCCAGCATTATGCAACGCCGTTATCAGAAAACCAGTGGCAATACCGACCGACTCATGCACATAATAATTGCTATGCTTATCGCCGGGACTAGCCCCTCCCTTTTTTTGACTAAAAATAGCGATTAACCAAGGAGCTTGCTCAAGATAAGGTTTTTGAGCATCGGTGCCAAGAGGCTGCAACGCTTCAAGCCATTCCTCACCTGCGCGCCCTGCATAAAAGCCTTGCTCATGCAGTTCAGCTTGCTCTCTGACTTGTTTTTTTACATCATCTGAATGAATAGCTACAAAATGCCAAGGTTGATGATTCGCGCCATTTGGTGCTGTTCCAGCAGCCTTTATACAATTTTCAATGATTGCTTGCGGCACCTTTCGGTCACTAAATTTGCGAATACTATGACGGCGTTTTATATCATCATAAAATGCTTGAGAACGGATCAGCATTTCCTCTTGAGGATACTCTATGTAGTCTGAGAGAGGCGATGAATTATGAGCTTTCATTAGTCAACCAATTTATGTCGTTAGTCGAGTGATAATTAATACCTCAAGTATAGCCTGCACAGCACTATAGATAAACGTCTCATTCAATATGATGGTGTCCAAAAATGAATCTCTTGCACAAGCGTCTGAAAGTGAAACTGAAGCCAGGAAACATAGCGATTACCTTGCCTTGTTTATTTTGATACCAGCTTGCGCAACCACCAGTCTTCCAAACTGTTTTTTCCATTTCACTATGCACCATTTCGGTATATTCGGTTTCGGCACTTTCGGTAGGTTCAATGGCTTTTACTTTGCTCGACTGCAAAATATCGATACATCGCATTACGTATTTCATCTGCGACTCGATAACAAAAATGGCACTCGTGTGACCAATACCCGTATTTGGGCCCGTGATCACAAAGAAATTAGGGAAATTAGGAACGGTGGTACCTAAATAAGCCCTTGGGTAATCCCGCCAATGCTCGTTGAGCCGTGTTCCTTTTCTGCCTGTAACATCGTATGAAACCATAGAATCGCTGGCGTTATAGCCAGTTGCAAACACAACAACGTCTACTTCCAAGTCACCAGAACCAGCAAAAGATAAACCGTTTTCAGTAAACCCGATAAATGTATCGTGCTGATCGTGCAATTCACAATTTGCCTTTTGTAGTGCAGGATAATAGATGTTCGAAAGAATAATGCGCTTACATCCAATGGTAAAATCAGGTGTTAATTTTTTCCGTAAAGCTTCATCGCCAACTTGATTTTTTAAATGTTTTCGCGCTGGCCCTTCAGCCAACACCTTTAACAAAGTACGGCTATATTTAAACGCTAAGACACGCATTTCTAAGGTCCAATAAATAAACCAACGAATGACAGTATACAAAGGTAGAAACGCGAATACGTTGCTAAGCCAACGCGGAAAAGCCCAATCCATTCTGGCGATCACCCAATGCGGGGTACGTTGTATAACGTGCAGTGTTGCCACCTTATCGACGATCGCCGGTATCACCTGAACTGCACTTGCTCCACTGCCAATAACGGCAACTTTTTTATTTGTAATATCTACACTGTGCTGCCAATCATTAGTATGAAAACTGCTTCCTTTGAATTTATCAAAGCCGTTGAATTCCGGCACGACAGGGTTACTCAACGGACCCGTTGCATTAATAATAGCTTTGCAAGTTAGGATTTCGTCGTTTGCGAGCCTTACATCCCAGTAACTATCACGCCATATAGCACCAACCACCTCAGCATTTAATCTGATGTGCTCGCAAAGGAGATACTTTGCAATAAGGTTTTGCGTGTAAGCTGCTAACTCATTTTGTTTAGCAAATAGATGCGACCAAGCGTAAGGTTCGCCGGCAATACTGTATAAGGGCGATTGCACATCGACAGCCGCGCCAGGGTAACTATTTTGTAGCCAAGTTCCGCCCGCAAAACTGCGACGTTCAAGCATCACAAAGTCGTCAATATCTCTTTTTAGTAGCGCTATTGCTGCTGATATTGCACCAAACCCTGTTCCAACGATGACAACTGCATGCATGTAGTATTTCGCCGTTTTTTACGGTTTATATTGAAAGTGTTTACGATAGCACAATAAATCAGAAAACTACTCGATACTGGAATGCCGAGTAGTTTATCTAAATATTTTTTTACCTTGCACCTACTCGCGACATAATGCACCCTATTAAAAGCTGGGCAATAGCACAATGCGGGGCAACAATAGACCTTATAAGTTTGCTAGCTTATCGTAATTAAAAGTCCATATTTACGCGTAGCCCAAAAATTCTTGGCATACCGCGAACGAATGTCGGAATACCCAAACCTCCTCCGGTGTTGCCTGCATCAATTAAAAATTCCTCATCAAATAGATTATCAGCATATAGTTCAACTGAATAATCACCAGCATTGGGCTTGAATTTAAGTGATGCATCGACTAGCCAATAGGCGTCTTGCGACAAGCCCGGATAGTTGCTACTTTCAAAGAATACTTCAGACTGGTAACTCATTAGCCAATCGGCCTCAAGCTCCCATTCAGCTATACTGAAAAGTTTATTTATATTGAGCGCAGCACTCACTTCGGGTGCTAATCTGAATCGATTTCCGGCGTATTCAAATGCTTCCCCAGTAGATGTTTTGTCTGCAAATTTCGCATCCAGTAGGCCCAGGCTGGCGCCCATCATCAAAGTACTAGATGGCATATAATTGACGGAAGCTTCAATACCCGACATTGTCGAGTCGCCAACGGTAACCGTATTACTTTGCAGGGTTTGTGGATCGGTAAATGCTTGTTGGAAGTCTTTGTATGAGTAAGTAAAAATTGCACCTGTAAAGGAAATTTTACCCGCTTGGTACTTAGCACCGATATCAAAACTATCAACAATTTCAGCTTTGGTGATATCAACACCTCCAGCGCCAGGATTAACTACCGGTGAACGTCGCCCTTTTGCATAGTTGAAGTAGGCATTCCAGTTGTCACTCACCCTATAGTTAACTGCAAAACGGGGTAAAGTTGCGTTAAATTTCCCTTCGCCTTCAAATATACCAAAGTTGCGCGTGAACCGGGTTTCATCAATGTATCGCAAACCCGCCGTCAAGTTAATTCTGTTGGTAAAGTCATATGAGCCTTCAGCAACAATAGAATTAATGTCTAATTCGGCTTCAAACACAAATGGACCTTGCACTATATTTTTGGGTAATCCTGCAATAGAAACTGGGTTGCCGTTGCTGTCAAACAGCGAAGCAACTAACATTGCTCTTAGCATCTCTATGTCAGCAAGACTTGCATTGGTATCCGTATTTTGGTTTAAAGGAATATCAGGAAAAGCGCTTTCTAAATTAGCTAAAGCAGCGTTAAATGTGCCACGTATAGAGGGATCAACTAAAATATAGTAAGGTAAAACAGAATCGTCTTTATTGCTAGAAATGCCAATAAAACCAGCAAAATCAGTGTCATTGTCGAACACGACTCTAGCTGATGCACCTTTTAATTTTGCATTGTTTTCAAAATATGCATCTTGAATACGTAAACCTGAACCATCAGCATCAAATCCTTCTTGTAACTCAACATCTTTATAGTAAGCATCAGCACTTATACTTAGTTGCGCAGTCATGTCATAAGTTGCAGTGATGTCAAACGAGGTTAATGTACGCTCAATGCCTAATAATGGACCTAGACCTAATTCGGCATCGGTGTATGGGCTGGTATCTCCTTGTTTAGGAGCAATAGAGCCTGACTTAAATGCGATACCAGGCTGATCATTATACTCATAGCTGCCGCGGGTAATTATTTCTAATTTATTAAATGTAGAGCGCAATGTCGCGCGCACAGCTTGCACAGATACCCCATTCAAATCGTTATTCCCCTTACAAGGCACTTGTTCACCTAAATGATTGGTAACGGAGCCAGATGTATTATATGAATTGCTACCACACGCATTATTTTTAATAATGCCATCCATTTCTCGATATAAACCGGCTATCCGAAAGCTATGTTGATTATTGATGGCTCGATTGAGCATAACTTGTATTTCTTTGCCTTGCTCTGAGTTGTAGCCTAGTTTTAACTTGCCTTGTGAGACGTTGGTGGGTATGTTCGAAATAATACTGACAGCCCCGTTTGCCGCAGCGGCTCCGAATAATGTGGGTTGTGGACCTTTAAGTACCTCTACTCGAGCAATATCAAAAAGGGCAGCGCTGGCAACCGTTTTTTTACTGATATCAAAACCGTCTAGAAATACTGAAATACGCGGCGTTGAAGAAATAGAGGCCGTATCATCGGTAATACCGCGTACATTGAACGAGGGCAAACTGACCGCTTGCTCTTGGATGACTACGTTGGGTAGCATGCGCGATAAATCATCAAGCTGTAAAGTATTGGTGCGTTCAAGAAATGCACCACTTATAACGTCCATTGTGGCTGGTACATCCATAACCGACTGTTCACGTTTTTGCGCAGTAACCATTATTTCTTCAATTTCTTGCGCTTGAACACTGCCTACAATTGATACTACCAATATACCTATCAATGTAAGTTTGCTGTTTGTTTTTGACATGTTGACGTAATCCAATAACGTGCTAATAAAGTCGCTTATACTGCACGCCAAAAATGTCAGTTATGTGATTGATTTATTGTGATTTTATTTAGCTTTATTTACAGATTTGTGACGCCTAATAAAACCTCCGCTTGTTGGGGGAATGAGGCCATTGCTACATTCATAAAAATGCAGCAATGCCCACTTAAAATTAACTATAATCGACCTTATGTCTTGCTGCAACCTGATAGTTTGGTGATAATATTTGATCAATGTAGATCCATTCAGCGGTCACTTTTTGAGAAGTGAGAGTAATCGTCATGTATCCGCGTTGATGCAAATTGCAATACTGTAAATCATCAATTAACAAAGGTAATTGTTGCGCCAGCTTGCTTGAAGTTTCATGCTCAGTTCGCAAATAATACTCCATTCCTGGCGATGAGACGGCAGGCGTGGCAAATTCCACTCCAACTGGTAAGCCATTTTGCGCGCTTAAAACTGAATGCCAAGCGTTGTGGGTATCACCGGCAAGCACAATTAACGATTTATTGGTTTGCTGTGCAGTGGCGTAAAGTTTTTCTCTCTCGGCGGGATAGCCATCCCATGCATCAAGGTTATATGGCATTTTTGTGTTGAGTCTGTTTAGCTCTTGAACAGACACTTCTTGACCGTTTTCTAACGCTTGTTGGATATTAACAAGCTGCTCAATAGTGCGCGGAATTTGGCTGCGATCGTCACCGCCAAATACGTCAATAGGTAACATCATTTTACTCATTAGCACCTGCTGCCCTAGCACTTGCCACTTCGCTGTGGACTCAGAAATGGCGGCACTTAACCAGTCAAATTGTTTTTTGCCTAATAATGTTCGCTGTGGTTTATTAATATCATGAATAAACTCTTTGCTATTAAAGGTGTTGGTTTCAGTGTCACGATATTCTGAATATTCCAACTGCTTGTCTCGACCGATAATTCGAGTATCAAGCATGTACAAGCTCAGCAAATTACCAAATTCAAAGTGGCGGTAAATTTCGGGGCTTTGATTTCCCTTGGGTGGGCGTATAGGTAACCATTCATAGTAAGCACTAATGGCCGCAAGGCGCCGTTCGAAGAAACCACCTTCCCCTTCATTATGGTTTTGAGCACCATCTTTATAAGTATCATTGGCCACTTCATGGTCATCCCATACTGCTATAAACGGCGTATTAGCGTGTAAATCTAATAAGCCTTTATCAGTCCGATATAATGCATATCGCTTACGGTAATCAACAAGGCTTATTGTCTCTTTGTCGTTATCCGGCGAAATTGAGCGGCCAATCTCCTCAGCTCTCTGAGTTGCATAACCGCCCATTGCATACTCATAAATGTAATCTCCTAAATGTAAAACAGCATCTATTTGATTATCTTTTGCAGCCTCAGCGTAAGCATTAAAATAGCCAGCCGGAAAGTTTGAACATGAAAGCACGGCTAGTTTTATTGAATCAACGTCACCAACAGGCAGTGTCTTAGTGCGACCGACTCTACTTATTTGGTGTGCTCCAGTAAACCGAAAATAATATTGTGTTGCTGCTTGTAAGTCTTGAACGTCTACTTTAATTGTATAATCAATCGATTCGCTTGTGATTACTTGACCAACCCGAACAATATCTACGAATCCTTGATCAGTCGCTATTTCCCAAAGAACGTTAACAGTAGCAAAAGTGTCTCCTTGCATCGCGTTGGTTGAGGGTATAGCGCGCGTCCATATAATGACTGCGTTTGATAATGGGTCGCCGCTAGCCACGCCATGACTGAAGAGTACATCGCTAAGCGCCGATTTTTTGTGACTGCGAGTGCAACCAGTTAGGGCGGTGGACACAGTAATAGTGGCTGAAGCGATAACACAACCAGCCAGAAAAGAACGTCGATTCATTGTATTCATTATGGTCCCGTGGGCATTTAAAAACAGTAATTATGAAAACTAAACATGATATTAAGATTAACGTTTTATTATAGTTAAATGACTGTGTTAAAGCATTATTTAGGTCACCAATGCTCGAGCGAACAAAAAAAAACCCCGCATTTTCATGCAGGGCTTTAGAATAATGGTGCCTCGACCCGGGATCGAACCAGGGACACGCGGATTTTCAATCCGCTGCTCTACCAACTGAGCTATCGAGGCATTTGCGACTGCGTTTTGACGCTGTAATTCGCTGTGGGGGCGTATTAAACGGATTTTGCCCTTCCAAGTCAACTCATTTCTAATGTTTTGCGACTTTATCTCACTAAAAGGGCTCAAACGGTTATTTTGTAGGCGGAACGTAACCTTCTATAGTGGGTTCGATACCTTCAAACAGATAAGCAACCATTTTTTCTTCAAGAAATTTTCTATCGTTCACTTCCATCATGCTCAACTTGTTCTCATTGATCAACATGGTTTGTTTTTTCTGCCAGAGACTAAACGCTTCTTTAGAGATTGTGTCGAATATGCGCTTACCAACATCACCTGGATATAACTGGAAATCCAAACCATCGGCTTCTTTATTCAAATACGCGCAACTTACTGTTCGTGCCATGTCATGTACCTTAGGATAAATATCAATTTTGCAGAGTATAGCTCAATAAACTAATGAACTTCAGGAATGATTGCTTAAAACCCGTCAACTAGGCGCAGTTAAATACCATGCCTGCATTTAATAGTCGCTTTTTAACATCTCTAGTATTTTCATTGTAGGTGCCGACAAGCCAATTTTACTCGGGTTGTATGAATCAAACCAAAGTTGATTTATAGCGCTCTTATCCAGCGCACTATCAAACTCAGCATTACGTTCATTAACCGTTTGCACAGGTGGTTCTTTCAACTCAATAAGCACAGGAAAAATCAACAGATGAAAGTGACTGAACGTGTGTTTAAAAGTGCCGAGTTCTCGCACTCTCGCATTCTGCAAATTCACGCGCAGTAGGCTATCTTCAAGTATCAACAAAGCTTGTTCAGTCGTTTTTTCTGATTCTTTGTCGAAACCTGTTTCTAAAAAACCCCACAGTCCGCCCCAAATTCCACTAGGCGGTCTTTGCTGCATCAACACTTGACCATTGAACGACGGAATTAACATTGTCGTGTATTTTGTCGGAATTTGTTTCTTAGGCTTCTTAAATGGAAACTCAGCTTGCTTTCCTTGCGCAAAAGCTAAGCAATGCAACTGCATCGGACAGTCATCGCATTTAGGTTTTGACCGAGTGCATATTGTTGCACCTAAATCCATAATTGCCTGCGTGTAATCGCCATATCTAGGCGCGCGACTTTTAGCGTTGTATTCTTGCTCAGTTAATTTATTTTCTAAGCTTTCATCTAAACCAACAGCAGCAGGCTTAAGTGCTTCAGCCTCAAGCCACAATCTATCTTCTATTTTTTTAGCGCCAGCCCAACCCTCGATTGCCATATAGCGAGTGAGCACTCGCTTTACGTTTCCATCCATAATTGCAAAGGGTTGATTCAAAGATAATGATAAAACAGCGGCTGCAGTAGAGCGTCCTATGCCTGGCAATGCAATAACCTCCTCAAAGGTCGTAGGAAATTTACCTGCATGCAAATCTCGAACTTGCTGGGCAGCCTTGTGCAGGTTTCTCGCTCTGGCGTAGTAACCCAATCCCGTCCATAAGTGCAGCACTTCATCAACCGGTGCATTGGCTATATCGGTAACGCTTGGAAAGCGTTGCATGAAAGTATCATAATACGGAATAACAGTTGCTACTTGAGTTTGCTGCAACATTATTTCCGAGATCCAAACTGAATAAGGAGATTTGTTTTTTTGCCATGGCAAATTTTTACGTCCATGTTGGTCAAACCAAGCTAAGAGCGCATTTGAAAAAGAAAAGCTATTGTAAGTCACATTAACCGCACATCTGCCAAAGAATGGATTATAATACCGGACTTTTGTACCCTAAGACCAATCTGTCGTCATATTTCGACTGATTTGTTTATTTACCAGACATTTATTTAATAAAGATCACGATATACATGAAGTCATTCAAAAGCCAAGAAGAAGCCCGCGCAGCTGGCGTATACATAAGCAAAATAAGAAGTTTTGTAAAACGCGAGGGGCGCTTAACTAATGCTCAAGCGAAAGCAATTGAAGGAAACTGGCCAAGCAAGGGCCTAAGTATCGATCAGGGCATGCTCAACTTTGATCACGTTTTTGGTCGCACCGCACCCACCGTGCTTGAAATTGGTTTTGGCATGGGTAAGTCGTTAGTTGAAATGACAGCGACAGCTCCGCAACACAATTTCATAGGTATTGAAGTGCATCGTCCTGGCATTGGAGCGTGTTTAGCCGATGCTGAAGAGGCTGGCGTTGAGAACCTGCGAGTATTTGAACATGATGCTGTTGAAGTGCTAGCTCAGTCGATAGCTGATGATTCACTGCATCGTTTGCAATTATATTTTCCTGACCCATGGCATAAAACGCGTCATCACAAACGCCGCATAGTACAGCGTGATTTTGTGCAGAACATACGTACAAAGTTGGCTATTGGTGGTACTTTTCACATGGCGACAGACTGGCAGCACTATGCAGAGCACATGATGGATGTGATGACACAGGCAGATGGTTTCGAAAACACCTCAAGCGAAGAAACTACTGGTTATGTTCCTCGCCCCGATTATCGCCCTATTACCAAATTTGAAGTTCGTGGCCAGAAACTTGGTCACGGCGTTTGGGATCTCATTTTTAAGAGAGTAAGCTAAATGCTGTCATTACCTAGTCAGTTGTTATTACGCAACACCGATATTTTTGAAAATGGCAAATGGGCGATTGTTAATCCCTCTGATGCTGCTATTTTTGACGAACTACGCGGCCCAAGTATGGATATTACTGGTCTGCATCAATTTCATGATATTTATTTTCAGAGCGAGAATACCAGTAAATTTCTGCAAGTTTTCGCCGCCAGCTTCGGTATTGACGATCTCAAAGATAAACAGCAACTAGATGGAGCTGTTATTTTTTTACCAAAAGCGAAACAACATCTTGAAATGCTTATTGCCAACATGACCGACTTGGTCAAGGTAGGCGGTAAATTATTGATTGTTGGCGAAAACAAAGCAGGCATTAAAAGTGTCGGCAAATTGTTAGCGCGTTTAGGCTCAACCGTTAACAAAATTGATGGCGCGAAACATTGTGGTTTAATTAGCGTTGAAATCGAAACACCGAACAAATCAGCTTTTGAAATAAAGCAATTTGGGGTTATCAGAAAGTATTTGGTGAATGACCAAGAACTAAAAGTATTTTCACTTCCTGGCGTATTTGGTCACAAACAATTCGATCCGGGCACTCAATTATTGTTAGCACAATTTGAACCGCGTTGCGTCAAACTAGTCAACATGAAAGGTCAGGTATTAGACTTCGCTTGCGGCACTGGCATCATTGGTACTTATTTTGCCAAACTCAATGCCAAGGTAAAGGTCACTATGAGTGATGTATCAGCACTTGCTATTTACTGCAGCAAACAAACACTTGAGCTCAATGCGGTTGAAGGAAAGGTGATTGCGAGTGATGGAATGAAACAAGTCGAAGGTTACTTTGATCACGTCGTTAGTAACCCGCCATTTCATACTGGTATTCGTAACGACTACAGTATAACACAGCAATTTATAGCTCAGGCGCATAAACAGACTCGCCCGCGCGGCACACTGGATATTGTAGCGAATAAATTTTTACCCTACAGTGAGGTGATGAGTGGTTTGTATTTTCGCTCTAAAACACTAGTAAGCACGAATAAATATAATATTTACGAAGCAGCAAAGTAGCCCTTTAAGCGACTTTGATTAACTAAGTTAGACCCAATATTGCCGACTTTACGCCTTATATTGTAACAAATGACATTAAAAAATTAGATAAGAAGACTCAGTAAATGATGAAAATACTTTTTTTGATATCTGAAGTAGAAGACATAGTTAAAACCGGAGGCTTAGCCGATGTTGGCAAAGCACTGCCCATAGCGTTGTCTGAACTTGGACATGAAGTCAATATTATCCTTCCTTATTACAAAGCCGTGGCTGATTCTTTCAGGCTATCAAATGCAACGCCAAAACAAATTATTTATACCAACGGTCAAAGTTATGCATTTGATATAAAAGAACTGAATTTTAACGGAATTGCCATCTACTTTGTTGATTATCCAAAATATTTTAACAATGATAAACTTTACAGCGAAGACTCTAACGTTGGCAATGCGGAAAAATTTACCTTTTTCTCGTTAGCAGCACTTAAAACCGCTGAAGCGGTGGGTTTTAAGCCAGATATTTTACACACCAACGACTGGCACACCTCAATGGCCTGTTACTTTGCCAAGCATTCGCCGCTTACCTATGAGTATTTTGCGCACACCAAATCTGTATTGACTATTCACAACGCAGCATTTCAAGGCACCGACAACTTGGTCAACATCCCAAGTGTTGAGCCAACAGCAGCTGGTATGTATGTTGAAAATAATCATTTAAATATGCTGAAAACCGGTCTCTTATATGCCGACAATATTTGTCCTGTTAGCACCACTTATGCGCAAGAAATCGCCACGCCCTTAGGCAGTCACGGAATTGATGACGTTATTCGCCAGCGTATAAACGTTGTCGAAGGTGTACTCAATGGCTGCGATTACGAGCAATGGCACCCGAGTACTGACGAATTTATTGCCGCGCATTATTGTATTGATGATATGTCGGGTAAAGCGGCGTGTAAAAAAGACTTACAAAAGACCTTCGGTCTAAGGGCAAACACCAAAGTTCCTATATTAGGCATGGTTTGCAGAACAACCCTGCAAAAAGGTTTTGGCTACTTAATACCCATCATTGAAGATATTCTGAAGCATAGTGTCCAAATTGCATTAGTAGGAACAGGTCAAAAAGACATAACAGAAGAGCTTCATCGAATTGCAAATGCGCATCCTACGCAATTTGTTTTTATCGAGGACTTTAAGCCGGACTATGCACACAAAGTAGAAGCGGGCGCTGACTTTTTTTTGATGCCATCTGAGTTTGAGCCTTGTGGACTCAACCAAATGTATAGCCTAGCCTATGGAACAACGCCTATTGTGCGTGGCATTGGCGGTTTAAAAGACACCATAGTTGATATTGATGAACCTGAGGGAACCGGTTTTGTTTTCAGGCAACCCACGCCGCAAGCATTGCTTAGCGTGATAAGAAAGGCGTTACTTGTTAGACTTGAAGACAATAAAAAATTGCAAGCTGTCATTAAGCGAGGCATGCAGAAAAAATTCACATGGAAAGAAGCTGCTGACAAATATGTGGATGTTTATCAGCGCAAATAACAAGCTGCAAATAGTGAGTCATTAAGATTTAAAATTCACTTGAAAAAGACATTATTGCAACTAAGATCAAAGTATACCCAAATCAAGTTTTCAATTGAGTCACATTTTGAATATACTAGGGGATAAATGTAAGTTTATTACAGATATAAAAGTTTGTTACAGCTCGAGACGCGTTAATTTTCAGAAATTCAGATTATTAGTGCACTAAATCCGACAGCGCAGAATATATCGTGGGCTAACAATTGAAATTTTTCGTATATAATAACTGATGTTTATCAATATTCTGATAGACTCAATTTAGAATGTTAACAGAGTGTAAAAAATGCAAACGCCAAATATCCTTATCGTTGAAGACGAAGTAGTGACCCGCACTACGCTGAAGAGCTTATTCGAAGCCGAAGGCTACAATGTATTTGAGGCTGAAAATGGCCACGAGATGCATGACTTTTTCCAGAACAACCAGATCAATTTGGTAATAATGGACATTAACTTGCCGGGCAAAAATGGATTACTCCTAGCGCGCGAAGTTCGTGATAGAAAAAACGTGGGTCTTATCTTCCTCACCGGCCGCGACAACGATGTTGACCGTATTCTTGGTCTGGAAATTGGTGCAGATGATTATTTAACTAAGCCTTTTAATCCTCGCGAATTGACTATTCGTGCTCGCAACTTATTATCCCGCACCAGTAGTGCATCCGAAGATGATGACTTGCCAAGTAAAGTTAACTTTAATGGTTGGACCCTCGACGGCGATAGCCGCAGCTTGATATCTCCTGTTGCTAAAGAGTTTAGATTACCGCGCAGTGAATTTAGAGCATTGCATCTGTTTTTGAGCAACCCAGGTAAAATATTAACTCGCGAGCAGCTAATTATGGAGATGACCGGCCGGGAATTGCGTCCTAACGACAGAACCGTAGATGTGACCATCCGTCGAATTCGTAAGCACTTTGAGTCACAGCCTGAGGATGAAGAGTTGATTGTAACTATTCATGGTGAGGGTTATCGTTTTTGTGGTGAAGTAGATTAATCACTGAGAAGCGGGAGCCTAGAAACTCTACAAATAGAAGCAAAAAGCCCGGTTAAAGACGGGCTTTTTGCTTTTAGGCAGTATCACTTCAGAGCTTAATCGCCGGCCACTTGCATCGATTCGATGAGTATAGAGCCCGTTTGAATACTGCTTCTGTGTTCGGTTTCAGCGCCAATCGCAACGATGTTTTGGAACATATCTTTTAAGTTCCCAGCAATCGTAATTTCGTGTACTGGGTATTGGATAATTCCGTTTTCCACCCAAAAACCGGCGGCTCCGCGAGAATAATCACCATTCACAATATTTACACCTTGGCCCATCAATTCAGTAACAATCAGCCCAGTGCCCATTTTTTCAAGAAGTTCTTTATCAGACTCGCCGGTTGAGCTTAGTAACCAGTTGTGAATGCCACCTGCGTGCCCGTTAGTTTGCATTTTAAGCTTTCGTGCCGAATAACTCGTCAATAAGTAATGTTGCAACATACCAGACTCAACTATGGTCATATCTTGTGTACGCACACCTTCATTATCAAATGGTGAACTTGCCAAGCCTTTCATCAAATGTGGCTTTTCATTGATTGTTAGCCACTCCGGGAATACGTTGGTTCCTAAGCTATCTAACAAAAATGAAGACTGCCTATATAAGCTACCACCACTAATTGCACTCACAAAATGGCCAAAAAGCCCAGATGCAACATCACGATGAAACAGCACGGGGACTTTTGCAGTGTTGATTTTTTTCGCACCTAAACGGCTCAGCGTCTCTTTAGCCGCATCCACACCTACTTGGTAGGCTGAGTCGAGCAAATGGGCTTCACGGTTCATTGTGTAGCTGTAATTGCGTTGCATATCGTCGCCCTCTTGAGCAATGAGTACACAACTTAAATTATAACGGCTGCTTGCATAACCGGCGTTGATACCATGAGTATTTCCGTATACTCGCACACCTAAATTGGCATTATATGACGCACCATCTGAATTAATAATCTTTGGATCATAGTCCATTCCGGCAGTTTCGGCCTCAATTGCCATTTTAATTCCGGCTTCTGTATCTAATTCTATCGGGTGGTACAGGTCTAAATCTGGTATTTCAGTGGCCATAAATTCTTTGTCAGCGATCCCTGTGCAGTCATCTTCGCTGGTATATTTTGCGATTTCTACGGCTTTTTCTACCGTTAATCTTAACGCTGCAGGACTTAAATCGGTCGTTGATGCACTACCCTTCCGTTTCCCTACAAACACCGCTATGCCTAGACCACCGTCATTTGTAAACTCTACAGTTTCAACTTCTTTTAGTCTTGATGATACGGCAATGCCCTGAACTTTAGACATGCTTGCCTCGGCCGCTGTTGCGCCCTTTTGAATAGCTAGACGCAGTGCGTCATCTACGACATTTTGAATTTCTGCTAACTGCTTTTGAGATTCCATATATTATTTTTACTGTCCAAACTATAGTGTGACGGTTACAATCAACCATAATTCTAGCACTAAAGAAATCAAAAAACTTTATATGAATGCCGATTACAGCAACGAACCACTTCTTGACGAAAATGGTGAAATAATAAAAAGCAAAACTCAGCTTAAGCAAGAAGCAGAAGATATAAAGCAGTTAGGTGTCGCTTTAGTTGAGTTTTCGAATGCACAATTAAGCGAAATCCCAATGAACGAGGAGTTGCGTGATGCTATCCAATTAGCCAATCGCATCAATAAGAAAAAGGACGGTTTTCGACGTCAACTTCAATTAATTGGGAAGATATTGCGCAAGTGCGATCTTGAACTGATTGAAGATGGCATCAACAGATTGCATGCCCATCACGTAAAGTCTACTAGTAAGTTCCATGAACTTGAACAACTTCGAGACGACATTGTGACTCACGGCGATAGCGTAATTCAGACACTTTTGGATAAATATCCTGAGTTAGACAGACAAAAGCTAAGACAAATGCAACGTCAGGCCGTTAAACAGAAAGAAACTGAAAAACCACCAAAAGCAGCACGAGAAATTTTTCAGTACTTAAAGCAACATATTACACAGTAGCGTCCATGGCTGAACAAGCACGCTCACGATAGGGCAGCCTGTGCGCTTTTGCAGGCAACTTAGGCACTGCATTTTCTAGTTGCTCAACCCTGCTATTAGGGCTTGTGCTGCGTAAATATATTATTAAGCTAGAAAGTCTTATTACCTCACATAGCGACAGTGATATAACTAAGTCTGCAGTTTCACTGGTAGAGGCGACGTTTACGCTCCTTTTATATCAATTGAATCGCTGAGTAATTGCCATATACAAGGCATCAGAATGAGCTGTGAATACGCTAGAACCTGTTGCTCTGGGGGTATTCCCATGTTTAGCAATGATAAGTCCAAGTTCTGGCACAACCAAAATAGACTGACCAAAAATACCTCTTGCTTGAAAGTTGTTATTATCGGAATTAAGCCACCACTGATATCCATAACCAGGATAAGTTACTGAGGGGGAGACTGAATTTTGCATCCAGTTTAGTGCTAGCGGAGAATTTTTTGGGGAGGCTAACTGTTCCAGTGCAAATTGACCTATGCGAGAAAAATCGCGCAACGTTGCCAGCAAGCAGCAGCCGCCGGTTTCAACCCCGTTTGGCCTATCTAATAGCCAAAGCGCATCATTCTCCATTGCATAGGGTTGCCAAATTTTATCTTGCAAATACGTGGAGGCATTATTACCTATTGCAGAACGCAGCAGTTCACCAATCAAGTTAGATTCAGCCGTATTATAATTAAAAACGGTGCCTGGCTTATGGGCTCTTGGTAATGCTTTCATATAATTAACTAGGGTAATGCCATTTGCACCGCCGGCTATTGAAACATCTGATTTAGGGTCGCTATAATCCTCATTCCATTGCACGCCAGAGTTCATATTCAAAACGTTCTTTATACTCACGCCTTCGTACGCTGACCCTTTGAATTGTGGCAAGTAGTCAACAACCAGATCATCAACGCCTTCAATATAGCCATCTTTAATGGCCGCTCCAATCAATAAGGAAGAGACTGATTTTGTCACTGAAAACGAGATCCAACGAGTATTATGATCGTTACCCTCAGTGTAGTCCTCATACACCAGTTGACCATCCTTTAAAACAACCAACCCAATAGCACTCGGCAGTTTTATAAAGTCTTGAATGCTATATTTTATACCCTCAACTTCATAAGTTACATCAGCAAGGCCAATATCGTTCAAGATCATCGGTTTTGCATTTTCAGCTTTAGCGACAACTCTTGTAGGTGCAATAATGCCTATATTCTTAAAGCCTACTGCCCGCTCGTCTTGATTCCAAAATAAAACCTCAGTTGCACGCTCTCTTAGCTTATTTTTTTGAATAAAAGCTTCGTCGGATAAAGCATCACTTTGCGCACTATTCACAAATGCTAATAGTGAAATTAGCGCAATAGATAACGCCTTCCGGCCAAATATAGTTATCTTATTATTTTTATTTTTCATTCGAATGTTGTTCCTGATATTAATAATTAGTACTTTTTAAAACTAAGAATACACATGCTATTTATTCTCGATGTTAAACAATTAAAACAGAATTGACGTCGATAGTATAACGAGTGTGCATTCAGTTATAAAAGATAGCAAGAAAGGAAGTTACCATGCTAACTGTAAAACTCGTTTCTAAAATATCAGGACTGTTATTGCTAACCCTATTTTACTCAATGCCGTCTTATGGCAAGTTAATGTTCAATTAACGTTTTAAAAGTGACGATATGAAATGGAGATATGGAGTAACGACATACATCAGCGCGACAAGACCCACTTAATAGGCCACGGACAAGGAGTGATTGGGATTGTATGCTTGTGTGGTGGCGACGAAAAGCATAGAAGTAAAAGTGAAATAGCCAACAAAGAACACATCGCAGTTATCAAAAAGGAAACGCCTTGTTAAATATATAACAAGGCTCAAAGCAATGGACCAAGCCGTTAAGTCGCTTAGCTAAGCACTTGAGTTTCAGTTTCATTACCGACCCAATGAAACTGGGGTCTCTGCCCAAACAAAGCCCAATTCAAGAGCAATGCAAGTGTTAGGCAAGATACCAAGGTAATAAACATCAAATGAATGAAATGCAGACCGAAGGGTTGGAAGAATGGAGAGACCTCAAAGGATAATAGGAAGTAAAGGATCACGCCAAAAATAACCGAAAATAAGCCGGCTGTTGCGTGCACATTTTTAAATGCTAGGCCTAAAATAAATACAGAAAGAATAGGCATACTCAGCAATCCGTAAAGTTGTTGGATAAGGTTGATAATGCTATCAGCCTGCGCATATACCATGACTAATGCTAACGCTAACAGAGTCATAATTGCAGTCACAATACCGCTAAGCTTTTGAACGTTAGGCGTCTTATTAAAGTAAGCGTGATGAACGTCGCACACATATAACGCGGTTGCTGAGTTCAGGTTACTATTAAATGTAGTCAACACCGCTGCCGCCATCGCTGCGGCAAACAGACCACTTAGATACGTAGGCAAAAGGTCGCCAACAATCGTTCCATAAGCAGCGTCACCAATATCACCGTATAACTTGTAAGAGACAATACCCGGGATAACTATGATGGCTGGAACGATCAATAAACGAATACCAGCGGCAGCAAACACACCTTTTTGTGCTTCTTTTATGTTCGGTGCCGCCATCGCTCTTTGAGTGATGACTTGATTAGTGCCCCAATAGAACATCTGAATAAATATCATACCCGTTAATAATGTGTGCCATGGAATAGGTGACTCGTCATTGCCAATTAAGGTAAGACGCTCAGCAGGAATACCAGCAAAGCTATAGTCAATCTTATCCAACGCTAAAAATACGACCACTAAAGCCATAATTAGCAAAATCACCCCTGAATAGGTGTCAGAAACAGCAACTGCGCGCAAGCCCCCAAAAATCGCATATAGTGCACCAACGATCCCAAATATCGCGGATATGTAAATGATCATCATATCGACAATAAACTCACTCGAACCGATTGTGACAGAGACAAACTGAGTTTCTATATTAAACATTTTCTGCATGAAAAGCGCACCACTGTATATAACAGCGGGGCAAAAAATAAGGGCACTACCAAGAAAGAACAGTATACTGATGACTGCACGTATATGTTTGTTGTTATAACGAATTTCAAGCAACTCAGTAGTCGTTGTGCAATTAAAACGGTAATAAATAGGTAAGAAAACCTTAGCCAACACAATTAAGCCAATGACCGCTGAAAACTCCCAAAGTGAGAGTAAGGCCATTTGATTTCCGTTCATGCCAACCAACTGGTCAGTACTAAGGTTGGTCAACGTTATTGAACCAGCCACGAAATACCAAGCTAAACCGCCTCCCGCTAAAAAGTATTCCTTAGTTTGATTTGTTTCCTTATGTCCCTTATTTTTGCAATGCAGATAGGTAACAAATGCGATAAGCACTGTAACAATTAAAAAAACGCCAATTTGAATACTACTGTCTGACATATCTGTTCTTCTTCTTTTTATGCAACGCTAGTTTGCTAACTGATTAAATATTAAATGCGAAATAACAAAGTGATTGACGTTGGTTAACACAACAACTGACACCAAACTATTATAAACATATTTATAATACAAATTGAATTTATTGTTAGTTTTATTAACTTACTGAAATTCATGAATATAAACATCAGTAGCTTGTTCATCTATCTATTTTTAAATTGAATTTACATCTTTTCATTATCGTAATGTTACAAACTCTCCAACACTTTAATGTTTTATATTTATACATAAAGGGCTATTAATCAACGTTATTTCGCTCTGCATACATCGGACATGTCGGTTTATTTTAACTATTTAATTACAACTATATGTTAATGATATGTTGACATAAGCTATTAATACTATTTAACATACAAATAGTGCATAATACGAGTCAGGAATAAATATTTACCGTTTTTAACCCTAGGTATGATTCCGAAAAAATGTACAAATATAACTAAATAAACACACACAACCTACTACACAAAACTAAAGGGGCCTTCTTATGAAAAGGAGCTATTTGGGAACTGCGATTAAAGCAGCTCTATTAATTCCAGGAGCCATGACATTGGCAGCATTGCCACTTATGGCACAAGAGTCAGTCGAGAATGAAGATAATATTGAAGTCATCGAAGTACGTGGCCTAATAAGCAGTCTCAAAAGGTCATTTTCCGATAAAAAAGAAGCACTCATTGTTTCCGACGGAATTTCGGCTGAAGATTTAGGTAAATTTCCTGATCAAAACGTAGCAGAGTCATTGCAGCGTATTACGGGTGTTTCGATCGACAGAAATGGCGGAGAAGGACAACTAATCTCCGTTAGAGGTTTCGGGCCTCAGTTTAATCTTGTAACGGTAAATGGTCGTCAAATGGCGTCCGAGCGTTCGGGTCGCGAGTTCAGTTTTGACACGCTAGCTGCTGAATTAATTTCTGGTGCTGATATTTATAAAACATCTTTAGCAGAAAATCAAACCGGTGGCATTGGTTCAGTTATTAACCTTAATACAGCAAAACCCTTTGAGCTAGATGGTTTTAAAGCGGTGGGAAGTATCAAAGCAACAAACGATAGTTTGTCAGAAAGCACCACACCATCCTTTTCTGGTTTGATCAGTAACACGTTCATGGATGACCGCTTAGGTGTTTTACTTTCCTTCTCCTCACAAGAGCGTGATGCACAAATTAACCAAGCCGACACTCGCGGTTATTACCGCGTAGACCGCATTGCAACTAACGACTTTGACGCTGCAAGCGGGACCGGCAAAGAAGCTTTTAATGTATACGTTCCTAGAAACCTTGATTTAGTCTCTAACGAAGAAGAACGTAAACGTACAAGTGGCACTTTAGTTGTGCAGTTTGCTGCAAGTGAAGACGTAGAATTAACCTTCGATGGTTTATACTCAAAATTTGAAGTTAATTCACAAGTGAGTAACTATGCTAACTGGTTTACTCCCGGTAATTTTCGTGACTTTGAGGTAGACCCGGAAACTGAAACTGTTGTTTATTGGTCGCATAACTCAGCGACAGATCCAGCTGGTGGCGGCGCTGGTGCAACTGATTTTGTTCAGCAAGGCCTAGACAGAAACGTAGAAATTAAGGCGTTCGGTTTTAACGCAGATTGGGATATTACAGATACCTTCAATGCAGATTTTGATATTTCAACATCTGAAGCAGAAGACTTAAGTGGCGACCAAAGTCGCGTATTCACCGTCATGGGTTATCCCAACGGTTATATATATGACTTTACTCAAGGTGGCGATATTCCAAGCTTAGCCAGCGATGGAATTTCAGGTCCTTTTGGTTTAGGTGATGCTGATAAATTACGCGCTCACTATGTAGAACGTGGTGGCGATGAGCGTGTTGATGAAGTTACGGAAATGCGAGCTGACTTTACTTACACACCTGACAGCGAAACTTTCACTAGACTGAAATTTGGTTTATATACGCAAGACAGAACCAAATCTAGCAAAATATTCCAGTCACCTAGTTTGCCAAACTGTTTCTACTGCGGTTATGGTATTCCAGTGCCAGACGGCATCGCTACTTTGATCTCGCCAAATGACTGGTTTGAAGGCATTCCAAGTGCATTCTTTGGTTACAACGTAGACGCATATTTAGACTTCTTAAGTTCTGATGCAGCAATTACTGCGCAAACTGACCTGAGAAATACACTTGGTTTAGGTGAAAACCCAGCTGACAACATTGCTGCTTTTGCTGCGTTGGATTATTACACGCCAGTTGAACTTGGAACTAGTTTTGAAATTAATGAAGAAATTACTGCAGCCTATGCTGACTTCGTATTTCAAGGTGATTTAGGCGATGTGCCTTGGACCGTTAATCTCGGCTTTAGATACACTGAAGCAGACTCAACAGCATCTGGTTTGCAAGCAACATTATTGGATGTGAGAGATAACCCCACCGATGGTACTATATTGGATCAGGTGTATTCTGAAGATTCGAGTGGCCAGCGTATTTCAAGCCCAATTTCAATTAAGAATAACTATTCGAACTTGCTGCCAAGCTTGAACGTTAAGTTTGAAGTTGAAGACGACATGTTATTGCGTTTCGCTTACTCTGAAACACTCACTAGACCAACAATGTCAGCAATGCGTCCGGTAACTAACATTGGTACTACACGCCCTGGTATACTATTAGCAAGTGGTGGTAACCCTGCATTAAAACCATTCTTATCTACTAACTGGGATGTGTCCTATGAATGGTACTACGCCGATGCTAGCGCCGTTTCTATTGGTATATTCAGTAAGGAAGTTGATGGCTTTATCACTAACGTGACTGCAGATGAAGAGTTTTCTTTACAAAGCGGTTCATACACTTTCGCCGTTAACCGTCCTAGAAACGGTGAAACAGCTAAAGTTGATGGCTTAGAATTAGCCTGGACCCATGTGCATGAGAGCGGATTTGGTTTTCAACTGAATGCAACTATTGTAAACAGCGACGCTGAAATCGATGTTACTAACACCGCGCAAACTTTTGCACTTGAAGGCTTAGGTGATTCTCAGAATGCTGTATTGTTCTACGAAAAAGAGGGTTTCCAAGCACGTGTTGCTTTTAACAATCGTAACAGTTTCTTACAGACCTTAAGTAATGGTGATACTGGTGAACCTGAGTTCGTAGATGACTATGGCCAATGGGATATTAGTGCGAGTTACGATATCAACGAACACTTTTCCGTGTTGTTTGAAGGTGTCAACATCACCGACGAATACACAGAGAAGTTCGGTCGTATACAGTCTCATTTCACTGAGCAAGTTAGAACGGGCACTCGTTACTCAATTGGCGTCAGAGGTTCTTTCTAAATAACAACTAATTACACATTGTTATCTAAAGGGGGTTTATCCCCCTTTTTTATAGCCGTAGTTTTTGTGTAATTAAGCAAATTTTTGAGATAATCTATGCAAAATGCATTGCTAAGAACAGAGAACTAAAATAGGTTTATTTCATTGATATTAGTAAATGAGGTTTCACATGAATACCGTAACTAAACGCATATTGATTGTTGGTGGTGGAACTGCGGGTTGGCTAACGGCTGCTCTACTAGCAAAGCAACACGGCCAATCTATCGAAATCTGCTTAGTTGAGTCGTCTGATATTCCAACCGTCGGCGTAGGCGAAGGTACTTGGCCATCAATGCGCACCACGTTACAAAAAATAGGTATTTCAGAATCACAATTCATCACTGAATGTTCAGCGACATTTAAACAGGCAAGTAAATTTGTAGACTGGATTTCACCCGCAAATGAATACTTTCATCCATTCACCCAACCTGCTGGTTATGGCAAGGTAGATATTGCCCCTTATTGGGAGTCACTATCAGTAGCGCCAACATTTTGTGACTCAGTCACCTTCCAATCACATATGTGTAAAATGGGTTTGGCACCAAAAAATATCACCCACAAAGAATATGAAACAGTAGCCAACTATGGCTATCATTTGGATGCAGGAAAATTCGCAGTATTACTGAGAAATCATAGTGTGAATAAGCTCAATGTTAAACACAAGGTAGCTAACATCACGCAAGTTAACCAGCATCCTGATGGCAGTATTTCGGATGTTGAAACGGATTCTGCAGGTCGACTAGAGGCAGATTTTTTTATCGATTGCAGTGGTTTTTCGTCGTTATTACTCGGACAAACATTAGGCGTACCTTTTATTGCAAAAAACGATATTCTTTTCAATGATACTGCGCTCGCCATGCACGTTCCATATAAAGACAAAAATGACCCCATTGCATGTCATACGATATCCACAGCGCAAACGGCAGGATGGATCTGGGACATTGGCCTGCAGCATAGACGAGGCGTCGGCTATGTATTTTCAAGCAAGCACCAATCGTTAGAAAATGCGGAACGAATACTAAAAAATTACGTTGGTCCGCAAGCTGAAGATTTAGTAATTCGAAAAATTCAATTTAAAACAGGTCATCGAGCTTGTTTTTGGCGTCATAACTGTGTCGCCGTTGGCTTATCTTCGGGATTTTTGGAGCCACTCGAAGCCTCAGCTTTAATGCTAGTAGAAACGTCAGCAAACTTCATTGCCGACCAATTACCCATGACTAAAGCTGAAATGAAGCCAATGGAAAAACGTTTTAATAAAGTATTCACCGCAAAATGGCGCGGCGTAATAGACTTTTTAAAGCTCCACTACGTGTTAAGCGAGCGTCAAGAGCCTTTTTGGAAAGACAATAAAAAGTCGTCCAGTATTCCTGAAACCTTACAAGAAATGCTCATGCTTTGGCAAAATCGAGTACCTAGTGAATACGATTTTTTGCAAAGCTATGAAGCTTTCAATGCAGCCAGCTATCAATATGTTTTATATGGAGGCGGATTCAAAACTGATTTTAGTTTGTTATCCCACACCTTAACGCACAAAGACAGGGCTAAACGGCAGCTGGAGATAACACTAAAAACGGCGCAACAAATGGCGCTGCGATTACCTAAACATCGAGAGCTTATTAACCAAATTAAACTACAAGGCTTTGCAAAGCTATAGCTTATTGTACTAACAAACAGAGGACTGCATGCCAAAAACTACACCTGTTCATCCAGATCTACACTCAAAGCTTAAGGTAAAAGAACAAATTGACTTCAACGAACTAGCACAACAACAATTTTCAGCATTAACTGCACAAGAGTTTGCTCAAGCGGCAAGTAGTTATCCTATTGTTATGCTCAAAGATGGGCAGTCTGGTATGTTTGTTAGCGTCGCCTTATGGGGAATAGAAGCTGGACAAAACTTGTTTTTCAATACCGGTAGTAAACACTGGGATGCAGTGCATTTGCCGAATGAAATGCAGTGCCAACCTTTTTCAATCGGTCCCGCTGTTGGAGAAAACAACACCTTAACTATGCATATCAATGAAACAAGTGAGTTAGTGCAGGAGAATGAAGGACGCTCCCTTTTTGATAGCGAAGGAGAGTCCGCTTTCTTAAAATCGATGCAAGCAAAGTTAGCTGATCATTATCAACATCAGCTATTTACCAAAGAATTCATTAATCTTATGTTGGAAAAACAGTTACTCAAGGAAATTGAGTTAATGGTTGCCTTCCAAGATGGCAAAGTAAAGCGAATTAAAGGACTCTACACGATTGATGAAGAAGCGTTGTCGAAGTTAGATCAAGACACTATTTTGTCTTTCTTCAAGCGTAATTTATTTATCCCAATATACGCAATACTAGGTTCATTGACGCAGTTTAATCGCTTGATGAAACTAAACAATCAGGATCACGAGCTGCCTAAAATTGCTCGTTTACAAATGAGAACCCCAGACAGCGAACAATAAAATACCTTATCATAGCGCAGCCTTGAGCCCAGAAGACACGACTAAACTACTGATTGGTAAAAAGGGCTTAAGTAGTCTGTTTTAGTTGTTTAATCCTTTCTCACAGGCTCAATACGATACTGATATCGATAGTCTAACCATGGCAGCGTATATTCATAAAGAGGCTTTGATCCCCAAGAATCCGTTCCTCCTACTCCGCGCTGAGCGTAATCGATATTCACAAAAATATGATCTTGTTCAATTAAGTCCGTTGGGTGCATATTTCTGCGACTAACCTGCATTTCGCTTGAATCAAATTCATGCATATCGAAGTTTGACGCGTTGAAAGCGAGCAATGGTAAACCCGTAAACTTGAGCCCATTACCTTTACTATTAACGAAGGATAGAAAACGGATATCGGTTCTATGTCCGTTTTCTTGAGGCCTTACATAAGGAACTTCAAGTTCTGAAACCGTGCTTTGATATAAGCCGACAAAAGCAGAGGATTTTCTATCAATGTAATTTTCATGAGGCCCTCGCCCATACCAAGCCACGTGCTGGTAATCTTTATTTAACACAAATTGCGTCCCAATTCTTGGTAAATAGGACCTGCGTTTGTGCGGCGCGGCATAGAAATAAACGTCAACATCTATAGTGCCATTGCCATATACATCATAAGTCGTGAAATAACGACTCTCCACTGCGGGTAAATATTGCTCAATCAGTACTTTGGTATTTTGGCTCGATACTTTTTGCACGCTTATACTGGTGAGTTCAGTATGGCTACCCGCGTGTTGCCAGACTCCAAACTGGTCGCCATAACCTTTTTGTGGGAAGTCATTATCGGTCGGCGCTCTCCAAAAGTTAGGATGCACCGGTTTGTTCACGTTCGAGCTCAGCAACTGATCACCGGCAAAAATCATGCTGCTAATTAAACCGCTTGTTTTACTAATGACCAAGTCAAAATCTTTGCCGGATAATTGGATCCGTTCTTCATTGTCACTAACCGACAGTCGATTTGTGCCTTTTTCTGCGGCCGCTATGGGCATCGGCAATTTGCTCAATGAAATTTGTTCGGATGCAACAATATGTCCCTCTGGTAATAGATTTTGCGCTCTTACTAAACGAGCCTGTAAGTTCAATAATTGCTCTTTGCCGTCATGCTGTATGGCAACAACGGGAATACTAATGATCTGTGAGGATTGTGGCTCAGCACTCAGAATTAGACCATCCCCGCTTTCATCAACGTCACCATTGACGAGCAACTGCCAAGTCAATTCAATATCACTCAAATTTTTGAAAAAACGTTTGTTACGGATTTCAACTTGAGTTGATTGACCACTGCCTTGCCCGTCTTGAATAGCCAAATTTGAAGCCTTGCTTAATGAAAACCCAATATTCTGCTGCGCATGTTTTACTTCCCATAAATAGGGATATGGCGTCCGGTCGGCATAAACTAAACCGTTAGCCGAAAAGCTCTTTGCGGTAATAGCAAAAGGTGGCTCAAGGTCGCCTCCGTAACCCCAAAAATCTCGACCATCTGCTGTTTTCATCGCGAACGTTTGATCGACCCAGTCCCAAATAAAACCACCTTGAAGCTGCGGATAACGTTCAAATAATTGCCAATATTCATTGAAGTTACCCAGTGAATTTCCCATAGCGTGCTCATATTCGATAAGGATCATTGGCCGCGTAAGGTCTTGTTTTGTTTTTGCAAAACGTTCAACTTGTTCAAGCGACGCATACATTTGTCCGTAAGCATCAGTATGACGACGAAGTTGAGCTTGCTCGGAAATAACAGGAGAATTCGGTTCTTGCTGTTTAAGCCAGTCGTATGATAATTCTAAATTCACGCCATCACCCGACTCATTACCCAATGAGCGCATCACGACTGAAGGATGATTTTTAGTACGGTGATACATGTTAGAAACGCGATCAATATAGGCATCTTTCCATTCAACTTTATTAACTAAATGAACCTCTGGGTCGTAGGCCCCGCCTTGATTTGCCGCCCCAATCCCATGCGACTCAATGTTCGCCTCATCCATAACATACAATCCATATTTATCCGCCAAGTAATAAATATAAGGGTCATGCGGATAATGAGCCATGCGCAAGGCATTAATATTAAAAGCTTTCATTAGTTCTACATCTTTACGCATCGACTCCCGTGTTATTACATGTGCAGACACGGGGTCATGTTCGTGTCGGTTGACACCTTTAAACAGCACGGCTTGTCCATTGATCAATATTTGCCCCCCTTTCAGCTCACTGCTGCGAAATCCAATGTGTTGACCAACCCATTCCTGTTGCTCACCATCGCCATTAACTAGGGCCATTTTAAGTTGATATAAATAGGGCGTTTCTGCACTCCAAACCGATGCGTTTGGAACTAAAATTTGAGTTGTAACTTCACTATCATTGTTTTTTTCAGTGTTATTTATGTTGATGGATGTAGATGCTATTTTTACATTGTTATGGTCAAGTAATTCAATCGCTAACCTGTAGCCTTTAGCGGACTCTGTTGTACGATTTCCAATCAGTGCAGTGAAATTTAGAACCCCCGTGCGGTAATTATCTGTCAATGTAGTTTGCGCATGAAAATCAGCAATGCGCACCTTGGGCGCGGCATACAAATAGACGTCACGTTCTATGCCGCTGACGCGCCACATATCCTGACATTCAAAATAGGAACCAGTAGAGTATCGGAATACCTGCATAGCAATGGTATTTTTACCTAGCTCAACAAAATCAGTAATATCAAATTCAGCAGCGGTTTTTGAGTCCTCGGAGTAGCCGACATTTTGACCGTTAACATACAAATAAAATGCTGACTTTACTGCGCCTAAATGAAGAATGATCTGATTGTCATCCCACGATTTGTCAATATTAATTATTTTACGATAAGACCCTACTGGATTGTAAGTCAGCGGCAATTCAATTTGCTCAGTGTTAGGCTTTAAACAATAATGCGAATGATAAAACGGTGAGCCATAACCATTCACTTCCCAATTGGCGGGTACAGCGAAATCGTCCCATTGACTATCATCGTAATCAACAGTCTGGAAATTTTGTGGGGCTCTGCTAACTGCATTCACCCATTTGAATTTCCACGTCCCATTCAACAATTGGTAGTTGGTCTGTTTCCAAGGTTCTCGAGTGAAAGCATCTTCCTCGTTAGTTACTGGATAATAAAATGCGCGAGCCGGTAATTTATTAATACGAAAGACACTAGGATTTTGCCAATGTTCTAAGGTAGACGTGGTATTTTCTTCGCTCGTAAATCCAGCTTGTGCTGGTTGATTATTAAATATCGCTGCGACCAGAAGAATAGAAGCGCGTAGGAATAAAGCCTTAGTATTATGCATAGTGATCACCTATGGTCTTGGTAAGAGGTAAAACATTTACTTAACTGATTTCGGACTGTCGTTGATGACGAGCATGGGAGTCGTCATCTTCTAGCGCTATCTACTTCTGCTGCCAACGCAATCCAGTTGAGAAACGAGTATCGAAACCCTTCCATGGTTCAGGTAATTTGCCATCCACCTGCACTTGATCGGAGCTTTGCGACAGGTTCAAATAATCACACGTTTCAGTTTGTTTTTTTACATGACAATCCATCATCGCTAAAGCAAAATGTTTATTGATATCGTTTAACACTGAACTTGACCATGCAGATTCATAATAGTGACCAAAATCCGTTTCACTTCCCCAAGCCTCTTTTGGCGCAGGATGAGGTGCAATGTTATGGCGCGCATTTATTATAGTTAGTAAGTACGTGCTGGAAGCTTGCGTTTTTTCATATAAAGACTGTATGCCTGCATAACCAGAAATATCATCCAGATTTCCTGATACAAACAAGTTGGGCACTTGAATGTTGGTAAGACTTTTATGCGTAAATAAATTATTCTGGCCACCCCATGCAGCAAGCATAATTGCCGCTTTCCATTTATCGTCCACTTTTGGGTTTTCGTATTGGCCTGCAGCACAACTATTCAAGGCTTTTTGCACCAAGGGCAGCATCTTTACATCCTGCGTTCCGGTAAACATACCCGCTTGTTCTAGCGAGAAGTTATAACAACCGCCCACCGTGTTCAATGCGCCAAATGCGCCCATTGAATAGCCGATTAGACCTGCATCTTTGGTATTAACAACAGTCCTTAAAAAGTGTTTTTCTTGGGTCATAAAATCAAGCGTAAATTGCTGATCTCGACTGCGGTTAATCAGCGTACTTGGGAAACCATTGAACGGGGCATTAACTATGTCAACATCTTCGTTTGTTGAGTCTGTATGATCAATTGCTGCCACTATGTAGCCGTGGCTAGCTAAGTGCTCCCCAAGATAAAACATAATTTGTCTATACCCAGTATAACCATGTGATATTACCACTACTGGATATGCTGATCCGGAAACTAACGGCGCCGCATCTCTTACGGCATTGGCTTGAATACTGAATTTCTTGGCTAATCTGGTTTCGTTTTCATAGGAAGTTAACGGCGTTCCTTTGTTGTAATCGGCTGGATACCAAACCTCAATTTTAAGTGTTCTCGGCTTAATCTGATTTGTTAGTAAGTCGACGTACTTTTCATTAGTAATATCAAGTGTCTTAACGCCAACCTTATACTTGCCGGCCGCTGCTAGTTCAGGTTGCATATCCGGATGTACTTCAGGATATAACTGCTGAGGCTGCAGTTTTTCGCTTTTAAGCGCTTGAGAATTCGTATCAACAGCTGCTGCGACATCTCCCGCTTCAGTGTTTGGATTGCAACCACTAACAAGGGCAGCAAGTAATAAGTAAGAACCAATAAGTAAAGCCGGTTTCCATTTGTCAGTTTTGACTTTGGTATTGTCTAAATACTTGTTCATAATACTCATATTTTCCTTATTATTATGTTATTTACTGTTCTATTATTTGCGCTGCAACTGCTTATTGCTCACCTTCATATTTAAGGCCCCATTGATTACGCAGGAGGTCCATTGTCTGCATTATTTGCAAACTTTCGTCATGCGTCATGATTGGACTTTGTAACAACCCTTGTTGTATGCAATCGTGCATATGTTGTATTTCAAAACTGAAGTTTTCATTGTCACTAAATGGGTAACTGTAAGTTTGCGGTTCTTGCCCTTGTATGTGCACAGAGAAGCCTTGTGCAGCGAAGAATTGAGGGACTCTAATATAGCCCTCAGAGCCAGAAATTAAGGCTTCACAAGGTGCTACTTGAGTATAGCCCGAGGATAGTGAGGCGATGCGTCCATCACTATATTCAAATAAATAGAATGACCGCGCATCCACACCGGTGGTATCCATTATCGCTGAACTTTGGATTTTTTCAGGAGGCCCATCGAATACGAGGGACGAGAATGTAATTGGGTAAATACCAAGGTCGAGTAATGCGCCACCAGCCAGTTTTTTACTACGAAGTCGATGGCTTTCAGCTAGCTTTGGATTGATACAGAAGTCAGCTCTGACACTTAAGATATCGCCAATCACATTATCTGAAAGGTTTTTTTGCAGCATGCGAATAGCCGGTAAAAACCGAGTCCATACTGCTTCCATGAGAAAGCACTTATTTTCCCGCGCTAGTGCATACAGTTCAGCAGCTTGTTGGGCATTTAACGTGATCGGCTTTTCACACAAAACGTGTTTGTAATTTTGCAGGCACAACTTAATTGACTGATAGTGAAAATTGTGAGTATTGGCGACATAAATGGCTTGTACATCGCTGTCATTTACCAGCGCTTCATAGCTGCTGTATACGCTGCGAATATCATGTTGAAACTTTTGATTTTCAGCCCAAACATGGGCTCTTTGCATAGAATTAGAGGCACAAGCAATTAATTTTCCAGAATCTAGACAAGCCAATCCATCTGCGAACGTGTTGGCGATATTACCGCATCCAATTACACCCCAATTTAGCATTCTAATTCCTTATTTAATATTTGAAACCGTTAGCCCTTTACCAGCGCTACACACATATATATTTGCGCGTAAATTAAAACGCTTTTCGTATTGAGATCCTACAGCTTGCGTAATTGATTCAATGTCATCTGTCCTGCACAGACAAACTATTGCTCCGCCAAACCCACCACCGGTCATTCTAACAGCACCTCGATTTTGTAAAGTTGCAGCACAAATTTCTACCAATCCGTCAGTTGCCGGCACTGTTACTTCAAAATCGTACTTCAACGATTGATGGGAAGCGGTCATTAACTGGCGCAACGTATCCATATCATTATTTTTGAGCGCCTCAACAGCATCTAATACGCGTTGATTTTCACTAATAACATGATGTGCTCGTTTGTATTCATTTGCACTCAAGATGCCTTTATTTGAATCAAGTTTGCTCAAGTCAGCCTGCCTTAACGAACTGACTCCCATTTTTAGGGCCGCTTGTTCACAATCAATGCGACGCTGATTGTATTCACTGTCAACGAGTTTTCGCGGATAATTAGAGTTCACGATAACAATGGCTAAATCTTCTGGAATTAAAACCGCTACTGTTTCTAAGCTTTCACAATCGAGAAGCATCGCATGACCTTGCACCCCGCAAGCTGATATCATTTGATCCATAACCCCGCACTGGCAATTTATAAAATCGTTTTCTGCAGCCTGTCCTAAGACTGCAATTTGAGCCTCTGACAACCCAAGCTGGCAAGCATGATTAAACATTCCTCCAATAGCGACTTCTAGTGCTGCTGATGACGATAATCCGCTACCTTGAGGCACATCACTGTCAATCAGTAGATCGAAACCTGACAAGTTATGATCCTCACGTTTAAAAGCGAATGCCACAGCACGAATGTAGTTGCCCCACTGTGAATCACCAGGAACAATATCGGCGCTGATATCAAAGCTGTCTTTTTCACCTGCATATTGTGTCGAGCGCACGTTTACAATCGAGTCATCGCGCTTATTAAATAATATTCGCGTGCTATATTGCAACGCGCAAGGCAACACAAATCCATCATTATAGTCGGTAAACTCACCAATGAGATTGACCCTACCAGGTGCATTTGACAAAGCTGTTGGCTCCTCGCCATAGATATCGACGAAGGCGTTATGAAAAGGTGAGTCTTTTATTTTTGTCGTCATAGTAGTCGCTAACATGCTCTCTTCTGATCCTTAGTTTTTATAGTGAACAGTGGGAACCTCACGGAGAATTTTCGCCGCCGTTTCTGCCGTTAAATCACGTTGACTTTCTGCCAACATCTCGTAACCCACCATATGCTTTTTAACTGAAGATGAGCGCAATAGAGGTGGATAAAAATGCGCATGTAAACGCCAATGTTTTGCATCACTCAAATCGAGCGGCGCGTTGTGCCAACCCATTGAATATGGAAAACTACAATTGAATACATTGTCATATCGTATGGTTAATTCTTGTAAAATTTCAGCTAGTGAACGTGCTTGAGCATCGTCAAGTTGTGCCATCGTTTGTACGTCATCTTTACACAATAATAGCGTCTCAAAAGGCCATTTTGCCCAATACGGCACCACCACCAGCCAATGTTTATTTTCAATTACAATGCGTTGCTTTTCAATTTGTTCTTTTTCAATATAGACTTCTAGCAATCCACGCTGATGTTTATCGAAGTAAGTGGCCTGTCTTTCGTCTTCAGATTGAATTTCGCTAGATCGATGATTATGCGCCCATATCTGACCGTGTGGATGGGGCTGAGAGCACCCCATCATCTCGCCTTTGTTCTCAAAGATATGAATGCATGAATAACGACTTGAGAGGTCAACAAACTGTGACTTCCACGTCGCCACCACTTGCGCAATCTCATTAATAGATAATTCGGGAAGCGTTTTATTATGCTCACGCGAGAAGCAAATCACTCTTGCTTCGCCTGTGGCTGCTTCGGCTTCAAATAAATTATCATCATCAATTTTTGAATCGTCAGCCAATGTCGGCGTTAATGCACCAAAATCATTGATAAATACGTGGGTAAAATCGTAATTTGGGTTAGTCTCGCTATTAGCTCGAGTATTGCCTGGACACAATGGGCAAGTGGCATCATAGTTATGATTCAAAGACTCAGTTGGCGCTTCAGTTGCCCCCAACCAGGGACGATTATTGCGATGCGGCGATACCAACACCCATTCGCCATTTAGCAAATTTTTACGACGATGGGTAAATTCATAATTTTTAGTCATAATCTAACAACTTCCGATAAAAACATGTTAAGTAGCTTTCAGCTCCAATTTGGACTCTGTTTCCAACTTTTTTGAGGGCTTCAACTAAGCTAGTTCCGACTCTATTTTCTATTTATATGGTAACTAGGCAGAGTTTACAAATCAACATTAATCGTATTTATACGATTAATGAATGTTGGATCCATCTTTTAAGATCAAAGATGATGCATAATTAATCGAGCATAACCCTTTTGTAAAAAATGCGATAGAATTCATGTTTACGAATAATAATTAGTATGAATTTATGAAAAAACTTACGTTAGTAGAATTAAATAACAAAGCGCATAAAGACTTAAAAATTAAAAATAACGCGGTTATCGACCATATTGCGAAACTACACTTGATAACGTTACGAGCAACAGAACTAGGGCAAGCGGCAACTTGTTTTCCTATATTTGCAACCAGAAATACGCACAATGGCTTTTGGACGTTTTCGGCTATGACCAGCTTTGCGCCAAACGAAAACTTGTATGTAAAAAACGACAAGTTCGGGGTTATCTATCGTCCCACGAGCGTGCAAACATTTCCATTTTACTTAATGAAAGCACCTGTTGAAGAAAATGCCTATACCATTGGTATCTTGGAACAAAATAGTTGCTTTTCAAAGACGACAGGCGAATCGTTATTTGATGAAAAAAATAATCCAACTGAAGGTGCTAAAAGACGGGTACAACTTCTAGAAGCCGATGTTCAGAAGGACAAACAAACAGTCCAGTTTAGTAAGACACTAGAGGAGTTGGACTTGTTCAAACCCTTAGATATGAACGTTCAGTTGCTAGATGGCAATTCTAAAAATATTAGAGGATTGCACACTATTGATGAAGAGCGCTTGAAAAGCCTCAGCAGCCAAGAACTTGATTCACTGCACAAGCAAGGTTATTTAATGCCTATTCATGCAATGTTAATATCAATTATACAAGTAAATAAACTGATTTTGCTTAACAATGAAAAGGTTGAGCGGGCCCAGATTATTGAAGTTAAAATGACACCTGCAAAAGATGTGGCTGTTTCTTAGTTGAACAGTTTGTTGAGTAATTCATTCAAAAAAAGCCACCGTGCGCGCAACGACCAAGTTACTTATTCATTAAAGGGAACAGTATATAATCCAAAGTGGGTTCGCATAATTTAATTACGTTAGTTTCTTGATCTCACTCAAAAATAACTCTATAGTGATATCAAAATGATATCACTATAGAGTTATTCATGATTACTGAAAAGACAGGTTTCTCAACAAATGGCTATTTAATTGCGCTGATAATACTGCCGATTCTAGTCGTATTAGCTATTTACTTATTTGCTAGCGATGCGGGTAAATTCTTCTCTGCTTTGCTAGCCATAGTCAACATACTAGGGTTTACTGGTTTTTTCATGGTGCAACCAAATCAAGGTAAAGTCATGACCTTATTTGGCAGTTATGTCGGCACTGTTAAGGAAAACGGACTGCGCTGGACGATACCCTTTTTTGTAAGAAGAACCATCTCATTGCGTATTAGAAACTTCGAAAGTGCAAAAATTAAGGTGAATGATAATCAAGGTAATCCGATTGAGATTGCAACTATCGTGGTTTGGTCTGTATCAGATACTGCTGAGGCAGTGTTTGAAGTTGATGACTATGAAAGCTATGTGACGATCCAAAGCGAGTCGGCATTAAGAATTATGGCTAGTAGTTTCCCTTATGATCCTAGCGACGACGCTGAAGCTGAAGTTGCGTTAAGAAGCCACCCCGGTGAAATTGGTGAGCGCTTAAAACATGAAGTTCAAGAACGACTCGGCAAAGCGGGCATAACCGTTCAGGAAGCTCGAATAAGCCACCTTGCTTATGCACCTGAAATTGCCAGTGCAATGTTACAGCGCCAGCAAGCCTCTGCAATAATAGCGGCCAGAACCAAAATTGTTGATGGTGCCGTTGGCATGGTTGAAATGGCATTAAACCGCTTAAAAAACGACGGTGTCGTTGACTTAGATGAGGAACGTAAAGCGCAGATGGTAACCAACCTGCTAGTCGTGTTATGCAGTGACAAACATACACAACCAATAGTTAATGCCGGTAGTTTGTGCTAATCTGATACAGGTAAGGATGAAATTTTGAGTAGTAAAAAAGCCTATCCGTTACGGATTAATTCTCAAGTGCTTGCAGCCATGCAGCGATGGGCTGGTGATGACTTGCGTAGCGTAAATGCGCAAATTGAATTTGTATTAAGAGATGCACTAGTAAAAAGTGGACGCGTAAAAGTGATACAAAAAGTGGTTACTGAAGTCGTCGATATTGCACGCACACAAGAAGCGCCCGAACAACGCGCACCTAAACAAAAAGCACCTAACCAATAACGCTATCTGACAGAGCATCTTTAATTAAGATAAATAATTTGCAAGTAACGCGACTGAGCAACGTCGATAACCACTGAAGCCAACAGATAAAAAATTATCAGTGATTTAATTTTGGCTATCTATTAGTTATTGAATTGAGCCATGATTCAAATCAAAGCGGTGTATAAGCGGAAGGCGCAGACTGAGTGGAAGGAGTCACTTATGCATACAATGGCTCCTTTTATTCATTTACTGCTCAACATGGGAGCCAGCTATGAGTGATAAAAAGATTATTTTAATTCTCAAGATTGCGATGGCATTTGGTATTTGCTTAATCCTACTAGGCGTTTACTTTCATTTGTTCAATCAAACAATTGAAGAGATGGGTGTAAATGGCATTATCATCAGCGCAGCTTGCGTTGCAATCGGTATGGCATTATCTTTGCCTACAAAAATGTTTCTTACCTTTGTTCTCATGAGAACAGAAGTCGAGCAAGACCAATAGATATTATGAACACTTATAAGCCACGATACAGCGGTCGCCTCTTATCCAGAGCTGATGAACACAACAGAATAATTGTGAGTCAGTGTGTATTGTATAGCTAAGACATATTGTTTATGCTTTTTGCACATCTACAGTCGGCTCAGTTCTTATATGAAGCATTCCACGTTAATTCTCATGCTATGTGTATGGTTAGCATCATGTGCACATCAACCAAGCCGAACATACGACCTACTTATTAAAAATGGTCACATTATTGATGGCAGTGGAGGCAAGACTTACATCGCCGATATTGCCATTAATGGCGACACTATTATTAAGATTGGTGATTTGAGCAGAACCACAGCAACTCTTGTCATTGATGCAAAAGGTCGTGCAGTCAGCCCTGGTTTTATAGATTTGCATTCTCATGCCGAACGAGAGGTATTAAAGCGCCCCGACGCACAAAATAATATTCGTCAAGGAGTGACCACTATTCTGGGTGGTAACTGTGGTGGAAGTCCGCGTGATGTTGCACGCTTTCTTGCTACCCTGGACAAAAATGGTGCAGCACTAAATGTCGGATTATTGATTGGTCACAATACGGTTCGCCAACAAGTGATGCAAAAAGAAAATCGTTATGCCACCACGCAAGAACTGCAAGCCATGCAATCGTTGGTCGAAAAAGCCATGCAAGACGGTGCTTTTGGATTATCCTCTGGGCTGTTGTATATTCCTGGTACCTTTGCGGCACCTGATGAACTCCAAAAGTTAGCGACTGTCGCATATCAATACGCTGGTTTTTACGCTAGCCACATGAGATCCGAAGGCGCTAGTGTATTGCAAGCAGTGCAAGAAACCATTGATGTTGGAGCTGCAGTTGGAATTCCTATTCATATTTCTCATCATAAAACTTCTGGACCATCGGCTTGGGGCTTAAGTGTTAAGACCTTAGAGATGATTGATAATAATCGCGCTGCAGGCATGGATATCACTCTTGACCAATATCCATATACCGCTTCGAACACAAATTTAGGTGTTTTGTTGCCACAATGGTCGCTAGCCGGAGGGCAAAAAGCATTTGTTAAGCGAATGCAGGATCCGCAAATACAACAACAAATCCGCGAAGAAGTTATTCGTATTATGAAGGAACAACGTTCGGGAAAAGAGTTATGGCGTATTCAAATCAGCAGCTATCCTAGCAACTCAGGCTTAGAAGGCAAAACCTTTGAGCAGGTTCTGCAACAGCGTGAATTAGACCTTACCATAGAGAACGGGGCTCAACTTGCATTAGAGTTGCAACTGAACGGTGGCGGTCGTGCTATATACCATACGATGCAAGAACAAGATGTTGAGCGTATTATGCGCCACCCTATGACCTCAATATCGTCTGATGGCAGAGGAGTCGAATGGCAAAAGGGCAGCCCGCATCCGCGAAATTATGGCACTTACCCGCGCTCATTAGCATTATATACAAGGGACAAAGGTGTTCTTTCATTGCCTGAAACCATCAGAAAGATGACTTCTTTACCCGCTTCACGGATGAATCTTAGTGATCGTGGCTTCTTATCCAAAAACTACAAAGCCGACATCGTAATTTGGGACCCTGATAAGGTCCAAGATAATTCCACCTATGCCGACCCCCATCAGTACTCCACAGGTATCGATTTTGTTATCGTAAATGGCATACCCGTTATTATAGAAGGTAAAATGACTGGTGCTTTGCCTGGTAGAGGGTTAAAAAATTAACACCTGAATACGGAGGCTCCACCTAACAAAAATAGAGTCGATGTAGTAATACATCACTTTATAATAAACGTATTTATATGATATATTTAAAGCCACCTTAGTTTGTTGCTTAACTCAGTTTCAATTTAGTCAATCAAGACGCTAACATCACACGTATCACGAGGATTATTCGACATGACTGCTTTATCAGATTTTGTTCAATTAGATAGTCGCCAAGCAAGTCTGGTAATTGATTGCACATCAAACACGCCAGCGATCGCCTATTTTGGCAAACGGTTAAATAAACAAACTTCTTTTGATATGCTAAAGCTGTTGCTAACACGCCAAGAGGCAAAGTGCGCGGTGATTGTTGAACCGCCTATTTCACTGACACCATCAATGGGGCAAGGTTTTACAGGCGGTCCGGGTATTGAGCTAAACAATGACAGCAATGCTTGGTCAATAGGCGCCAAGCTGCAAAAAATTGAGCAACTTAATAGTCAAGAAGTGCGATTTGAATCTTTTGATGAGGCACGCAAACTGACACTCAGTCACTTGATTAAACTCGACGAAGTCAGCAACGTAATAAGTGCATCAACGACATTAATAAACCACAGTGAAGCGGCCGTTGGGGTTAATTATTGCGCAGCACCAACAATCCCTATGCCCGATCATATAACCAAGTTAATGTCCTTTGAGGGACGTTGGTCAAATGAATTTCATCGCAATACTATCGATTTATTTTTAGGATCTGTGCTGCGCGAGAATCGCAAAGGCAAAACCTCACACGATAGCTTTCCAGGTGCTATATTACATGAGCAATATACGAACGAGAGCCAAGGTGAATGTTATGGTTTCCATTTAGGTTGGAGCGGGAATCACCGCGCGCGTATTGAGTTACTGCCAGAACAACGCACCTACATTCAAATGGGTGAGTTGTTAATGCCCTCCGAACTGACCTTGCAGCATGGTGAAGCTTATACTTCACCAACGCTTTACTGCGCATATTCGCAAACAGGCTTTAACTCGCTTTCGAACAACTTCCATCAGTTTGTACGTACTCAAATTCTGACTGCAAAACAGCAAGCAAAGCCCAGACCTGTTCATTACAACACATGGGAAGGTATCTATTTTGAACACAATGTAGATACCTTAAAATCGTTAGCAGATCGAGTAGCCAGCTTAGGGGTTGAACGTTTTGTATTAGACGACGGCTGGTTTAAAGGACGTCGCGGTGACTATGCTGGTTTAGGTGACTGGACCGTCGATTATGCTATTTATCCCGATGGTCTGTCTCCGCTTATTAATCATGTCAATAGCTTAGGCATGGAGTTTGGTATTTGGTTCGAACCTGAAATGGTTAACCCCGACAGTGATTTATATCGCACGCATCCAGATTGGGTATTGCACACTGAGGGCAATGAGCAATTACGTTTTAGAAATCAGCTGGTGCTGGATTTAACACGTCCACAGGTGGTGAATTATCTGTTTAAATGTATTGACGATATCCTAAGCGAATATTCGAGTATTCGTTATATAAAGTGGGACATGAATCGCGACATTAATCATGCCGGTAATGAGCACGGAAAACCCGCCGTCAGTAAACAAACTCATGCCCTATATAAACTCATCGATGACTTGCGCGAAGCCCACCCTGAGGTAGAAATTGAAAGTTGCTCATCCGGCGGTGCACGCGTCGATTATGGCGTTTTAAGTCATACTGATCGGGTTTGGACCTCAGATTCAAATGACGCCATTGACCGTCTCGATATTCAACGTGGTTGCTCGTACTTCTTTCCATCAGAAGTTATGGGGGCACACGTTGGCCCCCGAGATTGTCACATTACTGGGCGTCGTATGAGCATAGAAATGCGCGCAGGGGTTTCTTTCTTCGGTCACTTAGGTTTAGAAATGGACCCTCGAGAATTAAGCGAACATGAAATGCAGATACTTAGCGATATTATTGCGCTGCACAAAAAACACCGCGCGCTAATTCATTCAGGACAACTCATTCGCTTAGATACAGATGGTAACTCGGTCGATTTTGGTATTGTGAGTAGCGACAAATCACACGCTTTGTATGCTTATAACAGCGTTACTGAAACTAAACGTACAGTCCCTAAAAAATATAGATTTAACGGTTTAGATGCCTCGAAAACTTATCAGTTTAATAAGATTTGGCCAACCAACCTTAAAGAGTATTCACCGTCTATTTTAGCAAAAATAGACGGCCAGAAAATCAGTGGGCAAGCTTTGATCCAACTGGGTATGCAACTGCCGATTAGCTTCCCGCAAACTACGCTTATTTTTGAATTGAAGGCAGTTTAATCAATCGGCTATTAAAAATCGTCGGCACGGTATGTAAGCGCCGACGCATTGATACGAATAAAACAAAGAATTTAATAATAGACTTGAATAACGTGCCGTAATGACATCTGGGAATAGAGAACTAGCGCAATTGTGCTTAGTGATTAAGCGGAGTAGGATAAAGACACAAACGACAATTCCACCTTCAAATGAGACCCTAATGCGCTTAAACAACATTGCCTTGATTACCCTTTCTATCCTCACCGGCCTGGCCCTATCTGGTTGTGAAAAAGCGAACGATACAATCGCTACAAAAGTAAGTGAGTCTCCACCATCGGTAGACGCTAATGCAACAATACAATCTGCAGAAACAGCAAAAATAAACGCTTGGTTTGAAGATAAATTTGAGCAAGAATTGATGTTAAGCCCAACTACTTTAACCACTTTAGGTCGAAGTGAACGTCAAGACGAAATAGATGACTATTCAGAACAAGCTTACGGAGCAAAAATAGCCCTCAAAAAAGCCAACCTAAGCGAGTTAAAACGCACCTTTGATTATGCAAAGCTAAGCGATGACGCTAAATTATCTTATGACCTTTGGGTTTACATGAGCGAGCAAGCATTCGCCGCATATGAATTTCGCTATAATAACTATGTATTTGAGCAAATGAATGCGGTTCATAGTTTTTTCCCACAATTACTAATTGCGCTGCATAAGGTCGAAACCGGCGAGCATATGCAACAGTATTTAAAAAGAGTATCCGCAACGGGCAGAGCTCTTGACCAACTGATTGAGAGATCTAAAGAAATTGCTGAAAAAGGGGTCAGACCCCCGTATTTTTCCTTTGAAGCTGTTATTGACGAGTCGACTAAAATTATTACAGGTGCACCTTTTAGCGAGGGTGACGACAGCGCAATTTGGGTCGACGCCCAAGCTAAAATAGCTGGTTTGCTTAAACAGAGCCAAATCAACCAGAGCGAAGCTGACGAATTAACCGAGCGCATTAAGCAAGCACTATTAAATGACTTTAAGCCAGCATACGAAAGACTCATCAAATGGCAGATAACAGACAAAGCAAATGCGCCCGAACAAGCATTAGGAGCTAGTGCATTGCCCAATGGCCTTGCGTTTTATAACGAGCGCTTAGCTAACCAAACAACAACGAATCTAAGTGCTGATGAAATATACAACATCGGATTAGCAGAAGTTGCTCGTTTGCGTAGCAAAATGGAAGTGGTAAAAGCTGAATTTGGCTTTGCAGGTAATCTGCAAGAATTTTTTGTATTCCTAAGAGAAAGCAAAGACGATGAACGTTTGTATTACCCGAATACCGATGCAGGCCGTCAAGCTTATATTGATGACGCAACGGCAGCGATCAATAAAATTAAAAAGGTGCTGCCCGAGTATTTTGGTATATTGCCAAAGGCCGATATGGTGGTCAAACGTGTTGAGGCCTTTCGCGAGCAAGACGGCGCCGCGCAGCATTACTCGTCGTCTACGCCTGATGGTTCAAGACCCGGTGTTTACTATGCCCACTTGTCCGATATGACGGCTATGCCTAAGCGCGAGCTTGAGGTGATTGCATATCATGAAGGCTTGCCAGGCCATCACATGCAAATAGCTATCTCGCTAGAGCTGGAGAACGTGCCTACATTTCGTAAGCAGTCGTATTTAAATGCATTTGGCGAAGGCTGGGCTTTATACTCAGAATGGTTAGCCAAGGAAATGCCGGGCACTTATCAGGACTCACTTTCAGAATTCGGACGTTTAGGCTCTGAAATGTGGCGCGCAATTAGATTAGTGCTCGACACCGGTTTACATGCAAAGGGTTGGAGTGAAGAAAAAGCCATTGCTTACTTTAAGGAAAACTCTGCGATTACTGCAGAACAAGCGCAATCTGAAGTACGCCGTTATTTAACTATTCCAGGACAAGCGACGGGTTACAAAATTGGCATGATAAAAATTCAGGAGCTGCGAGCTCTAGCTGAGCAGCAACTCGGTGATAAGTTTGATATTCGTACTTTTCATGATGTTATTTTAGGCGGTGGTGCTTTGCCTATGGTCATGCTAGAACGTCGAGTAAAAACGTGGATTGCTAGTCAGCAATAATCACGACTTTGCTCATTGCCTCAGATCACACAAACGGGTTCTACAACACCTTCAATTCCATGTAATTGATAGATAAAAATATTACCCGATTGTGGTTCTATCATTAAACGTTCAGGTGCCAGTGAATGCTTCGCTGTGGTCACAATCAGCCAATCCATCTGTGGTCCCCCTATCGCCACACTGGAGGGTTGACTGACGGGCATATCGAGGACTAAGTCAATCTTGCCCTTTGGGTTGTATCGGACAACTTGCGAAGCTCCCCAATGTGCATTCCATAAGTAATCCTCTGAATCGACTATTGCGCCATCAGGAAAGCGATGTCCTTGCGTTGTTGCAAAAACTCTTTTATTAGATAATTGGGTCGTATGCGTGTCAAAATCGTAAGCGCTAATCGTGCGCTTTATTGAATCGGCATGAAACATTGTTTTGCCGTCCTTACTCCAACATAAACCATTAGAAATTGACACATTCAATACCTTTGCATCACATTGCTTGTTCGCATCTAAACAATATAGATTGCCCAAAACAATGTTATCCAAATTATTGTCATCGTTGGCAACAGATTCATTCATAGTGCCAGCCCAAAAACGGCCTTGTCGGTCAGTCCTGCCATCATTAAAGCGATTCGTTTTTATATTCTTTTCAGGTTGAGCCAACCACTCAAGTTGTTTGGTAACAAGATTATAGCGAGCGATCCCAATATCGAATGCAGCGATAATTTCATTCTTAATTGGTGTAAAAGAAAAACAGCCAATCCGATACGGCATATCAAAAGTTTCAACACCATGAGTTCTAGGGCAATAACGTTGAATTTTGGCGCCAATGATATCAACCCAATAAATGATTTGCTCAGACTCATTCCAGAGCGCACATTCGGCCAAAATACATTGTGAGTTGATACTGAAAAGTAACTTACCCACTTTTTTCGATAGTTGAGTATTTTTCAAGATTACATCCTCTTTTTTAAGCACACACAATCGACTCAAGCCGTTTCTTGATTTAATTCATTTATACTCTGGAAAACCGAATTAAAGCCCAATAAAGTGGTCGTCGTTACCTGACAAATTTCAGTTAAAATTGATTGTGACTCTAGCACGCTTGCAAAACAAGAACTTAAGTGGGGAGCCCCAATAATAGAGACTTTATCCATTTTAACGAGGCTCCATTCTGTGGCATTCATAGAAGCACGAACATCGCTCCCTATCAGCAAACCTGAAAGATAAGAGCTTGCTTCATGGGCACTCAATTGCCCAAATAACTGCCTCGAACGCACACTAAATAACCCATGAATTAAACTACCCATTTCACTATTGAGGGTAAAAGCAGCGCCGGAATCAAATGCTTCCTGATTAAACACTTTCTGATTAAACACGCCCTGATTAAACACTGTCACTTTTTCTTGGATCAAGACACTGTGATTTGCAATAAGGTCAAATAACTCGCCAGTTAACGCTGTTTTAAAGAGCTTAATTTTGCCGTCTTCAACTAACACCCATTTAGTATGCGTGCCCGGCAAACAGACTAAATGTCGACCGACTTGGTTTTCTTCCGCTAATTGCAGCCAACCTAAAATCTGTAACTCTTCCCCGCGCATGCAGTCGTAGTTGTTATTTTCAAGTTTACAACTCAGGCCTGGAATAACATTAATATTGTAACCGTTGAACTGAAAATTTACGCAAGATTTAGCCAGTTCTCGGGGGGAAATGGGGCTAGACAAATAGGGTGTCTCTTTCCAACCAATACTTGAGCCAATTTGTCCCGCCATTAAGACCGGTAGTTTGCCGTATTCAGATTCCCACGGCGAAATACATTGCATTAAGGTTTCCTCAAAACTCAAGGCTGACTTACTCACTCCGAGGCCTGCGCTGCGGCTGACTAGTTTTGGGCTGCCATCGGCTTTGACTTTACAAAGAAAAGCTCGAAGTCGACTCGTCCCCCAATCAACAGCAATAAAATAGGAATACCTTTGCATTAAGTTCTCCCACCATCAATATTAATGGCTTGTCCCGTAATCATGGAAGAATTATCTGAAGCCAGAAATAGCGCCAAATTGGCGACGTCATGGGGTTCTATGCGTTTTTTAAGTGCCATCGCTTCAGTCCATTTTTGCTCTTCTTCTTCGGTTAACCAACTGGCTAGCTGTCGATCGGTAGCTACCCAGCCGGGTAAAATAGCGTTAACTCGAATATTGTCGACGCCAAAATCGCGAGAAAGTGATTTCGTCATGCCCATTAAGCCTGCCTTTGCAGTCACGTAACCCGTCATCTGCTGTGGGCCAATAAGCGCATTGATGGAACTGAAATTAATAATGCTACCAGAGGCATGCTCTCGCATAATTTTGAAAGCCGCTTGTGAAGCAAAGAAAGCAGGGTCTAGGTTAACCTGCATACACTTATGCCAATCATAGGCCGAGATATTTTCAACGTCTTGACGAGCATCATTGCCCACATTGTTGACTAGCACATCCAAGTTACCCAATGCTTTTGATGCTTCTAAAATAGCCAGTTGTAGTGTTTCAGGATCGGTTACATCGACTTTTCGATACCAAAGTTGAGCGTCATGATTTTCAGATTCAATCCCAGTAATTAATCTTGCTGAGGCTTGTTCATCGATATCGATAAAAGCAACTTTAGCTTTTTGCCCGACAAACGCCTTTACCATTGCAGCGCCGATGCCGGTGGCGCCTCCAGTTATAAATACAACCTTACCAATGAGACTCGAATACTGTGTCGCGTTTTTGTCAATAGAATCGGTCACCCAATCCTCCATTTGTCGAGGTGTTAAAGAATGTTAATCAAGCGCTGAACACTTAAATATTATTAAGGTAAGCAGTTTTCGCCTTTTAGGTTATTATCATATTATACTAACTAAAAACAAATATGATAATTCAACCATAAAATTAAGTATGATATAACTGATTTATTGTAGATTTGGAAATTTTAACATGCAAACACCGCAACGGCACAATCTAACTCATCAGCTTACACACGATTTAGGCATTGCTATAGTAAATGGGAAATATCCTATTGGCAAAGGCATGCCATCAGAAGCTGACTTATGCGTAGAGTATGATGTGAGTCGAAGCTCTACAAGAGAAGCGGTGAAAATGCTATCCGCCAAAGGACTTATTTCTTCTCGCCCCAAACAAGGCATTAGGGTATTGCCTGAAAGCAGCTGGAATATGTTTGATACCGATGTGCTAACCTGGATTTTAAGCAGTAAACCCTCACTTTCTCTACTTAAAGAATTTACACAGGTACGCTTCGCGATTGAGCCCGAAGCCGCTGCGCTGGCAGCTCAGAATGCAACGGATGAACAGCTTGCACAGATAGAGTTTGCTTTGAGCCGAATGGCGGATGCAGACAATGGCTTAGACGATCCCTTAGAAGCTGATATCGAATTTCACACCAGCATATTAAATGCCAGTGGCAATCGATTTTTCGCTCAACTTTCAGACTTTATCGGCACCGCCTTGCGAGTAAGCATTCGCTATACCAATAAAATAAAAGGTGTTCCCGGTGCTGATGTGCAAAAACACGCTGACATTTTTAATACTATAAAATCAAGGGATGATAAAGCTGCCCGTGAAGCAGTTTCAACCATCCTCGTTGAAGCGCTTGAACTAATCGAATCCAAGCTCTAGGGGTCCTAATATGACGGAGCATACTCAACAACAGCTAAAGACGTAGCATGAACACCGAAGATAAACATTACTGTATCGAAGCAATACTGCTTGCAGCTGGCGAGAGTAGACGCTTCAACGATACTAAACAGCTTGCTTTTGTGGATAAGAAGCCGATGCTGGTTGGCACTGTAGAGATGTTGAAAAACGCAAAATTTAACTCAATTACCGTTGTGTTAGGCGCAAATGCGAGTAACGTTAAAAACGTATTGCAACAGGTTAGTTTAGAATCGGCTTTAGGCAGTAACAGATTTCCAAGCGTAAACGCCATCATTGCCCATAAATGGCAACAAGGAATGGGTGCTTCAATAGCCGCTGGTATAGAGAATTTAGCTCAGGACATCACTCATGTTTTTATTGGATTAACTGATCAGGTGGAAATTCGGTCAGAGCAGTGTAACCTTATGATGATAGCATCGCGCAAAAATCCTAACAAGATTGTTGCCGCTTTTTATAATGGTAAGCTAGGTGCACCGGCTATTTTCCCCAAAGCATATTTTGCGGAGCTCGCTTTACTAGAAAACGATAAAGGGGCAAGAAATATATTGCGTGCCAATGCAGCACACATCATCAGTATTGATATGCCAGAAGCAGCGCGGGATATCGATACCAAGAAAGATTTATTGTCGTATCAATCGAATACCCAAACGTAACCAAGCACGAGTTGAACCCCCCCCAACAGTGAGAAACATAGAGGACAAAGGAATGATTAGTTTTACCTTAAATGACAAACCTATTAAAGTTGATGCGGATCCAAAAATGCCGTTACTTTGGGCATTGCGTGATTTGCTTGATATGACAGGAACCAAGTACGGTTGTGGTATTGCTCAATGTGGTGCTTGTACGGTACATATGGACGGTACACCAATCCGCTCATGTGTTATGCCACTGGCTACCATTGCGGGTAAAAATATCACCACAATAGAGGGCTTACCCAGTGATGCCAGCCACCCTATTCAACAAGCTTGGCTGGAGCATAATGTTCCGCAATGTGGCTATTGCCAGTCAGGTCAAATAATGAGTGCTGTTGCTCTGCTTGAGAGTAATCCTAATCCCGATGACGCCGCTATTGATGATGCAATGCAAGGCAATATTTGTCGTTGTGGCACCTACCCTCGCATCAAGGCTGCCATTAAAGATGCTGCAAAAAATGTGTCGACAACTAACGTCGATTTTAGCCTAGCTAAAAATGCAGGAGAAAAAGCATGATTGAATTATTTCAACAGGCCGCTGATAACGCATCAATTAAGCAGACAAAATCTGTTAGCCGACGTGATTTTTTGAAGTTAACCGGCATGACCACTAGCGGCTTTGTTTTGGGATCTATGTTGTCTGTTAGCTTACCAGCATGGGCGCATGGAAATGCCTCTCATGTAGGCAATAACACACTCAATTTATTTGTTACGATTGAAACTAATGGCCGCGTCAACATTGTCTGTCACCGCAGTGAAATGGGCCAAGGTATTCGCACCAGTATTCCTCAAATTGTTGCCGATGAACTTTGCGTTGCTTGGAAGGATGTGCACGTTGTGCAAGGCTTAGCCAATGAAGCTTATGGCAGTCAAAACACTGATGGGTCGCGTTCAATAAGAAACTTTTATGCAAAGATGCGTGAAATGGGCGCAACTGCAAGAACGATATTAGAACAAGCTGCCGCAGAACAATGGGCAGTGCCGATAGCTGACGTTTATGCTGATGATAGTTTTGTTATTAATAAAAATACCAAGCAAAAAATATCTTTCGCTGCACTAGCTGAACCTGCTTCAAAAATAAAACCCCCTGCCCCCGACTCGTTAATCTATAAATCAAAAAAAGACTTTAAGTATATTGGCAAACCAATACAAATCATCGATTTACCCGACATGGTTACTGGCAATGCTATCTTTGGCCAAGACGTGACACTCGAGGGTATGTTGTACGCAAGTATTGAGCGTAACCCTGTCGTTGGATCAAAAGTTGAATCGTTCGACAAAGCCGCGGCCATGAAAACGGGCGGTGTAGTCGACGTTTATAAGATGCCTGAACAACCAACGCCTGTGGTTTTTAATCCTGCGAACGGCGTTGCTGTTATTGCAACGAATACTTGGGCGGCATCACAAGGCCGAAAAGCACTAAACATAAAATGGGGCGACAGTCCTCATAAAGACCATGACTCAGCAGAATACTTGGCGCAATTAAACCAACGAATTGTCGGTAAAGGTAAGACAATTAGGCAAGGCGGCGATGCTTATGCTGCAATGCAACAATCACAGAAAAAAATAGTAGCAACTTATACTGTACCTTATCTCGTGCATGCACCAATGGAGCCACCCGCCGCGACTGCCGTATTTAAAGACGGCAAGTGTGAAGTATGGGCCTGTACACAAACGCCTCAAAATACTCAACAAAATGTGGCCGCTGCACTAGGTATTGCAAAAGAGAATGTGACTGTAAACGTAACGCTATTAGGTGGTGCCTTCGGACGTAAATCAAAAGCTGATTTTTCAATTGAAGCTGCGCTCCTTGCCAAGTACACAGGAAAGCCCGTAAAGGTTATCTGGAGTCGAGAAGATGATATTCGCCAAGGTTATTACCATTCCATTAGCTCACAATATTTTGAGGCCGGCTTAACCGCCGATAATATGGTAAATGCATGGATACAACGAACCGCCTTCCCGAGTATCAGTTGGACATTTGATGGCGCTACAGATGAGCCCTCCGATGGCGAGTTAAGTTTAGGCTTTGGCGATATGCCATTTAACGTTGATAACTTGTCCTGTGAAACGCATAAAGCGCCTGCTCATATTCGAATTGGTTGGGTTCGTTCTGTATGTAATATTCAGCATGCATTTGCTCAAGGCAGTTTTGTTGACGAACTAGCTCATGCAGCTAGAGTGCCTACGCAAAAAATGTGGCATCAGTTATTGGGCGATGACCGCTTGGTTAATCCAAAGGACCAAGGTTTTGAATATGGTAACTACGGAGAGACACTGGAGCGTTTCCCTATTGACACCAAACGTTTGAAAAATGTTTTAGATGACGTAGTGACTAAATCTGGTGCCGACAAGCCAACTGCCAATGGTGAGGCATGGGGCATTAGCGCGCATCGAAGCTTTGTGAGCTATGTTGCCGTGGCAACAAAAGTGCGTGTAAAAGACAATAAAGTAACTGTTCTCGAAATGCATTCTAGTATCGACGCTGGCACAGTGGTTAACCCTGATCGCGTTCGCTCGCAACAAGAGGGGTCAATGATATTTGGCTTATCGTTAGCGATGATGGGCGAAATCACGGTCAAAGAGGGTGCTGTCGAGCAATCGAACTATAACGACTATCAAGTTTTAAGAATGTCTCAAAGCCCACTGATCACGACTTATATTGTTGAGTCAGACGCGATACCCGGTGGTGTTGGAGAACCCGGTACACCGCCTGTTGCACCAAGTTTAACTAATGCAATATTCCATGCTTGCGGTAAACGAATAAGAGACTTACCTGTAAATAAACATTTTACGGTCTAAACTCGTAGTAATAGTTGGCGCATTGATAAACTTGTTTGGTAAATATCGGTTTTCAGTGCGTTTTTATATAGCGAATTGGGATCAACTCTCTGTACGCTGTCAACTTAAATGCTCGATAATCAGCGAATTATAAACCCAGCGCTGAAGAAAATAGACTTTAGGAAAGCAAGCTGAATGACATTACTTGATACCCGCCCTTTTTTACCTAAACTGTCAGTACTTTTTGGATTAATTACTTCAACGCTGATTTTTACATCTATTGCTTATTCTGCTGAAGAGACTAAAAATGCACAAGACACGACTCTGTCTAGCAAATCTCAAGATAAAGAAAAAAATAACCGTATTTCATTAGGCGATGATATTGGCAAAGCCGACATTCCAATCGAACGAAGCCTAACTGGCTTTGACAACGTTAACGCAACACTTTCGCTATGGGAGCTTGGTGCCGGCGGAGGCGCTTTTTATAATCCTAAATACCCGGCCTCAAGTGAAGGACGAGTCTTTGGTCTAGTGCTCCCCTTTGTTGTTTATCGAGGGGAAACGTTCCGTATAGGTGACGGTGGCGGAGCAAGAGCCATTATTATCGAAAATGAAACATTTGAAATCGACTTTTCCTTTGGCGCAGCATTGCCAAGTGACAGTGAAGACAATAGTGCGCGTGTTGGCATGCCAGAGCTCGATTTTTTAGGTGAAATTGGTCCACAGATGATTTTCATGTTAGGTAAATATGATTTCGATAAGAATGCAAAAGGCGAGAATATAGGTACTAATATTGGCAAAGGCCGACTCGATTTTCGACTGCAAGCGCGAGCTGTATTCTCCACCGACTTTAGTGACATTAATGCTCGCGGCTTTATTTTTGAACCGCAAATATCTTACCAGCACCGTGGCTTTAAACACGAAGATACTGCATTTAATATTTCATTTGGTGCTGTTTTTGCCACCGAACAAACACATGACTATTTTTATGAAGTTCGTCCCGAATTCGCAACTGCGGCGCGCCCAGCCTATGATGCTAAGGCGGGCTATTTAGGCTCAGAACTAAGTTTAGGAGTTTCATTTCGAGTTAGTGACGATATTCGTGCATTTATTGGCGGTTCGGCACAATTTCATAGCTTAGCAGCGAACAAAGACAGTCCACTGTTTGAAAAAGAAGTCACTTATTCTATCGGTGCAGCCTTTGTATGGCGTTTTTACAAGAGTCAGGCAAAAGCTAATTGGTAAGAGGTGGGTGGCCCTAATCTTAAGAGCCCCCTAATATCAAAAATGACGAACTTAATGACGCACCCTCTATGAGTGTTAATCGCTTATTCTACGGTTTTGACCGGTAGCACAATTCGCGACTGATATTGATTAGCGTGATGAATCGAATTATTGGCTACAACGGCTTTAATTTCATCATAATTATTGCCTCCCGTATTTAAATTACGCATATATTGTGGAAACTTACTTGATGAAACTTCAAGTCTGATCCTATGTCCGGCTTTAAACAGATTGCTGGTTGATAAAGGGCTGAAGTTGAGTTCATAGACTTCACCTTTTTGCATAAACACCGGTGTTTTGTAACCCTCTCTGTAACGTGCACGCTGAATAGTGTCGTCCACATTGTATGCAACGCCATCGGGGTCTACGTCGACTAGCTTTACCGTAAAGTCAGTATCTTTAGCGTCGGATGAAACATACAGCGTAATATCAATATGACCGGTAACTTCCATATCCTTATCAAGTGGCTCACTGCTATAAACAAGCACATCTTGTCGAGCTTCTATCGCTCTCTGATCATAGGACCCGCCGGGTGAAGCCCCTGAATTACAGCATACACTGCCGCCTAGTGCTTGCACTGGATTCATTGGGTCATATTGATAATTATCCTGCTCAGACTTAGATGATTTTGTTAATTGTAATTTGCCATCACCATATAGACTATTAGCCTCGCCTGCACTGCTTAAATATAGTGTCACAGGCTTAGAACTCTTGGGTGGCCAGTTATCAGCAGTTTGCCATTCGTTTGCGCCCATTGTGAAGTATTTTACTTTCGAATTATTCTTTTTGAAATCACTCTTTGCATCTTTCATCCAGTAATCGAACCATTCAATAATAAGCGCGTCAGGGTCCATCTTGACTCGTCCCATGTTTCGTTCACCAACAATCAAATCGTCGTATTTCGGAATACGCCAAAAGCCACAGTGCAGATTTGGTGCAATAACCATATACTGGTTGTCTCGTACTTCGGGATCGGATGCATTTTTTGTGACGTGATTAAACAGATCTAGATTAGGACCCTGTGAAACGTCATACCAACTATTAAGCCAGAGAGCAGGAACACCAAAATCTTCGGTGTCATGGTACAAACCGCCTTCTAACCACTCGGGATCTCCGGGTTCACGTTTTACCATTTCTAAAAAGGGGCCATCGTTACCATTTATGTTTTCAAACCACGATTCCAGTGGCAGCTTTTTAGTTTGCTCCTTCCAATCAACCTCAGGCATTTCAGCGGATAAGTCATACGACTTACGCAGGCGTTGTAGCTGTTTTTGCGTTAAGCTATCAGGAAATCGCGGCGCTAGGTTTTGCTGCACACTATACAGCCAGATACTAAATAAGGTTTGATGAACGCCTCCTTTGTACCAGTTACCCTGTTCGGTATATCGACCGACTTTTCCAATGCCAGCACCAGCTGCAGCCGGCACCATTGCGGTGTGGGCAGGATGATTTTGGGCAGCTAAACCCAGTTGCCATTCGGCGGAGGACGAGCAACCAAAAGTACCCACTTTGCCAGAAGACCATTCTTGTTCTTCGATCCAGGATAAGGTGTCATAACCATCAGTACGTGGATGACCTAGTATTTGCCACTCACCTTCAGAATAATATCGACCCCGTTCATTTTGGATAACGAAAGCATAACCATTTTTTACTGCGAGCTTTGCCATTCGAAGACTACCACGTTGCAGTTTATTTTCATTATACGGGGTCTTTAATAATATCGTAGGCAGTTTACCGACGGCATTTTTAGGTCGATAAACGTCGGTAGCCAAACGCACCCCATCGCGCATGGGCATCATGACCATTGTATCGCTAGTTGCCATGTCCATTAATGCTTTATAGTCTTCTTTATCATCGGCTAAGACTGACGAGGATGATATTATACCCAGTACCAAACTACTGATAAAAAGTAATGTTTTAATATTCATGATTATTCCTCCATTTTGACAACAACCCAGAACAGATGTTGGTTGTCGGTATTTAATAATAGTAAATGGCTGTCCTCAAACTTATTGTTAAGTTAAGCGACGGCGCTGACTAATGCATACTTTTGTGAATCTAAAACGACTAGTAGACTAAACTAAAGCATAAGTATAATCGATTCAACAGAGTTTGATTTTATTATGACTATGGATAGTGCGCACGAGGGTGACCAAAGATAAGACTCAACTGTGTACTATCAGAAATTTATTGACTGCACGTTTTCTGTCCCCAAAGCAAAAGATGCTCTATCTATGAGCAATCAAAGCCTCATGCTGTCCTTGTAGAAAGTCATTGAATGGGAGAGTAAACCTGCTACAATTTCGGATGGAAACGAGCTTTAATATATATCAAATAAGCAGATCAATAGTACTCGTAACCATCAAATAAAAAATGCTATTTTACAACTTTATAGGCGCATTTGAGGTATATATATTGAACGGTGTAAATGCATAGTATTCCGCCAATATGTAACTTATAGACTTGCTACCAAAGACGATTGCGACGATGCAGTTGTTACATTGATGTTAGATAGCAGATATCATTTATTAATAAAGGATAACTTGTTTTGGAAGATAGAAAATGAATCAAAATAAGCTAAAAATAGTCATTCTGGGCGGTGGTACTGCGGGGTGGATGACTGCTAATCTGATGGCTGCCAGGTGGAAAGATAAAGACATACAGCTCACATTAATCGAATCGCCTGACGTTGGTATCGTGGGTGTAGGAGAAGGCTCAACACCTTCCCTACAAAACTTTTTTCAAGAGATAGGTGTCCAAGACTCAGAATGGATGCCTGAATGCAATGCAACATACAAAAATGGCATTACCTTTGAAGGCTGGACATCAATTCCCGGATTCGAAACGTACTGTCATCCTTTTCCATCCAAAATGGATAACCATACCTTTCCTAAGTTTGATCGTAATTGTCAATTAAGAAGGCATAATTTTGATGTAGAGGCACATCCAGACCGTTTTTTCCTTGGATCTTATCTCTCTCAAAATCAAAAGAGTCCTAAAGCAAATCATAATTTTCCCTTTGACCATCCTAATGGCTATCATTTTGATTCAGGTTTATTAGGTAAGTTTTTAAGAAAAAAAGCGCAACAATGTGGTGTGGAACATTTATCACGTCATGTGACTCGTGTTAATCAAAAAGAAAATGGTGAAGTTCGTAGTCTTGATTTTAAAGAAGGCGAATCACTAGAGGCAGATTTTTTTGTCGACTGTACTGGTTTTGCAGGGGTTCTGTTAGAAAAGACATTAAAAGTACCGTATATAAAACTCGACAAAATGCTGTTTAACGACACAGCAGTCGTCGTTGCAACACCCAGTGATAAACATAGCTTGAATTCACAAACCAAAAGTACGGCATTAAAACATGGTTGGGCATGGGATATTCCGCTAACCAGTAGAACAGGCAATGGCTATGTATTCAGTTCCAAATACTGTTCGATAGCCGATGCTGAAACTGAATTCAGAGAACATTTAGGTTTATTGGAAGCGGATGTAGAGGTTAGAACTGTAAAGTGGAAGCAAGGAAGGCTTGAAAAAAATTGGAGTCAAAATTGTCTGGCCGTCGGATTATCGCAGGGGTTTCTCGAACCGATTGAAGCCATGGCGCTTCACCTTGTGTATAACAGCATTGGTCACTTTATAACTGAATTTGAAAATGGCAATTTTACCAATCAAAATCAACAAAAATATAATCAGATTATTGACCGTGGATTTGATGGTGTAGTCGACTACATCGTAGCGCATTATCGAATGAATTCTAGGCGCGATACTGAATATTGGCGTGATAACGCAGAAAACCAAAATATGACCCCTTCATTTATGGCTATCGTGCAAAGCTGGTTGGGTTCCTCTCCAAATAATTTAGCAGAAGAAATTAGAAAATATGATAGCGGTAGTTTCTTTCCCCTTGTGTCTTGGCAAATATTATTTGCAGGATATGGTGTGTTTCCTTCAAAGGAAAATGTAAAGCCACAAAATCAGGGTAATCAGTCTGTTAATATGTATGAATTAGACGATTTTATTAAACGCTGTGGTTCCAATTATAGTGCTCACCTTGAGGCTCTCGACGCACTAAAATAAGTCAATTGAGAATTTAATACGTAGCAAATAAAAACCCCAAATCCGAAAGGAAGTGGGGTTTTTTTATGGCTCTTAAACGTTATAAGAGTCCGTATTTACATAGAAACTTGATTAGAACTTATACTTAGCTAACCAGAATACGCTCTGTCCAACCTGATCATAACCAGAACCTGTCATACGTCCACCACGATCGTTTCCTTGACCACTAGAAACTGTTGCTGGCGATTCATCCGTAATATTACTGATACCAAATGTAGTACTGAAGGTATCATTTGGAGTCCAAGTTAGAGACAAATCAGAATAGAACGCAGATTCAGCGACACAATCTAAGTAAACATCAGGGTCACCGGTAATAGTGGCTGCACTGGCACCTGCGTTACTTGCAAGACATGTACTGCCAGACGTAGCTGGGTCACGAATAAAGCGTGAAGTTTCATCTATGAATCGACCGCTATAAACCAACGAGTAATCACCCATATTGAACATTAACTGAGTAACTAAGCGTATTTCAGGCGTTCCGAATGTGCCAACAAAATCGTCTTTACCACCATTTGGAAGAGTGTCATCTTTAATGATAGTTTGACTTCTTTCGTCCTGGAATGTCGCTTGCACTGTCCAGACAATGTCATAGTTGTCGTAGTTTAGACCTAGACGCGTATTCAAATCATAACCCGTTGATACTTCAGCACCAATGTTTACGAACGATGCATCAACATCAGCAACAAATCGAGTCGCTTCCGATAGATTTTGATTTCTAGCCCCAACTAAACTACAGAACGGACTCGCTAGACCGGGAACATCGGAGAAGCAACGATCTAAAATGAACCCAGCTGATACAGATTGAATGGTATTTTCGATTTCTATATCAAAGTAGGTTATTGAAAAGTCGAAGCTCATATCGTCGTTATCAATTGGCTGCGCTTTAAATGTGAACGTCGTCTGATCTGATGTTTCAGGAAGCAAGTTATCAACTGCACCACCGATTTTTACCGGTATAGTAGTTGACCCTTGAGAACCAAGAGTAAATGGGTTGGCACCACTTAGCACACAGTTATCCAATGTTAGTTGGGTGCGTGTTTCTAAGCCAGGATCATATACTGCTGGACTGCCATCCGCAAATGCAGCTCCGTTACAAGGATCAGAACCACCGCTTGTGCCATCGAATTGATCGCCTAAGAACTGCTCTCGTAAGTTTGGAGTACGGAACGAAGTACCATAAGCCGCGCTAAAAGACATCCAGTCTAGAGGGGCATAAGTGACACGAACACGTTCGGTATTTTCGCCACCAAAGTTAGACTCATCGGTATAGCGCATTGCTAAATCAACCGTTAGATCATGTGCACCATCAACTTCACGAAGTATCGGCAAACTCAATTCACCGAAGATTTCGTTAATTGTGCGGGCACCAGCAGTAATGCCCTCAGTCCCAGGACTTTCTGCTACAATCAGACCATTAGCACCATTAAAATCAGCTTGCGAATCAATAGTATCGCGACGTGCTTCAACACCAACAACTAAGCTTGCTGTGCCACCATTGTCGAATGAAAATAGCTCACCGGTAGTAAAACCAGACAAGACAGACTGTGTTACAACGGTTCTATTAACGCGCTGACCGATTAAGTATCCTGCTTCTGCTGCAGTCAGTGAGCCAGTGCTGTCGCCCGAATTGCCATAAAGACCCGTGTTAAAGAAATCAACAGGAACACAGTCTTGTGCACTAATAATACCACCCCACGTATTGTTAGCTACGATAGGAACGCCACAAGCTAATTCGCCATTTGAATCTAGGCGAAGTGTTTCTATTGTGAATATTAAGTTTCTTTCATCCATTATTGGTTGACTTGCCGCACCATCACCTCTGTCATAACTTGCAAAGAGGTCAAATGTCCAGCCGTTGTCTTTAGCCCATTGGCCAGGTAAATCACCATTGATACCCGTAGAAAAGCGGAAGTGGTCAAGTTCAACATCACGTTCCTGCTTAAGATTATCAATCGTAATAATAGGTAAGGCATCAGTTCCAAAAGGGTTTAACGGATTAGGAACTAAATCCCGAGTCCCGTCTGCGTTTAAAACGATATTACCTTCAGAATTCTCATAAGGAATTAATGCAGGAATACCAGGGTATATCTGCTCAGTCGACGCTTTATTTGTCAAGTGGCGGTGGAAGTAAGAGGTAGCAAATGTTATTGCAATGTTGTCTTGTTCACCCCATTCTGGAAAATAACTACCACTGGACATTAGTGAGAAGCGCGTAACAGGCGACACAAGGTCAGATCGTAAACGATCAGGTACATCACTGTAATCAGGATTAAGCGTAAAACGGTCATTTCCTACCTGAGTTCCTAAGAAAGGATATTGAGCACTCCATACATCAGGAATATTAGCCTGATTACTCCAATTAGGAACAGGTTGGCCGGTTAATGGGTTTGTCAGATTTGATTGGCCCGGCGTATAGAAGTTCCAAATATTACCAGAGGCATCGTTACTTGACAGTGCTGCATTATCTGGAAAACCATTTCTACAATAATTATATTGCTCGCCGGTAGAAGCGTTGATTTCCTTTCGCTCAATACAGTCAACACGGTCACCTAACGCAATACGCTCACGTTCGTAGTACTCACCACCAAAGATGAATTTAAAACGCTCGCCTTCAGCACCGGTTACAAATGATAATTGTTTAACTTCGCCACCCGCATCAGACGGTGAAGTGATATTCACGCTAAGTTGAGCACCATCAAATGAGTCTTTCAAGATAACGTTGATAACACCTGCTACCGCGTCAGCGCCGTAAATAGCAGAAGCTGAGTCTGACAAGACTTCAATTCGGTCAACCATATCCAGTGGTATCAAACTTAAATCAGGTTGTGATGGCGCGCCACGGACACCTGATGCACCTAATCGATTGCCGTCGAGAAGTATTAATGTTCTTTCCGCACCTAAACCACGTAAACCAACGTTAACAGAGCCAACACCACCGGCTGGAGGCGCCTCTGTTGCATTTGAATTACCTGAGTTAGTGTTAATTGTGTTATCTATTTGTGTACCGTTAACAAGGGAAATACGCTGTAGCATATCGCCTACATTCGTAATACCAGCTTGTTTAGCATCGTCAACATTAAGCACTTGAATGGGTGATGCAGAGGCAAACTCGTCACGTGAAATACGAGTACCCGTGACAACGATCTTTTCCGTCGTTACTTTCTCTTCATCATCTTGTGCGTATGCCGCAGGAATTGCATTTACAGTTACCCCAACTACAAGTGCTATGCGTACTGCATTGCTTAGTTTATTATTTTTAAATTTCAATGTGTTGATCTCCGTTAGAATGAAACTTTTAATATTTCTATACTTATTAACCCACTGTTTTATATCAGTTTTAGGTTTATCAGCGAACATCTATTAGACTACTCAGATTATATGAGAAACCTCGATTCACTTGATTCAAGATATTAGACCCATTCCTTTAATTTTGCAAACAGACTGCTGTTTTGTTTAACTTTTCGTCATTATGATCAATAAATGAGATGAGCCATAGCAAGACACGTCATTATCGAAAATGAAACATTTGAAGTCGACTTTTCCTTTGCTGCAGTGTTGCCCAGTACTGGTGAAGATAACCGCGCGCGCAGGTATACCTGAACTCTATTTTTTAGGCGAAATTGCTTGAGGCAGCTGCAGAGTGTTTATTATTGTGCAGCAGTCAAAACAGGGTGGTGAGCTACTTTACCAATGAAAAAGGAACGCTAAGCTCAACGGAGCTATCTGCTCCAACACCCAATAAGAAATCACCTATTTCGACATTTAATTGATTGCAAATATCATAGAATGCCAAGTCATCGGTGTGCATTTCAAACATAACATTGACGCTTGACTTGGCTTTTAGTAATACGCGTTTGAAGCCTTTTAATTCCCTCACCGGTCGGGTAACCGAACCGACTAAATCTCGAATGTAGAGTTGTACAATTTCTTCAGCATCCACGTCACTTTTATTTTCTAATATCAATGAGACTGAAAATGTTGAGTCTAGTTTAATTTCATGCTGGCTAATATTGACGTGATGATATTCAAAATTAGCGTAGGACAATCCGAAGCCAAACGGATACAAGGGTGAAAAATGCGTATCCAAATGGGTTGCCGCCATCCCTAAAGAGGTCTGTGCAGCCCTAACAGGGACATCGTCAATAAAAATAAAACTCTCTTCGGTCGGCGGGCGACCTGAATTTTTTTGCGCATAATAAATCGGAATTTGGCCCACCACTCTGGGGAATGACACCGGCAACTTCCCCGAGGGAGATACATCCCCAAAGAGTAATTCAGCAATAGCGAGTCCGCCCATCGTGCCCGGATGCCACGCATATAGAATACTATCTACTTTGTCGAGTATTGGTTGCAAAGTCAGCGGCCTACCGGCTAACACGACCAATACAATTGGCGTATTTGATTGCGATAAGTGCTCAATGAGATCTAGCTGTGCGCCCGGTAAGTCGATGTTTGCTCTGCAATGAGCTTCTCCTGACAAAATCGATTCTTCGCCTAAATATAAAATCGCTACGTCAGCGTTATTAGTCAGTTCAAGGGCCTTATCAAAATGCTGAGTGTTACTATCACGTGATGTACAAAGTACAGATTCAAATTCAATTGCAATACTTTGCCCTGCTAGCGCCTTTAAACCGCTAAGGCAAGTGACACTGTGTTTCTCTTCACCGTCGAATACCCAAGTACCTAATTGTTCATAACCATCGTGTGCCATTGGCCCAATCACCGCGATACGTTGAGTTGATCCCCTATTGATAGGCAAAACAGGGGTATTACCATGACGCTTTTTATTTTGCAGTAATACACAACTTTTTTGCGCTGCTTCTTTGGCTACTTGCAAATTCTGAGCGTTCATTAGTTGCGGTAATACTGAAGCGTCTGTAAATGCGTTTTCAAATAAGCCTAGCGCAAATTTTAGATGTAACACATTTAACACCATTTGATCGACTTCGGCTTGGTTAAGCTGATTTTCGGCAATTAGGTCCGCCATATTGTCGATATAACAATGACTTGCCATCTCCATATCAACACCGGCTTTAGCCGCTAAATAAGCCGACTCTTTTTGACTAGCAGACAAGCCATGTACCTGAAGTTCTTTTATTGACTCCCAATCGCTAACCACTAACCCTTGATAATTCCACTCGTCTCTCAATACCTGCTTCAACAGCCATCGATTGCCAGTGGCGGGCACTCCATTTAAATCACTAAAAGAAGTCATAAAGGAGGCCACACCGGCTTTAGCTGCTTGCTGAAACGGTGGCAAATAAACGTTGCGAAGTTCATTTTCAGGGATATTTGTCGCATTGTAATCGCGACCACTTTCGCTAGCACCATAGCCAGCAAAGTGCTTTACGCAAGAAGCAATAGCGCCTGGCGACGACAAATCATCAGTTTGAAAACCCTTAACCATAGATGCACATAATGCGGCGCATAGAAATGGGTCTTCACCCAAACTTTCAGCTATTCGTCCCCAGCGAGGATCACGCGCAATATCAATCATAGGAGCAAACGTCCAATTCACGCCCACCGTTGCGGATTCTTCCCCTGCTATTCTTGCTCCTTTCTCAACGATCTCAGGTGACCACGTTGCCGCTTGACCTAGGGGGATTGGGAATATAGTTTTAAAACCATGAATAACATCGCGCCCGATTAGCAGAGGAATGCCTAAGCGGGTTTCTCTTACCGCTAAACGTTGCAGTTCATTATTGGTGGCTAAGTCAACTTCATTGATAACAGAGCTAACCCTGCCGTGTCTTATTGCATTGGCTAAATCGTCGGGTATGTGCGCTCCGGCACTGGATACTTGAGACAATTGCCCCAACTTCTCGTCTAATGTCATTTTACTGAGTAATTGTTTAGCTTGACTGATAATCTCAGGAGAATACAAATGGGACATATAAAGACTCTTGTTCGAATTTGGTTTAAAAATAGCTGCAAGCTCAAGTCAGTCAAACGACGCTACCGACAACTTTCCCGAGTTTATATAATGCAACTAGAGTAAACATGAGAATAACGTAGTCCAGCAAAACAAGATAAAGTGGACCGCTACTGAGGTAAGCTGAGACTGAGTGTCCAGATGTTTAAGTAAGAATGAAAAACAAGGTATGTGCTTATTGTTTTTTATACTTTTATTAAGCTTTTGTTATAGTTATGCTTGATAGTGTCCTATTTAACGCAGCATAAGGCCTAGCTATCGCATATCGTTTGTTAAATTAACCTAGCAACATTAGCGTAGACGATTAACTTTACAATTATTTAACATGAGCCCATTAATGAGCGCAGACGTTGTAGCAAACGGAAAAATCCCCTTCCTTCAAAAAATCATTTACGGCCTTGGTGCCCTCATCAATAACCTATTATCTGCTGCTATTGGTGGTATGGTTATTGTCCTAAATCTAGGTCTTGGAATGAACCCCGCTTTAGTCGGCTTGGTCAGTGCAATGCCGAGGTTAACCGACGCCATTACCGACCCATTGATGGGTTACATATCAGACCATACTAAAAGTAAATGGGGTCGCCGTCGACCGTATATTTTTTGCGGTGCCATTGCGGCAGGTATTATTTTCGCACTTTTATGGCAGCTCCCTGAAGGCAAAAGCGAAGAATACTATTTTTGGTTTTTTCTTATCGGCTCATTTATCTTCTATTTGGCCTACACTATGTTTGCAACGCCCTGGGTGGCCTTAGGTTATGAACTAACACCTGACTACCATGAGCGCACAAGACTCATGGCAACACAGAATTTTATGGGTCAAATTGCCTACTTAATTGCGCCATGGTTTTTATGGTTTATGCAAAATGATCTCTTATTTGAAGACATGATGGCAGGTGCTGCTTGGTTGGCCGTCATCATTGGCGCATTCACAATATGCGTTGGAGTTTTACCCGCTATTTTTCTAAAAGAACCCATAAAACATGTGCAAGCGGGGCCGATCCCAGGCGAACAATTTATTACACCCGGTGTAAAAGGCTTCCTTAAAGGCTTCGCGACGACGGTCAAATTTAGGCCTTTTCTATTTTTGTGTGCTGCTACCTTTTTAGTATTTAATGGTTTTATGATGGTTGCATCATTCCAATCCTACGTCATTATCTACTATATATTTGGCGGTGATACCTCAATGGGAGCCGAGTATGCAGGTTGGTCCGGCACGTTAGCTGCTATATCTACTTTTTGCGTCATCTTTATTGTAACCAAATTTTCTACCCACTTTGACAAGCGCAAAGGCTTCTTTTTTGCCATTGGTATATCAGTGGTGGGTTATGTATTGAAATGGTTCTGCTACACTCCTGATTATCCGCTACTAATGCTATTACCGGTCCCTTTCATTGCTTTTGGTCTTGGTGGTTTATTCACCCTAATGGGCTCTATGATTGCAGATGTGTGTGACATGGATGAGCTCAATACGTATGAAAGACGTGAAGGCATGTTTGGTTCTATATACTGGTGGGTTGTGAAGCTTGGAATGGCTGCAGCACTTGCTGCGGGTGGTTTCTTGTTGAATGCAACTGGCTTTGATGTTGCATTGGGTGGCGCCCAAGCTGCGGAAACCATTTACCTGATGCGCATCTTTGATGCCTTCATTCCCGCTTTGTGCTCTGCCATTGCAATATTGATGGTGTATTGGTATCCAATTACTGAACAAAAAGCAGGGGAAGTAAGAGACGCCTTGGACGCTCGCAGACTGTCTGTCGACCCTGTTAGCAAGTGATAAAGATGGATGCTGGCTGAGGTAAAAAGCACCTCAGTTTAGCCAATTTTATGACTCATATTTTTGACCGTTTGCGAACTGAAGAATGCATTGATATATTAAACATATCGGGATCATAGGAACTAATAACCCAGTCAGCTATGCTCTTAAAATGAAGTACACCAACACAGGCTAAAAAAAAATGGCTAAGCCTAATAAAAAAGCGCCCGAGTCCTGCGTGGATATTTACTGTAATAAATGCAAAGCACCGTTATTTAAATACCGCAAGGGCGGCAAAGGATCGTTGGTTAAATGCTTTAAACAGCGCATCAGTAAGGACTTCACTTTACTGCCGTGCACCTGCCCAAATTGCCATGTTATTTTTGCCAGAGAAACCCTAATAAGAGGCACTCCAGCGTTCAAAATGATCGGCGGTAAAGTGTTTAGTAAATAATTTCTTTACGCCATTTTATTACTATTTACAGTGGCATCAGAACCTAAGACACCTGTTATTAATTGGTCTTAACGATAGAACGCTGCAACCTTGCCTTTTACCGTCATCGTAAGCGGTTGTCCGCGACGGTCCAATGCTTTGTGCGACGGGACTTTTACCCAACCTTCACTGATGCAATATTCCTCAACATCAGCCCGTTCTTTGCCATTGAACATAATTCCAATTTCATGCTCAAAAATTTCTGCCACATGATGTGGGCTGCGCGGATTTACGCTAAGTCGATCAGGTAAAGCTGGTTTAGATGTAGTGTCGGTCATGGTCGAGGTCTATCGTTAATAAAATTTCCGCTATTGTAGGCAATACAGGCCTTATGCTCAAGAGCGACATTAATAAATGTGAGTGACTTGTCCCACGTCTCTAAATGTAGAGTAAGACCAAAGGCTAGAAAAAATGCGGATGCAAGGCTGCATCCGCAGAAATGGTATGTTATTTCGCCATATTTTACAGACCTATATACTACTAGCTAGCTCGCGCTATAAAGTCTGCTTCTGCCAATCGATACATCAATTCGCACAATCCCTCCTGAACGAGCAAATAACATTTGACTTAACTCTTGATCCAGCTCATTTGCCATCATTGTGTGCTTTTCGCCATCTTCAGAATAAATAGTCATTAGTGCATCATCATTATTGCTTATTGAGTAGATAACTGGCACTTGGCACCATGTAAAAGCCAAACTGCCACTGTTGAGGTCGATTGTCTTCCATGCCTCATTGATATCTAGATAACGGAACGTTGTTGCTTGCGTGGTGAACTCCTGTGCTCTTAGTAAGAAAGGGTCAAAACTAACCTTACCATTAGTCACAAAGCAGCCTAGCTCGCCCATTCTAGTCAATAGCTCTTCTTTGACTTGACCCGTCATACCAGGTTGTTGAGCACCCGCATGTTTCGGTGTGTGTGAGTAAGGGTCTGCTGGGAAAGCGCCATACTCTTGTGGTGTTTTGTTAAATCCGATACCCAAGCGCACATTATAATAGTGGGCGATTAATGCTTGCGATGTTGCTGATTTACCTTGCTCATAAACACTTCGTATTGCCACTTCTTGCACCGCAAGTAATAGCTTAGATACCATGTGCCAGTAAATACATCCTAATCCTTCAAATCCAAACATGCCGCCAGAGCGACCGGTAAAGGCGCTGTGATTAAAGACAGATTCATAAATATCTAAGATCATATTTAATGCGCTGTCGGTTGCTAAGTCTGGGTATTCCTGTGCTATGCGAGGCCAAATTTGTTTAATAGCGTTGGCGTTTGTTAATTCACTACTAAAACGATAGTTTTCTAGGACATCGAGTTTAATCAGGCGATTATCATCCTGTGCGAGCATTTTTGCTAACAGTGGGTGATTTATGACAGCGTGCTTAGGAACACAGTTTTTACTGATAAAACCTTGCTGTTTTCTATCAGGGTAAAGCATAAACGTTTTTTGGTCCGCTCTATAAATGTCGCTTGCATACAATGTGTCCATTACCTCAACCGCTCTTTGAGAGCTCAATGCTCCCGAACTTAGTGCCGCTACCTGCCCTTCTAGCATGTCGTAAAGATGACTCACGTTTAGGGATTTTGGATTAATGCTAAGCACATTGTAAGCATGGTATAAACCTGACTCGCTATAATTAGTTTCAATACTGCGAGTTATTAGCGGCTTGGCACTAGAAAGCAAGGCCTTGAGTTCATCTATACTGACAACTTCCTTTGTATAATTACCTGAGTGATGATACATTTTTGCGCGGTATTCACTGGCTAATGTACCTAGCTTTTGTAAGGTAGAAAATTGTAAACTTGCAGATACTTTGCCTTGTTCTATCTGCGCACCTGCACTTTGCAGAATATATGTCGTTCCTGTTAACCACTCGGCGACTTCTGTCGTCATGGCAAACTGTTTATCGGTGTCCTCAATTGAAACGAGTAATTGTGTTACAAACGTCAAATAACGATTCAGATAACACAACGTGACCATCGACAAACCTTGCCCAACCAAGGCATTGTTAGCATCATTCCACTCTGGGCGCTGGGTATTTAGCCAAATTCCACCATCAATAACTAGGTTGCTCAATTTTGATAGCAGCGGTATAAATAGCTTCTCAACTAGGGACACTTGATAAACTTGACCCTGAGCATCTAGCACTAATTTGCCATCAGACCCTAAACGCTCGATATTTCGGTCGATATCTTCAGCCAGTTCATTATCAAATAAAACAGTGTCTTTGGGTGAATCAATAATGTTATGCAACGGTTTAATGCGATAAGGCACATTGGCATAGCTGTAAACAGATTGTTCGAGTAAAGATGCCAATTTCCCGGGGTGGAAATTATTAGAAGATTCCAATAATTTCAATAAGTAAATAATCTGGTGATCGCCCCAATAACCAATGTAACTCCATGGGTCATCCGGCTCTTCAATTTCCCAATCAATACCTTGCTTAGTGATGCGATATGGATTGTAACCATCCAATGTAGAGGCGTTGACAAATTTTGCAATAACCGACTCAATAAATGAAGGATAACTGAGCGTTAGCGCTTCCCAATTTTGGAAAATATCGCGCCAATTGCCTTGATAAGATAAGAGAGGTTGACCTCGGTCGTCTTTCAATTCAATAGCGAACTGATTCCAAGGGCGACTAGGATCGCCATGACGACGACCGAAAGTAATCGGTAAATATTCATAGATTAATCGACTCAACTGCACATCTTTTAACGCTTCAACGGATGCCATGAGCTCGTCCAAGCTTACATTTTCGGGCAGATTGCTTAATACAGCCTTTTGCCTTTCATAAATATCATGATTGAAATGCTGTAGAGTCTTGAGTAAATCGGCACGCGAAATCAGATATTGATTAGCAAAAATACCGCCACGTAAAACATTAAACAGCGTGTTTGCATAATGGTGCAGAGAAACGTCTTCTTCTGCAGTTACTTGGAATCCATCTGATGACGCCATAATGCGGGCTAATGTGTCATTACCGGTTAAAAATGATTGCTGCATTTTTTCAGCGACAGCCGATTCATTCAACAACGCATGTTTTAGCGCCACAACATCGGTTTGGTCTTTTTCGACATCAACATTGATTGACCACTTTTGAGCGCTATGCGCGGCTAACGTAAGATGGCTATGCACTAAATAACAACTGCGCACACCACGACTATAATCTGAGCTATGCAGCACTTGGCCGGCTTTAAATAAATCTAAACTTGAAGAGGTTAAATGCACGGTTGAACCCGGCAAACCTAAGCGAAAAACCGTATTTGCACGCAACGCTTCTACTGGCTCAGCGCGGTCAGTAATAGCTGAATAAAGCGTATACAATGCCAATCCAGTTTCCTGGTCTACTTCTGTCCATTTATAAGCGTCAACCAGATTACTCGACTGTGACTGTGTAAATGAAGGCGTGCCAGCGGGAAGTATATTTTGTAAGCCATCGATTAACTCAAGCGAACGAGGTTGCTCACCTAGGTTTTCTAATTTGCATTGTCTGCTAATACCAAAATCACTGGAAAACTGCCAAGAGTAGCGAAATGCCAATTGTAAATCATGATTTATTTCTTCGAAACAAAGGACATTGCCTAAGAGGTTTTTATACAAATTTCGGGTTACGTGATATCTATCATCATGCTCACGATTATAGGGTTCCCAATACACGCTTTTGTGCGCGGACTGGATCACTTTAATAATGGTTTTTGGACCAGTATGCGGCGTACTCTCGTACAACTTATCCACGGTAACGTAAGGAAAAACAGCTTTATCGGGGGACACTCTGCCCATAGTTAGGCCGCCGGTAGAACCGGCAAATAACCAATGATCTTGATCAGAAACGACACTGATAAAAAAGGGGGCCATTTGGTCAACATGACTAATTTTGTAATAGGTGTCGCCATCCATTTGTATAAAAGCACCGCTAACGGCGTCATCCGGCTTAGCGTCAGCATTAAGTGACTTGTTGTCCATATTCAAACTCTCTTGTTAATTAGGCTGTTTTTGTTTTTATTCTGCCAATTGATAGATTCGCACATAGTCTACTTCCATTCTTAATGGGAATATAGAGGCGTCGATTGGGCCGCCAGCGCGACCCCAACTTCCGCCTATGGCAAGATTTAAAATTACATTGTAAGGGTGGTCAAATGGCCAAGCTCGCCAACCACTTCCCTCATTTTTATAATAGAAATAGGGGGCATCATCAAACGAAACAATAATATGTTCAGGGCTCCATTCCATCGAGTAAAGATGGAACTCCTTATCGACATTGCGTCCTTCAACACTGGCTTTGCGTTGTTCCCCGTTAACCCAGTAATATGCTTTAGTGTGCACCGTTCCGTGCACTACTTGCATGTCATATCCAACATGTTCGAGAATATCGATTTCACCCGAGTTTGGCCAAGCATCGCAGGTTCTGCTGCCTTGCCAATCTTCACCTGGTGCACATGAAGTTGCGTACTTGTAAGGATTTGAGGGCAGCATCCATATCGCCGACCAAGTACCTTGACCTCGCGGTATGCGAGCTCGAACTTCTACTTTACCGTATAAGAAATCACCACTGCCACTATTGTGCAATCTTGCTGATGTATATTCTGCTTGTTCGAATTTTTCTTTATGGGCTTCTATTATTAGCATACCATTTTCCACTCGAGCATTTTTTTCTCTATTCGTATAAGCCTGGTCTTCGCTATTTACTTTTCTTGCTGGCCAAACATTGTGCTGCCATTTGCTAGCATCCGGTAAGCCATCTTGTGCAAACTCATCATTCCACATTAACTGCCAATTGCGCGGGTCATTAGGTGTCTTGCGTATGACCATGGCATGAATTATGGGTTGGCCCTTAAGTGCAACCAGTTCGACGTTTAGAACGCCATCTGTGACCTCAACACCGGTAATCGTTCTTGCCAAAGAGGATAAAATGTTATTGTCTCGAGCAAGGAGGATATCTAAACCAGAAATGACCGTCTTACCCTCTACATTAATGTCAAATTGACGTTCGCCAACCTTGATATTATCTGGCTCAGCAAACTTAAAAGTAAGCGCATACCGACCATTATCTAGCGGAAATTGAAGCACAAGATTGTTTGTTGTCGTTGCCGCTCGATATGTCCTAAACAAGGCTGCATCTTGACTGCCCTTTATTTCTGCTGAAGACCCCACTACAGAGTCTATATTGAGGCTATCAGCTAAGTATAAAACACCATCGCTTGCCTTATACTCAGGACCACCAAAATTAAGTGCAACAACTGTTTGTGCATATGGATGAAGGCCTGCTATTGGTGCCGGCTCAGGGAGTTTAGGATCGTTTGACTTGGGTTTGCATGCGGCAACTAAAAACAGAAGAAGAAATACAAATGCCGATATAAATAAGTGTGTGGAATTTTTGCCGTTAGCGTTATTCATATGGATCCAATTTAGTCAATTTACCGATTATTCAAGACATAACATAATGAACAATCGGGCGAAGTTAATCATTTGTCCCGTTATTACAATCTAAACAAGATAGAACGGACTATTACTAAGACAAAGTGAATCGTTAATCAGCGGACTCTGTTTTAAACAAGCTATAAACGCCCCCTTTATGACATCCTAAATTAACTAATAACGGCAGATTTACTGTGGTTACGCTCATTGCTTGAGAAATATTATATATCACCGCGACGTTCAATCAATTTCTCTTTAATTTGATGTGCTTTTTCTTCGGTAATATCGTAATTCCACATCATTAGAATAGCCAGTGCAGCGGTAGTTGCAGGAATAATAATATCGGCAATCCGCAAATTAGTCATTGTTTCCACGCTTTGCGTTGCGACACCAGCGTCAAACCCAACAAGCTTTAATACAACACCACTTAATATTAATGCCAATGCCTGACCTAGTTTGACCATCAGCCAGTAAATAGCCGCAAAGGTGCCTTCTTTGCGAGGCATGCCATTATTTAATTCGTCAAGATCACAAACATCAGCAGTCATGCTCAACATTAATGTGAATAAACCGCCTATGCCGAACGACATCAAAGGTATAGGCATGAACATTAACCATGGGTTTTCAGGATTAAATCCATACCATTTTAATGCGTAACCAAAAATTGATAGCACGGTAGATATAATAAAAGCTTTACGCTTACCCCACTTGTTTGCCATCCAACTGACGATAGGAATAACCAAAAAGGCGGTAACAAAAGCACTAACAGTAGAAAACCAGGCAGGCCAAGAACCGGTCGCAGCGTAATCGCCATCGAACATATGAAATACAATAATAAAATAACTAAAGGAGGCAACTAGCTGAAAACCATTGAATACAAAGAAGGTGGCACCGCAAAGTCTTACAAAAGCAGCATTTTTGAATGCTTGGCCAATACTTCTGAATATTCCCATAACATTACTTGAAAGCGTTCGAAACGAAATTTCTGCCCTATTGTCAATATGCGAACTGTCAATCCCCTTACAAAATAGTCCAGGTACAATCCCTAAGACGATGCAAGCACCTGAAACATATATCGCGAGATGCCTTACTCCTTGTGCCTGACTATCGAATAAATCGGGGTCGGCAATCATCACCCAAAACCAGGGTACAATCATCCATGCGATTTGACCCATAAACTGTGAGGTTGCCATAAGACGCGTTCGCTCCTTATAGTCTGAGGTCATTTCATAGCCTAAGCCAACAAAGGGGGTTGCAAACATGGTGTTACCGATGGTGAAAGCCATCGAAAATAACAAGATATACCAAAATGTGTAATTTTGAGAATTAGTAGGATCAAGCTGCCACAACAAAGCAAAGCAGGTGCCACTTAAAATTGCACCCACGACTATGTAGGGCCGACGTCTACCCCATCTGGATTTTGTGTTATCTGTAATAAAACCCATAATAGGGTCAGTTATAGCATCAAATAAGCGGGGTAAACCGCCCAATAAACCAGCGAGTATTGGGTCTACACCAAATGCTGTTATTAAAAAGAACGCAAATATTCCTAAAGCTGCAGGTAGCAAGTTAAGTACAAGTGTTCCCGTTCCATAAGCAGCTTTTTCGCCCAATGGGATTCGATCTTTAGCGGCAGTATCATAATGCGACATATTTTTATTCAAATGCATTTGTAAACGGTTTGTAAATATATGTTATTTAGAAAGCATTTTCTAAATAAAATGGCGATAATTCGGTAGCTTGAACTTTTAACGTGTTGGGTGGGACAAAATAATAAGAATTATCTGTATTATGGAAAACATAAAAGTATAAATAACCTACCGAAGCACAAGAAAAAGACCCCCAATAACCCCAATAAAGTCCTTTTAAGCTCAAATAACTTGCTAACAGTAAGCAACAACTGCTGTACTGAATTAATTCTTTTTACGTTTAAAGTCAGTTATATGAAATTATTATCTGCTATTACCTTCATCGTAGTACTAGTTAGTTTTAACTTACAGGCGAACCACATGACAGAGCAACACAGCAAATCTTTATACACAAAACCAGTCTTTGAACCCATGCTAAATGGGGAGTGGATTGGATTAGGTATTGCTTACGGTTCTTATCGTGATAATGAAAGCCCGGATAGAAAAAGCGTATCGTCTGAACAGGATATTCTTGAAGACATAACTATTTTAACCACTAATCACGGCGTATCTTGGAACCTTATCCGCATGTATGCCGCAGACCCAGCTAGTGAGCAAGTGCTGAAGACCATAAAGAAACACAACTTACCTGTAAAGGTAATGCAAGGCGCTTGGTTATCTTCAACTCAAAGCGATGCTGAAAATGAACAGCAAATTTCTGAAGTTATTCGACTCGCAAATGAATACAAAGATATTGTTGTGAGCGTTAACTTAGGTAATGAAATTTTTGTTGACTGGTCTGCGCACAAACTGGAACTGAGCGATATTCCACAATATTTAAATTGGGTTAAAAAGGTAAAAGCGGCTGTAGATGTGCCGGTAACACTTGCAGACGACTACAACTTTTGGAATAAGCCTTGGAGTCAGGAAATAGCCCAACAACTCGATTATATTGTTTTGCATGCTTACGCAATGTGGAATTCACAAGCATTAGATAATGCGGTGCCTTGGACCGAAAAAACGTATCATGATATTGCTGCATTGCATCCAAATAAACAGATTGCTCTTGGCGAATCGGGCTGGGCTACTAGTTCCGTCGGTAGCAATGGCGATGAGGGTCTCATCATTGGAGAGGCCAGTGAAAAAGCGCAGAAAATATTCTTTAATACTTATCGACAATGGTTAAAAGACAATCGTATTGTGTCTTTCTATTTTCAAGCTTTTGACGAAAAATGGAAAGGCGGTGAAGATAAACCAGACGCTATAGCAGAAAAAAACTGGGGGGTATTTAACTCAGACAGAACGCCTAAGTTAGTGGTTCAGGGCGCATCTAAATAAGAGCTCGTTAACGGTGATGGGCAACGTTCATGCTGCGCTCATCACCGCTTAATTAAGCGTTTTGCATCACCAATTTAGGACTTCGGTCAACGTAAAACAATCCCCAATGCTTTTCTGGCTCTTGCGGATCATCTGAGCCCTTCCAAGGTTCATCAAAAGCCTCAAATACAAAAGTTAATATCTTTTCGCTGTTAGTCCACCTTAATAACTGTTGGTAATACTCAGCTTGTAAGGTATCAGAAGCATTCCAGGCTTCTATGCCGCAACCATTAGATTGTGTGGTCCAACCGGCCTCTGTGATCACAATCGGCACACCGGGATTACACTCCTGTACAGAGTAGTAATTCTGCTTAGTATACTCTAATGCATTTTCGATGCTTTGAAACTCCCATACTGGATAAGTATGAATAGATATAAAATCAAGCTCAGCGACTAAAGGAGCAAGTTTGTTCGTCCAAGGCACATAATTTTCGCAAAACGTAATAGGTACGTCGATTTTACTTTTAATATGCTGTGCAAATTCAACTAAGCGCTCAACTGGCACCATATGGTCAGTCCAATCAACACTGGCTTCGTTACCTATTGAGACCGAAAATACGTGCTGAGGATAGCGACTCGTTAAATCGATTAAACGCTCAATATCCTCGCTATTCGCTTGACGATTCAAAGCTAACTGCTGTTCGCTAAAATGAGCACCCCAAGGACAATTTGGATTACTAACTTCGGCGGCAATGTCGACTCCCAACATCAATGCAAAGTCGAGGTTCTCGTTGGCAATTACCGATAAAACAGTTTCTGCATGTTGACTACAATCATAAAGTCGTAGGTAAGACCAATCTTTCAACAGTAATAAGTCTTGTTTAATTTGCTCATAACTCGGGTATATACCTAATCTTGGGTTTTGCCCTTCTCTGTAACCTGAATAACAGATGGCTTGTCCATGTTTACGGCCACAACGTTGTTCAAGGGAAGTTAATTGCCTAGATTCATTTAGCATATTTATGTTTTCCGTCTTTGTCTAATATGCCCCAGTAAGCGCCAACATCGCCCTCATCTGCAATCTTCCAGTCTTCATCGAAAGAGGAGAAATAAAACATATCAATGCCTTCTTCTTGCGCCCAATGATACGCATTAACAAAATAGCGAATGGCGTTTTCATAAGAAGGAACGGCGGCTCTGTCAGGTGTACCTTGATCCGGCCAACCAGTTTCACTCACAATAACAGGTTTGCCGTTGGCTACTTTCACAGCGCGGGTATACATATTTTTCATGTATGACAGAGCATGTTCAGCAGGGTAGCCTTCCCAAAAAGGATAACAGTTGGCGAATATTACATCACATGCATCGGCAACTGAGGGATGATTTTCAAATAGAAAATAAGCGTCAACATACCCCACCGAAACGCCTGGCGCGCCTTGTTTTGCTCGGTTAATATAAGCGACTAATTGTTGCTCGGTCATCTCTTTTCGCAGCATGACTTCATTGCCTACTGCCAGCATAGCGGCATGACCGGCTTGAGCAATATCGATTGCATTTTGAAGTTCTTTTTCATTGTTCTCAAAATCATCATTTAACCAAACTCCAACCATGGTTTTTAGTCCATATTCAGCTGCAATTTTGGGAATTAATTCATTACCTTGAGTACATGAAAATGTGCGTATCCACTCTACGTAGGGCAAAATTAACTGCAAACGCTCATGTATCTGTTGTTCTGTAATTTGAGTGCCCGGTGCTTGACCTGATACATATGGACTAAATGATAACCCATGGATCTTGTTGTCCAATAGTTTTTTAGCTTCTGTTTGCAATTCAGAAACAGATAATTGGGCTGCAGTTAGACGCAGATTACGATAATATTTTCCAGACATAGTCATCTCTATTTAAAAGTTTAGAAACTAAGGCGCTTCTAGTGCCTTAATTATGTTTAATTTTGATACCAACTCATTTTCAAATTTAAAGAATAAAAAATCGCCTGCTACTAATAACAAGCAGGCGATTGCTCGAGACTCATTTAATCAATTCATTACGACAAAACACTGCTAAAAAACCTTTGTTTGTTAACAACCCTATTTTGCGACCTCAATGAGTGAAAAACAAAACGGCCTCGCTGGGAGCTATCTAAGCGCGTATTGAACTACTTCACGTAAAACGGAATGTTCGCATGCGCGGCATTGTTATTACCGTCAAACGCATACACAAACAAACGATAAGCACCTGACTTTTCAGGAGCTGTTAGTTGAATAACTGCGTCCTGATTTTTAATCACACCATCCACTATTGTCGGCAAATACTCAGGGTCTCCACCGACGTTGTCAGAGCTTGATTCTGCGCGGATTTTCCAAACATAATGTATATCATCACCTTCTGCATCAACCACCTCTACTGCTGCTTGATATTCTTGACCTGAATATAAAAAGACGTCATCAAACGCACCTTTTTCATCCAAGATGATTGGACTAATGCTAGGGGCTCGATTTTCAGGCCAAGTGCCACGCCATATGTGATGCATGACATCTACCGCTTCTGTTTTTTCGCCACTGTCTAAAAACATACCGTACCAAGTAGAGGTTTTTTCCTGTTTTTGTCCCCATAGAAACACATAGTTGCCTATCGCCTGGTCGCCATATGGTTCAAGCACTTGCGAATAGCTTTTTGAATAATTACTGGCTTTTTCCGTACTGGTATTTTCTACTGGCGCGCCCCACTCAGTGGTATGCACTTCCCAATGTCCAACCGATCCCCATTCCGTTATAAAATAGGGTTTCTCAAAACCAAATTCTTTTATATATTGGGGTAGATTGAGAAGATCAGCGTACATCTGAAAGCTAATAAAATCTAAGTCCGGCGCTCGCTCAGCTATCGCCACTAGTGCTTTTTTATCAAAGCCTGCTAATGCCGTTGTTGTTGGATGGTTAGGATCGAGTTCTTTGATCATTTTTGCGGTGTCATTCACCGCATCAAATACTTTTGGATTAGTAAAATCAAAGTTCACTTCATTACCAATAATCCAAGTTAGTAACGCGGGGTGGTTTTTGTACTTTTCAACTCTTACTCTGTTTTCAGCAAGTTGTTTGGCTACTGCCACTTCATCATTGTAGTCAAAGCCATGGCGCTCTCTGGCGAACTCTAGGCACAATGAGACGGTAATTCCCATTGCGTAAGCCCGGTCTAACAATTGCTGTGCAGGTTCAGCATGATTATCAACGGCCCAATTACGCATTGAATTACCACCGAATTTCACGAGACTATCTAGATCAGTTGACGAAATACCGGCTCCTCTAACTTGATACGGTTTCCCCCCTCTTAATAACTGATATTTGCCATTTTCTTCAATAATCTCAACTTTAATTGGCGTTTGCTTCTGAATTGCCTTTTTAGTGCTTGTTGCTGTCTCAATAGTTGACGAAAAATCCGAGTTCAGGGTTTCTATAGCATAAGCTACGCCATAAATAGTTGCAGCGCTTAGTATGCTGGTCACCAGTGCGCAAGATAGAATCTTACTAGGCTTCATATTTACTCACCTAATTATGTTGTTACTTGAAGTAGTAGCTTTGCTATTCACTTACAAATACAAGTGTTATTATTTTGTTAACACTAGTTTGCGTTGTTATACCCATCAGTCTCAAACAAAATGCGGCAAACTGGGTCTTTTGGCAGGTAGAATGGATGAATACCATAGATATGAGCAACAGGGATGTGTAAACTCAGAGCATGTTAAAATTAGGTAAACAAACTGCTCGATGATCAATGCAATTAATCAATCTGTAAAATTGGCAATAAAACAAGACGCTACTCACCGTTTTTGGTTCTGGCAAGCTAGCTTTTGGCTGTTTCTCAGCACGGTAAGTTTCCTTACCTTAACGTTGTGGTATAGCCAAGTCACATTAGCAAACGTTGTGCACACCATCTTGCAAGCAATCCTTGGTTTATTCTTCTCCGTAATACTCTACAGAATTTTCGATCAAATATGGGACAAGTCCGTCATATACAGGCTCAGTGTTGGTATGTTTATGGTATTTATCTTCGCGTTTATTTGGACTATCTTCAGAATGCAAGCTCTCGCTTGGTTAACCCCTGCAGATCAAGTATGGGGAGAGTTTGGGGGGTGGTTTTTCGCTAGCATATTTATTTTTTTATGTTGGACCGGATTATTTCATGGTATTCGCTACTATGAGTTGTTGCAGTCAGAACATGAAATTATGCTCGGTGCTGAAGCCGCTACTCGAAAAGAACATATTAAACGTATTGAAGCCCAAAGCGTTGCGCGTGATGCAAAGTTAAAAATGTTGCGCTATCAGCTTAACCCGCATTTTTTGTGTAACACCTTAAACGCCATTAATTCGCTGATTGAAATTGAAGAATCTACAAAAGCACAGGCTATGACGGTCCAACTGAGTCAATTTTTACGTCATTCCTTAGATAATGACCCCGACACTAAAATCACCTTAAAAGATGAAATTGCGGCGCTCAATCTTTATTTGGAAATTGAAAAAACGCGATTTGCAGATCGCTTACAACTTGATTTTTATGTCGATGAGCACGCTCAAAAAGCACTGGTTCCAAGTTTGCTATTGCAACCCATTATCGAGAACTCGATGAAGCACGCAATCTCGAAAAACGAAAAAGGTGGAACAATTGAACTGCGAGCGGGCATTAATCAAGGTAGACTTATCATTGAAATTAGCGATACCGGTGCGAGTAATGTGCAAGGCAAACCGCTAGACTTAAAAAAAGAGACAGGGGTCGGTTTAGCAAATACCGAACAACGTTTATCGGTACTCTACGATAACGACTATCAAATAAATACCATGCGCCGTGCAGAGGGTGGACGCTCTACTTGCATTAATATGCCTTTCGAATTATCGGATTAAAAATGACGATATTAAAAACAATTATTGTTGACGACGAACCGCTTGCGTTAAAACTATTGGCTGCAAAATTGAATAAATTGCCGAATATAGAGGTCGTTGCGCAATGTTCTAACGGCAGAGAAGCTATCGCTGCTGTCATAGAACTTACGCCCGATTTATTATTCTTGGATATTCAAATGCCTGGCCTATCCGGCTTAGATGTCGTTAAACAACTGCAAAACGATACGATGCCGCTGGTCATTTTCGCAACCGCCTACGAACAATATGCACTGGAAGCCTTTGACGCTTATGCGGTTGATTACGTGCTTAAACCGATTGACGATGAACGTATTCAGCGATCCGTCGCGAGAGCACAAGAGCGTCTTTCAATAAAGCCATACGACAGAATTGAAAATAAAACTGAAGTTATTGGTGCCATTGCTCAAATAGAGCAAAAACAAGAAAAAACCATTACTTGGATGGCAAATGATTCAAGTCATCAAGATACACACCATACCGACATTAAAAATCGTAAGATTGTGATTAAAGACCGTGACGAAATACATTTATTAAAACAAAAAGATATTCAATGGATTGATGCTGCTGGTGACTATGTGTGTGTGCATGCGCTGGGCGAAACTCACGTAAAACGTTGCACCTTAAAAGAAATGTTAATAGAGCTAGATGAGACCCTATTTAAACGAGTTCATCGTTCAACTATCGTTAATTTAGATTTCATAGACAAAGTCATTCCGCATACAAAAGGAGAGTTTTTCTTAATGATAGGGCAACATGACAAGATAAAGGTCAGCAGAAACTACAAAGAGGTCGTGAAAACTTTTCTTGCGAACTAAGCTTTATCGATAGCCAGTTGTCACACAAAAAACATAATTTGGTGATAGCAAAGGCAGCAAAATTCAAATCTAGTAAAGAATACAAAAAGGGACATGTTTTGCAAACTCAGCAGTACAAATCACAATTTCATCTGCCTGCAGGTATTTATGCGCTTGCTCATTCCGTAGGACCGTTGCCTAAAGTATCGAAACTCGCGTTGGAGGAACATTACCTTGCACCTTGGGAGCATTTAGGGGGAGATGCATGGCCTAATTGGCTTCAAAGTATTGACGCTTTTTGTACTGCAATTGCTCGTCTGATCAATGCAACAGCTAATGAAATTTGTCCGCAACCTAATTTAGCCTCGGGTTTTTCAGCGTATTTAACTGCTATTGCTAAGCTGCCGGAAAACCAAGGTAAGTGCCGTATTTTAATGCACCAAGATGCCTTTGCTTCTATGGGTTTTGTAGTGACCGGCTTAGCTAAATCGTATGGACTAGAATTGATATTAGTTCAAGGAAATCCAAATAATCTTTATGCATGGACAACTGAGCTTGCCAAAGGACATGTGTTGGCCTGTTTATTTACGCATGTACATTCAAACACCTCTATAAAATCTAATATTGTGCGTTTAGTTAAACTGGCAAAGGAACATGATACTTATGCCTTGGTCGATATAGCACAGTCAGTAGGAATTGTTCCTGTTGATGCCAGAGAATGGGGTGCAGATGCCATATTTGGGTCTTGTGTAAAATGGCTATGTGGCGGACCTGGCGCTGGTTTTATGTTTATTGAGGCCGCTCAAATTGTTAAGTTGAATCCGGATCCTGTCGGTTGGTTTTCGCACCAGAATCCCTTCGAATTTGATATTACTCACTATGTTGCAGCTACCAACGCTAGACGTTTTTGGGGTGGAACACCAAGTGTTGCATCTTATGTTGCAGCCTGTGCATCTATTAATATGATGCTGGACATCGGTGTTGCCCAAGTTGCTCGACATAATGTTGAGTTGAAGCGTTACTTATTGCAATGCTTACCCAGCAACGTAACAATGAAACCAAGCGAAGATGAGCTTTATCATCAAGGTGGAAGTTTGTGTATTGGTTGCGATGACATGAACGCAGCCGCAATAAAATTGAATGAAGCTGGAGTGAGGTATGATCGTCGCGGTGATATCTTTCGGCTATCCCTGCACATCTCGAATAGCCTAGATGATGCCGAAAAAATTGCAGATTGCTTTGACTAACAATTGGTCAAGGCGATGTTAGTCTGCTTTTTCATAAACGCATTTAATTTATAATGCGCTGTTGTCCAGCCAATTAAAAAACGCTCGAAGTCGGCCCACGCGAAAGGAAGTAAACCACGCCATTCGGTTTCAAGCGCAGCAAAGTTGACCTCTACATGGTAATGTTCAATGGCCACCTTCAATGTTGTAAAATATTCATCGAACAGCATATCAGTATATAGCGCCAACTCGGATTCATTCAAGCAGCTGCCTAAAAAATACATCAGCTCTTTGATACCGGCTCCGCGCCCAACATATTGAAAATCAACCGCTGCCAAGTTATTACCATTTGCACAAAAGCAAAAGTTTGCAAGCTTAGCATCGCCATGTAAAAGAGTTTGAAAAACTGCATTATTGAGCTCATTATTAATTGCGTGAGCTTTACTCTTCAGCTCACTTTCAGGCATTTTCGCAAATTCATCAGGGCGTGTTGCTAGATGCCAATAAGTGCCAATCGGCCAAACATTATGCACCGGTTGATTTAAGAATTTGGCATGAAAATAGGCCAACCATCTTACCCCTAGCTTAACTGTCTTTAATGATGCGTGGTCACATCGATCAACAAACCCAGCTTGGTCTAAATCTTCCATTATTAATACACTAGTTGCCCTATTTACTTGATTCTCAGTAAGCTTAGAAAGTGTATCTGTGACTGAAAAATAACAGACAGGAGTGCGGCAAAAGTAGTCTATCTGCTGGCTGTAATGGTGGTAAAAAATACATTCGTTAACATAAGAATCAAGTTTTCGCTGATGAGAACGTTGTCCATCCCACCCTTTTGGGTGATTACTTTGGATTTGTGGCCTTACTATTTTAACGATAACTGAGTTATCTATACTTGGCACGAGGTAACGCGCTATTTCACCGTAACCGCTCCAAAGGGTTTGAATACTGGCCAATTTAACAACAAAGTGATCGTCAAAACTTGCTTGCACAAATTTTAATGCATCGTCATCACATACCTTGTCATGATCATCAGGTGCTATGCTATCAGATGCTGTGTTATCGGGTGCTCTTGGCATAATTTATGGCTAACTTTCGCGATGATATTATATCGATGAAACAGTTTGCCACGCACTAAGAATAGATTCAATTTCAAACAACACACAATCAAGTTAATTGATTAATTTAATATAATCGATTGCATAGAACGGAAAAATTCATTATCGAACAACAGTGCTTTGCTTTATCGTTACTGAATACAAACTCAAGACTGATTTATACAACTGGAGGTGTTTATGCAAAATAACAATACAGATACAGGCGCGAAATGTCCATTTATGCACGGCGCTAATACTCAAGTAGGTGGAGACAGTACCAAGAATGTTGATTGGTGGCCTAATCAACTTAACCTTAAAATTCTGCATCAAAATAACAACAAAGTAGACCCTATGGGCGCTGACTTTGATTATAAGGAAGCGTTTAACAGCGTAGATATAAACGTGCTTAAAGCAGATATTGAAGCGTTATTAACTGACTCTCAAGATTGGTGGCCTGCAGATTATGGTCACTATGGCCCTTTCATGATTAGAATGGCTTGGCACGCCGCAGGTACTTACCGAGAAGGCGATGGCCGCGGCGGTGCAGCATCAGGTAATCAACGTTTTGCCCCGATTAACAGCTGGCCGGACAATGGTAACTTAGATAAAGCGCGTCGCCTATTGTGGCCTATTAAGCAAAAATACGGTCAAAAATTGTCGTGGGCAGATCTCTTCATCTTAACAGGCAACGTTGCAATTGAGTCGATGGGCTTACCTACTTTTGGCTTTGGCGGCGGACGTGCAGATATCTGGGAACCTGAAGAAGATATTTACTGGGGAACAGAAGACAAATGGCTAGCAAATGATCGCTATACTGGCGATCGCGAATTAGAAAAACCATTAGCCGCAGTGCAAATGGGATTAATTTATGTCAACCCCGAGGGTCCTGATGGCAACCCTGACCCACTTGGCTCAGCTCGAGATATTCGAGAAACGTTTGCAAGGATGGCCATGAACGATTATGAAACAGTTGCATTAACTGCAGGCGGACACACGTTTGGTAAAGCCCATGGCGCTGCACCTGAATCACACAAAGGTCCTGAACCGGAAGCTGCTCCAATAGAGCAACTGGGGTTAGGTTGGATCAGTGATTACAAGTCGGGCAAAGGCCGCGACACAATTACCAGTGGCGTTGAAGGCGCATGGACACCAACCCCGACAACGTGGGACATGAGCTATTTCAGTGTCCTATTCGACTATGAATGGGAATTAACAAAAAGCCCAGCCGGGGCAAAACAATGGCAAGCAATGAGTTTGGCTAAAAAAGATCATGCACCTGACGCAGAAGACGCATCCATTCCCGTTGGTATCATGATGACAACTGCCGACATGGCAATGAAAATTGACCCTGAATATCGAAAAATATCGTTGCACTTCAAAGAAAATCCAGAAGAATTTGCCGATGCTTTTGCCCGTGCTTGGTTTAAGCTAACGCATCGAGATATGGGTCCAAAGTCACGTTACTTAGGCGAAGACGTGCCACAGGAAGACTTAATATGGCAAGACCCATTACCTCAAGCTGAAACTCAAATGCTCAATGAAAAGGATATTCAGCAACTAAAGCAAAAAATAGCTACCTCTGAGCTAACTGTGCCAGAATTAGTCTATACCGCTTGGTCAAGCGCATCTACATTTAGAGGTTCAGACAAAAGAGGCGGCGCCAACGGTGCACGTATTCGTCTTGCACCACAAAATACATGGGAAGTGAACCAACCAGAACAATTAGCTAGTGTGTTGACTGCATATGAAAACATTCAGGCAAGCTTTAATAAAGAGCATAAAAAAAGCACAAGAGTTTCTATCGCAGATCTGATTGTGCTTGGTGGTTCTGTTGGCATTGAAGAAGCAGCTAAAGCCGCGGGTTTCATTATTGAGGTGCCATTTACTGCGGGTCGAGTGGATGCTACGCAAGATGACACCGACATTGACTCATTCTCAGTGTTGGAACCAGTGGTTGATGGCTTTAGAAATTACAGCAAAACACAGTTTACGGTGTCCGCAGAAGAGCTGTTACTAGATAAAGCACAACTGCTCACATTAACTGCACCTGAAATGACCGTGCTAGTTGCTGGAATGAGAGTGCTAGGTGCAAATTATGCAAATGCAGATGAAGGCATCTTGACAGCATCTCCAGGACAATTGAATAACGCTTTTTTTGTTAATTTACTGGATATGGGCACGCAGTGGACGCCAACCAATGAGAGTGCAACTCACTTTGTTGGTAAAGAGACTAAAACGGGCAAAAACAAATGGACAGCAACACGTGCTGACCTCGTTTTTGGTTCGAATTCGCAACTTCGAGCAATCGCGGAAGTCTATGCCTGCAACGACGCTAACCAGAAGTTTGTGACCGACTTTACGAATGCATGGGTCAAGGTAATGGATGCAGATCGCTTTGATCTGAGCTAATCGATAACAGTCGGATGAGTACTTTGAAAAAATTCTCAAAAGAATATTTTGAGAATACATTTAAAAATGCTCAAGAGTGCTGTATAAACGCGTGATGAAAATACCAAAACGTTTACAGCCTCTCGTTGAAGATGGCCTTATTGATGATGTACTTTATCAGCTTATGAGTGGCAAGGAAGCCACTGTGTTCGCTGTTACCAGTCAGGGCGAAGTTCGTTGCGCCAAAGTATATAAAGAAGCCATGAAACGCAGCTTTAAAAAAGCGGCGCAGTATCAAGAAGGTCGAAAAGTTAAGAATAGCCGCCGTGCAAGAGCAATGGAGAAAGGTTCAAGTTTCGGGCGCAAACAACAAGAAGATGCTTGGCAGAATGCAGAGGTAGATGCTCTGTTCACTTTATCAAAAGCAGGTGTTCGGGTACCCCAGCCTTTTGGCTGTTATGACGGGGTATTGTTAATGGAATTAGTGACTGACGATGAAGGAAATGTTGCCCCGCGGCTTAATGATGTGTCGATGTCGGCTGAACAAGCCTTAGAAGACCACGCACAAGTTATGCATTACGTTTTGTTGATGTTGTGCGCAGGTATTGTGCATGGCGATTTATCTGAATTCAACGTGCTTGTTGACAGCTACGGTCCTGTTATAATCGACCTCCCGCAAGCGGTCAATGCTGCTGCAAATAATAACGCATTTAGTATGTTGCAACGAGATGTTCGTAATATGACTGATTATTATGCTGAATTTGCCCCAGAGTTGAAAGAAACCCATTATGCCGAAGAAATGTGGGCATTGTTTCAAGTAGGTAAATTGACCCCTGAGACTGAATTAACCGGTTACTTTGAATTTGACGAAAGCGAAGCTGATGTCGATACCGTGCTTGAGGAAATCAAAGCCGCATTTGAAGAGGAACAAGCTAGGGTTGAACGCATGAGCGATGCTAATTCAGATGATGAGTGATAGACGTTAATCTGTACCTCAACGTTATCCAACTGGGTATCGGGAAAAGGTACGCCAGAAGCATCAACTTTAACAGGAGCACCTAAAATCCGAGCGGCAAAATTAACCGCGAAGCCTGATGATAGTGATGCCGCAGCTACAAAAGCACCGGAATAAGAGAATGACGCAGGACTTTTTAACTGCAACTTATAAATTAATCCTAGTTACTTATTCGACACATATTTATACAGGGTAGTGTAGGCTTGTAACACTTGCTGCGAGCCTTCTACGCTGCCCCCTTTGTCAGGATGATTTGCATGCTGTAACTTGCGGTATTGCTGTTTGAGTTGCACTAGCGACAGACCTTCAATCGACGTGATTTGCAGGATTAGCATTGCTTCGTTTAAAGCTTCTTGTGAAAAATAGTGATTAACATCAACACCTGCTATTTTCTGCCAAAAACTATTGAGTAAATCATTAACCTCAGCCGGATCGGTGGCACTTAAGTTTGTCCAATCGAGGTAATAATCAGCCAGCGGATCTGCAACTTGCAAATCCGCATCGAATGACAAAATAGAATCTAGCTTTATTTGCGTTGCCCGAATATCTAACTCACCCACTTTTTGCTCTCTCCACTCATTTCGCAAATGATAGAGTGAGTGAAATAGCACAAAGTGGGTTTGAAACAAGGTCAGCGGATCGCGCAAAGCATCCTCATCAAATAGCGAATACGGTGGCTGTTTTAACGCGGTAATTAACTCAAACTCACTAATACCCGCAGTAAATTGCGATTGAAATGCGTTCAAAATTTCTTGCAATAGAAACTGCAGTTCATCATGTTTATCAGGCATTGTTTACTCTAATGACCAATGTCATTATTCAGATTATTCAAGTTCAGCAATACCGGTATTCTCACCTTATTAGCCCTTTGCTACATCAACCACGACGCGCCCTCTTACTTTTCCTTCAAGAAGTTGACCGGCTGTTTGGATAACCTGATCAAGTCCTATTACAGTAGAAATATCCGTGAAGTCGTCCTGCGTCAAAATAGTCGCTAATCGCTCCCAAGCTTCAACTCTATCAGCAATAGGGCGCATAACGCTGTCAATTCCCTTTAGGGTAATGCCACGCAATATGAAAGGAGCAACACTAGCGGGAAAGTCCATTCCTTGAGCAAGACCACAAGCAGCGACCGTACCGCCATATTTAGTGCTTGCACATATGTTTGCAAGGGTATGACTACCAACTGAATCTACAGCGCCAGCCCAGCGTTCTCTGGTCATTGGTTTGCCTGGTTCAGACAAGGTATTACGATCAATCACGTCACTTGCCCCAAGTTTGGTCAAGTAGTCACTTTCATTCATTCTGCCCGTAGACGCAACAACCTTGTAACCCAATTTTGACAATATGGTGATGGCAAAACTGCCTACCCCGCCATTTGCACCTGTTACTAATATTTCCCCAGACTCAGGCGTTACACCATTATTTTCTAGCGCAATAACGCAAAGCATAGCGGTGTAACCCGCGGTCCCAATCGCCATTGCGTTTTCTGGCGAGATACCACTCGGAAGATTAATCAGCCAATCACTTTTCAAGCGGGCTTTTTGAGCTAAGCCACCACAATGCACTTCACCCACGCCAAAGCCATTAAGTAGAACCTCATCGCCAGTACTAAATTTTTCGCTACTGGATCTAGTTACAGTTCCTACCAAGTCGATGCCTGGCACCATAGGAAAACGACGCACAACAGGACTTTTACCGGTAATAGCAAGACCGTCTTTGTAATTTAAGGTGCTGTACATCACGTCAATATCTACGTCGCCTTCAGGCAGTACTGATTCATCAATATCTTGTAATACAACCGTGTAGTTATCATCAATTTTATCTATTAATATACCTTTGAACATAATCGTTATTCGCCTTAACATTGAGGAGTTAATTAACCGTTGGTGGCTTTTTGGTAATACGTCATGATGACACCAATATGCCAATGATAAAAAAGAATAGGGCTTAAGTATGATTATCGCAACCAGCAGAGCGTTGCTTTTAATGGTTAGTCAAAAAGCTGAAAATCAAACTTAACGAGCAACGTGAGCAAGCCCGCCCACTCCAGCTTAATTGTGAAGATTTTTTTGTTTGCCATTTACTACTATTGTCTTATAGTGTTTACGTAACTAAGACACGCTGGTGTCCAACTCAGTCGATCAGGAATTCAAATGAAAACAAGCAGTTTTTACTGGTTTATGGCTTTTACTTTTTTAAGCATACTCAGCAACCGAGCATTTGCCCAGCAAACATTAATTAATGCTGATGCATTACTCGACGTTTCAAGTGGCGCAATAGTCGACAATGTAGCAGTGCTAGTTGAGAATAATAAAATTATTCGAGTCGGTCCCCAGGGCAGTATCAATCCAGCTGATGCAACTGTAATTGACCTAAAAGGAATGACATTAGTACCCGGCTTAATGGATATGCATGTTCATTTAACGAGCGATGCAGCGGACAACTTTTTAGCCGCTAAAGGAAATTCAATACCGCGAGTAACGGTCAAAGCAGTTAAAAATGCAGAAATAACACTCATGGCTGGTTTTACTACGGTCAGAAATTTAGGCGCCAAAGGTTATTCGGTTATTGCAGTTAGAGATGGCATTAATGCGGGTGAAATACCAGGCCCAAGAATATGGGCAGCTGGCTATTCAATTGGGGTCACAGGCGGTCATTGTGACGATAATTTCTCACCTCCTGAAGCACGCAGTAAATCCACAGGCGTCGCCGATGGGCCCTGGGCAGTAAGAGCAAAAGTCCGTGAAAACATCAAATACGGAGCGAATACTATTAAGGTTTGTGCAACCGGTGGCGTATTCTCCAAAGGCACGAAAGTTGGCATTCAACAACTAACCGAAGAAGAAATTAGAGCTGCGGTAGAAGAAGCGCACATGCGCGGATTGATAGCGGCTGCGCACGCACATGGCACTAACGGTATTAAGGCCGCTATTCGTGCTGGCATCGATTCGATAGAACATTGCAGTTTTCTAGATGAAGAAGCAATTGAACTAGCTATTAAAATGGGCACTTACTTCTCATGCGATATCTATAATACAGAATATACGCTTGCCTTTGGTGAGGCCAATGGTGTTCCAGAAGAAAACATCAATAAGGAAAAAGTAGTATCAAAAGCGCAGCGTGATAGCTTCACAAAAGCGGTAGAGGCAGGCGTTAAGATGGTTTTTGGCTCTGATGCCGCTATTTATCCTCATGGCGATAACGGTAAGCAATTTTCGCGCATGGTTCGATTTGGTATGACACCTTTACAAGCAATACAAGCGGCAACTATTAATAGTGCAAGACTACTAAAACAAGACACTGCTCTTGGGCAAATCAAAGTAGGATATTTAGCCGACATCATTGCCGTGAAAGGCAATCCATTGGAGAACATTTCAGTCTTAGAAAACGTTCAGTTTGTCATGAAAGATGGCCTTGTTTATAAAAAATAAACGGCCTGCATGGAAGTTTCCATTTAATAGAAGACTTCCTACTTCTCTCTCCTACTTCTCTCTCCTACTTCTCTCTCCTACTTCTCTCTCCTACTTCTCTCTCCTACTTCTCTCTCCTGGAGTATCCGGCGTCAAGCTTCATAATAAAAAGACGCAGCACCATTTTTAATCTAATTTTAATATTCCCGCAACGTCTTTTTTAGATACTTCCAATAGAATGTGTACTCTGAACTTTAACTATTACAGGTGCATTATGAAAAAACCAAGTGCTGTTATTTTGGCGCTCGCCACGTTAGTTGTGTCCCAGACCGCTTTTGCTTTTGAAAAAGGCGACATACTTGTTAGAGGAGGCCTAGCAACAGTGAGCCCCAATGAATCTTCATCCAACATCATTGCAGGTAGCGATCTTGGGGTTAATGTTGGTGTCGGCAACAACACCCAACTAGGACTTAATTTCGCCTACTTCATGACAGACAACATTAATATTGAAGTGCTGGCCGCGACCCCATTTAAGCATGATGTGAACTTTGGTTTACCCAATCCGTTGGATACCGGTAATCAGCTTGCTGAAGTGACACATTTACCACCCACGATAAGCGTTAACTACTATTTCGATACTGGTAACAGCGTCTTGAAGCCATATGCAGGTGTTGGTTTAAACTACACCCTATTTTTTGACGAACAATTTACTTCTCAAAATGCAGCCATTGGATTGCAAGACTTATCATTAGATAACTCATTTGGCTTGGCTGCACAACTAGGTGCAGACTATATGGTAGATGAAGAATGGTTCGTTAATGCCTCAATTCGCTGGATAGATATTGACACCGAAGCAAGTTTTAATCTTAACGGTGCACAAGGCAGCATTGAATCCATCGAAATCGATCCATGGGTTTACACCGTTGCTGTTGGCTATCGGTTTTAATTCAGTAGATTAGTAAATATACACTAAAATAATCGCTAAATAATGTTGTCGTGATGGATGTCCATGTCGGTAACACAACCTTAAAGACAATGAACACGAAGTAAGCATGATTTACACTTAAGGTGCACAATCAATTTTTACATTCACTGTTCAAAGCTTTACATAGAGGAATAAAAATGAAGGCTTTTAATAAGACAGCTATTCGTAAAAGAAGCTCTACTCAAAAGAGCGTAATTGCTATTGCACTTGCAACACTGGTTTTATGTGCTAGTGCAGCCAGTGCCAAATCCGTGGCAGACAATGTTGTTTCTGAGCAACGCGATACCCTTGAAAAAAATACAGACGCTCAAGGTTTTGGTCCACAGTCACCACGTGATATCGGCCAAAAAGCGGGGACTAATTCACGTCGTTTTGGAACGGCTCCCGAGCGCAGTGATCTTAACCTATGCAACATTCATTTTCACAAAAATGCAGAGCATAAAGGCGGGGATTTTACTACTTACGCTGGCAACGGGGACGGCAAAGGTACCAACACAGGTTATGTATACAACGGTAAATTGTCGGCTGCACAAATGAAGCCAGTCAGCAACCAGGTGTGTGCAGCTAAAGGCGACGCTTTGCAATCTGGTGATACCTTGGAAGTACATTTTGTATATTCTTCTGCACAAGTTGCACCAGGTCCAACACTCGGTGCTTGTTTAGCTGAAAGTACAATGAATCCAGGTTTACGAGTTGAAGGTCAAGTGATTGTGCTTGCTAACGATACAAACGCAATGGACTTCAGTGAATTAGCAGAAGTGACTCAAGTAGACGGTTATTACCAAGCGCCAAATGTGCCGACTAATATGGGCGCACCAATTCAGTATTTAGGATCAACCACGGGTCCAGCATACAATGAGAAAGCATCACCTTTGCAAGTAAGTTGGAGTGTCAGACCACAAGTGGCTGTTGTCGATATCAACAGTGTTAGTGAGTGGTGTGATGACAACGTGTTCAAAGAGGGCCATGCGCATGGTGTACGTAATTTAGTGCGAAACCCTAAGCTACTATCACCTATTATTAACTAAGATATAGGTGCGAACTACTGCAGATAGTTCGCACTACTTTAATGCTAAACGGTAACCATTACCGCGCAATGTTTGTATAGAGAGCTGCGGCTCTCTTTCTAATTTCTTCCTCAGTCTACTGACGTATACATCGATAATATTGGTATTAGGGTCGCTGTATGTCTGCCAAATACGGCTTAATATGCGTTCTCGCGAAAGCACTTTATTTTGGTTCTCTGCAAAATATAATAACAACTCAAATTCGATTTTGGTTAACGCTAATTCCTCTCCATTGAGAAAAACAATTCTCTCTTGCAATGCTAACTCTAAGCCTCCCATTTTGATGTTGTTTTGATTGACTTGCTGTGGTGCACTCATTCGCCTTCTTAAGGCTGAAATACGAGCCAGTAATTCATCAAAATCGAAGGGTTTACAAAGATAGTCGTCAGCTCCCATTTCCAAGCCCTTGACTCGTTCAGACACTTCATCCAACGCAGTTAGCATAAGCACCATGGGCGGGCTTGGTAAAGTCTTGATTGAGTCAATAATCGACAAACTATCTTGAGAACCAAACAACCTATCGAGCACAACTACTGGTGGCATATGTTTTTTAATAAATGGCAGCACTTCATGCAGTTCATTTAAACAAGTGCATTCATAGCCTTCAGCTCGCAAACCGCGTGCTAAGAAATTAAGGAGTGGCTTTTCGTCATCTGCTAGTAGGATCTTCATAACAACTTTCCAATCGGTAATATGACTGAGAATGTGGAGCCCTGTCCTGGTGATGACTCAACAGAAATTCGGCCGCCATGAGCTTCGACTATGACCTTTGCAATAGGTAAACCTAAACCTAAGCCCTCATTATGTTTACTAAAGCGAACAAAACGTTCAAATATATTATCTATTTCAGCAGCTGAAATACCTTCACCTGAATCTTTGATGGAAATAGTAATAAATGTATCCGTCTTCCCTAATGCTATTTCTATCGGTTGATTTGATTTTGAATATTTTGTCGCATTATCAAGTAAAATAGACAGCACTTGACCAATGCGTTGTTTGTCTATCATCGCAATTGCCTTAGTTGACTCATTTGCCGAGACTAATAAAATACTGCGGTTCACATCATGCTTTTCCCACTTACTGACTTCTGACTCGAGCATTGGCATAATTTGGACTGGGGCCATGTCTAAATTAAGTTGGTTCATTTCCGCACGAGTTAACAATAATAAATCATCCACTAATCGGCTCAGGTTCACCGCTTGTTCTAGTATAGAAACTAAGGTTTGGTTAAAGTCTTCGACTGACGCAGACTGCATTCTGAGAGTAACTTGCGCTTCTCCTCTAATGATCGTCAACGGTGTGCGTAACTCATGCGAAACATCAGCGATAAACTGACGACGGCGGGAGTCAATTTTGGTCAATTGTAGGTTCGCATCAGTCAGTTCGCTGGTACGCTGTTTGACCTCCAATTCGAGTTGTTTGCGTAAAGCAGTTTCATTATTTTCATGCTCTTGAAGGCGTCGCGCAAGTTGATTTATCGACGCTGCTAGTTCCTCAAATTCATCGTCCAATTTAACCGATATAGGCTGCCCATAATTCCCTGAAGCAATGGCATTGGTAGCATTACCAATTAAAATCAATGGCTGATATAGCTGATTAAAAAGCCAATAACAGCCATACAGTATGAGTGGTAGCGACAACGCACCTAGGCCTACAGTAAACCACACAATAGTGGTATTCAAGGTATCAATTCGAGCATTGATTGCAGCCACCACGCGGCTTTGACGAGCAACGGCTGAATTAATCGCTTCTCTAAACTGGTCATCAATGGTGACCTCGAGCAAACGACGAAGTTGTTCTTGCTGGCTAAGTGGAGCCTGATTATTACTGATCACAACCGCTTCAAATTCGGCAATGATCTCATCTATTAGACGCACTAATTCATCGGTATCCTCAACACTACCTTGCGTAAAAGATACGCCCAACGCTTTACGCTGCTCTAGCTCCAGCTGCCTAATTTGCTCCAGTGATTCTTGAATCACTTTTTGCTTTTTTCTAACGTATGCTTGATTAGCATTGCGTCCAAATATTATTTCGTCGGTAAGTTGCTTGAATAATCGATATGAAATACTCGACAGCTTTTCATGCTCAACCAGCAACGATTGCGCAATGTTACTTTGCTGCAAATTGCCGCGCGTTAAATGCGCCGATATGGCAGTGCTAATGAGTGCGATAAATAGAATAAAAGCAGTGGTGAGGCCGAAGTAAAAAAGTTTACGTTTGTACATGCGTATCTAATGTAGCAGAAGGAATCAAGTAGATTACACACACGAGTTAGTCTTAGCAATAGACTAAATAAGTACGTCAACGGGTTTATCTTCAGGCATGATATTAAGAAGGTGTTACATCAATTTATCTAGCCTACCCTGCCAACCTGGCATCTTTAATAAACAATATATCCATAATAATCGAAGGGTCCCACTCACGCATTGCGGCTTCGCAACTGATACGAATGTCATCGAGTTCACTAATAGTGGCGACTGAAAATGACTCATCGACTATGATATGCACCAATATATACAGATCTCTTCCGCGTTTGCTTATTCGCACTTCAACATGTTCATAAGTCACAGCGACAAGCGTTTGCTTAAGTTTTTTCTCAATAACTGCAGTAACAGCCTCAGGCGGCGCTTTATTAATGACTTCTTTTAAGCTATCGAGCATAATTTTTCCGGGTATAGGTAAAATCGCTGTACCCAATAAAATAAGTAATATTGGGTCGACAAGAGGGGCGTATGCCGAAAAGCGCGTTTGTTCAATAAAGTAAGCAAGGGCAAAACCTAGTAGGATCGATATGCTGAGTACGCCATCCACAAACCAAGTACGCGCATCAACGCCAACCAAGTCCGAACGCAAACTACTGCTTTGATGCTTCATATAAGCAGATATTGCAAAACAGCCGATGGTTGCAATAGCACCATAAATCATCGCCAGTCCGTACTCAGCTGAATTGCCCCCTGTTAATAAGCTAGTTATAGACCCGACAACAGCGTACAAACAAGTGGCAATGATAATTAATGACTTAAATAGATTCAGAGTGGGTTCGATGGCGGTATAGCCAAAGTGGAATCGGTCGTCGTCGGGCATCTGCACAAGGTTAGCCACTTTGAGCGTTAGCAAAGCCATGAAAAAAGCAATAAGGGAATAGATACCGTCAAAAAGGATCGCACCAGAATGGGTAATAAGTGCAAAGCCTAAAGCGACAAAAACAAATAATCCAGCGACGTAAAAAGACAGTGTTAATAGGCGCTTTTCCTTTTTCTCGTGAAAACCGATGATCATTAAAAATAGACTGAGAAGGTGATAATTTGCGGATTTTACTCCACTTTTTTAAATTAGATAGTGATTTTAAAAAATAATTTTTTAGTACTTTGGATAGCTAATACAAGTCTCTTTTTGACAACATATGGGCTTAGCAAAGAGTGATATTCCCCTTCAGTATTCTGACTCCTCTGCTACCCTGATCTAATAGTAATAAGGCTGCCATAAACAACAAAATACAGCTCGCTGGTTTAGTCTATAAACGGTTAAATAATTGCCCAAAATATCGTTCTAAGCTCATGTATAGACCTAGACATAAACTGGTAAAAATCTGCATCTATTGCATAGTTCTGGTATAGCGTTTATTCTTTTTGGCTGCAACCTTCGATATACCTATTGAGATGGTAATAAATGAAAAAAATCAAAAATGAAAGTGCGCTGCTAAAAAAAGCGCTTACAGTTGCTGAAGGCTACGCTGTCAAACGAGGCTACAAAGCCTTTTCACCGAATGATTCAGCAAAACAAAAAATTGAAAGTTTGTATCGGCTCTTAGTACATGACAAGTTAATCCCCCCTTTACCTGAGGATAAAGAGGATTTGGCTAGTTTAAAACATCGCTTAGTTATGTGGATCAGTAGTAAATTGCCCGCCGATCATGAATTACTGAGGTAAGCGATAGAACGTTGTAGATTGAAATATGCTTATTTAATAAGCGATCAAGTGATTAACCATAAGCCCATTGCACCGATAAGCGAGCCAGCCATAAAACTCAACAAGAGAAAGTAAGTATTTATTCTTTTGGATGGTCCTTTGTCTTTTGTCGGGTTATTAATTGCTGTTAACAGTAGATCTCTTTCTACTTCAAATGCAGCAGCTAATGACTTACTGGTTTCTAACGAGCCAAGACCTTGAACTTCAACACGCTGGATCGTTCGTAGGCTCAAATCACTTATTTCAGCAAGTTGCTGTTGAGTCCAACCTTTACTCGTTCTTATCTCTCTAATTTTAGTCGAATTTAAATCCATTGACCATCAGCCTTACAAAAGTGTATTAAAAATAATAGCGCTAAAGAAACCGATCGCAGCAAACAATAAGCCAGTGATCAGACCCGGGCGGGCCGAAGGAAATACCCAATGATCGCCGTCAATATCAATACCCTTACTTCGCAAAGTTATATCGATAGGACCCTTAAATGAATTTTTAATGTCCACTAAAAGCTCATACTTGTTGTCATCAATAAAAAAACTATGTATGGAATGTTGTCCTAAGTTTCGCTTTTTCGACACTAATACGTTATCGACATAAACACTTTCTCTGGCCGTCAGCGTCGACAAATCAATCTTTACTGTATATTCACCAATATCAAAATAGCTAATAAATTTAGTGCGCCAGTATGGGAATATCTTTTCTTTGTAAGTGACTTTATTATTTATCATTTTATTTCTCCTAATTATTAACAGGGCTCAGAATGACATTAATTAAACTTAAAAACGACGACAGTTTAGTGTCAGGCACCTATTTGACACCTGACAGCGAAGCGCCACCTAAATCTCTTGCATCACAAAAACCTAAGTAACAACAACATAAATGACGACTTATCAAAAGTGCAAATTACACTTATTCTGCACTTAAATTTATTATAAATTCTTGAATTATCAATGCTCGAAATCGTATGAATAAAGGAATTCCATGGCCCACCTTAAATTGTTAGAAGCAGAAGCTATCCATATTATGCGCGAGGTTGCTGCTGGGTTTGATAATCCGTGTATGTTTTATTCAATTGGCAAAGATTCAACGGTAATGCTACATTTAGCACGTAAGGCCTTTTACCCAAATAAAGTCCCCTTTCCACTTTTGCATGTGGACACCACTTGGGAATTTCATGAAATGGGTGCGTTTCGCGATAACCTACAAGAAAAGTACAACGTAGACATAATTGTGCATACAAATCAAGAAGCGCTTAATTTAGGCATCCATCCTATTGAGTCAGGCTCAGTTAAATATAACGATCACATGAAAACCATTGCACTAAAGCAAGCACTCAATAAGCATAAGTTTGATGCTGCACTAGGCGGTGCTAGACGTGATGAAGAAAAATCTCGCGCCAAAGAGCGAATATTTTCAGTGCGTAATGCAGACCACCAATGGGATCCTAAACAACAACGTCCCGAACTTTGGTCGATTTACAACACGCAAATAAATAATGGCGAATCGGTTCGTGTATTTCCATTATCAAACTGGACCGAACTTGATATTTGGCTTTATATTCTTGAAGAAAAAATCGACATCGTACCGCTGTATTTCGCCGCCGAACGCATGAGCTGGGTAGACGAAGACAGTGCACAGATACTTGGTTTGGACGACGATAGAATGCTACCGCACTTAACTAAGAATGAAACTGCCAGTTTACAAAAACGCTGGATACGCTTTAGGACATTGGGTTGTTATCCACAAACTGGGGCTGTATTAAGCAAAGCCAACACACGAGAAGGGATTGTCCTGGAAATGATTTCGAGTAAAACAAGCGAACGTGAAGGTCGCTTGTTAGATAAAGATCAAACCGGCTCAATGGAAAAGAAAAAGCGCGAAGGTTACTTCTAGACTGATCCGATTAATATGACTAAAAGCACTAAAATCCCAAATGAAAATATTGCATTTTTAACTAAACATGGCAAGGAAGCCCTGCTCTCTCCTATTTTTGCTAACACCTATAATAGCCAAATTCAGCATACCAATGCCTTCGATACAGATACGCTCGGTAGCTTTGATCACCTCACAGAACGCAAATTATCGGCAGCACAAACCGCATTGAAGAAGGCTTACTTAGCTTGCGAGTTGACAAATTGTTCAAAAGGCTTGGGCAGCGAAGGCAGTATTAGCAGTTTGTTTGGCATTGGCTTGTTAGATGAAGAATTTTTGGCTTTTGTAGACACACAAAAGAATATTGAAATTGTGGCTAGAGTACAGCAACCCATCAAGCTAGGGCCTATTGATGCAAAGCATAAAGATGAACTATGCGAAAAGTTAAGCATATTTGAACACAATCAATATTGGATGTTAAAAACCATGGACGGCTGGGAAAAAGGACTCAGCGTAAGTCATCTGATGGCACAAACCTTAACCTTTCCTGTTTATCTTGAGCCCGATTTTCGCGCCATGTATTGCCCACAGCGCCAGGTCGTGATCAGCAAAGCGGCGGTGAATTTGATACAACGACTGAGTTCTTTTTGCCCTCAATGCGCCAAGGTAGATTACTCACCCGAACATGCTAAGGCCTCATATTTAGTGTGTGAAATATGCACGTTGCCGACTAATCAGATGCAGCCGCTGCTTCCCACCTGCTCTCATTGCGGATATCATCGACACGACCTCAATGCGAGTAAAATAGGAAGTGCGTTTTATTGCAATTTTTGTAACCCGTAGGGTTGCGGTTTTTAGTGTATATTGCGCTCTCTTTCATCAGCGTTGATGATGATTAGCCAACATCGTTTTTTTCATCGCCATTTCAGTATTCCCAAACTACATTGAGTATTTGCTTTACCGTTTTTGTGTCAGCCTCTTTACTTCGCTCACAAGTAAAGATAAAAACGTTATATACTGATGGCATCAACTTATATCAAAAAGGCCTTTATAGGGTCAACTACGAGCATCATTATGGTAATAGCCAAGTCCCCGTCCAAGCTCAGCCTTCCTCAGCATAATCCAGGTGTGACTACTGTTCTGGAATTTCTTATTCTCAAGTTTCCAGCCATAACTAACGCTACGTGGCGACAGCGTATGACGGATGGCAAAGTTCATTGGCATGACGGGTCTTTAATCAACACACTAACTCCGTTTATGGCCCAGCAACGAGTTTACTACTATCGTGAAGTTGAATGTGAGCCTGTCATTCCTTTTGAAGAAAGAATTATTTTTCAGGACGACTTGATCGTCGTCGCCTACAAGCCTCATTTTCTACCTGTCACACCAGGTGGTAAGTATATTGAAGAATGCCTGCAAAACCGCTTGCGTAATACCTTAGGCAATCATAACTTGCAGGCAGTACATCGCATCGATAAAGCCACCGCAGGTTTGGTATTATTTTCAGTTAATCCCAATTCACGTCAGCAGTATCACGCTCTATTTGAAACACAACAGGTCAACAAAACCTATCAGGCCATCGCTAGCACGATTAACAATTTGCCAATAAAAAACCAGCAATGGGAGATTAAAAATCGCTTGCAGAAAAGCGAACCTAGATTTTTAATGCACATTGTTGAGGGCCTCGCCAACAGCCATTCCCGCATTCGCTGCCTGCAAACTTCAGCCGCCAAAGCCTTATTTGAGCTACACCCCATAACCGGCAAAACCCACCAACTGCGTCTTCATATGCAAAGCCTTGGATGGCCGTTATTGCATGATACTTACTACCCTGAGTTACAACCTAGTAAGCCAGATGATTACACTAAACCTTTGCAGCTATTGGCACAAAAGCTACAGTTTATTGACCCTATGACACAACAACAACGATGCTTTTCTAGTAACACCGAACTCAATCTAAACTAACCGACACGTTGACTAACAATATTATATTAGCTTAGCTCACTCGTTTCCTTCGCGCGGTGTTGTGGTGAGAAGTGTCAGCATTGCGTTACACCACGCCTAATAAAAATGCAATTTACATTACCCGATTTTCAAACGATTCTATTGATTTAAATCAATAATACATTATACTTTCATTAATTATTGAAACTTCAGAACGTAAAGTTACTTCTGAAACAAATATACGACTAAATATGGAGAAAGGTAATGATGACACCCATGATTGAATCTTTTGTTATGCACTTTGGCGAGATGGGCAGTAAATGGGGGTTTAACCGAACTGTAGGGCAAATATACGCACTACTTGTCATGACTGAGAACCCGCTCACCGCCAATGAAATTGCAGAAACACTGAGTATTTCACGAGGTAATGTCAGCATGGGGCTGAAGGAACTCAATGCGTGGCAACTCGCCGCAACGATTCACAAGCCGGGTGATCGCAAAGAATACTATCAAAACAAAGGTACCATTTGGGACATGGCTAATCGAGTTTTCGAAGAGCGACGCAAACGTGAAATTGATCCCACCCTCACCCTATTGCGCGATATTTTACTTGACCAAGCTGCTAATGACTCTGAAAAGTACGCGCAAACTCAAATATCAGAGATTCATGATCTGTTAGAAAACATTACACATTGGACACAGAGTTTACAGTCGTTGAGCCCAGAAAAACTCAATACATTAATGAAGCTAGGTTCTGGTGTAGGAAAAGTATTAGACATGAGAGATAAGCTGTTAATGAAAAAAGAAGGATAATTAGAGCCATGTAAGCAGTTTCACTATTTAAGGCAATTATCGCTAGATTGTTATTTTCAAGGCGACAAAATAAGTAGGGCAATTGCCTTCTTTTGTTGTTTTTCCTAAACGGATTTGTTATCTCTACAGGAGATTATCATGTTTGATATACTCATACTTTCCAGGATCCAGTTTGCTGCTAATATTAGCTTTCATATTCTTTTTCCGACCATCACTATCGCACTTGGTTGGTTACTATTCTATTTTAAAGTGCGTTATGACCTTTCAAAACACCCAGTCTGGATGCGTGCATATCGCTTTTGGGTAAAGGTATTTGCGTTAACGTTTGCCTTAGGCGTTGTCAGTGGCATTACAATGTCTTTCCAGTTTGGCACCAACTGGCCTGGTTTCATGGAAACTATCGGGAATATAGCAGGACCATTACTTGCTTACGAAATACTAACTGCATTTTTCTTAGAAGCCACTATGCTCGGCATTATGTTATTTGGTTTTCGTCGTGTGCCATCATGGGTGCATACCGGAGCAACTTTTTTAGTGGCTTTTGGCACTACAATGTCAGCGTTTTGGATAATTGTACTTAATTCTTGGATGCAAACTCCAGCAGGTTTTGAATTAATTGACGGAGTGGTCCACGCCACAGATTGGTTTGCAATTATATTTAATCCGTCATTTCCATATCGATTTACGCACATGCTAATGGCGTCTTCGTTGACTGTTTGTTTCTTAGTGGCGGGGCTGTCAGCTTATCGGATTTATCGAGGTGATAATAAAAAAGCCCCTAGAATAACCTTGCGAACAGCTATCTTTAGTGCGGCTTTATTGGCTCCTATGCAAGTTTTTGTAGGTGATTTACATGGCCTCAATACATTGGAGCATCAACCACAGAAAGTAGCCGCTATGGAAGGCTTATGGGAGACTCAGAAAGGCGCACCATTAGTGTTATTTGGTATCCCAGATAAGGAAACAAAAACCAATAAATTTGCAATTGAAATACCTAAGATGACCAGTTTTATCTTAACTCATGACTTCAATGGTGAAGTCAAAGGTATTAATGAGTTTGAGGGAAAGCATCCCCCAGTTGCTCCTGTTTTCTATAGTTTTAGAGTCATGGTCGGCATTGGGTTTAGTATGATACTTGTCGCTTGGTGGTGCAGTTACAGTCTAATTCGAAAAAAAGCACTGGCCAAACCTCAATTGTGTATTTTAATTGCGATGACCTTCATAGGATGGGTTGCCACGTTAGCTGGCTGGTATGTAACAGAAATTGGTCGTCAGCCATATCTGGTCAGTGGCGTACTGAAAACCGCTGATGCGGTCACAACAATAGCCTCAGACAATGTGCTCTTTACTTTTATACTTTATGTGACGTTGTACATTGTACTGCTCACCGTGTATGTAAAAACCTTATTTTTACTCGCGCGTAAAGCGATCGAAGTTGAAGAATATGATTTAGTTCCTCCTGGCATTATTGAAACTAAAAGCGAGACCGCTAGTGAGCATAAGGTCGCAGCAACAGCAAATTCAACGACTCGCTCGATCCCATTAACTCAAACAAAAGAGGCTTAATATGGATTTTATGTTTTCAGCGCAAGGCCTACCTATTGTCTTTGGTGTTTTAATCTCTATTTCAATTTTATTGTATGCAATATTAGATGGCTATGATTTAGGTGTTGGTATTTTATTGCCTATGGACAACGCAGAGCAGAGAGATGTCGCTATATCGTCCATAGGGCCTTTTTGGGACGCGAATGAAACTTGGCTAGTACTTGCTGTGGGATTGTTATTGGTCGCCTTCCCCGCAGCACATAGTGCTATTTTAAAAGCACTTTACTTACCCGCAACCCTAATGTTGATTGGCTTAATATTAAGAGGCGTCGCTTTTGATTTTAGAGCAAAAGTTAAGCAAACGCGTAAAATTGTCTGGGATTACACATTTAAAATCGGCTCATATGTAACTGCTTTTATGCAAGGCTTCATGCTAGGACTCTACGTGATGGGACTTGAGTACAATGTGTATTCGATATTGTTCGCCACTTTTAGTGGGTTTTGTGTTGTTGCGGCATATAGCCTTATTGGGTCAACTTGGCTAATAATGAAAACCACCGAGGATTTTCAGAAAAGAGCTATCGGCTGGGCCAAAAGAGCCGGCGTGTTGAGTGCATTGGGCATTTTGACCGTCAGTTTAATCAACCCATTGGTAAATCAGTCGGTGCTTAAAATATGGACTCAATTACCATGGGCCTATCTTTACGCAGCTATCCCACTACTGTGTTTTTTTATGTTTATTTTGGGCTACTTAGTGCTATCGCGGTTACCGTTAGCGGATGATCATGGTGCTTCATTACCATTTTATATGGTGGTTATCGTGTTTGTTTGTTGCTTCTTAGGTTTGAGCTTTAGCTTTTATCCTTATGTTGTGCCTGGTGAATTGACTTTATTTGAAGCCGCAAGTGCGCCCGAATCACTGCGTATCATTTTAGTTGGGAGTCTATTTGTATTGCCGTTTATTGGTGGCTATACCGTAATTTCATATTATACGTTTAGAGGCAAAGCTGAGAAGTTACGCTACTACTAAAAAAGAAACACTGGTAAGTGCAAAGCATCAGCTTATTCGGAGCATCGGTTGATGCTCCGTAATTAATCCTGCTTAAACTGGCTTACATCCACCGCTCTGATTTTTAACGTTGCCGTGGCTAAGCTAACTTCAAGAAAAAAAGCAATCAAGCCTCCGGTTAAGAAGACCATGCACATCATAAAAGTGATTATAATTGTGATGTCTAAATTTGTGCTTACTAAGCCATTGATCATGACTAACATAACCGTGAAGCAAGTAACTACCGCCGACGCAACTAAGAAATTTATTGACCAATTAGCCAGTCTCATGCGCTTGTTTAACGCTCTAATTTCTAGTATCGCTTTCTCATTTATACGTTCTGGTTCTTCCCTTGCCAGATTGCCAAACCATCTTGCTCTGTCTATGATCCTAGATACGCGGCCGGTGGCTACGTTGACCAAGTTACCGATACCAACAATAAGAAAAATAGGGGCCAAGGCCAACTGAATAATTTCAACTGCACTTTGTGTAATAATTGTTTCCACTGACGTCTCTTTTTAAAATTCATACTATATACCTAATTCGTAACCATATAATTAAGCCCACAATAATGAAAGTAAAAGGTAACAAAAAGAGTACTACGATAACTTGTCGTTTTTGCTTGCTGGTTAAATCTAGCCGCTCAACCGCAATTTTTTTGTTGCCAAGAAATGCCCTGTAGTCTAGCTCTGACAACCAGTTCACGATATTAAGTCCCATCTGTGCATTACTATATTGGTCAATATAAACGTTAGTTAAAAAGTCTGCGTCGGTGAACACTATTAATCGGGTATCTGAGGTTTGACCTTTCTTTGTGCTCTCGGCTTCTTTTTCGTCAATAACGACATAAGAAAAAGGCACAGGGCCTGCTGTATCAATGCCTTTATCAAACTTTACGTCTAAATTTCGATTGCTTTCAGCCCAACTATTTTTTGTCGATGCGGTTGATGCAATGACGGCATGTTTTATGTTGGGGCGACGATTTTCCAATAAATTAATAGAGCGTGGACGGACGTAAAACGTATAATCTAAACCTTCGGTAATCGCCTTATGCTTCTGATAATTTTTGGTTGCCGGACTACCAACGTCGTCACCAACATGGCTAGTTAAATCAACCACAATATCCGATTCAACATTGAGTCCCCATTTATTGAGAAGTGAATTTAAATCCGGATTTTGTCGCATCTGCGCTGCATTCAAGGGTTTATCTGGTGTGGTGACAACGGTATGTTCAATCAGAAATAAGGCGTCCCCGCCTTTTAATAAATAGCCTTCAATTAAGTTTTCTTCTTCTTCGGTTAGTTCATTTTTCGGACCCGCTATAATCAGTACATCGGAGTCATCAGGAATCGACTGGCTAATACCAAGCATCAACGGTTTACTTAAAATATTGTTGGCCGCAAGTAACTGAGTAAACTTAGACAAACCCGTATTTTCTTCATTTTCTATTGAATATTCGCCATGCCCGGTCAGAAAGTAAACCGTCTTTTGAGCACGACTGACACTCGCAATCGCATTTGTTAGACGTTCTTCTGACAAGGAGTCCTGGGTAAAGTCGACGTCTTTGCGGTTGTTGCCAGATTGAACAATCACTTTTTGCTCTTGGCTATTAATCACATTACCAAATGTTGCCGCGTAGGCAACTTGTTCAATAGGGTCAATGATTTCAGTTGTCACTACCCCGCCAGACGCTCTCTCATATTCATTGAAAAGGTCTTGTAAATATTTCGGAGGAACCCCAACATAAAATGCAGTTAGTTGAATATCACGTTCAAGTACACTAACAAATTCAACCGTATTTGCAGACAAGGTATGTTGCTTGTCTTTTGTTATATCCCATCGAAGTGTCGAGCTATTAGCTAAATAATTACTACCTCCAATAAACGTCACACTGGCAATAGTTATCAACATAATAGTCGCAAATTTTTTCCAACGTTTGGGAACAAAAAACGTTATAAATCTCGAGTTGGCTGCATTAACTCGATACGTTACGGCTATGCCTAGTAAAATAACAAGGGCCATGCCACTGCAAATTAGCAAGCCTATGCTTAGATAAGAAAGCTGTTGTTCAATATAAAAAAGAGCGACGCCTAGAGCGAGAACCAAGAGTGACAAGCCACAAAAGAATGGCAGCAATGCCAGCAAAGGTGAGCGCATACTAAAAATTGATTTGCTCATTATTGCCACAGCCTATTGTCGATACTCAACCTTGTTAAGACTAAACAAAGAATGATACCAGTTAGATAATAAGTAATATTACTGGGCGTAATTATGCCAACTGCAAAGTTTTCTAAGTGTGTTCGAGTGCTACTTTGCATAAAAAAACTCTCTACAGAACCGGTAAAATACTTAGTGAAACTAGCCGCAAAATAAAGTGAAAATATCAACGCGTAAGACACTAATGCTGCAATTATCTGATTACGCGTCCAGGAAGAAACAAGTAAGCCGATAGCAATAAAAAATGCCCCTTCTAACCAAATCCCAACATACCCAGAAAGAATACTGATTGGATCTGGATCACCAAAATAGTCCAAAATAAAATAGTAAGTTGCGGTCATGCTTATCAATAAGGTGAAAAAGATCAACATACTGAAATACTTACCCAACACAATCATGGTAAGCGTTAGTGGTGATGTGAGTAAAAACTCCATCGTACCATTGGCTTTTTCTTCCGAGAACATTCTCATCGTGAGTAACGGAATTAAGAATACAAACATAAACTCCATCAGTATGAAAATATCACGCAACGATGCTTCGTGATTCTGGTCAATAATGAAAAAAAAGAAAACATTAAACAGCGAAAGTGTGGCTATCAGAATAATGTATGCGATGGGTGAACTAAAGTAACTGTGTAATTCTTTTTTTACTATCGCGAAGGTTTTATTCATCTTCCATTACCCCTTTACTGATGATGCAGATACAAAAGGTCTCGGTGGTGTCTCTTGATGATACTCGATGAAGATTTGTTCCAAAGTAATAGGATATGATTGAGCTAGTTGTTTCTTTTCCAGCAACTCGTTTAAGGGTGCATCAAGCACAATTTTTCCCGACTTCATCATTAATACACGCTGCGCAACTTGCTCAATTTCATTTAAGGTGTGGGTGCTTAATAAAACGGTTCTCTGATCTCTCTGGTTTTTAATTAAAGCAAGCACTTGCAGAATTTGTATTGGATCAAGACCACTTGTCGGTTCATCCAAAATAAGCAATTTAGGTTCATGAATAATCGCCTGAGCTATGCCTACACGTTGCTGATAGCCTTTGGATAAGGTAGCAATTTTTTGCTTTTCAACCCGATTTAGATCGCAGTCATCCAGTACCTTAGCAACCTGAAATGATTCTTTTTTTGCTGATACCCCTTTTATTTGAGCTGCAAATTTTAAGTAGCTTTTGACTGTCATGTCGCTATATAAGGGGGGTTTTTCGGGTAAATAACCTATTTTTTCCCTAACCGATAGAGAATGTTTGCCAATGTCCTCACCATCAATAATAACGGTCCCAGCGGATGCAGTGAGGAAAGTCGTCAGTATGCGCATTAAAGTGGTTTTCCCCGCGCCATTTTTACCTAAGAAGCCAACAATATCACCTTTATTTATTTCGAATGAAACATTTTCTAACGCTTGGTATACACCAAATTTTTTACTAATATGTTTAGCAATCAACATCTACATCGAACCTCTCGCATTAGTGCGGTAAAAATTAAGCGCCCCAAGCGAGTAAGTATAGAACATACCCTTAATTAGGAAAGCTAAATAATAATGCACCTGCATCTTCTCGAGATTTGTCAGTCATACGATGTCGACAGGAACTGCATTTTGGATAGGTATAATAACACCACTTATTTTTGGTCATGCACACGAACTGCAAGTACATCTTGTTTCACGCCATGCAACACTGCGTTGGCTGTTGATCCAAGAAGTAATTTGATCCCACTTCTACCATGCGTGCCTATTACAATTAAGTCTGCATGAATTTCATTCGCAAAATTTTGTATCTCATCAGAGGCATCGCCGGCCTTCAAATAAACATTCTTTTGTTTGATCCCAAATTTATGCGCAATATCATCTAGCTTTTTTTGAGCCCTAGCCATCCGATCAGAATCATCAATCACGTTATAATCCGCCCCATAAAGATAAGGTTGAATATAGACCGCAGATACCGGGATATATACAAGACTTAGCTCTTCAGGAGACTGACAAACACTCAGTGCTTGGTGAATAACGGTTTCATAATCTGCACTAATATCTATTGCGACTAATATCTTTTTATAATTACTCATATTTTTATTCCTTGAAGCATTTCGATCACACTTGTAATCACACAGAGGCTGTTTGTTTAAACGTAACTTCATATTAACAAAGTAAAGTCAGTGGAAATTGACCCAAATCAAATCTAAATCCTATTTTTAGTTTATTTTAAATTAGGGAAAACGTTATCAGAGTGGATCTTCGATTTAGAGAGTGTCCACTGGATTAAAAAAGCGATTCAGTTAAACCAGCAGCTTTTGCTTGATTGGGTTGCTATCAGCATGCTGATAGATTTAATGAAAGAGGAGCTGATACAACAAAATGCTCAACTCAAAAGTACATTGAGAAGGCATCGTCAATTTGATCTGTATCAATAATGAAATACACGCCATATGGTCGTTATTATTAAATAATAACGAAAAATACTAAAACCCGCCGACAGTCGACGTTTTTTTGCAGCTCGAGCATCAATTCACTCGTTACGTTTACTAATTTTGTATCGACAATTCTCTTATAGGCTTGATCTAAGGCATAATAAGTAAGGGCTGCATCAGCGCAGATAAACACCAATAAGACGAGGCCAATATAATTGCATGGGGAAATTAACAAGAGAGCGTCAGCTAAAATCCTGCGATAGCTGCGGAATAAGCGAGCCGGTGTTTTATAGGATTAGGGTTCAATTTCAGGAGGCTTGGCTTTTTGTCTGTCCCAGCTGTCAATTAAAAGCGAAAATAAAACCGGGTTATCAATATGGCGGCACTTGGAAACAGAAAAAGAGGAATTAAGAATATTGCATCAATCCATCCTTAAGTGGTCTATTTTAGACAACCACTTACGCTGGCAAAGACAGTCAGTTTTTTTTATTGCTGAACCTGATATACAACAAGATAACTATCAGTACCACCGCAACTGGCAACATGGCAATTAACGGTTTATCAGACAAAGCAAGTTCACCCGCAACATGTACAAGAAAAGCAATACCCGCGAACGCGATTAACGTAGCGATTAGTTTAGTCGGTTTATTCATAAGTAATTCACTTTGTCCTAGAATTCTACTTTTCGTCCTTATACGATTAGTAAGATGTTATAGCCCATTACTATTTACACAATTGTGGCAAGACAACGCAAGCGTTATAGGCACACTGGTAATTTACAGCGCAAACAGACCAAGGTCAAAATTTTATACTATCAATCTTGATCCCGCAATATATATGCTTATGATTTACCTTTAAAGAATGCTAAAGAATTTTAATACCGTGCTAGTCAACCTAAAGCGACTAAAACGTCAGAACATGTTTTGAAGACCTGCTTGTGTGGTGTATTCAATACCTAACAGACAAATGCTTTTTCGATACCTTACGTGATGGATAGACCGCTGGTTAGTGTGTTATTATTGAAAAATACAGAATTAACGAGTTGTTAGGTATCCCGCTCCGAGTGAGGTTACACTAGACAATGCAGAACGAACCATCTCAGGGAATTCATGCGCAATACAGTTACTGAAACCATTACCCACGTACATCATTGGAACGATACCTTATTCAGCTTTAAAACCACTCGCTCGCAAAGCTTTACCTTTGAGAATGGCCAATTTGTGATGATAGGACTTGAAGTAGACGGCCGGCCTTTATTGCGTGCTTACAGCATTGCCAGCGCCAACTATGAAGAAGAATTAGAGTTTTTTAGCATCAAAGTACCTGATGGTGCGCTAACATCGCGGCTCCAAAAAGTCCAAATTGGTGACGAGGTAATCCTAACAACTAGGGCAACGGGTACCTTAGTAGCGGGTTATCTGAAACCAGCGAAGCATCTGTATTTATTATGCACAGGAACGGGATTAGCACCCTTTATGAGCATCATCAAAGACCCTTTTATTTATGATGCTTTTGACAAGGTGATATTAGTACATAGCGTTCGTTTAATATCCGAACTTGCCTATAAAAATGTGATTGAGCACGAATTACCTGAAAATGAATTTTTTGGTCCCGACGTGCGTGAGAAACTAGTGTATTACCCCACCGTAACAAGAGAAGATTTCCATTATCAATCAATAAACGAGCGAGAGAATAATGCGAGTCACCGTGCTCGTATTACTGACTTATTAACATCCGGCCAGCTCACTCAAGACCTTGGTATGCCGGATATTAACCTCGAAGACGACAGATTCATGATCTGCGGAAACAATGATATGTTGCTAGATCTGATGAAGATCTTAGATGACAAAGGCTTTAGCAAGGCTAATTCGCGTAATTTAGGAGAATATGTGATTGAGACAGCCTTTATCGAGAAGTAGTTTTAAGCCTCTATATACCGTGATATAAAACCTCGACAAAATACCTAGATAAATCCCTCCTTGCATAGCCTGCTATGTAAGGCTCTAATATGTTGCGGTCCAATTTCACAGCAGCCACCAATAATAGACGCACCGCGTTTAGCCCAGCTCATAGCATGCTCAGCGTATTGTTGAGGGCTCATATCTTTGCGCATTTCAAGCGTCTCTACAGTATCACCTGGGTACAACGAGTCTACTGATACGAAACCATTAGCGTAAGCACCAACCCTTCCCTTTTTCGCACTCAGTAAGGACCAGCATGCGCTGATTGCTTCCGGCTGACTGCAGTTTAATAACGTTGCCTGAGTATCGAAACACTCGAGTGCTTGTAACGCGTCTTTTAACGATTCACCACTGCGTAATTGTTCTGGATGGTCATCACTGACCGTCAATGCCAGCCATACCGGTTTACCACTTTCAAGGGCAGCAGTGCAGGCGGCTTGGGCCTCGGTAATGGACGACATGGTTTCGCATATAAACAGATCGCTAGCTGGCGATTGTAATTCAACAAGGCGACGGTAGGTAGAAAGCGAGTCTTCGAACGACAGCGATACATCAGGACGATAGCTAGCAACTAACGGTGGCAGGCAACCCGCAATTTTGACGTCATTGCACTGCGCTAAATCAATCGCCTCTTGGGCCGCACTCATGGCTCGCTGATGCAGGAGTGCTAATTGCTCAAGATGATTTTCTCGTTTTAGGCGTTCTGGTGTCGCAGTGTAGGTATTTAGGGTAATGACGCGAGCACCGCTATCGATGAACTCACGATGCAAATCTCTCACCAACATTGGCTCGTTAAACATAATGTCAGCAGACCACATTGGCGTTATTGCACGTGAACTTCTGCGCAATAACTCTTGCCCCATGCCACCATCGAGTAAAATAATAGGACTCATTTAGTTGCCTCCGATTTAGTTGAAAATAGCGCCTTAAAATGGCTCATCATTCAATAATTCAAACACTAGAAAAATTGATATTGACGTGGTTTTGGAGGTACGTAAAACGCGTTACTCATTTACATTTATTTATGACTATCATCGCACGTCGGCTGAGACGCTCTTAGTTTACAACCACAAACAAAAAACTTTTTTATAATCATACAATATACATGATGTATAACAGTGTTATATTAACAGTTCAAGTTTAATGATGTTGAATATATTGCGGTTGACCCTTTTTCAAGTCAACGAGCGTTTGCGTTACGTGAAATTTGTAGATAATGCGCAACTATACTCTACCCACACTATGAAGAGATAAGAAATACGAAAGCTAAGTCGATAGTGTTACTGCATGGCGTGTTCATGCAGTCTATTGTTGTTGAAACGTAGGTATCCATTATTCTCATCTGTCTAATTTTCAACGCTGCCGCTTATTTGCGCTTAAAAAGTAAAGTCGTTTTGATCGCTTTACAGTAAACAGAACCCGGCTCAACCTTCTATTCGAACCTTATGAGCTCCCTGTTTACCATAGAGACTCGTTATAGAAAAACGTTAATTTTGAACTTAAAAATAGATTAAAGGCCACGAAAAAGTCATTGCATGAGGCGACTTATTTAATTGTATTTTTGGCACTATCTTATGTTCCACAGGTTTTAAAAGTGACCGCAATATCAGATGTCAAAGAACATAGAAAACCAGCGATTACAAAGGTATATATTTTATAATTTTTATAATTTTTATAATTTTAGACTTTAGGCACAACTAAAGTATATAAAGTACAATACGTATGAGATTACATTCCTAGAATATAGCTAAGTTTGCATAAATGGATTAATTGTAAGAACAAGCCAAGATACAAATATTAGGAGAGTAAATGTTCAATTCTAGCCCTATTGCAGAGTCTAAGAAATGCGGTGAGAATCAGCCGATAGACATTCATCAAACCAACAGAACCGTGGCAACAAATGTATGTCATGCATGTTGTGTTTTATGTCCAAAGCAGCGCCATCCTATTTATATAGACAAAAATGTGTTTATTGAACGACATGCTATCTCAATAAAAGGGACCAAATACAGAATATCTAATCCTATGTTCAGAATTCTTTGTGCTTTTCACGAGTATGAAGAAGAAGTAGTCAGCAGAGCGTTTTTATTGGCATATGGTTGGGGAATAGATAATAAAGTTAACAATAATGTCACTGTGGCGATTTCTGAGCTACGCGCTTTATTGAAAAACAAATCCGATTTAGAAATAATCACAATCCACGGAAGGGGATATCAAATGTTTAATAAAAATAAAGGTCGATTTGAATGATAACAATCCCTTTAATATCTATCAAAAAACAAGACATACAGTACCTTGTTTATCCCAGAGTTGAGTTGATAACGGATTGCATGTCGAACAAAAACGGTATTTTGGAAGTGTTGTGCATGGTGATGAAAGGCCCAGAACAATTATGCCCTGCGCGTTTTTTTAATGAATTAAGTAATGATGAAACCTATGTAATTTACCGTCATATACTGGAAAGTTTAGAAACAAAAACGACGTCAACAGTGTCGCTTAATATAAATACTAATTTCTTGAACTCACATCACGTTGATATGCTTTTATCAGAATTTGGCCGTAGTATCATCATATTGGAGCTCTTGGAAACGTGTTCTTTACAATCGACAATCCAAATTCAAAATCGATTAAACGAAATTAGGGAAAATCCTAAAGTACATATTTGGTTAGACGACTTTGGGTCAGCGCGGTCAAATTTTGATGTTTTGAGCGAACTGAATTTTGACGGCGTTAAAATGTCTAAAGAGCTTTTTTGGGACTTGTACGAAAATGATAAAATTTTACTCAAATATCTGATCAAAATGATTAAAAGAAAATCCAGTACGATCGTTATAGAAGGTGTTGACAGCTTTGACAGATACATTTTTTGCAAGGAACAGCGATGCATGATGCAGGGCTACTTTTTTAACGAAATTAGAAATAGCGCGGTTTGTTGATTATGGATCCTCAATTGCATGAAACCACCTTGAATCTGATCTCATTAATACACTTTTTTCGACGTACTTATAGTGATAACGAAAAGATAAAAGGCGCGGTAGATTTGTCTTTATTACTGACGATGGAAGGCACTGGGGTATCGAGTTCACAAGAAAAACTACAATTTTGCTCAGCCGCTGTTGAAGCAATTACATCAGCAGTTACCGATGGTCATGGTAAAACCCCAAAAGGGGAAAATATTGTTCCACTTTTGGACACAGAAGAAATCGATTTTATACAAAACATGATGTTCACAGATGGTCACCATAATGTCGAATATGAAAGTGAGAAAACAAATAGTATATAAATAAAATGTTGGCACTTGTTCTTATTTTCATTAGCCAACAGGTAATTGAATTGTAGTGTCGGTGCATCGCAAACCTTAGGAAACTTAGGGACGCAAAGCTAAAGGACCTGTAAAATGGTAGCCAGTTGCCGAAAGTGAATTAGCACTTTTTGTTTTTGAGCTCTTTTTACACATGGTCTTCTTTATGAAGACTTTTTTTTGTCTTAAATTTTGTAATGTATGTAGAAAATAGTTACCAAAAATTAAAAGGAATAGCCGCCGTTAAAATTAAAAATTACTTACACCTAGCTATAACACTATTGTTGTGCACTTATTCAGTGAGCAGCTTCAGTGCCTTTATGGTCACCCAGACAAGTTTTGGGGTAGACCTTGACAAACCGGTGACCCAAGACACGACCCTGATAAATCAGAGTACTAAACCGGTAAGGGTCAGGGTGGATTTTGAAAAACCGAAATGGGCCAAAGATGAGTACTATCTTGGCGATCAACTGGTGGCTTATCCTAAAATTGTGGTTATTCCGCCAAAGAGTAAAATCCAGGTAAAGATAGCACCGCGGATAAAAAAAGAATTAGCAGACGGTGAATATGTGGCCTTATTGGTATTTAAAGAACTGCCACCACGAAACAGTCACGCTCAGGTCACCATGTTGATGAATCTTGGGGTGCCTTACTACGGCAGAAAAGGCAAGCTTGAAACCGCCATGAATTTTGACAATTTACGTATGGCAAAAATTCAAAATGGCTATCAGCTGCTGGGAGCGGCGCAAAACAATGGCAACTTTTCTTACCCACTTCATATCAACATTGAATTTTACCAAAATGAGAAGATCGTCAAAGAAGAAAGCTTCAAGCAGGGTTTCTATCGAGAACATTTAGTCGAGCTAAATAAATCAATCGTGATGAATGCAGTTGCCGATCGTGTAGAGATTGTTTTTGCCAATGAAAAGCTTGATTTTTCCCAGCGATTTACTCTTCCAATCGGATCCAGTTTTCCATTGGGGAAAACTGCAAGTGAATAAAGTTCTTTTTACGCTACTGTTTTTTTCAAGTTTTGTGTGGGCTGAAGAAGGTGATTTTTATATTAATGGCAATGCAGTAACAGCCATATCCTTGACGTTAGGTGTCAGTAATATTGATTTTGGTGATGTTTATAGTGATACCGAGGTCGACAGTGAGATGGTGGATTTTTCGGTCAACGCCGAAAATGGCTATGACTACACGGTAGAGATAAGCGATGACGACAACACCGGTATAGTGCAGGTTTCGCGCAACGCCTGTGGAGGGTATACCGCAAATAGTATCACTTATATACAAACTGCTAACGGGGTTGACCAAGCCCATGAATTTTATGTAGACCTTGATACAGCAAGTATGAACGGCGATTTATCCGCCACCATTACTGTGCAGGTGGCCTACAACGATATCCACGAATAAATATCCTTTCATAGATTGGACGTTTATTCATTTTGAAGCAAAGTAAGAGAGAGAAATACGATGAAAAAATTATTATTAGCAACGTCTTTAGTCGCTATATCATCATCAGCAATAGCTGCCAATACTTCTGTATTGTTAGATACGGCGGTAACAGATACTTTAACGGTTACTGCGAAATATGTAACACCAATTGCAGTTGGTTTAGATACATCAACAATCGATTTTGGGGATGTTTGGACAGATTCGGTTATTGATACTGAGGCAGTTGTCGCTACCGTGACGGGTGAAATTGGTGAGACATTTACTTATAGCGTTGAAACCGATGGAACTTTGGCGCAACTAACCGGTGACATTACCGGCACGACGGTAGCTTTTGTCACTTCGGATACAACACAAGTGCTTAACTTTAATGTTGGTCTAAATACAGCTAATGCCGCAACAGCTGGAACTATCAGTGAGACGATTACTGTCTCTGTCAACTATGACGCTATAGCAGATACAACCAGAACATAAGAATCATTATTATTGGGCAGCCTAATGGCTGCCCTCTTTAACTTGGTTGTCCATCAATGAACAAACTTTTATTTTTACTAATGTTTATCTATTCAGCATCAGCTTTTTCGTTGGAAATTATCGCCGTGCAAAATGCCGAACTACAAAACCTCTACCTTTATAACGGTAGCCGTCTAACGGTTTACCCTGAAGAGGGAGCCCTTATCTCTTTGCAAGGCAGGGCCAATAAACGCGTTAAATTGGATATTACGCAAAGTGGTGTTATCTATTTTGCACCGGGGATCAGAATTGTAGACCTTCATGCAAAAGACCCCATTATCACCCTAAATAAGTACGGTGAGGGAGAATTTGCTATTGGTTTTTCGCTACGAGGAGAAAAGCACGTGAGCGGTAACTATCAAAAATCAATTAAATATCAAGTGAGCTATGTTGATTAAGTTGATTACGTCGACTGAGTTATGAAGTTTATAACGTTTTAACTAACGCTTAATAAAATAAAAGAAGGGCACTATGACCTTATCTGCAGGCAAGTCTCTTTGCAAAAAACATCCTACAAGCCGCCCCCTTTTTTCTGAATGCACTGTGCACCGTTTTATCGTTTTTATGGCGCTTCCTTCAATGCGCTGCAGCTTATAAAGATGTTAATTAAATACAGTTTCATTTTATTTTATCTACTATGAAAAAAACAGCAATGATATTGATCAGTGTTTTACTGGTCGTGATATGCAGCTTGGGGCTTTTTAAGCCTGCTGTTGCCGACACGCAAGATGACTACTTTAACAATATGATCACCCTTAAGGTAGGCCGCTACCTGAAGCTAGAATTCTATGAAGTAAAAAGCGATTTTGATGGCGGCATTTATCTCGATGTCAATGATTTTCTGGCAATGACCGAGCTTAGCCAATATAGCCAACTTACTATCGAAGGCGAAAATATACATCTCCATATGGCAGGCAGTCTGTTTGACGATACAAAAGCAAGGCACATCAATAAAGAAGTAAAAAATCTCAATATTATAATCATAAACGAGCGCCTATATTTTGATAAACAGGCCATCAGTGACTTGTTTCCCCTCAAGTCAATAAAGTGGCTGCCAGAGAGCTATACATTGGCAATAATACCGGATTTTAATCTGCCGCTGGACTATCAGGTCGCAGCACAAAAAAGAAAGCGCGCCATCGAAGAAGACAAAAATAGCCAAGAAAAGCTTCAACAGACCGACTTTTTTATGCCAAAAGACAGAAGACTAGTCGATCTCGGTATGCTTAAGCTGCGCTATGACATAGATGATATGAGTACTTATTTTAAAAACGGCGCGCAACAAAACAAGGGAGATGTGGAAGCAGAATATAGCTCGCAGCTACTTTACGGCGATTTTAATATTAGACACAACATTTATGCCACAGGCGAGTTACAAGATATCAGTCTGAAATACCCTTATATCTTTAAAGATAAGACGGTCACTATTGGTGACACTTTTATACAGAAAAACGATATTCTGGGCTACAACACTAGGATCCGTGGTTTATCGTTAAGTGACAACGATTACACAGTTAATCGTTCAGGTAGGGACGTCACCATCAGGGGCAAAGCACCCAGAAATGCCGTGGTCGAAGTCTATCAAAACGGCAAAGTAGCTGATTATCAGCGTATTGAGGGAAGCGAGTATCAGTTCACATTAGAGATGAGAAGTAACAACGATGCGTTCAAAATAAAAATATATGACCGCAACGGGGTCTTGCTCGAAGACAGAAGTGTCAATGTTATGCAGGGCCGTGATTTTCTAAGTCAAGGCGCATGGGACTATAACTTTTTCTATGGCCAAAACCCGCAGGGAGAGAATAAAGCCTGGGACGACCAAAAATTCGGCATCGCTTATGGTGTGACCAATAATCTAACGTATGCCTTTGACTATTATGACATGCGTAATGAAGACAAGCTTTATCAATACGGTAAGCACATGGCGGGATACCGCTTTTCAAATTTAGTTGTTCCCTTAGTGACTAAGGTTTCCTATTATGATTCACTTTTAGACGATAGTGAGGGCTATATTGCTGAGATAAAAAGTGAGTTATTTTCTCATAAATTATCATACAGTTATGAGCGTTATAGTCATGAATTGGCTCAAGATGAAAACAAGGACAGTTATCAGGAAGCTGAGATGAGCGGCAATTATGGCAGAAGTGATTATTTTTTCAGATTTTCTAGTAAAAAATTCCAGGACAGAACAGAAAGTATTTACGATAGCGGACTTAGCTATGATGTCAGCAAAGCAATACGCATTAATGTAGATCTAGGTAAAACTGTACGCAAACAAAATCAGCGCCAGTCTAATTACACAGGAGAAATAGGCTTTGATTATAACCAGGGAGATTTCACCTACAACGTCGACGCGAGGTATAATCAGCGCCGTGACGCTAAGTGGCAGTATACCGCTAGGCTAAGAAAGAGGCTGCGTCAGAATAGTAACTACGCCTATCAACTTGAGGTAAGTTATGATGAAAGCGATGATGTGCGTCTAGAAATGTCTTTTGAATATAAATTTAACGACTTTTTAAAAACAGATGCGAACTATAGGAGTAACAGAGAACAACAATACAAAGTCAGAGCTAGCTACGAAACGGTGATCAATTTGAAAAAACCATTTGTAGCTAATAATACAAAATATCCTGATAGTGGCTATGTTGAGGGCACCATTTTTGTTGATAAAAATGCCAATGGCAAAAAGGATAACGATGAAGTGCCTATTGTGGGTGTAGGAGTGGGCATAGGTCAAAATAAAGTAGAGACCAACAGCTCAGGTATTTTTTACCTCAGTGATGTACAGCCATATAGAAGGAATGAATTGCATTATGATTATTCCGGTATCATGATCGATCCGACTCTTACAGCGGATCGTGATCAAACAGTAACGCTGCTGCCAGCATCAGGTAAAAAAATATCTGTTGGACTTGTTCCCTTATCCTTGATCATGGGGTCAATCCTCCTACCAGAAGCAGAAGATAAAATAACTAAGAAGTTTTTTAGCTATGTTGAAATAGTTGTTGAAAAAAATAACGACTATTACACCAGCATAACTCCTGAGTATGACGGTTTCTATGTCTTACAAGACCTAGAACCGGGAAAATATAAGCTGAAAATAAATTACTTGGGCAGCGAAACCATCGCACTCGAAGAAGAAATCCTTAGCGTGGTCGTTCTCTCGGGAGAGACTGGCGATTTTTATGAGGGACTTGATTTTACGGTTTCCGAAATCAAAAAATAATCGACCTGTGATGAAGCTTGAACCGTAACCCAGTCAATGCACTTGAAGGCCAATAATAATAAAATAACGAACGTTTTACTTATCGGTTTATTAGTTGGCTTTACTGCATTATGAGTGTTGATAGCCACTACTTGGTTGAATTAATCCGACTCATTGCTACGTTTAAAGGGTATAAATGCAACGACACCCCAAAGAAACGTTAATCCCCATAGCAATAAAAGCTTATCCATTATTTGATAGAGTGTCGCCCCCATCTGATTAGCAGCGACAAAAGCTTGGATCGCAGGTGTGCTTGGAAATAATGATGATAGCCAAATAATAGGGCTTGGAATAATTTCAAGTGGCCAAATAACACCCGCAGAAAATATAAGCGGCATTGAGCTTATCAGGACCACAAAAGTAACCAATTCGCGTCTTGGTAAAATCGCGCCTAACCAGATACCAATAAAGCAAGTTGAGAATAAAAACGGCATCAAAATAGCCAACATTGTGGGTATATCAGCAAGCCGATTAATCCCATACATTTCAAAACCGACACCAAAGTAATATAAGCTTAAAAAGACATAAATACCGACTAACGTTATGCTTCGTACAGCAAAAATCTGACCTGAACCATATTGACGCCAATACCCGTGGCCTGATTTTTGTGTTCCTCCCATTAATCCTGCTGCCATTGCTAAGGTTTGTTGCAAAATAAGCACAAATACCGCAGGAAGAACATAATGTATATAGCCCATACCGGGGTTAAACGTGGGTTTCATATTTAATTTTACGGAAGATACATGGTTACTTGCGTAATCTGCAGGCAGACCTTGTGTTAATAAATGCGATACTTTTATTTTTGCCGCTAATGTGCCACCAGCATTCGCCAATCCTTCTATTATAGTACCGTATACCAAAAAGAAAGAAGCGTCTCCTGCATAAGCTAATACAGGACTTTTTCCAAGTAATAGGTCTTTGTAAAAATGTTCGGGAATAACGAGAATACCGCTAATGCCACTAATACCATCATTGCTATGTGTTAACAGGGCATCTTCTGCCGCTTTAATTGAATGATCCCTTTGCACCACTGTAATTTGCGGTGTTGCATCCACCATTCGTTCTAATTGGTAACTTGCCTGGCTTCTATCCAAATTAACGATACTGATGTTTTGTTCTCTGGGCGTCTGATTCGCATAAGGCAGTGGATATAAAAATGAATAGAAAATCACGCCAGCAAACATGGTTAACACCACAGCAGAATTGCCCATTATTGCTTTAATTTCAAGCATCAGTAATGCAAGCTTCTTCATACGGCAAGCTCCTTCATACGGCACGCTCCTTCATACACCAAGCTCTGTCATACGATGAGCTCACTGCTATTACGCCGTTTTGTTATCAACAAGTAAGTTAGGAATAAAGGCAGTAAATAGCCAAACATGGGCAATAATTGCGTCAATGCGACTATCCAAGAAACACCGTAGCTAACCTGACTCACTTGCACTTCAATATAGTGACTAATAGGTAATAAATTTCGCCAAATCAGGGCGGCGGTATTCATGTCAGTAACCGGAAAGGTGATACCCATAAATGCGAAACTGGGTGCCGTAAACGCGCCAGCTACACTGATTGCTCTGGCAGCATCATGTGTTAGAAAATAAAAAAATGCGCCCATGATCATACACGCTATACAGGTGACAAATTGAGCAAACAGTAAAGCCACAAAACTGCCATTCATTGGCCAATCAAAGCCAACATAAAACCAAAGTAAAAAAAGTGCCCCGTGCAGCAGAAACAACGGTATATAAAAACTCAAGGTAGTCATCACCTGCCCTACGGATAATCTAGTTGCCCTGGAGGCAGCGCTTTTATTGGCGGCATTGGCAGTGATAATTAATATCGTGCCAGCAACAATAAAAATTTGCCAGAGCGCGGGAATAATGGCGGAAACAAGAAACTGCGTATAGTTGGTGTTTTTATTAAATAACGGCGTAATTTGAGTTCTTATAGTCAACGCTCTGCCCATGGCACTCTGCGTTGTAGTATTGCCATCAGAAAGAGATCCCAATACCTCTATTTGTGCATTAGCGGTGCCTACGGCGCTAATAATCGCTGAGCTGACTAACTTGCCAACTAAAATATATTGGCTGTTATAAAAGGCCGAAATTTGTGGTGATTGTCCTCTATAAATATCTCGATCAAATTGCCCAGGAATAACAACATATGCATAAATATCGCCGCTGATTAAGGCATTTTTTGCTTGGCTTACATCTGAATATTTGTCATTAACTGCCAGGGTTGCACTGGCATCTAATTGGCGACTGATTGTTCTGGACAATTGACTGTGAGATAAATCAACAACACCTATAGGCAAATCGCGGGCAGTGCCGTGAAAAAATATTGCCCAAATAGAAAGAGCCAATAAAATAGGTACCCAAGTAAGGCAAGAGAATAACCACTTATCTCGGTAAAACAGTTGCCATTGTGTTCGAAAAGTCATTGCTTTTTTCCACTTAAATTAACTTAGAGTTCTACCACCACACTCATACCCATGCGTAAATTCTCAATTGACTCAACCGGCCTGGCTTCAACTTCAAAGGTACGTAAATCAAAACCTTGTGTCGCGTCTGTAGAGCGCCATGTAGCAAAATCGCCCATTACGGCGATGTGCGACACTTCAAAAACGATACGCTTATCTAAAGCAGGGAGATAAGCGGTAAAACGCATTCCTTTTTCAAAGTTGTTTAGTAAATCTTCTCGCACATTCAACACCGCCCAAGCGTCTTTTGTATCGATTACAGTGACAACTGGAAATCCTTGCGGCGCGAGTTCTCCGCTGTTCAGTAAGACCTGCGAAACTTCACCGTTAAACCAACTGGTTATTTTTGTATCCGCTGCAGAAGCTTGCACTTCTGCTACAACGCCTGCGGCCATTATCTCTTTCTGTTGGGCTGCCACTTTGGTTTCTTCACGCACGCCTTCTTGCATTAATTGGTACATTTGAAATGCCGCATTCTCGGTATATTTTGCTGCCTGTTGCTGCGTATTGGCCTCATCTCTTTTTTGTTCGGCAACAACACCATCATTGTATAAATTATTAATACGTTGGTAGGTTTTTTCCATTAATTGTGCATCTGCTTTTGCTGTTAACCATTGGTCTTTTGATGCCTGAATTTGTTGTGTTCTGGCACCTTTTTCTGCTTCTTTCGCCATGGCGCCAGCGGCTTTTTGTCCAGCAATGGCTTGATCAAGTTTCGCTGTAATTTCAGGGCTAAATAATGTAAATATCAATTGTGACTTGTTTACTATATCCCCTTTTCGCACCAACACTTGGTCAATCCGACCCGATACTTTGGAGGAAATACTATATTGTTGAGCTTGAATTTGACCTTGAAGGCGGACAGGCTGAGGTTGATACGCTTGATAGAAACGAAAACATAACCAGCCGATTAATAACACGACTGCCAATACCATTACGCCAAGTTTTATCTTTTTCATAGTGTCCTTCTATTCCTGAATGTCTGTTGATAAGGCTGTATTTTGATAATGCGTAAACGTATTCATTTCACCACTTAATGCAAGCAGTTTGGTCAATGAGCTTATATATTGAAATCGAGCAACAGATTGTTGGGTTTGGATACTCGATAGGTATAGCTCAGCATCAACAACATCAAGTGAATTAGACAGTCCTTGGGTAAATCCTTTTTTGCGCAAAACTAGGTTTTCTTTTGCTAACGCTAAACTGGAATCAAGCCCAATAACTTCTTCAATCGCTTGTTGCGCCTCAAGGTAGGTTTTTTTAACTAACACTTTCAAGTCTTGTTTAGCTTGTGCTTTTAAATATTGAACTTGATACACCGCGCTGTGCGCTGCCTTGACGTTATCAGAGCGACCCGAATTATCAAATAACGTGACCTTTACACCTATTCCTATAAACCAATCAGGCTTCAGCTCGCTGGTTAATGAGTCTTCTTCATAAACATTATAATCACCGTATAAAAACACATCAGGATAGTATTTACTTTTTTCAGCTGCGATTAAACTGCTCGCTTGTGTCTTTTTAGAGTCAAGGATATGTAAACCAGGATAAGTGTTAAGTGTTTTCTCGATAAAGCGATGCATTGATGGAATAGTACTATTGATAAAAAGTGTGTCTTTGGGCAGGACAACCGCTTCCTGATTTAAGATTTGAGTTAGCGCTGATGACGTAATATCTAAATCTTTTTGCGCTTTCTTGTAATCGACATGCGCTTTATCCAAAGAGGCTTCTGCTTGTAAACGCTCGATTCGGGCGACCTGCCCCTGTTCTTCGAGTTTTATGGCAAAATCAAGATGCTGTTTAAGGCCTATTTCAACATTTTTTCTGGTTTTTAGTACGTCTTGAGCCAATAGAACTGAGAAATAATATTGACTAAGTTCCTCGAATCGAACATGGGTCTCCATACCAAGTTGACCTTGCGCTTCATCGAATTGCCCTTTTGCCGCATTTTGAGCTGCTGTTATTTTACCGCCCGTATAAATGGGCCAAATGACACGCACAGATGAAGAATACACATCTTTATCTTCAATCGTTGAGGTAAGCCCGGCAAGACTCTCTGAAATTTGACTGCCTAACAACGTTATATCATCGTTTAGGCGAGTGTAATTAACACCTAATGAAACTGAAGGTAGGTTCAGATCATTTTTAGCTTGTTGTAGATACCTGTAACGGTCAACATTAGCGGACTGAGCAGCCAAAGAATTATTACTTTTCTGAAGTAACTTCCAAGCGTCTGAAAATGAAAGGTGACTTGCCTGTGCTTCAGCAGAGTGAGCGCTTGGCATATTTACCAAAAATAACCAAAAAAATAGTCCGAAAAATAAGAGTGAAATCTTCAGTTTCATGTTTCGCGCATTCTCCTAAATATTTATCAATTCCATAATATCACGTAATGCAACTTCACCTTGTAGGTAAAACAAATATAATAAGAAATTCAGAGGCTTAACAACCCCAGTATTGACTCATATCAATTTTTATGGCGGACCGCTTATATCATTTCTTGATCCACTGTCCATTACTGCGCAGATAATGGCCAGCCTCAGTTTTATCATACGCTTTTTTAGCAGCGAGTGATTCTACCTGTCTCAAGGTAATGCTGTTTTTAGTCGCCAGTTCCTGATATTTGGCTTTACGTTTTGCGTTGATATCAGTAATTAATGTCATGACTTCAGTGCTCATAACAACCGCTCCTAGGTAACCATTCTCCTGTTCACCTACTAAGCCCGTTGCTTTTGCAGAATCAAGCTCAATTGCAAAAGCGGCAGCGCTAAATAGAATGGCGGCAAGCAGTAGCGTTTTTAAAATTGTTATCGTTTTCATGTTTTACTCCTAAAATAATTCGCTGTCGTCACTGAAAATATCATCCAGTTCCTTGTCAACTTTGACCCGGATTTCGTGATCTATTTTGACATTAATATTGATAGTGATGGGCTCTTTTGTTTCAAGCTGTACCGTATGAGTACATGCACTTAAGAGCACAAAACCGCAGGTTATGGCTAAGATTCTCACGTTTATTTTCCTTTTTCCAAGTAGCGTTTTTCAATTCGTTTTTCAATAGAGTCTTGTATTGAGCTGGTTATTCTAAGGGATTTTAACAAGGTAAATATATTTTCTTTATGACCATAATTAAATATCACTTCTTGCTCCTTATCCGGATTACGTCCGGCGATGGAGAGTTCTAAATCCAACCAGCCATCAGAAGCTAATTCGACTTTGCTGGATAGTTGGCGATACTCAACGTTTTGCAAAAATGATAGCTCTTTCTGCTGACTTTTAATTAAATCAAAGGCCGCATTATCCTGTATTGTCAGTTTCCCCGGGCCATCGCTGGTAAGCATGCCATGTTGAATAATTCCCTCCTCATAGCCAAACTGAAAAGGTAATATGCCGGACATTTCTCCAGTCACCTTTATGCCTTGCTGCTTTTGCAGCGCCGCTATATCGGCTAAGTCTACGCCGCTTACGCTGATATTAGTGCGCTGCTTTCTGCCATCAAGCCATAGGTCGGTGACTTTAAAAGTGCCACCAATAAGTTCACCTTCAGCCGATTCAAGTTTCGCTACGTTATCAACAATATTCACAAGCAATGTAACTTTACTGATTGGCACACCAACATTAATTTCCTCTATGTTAATTTTGCCACGAGTTAGCTGAAGCCCAGCTGAATTGAAACTGAAACCTTCATTTAATTGCAGGAAAAGCACCTCAAAATCATCATATGTTAAACTGTTATCCGTCAATTTCAACGAGCCAGAATAATTTGAAGATGAAAACGTGCCTGAAACTTCACTGCTGAAGGTACCTGCCAATAACTGTACTTTGCTATTGAATTGATTAACTAGCTTTTGTAAGGACTTAATTTGCTGCTCCGCCATCTGCACCTTGACGTCTTTTTCTGTATGAATAATCTGCATACTTAAACCAGATCCCAACTGAAGGTTATGCTTACCCAACATTCCCATGGTCGGCAGATTGGCGCTTAACTCATGCTCAAAAGTTAGCTTATTGAGTTTTTTATCGTTGTAGCTAATACCCTCCAGTGTAGATCGCCCAATTAACTGCAGCCCACTGTCCGCTGTGATAACAACATCACTGGTATTGATAAGGTTAACCAGCTTTGTCTGCGCAACAATTACATCCGGGATCTTGTTGACTAGTTTAATTTGCCACGTTTTAGCAGCCGAATGTGACATCTGCCAATCGGTCGTTATCTCACTGAGCTGGATTGTAGGGCCCAATTTTGATGTGCTTTCAATGCCGCTTATATGTTGCAGACCAGACAGCGACAAGTCGAGCTGATCAGTATTTGAAAACGAGACTCGATAGTTAAATGAGTTCGTCAGCCGATCTGCAATGGCCCACCGAGTAGCTGGCGCACTAACCTCCATTTCTGCTGTTCCAGATATCATAGTCCCTTTATTATCGTTTCTGGTCACTTTCCCATTTGAGGTGAGCGCTACTTCACCGTTTAACGCCAGCTTATCATTTCGCAGATCAACCAAACTCGAGGCCAGATCGAATGCGTAATCCAATGATAAACTTTGATCAAATCCGAGTTCAATAGCTGATAGTTTCACTACCGGATTTAGCTGAAATTCAGGCAGGAATAATTCGACGCTGTTGGTTAATAAAGCATTCCCTTTTATAATGAGGGGCTGTGTTGCGGTTAAAAGTGCATTGCCTATTTTAAGGCCCTTTAGCTGCGCTGGTATAAGCTGGCATTCTGCCAGATCTGCTGATATTGGAAAGTTACTGGCATCAACGCGTGCCTCAAGATGAGGCAATGTCAGATCAATTAGCAGTTTACCTTTAGCCTCAATGCTAATGGGACAACTTTCGAGTTTAATTTGCGGTTTAATGTGCAAACTATGTGACGTTTCAATACGCTTTCCCGCCATCGCAAATTGGCTTTCTATCTTGGTATTAATCAAAGCCTGCCAGTTCAGGCGTTGGTGCAAAATTTGTGTTTTTTCCTGCAACAGTTGGCTTTGCTTGATGACTCGGCTCGGTGTCCAGTTTATCGTTCCCTGCAGTGTGCCATCAAGGTAGTCTGCAGTTGCGTTAACATCGCCTGACAGCATAAAATTCGACGCTGAACTTTGTTCTAAAGCAAACTCCAATGGCTGCTGCAAAAAATATGACTGAAGGTTAATCGACTTAATGGTAATCCGAGGCAGGTTAGCAGGCAAAGCGATATTGGGCAGTTCCAGCGAAACTGGGGCAGCGCCTACTTGAATGTCGGTATTTTTATGATTAATCCGCAGTTTACCGATATTCAAGCGACTCTCTTTACGTCGCCAGTTATCTAAAAACCAGTTGGCTTGATGCATTTCAATATCGACAGACTGAGTATTGAGGCACAGCTCATTGATAGACAGCGTGGGCGACAAACCTATATCAAATTTAAGGCAGGTAACTTGCGCATCTTTTGGCAAGTAGTCTGCAATTATCCACTTGGCGAGTGATACTCTAAACACATAGCCGCTCAGCAGGGTCACGAGTACCAAAACAGCAATACTTAGCAGTGCTATTACCCCTCCCCTAAGCCAACGCATTTGTAAGGACGTATTCAGATTAAATCCCGTTTAAAAATAAAATGTCACCCGAGTTAATTCATTTAAAGATAATATCATGTAAAGCTATATCTGAGTATCACACGACTATCGCGACTTTTTGACTGTAAGCAGACACTGCAGCGTCAATCTTGCCGGTGGCAAATAGCCTTTTCTTGTGTGGTTTGTGAATTAGCGCGTACCAAAAATTTTATCACCAGCGTCACCCAATCCAGGCAAAATATAGCCCTGGTCATTCAGTCGCTCGTCAATAGCGGCAACATATATATCAACATCAGAATGTGCTTTGATAACGGCTTCTATACCCTCTGGGGCTGCTACCAAAAATAAACCCAAAATATGCTTACAACCTTTGCTTTTAAGTAAATCAATTGTCGCGATTAAGGTGCCACCGGTGGCCAACATTGGGTCCACAATCAAAGCAATGCGTGAGTCAATATCACTAACTACTTTGTCGAAATAAGCCACCGGCTGCAGCGTTTCCTCATCTCGATATACGCCTACCACACTAATTTTGGCATTAGGAACCAAGCTCAAAACACCATCCAGCATGCCTAAACCCGCCCGTAAAATAGGCACTACTGTTATTTTTTTACCTTTAATTTGGTTGACCGAAATAGACTCACCTGCCCACCCTTTAATCTCGATATCTTCGACTTGTAGCTCACGCGTAGCCTCATATGTGAGCAAGTTAGCGACTTCACTCGCGAGTTCTCTAAAATCTTTACTACTGACACCATAAGCGCGCATCAAACCAATTTTATGTTGAATGAGCGGGTGTTTTATTTCATAGACTGACATGGTAATCCCTTTACTAAAACAGGTATTTGATGTTGATAAGGATACTGGTAAAAAATCACCGAAACAAACACCATGATTTCTACTGATATGAAGATGTATGTTATCTCAAAATATGAATTAATCATCTCAATTATTTATATCGATTATTTAAGCGCCTAGGCGCAGCGCTTTTTTCTTACAACTATTAGGATTTTCACCCATATTCCCGATGGATACTCTTCATTGTTGTACCTAGTGAGTTGTGGAAACTACCTAACTCGATTTGCAATGTAAGTTGAGAGCTTTAGTTACACCCGAGAACATGACCAATATGCTTACATCGGTATTCGTTACTTCGTTGTCTTAAATGAGGTGTGGCGATTTAACCCGCGATTTAACCCTACCTTCGCTTTTGGTATCAATCTGACGTAAAAAGCGAATTACGTGATCGACATCAATAATAAATATAGCAGTGCATGTAGAGTAAAAGTTTGCTCGGAGAACCTTGCATGCATGACATTGCATTATTGGCTATTATTTGGACGTCAGTTTTTGCTGCTTCTTATCTCGCTCATAAAACACGTTTAACGCCAGTTCTGTGGTACTTATCCTGCGGTGCTTTGTTAGTCAATGTCGGTATATTACCTCAAGTTATGCCCGTTTTTATTGTCGATTTTGCTGAATTAGGCATTATCATTATTATGTTTGCATTGGGCTTTGAAGAAAACACCAGCCACTTTATAAAAGGTATAAAACGCAGTTGGGGAATTGCCCTTTTCGGCGCATTGGCCCCATTTTCTATTGGATATTTGTTTGCAGATATCGTTTGGCGCGATACTAACACCTCTTTATTTGTTGGTTTAGCAATGACTGCAACTGCTGTGTCTCTAACCATGGTTTCTCTTAAAAGCGAGGGGCTGAACAATACGCCTGCTGCTACTGGCATTATGACGTCAGCAGTGCTTGACGATATTGCGTCACTTGCATTAGTTGCTATCTTGGTGCCAACTGCCATTGGTAAAACAGGCGTTTCGAGTTTCGGAATACTGTTGGTTTTCGGTAAGGCAACTGCATTTTTCGTTATTGTTACTTTTATGGGTGCTTGGTTGTTTCCTGCGAGCAATGGCCTCGCTGCCAAAATTCCGTTTTTAGGTCAACTTAATTTATGTTCGGTGTTATCCATGGCTAAGGGTGAATACACTGTACTCGCTCTATTGTTGATTGCGGTGTTGGTCAGCTTACTTGCTCATGAGTTTGGCTTTCATCCAGCTGTAGGCGCATATATGGCCGGTCTTATTATAAAAAAGGAATATTTTGATTTTAATCAAAACGATGAACGCGATCACTACAAGCATGCGCGCGAAGTCATTGACAACGTCGCGTTTTCTTGGATAGGTCCTGTGTTTTTTGTCGCATTAGGCACTAAACTGATTTTTGACGCTACCCTATTCATCTCTGTCCTACCTTACGTCATCATCTTATTCATCGGTTTGTTTGTTGGTCAGGTTTTATCGGCAGCACTAGCTGCACGCTATACGGGCGACTTTGATTGGCCATCGAGTTGGATGATAGGTTTTGGTATGTTAGGTCGCGCCGAATTGGCATTTGTCGTGCTCGATATCGCTTACGTGCAGCATAACATTATATCGATAGAGGTCTTTTACACGCTTATACTAGTTGCCTTTTTACTTAATCTATCCGTACCACTTTGCATCCACTGGCATAAGAAAAATTTAAAATTTGAGAGTTAATGAGGTATAGGATCATCAGCAGATATGAACCATACAAAATTTTAAGCTGCATATAGCTTAATTGTATAGTTCAGGAATAGTGTGCATGTTTTCGTCACTTGTAACATATGCAATGTCTTTTTTTGCAGTTAAATCAGAACTAAGGCTAACGTGCTTTCGATACGGCCCACTAGAGTGGATCTGGCGATGCTGTACTTTTGCTCAAATACAGCCGCTTAGGAAAGCTAGCGGCAATAAAAGTAGTCTTAGAGCGAATGCGATAGCCAACACAATAAGCGGCTCAAGATTTTCACCCTGATTATAATTTGGCAAAAATATAAAGATAAAAAGTCCGAGAGATACCGCTAATGTAATGTAAAAATATTTTATGGATTGCACCTTTTCTTTAGCTAGGCTTTTTTGCTCCTCGAGGTCGGGTGGTATTGTCATCTCTTCCTGTATATTCGGTAAATCATGTTTATCATTGTTCTGGCTTTTTAAATCATTCACGTCTATTTCAAACACGGCGGCCAAAGATTTTAGGGTTTCGAAGCCGACACTTTCGCCTTTTTCAATACGCTGAATAGTACGAACATTTAGTCCACTTAATTGCGCGAGTTGCTCTTGGGACCAACTTTTATGTAACCTTAATATTTTCACTTGCATATCTCTTTCCTGTTATAGTTAAGGTAAGTATAAATTAAACTTTTCTTGTCGGTAGCGACTTATACATGACAAAAGCCCGACAGTTTAATAAATTCAATGACCTATATTTTATCCTATTCATAAAACAAGACATATTTGTCGGCACAATATACGTAGACCCATAAGCTCGATGTCTTCTGTCGAATGGTTTGGCTCTATTCGTAAACTAACAGCACTGACCTGAACGAACAAAGCATAGTCTATTTAAGGACTGAAAGCCTCTATGTGGGCTCGCTAAATAGAATGCCAATCAAATAAAATTCAAGGGGGCAGAGCTTCTTGCTCAGATCATGTTTAGAGTTTACTCTTTCTATGGTAGCTTATTTAATGTTGATAATAAGAGCAATGACACTGATAGCTCAGGACATCTCTGGTGTTATCTAGATTGAAGCCAACAGTTTCAATCACACGCTCCAATTGTAGGATTTGGTCAAAAAAGTTTTATAACCAAATTAACAGGTGCGCATACGCGTTTTGTGGTTCTTAAATTGTTTTATGGATGAGGTGGCAATGTCGGGTAATCAATTCGAAGTATTTAGTGAGTCGCTTTTAAATCTAGTAAAAGGGAAAGCCCTTTACAGTGGCAACTCCATGGATTCTTTTCAAGAGATCACAGAAGCTGCATCGCATACCTTGAATGTCGAACGAGCAAGTATTTGGATGTATTCACAGGATCGTTCAAGTATTAAAAGCGTGGACCTTTATGAGCAAACACCGGATCATCATTCAAAGGGTGACGAGCTTTCAAAAGTTCAATTCCCTGCCTATTTTACCGCCATGGCCGAAGAACGCTTCATAGATGCACACGAGGCGCATAGCGACTCACGCACAATTGAGTTTTCTAAAGACTACTTGAGCCGACTTGGGATTGAATCAATGCTAGACGCTCCAATTCGTTTTGGAGGCCAGACAATAGGCGTTATATGTTTGGAGCATATAGGTAAATTTCGGACTTGGAGTTCCCAGGAAATAACCTATATCAGTTCGCTAGCAGACCTTGTGTCCCATGCAGTTGAAGCCCAAAAACGCTCTATAGCGGAAGCAGCGCTCTTAGAAAGTGAAGCAAGATATCGGAGCCTTGTAGAGAACATTCCCGATATTTTGTTTAAAACAACGTTAAAGGGGGAAATCACTTATGTTTCACCCTCAGTATTCTCTGTTGCAGGTTATAGCGTAGACGAAGCAATAGGGATTAGCTTAGCAGAGGAAATTTATGTCGAGCCCAAAGATAGAGAATTATTTCTTGCGAAAATTCTGAAAAATGGATTTATTAAGAATTTTGAAGCTCAATTACGCCGCAAAGATGGTTCACAATGGTGGGGCTCCGCAACAGCGCAGTTAGTGAAAGGGGATGACGGCGGTGTTTTAGGTATTGAGGGGCTCTTAAGAGATATTTCGGTGCAAAAAACTGCACTGGATGAGCTCAGCTATCAGGCTATCCATGACCGTTTAACCGGCTTAGTTAATCGTTACGAATTTGAGAAACGGGTAAGTCACTTACTGGCTGATATTCAGGATAGCGATGATTGCCATGCCATGTGTTTCATGGATTTAGACCAATTCAAGGTCGTCAATGATACCTCTGGTCACGTTGCAGGAGATGCATTACTGCATAAACTTGGACAGCTATTGAGATGCACCATCAGCAAACGCTACACGCTAGCGCGGCTTGGCGGCGACGAATTTGGTGTTTTAATGGAGCATTGTACGCTCGACGAAGCTCACGAAGTTGCTGATGAAATTCTTCAGGCTGTCACTGACTATCAGTTTCGCTGGGAGGATAAGGTGTTTCGAATAGGCGTCAGCATAGGTCTTGTTGCAATTACCAAAACAAGTACTGATTTTACGGAATTATTTCGGCAAGCAGATGCTGCCTGCTATGTCGCGAAAGATATGGGCCGCAATCGTATTCATGCTTACCATATTGACGGTGCAGAACTGGCAGTTCGGCATCGTGATATAAATTGGGTTGGGCGAATTAATCAAGCCTTAGCTGAGGACCGTTTTTGCCTTTATGCGCAACCTATTGTTCCACTCGATGGCAGTAACCACAGACACTATGAGTTATTGATAAGAATGTTAGATGAACAGGGAGAAATTATTCTTCCAGGCGCATTTTTGCCGGCAGCAGAGCGATATAACCTTATCGAAAAATTAGATGAATGGGTTGTTAGATACGCCTGTGTATTTCTAGCTGAGCATTCTCAGTTTTTCACACAGATTGATTTTGTGACCATCAATTTATCGGGACCATCATTAACTAATCGATCTTTTCTGCAATCTATATTACGCGTTTTTGAAGAAACTGGAGTGTCGCCCAGCATGGTATGTTTTGAAATCACTGAAACAGTCGCCATTTCAAATCTGGACTTGGCCATTGCTTTTATTAAAACCTTAAAAGAGTCTGGTTTTCGCTTTGCTTTGGATGATTTTGGTAGTGGTATATCGTCCTTTGGATATCTGAAAAACTTACCAGTAGATTATTTGAAAATTGACGGCATGTTCGTCAAGGGTATTGTGGATGATCCTATTGACTATGCAATGGTCAAATCGATTAACGAAATTGGACAAGTCATGGGAATGCAGACTATTGCAGAGTTTGTTGAAAATGATGAAATCAAAGACAGACTCATTCTACTTGGCGTAAATTGTGGTCAGGGATATGGCCTCGGGAAACCAAAACCACTGAAAGATTTAGTTAATCAAATTTTTTAAAGACGAACATACTGTGGATGCTATTTAGTTCCCACTTAACCTGATAGAACCTTATATATGCAGGTCTCCTTAGAGGGATTTATTCTTACAGCTCGCAACATAGAACACCACGGTAAGACCTATATTGAATGTTGGTTTATTACTGAAAATGGTGTGCTAAAGGCACTCTCAAATAAACAACAAGGGCTGTTTTTTATTCATCAGCGTGACCACGTGAAAGCGACGCTGCTTCTACGTAAAAGTGGAATTGAACATAGCTATAATCCCTTATCTTTAAAAACGTTTGAACATCGAGCTGTGGGTGGTTTGTACTTTGATAAAAACAATTCACTTTACAGAGCAAAAACACTGCTTAAGCAGAATCAAATTAGTTGTTTCGAGGATGATATACGATTAACTGAACGTTATTTGATGGAGCGATTTATTTATGGCAGCGCGGCTTTTACAGGCAAACAAGTCCCAGGCAAACCAGCAGAGTTGACTGATATGCAATGCAAACCCAGTCAATTTGTGCCAAAGTTTAGTCTGTTGTCAATTGATATCGAATGCAGTGAACGTGGAGAACTATTCTCAATTGGCCTCGCCAGCGATACCTACAAGTGTGTATTGATGATTGGGGAAGCACAAGCAGCCCATGCTTGGATCCAGTGGTTAGATAATGAAAAAACCCTGCTGCAGCAGTTTGTTCAACAGGTGAGCAAAATCGATCCCGATATTATTGTTGGGTGGAACGTGGTTAATTTTGATTTTCGATTGCTGATTAAACGCGCCGCGTTGCATAAAGTTGAATTGTCGTTGGGGCGGGATAGTCAGCCCATTTTATGGCGAGATGCTAGAAATGAAGTTAATCAGGGTTTTGTATCTATGCCTGGTCGAGTGGTTGTGGATGGCATAGATGCGCTAAAAACGGCTACTTATCAGTTTGACAGTTTTAGCTTAGAAAATGTTGCTCAAACGTTATTAGGTAAAGGTAAGAAGACCGAAGACGTCGACGACAGGCTTGCCCAGATCGTACACGACTTTAAACATAACAAAATCAAACTAGCAGAATACAATCTGCAAGATTGCCAGTTAGTGTTAGCTATTTTTGAACACACTAAAGTGCTAGATTTTCTTACTTTACGCAGTCAGTTAACCGGCCTTGAGTTAGACAGAATGGGCGGCTCGGTAGCGGCTTTTATCAATTTATATTTACCTAAACTTCATAGGTCAGGATATATCGCACCTAACCGACCAAAGGATGGCGGTTTAGCCAGCCCTGGGGGGTATGTGATGAATTCCAAACCTGGCTTATACCAACATGTATTGGTACTGGATTTTAAGAGCCTTTATCCGTCCATTATGCGCACTTTTAAAATCGACCCACTCGGATTAGTGGAAGGATTGACATCCCCAGATGAGGCGATTGAAGGTTACCGCGGCGCCAAATTCAGTCGTGATAAACACTTCTTACCAGAGATTATTACCTCGCTCTGGGAGCAGCGTGATGCCGCAAAAAAAAATCAAGATGCAGCTCGTAGTCAGGCGATAAAAATTTTGATGAATTCGTTTTATGGTGTATTGGGTTCAGGTGGTTGCCCGTTTTACGACACCCGTTTAGCGAGTTCAATCACGCTGCGTGGCCATGACATCATGCAAACCACCGCGAAGTGGATTGAACAAGCGGGTTACCAAGTGATTTATGGCGATACCGACTCTACCTTTGTGTGGTTGGAAGGGCAATACAGTAATCAACAAGCGAACCAGATTGGCCAATCCTTAGCCTTAACGATAAATCAAAAATGGCAAGATAACATCAAGCTGGAACATCAATTATCGTGTGAGTTAGAAATTGAGTTTGAAACCCATTTTAGCCAATTTTTAATGCCTACTATTCGGGGGTCAGAACTAGGCAGCAAAAAACGTTATGCCGGATTAAAAACCACAAAAGAGGGTGACGAACTCATATTTAAAGGTTTGGAAACGGTTCGCTCAGATTGGACACAACTGGCTAAAAGTTTTCAGCTTACGTTATATAAAATGGTTTTTGCAGGGCAGAATGTTAACGATTATCTGCTGCAGATCATCGCAGATACTCGCTCAGGGAAGCTAAACGAGCAGCTAGTCTATCGCAAACGTATTCGTCGTAGATTGGATCTTTATGTGAAAAACGTGCCGCCCCACGTTAAAGCAGCAAGGCTAGCCGATCAACAAAATAAGGCATTCGGTAAAACACTCAAATATCAACACAAAGGTTGGATATCTTATGTGATCACTGTCAAGGGCCCACAACCAATAGAATACCTAAGCAGCAAAATAGATTATGACCATTACGTAGATAAACAGATCAAACCCATAGCCGAGGGAATTTTACCCTTTATAGGTTTATCCTTCGAAGACATCACCAGCCAACAGATGGACTTGTTTTAGAAGCGACTTTGCAGTGTATTTTTCTGCGAGTGTCAGCAGTGTTAACTACCGTCCGGTAATAATTTTTCTTAGATCATCGACATGAAAACAGAGTCGGGCCTGCCGGTTTAAGCAAAATATGGTGGTGTGAGACCATATAATAAATAAGGTTTAGTTACCTCAAAACCCAATTAACACTTCAAGTTTTTGAGGTGTGAAATACGCATATTATTCATGTATATCAATACTATAAATGAATACATTCTTTTGATTTACGTGTTATTGCATTCGAAGTCAAAATGTACCATAATTATATTTGTTTCAATATACTTAATATCATGGTGCGAAAACTGCTGAAGAAGTCAAGTGCTAGCTTAATGACTGGCAGCCTGATTTTGCTCAATCTGAGTTAATTGGTTTGCATCAGAATATAAATAGTTGAACTCATTCTTGCAACTAAGTTATAGAAGAGAAAAACATGAAATACGAATTTAGTGGCTTTAAAATGTCATCAAAAAAATCAATGCCAAAAGAAGATGACGTTGGCAGCCATGTTGTGGTTTGTAATGAAGCAAACACCCGTATTGTGGATCCGAAAATGGTGACATTGTGAACGGCTTTAACCCTCGTTTTACAGACTTACCGGACTACATCCTCAAGTGCACTGCTCAGATCTGGGAAGGTCGTGATATCGCCGCGCTTGACTGGCATTATGGTGAAAATCTTATTGTAAGAACTCCAGCAGGGATAAACCACGGCAATGCTGCCGGAAAAGCAAATACGATGGCAGCGCTCAGTGAGTTTCCAGATCGTCAATTACTCGGTGAAGATGTGATTTGGTGTGGTGATGACCAGTCAGGTTTTTTATCGTCTCATCGGATAGTCTCAACCGCAACACACAGCGGCGGTTCTTTTGGCCCGGCGACCGGACGTCCTGTTACTTTTCGTACCATTGCCGACACATTACCTTGCGGTGTTGAGGCACATGGTACCTCTGCAGCTAAAGAATTTTATATTGGTTTACGCAGCGCACTGCCCTCCGCGACCTTCAAAATTGAGCACCAAATTGGTCGTCATGACCAAATGCTAAGTCCGCGCAGCGCAATCCGTTGGTCTTTGACAGGCAAGCATGAAGGTTATGGCCGTTACGGAACGCCCACTGGCGCAGAAGTCCATGTTATGGGAGTTAGCCATGCCGAGTTTGGGCCATGGGGTCTGCGTCGAGAAACAACCCTGATTGATGATATCGCAATCTGGAAACAAATCTTGCTGCAAACAAGAGAACAGGAATGAACGAGCCACTTCTTCTTTTGCCCGGAATGATGTGTGACGCGCGATTATTTGCTTCGCAAGTAAGTGAATTTTCTGCAGATTATCCTGTGATAGTCCCAGTGCTAACTGGGCAATCGACATTTGCAGAACTGTGCAAAGATATTCTCGCTCATGCGCCGCCCCGATTTGCGCTTGCTGGCCTATCGATGGGTGGTATTATCGCGATGGAAATTGTCCGTCAGGCACCCGAACGTGTTTCGCGCTTAGCTTTAATGGACACCAACCCCTTGGCTGAGCCAGCGATCCGCGCAATGGAACGCGACGCGCAGATAGAGCGTGTTCGCAATGGCGGCTTGAGCTCAGTAATGCGCGACGAAATGTTACCAAACTACTTAGCCGATGGCTCGAAAAATGACGACTTGCTCACTTTATGTATGGAAATGGCCGAAGCATTGGGCGCGGATGTTTTCACGCAACAATCTAGAGCCCTGCAGCAACGACGGGATCAGTGCGATACTTTAAGAAGAATTGATATGCCAACGCTAATTCTTTGTGGGGAATATGATGCTCTTTGCCCACTCGAAAGGCACGTGATGATGTGTGACCTCATTTCAGGGGCGCGCCTTGCAGTTATTCCTGGAGCTGGCCATCTGCCAGTGTTGGAACGATCCGAGCTAACCAATAAAGAAATCAAATTATGGCTGAACACTTAGTACCTGATGATTTATTCACTCTGTTGTGTGAGGTTGACACGCCAACTGTCTGCAACGCCATCGAGTAGCGCATGGACAACGATCTGATCGCAGGCGCGGGTCTTGATGTTTACTTGGACGGACCTAACCAATTGCGTATTTTGGATAATGTCACGCTTTTGCCGCATATTGGTTCTGCGACAGAAGAAGTTCGTATTGCTATGGGCATGGCTGCCCCCATAAAAAGCCTTAAACACTTTTTTGATTCTCTCTCCAATTTGTAAATTGCTCACCAATCATCAGCATGCAAGGGGTTAAGAATAAAGTTAACAATGTAGCGAAGGTCAAGCCACCTGCAATAGTGCTCGATAATTGTGTCCACCATTGAGAAGAAGGCGCACCTATTGATATATTACGTCCCAAAATATCGATGGTTAGTCCAAATACCATGGGCATGAGTCCCAAGACAGTTGTTACTGAAGTGAGTAATACCGGTCGCATTCTTTGTGCGCAAGTTCGCAGGATAGCGTCCTTCGCGCCCAGTCCTTTGCTTTTTAAATCATTGAAGGTGTCAATCAGAACAATATTGTTATTCACCACAATGCCAGCAAGCGCAATTACGCCGATGCCGCTCATTACTACGCCAAATGCTTGTCCTGTTAGCAGCAGACCAATAAATACGCCTGTGGTGGAGAAAACAATCGCACTTAATACAATAAAGGATTGATAAAAGCTGTTAAATTGCGTGAGCAAAATCAGTAACATCATAAATATTGCAATGATAAAGGCTGTGCCTAAAAAAGACATGGTTTCTTGGAGATCTTCGTCTTGGCCCTTAAAACGCAGGATAACGCCTTGGGGGAGTGGATTAGCGGCAAGTGCATTTTTCATTAAGGTGACTTGTTGATCAGCCAATACACCCTCTTCAATAGCCGCTTTTATACTCATTACTCTGCGCCCATCAGTGCGATTGACTCTGCCAGTTTTTTGCGCTGGTTCAAAGGTAACGAAATTGCGTATAGGCACATTGCCTGCGCTTGTGGGTATGCGTAATTCGTTAAGTTGTTGCAAGTTGCGTTCGCTTTGGGGAAACCTAAGCCTAATTTCAAGTTCCTCTTCAGCGTCGTCAGGGCGGTATTCTGCTAACAGAACACCATTTGTAATCATGGTCACTACATTACCTAGCAAAGTAACATCGGCGTCAAATTGCGCGGCTTTTTCGCGATCTACTATTAGCTTCCATTCAATGCTTGGTAGCGAGCGGCTATCTTCAACATCGACAAAGTTACCCACCTCTTGCATTAATTGAAGAATGTGTTCAACACCTTGGTTTAATTTGTCGTTTTGAATAGCACTAATTTCAATGTCGAAAGGTTTCCCGCCCGCCGGTCCCGATTCTTGTTCGCGTATTTGTACCTTAATACCCGGAATATTGCCGGCTTCGCTGCGTAGCCGTTTTATAATGTCGACCGCTGGTGGGCGCTTTTGCCAGTTGGTGAGCTCTAATTGGATCACCCCAATAACGTCTGCAGGCATATTGCCTTCGATTTGTGCACCGCCCCCCATAGTGCGTGTATACACTGACTTAATTCCGTTTTTGGTGAGTAAATCTTGTTCAACTTGTGCGACTAAAAGATCGCGCTCAGTAATCGATAAGTCACCACGGGCTTGCACTTGAACTTGAATAAACTCAGGCTCAATAGTGGGGAAAAACTCGACGCCTTTGCCTAAAGTGAAATACGCTACGTAAGCCAGTATCAACGCCAATACTACGCCTGCAAGAATACGCTTCGGATGATCTATAATGGGTTCGAGACTGCGTAAGTAAGTACCCACTCCTCCTTTTATTGATTTCAGGTCACCGTCTTCACTGGCTTGTAAATTGCCGTCTGTGTCTTCAGCTTGTTTGTGTTTTGCGACTTTATCACTAGTAATAATCCCGCCTAGTACCGGAATAAAAATGAGTGCCATAAACAGTGATGCGCCCAAGGTAATAATAACGGTCATGGGTAAGAGTTTCATAAACTCCCCTGTTATACCTGGCCAAAATAGTAAGGGGAAAAAGACCACCAAGGTAGTGGCGGTAGAAGCAATAATTGGCCAACTCATGCGTTTAGAAGCCGCAGCGAAGGCTTGCTTTGGGGTAGCGCCTTCAGACATTTTTCGGTCGGCAAGTTCTATCGTGACTATAGCGCCATCGACTAGCATTCCGACCACTAAAATGAGGCTAAATAACACAACGATGTTAAGTGTCATACCAAGGGCGCTTATAATTAACATCCCGGCTAAAAATGAACCAGGAATAGACAAGCCAACTAATATTGAAGGGCGAACGCCAAGTACCGCGACAATCACAATCATGACCAAAATAATGGCCGTGATTACATTGTTCTCTAAGTTGCCGAGCATGGTTTTTATTTGCTCTGATTTATCCTGTAAGTAATCCACTTTAATGCTGTCGGGCCAAAACAATTTGTTTTGTTCAACGATGTTTCTTACTTCAGCGATGGTCTCAATAATATTAGCGCCTGTGCGTTTTGATACTTCAAGCGCTAGGGCAGTTTCGCCTTGAATACGGGCAAATGAGCTGGGGTCTTTAAAGGTACGACGAATGGTCGCTACATCTTCAAAGGTCACGATAGTATTACCCACGCGTTTAATTGGTAAGCTTTGTAAATCACGTAAGCCTTCGATAACGCCTGGTACTTTAAACACCATGCGTCCTGCACTTTGCTCAAGCGCACCGGCCGCAACCAATCGGTTGTTCTGCGTCACAAAGTTAAATACATCGTTTAACGATAAGTTGTAAGTTTCAAGCTTATTAGGCTCAATAATCACTTCTAGAAGCTCTTCGCGTTCGCCACCAATGTCGACTTCTAGTACGCCCGACAGTCCTTCTATTTGGTCTTGTAGACTGCGAGCAATAACCAGCAAGGTTCTTTCAGGCAATTCACCAGAGAGAACTACCGTTAACACCGGAAATAAAGCAACATTGACTTCGGTCACTCGCGGTTCGTCTGTACCTTGTGGGAGTTCAGCTCGCGCTAGGTCGACTTTTTCACGCACATCTTGTAAGGCAAAGTCCGGATTAAAACCCGCATCAAATTCAAGTGTTACTGAAGCAAAGCCTTCAGCGCCGACGCCACGCATCTCTTTGAGTCCTTCCAAAGACTGCAGTTCCTTTTCTAAAGGTTTTAGCAATAAACGTTCGGCATCTTCGGGCGCTATCCCCTCATAATTAACCGACACGTAAATAGTCGGAATAGGGATATCGGGTTCGGACTCTTTGGGGATACTAAAATAAGCACTTGTCCCCATAATCAAAATCATAATGAACGAGAGCGCAACGGTGCGTGAACGACTAAAAGCGCCGTCAATAAGACTATTCATACTATTTCGCCTGCGTAGTTATAGGCTTAACTTTATTGCCTGCTTTAACAAAGCCTTGTCCAGTAATGATAACCTTTGCGCTGTCAGGTAATCCTGTTACCCAAGTACCGTTGCTATCGGATTGAACTAAATCGATCGGATAGAATTCAACAATATCTTGCTCATTTACCGTTTTAACGCCAATTTCCCCTGAGTCACTCAAACTGAATAGTGCCGGTGACAAATAATACGCTTTTACCTCTTTTGTGGGTATTTGTGCTTGTGCACTGATGCCTGAGCGTAAGCTGCCGTTGACGTTGTCTATTTCAATTTCAACATCAAATGTACGTGTGCTGCTATTGGCACGTGGCGAAATATATCGAATACGGCCTTGGCGAGACAGACCATTGGCAAAATTGACTTGTGCAGTCATATTTTTTTCTACATTTGCTATGTCCTGCTGCGCAATCGCAACTAAAACGACAATAGGGTGGTTTTCGACCACGATCGCTATAGGTGTGTTGATCTCTATATAGTCTCCTACCTCTACCAAACGTTTTTCCAATATACCGCTTAAAGGTGACACGATTGTTGTGTTTTTTATATCTCGCTGAATATTTGCCACATTCGTTTCTGATGCTTTTAAGTTGGCAAATGCGGTTTCTACTTCACCCTCTGATTGAAACTTCTTGTCTTCGAGCTTCTTCACTCTTTCGTAGGTTTTTTGATTGAGTTTTAGTAAGGCTTTTTGTTGCTCTAGCACCAACATTCTGTCCTGCATATCAATGATGATAATTACATCGTTAGTGCTCACTGCTAGACCTTCTAGGGCTTTGACAGAAACCACATTGCCCAGGGTTTGAGATCTGATTGTTACCACTCTGTTAGGCTCAGCTTGACCTTGCGCAGTCACCAATATCGACTTGTCTTGCGCGGTTAATTGTTCAACTTCAACACTAAATAGATCCGTTGACTGAGCAGTGTTAAGCAAATCACGATTTGATTGTGTATCGCTTTCTGTGAATAAGCCGCTCAGCATCCATGTGCACAAGATCGCAATAAATGCTAAGGCAATAATATAGGGGTTCTTCATTATTAAGGGATTCCGAAAATTAGAAAGTTCGCTTTATGCTTAGCAAATTACTTGTTGGTGATAGCTAAAGAAGCCTGATAAAAATCTTTGTAAAATTGTTCAAGCTCTTGCAAGCGTTTTTGTGCACCACTCCATTGTTCAGGTAGTTGCTCTCTTGCTTCTTCTACTACTTCTTGAGCGTATAGCATGCGGGTTTGTATTCCTCGCATTAGGCTGACGTAAGGGTTTTTGCGTAAGCGAAAATAGTTTTGTCTTTCACCCGGTTTGGTGGTGCGCTCTATTATGGCGAGGGTCTCTAGTAAGCGCGTATTGGTGCTTACACTAGCGCGGCTAACTTGCAGTTTTTCGCTCAGTTGAGAAAAGCTAAAAGGCGCATCAAACAAGACTAATACACCGAGTATCCTGCCGGATATGCGAGGCATGCCCTCAGCTTGACTAATTAGCCCAAGTCGTTCGATAAATTCTTCAATGGCTTGTTCAGTTTTTTCTAATTTCAATTTATTTTACTCGTGCTTACAATCAATGTTTATGTTGTTCAGTTCAAACTGAATGATATAAACATTAACGACTAATTGCAATTGATAGTGTGTCAAATGCACTTCTCGATTACCGATTGATAAGTGTAGTGTCTCTTAACAGACTGGCGTCCAGATTGTGTGAAATAAGATTAACTTGCCGCGCTATATCCCGTTTCATAATCACACTAAAGGGGATGCTCAATATTTAACTAATTGTTAATTCGACCGCAAATGCTTCAGTATTTCGCAATCTTTAATACGCTCATTTTTACAACAATTCGCCAGTGTTTTTAAGTTTTGCTCTAGCTGGTGCAATTCATATTGGGCAATGCGTATTTTCTCAAGTTGTTGAAAAATTATTGCATCAACTTGCTTGCACGGACCGTTACCACTGCGCTGCACCACAACTAGTCGCTTTATATCAGCCAATGGGATACGTAACTCTTTACAACGACGAATGAATTTTAACAATGAGACATCTTCTTCATCATAATACCTGTAATCGTTATCACCACGTTTCGCCTTTGGCAATAGACCAATGTCTTCGTAGTAGCGAATGGTTTTAGCGCTTACCCCAGTAAAACTGGCTAATTTTTTTATTTGCATTTTTTCTTGACATTCCTGTTACTGGAAGCTTTATTCTACATCCAATTAATATCAAAGTAACCAGAACCCATGTTGGAATAAATAAGAAACCGACTACTATGCACTCGCGTATATTGTAGTTTGGCGATAGAGTTTTTTATAAATAAACCAAAAAAATAGCGCTTACAAAAAAGCAATTACCCATTACGACCTCTCTAGCATTAAGGAATATGATCACCATGAGCGCTTTTCACTTCTGCAAACAATTTGTTTTATTCATTGTTGCCGTCAATATTTTCACTTTTAAATTGCAAGCCCATCAGAGCGAAACCGAGACAAACGCTAACTCATCTTCACCAGAGAAATTGACGATAAGCGACAGGTCTTTTGGTGAACACGAGCATAAACATCTGAATAGTGATACCAAACCTCAGGATGAACATATGCATCACGATGACAATCATGAGGAGGTTGAATCTATTCTCGTTACATCCACTCGTTCGGGTCGGTCGATAAACAGTGAGCCTATTCGAGTAGAAGTTATCAACAGCGAAGAGCTTCAAGAGAAAGCCATTATGCGGCCCGGTAACATCTCCATGTTGGTAGCTGAAACAGGCGGTGTGCGAGTACAAACCACTTCTCCTGCTCTGGGCAGTGCGAACATTCGCTTACAAGGTCTTTATGGTCGCTACACTCAGTTACTTAACGATGGCTTAGCCCTTTATGGTGGTCAAGCTTCCTCCATTGGTCTACTGCAAATCCCGCCAACTGACTTGTCCCGTGTTGAGATAATCAAGGGCTCGGCCTCTTCACTATATGGCGGCTCTGCCATGGGTGGCGTGATCAATCTAATTTCGCGCCGGCCCACCCAGAAGCCCGAAGGCGAAGTACTGTTGAATGCAACTTCGCGCGATGGACAAGACATAACTACCTATTTAGCTGCGCCTATTAGTGATTCTTTTGGCGCATCGTTTACCGCTGGCGCCCATCATCAGGCGAAACAAGACCTCGACGACGATGGCTGGATCGACATGGCAGGGTATGAACGTTTCACTGCTCGGCCACGCTTGTTCTGGGATGGTGAAAACGGTGCTAGCTTATACGCAACAGCTGGCTTTATGACAGAAAAACGCGAAGGCGGCACAAGAAAGGGGCAAACTGTGCCAGACGGCAACACTTTTGTGCAAAATCAAGACAGCGAACGCTTTGATGCTGGCCTAATTGCTAATGGCCCCTTAGGAGATGTATTAAGCTGGAACGCACGGGGTTCTGTCATGGTGCAGAGTCATAACAAACAGTTTGGCGACGTATTCGACGACGACCGTCATGAGAGTTATCTCCTGGAGAGCACATTGTCAGGTTATACGCTCAGCTCAAAATGGGTGATTGGTTTAGCCATGCAGTCAGATAGTTTTGAGTCTGAAGATTTTCCTAGCTTCAATTATTCATACGAGGTGCCGGGTATATTTGCGCAAGCTGACTATGAGTTCACAGAACAAATTTCGACCTCAATCAGTGCACGCTTAGATGATCATAGCGAGTTTGGATCGCAGTTTAGTCCTCGCATATCAATGCTCTATCGCCCTGATGATTGGACTATTCGGGCATCTTATGGGCGCGGCTATTTTGCGCCGACACCCTTTGTAGAGGAGATTGAAGCAGCGGGTCTGTCGCGTCTCGAGCCGCTAAACGACATAAGAGAAGAAACCGCTATCACGTCTTCTTTGGACATTGGATACCAATACAACAAACTTGACACTAACCTTACCTTCTTTACTTCAAGCGTTGATGGCGTAACTGAGTTAGCCGCTTTGGCTTCTCTAAGCGGCGGGCCGCTCGACCGAGTTCGTTTGCTCAATGCAGCGGGCAAATCGCGTATTTATGGCGCAGAGTTACTGCTGCGCTATAAGTGGCAAGACTATAAACTCACCGCCAGTTATCTATATTTAGATGCAACTGAATTTGACCAAACCAGTGTAAGCCGTCAGCGCATTGCGCTTACTCCGCAACATTCAGCCGGCTTTGTTGCTATGAAGGAGCAGCACGGCAAATTTAGGATTGGTTTTGAAGCTTATTACACAGGTGTACAGCGTTTGGACGGTAATCCTTTCCGAGCTCAGAGTTCGCCTTATTGGCATCTCGGACTAATGGGCGAAATTACGAGCGGCAAATTCAGCTGGTTTATTAACGCCGAGAACTTGCTCAATATCCGCCAGACCAAAGAAGACTCGCTAGTGTTGCCAATCCGCGCACCCGATGGGCAGTGGACGACCGATATTTGGTCACGCAACGACGGCTTTATTGTTAATGCGGGTGTAAGAATTCGCTTTGGTACTTAATGTATTGGTCCAAATGTCTTGCGTTGACCAACTTGCCAGCCATAAACAAAAGACAAAATGATCGCTTAATGAAAGCTGCTGAATGATGGGTAATCGCTAACAATATGTCTAACTGATGTATGTGGTTTTCTTCATACTCGTTTTTGAAACGAGTTGAGTTATGTTGCACAAAGGAGCACAGCAGGTAGAATTTATGCGTTGTATGTGAGAACAGATATTATTAACATTAGTGATTGAAGATTTACTGTTATTTCAAAAAGGACGTTCCATGGCTAGCCGAATTTTACTCTCAAACTCTAACGACCCTCATTTTAACCTTGCGGTGGAGGATTGCATTTTTCGATCTATGGCGTCTGACCAGCGAGTGCTGTTTTTATGGCGTAATCAAAATACAGTGGTGATTGGTCGGTCACAAAACCCTTGGAAGGAATGCAACATTAACACGATGGAGCAAGATCATATTCATCTTGCTCGTCGCCAAAGTGGTGGTGGTGCGGTTTTTCATGATTTAGGTAATACCAACTTTACTTTTATGGCGGGAAAGCCAGAATACAGTAAAACAGTGTCAACAGACATTGTGTTACAAGGTCTGAAGAAGCTAGGTATTGAAGGCTATGCGAATGGCCGTAATGACCTCGTTGTGGGCGAAGGTGAGAACATGCGTAAGTTCTCAGGTTCTGCCTATAAAGAGACCAAGGATCGCGGTTTTCACCATGGCACCTTGTTATTGCATGCAGATTTAAGTCGCCTAGCCAATTATCTAAATCCAGATCAGAAAAAGCTTCAATCTAAAGGCATCACATCGGTACGTTCGCGGGTCACTAATCTAAATAGTGTGTACCCAGAGATTAATCATAAACTGGTGTGTGACGCGATTATTACATCTTTTTGTGACTACTTTGGCGAGACGTCGGGCATAGAAATAATTTCTCCTGACGCATTACCAGATCTACCGGGATTTGTTGAAAAATTCGCTCAGCAACAAAGTTGGGACTGGAACTATGGTAAGTCGCCTCAATTTACCCACACCCTAGACGAACGCTTTCAATGGGGAGGTGTGGAACTGCATTTGGATTTACAAAACGCCCACATTATCGCAGCGCAAACCTTTACTGACAGCTTGTTTCCAGACCCAATTGAACAGCTTGCGGAGCAACTGGTTGGCGTTGCCTATCGGCCTGATGCCGTCGCAGAGTCCGTAGATTCACTCATTGCAGCATTTCCCGACCACCAGGCTGAGTTACAGGAACTTAAAGACTGGTTAGTCGTGGCGGTTTCCTAAACCATGAAATAAGCTCTAACTGCATAATTTACACATACTACTGGGTTAATTGCTTATTCTGTCCGTCTAATGGCTAGGTTTCTGGTGCTCACAAGATGTTAGTTGGTTATACTAGTGCCAATAAGATAGAAGTTCTGAATGTGAAATACTTCCCTATTTTGATCTTGCTTTCCCTAAAGCATTATAGGGTGTCGACAATCACATTTTGTGACCCTCGTAAAACATACTCAAGTGCAGCGCAATGGGAAGGAAAAGCCAAAAACTTAGGCTAATTATTTATTGATAGCTTTATTAAGTTTACTGATAATGATGCAAAAGAAAATCGCTCAGCCAATTAACAATATATTAAAATTCATATTCTAGCGACATTCTGAAACTGTGATCTTTGCCGCTATTTGAAAGCTCAGTGATAAAGCCTGCTTCCCACTTTATTTGTACTTGTCCTTTAAATCGGTGGACACCCATAATGGCCGGACCCATACCAAAATAATCTTCCCCCACGTATAGTTCCAACGCGGGTTGTATTTCTGCCATAAATCTATATCGGTATTTTGCTCTAAATTCGGTTTCAAATTCGGCGGCTATATTTGCGCCTTTTTCATAGATAAGAAATAAATTGAGGGTAAGGCTCGTTTTATCGAATTCTTTTTCAGTAATGATACCTATACTGGTTTCATAGCTGTTCGCCAGTGTGTTTCGCTCTACTTCAAATACAGCGCCCCAATCCGCCCAATACTGACCTTGCTCTGTAATCATCCACCTAGCTTCAATTTCAAATGCGCTCACGCCAAAGTTGTGGTCAAGGTCACGTTCACCAATAATATAAGCTTCTATGGCTACATTCTCAGTAATTGAGTAGCCTGCGCCTATTCGTTGCGCCAAACGGTTAAACTCATCGGTTTGACTAGAAAGTAATCGCCATTCAACCGCACGCTCATTGGCAATTACGTATGGGTGATAGACTTTGTCTACCACTATGCCGTCTGCCATCGCAGGCGCTGAACACAAGCTCAGAAACATCAAAGAAGCGAGAATGTTGTTAACCTTAATTTTCATCGATAATCCTCCAATAGTGCTTGCTTGTTGTACATTGATAAGCTAAACATGAGTGTAAAACTGGTCCCAATTAAAAGACTGTAAAAGACACTTGGTGTAACATCAAAACCTGTTAACGCCTTTACGATAAAACCGTACTCAGAATTTTCATTAATCCATCCGCTAAGATCGACTAAACGTTCCGTCCCAAAAGCAATAATATCAATTTGATGTAAGAAGTTGGTGACCAAGCTAAGCTGGTTAGCCACAAATAAACTCCATAAAAATAAGACCACAAAATTATATTTTGACAGCCACAATTCTTGAATGAAAAAACTAAAAAGAAAATAGAAGCTGACACATATTCCTATTCCTATTGCACAGCCAATAAGGAGTTCAAAAATTAAAACGGTGTTAGCAAAATAGATTGTAAAATAGAGTAAAAACGAATTTAAATGAACAATAAGCAGCAATAGCGAAGCTATTGAGAGTAAATAATATTTAGCGAAGTTCATGCCTTTGGTATGCGTCAGCAAAAAGCAGATAAAGGCAAATGAAACGAATACTATTTTTAACCACTCAATACCAGTGCCTTCAAGCAAATCACTAATACTTTCATAGAAGAAAAGTATTAAAACACTTAACAATAAAGACAAGGTGATCATAGATGTTCGCCGGCTAGTTTGCCGATAAAAATGCTTATGAATGACCGATAGATAGGCAAACATGATAAACATTGGCAAAAGATCTCGCAAAAAAAGCACAACAGTATTAGTTAGCATTTTTGCTTTCCTCTGTTATCGCAACTATTTTACCTTTGGCTAAATTTGGATGAAACTCACCAAAATAGATATATTCACCAGGCGCTAAAGGGCCTATGTAAATAGTGGCTGATTTATGCGGAAAGAGTACTTTTTCTCTATTCAAATCAAAACTGTCGAATTCTTCTGGTTCGGCATCTAAGTTGGTAATGTTTACTTTTATTTTCTTATGCGCAGGCACCACCAGAACTTGGGGTGCAAAGGTGTTATTTTTGAGCTCAATTACATATTTCTTTTCTTCAGCGTAGCTAAAAAGACTAGTGATTAATAAAAAGGCACAAACACTAACTCGCATTAGTGTTTCCTTTTGGTATTTCAACTTTTACCAAAAGCCCACCTAATGGAGCGTTTTGGAAACTTAGTGTTCCTTGATGCAAGTTAATAATATGCTTAGATATTGCCAAGCCAAGACCAGAGCCTTTGATGTTGGTTTGATTCGAGGCTCTAAAAAAGCGGCTGGTCAATTTCTGCATATCTTGACTAGACAAACCTTGACCCGAATCTTGAACATTAACTTCTATGTGCGAGGGATGTTCGAACACGTCTATTCTGATGTGACTTTCTTTTCCGCCATACTTAATAGCATTTCTTATCAAATTTTCAAACAAAACATAAAGTGCAAATTCAGAAGCAAATACTTTCACTTCCCTGGTATTAAGTTCTATCGTTTGTTTTTCTTTTTCAATACTCAAATAATTATTAGAAATGACTTCTTGTAAGATTTTTTCTATATCTACAATGCTCTTTTTTGCGTCTATGCTGTCTGACGTAAATCTAAATAAACCAATGATTTGTTCAATGACTTGCGCCATTCTTTCTACATTTTGGCTAAGATCTTCAAAATGTGTCTGAGTTAATGTGTTTTGCTTAAAGTCTTCGAGTAAGTTATTGGCGGCAATTGCCAATACACTTATAGGGGTGCGAAGCTCGTGCGCCGCATTTGCCGATAGCTGTTTTTCTAACTCAAAGGAAGAAGCTAGCCGATTAAACAGTTCATTTAGACGGTTAACGACAGGAACAAGTTCTTTACTAGGTGCCTCGATAAACACCCCAGTCAAATCTTCGCTATGTTTGTTAGTTAGTTCGGAAGATAGGTAGCGCAGAGGACTCAAGCTTTTACGAATAATATAGAATACAAGTAGACCAATTAAGGGAATTGAGAAGACAACGGGTACTAAGGTTGCTAATAGAATTCGTTCGGTAACATTTCGCCTGTAGCTATCAGATTGCGCCACTATTACAGAAACACGTTGGTTTGCTAACTTATATGTCCGCCATCTAAGACCTGCAAAGGCTTCCTCGGAAAAACCATTTTTCTCTGACATAGCTTCTGAAGGGGCGTCCTTTGAACTTGCCAATAGCTCGCCGCTATTACTAAACACTTGATATATTTTCTTATTGCTTAACGCCTGCTTAGGGTCATTCAACTTTTTGCTAGCCGCTTGAACCTTGTCTTTATATTGACTATTTAGAATAAAGCTTGCCAATGTTTGAAGCTCATCATCCAAAATTGTATTAAGCTGTTCTTGGGTGTTGCGATAACCGTGCATTGCCGCAATAAAAGTAGCTATTGTCACTAATGATATGATTAGTTTTATAAGCTGCGACTGAATAGACAATTACTTAGCTCTCACCACGTAGCCAACGCCACGAATTGTCTTAATAAAATCCTGAGGAAGTTTTTTACGCAAATTACTAACGTGCACTTCAATCGTATTGCTACTAACTTCATCTCCCCATTCATAAAGTTTTGTTTCAAGAGATGCTTTAGATTGAATGCGATCGAGGTTTTCCATCAGTATCCGCATAATCATAAATTCTCTTCGCGACAAATTTATACGCTCTTCATTAAGGGTGAAAGCATTGGTACTAACATCAAGCACGACCCCTTTTGCCGCAATAGTTGAACTTGTGTTAGTCCCTTTCTTTCGCTCAATGACCCTAATTCTAGCAAGTAACTCTTCAATGGAAAAAGGCTTGGCCAAGTAATCATCAGCGCCTAAATCTAAGCCTTTGACTTTATGTTCTACGCCGTCTCTTGCCGTTAAAATGAGTACGCTTACATTCACCGCATTTTGCTTTAATTGTTTAAGTACATCTAAGCCGTCCATATCGGGTAAGCCTAAATCTAGAATCACTAAATCTGATGTCTTACCGTCTGCAGATAGCAATGCATGTTTGCCGTTGTCGACATGATCAACTGCATAACCTTGGTGATGCAGTGAGGCCTTTAACTCTCGCGCTAATGGCAAGTCATCTTCAACCAGCAATATTCTCATTAACTATTTTTATCCATGCGTTTCTTAACTTGCGCTAAAAGGCTTTCAATTTCTGTTCGGCGCCCTGAGTCAGCTAAAGGGCGATCAACTCGCTGAGGCGCATTTAACGCTGTTTCTAGGTATTTCATAGCGCCTTTGTACTCTTTATTATCATATAAATATTCGCCATAAAAGTAATTTGGGTCTATTCCGTCAGGATTAAGCTTAAGCGCTTTTTCTAATAATAATTTGGCTTCGTCATCGTCGCCAAAACCAAGAGGCCATCCAGGTACTTTATGATATAGCGTGCCAAGACTAGTATAGGCCGAACCCTGCAGTGCTGCATCATCTAATGCTAATGCTTTTTGTAGAGACTTACGCGCTTTCTTAGCTAATGATAATGCGCCTAATCCGCCTTTAGCGCCTGCAAAACTTGATTGTATTATCCCTTTCCAGACCCAAAACTCTGCTTGCTCTGGATGCAAATTAATTTGCTCATCGATACTGACTAGAAGCGCTTCAAATTGCTCTTCTTGTTCATCGTCTTGAAGTTGATAGTTGGTTTTTGCCCATGTTTTTTGAATCATTAATAACTCACTTGATGATTCGGCTGCACTTAAAGTGAATGCAAAAACGCTGGTTACCATTAATAGGATTAATCGTTTCATTTTATGTCTCCTGTGACTATATTTGCAAATTGTTTAATTTTTTTAATTTTTTGTTTGAATGCCTTATCTACCAATTCAGGCAGCACACCATTAATGCGGGCAAATAATTTTTCAGGCCAACCAACAATTTTTCTTCGTTTGTTACTGTTAAGTAACTGCATAAATTGTGAGGCCACAAATTCGGCGGAATCAACCTTGCTGTTGAGCGCTTTGTTCATATCGGTTACTTGCTGCGAATTAATGCTTGTATTGGTAGTGCGGGGCCCAAAGTAGACAACCCGTATATGACTGTCTGCGTATTCTCTAGATAAAGCTTCACTTAGCCCCTTAAGGCCAAACTTACTAGCACAATATAGGCTGAAACCAGGAAAGCCTATGCTACCCAGTGCTGAGCCCACGTTTACTATGGTGCCTTGAAAATTAGGTTTAGTTCTGGAGATAAAGGCTTTTGTCAGCAATATAGGGGCAATGAGGTTAATCTGCATTATGTGAGTAGTTTGCTTTTCGTCAATATCGCTGCTGGTGAAATTTGCAAAGTGAGAAACGCCTGCATTATTGACCAACAGCGATACAGTGCCAATCTTAAAAGCATCATCTATTAGTTTTTCACACATTAAGGGCTTGCTTATGTCTGCAGAGATACTATGGTGTGAACCGCAAAGCTCTTGCAGCAATTTATTAAGCTTAGTCTGTGAACGGCCATGCAAAATTAGGCTGTAGCCTTGCCCTGCTAACTTATGTGCAATTGCGCTACCAATCCCTCCTGTAGCTCCTGTGATTAGTGCTAATGTAGTCATCACTAGTCCCTTAAGCCGCTTCTTTGAGAGTAAGATCTTTACCTAAGTTTCTAAAAATATCAGCATATAAACGGTAAAACTTTTTAGCGCTATTTACGATAATGTCTTGAGTGTCTTTGTCTTCAATTTTATTCATAAGCTGTTCGAAAAACTTCACATGTTCAATGTCAATCGAGCCGTGCGAACGTAAATAGCTAAAAGCTGATGCAGGCAATCCAAGCGCGCTTTGAATAGCAGAAGCAGCGTTGTCTGCAACCGCTATACTGGTGCCTTCAAGCACGTGTACCATGCCAAAAAAACCAAGCGGATTGGTTCTATTAATATAATCGTATGCGTACGCCACCATTAATTCGGTTTCAAATGCGGGCTGACTGTGCCTCGCTTGTTCTTTGTCGCCTCCAGCGGCAGCAATATCATTTAAGATCCATTCTTGATGCCCAATTTCTTCTTCAATGTATTTGGCAACGGCTTCCCGAAGCCATTCTTGGCTATCTGTTAATCGTGTTCCTACTGCCATTAATAATGGCACAGTATGCTTTACATGATGAAATGCCTGACTTAAAAAGCCAATATAATCACCATTGGTAATGTCACCTGTGAAACACTTTTTAATGATTGGAGATGACATTAAGTAGTCTTTCTCTGCGGCAGTTTCATTAATTAAACGGTCATATAACTTCATTTTACTACTCCTAAACAGCGGCTAATGTGTGCTGTGAATATTGTTGATTAATTTGCGTCTCGTAAGCGCAGGAAATCGCGCCTCGTTTCAACTTTCCGTTTTCGGTTAGAAGCTGGTTTTGTTGGGTGAAAGGTGTATTTACTATTATGAAATCGACGATTTTTGCGTAGTCTGGTAAATGCTCATTTATTGCGCTAATGGCCTTGCCCATTTTTTTACGACTAATTTCTTCAGACATTGGCACTAGTAAAGCGCATAAATGAGGCTTGGCGTCACCCACCACTATATTCTGTTTACATAATCCAGTAGCCGCTATTTTGGATTCAATCCACTCGGGTGAAATATTACGACCGTAGCTGTTAATAATTAGATGCTTAATGCGACCTTGAATAAACAAATAATGGTTTGTTATATCGACTAAGTCACCTGTGTTGACGGTGGTTGGATACCATGTTTTAGGCTCACCCAAATAGCCCAAAAAACAATTTCCAGACACGACTAGCTCACCATTAAGCTGGGTCAGTTGAATATGCTTTAGCGCTTGCCCTGCAGAATCTCTTGGTTCGTCAGTGTTTGTGCATATGCTTACTACAGATCCACACTCAGACAAGCCATAACCTTGAAACACAGGAAGTCCTAGTTCCCTTGCTTTAACAATCATAGCAGCGTCAACTTTTGCGCCACCTACGGCAATAAATGTAAGAGAAGGGGGCGGTTGCCATCCATGACTGCAACCTACAATTAGCGCTTGTAGTAGTTCCGGTACTAATATCATCGTATTGGGACGATGAGCAGAAATACAGTTGAGTAACTTTTTCAGGTCTATCAGTCGGTTACCCCTTAATCCTTTTTCATCATCGCTAACAATAGTCACTTGGCCTTGTGCTAAAAGAGGCGCGTAAATACCGGCAATATTTTCAAGTAAGGTTGCTAAGGGCAGTAGTACTAAATGTTTAGGATGATCAACGCCAATTGCGCTAACTAAAGAACTTGCTACGATCAATTGATTTTCGCTACTTAAACAAACACCCTTTGGTGTGCCCGTTGAACCCGAGGTAAAGGTTATTTTGCTCGTATTAATAGGCATCTCACATGCTTGACTTTTACTCATAAAAAAAGCTTTTACGGATAAACCTGAAACGACTTTATAAGATGTGTTTGCATTTGGGGATGCGCCAAATACAACATCTGGTTGGACTTGATCAACGAGATGCTTTATTTGTTGTTGACTGAAAAATTGTGGAATAGGCGTACACACAGCCTTTGCATGTTGACAAGCTAAGTCTATAACGACCCATTCATAGCTGTTTTGCATATTAATACAGGCTGACTTTATATGGTGATTTTGCAGCCACAGCGCACATTCAGTGACATGCTTTATCAATTGCGAATAACTCACGCTAGTTTGATTAAATAAGACGGCTATATCAGTTGGCACAAAATGGCGAAGTTGATTAATCAGGCTCATATGTCCGCCAATTGCAGTACCAAGTTGGCTACTTGTGGCATAAGTTCACTAAACATATACGCAAGTTTAGGGGTGGCTTCAATAACTTCAAGCACATCGGAAAGTTGAATATAGGCAACCACTGGGTCGCTATCGTAATAACGCCCCCAATTATTGTTACTTGTTGATAATAAGGAAGGGTTTGCTTTTGCTAACTTACGCACCTTAATACCGGTTTTTTCGATTAAGCGAATAATGTGCTGCGTGCCTGTAAAAGCCATTACTTCGAAACCTTTCAGCTTAAGAGATGCGGCAGTTACTAGCAGTAACGGTAGCGTAAATGTTTTCGCATTACTGTATAAATGCGCAATTTCAGCAATTTGGTGGCGCTCAAAAATCTTACCAAGCTCAGCCAGTTTTGATTCAATGCCTGTGTGTAGATATTGCTCAATAAAAAGGGAAGATGTAGCGCTTCTAACGCCAAGTGCAGATTTTAAGTTGCCTTTTGAGAGCGAAATTAAATAAGGTGTATTGACGGTAATTTTAGCACCATAAAATTCACAGTAACCTTGCTTTATAAAACTCTCTATGGCATTACGATGTGGACTGCTTTTATTAGTTGCCGTTATTTGTAAATAGCACGCAGGATTTACCAAACTATTAATTAGTTTAGGTTTGACTTTCGTCTTGTGACTCACTTTATCTGTGTTAAACATATTTTCACCTGTTGCTGCATTGTGAACACGTTACGGCCTTAAACTTAAGAGAGACTTAAGGAAGCAAGTAATTTTGTATTGCAGATTAAAAAGCGAAAGAAATAAAGATAAAAATAGACAGCAGCGCAGGTAGATAACAATACAGTAAGCGATTAGGACCATTCGAGCCGGTATTGGGTAACATCACCGTCAATAAAGGCATGAATAAATTCACTTTGCGCGGACAAAACAAGTAAAAAACGCGTCATTATCCACTGCTCAGAGATGGATAAATAAGAATCAATACCGTTAGAGTGTTACGATTAATAAACAATATAAAAACGAGTAATTCTACAACCTCGTTAGGCGCTATCAAGTCCTATCCACCTATTAAACCAAGGAAATTTATGAAACGACTAAATAATAAAGTTGCTATCGTTACAGGATCATCGCGAGGAATAGGCGCTCAGATAGCAATAACACTAGCGGAGGCTGGCGCAAGCGTCGTTATTAATTACTCTAGCAACCAAAAACCAGCTGATAAAGTTGTCTCTGATATTAACGCTAATGGTGGAAAGGCCATTGCTGTAAAGGCAGACATCAGTAATCCAGACGAAGTTAAGTTGATGTTTGATTCGGCGATTAACCAGTTCGGGAAAATAGACATCCTTATTAATAATGCTGGCTCTATTTTGTATAAAACAATTCAAGATACAACGGATGACGATTTTGATCAGATATTTTCTGTTAATGTGAAAGGCACTTTTAATACACTTCGTGAGGCAGCTTCACGGCTTGAGAATGACGGACGTATTATTAATCTTTCCAGCTCTACGACACGCCTAATGCTACCAACGTATGGAGCATATTGTGCTACAAAAGGAGCTGTAGAGCAGCTCACAAGAGTTTTTTCAAAAGAGGTTGGCGCGCGAAATATTACGGTTAACTCAATTTCACCAGGCCCAACCAATACTGAGCTTTTTACTAAGGGTAAAAGTCAAGAGGTTATAAATCGACTTGCGGGAATGGCTGCACTTGGTCGTATTGGCGAACCAATAGATATTGCCCGTATAGTGTTATTCCTTGTTGGTGAGGAGGCATCATGGGTAACAGGCCAAAATATTGGTGCAAACGGAGGGTTCGCCTAACAAGCATGCCAGCCGGACAGGTTTTTGTTACGCGCTTTTGTTACGCGCTTTTGTGCATTCGCTTCGTGTTGAATGTAATAAAGTTTGATATCTCTAAATATAGTTTACTATTTTTGAGCTGCAATACGGCGATGCAGAGCTCAACTTCAACGAGCTAAGATTTTCCATTTTCGTCCTCAATATTATTTGCACTACTGAAGAAAGCGGCGTTGCAAAATCATCATTGAAGGGCAAGAATGAGCGGTCACTGCCGTATGAGTAATGACCTAACAGCTTCACACAAAAACTGGTCTTACTGACACCCTCAACAATTCTAAAAACTGTACCGGATAGTGATCGGGTGGTGCTCCCCTTGACTAACGCGAACCAATACCGTTGCGCCATCAATAATAGTAATATTAGCCACCATTTTATTGCCTCCAGATGGAATGAATGGTGCCTCACTTTTCTCTTTCCCAGCTAACACGACAACATTGGCGAGAAGCTCAGTGGTTGGATATGCTTCACCATGGTCGCGTACATAAAGACTAACTGACTTTTCCTCTCTCACTACCTCAAACACCATGTCATGTGCCTCTTTAACCACACCACCATGCTTAGGCTCTAAACTGCCATGCGCCAATGCATTTGATACAAACAATGCCGAAGTTATCAGGGCTATCGATACTAACTTTACTATTGCTTTCATATTTATTCTCCATTTTTGGCGAACTTCAATAAGGCGTCGCCAGAACAAACCTATTTACATTAATTCGTCTGACTTGCGCGTTTGCCAAAGCATAGTTGCCTTACCACCAAACTCTCGATACAACAAAGGTGTGAGCAAGGTGTCCAGTAAAGTGGAACTCAATAGCCCTGAAAAGATAACCACTGCAACAGGATGCAAAATCTCTTTACCAGGAGCATCGGCGGCCATTAATAATGGAATCAGCGCAAATGCCGTCACCATGGATGTCATCATCACAGGCGCCAACCTTTCCTGCGCCCCTCTAACAATCAACTCGGTGTTAAATTGCTCTCCTTCAAATTTTATCAAGTTCAGATAATGACTCAGTTTTAAGATACCGTTGCGCGAAGCAATACCGGTAAGCGTAATAAAGCCAACTACTGATGCAACCGAAAGTGGCGTATGCGTTAACCACATCGCCGCAACGGCACCTAAAAGCGCCATGGGTAAACTACTCATGATAATACTGGCAAATACTAACGACTTATATCGCATATACAGCACTAAAAATATAAGTGCGAACGACATACCTGATAACAACACCAACAAACGCATGGCTTGCTCTTGTGCCAAAAATTGGCCTTCAATACTGATAAAGCTATCTGCACCTAATTCTACTTCATTTACTTGCTCGCGCACCGCTGATAGCAGTCGCTTAACATCCACTCCCGTGCTGTTTGCATATACTACAAGCCTGCGTCGTCCGTTCTCTCTTAGGATTTGGTTTGGCCCATCACTTATACTGATATCCGCAATGTTGCCAATAGGGATAGCACCTGCTGGCGTGTCTATCAGTGCCGTGCGCAGTGCCTGTGGACTTCTTGCTTTTTCATCTAAACGCATCACCAATGCATAACGCTTCACCCCATCGATGATATCTACAACGTGCTCGCCGTCAGTCAATAACGCTAAGCGCTCGATTGCCTTACCCGGACTCAAACCATATTGTAAAAGCTTATCTGGTCTTAATCTGACCGACACTTGGGGAATAAGCACTTGTTTTTCCACATTGATATCAACCAGCCCAGGTATGGTTTCTAATTTCTGCCTGATTTTTTCAGCATTGATGCGAAGCTCGTCTAAATTATCGCCAAACACTTTTATTGCCAGTTGCGCTCGCACACCCGAAAGCAGATGGTCGAGTCGATGGGAAATTGGTTGCCCAATTGCCACTTGCGCGGGTAACACACTGAGTTTTTGTCGAATTTCAGCCAAAACTTCTTCCCGAGAGCGCTCTGATTCAACTAAATCAACATCAATTTCAGACGAATGAACACCTTCTGCATGCTCATCAAGCTTCGCTCTGCCGGTGCGTCGTCCAACTGCGGTGACCTCATCAACCGATAGCAACAAAGACTCAGCTAAATGCCCCATTCTGTTAGATTCAGATAGTGAAGTACTTGGCTGAAAAATCATCCCCAATACCAAAGAGCCTTCATTAAAGGCAGGCAAAAACGCACGTGGAAAGAAGGCAACGGATGAGGCACTAATAATTGCAGTTAAAGCGCTTACTGCCAATATTGAGCGGCGTTTGGGCAATGCCCATAAAAGCCATACACTCTGCCATCTCTTTAGTGCAGTGACTAAAAAGCTATCGCCTTTATGCAGTTGTTTCATCTGCGGTAATAAAAAATAACAAAGCACTGGTGTCACTGTCATCGAGACGAGTAAAGATGCTAATACCGCAATAATATAAGCCTCACCCAATGGTGCAAATAAACGTCCTTCGATACCTGGTAGTGCGAATAATGGCAAAAAAACAAGCACGACAATTGCGGTCGCATAAACAATACCTGAGCGTACTTCCACACTTGCTTGCCATATTACGTCGAAAATAGGACGGGGTTTGTCTTGCTTGGCGTTGTTTTTCAAGCGGCGAAGTATGTTTTCTACATCTACTACCGAATCATCAACCAACTCCCCTATCGCGATAGCTAACCCACCCAAGGTCATTACGTTAATGGTTTGTCCGGTCCATTTAAAAATGAGTACCGTTGCGGCGAGGGATAGCGGGATCGCCAACAGTGAAATAGCGGTCGTTCGTGTTGATAACAAAAACGCAAAAAGCACAATAACCACGAGAATAGAGCCATCTCTTAATGCTTCGGTAACATTATCAACCGATGCTTTAATAAAGTCAGCTTGGCGAAACAACACTTGCGGCGCTGAAACGCCGTCAGGCAAGCCTGTAGCAAGCTCACTTAACGCCAGTTCTATTTCACGGGTCAGTTTTACCGTGTCCGCACCAGGTTGTTTTTGTACATTAATGATGACCGCTGGTTTACCGTTATAACCGCCATCACCGCGCTTAACAGCAGCAGCATAACGAACGTTTGCGACTTGGTCTAACCGTACTGAGGTGTTTTCCTGCCATGCAACGGCTAACTGGCGCAAATCATCTAGCTTGAGCGTTCTTCCTTCGTGCCGTATCAGAAACTCGCGGTTATTGACATCGATAAAGCCGCCGCCTTTATTCGATGCGAAACTTTCAATGGCATCACGTATTTGCTCGACACTAATCCCCACATTGCGCATTACATCGAGTTTAGGCTCTACTCTAATTTGTCTAACATCGCCACCAATAGGGATGGCTTGAGATATTCCAGGAATAGAAAGTAGCCGTGGACGCAGCACAAAATCGGCATACTCTCGGGCGAGCATCGAATCAACATCCGTATTCGCGTTAATGGGCAAAGCAATGAGCATAATCTCGCCCATAATCGATGACACAGGTCCCATGACTGGCGTGATCCCACTGGGTAATTGCGATGTGACTTGGTCGAGTCGTTCTGATACTAACTGCCTGTTGCGATACACATCAGTATCCCAATCAAACTCTACATATAGAATGGATAAACCAATGCCCGATGTTGAACGCACGCGAGTAACGCCGGTTACGCCATTGAGCATATTTTCAAGCGGAAACGAAACTAACTGCTCGACTTCTTCAGGCGCCATACCGCCCGCCTCAGTCAATACGGTGACTACGGGCTTATTTAAGTCAGGAAATACATCAATAGGTAACTCTTTGCCTTGCCAAAATCCATAAACAAGGGTCATGACTGCGAGCGCCAACACTAATAACCGATTACGCAGACTTGCATGAACTAATAAATTAAACATGCTGGCTCCTAACGCACTTGGTTGAGTAAAGACGTACCGGCGATAACAACCCGATTATCTGAACCTAAGCCTTGTGTAATTAATACTTTGCTTGGAGAAATCTCCCGATACTGCACAATTTGGGGTAAAAAACGTTCGGCAGACACTTTTATCCACACAATGGGCAAGTTAGCACTGTTAGTCACAATGGCATCGCTTGATAACAGAATACCTTCGACCGTGTTATTAAGCTCGGCGAACACAGTAACCGGTTGGCCAATGAACAACAATGATGCAGAATCAGAGCGGGTTTCTAAGGCAAAATGTACGGTCACCATGCCCGCGTTGAGTTGAGGCGCATAACCGTGATAGCGCAGATCAAGCTCAGGAAACTGCCTAATTTTAGCGGTGTTAAGTTGCGTTAAAATAGACGAGTCATTGGTTAACGCTTCGATATGACGTAAATTTGATGCTACAACCTCAAACAACGTCGTTCCAGCCTCCACCCAGCGACCGCGTCTTGCTTGGTGATTGATTAATATGCCAGATATAGGTGCAATAAGTGGCTCAGGTTTCTCTAAACCTTGTTGTAAAATATCTTCTTGTTGAACGAGAATTTTTAGACTCGTTTCTAGTTGTTCTAAGGCTTGTTTTGATGCTAACTCACCAAGATCACGCAAACGCTTAACATCCCGTTTAACCTGCACGATCTGACTTCTTACCGTCAATAATTGGTTCGTTTGGCTAGCTAATTCAAAGGCGGTATCTTTATACCTTACATAGCCAAGTATTTGACCCGCTGACACCTTTTCACCTGTGGCAAGGACGCCCGAGTCTGATGCTTCAAAACGACCATCGCTGCTCGGTTGAACGATTGCTTGGCCTTCAGGGTGAGCGTGGACAACACCGGCTAAAGTGATATTGCCTTTCACACTTTGCTTAGTCACGAATTGCGTTTTAATACCTAAGAGATCCTGGTTTTGCATCGGCATTAGCACAGAGCCATCAGCTTGTCTCCCCAAACCCGCAGTTAACTTACTATCGGTGTCGGTAATATGCTCACCATTTGGCCCATGGGCACCTGGAGATGCAATGGCAGACCAAGTCCAAAAACAGGTAAGTAGCAGAAGGAGTGCTCTCATGATTTCACTCCTTTATTTTTATGCCCAAGGAAAAAGCCAATCGCAAAAACGACAATTGATAAACCAAGCGCCCACCAAGGAAAATGATGATGCGCTTCATCGTGCGAATGCTCGGCATAACCTGACTGAGTATTCGCCTCAGGCATTACAAAGTTTGCCACCAGTAAATCGCCACTGTCTTCAGTCAAAACAGTCGCAATCACTTCGTGCTCACCACTGACATTAAGCGCATTGATAAATTTATCATCGTTGACGATATAACGGTTTTCAGCCTCATCATAAGTAGCGCTAGCAGCCAAAGCACCGACGTCTAAATCTATGCTGGCAAATTGAATAGGTGTATTGGTTTTAAAATCATGTAAATAGATAATAAGTTCGTTGCTAAATACTTCACCTGATAATTCAAAAGATTCGGTGAACGTTTCAAACTTCGGTCTTAGGGTGGGTTGATTGCTTTTCTCCATATCAAGATGCTCGCCATTAGGGCCATGGGCACCAGGTGATGACTGAACTGATAGAGAAAGCATTAATAAGAGTGATGCCAAAAGAGTCAACAAGGGCGCTCTCGCGAAAAACACGAGAGAGGCAAAATAACGATATACCATGAGATTTTAATCCAATATTTAAACACAACAAAAAAGGCCCGCAAGAAGAAGGCACTTGTTAAAATTTAGGATTTATATTTTTGGGGGGGGTGTCGTATATTTAAGAAATAGTGAAGCCCACCAAGTGACTAGATTATCTAAGTTTGCTTCGGGCAGCATGTTTGAAATGCCTGTGGGTGCGAAAAGGAAAATGCCTACAACTCCGTCATCGTGATAGGAGTTGTTGTGCTCTAATGCCTCTTGTGAATAACTGATTTCAAATTTTTCAGCGTCTATATCATTGTGCTCGTGCGGCTGTCCAACATCATGAAAGTAATCATGAACCGTAGTGTTACCGTTGTGATGCGTATCATGCACACTTAACGCCGCAACCAAAGGAGATTGCGCAGTGATACAGATTAACAAAATAATAGAAACAAGATTCTTAAGCATTATGCCGCTTATGTAGAACTTAGTAAAAAGAAGATATCAAATTTTATTGGTTTCAACAATTTTTTTATATCAGCGATTGCTTTATTACTTCGATATTTTAGTGTTGAATTAGATAATTCTGATAGCAGTGACTGATTAATGAAATCTTTTGAATCTTTCCCTAAGCGCGGCGTTGTTTGTGCATGTGTGTCCCCTTTCTAGTGTTACGTTGGATCATAATAATCGAATTCATCGCACCTGTTCATTGCGAACCTTCTGTCTCGATCTTCAGGGATTCGCCGCAATGTTTACAGTGCACGGCGTCGGGTTCATGCTGGTTCAGGCCGCATTCCGGACAGATATACCTGACCTTAGCAGGGCGAAATATTGCTGTGACCAGACGCAGGAATAACGCCACGCCGATCACCATTATAAAGACCGATAATAACTTACCTTGAGTGCCGGGCAGCGTAACATCACCAAAGCCTGTGGTGGTCAACGTAGATACCGTGAAATATAGCGCATCGATATACGTGACAATCAGCGGATTTGAATTGTGTTGTAATGCGAAGACCAGCGCGGTCATCACAAATATAAACACCATCAGGTTGACGATGCCGAGGATAATCGTTTCATGCGTACGGAAAAAAACATTTTCGCTGCGCAATTCGCGGATCACGTGATAAGAATAAAGCAATCGCAGGGTGCGCAGCACGCGCAGGAAAGCGAAGCTCTCATTGATTAATGGGGCAAAGATCAGTGAAAAGATGACGATGATGTCGGCGATGGTATAGATTTGCCGTAGCATATGCCAGCGGTTCGGCGCGATCCATAGCCGTGCCGAAAAATCCGCCAGTATCACCAGACCAATCAGGATATCCGTCAACAGAATGGCAGGCCCCAACGGTATCGCCGCGGTCATCACAAAAAATAATATGGACATAACGTCGAAGCTGATCAGACCATATCGGAAGCCGGTAGCGCGATGACTGCGACCGGTATAGAGCGTCTTGAGTGTTTTTTTCAGGTCCATAGTCGCCATTGCTGTATTTTAATTTCTGGAGACAGTATACGAGTATAAGATGAATAAACAACATACACTGCCTTTTGTCACAGCTGGCTTTTAGAGTGGGTTGAGGGCGCTGCCGAAACGTTGAATTAGGTTAACAGCCCCCGTTTTAGCCTGTTTATTGGAAAAGCCTGCTCGGCTCACAATGTGAGTTCCAGTCACGTTTTATTCAGTCACATAAATATAATTCGCTCATAACAGGTGTCGCGCTTGCCTGTATTCTGGCTAACATTATAGGCTTAGCCATCTTCACGGCAGGTTTACATCGTCGTTATCAAACGAACACAGTTAAGACAAAGCGAATATTATCGTTTCGCTATGTAGGTTTGCGAGCTTCGTAGACAAGCGTTTCAAAACTCAGAACTATGATTGCTGGCAATTTTGATGCTTGAATATTCGTGGGGATCCCTCAGACTCTGCCCCATTTTTTCAAAAGAGTCGCTATGTTTGATGACGGTATAACTCCTTGGGAACGATGGGTAGTTACAGGGCTGGATGACAGGCCGAATAAAATTATTTTCTGTATCGGGAAAATAACAAGCCCGCTAAACCAAACAGCAATATAGCCGTTCCGGGTTCAGGAACCTTGACATCCGTATCGCAACCCAACCCGCCTACTATGTTGTCTGCCCCAAATAAGACGTAGTCATTCACTGAAAAAGCGCCACCACATGAATTACCTACACCATTTAACGTCGTACGGTCACCTGTATTCACATAGCCGTGCGCAAAAATGAAACCTCTTATGCTGACATCTGCAGCAGCTTGCATATAGCCAGATGAGCCAACCGCATCGCCAATTACATTCCAGACAACATTACTGTTATCGGTAAAATTAATCAGCTCTACTTTTGAGCCTGCAGCAAAGTCCAGGTAGTTATGGATGTTGAAAAGAAAATCGCCGTCTACACCCAGACCGTCGAGGGTTAGGGTTTTACCGGCCCTTATGGTCAGATAATTTAAACTATCATAGACACCAGCAAAGAGCGTCTCGTTGACTAAACCGAATGTGATGTCGAGATTTGTTGATCCCTCTGTTACTCCCAACTGGTCCAGCGTTGCTTGCACAATGTCAAGTTGAGCTTTCTGATTTATAACGGCGGGTGCAATATACCCTGGCACGAGCGCAAGCTGATCATTAATGTTGCCGCTCACTAAAGCGCCAAAGCCTGCCGAATAGAGCCCTCCAGCTTCAATATCGCCACCGACACTTGAATTGGCACCAGTCCCAGCGGTGGTTCCGCTAAAAATACTCCCACCGACGCTTGCACCCACGCCAGTGATGGCGGTGGTTCCAGCCTGAATATAGCCACCAATGCTTGAGCCCGCACCAGATGTCACCGCTGTTCCTGCCGAGACATTGCCCCCGACCACTGAGTTTACGCCGGTCGTAATTGGCGCGAAGCCCTGCATATTGCCACCAAGAGTTGACCGTGCGCCCAAAGTTACATATAGAGCAGCATAGGTCGACTTGTCATTTAGCTCTGTATCTAACAAATCTAAGGGTATAAAACCTGCGTGTACGCTAGACACAAAAGAAAACATCGTGGTGATTAGTAATATATTTATCCGTTTCATAATACACCTTCATTTTAAGTAAGTTATCTTGCTCAGAGCTTAATTAAGCCCTAACGTCACTATCCCTTAATTCATTTGAGGGTAAATAAAAAATAAACTTGAAGCGAATGGCTTTAGAATACTTCCTTATAAACCTCATTTACTAAGAGTTAATTTGTTATTCCAATTATCATGCCATCTTTACTTTGAGCTGGTTTGATAAGAAATTTAGCGGCAATGCGGCTTGTTATCCCAATGTTTATGAGGCCTAACAAGTTCGCTCGGCCAATTTGATGACTCTCTTTTTTTTAAACTTGCTCAACCGTTATATAAAAAATGAGAATCCAATAGTGATAAATTTGCAATTTGCAAAAACCGGAATGAAAGGTCACAGGATAAAGTGGGGTGCTGTCAAGTTAACAAGCGGTTCCAGAAACGAGTGTCAGAAATCTGGTCAACGATACTGCAAACGTCTAAAAAAGAACCGTGGACGATTAGGTGATACTTGGTATCGTGTGCCCCGAGTTCAGGGCGAGCATGGATTGCTCGTATGAACCACGGGTCTATCTGAAATACATAAACAAAGCAGCAGGAGCTAATTTGTTTATGACGCTATCTGGTTGTGTATAAAATAACCCTCCACACATTTTCCGATTATATCAATCGATTTTATTTAGTGCTGCTTTTAACATTTTAGGTCTATAGTTTTTCCCATACGAGTACGTTCGTAATAGCAGCCGGCAAGCATCACGTTGATAATAAAAAATTATGTGAGATGTCTACGCCGTTCGCACTTCGCTTTTTTGTTGAACTAAGGATATGGAATATGAATAAAACAAAATTATTTTCGACTACAGGCATTGCAGGGGCTATCAGTCTATTGTTTATGTCCTGCGCTGTGTTGGCGCAAACTGCCGAAATAAGTAAACCCAAAGGTGCAATTGGTTCGGGTGTAACTAAAGCATATGAAGCAAAAACAAATCAGTTTTGGTGGCCTGAACAACTCAACCTGTCCGCTCTGCGTGACCACGACACGCGCTCAAATCCATACGGGTCAGATTTTAATTACGGTGAGGCTTTTAGTAAACTAAATCTCGCTGCAGTCAAGAAAGACATAGACTCTTTGTTAACCACTTCACAAGATTGGTGGCCTTCCGACTTTGGTAACTATGGCCCCTTATTTATTCGCATGACGTGGCATAGCACAGGGACTTACCGCACGTTAGACGGCCGCGGTGGTTCTGCTGGCGCTCAGCAACGCTTTGAACCATTAAACAGCTGGCCGGATAACGCTAACCTAGACAAAGCAAAAAGATTACTTTGGCCGATCAAAATGAAGTACGGTGAATCGCTTTCCTGGTCAGACTTAATAGTGCTAACTGGTAATGTTGCGTTAGAAAATATGGGTTTCGAAACCTATGGATTTGCTGGTGGTCGTGCAGACGATTGGGAGCCGGACTTAGTTTATTGGGGTCCAGAACTCGAAATGCTAGCAAGTGATCGTGAAGACCGCGACGGCAAACTTCAACGTCCATTAGGGGCGACTCATATGGGTATAATTTACGTAAACCCAGAAGGCCCAAAAGGGGTGCCTGATCCTATTGGTTCAGCTAAAAACATCCGTACCACATTCGCTCGTATGGCAATGAACGATGAAGAAACATTGGCGTTAACTGCTGGTGGACACACTTTTGGCAAAATGCACGGGGCACATAAACCTGCCGATTGCTTAGGTCCTGAGCCAGCTGCAGCTGGTGTTGAAGAACAAGGGTTAGGCTGGAAAAATAAATGTGGCAAAGGACATTCTGAAGACACTATCTCCAGTGGTTTAGAAGGTGCGTGGACACAGGCACCAACACGCTGGTCTTCGTTATACCTTAGCAATCTTCTAAATTTTGAGTGGAAACAAACACGCAGTCCTGCAGGTGCAATTCAGTGGATACCTACCGACGAGTCGTTGCACAAGATAGTTCCGGATGCGCATGTAAAAGATAAGTTTAATCCGCCTGTAATGACGACTGCAGACCTAGCGTTTAAGTTTGACCCTGAGTACAGAAAGATTGCTGAGCGTTTCTTAGCCGATCCAAAAGAGTATCAACTCGCCTTTGCAAAAGCCTGGTATAAGCTAACACACAGGGATATGGGCCCGAGAAGAAACTTTTTAGGTAGTGAAGTGCCTGAAGATATTCAAATTTGGCAAGACCCTATTTCAGACGATACGATGTCGACCATTGATAATAAGGACGTTGCTAAGCTGAAATCTAAAATACTTGATTCAGGCCTCACTGTTCAAGAATTAGTTAGAACAGCTTGGGCTTCTGCTGCAAGCTATCGTGACACGGATATGCGTGGCGGTGCAGACGGTGCTCGTATCGCTTTATCTCCGCAAAAGGATTGGGCCGTAAACAATCCAGCGGAAGTAGAGAAGGTGCTAAGTGTTCTTAAAGGCATTCAAAGCGACGCCAATGGTGGTTGGTTTAATAGCGACAAAGTATCATTAGCTGACTTGATTGTGCTGGGTGGAGCTGCTGCAATTGAACAAGCGGCTAAAGCTGCAGGGCATGAAATACAAGTCCCTTTTAATCTTGGACGTGGAGATGCGACACAAGAACAAACGGGTGTTAATTCATTTTCATTGTTAGAACTTAGCGCTGACGGCTTTCGTAACTACTTTGACGTAAAAGAAAGTTATAAGTCGCCTACAGAAATGTTAGTTGATAAAGCAGATCAGCTTGACCTTTCAGTGCCTGAAATGACAGTATTAATCGGTGGACTACGTGCATTAGATGCAAACTACGCGGGCTCAAAGCATGGCGTGTTAACGTCTAAACCTGGAACATTAAGCAATGACTTCTTTGTCAATTTGTTAGATATGTCGACAGTTTGGCAGAAATCTGAGGAAGACGGTGTTTACAAAGGTCTTGATCGCAGTACAGGGGAAGCAAAGTGGACAGCAACCTCGGTCGATTTAATCTTTGGTTCAAACTCTGAACTACGTGCCGTTTCAGAAGTGTATGCCTTTGATACGTCCAAACAGAAGTTTGTAAACGACTTCGTTGCCGCTTGGGTAAAAGTCATGAACGCTGATAGATAGTAAAACTGATTACGGCTTTCTACTACGTTTGTATTGACAGCTTGATTAGTTTTTTGACAGTCAAAATGCTGCATCATTTATTATGGTTGCAGCATTTTTTTATTTTAATTCCATTAGTTCTTAATCCAGCAGCCAACGTTCCAATCCAACCCGTTAAATAACGATAATAAAGCAACAATGAAAAAATCTTAGTAGTTTTATTCAGCTTGTTCCTAACGGCCTATGCTGTATCTGTCAGCGAGAATGGCACATACACAACACCCGTGCAAAAACCAACGTCTTCTTTTGGCACTAATTAAGGCTTTTGTGAGCAACGCTTATTGCGCATTAATGCCAAAATGCAAGAGTATATTGTAGTGGCATAGTTAATTTAGCCACCTAACAAGAGATTTTTATGCTAGCAGCATAGCAATATTAGGAGCCAAAGATGAGCAAAAAAATAAGACGGACATTTAGTCCAGAATGTAAATTAAAAACAGCACAATTAGTTGTCGATCAAGGTTACACGGACCATGAAGCACCTAACGCTGTGTAAATACAATGCATCGAAAAGAAAGCGATGGTCTTGAATACGGTGCGAGTTCAAATGGTCGATGCCAAGAAAGCATCTAAGCAACTTGTGCCAATTTCCGACATTTCATGATCTGCACTATTAGACATAGCGGACGCATAAGGATGTTCCTCGACAGACGGCGATGGACAGTTAGCCGCTGTACTTGTTTTTAGTGACTACTTTCGTTAAGAGCGAATTATAGTTATACGATTGAATAGAACGTGACTGGAACGCGATCTCGCATAGGAGACGTTGAGTGAATTTGGTTAAAGACAAAAATTGCCTTATAGCTGACCTAAGCTTTGGTTGATTTTCATCGTCGCTGTTTGACTGGAAATTGACAATTGCCGTAAGTTGAGCTGGGCTAGATTGATCGACTCGTGTGAGCCTAAAAACCGCCGTTGGCTCTGTAAATATATACGAAAAATTTAGACAATATTTTGATAGTGTAAGCGAATTGCAGACATTGGATTTTCTGCTTTTTAAAGGTAATCTAGCTTGTAAGGCATGTGACCTTTCAAGTGAAGTGGTCACATTAATAGACTGTTATGACACAGTTGGTTAAGCAAAACTGAATTAGGTGGTTTAAACTCTATTAATATATTGGTAAAAAGAGGAATTTTTATTATGCGTTATTTCGGAGTACTTTTTATATTATTTAGTCTTACTGCTTTTGCTCAAGACACTAATCGGGTAAGCAATATTAAGTGCAAAGGCGGATGGGTTACATCTGGTACAAGCAAATTAGAAGTGATTTCATATTGCGGTCAACCCAAATATACGGATGTTACTTCTGGCGATAATATGGTTAAAAGTGAGGATTTACTCTACACAATCAAGCGTAAGGATTACATTATCTCATTTAGCAATGGAAAAGTGGTACATATGGGAACTATCAAATAAAAAATCACATAAACTTTTGTCTCTTCGAATTCGAGGCACAGAATAAACTATGAACCGGACACAGGCAAAAGCACCTAGCGTCGTTTATGTGAGGCGCTAAGAACGTCCGCTTTTGGCACAAAGCGCCAATTGGCTAAAAAGCAGTGACAGTCGGCTTATGACGTATTCAAGCCCGTTATGATTTGACAAAATATACAATATGATGATCTTACCTAATCAGGCAAAAAAGGGCAGTTACCTGTCGTTAAACTTTTGCTGGAAATGACTGCAAAGCCAGCGATAAGCGGTCATATTGGATTTTCGAATTGTCACTCCCTGGAGCGGACATTTCAGTTTGATACGGAGATACTGCATCGAAAATCAGGCCGATTGTTCAGTCGTTTTCTAAACGCTTGTTTGAAACCCTTGAATGTCACTATTCAAGGATGAAGGCAGTGCTGGCAATACATCAAGAACAAAAGTACAAACGGCACCGCCCTGAAACCACGCTACTTTATCAATTGGTCGAACGATACTACCCTGAATTTACAGCAAACTTAGCCGAGCAAGGAAAATACTTACCCAAGTATGTAGAACGAGAGTTTAATGATTTTTTGCGTTGTGGTCGTCTTGAACATGGTTTTATACGGGTAGTATGCGGTGACTGTAAGCATGAGAAACTGGTTACCTTTAGCTGCAAGCGCAGGGGGTTTTGCCCCAGTTGCGGAGCTAGAAGAATGGCTGAAAGTGCCGCTTTGTTGGTCGATGATGTACTACACGGCTACCCTATTCGCCAGTGGGTATTGAGCTTACCCATCCCACTTCGCTTGTTACTAGCCCGATATCCTACTGAATTAAGTAAAGTCATGTCTATCATTCACCGTGCCATTTCCACTCACATTGTGGGATGCGCTGGATTTTCTAACAAACAAGCAAAAACGGGTGCTGTCACCCTCATTCAGCGATTCGGTAGCGCACTGAATCTAAATATCCACTTTCACATGCTGTTTTTAGAAGGAGCGATTAGTGAAAACCCTTGGGGTGGCACAACCTTTACCCGCATCAAGGCCCCTTCGCATGACGACATGGTAACGCTGGTTCACACCATCAGCCATCGCATCGCCAGGTATTTAGAAAAAGCAGGTCTCGTGGTTCGCGACATGGATAACACCTACCTAAATCTACCTATCGATGACGAAGATAGTTTGCTGCAACTACAAGGCGCTTCAGTCAGTTACCGCATAGCTTTAGGACCACAACAAGGACAAAAGGTATTTACATTGCAAACCCTACCTGCCAGTAGCGACGGTGAATACGGTCAGTTAGCCAACACTTCCGGTTTCTCCTTACATGCTGGAGTGTTCGCCAATGCCCTTGAGCCAGACAAGCTAGAAAGACTTTGCCGATACATCAGTCGTCCCGCTATCAGCGAGCAGCGTTTAAGCATGACCCAACACGGGCAAGTACTATATGAATTGAAGACGCCTTATAGAGATGGCACAACCGGTAACCGGCGTGCCATATATTCTTCTCGCCAATCGATTTTATTGGCAAACTAGCCGCACTAATTCCACCACCTAGACTCAACCTTACAAGGTTCTTCGGCGTATTCGCGCCCAACAGTAACCTTAGAGCACAGGTTACGGCTTCACAACGTCTGCTTCACAGCGAGAGAGAAAACAGCCCTAAACGAGTCAATAAAGAACACAGCCAATCTGATAAGCCTTATCACGCTAGGAGCATGAGTTGGCTAGCAGGGACTGCCCAACGCCTCAGGCGTGTCTTCAACATAGACATTACCGGATAAAACCCATACCTAACGCTATTAAATCCTGACTTTTTCATCCGTCGACCTGTTCCAAAAGTCAGTTAAATGACCCTGAACCCAACAAAATCAAGCCCTGTTGAATAGATCAGGTATACTGTTTATTCTTCTTATACTCCTTATTGGCTGGTTGTTGCCATCAATAAAAAGTAGGAGTAGTGTTAATCTGGCGGCCTAAAAAAATCAGACCACTATAAAAATAAGCTCTGTAAATACTTTCTGCAAACACGACATACTAGATCTCAAATACTGGATTTACATTTGCCTTCATTCCCATCTAATTCATTAAGGATACAAATTGGTACATATTGACCAACAGTGTTACGTCTATTTACTATCAACTTCTCTATCATTTCTTCGTGAACTAATACTTAACAACTAACAAGGGTGGAACATGAAGAAGTCAGAAAGAAAAGTAATTACTATTTTAACGCTCAGTTTATTAGCATTTAATTCCTCACAACTTTGGGCCGAGACGGAACAAAATCAGGAAGACCTTAGTGGAGGCTTTCTAAAAGTTGGACTTGGTTACAAGTTTGATCAAAATCCATATAAAGACGAACGGAATGGCTTAGCGATGTTTTTAGTGGGTCGTTATCAAATGGAAAATGGCTTGTTTGTTGAAGCATCCTATGGTGCAAATGAACGTCAAGAGGGTCTAAACATTGGTTATAATTTTTATAACACAACACATTGGAATTTTGATCTTACGACTATTCAAGCATTTGGAAGTACCGAAATAATTGCCAATTTTGTTGATGATGAAGGCATTTTAGAGCCATTTACAGTCATTGATAAAAGCGGCGCCAGCGAAATGCTGGGCTTGCGAGCAACAGGCAATTTTGGCAACACAAACGTGCAGTTTCTAGTGGCACCCGTGTTACTAAATAATGATTATGATGATGGTGTTTATGCCTCTTTGTGGATGGGTCATTCATGGCAGCTCAAAAATTGGGGAATAAATGCGACAACGGGAATAGAGTATCGCTCAGAAGAAATACTCGAACACTATTTCGAACCCAGTGCAGCCCTGCAAAACGCGGGAGGTCCAAGTTATGATGCTACTAGTGGTTTTGATGTTACTGCGCAAGTGAGCGCGAGTTATCCCATTAGCGAAAACATACTTTTTGAAAGTTATGTTAGATATACAGATTTTGCGGACAGTATTACTGATAGCCCTATCATTAGAGCGACTAGTCAATTACCTGGGCGTAATGAAGCAAAAACCGAAGTCGGTATTTTGTTTAGTTATGTGTTTTAGTAGGGGTGAAATATGAAAGTTCACTCTAAAGCAACGAAAAGCCTAAACATATTCATTGTGTTTGTTATCTCTATATTGTCGATAAATGCTAGCGCCTCAGAAACTGAAGGGGTAATAAGCATTAGCCCAAAACAATGCATAGCTTTGAATCAGGGTAGTCTTTGTTATGTTGACATTGAAATTACGTGGTCGCTTCAAGAGCAAGGCAATTACTGTTTATTTTCATCTCAGCAAGAATCGTCACTACAATGCTGGCAAGGAAAGCGTGTAGGTGATTTTGCTCGCGAAATTGTTGCAAAAGATAATGTCGTATTTTCTTTAAAGCCGCAAAATAGCAAAATCATTCTTGGTTCAGCTAAATTGGAGATGGCTTGGGTCTACAAGAAAAACAATCGCTCACATTCAACATGGCGAATGTTCTAGGAGAAAATCGAAACAATGGAAGAAACAAAACCTAACATTCTTATCGTCGAGGATGACATTGAATTAGCACAATGGATGCAGGAATATTTGCTTAATAAAGCATTTTCTGTAGCTGTTATGCACAATGGTGAAGATGCCGTTGTTCATATTCAAAGCCATAATCCTGATATCGTTATCTTAGATGGCATGCTCCCTGGCATAGACGGTATTGATGTATGTAAAGTTGTTCGCCCAGAATTTACTAACACGATTATTATGGTAACTGCTAGAGATGAGGAAATTGACGAAGTGCTTGGGCTAGAAATGGGGGCTGATGAATACCTCACAAAGCCTGTAAGAGCCCGAGCTTTGCTAACTAGGATTCGCAAGCATTTGGAACGCCAGCAACACGCGTCTAATCCATCCGGTAGGGTAAACGATATAGTTGATGTTGTTAAACAGCTGACATTTAGCCGTTTGGAAATAGACAAACAAACTATGATTGTGACTTTACGAGGAGAAAATATTCCAGTAACAACCAGTGAGTTTGACCTTTTGTGGATTTTGGCTAAACAAGCTGGCCAAATCGTTTCTCGAAATGACTTAATTAAAGAATTAAGAGGATTTGATTATGACGGGTTTAATCGTTCAATTGACTTAAAAATATCACGACTTCGAAAGAAATTGGGTGATACGTCTTCTAAGTCAACGCGAATAAAAACGATTTGGGGAAAAGGATACTTGTTTGTTAAAGACGCTTGGTAGGGGTAATTAATCATATGCGAGTACTCACTTACTCATTAATTTTGATGGCAATATCGGCAACGTTTGGCGTAGGCTGGTTGGTTGACATTGCCTATGAACAATATCATACAGAACAGCAAACCCGAGATGTTGATAAACTAAAGTTAATGGAGCAGCTAGGCAACGGCGTAGCTTCTTCACTTGAACAAATATCCAATAAAACGGCGTTTATTGAACATTGGCAGCAGTCCGATAACGAATACCAAGTTGGCTTAATTGATATTACTGAACTTCCCTTACCTGCGGGTTTGTTAGGTCAACTTCAACAGGGTGAGCCTTTGCTGTTGGAAAGTGCCGAATATTTAACGTTTCACTATTTTTTGGCCTCCACTGAGCAAATATTCACACTTAAAACGCCAATTGAAAATATTGCCCCCACTGAAGACAACACTAATTACCTTTTTACATTGCTGTTCTATGCGGCGCTTACAGTTTTAATGTTGCTGTGGGTATACCCTCTGATAATACGACTTATCAGACTAAGGAAGGCTGCAAAGTCATTCGGCGAGGGAGATTTAACCCAGCGTATTGAAGTTTCTGCGACTTCGTATATTCGTGAAATAGAACATGAATTTAATCATATGGCGCAACGCATTGACGACTTAGTTACCGATGTAAAGTTATTGGGTAGCGCTGTATCCCATGATTTACGTACCCCACTGGCCAGAATTCAATTTGGAATTGATACACTAAGAGAGGAAGACAAGCCCGAAACACGTCGTATTTACGAGCAAAAAATAAGTGACAATGTGGCCGAAATGACCGCTTTAGTTGAAACTTTGTTGCGCTATGCACGCCTTGATCAAAATATGCTATCGATGGAGAAAAAAGCGCTTGATCTTGATGAGTTGATAACAAATTGCATTAGCAATGTGCAACAAGAAAACGTAGAAAAAAGCTTAGAAATACGTTATGAAAACCCGCTAGAAACGCTTTATGTCCTTGCTGATGCGAGCTATATAAGGATGGTCGTAAATAATTTGCTGCACAACGCAATTGCTTATGGAAATGGCATTGTGTGCGTAAAATTAACGAAGCAGGATAAAATGGCAACAATATCGATTTCTGATAATGGCGATGGAATTGATGAGAGCTTGCACACTGACTTGCTCAAGCCATTTGTGCGAGGCCCAAATAACAGTAACAAAGGTCATGGTTTTGGCTTAGCAATAGTGAAACGCATTCTAGATTGGCATAATGGCAGTATTAAGCTTTGCAAATCTTCAGAACTATCGGGCGCTAAGTTTATCGCTGAACTTCCTATTAGCTAGGATGCTTCCAAGCAGCATCAACCCATTGTTCACATAATGAAATAGCTTCATCAGCGCTAAAGGTTTTACTAGATAAACACCACTCTAGCCACAAACCATCCATGATCGCAGTCAAGCCAACGGCAGCCATTCGCGGAGAAGGCAAAACAGACCGAATCAGATCTAATTCAGAAAAATTCTTTTCGAGATACACTCTAAATGCCCGATTCGAAGAGTCGTGGGCCTCTTTGATTTGAGGAGCTCGGTCAATCATGCTGGGTGCACTGCATGAAATACAATCTAATTTCATCGATGTGTTGGTTAGGAAAAGTAACCATAATTCAACTAATTTTTCCAAGACTAATGTTATAGATTGGGCGAAACGCTCAAAAAACCATACCTTATGTTACTTGTATGACGCCAATGGGCAGTTAGGCGACGTAGCTATTTTCGAAGATTTAGTCTCCTTAGAGCGATCAGTTGTCATTGGGGATATTCGGTTTCTGATAGGGCTACGCTCTATAGCAGACATTAACACCCTACATAACCGGCGCTGGCTGCTCTTGTCTGTGTCCGGTTAATGTTTTTGTTATGTTTCAATTGACTCGATCCTTTGTGCGATGCCAGCTCCGCCACCAAAAGTATGATTTAACCACTTTGTATGATTGTACAAATGCTGCCCAGAAGCTGAGACAAAATGAACTCCTTGAACTATTACAGCATGGAAGCCTGTTCTATCTACTTTAATATCGGTAGGTTTTAATTCAGGTAGCTGATTAACTCGAAACACAATGTATGCTCCAACCTCTCTAAAGATCCAAAAAGCATTTGTTAGTTTGCTCACTTCATTTCTGACTATTGCTATTTCAGCCGATAAATCCAAAATTTCATCAAGTGATTTGACTACTAAAACATGACGGCCCAAAGACTTACTTTTCATCAAGACCAATTCAATCGCCCCTGTTACTTCCAAAGATTTAGAGTAATAGTCAGGTATCATTAAATTTTCAATACTAGTTGTAAAAGTCAACTGAACCTACCTTGAAACATAACACCCCACATAACGGGAAATTTTATGGGCGCAGCTTTTGAGCAACGCGAAATGCGACCATAAAATTTTCCCAGCGAGCGCGGCGAGTGAGTTGATGTGATTGTTATGTTGCCCGAAATCATTGCGGTTTTGATAAAACAATCCATGTCTCCTTACGTTATCCATTTTGGTAAAATAATACTTGTTCGAATTTAAAACAACAACTGATGTTGACCAGCAAGAACCAAACAACGAATGCTCGCGAACCCGAAAATAACTTACTAAAAACAGATGAGCGTGACCCTTGAAAGAACGAGCTTGCAACATTGCTAGCTTTATTAGCTAGGTATAAACCGCAGCGATTACCTTTCCATTTATATCGAATCTAATGGTGCATTTAAAGAAATGAAAGTTAAGATTGCTGCTATGCACAATTTGCTTATTAATGCCTAGGTCTTGAATTTTATAACGCGAGAGACTGATAGTATCTAATTGCCTCGTCACGCTTAAGTATGAAACACCTTTATTGAAGTTGCCGCAAAGGTAGTAAATTTCTTTTCTTGCCTCATTTGAGATGAAAATGAATGACACTAAAATGGCACTTACAAATATCAAAGTAAGTATCTTTACCATACTTAAATTCATATATTTAAATCTTCCAAAACATAACACCCCACATAACGGGAAATTTTATGGGCGCAGCTTTTGAGCGCAGCGAAATGCGACCGTAAAATTTTCCCAGCGAGCGCAGCGAGTGAGTTGATGTGATTGTTATGTTGCCCGAATTTATTACGGTTATGACTAAACATTCCATGTCTCCTTACGTTAACCATTTAGGTCGAAATATACTCGTTTGGCGTTCATACAACAACTAATGTTAACTAGCGAGGACCAAACAACGAATGCTTGCGAACCCGAAAATAACTCATTAAAAACAGATGAGAGTGACTCTTGAGAGAAAGAACTTTCACTAATACTTTTTAAGTCATGCTGGATTTATTACCTCTTTAAGTTTACGCAACAAATACCAAACCATAGATCCATTTACCACGCCCATAAAAACTAGCAGCTTGGCCAATAAAACATTATCAAAAGTTTGGCCATACATTAAACCCACAGCAAAAAATGTGATTGCGCATAAAATGAAACCCAAAATAATTAATAATTGTAGGTCATAACGTTTGGTTTTTTCGTCAAGTCTTTCAATTGCTTTATTCATATAATTCCTTTAATAGACACCACATAGCACCCCACATAACGGGAAATTTTATGGGCGCAGCTTTTGAGCGCAGCGAAATGCGACCGTAAAATTTCCCCAGCGAGCGCAGCGAGTGATTGTTATGTTGCCCAACGTAATTACGCTTTTGATTAAACAATTGATGCCTCCTTGCGTTAACCATCTAAGTTGAATCGTACTTGTTTGACGTTGAAACAACAACTGGTGTTGACCAGCGCAGACCAAACAACGAATACTCGCGAACCCGAAATTAACCCCTTAAAAACATATGAGTAGGACTCTTGAAATAACGAGCCTTCTACATATCTATTTTAAACATTTGGCTTAATTTGCTAATCCTTTTTACGCTTCTTAGACACCCAACTTGGTTCAATACCTATAATACCCGTATAGCCAAAAATACAGATGGCGAAATAACAGGCTATACTTTCTCTTAGTCATGCCACATAACAACCTATTACTCGAAAAAATTCCGGCAATGCTGTCGTTTGATTTATCTTGGTATGTGGGGTTTGTAGCATGACTAAAATCCTTTTAGTTTGTTTGAAGGGTTCTACAAAACAACGTTTCTTGATTTTTTCCTTATCGCTGTAATGTACCAAATAACGGAATTTTTGCAAAGTATTGCTCTTTGCAGGGATTTTAGTGTTGCCAGATTATAAAAAATCTAACGTTTTCTTAGCTTTCTAAAGCCCTTGTATAAAATTTCGACCGTCCGCTTTCTCTCATCAAACGCGAGATATTCCATGGAGGCATTTTTTGAAACTTAATATGTTTAGAATCTTTTAATTTAGGTTATTGTGAAAATCGTATCATATCTAATTTGAACCGCGTACGTCGGCTTATGCTGTATTTGAGACCGAATTGACCAGGCAAAAATTTGCAGATTTCGGACGAAGCTGTTTTCGTTAAATTAATCTTGTTTAAGCGTTTTTTGGTATCCTACCTGAACTTAGTCTAAAGACTCCAGGTCCAAGTTACCGTAGAATGCAGTAATCAATTGAATTTCTTTACATCCAAAAAAATATTAACGCTACCTGAACTCACTTTTTTCAAACTCTCGTACATGCTCTCTACTTCTGAATTTGCTAGATGAAAAGGGTCACAATAATTGATATTGAAGTAGTTAAAGTTTTGGATCACCAAAGCCCTAGCTTGAGCAGAAATCAACAGACCCTCTGGCAGTCCATCAAGCTTTTCTAAATGCAAAGCTTCACGACTATATTTTTCATAGTAATTTTCAACTACCGGGTCGATAGAAGCGTTGCTGAGCCTTTCTCGGCTTAATATTTGACCTCCAAATCCATTAACCCAAAAGTTAGTACAGATACCCAGCCTATGAGCTTCGTACTCTTCTCTAAACCTAATTGATGCTGGTTTTGTAACAAACTGCGCTTTGTATGCGCCTTCAATGTGAATCATCTCGTGAACGATCGTACTGAGTTGTCTGATTACGTTAGTCTCATTCAAAGAAAAATCGACTGGTATCATTACGATTTGTTTCGTAGTTCCGCCTTCAATTATTTGTATCTCTTGAAATGTATATTGGTGTTGAAAGAAAACGATATCAGACATTCGCAAGTCTAGAGAGTTGAGATAAGAAGTTACAACGAACATGAGACTTTGGTAATTATCTAAAACACTCTTTTCTGCTATCACGGTAAATTCAGGTGATTGCTGATTAACAATCTTCCCCATATCGTTTGCAATTGTTGCTTTAAACAACTCTTTTTGAGATGCTGCTCTAACAGGATTTCCCTCAGTGTTAGCTAGTTGAAGCGTTACGCTTTCAGTAACATGATTAGTGAGTACTGCAGCCTGAGGTTGTATAAGCGGAGTCGATTTACTAAGACTTTTAGCCTCATTATCGTGTTCGATTTGCGCTGAACATCCCGTCACTAGAAAAACTAGCATAGTATAAAAAAAAGTGTTGCGAATCATAATTGACCTTTTTAGAAATTGTCACATCAATCCCAAGCCGTTATTTGAGAACGTTTTTGGAAATAGAAATTTGAGAAAAAACAAAGGGGCCTAACCCTTGCTACAAATGGACTTGTTTAAAACTCATTTCTCGGATAAAGAATTGGAAAAGACCGTTGTGCAAACGCAGACAAGGTGAAGAAGAACAGCATAGTGTATATGCTCAGCATCATGTTCATACCTAACTTTAAAATTAACTCTGAGGTAATTTTGAAGGCTACCAAATATTATAAATGTTGTCGTCCCTTTTCCATGTAACCTAGCTTAACTCGCTTTTAAAATATCTAATATCCTAATTAAATTATTAATGTCTGCTGCCGCTCGGAACAGCTTGGCACTGTCGTAAAAATCGAAAAACGGGCTGCTTAGAGCGATTTATAGTCTTTCTACCTTAATCATCTACACTTAGATTGTTTAGGTTATGTGCTCGTTGCATACGAATAATGAGCGATATACATTCTTGCTACGGACATATGTGCTGGGTTAAGGTTATACAAAAATCCAGAGTCGATGTATGAAAATAGAATTTAGACAAGCTACAAACCAAGATATCGATCGATGTATCGAAGTAAGGGGGCTAACTAGTGACAATCAGTTTACCAAGAACGATTTAGCAGCAATTGGTGTAACTGCTGTTTCATGGTCCCCGTTAATTGAAAATTCGGAAATCATTGGCGCTGTAGCCCTAGAAAAAAATATTATTGTCGGTTTTTGCTTTGGTGGATCAGCTACGGGTGAAATACTGGTGCTTGCTGTTCTATCTGGTTATGAAAAGTTTGGCATCGGAAAAGAACTTTTGTCCAGTACGAGCAATCAACTATTTACTATGGGGAATGAAGAATTGTACTTAGCCGCATCCGCAACGCCAGTCGTCAGATCATATGGTTTCTATCGGCATGTGGGTTGGCAACCGACGAGTACTTATAATGACGATGGTGATGAAATATTAACGCTTAAAAATAAGCGACTGAATACTGAGAATTAAACAAATTCATACACCACTGCGCACCAGTATTTAAACACCTAGGGTTTGGTTTTATAAAATTTCAGATGATCAGGACGATACGTAAATGAAGGGGAGTCTGCATCTAAATTGTCGGGCACTATATATCAAACAGCTAATGAGATATCAGAATTAGGTGGGGTATGCATCGCTATTCAATGTGACCACGTTGACGACGCTCAAGTTGAATCTGTCTTCGAGTCAATAGCCCGAGAAGAGCAAGGTTTGATAATTAACCTCTCTTTTTTTTGCTGCACAAAGAAATGATAAAGGCGTTGCATATGGCGCTGCTAAAGCTGCTACTGACCATATGGTAGCCTGTATGGCCGAAGAGTTAAGAAAATACAATGTAGCCACAATTTCGCTTTACCCCGGCGTTGTTCGGACTGAAGCAGTTCTAATACTGCTTAGGGCGTGAAGCGGTCGGTGGGCTAGTTAGCCCAAATCTAACAATCCACGTCCATTCTCAATACGGAAGTTTACACCGAGTTCAGCGCTCTTTTTTTGCATTCGCGTGAGTATGCCATGCGCTTGCTCATCCTTGGCGAGCCTAGGTCGCCCGCGAGTTGGCCATTGCAGAACAGGGTCGTCTCCGACTTCATTTATTACGACTGGCACTATTTCTAAGTGACGCACTTGCCCTGCTAATAAGTCGACGTGCACAATAGCCGTTTCCCAAACCTCGGGAACGTAGTAACCAATATCTGTATGAGAATGGAACACCAAGCTGCCTAAACCATGCAATATTGGTTTGTTGTGCTGCAGTTCGATGCCGTGCAATAAAGGCGCTCCGTGACTGACGAAAATATCTGCCCCGGCGTCAATGCATTGTCTGGCAAACTCTCGAGCCCACGGCTTGGTTATTGCCATATCCTCACCCCATTCGTGATTATGAAGGTACACAATAACTATTTCAGCGTTAACTCTCGCAGCTCTAATCGCAGCGAGATTGCGATTCAAATCCTCTGGATTAGGCTGTAGATCTGCTCCTAATACTACCTCATTCACTCCGGGCCGCGTCCCTGTTGCCGCAGCTCCGTCGCGTATTTTCCCCATGGCCATTGCGATCAGGGCTGTCTTCACGGGCGTTTCTAGGTAACCAGCAGCGCTTGCCTGAGTGATATTATTGCCTGTGCCGGCGTAAGCAAATCCTGACAGATCTACGGCATCACGTGTAGCAACAATCCCTGCAGTGCCCAGATCCCATGCGTGGTTATTGCTAAGGGATAATAGATTGAACCCCATCTCGTGGAGGCATTCCAATGTGGTCTCGGAGCCAGCATGGAAAAATTGGGTATGTCGTGTGGGAACACCTGAAGCTGATGTTTTTATCGGCACCTCAAGATTTGTAAAAATCACATCCCCGCGCCGCAGCTCCGCGATCACATCCACAAGGCCATCATAGGGTGCTCGGCACACGGGATATTTCATTAGGGCTTGACCAGCGAAGGTCACCCGAACACGAGATTCTGATCTCTGGAATAATCCTCGCATAGGTAGACTCAATGCTGGAGCTGCAAGTAAGTACCGTAATAGCTGTCGACGTCTTGGAGAAAATTGCACGATAGAACCCCTTAAGAATTTGGCAAAAATAAAATAAACCATAAACCCGAACTATTCAACAAGTAGTTACATCCAACAAAATTAAAGCGACTCAAACGTTTTTGCTGTTTTTTAGGGCCGTTTCATATTAGACACTACTAGCATTAATCGATGCCCTAATTTCGTCCAACGTGGTGAGTCTGAAAACCAGTGGGGTCAAAATCCTAAAACAATATCACACGCATAAAACTGCCGTTTACTGCGCACCGGTGAAACTTTGTAAACAATGTTTGAAAAAGGCTGTCGTTAAGCGATTCATCGGTGCATGTGACGAAGTAATAAAGCCATATTCATAGGTTAATGCTGGTACTAGCGGTATCAACACTAAATCATCCGCCGCATATTGCCCAGCAAGCATTTCATTTACAATAGCAATACCCAAGTTACGTTTTGCAAAACTACATGCAATTGCGACAGTGTGGGTTTCTAATTTGATTTGCATGCTGATATTCGCTTGACCAAATAAACTGTTTATTTGGGTCCTGGAGTACCGTCCTTTGCCTAATAAAATCAGTGGTTCGTTGCGTAAGTCATGAATACTGATTTGATCTTGACTCGCCAGTGGATGCTGAGGAGATAGCGCACACACCGTTATTCCGCTCAACACCGGTTCAACTAGTAAACCGGGATGGTTTTCGGGTAATTGAATAAATCCGCAGTCTACACTCCTATGGGCAACGAGCTCTCTGGCTGCCGCCGGAGTGTGGGTATCCAATGATATTTTAACTTTAGGATGAAGCCTCAAAAAATCGGTCACCACGTCGGCTAGTGGGCCTGCAATAAATGAATTTGGTGCGACAATTTTTAACCAGCCCAAATCTGAATTAAATATATTTTTGGCTAAAAGTGCAATTCGCTCAGCTCCTTGCAACGTTAATTCGACCTCTTTGTATAATGCTAAGGCCTCTTCGGTCGGAAATAAACGCCCCTTTTCTCTATAAAAAAGCGCAAAACCAACATGTTCTTCAAAAGAGGCGAGTAAGCGGCTTACGCCAGGTTGAGTAATGCCTAAACTTTTTGCGGCTGCTGTCGCTGAATCGGTTTCTATGATGGCCCGAAAGGCTTCGAGGCTTTTTAGACTGAGGGTATTTAATGGGCTTTTCATGTCATTCTCACTACTTAACTCAATAACAATATGTTATAAGGTGATACCTTAAAGTCATGATATTGCATGATAATAAATAGTTTGTAAACTCCAACACATCAAGTTCGTAAACCTACCTTCACAATTTGGAGTCCGGCGCATGCCAAGCTTTCCTAAAACCTTACTTTCTCTTTCTATTACTTTTGCATGCTTCGGTATGACGCCACTCGTTTTGGCGCAACAAAGTGAAATAGGCAATGAACAAACTGCGGACCAGCTAGAGGTTATTGCAATTACTGGCTCAAGGATTAAAAGGCAAGGTGACACGCCAAGCCCTGTACAGGAACTCGACCTTGAAGCGCTAAACCAAACGGGCGCTGTCAGTCTGGGTGATGCACTGCAAGAACTTCCCTCGGTTGGAGCGAGTCTCAATGGCAACGGTTCTGGCGGCACGAGCCATGGTACGAGTAGCTTAAATTTGCGTAACTTAGGTAACAATCGATCATTGGTGTTGGTCAATGGACAGAGATGGGTAAACGGTGCAGGAACGCGAGGTTTTCGTGACTTTGTCGACTTGAACACAATTCCCCAGGTTATTGTAAAACGCGTAGAAGTATTGCAAGACGGTGCAACCGCGATATATGGCGCGGACGCAATAGCTGGAGTAGTAAATATATACACACATAACGAATATGTAGGGGCAAGTGCTAAAGCATATTATGGTCAAAGCAGCGAAGGCGATAGAGATACCGTTAATATTGACGTATTAATGGGGCGTGATTTTGGTGAAAGCAACCTAATGTTCGCCGCTAGCTTTACAGATCAAAATGCTATTTACACCCAAGATCGTGACATCACAGCCGTTCCTCTAAATGGATTATCAACAGGCACGCCTGAAGGTCTTTTTCGGGAGAGTAGCCTTAATTCAGTGTTAGCTTTTACCATCCCCAGTGGTGGCATTACGCGCGATCCAAACAGCGATGGTTCAGATTTAGACAGTTGGCGCGGAGTTACCAGCGACGATAATTATAATCGGTATGATAACAACTATGTGGTGGGCCCTAACAAACGTGCCGCACTCTATTTTCAAGCACTGGTACCAATGGAAGTAGCAAACCTGCGTATAGAAGCACTTTATAATCGTCGTGAGTCAGACCAGCAGTTTTCGCCTGCATTATCACCTATAAGAGGGAGTCGAGGTTTTGCCATCGCCAACGATCCTAGCGTTAACCCATTTGGTGTCGAGTTTAGTGGCAGTGATTTTAGACATACATCTTTTATGGTAGAAAATGGTTACCGCGTAAATGATCAGACAGTCGAGACCATGCGCTTCGGGATTGGCTTGGATGGAGAGATCGATTTAGGCTCAGACTGGGCTTGGGATAGCTTTTTATCATGGGCTAAAAATTCAGGTGAATTTACCTCTAATAATCAATTGAATTTAGACAAATTGGCTTTGGGCTTGCAGGCTTGTAATACTGCTGGGATCGCCGTAGATGTCTCTGATTTGGCTAGCGGTTGTGTTCCGGTTAATCTTTTCAATCCCCTCAGCGATGCAATGGTTGATTATATTAATTTCACCGGCAAAGACGAAAATGAAGCAAGCCAGATAAACTTTACCTTAAACATCACGGGGACTCTGTTAGCGTTGACGGCCGGTGACTTGGGTATTGCGGCAGGTATCGAATACCGCAAAGAGAAAGGCAAAGATACGCCTGATAATTTTATCAATTCTGAGCCAAGACTAAATAACTATCGACCAACTAGTTCATCGCCACGTGTGGGTACTGACGGTGAGTACGACCTAAAAGAAGCCTACGTAGAATTGAATATTCCCTTAATTAAGGACGCGCCTTTTGCTGACCTGCTTGAAGTAAGTTTAGCAACCCGCTTTTCCGATTACAGTACCTTTGGTAGCACAACTAATAGTAAAGCGGGCATATTGTATTCTCCAACCGAAGGGCTTTCATTTCGCGCGACTTGGGCTGAAGGTTTTAGAGCTCCCTCTATTTTAGAATTGTTTGAAGGTGAGCGCGTCAGCTCTTCCCCGGTATTAGACCCGTGCTCTGGCAACCCCAGTTTACCCGGTTGTATCGGCGTTCCAAGCAATTATGTTCAGGGCGAAACTAACGTTCAATTGACCACTGGCGGTAATGGATTATTGAAACCCGAAACATCTGAAAATATCTCCTATGGTGTGGTTTTCTTCCCAACCTTTATGGATAACTTTAGCGTGACACTGGATTGGTATGATATTGAAATTGATAACACGATCAGCCTTTTTGGACCTCAAGCGGTGCTAGATTTATGCGCGACCCAAAGTAAAAATTGTGAGGTGATTAGTCGGGCCAATAATGGCGAAATTGTAAATATAATTGATGGTCCTGTGAATTTAAATAACACGCGCGTTGAGGGCATGGATGTTTTCATGCGCTATGCCATCGCCTCTGATGTTGGCGACTGGAATTTTACTCTTAACCTGTCTAAGTTAGATGAGTTTGAAGAGAGTGCGACCTTATCAGACGGTACTGTTCGTGTTGAAAACAAGGTAGGCAATGCTTATTTACGAGAAGCTTTTCCTGAATGGCGCGGAAGCTTTACCAGCAACTATAAAATAGCTGCATGGTCATTAAATTATAATCTACGCTACATAGGCGATACCAATGAAATGGTAGAGGAACAGCCAAGACATATAGGCAGTGTGCTTTATCATAATGCATATATCAATTATGCCTTTGATGATGCGATAAGCATAAAATTAGGTGTGAATAACATTGGCAATAAGCAACCGCCAAGTTCGCTGACCAATCCTAATATTAATTATGATCAGAATACCTACAACCCAATCGGACGCTTCACTTATCTTCAGTTGAGCTACCAATTTTAATCTTCCTAAAAAGCCTAACAATAGGCTTTTTTTTAGGTATCTAATTATTTATGATTCAGACTTATTCAGTACGAGAACCTGACGCTCAAAGTGCAATACCTTTGGTTTTTGATTCTCCGCATAGCGGTATACAATTTCCGCCAGATTTTTCTTGCTGCGCGTCAATTGAGCAGTTGAAAACAGGTTGGGATGCATTTGTTGATAAACTATGGGAAGGGGCTGTGCTGCATGGTGCGGTATTACAAAGTGCTCACTATTCTAGAATGTTTATTGATTTAAACAGAGCAAGTGATGATATTGACCCAGTGTTATTAGCTTCTCCATCATCTGAGTGCAAGCCAACGCGATATAGCGAGCGAGGCATGGGACTTATTCGTCGCTTTGCACTTCCGGGAGTTGCTTTGTATGCTCAACCTTTAGAAATGGATGAGATTAAAATGCGCGTACGAGATTACTACCTGCCTTATCATAATGCGCTGAGCGATAGGCTTAATAATTTGCATGAGCGCTTTGGAAAAGTTTGGCATGTTGACTGTCACTCTATGAAGTCGAAGGGAAATAAGATGAACATCGATAGCGGTGAGTCTAGGCCCGATGTGATTTTAGGCGATAACGACGGACTTGCTTGCGATCCAGAGTTTGTGCAAACGATTGAAGATGCCTTCACGAGATTAGGATATAAAGTAGTGCGCAATATGCCCTACAAGGGAGGTTATCTTGTGACGCATTACGCTAAACCTGATGTTGCACGATACAGTATGCAAATTGAAATCAATAGAAGGCTTTATATGGACGAGCAGTTATACAAGCCGAATGCGCAGTTTGCTTTATTACGTAAAGACCTCGATAGTGTGGCGTGCACAATGGCTACTTATATTAGAGAGCACCTGCAATTGGATAAACAGTAATGGATAATTCAGCAACGAGTAACCCGATACCTGAGAAACAAGAAGCGGAGAAAGGCTCCCTTAATCCGCTCATTATTCTGTTAGGAATACTCTTGCTCGCAGGCGCAATGACCTACTTTGTTGAGTCGGGTCAATTTGAACGTAATGGCCGGCTCGTGATCCCTGGCAGCTATCAGGTTATCGAAAAAGACTCAACGATTAGTGATATATTTCGGATAAGTGAGAGAGCGGAAAATGAAGCCGCTCCGGTTAGTATTATTGAACTATTAATGACCATTCCTGAAGGCTTAGAGCGCGGAGGTGGCTTAATATTCATGGTCTTAATTATTGGCGGTATGTTCGGGATTTTGACGAAAGCAGGCGCTATTGATGCCGGTTTAGAGCGCTTATTGAGTATGGTAAAAGGGAATATTTACGTACTCACTATCGCGCTAATGATCGTTTTCTCCGCGGGTAGTACTTTCCTGGGTCTCGCGTCAGAGTATTTGTTAGTTATTCCTATCATGGTGGCTATGTCAAAACGCTTAGGGTTATCGCCTATTATTGGTTTTGCTATTGTTACGGTATCAGTGAAAGTGGGTTACATCGCATCCATCTCCAATCCTTTGCCACTGACGATTGCACAGCCCCTAGTGGGACTGCAAATATTTAGCGGCGCTTCGATGCGTTCGATATTTTACCTTGTGTTTCTGACTATCGGCATTGCTTTCATGCTAATCACTATCCGTGCTCAGAAGGTGACAGGGATCGTGAGTTTAGACATAAATCATGAACGTTTATCATGGCGTCACGGTTCAATGTTGATTGTGTTAATTAGTAGCATTGGATTTTTAGTTTATGCCTCAAACGAATGGCAATGGCGTCATGAGGCTTTGTCAGCCTATTATATCGGTATAAGTATACTACTTTCCTGTATCTGTGGTTTAGGTGCCAATGGTGCGGCGAATGCCTTTGTTGGTGGTATGAAGAAAGTGTTACTTGCCAGTATATTAATTGGAGTGGCCTCTGCTGTTGCGGTCGCGCTTGAAAAGGGGCAAATACTCGACTCTGTTGTAAATCAGTTGGTTGCGATGATTGGTGATGGAAGCCCAACAGTAGCAGCGACGAGTATGTTCGGTGCGCAACTACTTTTGGACTTTTTGATTCCTTCCACCTCAGGTCAAGCTGCCGTCAGTATGCCTATTATGGGGCCTATTGGTCAGTTGTCTGGTGTTTCCCCTCAAACCACCGTCGTTGCTTTCTTATTCGGTAACGGTATCACTAATATGTTAACGCCCACCTCGGGCACGCTACTCGCTTATCTAGCAACAGCCCAAATTGGTTGGGTACAATGGGCACGGTTTATACTCCCACTTTGGTTCATATTTATAATCACGGCAATAGTTTTGCTCGCAGTTTCTGTGAATGTAGGCTTCTAAAGATAAGGTTAAAGCAAATTTCTGCGCACTCTCAATTCTCTGGATCCTGAGAGTGCTTAATCCTGAATATTGGGCAAGTTGATCCTGTGACCATTCTTTTTTCTAATCGACGTTGTTGAATATTCTTCTATATCCCTTTTGCTGTTCCTACCTTTATCACACTTTTTGAACAGTAATAACATGACATTATAGTGACAAAAGCTATTCTGTCGGCGACAACTAGCGGTATATTTGGCTAACATCGTATTAGGCGGAAGTTGGGTTAGATACAAACACTACTCTCATACCTACTTCGACAATCCGGTTAATTTTCTTCATTATTTCATAAGCTTAGCCTTTTTAAAAGACTAAGCTAGATTTGATATTTTATGATCAAACCATGCCTTATATTTATCCAGACTTTCAGGGCTGGATAAATACAGCGGGTGAAAATAAAATTAATTTAAAAAAATTAGATACAAGTAGCTTATCCAAAAGTTAAGCATGAACATGCTTATTATGCCCATTGGAAACGTTGTCATTTAGCATTTTTTAATTATAACTGTGTAAATAAACAGATTTTTTAGGTTCGAAGGTCTGGTGTTGGCACAAAGCGCCAATTGGCTAAAACGCACTGATCGTTTGCTATGCCATGAAGCCGAAATAAGTGTAAAAAATCCTGACACTTTTATTTTTTTGATAATTTGAGCTTAGGTCACTTCATTTGGTTTGCAAAAAATACAACAATGATTTGAATGATTTTTTTAATGATTAGGAATGCTATCGGGTGTAAACCTAGTTTTTCAAATTCTAGGTTATGGTTGCCTAAACTGTAAAGGATATCAAGTAACGGTGGCCTTTAACCGATATAGGGTACAATAAAAGAACTGCCACTATTGTGGTATTGAGATTAATGAGTTAATTGCAATTTGCTAAAATAATGCGGTATGTCTAGTTCTAAGTGCGAGCAACCGGAACATCGTGTTTTTGATAGAGTTGGGATATTGTGACGGCAAGAGCAAATGCTGAGCGTTAGGGGTCGTTGTTGAAGCGTCCCCGTAAGACGGTCCTATTGAGCTTTTATGATCGCTAATTCTAATACATTCGCTTCAGAATACCATTTCAATATTAGTTGAGGTTGACGAATAGTTAACGTCAAAGATGTCAGGTTTTTTTACAACTAAAAATATGATTTAATTCAATTGCCCACAAGCTGTTGATATAAATAGCTTTTATTTTTTGGCATAGCGTTTGCTTAACGAGTCTATATAGCTAATACAGCTAATATCTTTAATATCAAATTTACTGGAGTTATGATGAGAAATAAATTAGGTCTTTTATTGGGTTTGTTCTTTGCGGCCTCGTTTAGCGCTAATGCAGTGGTAATTAACATTCAAAGCCTCGATATAGCTAGTAACTTCAGTGAGCTAGATTTGAAAACTTACTGGGATACTTCTGCGACTTCTGCTACTCCCGAAGATGAGTACACAGGGCTGAATGCTTTGCCAGGTTTGTATTTCAAAGGCAGACAGAACAACAACACATTATATAAATTGGTTGCTACGTTCGACTATACTGAAAAAGGCCCATTTGATTTTTTCGCTGGCTTAGATGCTGGTAAGGGTGCTGAAATTTTTGTAGTCGGTAGTAAAGTATTTGACGATAGCTCTGATATTTGGTGGAAACTCAATTGGAATAACAGTGATGTTATCAAGATTTCATTCGAGTTCTTTGGTGGTGTGAATACGATGGAGTTGTATTGGGCCGAGGGCAGGAACAGTGGTGGCAATAGTTTCAAAATAACTCAAGATGTTTCTGCTCCTGGTGCTCTAGTAATGATGATGCTTGGACTAGGTGGATTGCTTGCACGTAGAAAAATAAAAGCATAATCTCCTGCTGCAAACCAGAAAGGGTAACAAAAGCTTGTTTAACGATAAGCTTTTTTTTTGCACTCATCGTCCTTAGCTCTCGGATTCACTTATATTTTTCTGAACTCGCAATTAATAATCTTCGATGAAAATGCATTGAAGACATAACGTAAAACCAACCAAAGTCTCCGCTAACGTCCTCAGGCTAAATTTTTCTAAAATAGCTAAGCTGGCCAATACGTAATCTTTTTCTAATCAGCTCGACTCTAAAGGTTCAAGAGTTAACTGGACCTTATCTCGCCCCCCTGCTGTGCATTATAATAAATTCTTTTTCTCTGTTTCATGACAACGCCTCCACTTTATTGAGCTATAGCGTTGCATCGACCGATTGAACTCATAGCACAAACCAGCAATTCCACAAAAAGTACTGACCGTCCGCTTTATATCAGTAATCCCGTCTATCACGAGGTTAATAACGTACTATCGCCCATATTTCAGGCTCGGTTGATGGTAATTAGCCGGCTCTGCAGCGACTAGTAAGTTGTTTTCACGTGCCACGCACTGGCCTAATAGGTAATCATACTTCGCACAATGGGCATCGAGTGACGGCAAAACATCATTCTAGTACCAGTCTTCAATGGCAGGAATACTGTGTGGCGTGATGTTTACTAAGAGGAGGTTTTGGTAGTTATTGTCGAAATGACAGTTTTCAATTTATGATGCTCATAGACCATTAGTACGGAAACTTCGAGAGTTGAATGCGGGTCACCCTTCCATGAAACACTATATTTCTTATTATAGTGTATGACTTGTCGTCTATGCCCTAAAGTTGAAGTCGCGTTGAATAGTGCAGTCATTGGCGTGCTGCTCGTTGGGCGAAGCTCTTAGAGGTGGCAATAGCGCAAGAGCGCCACCATTTGAAGCTGCAGAACAAATAACTGTCTTTGATGATTTTATTATCCAAAGAGACTTTGACTTTGGCGCATGACAAAGTAGAAACACCTTGATGCTTTAACAATCGATATTCTGAGGCAAGGCGCTTTGCATCTGACTATCTAGATTTCAGTACTAACAGCCAGCTTACTCATTCACCTCAACGACAAAGATTTAGAGCTTGATTTCAAAGTTGTGCCAGTTTATTAAGGTTTGGCACTTAGAACTTACGGTTAGGCTAACTAGCCGGAATGAAAGAAAGTCACCGTCAGTGCTTTTAATTGAATTACTGGTTTCACAATGTTGGTGTGAGTTTCAAGCTCCAATGTTTAGTTTGAAACATTAATATGCGGGCATTTATTGTCTGATTTTATAGGTAAAGTTAGAAATTTTTTGGATAGCAGAAACGGCGCCTATAAACACTCACTTGATAAACTACTGTTACTGTATAAAGGTAGTAGTTTATGCGAAAAAGAAAATATTTACTTTAAAGTATTGCGTTGCTATACAGTTGAAGACCTTAGCCCAAACTAGGTTGCCGCAGTTAATGCATTAATGGAATAGCCAATTGGCTACTCCATTATGTCCTTTATCATTAGTTATTCAAGTCGCTCGAATTTCCCCTGAAACTTACACTTTGAATCGGCTGACCATTTCATTTGAACGCGACGCTATTTTGGCTAACTCGCTGGCTGCTTCGCTACTTTGCTTAGCCCCAATTTCAACTTCATGTGCCATTTGACTTATATTATGAACGCTCTCACTCACAGAATTAGATACGGCTGTTTGTTCTTCGGTAGCCACAGACACGGTATCAGCAAGCGCCTGTGATTCCTCAAGGGCTAAGGCTAAATCAGCCATTGCAGCTGCTACGGTATCGACCAAATCGATACCTTTGTCGGCAGCTTTAACAGCCACTTCCATCGATTTCACACTGTTATCTGATGATGCTGTCATGCGTTTAACAATTTTCGAAATTTCTTCGGTATTTTCCTGAGAGCGCGTAGCTAGCGTTCTTACTTCATCTGCGACCACAGAGAAACCTCGTCCTGCTTCACCTGCTCTCGCTGCTTCGATTGCCGCATTTAACGCAAGTAAATTAGTTTGGTCAGCAATACTGGTAATAACGCCTAAGAAATTAGTTACTTGATTAACTTCTGTCTGCAATGACTGAATAACACTACTGGATTTTTTGATCAAGGTAACTAAATCACGAATATTTTGCGCAGCGACATCTGTTTTACTCAAATTATCTTCAAGACTTGATCTGGCTGATTCACTATGTTCACGGTTAATCACAACCGTGCGCGCGATTTCTGCAATGGAGCTTGACAGCTCTTCTACAGCGGCGGCGACAGAATGCGTTTGATCTCTTTGTTCTCTAGCCGTTGTTCGGCTTTGCTCAGTAATGGCTGACAGTTCCTCGGCGGCAGAGGAAAGAGATATGCTATCGTTTTTGATATTGCTAATAATCTCATGCACTTGTTCAATAAATACGTTAAAGGACATCAGTAACTTATCGATCTCGGAGATACCAGATTTTTTCAGCCGAAAAGTTAAGTCACCGTTCCCTGTGGTTAAATCTTCACACATTCTGCCCACTCTCTCTAACGGTTGAATGGTTTTTTTAGTGATTATATAACCAGCAATACTGGAAATTATAATCACTAGAATTAGAACAATAATGGCCGACTCCAAAACGGATTCTTGTATTTTCGTTGCCGCGTTGAGCGCTTCCTCGACATCAATTTCAGCCAGTAATGCAAACTTGTTTGCGCCAAACTTAACCGGCATATATGTGGAAAATACTTCAACACCTCGATAATCAATGATGGTTTCAAAACCGTTATTCCCCTGCAAAGCTTCATTTGCTGCAAAAGAGTCAACTGGCTGATAGCCTACGGAAGTATCAGTGACCTTAATGGTATTGGCAACCTTCGGCATCGTCTTTGCAATCATATTCAAATAAGCGTCTTTGTCTTCAATGAAAAAACGACTTTCGGTCAATAAGGTGCCGTCCGTATTCACTAGGTATGTTTCGCCAGAGAGGCCATACCCTTGTTGAATCCAATCGCTATCCCTAGTGAGTACATTATTAATTTTGTTGAGGGGAATTTGAAATATTAGAATAGCAACTTTCTTTCCATTTTCAAATATCGGTGTAGACAAAAATCCAGCCATTGCATTGTAAGACGGCAAGTAGGGTTCAATCTTGCTATTAAAGATTTTTCCCGCTTCATTTATCATTAATGCGCCTTTAAATGCTTTGCCTAGTCCTGAGTTCGAATACGGTCCTGACTTTAAATTTGTCGCAAAATCCAACTCTTTAAACACACTATAAACGACGTTACCGGTTGCCGAATCAACGACAAATATGTCGTAATATCCGTACTCCTGCAAAAAGCGGCGAACACCTGGATGAAACTCAGAATGCAATTGTGCGTAGTCACTATCATTACCTAACTGAGTCAATCGATCTTTTTCACCAATGGCAAATGATGAGGCAGAAATAAAATCATACTGCATCGCCAACGTGGTATTTGATAGTGTGTTAAATAAGGCGCTTTCATCGTCCAAAGATTTACTATTACGCTGGGTAAACAAGCGGGCAAATTCTTCTGTGTAATATTCTTTGATATTGCTCTTTTGTATGGCGCTGATTTCATTACGTTGAAGTAGGTAGGTGTTGAATGCTTGCGTAAATTGTGTGGCCTTATTTATGACCTCTTGCTCTTGTGACATGATAGACACTTGTGACTCAAGCACGGTAAAGTAGGTTTCAATGGCCTGCTTTGTATTCGCTGCTTGGGACGTTAGTTTTTCTTTGGCTGCTTGAGTTAGTGCTTTTTCAGACACATTAGACGACACAACCATGGTTGAAATAGAGAGTATTAACAGCGAACTAATTACGAGTGAAAGGATCGTAGCTAAAAAGCGAAACTTCAGAGACATTAATATATTCCAATTGTTATTTTATTAGATTCTAGTACTCAAAAGCCTTTATTACTTACGAGTACTAATAGATGTCCTCCCTAACATGCTGCCGTCGTAGACTTTAGCAATAGCTACTTGCTATCCGTTAAAAATGGTTTGGCTTAATCACCAAGTCATTGTTTTATTTAGTTAATATGCAACACATTTTTTTTGTTAACTGTGTATCGGCAGATAGCACAAATTATTGAGCAAATAATCGTCTAACTAGGCTAATACTAAGTGATAAATTGGCGAGCTCGACATTAATAACTACGCGAGCCTTGATTACATGTACAAATGGCGAGGTGTCAAACATAGCAATTCACCTCATTAAGCAAAACCATTTGAAAGCGGTTTCATAATGTTAGTGTCTGTTTCAAACTCCAATGTCTAGTTGCAAACATTAAGATGCTCTCTATGCGGAATGGCGGAAATGGCGGAAATGGGACGTTAGGAGACTGTCGTAAAAATCGATCAACGGGCGGCTTAGAGCGATTAACAGACATTAGGCATGATGCCTTACTCATCATAAATGGCAATACAGGCATCATCACAGGATGTTTCAATTTCTAATATTTACATGGCTTATACTTTGATGATTTCAAATTATTGTGAGAAATTGAATATATCATTATGTAAAGTGCAACTATCATCACTGAATTGATAGGATTAATCCATCTTGTTAAAGACTAAGTTTCGAACTCGCCCATTTGATACTCTAAACTGATTGATATCACCCTTTTCAGAACGACTAAAATATAATCTATGCATGAATCCAACAGAAGATTGAAAATAATCTTTATCCTTTTCTGTTAGTGAGATATCACCATGCCTTGTATGTTTAAGTAATAATTTTTCATCATCTAGGTAAACCGTATAAAATGTATCCAATTCTTTACTATAATAACGACCTTCATAAAGTTTAAGCTCATTGAGATTGGGGATCCATTTTTCAGCTTTTTCATTACTTTGAGTTGAATTTTCTTGCATTGTAGCTTGTCCTTCTTGTGACTCAAAGGTCATTTTTTCACTAAAAAATGCTGTTGCTATATCTTGACTAATAAGTCCACCAGAAAACGTCGCGATGTTCGAAAGTAGAATTATTCCAGAATCAATTTCAGGGTAATAACTTAGATAAGATCTGTACCCAGCATCTGCACCACCATGAGATAGTTTTCTTAACCCATTTTCTTCATCAACTCCAATGCCTAATGCATAGCGAATTGTTTCACCATTATTGAGCATACCTTGAACCTGTAATTCTTCTATCGTTTTAATGCCTCCAATTTTACCAGTTTTAAAGTTATTCAACCAAAGAGCTAAATCTTCCACAGTTGAAAATAAACTTGTTGCTCCAGAATTAGCATAACTAAGCACTGATTTGGCTATGCCTGCGTTAGAATAGTGATAAGAATAAGCTCTATTTTTAACAATACGTTCATGATCATCGTAAATTTGTGTTGAGTTCATATTGAGAGGTTTGAAGACATTTTTCTGCATCCAATCTCCAAATTTTTCTCCACTTACTGAGCTGACGATTTCAGATAATAATAGATAACCAGAATTACTATACATATATTGCTTACCAGGTTTAAAATTTAATTCCTGTTGTCTATGTAATAGCCGTAATAAATCTTCTTGGCGTATTACATCATCCATTCGTCCACCACTCATTTGCCATAGAGTCCAGTGATCCCTTATTCCGCTAGTATGATTAAGTAAGTGACGAACAGTTACTTTATGTTCAAATTTTGGAAGCTCAGGTAAATATTTGTGGATTTCCTCATCGAGGGAAAGTTTTCCATCTTGAGCGAGCATAACAATAGCAAAGGCAGTGAATTGTTTTGACACTGAAGCCATATGAAATGGTGTAGTTCGAGTATTGGGAATATCATATTCGATATTTGCTAATCCATAGCTGCGGACAAAATCAAGTTTTCCATCCCTAACAACACCAATAACAACACCGGGTGTTTTATCAGTATAGGCTGACATCAGCTGATCAACTTTACCAGCAGGTGTTTTTGCAATGGCTTCAATTCGAATGATTTTAATTGAATAATCGCCTTCTTCCTCTTGGAATGGAGTAATCTTTATCTGATAGATACCTGCATCCGTACTATTGAACTGAAATGTTTCACTACCTCGAGCGGGTCCATCAAACGATACTAATTGTTCACCATCAGGTTTATAAATAGAAACCTTCAAATCTACAGTTATTTGAACAGCATCACCAAAGACATACTGACCAGCATCCAATTTTAAGTTATAGACATGAGTATCACCCATCTCAAGGCTTTCAGTTAAGACTTTATCCTTAACAAGGTTTTCAACCTCTGTGATCTTTTCAGCGCTGACCTGAAATCCAATTATTAGTGAACATAATAAGATTATATTTTTTGTACTTTGTAAAACTGTCTTCATTTCAATTCCTTCTTTGAATAGAGAATTTCTTATCATTAATCTCGTAAAGATAATAACCTATCGATAGAGTATGAGTTTTACTATGACTAATATATCTCAAATATTGAGAAAATGTGTCTAATATTCGAAAGCCTTGAATTTATATAAAATAAATTAGATATTCATGGGGAAGGTAGTTAAAAGAAAAAAAAAGCATTAGCTTGGTGGATACCGAAAACTCAACAAGCCTCCCATAAATGATTAGATAGCTACATTGACACTACTGCTTTTATGCAAGAGATAGCTGGTGTTGTATGTTCGTTTTGAAACATTACCAACCTTAATTGAGCAAATCTGAGTGTCTCAAATGTGACGATCACTGCCCTCCAGAATAATTTCCCTGATGTCTCCTGTGTTCAAAAGGCGACCTTGACGAGTGTTGCTACCTGTGTAAATAAGCGTCTCAGCCCCCTCAGATTTAAAACCGCTTATACCAATATCAACTTTTGCTGGTGCTGGTTTGAGTTATGTTCATTGAGGCGTTTTATAAAAGATGCAGCAGCTGTAGTATCATAACTTACAGATAGAAGCTGGTACGTTATTTAAAGCAGGTATTCCTGCTTTATGTATTGTTTAAATAATCGCATCTTTTTGGGCATATAATCCCTATTATGATAAAGCATACATACATCTTGCCGAGGGAATGTGAGTTCTGGAAATAAATGGATCAGCTCTCCGCTGTCTATCTGTGGTTGTATTGAAATATCTAGTAGAGCTGCCACTCCCATACCCTGCATTACCGCATCAAAGATTGCGGTTTCGCTATTCATTAAATGAGCGTCTTGAAGTGAAATGGCTTCCGTGTGATTCAATAATTGATTTATCTTCTCCCTTATATTCACATAGGTTGGCAGTAGCATTTTATGCTGGTCAATGACATCCGAGAAAGAAGTAGGGGTAGTAAATTCATTTAGATATTCGGGAGACGCGACACAGACTAGGTGTGCTGGGAATAGTGTATTGGCAGTAAGACGAGAGTTTTCAATTTTTCCGATCCGAAATGCAAAATCAATCCCTTCCTCAATAATATTGTCCAGTGTATTGGATACTCTAAGTTCAAAATGAATATCACGGTATAGCCCGCTAAATTCTGTAATGAGTTTTATTAATGGAGTTCTTAATAGCACTTCAGGAAAAGATAGAACTAACTTCCCACTTGCTGCCGTAGTGTCGTCCTTAAGCACCTGCTCAGCATCACTAACCGACTGTAGAATTGCTTTGCATTGGTGATAAAACTTTTCACCTAGGGCGGTAATCGTGATGGTTTTTGTGGATCGATCGAATAATTGTACCGACAGACTAGATTCTAACTTGCTCAGTTGCTTGCTAACGGCTGAGGGTGACTTATGTAAGGCATTGGCGGCCTCAGTAACACTATTAAGCTCGACAATCTTACAAAATGTGCGGTATTCACTAAAACTAGTCACTTATGTTTCCTTTTAGTTAATAGTGTTTTGAGTTTATTGATATTTAGTTTAGAGGATAATTGACTTATTGTTATAACTCAAGTCATTGGAAATCGCTTTAATGGCTAACTAGATGGGAGAGATGACGATGAAACGGATAGTAATGACAGGGGTAACATCGGGTTTTGGCCAACAATGGCTATATCAGCTAGATAAACAGCAAGATATAGAATTTTTTGTGTTAGCCCGCAATAAAAGTAAGTTTGAGGCGATGCTAAAATTAAAGCCTTTAAGCAATCAAATACATTTTATAGAATGTGATTTACTGTCTATTTCATCAATTCATGCGGCAGCTGATCAGATACAGCAATTAACCGACAGCATCGATGTTCTTGTCAATAACGCAGGCTGGTGGGGGTCTAATACGTTTGATACCAGTTCAGACGGTATTGAATCAACATTTGCAGTTAATCAAGTAGCCCCATTTTTGCTAACAGGGCGCTTATTGCCTTTGTTATCTAAATCAAAGCAGGGTCGAATCATAAATACCGCATCTTTTAGGTATGAAGACGCCAAGATAGATCGTAATGATCTCCAGCTGAAGGAAAATTTTAACGGTGAGCAAGCTTATTGTAATAGCAAATTTTATAGTGTGTTATTTACTCAAAGTTTGGCTGAAAAATTGGCGGGCACTGGTATTACCGTAAACTGTTTTGACCCTGGTATAGTTGATACACCAATGCTGAAAAAAGCGCTACCGGTTTGGTTGTCGCCTTTCTATTCCTTGGTAAGACGATTTGTGGCGCGCACGCCAGATAAAGGTGCTGAAACAGGCGTTTACTTATGTGAGTCTGACAGTGTTAGCACTTCTACAGGATCTTATTATAAAGATAAGTCTATTCAGAAAACCAAGGGATCAACTCGCGATACTTCACTAGCAAACATGCTTTGGAAAAATAGTACTGATTTAAGCGGGTTTGAATATTCTTAATATGGCAATAGCTCGTCCTACATTTGCGTGGGAACGAGTTATTAAAATCAATGGATAATTGTCAGTTAACTGCTTTTATATTTTAGGAATCGATAGGGTCAGGACAAGGTCAGAGACGTCGATTTATTTGAAAACCAACGGCCGGTTATGGCACATTCCTCCCGTATAAATTTGAATGGCGCACGTCTGCTCATGCCGTATTCACGTCACTACTCAACCAAAAATTTCAGAGCTTGTTAGTATTATTATTAATTGTAAAGTATGAAACTATATTGTCGAGGATGATACATTATTGTCGCTCTACACAAATACTGTAGAGCCTACAATTCCTACTCCACAGTAACCGACTTAGCCAAATTCCTTGGTTGATCAACATCAGTTCCCTTAATTACAGCAACATAATATGATAATAACTGCAGTGGCAAGGTATAAACAATCGGAGCAATTGGCGACTCACAATGCGGTACATTAATAACACGCATAGTTTCGTCACTCGCAAAGTTAGCGTTCTTATCAGCGAATACATACATGATGCCGCCGCGAGCTCTTACTTCTTCAACATTCGATTTGAGTTTCTCAAGTAATTCGTTATTCGGTGCAACAACAATGACCGGCATTTCATCATCAATGAGTGCCAATGGGCCATGTTTCAGTTCGCCCGATGCATAGGCTTCGGCATGAATATAAGAAATCTCTTTAAGCTTCAGTGCACCTTCCATCGCGATAGGGTACTGATCCCCCCGACCCAAAAATAAACTGTGTTGCTTATCGGCAAACTCTTCCGCTAATAGCTCAATGCTATCGGTCAATGTCAGTGTTTCTTCTAGTTTGCTTGGTAAGCTGTGTAAACCATCTATGATCGATTTTTTGTCCACTGCTAGCATGCCGTTATATTTACCCAGAGCAAGTGTCAACATTAAGAAACCGGTTAACTGCGTGGTAAAGGCTTTGGTTGAAGCAACGCCTATTTCAGCACCCGCTAATGTCATAAATGACATATCAGATTCGCGCACAAGCGACGAGCCAGGTACGTTACAAATAGCCAAACTAGACATATAACCCTGTTCTTTGCCTAAACGAAGAGCTGCTAGCGTGTCCGCGGTTTCACCTGATTGCGAAATGGTCACTAATAAGCTGTTTGGATGCACCACTGATTTGCGATATCTGAACTCTGATGCTATTTCAACATTACATGACACATTTGCGTATTGCTCTAACCAATAACGCGCCGTCATACCTGAGTGGTAACTGGTACCACAAGCAATAATTTGGACGTGTTTAATGCCTTTTAGGATGTCCTCAGAGCCAGCACCAAAGATACCTTCAACCAGGTCGTTTTCACCTAAGCGATCTTGCAAGGTATTGCGAACTACTGTGGGTTGTTCATGGATTTCTTTGAGCATGTAGTGGCGATACCCACCTTTGTCACCAGCATCGTGTTCTAATTCAGAATCAAAAATTTCGCGCTCTATTTTTTCGCCATTCTGAGCATATATAGTCACTGAAGTACGAGTAATTTCGGCTACATCACCCTCTTCTAAGAAAATAAAGCGACGGGTTACTGGTAACAGCGCCATTTGGTCAGATGCGATGAAATTCTCGCCGATCCCCAAACCAATGACTAATGGGCTACCTGAACGAGCAACGATCACGCGGTTTGAATCTTCTTTATCCATAATCACTGTGCCGTAAGCACCATGAAATTGTTTCACAGAGTCCTGCACAGCAAGTAATAAGTCTTTGCCTTTTTTCACTTCTTCATGAACCGTGTGCGCAATCGTTTCGGTGTCCGTGTCAGAGCCAAAAACATACCCTTTTGCTTGTAGATCACGTCTTAAAGCTTCGTAATTTTCAATAATGCCGTTGTGTACAACGGCAATTCTATCATTGGAAAGATGCGGGTGAGCATTCTTTTGATTTACGCCACCATGAGTTGCCCAACGCGTATGCGCAATACCCGTAGCGCCCTTAATTGGGTTTTCAGCAATCGCGTCGCTTAACGCCTTTACCTTGCCTACTTGACGCTCGCGATTTAAATTACCGGCACCATCGAGTAAGGCGACACCGGCTGAATCATAACCTCGGTATTCAAGTCTGCGCAAACCTTCTAATAAAATTTGTACAACGTTACGTTCGGCTATTGCGCCTACAATTCCACACATATTGGTATCCTAATCTGTCTTTGCGTTCCTCTTAAATTACGCTTCAAGTGCCTATAAAGGCATACAAGGTAGTTATAAGAATTACTGCGTTTTAATAAAATAGTTTAGCGAATACAAGTCGCACACATTACTGTTACGCCTCGTTTTTCAATTTTTTGCTTGGCGTCTTCATCGAGGCCATCATCGGTAACCAAAATAGATATTTGCGACCATGGCAATTCCACATTGGGTATTTTTCTTTCTAGTTTCTCCGACTCAGCCATTACAATAACTTGTTTTGACACTTCTGCCATTGTCCGACTGAGGGACGTTAATTCATTGAATGTGGTTGACCCACGCTCGATATCGAGGCCCGCAGCACCTAAAAATGCTTGGTCAAAATTATAGGCTCTCAACATGTTTTCTGCCATTTGGCCTTGAAACGAATGCGATTGAGCATCCCAAGTACCGCCTGTCATCAATACCTGAGGCTCATTTTCGCCCTCTAATAGGGTATTAGCAACTTGCAATGAGTTGGTCATAACCACTAAACCCAGCTTTTTGGGTAAATGTGGCAATAGTGCAGACGTCGTGCTGCCACCATCAATAATAATACGATTGTGATCTTGAATAAGTGTTGCGGCTAATTTTGAAATGGCTAACTTTCGACTCGAAAGCTTTTCAGATGAAAGTTCAGAAGCGTCTTTAGGAAGCAGAACCGCGCCGCCAAACCGCCTTAATAACAATCCATTATTTTCAAGTTCGGCAAGATCTTTACGAATAGTCACTTCTGAGGTTAAAAATACCTTAGATAACTCATCTACAGCGACTTCACCGCGTTCATTCAATGTTTCAATGATCCCACGACGGCGTTGCTGGGTGTTGCGCTTTTGCAAAATCGAAAGCCTTAAATTTCAAATCGAAACTTATTATATGAAATTAATTTCGATTTGCAAGTTTTAAGGCTATTTAATAATCCATTTTACTTTTTCTTTGGACGTTCCCAACCGCTAATAACTCGTTGCTTGCCTCGTGCAATAGCAAGCTCTTCAGCATTCACGTCTTTGGTGACGACTGAACCCGCGCCTATGGTGGCGTTTTCGCCAATACTAACAGGTGCTACGAGCGAACTATTACTGCCTACGAATACCCCATCACCAATAATAGTCTTAAATTTGTTAACGCCATCGTAGTTACAGGTAATTGTACCGGCGCCTATATTCACGCCTTTGCCAATTTGTGTATCGCCAATATAAGTTAAATGATTCACTTTTGAACCTTTACCAATAACGGACTTTTTAACTTCACAAAAATTACCTACTTTAGCGCCATCGTGAAGGACAGCGCCAGGACGAAGTCGTGCGTAGGGACCCACATTGCAGTTTTGTGCAACGACAGCATCTTCAACCAATGAAAACGCTTCAATATGGGTGCCATCGCCAATTTTACAATTTTTGAGTACGCAGTTAGGACCAATAACTACGTTGTCACCAATCTCAACATCGCCCTCGAAAATAGCATTAATGTCGATACTGACGTCTTGCCCAACTATTAACTTACCACGCACGTCAATGCGCCGCGGATCAGCTAAACTGACGCCGGCCGTCATCAACGCGTTAGCATTGCGAAATTGATAGGCGGATTCCAACGACGATAATTGAACACGATTATTTACGCCCTCAACTTCACGCTCCCAAACAGGGTGCGCTGCACGGATAATTTTTCCTTCTTTAGCGGCCATTTCAATAACATCGGTCAGATAATACTCACCTTGCACATTATTATTAGATAAATTGCCTAACCAACGTTTTAGATCTTTGCCCGACATCAACATCATGCCTGTGTTTATTTCGGTAATTTCACGTTGCGCGTCACTTGCATCTTTGTGTTCAACAATAGCCGTAATGTTGTCACCTTCGCGAATGATCCGGCCCATGCCTGTTGGGTCATTCAAATGAACAGTTAACAATGCTAAATCCGCTTGTGCTTTAGCATCAACTAAACGTCGCAGTGTTTCACTACTGATTAGCGGGGCATCGCCCACTAGGATCATCACATCTTCACCATCTTTAATATATGATGCCGCCTGTTGAACGGCATGACCTGTACCTAATTGCTGGGCTTGTAAACACCAATTCAGTTGATGGTGGCCTAATGCTTTTTCGAGTAAATCAGCGCCATGACCATATACAATGTTGATGTTGTCGCAATCGAGTTCTTTCGCTGCTTCAATAATATGCTCTACCATTGGCTTGCCAGCAATAGGGTGCAATACTTTAGGTAACGACGACTTCATTCTTGTTCCCTTGCCTGCTGCAAGGATAATAACGCTCAGTGACATAGGTAATTCCTTTCTAATTTATGGCATAGTGTAACTAAGTGAAAACCCCTTGTCAGTAGACTTCACTTTCTATTTGCCCTATCATCCTTAGCAAATAACAGGATGTTAACTGACACTAAATAATGAATATTTTTCGTACACTTCATCGCAGTATCTTAGTTTTATTTGCGATTGTCGTCGTCGCCATCGTTACACTAATACATTTCAGTATGACCAAAATAGTGGCTGAACAAAGCCGCGCCCATCAAATTTCTCTGTCACCCGCAGTAAAGCTGGTTGTTCGCCAAGTTGTAGAACCTCTGCATATCGCTGAAACATTGAGTAAATCGAAAGAATTGAAGGAAATTATGCAGTTTTCTGCAGCTAATGATGCAAGCTTCAATGAAAAAAAAATATTTGAAACGCTCAAACGACTTGAACAAGAATTTGAGATGGACTTTTTCGTTGCTTTGGAAAAGCAACGAATGCAATACAACTCCGATGGTTCAACTATTAAACTAATTGAAGGTGAAGTAAACTGGTACTTTAAATATCGTGACATGCCTGAAAAATCAGTCGGGGACATCGGCAAATGGGAAGATACTCACTTCTTCATTGATATAAAAATATTTGATGAAAACAATCAATTTGTTGGCTTTTTCGGTGTTGCAAAAAGCCTATCACAGTTTATCAACGTGTTTGAAACCCATAAAGCGAGGTATGGTCACGAATTCATTTTCGTGAACCCGAAAGGAACGATTATGCTCTCTTCAGACCCCGCATTAAACGCCAGCAAATCAAACTTCAATAACCTAAAAGATCTTTCTTGGTATCAAAAAACCGTTAATCAAATGGGTATTGACGCTGACACAGCCTTGGCAGCCGATGCTTCAGTTCAGAATATTAATAATGAATTAGTCAATATTAACGACCAGGATATATTGATAGCGCAGGTCAATCTTGACCTATTCGACTGGACAATATTGTTAATGTCGCCGTTAAATAAACAGCAGATCCAGATAAGTAATGGCTTTATGATTTCTGCTATTAGCGTTTTAGTGGTTATTTTCCTATTGTTCTTAATTATTTATAATCTTTTATATTACTTCCGTAAAGACATGCAAAATGAAGGATTGGTATTACCTTATTGTAAAATGCAGTCTGATGAAAAAATCAAATACTTAATTAACTCTAAAGCGTATGAAAAAGATGCCTATTTGGTACTTATTCAACTCAATGCTTTTTATCAACGACCTATCACCACCAAAAATTTAGGTATGCTCACGGGCATAGGCACGAAAGTGTCTGAATTTTTGCTAGACTCAGTGCATAAATTCAATACTAAAAGTGAGTTTGGAAAGGTGAATGAAAGCCAATGGCTTGTTTTGTTGCAAAAGGCGGATAGCGAAGAAAGCACGAGATTTATGGACAATATCCGCCACGGCTTGGCCACTATTCAAACTGAATGTGAACAGCAACAAGAGGTGCTCAAATTCTCAACCTGCAAGGTGAAATTAAGCGAAGAAGACACCTTTGTCTCTGCTATTTTACGCTTAAAACCGGCATTAGATAATTTAAAAACAAACGATACGTCAACTCAGGTCGTCGATTGTTGAGGCAAGCTATAAACTTGTCTTCATGCGCAGGCGCTTCAAAATACCCGTCGTAACCATCAATCCAATAATAATTAAACTACCACCAATCATGGCATACGTTGAGAGCACTTCGCCGAGCACAACCATACCCCACAAAATACCAAACATGGGAACTAAGTAGCCTACCGTCATCGCTTGTGATGCGCCGATTTTTGCAATTAGGTCAAAATACATAATGTAAGCAACACCCGTACAGAGGATGGCTAAGACCAAAGCCGCTCCCCAAGTGCTTGCATCAGGATTCACTTCTGGCCAAGCGTATAAAGCGAAAGGAAATAATAATAAAGCAGCAAATACCTGACTTCCAGCGGCTATGGCAAAAGGCTTCACGCCACTTAAATGTTTTTTCATAAAACAAGCCGCAATGCCGTAACAACAAGTTGCGCCCAACGCTGTTACCACAGGCAGCAAGGAAACAGGACTGGCAGACTGAGTATCTTGACTAATAACCACAACACCTAAAAAGCCAAGAAAAGTGCCTATAACGCCATGCACACCGATACGATCTTGCAAATAAAAGTAGGCAATAATAGCGCCAAACATGGGCGCAGTTCCATTCAATATAGCACTTAATCCGGCATCCAAATGAAGACTGGTATAGGAAAACAAACAAAATGGGATCGCAGTGTTGATTGCTCCCACGAAAAGTAACTTGGCCCAATTCCCTGATAAATCTTTCCATTGGCGAGTAAAGTAAACAACAGGTAATAAAAATAAGGCAGCGACACCTGCCCGCACTTCAACCAGTGCAAATACGCCGAAAGCCGGTACAGTGGACTTCATTAACATAAATGAAGCTCCCCAAATTGCGCCTAAAACTAATAATTCAATTAAGTGAGAAGTTTTCAATGTCGTCCTTTTATTTTAATGAACTTGCTTTTGATTCAAGTGAGAGTAAATAAGTTTTACGCTCCAAGCCACTGGCATATCCGGTTAGTTTACCATTTTTGCCGATAATTCGATGGCAAGGAATTACAATAGGAATGGGGTTTTTACCGTTTGCCGCACCCACTGCCCGACAGGCATTTTTATTACCCATCGCTAAGGCAATGTCTAGGTAACTTGCCGTTGAACTAAAAGAAATATGGAGTACTGCTTGCCACACTTCTTTCTGAAAATGGGTGCCATCTGGATCAAGCGGTAAATCAAAGTGCTCGCGTTTGTTGGCAATGTATTCCGATAATTGGGTAGCTGCAAGCTTTGATATTTTATTTTCATTAGCGGGCGGATGAGTATCCGTAAAATCAATTGCTTTGAGCGCATTATCATTCGCAAATACAGTTAAAAAACCCTGCGAGGTCGCCACGATGCTTTTGTACAAATGAGCATATTGTGGGTAACGCACCGATTGTATATTCATATTAAGTTTCCAATTTGATCCGAGGGCGTAAAATGCCAACGGAGTGCTGCCAATGGATAAGCAGCAATTTATGGGTGCCACCAGCTTAAAACACCGCATATTAATGATAGTTTACCCCGTATGTGAATTAAAACACGGTGTTTTCGGAACAAGTCATCAGGTCATGACGGTGACTTGATGGTAAATCACTGGTAAATTAAACTTATGTTGAATTCACAGGGCTATTTAGCTGATAATGGATATTCAATAATAAGAAAAGTGGTCAAGCTTGCGATTTTATAAACCTTTCATTGCGTTAACAGTGCTAGTTCTCTCTCTTGCATTCCCTGCTTCCGCGGATACTTGGGTGGATGCCTTTGCGAGTGAGTTGAAGGCGACTGCGAAGAAAAAGAAACTGCCAGGCTTAGCGTTTGTTATGGTCGCTCCAAGTCAGCCTACGCGATTTGAATTTTATGGAAAGACAGAAAAGTCGGGCACATTAATAGATAAAGAAACTGTGTTTAGATTAGCCTCGGTCTCAAAGACATTCACCGCTGTATTTATGGCGCAGCAAGTAAAAGAGAAAAAGCTGACGTGGAAAAACTCATTACAAGAACTATTGCCCGACTACAAGTTTGATAACTACATCGACACGCCTATTTTATTGCAGCACCTTATTGGCCAATCTACCGGTTTCATACCCAATGCTTATGACAATTTAATTGAAGCCAATTACAAACTACCGCGCGTATTGGAACATTTAGAAAAACTAGATTCGCTATGTAAACCTGGGGTTTGCTATACATATCAAAATACTTTTTTTGGTGTACTTGAAGAGTATTATCGTCAGAAAAAAACCACTTTTGCAGACGAGATAACGAAAAGCATTATTGTACCTTTGAAAATGCCAACCGCAAGCGTGGGAAGAAATGCGCTAATGGCATCAAAGAAATGGGCAAAGCCTCATGCAGCGATTGATAAAAATAAGTGGGTGAGTGTTCGAGTCAAAGACAATTATTACAAATACTCACCCGCTGCGGGCATTAATGCCAGTGCCGCTGATATGGAAATTTGGTTGAAGGCGATGCTGCTAGAGTACCCTGACATTATTGATAAAAACATGATTGAGACGCTCACGAAGCCACGTGTAAAGACCAAACGTGAGCTCGATCGACGTGAGTGGCGAAACCAACTTACAGACGCACACTATGGTTTAGGATGGCGCATTTATAACGTCGATGATATTGAGATTATTTATCATGGTGGTTGGGTTCAAGGTTACCGAGCTGATGTTGCGTTCTCGCCGCAATTGGGTGTCGGCTATGCCTTATTAATGAATGCAGAATCTAACTTAATCAATAAGCTAACAGCCACGTTTTGGAAAGATCAAATCAAAGCGCATAAGATAAGTCTTTTAGCAGACATTAAAAAGTAAACACAAGTCATTATGGGTTGAGCATAAACGTAAGTCGCGCCATTTTATGATACTTGTTAGCTTTATCAGTGGGCGTTTGGAAGATTGAAAATAAGAGCTCAAAAATAAGAGCTCTTATTTATTTTTTACTCAGCGGTTTTTAGGTAAGTGTAGCCTTTCAAACAGCTCTCATAAAAGTCAGTCCACTTAACACCTTCACGTGGTGGTATTTGTCCATTAGCCACTTCTTTGTCAATTTGACGTTTAACATCAACGGCCATGGCGCTTGGGTTGTATTGCATTATAGTCAGTACGTCTTGCACCGATGAACCAGCTACGAATTCTTCAATGTAAAAGTCTTCTGGGTCATCATCATCGCTGAAAATATGCACTTCATTCACACGACCAAACAAGTTATGCATGTCACCCATAACATCTTGATAAGCGCCAGTTAAGAACAAACCTAAATAGGCTTTTTGACCTGGTTCTAAGGACGCAATGGGCATGATGTTTTGCAGCTGACGGTCAACAATAAACTGGTCAATTTTACCATCACTGTCGCAGGTAATATCGACTAACGAACAGTTAATATCTGGTCGTTTATTCATACCCGTTAATGGCACAACTGGCAGTAACTGGTCGATAGCCCATGTATCCGCTGCGGATTGGAAAATCGAAAAATTACATAGGTATTGTGACGACAGTGAAAAATCTAAATGCTGTAGTCCTTCTGGCACAAACTCAACATCACGATAAAGCACTTGTAAGCGACGCATTATTTGCCAATACAAGGTTTCAATTTTGCCCAGCTCTTCCAAAGATATAACACGTAATTTAAACGCACTAACCGCCTTTTCTTTCCATTCACAAGCGTCGTTGTATACTTCTTGAAGGTTCTGGTCGGCACGCAAAAAATGCAGCAGTTCACGCATATTCTTTAACAGTATATGTTCACCCTCAATAACTGAGGTATCCAGCATTGCGCCGTCGGCTTTAATTTCACCTACAATCTCAGTAACCACACAACTATGATGCGCAGTGATTGCGCGACCACTTTCAGTAACCAAATTAGGGTGCGGAACACCTTCAAGGTCACATATTTCTTTCATACCGTAAACAACATCGGCAACGTATTCATTCAAACTGTAATTGCGCGACGAATCGTTAGTTGATTTACTACCGTCATAATCAATCCCTAGACCGCCACCAACATCAACATACTCAAGGGCAAAACCCATCTTATGTAAATCAGCATAAATACGGGCGCTTTCATTCACTGCGTCTTTGATTGCACGAATGTCAGTTAACTGACTACCAATATGAAAATGCAATAGCTTGAGGGTATGAGCCATACCTTCTTTTTCAAGGAGCTTAGCAGAATTAATAATTTCAGGGATAGTGAGTCCAAACTTAGCTCTATCTCCGCTCGAACCCTGCCACTTACCTTTGCCTAACGCAGACATTTTTGAACGTAAACCAATGATAGGTTCAATATTCAATTCTTTTGATATTCTAATCAGTAAGTGTAGTTCTGAATATTTCTCGATAACGACAACAACTTTGCGGCCTAACTTTCTGCCTAACAATGATAGCCGAATGAATTCTTCGTCTTTATATCCATTTAAGATAGTTAACGAGTTTGCATTAGTATTGTATGCAAGTACCGCTAATAGTTCAGACTTTGAACCTGCTTCAAGGCCATAATCATACGGTGCACCAGCGTCAACAATTTCTTCAACCACTTCACGTGTTTGGTTGACTTTGATTGGATAAACACCGTTATATTGACCTTTATAATTAGCTTCCGCTATTACTTTGTTAAAACATTCATTTATACCGACAACTTGCGAACGCAAAATGTCGTGGAATCGAATAACCACGGGAAACTGAATGCCCTCTAGGCTGATCTCATCAATTACCGACTTAAAGTCGATTTTAATATTTTCATTTTTAGGATCAGGAGAAACTTGAATATTGCCATTTTCACCTATCTTAAAGTAGCCGCCACCCCAGCTAGAGACGCCGTAAGTGCGCTCAGCGTCATCAATCGACCATTCAACATTATTTGTTGTCATAACAGCGCTACCCCATCAAAAAACACGATACATACAAAGAAGCCTAAATCCTTAAAAAAGGTAGGTCGCGTATTATAATGAAGTTTAGCTGTGTTACTAATTTTTTTGCATTTTTTAGTGTTTTTTTAGCTGCTAGCACCATTTAAATGTAAACGGATTGTAAAAAGCGTGCTATGTTGACGAAAAAGAGGTGGTGTTAATAATTTGCGAGTGGTCTATCGATAGTTTTTAGTCGTTATTACTTAACGTAATAAAAGGAATTTGATTTGCGTGCTGATATAAGTAGTGCAATGTATAGAGAAAGTATCCCCGAGCAAACTAACTATCGAGTGCTGGTCATTGACGACAACGAGATAGAATTAACGCTTTACCATAATGGCCTTGGTCAAGAGTTCGATGTTTCGTTTTCACCAAATGCACACGCAGCGTGGGGACTATTGAACAGCGCACCACTTCCTGACGCCATTATCCTCGATATTATGATGCCGGGAGAAGACGGTTTGCAACTTTGCAGCCGCATTAAAGAAACTCAGTTCATCCAAGATGTTCCGATTATTTTTGTTTCGTCACTAACCGAGCTAGCAGTAAAATCCCAAGCCTTTGAACTCGGTGGTGCTGACTTTATAACAAAACCACCCGTGATGACCGAGCTTATTGTCTGTCTTCGCAGACATATGGCACTGTACCGTAAAACCAAAAAACTAGAATCACTGATTTTTATCGATCCACTGACCCATTTACCCAATGCGGCTAGATTTCAAGAGGTGTTAGCTATTGAATGGCTGCGTTGCGCGAGGTATTGGCATCACTTAACCCTATTAATGATACGTATAGACAATTTAGATACTGTTCGAGAGATAGATGGTAGTGATAAATATTTTTCTACCATCGCAGCCGTGGCTAATAATTTTGCAGCTGCAGGGAATCGTCCAGGTGATTTAGTCGCAACCATAAGTAACGACAGATTTGCGCTATTGCTCTGCGATTGTGGACACGATGGCGCAACACTCAAAGCCAATCAGATCATGAGCACCTTCGATCATAGTGAGCTGGCAAATACGGCGGTTCATCTCAGTTGTACTATTGGTTATGCCGTTGCCGCTCCTGCTGGCGGTGGTTCTCCTGAAGCATTGTTGCAGTCAGTCGAAAACGTCATGTTTGAAGCACTGCAACACGATACAGGTAAAATTCACCCTGTTAATGGCATTATAGGCGTAACAGAATAAGCGCATTACCGCAAAAGCATTCCTGTTTATGTTGCTGAACACGTTTTGCATTGAGGCAAAGGGTTTACTTTAAAGCTCTCCCAAGTGGAGGTCATCGCGTCAAAAATTTGCAATTTATTAGCCGATTGTTGACCAAACTGAGTCAAAATTTTAATCGCTTCATTGGCTTGAGATGCACCGACAATACCAACTACTGGAGACATCACGCCAGACTCAACACAACTCAAATTTTGCTCTCCAAAAAAGTGGCTAACACAAGCATAGCAGGCGCTTTTAAGGGCTGGAATAACACAGAATATTTGGCCTTCCATTCTTATCGCAGCACCAGAAACAAGTGGTTTACCACTGCGATAACAAACGTCGTTAAGTAAATTTCTAGTCTCAAGATTATCGCTGCAATCTAGAATTAGATCATGTTGCAGAGCCAATGCGTCAAGCTCATTCGAGCTCAGCCTTGTGTCGATAGTTTTAATATCAACAAAGTGATTGATACTGTTCAAGGTTCGCTGAGCAGAATTAACCTTTTTATCGCCTATGCTGTTTTCAAAATGCAAAACTTGACGCTGCAAGTTAGTTGTTTCAACAATGTCGTCATCAACCAGTGTTAGTTGACCAATGCCGGCTGCCACTAAATATTGAGCCGCAGCGCATCCTAAACCACCAACTCCAATCATTAGAACGCGGCTATTGATGAGCAATTCTTGTTTGTCGAGATCAAAACCTGCCAATAATATTTGACGACTGTAGCGGAGAGCTTGCTCCGTGGTAATCACTTTATCTTTCATTAATAGTTGTCTATTTGGTTTTGATGGCCATAGTTGTAACACTAGAGATATGCAGCTGCAATGGCTACTAGAGCCGGGAGAGTTCAAAATGTTAACTAATTATCGAACTAAAAGGTAGTATATTAACCGTTTCACCTATAGAAACTTGACCACGCTCATTTTCCAATACCGCATAACAATTGCTTTTTCTAAAGCAAGATAAAACACCGGAACTCTGTGAACCAAGCGTTTCAACACTGACTTGCCCATTATCGTTAATGAAGTAATGCGCACGCTGATAATCTGTGCGCCCTGAGCGTTTTTTAAATATGCTTGCCGCAGTTGCTGGCAGCATAACCGGGGCTTGTGGTTTACATCCCGCTAGAATAGCCAGTGCTGGAGCGGCAATTTGGTCAAAGGTGACAGCAGATGATACAGGATTACCTGGTAAACCAAAAAATAGACTCGCAGACAATCGTCCAAAGGCAAGTGGCTTTCCGGGTTTAATCGCTAATTTCCAAAAATCAACGCTACCATATTCTTCTAAAATTTCACGTGTATAGTCAGCTTCGCCAACCGAGACACCGCCACTCGTTATTACACAATCGGCATGTTCATTCGCATATTCAAACGCAGCTCTTATTTTTACTTTGTCATCTTCAATAATGCCCATGTCGATTGTATCGACACCCATCTTTGAGAGCATAGCTAGGAGCATTGGGCGGTTGGTATCAAATATGCGGTCGTTGCGAGACGACTCACCTACTGCCAATAGTTCATCACCCGTAGAAAAGACCGCGACAGTGAGTTTTCGGTAAACAGGAATACGTCCGAAGCCCAATGAAGCGAGTAAACCAATATCAATTGCATTAATTCGATCGCCAACACGCAACACAACTGCACCTTGCTTTATATCATCACCAGCAGGTCTTATCGCATTTCCTTTGCTGGCTGAATTGAACGTAATTTGATCGGCATTAGCCTCGGTGTTTTCCTGCATAACAACGGTGTCGGCACCTCTAGGAATTTCAGCACCGGTCATAATGCGCACGCATTCACCCTTTTTTATAACGCCGTTAAACTTATTTCCGGCTACGCTTTTACCTATCATAGTGAGGATGTTGGACGCTAAAAAGTCTTCATATCTGAGCGCATAACCGTCCATTGCTGAATTATCATAGGCCGGCACGTTAATTGGTGAAATCATGTCTCTAGCAATAACGCGGTCTATTGCATCGTCTAGGTCACATAACGTGATATCTGTAATTGGCGAAACCGTATCTTCAATTATGCGCTTGGCTTGTTCGATAGTCATCAAGCCAGGAACGTCACATCCAGAATTCATTGGTTTTCCTATTGTTAAGTCGGGGCTTTTTTTGCTTTCAAACATTACTATACACTAAGATACTGTCTTTAAAAAAGCACAGTCCGTGTGACTTGTTGACGGGTTCACAGCCATGTTGTTCCTTCACCCAACAAGTTCAGTTAAATATCACTTTTTATCAGTGCTTTATTAGCGATTCTATTTGTCCAAAGTGCCCCTAGCATAGCGAGTATAAAGCCAGGGATGGCAATTAGTTTTGGTACCTCATCAGCAACTAACCATGCAATAAGTGCCCCTACTGCGGGCACCATGAACATAATCGACGCTACTTTGGCAATAGATCCTTGCCTTACCATGCTAAACATTAACAGGATACCTACAATTGAATTGCCGAATACTAAAAAGGCGATAGCACCCCAAAAGGGTACTGCATTTTCAAAAATAAGCCCTTCAAACGCTAAGGCAAATGGAATAGATATAGCCGACGCAAAGGCGTATTGCACCCAGGTTGCTACAATAGGGTGTATACCTAATTTACGCTGTTTTTCAATTACTTGACCAATTGACAATCCAACAACTGCGGTAAAACCAAGAATTGCACCAAGTAAATATCCTTCGTTTCCTTGCATATTTACACCAATAATAAGCATTGCACCTAAGAGTCCTAATGAGAGACTTGCCCATATATTCCAAGCAGGTACTTTTCGAGCAAGTAAGGCACTTGCAATGATCACTAAGACCGGTTGCGAAGCTGCAAACAAAGCCATAATACTGGCACTAGCTCCTAGCTTCATGCCGACATAAATACTACCAAAATGACCTAGATGTAAAAACAACCCGGTCCCCATAAGGGCATAAGATTGTCGAAAGTTAGGAATAGGTAAGCGCCATAAGATGACTAAAGGCGTCAGTACTAAAAAAGCACCGAGAAATCGAAATGCAAGTAAATTTAACGGTTGCGTATACACCAATGCCAGTTTTGCCATGGCATAACCAGCACTCCACACGAATAAAAAAATAAGGGGATAAAAAGGTTTTAGCGTTGAAAGCACAAGTGTCTTGCCCACAGAGATTAATACGTTGATGCTAACATGCTAACAAATATCGTCCAATCCAACTGAAGTAGCATAGCACCGCTTGATACTTTGCACTATGGTAGGAGAAATTTTAGGACGCAAGCCTCAGTTTGCTCTAGCGTCATCATACATAATTTTCTAATAAGGTAGATAGAATGTCTTACATAACGGAATATCAAGAATCAGTTGACTCTCCCGACACATTTTGGGCTGACAAAGCAAAGCAATTACCTTGGTTTAAAGCACCCGAAAAAATATTAACTGATGACGAAAACGGCATTACAAGATGGTTTGCTGATGGACAAATGAATACCTGTTATATGGCTTTGGATCACCATGTAGCACAGGGGCGTGGCGAGCAAATAGCGCTCATTTATGATTCGCCTGTTACCGACACTAAAATGCAACTGACTTACGCTGAATTACTTGAGAAAGTGGCTCGCTTCGCCGGTCTATTGCAAGCCAACGGAGTTAGCAAAGGTGATAGAGTTGTGGTGTATATGCCAATGATTAGCGAGGCGGTCATTGCAATGCTTGCAGCGGCTCGAATTGGCGCTGTGCATTCGGTGGTATTTGGCGGTTTTTCTGCCAATGAACTTGCTGTGCGTATTGATGATGCGCAACCAAAGATGGTGATAACAGCCTCATGCGGAATTGAAATTAACCGCATTATTGAATACAAACCCATGATTGATAGAGCCATAGAGATTGCGACTCACAAGCCCGCAAAAGTGGTCTTACTGCAACGTCCACAGTGCATCGCTAGCATGCACGAAGGTCGTGATATTGATTGGGCTGAAGCCGTAAAAACAACCAACAAAGCCGAATGTGTCAGCGTAAGCGGCACCGACCCACTTTACATACTTTATACCTCAGGCACGACTGGCAAGCCTAAGGGCGTTGTGCGTGATAATGGGGGGCACGCTGTTGCTTTAAAGTACTCAATGTCTGCAGTCTATAACATGCAACCAGGTGATGTATTTTGGGCTGCCTCAGATGTTGGTTGGGTGGTAGGTCATTCCTATATTGTGTACGCGCCGCTGTTGCACGGCTGCACAACCATAGTTTACGAGGGAAAGCCGGTTAGAACACCTGATGCAGGCGCCTTTTGGCGTGTTATTGAAGAGTATAAAGTAAAAGCTATTTTTGCTGCACCAACGGCGTTCAGGGCTATCCGCAAAGAAGACCCTGACGCTAAATTATTGGCCAAGTATGACCTCTCCTGTCTAGAAAGCGTATTTATGGCGGGTGAGCGTCTTGACCCTCCAACCTACGAATGGACAAAACAAATAACCGGAAAACCCGTCATCGACCATTGGTGGCAAACCGAAACTGGCTGGGCCATTGCTTCAAATATAATAGGTATTGAAAGGCTAGCTACCAAACCTGGCTCAGCAACCAAACCAGTACCTGGTTTTAATATACAAATACTCAATGCAAGTGGTCAGCCTTTACCTCCTAATACTCAAGGTGCGATTGCGATTAAGTTACCTTTGCCTCCAAGCTGCCTAGCTACCATTTGGGGCGACTTTGATCGCTTTGCTTCTGGTTACTTAACTGAATACCCCGGATACTATTGTTCTGGCGATGGCGGTTACATAGACGAGGACGGGTATTTGTTTGTAATGGGCCGCACTGATGATGTCATCAATGTTGCTGGGCATCGTTTATCAACGGGTGAAATGGAAGAGATTTTAGCAGCCCATGATGCGGTAGCGGAATGCACTGTAATAGGTGTTTACGATAGTCTTAAAGGCCAAATACCCGTCGGCTTAACCTTGTTAAAAGACGGTGCCAATATAAGTGAAGCCGACTTGCAAGCCGAGTTAGTCGCCATGGTCCGCAAAGAAATAGGTGCCGTTGCCTGTTTGAAGCAAATACTTATTGTAGAGCGTTTACCAAAAACCAGATCCGGTAAAATACTGCGTAAGTTGTTGCGTCAAATAGCTGAAAATGAAGAATTTGTTGTGCCTTCAACTATCGATGATCCAGCAAGTATTGATGAGATTAAAACGATCATGCAAAATAATGGATTGGTTAAGCCGGCAGTTGAATGCCTCTGAATGCAGCCTAAAAGAAGGTCTGCTGTGACACCCCGGTGGAGAGCCGGGGCAAAGTTGTTTATCCGCCAAGCATAGCTAGGTGTTTAGTGGCACCTGTGTAACCGTCATGCAAAAAATGAGTTGATTTTTTATCTGCCAGTAAACTCACCAATTCCTCTTGCAAGCGCTGCCCGGAGTTATCCAGTAAGAATTGCCTAACATCCAGTCCCTGCTCACTGAACAGACACAAGTGTAATTTGCCCAAAGCTGAAATACGTAATCGATTGCAAGTAGCACAAAAATCTTTACTGTAGGGCATAATAAGCCCAATATTTCCTTTATAGTCCTTATGGGTAAACTCTTGCGCTGGACCGGCGGTTTTATTCTGCTCAATTTGCTGCCAGCCGTTATCGAGTAAACGCTCTTTTATAGGTAAACCTGAGGTATGATTTTGGTCAAAAAAGAGCTTGTTATCCCCCGTCTGCATCAGTTCAATAAAACGTAATGTGACTGGCTTTTCTTTGATCCAATCCAAAAAACTGTCGAGTTCGTTTCGGTTAAAATGCCTCATCAACACGGCGTTGACTTTCACTTTTATGCCTAACTCAAGCGCTATTTCAATACCCTGTATAATAGTTTTTAACTTATCATGCCCGGTAATAGCCGCAAACATCCGTGGGTCGAGACTATCAATGCTTACGTTTAATGACGATAGCCCAGCATCCACCCAACTACTAATTTGCTCTGGTAACTTGTAACCATTGCAAGTAATAGCAACATGCTCAATACCTGGTGTACTCGCACAGGCCTGAATTATTTCTGGCAAATCCTTACGCAATGAAGGTTCACCGCCAGTGATGCGAATTTTGCTGGTACCGAGGTTAGCAAACGCCGTGGCGATTTTACGAATTTCCTCGAGTCTCAGAAAGTCTCGCGGGGTATCGCATTGGTATCCATTTGGTAGGCAATACTCACAACTAAAATTGCATACATCTGTTATAGACAGCCGCAAATAGTGGAAGCGGCGCCCAAATTTATCTTCTAACATATCACTAACACCTTTCCAAAATGAAGTAGCGAACACAATTATGCGCTACTTAGGGGAGGCAGCGCGATTTCTCTTGCAACCCTGGCGATAACTATCGATGTAAACATCTGTATCGCGGCTAGCAAACCTTGTCATTAGGAGTTAGGTCTGAAAGCTCGGAGTTAATCCAGTACAATTAGTAACATAGTTTTCGAAGAGGTTCTATTTAAGTGGTGCTGCAATAAAAAATAAATCTGTAATAAACAAAAAGTATGATAAAAAGTATGAGGAAGAGTATGATAAATAGTGTCATTAAAATTAAGTGTCACTAAAGTTGAGTGTCGCTAACTGGGTCTTTGAATATCATTGCTTATGACAAATGCCAATACATCGCCATTTAAGAAACTAAAGGCTAAAATTCTAGCCCTCGTTACTGCTGCCCTTCTCATGATTGGAATTATTGCGATTATCTCCAATATCATGCTCTCGTCCCAAATAGAAAAATATCAACAGCTCATTGCCATAGAGAACAATGCCGTTGCTCAAATTGGTGCGCTTAACTTACAGTTTAAAACCCAAGTTCAAGAGTGGAAAAATGTATTACTGCGTGGTCACCAAACTGAAGATAGAGAAACATATTGGGACAGGTTCGTTCACCAGCATCGGATGGTTCAGCAATTAGCAACCGACATTTTATCACTGCAGTTAACACCAGAAATTGAGACAACGGTAAGAGAGTTTCGGCAAATACACGCGTCGTTATTAACAAAATATGAAGCGGGCAAACAGGCATTTATCAATACTAACTTTGATCATAAAAAAGCTGATTCAACGGTAAGAGGCATTGACCGAGCTCCCAGTAAAGCGCTGAAAACCTTAGTTGAACAAATTCAAAACCAACTCAATGACAAAAACAACGCGCTGGAGTGGCAAGCTAATCAAAGCCAATGGTTGTCTATTTTAGCTATATTTATAGCAATTGTTGTCAGTATTATGTTTGCAAACCTATATGTGAATAAAACAGTTATTAAGCCAATTGTTGCGCTCATTCGGCATTTAGAAGCGGTTGCTCAAGGTAATTTCAATGCGCCTGTGGTAGCTAATCGAGAGGACGAGATTGCTGAAATGTCAGCAGCTATTCAAGTGTTGAGCGATAAACTACGCGATGAATGAATGTATCCATATGCTTTTTAACCGCACAATATTTAGGATCCCTTGATAATATTTACTCACGACTTCCGTCAATTTCGGGTTTGTGATTTGTCTAATTTTATTTAACTCTAGAGGCTGGCAGGGCATTTAAAGCCGCAGACAAGGTTGAATATGTTTCACAAATAACACCATCTGGGCGAAATCCTGATTTTGCTAACGTTTTCAATGGTTGAAACTGGAAGTCTGCCAAATATATGTAAGTGTCAGACTTGCCACATTTATCAATGAATTTGTTCAGTGCCGCCACACCGCCAGAGTCAAGAATCGATACGCCATCTAAATACAAGACGACTCCTTGCTCTTTATTGCACAACTGAGATAATTCACCAAAGACGCGATCAGCGGCAGCAAAAAACAACGGCCCATTTATTTTGAATACCTTCCAGCCATCGGGCACTTCTAGATTAACCAGCTTGTTGTGTTCTGTTATGTCTTGTATTTTGGTCATTTCAGCGATTTGTTTCATAAACAACAAAGAAGCTAAGACTATGCCCGTAGTTATCGCTATGACCATGTCAAAAAGCACCGTGAGTGAGAAGCACACCATAAACACAAATATTTCACTGCGAGGTGCCTTTGCTAACAAGTGCATTGCTTTTGGCGCTTCACTCATATTCCAAGCAACCATAATTAGCAAGGCCGCCATGCTCGCCATCGGCAGGTAAGCGAGCACGGAAGACAATGAAACCAAAGAAATAAACACGACAATAGCATGCACCATGGCGGCAATGGGGGTTTTTGCGCCTGTCTTAAAATTGACGGCCGATCGGGCAATGGCAGCGGTTGCTGTAATACCGCCAAAAAAAGGCGTAATTATATTTCCGATACCCTGTCCCAAAAGTTCACTGTTAGCGCTATGTTTTTTGCCCGACATGCCATCAAGTACTACAGCACACAACAATGACTCAATGGCACCAAGCATCGCAATAGCAAATGCTGCTGATAATAAATCTTGCGCTAATTGCCAACTTAACACCAAAACAGCTTCGTTCGCTTGGGTTCGCAGCCATGGCCATTGAAAGTTGGGCAATACTGATGGAATACCAGAACCAAGAGTGCCATCGGATAATGTAAAAGTGAAAGTTGACCCTATGGTCGCAACATCTAAGCCCTGTCTATTAAAAGTGAAGGCAATTAAGCTCCCAACTACTACAGCCGGCAGATGGGCTGGAATTGAGGTTTTTAAACGTGGCCATAACATCATTACTGTCAGCGTGACTAAGCCAACGATAAGCGGCCAGAGCGAGAAATCAGGTAAAGCTTCAGTCAATACCATGATCTTACCGGTGAAATTTTCTGGCATCGCTGTGATAGTCAGACCAAAGAAATCTTTAACCTGGAGTGTTGCAATGACCACAGCAATACCACCGGTAAAACCCAAGGTAACCGGTTCGGGAATATACTCTATGTAACGGCCCATGCGCAGCAGTGCCATCATGACCAATATAATGCCAGCCAGAATACTGGCAATCAATAGGCCGGCAATTCCGTACTGCTGAACAACGGGATACAGTATCACCACAAATGCAGCGGTTGGCCCAGATACGCTGTAACGAGAACCGCCAGTCAATGGGATAAAAAAACCCCCAATAATAGCGGTATAAAGACCATATTGCGGTGCAACACCTATCGCTATTGCTAACGCCATTGCTAAGGGAATAGCAATGACCCCAACCGTGATCCCCGCCATTAAATCTTTAGTAAATGTCGTAAGCCCATAAGGTGCTTCATTCAAAGTATCACGTAAAGCGTGAGCAATTCTCAGTGAAAAAAGGTGAACACGATGAGACATTTTGTTCTCAAAAAATTATTGAATTATACTTACATGTACATTATGCTCTTATCAAATACAATTTCAATGGTAATCAAATTAACATGTTTTTAAAAAAGGGGAAAGTATGGAAAATCGAACAGCTAGACTGACACTGTTAATTGATCCTGATAAGAAGGCGATGTTTGAAAAACTGTGTTTACAAGAAGATGTAACGCCGTCACAGAAAGTGAGACTGTTTATTAGGGAGTATATCGAAACAGAACTTGGCACCGACTGGCGAGATGAGGTTTTTAATAAATAAGTCAAAAGGCGTTTTGATTATTCAAAAATTATTTTTAGCCGGTACATTTGTACCGGATGAATTTATTTCAGCTGATGACTTAACAGAATAGTCATTATTACCCCCCACATTAGCTAAATCTGAAACGATAGGGTCTCGAACGATAAGGGTCTCAAAAGTAGATTAAATAATACGGATTTCAGTAAGATGGCAAAACAACCGATAGTTTGATACTGCTTATCTGCTCATTAACCCTGTTTGCGCTAGCATGTCAGCACTCTTTAAACGTGCCTGAATATTGTGTATGGGTATCGACACTATTAACTCATCGGCTTCGGTGGCTTGGATGAACTGGTTTAATTTTTGTGCCACTGTGTCAGTAGATCCAACCACCGCATAACGTAATATATGTGACAACATTGCTTGGTCGGCTGCAGTGCAAATTTGTGATAGATCATCCACAGGTCGGGCAAAAGGACGATTGACACCTCGGCGCATATTCATAAATTGCTGTTGTACCGAGGTAAACAAATACATCGCTTCTTCGTCTGTATCAGCCACAACGACCATCACACCGGCCATAACATAGGGCTTATCGCATTGCGTTGATGCCTGAAAGGTTGAGCGATAGATATTAATCGCATCAAATAATTGATCCGGCGCGAAGTGAGAGGCAAAAGAATAAGGCAGACCAAATTTAGCAGCCAGTCGCGCACTGTATAAACTCGAGCCCAACAACCAAATTGGTATATGCGTATTAGCGCCAGGAACGGCAACTATTCGCTGTCCGTTTTGTGGTGCGGCCAAATAATGCTGTAATTCCCGAATATCCTCAGGATAATTATCTACATCAGAGTTGAGATTACGCCTTAGTGCTTGGGCAGTCGCCATATCAGTGCCAGGAGCACGACCTAAGCCCAAATCGACTCTACCCGGAAACAACGTTGCCAAGGTGCCAAATTGTTCTGCTATGACTAACGGCGAGTGGTTAGGTAGCATCACACCACCTGAACCGATCCTAATGCTCTTGGTGGCCGCCGCAATATGCCCAAGCACAACAGCTGTAGCCGAACTTGCTACGCCCTGCATCGCATGATGCTCTGCTAACCAAATTCGATGATAGCCACTTTGTTCGGCTTGAACCGCCAATTGACGCGAATTCTCAAGCGCTTCAGCAAGGCTGGCACCTTCAGCGATCGGGGCGAGATCTAACAGTGAGAATGGCAGTGTCATAAAAAACCTCAGTAGAAATAATGCAAGCCAATCACGCTATCATAAATGAATGAGGCTAGTCGGTCTGTAAAGTTTGTGATTTATTATGCCATTTTTCATCTAGATTCTTAAGATGTTATGTTAATAACTAATACAAAGGTCTGCCACTGGATTGCGTAATAGCAACGTAAATTAACACTTGTGCTGAGCATAAGGTATTTTCTCTGGCTTTATAAATATTTTTATAAGGAGAGTTTAATTGTTATGAACTAGCATGACACGTCGTTTTGAAATTGAAGGAAAAATGCATGAGCAGCTTACTTTATTGGAAGAATTAACGTGTGACTGCGCGCAAGGATATTACCTTAGCAAGCCTATAACAGCTAAACAACTTCTCGAACTTAAGTACATTAGAAAGCCATAGTTTACCCTGGTGTTAATGATCCTTTTTATGACCATAGTGGTTATAATAATATGAGTAAAAAAGACGACATCATTTTAGTACCATTAGTCGACGGCGACGGTAACATTACCGGATACGTCGATAAGATGACTGCACATATTCGCGGTGACTTACATTTGGCTTTTTCAGTCATGGTTATTCGACGTAAAAGAGATCGTGTTGAATATCTGCTGCAACGCAGAGCTCTGCACAAGTATCACAGTGGCGGACTGTGGACAAATACCTGTTGCTCGCACCCTCTACCAAACGAAACTATCACCACTGCCGCACAGCGTCGAGTTTCAGAAGAACTTGGTATACAAGCCCCCTTAAATTTATTAACAGTTGGCAAGATACGTTACAAGCACCGTCTGGATAACAATCTAATTGAGCATGAGTTCGATCACATACTCGTATCCGAAGTTATGGAACTGACATGGCAGAACAATGTGGATGAGGTCATGGAAGCACGTTGGTGGAAGGAAAGCGAAATTGAAAAGCAACTAAACAATAACCCTGAGATGTTTACCGCATGGTTTGCGCAAGTATTTTCGTTTGCCCGCGCCAATATCACCGTTTCAAAAAGGCTATCTGGTTCGATGCCACAGATGAATTAGCATCATATGCGACATAGTTAGACCGAATAAGCCAATAAAGATCCAGCGCAGTAACTCAGTATCTATGGCGTCGCTTGCAACCACTGCGAAAAGCACCCAAGCTAAAACCAAGGTGAGTATTACAAAGGGCAAACTGATGACAATCACTTTTACGAAGCTCAGTTTTAGCATCTTACTAACGTCAAACAAATGCTTTGGAGAGTGCAGTATGCAAAAGTAGAGTGCAAAGTGAAGCAATGGGGTAAGCACTACGCTGCTGGTTATCAGCGCAATCCATTCTGTTACTTGCCATCCACTTTTTATTTTTTTATTGGTAACAGCCTCAATAACAAAGTATACAAAACCTAAAAAAGCCACCGCGAAAATCATTTGCATCGCTTGAATAATCCAAACAGCGACTTCACCGCTAACAAATAACGCGGTAAAGAGAGTTAACACTATAGCGCTATTTACAATAGAAGGGCCGCAGAGCACCATGGCTGATAAGCAAATTCGCGCATACCATGGCATCGTCGTTCGCCAGTCGGCTGCAAAGTGAAAAATCGAAATACCTAAAAACAAAGATAATGCAGTACCTGGTAAAGCAATCCAAAATACAATCGACACACCCGCCACTGCCGTATAAATAACTAGAAAACGACACGCAGTACGAACACCGGTAACATAATTTAATGATTTAGCAACGGCAAAGTCTAATGCCCCATGTGGTAAACCTAAAATAACCACTGCAATCGCTAAGGCTGCTACGCCGGCGGCATTAGATAACTCAATATTCAGCAGCAGAGCAAGTACCGAGAGTCCGAGTGTGACCAAATAGATTTGCGTGAAGTGTAATTTACCCATTTTTTATGTTAACTCTCACACGTCGAAATAAAGCACGTAAAAAAGGTTTTTTGGGCATAGCCCAAATAATACAAACGAAATCGATTAGGGTCGCCTTCTCTGACATAAAACGCACAAATCTCTGCGCTGGAACGGTCTTAAAAAGTTGTATAAAAATCGTAACACCCACTTCCATGTCATTTCTTAACACACTTAACATCAGTTTATCCATCATTTGATAGATAGCAGGAATAGGCGTATTAACAGATATCGTACTTGTTTTAATTAAATCATGCGCACTTTGTGTAGCCCATTTTTGGCTTCCAATAAAACTATATCCGGTTGAAGCACGCATCGCGCCGCCCGCAATCCCCCCATAAATGATAGCCTGCTTTCGATGTTGTGTATTTTGATTGACTAAATACATTGGTAAAGCTGCGCATTCGGTGCGTTGTATGGTGTAGGGATGTTGCTTTACTATTTTGTGTATCGCGTCAGTTAGGCGTGCTTTCAAAACAGACGCTGCGACAGGAGCTAAACTAAAGCAAGTAAACTCTACGAGCGCATGCTTGGTGCTAAAAGGCAGGATGTAAATAAATTCGATACCAACTTCTGAATGACGTAGCTGATGCATCAATTTAACCGTGGACGGCTCGAATACATCGACCTCACATACAATTTCCTCACCATAAAAACACTGAATAAGGCCTTCATGCTGGCTCTGTAGTGGCGGAGGTCTTGTATCAACAACTTGCTTAGCCGACAGTTGCTCGCTCCCTGTAGTCACAATAGCCGCAAACCCTGCCGCGGTTATTGAACCAACGTGACTATCAAAACGAATATGAAAGTTCTCTTTGGCAGCGGTTCTCTCCAAAGCGAGCGCACATAAGGACTCCGATCTAAGGCAGCAGTATTGAAAAAGAGTATCGTGCATTAAATACTCGCTTCCATCGGCAGATAGACTCCAGCTTTGCCACTTATGAGTTAAAATTGCTTCAATATAAGCCGGTAAGCTATTTCCTCTTTCGCTGCTACGATTGGCTTCAGTGACATGCCAAAAGCTCCACATTTTATCGTTCTGAGGCCCTTGCCTACTTTCAAGCACAACTACCTTGCCCGCGTAGTTTGCAGCGTCTAGTGCTAGCAACAATGATAAACCCGCAGCCCCAGCCCCTATAATGATTAAATCAACCTCACTTTGTTTGGTCGATAACTGCGTCACTTGCTCTGCATCTCTGACGCTAAATGCGAATGCAGTTCTCTAGCATGCACACAATCAGTGTGGGCTAGTTTCGAGGTGGTTAACTGCCACAAAGCCTGACTGGCTAATTGTAGTTTTCTTGGCGTTGGCACCATCACCCTTCCTTGCCAATAAATACAATCTTTATTGAGAAGTTTACGACCAATGTCACGGTAAACAAATGCTGCTACGGCAATGGCTCGTCGATTACGTGGTGGCAAATAATACAAACCAGCTAGGCCGCTTTGGTAATATGTTTCAGCCAGTTGCAGCAGCCTTTGAATGGCTTTTTGCACAATGGCTCTTTCCGCTATTTCACTTTTTGCAATTTGCGCTGCGGATAAACCATTGACCCAATTTTGAGGAATATATCGGCGCTGCATTTTTGCATCTTCCATTACATCGCGAGCAATATTGGTCAGTTGCATACCAATGCCCAAGTCGACCGCAAAAGAATGACCTGATTTTTTCGCACCTAGAATAGGTGCCATCATCAAACCAACCACGCCAGCCACTCGATAGGCATATTGAATGAGCATCTTATCGCTGGTCAGCGCTAAAGGAATTAGGTCTTGGCTTACCCCTTCGATAAGCGTAATGCCATGTTTTCGATCGATACCATACTCTGAACAGAGCATCAGAAAGTCACCAACAACAGGGTCCGTTTCTTGATTTTGAATAATCTGTTGTTTTAACAACTTGAGCTGCGCTGCTGCCTCTACTTTATCTTCATTTTCATCTGCTATATCGTCAACAATACGGCAAAATCGATATAGGCGAGCCGCAGCAATACCGGTTTTTGAACCTAAAAAAAAACGTGCAAAATTAAATGATTTGCCATGCTTTTTTAACAGCGTTGTAGGATTGTCCTGCATGATGTCCTCGCTGGTCTATGCGTTGACAGGGTTAATTAGTCGGTCAACCACTTTGGCTGAAGATAACACTCCTGGTACGCCTGCGCCCGGATGAGTGCCAGCACCGCATAAAAATAAATTATCAGGACCTTCGGCGCGATTATGAAATCTGAACCAAGCCGATTGTTGAAACGAAGGAGCAATAGAAAAACCACTACCCTCAACACTACTAAAGTCATGTTCAAAGTCTTTAGGCGTTTTAGCGAATCGGTGCACGATATGTGATGACAAACCGGGCATGATGGTCTTTTCTAATGCGGCAATGATGCGATCTCCATAATCTTTCTCTTGGACTGACCAATCAATGCCAGAAAGATTGTTAGGCACCGGCGCCAACACATAAAATGAATCGCATCCTTGTGGTGCCATACTAGGATCTGTAGCTGTCGGACGATGTAAATATAGTGAGAAGTCGTCAGCCAATATCTTTTTATCAAAGATATCACTCAGCAGATCCTCATATCGCTTACCTAACCATATAGTGTGATGCACAATATCAGGATATTGCTTGGTAGTACCAAAATGCAATACAAATAGCCCCATAGAGAGTGAACTGTGCTTTGTTTTGATCTTTGCACTCAACTTTTGTTGCTTGCTCGGTATTAAGTTTCTATACAGATATTTAGGGTCTATATTTGAAATCACTTTGTCACATGCAAGTTTGCCAGCGTTGGTATGCACCTCAGTAACCTGATTATCCAGAATGGTTAAATCGGTCACTTGGGTGTTTAGCATAATTTCAATGCCTTGCTCTTTCATCAGCTTTTCAAGACCGTCGACCAGAGCACCTGTGCCGCCCATCGCAAAGTGAACACCCCATTTACGCTCAAGATAATGTATCAAACTATAAATGCTGGTGGTGGCAAAAGGATTACCACCGACAAGTAATGGCTGGATTGAAAAAGCCTGCCTGAGCTTATCACTTTTCAAGTATGCACTTACCATCTGCCAAACGGTTCGGTAACATTTAAGTCTGATAAGCGCCGGCACTTGAGCAAGCATAGTTGACATTTTATGAAACGGCTTGTCCGCTAGTTGCGTGAACCCGACATCAAATATCGCTTCTGATTGCGCCAAAAGACCCAAATATCCAGCTTGGTCATCCGGCTCAATTTGTTTAATACGCTCAAGTGTGTCTTCAATTGTTCCGCCATAATCAAAATGCGTCCCATCCGAGTAAACAAACCGATACCATGGCTCAACTGGCACAAGGTCGATGTAGTCAGACATTTGCTTATCAAAGAGTGTAAATAGCTCTTCGAGTAAAAACGGCGCGGTTATTACTGTAGGCCCTGCGTCAAAAATAAAGCCTTCTTTATTAAATTGCTGTGCTCGCCCGCCTAATCTTTCTCTCTGGTCAATAATGACCACGTCATAACCTTTCGCTCTTAAGCGCAGCGCAGAGGCAATGCCGCCGAGTCCAGCGCCGATGACAACTGCTTTATTCATTTCTAGTACCTGTTGTTTTTGCAAGCAAACTTTTGGATGCGCGGATAAACGAACTTGCGCAGTTTACGGGAAGTAGTGCCAATTCTTTTTCGCACTGTTTCAGTAAATATTGGGCTCGATTTTTAGATATCGTTATAGCCTCTTGTATCGAGCTTTTAGCCGCGATTAAATTGACTAGATTAAGTTGATTGCGCTGCGCGTCTTGCTGCCAATCATTTAAGTCATCTAGTATTTGATAGGCAATTGAAAATCGGCTTAACGCAAATTTTGCGTTGGATATATAATTCTCACAACCTGCCATTAACAGCGGCAGTTCCAAAGTAAGTCGAATTAATGGACCCGATTTCATTGCGGCGATATTTTCGTACTCTTGCTCAGTTATGTCGTTATTTGCATCTAGGTCTCGTGACTGACCCCGAACGGTCATCGCAACCGCTTCATGCGTATGGATTAAGAGTGCAGATAATGAAGGTGTTGAATCGACATGTGCAAGTGAAGCAAATGCGGCGGAAATCATAGCATCACCAGCACAAATGGCGTGAGCTTTACCGTATTTTTTCCATATTGCCTCTTGATTTCGTCGAGTACTTTCTTGGTCTTGCAAGTCGTCATGCACCAACGACGCATTGTGAAGTAGTTCTACCGCTCCAGCTAAAGCAATAATAGATGATGTCGGGAGTTGAAGCGCCGTTCCTGCATCGATACACAGTTTTGCACGCGTTCGACTGCCGCCACTAGCTAGATGGAAACGAGAAGGTTCGTTGTCTTTTATGAAACCAAGCATATGGTTTTCGCACTGTTCAAGTAAGACAGACGAGTCAAAATTAGGATTTGCGTAAGTTTGATTCATGAATGTTGGCCGTATGTTAAAAGGAGCCTGCAGCCACTGTTATAGTGACTACAGACTCACCAGTACATTAAAAAATATACGTTTATATTCAGCTTTGTTTTACACTCATTGGCTGGCTTTCGCTAGTTGCTGCGTACCATATTAATAGACCGAACGCGATTTTGTTAACGAAATCGGCTAAGTTGTAAATGATGTTTAGCGACTCTTGATCAGCTGTTCCTGTCATATATCCTAATACATAACCAATAGGATAGATTGCCCAACCTACAGTTACGACCCAACGCATCGCGTTATATGCAAATTTGACCGCTTCGCTGGTGACAGTTTCTGCTGCTTTGCCGGCTGCTCCAAAAAAGATTTCATACAGAATGTAGAACCAACCTAACATACCTATCACAAATCCTACGGTGACATTGATATAGCCCGCTTCTGCCATGTAGCCTGGTATTAGCATGACTAACGTACCGAGTAGCAAACGCCAAAATATACCAGGTGATGCAACGCCAATAGCGCGTAGTATCAGATAGAATTCAATCATCAATAATGGCACTGTGAGTAACCAATCTATATATCGATATACCGTAGGCGTAGTTTGCGTTGCTACCCATACGTCACGCATATAGAAATAGTGAACAGCCGCGATGAAAGTAACAAGAGCGGATACGACGAGGGAGGTTTTCCATTTTGCAGAAACACCTTGTGTTTCCCAAAGGAAAAAGACGGTCGACGCCATCAGCGCCATTGAAATGATCCAAAATGAAATACCGACAAAATCGTCAGCAGCCAGATTAGCAGCGGCATAAGCAAAACTTGGTAGCGCGAATAAAAATAATGCTGTTACGATCATTTTTAAACTGACACTGGTGCGGCTTAATGAAAAGCCTTTTGCTTTGGTGTAAGCATTGTTAGTTGTCATAATGTTTCTCTTATTGTTATTAAAGAAATGTGTGGTTCTTAGTACTTTTTTTACTACTTCCTACAAGTTTGTTACCAATTTGTTAATTAGTAACATGCTTTTTACTCATACTCACGGATTTAGTTTAAAATTTATTTCATATTTTGAAATTAACTTTTACATTTTGTGTACATAGAAAATTACACCACACAGAATTTGCACTATCATAATGTAGAAATCACTATGAATTGCGGGCTTCGCATCAACATTTGTATTTTACTTAATAAAATAATTACCCCCATTTAAATTTAAAAAAGCCAGTGTAAACATGCCGCAACCTGACACATTAGTCACGTTTGAAAACGACATGTTCACACTATGCGCCACGTTGATTAAATCTTCAAGCCTATATCTTCGATGAAAACCTAGTCAAAGGGATTCTAATTGATGGCACTGGAAAATTGTCCAATCGTCTTTACAACATAATAACCTACCGGCAATTGGCGACTGGCTTGTCGTTGACAAGTTGCACGCAACTAGACCGTTTTTATGAGCTGCAGTACCAAAACCCAAATAAACTAAGGCACTAATCACCAACTTATATCGTAACCTCAACTTATAACAAATAAATCCATAAAGCGATTTACCGGTGTGCTTTCAAGCATGGCTTGATCTTTACAAAGCGTGAAGATCGTTTGACACTGCTGATTTGGGAAACGTGATGCTAAGTTTGATTTGAATTTTTGCTCTAACAGCGGAATGCCTTCTTCACGACGACGGCGATGCCCTACAGGATATTCCACAACCACTTCTTCTGTGCTACTGCCATCTTTAAAGAAAACCTGGATGGCATTTGCAATGGAGCGTTTGTCTGCTTCTAAGTACTCAGCGGTAAAACGTTTGTCTTCAAAAATTTCCATTTTGTTACGCAGTTCATCGATAATCGGGTTGCCATCATGAAAGCGGTCTTCATAATGTTCGGCAGTCAAACTTCCAAACGCTAAGGGCACAGCAATCATATATTGCAGGCAATGATCACGGTCAGCAGCGTTGGCGAGGGAGCCCGTTTTTGAAATGATACGAATAGCCGACTCGTGGGTGCGAATTACAATCTTGTGTATTTCTGATAAGCGAGATTTCACCTCAGGATGTAGAATAACTGAAGCTTCGGCAGCGGTTTGCGCATGGAACTCGGCAGGGAATGAAATCTTAAACAAGATGTTTTCCATTACATAAGAGTCGTAGGTTTGAGAAAACGAAAACTCACGTTCAGACTCAGGTTTGAGTGCTTGGTTTTTATTCGTCTTCGAGAAAGAGACGTCATAAAAACCCCATTGCGGCGCTGTTAACGCGCTTGGTATACCCATTTCGCCACGCATCGACATGTCAGCCAAGCGAACCGCTCGTGAGGTGGCATCACCCGCAGCCCAAGATTTACGAGAACCCGCGTTTGGTGCGTGACGATAAGTACGCAGTGCAGAACCATCGACCCAAGCTTGAGATATTGCAGCCATGATTTGCTCTCTGTTGCCGCCCATCATTTTAGTGACAACCGCCGTTGAGGCAACACGTACTAGTAAAACGTGGCATAAACCAACGCGATTAAAAGAGTTTTCTAGGGCTATAACACCTTGAATTTCGTGCGCCATTACCATGGCTTCAAGTACTTCTCGCATCATCAGAGGCGATTCGCCCTTAGATAGTTTGACTTGGGACAAATGATCTGCCACAGCCAGGATCCCACCTAAATTATCCGATGGATGACCCCATTCAGCGGCCAACCAAGTGTCGTTATAATCCAGCCAGCGAATAATACAGCCGATGTCCCACGCGGCTTTTACCGGATCGAGTGACAGCGATGTTCCAGGCACTCGGGCGCCATTCGGCACAAGGGTGCCTTGTACGATTGGTCCAAGGTGTTTCGTGCATTCAGGAAAGCGCAAAGCTAATAGTCCACAACCCAATGTGTCGAGTAAACAGTTGCGTGCTGTGTCGAGAGCTTCCTCGCTGGAGACACTAAAACTGAGTACATAATCAGCAATATCTTGGATGACATGATCGTAATCGGGGCGATTATTAATATCTACATTATTACTCATTTTGTATCCTCTTTGGTCAAGTTTAGCGCTTTTGAAATCTTAACATAGACCACTGTCTGCGATCAGGAAACTTAAAAGGGCATCATGCTGGCACTCGCAGACTATTTTTAAAGACATTAAGGAATGATTGTTTACGTGCAGTATTTTTGTTAATTTCAGTGCATTAACATATGAAGAAACCTTAAGAATCGCAATAACATGAATCCTGTTGCTTTAATCCAGCCACAAATCCATCAACAGATAGCACTTTTGTATGAGGTTTTTTTAAGCCTTAGCGAATCCGAAAAAAATGCATTAATGATTTTGGCGGTCGTGTACAAGCCTATTGGTATTATTAAGTTAGGACAAATAATAGATATATTAGAGGGTAGAGGCTTTTTTCTAAAAATAAAAAAAGAATGTCATTTAAGTGTTCAGCAAAGAGACCACTTGATTCAGCGCTCGCTGTTGATGTTAAGTAAAGATGGATTGCAAATCAATAGCTTACTAGCCCATCGTTTAACTATTGAAATTGACAAATTACGCACCGCATATGACTACACGGCGGATGAAAAATTACGCGAAATAATAATGGCTGCAGAGCAAGTTTCACCTGTATTTACGAGTCATCATATGCGGATAAAAGAAGTCGATAGATGCAGAGTTATTCGAGATCTTTTTTATATGGGTAAAGTGGATCAGGTTGAAGATGCCTTAGCATTTAATAAAAACCCACAAATCATTGACCATAATCAAAATAGTATATTAGTTAATATTCTTTTTTTACCATTTAATTTAGATACCTTTTTGCAATTACCTAATATGTTGCAGTATCAAGCGTTTGCAACGCTTATCAGAACGTTTCAAATACACGGGCAAAGCTGTGAATATCCTATTAACTTACTAGAGCAAGTGTGCAAAGCTCATCCCGAAAATACAAGCTCTTCATTTAACCTTCACTGTCATCATTTACTTGCCGAACAATACTTGTATCAAATGCGTTTTAACGATTTTGAACGTATACAAACTGCAACAGACAACAGTAGTTATGGATTGCAGTTACTAGGTGCTTATTACTTTTTGACTGGGGACAACCAGCAAGCTATTGCCTATTTTGAAAGAGCGATACTCGCTAAAAATAGACTCACCAAACGGAAAAAGCAGTATTTAAATGAGGTGCTCGGCTATTTTTATAAATTGGCATTAATGGTGTACGCTAACCAGCAGGATGTTAGTTATTTTTCAACTGCGCTACAGCAAGTTGAATTTGAAGAAAGTGACCGTAAAGTTAACAGCGATTTTTACAACATCGGGCGCGGCGTAGTGAAACCTATTTTAAGCTTATCGACGGGCGAAAAATACAATATCAATATAAAATACAATTGTGCTGATGCAGAAATTGACTTTTTTTGTCACCAGCTAGGTTATTTTAATTATTTGCTGTCACAGATTTGGTGTAACCAGAGTAAAGACCCAGCACTTAATGAATTAGCAGTAAAATACCAGACCCACTTTAATCAACTTGCTTATCCCTTATTTGCCAATATATGTGAGCAAATGGCAGCCCGTTTCAGTAACAAGAAAGCCCTCAGTGAATCAAAACTGATCGATATTACCGCTCTTATTGAAACCAAATCACAATGGGATTTAGCCCTCGATAAATTAATTGCGCTTAACCCGAATACTGAAAAAGCGCTAACAGTCGTTACTGAAACAGTAACTAAGCCAGTTCGATTGATTTGGGAACTTGTCCAGGATTATGGCAACAGCTTGATGGCCCGTGAGCAAAAATTGAATAAAGCGGGCTGGAGCAAAGGACGCGTAATATCGCTGAAACGCTTAAAAGAAGAAACCGAACTATTTGGCTACTTCAGTGATAGCGATAAGAAAATTTGCCGTGCCATTGCGGCTCATCAAAGTTGGGGTTATTACTCCAAACTTGAATATTCACTGCAGGGGTTATCGGCACTCGATGCGGCTGTTGGTATAGATAATTTATACCAGTCTGGCGACTTAACGCAAACAATTGAGCTTACTAAGCGTGAACCAGAGCTGCTAGTTAGCCAGCAAGGCGACCAACTTTGTTTAAGTATTGCCGATTTATCGGAAGACATAGATGATGACCAAGAACATGAATATGAATATGACCAAGCACAGCAGGTTTACAACCTAAAGTCTATTTCAGATACCCACTATCAGCTCACGGTATTTTCACCTGAGCACCTTAAGGTTGCTAAAATAATTGGTGAAGGTGGTTTGCTAATTCCCATCAGTGCAAAACAAAAGGTACTCGTTGGCATATCAGCTGTCGCGCCTTTTTTGAATATACAGTCGGATATTTCAGAACTTGATACCGGCTTAGAAACGCATGAGTGCGATCCTAATTTAGTGGTTAATATTCAGCCAACGCAAAATGGGCTAGCATTTACTTGTGTAGTGATGCCATTTGGTCAAAACGGACCCGCGTTCAAGCCTGGGGCTGGCAATGCCAGCTTAACAAACGATATAGACGGCAAGCGTATCGCTACGCAGCGCGACTTAATGCGTGAAGAAACATTACTGGATCAACTCGACCAAGCGTGTCCAGCCTTTTTGAATATGCCCGATAATGTTTTACTATTAGACGATTTACAAACTGCACTTGGCGCTCTCCAGCAGTTGGAAGAGGCCATTACGCAAGCAAGCTTTGACCTCGTGCTGCGCTGGCCGAAAGGCAAAAAAGTGAGCTTAACTAAGAAACTAGACAGCGAGCATCTGCAGTTATCGGTTAGTAAAAAAAGTGAATGGTTTGATATTACAGGCGACTTGCACGTAAACAACGAGCAAGTAATTGAACTGCGAAAACTGCTAGAACTGGTTAAAAATAGTAACGGACGCTTTATTCAACTTGGCGCGGATCAAATACTCGCTTTGTCTGACGATTTACGCCATAAACTCGATCAAATCAATCAACTTACCGACGACGGTAAATTTCATCCACTTGCCAGCTTGCAAATAGAAGACGCCACTGCTGGCATGCGTATGAAAACGATTCATGCTTGGGATCAGCAAACTCAAAAAATGCGTCAAGCAAATACCATTGAACCGAAGATCCCTTCAACCTTTCAAGCTCAATTGCGCGACTACCAACTAGAGGGTTTCGACTGGGCATCGCGTTTGGCACACTGGGGGGCTGGCGCCTGTTTAGCCGACGATATGGGGTTGGGTAAAACCTTACAAGCGCTTGCGGTTTTGTTATCTCGGGCTGGCCAAGGGCCGAGTTTAGTTATTGCACCGACATCTGTTTGCTTTAACTGGCATCAAGAAGCCCTCAAATTTACCCCAACATTAAACATAAAATTATTTGCAGACTCAACTAATACTGAGCAACGAATGGGCTTATTGAACGATTTAAACCCATTTGACTGCGTAATCATCAGTTATGGACTATTACAACGCGAAACGAACATACTCAAAACAGTACAATGGCACACCATCGTTGCCGACGAAGCCCAAGCGCTAAAAAATCCATTAACCAAACGCACTAAAGCCGCCATGGCATTAAAAGGCGACTTTAAGATGATCACCACCGGCACGCCGATTGAAAACGACCTAACCGAACTGTGGAGCTTGTTTCGCTTTATTAACCCGGGTTTACTCGGCAACCTAAAGCGCTTTGGTGAACGATTCTCAAGCCCTATTGAAAACGCAAAAGAAGACAAATTGGCTGCACGCAAAGCCAGCCAAGGGCTAAAAGCCTTGATTCAACCTTTCATTTTACGCCGAATGAAAAACCAAGTATTAACTGAATTGCCGTCGCGTACAGAGATTAATATTCAAGTAGAAATGAGCCCCAAAGAACGCGATTTTTATGAGGCATTGCGACTCAACGCGATAGACAATATTAGCCAAAGTGGGCAGCAAGCCAACACCGGAGAGCAGCGTATTCGAATGCTCGCCGAGTTAGTGAAACTGCGTCAAGCTTGCTGCAACCCTAAATTAGTCATGGCCGAAACCGACATACCCAGCGCCAAGTTAGCAGCGCTCAGTGAATTGTTAGACGAGCTCAAAGTCAATAATCACAAAGCACTTATTTTTAGTCAATTCGTTGGGCACTTACAATTGATAAAAAAATACATTGAGGCCAAAGGATTTAGCTACCAATACTTAGATGGTTCAACCCCACAAAAAGACAGACAAAAACGCGTTAATGCATTTCAAAGCGGTGAAGGAGATATCTTTTTAATTAGCCTGAAAGCAGGTGGGTCAGGCTTAAACTTAACCGCCGCTGATTATGTCATACACATGGACCCTTGGTGGAACCCTGCGGTGGAAGAGCAAGCCTCGGATCGTGCCCACCGTATAGGGCAAAAACGACCCGTTACCATTTACAGATTAATAGCCAAAAATACGATTGAAGAGAAAATTGTCGCCTTGCACAAACATAAACGAGACTTAGCAGACAAGCTTTTGTCGGGGAACGAGGCAGTTACCAAGCTATCGGTAGACGATATGTTAAATTTACTTAAACAGACGTTTTAAGCTTGAGCAACTAATTGTGTCGTTTTTGCTGCAACGACTTGGTCAGGTCTGTCATCCTGTTGGCACCTGTAAAATGGGGGCCGATTTAATGTCTTCCAAAAAACGTTTTACAGCCAATACCGTTGATTGAGGATCTTCCTCATGAGGTACATGACCTAACTCATCAAACACAATCAGTTGGCTGTTTGCTATGTCTTGATTGAATTGTTTCCCCCACTCTGGCGGGATCAATCGGTCCATCCCTCCCCAGATAATCAGTGTAGGTACATTAATTGTTGTCATCCTATCAACTAAACGCCCAGGGGATAATTGTTTAAAACGCGCTTGCAACGCACCCCGGTTGCCCTCTCGAAGAGATAGGTCGTAGTATCGATCAACTAATTCATCGCTCACTAAATCTGGATTTCCATAAACATTCTTAACACTTTGCGCGACCAGTGATTTAGGTAAAACGTTTTTTAACAACACACTGGTTATCGGATTTTGTGACAATCTAAAGGCAAGTGGAACAGATTCAGGCTTAAAGGGATAGCCACTGGCATCGACTAAGACCAATGAAGATACTCTGTCAGAATGCAGCACCGCCGTTGCCCAAGCAACATGACCACCTAAAGAATTGCCAGCTAATAGACATTTTTTAACGTTTAATTGGTCTAGTACAGCAACAACCACATCAGCATAATGCTCAATTGTGTAATTATTTTTTGGATCCGGTCCGGTTAAACCAAATCCGGGTAAATCAAAACGAATAACTCGACGATCCTCTTTTAATACCTCCACCCAACCATCCCACGTATGCAATGACGCACTTGTGCCATGTATTAAAACAATAGGGTCTGGGTCATTTTTGGGACCTTCGTCTCTTAAGTGAATGTTCATACCCGCAATATTTACAAATTGCGAAGGCTCTTGCGCCCATCGTTGGCTAAGTTCTTCTACCGACTTGTCCGAGGCACTGTGAATATAGAGATAAACGGCAAGGCAAGCTGCTAGTATTAAAAACAGGTACAAACAATACTTTAAAAAGCTAAACACTTTATAACCCTTATTTTGTTATTTTTTTAATGTAATTGAAACATGTGAACTGTATCAATTAAGCTAAAGTGAACGCTAAAACAAAAATGTAAATCAGTCTATCTTTATCTTACCACCCTGCTTATATTAACCTTAGATAAAGGCTTGTGTTGATTGAAAACACGCCATATATCGTTAATTGTAAAGTATCACGCGTCATGCTTCTCTTGAGTTTCTCCCTACTATTCGACTCTTAACTGAATTATATGAGTCACCTGAATTTGTAAAAGCAAATACCTTTAAAATTAATTCTAATGAAAAAATATTAGTGCTAAATGCGATTAATCAACTTAAATCCGATATATTGACGAGCAATTAAGTAATTAGCGGTATTTATTCTTTGCTTACTCGAATTAAATGCTTTTATTAAGCGCTCTTATTAAGCGCTTTTATTAAGCGCTTTTATTGAACAAAAATTAACACTGGAAAATGCATGAGAACAGCACTAATACTAAGCGTGCTATTAATAATAGCTGGCTGCACTAATTTAAGCACAAATAAAACTCAAGCTGAGGTAGACGTCATCTGCGAATGGGGCACTCAAAAATTCGATTTGTGTCAGTTCACGTCTTATGACGATATGATTGAAGCGTTAATAGCCGAGATGACCTTGGATGAAAAAATTGGTCAGATGACTCAATCAGTCTGGCATAATAATGTCTCCCCCGAAGTTATCCGTGATAAAAACATCGGTTCTATCATTCACACTGAAGGTCCTACTCCGGGTCCTAACGCTATCGACTGGGTGAATAAATTTGATGAGTTTCAATCCAGTGCATTGCAAACCCGCTTAGGTATTCCTTTGCTAATTGCGGTGGATGCCGTGCACGGACAAAATACCTTTGAAGGTGCCGTGATATTTCCACACAACATTGGTATGGCCGCCACTAGGAACCTTAAACTGATCAAACAAGCTGCTCAAATTACCGCTTCAGAAGTCGCTGGCACCGGTTTCAATTGGACATTTTCACCCTGTATTGCTATGCCACAACATGAGCATTGGGGAAGGGTATATGAAGGTTTTACAGAAGATAGAGATCTTACCACAGCAGCCGTTATTGCTTCAGTTCGCGGACATCAGGGTAGCAATCTAGCAAACCGGAATACCATTGCCGCTACAGCAAAACACTTCATTGGTGACGGTGCAACCGAGGGTGGCGTTGAAGGTGGCAATGCAATCATGACCGACGAGTTAATGCGAGAACGCTATCTGCCTCCCTATGCTGGCGCAGTGGATCAGGGAGTTGCTGCGATCATGGTTGGATTTAATTCATATAACGGCCTGAATATGCATCAACATAGGCATTTGGTTACCGATGTGTTAAAAAATGAGTTAGGCTTTCAAGGAGTGGTGCTTACTGACTGGAATGGAGGACTGCGGTTTGGTGAGCCTCACAAAGTTATCAATGCCGGTATTGATATGGCGATGCAGCCGGGAAATCATGAAGAGTTCATGAGTAAACTGAAGCTGTCTATTATCGACCAAACCGTGCCCATGAGTCGAATTGATGATGCAGTGCAGCGAATTTTAGCCATGAAATTTAGTTTAGGACTCTTCTCTGATCCCTTTGCAAAAAGAGAATTGAGCCTCAGTGTTGGTTCAAAAGCACACCGAGCGGTGGCACGTCAGGCCGTAAGAGAATCGTTGGTATTGCTCAAAAATGACAATCAAGCATTACCCTTAGATCCCTTCGAACCCATCGCGGTGGTCGGTACTCACGCCAACAATAGTGGTTTACAGAGCGGTGGTTGGTCTATTCACTGGCAGGGGCAAACACACAGCTATGCGGGAGCAACCACGATCCTTGAGGGTATAAATTCCGTCAACTCAAATGTTGAATACGCCGAACAAGGTTGTTATGCCGGCATGCAAGCTCAAAAAGCAGTTGTTGTTGTAGGTGAAAATCCATATGCGGAAGGCGCTGGCGACAGCGATGAATTGTGGTTGAGCGATGAACACAAGACACTTATTACAGGTTGTAAAAACCTCGGTAAGAAAGTAATCGTGATATTGATTTCTGGTCGAGTTTTGGTGATTAACCAGGATTTAAACAATAGTGATGCGTTTGTTGCAGCCTGGTTACCTGGTTCTGAAGGTGGCGGCATAGCGGATTTCCTATTCGCCACTGATGGATTCAAACCAACTGGAAAATCACCTTATTCATGGCCAGTTGAGTTTGCTGATATTCCGATTGCACCCTACGCCGAACATGCTTTATTTAAGTTTGGCTATGGACTGCAAGATTATTGAATCTTTGACTCAAGAGTAAAATAAATGAATACAACTCCAAATAATCTTGACTATGATGCATTGGCAAACTTGTTCTGGGAACGAGGGTTCATTGTTATTGAGGGCTTTTTTGACGCCAAGTTAATGTCTGAAGCACAATCTTCTATTATGGCTCATTTTGGTAATTCGCCTGCCTACGAGCACGACCAGCGTTTTATTGATTTATCAAAAACCGAGGTGATACCCTGGTTTCCGCAAAATCAAGGTCATGATCTTTTTGATAGCCTTGAAAATGATATGCGCTTAAAAAAATTAACCAGCCAGATTTTGGGCGAAGGGTGGAAAAATCAATACTGCATGGTGATGTTTTCCAAAGAAGGGAGCAAAGGGCAAGCTTGGCACCAAGACTGTCCCCCAGAAAACAGCACACAGTTTAATCTCAACCGTTTGGTTTACTCAATGGATGTAGACCATGAATTAGGAGGGCAGGTATACATTCGTCCCGGTTCTCATCGCCTAGGCGCATTAACTAAAGGACCATTGTTTGAAGATTTTGATGACCAAATTGTGTTGTCGCCAAAACAAGGCACGTTAGTGTTACTACATGGTCATTGTTGGCATCGTATAGGTGAACTTAAGGGCAAATACAGAGTGTCTACAAACTATCGCGCTGCACCGAGCCAAGCAGCTGACAGCATTACTGATATTTGTGTTTATCGGAACATGAGATATCAGTTCTCAACGGCCAAAATCGTGGGTTAAAAACAGGCGGTTTAGCTATACAAAGACTGAGCTCATGGCTCAAAGAAATGAAAACTAAACGCTTTATCGTTAGCATTCAAAGGTTATTGCACAACTTACAATTGTTATGATCTTGAGGATCAATCAAAGCAATTCCATCACTCTAATTATTCTTGGTCCATCGATAATAAGGCACCAAATGTAGGCCGACAAAAAAAATCATACTTCTGATTCAATTTTTGAGGTCTTGCGGTGATAATCCTCATCGAAGTCAGAATTAAAAGTATCATACTAATTTTAGATGGAACGGCAAAATCACTTAATTCGATGACAATAAAGTATCACACTTTTGGCAACTGACAGTCCGTTTGGGGAGTTTGCAGACGTTGAGTTTTTGCGAGAAATGACTGCAACGCCTTCGATAACAGGTCATTGCCGAATTTTGAGTTTTCGTTCTTGGAAGCGGTCGTTCAAGCCCATACGGAAATTCTGCTTATCCCAAAATCAGGCTCATTGTTCAGTCGTTTTCTGACCTCTTGTTTGACGTCCTTCAATGCTACTATTCAAGGATAAAAAGTTAGTCGCGTTTATTAGCAAACGGAGGGCTTCTGCCCGAGCTGTGGTGCAGAAGAATGGCTGAAAGTGCAGCTTTGTTGGCAAATGATTTGCTACGCGGCTATCCAATAAACAACTGAAAAAAGGCGCTGTTAAGCGGTGATTTAGTTCTGTGTCCCATTTAACCAGAATTAGTCTGGGCTTATTCTCGTGTTTTTTATTAAACTAAATTGATTGGGGTTTTATTGGGTTTTGTAATCAACAAGTCGTTTAGCTTTATTTTTCATGCCTTTAAATATTGCGTCTTTTATGTGCTTTGGGAAATCTTTTTTTAGCTGCCTTTCAACTCGCGTCATCACCGAGTCTAGATCGTTAACTACCTGAGTCATTATATTCACCATCATTTCAGTATCGAAGCCGACGTCTTTGGCTGTATCTAAGAAGTGCCTTGGCAAGATATTATTTATCAGATATTTCTTTCCTTTTTTTGCCTTCAGCCCCATTGCTAGCTTTGCGTCTCGAATATTCAATCCTTTTCCACCTACGACAGGATAGATCGATAAAATGTCGTAAAATGGAGTAAGACGATATGCTCCACCAGCGTGAATAAGAAGAGAGAAGTTCTTTGCATGCCCGTCTGTCGCAGCCAGTAACCAAAATAGTAGCTGCGACTTCATGAAATCAAATCGATCCTTTTGCGAATTCATAGAGCCAAGCAAATGATCCATAATTTTTTTAATGCTCGGACCACCGTGGCTTTCATATTTTTTTGCCGATGGAACATTTAAAGTTTGGCAAAAGTCTTCTTGTGGCAATCGCATAATCCACGTGCCGTCTGAAGAGTGTTTTCGATCGAAGCGCTCAACAGCAAGTGCCTTTATATCTCCAACTTTGATAATTGAACATTGTGGAACATCCAAGCCAAATTCTCTTACGATCATCATGCACAAATATTCATTTTCAACACTGTCGGTCATATCAATAGTATGTGAATGACTCTTTATTTCACCGATTGGTAGTTTCATAATATGTGTAGTTGGCGTATTTTTTAAAGGTAGATGCCACTGCCCTTGAAGACTCAATAACGCTGTTTTCTCCTGAGCTCCTGCTAGTGTAATTCTGAAGTCTTCTTCTCCTTTTAACATACCTAATGGGATATTAGACTCATAGCCTTTTAGAATTTTTTCTAAGGCTTTGTTTGACAGTGGTTTACTTTCTATCTTCTTTACATCGGGAACCGCTTGTTTGTGCACTATTAACTGCAGAGCGCCAACGCTGTCTTGGCCTATTTTAGTGAGCAAATCAAATGCTTGTGTAGATTGAGCATCATGACGAGCAACAATTCTATTTCTTATCTCAATATTATCGGGCAATAAATTATCAAAGAAATTATAGACCTGATCCCCCTTATATGTTTTTCGTTGCAGGGGCATGGAAAGTGATATAGGGCGGCTATCGGGGGTTTCTAGCCATTGAGGTTCATATTTAAACAGATGGGACCCGTTTGCTGACTTAGTAAACGCTCCTATTAAATAGCCATTCATATAAACATCTAGAATAGCCATTACCATTCTTCCTTCCATTTACTATCACTTGTATTAACGATTGCTGCAGAATTATTACCATGGAGTTGTTCTGTTAGTTTTGCATTCCTCACTTTAACTTCTAGCTCAAGATTTAAAGCAGATAAAATCTTAAACAACGTGTTTAATTTAGTAGAATCAGGATTTAGCTCAAAACTTGAAATGGTATCCTGACGAATACCCACTTTCTTTGCAGTGCCTGTCTGAGATTGCTTTTGATTTAGACGAATATCTTTTATATATGCACTAAGCTGTCTTGAATTTGTTACCTTCATAGTTATTTGCCTTTTGCATTTTTACGGAGTTATTTTATTTTTACACGCCTTGAGAGGTAAATTAATATTTACCTTCTATAGCAGTTAAATTTGAATTACACGCTATAGGCGTTAAATTAATAAATACACGGTTTGGCGTGTAAAATGGAAAATAGCACACTTTACCGACAGCCCTAAGCCCTGGATCTTTGCCGTTACGCCGCCACCTTTACCGGGTATTCTAAGATTGAACTCAAGTAACAAAGCCTTTATCTATTTTTTGATTCAGCCGAACAGTAGAAACTAATTTTGCAGAAATCAAATCACATTGATGGCCCGCTCCTAACGCTTTTTGTTTGTGTAGGTACAAATGGTTACTTACCACCAGCCAGATCAACGAATGTGCCTGTAATATAAGATGCTTCATTAGATAACAGGAACGCAATCGATGCGGCGACCTCCTCAGGTTCACCACCACGTTGAAGGGGTATTAACTTTTTTAAACGCTCTATACGATCAGGTTCACCTCCGTCAGAGTGCATATTTGTATGAATGAATCCTGGGCGCACGCAATTAACGCGAATATTATCAGCTGCAACTTCAAGTGATAATCCCCTTGTTAATGTATCGATTGCCCCTTTTGATGCTGCATAATCAACATATTCAGAAGGGGCCCCTAGCCTCGCTGCTGCTGAGGAAACATTCACAATTGAGCCGCCATTATGCATGCGTTTGATGGCCTCTCGGCAACACAAAAAGTAGCTAGTAACGTTGGTAGTGAGTACTTTATTAATTCTTTCTGCCGACATTTCACAGACGCGCATCTGCGGTAATAATATGCCAGCATTGTTTACTAAATGAGTGATTCTGCCCAAAGAAGAATCAATAACTTTAAAGAGGCGAATGACATCATTTTCGTTCGCAACATCGGCTTGTACGGCGATAGCTTTACCACCACTACCTTCTATTTTGGCTACGACATTATTTGCCTCGGTTTCATTTGATAAATAATTAACGCAAACTGCATAGCCCAACTTAGCAAGATGCACTGCTGTTGCAGCACCGATACCTCTGGATCCACCGGTTACTAAAACTATTGAATTCATTAAGACTCCGTTTACCGTTTATCGCTTACCGTTTAACGTTTAACGTTTAACGTTTAACGTTTACCAATTCTTCGGTAGAAGTCTCAGTAATTGTTGGAATTTTAAGTATATTAATAAATATAAGTGCTTGCAAATCACTAAATATCTACGGCACTTAAAGGGCGTGGTTGCTTGCCATCTATGTCAGTGAAACCATCATCCTTTGCAAGTTCTGCTGCAATAAGTACACGTCCTGCTTTATTCATCAGCTCGAGATCAGTAGCAAGCGCAACGAGATCACTGCCGCATCTCCGCAGTAATCAATGCAGTTGGCTAACTGTTGCTTGCATACCCAGTTACAAATAATAATACAGACAATATTGCGATGATTTTAATCAAAGTTCCGTATTGGCTATTGCCCTGCAAGGCGCTCTTTCATCCAGCTAATTAATCCCCCGCGAAGCAAGAACTTTACTTGCCGCGGTGACATGTCGTGACGCACCTGAAACGTGTGCTGCTGGGTGACGTTTTCGACCACCAGTTCGTTGCCCTCAGCCAGCATACGCCTTAGGTCGGTCAGACGCAGCACGTCGCCAGCCTGAATCGCCTCGTAATCAGCAAAATCGATGAAGGTCAGCGGTAACACGCCGAAGTTGATCAGGTTTTGCGCGTGTATTCGCGCAAAGCCCTTAGTCAAGACGGCGCGCAGCCCAAGATACTGAGGACCTAGTGCCGCGTGCTCACGGCTCGAACCCTGTCCGTAATTACTTCCGCCCACGACAATGTGGCCCGGTATCTGTTTGGCTCGCTCGGCATAGGTAGGATCAATTCTATCGAAGGAGAACTCAGCAATCATTGGAATGTTGCTCCGAAACGGCAGCACACGCAATCCTGGCGGCATAATTTCATCGGTAGAAACATCATTCGCGGCCTTGAGTATCACCGGCACTTCGATCTCATCAGGCAGTGGCTCGAAGTTCGGCAGCGAAGCAATGTTAGGCCCTTTGACCAGAGCTACTTGCTGCGCCTCCTTAAGTGGCAACGGCGGCATAAACATCGCGCGGTTGATAATAGGATAGTCTGGGTCCGCAATCCGTGGATAAGGTATGCCAAGTGTGCGTGGATCGGTGATCACACCGGTGATCGCTGACGCCGTTGCAGTCTCTGGGCTGACCAGGCACACTTTGTCCTCGCGCGTACCGGAACGACCGGGAAAATTGCGCGGCACTGTACGCAACGAAAGTTCATTACTAGCCGGCGCCTGGCCCATGCCAATGCAGCCATTGCAACCAGCCTGGTGAAGCCGTGCGCCAGCATGTAACAGATGAGCTATATGTCCATCGCGCATCAATGTTTCAAGCTGCGATCGGGAAGTGGGGTTAATATCGAACGAAACTCTGTCATTTACTTGCCGGCCCTGCACCATCATGGCGGAAACAGCTAAGTCACGATAGCCGGGATTGGCCGACGAGCCTATGTATGTTTGGTAGATCTGCTCGCCCGCCACTTCGCTGACGGCACGCACGTTACCTGGGCTCGACGGCATAGCGATCAGCGGCACGAGGCTGGCCAGATCAATCTCTTCATATACGTCGTAAGTCGCGCCCTCATCTGCAACCAATTCGCTCCAATCCTCTTCGCGCTGCCAGGCACGGAGGAAGCGACGCACCTCTTTATCGGAAGGGAAAACCGTACTGGTCGCGCCAAGCTCGGCACCCATGTTGGCGATCACGTGCCGATCCATTGCACTTAATGTGTCTAACCCAGGTCCATAATACTCGATAATCCGACCAAGTCCCCCTTCCACGCCGTGACGGCGTAACATCTCTAGGATTACGTCTTTGGCGCTCACCCAGTCTGGCAGGCTGCCGGTGAGCTTCACGCCCCAAACCAAAGGCATGCGGGTAAAGAACGGTTCGCCCGCCATTGCCAGCGCAACTTCTAGCCCGCCAGCGCCGATAGAAAGCATGCCAATGGCGCCTGCTGCCGGTGTGTGACTGTCAGAGCCCAGCAGTGTCTTACCTGGTTTACCGAAATTTTCCTGATGACAAGGATGACTCACTCCGTTTCCAGGCCGCGAGTACCAGACGCCAAACCGCTGGCAGGCGCTACGCAGAAAAAGGTGGTCGTCAGGGTTCTTGAAGTCCTCTTGAATGATGTTGTGATCAACATACTGGACGCTCACCTCTGTTTTCACTCGGTCGAGACCCATTGCCTCGAGCTCGAGCATAACTAGCGTGCCAGTGGCATCCTGCGTCAGAGTCTGGTCAATGCGGATACCAATTTCCTCGTTCGGCTTCATATCCCCATGCATCAGATGCGACTGGATCAGTTTCTGTGTGACGTTCATGTTTATGTTCATATTCATGCTCCCAAGTTCGATAAGATTGCGATACCCACTCCATGTCGAGCCACATAATATTTAACACGGTCTTACTAGTATCGGTTCAAAACTATATTCTTGTCAACATGGTTTTTAAACGCTATCATATTAAGATACAACAGGAGTTGAAAATGAATAGTCGCACTATTGCGGAACTGGTCTTTCACTTGAGCCGCATGTCCTCTGGCGACAGACTCGATGAAAAGTTAACAACCGCTCAATGGGCAGTGCTCAGATACTTTGCGCTCGCCAACCGATTCTCAAGAACCCCATCCGCTTTCGCCGCATTCCACGCTACAACTCGAGGCACAGCCTCACAGACAATCAAAAGCCTCGAAAAACAAGGTTATCTTACGCGCATACGCTCTGAAAACGACAAACGCAGTATCCGGCTCGTTCTGACCGAAAAAGCGAGGAGTATTCTTACGAATGATCCCTTTGAATCTCTTGTCCGTGCTGCCGACTCCCTACCTAAAAATATGCAAGGCCACTTCACCAATGCCCTGCAGCGCATGCTAGGTAAGGTGGCTAACGAGCGAGGAAAACTGACTTTCGGCACCTGCACCTCGTGCCAACACCTAGAAGGTAATGGCTGCAATCAAGATAAAGAGACAACTTATGCCTGCGGGTTCGCCAGCGAGCCGCTAGTATTAGAAGAACTCGACGAGATCTGTTTCAACTTCGTCCTAGGCAAGCCCTTGCAATGAAGACTCTGTTACCCCAGTCACACCACAATAAAACTGAGCAACAGCCACGTAAATAACGACTTATCAAAGGCTACTTTTAGGCTTATCTTATTAACATTGAGAGCTATAATGTTAAATCATAGTAATAGAGTAGTCACATAAATCATCTCGAATTGTAAGGATCGGAAGGATTCATTGCACGTCGCTGAGTAAGATTATTAGTTCTATTGTTATTTTTTAACTTACCCGGTTACTAAAAAGTAACAGAATTAGAAAAGTCCGTAAAATTCGACGTGTATTTATACTCAGTCAGATTTGATATGCGCACATTAAGGATTTAATTTGAACACTATTATACAAGAAGTGACGGATCGAATTATTGATCGCAGTAGAGTATCCAGGGCAGCCTATTTGGCCAAAATTGAACGAGCACGCAAGCAAGGCCCGCTCCGAGGCGAGCTTTCTTGTGGCAACCTTGCCCATGGTTTTGCAGCTTGTGGCAAAGAAGATAAAGCCGATCTGCGCAGCATGGTCAAAGCTAACATTGCCATTGTATCGTCATACAACGATATGCTTAGTGCCCACCAACCCTACGAAGACTACCCACAAAAACTAAAGAAAGCGATTTCTGAAGTGGGCAGTGTGGCACAATTTGCTGGTGGTGTTCCCGCTATGTGTGATGGAGTGACTCAGGGTAATCCTGGCATGGAATTAAGTTTAATGAGCAGAGATAACATAGCAATGGGCGCAGCCATTGGCTTGTCCCATAATATGTTTGACGGCGCTTTAATGCTGGGTATTTGCGACAAAATTGTACCGGGCTTGTTATTAGCAGGCTTGAGTTTTGGACACTTACCGACTATTTTTGTGCCCGCGGGTCCGATGCCATCTGGCTTACCGAATAAAGAAAAAGCGCGTATCCGCCAGCAGTTTGCTCAAGGTAAAGTCGGGCGCGAAGAACTGCTAGATGCTGAATCACAGTCCTACCACTCTGCAGGCACTTGTACTTTTTATGGCACAGCCAACAGTAATCAGCTTGTAGTTGAAGTAATGGGGCTACACCTACCGGGATCTTCTTTTGTGAATCCGGGAACTGAATTAAGAGAGGAATTAACTAACGCCGCCGCAAGACAAATCACTCGGATAACCGATTTAGGTGACAATTACATGCCGATTGGTCATGTAGTAGACGCAAAGACGATGGTTAACGGTCTTATTGGTTTATTGGCCACGGGTGGATCAACAAATCACACAATGCATTTAGTGGCCGTTGCGCGCGCAGCTGGCTTCATTGTAAATTGGGACGATTTTGCTGACTTATCGAGTGCAACACCCTTAATTACACGCATATATCCAAACGGTTCAGCAGATATCAACCACTTCACTGCGGCAGGTGGTATGTCGTTATTGTTTAAGCAACTGCTCGATAAAGGCTTACTGCATAACGACGTTAACACAATATGTGGCTTTGGCCTTGAGCGATATACGCAAGAGCCGCGCATAATAGATGGTGAGCTTAAATGGGTTGAAGGTGTTGCTGAGTCCTTCGACAAAGAAGTAGTCGCCGATATTAATAAGCCGTTTCAACCCAATGGTGGTTTAGCGGTGCTGTCGGGTAATTTAGGTCGTGCAATAATGAAGACATCGGCGCTAAGTGAACCCTATTGTAAAATGAAAGCACCAGCGATTGTGTTTGAAGACCAATATTCTTTTGATGCTGCGTTTGAATCTGGAGCGCTGAATAAAGATTGTATTGTGGTTGTTCGTTTCCAAGGACCTGCTGCGCTTGGCATGCCTGAGTTACATCGATTAACGCCCCCTTTAGGTGTGCTGCAAGACGAAGGTTTTAAAGTGGCTTTGGTTACCGATGGCAGAATGTCGGGAGCGTCTGGTAGAGTGCCAGCGGCTATTCACTTAACGCCAGAGGCTTTTAAAGGAGGTACTATTGGAAAGATACAGAACGATGACATAGTGGAAATTGATACTATTACCGGTGAGCTTACACTGCATGTCAGTGAGGCTGAATTAGCCAACCGTACACAAGCTAAAATAGACTTAACACTGAGTCATCAAGGCATGGGTCGAGAGCTCTTTGCTGGTATGCGTTCGACTTTGACCGGAGCGGAACAAGGGGCTTGTTCTTTGTTTGTTGAACAAGACCGTCTTGACTCTGGAACACTTTGATATCTATTAACCTTGGTTTTTTTGCGTTATCTGTATCGCCAGTATTGATTTTAATTAGTGTCTCTATTGGCTTGCTAGTGTCGCTTATAGGCATAATAAAAAATAAAGGACGCCTGTTAAGAGCATTATCTTCTGGTGGCTTAACCGTGATAGGCATATATGGAGTCTTTAGTTTAGTCATTGTTTTAGCCCGCTCACATACTGGGCTGCCGGATAGCAGCTTTATGCAACTGGATGGTGAAGGGGTGAAAATAACCGACATCAGTCAGCAGCAGCCAACCGTCGTTAACCTCTGGGCTAGCTCTTGCTCACCTTGCCTGCGGTTAATGCCAGTATTAGAACAGGCGGAACTGCGCCACAGCGATGTGACATTTATCTCGTTAAATCAGCGCGAATCAAGCGAAATCGTGCAGCAGTTTTTGCAGCGAGAAGGGTTAAAATTTAAGCATGTGTTACTAGACAGCAAGGGAGAAATAGCAACTAACAAGGGTCTTTTTAGCCTACCGGTCACCCTGTTCTTTGATGCTAACGGAGAACTAGTGCACAGTCATGCAGGAGAAATGTCAGTAACCACTTTGCAGCAACGTATTGAACAATATTTTTAGTTACGTTTTTACAACTAAATGTGCTTCATTATCTATCAATAGATAATGGCTCACTCTTTGTCGTATATTGATACTTAGATTGTTTAGCTTATATGCTCTTAGTTTACGGTTCGGTGCCACAGAATATCTAATATTTATCGCATTGCTTTCGAAGAATGTAGCATTCTGACTGAATATTCATAATAATTTCAGTTGTTGCAAAATGTAGATTGAAAACAAAATTTATATAAATAACTCATTCCCAATAAGGAGTGCCACCAAAATGTTCAGTGAAATAATCAATAAAAGCTCTAACTTTCGGTGCAAGCAGCCTAGAACTTGGATAAATAGCCCAAATGGCCGCATCTGAGGCAATAGGATAATCGTTAAGTATTTGTATAAGATCTCCATTGCTGAGGTGCTTATAAACACTCCATTTAGAGTTAATGGTAATACCTAAACCATTAATACAAGCGTCTCGAACGGCCTCACCATTGTCGGTTCTAAAATTACCTTTAGCTTTGATGTTTACTTGTCCTTTTGGCGTATAAAATAGCCAGTTATCCAAGCCCATTAATGTAATACATTGATGAGATTTTAATTCTTCCGGAGATATTGGTTCTCCATTTTTTGTCAAATAAGTTGGCGATGCACATAAAATTCGATTATCAGATGCTAATTTTCGCGCAATTAAACTGGAGTCTTTTAATTGAGAGTTACGAATGGCAACATCAAAGCCACCCTCAACCAAATCAACAATAGTATCTGAGAGTTTTAAATCAACATTTAACCCAGGATATAGCGTCAGAAAGTGCGTTATTGCAGGCAATATATGCATTCGTCCAAAAGAAGCTGGGGCAGCAACACGTAATGTTCCTCTGGGTAATGAGTTACCAGCACCGACTGAAGCTCGCGCTGCTTCAATACTAGAAATTACATTTTCTGCATAAGGAAAAAAGGCTTTGCCTTCTTCAGTAAGTGATACCCTTCGAGTCGTTCGATGAATTAAGCGAACACCCAATCCTGCTTCTAATTTATTGATGTGAGCGCTAGCGACCGCTGGTGATAATCTTAATTCGCTCCCCGCTAAGCTAATGTTGTGTGTTGTTGCAATTCTAATAAAAAGTTTAAGATGCTCAATATTCATAATTATCAATAGAAACTATAAAGTGATTCTTTATTTAACTCTATTATCAAAATAATTAATAGTAAATATACTTATGTCATTAAATGATACCTATTAGTAAATAGATGGAAATATCATCAAAGCAATGATCATAAACAGTTTTGGCAGTTCAGACGTTTTTGCGTTAGCAGATATAGCGAAACCTGAAATTAAAGCCGACCATGTTTTAGTTAATATTGAAGCAAGCAGTATAAACACTCTAGACACCATGATACGCCTAATGGGTGATAAGTTACCTTTTGCTCCGCAACTACCAGCTGTTTTAGGGTTGGGCTTTGCTGGGACCATAGAAGCTGTTGGCAAAGGTGTTACTCAATTTTCAGTTGGGGATGAAGTCTATGGTTGTGCTGGCAGAGTAGCCTATTTACCCGGAACTTTGGCAAAATACATAGTGGCCGATGCTAATTTAATTGCTAGAAAAGCGCAAAATTTAAACATGCGTGAAGCCGCTGCAATTCGCGTGGTGGGTATTACTGCCTACGAAGGACTTATGCGTGCCAACACAAGTAAAGGTCAAAATGTATTAGTGCATGGTGGCTCAGGTGCCTTACGTCCTGTATTAGATGAGCTAATCTTCAGCTTAAAAGAGGCTGGTCAGGCACAAGAGCGTCTTTCAAGTGGTCAAGGAATGGGTAAAGTAGTTATAAATATAAAACCAACCTAAATAGGAAGTTAACAAGATGGCAGCATATACTTTTGATGACAGTAACATTTCTTGGAAAACGCTCGGCGACTTCGAGCATTTGCATTTTTCCATTCTAAACATTGATGAAATTAACAAAATATCCGATGTTTTATTTAAATTTGCGGCAAACGAGAAGATCGTGATGCATCGCCATAAAGTTCATAATAATACCTTTGTAATACAAGGAGAACATCGCTTGTATAAGCCAGACGGCACGCTCAAAGAAGTCCGACCCGTCGGTTCGATGACCTCGACCCCGGCGGATGATGAGCCTCATCGCGAAGGTGGCGGTGATCAAGATGTAATAATCGCCTTCAGCATCCGAGGAGATGGTGTGTTGTATGAGCTCTTAGATGACGATATGAATCAAATTGGAACTATCAGCCTGCAGGATTTGATAGATCTGAAGAACGCTGCCTAATTAAAAAGGACGGTTTCGCTATTACTTAATGGCAATTCAAATGTACCCAGATTATCGTTCGACCCGTCATTAGTAATTCAGTTTGGCTGTGCCATCGATTTACACTTAGCCTCCGAGATGTTGGGCCTGAAATTCGACCGCTTCGCAGTCGAATTTCATCTTAAGTGACTCTCATTGTTGTTTGCGGTATTCTCAATTTATATATCGATGCTCATGTTGCTAGGCAAAGCACCGTCGGAGCATGTATCAAACTCGCCAATCTTGTTATCTGCTCCTAGAGAAACTCCCCCGTTAACCGCAAACAGTCCACAAGTTCCAGCTGCGCCGCGAAGGGTGGTGCCGGCACCGGTCAGAATATAGGAGCCAGCAAAAATAGTGCCTGCTAAATTGGCATTTGCTCCGCTTGTTACATAGCCCCCAGCATTGATGATAATGCTGCTGTTACCGGTGACATCAACGAGGTTGAATGTTGTATCCGCACCAAAGGCGGCATAGGTATCAACATTGATAAGCCATACATTGTCTTCACCATTGCCATTAAAAGTGAGTGTGGTACCCGCAGCTGTGGTGAGTACTGTTAAATGATAGACACCAGGGACTACATCTACATTACCAGTATATGCATCCAATGATTGATTTTCCGGAGGAGCTTGTGCCGACGCAAGCCTATTTTGCAGATCACTGAGTTTTGCTTTCCCATCTTTTATTTGGGTGGCTATGATTTCTGTTTTATTGTATTCATCATAATTAGATGCACTAGCATTAAGGCCAATGGTGACACTAGTTCCTGCGTAGGCAGTACCATCGATAGATGCATCAGCGCCAAGCGTTACCGCTGCGCCAGCAGTAATTTTGCCTTTAGTCGACGACCCCGCGCCCATGGTGACAGCGGCTCCGGCTACAATATTACCATCGACTTCTGCATCCGCACCAAAGCCTGCTGCTGCGACTGCCTCAACATTGCCGACAACGATTGAACTTGCACCTCCGACGACTGCAGCGCCAGCATAGATTATCTGGTTATTTAAGTCTTCATCTAACAAGGACGGTAGACCCACGCCTTCGTAATTGTATTGTAAAGTGACTTCACCACTCCACCCGTTGTCATCGTATTGGTTGCTGCCTCCGATACCAGAAACAAACCATCCCATCGATGGTGTCTCCTCAAAAAAGTCAGGGCCTAATACCACTTCGCCATCCGCAAATTGTATATCGACGTAGGAAAAATAATCACTCGTCCCTGTGGTTGATATAGTGGTGCTTTCACCACCTAAACTATATCCAATATCTACATTCCAATCGAGAGCTTCATAAACTATAAGACTATAACTTACATTACTCCAAGATAAGGTGTAGGACACTAAATCTGTCGGCTCAGGAGCAACATCTTCAAACGCACTGAACTCTAATAGCTGCTCTTCGCCATCCCCAATTAAATTTTGGGTCTCTGTCACTGCAAGAGAAACTGCTCTGCTGTTCCCAGTATACGTGCTCATTCCTAAGACCATCAATATTGCGATAACGTTAATTACTAATGACTGTTTCATAATCCTATTTTCCCTAATTCTACGGCTAATTTATTGTTATTGTTTTTTTGTTAATGCGTGAATGTTTATACATATTAATGTGGCATCAATGGATATTTATTTTTTATTTCTATCAGTACACTGATGTCTAATCACAAACCGCAACAAATTGCATTCATCATAAGGTAACCTGCATATGTGTTTACATTGTTGTCCTGTGTCCACAGATGTTTGTCATATATCCACAATCGTCTTGATTCAAGATGCCCGAAACAATCGTGGAATATATCTTACTCACCTTTTGACATGCAGCGCCTGCGGCAAACAATGGATGTCGTGTTCTTTTCTTGTGCTTATCGATTGAGTCTTGTAGGGTTATGTATACAAAAAAATACAGCTAGAGCATGTTCGTATATGTTTATTATGTCGAAACGATTGCTTCCTTGGCAGCGAACTTATTTATGTTGGCCCGCTATATTTTGGCCCGCTATATTTTGCCTCACTTTATTCTGTTTACATACCTCTACAAGCCTTGCTCAAGCGCAGCAGTATCAACATGTCGGTAACCCTATCGCCCGAGTGTTTAGTATTGAAGAGCATCAAAGTGGTAATCAAATTTGGTCGGTTAATCAATACATCGACGGGCGCATGCTATTTGCCACGGGCAACGGACTATTGGTATGGGATGGCGAAAATTGGCAGCGCTCAAGTACTCCTAATAATACCCGTGTTCGCGATATCTCTATTTGGCAAGACGGTAACATCTACGCTGGCGCAGTCGGAGAGCTTGGCTACTTCAGCCCAACCGACAACGGCGAATTCACTTTTACTCACATCCCCACTGACCATCTGCTTGAGGATTTCGGTCAGACTTTTGGAGTAAACAGTAATCATAAAATGGTGGTGTTTAGCACTGACCAGACTGTTTTAGTATGGGACGGTAAACATATGCAAAGCATCAATCAATTTGATGGTAAAACCACCCGAGTATTCAAAATTGGCGAGATGCTGCTACTTGAAGACAGGCAACAAATGTATTCAATAGATATTGTTAATGGCGAACCCATTGCAACGCCGTTGACTTGGCAATTTCCTGCCAATATGCGGATTAAGTCGGTGTTCTTAAATCAGCAGGATAATGTTGTCATGGTGACTAACATGAACGGTGTTTTTGAACTCGATAAAAACACTTTTGTGCAGCGGATCTCACCAAAGCAACTGCCGGAAAATTACTTGAACAGCGGTATTCAAGGCCATGACGGCTTCTACTATCTGAACTCTTCAAGGGACGGGCTGATAATATTCGATGCCTCGTTTACACTCATGCGCCATTATAAACAAGCTGATGGTTTAGGTTTGTCCACTATTTATAATGTTTTTCAAGACGACCAGCAAAATATCTGGCTAGCTGGCTTACCAAACATCAGCGTTTTCCAACCGCCGCATATACGCAGTAAATACAGCAGCGATACCGGTACCGTCGATTTTGAGAATATATTTAATATTGATCAGAGTATGTTTTTCTCAGGTACCGGGTTTTATCAACTTACCTTTCCAAATGGTAAAACACGTAGCCCTATGTTTACCCAAATTCCTGATTTCAACCTCGTTGTACTCGAACTTCTAGCACTTGAAAATGCGCTGTTCGTAGGCACCGAGGCTGGAGTATATTTGTTCGACATAACAAATGTAGATGACCAAAAATTTATGTCTAACCCGACATTGATATCCACTCAAGACTGGGTTTCCGAAATGGCCTTTTCATCTCATAAATTCCCTTCTGATCAAGGGTCATCTAATAAATTAAGGTCCGACAATCAATTTATATATGCCACCATTGGTAATCATTTATCACAATTTGAGAAAATTAACGGGCGGTGGCAAGAAACGCGTTTGTTTGAAGATAAGAGCGGTATGGAATATTTATCAATTCAAGCCGTTGATGATAGCAGCGAGCACATTTGGTTTACTACCGAACAACAGGAACTGTATCGCTTAACCATGGTCGGTAATAGGCTTGATCTAGACTCCCTTCTAAAATTTGACAACCAGTCTGCTCCTTTGGGCAGCGAGCACTTGCGTCCATTTGTGTACAAGCAAAGAATGTTGATAGGCACGCAAAATGGCGTGATTGAATATCAGCCGACAAGCAAGTCTGAGTTCACTTTGGTAAATGATTTAACCCATTCATTTAGTACGCTAAACAAAGACGTGTTCAAGATTGAGATTGATGAAAAGCAACGCATTTGGTATCACGCTGGCACTGATACAGGTGTTATATATACAGACGACTCTGGGTCATATAGTGCTGAAGAGACATTTTTTAAACCTTACAATCGCTCGGGTACCAGAGGACTAGCCTACTTTGACGATGCCATCTGGTTTGGCGTGGCAAATGGCAGTATTTATAGACTCTCTGAAAAGGCGATCCACCATGTTCCTAAAGCGGCTCCTCTGACAGTTCGATACATTAACAGCATCAACAGCAATATACGTTTACCCCTGAACTTACCTCAGCCAGCATACTCAGTAGACAACAACTCAATGCGAATAGGGTTTGCACTGGCTGATTATTCATCGCCTATGAAAACACGCTATCGCACTCAGCTTGCAGGGCCTATCGACCAAAGCTGGACTCAGTGGTCGACAGAAACAAGTAAAGATTTCACATTGCTACCGGGAGGTGATTACACACTGTCTGTTGAAGCACAGGATGTTTGGGGAAGAACAGCGTCAACACAGCATGGTTTTGCAGTTGCTTTCCCTTGGTATCTTTCATTTTGGGCCAAGATAATTTATTTGGTCGCACTACTTCTTATTATCGCGACGAGTATAAGAGTCGGACAAAAACTGCGTAATAAAGCCTTAGAGCAACAAAATCGAGATCTAGAGCTCGGGATATCAGAACGCACCAAGGAGATCGCGCTTAAAGTAGATGAACTTAAACAACAACAACAATTAAAAGACCGATTTTTCTCGAATGTTTCACATGAATTTAGAACCCCACTGACTCTGACTATTGGGCCACTTGAAACTATACTGAAAGAATGCAGTGCAACATTAGATGTTCAAGTTAAGAATTTGACCTTTACCGCGCTCAATAATGCCAAAACGATGCTGGCTTTGGTAGGGCAAGTGCTAGATATCAATCGACTCGAAGTTGGACAACTCTCGCTTCGCGTTAGCCAGCATGATATGGCAGCGTTACTCAGGCTTAATTATGAACGCTTTTTACCTTGGACTGAGCAACATCAGCAAGAGTTGGGTCTGCTTAACTGCGAGAATCCGCATGAAATTTATTGCGATGTAGATCAAATAGACAAATGTATCTCCAACCTGCTTTCCAATGCAGTCAAATATAGTGGTAAACGCACGGTAATCACATTGGCACTTATCCATCAGCAAAAACACTTAGGAATAAGGATTACAGACAACGGCCATGGCATTGATGCGGCCAACAAAGAGCAGGTTTTTGACCGGTATTATCAAGAAGAGCTAGCAAACGGTGAGTCATCTAAGGGTTCAGGCATTGGCTTGGCGCTGGTAAAAGAACTGGTTAATTTGCATCACGGCTCAATAGACCTAGAAACAGAAATCGACCAAGGCTGCCAGTTCACGATCTGGCTACCATCTGGAAAGTCACACTTTAGATCCGAACAACTGATAGAACCCACTGGTATTAAAAAAACCATTGCCACGCAAGACTATACAAATAATTTACCCCAAAAAGACGCCACTAAAATTTTAGTGGTTGATGATAATGCTGAACTACGCCAGTTTATCTGCCAGAGGCTTAGTCATAGCTTTACCGTTATAGAGGCTGACAACGGACAATCCGGCTTTGTTTCAGCGATGATAAACTTACCCGACATTATAATTTCAGATATTGCGATGCCAGTGATGTCAGGACTTGAGTTAACGCAAAAGCTTAAGCGACATCCAGAAACCAAGCACATCCCTGTTTTATTGCTCTCAGCGCAAGCAATGAAAAGAGACATCGTGCAAGGCTTTGCCCACGGTGCGGATGACTACTTGATCAAACCATTCGATACATCTGAGTTAGTCATGCGCGTTAACACACTCATAAAAAGCCGTAGAGCGTTTGTCCGCCGCAAAATCCAAATGACGCCAGAACTGCAGGCTGCAGCAAACAGCAGTAGTTCGTTTGAGGACAATTTGCAAAAGCATATTTTTAGCCATTTACATGACGTCGACTTTACTATTGATATGCTGTCACAGCTCATGTTTATGAGTAAAGAAACACTGCGTAGAAAATGTCAGGTTAGTTTGAAAATTTCGCCGTCTGCATATATTCACCAAGTACGCTTGCAACAGGCAAAATTATTATTACAGCAACATCAAATGAATATCAGTGAAGTGGCCTACGCGGTTGGATTTGACAGCTTGTCGAACTTCTCTAAATCATTTAAAAAATATTATGGTCTAACACCCTCAGCATTGAATTTAAAAGAAAAGCGTAAAGACAATTGAATCGCCATAAGCCTTGATATCGGCCTATGGCGTTTACGTTCAGGACGATTAACGCCAAGCTTAGCGGAAATCATTAATGAGCTATTTAGCGACCGACTCAAAGCTCTTTTTGAATAAATTCAATCCTTCCTTTATCACCTCATCTTCGATGGTAAGCGGAGGCAAGAATCGGACAACGTTATTTCTAATCCCACATTTAAGTAATATCAAGCCGTTATTCAGGGCTTCTTTAATCAAAGCGCCCAACAATTCAGGATTAGGCTGAGAAGGGTCGCCATTTTTAACCAGCTCAAGGGCTATCATGGCGCCTCTATCGGCTCTGACTTCTCCAATTAAATGTGGATATTGCTTTTGTAATTCTTTCAAGTGAGTAGAAAAAACGATACCTATTTGATGCGATTTAGCAACTAACTTCTCATCCTCAATAATGTCCAAAACGGCCAACGCCGCAGCACAGCTTATTGGAGAGCCCGCATAGGTTCCACCTAATCCTCCAGCTGATGCAGCATCCATTATATTAGTTTTGCCAATAACAGCAGCAATCGGAAATCCACCAGCCATACCTTTAGCGACCGTGATTAAGTCAGGTTCTATATCCGCATGCTCTGACGCAAATAATTTACCGGTTCTACCAAAACCAGTTTGAATTTCATCTGCAATCATTACGATACCATGTTGAGTGCATATCTCTCTCAATGCTTTGAGAAAGGAATTTGATGCTGGGTAGAAACCACCTTCACCTTGCACTGGTTCGATAATAATCGCGGCCACTTCTTCAGGCGTAACATCGCAGTTAAATAAATTATGCAGCGCTTCAATTGACTGCTCTTCAGTAACACCATGATATGGGATCGGGAAAGGTGCTCGATAGATGTCTGCTGGAAAGGGGCCAAATAATGTTTTGTATGGTGCGTTCTTGCCAGTCAGCCCAAGGGTAAAGTTAGTTCGCCCATGATAACCACCATTGAATGCGATAACAGCACGACGACGAGTATGCGCGCGCGCAATTTTAATCGCATTTTCTACGGCTTCCGCGCCAGTGGTTACAAACATGCTTTTTTTCGGACTGTTACCTGGGGCTAATTCATTCAGTTTTTCCGCAAGCACAACAGCGCTATTGTAAGGGGTCACCATAACGCATGTATGTGAAAATCTCTCAACTTGCTCTTTAACCGCAGCGACAATACGTGGGTGTGAATGGCCCGTATTAGTGACTGCAATGCCACTTGCGAAGTCAACATAACGATTTCCTTCAACATCCCACAACAGTGCGTTTTTACCTTTTTCAATATAAATAGGTGCAAGGTTTGCTTCTCCGATCGCGATAGCTTGGTCTTTTCGAGCTTGCCATTGCGCATTGGTAGTGGTTGCGTTTACCTCGGCATTTACATCAGCTTTTAAATAAGCAACTTTATTCATTAGTTCAATCCTCCCATTTTAAGATGTTTGATTTCCAGGTAGTCATCTAGGCCGTATTTTGAGCCCTCTCGACCCTGACCAGATTCTTTGACCCCTCCAAATGGGATCATTTCGTTCGATAGCGCCGCATCGTTAATACCCACCATGCCGGCTTCTATAGCTTCGCCAACACGCCACATTTGACTCATGTCGTTGGAATAGAAATATGCCGCAAGTCCGAATGGAGAATCATTAGCCAGTTCAATTGCTTCACGCTCCTCATCAAAAGTAAAAATAGCTGCGACGGGACCAAAAATTTCTTCAGAGAAAAGCGTCATATCCTTGGTAGCACCCGTGATTATTTTGGGTGCCATAAAATTGCCCTTACCATCCATATTCGAGTCAGTTGTAATTACTTGGGCGCCTAATTGACGTGCGTTTTCGACTAATTCATTAACTTTGTTAACCGCCGATTGATTGATCATTGGGCCAACGTCTACACCCGACTCAAACCCATCGCCTACTTTCAACTTAGCAACCGCTACTTTGAGCTTGTCTGTGAACTTCTCAACTATCGACGACTGCACGATAACCCGATTAGTGCAGACGCAGGTTTGGCCCGCGTTACGGAACTTATTAGCAATAAGACCTTTAACGGCTAAGTCAAGATCGGCACTTTCAAACACGATGAATGGGGCGTTACCTCCTAGCTCCATTGACGTGCGCTTGAGTGTTTGCGCACAATCAACAGTTAATTTTTTACCCACTTGGGTTGAGCCTGTGAAAGTAAGTTTGCGGACAATTGGGTTAGACGTCATTTCTTGCCCAATTTCAGCGGTAGTACCGGCTAAAATATTGATAACACCGGGAGGAATACCGGCACGATTTGCTAACTCCCCGAGTGCAAGTGCTGACAACGGCGTTTCATTCGCGGGCTTGCACACCACCGTGCAGCCTGCTGCGAGGGCGGGAGCAATTTTTCGGGTTAGCATCGCATTAGGAAAATTCCAAGGCGTGATACAAGCAACAACCCCAACCGGTTGTTTAATGCATAGAAGCCTAGCGTCGTCGCTTTGCTGTGGGATAATATCACCATAAATACGCTTTGCTTCCTCGGCAAACCACTGAATATAGCTCGCTCCATATAAAATCTCACCCTCAGCCTCAGCTAAAGGTTTACCTTGTTCAGATGATAATATTCGAGCTAAATCCAACTTGTTAGTAATAATTTGGTCATGCCAAGCCATCAGTAAAGAAGCACGTTGCTTCGACGGCATTTTTGCCCAACTAATCATTGCAACCTTGGCAAACTCAATTGCCTTGCGGGTCTCTTTAGCACCGCATTTGGCGACGTTTGCGACAACCTCACCTGTCGATGGGTTCTTAACAGCAAATGTAGTGCTGTCTTCTGCAGACACAAATTCGCCGTTTATATATGCATTAGATTTAAGTAATTCTTGGTCTGATAACATCGACATTTAATATAGTCCTTGGAAATTCGATGTAGATAAGGTATTAAATAAAGATATTGCACACAAACGAATAATATTAGCTATCCTCATTAGTATTATTCATCAAAATAATTCACTATATGCACTTGTTTAATGCACTTGTTTAATGCACTTATAAAGAGTCGAGATTATGATTGATCGAAGAACTATGCCCCTATCTAGTTTGCGCGCTTTTGAATCTGCCGCCATTAACTTACATATGGGTCGAGCTGGAGCCGAATTGGGTGTCACACAAGGCGCTATTTCTCATCAAGTACGACTATTGGAAGAAAGATTAGGCGTCGCCTTGTTTTCACGCGCGCACAATACGCTCTCGTTAACACCAGCGGGCTCGCGTTTATTGATGTCTGTATCACAAGGATTAGACCTGATCATTGACGGCGCACGAAATCTTGAGCCTGAGACCGTCAGTGGCACACTTATCGTGGGGTGCACGCAATCAATCGCAGCTAGTTGGGCAGCGCAACATATTTGCTCTTTTTACGAGAAATATCCAGACATCACTATTACCGTTCGTGAAATTGAATCTCAGCAGCGCGAGATCCCGCGCGATATCGACATCGCTATTTGTTACGGCGCTCCTAACATTGATGATAGGGTGATGACTAAAATCGGCGCCCCTGTTCTGTACCCAGTTTGCAGTCCTGCACTACTAAACGCTGAAAAACAGCGAATACACCTTAACAATATGTCTCAATTGACCTTTATCCATGATGGTCAGGTTTCCTGGCAACGTTGGATGGAAAAGCACGGTGTAGAATCAAGTCAGATGCATTCAAACATTTACTTTCCGAATGCTAGCCAAGCGCTTCGAGCCGCTGTTCTCGGGGCTGGCGTGGCATTAGCAAATACTCTTGAGACCCAGCAATTTATAAAAGATGGACAATTAATGCGCTTACTTAATAAACCGATAAACGAAGCACATTCTTATTATCTTATTTCGCCTTCAATTAAAAATAACACAATAAAAGCGACTATTTTTGCAGAGTGGATTATTAATGCCTGCGACTCGTAGTTAGCAACCAACTCGTAATTAGCCTGCGATAGCCGTAGAAATTCGATGCCGATGAGTCTTATCAACACAGTTTTATGCTTTAGTAACCGCTGACATGGCTTGGTAATATGACACCATTTTCTTCACTATACTTTTCCCATTCGACAATAAGTTCAGCTAGTTTAATGGGATACTCGTCGGAAAGGTCCTTGGCTTCAGCAAGGTCAGTCGACACATCGTAAAGCTGCCAATTGCCGTTGCCATGAGGTGGTGGAATATTTACCGCTTTGTATGCTCCTTTTCGAATCATGTACTTACCCAATATTTCGCCACCTTCTACTCGAGTTGCGGTGATGTGTGGCGATCCGGCATCGCTTAAAATATCGAGCATTGAAAATCCGCTTGGCGCTTCTATTTGTGTGCCATTGTATATAGGGGCAGGATGCTTGATTTTGGTTATTTCAAGCAGTGTAGGTACGATGTCTTTCACTGACAAAAATTCATCTGTTGTTTTGCCATTAGCAAATGCAGGGTATGTTATAAATGCGGGAACCCTTGTGCCGCCTTCGGTCACAAAGCCTTTATACAATCTAAAGGCGGGTGAGCTAGCTTGAGCCCAATTCGGACCGTTAAAAGCGTAACTGCCTACTTTGCCAATATTTGCAAAGCTAAAATCGTGGCGCTCATCGATATTCTTTCGAATTTTCGGAAACTGCGCGCGAGGCCAAGTTTGATCAATAGTGTGGCCTTCCGCACCATTGTCAGACATAAAAATAATCACCGTGTTTTCAAGCTGTTGTTGGTCATCAAGCCATGTAATCAAACGGCCAATGTGCTGGTCAAGGTCGTCAATCATGGCCGCATAGACTTCCATTGTGCGAGCTTCAGTTTGCTTTTCAATAGCAGAAAGATTTTCCCATGGCGTTGTAGCTGCAATACTTTTAGTTTGTGGCGGCACAATGCCTAGGGATATTTGCTTTTGTAAACGCTGCTCACGGACAACATCATAACCAATGTCATACTTGCCCTTATATTTGTCAATTATGTATTGAGGAGCTTGTATTGGCCAATGTGGAGCGGTAAATGAAAGATAGGCAAAAAATGGTTTGTGAGCATCCCTTTGTTGCAAGTAGCTCATCATTTGGTCGGTGAAAAACTGCGAAGAAAACGCAAAATTGTCAGGCAATTTATTTACTATTTGCTGGTCTTGTCGATACGGCGCTTGACCGTTTGGATCAGGGTGATAAGCGGGCTTCATATCACTAAAGTGACTGGCACCACCAGCCAACATGCTAAAAGATTTGTCAAAACCTTTTGCCCAGGGGCTCGCCTCTAACGACATACCTAAATGCCATTTACCAGTCATAAATGTGCTATATCCCTTGTCTCTAAGTAACGAGGCAATCGTCACAACACTGTCATTTAACTGGCCTTCATAGCCCGCCTGACCCACTTGATTAGGGGCTAATTCTTCGGCCATATTGCCCAACCCAGCTTTATGATTATCGACACCGGTTAGCAGCATTGCGCGTGTTGAAGAACAAACAGGGGATGTGTGAAAATTGGTAAATAATACACCTTGATTAGCAAGTTTATCTATATTGGGAGTGGGTATCTCACCTCCAAAACGACCTAAATCTGCCATGCCCATATCGTCTACTACAATGAGTAATACATTGGGTTTTCTATAAGATTGGTTTTCTTCATGCATTTGTGAGCAACCAAAAAGTGTCACCGTGAGGATGCTCACAAACAGATTTCTGAGCGTAGAAAGATAATCGAATTTATCACTATCAGCTTTACTCGCTTTTGTTCTAGTGGTGTTCAACGTAGGTTTAATTATCTTCAAAATAGGCCTCCTGGTCTTACTCACTCCACCATCAATTAATCAGTCAATTTGTCAGTCAAACCAATTTTTTGTAATATCCGCTAGCTTGTCCTTAGATACGGTTAGGCCTTGAGGAATGAGCGCTTTGGCTTTCATAAAGTCTTTGGGCGAATTGATCGCATCCACGGCAATTATTTTGCCTTCTTTGAGGTAAAATAATGCGAATTTTTTCTGTGCCATATCACCACGAACAATGGTTTCGTCATAACCTTGAGATAAACCCGCCGTTTGCAGTTTAACGTTATATTGATCTGACCAAAACCACGGAAATGAGTTATGGATTTTAGGCTTGCCGCAAATGTTTGCAGCCGCGACCTTTGCTTGTTCCATTGCGTTGGGCACCGACTCTAATCGAATGTTTCGTGCGTAAAATTCATTGGGGTGATTACTGACATCGCCAATCGCATAAATACTGGGATCTGAAGTGAGCGTGTACTCATTCACTACAATCCCATTGTCGCATTCTAATCCAGCGGCTTCAGCTAAGCCTGTATTCGGAATTACCCCAATACCCACAACCGTATGATCGAAGTTAATATTACTACCATCATTTAACGTGGCGACATAGCCGTCTTCCGTTGCATGAATTTCTTCAATCCCTGTATTTAACTTAAGGTCGACGCCGTTGTCTTTGTGCAAGCTCTGATAAAACCCCGACATTTGCTCATTAGTAACTCGTGAAAGGACCCTTTCAAAGCTTTCCAAAATGGTCACTCTCGCGCCCAACTTTCTCGCAGAAGCGGCAATTTCCAAACCAATATAACCCCCACCAATAACCAATAAATGCGAGTTGTTTTTAATATTGGCGATAATATTATTGGCATCATTCAACGTTCTAAGGTAACTCACACAAGGAAGTTCAGCACCAGGAATGTTTAACATTCGAGCTTGTGCGCCTGTCGCGATAATTAATTGGCTGTACCCAATTATTGCACCTGACGACACCGTAATAGCTTGCGACAATCGGTCGATGGCGACCACCGACAAACCTAGCATTACATCCACATTAGCCTTTTCATATAACGCTTGTTTCTTAATTAACAGCTGTGCGGACGTAACCGTATTATGAAAGTACCCTTTTGACAAAGGCGGGCGTTGATAGGGTAGAACGTCTTCATCGCTAATGAGCTTAATGTCGCCTTCCCAACCTTGAATGCGCAAAGCAATCGCAGCCTCAGCCGCGGCATGACCACCACCAACTATCACAACCGAATTCATATGTTTATCCATTTTAAAAGCCGTGCTTAGTATTGAGACGAAGGAAGCGAGACTTCTATATCAGGTGTATCGTCGTTTAACATTAACTGACATGATAAGCGACTCGTTTCAGTCCGTTCAGGAGCGGATTCAAGCATGGCTTCTTCCATCTCACTCATTTCAGAAAAGTGGATAGCATATTTATCGTCCAAATAACAATGGCACGTTGCACAAGCTTGCGATCCGCCGCATTCACCAACAATTCCATCAACCATGTTATTTACTGCCAATGACATGATACTTTCGCCAGTCTCCGCTTCAACTTCAGTTACGTTATTTTCTGCATCTACATATTTAATAATTGTCATCTACTACTCCTATTACACTTAAAATTCATATCTTGCAGATACACCAGAAGTACGAGGCGGGGCATAATAAGTCGTCGCGCCCAATGCACCTAGGTCAAGAGAGTAGGCTTTGTAACGTTCGTCAAATAGGTTCTTTGACCACACACTGAAGCTCCAAGATTCGGTTTCGTAAGTCACACTTAGGTTGGATATATTATAAGCCTCTTGCAGCGTACCCGGGCCGTTAGTTACTTCTAAAAATTGGTCCCCATAATATGCGCCATCAAATTGGAACACGACTGTATTTTCACCGAGCTCCTTATAATAACGAAATAGGTAGTTGCCAGACACGCTTGGCGCATTAGGAAACTGTGCGTTTAGCACCGGTGAGGCACCTGCTTGAATAGCCTCAACTTCCGAATGACTAAATGCTAAGCCAAGCATCATGTCGACATTATCGGTTAACGAACTAATGAGTTCTAATTCAGCACCGTACGCGGTTGCATCGGAATTACCAATTTGTGGATTGGGCGAAACTTCACCAGGAGGAATAGCAACAAACGTTTGATAGTCATCATAATCATAGTAGTAAGTGGTTGCATTTAAGCGAGTACCCTTGGTTAGCTCTGTTTTTATGCCTACTTCAAACGAATTCAAGACTTCTGGCTCGTGCCGGAAACGCTCGGGAGAAACACCCGATGATAAAGTCCAGTTGCCCCCTTTTATACCTCTGTTCCAAGACACGAAACCCATTGTGGAATCTGAAAACTGTTTCTTCAACGACAGTCTTGCTGCATAGTCTGAGTAGTCGATACTGTCATCAGCAAACCGATTGAATATGCTTGCAGCTTCAACATTTAGGTTACTTTCAGTAGCTGCATATGGAATACGCTCGGCTTGTTGATCCGAACTAAAAAAGGCAACCCAATTAATATTTTTGGTATCTTTTGAGTATCTCAATCCCGCAGTTAGTATTATGTCGTCTGCAAGGTCATAATCAATTTGACCAAACACGGAGACATTTTCAACGGTTAAATTATATTCTCTATCTGAACGACCATCGAAAGGGAAATCATCAAAAACAGTCGGAGCTGATATAATGCCAGCCTCAAATAACCCAAACGATAAATCAATATTCGGGGCTCCTATAGTTAAAGCGTCAGTATCCATATCGATATCCATATAGTAACCGCCGACTTGCCATTTTAAGGGAGCCGTATCACCGGATATTCTCAACTCTTGTGAAAATTGAGTGAAGTCAGTGTCTTGTCCAAATACAACGATAGGCGCGTTAAAGGCATCACCATCCTCCAAATAAGACTTATCCATATTCAAATGATTAGTAATACTGACCAATTCAAACTCATCAAATTGCTTAGTCAACTTGGCAGTTAAGCTAGTTACTTCTCGGTTTAAAAAACCGCGAGTATCATTCATGTGTTTGTGCTCGTCGCCAGAGACCACGCCCCCAGTCACAATTGCACGACCTGAAGCATCAACAGGGCATAATTCGTTGGCATCAAAATCACAATTTTCGAATACGTATCCACCCGTCGGTACGTCATCATCTTTAGAATATTTAATGATGAATTCACCAAGCAAAGTATCCGAAAAGTCGACTTCTATGATACCTCTTAAGCCATAACCATCGGCACCACCGATCGCTCTTTGGTCAACATCGGGAACGCCTGCCATCGGTTCTATATAGCCATCTGCGGTTTCATGTCTAAAGGCAAAACGAGCTCTAACATTATCGGATATTGCGCCACCAATTGCACCTTCAACACTCTGACGATTGAACGATCCAACCGATACATCAACAAAACCATTTGTATATTCATCGCTGGCACCGCGGCTGATATAGTGAACCAAGCCTCCTGTTGCGTTTCGACCAAACAAGGTTCCTTGCGGGCCTCGCAACACTTCAACTCGTTCAATATCGAACATTTGGCCCGAAATTGCATTCATACTGGCAATGTAAGATTCGTCTTGGTAAACAGCAATTGGCGCTTCTAAGTTATCTACAAAGTTATTTTGTGAAACCCCTCGCAAGTTAAAAATAGTTAACTGAGGAGACCATGCGTTTACTTGGAAATTGGGAATTTGTTGAGTAATTTCGGCATTGTCACTGATGCCTAAAGCATCTAACTGTTCACCTGATAACGCTGATACAGAAACCGGCACTTCTTGAATTGACTCTGAGCGCTTAGTTGCGGTAATTTCAATGACTTCAAAAAGATTATCTTTGTTTTTTTCTTGTGCTTCTTGTTGTGAATGAGCCTGCCCGACGACGGTTAAACCCAATGCAAGCGCTATATAAATTGATGATTTTTTTAGTTTCATGTAAGTGCCTTTAATCCCTGTTACGTATTTGTTAATAGGATCAACATACTCACTTCTGACAGGATTGTACTTAGCATATGAGGACAAAGTGTTTAAGCGGGGAACTAAAACTACAGGCCTTGGTTTCTCTTAAGCTGAGTTAAATAGGCGCTGGGAGTGATTCCATTGGTCCATTTTTTAAAGGCCCTAGTAAAACTTGGTGTCGATGAGAAACCCAGCAAATGACTTATTTGATAGATGTTCAGCTGTGTTTCAGATAAATATTTACATGCCAATTCATAATGCACATTGTCCAACATTGTCTTAAATGACTCATTTTCTAGCTTTAATCTACGAAAAAATGTTGGTATAGAAACGCCTAGTCTGTGTGCAATGAGCTTAGCGGTAATTGTTTCTTGACCTTGCTCACTCATGATCGCGGTTCTGACTTGGTCGGAAAAGCGGTTTACGTGATTTTTCGAGGCTAAATCAGCATCCAAGTAATCGGTTAAAATCTGGGTGAGGTCAGGATCAAATCTGGCGCCTTTAAAGCTGATATCCTCAGCCTTAATCGAAACCCCGTTAACCGCTTGATTAAATTCACATGGCAGCCCTGCTAACCTAAGATAGTGTGAAACTGACACTGATGGCGAATGCCTAAAAAGCATTTTAACTGATTTAACTTGATTGTTTGAGAACAAGCGAATTAAGCGAGCGGTATAGGCGATACTGAATTCAACATCGAGACGTGTGTCTATATTGCCCATGCCATAAACTTGATACCCCAGAACATAGTGACTTCCCATTCTATCCAACGATAGCTGAGTTGATTCTTGGAATAGATTTTGATATTGACATATCGCATCTAGCCCATCATATAAAGTTCTTGAGGATAAAAATAAGAAACCAAGCGCACCCAATAGTTCCGGCCCTATAGACTTTGATAATTTAATAGCAATCAATGGATCATCAGCTTCTTTCGCGGCTTTGTTTAAAAAGTTCAGATATCGGTTTAGTGGGATTTGTCCATGGGGATGCTCTAAATCATCAATAGCGATACCGCATTCATGCAACAAATGCGGAGTATCAATATTATGTTCAGCCAGGTGAAATTGCAGACTACGCAGCACGCTTGACCATATTTGAGGTTCAAGTCCGTCACTGCGATGATACAATCGACCCCTCATTTGTACTCGATAATTAAGCTGATGAATTTAATAGACCATACCCTATTATTAGCAATTGATCGACATCCACGATAGCGCTACTTTGCGCCTGCTACGATGCAAGGTAAGGCGTACATTGGTGTTCATAATCAGCATTGGCACGCACCCCTGACAACACAAAAACGACTCTATACAAGCGCCTTTTTTAACTTTTTTCGATGCGTATTTAAGGCTAACATCAATGGTACACAGCAGCATAAGTATAAGGAGACAATGAGTATTTGAACGTCGTAAAAGCTGCCTTCATTGCCTAATACAATGGCAGCAAAGAAAGGTCCAAAACCTAAGCCTGTCATTTGTAGGGCAATAGCTAGACTGATCATATGACCGTTTTTATCTAAATTACCAACACCACTCAACACAAAAGGAAGTCCAAAGTTCCATAAAAAGTTGAAACAACTTACCGCAATTATAAACGTGGTCAGCGTAGGATCATTCATCAATAATGAAATAGAGATAATACTACCAAAAATAGTAAGCAGGATCGGCTTGAACAGGCCCAACTTTTTCTCCATGAAGACGGGGATCAAAGCGCCTAAAATAGCGAAGAATTGAGATATTAGTAAGGCGTTAGCAATCGCTTGTTCGTTGGGTTCTATTTCCATTCCTATTAAAAATAAATTGGCCCAAGCAACGCCTATTGCCAAATTAAACAAAAGTACACCCAACAGCGCAGTCAATTTAGTAGACATCGGCATATTGATAGCACTAGTTTCAGGATTAACTGCTTGATTTGACGATGCGGGAATGTGCTTGACCACAAAAAAACATAATGCAGTGACGCTCCCCCATATAATAAAGATCCCTTCCAAACCGACTGTGCTGAATGCTTGTGGCATGATCCACAAGCCAAAAGCACCATAGGTTAGCAATAACACAAGATAGGCGGCTAAATTTCGTTCGACCCGTTTAGTTAAGCCAATGATGGTAAAACTAAGTGAGATGATTGCCCCTTCTCCCAATCCAGTGATGAAGCGAGCTGCGGATAAGAAATCCAGAGATGACATTGCGAATACAGAGAAAAAATTTCCCAAAACAGCGAATGCAAGCGCAGTGGTAAGAATATGCCGCCAATTAATTTTGGATTTAAGAAATGACGTAACAAAGGTGGCAATAGCGACCCCTAACATCTCATCAAACGCTAATGCATTAGCACTTGCTTCGGATAATCCCATTTGGGTCACAAATCCTTGAACAAGCCCTGGTTGAACAATAAACGATAAGACCCCTATTGTGCCCAGCAGCACACCGGTTTTTACAATAGTGGGAGAATTAAAATCGACTTCGTTGTGCATATGACAAACACCTTAACTTTTCGCATTACGTTGTCACACTCAGTATTAGAAAACTTGGCATGTTAGGACTATTTGCAACAAAACGATCACAAATCTCACAGATTGATACTTATAGGTAACATATCGATAACAATAGATAAATGTTTTACGTTTAATTTCATTATATTTTGTTCTAAATCAGTAAAACTCCTGAAAAGCACAAAAGGTAATAATTATGACTACCCCCTTCATAACATCAGCAGTGCTTGAGGATTGGCAGGTATGGATGCCAGAAAACGTAGAAACATTTAAAAATGAATCGCAATTACCATTGTCAAAATTTGTTTATTCTCTGGAGGAAGCGGCAGCGAAAGCAAACAAGCCTGAATTGGGTTGGTTAGTCGGCACCTCATGCAATTATCTATCACGAGGTGTTTTGGGTAAAGTTGCCATGCAATCTAGAACACTCGGTATGGGTCTGCATTGGTTGTGTCGTTTTTATCCACTAATCCAAGACGCTACGTTAATGAAGCTTGAGGTAAATGAAGATATCGCGCGATTGAGTTACAAGATACTCGATCCTCAAATTTGGCCGCGAGAACAGGATGCCTTATATACCTTGAGTATATTCGCGAATTTCCTTAAATCTGTCTCTCCCGATATATTTTCTCATGTAAGGATTGGGATAGAAGCGCCAAAAACGGCTAAGAATTCAGAGCTTCATCAATATTTACATGCACCAATAACTTACTCATCAAATGCAAATGAGATTATTTTTCCCGCTAAATTTCTGTCTCGAGCATTATCTAAGAGCAGCGAAACATCGCAAACAGAAATTGCTGAGTTGTCAAAAATTTATTCGTCAAAAAATCGCAGTATGGCGTTTATGGATAGAGCTAAATATTTAATATATAGGGGCTTAATTGAAACTGATATTAGCCAAGACTTTGTAGCCAAAGAACTCTGTTTGTCGACGCGCACACTGCGAAGAAAATTATCCGCTGAAGGCAAGTCTTACCAAAACTTACTTGATGATTGCAGAATGAATCTAGCTTCATGCGAGCTTACTTTGGCAAAAAGTGTTTCGTTAGCGCAAATGGCGTTAAAACTGGGTTATTCCGAACACAGTACATTTTCGAGGGCGTTTTTAAGATGGTTTGGCGTTAGCCCGCGCACATACAGAAGAATCATGACCGGCGAAATGCCATCTATTTAAGGGGATTGAATAAGTGAAAATATTGATGATGGAAGGAAATACCATCGAAACTCAGCAAAAAGCGAAAAAAATCGGGGTTATATCTGCCTCTGATGTCTACATAAATGCAATTAGATGTTTTGACAAGCATATTGGTATTGACGTGGTCAATGCTGCTGAAGGTCAAGTATTGCCAGAAGGTGAAAGTTTTGAGAATTATGCTGGGCTAGTTATTTCTGGTTCTAGCTTGCGCGCATTCGACGAAACACCCGAGGTTATCAAACAAATTGACGCATTAATTGAGTTTGCCAAAACAGGAAAACCAATATTAGGAAGTTGTTGGGGACTGCAAATTGCCGCAATTGCGTCAGGCGGCGCTGTTGCACCCTGCCGCAATGGTCGGGAACTGGGTGTTGCCAGAAAAATCAGCCTTACGGCCTGCGCTCAAACCCACCCATTTATGCAGCAAAAGCCATGGTTTTATGATGCTCCCTGCATTCACTATGATGAGGTCACTAGATTGCCCGCAAATGCTACCTTGTTATGCAGTAATGCACATAGTGAAATACAAGGAGCGATTATTCCGGTAGAGAAGTCTGAAGTCTGGGGCGTGCAATATCATCCTGAATTTGATATTGCACAACTACGAATGCTGTTTGAACTCTACAAAGACGATATGTTAAATGACAAATTTGTTGAAAACGATGAAGGACACGCGCGCTTAATTGAGCAGATGAAAGCATTGGAACTGGAGCCTAATAATAAAGCGATGGCTTGGCTACTTGGTATAGATACCGACCTTACCGATGGCAATATTAGGGGACTAGAAATACTCAATTGGTTGAATTATATTAAGTCTATAGGGTAAGTTAAATCGCCGTAAAAAATAAAACCCGATAAAGACATAAAGCGCTTTATCGAGTTTTTGTCAACGACGACTTAAATACAGGTAGAGAAGGCGCTAGTAGTAACTCAGTCTTTATGACCAGCCCTCTTCAGGGCGGTCAAACCAAACGTGCACCTGACTTGTTCCAACAGAGTTCTCATAATCGCTAAACTGCCTTCCTATGGCCTTGCATTTATCAGAGCCCAATGCGCCAACCATCATAAGATAATGAGCAAAGCGTCCTTCAGGTTTGTATTGATAGTAGTCATCCATGTTATTGATTACCGACGCATGATCGCCTTGTTTAAACCATGCCAATCTCTCGTAGTCTGCTTCCCGAGCACCATCACTAAAGATATGTTTTGGGTCGCTTGATTCATGTAAGTGCAACTCGTTAAACGGATAAAAAGTATGACTCATAGAACCACTGGCCAGTATCACCACTTTTTTGCCTGACTTAGCGATTGCGTTAGCGATGCCTCTTCCGACCGCTAAGTTTTCGTCAGCACCCGCTGTCATAGCGCAAGAAACAGATATCCACGCTTCACCTTGCTCAAGGTAGTGCGCAAGATTAATAGTTGGATAATGTATGGGCAAATATGGGTCATCAATAGCACTGCATCGAACGCCCTCTTTATTGACTTCTTCAGCCATGGCGTTAGCTAAATCAGGGTCCCCTTTCAGGTCGTATGGAACTTGATGCATGCCTCTAGGTAATTCTTCTGATGTGTATTTTCCTGCCCGTCTTGCGTGTGAGGTAACCACATACTCTACTAACGTACCCCAATGTGTATCAAGCACGATAACGACATCCGGCTTGAGTACATCAAGCACCTCTTTTCTAATTCGATCAAAACCAGGTATCAAGGAAATTTCTTTTCCTTCATTTAATTCATACCTAATTTCCTTGGACAACATAATAGTAGGGACATGCGATAGAAGTCCAGCACCAACGATTTCACCCATCATCTTTTACTCTTTAAAAATTGCTAAGGATTACATCATATTCATAAATTAGCAGAAGAGAATGCTTTACGAGGAGGTTGTCCTCTATTGCTAAGACATTCGTGTCAGAAACAAATAACTTAGCAGTGAATATTATTAGAGGCCCCCGTATGAGCAAACATGATAATTCAAAAGAACAAAAAATAAGGGTTTTATTTTGTGACCAACTTAACTTGGCGCGTGGAAAGTATCTTCCTCGAAGCTTTGCCTCGAAAGGCGAAGCAATGCTGTGTAAAGGTGTTTATTCAGTTACTTATTCGAAGCAAATAGTAGAAGCTCCACATGGCGGTTATGACCAAGGTTTGCCTGATGTGTGTATGAAATTCGATCCCCAAGATTATCGCACAAGCTGGGAGCCAAACTCTGTTATTGCTTTAGCTGATGTATATGAGCATGAGCGTCCTTTTGGGCTGTGTGGCCGAGCTGCATTAAAAAAAGCAATTAAAGCATGGCAAAAACACGGTTTAAACCCCATGATTGGTTTGGAAGGCGAAGCTTATGTGGTCAGCAAAGAGAACTCGAAACTGGTTCCCTATGATGCGCCAGGTGCCTGTGTATACGGCACTGGCATTTTCAATGACCCCGAAGGATTAATGGATTTAATTTGGGATGAAGCGGCTAAATGCAATATCCCTATTGAATCGTTAAATGCAGAATTTGACTCTCCCCAATTTGAATTAACCTTGCGTTACTCAGATGCCCTCAGCGCTTGTGATAATTTTTTCTTATTTAAAAATTTAGCCCGAGAAGTGCTGTATAAAAAAGGATATTTACTATCTTTTCTAGCCAAACCGTTCCCTGAAATAAGTGGGTCTGGTCTGCATATCAACATCAGTTTTACCGACAAAAATGGAAACAATGCCTTAGCCGACGGCGTAACCAAGAACAACCTTTCGGATTTAACCAAAGGCTGTATCGCTGGATTACTGCAACACCATGAAGCTCTCAGTGCGGTTATTGCGCCAACCGTTAACTCATATGCACGATTAAAACCTGCCAACATGTGTGGATATTGGGCTAATTGGGGACATGATCATAGAGCCGTAGCAGTGCGAATTTCCAGTGAAGCAGGTACCGGTGCCAGAATTGAACATCGTGTTGGAGACGGTTCAGCAAGTCCATATTTTGCAGTTGCTGCGGTATTGCAAGCCGCCTTATTAGGTTATGAAAACAGCTATGAGTTACCTCCTGAAGAACTAAACGACGGCTTTGAAAAGGTAAGCACAACACGCCATGTTGGAGATTCGTTAGGCGAGTCAATTTTAATGCTCGAAGCGGACAAAAAGCTTGCCAGCGCATTAGGCATTGAGCTAATCGAAAACTACTGCGCAGTAAAAAGAGCTGAAATTGCTGAGCTCGATGGTAAATCAACAGACCAAATAGTGGCTTACTATTCTCACTACATTTAGTCACAACTTAAAGGATAATTATAGATGTTACACACGAATTGGAAATACCCATTTTCAGGGTCAACGAATGACGCTGTTGATTTGTCGTCTTATGATGCATTTAACGAAGGTGCGCCATTTAAAACCTTCGAGCGTTTACGTAATGAAGAATCCATAAGCTGGTGTGAAGAAGCTGACGGCCGAGGATTTTGGTCTGTCACTAAACACAAAGATATCCAAACCTTAAACAAAGATTTTAGCTTGTTAACGTCAAGCAAAGGCATCCGTATTGAAGATCAAACTGAAGAAGAATACGAAGCTAGAAAAACCTTCCAAGAAACAGATCCACCAGAACATACAAAGACAAGACTCATCATGCATAAAGCCTTCGGCCACATGCAAATTGCGAAATATGAAGACGAAATTAGAGACATCACGGTTGAACTAATTGAGAAGTCTCTTAAATTGGGTGAGTTTGACGCAGTCAAACAAATTGCATCTCAATTGCCCATGAGGATGCTTGGTAAAATTTTAGGCGTCCCCGAAGAAGACTATGAATGGCTGGTGCAAAAAGGCGATGCGTTAATATCAAATACCGACCCTGACTACACCGATTTTGTGCTCGATAAAGTCGATACTGAGGAATACCGAATGCTGCCATTCAGATCGCCCGCAGCTATGGAGCTATTTGATTATGCCAATAAACTCATCGAACGTGAACGAAATGGCGAGCAAGTCGGTGTTATTAATCTTATTTTGAAACCTGACAATAACGGCAAAGTAATATCCGAAGGTGAGTTTAGAAACTTCTTTTGTTTAGCCATCGCTGCCGGCAATGACACCACCAGATACAGTATTACAGCTTGCATACATGCCTTAGCTAATCAGCCATCCCTACTGCAAGAACTGAAAGATAATATAGGTAATAAAGACTTTTTCATTAGTGCCACCGACGAGTTAATTCGCTGGGCATCGCCGACAACCCATTTTAGAAGGACGGCAACTAGTGATTTCGAATATAAAGGCAAAAAAGTTAAAACAGGAGACAAGTTAATCTTGTGGTTCCTGTCTGCTAATCGCGACGAAAACGTATTTGACGAGCCTTACAAAATTAATCTAAGTAGAAAGCCGAATCGATATTTATCATTTGGCCAAGGCGGTCCGCATGTCTGTTTGGGCATGTTTTTAGCTAAGCTGGAAGTGAGGGTGATATTAGAAGAGATTGCCAAACGTGTCAGTAAAGTAGAACAGACAGGACCACACAATTACCTGCGTTCCAATTTTATTCTCGGTATCAAAAAATTGCCGATAAAATTCACAGCATAGGGCAGATAACATGAGCAATCGATTTAACGTCAATGGGGTGATGGTCTCAGGTGAGCACTTCATAAATGGAGAACGAGTACCGTCACCAAACACTTTTGAAACACGCTCTCCCATGGATTGGGATATTCTGCTAGTCAATGTCGCTAGAGGTGATGAAGGCACGGCTAAACTTGCGGTCGATGCAGCAACTGAAGCGTTTCCAGCTTGGGCCGCATTAAGTCCGGATCAACGTTCAGTTTATTTACATCGCTTAGCGGATTTAATTGAGGAGTACAAAGAGGATATCGCTAACGTTGAGTGCAGCGACATGGCCATGCTATTCGAAAGCTTACGTTTGCGACTTGTACCAAGAGGGGCTGCCAACTTTAGAAACTATGCAGATTTAGCCACTGAACATGAAGAACGGGTTTGGCAATCAAAAGGCACCTTAAATAGAGTCATCAGAATGCCCGCAGGACCCGCTGTAATTATTACTCCTTGGAACGCGCCTTTTATGTTATCCACATGGAAGTGCGCGCCTGCATTAGCTGCTGGTAATACAGTTATTTTAAAACCCGCCGAATGGTCACCGCTATCTGCGTCACTTTTGGCAGACTTGATAGCCAAGGCCAATTTTCCGAAAGGCGTGTTTAACGTTGTCCAAGGACTAGGAAGCGAGGTTGGCGATGCATTGGTTAATGACCCTCGGGTTAAACGGATTTCGTTTACAGGTTCGGTGCCCACCTCTCGAATTATTGGCAAAGCTGCTGCTGAAAACATCGTCCCGTTCACGGCTGAACTAGGTGGAAAGTCGTGTTTATTAGTCTTTGCTGACGCCGATATTGAAGCGGCGGCAAAGAAAGCGGCAGGGCAATTTGATGATTCTGGTCAGGTTTGTATGGCAGGCACTCGACTCATAGTTGAAGAAAGTGTCAAAGCCGAATTTTTAGCGCATTTTCATCGTTTTACTGATCAACACGTGATGGGTGATAGCCGAGACCCTAAAACGACGATCTCTGCCATGATACATCCAATTCATGTTGCCAGAGTGGAAGGTTTTGTGCAAAGAGCACGCGCTAATGGAGATACTGTTGTGCGCGGAGGAAAGCGATTTATAGAAGGAAAATTATGGTATGAACCAACCCTGATCGAGCCTAAGAACAATGACTCTGAAGTGGTTCAAAGCGAGATCTTTGGTCCGGTATTGACCTTTCAAACCTTTGCCAATGAAGATGAAGGCGTGGCATTAGCTAACTCAACAATATTTGGATTATCCGGTATTGTGTATACAGGCAACAAGGAGCGAGCAGAACGTGTCGGTCGACAAATACGCGGCGGCACAGTGTGGGTAAATACGTTCCTTGTGCGAGACCTAACTGCCCCATTTGGTGGTATCGGACATAGTGGCCTGGGCAGAGAAGGCGGACACTATGCATTGGAATTTCATTCTGATTTGAAAATGCTACAAATATTGGAAGGCTCCGTCGAGTAAAAACCAAATATGAAAATGCTTACGTTGGGCTTTCATTGAATAAGGGATCTCTGAGGTCCCTTATATTTGTTGCAAATTCGTATGAGCGCAAACCGGTCAGTCGGGCTTGGTAAATACCCGACCAAGGGATAGAATTTTATGTTTCCTTAAGTATACTTAGGCCCCGTTTTCATTTTTCTAGCATTAATGATTAATAATTTATCGATACGTTTTTTTTGATAGCTCATACCGAGCTTGATCATTTCATATTACTTTGCCTGTAAACTTATCGTCATATTTGATTCTGCCCGCAAAAATATCTTGCTGCTTTTCTATTGCCTTGATCATGTAATCTCGAAAGGCCAATACACGAGCGTTGTTTCTTAATTCCGTGTGTATAAGAATCCATAGGCCTAAATCAAACTTTGAATCCGGCTCACAATACCTTACTAGCGTAGGCTCGACATCACCGATACAGCAGGGAAGAAACGACACTCCTAGTCCTTCGCGAAGAGCTGAGCATGTTAGTAGCGCATCATCTATATTGAATTGATGTGTTGCAATATCACAAGACTCTTTTGTCCATCTCTTGTGAAAACTGCAGCAAGTTACGCCCAGCCACTTTAAATCATCTTTATTTTTATTGTGTTTTTTCAGGTAGTCAGAACTGCAATACACGGTGGATGAGACAGTGGCGGCATTTTTACCTATTAATGACTCCGGTGGGGCATTACTTAACCGGATAGCAACATCTGCTTCTCTATTAGCAAGACTAGCGGTGTTGTTTGACGCCATAATATGTAAATAGATCTTTGGGTGAGCCTTACTAAAAGCGCTAAACATAGGCATCAATATGGTTGAAGCCAAACTACTAATTGTTGTTATGCGCAACGTTCCTATCAAAGGATCTTTTTTGTTTAATAACGCGCTATCGACACTAATGATTTCTCTTTCAACTTTAAGAGCAGCATCCCTAACTTTATTTCCCGCTTTGGTAAGTTCGTAGGAGCCTTTGTTGCGTCTGATTAAATTGGTCCCTAGTTTTTTTTCAAAAGCTTTAATACGCCTAGATACCGTAGAATGTTGTACATTTAATTGACTTGCGGCACCACTCATAGTTCCACATCGTGAAATGGCTAAGATTATTTTTAAATCATCCCAGTTCATCGTTACGACCTCTTTCTGTGCAATTCTGCACAGTATCATTCATTTTTTTGATAATTGTTAGCAAAAACTAATTGCAGTAACCTGCAGATGAAAGTGTTGCTTTTAAAAGTCAATATCAAAAGAACAAGGAGAAATACTTGAAAATTAAAAAAGAAGAAATTCCAACAATAATGGAAGGACCGGGAACAATAATGCGCAAACTTGAAGGCTTTGGAGATATGGATGTTGTTTACCATGAACTACCAAAAGGTACCGACTTCACTCCTTTACTAAAAGGTTTGCCAAATGATAGTTGCCATTGTCCACACTGGGGTTATATTTTTAAAGGTGCATTCAGATTTATTTATGATGATGGAACCGAAGAAGTGTATGAGGAAGGAGATCTTTTTTATGCCCCGTCAGGCCATACTGCGATTGTTGACAAGGACTTGAAATTTATCGACTTTAGTCCTACAAAAGAACACAATGAAGTGTTGGCAAATGTTGGCAGAGTTATGTCCCAAATGGGATAAGAACAGGAGTCATTAGATGTTTAATGACTCCTTTCAATGTACTCTTAACTATTATCACAGAGGCAGCGAACAAAAAGTGACTTCACTAATTCAACCTATAGAAGGTGGCTGCTCCTGTGGTTATGTACGCTATAGGGTAAGCTCAAAACCGCTTATAGTTCATTGTTGCCATTGTCTTTGGTGCCAGAGGCAGACAGGGACAGCGTTTGCTCTAAATGCACTTTTTGAGGCTTCAGATGTTGAACTTATCAACGGTGATGTTTCTGAAGAGTCGATCCCATCACCCAGTGGTAAAGGCCAAATAATGGCTCGTTGTCCAAAATGCAAAATAGTTGTCTGGAGTAATTATTTTATGGGCGGTATAAGAGAACTCATTCGTTTCATTCGTGTTGGAACGCTTGACAATCCTGGTCAACTGCCACCAGATGTTCATATTTTTACATCAACGAAACAACCATGGGTAAGTTTACCCACAAATAGTTTAGTAGTGAATGAGTTTTACAATTATAAAAAGACATGGACAAGGGAAAACTTGGAACGTAAAAATGCGCTTATGGCCATTATCAAAGGCAGAAATACCACTAAATAAATTCGCAATATAGAGCAAGGTCCACAATATAAACGTTTTAGACCTGAAACAGCCTATACTATGTTCTATGTTAACTGCACTTAGTCATGTATGGCATAATCGGACTAGTGACTAACTCCATAGTCTTTGTTTACATCAATAACGCTAAGACCAAGCTCTAATGCATTTATTGTGTCAACAAAATCAAATTGTATTTTACACCCTGCTTTGATCATTTTGAGCCACACATAGCGCAGGCCATCGGGGCGTCTGCCGGTCCAGAAATCTTCAGTTTTGTTGATGTAGGCAACAACAGGCTCAATATGCCCATCACGATAAATGTGACGAATTAATTCGAAGTCAGGACCAAAAGAGCTCAGGACCGCTGAACCGCTTACCTCAATAGACTTCAATAACTCTGCAAAAGCTAATTCATGCTTGTCTTGTCTGTATGCGATCCATGCCCGTGCTATACCTACAGAATGCGTCTCGCTACTAAAGCTGTCAATCGCGTCACCGGCTATTTGCTGCTCTACACTTAGCCTGTCTGCATGTTCAAAGATGCGATCAATTTTAGCAGTGACCTTATTGATAGGTTCGAATTGCGCACTGTATTTGAGGTGCCTACTTAAATCGCCTATCACTTGGTATGGATTTTTACTTGTCGCTAAGCTTCGTTCATAGTCGCGCAGAGTCTCAACAAGTAAACGTCGATTTTGTGTCTCGAAATGAGCGAACTGCTCATTAATATGTTGATGATATTCTGGGTCGTCACACCCCAGCGCATAGTAAGCATGGGCAGTCGAGTTTAATATTGCACTCATGCACAAAAGTATTGCGGATAAAGACCTTATCATTTGACACACCTTCCAGATACCGTATAACCTTTTATACTTAAAATACTCTCAGAATGATCGTTAAGAATAAGCTTATTTGACAGAGTTGTCTGGCGGCCATGTGCCAATTGCAGCCAGTCGATGAAGCTTTGATTAAGGTTCACAATTGGCACAAAGCCGACTAAATGAGTTTCTAAAAATCAGATATATAAGGCGAAGAGCAGCCGATGTTGGTTGAAATGACAACTGTCACTTTTTTATGTTGGTAGTCCATTGGTACAGAAACATTGAGCGTCTCATGCGAACGCTCTTACCATGAAATAATGTATTTCCTAGTATCGTGTCGAATAGATGCCTGTGCACCAAAATTGAAACCGCGTTGAATGGTGAAATCGTTGGGCGTTGCTCCATGAGGCAGCAATAGGTCTTTGTAAATCCGAATCTGAAAAATAATGACGGTTGTTTAAGTTGAAACAAGCAAAACAACCGTCAAGGCTTGTTTTACTTTAATTGATTATATGTACTAGCATCAACTGGATCAGCAATTCTAACTGGATCAGCAATTCTAACTCGCACAGCCTCGACAGGCGGTGTAGTGAGCTGTTCAAGCGGTGGAGCAAAATCAGTTAAGTTAATGCCTTCAACTGCTTTGATGTATTCCTCTAGAGTCGGCGTTCGGCCTAAGATACTAGATAAAACAACCACTGGTGTAGAAGCTAGCAATGACTCACCTTTCTTCTCAGCAGTATCTTCTACCACACGACCTTGGAATAAACGCGTTGAGGTAGCGAGTACAGTATCGCCTTTTTCAGCTTTCTCTTGGTTACCCATACATAAGTTACAACCAGGGCGTTCAAGGTACATGATGTTTTCATAGTTTGTACGCGCAATGTTTTTAGGCACAGTGTCGTCAAATTCGAAACCTGCATATTTCTTAAGCACATCCCAATCACCTTCCGCTTTGAGCTCATCAACAATATTATACGTTGGTGGTGCAATCACGAGTGGAGCTTTAAATTCAACTTTGCCATTTTGCTTTTCTATATTTCTCAACATTTGAGAAATAATTTGCATATCCCCTTTGTGAACCATACATGAACCAACAAAAGCTAAATCCACTTTTTTGCTGCCTTTGTAATATGAAATAGGTCTGATAGCATCATGAGTATAGCGTTTTGAAACATCTGCATTATTAACGTCTGGATCCGCAATCATTGGTTCGTTAATGGCATCCAGGTCGACAACTAATTCGGCAAAGTATTCAGCATTATCATCTGGTCTTAGTGCTGGTTTTTCTCCCGATGTAATATCAGAAATGCGCTTGTTTGCTCTATCAATTAATCCTTGAAGAACTTGGGGCTCATTATCCATACCCTTGTCGATCATTATTTTAATGCGGTTTTTGGCTATTTCTAATGACGCAATCAAGGTGTCATCTTGAGAAATACAAATAGAGGCTTTCGCCTTCATTTCAGCAGTCCAATCGGTAAACGTGAAGGCTTGGTCGGCAAGTAAAGTGCCAATGTGCACTTCGATAACTCTTCCTTGAAACACATTATCGCCAAATTTTTTCAACATTTGAGACTGAGTGGCATGCACTACATCGCGAAAATCCATGTGGCTTTTCATTTTGCCTTTAAACGTCACTTTCACAGATTCTGGGATAGGCATGTTTGCTTCCCCAGTAGCCAGCGCAAGTGCAACTGTCCCCGAATCAGCGCCAAACGCTACACCCTTAGACATTCTAGTGTGAGAGTCACCACCAATTATAAGCGCCCATTCATCAACGGTAATGTCATTCAATACTTTATGAATAACATCCGTCATTGGGTGATAAACACCTTTAGGATCACGTGCTGTGATAAGACCAAACTTATTCATAAAGCTCATCAGCTTAGGAATATTAGCTTGTGCCTTGGAATCCCATACGGAAGCAGTATGACAACCCGATTGATAAGCACCATCAACAATAGGCGAAATAACCATGGCGGCCATAGACTCTAATTCTTGAGACGTCATTAATCCCGTTGTATCTTGAGAACCAACTATATTTACCGTTACACGCACATCAGAGCCAGCGTGAAGAGCAGTTTTAGAAGCAACACCTACTGCATTTTTATTGAATATTTTTTCAACAGCAGTTAAACCTTGTCCTGCATGAGAAATTTCTTTAGAGGGAGCATATACAGACTCTAACGGGACACCAAGTGCTTGAGCGGCGAAAGTTTGTAACTTTTTACCAAATACAATGGCGTAAGATCCGCCTGCCTTCATAAACTCCACTGCTTGAGGGGTGAAAGCTGAAGCAATGTCCACAAGTTCTTTATCGCCGTTATATAGCTTCTTCTGTTTTGTGTTAATGGTAAGCACTGTGCCAGTTTCGACAGAGTAAGTTTGCTCAAGAATTGGGTCACCACTTTCGTTAAGCACGGGTTTACCGTCAACATCGCGTTTTTTAACCCAATTTTTAAGATCTAAACCAATACCACCAGTCACACCAACAGTGGTTAAAAAGATAGGCGAAATGCCATTAGTACCTGCAACAACAGGGGCAAAATTCACAAATGGAATATATGGACTTGCTTGCTTACCAGCCCATAAAGCCACGTTGTTAATACCAGACATTCTAGAAGAACCGACACCCATAGTGCCTTTTTCAGCGATTAACATCACTCTTTTGCCTGGATGTTGTTTTTGAAGTGCTTGGATTTCAACTTGAGCAACCGGCGAAATAAGACACTTGCCGTGCAATTCCCTGTCTGAACGAGAGTGAGCTTGATTACCGGGCGATAATAAATCCGTAGAAATATCACCCTCACCAGCGATGTAGGTGACAACATCGATTTCTTCATCTATTTCGGGAAGTGTGGTAAAAAAATCAGCTCTGGCATAACTTTCGAGAATATCTTTAGCAATGGCATTACCCGCTTTGAACCCATCGTCAAGACGGCTCATATCTGCTTCATATAAATACACTTGATTCTTTAATATTTCTGCTGCTGGTTTTGCTACTAGTGCGTCATCAGATAATGCTAAATCTAAAAGTACTTCTACAGAGGGGCCACCTTTCATATGAGACAACAACTCAAAAGCAAAGGTTGCTGTAATTTCTTTAACGACCAATGCGCCTAGGATGATTTCTTTTAAGAATTTAGTTTTTACACCTGCTGCGCTAGTTGTTCCAGGCAAGGTGTTATAAATGAAGAAGTGAAGCGAGTCTTCTCTGTGCTCGTGGGCCGAGTCTTTAATTTGCTCGATAATTTCCGCTAATAATTCAGAACCATCAATTGGCTTAGGCGCCAATCCTAGATCTTTTTTACGGCTTTCAATTTCTTTTACGTATTCTAAATACAAACTCATATACAACTCCCAAGGTCGATAGCATGCTAATAATATAATAATTAGCAGGATGAAATTTTGTCGATAGTTTACCTAATTTTCTGTTCATCAAGCATCTTTTGGTAAAAAAACGCTCTGCATATTAGGATTTCTATAAATAAATGGTTTATTCCCCAGCGAGTGATGTTTTCATTACCTCAACTAAACTGGCAACTTGCTCAGCATCCAACAACTTAGGCGGGATATTCTTTGCGGCACGACCTGTAACGTGGTTAGCAAGAGGTATGTGTCAAAAATTGGGTCACAACTTGTGTTCCCAAATTGACTCCAACAACAGCAATAAGTACTGGAAAATAGCATCTAATACGTGAATTATAAAGGTTATTACCCAAAAGTGAAATTAGCCAAGCACTAAGTTTACTTATACTCAGTATTTATTTAATTGATAAGTCTCTTTATTTCTTTAGCAAGATTCTATTTTTCAAGGCCAACAATTAAGTTACATATTTTCACTTGGAATAATACGCAGGACTTTGCCATTTTCACTATCGGTTAATATATAAATTGAACCATCAGGATGGGAACGCACATCTCGAATTCTTTGTGCTAATTGTTTAAATAAAGATGTTTGACGTTCACTGCCACAAAGCAACGTATTCCGTTAGCCAAGCTGGGAAGAAAAATGAAAACGGAATATAGAGAGTAATAAATAGAAGCCAAACTACATATTCCAATAACACTCGTCCTTTGACATATTGCCTCAACGGTAAATGATATTTAACGAGAACAATGCATAACACTCGAATAGTCTACTGAGCCTCAAGACATGCCGGTCACCGGCTCGCATTACGCATACCGAAGTTGGCTTATTATGAAGTCAGACAACACCCAAAACATTAACGTCGGGGTCGATACCGGCAAGCAATTTCTCGGCATCTTTATTCGCCCTTTGGATATCTTTTTTTCGTTACCAACGATGACGGTGGTATCAAAGAAGCCATTAAAAAAATCAAACCACACAAGCCACCATGCAACTAATGGCTGATCTGGTTGCCCGTTGAAATCAACTCATGTCCATACAAACTATCGAGAAAAACCGCCTTCAGATCATGCCTAAAGCTCTAGCTTCTTCCATTAACCCGTGCTTAACGTGCTGAAGAATGAGCTGAATAAGGTCGATGATAAAGTAACTAAACTCGTTGAACAATGTCCTAACTATCAACAGAGAAGGTGGACGCTACAAAGGCGTGGGAAAGTCGCTATCATCGCCTGTGTTAGAAAGATGATCATCATCCTAAACTCGATGCTCAGAGATGACAAAAAATGGGAGTCGAAGATGGCGTGAATTTACTTATTGACGCCATAGTCGTTTGTTAGATTTGGTTGATTTAACTCGATTTTGACTAAACATTCCATGTTTCCTTGCGTTAACCATTTGGCTCAAACATTACTCGTTTGACGTTGAAACAACAACTGATGTTGACCAGCGAAGACCAAATAGCGAATTAAACACCTTTAATTTGTGCTCTCGAAAAATCGAGCAAAAACTAAGTAAATCAAGATTTTTGCTGCGCACTATAACTATCATCGCGATACACAAGAATAGTGTAGAAGTTTACATACCCCAAAAAACTAGTCACTGGAATGACTGACTTTATTTCATAACCCCAAGACTCTAACTTCGCAAGCTCCTTATTTAAAAGAGGCAAATAATAGCTGGCTAAAATGTGTGAGGCACGAACAACAGCCAACTGTTATTTGTGCGTTTGAAGCTCTTGTTATACGCCTATTACCTATTTAGCGCTCAGAACTAGAACTGCTTTCACCACTCTGTTGATTTAAAATCTGGGATAATTTTTCTTTTTCCCATTTTTCACCAAATGGTTGAAATACATGGAAAGCGAGGCCTGCAATAAGCGTACTAAAAGATAGAAATACTACAATCAATGGACCTAAATTTTCTCCATCATTGTAGTTAGGCAACATGAAGAGGAGAAAAACAGCAATTAAAAATGCAGAGAATGCATAAAAATATTTTATAGATTTGACCTTCTCTTTTGCTTTGTTTTGCTGAGAATTATCTTTAATCGTATTCGTGCCCTCTTCCGTTTGGAGGTTTTTTTCATTATCTATAGTATTTATAAGCTCATCAGTTGATATTTCAAAAACCGAAGCCAAAGATTTCAAGGTTTCAGCTCCAACGCTTTCTCCTTTTTCTACTCTTTGAATTGTGCGCACATTTAAATCGCTTAGTTGTGCCAATTGTTCTTGAGACCAGCGTTTTTCGAGTCTTAATGATTTCACAGGTAATTCCATTTATTGTTGAATGATGATGCACTATATACCATTGGCATCCTGTCGGTAATGACAAACAGAGGACAAATAGCCGACAGGCATATAATTTACGCTTGGCATATAACAGCTTATAATGAAGACTTCATTGTAACAACGGCATCTACATTATCATCAAACTCAGGTGAAATATGAGCTAGAGCCTGTTATTTTATTTCGTAATATGTATGTTACTGAGACTTTGAAGCAACACCCATAGCAAAAGCACCAAAAATAAAAAAAAGGCAGATGAAGCACAATGGCAGATCCTAAAAAGAATGATAATGCAGTGACTGCAGGCTTTGAATCCAACCTACGTTTGTACTTTTAGTAAACAATATTAATAGGTGAGTACTACGCCCACCTATTCGTAATCTAACCTTAAATAAGAATCAAAAATCAGGCAGCGTTTTACGTGCCAAGGTTGTACCTTGTTTCCAAGATACGCCAACTTCATGCCAGTAACCTGCGATGATTTCTTTGGGTTGCAGGTCCATTAACTCTTCCACCGGCGAGTCAAAGTACTGCATATCAAATTCGCCTTTAAAGCAACGACCAAAATCAACATCAAATCCACCCATGGTTACGATTTCTTCAATACTGTCGGTTCCATTAGTTTCAATTGCTGGATACCAACGGTGATGCAACATTGGGTGAGCATTGACGAAACCAGGAGCTTCGGCCTTGCCGGTAATGGTGAATTTAGCCTCTGCTAAACGTCGGTCAAATGCAGCTAACGTTGCACCAAAAGTGCCGCCTACCTCTAATCTCGGTCCAGCTTTACCCACATTTACGGGGCGACTCATTTGTATCGAACCTAACTTCTTAGGGTATCCTTGGTGTTGACCACGGATAACTGCAAATTCTTTGTCCACCCAAATGAATACACACCTAGAATAAGTTTTACCTTGGTATTTGCATCTTACGACCATGAACGCTTCTTTGTACTGTCCTCTTGCCGGGTCGAGTATTTCATTGAAATCGTCTGAACAGCTCTGCCAGTCAGCCCAGATCATGGCGACCGCGCCTGGATCCTCGTCAGCCAATTCTATGCCTTCAGGCAGCAATGCTCTGACCGCTTCAACATCGGTCCTGTATTCAAGTGTAATTAATTCACCCGAGTAATGCCAAGGTACGGGTGGCAAAATGGCCGCTTTGCCTGATGCCGTCCTCGGGTAGTAAAAGTTAGCCATTGTTATTTCCTGTTAAATTAGTTAAGACCACACTAATGTCCCTTTTATTTAACCCAGTTTCTAGTAGCAAAACGCACTTTGACCGCTATTGCTAAGTGAATTTTCTGTTAACAGCATATGATGGCTTTAGATCTTTCAGATAAGAGTAATGAGCAATGACACAAGAATTTCGCAAAATATTATTAGACGGCTATCCAATATTGACTGAAAAAGTAGGTGATAGATTGGTCGCTAAAGATGGTCGTTCAGTGGCAATTGAAGACGCTATACATTTGCCGCCGGTTGAGCCAACCAAAATCATCGCTGTTCATTTAAACTATCACAGTCGCGTAGATGAATTTATCACTAAGCTTCCGCCAGCGCCTACCTACTTTCATAAGCCACTTTCTGCAATGAATACTCATAAAGCAGATGTCGTGCGCCCAGAACGCTGCAAGTATCTCAATTATGAAGGTGAAATTGCGATAGTCATTGGTAAGCATTGTAAAAATATCACGCCAGAAGAAGCAGGTGAATATATTGCCGGATACACGGTGGCAAATGACTATGGCTTGCACGACTTTAGAGACACCGATGCAGGCTCAATGTTACGTGTCAAGGGCTCTGACACGCTCTGTCCTATTGGACCAGGACTGGTAACAGGTTGGGACTTCAAAAATAAAATGATCCGCACTTATGTTAACGGTAAAGTTGTTCAAGAGGATAACACGGACAACATGGAGTGGGATATGCACTACCTCGTTGCGGACATTGCTAGAACGATTACCTTATTACCTGGTGACGTATTGCTTTCTGGTACGCCCGCCAATAGCCGTCCGGTTTATCCTGGAGACATCTGCGAAGTAGAAGTGGAAGGATTAGGCAAATTAACCAACAGGATCGTCACCGGTCCTACACCGGTGAGCGACAAATGTGGCGCACAGCCGACAGAGACTGAAGAAGTGATTTCCACGGCAATGGGAGGAGACTGGGAGCATAGAGGCCGCAGAGCAGCTACCGGTGAGGGAGCTAAACACTACAAATCAAAGGTAGAGAAGTAGCATGAATACTCAACAATTTTATATTAATGGCGCTTGGGTTGACCCTGTCAGCGCAGGTACCATTGAGGTTGTTAATCCAGCCACGCAAAACGTTATTTACCAACTAGCAAATGCAACATCAAGTGACGTCGATCTTGCCGTGTCTGCGGCAAAAAACGCGTTTACACATTATTCATTAATAGCGCTTAACGAACGTGTTGAACTGTTAGAAGATATTAATGCTTTGCTGATCAAAAGAAGTGATGAAATTGCCGATGCTATCTCCCTTGAAATGGGGGCACCTATCAATCTGGCCCGTAATGCACAAGCACCATCTGGCTCTCAACATTTTGCAGAAATGATAGCGGTATTAAAAACATTTAGGTTTTCTAACACCACCAACAATGGCACTTTTGTGCGCAAGGAGCCCATTGGGACCTGCGCATTAATAACACCATGGAACTGGCCATTGAACCAGATTGCAACCAAGGTAGCGCCTGCACTCGCAGCCGGGTGTACCATGGTTCTTAAACCTTCAGAAATTGCTCCTTTGGATGCAATAATATTAGCTGAAATTTTGCATGAAGCCGGGGTGCCTAAAGGGGTGTTCAACCTCATTCACGGCACCGGAGCCAGCATAGGAAACAGCCTAACTAGCCATAAAGATATCGATATGGTTTCGTTTACCGGCTCAACTAGAGCGGGAATAGCTATTTCGCAATCTGCCGCGCCTAGCATTAAAAGAGTCGCATTAGAACTTGGTGGCAAGTCTGCAGGTATCGTGTATGGCAAAGTAGATGCATCTAAAGTGGCGCAACAAATTGTCGATTCGTCGATGCTAAACAGCGGGCAATCATGTAATGCATTAACCAGAGTGCTTGTTGCATCTGACCAATACGATGAAGTATGCAAAGAAATTATCCAATGTATGCAAGGTCTAAGTGTGGACATGCCCCAACATTCGCCCAATTTAGGGCCCGTGTCTAATGCAGCCCAATACAAAAAGGTACTCGGTTTCATTCAATCAGGGATTGATTCTGGTGCCACACTATTAACCGGCGGCGCCGACATGCCCAGTCATTTGGAAAAAGGTTTCTTTATTAAGCCTACCCTATTTGGTGATGTCACACCTGACATGACAATAGCGAGAGAAGAAATTTTTGGACCTGTTTTATGCATAATGAAATACCAAGAATTGTCCGAGGCTATAGAGATTGCAAACGCCTCAGAATATGGACTTTCCGGTTTTGTTTGGTGCGATGATCACGACAGCGCAGTTAGTATTGCCGACCAATTAAGAACCGGAATGGTTCATTTAAATGGCGCAGGATTAGACGCCAGCGCACCATTTGGCGGTTTTAAGATGTCGGGCAATGGACGAGAATGGGGAGCGTTTGGTTTAGAAGAGTATCTTGAGTGTAAATCAATCTATGGTGGTGCTAAAAACTAGGAATTGTGCCTAGCGAAGCAGTGTTGCTATAATACATGCTACAACTAACTTTCAAGAGATCATGATGTCAGCAATGATTTACCCTACGTCGAACTTTGCCGAGCAAGACAAATTGTGTATTGCGAGAGCCAAAGGTGTTTATGTTTATGATTCGAATAATAAACAATACCTTGAGGGGATGTCTGGACTTTGGTGCACTGCACTTGGCTATGGTAATGAAGAACTCATTGCTGCTATTACCAATCAGTTACATACGTTGTCGTTCTCTCACTTATTTGGCGGTAAAAGCCATGGTCCAGGCGTAGCTCTGGCCGACAAACTCGCTGCCATGGTGCCAATAGAGGATGCCCGCGTATTTTTTGGCACCTCAGGCAGTGATGCAAACGACAGCCATTACAAAATCCTACGGTATTATTTTAATGCTATTCATAAGCCTCAAAAGCGTAAAATAATTACTCGAGAGCGCGCTTATCATGGCGTTACAGTCGCTTCAGGTGCGCTCACAAGTTTGCCAGTCAATAACCGGCATTTCGATCTTCCAATTGATGCGCTAAACATACTACGCACGGATTCACCCCACTATTTTTCAAGTCATTTGCAAGGAGAGTCTGAAACTCAGTTTGTGGATCGTATTGTAGCCAATTTAGAAAGCCTCATTCTTCACGAAAACCCAGATACAATAGCAGCCATGATTATTGAACCGATAACTGGTGCCAGTGGCGTAATTGTGCCCCCTGACGGTTACTATGAGAAGGTACAAACGATACTGCGCAAATATGACATTTTGATTTGGGCGGACGAGGTGATTACCGGATTTGGACGCACAGGCAATGATTTTGGCTGCACGACTATGGGTATTAAACCTGACCTTATGACATTCGCCAAGCAACTATCATCGGCTTACTATCCAATAAGTGCAGCGGTCATACCCGGCTATATGCATGATGCAATGATTGAGCAAAGTAGCGCAAATGGGGTTTTTGGACATGGTTACACCTACTCTGGCCATCCCGTTGGTTGTGCTGCTGCACTTAAAAACTTAGAAATATTCGAACGCGAACACATTTTCGAGAAAGCCGCAGAAGCAGGTGTCTATTTGCGCAAGCAACTTGAAACGTTCGTAGACCATGCTCTTGTTGGTGAAATACGCGGTAAGGGCTTATTAATGGCGATTGAGCTCGTACCAAATAAACTAAAGAACACTCGGTTTGCTGATGGTAAAGTAGGTGCTTTCGCGCAACGTGCTTGTCAGGAACATGGACTCATTGTTAGAGCCGTGGCGGGTAATTCAATAGCACTTTGTCCACCATTAATTATTACCCACTCACAAATAGATGAAATCATTCAAAAGCTAACAAAAGCATTAGACGACACCTTGATTTACACCCAAAAAGAAAAATTACTATTTGCCTAGTCTTTAGCATTCGTGACAATTAATTGAAGCATGAGTTTATACATGGACACTGCTTAGTGGATCCTATGGCCAGTATTGGAAGAACAACAGTGACAAGCCTGTTGCCATTCAGTTAACCGTAGAAGGCCAATATAAAGTTATTGGTCTTAAACAGTAACAGGCAGCCGAGTATAGGCAATACGTTACTTATTCGCAGCGCATTATTGATTGCATTATTCGATAATTAACTCACCTACATACATTTTCATTTGGCAGTGAAACGCATAACATCCTTGGGGCGACGCAGGGATAACAACACTCACTTGCTTGTTTAAAGGTAAGGTCGCATTAATCTCCAAATCGGGTATCAGTAAGGTCTCAGCACAAGATGACGGATCCCGTCTAGTAAACGTAACTGTCGTGCCCTTGTTAGCAGATATTTTGATTTTAGACGGCTGGTATACCCCATCTTTTACAATGATGTCAATTGCCCCGGTTTGGAGCGCAATATTTGGCGGCTGATAAGTCCAAAACCACCATATAATTAGTGCTATAAGGGCCATCCCAGCTAAGTTTATCCATAACATAAGTCAATACTCCTAATGCTCTTTTGCTTTGAAAAAGCGCAGTCGATTTGCGTTTGTCACTACGGTGAGTGAAGAAAACGCCATCGCTGCTCCGGCAATAACAGGACTTAATAGCACACCGAAAAATGGATACAACACACCGGCGGCAATAGGCACCCCAGCAATGTTATAGATAAATGCGCCAAACAAGTTTTGCTTAATGTTAGTTAACGTCGCTTGGCTAATCGCGATTGCATCAGCTAACCCATGCAAAGACCCACGCATAAGTGTGATATCGGCACTTTCAATAGCCACGTCAGTGCCTGTGCCAATGGCAAAACCGACGTTGGCATGAGCCAAAGCAGGTGCGTCATTTATACCGTCACCGGTCATACCGACTATTTCGCCTTCCTTTTGCAACTCGGCGACTTTTTTGGCTTTATCCCCAGGCATGACTTCAGCAAGGTATTCACTTATGCCTACTTTTTCTGCTATCGCTTTTGCTGTGAGTCTGTTGTCGCCCGTGAGCATAACCACACGGATACCGCGATTCTGTAATCGTTTAATGGCATCAATCGAATCACTCTTAATCGGGTCGGCAACAGCTATCACTGCCGCTAACTCATTATTCACCGCAAAGTACATGGGCGTTTTCGCTTCTTCGGCGAACGCTTGTGCTTTGTCTAAAAACGCGTCGATATTTATGCTGCGCTCGGTCATTAGTTTTTGGTTTCCGAATAATAGCGTGTTGTTATCGAGCATAGCCTCGACGCCCTGCCCTGCAATAGAAGTAAATCCGGTTACTTTCTGTGGCTGGATGCCTTGCTCTTTGCTACTTTCAACGATTGCCATTGCTAGCGGATGTTCAGAGCCCGCTTCAATACTAGCTGCTAACATTAAAACGTCTTCTCGCGTTAGCTTGTTCGCCAAGACAATGTCAGTGACTTTAGGTGCACCCTCGGTAATCGTGCCGGTCTTGTCCAAAATCATCGTGGTTATTTTAGAGGCCGTTTGCAGTGCTTCACCATTTCGTATTAGTACACCCGCCTCAGCCGCTTTTCCTACACCTACCATTACCGACATTGGGGTAGCTAAGCCGAGCGCACAAGGGCAGGCAATGATTAATACGGTGGTCGCCGATACGATGGCAAAAGCAATACTAGGTGCTGGACCAAAATTCAGCCAAGCGAGTGCACTTAGCAACGCAATAATCATAATGACAGGCACAAAATAGGCCGCAATTATGTCGGCTAAACGACCAATAGGTGGCTTCGAGTTTTGTGCTCGTTTAACCATATTGATGATTTGAGCTAACGCAGTGTCTTTGCCTACACGTGTGGCTTTGAATACAATCGAGCCTGATTTATTAATCGTTCCGGCAACGACTTTATCACCCTCAGCTTTCTCAACCGGCATAGGTTCGCCGGTCAGCATAGATTCATCTACAGCGGTATGTCCCTCAGTAACGAGACCGTCAACTGATATTTTTTCTCCTGGACGCACTCGAATTAAATCATTCAACAGCACATTTGCAATCGGAATATCGATGTCTTTGCCGTCTCGGATTACTCGTGCGGTTTTAGGCTGCAAACCAATCAGCCTTTTAATCGCTTCCGAGGTTTTACCTCGAGCTTTTACTTCCAGTGCCAAGCCCAGGTTAATCAAGCCGATAATCATGGCCGTCGCTTCAAAGTATACGTGGCGTGCCATTTCAGGAAGTAATTCCGGAACCGCGACCACTACCATTGAATATAACCAGGCGGTGGCTGTTCCTAAAGCAATTAGGGTGTCCATGTTGGCAGAATGATTTTTAAATGAGTTCCACGCGCCAATATAAAAATGCTTACCCGAGAACAGCATAACGCCGAAGGTCATTAGTCCTACCGTGAACCACACCCACCTTTCGGTGCTTGTAGTTACCGTCATCTCGCCTATGCTCAGCCCATAAATCATAAGGGGGACACCAAGTAAGAGCGCAATCGACATATCGCGTATTAACTTTTTATAGTATTGCGCGTCGGCTTCATCTTTTTCATCTAGCGCTTGTTCTTCTGACTCGCTGGTGTCAATTTTTGCGTTGTAGCCGGCTATTTCAACAGCTGAAATAAGAGTGCTATCCAGCACATTGCCGACTACCATGACAGTTCGCTGGGCAAAGTTCATTTCCGCACTTTGAACGCCTTTTAATGTGCGCAGCGTTTTTTCAATTTTCGTCACACAACTCGCACAACTTGCGCCGTCGATAATGAGGTGATGCTGTGCTTTTTTTTGGACGTTTTTTTTTAGGTTTGCAGTTTTGCTGCCTACTGTTGCTGGATTTTTTGCGATGTTGTTGGCCTGAAAACTAGCCTGCTTGTTTGCGCCTTTGTCATTATTATTGGCATTGGCATTTTTCATAACACTTTCCTCATCGAAAGCTACTCATATTGTTGTCTACTATGCTTTACTTAGAAATATCTCCAGCGATTGTAAACCTTTGAGTCACTCTAAGGTCAACAACTAAAATAAGTTTTTTGAAATGGAAGCAAAGGAAGCGGCAATTGCCGCTCCCTTTTATTCCATTGCAACTTTCGACGATAGTCTTGTTTGACTAACGATAGCAATCGTTCAATGCATTAATTAAAAATCAAACTGAAAACCCAATATGATTGCATTGTAGTCATTTTGAACATCAGATTGATAATCCTGCAACTCGCCAACTAGTCGAAATTGCTTGGAGAGTTGATGATGCACAAACAACATAGTTAGTTCGTTATCAACCTCAGCTGCTGAACCCAATCCAATAGCAGCATCTGCTGCGCGACTATCTTGAGAGCCTTCACCATAACTAATACCAAATCTGGTTTTATCCAGCGTATAGTCTGCTTCAAAAAACCATTGAGTAGCATCCACATCAGCATCATTGATTGAGCCGCCATATAGACCATCAGCGCCGATACCTGTGGTGTCAGTGTAGTTTACTGTCAAGCCAAATCCGTTGACTTGAATGTGAGCACCAACATCGAAACCTTGCATATCGTAATCAAACGCTTGAACACCAGTCACAGATACTGCTTGTTGAAAAGCACCGGTCCATACTCTGAAACTCTCACCCGAATAAGTGACTTGGCCCTCAAAACGGGGCATAGAGGTTTCAATAGACGCATCTTGCGGTTCTTCCGGGTTAATAAGCGCAAGTTTATATACAAACCCGTTCATGTCGTTAGATGTGAATTTGATTTGAGGGTTAAAATTAGCATACACGTAACCGGTGCCAATACGACCGCCAGTTGCATTGCCTGTATCTGCTCCGCCACCTAACCAGCCAACACCGCCTTGACTGGCAATATCGCCAATTGCATTACTATTGAATACGCCAAAGTCTTTACCTAAGGTAAAAGTTCCGAAGTCACCAGATACCTTAATATTGGCAACTCGGCTTTCAAATAGCCCGCTATTTTGTGCACCATTCGGTCCATTTAAATGCGTATCAACTTGAAAGTGACCCGAAATTGTTAGGCCCGAATCAGTTTTTGGTGCGACTACATGAAAGTTGATGTTCGCTGGGTTGAATCCTGATTGAACTCGAAACGCTTGCTCGGAATCATCATGATCCGAAGCGACGACAAAAATAGGAATTGCTCCACTAATTGAGGTTTCCCATCCGTTATCAGACTCTAATGCTACTTTTGATAGTGCGAGAGGCGAAAATACTAACACGGTTGCGCCAACAACTGACGCCACTTTGGTCAGGGAAAAAGCGGTAAAATTACTTTTCTTTGATGTGTTTTTCATGATTTTATCCGTTATGTGTGGACAAATATTGTCCACAATAAAGTTTATTTTGGGCAAAGCTTGCCCGGCCTCGTAGTCGTTGACTGAGGAAAATCGGGCAAGTTTGTTGATTAAGCGTTGCTTAGTTAGGAACAGCGTCCCATTGTTTTAGCAGTTCTTTATAAGCAATTGTTTCGCCTTGAGGCTTTTCATTGCTTAGTTTAGGTTTTGGTGCGCCAGGTTGACTCAACCAGTAGCTTGGATCTCTTGGTTTGTTCAACTTAGGACCGCACTCGCCTTGTGCATTAGCGCGCTCTAGTCGGTTCATCACTTTGTCTTGTGCCGCAGCTAAGCCATCGAGTGCTTCTTGAGGTGTTTTTTCACCGCTTGCTGCCTCAGCAATATACTGCCACCATAACTGTGCTAGTTTTGGATAGTCAGGGACATTAGTGCCAGTAGGAGTCCATTGCTTGCGCGCAGGGCTTCTATAGAACTCGACTAAACCACCAAGTTGTGGCGCTACGTCAGTCATTGCTTGTGAATTAATATCAGATTCACGTATAGGCGTTAAGCCTACTAAGGTTTTCTTCAGTGAAACGGTTTTAGATACAGTAAATTGTGCATATAACCATGCGGCTAACCGACGTTTTTCAGGTGTAGACTTAAGAAAAGTCCAAGCACCCGTGTCTTGATAACCCAGCTTCATGCCTTCTTCCCAATACGGACCTTTAGGTGACGGTGCCATTCTCCATTTTGGTAATCCATCTTCACCCACAACCGGCAACCCTTTATCAGTCATACCGGCTGTAAAAGCGGTATACCAAAAAATTTGTTGTGCGACATTGCCTTGTGCCGGCACTGGGCCTGCTTCAGAAAACGTCATTCCCTGGGCTTGCGGTGGCGCATAGTCTTTTAGCCATTGCACGTACTTAGTCGTTGCATAAACGGCTGCTGGACCGTTGGTTGCGCCGCCACGAGAGACACTTGAACCTACCGGTCTGCAACCGTCGACTCTAATTCCCCACTCGTCAACAGGTAAACCATTAGGTAAACCTTTGTCACCCGCGCCTGCCATCGAGAACCAGGCATCAGTGAAGCGCCATCCTAAAGACGGGTCTTTTTTACCATAATCCATGTGACCATATACGCGCTCACCATCAATTGTTTTTACCTGATTAGTGAAGAAATCGGCGATATCTTCATACGCAGACCAATTTACTGGTACACCTAACTCGTAACCGTAACTTTGTTTAAATTGCGCTTTAAGGTCTTCTCTTTCAAACCAATCAGCTCTGAACCAATACAGATTTGCAAACTGCTGATCCGGGAGTTGATAAATTTTGCCATCAGGCCCTGTGGTAAAATCTAAACCAATAAAATCCTCTAGATCAAGGGTAGGTAAGGTTAGATCTTTTGCTTCATTCGCGATCATGTCAGAGATAGCGACGGCCTTTCCATATCTGAAGTGGGTGCCAATGAGATCAGAATCATTGATGTAAGCATCATATATATTACGACCAGATTGCATTTGCGTCTGCAGCTTCTCAACCACAACGCCTTCTTGCATTAGATCATGAGTAATCTGAATACCGGTGATCTCCGTAAAGGCTTGCGCCAATACTTTGGATTCGTACGAATGCGTTGCAATGGTTTCAGATGCAACGTTAATTGACATTCCTTTAAATTGTTTAGCAGCCTCTTTAAACCACATCATCTCCTGCATTTGCTGTTCTGGCGTTAAGGTGGATACTGAGAATTCGTCTTTTATCCATTTTCTGGCAGCATCATCTTGTTCGTCTGCAAGTGCAACCGAAGATACTCCCATGAGCAGTAAACTAGTGCCTAATATAGCGGTAGTCCGTTTCATTTTTAATTTCATATCAATTACCATTGTTATTGAGATTATGTTTTTATACCGCTAAACTTGGCTAGTCTTTGAACTAGTATATGTTCATTCGGCAATTCGTATTGGCTTTCGCCAATGTGAAGGACTCTCTTTGCTGTCAAGCGTCGAATCTTTGCATCAAAGAGGTCCACTTCTCTAAATCAGAGAAATTCTTTTTATCAGTGCATTTAATTACTTTTTTAATGAAGCAATTAACCCCATCTAAATACCACTGCGCTCCAAAGTACAGAGATGCACAATGCCACCCATAAAACAGTGTCTACAAGTGCCAAAAAACCTAAATGTATGTATGCAGCGCTTATCAAGCTAATAAATAGCTTATCGCCTCTCGTTGTTGCGATTGGTAAAAACCCTTTCTTTTCGAGAGTGGGCGATTTTATTTCCAAAATAGTCATGAAAATTAGTATGCATCCAATCACGCTGAAAAACGTGGCAGTGACGCCGGTCCAAGCCATCCAATTCATAGTGTTAATCCTTAATTTTGTTATACACGACCAAGGGCAAAGCCCTTCGCGACATGATTACGCACAAACCAAATAACTAAAACGCCTGGAATAATAGTCAACACACCTGCCGCTGCAAGTAAACCCCAATCGATTCCAGCTGCTCCAACTGTTCTTGTCATGATTGCCGCAATAGGCTTTGCATCAACGGATGTTAGTGTTCTTGCAAATAACAACTCCACCCAAGAAAACATGAAGCAAAAGAAGGCTGTTACCCCTATCCCAGAGCGGATCATGGGTAGGAAAATTCGCAAAAAGAACTTGGGAAAGCTATAACCATCGATATATGCAGTTTCATCAACTTCTCTTGGCACACCTGACATAAAACCTTCCAAAATCCATACCGCGAGTGGCACAGTGAAAAGACAATGCGCTAACGCCACCGCGATATGCGTATCAAATAAACCCACTGATGAATACAGCTGAAAGAACGGCAGCAGAAATACCGCTGGTGGTGCCATTCTGTTGCTCAGTAACCAGAAGAATAAGTGTGTATCTCCAATAAAACGATATCGACTAAATGCATAAGCCGCAGGTAAGGCAACAACTAATGTGATGGCCATATTCATGCTCACATAAATCATTGAATTTACATAACCCATGTACCAAGTTGAATCGGTGAAGATGGTGTGATAATTATCAAAAGTAAAATCGTGAGGCCACAATGTTAGGCCTCCCAATATCTCTTCTGTTCCTTTGAAGGACATGATCACTAACCAGTATATAGGGATGAACAAAAACACAATATATAATGCCAAGCCGAGTTTTTTTCGCATACTATAATCCATTACAAGCTCCTATTTGGCTTTGTCTAGCTGGTTAATTGCAGTGAAGAATGCGTAGCAAACAAGCAGCACAATGAGATAATAAATTAGGGAGAACGCAGCCGCAGGACCTATATCAAATTGTCCAATTGCCATTTGAGTCAATGCTTGGCTTAAGAAGGTTGTCGAGTTACCTGGACCTCCACCGGTTAACACGAACGGTTCGGTATAAATCATAAAGCTGTCCATAAACCGCAGTAAAACACCAATCACCAAGACACTTTTCAAACGCGGTAATTGTATGTGCCTAAAAATCGCCCATTTTGATGCTCTATCTATGCGTGCTGCTTGATAAAACGCTTCTGGTATTGCACGTAATCCTGAGTAACACAAAAGGGCGATTAACGGTGTCCAATGCCAAACATCCATTAATAATACAGTTAACCATGCGGCAGTGGGGTCGCTGGTGTAATTGTAATCAATACCTAATGCATTAACGGCGTAACCAAATAATCCAATGTCAGCTCGGCTAAATATCTGCCAGATAGTACCCACCACGTTCCACGGTATCAGAAGTGGGATAGCGACCAGGATCAGTGATACTGCGGCCATTCTTCCTTTTGTTGGCATTACCAAGGCGATGGCGATCCCTAATGGTACTTCGATAGCGAGGACCGAGAATGAAAAAAAGAATTGTCTACCTAGTGAGTCGAGTAAAGCTGGGTTTCTTAGCATCTCTCGATACCATTCAGCACCTACAAAATAGGCCGTGTTTTGGTCAAATATATCCTGAACTGAATAATTAACCACGGTCATTATGGGAACGATGGCCGAAAACGCGACCAGAATAAATACCGGTAAGACTAAAAACCACGCTTTGTTATCTCTTACTTTGCGTTGCATTAAACTGTCTCCTTTGCTTCATCTTCTGGCTCTTCTATGTCAACAAGATACTCATCTACATACACTTTTAGCCATTGCTCAGGAAAACTGATGTAGGCTTTCTTAGTGGGCACCGCTCGGTCTTCATGTATTCTGACTTTTAATACTTCACCATCTAGTTTCATGGTGATTATTTTATAAGTGCCTAAATCTTCTGTGTGGAGAACATCGCACTCAAACGCACCCTCTGCTTTATCATCCCAGACATGCACAAATTCCGGCCTTATGCCGATTTTGATATTCGAAGTACTGACTTGGTCTAATGCAATCTGCATTTCCGGATTAAGCGACACCAAAGTGTTGTTAAACTTCAGACCGCCTTGGGTCTTTTTAACTTCAATTAAATTCATACCCGGGCTACCAATAAAGTAGCCAACGAAGGCATGATTGGGTTTTTCGAAAAGCTCTCTAGGGGTACCAAATTGAACTATTTGTCCACCATACATAACCGCTATTTTATCAGCAAAAGTGGATGCTTCTAATTGATCGTGGGTTACGTATACCATGGTGATATTGAACTGCTCATGTATTTGCTTGAGCTTGCGTCTGAGTTTCCATTTTAAATGCGGATCGATGACCGTAAGTGGCTCATCAAATAGGATCGCGGATACGTCACTCCTAACTAAACCCCTGCCCATTGACACTTTTTGCTTCTCATCTGCTGTGAGGTTTTTTGCTTTATTTTTAAGTAAATCGCTGAGCTCTAATACCGCTGCTATTTCAATCACTCGGCTATGTACTTTATCCTCAGATATTTTCATATTTCGCAATGGAAAAGCTAAGTTATCAAAAACAGTCATTGAATCGTAAACCACGGGGAACTGAAATACTTGTGCTATATTACGCTCCTCTGGCGGAATATCATTGACCTTCTTACCATCAAATAGCACGTCACCATTTGAGGGAGAGAGTAAGCCGGAAATAATATTTAATAAGGTACTTTTACCACAACCTGAAGGCCCTAACAGAGCATAGGCGCCGCCTTGATGCCAAACATGGTTCATTTCTCGAATGGCATAATCATCGGGTGATGTGGGCTTTGACTTATAGCTATGTGCTAAAGACTTAAGACGTATTTCTGCCATGCTATGCAACTCCTTTTTGTATAGACGAGGGTACTTGTATCGTCTTACCAGTTAAGTCAAACACAAAGAGCTTATGTGTCGGCAAATATACTTTGACAGGCACTTCAGTGTGATAATCATGAATACCATTGAGCTGAACAATCAGTTCGAAATGCGCATTATGAACGTGCATATAGGTTTCAGAACCACTTATTTCGGCTAACTCAACGGTCATGTTTAATTCAAGATCATCATCATTGTTCGGCGCTAAGCCGATATGACTAGGCAAAACACCAAATATATAGTCTCCTTTTGGCAGGCCTTCGAGTTCAGCACTCATGGCAAAATGCACTCTATTTTCTAGCGATACGCCACTATCAGTCACACGCCCTTTAATTAAATTAATTGTTGGTTCGCTGTATAAGGAGGCTGCTTCCATCGTATCGGGATGACGATATATATGAGTTGCTGCGCCACTTTGTATTACTCTACCCTCATGCAGCAATGTGGTATTGCCGCCTAATGCCATAGCTTCATGTGGCTCAGTAGTCGCATAGATTGCAATTGCATTGCGTTCTTTGAACAGGCCTCTTAATTCAGACCTCAATTCTTCTCGTAATTTATAGTCGAGGTTAACAAGAGGTTCATCAAATAATATAATACTTGCATCTTTTACTAAGGCTCTGGCCATCGACGTACGCTGCTGTTGACCACCAGACAATTCGAGCGGAAAACGATCTAGGAACGGCTCTATTTGAAGTATTGCGGCCGTTTCTTGCACACGCTTTGCAATTTCACTGGCTTTTACTTTAGCGATACGCAGTGGCGACGCAATATTTTCTCTGACGGTTAGATTTGGGTAGTTAACAAACTGTTGATAAACCATGGAGACATTTCGTTCTTGAATTTTGACATCGGTTAAGTCTTTACCATGTAAAATAACTTTTCCTTCGGTTGATTTATCGAGACCTGCAATCAATCTCATCAATGTAGTTTTGCCTGCTAATGTTCGCCCTAACAAAACATTAAATGAGCCACTTTCCAGAGTGAGATTGATATGACTCAGAAAAGATTCACCGTTAACTGTGTGGCTTATGTTGTCTAAAACTAGCGACATTGCTTACAACGCTCCCTGAAAATCGGTCGATAGTGAAAATGACTTACGACCAAGAGTTAATAATATGTAAACGAATAGCATATAAAGTGCCAACGTTTAGTAATATTTATAAATACACCCATAACCTTTATTTGGCGTGCGTTATAGAGGCTTTAACCCATATTCTCAAACACTTTTTAATTTTGTTCATACTGTTCAACGTGAACACAAAACTGTTCAAATTAGTGTTCAATATGAGCATTTTTTATTGAACAGTATTATGGTGTAATCTATTTGTTACGGCAATGTAAAAATATTAAAAACCTTTTGTATTTACTCGTTGATATAAGTACTTGTAATAAATAGATAATTTAAATTAATAATTTATGCTTGTTAAAAGCATAAATTTCAAAGGATGATTTAATGTGAACAATAGTGTTAATATATGTTTAGCATGTGTAAGCGGGGCTGCGATATGGGGTATTCTACAATTAGGACCATAAATGTTAACAATTTGTACAGCAGTGGCTATTAAAAAAACAACAGCAAAAAGGTGTTAAATGGCGATAGATCCGAAAGAGAAGGCATCTGATCTTAGCCAGATTATTAAGCAGTCTTGGACACGTTGTGAGCAGCTTGGTTTACGCCAGTCCGGTCAGCCTGATGTAAAGCAACTGCCTCGTTATGATCAAGAACTGCTAAACGAAGAACACAAGGGCCTTATAGATACAACTCATTCGGAAGTATTGCCTTACTACGAAAATATTTTATCCAACACACAATGTCTTATCTTGTTGGCCGATAGTCATGGCAATGCCTTGAATCGCTGGGGCAAACCGCGATTTCTTACTAAGCAAAATTCACCCGTATTTCAAAAGGGTGTTAATTGGACAGAAAATCACTTGGGTACCAACTCAATTGGGACCGTATTGGAGAGTGGTGATGCTGTACAAGTACAACGTGACGAACACTATTTTCGCACTTATCGATTTATGATCGGTTCGGCTTGTCCTATATATGATGCTAATCGCAAATTAATTGGGGTACTTGACGTCTCTAGCGATGCTTACCTACCACAAGCTCATACATTTGGGATGGTAAAGCTGATGGCTCAAGGAATTGAGAATCGCTTAATTGTATCGCAATTTGGTAAAAACAATTATCTAGCATCCTTTAATACTAATGCCGACAACTTAGATAGCCAATGGTCCGGCTTAATTGCGTTTAACGAAGACGGTGTGATCATCTCTGCGAATAAACGAGCGGAGCTTATCTTAAATACGCAACTGGCTTTGGTTGACGTAAGTTCTATTTTTGATATGTCATTAAATGATATTAAAAACCTACCTAATCAAGTGCCTGTTTGTTTTCAGGCAATCGGTAAATATCGTATGCATGCCATTGTTAAAAGCCCATCTGTTATTGCAATTCAAACACCGAATTTTGAGAAGAAAGCATTACCTAAGACAGACAAAAATTTTATTGCATTGGATGACTTTTCCTCTGGCGATGAGCGTATTGAACGCTGTGTAGAACAAGCTAAACGAGTCATTGATAAGGACATTCCAATACTGATCCATGGTGAGACAGGCGTCGGTAAAGAAGTCTTCGTCAAGGCTTTACATCAATTTAGTGATCGTAAGCGATGCCCATTGGTTGCAGTTAATTGTGCTGCTATTCCCAGCGAACTCGCTGAGTCAGAGTTATTTGGATATGTTAAAGGTGCTTTTACCGGTGCAAGTGAAAAAGGTGCCCCAGGGCTCATACGAAACGCGAATACTGGCACTCTGTTTTTAGATGAAATAGGCGAAATGCCGCTCAAACTTCAAGGCCGGTTATTACGAGTGTTGCAAGAGCGAAGTGTCACTCCTTTAGGCTCGAGTCAGAGCTACCCAGTCGATATAAAACTCATTTCTGCCACTAACAAAAGTCTGCGTGAAAATGTGGCAAACGGTCTATTTCGACAGGACCTATATTATCGGGTGAGTGGACTCAATATTGAGCTTCCGCCTTTGCGTGAGCGAGCCGACAAGATCCAGTTATTTTCTAAAATAAATCAGATGTATAAAGAGCAGCATCAACCGGCTCAATTAAGCCCCCGTGTAATTGAATTATTTTATAATCACCCGTGGCCAGGAAATGTGAGGCAACTAGTCAGTGTTATTCAAATTGCTTTAGCCATGTGCGACGAGGGCATGATCCAAGAATGGCACCTACCAGATGACTTTTTTGCGGATCTGAAGATGACCCCATCCTTGCCAGCGAATACGCTGTTGCAAACAAAACTTAGATCGCATGCATCACCAGAGCCAGAGAGCGATCCTTTAAACGAAACCATTCGTGTATACAATGATACCCATCAGAATATTTCAAAGACAGCAAGACTGTTGAGCGTTAGTCGAAATACAGTATATAAGCGGCTTAAGAATGCTGATGTTATCAAGTAAAATAAGAGCACTCACCTACCCTTGCGTGGCTTAAGCTGGCAAGGATACATTTATGGGGAACATGATAGCGTGTTTAGCTTCATCGAAGACAAACATCTTAAGGATCGGAAGATAGATCTTAATAGGCGCATCGATTTTATACGCATGCACACCGGGAAGATGTACCAGAAAATTTAGATGACGATTAGCAATGTGTAAAAAAGTCTCTGCACCACTTATCTCCGCGAGTTCAACATGCATTGAAAACTCAAAATCATCATCATGCGAGGGCAGCAAGCTCAAATGCGATGGCTTAATGCCAAAAGTATACTGGCCCATTTTTAATTTAGAAAAGCGCGAGCTTTTTGGAAAATATAATTCGGAACCAAAGACCACCTCATTTTCATTAATAAGCCCTTTAAACAAATTAATTTCAGGATCATTTAATATGCGTGCCGCCTTTATATTAACCGGTTCTCTGTAAACGTTTGACACTTCCCCCTCCTGAATAAGTTTACCTTCGTCAAGTAAAAATACCTTTCCTCCTAAAGCAAGAGCCTCATTGGGATCGTTAGTAGCATATACCGCAATTGTATCGGTTTTTTTCAACAGATCTCTAATTTCATATCTGAGTGCTTCTCTTAATTTATAATCGAGGTTTAGCAGGGGCTCATCCAATAGAATAACTCTAGCATCTTTTACAAGAGCCCGAGCCAAGGCCGTTCTCTGTAATTGTCCACCGGATAACTCACCGGGAAACCGTTCTAAGCAACTATCAATATTTAGCTGTTTAGCAATAGCGTCGACTTTAGATTTGACGTCGTCCGCTGACAACTTAGCGACATATAAAGGAGAACCAATGTTCTCTCTTACCGTTAAATGTGTGTAGTTAATAAATTGTTGGTGCACAAAAGCAACGTTTCGCATCTGTACTGATAGTTTAGTGATATCAACCTTATCAAAAAGCACACTGCCGGTATGCGACATTTCTAATCCCGCGATCACTCTCAGTAGGCTCGTTTTACCGCTGGCTATGCCGCGCATCCCCAGCAATATATTTATCGAACCAGACTCGAAGGTTAAATTGATATCACTTAACACTTGGCCCTTGTCTGTTCGAAGGGACACGTTTGATAGCTGAATTGTCATGTAACGCCTTCTCTCCCACACAACCAATCACACGTGACTTCTTTTCATGGTTTATTGGTTTTATCACACTTGCAACAATACAATCTCAGGACAAACCGATCACACGTCCCTGATATCGTCTGTGATTTAGAGAGACAAGTGTAATGCAAAATCAATTGCAATTGCCATCATTAGTGTAAGTTGATTTAAAAGATGCGGTTTAGCCTCTTTATATACAGTATACACATGGCTAAATAATGACTGTTGGAGTGGTTAAAGCATTACAAAAAACAAAGGGAAGGGCTAAATTCGATGCGCTCACTGAATAGCAAACGCATCAACCAAGCATTATTGACTTTGCACTTTACGGACCGATTTACACCAATCTTTATAAAATCCATCTCTTTTTTCTTTTGTCATTGTGGGTGTATATCGCACTTCACATTGCCAATTTTTTTCAAGTGCTTCAAGTGATTCAAATACACCGGCCTTCAGACCGGCTAAGTAAGCTACTCCTAATGCGGTCGTCTCACTTACAGTGGATCGATCTACCGTCGCTCCCAAAATATCAGACAAAAATTGCATTAACCATCCGTTGGCAACCATCCCGCCATCAACACGCAAAACATCTGGACGCTCGCCATCAGCCTCCATTGCCTTTTGCAAGTCTTTTGTCTGAAAACAAACTGACTGCAAACCTGCTGTCACTATCTCTTTAATACCGGTGTCTCTAGTGAGTCCAAAAATGGCACCTCGCGCATTCGGATCCCAATACGGCGCTCCTAACCCTGTAAATGCCGGTACCATATAAACACCGTGTTCTAAGGATGTTTGTTTAGCGAGAGATTCCGACTCACCGGCTTTTTTAATTAATTGCAGTCCATCACGTAACCACTGAATAGTCGCACCGGCGACAAATATGCTGCCTTCTAATGCGTAAGTAGGTACGCCATTTAGTCGGTATGCTACCGTGCTTAGCAGTCTATTTTCTGATACTAAAGCGTTTTTACCCGTATTAAGCATCATAAAACATCCGGTTCCATAAGTACTCTTCGCCATACCTTCTCTAAAGCATGTTTGACCGAACAAAGCCGCTTGTTGATCACCAGCAATGCCTAAAATTGGTACTCCATATCCAAAGTAATGTGACTCGCACACGCCAAAATAGTCAGATGAATCCATTACTTCAGGCAGCATTGCTTTGGAAATGTCAAATAGCTCTAATAGTTCGTCATCCCAAGTTTGAGTATGAATATTAAACAACATTGTTCTGGATGCATTGGTGGCATCCGTGCGATGTTCTTCGCCACCGGTCAGCTTCCATAATAAATAGCTGTCTACGGTACCAAATACTAACTCTCCACGGTGCGCTTTTTCTTTCGCACCTGGCACCTCATTTAAAATCCAACTAATTTTAGTTGCAGAGAAATAGGGGTCAATCAATAGACCTGTCTTGCGACGGATCATATCTTCTTTGCCTAACGCTTTTAAGCCCTCGCACATGACACTTGTTCGCCTGTCTTGCCAAACGATAGCATTGTAAATTGGCACTCCAGTCTTTCTATCCCATACCAGGGTTGTTTCACGTTGGTTAGCAATCCCGATAGCAATGACTTTGTCTTGTTTAGCGTCAATTTTTTCGACCACCGCTTTAGTCGTATGCAAAACCGACTGCCAGATATCATCGGGTTTATGTTCAACGCGGCCATCCTCTGGAAAATACTGTTCAAACTCTTGTTGTTCAACATGTGCAATATTGCCCTGCAAGTCAAACAATATACTGCGAGAACTGGTTGTCCCTTGATCGATAGAAAGAATGTAATAAGCCATGGATGAAGTTTACCTAAAATTAATGTTCGAATATGTTCGTTAACGTTATTTATACACGGTTTTAACGTTCACAATCAAACTTGAACGAACATTAATTACCTTTTAGTTCATCATAAATTGTTACTCGACTGATTTAGTTAACAATTTTATTTCAATTAAATTTCACTTATACTGTGCTTAGGTATTACAACAATTGAGGTTAGGATGACGCAAGATCATCGACATAAATCGATTTTGGCATTTCTTAAAGTAAGAGGCTCTGTAACTATTGAAGAGCTGGTTGTCCATTTTAAAGTAACGCCACAGACCATAAGACGTGACTTATCGTATTTAGCTGATAATCAGAAACTAAGGCGTCATCACGGAGGTGCAGGCCCTATTTCCAGCATAGAAAACACCTCCTATCGTACAAGACAGATCACTGATCTTAAGGCCAAGGAAAAAATAGCGGCGCATCTTGTTAAGATGATACCAAATGGTTCTTCGTTGTTCATTAACATCGGAACGACCACAGAAACGATTGCAAAAGCATTGCTACATCATGAAAACTTGCAAGTGGTAACAAATAATTTAAATGTAGCTAGGATTTTGGGCGCGAAAAAAGATTTCTCTGTGTTAATTGCAGGAGGCGAAGTACGTTATAGAGACGGCGGCGTCATCGGCGAAGCCACTGAAGAATTCATTAATCAATTTAGGATGGACTTTGGCATTATAGGTATCAGTGGTATCGAGGACGACGGCTCCTTGCTAGACTTTGATTTTCGCGAAGTGAAGGTTGCGCAAGCTATTATTAAAAACTCTCGAAGAGTATTGTTAGCCGCTGACAGTTCAAAGTTTGGTCGCTATGCCATGGTGCGCCTGGGTAATATCAATCAAGCGCATGATTTTATAACTGACAGCAAACCACCAGAGAGTATTCAGACAATTCTTACCAGCCATGACGTTAATCTACATATCGTATAACTAGCCAGAAACTCCTGCATATTATTGTATAAAATTATATTTACTATCACATCACCTTTAATGTTCGAAAATGTTTGTATACATTCGTTAATAAGTGATATGTTATTAAAAAGAACATTAAAAGAACAAGCAGTCAGCTTTAGATGAACCTTGTTTTTTCGAAATTAAAAGGTATACAAATGACAACAACACACGAAGAGTATGACTTGGTCGTCATTGGTGGCGGCGTAAATGGAACAGGGATCACAGTAGATGCTGCAGGTCGAGGCTTAAAAGTATTGCTTTGTGAAAAAGCAGATCTTGCGTCAGCAACTTCCTCCAATAGCAGTAAGCTGATACATGGTGGACTGAGATACTTAGAGCATTATGAATTCGGACTCGTCAAACAAGCGCTAGCAGAACGAGAAACCTTATTGAAGAAAGCACCGCACATTATATGGCCAATGCGTTTTATATTGCCACATCGGCCTCATCTAAGACCAGCATGGATGATAAGAATGGGCTTATTTTTATACGATAACTTGGCTAAACGTAATGTATTGAAAGGCTCATGTGGCGTTAGATTTACTGACCAAAGCCCGATGGTTGCCGAAATCAATAAAGGCTTTGAGTATTCTGATGGTTGGGTAGATGACGCTCGATTGGTCACCCTCAATGCCGTTGACGCTCAAAGTAAAGGGGCAACTATTCTCACTCGCACGCAATGTGTGTCTGCAAAACGGAGTAATGACCAGTGGGAGATTGCCTTAGAGAACACCCTAAACGGTGATATTAAGAACATTAAAGCGAAAGCCATCATAAATGCAGCAGGTCCGTGGGTGAAAAACTTTTTCGACACCGCACTTAAGAAGAAAAGTCCAAAAAACATTCGTCTAATCAAGGGTAGCCACTTTGTAGTGCCTAAAATTCACAATGATGACCAAGCTTATATTCTGCAAAACGAAGATAAACGTATCGTTTTTGTGCTCCCATATGAAGATGATTATTCGTTAGTTGGTACTACAGACGTAGAATACACCGGTAACCCCTTAGAGGCTGAAATCAGTGAAGAGGAAACTGAATACTTAGTAGATATTGTCAACAAACACTTTAAAAAGAAGATTTCAGCTGCAGATGTTGTGCATTCTTTCAGTGGTGTAAGGCCGTTATTGGATGATGAATCCAGCTCTCCTGATGCTATTACGAGGGACTACACCTTAGAATTGGAAGACGAGCATGGAAAAGCACCATTATTGTCAGTATACGGCGGAAAAATTACAACCTACAGAAAATTATCAGAATCTGCAGTTACACAGATTTGTAAATATTTTCCTAAAGCAACGGCTCCATGGACAAAAGATGCTCCGATACCCGGTGGTGATTTTGAAAGCCAAGACTTATTGCTTGAAACGTTAGAACTAGCCTACCCGTTTCTTCCAAAGCCATTACTAAAAAGATATGTCCGCACCTATGGCACGCATTCACACGTGCTTTTACAAGGTGCATGTTCGCTAGATGACCTGGGCGAAAATTTCGGCGCTGGCTTATTTGACAAAGAAGTTAACTATCTGATTGATAACGAATGGGCAATGACCGCTGACGATATACTATGGCGACGTACAAAGATGGGGCTTCGCTTAACCCCTGTCCAAAAATCTGACTTATCTCAACATGTTATATCACTATTGAATGAAGAGAAAAAAGCACAGGTTGCGTAAACAAACATCAGGTGATCTTTGCCAATGCCACTTAACTTTATTAAGAGCGATAACGACGATAAGTGCTTGGCGATACCCCTGTCTGTTTTTTAAACAACTGCAAGGGAGCTTGATAAAGGGATTCACGCAAACAGTAAACGATATTCTTCATAATGAGCAGGCCTAGTGTGCTGCACATATACTTTATTTAATGGCATAAACTCGCCGATTAGCCAACTTGAAATCGGTGGAAGGTGAATAACAGAAACTCGATTAATAGGCTGTTTGACCCATTCTCTATGGTTTTTGTTTTAAAATTAGCATTCACGTAACAGAATACACTATTACCCGTTTGTTGCAGTCTCCATTGACGCGCCAACAACTTTTTATGATGCTCGCTAACTGCGCCGGTGACACCTGATATTTCAGTTGCTGCAACTGCGCAGATGTGAGACCCGCTCCAGCCAATATCTGCTGTTCGTTAGCCCCTCGGTTAACCACATTACTTATATGTGTGCGCGCAAAGTAGTGATACGGCTGAAGACATAGCAAGGGTATTTACTGGTAGGGCCAGCCTGTAAGCATTTTTTCCAACGGGGGGTTAACTCTGCGCACAAATCGCTTATAATATTGATTCTTCTTACAATCGTTGGCAGCGGTAAACCAGACAATGAAAAAATCAAACAGCAGCATACTTGAGGGTAAAGAATGAGACTAGTTACGCTGAAAATTGCGGCATGCACCGCCAGCTTATTTACGCGAACTTCACTTTGAAACACACTCAGCCTGCCCCGACATTAATCACCGGCTCAATAATTGGCCACATGATCCGTTTATCTATTCCCGCTTCAATGGGCATGGTGTTCAACACCTTATACAATCTTACTGACATCTGGTATGCCGGCTATCTGTCTGACGATGCACTTGCTGGCTTGTCGATAGCCGCCAGCGTTTTCTTCCTGTTGCTGTCCATCGGTATCGGAATGCAAGCCGGTGCGTCAGCCATGATTGCGCCTGGTGCAGGGCGCGGTGAAACAAACGAGGTCAAGGGCTGGATTAATAATGTCACCGGCATGGCGATTGGATTCAGTATTTTGTCGTTCTTAATCGGTGCTTTCGCCGCGCAACCACTGGTAGTTTTCCTGGGTGCGGAACCTCATATTGAACCGTTAGCCATGGAATATCTGTGGGTTACCTTAGCCGGTTCTATCGGCTTTACGCTCTCCTTTGGCGCCGCCGGTGCTTTAATGGCGCTAGGTGATACCAAATCTAATCGCAACGCACTCGCCATTGGCTTCTTTGCAAACTTTGCATTAAACCCGCTATTTATGTTCGGTTTTAACCTCGGCGTAACCGGCCTTGCATTAGCCACGGTCGTCATCAAGATAGCCACCGCATTCTATTTATTGCGGGTGCTTGCCAAACGGCTGCACATTCGTATCAGGCCGGAATTTGACTGGCCGCACTGGCAAATGCTATTCAAGCAAGTACTGCCTGCCAGTTTCAACATGCTCACTATTATTCTCGGTGGCTTCATCACAGTGGCACTCATTGGGCAGTTTGGCAGTAACTACGTGGCAGGTTACACAGTGGGCTTGCGACTCGAACAAGTCCTCTTGCTACCAGCGCTGGGTTTGAATAGCGCGCTCATGGCCATTGCAGGTCAAAACATGGGGGCTGGAAAAAACGCCCGAGTAGCCGAAGCGTATCAAAAAAGCTTGTTAATCGGACTGGTAATGGCATTAGTATCTATACCGGTCATGTACTTTTTGTCCCCACTCATGATGCGCCTGTTTACCGACAACGAAACCATAAAGAGCATCGGCGTAACTTATCTCAGGATCGACACATTGGCATTCTATGCTTATGTGGTGCTGTTTCAGAGTGTGGCGGTTCTGCAAGCTATGCGCAAGCCCATGTTCCCTATGTATCTGGGTATCGCGAGGCAGCTCGTCGTCCCTGCAGTCATAAACTACGTGCTCATCGTGCTTTGGGGCTATCCGGTAGAATCGATGTTTTACACAATAGTTATCGTGGTGATACTCAGTGCTGTGGTGGCATACTTTTATACAAAGCGAGAAATTCGGAGGCTCTCAAAGGCGGCATCTATGAGTTAGACAGCATCAAACTTCGACAAGTACTTTATCACCCGAGCTGTCGGTTTCATGGTCAATGGCGACTTGATACAGGTACTACCAAACTGAGGATGCCAGAAATAGAACAGGCATTTATGGCCTGTATTGACGAAATAGCTAATCGCGTTAATCAGCGTAAAGATATCGCAGCAAAAGGCGTAAATAAAATCGAACTCAAATCAGCGCTGACCTCTATAGTGAGGATCGTAGGAATGATATTGGCAAGCTAATAACCTAGCACAATAATAGTCACTGAAGTCTATTTTACCGATCAATTACCGCATTCATAAACCCACAATAATCTCGTTTTTTAAACAATGATGCGCTTTATTGGGCAATAACCAGAGCACACCAAAAATAATATAAACACAAATGAGTTTGATTCTTATTTGTATTTATGTTTGAATACGTCCTTGCCGACACATATGTATTTAACAAGGAGTCAATTTTTTGCAATTTTCTAAGCTTTCCCTAGGTATTTCTTCCATATTAATGGGCGTTGTATTTACTTCTTCTGCTGTTGGATCAACAGCTGTTACAAACACCGATAATATTGAGCAAATCACCATTTTTGGGTCTGCCGCGGCAGTATCTGCGCTTCCCGGTTCAGGCGCATATATCAGCAAAGAAATGCTAGATACCTATGCTACTACAGACATTCAGCGTATTTTATCCTCTACCGCCGGTGTCTACTTTGTGGAAGAAGATGGTTACGGATTACGCCCCAACATTGGTATGCGTGGGTCAAGTTCTGATCGCTCCGAAAAAATTACTATAATGGAAGATGGTGTGCTAGCCGCTCCTGCTCCTTATGCAAGTCCGGCGGCATATTACTTCCCTACTGTTGGCCGTATGCAGGCAGTTGAAATACTGAAAGGGGGCTCTAGTATTGAATATGGCCCGCGTACCAGCGGTGGTGTTATTAACTTAGTCTCTACTGCCGTTCCACAAGACGCCTTGGGTGGAAAGTTCGATTTAGCACTTGGAAGCGATGGTTTTTCTAAATTACACACGTTTGTTGGCGGACGAAATGAAACTAGTGGGGGCCTAGTAGAAATTTATAACTACCAAGCAGATGGATTTAAAAACCTCAATTCCGGTCAAGATACCGGTTTTAACAAAACAGATTTGTTGACTAAATTTGATATTTATTTAGATGACGACAAACGCCACCAGTTAGAATTTAAGCTCAAGTATTCCGATGAATCTTCTGATGAGACCTATGTGGGGCTGACTCAACAAGATTTTAATGAAAATCCATATCAACGCTATTCCGCTACCCAACTTGACGACATGTCCACCGAGCATAAACATGCGTCTGTGCATTACGATTATATTATTTCTGAGAACATGGACTTAAGTGTTATTGCGTACATTAACGACTTTGGTAGAAACTGGTACAAAGTATCAAAAATAAATGGCAGTAGTCTGGGCAGTGGGGCAGAAGAAATTGCCAGCAACTTCGATACTGCTGTTTCTATGGGCGGCGCACCTGACGATATTACAGTGACTTTAAAAGCCAATAACCGTGATTACTTGTCACGCGGTATTCAGGGCCAATTCGGGTTGTATTTAAATAATCATCAAATCAATATTGGCGCTCGAGTGCATAACGATGAGATGGATAGATTTCAGTGGGTTGATCAATACGCTCTTGCTGCTGATTTTTCCATGAGTGTTATTGATGCAGGGGTTCCTGGCACTGATTCAAACCGAATTGACAGTGCTAACGCCTACAGCTTTTTCGTTAAAGACAAAATGACCTTTGGTGATTTTATCGTGACCGCTGGCGTTCGCTATGAAAATGTGAATTTAGCCCGTGACGATTGGGGCAAAACTGATCCGCTGCGCTCTGCAGACCCCAGCGAACGTAACAACGAAGTTAGCGCATTTTTACCTAGTGTCGGCGCCACTTATCAAGCAAACGATAACTGGGTTTTGTTGGCAGGTGTACAAAAAGCGTTTGCACCACCGTCACCTGGTAACAATAAGGCTGACAATGAGGAAGGCTGGAATTATGAGTTTGGCGGACGTTTTAGCTACGACAGTGTTAACGGAGAGTTGATCGGATTTGTAACTAAACTTGATAATCTGCATGGTAACTGCACTGCTAGCCAAGGATGTAACAGTGACTTAATCGGTCAGCAATACAACGCTGGTAAAGTAGATATATCAGGCCTTGAATTTGTGATCAATCACCGCGCCGAATTCGACAGTTTTGCCGTACCTACTCGATTAAACTATACGTATTCTAGCGCAGAATTTGGAGAAACCTTTGAGTCTGAATTAGGCCTTTGGGGCAGCGTGGAAGCAGGTTTCGACATTCCATATTTGCCTAAAGTAACTTGGCAATTAGAAAGCGGTATTGCTGGCGATAATTGGCAGGTGTTAGCCGCGATTAAATATGTTGATGAAATGCGAGTTGTTGCGGGCAATAATAACATTGACGAGAACAACGGCGTGAAAGCACGAACCGTGGTGGACATATCAGCCAACTACCAAATTGATGATAAGCAAAGTCTGTATGCAGTGGTGGATAACCTGTTCGACAAAGAATACGCAGTTACCCGCCAGCACGGGGGCTTGCAAGTGGGTAAGCCACGTTCGTTGCAAGTAGGCTACAGATATCAATTTTAGAAAGTGATTATGATGGCGGCAAGACTGGCGTATTTTAAGCTTGCCGCAATTCACTGGGCGTTAAGCCAGTGCAGCGTTTTACCGCGCGTCTAAAATTATTAACGTCATTAAAGCGCATATGACTCGCGCTTTGTTCGTTTTTTAGCTTCTGTATGTGTAAATAATATAGGGCTTCTTGACAACACAACTCATCCACTAGCTGCTGAAAACTGATGTGATGAACTTTTAATGCTCGTTTTAACGATGCTGGGCTAAGACCGTTCAATGTTGCGATTTCAGGCAAGCTTAGATTGGGTTTGGAGCGCAATTGACTGCGTATCTTATCCATCAGACTAAATTTGTAGAAACGTTTATTTATGACTGTTTTAAGCGCATAACGATTTAATCCTAAATGCCTATCAGGGCAGGGTATTTCTAGTTCCGAAATGGGTATCTTTATACTTAACATTGGATGACAAAAAGTGAGCCGGCTGCCTAAGTTTTCCTCGTACTCATAAATATGTTTTGGTCGTAAAAATGGGAATAAAAATGAAAACTTTAAACGCCGTCCAACGCATATTTTTGATATAGCAACAAGGGCGGTGCAACTAGCTTCGATCATAAAACGTTGGTTTTTTCGTAAACCAATCGAATCTTGTAGAACAATATAAACATGCTCACGATCTTTAAACGTGTGCGCCGACATAAAGGGAAAAATTTGAGCATTAATTATCGATAACACTCTCATGCAGCCAACAAAATTACTTGCGCTTTTTAATGCGGCAACTAAATCTGGCTGCTGTATATCAATGGTATTTACTAAGCTGTGGCCAAATTGAAAAGCAAGATCATTACCTGTGCATAAGTGTTGCGCATTTTGAATAAGTATTAACAGTTGTTTAGCGCTAAGTAATCTATTATTAGTAAAGTCATCAGTAAATATACCCGTACCATGCAGGAGTTTATCTTTGTTTGCGCCTCGCGCGGTTGCCAGTGTATACAAATTAGACGCCATGTAGTTTGCGTTAAACGCTTTCGTTTTATTGGTTAAGCAGCCGCTAAGCATCAGGCTACTCGCTCGCCTAATTCATCCAGTTCTTGATTAAGGTGGCTCAGCGTATTTTCAATTGTTTCAGTTAGCGCCAAGCAGCCAACGACGCTCTTAACCTTAGTAAATAAAGAAATCTTTTTACTACTAGGCTTAAACGCGACACTTTCAATACTGCACTGAATTTGATTAACCAATAATAAGGCATCTTCTAGCTTAGTGTTTGGCAGCAGTATGACAAATCTATCACCCGCATAGCGGCAGACTAAGTCCGTTTTTCTAATATTCATTAAGAGTAAGTGGGCAATTTCTCGTAAAATACGATCCCCTTCGACGATCCCATATTGCGTATTAACAAATGAAAAATTAACCACATCAACGACGATAATAGAAGCTGGTACCTTATTACTGGCAAGCTTTCTTGCGCGTTCTTTCCAGTAGCTGCCACGATAAAGCAAGGTCACTGCATCAATCTCTTGATGCCATCTATAATCGAGCTCTCGTCGGCGTAACTGCTGGTTAAGGGCCAATTGCTCTAGATGCCATAGATATAATGCATAACTCATAACAAGCATACCAATAGCCGCAGGTATCGACTCAAATAAGCTAATCCAGTTTATAGAGCTAATAGGGTCCATAAATTCGTCAAATAAATCTAACATCGCTGAAAAGGTAACTAAACTCAGTCCTATCACAAGCAAGTTTGTTACTTTACCCGATGGGCGACTCATCATAACCGCAAACGTCCAAAATATAGTCAGAAGTGCAACGCTGCCTTCGCCAATAACATCTGACCATTCTACCGTTGCCAAAACCACCAACTCGCCGCTGATACTGGATAGTAATATCGCCATCAATAATAAGCTCACGTGAAAGATGACTAAACGTGAATGTTGCATAATGAGGTCAAACTTCATGCAGTGTGCTCCTGGGCATTAATCGTTGATATTTCTTACTAACATAAACAAAATTAAATTATGGCAAGATCCAGCAAACACCCTCACCTGCTTAATTATTGTTGTGAAGGGTCATATTGGCTCAGCGATGTGACACAAAAATGAATATGTTGTAATTAATTGAGCGTAGGTATTAATTGAGCAATCAGAGTGCCGCTTGCGAGGGGGGTCATTCTAGCTCATCGAACCCTAATCTGAAGACGAATCGAAGATAAACGAGAGAATGTAGTAATACGGTCAAATAACTGTCACTTCAATGTAATAATCCGCATCTAGTGTGAGCGACGTTTTCTAATATCGTATGCACAAGATAAGGGTAAAGGTATGCGCAATAAATTAAGTAAATTAGCTATGGCAGTTGGCCTTGCAGCAGCAGGTTCTTTAGCAATGGCACAGCAAACCGCGAGTCTGTTTGGAAAATTGACAGACCAAAATAACCAACGAGTTTTTGCAGGTGCTAAAGTAGAAATAGAAGAATTAAATCGCACATCTTTATCTAGAACTGATGGTACGTTTCGTTTTCCTAACCTGCCAGCAGGCGAATATGAATTAAAAATCACCTATTTAGGCGCGCAAACTATTACTCAAAAGGTGATTGTGAGCTTGGGTGAAAACATATTACCTACAATTGAATTGCGTGCGCAGGAAGCAGCGCTTGACGAAATAATAGTTCGTGGTCAACGCAGTGGCAAAGCGACCGCTCTTAATCAACAGCGCAACGCACGTAATATTATATCGGTAGTGTCAGCTGATGCGATTGGTGATTTCCCAGATCAAAATGCCGCTGAATCATTGCAACGATTACCTGGTATTTCTATTGAGAGAGATCAAGGTGAAGGGCGTTTTGTTGGGATCAGAGGCATCGACCCTAACCTTAATAGCGTCACGATCAACGGTCTCAATATTCCTTCACCAGAAGCGGGTGTAAGGTCTGTTGCCTTAGATGTCATTCCCTCTGAGCTGATCCAAACCTTAGAAGTATCCAAGACTATATCTGCGGATATGGATGCGGATGCAGTTGGTGGCGCTATCAATGTAAAAAGTATTAGCGCCTTTGACCGTACACAGGACACAACCATAATCTCAGGTGGATTAAGTCAAAATCAGTTGCGTGATAAGCTCGCTCCCAAAGCATCTATTACCCTAACTCGATTAATTGATGATACCTTTGGAGTGGCTGCCGCAGTGTCTTATTTTAAACGCGATTTTGGCTCTGATAACATCGAATCAAATGGCGATGATGAGGCCGAACAACGTCACTACAGTATCACTAGGGAACGTTTGGGCACAGCAATAAACCTCGATTATCGTCCCAATTTCAATGACGAATTTTTCATGCGCACACTGTATAGTGAATTTTCTGACGACGAATTCCGCCAAGCAAATATTTTTACGCTGGATGGCGAGGACTCTGAAATAGAACGTGAATCAAAGGACCGCAAAGAAACCCAGACAATCTTCACACTAGCAACCGGCGGTGAGCATCAACGAGGGTCTTGGTTACTGGATTATCAACTAGGCTATGCAAAGTCGGATGAGAAAGAACCTAACGCGCTTTACTACGTTTTTGTGTCAGAAAATCCGAGTGTAGAGGCAAACTTAGCACGTCAGATACCACAAATTTCGGTTAACGCGATGGCTAACGATTTAGCCAATTACGATCTTGATGAAATTAGTTTTGAGGGAAATCTAGCGAAGGATATTGAGACCAGCATTCAAGGGAATATTACTAAGTCTTTTGAAAACAAAAATGGTCTTACCCTAGTTAAATCTGGTCTTAAATACCGTCAACGTGAGAAATCAGCAAGAGCTAATATAAGTATCTATGGTGGTGACTTTGACAGTGTAGACGCGAGCAGATTCGCTACCGATGAACTCAACTATGGGCTCGGCAGTTTTGGTCCCGGTTTAAACCGAGGGCTGCTTAGGGAAGACTTTGCACAACAGCTACCCTCGTTAGAGCTTGACGCATTAGATTCAGAAGTTGAATCCAATGGTGCTTCATATATCAGCACTGAAGACATTTTTGCGGCTTATGTCATGAGCCAATTTGATTGGAATAAACTGCGACTTGTCGCCGGCATTCGATATGAAAAAACTGAATTCACCACCTCCGGTACGCGTGTCGAACTAATTAATGATGAGGAAAATGACATAGAAGAAGTCGTTAACACTCCTTGGGTTACTGAGCGAGATTATGACTACCTGTTATTTAGCATAAATGCCCGCTATGCTTTTTCCGATGAAGTGATGTTGCGCGGCGCATTTTCACAAACGATTTCACGCCCAATATTTGAACAATCCGCGGCGTTTCAAATTATTGAGTCAAACACAGAGGAGGATGATGGTGAATTTGTTACAGAGCGCGAGGCCGAAGTAGGAAATCCGCAGTTGCAACCCTACGAATCTGACAACTTTGATTTATCCCTTGAATACTACCCCGGCACTATTGGCGTATTATCAGCGGGCCTATTCTATAAAGAAATTGATAACTTCATTATAGTTGCAGATGTCGCGGGCACCGAGCAATGGCAGGGTTTTAAGGAAGTTTTTCAGCCGCTTAATGGAGATAAGGCGACATTAACCGGAATCGAATTGTCTTGGGTAAAGGCGTTTGATAATGGCTTATTACTTGCCGCTAACGCGACTTTTTCAAGTACAGATGCAACGACCTTTTTAGACGGCGAAAAATTTGAAACCGACTTGCCAAACCAATCAGATAGGATTGGAAATCTCACCGTGGGATATGAGAATAATAAGTGGTCTCTGCGCCTAACTATGTCCTATAAGAGTGATAACTTAGAAGAGATTGATGGTGATATGTTGCGTATTGAAGATGATTATCAACATATAGATTTCTCCGGTAAATATTTCATTAATGACGACCTCAATATTTATGCTAATGCCATTAATTTAACCAACGAGGGTTTTTATAACTACTTTGATATGCGCAACAGGAATGCCCAATTCGAAGAGTATGGCCGCACTTTCGAGATAGGATTTCGCTGGCAATTATAATTAATTAAAATTTAAGTTACCGAAACGTATAACAAGCATAGCGAGTCATCGGCCCAGTTGATGACTTGCATCATTTTGAGGAATTTATGAGTCAGATATCTAAATCATGTTCGATTTACCTATTGATTGCTTTGTGGCAGTTAATCACGATTACGCCAACGCTTGCTGCGCAGCCATTAAGTAATGAACAAGGCTATGATGAACAAAGCTATGATGAACAAAGCTATGATGATAAATATTACCAAGCCCATGAGATCGGACAACTGTATGCCGACGACTCGGATGTTGATTTATTGATACTTGGAGACTGGGGCAGAAATGGACATTATGCGCAACGTTCAGTGGCTAAATGGATGGATATTGCATCTCATTATCTAGATGCAGAAATGGTAGTTACTACCGGTGACAACTTCTACGATAACGGAGTGGCATCAATTCACGACCCTATTTGGAATACCTCGTTTGAGCAAGTTTATCGGGGTCCTAATTTGTTTATCGATTGGTATCCTACCTTAGGAAACCACGATTATAGAGGTAATTGGCAAGCCCAAATTGACTACAGTCAAGTGAGTCGACGTTGGGAGTTGCCAGCACAGTATTATGAAAAACGGATTACGCTTGATGACGGAACGCAGGCACATTTACTGTTTATTGATACCAGTCCACTTAATCCTGACTATAAGAGTGAGACTAAGTACCAAGAAACTCAAAAACAAGACGCTGATGCCCAACTAGTATGGCTGCATCAAACTTTATCCAGCAGTAAGGCGGACTGGCGCATTGTGTTTGGGCACCATCCATTGTATTCAAGTGGTAAACGCTATGGTGCTACTGACGGGATCAAATCAGTACTAGAGCCTATTTTAGAAAAATACCGAGTGCATGCCTACTTTGCAGGTCACGAACATGACCTGCAGCACAACCAAGTGAAAGGTAAAACTGTTGAACATTTTATTTCAGGTGCTGGCTCAAAATTGCGTCCGACAGGAACAGTAGATTTCACTCGTTTTTCATCCTCTAGCGCTGGTTTTGCTGCTCTGTCTATTGGCACTGATGCTCTTGTAGTGCAGTTTATTGGTGACAACGGCAACGTTGTTTACCGTTACAACATAGAGCGAGAAACCAAATGAGAATAACCCAATGTATTTATATTTTATTGTCTTTGATTTTGCTCAGTGGTTGTCATATCAACACTGTTCAAAATACGACCGCCAGCAAGATAGTGTCATTTAAGCAGATAAATAGTCAGGGGCAAGAAGCGCATCCAGTTTATTTGTCTAATCACAAGGGTTGGTTAGTTGTCGATGCAGCTCAGGGTTTAACATGGATAAACCCTGACTTTGCGCCAATAAGTAATTGGAATGGGAAGGTGGCAACAATCGATTGGCGTATATCAGTGCAACAACCGGAACTGGTATTAATTGCGGCCTTAGACAACGATACTTCGGCTATCCATGTTCTGCATTTTGACCCCGCGCGAGCCTCATTTAATGAATTGGCGAGTTTGCCTGCAAATGAATCGGATATTGAAGGCTTATGCCTCGGTAACACGAGTGATGGCTTGTCTTTATTTTCAATTGACACCTTGGGTATTCTGCAACATCACGCGATTGATATTGAGCTTATCGATAATCAATTTTCCGCCAGTTTACAAACCATTCGCTCTTTAAATATTGGTCCTAATATGTCTGATTGTGCAGTTATAGATAAAACACATCAATTATTAATAGCAGAGGAAGAAATTGGAATATGGCAATATGATGCGCTCAGCGAAGGCGAAAACGAACGTCAATTGATCCCTTTTACAGCCTCTGGAGAGGTGGAAAGTATCAGTACGCATTCGTCAGGTTATGTTTTTGCAGCAAGCCCTGACAGTGATAAAATTTGGGTCTTCGATCCCAATGAAGATACTAATTTAATGCCTGCGCGTCGAGATATCAGCTTACCCAGCGATGTCCGGTTAAACTCTATTAATATTGCGACAAACACAGCTAAATTATTGCTCGGGGGATACGATGAGAATAAGCAACAATTGTACGCTGTGGAAATTGATTGGCTGGCTGACCAGCATAATCAAGGCGCGCTTTCGAATCAACAGGCTGAAGCTCATCAAACCGATTTTGCTGCAGTAGAGACGTTTTATGCTGTTGCTGAAACTGATTCAGTGCAACGCTTTGGCGATGCTGCAGACGACCCCGCTATTTGGATAAATGACAGTCAACCCGATAAAAGTTTGATATTTAGCACCGATAAAAAGTATGGTTTAAATATTTATAGTTTACGCGGTGAGTTAGTACAAACCTTACCGGTGGGTAAAATAAATAACATCGACATTCGTCAAAACATATTGATCGACGGTCAATACAAAGACATTGCGGTGGCCAGCAATCGGTCAAATCAATCGATGTCGGTTTTTAGTATTAATGAGTTCGGCGTTGCCAAACACTTAACAGACATTCCAACAGACTTAAATGATGTTTATGGTCTTTGCTTGTATCAGCACGATGGTCAGCTAGAGGTAATTATTAACGATACGGACGGTCAATTTAATCGCTACCAACTAACCATCGATATTAGCGATATTAGCGCTAAAAAAATTGACTATTTCAGAGCCAATAGTCAACCTGAGGGCTGCGTAGTAGATGACGATACCAAGCGCTTATTTTTTGGTGAAGAATCGACAGGGGTTTGGAAAATGCAGCTCGATAACATCAATGAACAACCTGTTCTTATTGCAAAAGCCCACGCACCTGTGAAGCCAGACATTGAAGGGATGGGTATTTACAGCATCGATGGCGAAAAGTTTTTGGTGGTATCCAGCCAAGGAAATAATCGGTTTGCTATTTATCGCATCGATGCTGATAATGAACTGTTGGGCGTATTTGAAATAAGCGCAAACAAAGCCTTAGGTATTGATGCGGTATCTGAAACGGATGGGATTGAAGTGACCAGTGTTGCGCTAAGCGATAGGTTTCCAAAAGGCTTACTGGTGGTGCAAGATGGTAGAAATGTAATGCCAATGGCACCGCAAAATTTCAAACTCGTTTCTGGTGAATACCTATATGATTTTATTACACTAAAAATAAGACAGCTTGCTCAATAGAGCAAGCTAGACCTCGCCGCTATTATGCACAACAAAACACCTTACTATTACTCAGAATCAAACTCGTCTTCTTGTGTTAGGTTTACTAACTCACCAACCAGACGCCTTTTGTAGCGTCTCTGGCGGCGACGCGCGGTTGCCGCATTTGCGCGCCATCCTGAACGTTTATCAGAAACGACGCCCTCAATATCACTAGCATCGTCTATTAGTTTGGCATCTTTTAATGAAGTACGTTTGGGCATAGGAACGTGGTATACCTGGTTATTTAAAACATTAATTAGCGTTTGCCACGCCAAGTAAGCGACTGTAAATTCAACAGTGACAAATCAATCTGACCTGCAATGATTTGATTACACAGAGTGACCGCAAGTTTAGCCTGCGCGTAATCCAAGTGTTTGTATGCTGGACGCTTAATGCTCTCATACCACACTCTTTGGCATACTGAATCAAGCACTATGCGCTGAAAACAGTGATCGTGCCTTACCGGCCAATTGTTTGCAGGTTCACATGCCATTTTTGGCATTACATCTCTGGTCATAACCAAGTACTGATCTATTAACGAGCTTAAGCTCTCAGATACGGTTTTAGTCATAAATATCACCTTCAACTGATGTGCAATTGATACTCAAGTCGCTTTAAATTAGATCTTCAATAATGGCAAAGCCCACAAACCAATATTTTGTGGGTGGTAATATAATGTACTGAAACAGGTTAATTCATTCAAACAAAATTTGGAATCTCGGGTACATCCCCTCGCCTAGTTATATAGACAATACAGTCTTGTTTACCCGTATTTTCAAAGTCACGAACATTGCCGATTGGTGTGCTGAAATTATCACCTTCGCTGAGTATAATAACTTCATTGTCTACCTTCATCGTCAAGCTACCTTTATGTACAAAAATCACCTCTTCTTCTGAGCGTGTATGTGCTTGAATAACTGCATTAGGTTGTAGTTTAAGAGCACGCATCACAAAACCATGAGACCAATTAAGTTTAGATGCCTTGATATGTTCTTGTGCTGAAGCTAGACCAACCAATGATGCTTCTTGAACACCGTCAAACTGAGACATTAAAGTATCATTCTGCCAGTTAAAATCGTCCTTATGCAGAACAATGTCAATTAAGTCTTTGCTGTTCACTATACGGTGCGTCGCAATCTGTTCTTTTGATGTAACCGGCATAGGGGAACTATTATCAGGAATGGTTTGACCTTTATTTGTGTCTACCAGAGAACCATCCGCTAGCAATACAAGTCCATATTCTGTGGCCAAATCGAAAACATCGGGCGTCCATAACACGCGACCAGGATCATCTTTTCCTAATACTGCGTGCAAATACCCTAATCCTTTATGTTGCCCGTCTAGCAATCCTTCAATACATTCAAAGCCTCTAAATATATCGGTAGGAATTGAAATGACGTCCCCTGCAGACAATGTAATACATCCATCTTTACCCGTCACACCCGACATAAAATCCCATTTACCGGTATGTACAAGAAATACTTCTTCGGTTAAATGACTATGCTGAGAGTTTAAACATCCAGCAGGTTGGCGTGCGCCACCAATATTAAATCCGTGAGGAATACCGATGTGCACATGTTGTTCCGGATTCTCAGCCACGCCCGGTCCAATTATCGTGAAGTTTTCCTTTTTGTCTGAACCTGGACTGCGAGTATCTATGAAGGCTGTCATACAGGCTTTTAATTCGTCATAACGAACTGTTCTTTCTTTTAAAGACATTATTTTTCCTCTTTTAAATGAAATGGCTAACGTGCAGTCCAGCCGCCGTCAACTTTGATACAGGTTCCTGTAATCATTGCCGACAGTTTACTTAATAAAAATACGCAAGCATTTGCAACATCATCTGTGCTTGCTAGCGATTTCATCGGGATCATTTCATAAACAAATTTCTTGAATTCTGGATTTTCAAACATCGGTTCAGTTAGCGGAGTTAGCACAAATGTGGGGGCGACTGTATTCACACGAATATGTTTTTCAGCCAACTCGACAGCCATGGCTTTGCTCAATCCTTCAACCGCGTGTTTGGACATACAATAAAGAGTGCGGTTAGGTGAGCCTACAAACCCCATTTGTGACGACATATTAACAATTGCGCCTCCAGAGACTTTCATTTTAGCGGCTGCCGCTTTTGCGGTTCGGTACATACTTTTAATGTTTATATCAACCACATCGTCTAAGTCTTGCTCCTCCTGCTCAAGGAAGGGGGCCACACGGTTAATACCGACATTGTTGACTAAGCCATCTAATTTGTTTAATTTTTGAATTCGTTGAATAAATGAATCGTTAGTAACATCATCTTCCCAAATTTCAATATTTTGAGGCGCTAATTGTTGCAAACTAGCGAGGTCTGCATGCGTTCTAGCGACCGCAATTACATGCGCGCCAGATTGCGCCGCTAAAAGAGCGCACGCTCGGCCTATTCCTTTCCCTGCGCCTGTGACTAAAATCGATTTCCCTGCTAATAGATCGTTGCTAAACCCTGACATCAGTTTACCTTTTACCTTAAAATTATACTTTGCATTCGAAGTCATTATTAAGTAGGATAATTTGAATAGCAAGGAATTTGTTGAAATTACGCGTTTATAATTATGCTTTGGAGCACCAGAATGATTAAGTATTTAAAGAAAGGCCCTACTCAAGAAGAGAAGGTAGCGTCAAACAAAAAAGTACAGACTATTGTTGAGGACATCATTAGTAATATAGAGAACAAGGGTGATGAAGCGGTCAGAGAATATTCAGAAAAATTCGATCAGTGGTCTCCCAAGTCATTTCGTCTCTCAAAAGAGGAAATAGCGGCGTGTTATTCCGAACTTGATGAGCAAGTTATTTCCGATATTCGTTGGGCGCAAGCACAGGTTAGAAACTTTGCTCAAATTCAACGTGACTCAATGAAAGATGTTGAAGTAGAAACGCTACCGGGCGTTACCCTTGGTCATAAACACATTCCGATGGAGTCGGTTGGTTGCTATGTCCCTGGTGGCAAATATCCCCTCGTTGCATCGGCCCATATGAGCGTAGTGACCGCTAAGGTAGCTGGCGTAAAACGGGTTATTGCCTGTGCACCTCCTTTCGATGGTAAACCATCACCAGCCATTGTTGTTGCTATGGATATGGCGGGAGCGGATGAAATATATTGCTTTGGCGGCGTGCAAGCGGTGGCAGCAATGGCCATTGGTACCCAAACCATTGCACCTGTAGACATGATTGTTGGCCCAGGTAATGCCTTTGTCGCAGAGGCTAAGCGCCAGCTATTCGGACGTGTTGGTATTGACTTGTTTGCTGGCCCCACCGAAACATTAGTCATCGCTGATGACAGTGTCGATGGCGAATTATGTGCAGCAGATTTACTAGGTCAGGCAGAGCATGGACCAACTTCGCCAGTCGTGCTGATAACCAATAGTGAAGCGCTAGCAAAAGAAACCATGTTAGAGGTTGAACGCCAGTTAACGATATTACCGACCGGCGAGATTGCCGGACAAGCATGGCGGGACTTCGGTGAAGTGATTGTGTGCGACACTTACGAAGAAATGCTAGACGCTGCAAATAACCTCGCATCTGAACACGTGCAGGTAATGACCAGAAACGTAGACTATTTCAAAGATAATATGCAAAACTTTGGGGCGTTATTTTTAGGACCCGAGACGAACGTGTCCTACGGCGATAAATGCATTGGCACAAACCATACACTACCAACTAAGAAGGCAGCGCGCTATACTGGTGGATTATGGGTTGGGAAATTCATTAAAACATGTACTTTCCAATATATTACCGAAGAAGCCTCTGTAGTGGTTGGCAATTACTGTTCTAGATTGTGTGCTGTAGAAGGATTTGCTGGACATAAAGAACAAGCTGACATTCGACTGAGAAGATACGAGAAATAATATTGAATAAACATAAACGCGTCACGTCATATGATGTCGCCAAAGTTGCTGGCGTGTCGCAATCGGCTGTTTCTAGGGCTTTTCAGACGGGTCGCAGTGTGTCTGATAAAACCAGGGAAAAGGTGTTAGCGACAGCAAATGAACTGGGTTATAAGCCCAATGCTATTGCGAGAATGCTAATTACCAGGCGGTCAGGGATGGTCGCGGTTATTTCATCTTCTCGGGTTAACCTTGTTTATCCTGAAGTATTGTCCTTGCTGAACGAACGTTTATCAGAAAAAAACGAACGCGTATTATTGTTTAATTTAGACAATGCTGCCGGTTTAGACGATATTTTAGAACACATATGGACCTTTCAAGTCGATGGCGTAATAGCCCTTGCAGCCCATTTTGATCATAAAAGTATCAATAAATTTAAACAGCATCAAATCCCAGTTGTACTTTATAACCGGCGAGTGGCCGGGCATTCAGCAAGTTCTGTTTGTTGCAATCATGAGCAAGGTATTTTTGAGCTAGTCGATATCTTACATGACTTTGGACACAAAGATTATTTAGTCCTTGCTGGGCCAGACGACTCTGACGTGGCCCAAGAACGCTGTGAACTAGCGATTAAAGCGCTCACCGATAAAGGTATTAATGATGTGCCAATAGCATATGGCGATTTTAGTTATCAGTCTGGGCGTCAGGCCTTTTCAAATTATATGGCGACACATTCTGCCCCCACCGCTGTTGTGTGCAGCAATGACACCATGGCAATCGGGGTAATAGATGAAGCCAGAGAGAATTGTGGTTTACGCGTTCCAGAAGATTTATCTGTCGTGGGTTTTGACGGTGTGAACGCCGTGTTTTGGCATAGTTACCAACTCACTACGGTTAAGCAGCCGATAGAGCAAATGACCAAAGCCGCCGTGGATATTTTGGTTGAGCAAATAGCCACGCCTGACAATCCAGCTCAACTTCGCGTATGGTCTGGCGCGTTAGTTCAAGGAAAAACGGTAGGGCCCGCAACGAATTAACAATAAACTATTATTACCAATCTAATTAAACAGTGGGTTAATAAAAACGATGCATGAATTTAAACAGGCGTTGGCGGATAAAAAGCCGCTATTAGGAACATTCGTAAAAACACCCCACTTTCATAACACTGAAGTATTATCAAAAGTTGGTTTTACGACAATATGCCTTGATGCAGAGCACGCCGCTTTCGACAGGCGTGATTTAGATACCTGTATATTGGCAGCAAAAGCTAATCAGCAGCATGTTTTAGTGCGTATCCCAAACGACCATCACGATACTATTTTAAATACATTAGATTTAGGCGCCGATGGTATTGTGGTACCGCATGTAAAAAGTGCCCAGCAATTACAAAATATTGTTAAGCAATGTTATTACGGTCATAACGGTCGAGGTTACGCAGGCTCTACGCGGATGGCCGGTTATACTACAAACAACATGCAGCAAAACCTTGCGCATAATGCGAATAATACAGTGGTAATCGCACAAATTGAAGATATTGATGCGCTTGACCAACTCGACGCTATTTGCCAAGTAAAAGGCGTAGATTGTTTGTTTATTGGCAGAATGGATTTAACTGTTGCGCTAGGAGAGACGGATCCTAACGCATCAAAAGTACTCGAAACGGTGGCAAAAATTGTTCAAGTTGCTAACAAATATGAACTTGCAACGGGTATGTTTATTGCCAATCTAGATGAGTTGGACCACTGGCTCAAGCAGCGCGTATCACTATTTTTACTGGGTTCAGATCACAGTTTTATGCTTGCAGGTGCTCGACAACTAAAAGCGACGTTCGAGCAAGCAAAGCAAGCGCAATAATAAGGTAGTAAAGCCAAATATACCGGCAATAACCCAGCCTCAATTGAACGTTAAAAAATATCACTTTAGCATCAACATTGTCGAGGTGCTTTGTGCCACCATAGTTTAACCTTGCCTTTATCATTCCATAATAAAAATCGTCACGGGATAAGACTTAAACAACTTAACCTTTGCGCATGTGTGCACATGAGAGAATTGATTAACTAGAGTGGACGAGCCTTTAAACCGCGCTTTACCCGCTTTGACTTCGAAGTCTAAGATACAGGTAAAATAATGTTAACAAGGCTTAATCAGGTCAGTAATTTGCCCTTGACTTACTTATTGTATTCAAGAACTTAATTCTTTTGTAGGCATTTACACAAAGCAGTTAATTAACTATCTAATAACAAATATTCAATCTATGCTTGACATATTTTGACTTCGAAGTCTATGATGTCAGTAGTGCAATTAATATACAACCTAGCAACGTGATTTATCACTAATACTTTTTGCTAACTGCGGTGCACGTTTTGCAGTCTCATTATGCTTATATTCAATAATAAAAAAGGAAAACAGATGATGGTAACCTCAACTAATAAAAGGTCTCGAGTTTGTGCTGCTGTACTAACAGCCTTACTTTCCCAGCAGGCAGTGGCTCAGGAGTCAGACGAACAATCCGCTGAAACCAACAAAACAACTGGGCTTGAAGTGATCGAAGTCACCGCACAAAAGCGAGTTCAAAGTCTGCAGGATGTTGGCATTTCAGTAACCGCATTAAACGCTGATGCAATACAACGCTATGGCATTGATGACATCAGCCGTATAGAATTGATTACACCAGGAGTTGCATTCGGATTCATCGGCTCAGATGCAAAAATTGCGATCCGCGGTGCTAACTCTAACAATACCTTTGCCGATAACGCATCTATCGCCGGCTTTTTCGCGGACGGTGTTTACCGACCCAGAGCGTCACAGCAGTCACAAGCCTATTTTGACGTTGCTCGCATAGAAGTGTTGAAAGGTCCTCAGGGCACGCTTTATGGGCGAAATACCTTTGCTGGTGCAGTTAATCTAACCACGAATAAAGCAACCCTTGGCGATTTTGACATGGGTGTCAAACTTGGCTTCGAACGATTCAATCGTCGAAGCACTGAAACCTTTATCAATCAGCCAATTACTGATGATTTAGCGGTCAGGGTGGCGGTTCAAACTGTTCGCAGTGATGGCTATATCAAAAACATTGGGCCAGCAGGTGATCTTGGTCAAGACGATAGTTTTAACTACCGCCTCAGCTCATATTGGCAACCAAGTGCGACCTTTGATGCAACCGTAAGATTCACCTCTATTAAACAAAAAGGCACAACGCCTGGGATTTTCTCAGCGGAGGGTTTACCTGCACCGGTTAATCAAGATGGCGTCACTGATGTCCGTGGCCAACTTTTAGATTTTGGTAACCCTGCACCTGGTTCAGCCGGCACGAATTCAAGTTTTGATCGACCCAACGAAGTCAGCTATGACACAGAAAATAAGCGTAATAACCAAGAAGATAACCTCACAGTAGAACTTAACTGGGATCTTGACAGCGTTACCGTTAAATCAGTTTCTTCCTACACCGACTTTAGTAGTGCCCTAGATTTTGATGGTGACTTCAGTCCAACTCCCGGCTATGCTTATTTTTGGGACGAAGCGGTTGAGTCAGTCACGCAAGAACTGCAGATTTCTTCTAACAATGACAGTAACCTGTTTTGGACCGCGGGCGCTTACTATTCAAAAGACCAAATCGGTTTTGGTTTTTCTCAATTTAGAACACAAACCAACGCGCCATTTGGCACTGTCACCGATTCTCAAGGTAGAGACTTCACCTTGTTTGATGGTACGGAGTCAATCGACCCGTTCGGGGCTGGCAGCTTTAGTGATTACACCGATTTCCAGGAAATCGACGTAACCACGTTAGGTTTATTCTTCCAAGGGGAATACAGCATTTCCGATGCCTTGACCTTAATCGCGGGGATCAGGTATAACGAAGAAGAAAAAGACACCACCACTTCTTTCGCTACATCAAAGGCCAGCGATGGTAGTTTTTTACCCGGTGTCTCTGAATTTGGTATTAATGGACGTCCAATCGATTTATATAACTATACGGTCGCTGAAGGCAGAGCAGGTTCAGAAACGTTTGATATTGTCACTTGGAAAATTGGCTTTAATTACGACCTAAACGATAACTCCATGCTATACGGCTCTGGTTCTACAGGGTTTTTATCTGGAGGTCTGAACAGCAACGGGAGCTCATTTGACCAGCAAGAGTCCGAAGCATGGGAAGTGGGCATGAAAAATAGGTTTTTAGACAACTCATTGCAACTGAACTTTGCATTTTATATGAATGAGTTTTCTGACCTCGTTACCCAGCGCTTAACATTCCCTGAAGGTAATGGATCTACCGCAGTAACGGTAAGTGAAAATGCAGGCTCCTCAGAAGTCTCCGGTTTTGAAGCCGAAGTTAACTGGGTACCAACAGAGTATTGGTTTATTAATGCTGGCCTGTCTTTGATGGATGCAGAATACGATACTTTTGGTGTGACTAATCCTTTCCAATTAAATGGTGGTTTACTCAAGGGTGATGTCAATAACGGGTTACTTGTGCTAGATGGCGCTACTCCGCCTTGGTCGCCTGATATGACCCTTAGTTTGGGTGCTGGACACGAATTTAACCTTGGCGATAAGGGCACCATAACGCCTTACCTACAGTTTTACTATTCGGCAGAATACAATACTGATGATGTGTCAATATACGCAAGTCAATTACAAGATTCCTATACAAAGACGGATCTGCGCGTAACCTGGCTTTCACTTGATGAAACACTCTCAGTGGAGCTGTTTGCTGAAAACATTGAGGACGAAGAGGTCTTGGCTAGAACGAATGTTGGCGGTAACAATTTGGTACAGGGCAGTTATCTACATCCTAGAAACTATGGCGTGAAGTTAAGATATCACTTTTAGTCAGTAATATTGCAATAACAAAGTGAAAAAGCCCCGAAAGTCTGTTTAGCTTTCGGGGCTTTTTTTAAGCTTCATGAGTAAGAGGGACATGTTAATTATTTTATAAACATCGAAGTCAAACTCATAATTTGTGTTTTTTAAAAACGCTGCCTCGCCTTATTAAACTCCCTCATTCTCGCAAATACATCTACACCCAATTGATCATATACTGATAATAAATCAACTAACACCCAATTTTCACGAATGAGTTCACCTTCAACACGCCAAAAATCGAGACTGCGCATCGTTATTTTTTGATCACCAGGAGCAATGCCAAGCCAGCCTGAACCGCTTACCGTCATATACATCCCAGGCCATGCTGTAAAACCTACATAGTTATTATCGGCAAACAAATGACCTTTACTAGGATCGCCAACGCGATCCGGCAGGCCATTCAAAAAAGGGATTTGATGCCAATCTCGAAAGCCGCTAAGTGAGCGACCTGTACCGATACCCGAGGGCCCATACCAAGAACATTTTGGATGCCAGTATTTATCGAGCTGCATCGCTTCTACACCCCCCTCGGCATACCTACCTAGTCCACTGCACATATCATTGACAATATTTTTAGCTTGATGGGTTTGTGCGCTACTGTAAATTGGACGCTCAATCCCGTCTGAGGTTGCCGGAGCCGGCACTTGCCACTCTCTGCCAAGGCTAGGTGCTAAAGGCCATGCATTTGCTTGCAGCATAAGCTCAGGAATGTCCCAAATAGCTTGATATTGGGTTACTTTGCCATTTTCAAATTGGTAAAATTCATGAAACCGTAAAGATGCTATGTGACCTGTTGCTGGAATATCTAGCCAAGGTTTTTCAAATGTACCGCAGTAGTAACCACAGCACCCAACCCAAATGTTACCACTATCGGTGATCCCCGATATAATAATAGTGTCTCGTCGTTCTATATTTGGCATTGAATGATACAATGGCATTATGGCGTCTGTGAACAAACCCTTTGCACCATCTAAATCTTCAAATGGAAAGCACAACTGCACTTTAGCCGTTGTCGCAAACAAATCTAAAAGGCACTTTTCAACCTTATCCGGCTCAAAATCATACTGAATTTGGCTCAATTTTTTGATTTTTTCTTTACATTCGTCAAGTTTTTTTTGTATTAGCTCATTGGACATAAACGCATATTCCTGTTAACACACATATCAAGATTAAAGACTTCATACTTCTGGATTTAAAATACTACTGGTTCTGGCCAGAACATCAATTCCTTGTTGTTTTAACCAATAAGGAATGTCCATAAGCACCCAATTTTCTAACAACTTGTCACCTTCTCGGTAATATACGTCTACAATTCTCATGTCGGCGCGCTTATCACCACTGGGCATACCCAAAAAACCACCGATAGATTTATTGGAAAGATTTGGCCAACCAAAAAAGCAAGCAAATTGGCCTTCCGCAAAACGACATACATGGCCATTGAATACCTTGTCGCTAAGTCCTTCTCTGAATGGATACATATGCTGCTCTTGATAACGCGCAATAGTATACGTAGAGCCAATACCACCCGGACCGTACCATCCCATATTTTCATGCCAATTTTTTTGCATTACCTCCGGGCCAGCGCGATCGTTGCCATTTGCGTTAAGCTTACTCAGATCGTCAATCATCGTATTCAATACGGTTAGTGTTTGCTGGGCCTCTTCAGGCAAATGCTCATCAAACAATAAACCGTTATGATGTCGTGGGCCGGGGTGCAATATTGATGAACCTGTTTGTGGTGGTAATGGATGAATGCCTACTTGTTGCATTAGTCCTATGATATCTAGCCACAATCCTGTTTTAGTTATTTTACCATTCTCGACACAGTTAAATTCAGCATACTTTAGCATCACAACTTTTCGTGACGCCCGAATACCCAGCCAGTCATCATCGAATAAAGCCATGAAATGGCCCATGCTCATTACCCAATTTTCGCCACTGACCTCATTAGTACCGGCCATAAACACGTCTTGCCTGCGCTGAATATTAGAAAATGACTTGTACAAGGGCTGCCAAACTTGTTTCGCAACATCTCCTACATTGTCAATTTTATTAAATGGGTACACACCATAAAACTCATAGTCGTCAGCCACATGTTTTTCTAGCACCGAAACTATTTGATCGACATTAGCGCTTTCCATATCGGCAAAATAATTTAATACATACTGCTTTTCGTGTTGATAGCTCGACATTGTAGTGACCCGTTGGTTAATTACCGTAGTGAACAAAAAGTTTATTTACTAATGACTTCGAAGTCAATTAATAATATGATACACGTGAAATGTAAATAAAAGCAAAAAAAAATACACATAGAGGCTCTAATATGACTGAATTCGGCGTTCTTAACTGGAGTATACTCATCGTATATGTTGTTGCTAATATACTGTTGGGTTTAGTAATTGGGAAAAAGATAAAAACTGATCAAGACTTTTATATAGGACAAAAAAATACACCTTGGTGGGCAATCGGTATTTCGGTTGTTGCCACTTATGTAAGTGCTATGACCTTCTTGGGAGCTCCCGCATGGGCCTATAAAGAAGGTATAAGCGTAATTGCAATACATCTTAATTATCCGCTAGTCATCATGGCCGTTATTATTTTCTTTTTTCCCTTCTTTTATAATGCCGGCGTAGCGTCTATTTATGAATATCAAGAAAAGCGCTTTGGCAAACGCGCAAGGGCACTAATTTCCTCAATCTGGTTAGTTTCACAAACAATGTCCTCAGCGGCTGTTTTATATGCAACGTCTGTTGTACTTAGTTTTATTACTGGCATAGATGTTATATCGGCAATAGTGATCATCACGATTATTGCACTTATCTACACAGTAATGGGGGGCATAACTGCGGTTATATGGACTGATGTTATTCAGTCTTTTATCTTATTTGCGGGTGCCGGTATTATATTCTATGTACTAGTGCAAGAAAGTAGTATGCCGGTAATGGAGTCGTTGGCGCAATTAAAAGAGCAAGGCAAACTCGACCCCTTAAACTTTGACTTTGACTTTACTGCCACCACGACTGTTTGGAGCGGAATAATAGCTATGTCGCTCTACCATACAACAGTTTATGGCACGAATCAGATGATGGTACAGCGAACACTAGCGGCTAAAAATATAGGAGATGCTAAAAAGTCCTATTTGCTGATGGGTTTTGCCGCTTTCTTTATCTATCTGTTTTTCATTGTCTTAGGCGTCTTATTTTATAACTACTATCAGGGTCGTACTTTTGAAAACGAGAACACTATTATTCTACAATTCGCGGCTGAATATGGTATGCCCGGACTCATGGGAATAATCGCGGCAGCAGTAATGGCGGCTTCTATGTCGAGCCTCGATTCAGCATTTAACTCGCTTTCAACCATTTCGACAATCGATTTTTATAAAAAATATTTTAGAAAAAATGAAACAAATTCGCATTACTTAAAAGTAACCCGCCTATTTACATTATTCTGGGCTGTCTTAATTATTTTCCCTGCCATTATGTATCACCTCTATAGCTCAGGCTCGATCCTAGAGGTACTTAGTAAGGTAGGGTCTTATTTTGTCGGCGCTCAACTAGGTATGTTTACTTTGGGCTTTTTCTTTAAACAGGCGACTGAAAATGGCTTGTTAGTGGGCACGTTTGCCAGCTTCGTTGTGGTGGTTGCAGTTGCCTTAGGTACCGACATAGCTTGGCCTTGGTATTGCTTGATTGGCGCTACAGTAAACATAGCAGCCACGTTGATTGCCAGTCGAGTTATTGACGGAAAGCAAACTGAATTATCTGAATACACAGTAAAAGGACAAAAATTAAAGTTTGCTCGCGAAGGCTTAGATGAAAAAGAGAATGGTTGGTATCGCGTTCCAGGTAAAGTTGATCGTATTAACTACTGGTTGTTCGCTTTCTTTATTCTGACCATCGTGTTTTTGTGGTCACTCCAATATATAGTATAAGGTTTAATATGAATTCAATTATTGATAATTTTTACCATTGTTTACAAACAGATAAGCCGCTCAGTGCAATAGTCGCTGAAGATGCTGTGCTGAATGTATCGTATCCAATCAATCAAATAATCGGCTTAAAAGCGATTGAAAGCGACTATTGGTTACAATTTAAGAATGCATTCGAACACTTGGAGCGTAAAGCATTTATCGAGTTTGACAGCGAATATGAAAGTGATCAGTGGATTGCTGCAACGGGTTACTTTAGTGGTATTTTCGTTAATGATTTTTTAGGGATCCCTGCCACCGGTAATCTTCTATATTTGCGTTTCACTGAATTGGTCAAAATAAAAGATAACAAGATATCTGAGTATTTTATTATTTTTGATTTTTTAGATGTTATGCATCAAGCGGGTATTTTTCCGTTACGCAAAAGTTTAGGTCACTGCGGTCAAATTCTACCACCCACTACGATGGATGGATTATTGCCTTTGGAAGTCAATAAGTTGCAAGCTGATGAATCAGAACAACTGGTTTTAAATATGCTAGAGGAACTTAGTAAGTTTGACGGCAAATCACTACTGAGTATGCAGTTAGAAAACTATTGGCATGCAGACTTTATGTGGTATGGCCCTGCAGGTATTGGCACAACTAAAGGTATTAAAAGTTTTCGCGAGCGTCATCAAGGACCTTTCGTATTTAGCTTTCCTGACCGATTAGTTGACCACAAAGCGTGCGTTGTAAAAAAAGGTAATTATGTCGCAACCGGCGGGTGGCCGCATATGCATGGAACTCATTCTGTAGGCGGCTGGTTAGGATTGCCTCCAACCAACCAAACACTTGAATTACGAGTGATTGATATATGGCGACGCGAAGGCGATTTGTTAAAGGAAAATTGGGTAGGAATTGACATTATTCATATGTGTAAACAAATGGGATTAGATATTTTCGCTTTAATGAAAACCAGCGTTTAATCGCTAATATGCTGACTTGGTTTGAGTGGGCAGTAATTTTGTAAATACGGTAATAAATTATGAATCATAAAACGGTACCAACGAATAACGTTATGCATTTGCCACAAGGTGAAGTCACACAACTGTATTGGAAAAATCTGCCTGAATTATTAAACCCAAGCAATCCTAAAAGCCAGTTATTGAAAGGTTTTGACGAAGAATTTATCGATATTGTTGACTACATTGTGCGCATTACTCATCGGATTTGGGAGCAGAAAAATGTGGGTTTATGTAACCAATATTATGCAGAATACTGCCCAGTGCATACCCTAGGTGCTTATGCAGACGCCGTATCAAGCGTGGTCAGCGGAACCTTGCAAACCATCAGCGCTTTTCCGGACCGTTCGCTGATTGGTGAAAACGTAGTTTGGCGGGATCTTGGTCCTAATGAGGGATATTACTCTTCGCATAGAATTACCAGTATTATGACTAACAAAGGCCCATCAGAATTTGGTGAGGCGACACACGAAACTGGACGTGTTACGACTATTGCAGATTGTATTTGTATTGAAAACAAAATTGTATATGAATGGTTAGTCCGCGATAACAGCTTTTTGGTCAAACAATTAGGCATTGATGTATTGGATGCGAGTGAGCATTTCGCTAAAATTCCGGCACATCCAAAACATGAAAGCTGGCGGCAAGCTGAGATATCCAGAGTAAGAGCGCAAGAGCCAAGTGAACATCAATGGAAAGCGCCCATTGACAAAGCATCTGTTGAATTTAGTAACCGCTGGTTGGATACTCTGTTTAATCAAAAAAACTTTGGTAAAGCAAATACCTTTTATCACTTGAATGCAAAGCTACAATGGCCTGGTGGACGCCAAGCAGTCGGCTTACCAGGTATTATAGGAACCATTATTCAATGGCTGGCAGCCTGTCCGGAGGCGCAGGTTACCTGTGATCATGTATGTACTGTTCCCTTCGATCAGGGAAAAGATGTTATTGATATTGCGATTCGGTGGTCTTTAACTGGGTCTTTTTCTTCAAAAGACAAAAGATTATCCATGTATCGTGGACAAGAGTTTTTTATATTAGGTGCGTCCCACTTGCGCTTAGTTGACGGAAAAATTAGCGAAGAATGGACCGTATTTGATGAAGTTGCTGCTTACGCCAATCTCATTAGAGACTTCAATAGCAGTAACCATAATACCGGAGCGCAATAATGCTAGATTCAATTATCAACGCCTTTACTAAAGGCGATTTAGCTGACCTAAACTCTAAGATGCTGCACAGTGCTTATTGGGGGCAACATAACGCTAAATTTTACGGCTCAGAAAAGCTGAACATGATCCTCGGTAATTGGTTTGCTTTGACCGGCAAATGCACCGTACTAACACATCAAACTATTAAGCAAAACAACCACTATGTGGTGCACTTGACGTTTGAGCCAACAAATAAAACCGGAATAATTAATTATGTTTTTTGGTTGGAAACCAACCAAAAAATGCTTAAATCAGTTCTAGCGATAGTCGATACTGTTCAGTTGGCGGCTGTAAATAAGGGTGATACAGAAAAAGTAAGTAATAACTTACCTGCTACAGATCCATTAGTAATATCTGATTACGACCAGCAAGACCATCTACAAGGTGATATTGCATGGCCATCTAGCTTAATTGGTAAGCAAACTCGAAATGTAGAAATCCTTGATCAGTGGTGGGCTATTTGGAGTCAAAAGCAATTAGCGAATATAAACACACTTTACAACGATAACGCGGTGATTAATTTACCTGGCGACAAGCACCCACAAAAAAGAGATCAATTATTTGAATTTGTATTATCAAAAATAAATACATTGACTCGGATATTTACACAGCTAGAGGATATTGCAATCGATGGTCAGGATGTTGCCATAAAATGGTTTTTAGACGGTGATGAAGGTGATGATAAAATTAGACTGCCTTTTATTACCTTGTTAAAAATTGAAAACAATAGGATCACTGTCGACACGACTATCTGTGACATACTCGCATTTAACAAGAACTTCTCAGCTAGTCGTGTATTTAAACAAATCACCGCTTAAATACGGAGCAAGGCGAACGTTGGTAATTGAAGTGAATGTTGTCATTAAGCTCACACATGGCAACCGGCCAACAAGTTATAAAAAGCAACACTGTATGTTTATTAATTTTTGATGAGTCCTCCCTGAGATGCAAAGAACGCACTTAGGTAAGCTGACTCTCTTAAATCATCAGTCTTTTCTATCGCCTCTAAGTAGTTATGGTTAGCGGTGAATTCATTCGGAAACGCAACACATTTTATACCCGCGCTAACTGCTGCTTTAACACCCGAGCTAGCATCTTCTATTGCCAAACTGTTTTTGGCGCAAACGTTCAACTTTTTCAAACAGTATTGGTAAACCACAGGCTCTGGTTTAGGCGCTTCAACTAATGCTCGATTACTTATAATATCGAATATAGATGGGTCTAAGCCCGTTGAACTTAATAAAATCTCAATATTCTTTCGGCTAGTCGTGGTCGCAAAAGCTAATTTTATATTATTAAATTTAGCATGATCTAACACCCACTTTACGCCCCGGCGTAGTGGCAATTTTGAATTGTTCATAAAGTTGTGGAATAAGTTTGATTTTAACTCATGAACTTGTCCTGACGAGGTACCTTTGGGCAAACCGCCGTACTTTTCATTGTATTGATCGATACGAGACTCACCTCCAGTTTCAACGATTAAGCGACGATATTCCTCTTCGCCCCAATGCCATTCGATGGATAATTGCTCAAACGCAGTATTAAAGGCTTTCCTTTGAAGATATGAAGTGTTTGCTATTGTGCCTATTCCACCAAAAATAATGGCCTTCATCTACTACACCCAAATGAACATAAACGTAAATAACTTACGTGACAAATAACTAATAAGGTCAAAAAATAAAATAGACGATTAAGACCATAAACATGAATGTCGTACGTCAGCTTAATTAAAGCTGATTAACCGCAAAGCTTATACTTTTGAGTATTCTGCCTTTCTCCTGCCCCTAAACTAGACTATATTACCCAACATAAAGAAGTTAAGGCTACGAGTACTATGCATAAACCCATTTTAACTACCCATGTTGGTTCATTGCCACGTTCGCAATCAACCGTCGATTTTATTTTTGCGAGAGAGAATAAGCAAGTATATGACCTAGAAAAATTTGAAAATGAGATGACATATGCCGTATCGACTGTCGTTCAAAAACAACTGCAATCCGGCATTGATATTGTATCTGATGGTGAAACGTCAAAGATCTCGTACGCGACCTATGTGAAAGATCGATATACGGGCTTCTCGGGTGATAGTCCTCGAAACGCACCAGCAGATTTAAAGTTATTTCCTGATTTTCTTGAAAAATTGTCTCGCTCTGGTGGCACACCTGCATATGCTCGGCCATTTTGTACTGGTGAAATAAAAAGCAAGGAAACCGCTGACCTGCAGCATGATTTAGATAATTTACGCTTAGCAGTTAACACACAACGAGCTAAAAAAGCATTTATGAATGCCGCATCTCCCGGTGTTGTAGCGCTCTTTCTTCCGAATCAATATTATTCCTCTAGGGAAAAATATATTGAAGCACTAGCTGAAGTCATGAAAGCAGAGTATCAGGCAATCATAGACGCCGGTTTCGACCTGCAATTAGACTGCCCAGATCTAGCTCTATCACGACATATGCTATTTCAAGACCTGAGTGATGAAGCCTTTATCAAAATTGCAAATACTCACGTTGAAGCCCTTAATTACGCTATTGCAGATTTACCCAAAGAACGTGTACGTATTCATATTTGCTGGGGGAACTATGAGGGACCACATGTGTGTGATATTTCTATGCAAAAAATGTTTGATACACTAATGTCTGTCGACGCAGCACAACTCCTATTCGAAACAGCGAACCCTCGCCATGGTCATGAATGGGAAGTTTTTGCACAAAGGAAACAAGATATCCCCGATTCAAAAATTTTAATTCCGGGAGTCATAGACAGTACCAGTAATTTTGTTGAGCATCCGCGATTAGTCGCTCAACGTATTCAACAATTCGTGGATATCGTTGGACGTGAAAGAGTCATTGCTGGTTCCGATTGCGGTTTTGGTACATTTGCTGGATATGGTGCAGTTACGCCCGATATTGCTTACGCAAAATTGTCGACGTTGTCTGAGGGGGCAAAATTGGTCTAAATTTTTTGTTGAGGCCATTTTGTTTCTATGAATCGCGGCTGTGAAGAGCCGCTATAAAGAGCACAAGAATTTCGGTACTGCTTATCAGTACTATCTGCCCTGTTAACAACGCAGTGTTTTGAGACATCCGACCTCAACATGATCATTCATTATCGTGCTGCGGTAATACAGTTAATGGGCGGTTAGCATTAAACCCAACCCAGCTCACCAAGTGCCCAAGGCGCATTCCATATTTTTGTCATTCGCGACACTTTATTCTGCTGGTCCATTGTTATCGAATACACATAATCACTAGCCGTTGTTTTATTCGTTGCTGGTATTGGTCCACCGTCACCTACATGGGTGCCGTGAAACGTGCCAAAAAGGAGCGCTGTCGATGTTGATTCATCGTAGGCACTGGAATGCAGTTCATAGTAACAACCCTTTAAAGGACCTCCACCTAAGCCTGCCATCCACTCACAATATCCTTCGACGGTAGTTACCTCTGTCAAAGGTTCACATTGAGCAGAAAATTCAGCATCACTGGCCACAAACTGTTGGCAACCAGCCCAGCCTTTTAAACTTTCACAAGAATGAAAAAATTCTGTTGCGACTTCAAAGGGAGTCATAGCACTGTCCTTATTTAAGGTGACATTTTACCACTGTTATCGTGTGGACTTTTTAATCAGCTTTATTTATTATTTATAGTATATTTAAGTTAAACCATAAGCTTGAACTATTCAATAGGCACCTGTTTTATTGGAGTTTATGGCAATTAAACTGATTTGACTGCTCTGTATCTAGGGCTGAACACTGTCTTCACTATTTGGGGCCGCTATATCTGCGATTGCATTATCACTATAGTCAGTAAACCCGGGTTTTTATTGCAAGCCCAAGAAGACTATCCAAGAGAGGTGCTGTGATTTTGTGCTTGCAAAAAAGGTCGCCGCTTATAGTCTTGTAATAACGACTAATAAAAACGACACAGATTACTCTTGTTTGACAATGTACCAAATACCTATAATTAAACCAACTAACAACAAGGTTATAGGTATCAGTGCCGTAATATAATAACCAGCAGCAACAAGCTTGAACGCAAGATAGATGACTAATGTTATTACCGTGAAGAGTGCAAATGAAGCAATTAGATTTGTCGACTTTTTCATATATAGCGTATCTGAATGTAAAAATTTTGCATCAAAATTATACGTAATATGCTGAATTATGGCTCATCACTCTGTGTAATTACTGTCAACGCATCATTGGCATCGAAACGCTCAAGTTTGAGTAGCCAGGTGCTAATCGGCTCGTGTTGCCCGGTTCCGCCCATTTAACTTACCAATATATAAAGCCTTATCGGCACTTAACACAATTGAATCAACAGATGTTTTCTCTCCCGCTGGAATAGTCACAACCCCTAGAGTCAAAGTTACAAATGAATTAGTTTCAGATTTTTCATGAGGGATTTGCATATTTTCGATTGCCAAGCACAAACGCTCGGCAATAATAGTTGATTGTTCGATTGATGTATTTGGTAGGATAATAGCGAACTCCTCACCACCATAGCGACAATTTGCATCTGTCATTCGCGCCGCACTGGTACAGATACATTGAGCCACTTGTTTTAGACAACTATCACCTTGCTGATGACCATAAAAATCATTAAATAATTTAAAATGGTCAATGTCAGCAATAATAAGAGATAGTGGCTGCTTTTGACGGTCATGTCTGTTTATTTCTATGGTCAATTTTTTATCAAAATAACGGCGATTATACAAGCCAGTTAATCCATCCTTGTAAGTAAGCACTTGCAATTGCTTATTTGCCGCAATTAAGTCACTAGCTTGGGTATTTAATGAGATTGTTTTCTGCGCTACTTGCTCTTCAAGCGCTAAAACAAATTGCTTCTGCCTGAATATTTCTGCATGCTGTAAGCGTGTTCGAAAATAAATGAAAGTAAATATAACCAGAATGGCGACAACCACATACAAGCCATATGCCCACCAAGCTTTCCAAGGACGTGGCGATATAGTTAAATTAATTGACAGTAATTTTTCACTCCATTTACCACTACTGTTCGTCGCTTTAACCAAAAATTTATATGAGCCTCCATCTAAATTAGTAAAAGAAACAACATTTTGATTACCGATATCAATCCAATTATCATCGTATCCTTCTAGCTTATAAGCATATTGATTCTTACGAGGAGAAATAAAATCTAATACTGAAAATTCAAAAGAAAAAAAGTAGTCAATATAAGACAATTTAATGTCCGAGACATAAGAATAAGGCTGCTCTAGTTTTACCGACTGCCCCATCTTATTAAACCCCGTTAAAACGACATTGAACTCATTATTATTTGTTTCAACATCTAACGTATTAAAGAATTCAATACCTCTTGAACTACTAGTGAAGAGTGTTTCATTACCGCCTGTTATCAAGCTGTTAGCATAGTAGTTTAAACCTAATAGACCATTATAACTGTCAAAATTAGTCACTTTTCCCGACGATGGGTTTAACGTTGAAATTCCCTTATTTGTCGTCAGCCATAAATTACCATTCTTGTCATCTGCAATCCCGCGAATTAAAGAAGTATGTAATCCATTTTTTCTGCTAAAAGGTTTAAAACTTTTTGTTTTAGGGAGATATAAGTTGAGTCCTTTTTGAGTGGCAATCCAAATTTTTCCATTCCTTGCTTGATAAATATCCTGAACGATGTTGCCTAATAAACTATCTATTTGATTATTATCACTTGTAAAACGAATAAATCGTTGGTTTTCTTCCTCCCAAAGGTTTAAACCATAACCAGTACCAACCCAAATATTTTGCTCGCTGTCTTTGAATATTTTTAACACTTCTGGATGAGATAAGCCGAAAGAATCGTCTAAGTGAGTAAACGTTTTAGTCAACGGATCGTAGCGATACACGCCATTTTTATAAGTACCGACCCAAAGGTTTCCATATTTATCGGTACTAAGCGCTCGTACCTCCCTAAATTCCTTATAGTTTGGATCAGATTTAGGGTATTCTACGATCTCAATCTGCTTAGTTTTTAGATTGAATTTAGCTAAGCCATCATCTTGCGCAACCCATAAAACATGCTCACCATCTGCAAATATGATTGGCTTTTCTAGTAACTGATTTTCTCCAAAACCATTTTCATCACTAAAGATTGGAGTAGATAATATTTCTAGTTTTTGTGATGTTACATGCCACTTATATAATTGAGATGATGAAGATACAATTAATAAATCACCATTAGCATCAACTGTAATCCCATTTGGCGCTGTCAATTCAGGACTATTAATCGACTTAAATTTTCGGTGCGGCACTATTTTGTAGATACCGTGAGTTTCGCTGGTAACCCAAATTGTTCTTGAGCTATCTTCGAAAACTATTCTCAAGCCATGATTATACTCAAGGTCAAACTTTTCAATTAGAGAACCTGAATTCGATTGTCGAAATAAGCCTTTACTGGAGACAAACCAAATGTGGCCTTCCTGATCCTCAATCATAGAGTTCACTTGACCTAGATATTGATCATCAACCGTTTTTAATTGCGTAAAAAGGCTTGTTTGTTTATCAAATACGAATGGACCTTGTTGTGTTCCGACATAAAGTTTATTTTTTGACGTCTTTAAAATACTTCTAATCTGGTTTGCGTCGGTTGGTGTGGGATTGTCTGGGGCAGGTAAAAAATGAGAAAAGGTTTGCTTGTTTTTATCATATAGATTTAAGCCAAAGCTAGTTGCAATCCAAAGGCTATCATTATCGTTGTCTTCAATATCCCAGATCCTATTATGCGATAAACCCGATGTCTCCACATCAATATGCGCAAAGCTGTTGTCACCGAGGTATCGATTTAAACCCTTGTCATATGAACCTAACCAAATAGAGCCCTCTTGGTCATGAAATAGAGATTGTATTCGGTTAGATGAGAGAGAATCAGTGCGCAGAGGATCTTTAATAAAAAGCTGGAATTTTCCTGTTTTGGGTTCATAAAGATTAGCACCTCCCCCCCAAGTACCGACCCATATTCTTCCCTTGCGGTCTATCATGAGATTTCCAGCATCATTATGGGTCAAACCGTTTGAATTCATACGATCAAATTCAAACAGGGTTACCTTTCGGCCATCATAGCGCATGATGCCATTTTCAGCCGTGCCAAACCAAAGCAACCCTTGATTATCCTGAATAATAGAATATATTTTAGAAGAAACAAAACCATCTTTCTCTGTTAGCATCTCAACAGAATATTCGTTAGTAAACTCTGAGCTCGATTTACTGCTATACGCTGGAATGTTAACGACAAAAAATAATATAAAAAAGTACGAAAAACGACTAAAAAACAATAAATTAACTCTCTCAAATTTTCACAATAATAGTTTAGATTATTTATAAGCGTCCGGCAATCCTACTTATTAGCTTAGCGTCGTCTCACAGCCGCAATTTTTCAACATAAAACATAAAAATGCCTACGTTTTATCTTTATTGAGCACTAAAGCACTACGTTAGTATGAAATTGAAGCGTGTCATGTCTATGGCCAATAAGAGTGCTGTCGACATGGGATCCACTGTAAGGACACTACTCATAGATATACAACAGTCATCAAAATAGTATGCATGAAGCCTTATTGAAAGGTAGTGAAGCAAGCGCATGCATTTGAATCATGCTGCCCATATATAAATTATCCATCTGATTATATTAAGTTTTTAATATGGGAGTTTTATAGATACCCCCCTTTTAACCCCTGCCAACTAAATACATCCGTTAACCCATTAAAATTTAGTCGCTAAGTATAAAACTTAAAAATGATTTTTTATTGTTCAATTTTTTTGATGATATCAAACAAAAACTAGGGGTTAATCAATGTTAATTCAACTTATACAATAACCTCTTAATCAATTAACAACTCACCTAAGGTCAAATAACATGAACATTAAACAAATCACTAACAGCATCACAAAAACTGAAGAATCTTTATCAGCATTGCCATTACGATTAATCGCAGGGCTGATTTTTACCGCTCACGGCGCACAAAAACTTTTTGCTTGGTTTGGCGGTTATGGCTTAGAGGGCACCGGACAGTGGATGGAGTCTATCGGACTTGCGCCAGGTTACTTAATGGCACTAATGGCAGGTAGTGCTGAGTTTTTCGGCGGTTTATTATTAATTGTTGGTTTCCTGACTCGTCCTACGAGCTTTGTTTTAGCCGTTACCATGATTGTTGCTATATTTACTGTACACATCGATAACGGCCTATTTATGAGCAACAATGGATACGAGTTTGGTCTTGCACTATTCGCTATATCCATTTCATTGATGTTCAGTGGTGCAGGAAAATTATCACTAGATAATTGGGTAGCACAGCGTTTGGCTTAATCAGTTATACATATTTTACTTATTTTAAAAATAGAGATACCGATCATGACATCAGTAAAAAATAGCTGGAACAGCAGTATCAAAGATGGTGAATATCAACGTAAAGAATCACAATTTAGAAATTGGATAACGCCGGATGGCAGTGCTGGCATAAGCGGGCGTGAGGGATTCAAAGCTGAAGTTGACCGTTATCATTTATACGTATCGCTTGCTTGCCCGTGGGCTCATCGCACTTTAGTTTTTTGCCAATTAAAAGGCTTGGAAGATTTAATTACGGTCAGTGTAGTACATCCAGATATGCATGATAGAGGCTGGAGCTTTAAACATGATGGAAAATCTGCAAAGCTTTATGGCACAACAGGTGATGATTTATACGACGATCACTATATTAGTGATAAATATTTAGCCCAAGATCCTGATTACATCGGTGTTAACAGTGTGCCTATATTATGGGACAAGATAAACAAAGTAATCGTTAGTAATGAGTCATCTGAAATTATTCGCATGTTCAATAGCGCTTTTAATGAAATGACGGGTAATACACTAGATTTTTACCCTGAGCATTTACGCGATCAAATAGACGAAGTTAATGAACTTGTTTATCACAACATTAATAATGGTGTTTACAAAACAGGTTTTGCTACAACACAAGAGGCTTACGACGGTAATGTAAAATCATTATTCTGTGCGCTAGATAGTGTTGAAGAAATACTTGCGAGTAATCGGTATTTGACAGGGAACACGTTGACTGAAGCCGACTGGCGTTTGTGGGTTACCTTGGTACGTTTTGATTCGGTTTATCATACTCACTTTAAATGTAACTTGCGGTTAATTGAACAGTACAGCAACATTTACAACTTTATGTCAGAGCTGTACCAAATGCCCAATATTGCTAAAACGGTTAATGAAGCGCATATAAAACGTCATTATTATGCAAGTCATTTAGCCATAAACCCTTACGGTATTGTGCCTATTTCACATAAGCAAGATTGGACAGCGCCTCATCATAGGGATGAACAGTTTAGTTAAATCAACATTAGTTTGTCGTGAGCTTTAAAGTAGGGGGTAACTATAGTTATGTAGCAATAAAATGTCTTCCGATGAAATAGATAAAACAGCGCTAATTCAAGGCTGTTTTTGTTTTTAATGCTTGGAAATATGAAGACTAAAGATGATGCTCCTGCCATTGGTGTGACAATATAGAAATTAACGCCTTTAATCCTTTACCTTTATTGGATACTTTCCACGCCATATATAACTCCTGTGTTGTTGGTGTTGGTGTTGGTGTTGGTGTTTTTTCTTCTAATTCAATAACAACCAGTTGCCCAGATTCAATATAATCGTGCACCATCCCTTTGGGTAAATGACCTATACCTATTCCGGCAGCAATTGCCGCAACTTTTTGAGCAACAGAGCTGACAAAAAACCGCTGACTACCCTCAAGCATATTAATCGACCAAGGAATTTCATGCTGTGCAGAGTCATGAACAATGACGCTTCGATACCTTGTTAGATCGCTAGCTTGAATTGATGCTTTATCTTTGTGTAACGTCCTTGATAACTCATGTCTTTTAGCTGCCACCAACACAGTTTCCAACTTACCTATTTTTATTGCTCGAATACCTTTTTGATTAGGAACAGGCGAAGGAGCGCCAATCACTAGGTCAACCGTGTCTTCAATTAATGCCTCCCAAGTGCCATTCATTACTTCTTCACGTACATCAACTTCAATATTTTTATGTTCAGCTAAAAATTCTTGTATACCCGAAAAGATAGGATTGATGTCGAAGATTGAATCGCACGCAATGCGTATTTTAGGCTCCCAACCATTGGCAATCGTTTGTGTTTGCTCTGACAAAGCGTTTATTGCATTGAGAACTTTGCGTCCTTCTATTAATAAATGTTTACCTGCTGGTGTAAGAACAGCTCTTCTGCCTTGTCGTATAAAAAGTGTCACGTTGAGCTGCTCTTCCAGTTTCTGCACTATATATGACAGCGCAGAAGGAACTTTGTTTAATTGCTCTGCCGCAGCTGCATAACTGCCACGGTACTCAATAGCATCTAATACCAGTAAGGCTTCAATACTTATAGGGGGTGTGTTCATTTTAAGGTTCCAACAAAAGAGTAACTGTTCAAATTATTTGAGCATATCGAACAAATAGTAGGGGTTATTCAATAACAGTTCAACTTATACAATAGCCATATACCTAATTAGCTCGTATTAAAAATACCTCAAGGTAGACATTACCAATAGTGAGCAAATTTCGAAAACCATCACAAAGATTGAAAAATATCTAACAACATTAACATTTATGATATTTATGATATTTATCAATGAGTTTAACTTAAAATAATATTCACAGAAGAAGGACAATATTATGTTAAAACACTATCCCTATAAAAGCTTAGGCAATGCCGACCATGGCTGGCTTAAATCTAAACATCATTTTAGCTTTGCACATTATTATAATCCTACACGCATGGGTTTTGGCAAATTACGTGTAGTGAATGATGACTGGGTTGCCCCAAGTACGGGGTTCCCGTCGCATCCGCACCGTAATATGGAAATTATTAGCTTTATTCGCTCTGGGGCAATTACCCATCAAGATAGCACGGGTAACAAAGGCAACACTAAAACTGGTGAGGTTCAAGTGATGAGTGCTGGCACTGGTATTGTGCATTCAGAATACAACCACACTAAAGATCCCTTAACCTTTTATCAGATTTGGATTGAAACCAATAAACATGACGTTGAACCTCGTTGGGAAAGTAAAATGTTCCGTACCAATCAATCGTCAGAACTTACTTTATTGGCATCAGGTTACCCTGAAGACAAAGGCAGTGCCCTTTTCATCAACCAAGAAGCACGTATCTATGGTGGTAAATTAGCCAAAGGAAGCGTTATTGAACATGACATTAAACATCAAGCTTATATACTAGCTTCAGATGGTATGTTTAAAGTGGAAGATAACTCTGGCAGTGTAACGATGAATAAAGGTGATGGAATGGAAGTTACGCAATCGAACTCAATTACGCTAAAAGTATCGACCGACTGTGAAGTTATCATTATTGATACCCCTACTTAATAATCCTTAGAAAGTTAGCTTACAACACCCAAGTTTATTGACCCCATAGAGATGAGAGCGGTGCCGCCCAAATATTTTCTCCTAACGGCATCGTTTCAGTACCATCGTATGATAATAACCCGATTTTGAAACGGTTGCCGGCTAGACTAGCTAATTTCTTTAACCCTTTTAAGTCTTTCTGGCTAACGGTAGCAGAGGCTTTGACTTCAACGCCGACTAAATTTCCCTGAGCATTCTCAATAACAAAATCTACTTTAAATTTATCCGCATCTCGATAATACAGCAGGCGATAGTTACCTTCTGACGTTGTAGTGTGTTTAAGTAGTTCGCTAAACACAAATGTTTCTAATGCGTTGCCAAATCGCGTTCTATCTTGCTTAATTTCGTCTGTGCTCAAATCAAATAAAGTACTCAGCAAACCCGAATCGATAAATTGTAACTTTGGAGTTTTGACGATCCGACCGAGCCTATTACTAGACCATATTTCTATTCGTTTGAGTAAATACATTTGCTCAAAAATACTGATATAACGCGCCGCCGTTTTACCATCAAGTCCAACTTGACCGCCTAGTTTGCTGTATTTAGCATTAATCGTTGAGCAATAGCTTGATGTGCAGTTGATGCCGGGTGCATTGTCTTCACAAACCGCACCCGTAAGCGCCCCAAAATTCTTTACTGAGATAACACTGGGTTAGCCATGTGGAGTAAGCGTTTGGAAAAAGACATGTTTAAGTGGCCTAGCAGGAAGCAAGCCGTTATCATCTTGACCGAGCAGCAACTTAATAGTCTTCTAGGGGGGGGGGTGCTATGCACGGCCATCAGCCCCCATTTTATGCCTCTGCAAGCGCAAGGAGAGCGGTATCGGGAAAGTTGTGAATTACTGGAGTCACAAAACGACAATATTATTAAATGCGACCAACTATTTGCTACATCAATCTGAATTAAAATTCACCCATAATTGTTTAATGCCTATAGCCTAACGCAGTCGATATACTTGCTGCTTTTTGCATTAACTCTGGTAGCACTTGCTCTAGTAGCTCACTTCTACTATAAGTTGTCGTAGGGCAACTGACATTAAGAGATGCTACAATTTCTCTTGTATTATCTCTTATCGGTACAGCGAGGCTCGCGAGATTCTTTTCGTAAGTTTCCCAACTTAATGTGTAGCCATCGGACTTGTCTTGCTCTATTTGATTAATAAGGTCTCCAATAGTTAACGGGGTATTTTTAGTGATTTTTTTCAATTCAATACCTTCATACAAAGTAGCAAGTTCAGCGATTGATAAGTTAGCAAGCAATATACGCCCTGTAGATGTGGCGTACGCCGGAAATCTAGTGCCAACACCAACAGAGCTAACAGTATGATGCTTACCTAGTATTCGCGCAATGTAAACGACGCTTATTCCATCTCTTACAGCAAGGTGTGAGCACACTTTTGTATTCTCACTTAATTCCTCCATATGAGGTCGTGCGATGTCGACAATATCCATTCCAGCTAATAGTTTAAAGCCAAGATCTAATACCTTTAAACCTAAGCAATATTTTTTTGAGTGTTTAACACGCTTTAAAAACCCCATATTTTCTAACGTTAGTGAGAGACGAAATGCAGTTGAACGTGACACATCCAACTCTCTAGCTATATCAGAAACCCCCAAGAAAGGTTTTTCACTGCTAAAAGCTTGCAGTATCTTCAATCCACGGATTAAGCCAGGAACCATATATCGATTTGATTGCTCAGATTCAGTTTTCACTAATGCATTTTCCACGTTGTAATTATTCTCCAAAAGTTAAGCTTAATCTTGTTAGTTCACGTTACATGCGCAATGTGTAATGTGTTTCGTATATAAAACTAATTATATTAGCAGCAATAGTTAGTTAACAATAGCATTCGCAGTATATTTTGTATTTTAAACTCTATAGGGAATAATGGTTTAGTAATGTTCGATATTCAGCTATTAGTATTTATAATTAAGCAAATATAAAATATCGAACCATGCACATCGGCCCATCCTGCTCAATATTACTTACTTCTTGGATCAGCCCAACTTAGTGGCTCTTGATTCAATCCCCAGTAAAGGCTTTTTTGTTGCATATAGCCTAGAATACTGTTTCGACCTTTTTCTCGTCCTAATCCACTTTCTTTCACACCACCAAATTGAGTGGCAATGCTAAATTGCTTATAGGTATTGATCCAAACGGTACCTGCAGCAATTTTTTGGGAAAAGTTTAGGGCTTTTTTATAGTCTTGAGTCCATAACCCACAGGCTAAACCAAATACTGAATCATTAGCTTGCTGGATAAGATCTTGCTCATTGTCAAAAGGCAATACCACCAGTACAGGGCCAAATATTTCTTCCTGGCAGGTTTGAGTATTATTACTTAAGCCAGATAAAATTGTAGGAGGGTAGAAGGCACCATCATCATAAGGTTGACCTTGCAACAGTTCCCCACCGCATAAAACCTTAGCGCCTTCTTTTTTTGCTATTTCAACATAGTTAGCTACAACGTCACGATGTTGAAATGACACTAAAGGCGCTACTTGTGTAGAGCTATCATTAGGCAAACCAACATTTAATGCCTTACAACGAGCAACTAGTTTGTCAACAAAGCTGTCATAAATTTTAGCGGCAATAAATAAGCGAGATCCGGCAATACAAGATTGCCCAGTAGAGCTAAAAATGCCGTACAATATTCCGTTAATAGCATGCTCTACATCGGCATCTTCAAAAACAATTGTCGGTGACTTACCACCTAACTCTAAAGATACCGGCATTAATTTATCTGCAGCAATACCCGCAATAAGCCTACCTGTTGAGGTACCACCAGTAAAGGATATCTTCTTAACGTCAGGATGACGGACTAATTTATCACCAATAACTGAACCAGAGCCGGGTAAAACGGAGAGTAGCCCTTTAGGTAACCCCGCTTCCATGCATATTTCAGCTAAGGCTAACGACACTAATGACGCCCATTCTGCAGGCTTTATGATTACCGCATTACCTGCTGCTAGGGCAGGGGCAAGCTTTTGTGCATCACTTGCTATGGGTGAATTCCAGGGTGTAATGGCTCCAATAACCCCCATTGGCTCGTAAACACTCATAGTGAAAAAGTCGCCTCGAGAAGGAGGGAGTTCTCCTTCTTGGATTTCAAGCGCTGCTGCCGTATATTGAAATGTTTCGGCAGCACTCTGCACCAATGCCTTAGTTTCAGATAAACATTTTCCCGTATCTAAGGTTTGTAGCGCCGCTAATTTGTCAACATCACGATGTATTAACCTCGCAATATTAGAAAGAATAGCTGCACGCTTAAACGATTTTAAGTGGTACCACGTTGGGTCATACATGGCACGTTTACCCGCCGCAACGGCAATATCAACATCTTCTAGGCTCGCACCTTTAAATTCAGTAATCAGCTCACCGTTGGCCGGATTAATGGATCTAATTAATTTGCCGGAACCTAGCTTCCATTCGCCACCTACAAGTATTTTCGTGTCAGACATTGTAAACTCCTATAAATTTAAATAATGATCGATGAGCCAAAATCAGCAACGCACTTAGTGACACTAAAAGCCGTTAATGCTGAAGTTTTTGGGTTATACACAGAGGGTTTTCCTTTTAATACAATGGTAAAATACCCTGTTTCACCGGATACCGATATTTCGTGTATATTGTCAATAATGTTGGGATCTGCAATTAATTCTACTTTTGTCTCATCAAAACCTAATCCCGCTAACGCAATGGTTGCAGTTACATTGGTGTTTTTAGGGTAAAGTGTTGCTGCTTCACCGGCAGAGCCAGAAAAAATAACGGTTGCCTGCTTAAGACTATTCAAGTCAACCACCGTCTCAGCAACCGAACCTTGCCAAGCCTTGGGAGGCTTTCGCATGGTATAAGTGACATCGTGAATCCCGCCAAGTTTTGCGGCAACAAGGGCATCAATACCACCAATGGCGCCAGCCGGCAGATATATTTTTGCCTTACTAGCCGTAGATGAATCTTTAAGTTGTTGATATAAAACACTATCAGCTAAGGCACCAATGGATGATATAACGAGTGATATATTGGCTTCTAATATTTTACAACCATATTCTTTAACCGCATGATGACCCGCACATTCGACAATAATGTCGGGTTGTTTTGCAAGTAACTGGTCTATATCGCTATAAGAGGGAATATTATTCACCCAATTGTCAGCAGCTTTTCTAGTTAGGATACCGATAACTTCATATTCTTCAGTTAACGCTTTGGGGAGTGTTTCGATCACACACCGACCGATTGCACCAAAGCCTATTAGGCCAATTTTAATCATGCCTCACCTGCTTTAATACGCTTCGGTGGACCTGCAAAATTGGCGCTAAATGGACCGATTTTAACCATGTCTACTTCAACAACAGCAGGGCCATTAATTTCTAAAGCTTGCTTCATTATTTCTTTAAAATCAGCAATTGAACTCACTCTAAAAAAAGGAATGCCAACAGATTTACTGATTAAGCCATAGTCAGGTATTTGAATTGAAGAGTAGTGTTGGCGACATCCATAATCAGCATCTTGAATATTACGTATTACGCCATACCCTGAATCGTTCATAATCAGTAAAGTCATATTTACTTTTTCTTGAGCAGCAGTAGCAATTTCACCAATACAAAGGTTAAGCCCGCCATCTCCGGTTAAAGTAATTACTTTTCTACCACCTGCTGCAACGGCAGCACCTATACCCATAGGTAATCCTTGGCCGATACCACCACCAAGCGCATGAACACCATTCAACGGGTCTGCTATTTTGAGTAAACGATTTCCCCACATACTGTTTGAAAGTGTAACATCACGAACCCAAGGCATCTCATTAGTATATAACTCTTGCAATTGGGTAACTAAATCACTGTAAGGACCTAAACCTTTGCGTAACTCAGCTTCAGATTTTTGACGAGTTTGCTCAATGCTTTTTGCTAGGGTTGGATCAATGTTAAGCTGTCCCTCCAAACGGTCAGCTAAAGACTCTAATAATTTCTTACTGTCCGCATAGATAAAACCATTATTTTTATACGTTTTTCCATCGGCTTTCGCATCCAAATCAACCACTACTAAATTTTTCGGTAAACCAAGTTGGTAATTCCATGTTTCATTACTTCTTAAACGAGAGCCCACCACGACCATTAGATCGATACTTTTGTACAGGTCTTCGGAAAAAGGAGTGGCATTGAATGCTCCGATTGACATGGGGTGGTCTTCACTAACAACTGCTCGACCGTTAGTACTAGTAACAATACCAACACCCATATTGGCTAAACGTTCGGCTGCTTTAAAGGCATGTCTAGAGCCACCACCAAGCCATAACATGGGTCTTTTTACGTTTTTAAATTGTGCAACCAACTGTTCAACTTGATCATTAGGCAATGGGGCCTCAACAATAGGCAAAGGAGAAATATTTGTAGGGAACTTAACTTGTGCTTTTTGTACGTCAATAGGGATCTCGATGCTAACAGGGCCACGAGGAGGTGTTAATGCGCATTGCACCGCTTCTCGTAATATCCCAAGAGCACTTTCAGGAGACCAAATTCGAAATGCCGCTTTTGATACTGCCTGTAACATTTTCAGTTGAAAAGGTGCTTCATGAATATAAGCACGATCACGGTCAATATGTTCTGATTCTATTTGGCCGGTAATATGTAATAAAGGTGTGCCGGCAGTAAGTGCTTCAACTAGTGCGCCTGCACCATTGCCCGCGGCAGTACCAGTACTTGTAACGGCAACCCCAAGGTTTCCACTCACTCGAGCATAGGAATCTGCCATATTAACACCACCAGCTTCACCTCTACTTGGTACAAAGTTAATTTCACCGTATTTGGCGAATGCATCTAGAATTGGCATATTATGAATACTGATAACACCAAAAGCAGCTCTTAGTTCACAAGCAGTTAAAAATTTTGCTATTAACTCTCCAACAGTTCCGTATTGTTGGAATTCATCATTTTTACTATTCACGATAATTATCTCCTGATTAAGCTCACGTTTTAATTCACTATTTGTTAGTCCAAAATACGTAAAATTAAAAACAATGTTTTATATGCGAACTAATATTAAGTTACTTTGTTTAATTGTCAAGTAAGTAATTTAAGCTAAATACCTTGTTTTTGTAAGGAGAGATATAATTTAACATATAGATTTTGTTTTTATTACTCCTATAAATCCTCTTATTATCAATTAGTTATTGTATATTGTATATTGTTGCTTTTGTTACAGATGTACAGATGTTGCAGATGTACATTTTACTTGACTTTAGTATTGTACAGGTTTACGGTTGTTTTATATCGGAAACATTGTTTTTATTTATAGTGGAATTAATGTTAAAGAAAAGGTTATTCTGTAAACAAGTTAGTTACATATGCATATGCGATCAAATCTACAGCAAAGGAGTTAACATTGAAAAATGCTCAATCATCTTTAGAAAATGAAGATTCTAAATCTTATTTTGGTTGGAAAATACTATTTGTCTGTGTGGTTGGAATGATGTTCAGTCCGGGGCCACTTATGTATGGCACACTTGGTGTTATGTTGTTACCTCTACAGCAAGAATATAGCTGGGGGCGTTCTGAATTAATGCTCGCCCTTACTATTTTTACTTTATCTCCCATTCTTGTAGCACCATTTATTGGCCGTTTAATTGATTGTTTAGGGGTAAAAAAAGTATTAATCCCGTCGATAGCGCTGATGGGACTGGCATTAGCGCTTGTGCCTTCAAGCCTACATTCTTTAAATGTTTTTTACACTCTTACCTTTATCGCAGGTGTTGCTTCAACAGGGGCCCAAAGTATCGCTTATGTAAGACTCCTATCATCTTGGTTTAATAAACGGCGAGGGATCAGTATCGGTATTGCGGCATCAGGTATGGGTTTAGGTTATATGGTTATGCCTATTTTAACGCAATCATTACTGAATATTACGGATTGGCAATCCACGTATTATACATTAGCAGCGTTGGTGATGCTGATATCATTACCTTTGGTAAGCTTTATCATTCGAAATGAACCTGATGATAGAAATATTACAGTAACAGAAAGACCTGCGTTGTTAGGTTTGTTGGCTAGTGAAGCATTAAGAAAGCGTAACTTTTGGCTAATGTGTGCAGGAATAACTATTATGTCGGCTTTCTTGACTGGCTTACTACCCCACATAGTCCCATTACTAAAAGACCGTGGATTAACGGCAACGATGGCAGCGAGTGCTGCTGGTTTTATGGGGCTAGCAACTTTTTTTGGTCGAATTTTAGTTGGATATTTATTAGACCGATTTTTCGCACCGTATGTTGCCATTTTATTTTTTTCCCTCGCGGCTTTAGGTTTAGGAATATTGATTGATGCTGACACAATGCCCCTTCAACTACTGGCTATATTTCTAATCGGTCTAGGCTTTGGTGCTGAAAGTGATTTAATTGGGTATTTAGTTGGTCGTTATTTTGGTTTGAAGTCTTTTGCTCAAATTTATGGTTATGTATTAGCTGGTTTTTTATTAGGCGCAGGTATTGGTCCTTACATGTTGGGTTTAAGTTTTGAACACTGGGGATCATATCAACATATACTAGCTATTGGCTGCGGAATGAGTATATTTTCCTGTATTTTGTTTTCACTGATGAGCCCATACCCGACCCATGAGTCAAGTAATTCAAAGGAAATGAAAATTAATAAGGGTATAAATACATAGCAGTAAGAGTAATAATTATTAACTGAATAGTTACAAAATAATATTCGCTCTATAAATATATTTTTTATTAACCACTATGAGATGGAGAAGAAAAAATGAAAGACTATAATGAAAATTTAGTACTTTGGCAGCAAATTAGGCTTGAGACCAGGCCAGCCAAAGGCTCTATTGAAACCTATGATCATATTGATAATCTTGTTTGGCAAACTCGTTCGGCGCTGCCAACTGAGTATGAAAATAATTTAGGTGATGCGTTAGAGACCGTCTTAGCAGAAACACACGAATTAGCTGAAATAGTCGCTAAGCTTAATACATTAGGTATTAATAACAGAGATGGCAATGAATTCACCGAAGAAAACTTCACACTAGAATTGTCTCATTTGGCAAAGCAGTAAATTTACACATATGTAAGAGAAGGAGCAACCAATGTCGGATCAAACTATAACTAATGATGAGTTCGATAAATTAGTCGAACAACGTATTAGTTTAGGTGTTAAAAACTTATGGTACCCAATACTGCCTAGTTGGGGGGTAAAAAATACACCAGTAGGTATCACACGTTTAGGTGAAAAAATTGCTGTATGGCGAGATAATGACGGCAATGTACACGCGATTTCAGATAGTTGTCCACACCGTGGTGCACGTATGTCACTAGGCATAAACAAGGGTGATAAGCTCGCTTGTTGGTATCATGGCATCGAAGTAGATAAAGATGGCATGGTAGTAAACGTACCCGCGGTTGATAACTGCCCAATGGAGCATACTAAGAAAAATCATAGTTACCCAATTCAAGAAATAAAGGGCGCTATTTTTGCTTATTTTGGCGACGAACTTAACCCTGAGCCAGTAGCCTTAGAATTACCGGATGAACTTGTTAAAGAAGAGTATTCATCATTCCTCTGTACCGCTATCTGGAAAACCAGTTACCGCTATGCCATTGATAATGTGATGGACCCAATGCATGGTGCTTATCTGCATGGCGATTCTCATACTATGGCTTGGGGTGAGAAAAAAGCCAAAATGCGATTAGAGAAAACTAAGAACGGTTGGCTTTTTGAAAAAGAAGGTCAAACGGGAATGAATTTTGACTGGGTAGAATTCGGCGATACTGGTACACATTGGCTTAGACTTGCAATACCTTATCAAAAGAAGGTTGGACCAGGCGGTAATTTTGCAATCATTGGTTTTGCAACACCTATTGATGAAAATACTTGTCAGGTTTATTTTTGGCGAGTTAGAAAAGTAGAAGGCTGGATAAAAGATTTGTGGCACTTCATGTATAAAAATAGAACTGAAGGGCGTCATTGGGATGTACTTGAGCAAGACAGGGTTCTACTTGAAGCGCTTGATCCCGATGCTCGAGATAATGAGTTTCTCTATCAACATGATTTAGGTGTATCCCGCATTCGCTTTGAAATTGCTAAAGCGGCGAGAGTCCAAGTGAAGGCATTGATGGATCATAAAAAACAAAACGTACAAGTAGTATTGCATAGCCAGTCAGAGTAATCAGTTAAACAAGGTACCTTAATTAAAGATTAAGTAGGAATATTATGGCCAACATAATTTATATTACAGAAGACGGTAACCGGCATGAAGTTGAAGTAGAAAGTGGTTCATCAATCATGGATGGGGCAGTAAATAATGGAATTGAAGGTATTGTTGCTGAGTGCGGAGGGGCATGTGCCTGTGCAACTTGCCATAGCTTTATTGCGCCAGAATGGCTTGATAAAATACCGAAAAAAGATGACATGGAAGAATTTATGCTTGAAAACGTGGTCGGTAATAAAGCTAATAGTCGTTTAACCTGTCAAGTAGAAGTTACTGATGCGTTAGATGGACTTATTGTCTACGTAGCACAAAATTAGTTTGTAAAAAGAGAGTATGTTTTGTAAGCATCATTAAATATTACGATAGACACTAATTTTAACGGAATTTTAGGACCTTGGTCGTTGTCGTTAATATCTTAATGATGTTCTGAGTTAAGTGAAAAATATTTATAAAAATGAAGATGATAATTGTAATTATAATTAAACAATACTGTATCACAGATAAAACAATGTTTATATTATGGTCGATAATATCATTCTAAAACATGGTTTGAGGAGATAAAAGTGAATAATTCTAAAATAAATACAACATCAAAATTAGCGACAATTTTAGTAACGTCTGCAATAGCTGTATCATCAGCACTTGCAGCAGAACCACCAAAGTCTGATGAAAAAGTTGCTAAAAAAGAAGTCGAATTAATTTCCGTTATCGGCAGTTATATAAGACGTCAGGAACAAGCCGATAGGCCATCCCCCGTTGAAATACTTGATGCTGATGATATCGAAAAAATAGGCGCGTTTAACGCTGTTGATATTGTAAGTTCATTATCCGTTAATGCAGGGGCACAAAATAATAACGATGGCTTTAATCAAACCTTTTCCCTAGGTACGTCTAATATTAATTTGCGGGGTTTAGGGGTAAGTTCAACACTGACGTTATTAAATGGTCGACGCCAAGTCAATACAGCAGCTACAACATTAAATGGTGATCAATTTACTGATTTAAACTCATTGGTACCGACCATTGCTATTGGCCGAGTCGAAATTTTAAAGGATGGCGCCTCATCGTTATATGGCTCTGATGCGGTGGCAGGTGTAGCTAACTTCAAGACGAAAAGCGACTTCGTTGGTCTAGAATTTAATGTAGATTATAAAGCAACCACTAGTGATAGCCAGCATGATGGTCAATTCAGTGTCTTATATGGGCATGAATTTGATGACAGTAACTTAATTTTTGCGGCCAGTTACTTCGACAGATCTCCATTGTCAGCCGCCGATCGTAGCGATGAATTTGAACTAAGAGATGCCACTAGTAACTTTGGCCACCCAGGGACTTTTTTAGTTTTTCAACCTGCCGGGGCTCCTCAACGTGTTGCAGATCCGAGCTGTGAACAAGTAGCAGCTGAAAATCCAGGGACTACCACAGGTGTCACACCTATTGGGTTTTGTGGTTTTGACTTCGGTGATTTTTTTAGTATGGTCGCCGAAGAAGAAAGAAGCCACGTCTATGCTGAATTTAATAGCAAACTGTCTGACGAAACGTCATTGTTTGTGGAACTAGGGTATAGCGACAACAAGATACTTACAAAAGGCTCTCCTTCACAACCTCTTTTATTCCCACCTTTTATTCCGCCAACAAATCCATCAGCAGCGGCTTTGGGTAATACTCAAGGGGCACTATTTTTTGGACGTCCTAGTGGCTCAGGCTCAGCATCAAGCGAAGTAGATATCAAATCAGAAACCTGGCGTGCTGTTTTTGGTTTTAATGGGTACTTTAACGATAATTGGAGTTGGCAAGCAGCACTAGGGCATAGTGAAAACATTTATGAGTATTCTAATCTTCAAGATACCTTAATTGATCGTTTTACAGCTGCCCTGTTTGGCCAAGGCGGACCTAATAATGATTTGTTTTATAACCCACTATTTGGTGCTGTTAATGATCCTAGTGTTATTGCAGATTTTCAAGGATTATATGCTTTTGAAGCAACGTCGACATTAACCACGTTTGACGCTCACACTTCAGGTGAAATATTTGAAGTACCTGAAGGCACTATTGCCCTTGCTGCTGGTATTCAGTATCGTAAAAGTGAGCTGGAGTATGATTATAGCGAACAGGCAGAAAATGATAACCTATATTTTTTCCGCGGAAATCAAGATTTTTCCACTGATGCTGATACTTACGCAGCATTTGTAGAACTAGATATACCTGTGGTAGAAGGTTTGAATATTCAAGCGGCATTACGGTATGAAGATTTAGGTGATTTTGATACGGTAGATCCTAAAATTGGTTTTATTTGGTTGTTTGATCAGCTTAGTTTTCGTGGAACTTATGGTGAATCATTTAAGGCGCCTTCTTTGTTTCAAACCGTTGGTGGTTTGACCGTACCAGCGCGGGTTTTTGACCCGGTATCAGGTGGTTTAACAACAGTTTCATCAAGAACCGAAGGTGATCAAGACAATTCATTAGAAGCGCAAACCTCAGACACTTATAACCTTGGTCTAACTTGGTTTTTACCTGATAATGATTTCTCAGCGAGTATAGATTACTGGCGCTTTGACTATGACAAATTTATTACCCCGGAAAATGCTACGGCACTTGTTGCTAATGATCCAAATGGTCCTCAACTTGAGCGAGATCCTAACAGTGGTCAATTATTGACGGTAACCACATTCTTCAGAAATGCTGGTGTTTTGGAAACAGACGGAATTGATTTATCTATTGTTAAAAGCTTTGATACTGAGATAGGTAAAGTCAATCTTACACTTAATACAAGTTATGTCTTAACTTACGACCTTGAAGACCCTATCGCGGGTAATATTGATGGCAAAAACAAACGAAATTTTACCAATTTTGGCGTGCCTATGCCTGATCTTCGTGGAGCTGTAGGCGTTGCTTGGAAGGGTGATCTACATTCAAGCAATGTATTCGTGCGTTATGTCAGTGATTATGAAGATGATAATTCTGAAAATAGTGTTGATAGCCATACCACAGTTGATGTGCAATTTAATTATGATCTAGGCGCTGTTTTTGGTGAAGGTACTCCTGCTGCTTTGACTCTAGGTGTTAAAAACTTATTTGATGAGCAAGCGCCTGATGTTATTTCGCGAAGTGGTTATGATCCGTTAACCCACAATGCATTGGGGCGACAAGCGTATCTCTCTTTCAAAATCTCGTTTGAATAGAGCAAATAATGACATCTTGGTTATTTTTAGCAACTGAAAGTGAGCTGATTAAACATACAAAGCTCACATTACAGATAAATGATCAATATATTGGTTTGTATCATCTAGATAACCGGTATTACGCTGTAGAAGATGCTTGCCCGCATGCACAAAACTTTTTCTTGTTATCGCAAGGAAAGGTGGTTAATGAAACAGTGCAATGTCCATTTCATAATGCACTGTTTCATATTCCTAGCGGTCAATGCTTGCGCCAACCAGGACGAGATCTCATTAAATATGAAATACGAGTAAGTGCGGGTGAAATACATGGTTACTTGTAGCTTAGCAAGTGTCGATTAAATAAGTGTATTTCTAGATAAATGGAGCAAATAATGCTTAAAGGCAAACGTATCATTATCACCGGTTCTGCACGTGGTTTAGGGCAAGCTTTTGCTATCAGTTTAGTTGAGAAAGGTGCACATATCGTTATTGCCGATATCTTAGAAACTGAAGGATCTGCAGTGGCGAACAGTTTGCAAAAATCAGGTTATGACGCCCATTTTGTTCAAGTTGACTTAGGTGACCCTCGCAGCATTGAAGCATGTGTCTCACAATCGATGAAAATGTTGGGTGGCTTAGATGGCCTTGTTAATAATGGCGCAATAGCGACAGGAATAGGCGGTGTTTCAATGGAAGACATTGATATTGACGTTTGGGACCGGGTGATGAATGTTAATGTACGAGGAACCTGGTTAATGACACGCGCTGCGGCTCCTTTTTTACGTCAATCAAGTTGCGGGAAAGTTGTTAATGTTGCATCCGACACTGCCCTTTGGGGAGCGCCCCAATTGATGCATTATGTATCGAGTAAAGGAGCCATTATTGCGATGACAAAATCAATGGCACGAGAATTAGGAAATGATAATGTCTGTGTCAATGCCATTGCTCCCGGACTAACACTTGTTGATGCGACAGAGTATGTTCCAAAAGAGCGTCATCAACTATATCAAAATGGACGTGCGATTTCTCGCGCTCAACTACCAGAAGATGTTGTTGGTGTAGTAAATTTTTTACTCTCTGACAGTGCAAATTTTATCACCGGCCAGTTATTACCAATTAATGGCGGCTTTGTGATGAACTAAAAAAAGTCTTGATGCTTTAAACATCGCCTTCGTATCAAGAACATTTAATTGGTTTGTATAGACAATTAATTTTTAAAATTGTAAGGATAAAAGAATGACTGATAATAATGTAACAAACGAAAAACTATTTGAAAATGTCGATATCGATACTGAATTTGGAGAACAAATTGAATCGAGAGTCGCTCGTTTTGCAAGTAGAAAATATGATTGGGATGCCTTGAAATTTCAAGCCGATTACAATCCTGTTTACCGTCGTGCACAAGTGAGATATCTAGGAACTGGTGCTGCGGGTGTAGGTAGTGACATGAATGTAGTGCCGGCTGAAAATTTTACTTTTTCAACTATGTGCCTACCTGCAGGATGTGAAGGACCAATGCATGTCCATCATGATGTTGAAGAAGTCTTTTTTTGTTACAAAGGAACAATAAAGCTATTTTTAGAAGATGGTGATAAACGATATACCACCGTTTTAAATGAACGAGATCTGGTTTCTGTTCCTGCTGGAATATACCGTGGTTTAAATAATATTGGACAGGAAGAAGCGCTAATGTTTGTTATGTTAGGCTCAGGAAAACCGCAAATACCTACTTATCCAGACTATCACCCATTATCCAAAATAAAGCGCAATGTTTAGGTTTATTGTTGAATGTTAACGTTGAATAAGTGAGCTTATGATAAATGAAAAATAATACCGCTGAACGAATGCAAGAATTAACCACTAGGTTGGCTCAATATCCACTGCAGTTAGCAACTGAAAAGGATGTAACAGTTTCTTATCGCGAAAATGGTGTCCAGAGCGATAAAACGATTGTTTTTCTTCATGGTATTGGTTCTAGCTCGGCTTCATGGTTACAACAATTAGAAAGTAAGTTTGGCGGATACCGTTTAATTGCTTGGGATGCACCTGGTTATGGTGACTCAAACATAATTGTTGACTCTACTTCAGCTAGTCAAGCATATGCCAAACGGTTATTGATATTAATCAACCATTTACAACTGGAAAAAATACAGCTAGTAGGTCATTCGTTAGGGGCCATTATCGCTGCTGCTTTTGCTAAAAATTGGCCTGAAAAAATACAATCCCTTACTTTTGTTAATCCCGCGTTAGGTTACGGCAAGCAGAGTAAAACAACTCGAGATGGAATAGTCAATGATCGTGTAGTTGACATGACACAAACAGGCGTTGATGGAATGGCCCATTTAAGCCCATCACGTTTGTTATCTGGAAACGCTAAACAAGGAGCAGTGGATTTAGTACAGTGGAATACAAGACGGTTGAGGGAACGCGGCTATATAGCAGCCGCAGCTATGTTAGCGTCGTCTGATTTAATTGATGATATACAAAACTATACCGGACCCGTGTTAGTTTTATACGGCGCAGACGACATAGTTGTTCCTGTAGAAAGTGCAAAATTAGTTGCACATACCTGCCACTCAGGAATATTTCAAGAAATACCCAATGCGGGGCATGCCGTTTATATTGAGCAAGCCGATATTTTCGAACGTTTTTTACTCTGTTTTATTAGAAATAAAATAGAGCAATAAAGAGGAGTTTAACGAATGGATTTAGGTCTAAAAAATAAAACCGTAGTTGTTACCGGTGGCACATCGGGTATTGGTTTAGCGACGGTTGAATTGTTATTAGCAGAGGGTGCTAATGTTGCATTTTGTGCTCGAAATCAAACAACGCTAACAGAAATAAGTGCTTATTTGGAAAATAAATTCCCTACAAGTAACATTTTAGCTCGTTGTTGTGATGTGCTAGAAAAAGATCAATTAGACATTTTTGCAAAGGCCGTCGAAGAAAGGTTTGGAAACATTAATGCTTTAATTAATAATGCGGGCGGTGGACGTGTTTCAACGTTTTCAAACACCACAGATGAAGCATGGGTTGCTGAACTCAATTTGAAGTTTTTTGGGGTCATATATCCAACTCAAGCATTTTTACCTTTATTAGAAGGCTCTGATAATCCGTCGATAGTATGTGTTAATTCTTTACTAGCATTACAACCTGAGCCTCACATGGTTGCCACCTCTGCAGCAAGAGCTGGTTTGTTAAATTTGGTACACAGTATGGCTAAAGAATTTGCCCGAAAAGGTATTCGTGTCAACTCAATTTTGTTAGGTACGATAGAATCAGGGCAATGGCAAAAACGATATGATAAAGCCAAGTCTTCAAATGAACCGCATACTGAATCTTACGAAGCATGGCTTAACCAATTGGCGAAACAGAAGAATATTCCACTAGCAAGGTTTGGTCATCCTGAAGAGCCAGCGAAAGCATTATTATACCTAGCTTCACCAGCATCATCATATACCACAGGCAGCACTATTGATGTCTCAGGTGGCATGGCGAAACACATTTAAATTAATTTTTGGAAACTACATTATGAACGGTTTAACTGGAATTGAAAAAGTAACATACGGTGTTGATGATATGTCACTATCGTGTAAATTTTTCTCTGATTGGGGTTTAAATTTAGTAAAAGATGAAGCTGATATTAAGGTATTGGAAACGCTAGAGAAATCCCAAATAATTTTACGGAAAACGTCAGATCCTCAATTGCCGAAGGCGATTGAAGAGGGGCCTACAGTTCGCGAAGTTATCTGGGGAGTGTCAAATCAAGAGGCACTTAATGCTTTTGTTGATAAAATTTCTTCAACTGTCGATATTACTTGGGGAGATGATGGTATTCCCCGCTGTATAGATCCAAATGGTCTCTCTATCGGTTTTCAAGTTACCCAATGCCAAAAAGCAGATGTTAAGGGCACACCGAGTAATACCTATGACCAAATTTTTCGAGTCGATTTACCTGCACCAGTTTATGACAGAGCAAGACCTTTAAATATTTCCCACGTAGTTTTTTTTGTTGAAGACTTGGAAGCTCATGAACGTTTTTATATCGATTTGTTAGGTTTTAATATCACCGATGCTTATCCTGGACGCGGGTTCTTTAGCCGGTGTGTTGAAGAAGGAACTCACCATAACTTATTTTTATTAAAAGTCCCAAACCGGAAAAAGGGCATTAATCACGTGTCCTTTATGTTGAGAGACATTTATGAAGTTGTTGGTGGTGGTTTACATTTTAGTGGTTGTCAATGGGATACACTGGTAGGACCAGGCCGTCACCCTATTTCATCTGCGTTCTTCTGGTATTTTCAATGTCCAGGTGGCGGCCAAGTTGAATATTATTCAGATGAAGATTATTTAACCCGCGATTGGAAGCCACGTCTGAATTTAGAACCAACGCCTGAGAATTATGCTGAATGGGCGATAGTTGGGGGGTTAGATCTAGAAACCCGCCGTCAAAAACTAACGTAGTCATTATGTACAAACTGGTAACACTGCCCAGTTATTGTGGAGTAAAACAATGTTAGACAAAACCTGCATTATCATTGGTGCTGGCCATAGTGGAGCACAATTAAGTGTCAGTTTACGTCAAGAATGTTGGGAAGGCCGTATTATTGTTGTCGGTGATGAAGGAGCCTTACCTTATCATCGCCCTCCTCTTTCAAAAGCGTACTTAGCGGGTACAAAAGAGTTAAGTAATATTCTATTACGACCCGCTTCTTTTTATGAGAAGCAAAATATTGAATTTAATTTAGGCGTTGGTTTGGCTGCAATTAATCGTGCTGATAAAACCGTAACACTAAACAATGGCGATATACTTAATTACGATAAATTAGCTCTCACTCTAGGTTCTCGTGTTCGAAAATTAACGATACCAGGTAGTGACCTTGCAGGAATTTCATATTTAAAAACAGCGAAAGATGTTGACTATATTAAGACTCTTGCAAAGCCAGATAAAAAAGCTGTCATTATTGGTGGTGGTTATATCGGTTTAGAAACCGCAGCGGTATTACGAAAATTGGGGATGGATGTTACCGTTTTAGAAATGATGCCGAGAGTGTTAGAACGTGTAACGGCACCACAATTATCTGAATTTTATACTCGAGTTCATACGGAAGAAGGGGTTAACGTTGTTACTGAAGTTATTGTTTCATCAATTGAGGCTAAAGATAATCTAAATTCTGTTGTTTGCACCAACGGTAATAGCTACCCGGCTGAATTAATAATAGTCGGTGTAGGCGTATTGCCGAATCAAGAAATTGCAGAAAAAGCAGGTTTAGCAGTAGGTAATGGTATTGAAGTCAATGAATTTGCATGTACAAGCGACCCTGATATTGTCGCAAGTGGCGATTGTGCTTGGCATTATAATCCGATTTATAAGAAATATTTAAGATTAGAGTCAGTACAAAATGCTACCGACCAAGCTAAAACTGCAGCTGCTTACATTTGCGATAAATCTGTCGCCTATAATACTTTACCTTGGTTTTGGTCTGATCAATATGACATGAAATTACAAATAGCCGGTTTATCGCAGGGCTACGATTCATTAGTCGTACGTGGTGATATAAAGCATGGTCGACGTTTTGCAGTATTCTATTTACTTGGTAAGAAAGTTATTGCGGTTGATGCAGTGAATAGCCCAGCAGAATTCATGATAGGGAAAAAATTAATTATCGAAAATATCACTATTGATGAAGCTAAACTTGCTAATTTAGGTGTCTCGATGAAAGAAATATTAACCTCTTGATGTTTTTGTCTTAAACCACACAGGATGGTTCGGATTTAAACTTACGATTGGGTAAGTGAAGCATTATAAAAATATAATTACGGCTACTGCTTTTTTAGCAGTCAGCCATCCATTCATACCAAGCCAACAATACCCAGTATAGATTAGTTAGGGTCTGTTCAGAAGTGTCTTCTTTCATTACTGATTTTTACATAGTTAACAGCTTTAGATGTCCCAATTAGTAATGCACTCATCATCACAACAATAATAAATAGCTATATAAAATATTTATTCAAGAAATTTACAACTAACGCATTAGGAAAATTAATGTCTGATCTTCGTCAAAAAGCACTTGATTACCACGCATTACCAACACCAGGTAAAATTGGAGTTTTATTAACTACGGCCGCTGAAACCATTGAAGATTTATCACTAGCGTATAGTCCAGGCGTTGCAGAGCCATGCCGTGAGATATCGAATAATCCCGATGATGTTTATAAATACACGGCTAAAGGTAATACTGTTGCTGTTATCACAAATGGTACGGCTGTATTAGGCTTAGGTAATATAGGGCCAATGGCAGCAAAGCCGGTAATGGAAGGGAAATCCCTTTTATTCAAACGTTTTGCAAACATTGATTCTTTCGATATCGAAGTAACGCATAAAACGGTTGAGGAATTTGTCAATACGGTTGCTAATATTGCTGATAGCTTTGGCGGCATTAACCTTGAAGATATTAAAGCACCTGAGTGTTTTGTTATTGAAAAAGCGTTAATTGAGCGCTGTAAAATACCAATATTTCATGACGATCAGCATGGCACTGCCATCGTGACTACAGCAGGGATGATGAATGCGCTAGAAATTCAAGGTAAAGATATTAAGCAAGCAAGTATTGTTTGTTTAGGTGCTGGGGCTGCGGCCATTGCTTGTATGGAATTATTAATTAAATGTGGAGCACAGCGTGAAAATATATATATGCTGGATACAAAAGGTATCGTGCATAAAGGACGTGATGATTTGAATGAATATAAAAAATTATTTGCAAACAATACGGACAAGCGCACTTTAGACGATGCAATTAGTGGTGCAGATGTTTTTGTTGGGCTATCTGGTCCAAATTTACTCTCACAAGCGCAAGTTAAATTGATGGCTCCTAATCCTATTATCTTTGCCTGCTCTAATCCAGATCCTGAAATTAAACCTGAAGATGCTTTAGCTGTACGAAGTGACCTTATAATGGCAACGGGTCGAAGCGATTATCCAAATCAAGTAAATAACGTCTTATGTTTCCCATTTATTTTCCGTGGTGCGTTAGATGTTAGAGCTCGCACTATTAATGATGAAATGAAAGTATCAGCTGTTCATGCCATTCGTACTTTGGCGAAAGAGTCCGTTCCTGTTGAAGTGTTGACTGCATATGGTGAAAAAGAATTAAATTTTGGTAAGAATTATATAATACCTAAACCTATGGATTCTCGTTTATTGGCTGCTGTTGCTAAAGCTGTAGCACAAGCGGCAGTTGATTCTGGCGTGGCTACTTTACCTATGCCTGATAACTACATGTCTTAATTGTATCAGTATGATGGAGTAAAGGATTGAGTATAGTTTGTATTATTTGCCCCCATTTGTAAGGGCTACCAAGGTGTCTGTCGCACTGATGCCTTTGCAGCGATTGAGCAATGGCAGGAAAAGCAAGCCATTGTCATTAAAATTTTAGGTATTAATTACCAGCGAATATATTCTTAAAATGCCGCGGAATGTCGGCTTAAAGCTAACTAACACAACCATGGAGTGCGCGTAGGCACAGTATGCGCCCACACCCAAACGACTGCAAACAACCTCACAGGTGATAGACAAAAAAGAGCGGCATCACTTCGCCCTATATGCCCTTCGCCCTCAACCGATATATCTACTATATAAGCAGACACCTTCAACACCGGGCTTGTCCAACAATAGGATTAAGTCGCAGAAAAAGCTCTCGACCTATCCCTATTTATTATGTGTTTTCTTTAATAGATGCATCTTCTTATTTTTTATTTAAACTCCAAATACCAGGGCCCTTTGAAGCGATATAAAGAAAGGCAAAGCAATAGAATGCAGATATTTCACCGCCATTTGCAATAGGAAATGGGTTGTTTAATCCATGTACCATCCAATATGCCGCGGCCATAGTACCGCTAGCGATAAATGCAGCATACCGCGAATAAAACCCAACTAGTATAAGGGCTCCTGCAGCCAACTCAATAACTCCTGCACTGGTACTCATTGCGTTTAAAGGATATGGGAAATCTATTGGTAAGCTAAATAGCTTTTGTGTGCCGTGACAAAGGAACATAAATCCTATCGCTATTCTAAAAACTGCATAGGTATACTCCGAGTAGTTGTCTAAAAATTTCATTTTTCTCTCCTTAAGTTAATTTTAAAATACTTCTATATTTATACTGCATGAGTAAATACATACAACCCCCCGCGAATGGGCTCGCCATTAGGATAGATTTAATCCGATCTGTCGAAACTTTTCAAGGCTGCACTTAAGCGCACCATCGCTCCGGCTGCTCCCTTAAGGATTTCTCTTCGGTCCATGTCTTTTTCTCCTAGATTACTTTCGCCTTACCAACTGTCCATACCTGAAATATGTTCGATCGGTAGTTGGGTGGAGGGAATCATAATTGATGCAAATATATTTATAAATAGCTCAAATAGAATACACTATTGTAATAATGCAATAATTAGATATAGGGGCTACTGTATGAATCCAGAACTGCTGCGGGATATTGGTCTGTTTGTAGCGGTGGTAAATGAGAAGAGTTTTACGCGTGCTGCCAAGCACCTGGGGATGCCCACATCCACTGTTTCAAGACGAATTTCCGGTTTGGAAAAGCAGATTGGCACACAACTGCTGCATCGAACCACTCGGCGTGTAGATGTGACAGATGCAGGTGCTGCCTATTACGCACGGTGCGCCCAACTTGTCGAAGAAGCTCAACTCGCGCACGAACAGTTATCCGAGTTAATCACCAAACCGCGCGGCACTTTGCGGCTTTCATGTACGCCGGATTTTGCTGCAACATTTTTGGCGGAGATTCTTATGGAGTTTGCGGAACAATATCCTGAAGTTAATTTCGAACTCGATCTCAGCAATCGGAAAGTTGACATAGCAACAGAGCACTTCGATGCAGCAATTAGAATAGGTCGTCTCGATGACTCTAACTTGATTTCAGTACGGATTGGAGTTTTGCCTCTAGCTTTGTATGCAGCTCCGGCATATCTCAAAAGCAGTCCGCCACTGAGATCACCGGCAGAATTAGCACTTCATTCGTGTATTCGTTTGCACGCAAATGAAAACGGTTCTACTTGGATTTTTGAACAGGTGGAAAAATTAAAATCCGACAAGGCCGCATTAGTAAAAGTGGATGGGCGTTTTGTGGCAAACAATATGTCGATGTTGCGCCAACTGACGCTTCTCGGCGCTGGCATAGGTATCATCGACAAAACAATTGCCATGGAGCTTGTCACTCAGGAGAAATTGGTTCAGGTCTTGCCGAGTTGGCAACTGCAACCGGTAGAAATTCATCTCTTGGCACCATCGCGTTTGATGCCAGCAAGGTTAAGAGTTTTTGCAAACTTTTTAAAGAATCGATTTCAGAATAAATTTTCCGCTAATTAAACGTCGAATTGATCTAACCAATGACAGCTGATGGAACGGAGTGGTCAGTCGCCTTTGCTAACTGCCTGCCGTAAATCGGTCACTGGCTACAAATAATTTGATCCCCCATGAAGGTGTCTGTCACGAATAGTCTCCAGGCACTGACGGTGGCTTTCTTTCATTCCGGCTAGTTAGCCTAACCGTAAGGTCTAGGTGCCAAACCTTAATAAACTCGCACAACTTTGAAACCAAGCTCTAAATCTTTAACTAGGAAAATATACACTTTTTCAGTATCGTCTCATCATAAAATTTCAATATTGAGATACAAATGCATTGTTACTGTTGCAGCAATCTTTTAGTGTATAAGACAAATTAACGCTATCGATTAGCCTGTGTGACAGCAAACTGGTTAGACGGGGTTCAGCGGACGGATACAGTCAACAGATGACTGTCAATGAAGAAATGATCAAATCATTGGGTGGTGGGTATGCATTTTCTTGCTAACATCAACAGCACAAACTGCAGAAAAGGATACGAACCAAATTCATACAGTAACCTAAGGAAGATATGCGCGCCCTCTGTGAGATTGCTAAGTAATGCGGGATCAAACTGAAACACCATCTGATACGTTATTTGATATGGCATAAACGCAATCAACGCTGTAAAAACTACAATAAAAAACATACTATATTTATGGTGTGCGCTAAACACCCAAATGCAAAGACCAAACAACATTAAATGAGCGAACTGATAAACAAACCACATAAATGGCGGATTATACAACCAGATTGTACGAAGTATCAGTAAGAATACCGATATTATGAATAAACAAAACAGCATAAATAGTTTCATAGGCGAACCACGCCAAGCGGATGTGCTCATCATCAATTCTTCGCCTTTTGAATAATTGCTTGGGAGTTTATGCTCCATTCACGATTCGCTCCCTCCCTAGCGATAGGTCCCAATTGCTTAATCGCGTTGCCCTCGCCATAAGACATAATTTTATAGCCTCCTTTACCATTAGGCATTATCTTTCGAACTACAAGGCCTGAGTGTAAAGTGTGGTTAGGTTGAGTAACATTTGTCACGTACTTATCGCCATTTCCCCCAGTCCTGACTGTGGATGTAACATCACCTACTAACCATGGTCCAGGGACATTGAGTATAGGACAAATTATCGCTATCGACTAGCCTCTGTGACAGCTGAATGTGAAGGTAGTTTTGTGTTTACTCATTTCTGGAGTCAAGGAAATTAGCGAAATCTTTGTCGTTGAGGTGAATGAATAGCTGGCTGTTAGTACTGAAATCTTGATAGTGAGATGCAAAGCGCCTTGCCTCAGAATATCGATTGTTAAAGCATCAAGGTGTTTCTACTTTGTCATGCGCCAAAGTCAAAGTCTCTTTGGATAGTAAAATCATCAAAGACAGTTGTTTGTTCTGCAGCTTCAAATGGTGGCGCTCTTGCGATGTTAGCAGTGATGGATGAGTCATTTTTATCTAGATACGACACAATCTTGTGGATGATTGCGGGCCTTTATTTGGGTAAAGGTCGTGCCACACCATGGATTTTCGCTAATCGCACCTTGTAAAAACAGCATATGAAAATGGATGTTTAAATTTAGAGCGCTGCCGAAGCGTTGGGTGCTTTGACAGCGTAAATTGTCGATGGAAATTCGTGGTGGATATTATGAGCCATTGCACTATTTGCAAATAGAACTTCTGGACAAAATACGTAAAGAAGGCTCTTCTGAGTATAATGATAATGATAATGATACCGCCACGTTAGAAATGACGATAATGGTGACTATTACAGGTGTTGCTATTGCTTTGCGTAACACAGGGTAAATTGGTTATAGTTGGGGTTGATTGTCTTGCAAGAAGCGATGTAGCAGCAACCATTTGATACTTGCAGACTTTATGGCTTAAGAATATACGCTAAGAAGAACGTGAAGTTAGTATGAGATATAAAAACGGAGCCACAGGCTCCGTTTTTTATACGTGTATTCAACTAGTGAAAAAATTCACTTTAGAATTGCACTTTAACACCAAATTTGAAGACTCGCCCTAGTACATCATAGCTACTTGGGAACGTATTACCTCCGTTAAATGTCGTTGAACCAGCTTCGCCACCAACAACCGGTGGTTCTTCCTCGAACAAGTTATCGACACCAGCGGTAAACTTAAGGTTATCATTTAGCGTGTAACTAGCGAACAGGTCAATATAACTATAGCTATCTATTTTTCTGAACGGTTCAAATACGCTATCACGCTGGTCGTTTTCAATATCTATAGCGCTGCTATAACGCCATAAAACTGAAACGGTATAGTCATCCATAGACCAAGTAGTACGTTGAATGAAACGTAAATCAGACGTTGGGCTACAATCCGAACCATAAAAACCATTACAGTCGATTACAGCAGAAATATCAGAGCTTTGACGCTCATTAGTCAAGTATTTGTTAATATTAGTAGAGAAGGACAACTGGCCCATATCTTCTAATTCAACATCAAAGTTAATACCAACTTCTATCCCTTCAACCTGAAAATAGTTTAGGTTTGTGGTGAATAACTGTATTCCTGAACCCGCAATCGTTAAGTCGCCGCCAATACGTTGAATTTTAGAGCATTCAAGCGGATTACCTTCAATATAGCAGCTATCCAAAATTTCTTGAGCCGAAAATTGACCAATGGTGTCTTTGATGTCTATGTCATAATAATCAACAGAAAACGACCAGTTTTTCAAAAAATCATCTGTCCATACAAAGCCAGCAGTAAAGGTAGAAGCGTCTTCTGCGCCCGGCACGTTCACTGGATCGCTCCCTGAAATAACGCTAATCTGACCAGAGATTACATCCTGTACCTGACCAACCTGTGCCCCTGACATACCAGTAGAGATACACAAATCACGTAATGTAGCATCAATATTTGCGTTTCCTACTGAGCAAGGGTCTCCTAGGGCATTATCAAGACCAGTTACTACTGGCGAAAAGAGCTCACCTACGTTAGGCGCTCGAGTTGCGGACTGCTCCATAATGCGGAACAACAAGTTCTCAACTGGACGCCAAGCTAAACCAATTTTCCAAGTATCGACTGAACCTACAGAATCGTAATCAGCAGCACGGTAACCAAATTCCAAATCAAGTTGTTCAGTATAAGACTGATCAGCAATGAGAGGTAAAATACCCTCAAAGAATAACTCGTCAGATTTAAATCCACCATCAATCGGTAACAAGTTTCCGCCTGCGCCACCTTGGCAACTGGCCGGTGCTAATTTCAAACACTCATCGGGAGTTAAGCTACCGGTCTCTTCACGATACTCATAACCAAAACTCATCAACAACGCTTCACCAGCAAATGGGCTGGAAACAAACTCAACTGGACCATTTACAATAACTTGGCCCACGGTCTGCTCATACTTTTGCGTTTGCAAAGCAATTGCTGTTGCATAACCAGCCTGATCGTCAGTAATAGTGCCAAACCCGCCAAACAAATTAATAGGTACGCAGGAAGAGTCGCCATTCTTACAAGTTACACCATCGGTAGTGTCCAATGCATTTTGAATATTGGTCAGGTTAGTATAGCCACCACGAGTGGTAACACGGTTTGACTCACCATATTGGTAAGAAACATCATATTCCCAATCACCCGTAATTAAACCTTTAGCGCCCACTACAAACTGGAATTGATCTGTGTCGTAAGCTTCTGAACGAGGCCCCAACTCCAAGGTTCGACGACGTAATTGAACTGTCAGATAATCTTCGGCATCAACAACACCGTTTTGATTAATATCCTGCCAGTTAGTCAGCGGTGCACTAGGATCTGAACTTAATAATCCGTTCGCAAGAGCCGTATTACCGGCATCTATCATAAATTGACGGGCTTGGTCCCCTATCAACGGGTTAGCCAGAGGCAAGTTAAATGCAGCACCAAAGGTACCAGAAGGGGCAATCTGCGTATCTACGGTCACATTAGTATGGCTAAAAGTCGTATATACTCTGTGGTCATCATTAATATCATAATGGCCAATAACTGTTGCACTAAAACGCTCTTGAGGCGTCTGATAGAAATTAAATGGGTTGAAGTTAAAGCGGCTACATTCAGAGCCGATAGTGCCATCCTCCCTGAATTGGCCAGCGGATGCTGCGCCACCACCAACAATAGCGAAACGGGTAGGAATAGAAGTTGTAGAGCCGCCAGCTTGGACTACGTTAGGGCCGCCACAACCGGCAACTGGAGCTAACGGTGGCTCGCCAGCAAGGAACTGCTCAAAACCGGCACCATCATCTGTGTTGATTCCCAATAAACCTAATGGCCTATCACCCAATAAAATTTGGTCACGGTTCATCCAACTTAGAGATAAAGCAATGTTACCGCGGTCCTCAGCAAGGTTTGAACCTACGGTAAAAGATATATTATCTTTCTTGCCGTCGCTATCACCTGTTTGCGAGTTAGTATATTCCAAGGCAACACCTTCGAAGTTCTCTTTAAGAATAAAGTTCACTGCGCCTGCAACGGCATCGGAACCATATACTGCAGAAGCTCCACCGGTAACTACATCAACTCTCTCAATTAATGCTGTGGGGATGGTAGCGGTATCTACTTGACCATTAAAGTTAAATGGAACCATACGGCGACCATTCATTAACACTAAAGTTCTTTGAGTTCCCAAACCACGTAAATTGACAGTTGCGGCACCGGCCGAACCGTTATTAACGTTAGCGCCATCACCCGGAATTGTCCCTGGTAATATACGAATAATTTTTTCAATCTCTGGTTCTTGAAGAAATTCGATATCTTCAGCGTCCATCGACATAATTGGGCTTGCGGAAATCGCGCCAGGACGCAAAATGCGGGAACCTGTAACCGATATTTTTTCGATGCTTTTTTCTTCGGGACTAGCGCCTTCCTGTGCAAAAGCAGCACTTGCGCCAATCATTGTAGTCGATGCTACACCGAAGGCTATTGCTAAACTAACTGACTTTGTCAATTTTGATTTTATGAACATGTATATCTCCCTGAACTACTATTAAGTATGACATTGTCGTTTTAGCGACTTATTTTTAGAAATGAAGCATCATCGCACTAAAAATATTCATAAGTAGAGAGGTTGGTTAACGACTAGTCACGTAGTAATGTAGTTTTAACCGGCAACATTAAAAGAAACGTCGGTAAACGTACACGTTAATTAAGTCGGCGTTACCTATCCTCTGCTGCAATATGTTTTACTTTCAGATAACTACGACCACAACTTGATTCTGAAGCAGCGACTTTTCGGATCACTGCTAATTCATATTTATCTAAATTATCGTCAACAAATGCCACCTTCTGCATCAATTTCAATAAGTTTACTTTTGATCTTACTCATAATTATCGTTAATTATTGATGTAAATGGATGTATCGATGTGGTGTCTTTGCTGCCTTGGCTACTACGCTCAAATAACTCGACTAACTTTTCATCTGACAAATTAAATAATGACTGTAGCACCTGCTTTATCTTTCCTTTCTCAAGGCTAGAATCCTCAAAGTCAGCATTAGACACTGCCATCAACAGTAAAGCACATGGCTGCTCTAGACTTTATTGTTGTTGGGCATTAGTACTTTTTGGTGTGTTAAATGCGATTTCATTTTGAAAAAATTCTTTTAGTTAAATCAACATGTCATGTCCTTTAAGGTTGGTCTAGTTGATGTTCAACTCATGCTTGATAAAAATATAAGGCCCATAACTACCCAGATTAAAAAGTGTGTATTCAAGCGGAGAATAGCTAAAGCGTCAACTATCGGGAAATTCCGGATGGTACGTAAAGTAGCACCGAGAAGCATAATTCGCGAGATTGAACGCAACAATTTAGTTCTCACCATTTCAATCGGTTATCGAGTCAATTCTAAAAAAGGAATCCAATTTAGAATTTGGGCTAAGCAAAGATTAAATGATCAGAAGTAAACTCAGCTGCTAGGGGTTATTTATCGGCATCACTTTTTATCTAAGTTAGCCTGTCCTCAATAAGACGATTTTGAATTGAGAGTCCAGTCACACCACCTCCACTTGCAGAACGTATTGCGCCGAGGTTTAGTAATAGCAGGTTAATCATTGTTCCTTACGCAGGCCATGATCCTACTCGCTCTATGCCTTAATGCGCAACGCAAGTGCTTAGCGATTTTTTCGATGACCCTGAACAAAATTTAGATAATCTGGACGTCTCTTGTCTTGAGGAGGCCCTGTTACTCGGCGGCTCACAGCGGCTCTTACTGCACTTGTTTTATTGATCGGTGTAGGCCTCGTTGGCACTGGCCTAAGTGCCACTTTAGAAATTAGCGCAAGGAGCATACTGGCAGGCTTTGCTCCACCGGCGGGTGTTGGCGCGTTATTTTTGTTATTCGCTGGTTCAATGGGGATAGCAAGCATGCTAATCACCTTAAAAAGTCATAGGGAAAATTTGCTAAGAAAACGCTCGCTAATTGGGTTTATGTTGATAGGACTGTCTGCTGTTGTGTTGAGTATTACGTTTATGGTTTGGGGTATTACACCATGGTAGTTTGATCCGCATTTGAGCAGTCGCAAGCTGAACTTTTAAAGCTGTAGCGGCATTCGCCGGCGTTTTATGTTCATGGAATAACTTTGTGTTTACCAGTGGCATACTTATGAAGTCGCCACTGGAGACACGATAGCATATTTGCTGTTAGCCGCCATATTTTTGTGCTGGTTGAGAACGTCATTTACAGTCCATACAAAGAGTGTCAAAAATAAAAAAGGGGAAAGAAAAGGCCATTACAAAAGCCATGAAGAATATAACTTCATAAACCCTTTTGACGAGAGCAAACCTTAGTTTTATGCATCAAACAAACGAGGTATAAAATAAACCTATCAGTAAAACAACTCTAAAATACCTTGAATTAATAGCTATTCTGACTTACTCATGATTATACTATAACCTGCATAAATGGCAGGTTGATATACTAATTTACTGCTCCTACCTAAGGTACTAACTATGCGTATTAATTTAAAATTTTAATCAAACGTGATGGCAGGTTAACGTTCTACAAGGATCTTGTGCTACCGATGACATATACAACTCCCGTTCAAAACTTACTAAAGCAAAGTAAAAATAATCCAAACAAGGTTTACTTGCATCAACCCATTGCAAGGCAGTGGCAAAAGTTCACTTGGACAGAGGTAGAACATCAAGCACGTTGTATTGCAAAGGGCTTACAATCGCAGGGATATGAAAAAGGTTCAAGAATAGGTATTTTATCAAAAAACTGTGCTCATTGGATTATAAGCGATTTAGCAATAATGATGGCTGGCTATATACCTGTAGCAATTTTTTCAACTGCGCACCACAACACGATAAGCTTTATAATTAAACACGCAGACTTGAAAGCTATATTCGTTGGTAAATTAGACGACACAAGCGCAGCCGAATCAGCAATTAATCCAGATGTACTGCGTATAGCGTTTCCTTACCCTACCGCTTCAACTACAGAATCATTTACGTCTTGGTTAAGCAAATATCCGCCTATTGAAAACGTTCATCAAGCGTCCATAGATGATACCGCCACCATACTTTATACGTCTGGTTCAACAGGCAAGCCGAAGGGTGTTGTATTAACCTATAAAAACTGGGTATCGGCTGCACAAAGCACCGCATTAAAATTTAACATGACGTCGAATGATCGCCAAATGTCTTATCTTCCATTAGCGCACGCTGTTGAGCGAAGTTTAGAAGCGTCATCACTTTTCATAGGATATGAAATATATTTCGTCGAATCTCTTGAAACGTTTATTGAAGACCTAAATTACGGTAAGCCGACCGTATTTGGTTCAGTACCAAGACTCTGGACAAAATTCCAAAGCCAAATATTGAAAAATATCCCTGAAAAAAAGTTAAACTTTTTAATCTCAATCCCAATTATTAACAAAATTATAGCTAAAAAAATAAGAACAAAATTAGGATTGGAATGCGCAAGGTACTTTGTTTCAGGTACAGCTCCAATACCTCTTTCTTTATTACAATGGTATGAAAAATTAGGAATTAATATTAGTGAAGCATGGGGCATGTCAGAAACGTCCAGCATATCTTGTATTAACCTACCCTATGTCAAAAGTGACTTGGGAACAATTGGTAAGCCAATTGATTGCGTAACGATGGAACTTTCTAAAGAAGGTGAAATTTTAATTAAAGGTGATGCCGTATTCAGTGAATATTATCGAGATACTGAAACCACCTCAGAATCGTTTACCGATGGTTGGTTTAACACTGGTGATTGTGGTGAAAATACTGCCTCTGGTGCATTTAAAATTGTCGGCCGGATAAAAGACAAATTTAAAACCAGCAAAGGAAAATATGTCGCTCCCGTGCCGATTGAAAGTTTGCTAAGCGCCAATACCGATATAGATCAGGTTTGTGTGATGGGAGCAGGCTTAAAGCAACCTATAGCAATCGTGGTGCTAAATAATTCAATTTCAAAAGCAAATACTGAGGCCGTTGAAAAATTAAAAAACATATTAATAGATGTAAATAATAAATTGGAAAGTCACCAAAAATTAGATTACATTCTCGTTTGTTCTGGCGTATGGGATATAGACAACGGGCTATTAACACCCACGTTAAAAATTAAACGAAACGCTATTGAACAAAAGTATATGCAATTAATAAATGGTGAGTTACTCGGTGACATTATTTGGGAGTCCGAGATAGCTAGTATATAAAATGAAAGCTCATTCTGTTGATGTTGTTCTCATTTATGATAATCAAAATTCCACAGACGTATTGAGCTGAAAGCTGGTATTAGGTTTAGCTCATTACTGAATTGAATCAAAAAATGATTTTTAACAAGGTGCTATTTCGACAGGTATGCCATTGAATATTGCATTTCCTGACATGCTATCAACCCGTTGATCATCTGTTAAGTCATTCATACTGACGCCTGGATTAGTTTGCGCTACACGCAGAGCGATACCTTCTCTATCATGACCCCAACCATGCGGTAAACAAACAACACCTCGCATAACGTCTTCTGTAATAAGTACATCAACTTTCAATTCCCCAACTCGTGATTTCAAGTACGCTTGACCTCTGTCGACAACACCTTTTTCTTTTGCATCTTCAGGGTGAATTAACAAAGCACAGCGATCTTTGCCTTTAATTAAACGTTGGCTGTTGTGCATCCATGAATTATTTGTACGTAAATCTCTACGGCTTATCATCATCAATGATGTGGCTGTTTTACTTGAAAATTGTGCTTTCATTCTCTGAAGGTCATCTAGTATAGGGTCAGGTAATAAATGAATAAGTTTATCTTTAGTAAATAAGTGATTTGGTAAACATGGTTTTAAAGGCCCTAGGTCTAATCCGTGCGGGTACTGTTTTAATACGTCTAAACTCAAACCATAATCATGTGAAATTTCTTTTCCTGATTCATAAGAAGTAAAAGACTTTCCATATGGACCACTTCTCAAACTGTAATCCAGAATTTGTTCCATAGTCATTTCAGGTTGTTTTTTGATGTTAATAATGCCGTGTTTTAACTGATTAATACGTTGTGTTAAGCCGAACATAATATCAAAGTCAGAGCGGGTATCATCTCTATGTTCAAATAATGCTTCCGAATATTTTGCGACATTGCGTACCGCTAATAAGTTAAAGACTATATCAAAATGCTCATGCTCTAAAGGTCCTGTTGGCGGTAAAATAATATCAGCATGGCGTGATGTTTCATTTAGAAAAAAATCTACCGAGACCATAAAGTCTAAGTTGTTAAGTGCTTCGTCAAGTTGACGACCGTTAGGCACTGATAAAACGGGGTTTCCGGCTATACAAATAAACCCTTTTACTTGTCCTTCACCTGGCGTTAGCATTTCTTCCGCGAGTATAGCTGTTGGCAATTCTCGACTAAATTCAGGTAAGCCTCTAACACGACTATGAAATTTAGCAAAACTACCTGCGGTAGAGGCTTGAATGCCTGTATCAACAGCAGGTTTAGTAAACATCATGCCGCCTTTTCGATCTAAATTACCCGTAATAATGTTTAAAATATTAACCAGCCAATGATTTAAGGCTGAAAAATTTTGTGTTGATAATCCCATTCTTCCATAACAAATGGCACCTTCGGCGGCTGCAAAATCGGTAGCTATACGTTTAATGTTATCTTCTGATATACCACAAACATCGCTTATTTCTGCAAGAGAAAATTGATCAAACATACCAAGTAGTTGATCGAAGCCGTCTAACATTTGTGTTAAGTGCGCTGGTTCATACAATGCTTGCTGAATAATATATTGAATAAGACCATAAATAAATAACGGGTCGGTGCCCGGTTTGATAAAAAGGTGCTCTGATGCATAACGTGCTGACTCAGTTCTGCGTGGGTCGACTAAGATGAATTTTCCACCACGCTCTTTAATGCTTTCTAAACGCTTAAGAACATCTCCTGCGGACATTAAACTACCATTTGAAGCTGCAGGATTTGCGCCAAGCATTAACATATAGTCAGTGCGATCTATATCAGGAATAGTGAACAGTTGCCCATGTCCAAACATTAAATAAGACATCAGTTGGTGTGGCATTTGATCTAAAGAACCACCCGAATGCATGTTTTTAGAACCTAATGCTTTACGAAATTTACCGACCGCCATTAATATACCAAAACTATGGGAAGCAGGATTCCCAATGTATCCTGATATTGCGTCATTACCATATTTGCTTTGGATATTAACAATTTCATTACTGACACGATCTAGTGCATCATCCCAACTGATGGGTAGCCATTGACCATCCACCTTTTGCATTGGTGTTTTCAAACGATCTGGATCATTATGTAAGTCTTGTAATGAATATCCTTTAGGACAAATATGTCCTCCGCTGTGAGGATCATCTTTATCACCAGCAATTGATAAAATTTCATCACCTTGATATTTTATTTGCACACCACACATTGCTTCACACAAGGTACAGTTTCGTAGATGCGTTTTAACTGGCAGATTTGTTCTTTCTTGTTCTTTTGCTAAATTCGCTACACGAGCGTCTCGGATAATGTGTAACATTGTGTTGATGTTAGTGACTTTACGACGAGGACGACCGACTAAGTCCCCTTGTACTTGTTCATGTTGATCAAGTAACTGCCAATCGCTAAAACTAATATATTCAACGTTTCGCTTATCAAGTAAGTCAGTCATATCTTGACTAATTAATTTGGTAGTTACTGTATTCGCATTAACTAAATCGGTGATCAATTGATTAACAGTATCATGAGCGCAATGCTTATTACTGCCAATTACACCACTAGCGCCACGTTTTATCCACCCTGCTGTATACTCTTGGTTTAAAGCACTCCCTTCGGAATTATCTTTTGAACTATGATTGACAATATCTACTCGACCTTGCTGATTAAGAATAACGCCACGTTGTTCATCAAAAGCTACGTTTTCAATCGCATCACCTTGATAGCCAATAGCATGTACGATGAGGTTTGCATTTATAAGTGATTTTTCATGAGTTGTTTTAATAGAAATACGACCAGCATCATCTCGAATGATTTCATTACGCGTAAGATGTAAGGTTTTGTGCCCATTTACATCATTATCAATATAGTCTGGACTATGGCAAAACATAAAGCGGATACGTTTTTTATTCTCTTGAATATTATCAGCCTGTTGGCGTTGTGAAATTTCTTTAAGCAAGTTAATATTTTGTTTTACTTCACTAAACTCAGGTAATTCTGTTTGCTCAATTGTTTGTAGATCTAACGCTAAATCATTTGGATCAATAATTAAGTCGACATCATCAAGTCCCATTAATTGTTCTAATTCTTTTGGCGTGAAGGCCGCTTGAGCAATACCTCGACGAGCAATTAAAATTACCTCTTGTACTGAGCTTTGTTTAAAGGCACTTAACGCTTCATCAGCGACATCTGTTTTTTCAAGTTGCTCAGGTGATAATACCAACATTCGAGCAATATCTAATGCCACATTCCCCATACCAATAACAACAGCGGTTTGTAATGACAAGTCTACAGAAAGTTGACTTTGATCAGGGTGACCGTTATACCAACCAACGAAGGTTGAAGAGCCAAAAATATTAGGTAACTCAGCCCCCGGAATCGATAAAGCTCGACTTTTAGATCCTCCCGTTGCATAAACAACCCCATCATATTGCTCAAGTAAGTCAGTTCGTTGAATATCACGGCCTAATTCAACATTGCCAAAAAAACGAAAGCGTTCATTTTCTGCAATACGATCAAAGCTAGATGATACTGATTTTATGCGAGGATGATCTGGAGCTACGCCATAACGAACAAGACCAAAAGGTGTGGGTAGGCGCTCAAACATATCAACCTTAGCTAATGGCATTTGTTTTAATATTTCTTCAGCGGTATAAAAACCTGCAGGGCCAGAGCCTATTACTGCGAAGTGTCCTGAAAAACTAGCCATAGGAGATACCGCAACATCATGGCCAATACTTTGTGTTATCACAGGATATATTTGAGATTTTTCGGCATTCAATGCAATAAAGTCTTGCATTAAACTAGGAACAGAACTTTCTGAGTAAATGGCACGTTCTGGACATGCTGTGATACAAGCATTGCAATCAATACATACATTAGGGTCAATGTAGAGCATTTCAGGACCTTCCCTAAATGCATCAACAGGACAAACGTCTACGCAATCGGTATGCTTATTTCCTATACATGCTTGAGTTACAACATATGCCATAATAATTTCCAGATGCTATTGATAAAAGAATACTATTTTAAGCGCTATTGTTAGGTAAATATTGACAATTTCACCGTCCATTGACATAACGTGCCAACATGTTAATCTCATCAAAATAATCGCACTTATTGAGAAATAGATGACTCAATACAAAGCCTATGTTCCCATTAGCTTCCTTAATATTTTAACGCGATACATAGATGAGCAAACATTAGAAGCAAAAAGCTTAAGAAAAACACTTCATGAACTATCTAAAGGACAACGCGTCGACACGCAGACATTTTCACAATTACTGGATCAAATTTATCAGTTAACTCCGCTAACAGCATTAGGGCTGCGCATTGGGGCGATGGCAAAACCGGAAGATTTTGGCTTAGTTGGAAATTTACTAACATCATGCAGTACGCTTAAACAAGCGCTAATTAGATATGGTCGATACCAAACATTAGTCTTAACTGATTTGGCAGCTAAAATAGAAATTCAAGGAAAGACTTATAGTCATCAATGGATGTTACGAGGTGTAGATAATCGACTGTTATATGAATTTGGTTTGATTATATTTATCACACTTTACCAATCGTTAATTAATCGGAAAATTGCACCTGTATCTGTAGCTTTACCCATTAAAATTCCTAACGATATTAATATTTATCAAGCGATTTTAGGCTGTCCAGTTGAGTTTAACTCACCCACATTACGGGTAAATATACCAACATATTTAATGTTATTGAATATTTCAACAAGTGACCCATCGCTGCTTAAAATCTTTGATCAACAAGCTAGATTTTTATTAACAGAAACAAAATATCAAAATGAAACGTTTGCACCTTTTCTCTTAAAATTACGAGAACAAATATTGGTCGCGATGAAAGACGGTGACACTCGTGCGAGCACTGTTTGTGTAAAAATGGGTTTTTCACTACGATCATTTTATCGAAAACTAAGTAATAACGATCACAATTATCGTTCTATACTCGCCGACTCACGCTGTCGGTTAGCTAAACGGTATCTAGTTGATGGCCAATTTACATCTTTAGAGATAGCCTTTTTACTTGGATATTCAGAGCAAAGTGCATTTATTAGAGCTTTTAAAGAGTGGATGGGCATTACACCGGGTGAATATCTCCTATTAGTAAAATAAACGTTAAATTTTTTGATTTATAAAACCGAAAAAGTCACATCGATTTGGCGTTGATATTATTGAACTTTCCTGCTTATCTATATGAACTGATACCGCACTAACTAAGCCATAAGATATTAGCTGTAGGCTATTGATATTAAATGGATAATAAAATCTTTTGAAACCGGTACCCTACTTTAGACCCCTTCAATGATGCAACTCTATGCAACCTTGTAATAAATTCTATCAGTTAGTGTAAATGAGGGACAAAGGATGACTAATTAGCTTAAATCGACATTTTTAAATTAAAAATCTAATGACAAGATTACGGCAAAAGGGGACATACGTTGGTCAAATGTTTATGAGAAATTTATCTCATAAACATAAACTGAGGTGAACCACAACGATAACCTGTTTACGAACAATGAATTTTATTAAACAGAACCCTATATCATAAGTCAATTCTTGTACCTAGAAGACAACCCTTCAAACGAATCCACAATAGTCGTATTTGTTTATCTTTTAAATTGCTTTAGTCTAAGTCGAATGACTTTGTAGATGTGGTGTCGTAAAATTGAAACTGAATTAGACAATTGCGTTTAATCATTTTTTGCCACAATTCGATGTACTCCAGAGCGCTGTCTGTATTCCAAAAGGCACTAACGCGTTCAAGATACTCAAGAACAGCTTCTTTCTCTCCTTGCTTATATAGCTCGCGGATTAGGGTTTTGTCTGGACCAAATGAACCAAGAACAGGTGTCGAACTAACCTGAGCTGCTTTTAACAGAAACGTAACTGCTTCCTCTTTGTCCCCGACCTTTAGAGCTAACCATGCTCGAGCAATGTTAGTTTTGTGGAGCATATCCATATCTTTTGAGATACTGAAAAATTTCCCTAGTGCGTTGGTATGTTTTTCGTATTTCTCGATAAAAAATAAGGCTTGTTCTTTTGAATCAAAGCGGGCACTTAACTCAGTATTAGAATATAGAAAACGACGCTGTTCCCTATTGCTCATTTTTGCGAACGGTTTAGTCTTTAATTCTTCTTTCGTCTTTTCGTATTGTTCTTTGTCAATCTTATAATAGAAATCATGTCTTTTATTCACGTATTCAATGTATTTTGGATCTTCACAATTTTCAAATTGACCTGCAAATAATAGTTGGTTAAAGCTGATAATGATTAATGTTAATAATGTTCTCATTCTTACTTCCTTGTGTGGTTGTTGATATGCTATTCCCTACTTTTTACTCTACGCTAAAAGGTATTGCAGCGTTTAATTAATGTTAATTGATATAGAGAATTACATTAGCACATTAAAATAGTCAACTCCGAGCCACTTTTTGTCTGATCAACTCGGTCTTAAATACGGCAATTGCTGACGCACGCCTTTTGAAGTTGTGTAACAGGTTCGCGCAATTTACTAGCAACATAAATCGATTGACAGAATTACTCATCAAGATGAAGAGCGGACGTTCCTCGTTATAGGTTCTAGGTAATCCACATTTTACAAAAAGCCTAAAGACAAGTTACATATCGTACTCAAACCTAAAATTCTTCGCCTTGTTGCTGAGTACGCATAAATACCTAAGCGTCAAGTCTGAAAATTACTATTGCAAAGAAAGTAAGCTTCTGAAATAGTGAGGATTTAACGGATTTATCAAACTGCACTGATAAATCGTTCTACAAGTAAGGACTAAATTAACATGAGACTAGCATTGTTATGCCTAACGTTAGCTTTTCTGTCGTTTTCAATCCATGCAGAATCAAATTCGGGACTCAAAAAACATTTTGAAGCGGACCAACAGATTCGATCAGCAGAAAGCCGTCAAAATGGAAATACTCCGGACTTAAAAGATGAGATCGCAAGGCGTCTATATGTTTTTAGTGCGCTGGCAAACGGTGATTTAAATACTGCGGACGATTTTTTTTATGCCTCGATAATACTTCAGCATACCAATCTCGAATTTGTTGCTGAAGAATTAAAAAGTATGAGCAATGAAAATCACCTGTTAGCCTACTATTTGGCGCAAAAAGCGTATCAATTAGGTCATGAGAAGGGTGCGTGGCTTATAGCGGCTACATACAATCGATATTTAGAGAATGCTGCAATTGATGTCAATAAATACGGCCTTAAATATGATAACACCAGAGTTTATTTGCAAAATAACTCAATTACAGACGAAGAGCGCATATTGAGAGGATTGCCTCCTGTTCAATCAGTTTTATTCAGCAAATGATATTTGCCCGATAATTAAGATTACATTTCAAGGAGGAACGTGTGAAATATTTTTTGATAATTTGTGTTTGTACTCTTCTCGTTTCCTGCTCATCAACTCCAAACGTAATTTATAACAGTCCTTGTTTCGATTCCCAAGAAGAGGCTGCCGTTTTGGGAAGAGAAATTTTCAGTAAGGGGTTCAACAATAGAGTCAGCTACTGGGTGACCGGTGATTCAGGCAAAGGCATTGTTGGTCTTGGCTTGATGTACGGAGGATTTGAACCAACACCGTACTGCCCCAACGGTGGTTATCCAATTCTAGTTTATTTTGACAACAGCGCTTCCAAACTTGATATAGAAAACGTGAAAAGTTGGTCTAGGGTTGTATTAGAATCTATGCTCAAAGAGAGGGCTAATGAGCAATAAGAAATACTAAAAAGCTTACAAAATATATAGTCTCACCCAGAACTCTGACATCAGCCTCAATTTCGCGAGGGACTAAAAAATGCCAATTTTTTCCTGTTCACTCAGGTCTTCAATACGGCAAAAGCCGTCGTACGCCGTTCAAATTTGTATGAGAAGCATTTGCCATTGGTAGACATTTGAGGGATTTTAGTTTTTACACAGCCCGTGGCAAAACCGGCCATTGAGCTTCTGAAAAATAAACTTCACTAATCTACCGATTTCATTCCGTTTCATAATGATATCAACTGCTCTATCTCAAATCATGCAGAGTGAAACCCTAAGGTATTATTTGACACCCTAAGGTTTCATCTGATACCTTAGGGTTATATCTTGATAAAGGGAAATTAATATGCATACTGAAACGGAATTAACGCCTGCGATTGAACAAAGTTTCTTAACACGTAACGCAGTTGGGGCTTCGGTTCTCGCGCTTTTTTTGATATGTGACAGTCTCTACAGCCTTATAGAAAATATATTTCCAGATGCCACTTGGTTAAAAAATATTTTTGGCGTTTTTGGGGTTATCCTAATCATCGCGCTTATAGTAAGGTTTTTTAAGGATATGAAATTTTACAAGAAAGTAAATCGCAATACATTTTGGTATGGCAAATTCACCGACGAATATATTGGCTACGTGAGTATGAAGGCTTACCAATACAGTTTTAATGTGATGGCCATTCTATTATTACTCGCTTATTTAACCCATTACTTCCCTGAGTTTCTAAATAGTATTGGCGTTCATGAATTTGTTAAGCTTAACATGGCGGTATTATTTCTCAGTTATGGCTTGCCAATACTCTACAGGCTGCGAAAGGAGCAGGACTAGCGTGCTTGATAATAATATAGCCAAACTTAGGGGAAAGCTTAAAATATCTCAGCAGGAACTTGCGGATGGCATTGGGGTATCAAGGAAAACTATCAGTACAGTGGAAACGGGACGTTTTACGCCATCGGTAGTTATTGCATTAAAATTGGCGGCTTATTTTCAGGCTACAGTAGAGAGTATTTTTAGCCTCGAAGAGTAAGAAAATAAGCTGTAGTACGTTAATTAAATAATGGAGTTTCAAATGAGAAAAGAATTCGAGTTCAATGTTAAAGAACATAAGATTAAAGTTACTAATTCATGGTTCCATGGGGCAAAGCTCTACGTAGATGGTGATTTTCGCGATGTTGATAAGAGCCTATCTGCAAATGGAAAAGTTGCACTTCTATCTGCCAACCTAGGTGACTTTGGTATTTTAGAAATATTTCCTGTGGCATCTTTTGCTGTAGAGATAGATGCTTATTTAGTATTTGATAGTACAAAGCAACATGTTTTCAGTTCGCATAAACGCTTAAGTTTAACTGAACAAAGAACAGCGTAATCAGCTTATAACAACTCTTCATAAAGTGATGACGCAACAACTGAAGAGTGTTCTGAACGAAGGGATGCACCGAGCAACACGGGAAACAATAAATCAGTCGTTTATCACTGATATTTGTTGTCCCTAATTGCTTCATCGAAATTTACAGGCATTTTAATATACGGAATTTAATTATGCTATTAACCGTCAAGCAATTTGTAATCTTGGGTCTTAGTTTTTTTCTATTTAGAGCACTAGAGATGGGCGATAGTCTTGAAAAAATGGAATTAGGCCTTGTATTACTAATCATTAGTTCTGTTTTTATCATGTTGGTATTGCCGTGGATGACTAAAAACTCTCATTATTGGAAAGGTGTAGGGTCCGGAATTATTGTCGTTGTTATATTTTGGGGGCTAACACGATATAGCATGCCAATGATGATGGGTTATTCTTATGACATTGTTGATTCGGGGTCAAATTATCCAACCCTAAAAGATGGTGACATGGTTATTTCTAAACATTTCAATTATTCAGTCGACGTAGGAAGTTTTGTTGGATTTACGGATCCTTCAGGCACACCTTTGAGAAAAAGGGTTGTAGCTGCGCAAGGCGATTTAGTAAAGACATGTGATAATTTAGTAACAGTTAATGAAGAAGTTTTTTACAGGTGGAAAGATACAATTGATTGTCAGGATTTTGAAACAATTAGCTTGAAAACAAATGAATTCTTTGTTCTAGGAGAAAATCTAAATAACAGTTTAGATTCCCGAACTTTCGGTGTAATTTCGCGCGATGATATATTTGCTGAAAGTCTGTATAAATTCACTGAAGGTAACCGTGAAATACGTTTAAATTGAGACCTTTACATTGAAATAGTGCTCTGCTTGCCGAGTGATTTTAGTCATCAGCGAGTTGTTGAACTACTATAGATTGAGAAAATTTGTCTTAGACAGCAACACGGTATAAGGAGTCATACGTTGCTCAAATTCGCAAGCGAGCCTCGTACCAAAAGGGTCACTTCAGGCTCATTAAAATTGGGTACATTAAATAAAGCTGACATTTCAAGCGATTACTCAGAATAAGCGAGATTTGAAGATATCTGATCAATTCGAATGTGTGCGTGAAACTGTTTAATATTACGCCCTTTTGAGTTAATCTATTAAAAAAGATTTGTGTAAAAAATAACGGATATATTTTGATAAATGCATACCTAAAGATTAACAAGATACATAAATCTCCCCTGCGTTACATTTTATGTTTGGCGTTAACGATACCGTTATCGGGCTGCGTAACGGCGGTTGTAGCTCTTAACTGCGCCCTCGATAATATAGACGTATCAAAAGGCGATATTGTGCAATATTCAGTCGACTATCAACTGATTGGTCCTAGAAATACAGAAATAAAACAGGGCGTATACGAATGTGAAGTCGAGTCAATTACGTGCAGAGGTGGGAACCTCTCGCCAGACTTTTTCGACAATACCAAAGTGATAGCTACTTTTTTCATTGATGACAACTTCCTTTTAGAGATTGACACACCCTCTTGTTATTCGTCTCGTGCAATTGTTACAGGAAGTGCATTATTAGGTAATGACAAGTTAAGAATAAAGAACAAAACCACTGGCAAGGTTATTTTTGAAGGTAGTTACCGTGGATTTAATCAATCGGCGTTTTCTCACTATGAATTTAAATATACGATTAACAAGGTATAGTTTGAATTGTTAAATGGTGAAATGGCTGCTTAAGGTAGTGACTTCGAAAAACGTTTTAAGACACCTTTCGAGGGCATCGCAGTCATTTCCAGCAAAAACTCAACGTCCGGAAACTGCCCAAAACGGCCCTTCAAGGTGCTAAAAGCTCACGGAAATAATGGGCAATGAACTGCCAAGTCAATCTTACCATCGGTAGCCTTTCTCGTTGAATGTTAGAGCTGCAAAAAAATAACTCTTTGTACAACAGCAATTCATGAATATGCGACGAGGCGCTAATCGTCGATTTGCTAGACCCGTGGATGACTTATCGCAAATTTGCATCGAGGCAGATCAAGCGATGCTGTCACATATATTGCGTTATGCTTTTATTGGCTCTGGACAGACGGTCGCCGATAAACTGCATAAATTTATCGACGCCACAGAAGTTGATAAATTGATACTGTTAATGCCGATACACGACATAAAGGCCAGGTTGAAGAGTGCTGAGATGTTCGCAAAATTAATGTAGTCCTTCTGGTATTGATGCAGGAGGACTCATTTTCTTAGGCAAGCAATAAAAGATAGTGTGAAGTTGTTTACCATAATGAATTTAACACTAACTAGATAAGGTCCGTACTTCTAATTCAAGATCTAACTTAATTTCGGATAAAATAGTGTTATCAGTTTGCAGATCTTGCGCTTCCTTATGATTTAGTTCGGAAACTTTACGCAAAGACTCAATCGTCTCATTAATACCCTTACTGGCTTGCTCTTGAATAGCCATAGCCTGGGATACTTTTTGATTTAATTCGGTAATGTGAAAAACTGATGTATCCACTGTGCGCAAAATGCTGTCTGCTTGTTGCACTTTTTCTTCACTGAGTTGCACGTTTTGGCTGCCGATTCGAATGGCCTCAACAGCATTTAGAGCCCCTTGCTGCAACTTCGCTATGATGGTTTGAATTTCCTCTGTAGATTTTTGCGTTCTTGATGCTAATGTCCTGACTTCATCTGCTACCACAGCAAATCCACGACCTTGCTCACCCGCTCGCGCCGCTTCGATTGCAGCGTTGAGGGCGAGCAAGTTAGTTTGTTCAGCGATACTATTGATAACATCAACAACGCTGCCAACATTTTTAGCATCATCGTCGAGGTTTTCAATCACCTTAGCAGTATCTTTTATCTGCTTAGAAGACATGCGTATTGTTTCTATTGTTTCTTGCATCACTTTTTGGCTTGAGGTAGCCGATTCTTTAGCTTCTTTTGCAAGTTGAGTGGCCTGATTAATATCGCGTGCTACTTGCGCCGACATTAGCGTCATTTTGGCAGTCGCGGCTGAAGCATCAATTGTTTGCGTATTTTGTTGTTTGGAACTAGCAACTAACTTGTTAGAACCTTGCGTTATTCCACTGCTTACCTTGGCAAGCTTTGCTTGTATTTCTTGTAAGTGTTCACATACATTTCGCAACTTATGACTTAATACTTGAATTGCGACGGACATTTCACCAATTTCATCCTCTCTATTAGCAATCACTTCGGCATTAAAATCGCCTTGGCTCAGCGCCTTTAACTGCCTTATAAGGGAAACAATTGGCTTAATGACACTTTTGTTCATGTATAGGTTTGCAAAGATTATACTAATGACAACAGAAGCGAATATAGCAAAAATGGCCATCCACTTGCTTTGATTGGCTTGCGATTCCAGCACAGCATTTTTGTTATTAAGTTGCTTTTGAATGTCCTCAACCAACGTCTCTAATGTTTTAGCTGGTGCTCTGTCAATTCCAATGACGGCAGAGTCTCCTTTTTTGTGATCGAAATTAGTGTCGACAAAGGCTTGTTTTCCAATTTCATATTTTGATAATAACGAAGCGTGTATTTGCCTAAACTTTCTTACTTGGGTTTCTATTGAAGGGTTCAGCTTCAATGACAAAATGTCAGTTGCCAATTGTTGAACTAGCTCGTGTTGCTGAACAAATTTAGCCCAATATTTCTCTCTAGCTTCCACTTGATGACCACGAAGCAATACGTTTTTCCATTCCTGAACTTGGGTTTTGAACTGCAAATTTACAGCACCAATTTGTGAAGCCGCTGTGTTCTCCACTTCGATGAGTTTCTGATACCGATTTATTTGCGATGAGAGCATGATATTAGAAATGACGGCAATAACGCCAATAATCAGAAGTGCTATGGTAACAAGCGCTAAAATTTTGGTTTTGAGCGTCTTAAATTTTGAAGTGGGTGTGTTAAGCATGTATTTGCGGGCACCTTTTAGGGTAATCAGTTTTAACACTGTCAGAAATAATTTTGTTTTTGGCTGATTTCGTTTTTCGATTAGATTTCTAGTGACAGAGTTATTGCTATTTGTATCGATAATGAGAAGGAGTATATTTTAACTGTATGACAGTTTTATGGCGTTACAAGATTATTGCTTAAAAGACTTGTAATGAGACGACTGCTATTTTGTTTAATTTATGATTTTTGCATTTTAAATCTTAGCACCAAAAAAACTCCATCGTTGCTTGTTTGTCTGCACTGATTCTGTTTAAAGTCAGATAAGGCGTTCAAGCGAAGCGGCAAGTCCACGGCAATAGCGGTCGTACGCCGTCAAATTTGAATGAGCATTCTATGCCAGAACAAAAGTGTCAGGATCTTTTGCACTTATTTCGGCTGAACGGCAAATCAGACGGTCGGTGCGTTTCAGCCAATTGGCGCTTTGTGCCAATACCTGCCGTTGGTCAGTGTCTCCCTGAACTGGGGCTGTTAGCAGAAAGGAGACGTTCATCTGGAACCCATATCTTTAGCGATCGGAACAATATACATTCATTCTTTTACTCTTCGTGGCATTGCTTTTCTAATACCCGCTAAAATTTGGCTCCATCCAATTCGCTTTTTCCAAATTGCACCATCCACATATACGTCGTAGCAATCTATACGATCCGTTTTGTATAGTTCGAGTTTGTGAACAATAGGCTCACCGCTGTCAAAATCTGTTATCTCAATCACTCGCCTGAGTTCTGGAATTTCCCAAACTGGCTGATGGTCAACATTCTGCTCCAAATGTGATTCCGTTTTCACTCCATTAGTGTATGATTTAGATAATATTTTTTGATGTTTACTGGTGCGTCGATACATAGCTTCCTCCTACCTTGCAAGGTAAGTATAGCTTGTAAGGTCGCAATAATAAGCGTTAGGCATACAAGGAAAAACTTGATAAATGGAAGATATCTTAGTTGAATTAGCGAAAGGATTTTTCCGCGGTTTAGGTTACATAATCGCTGAAGTATTCTTTTGGTTTATCTGCTATTGGATTGGTTGGCCTATATGCAAACTACTTACTCTTGGCGCATACCCAAAGCCTCAAAAAACGATGTACCTTGATGACACACAACATTCAGGTGTTTGGTGTCCAATTGTAGGTCTCATTGTTGTGTTAGTCGCAGGCTTGTATTTTCTAAGCATCTTTAGCTAGTATGCGTAACAAAACAATAAACAACGTTCGCTTCACTCACTGGGAAAAAGCCTCGCTATCGCTCAGCTTTTCCCGTTATTGTAGGCGTTAATGTCCGCTATAGAGCACAGCCCTATCAGAAATCGACTGTCCCCAATGACAACTGATCGCTCAAAGTAGACTACATCCGGAAAAATAGCTACGTCTCCTTATTGCAAAAGCAGTCATACGCAGGTGAAACTTGAGTGAGAAGTTTGTGCAATTACCCGTCGTTCGTCATTCGTTTGTTGACTGACTCAAACGGTCAGTGAGCCGACGACAAGTGCAGCAGAGAGAAGACCGCCTGCAGCTTTGTAGGTAAGGGTGAAAGGTTGCGGTAAGAGCGCATCGCATTTATAAATATGTTGTTAATACCGCCAGACACTATAATCAATCTTAAACCCTGATCAACTCGGTCTACACGACGGCCATTGCGGTCAGCCAATCATTTGTTTACAAGAATATCAAACCTACCAATCTCAATTTTTAAATCAATAGCTGTAATTTTGTTATCTCTAATCAATTCACATTTTGCCGTTAAGTAAGTTTTAGATAAAGTGACGCTTTCACTTTTAAGCGTCAACAATGGTGATTTGCATATTTGTCTGTGTCCAATCAGCCTGTATTTGGGATCCCCAAAGCCTTTGAATGGAGGTTCGTCACTTGTTTTGTATTCAGGAATGAATGCTGCTAAGTATTGGTTATAATTATTTCCTTGTGAGAAACCTTCAATAGTAAAAAGTGCCACAACATAATCTGAGTCTTCAGACGTGACTAGCTTAAACGACTTTTCAACGAAAGAAGAATACTGATCTGACATAATATCGGCTAGCTTTTCAGTTTCTGTTTTTACAGATGCGTTCACTTCGGTGCTTTTTAAATTGAGGAAAATAAGCATAGTCAAAAATATTATTTTCATAAATGCGTGTGCCAGTCCAAATAAGGTTTGGGTATACGATTGCTTCTATTAAATTAAAAGTCAAATCCTGCCGTAATTCACATTCAAACCGACGGGTGTATCCTCTGAATATTTTTATAAACAACGACGCCTAACTGCCCTTTCTTGCCTGGTCAACTCAGTCCCCAATGCGGCAATAGCGGTCGTACGCCGTTCAGAATTGTATGAAAAATTTGTTCCAATGATGGTCATAGCTGCGCATCGAAAAATCGGAGTTTTATACTCCTATTTTCCACCATTGCCGACAGTCGAGCGATATTAAGTCATACCAAAGCGTAACCATAGCGGACCGTCGAGAACTCATAATGACAGCAGGTTAGTCTTACCCAACCTAGGTTATTACCTATACTCTGCAATTGATATCGGTCTAACCACGATAGCTTGATTCAGACACTGATGATGCTGTCCCCTTGAATTGTGCCCCAACTCCACCAATATAAACTAAAGCCCAACATTAAAGGTGGCATCGTGATAAAACGGATAATGGCAAGACTGCAAAAATCGTCGGTTGAAACCACCCTTAAACCCTTTCATAAAACGTTAATTGAGATCCACGCATTGGGTGAATCCCTAAAATCACTGTCTATCCAAGATCTGAAAGCTCGAATACCAGAACTAGATACCCAAGCTAAAGTTTTTGCAGCGGTGATAGAGGCATCACATCGGCTGCTGGGTATGAGGCCGTTCGACAGCCAAATACTAGCAGGCTTGGCCTTGTTCGAAGGTTTCGTTATAGACATGAAAACTGGCGAAGGCAAAACTCTTGCCGCGGCAGCGCCGAATATCGCCAATGCATTAGCCGGGCGTAAAGTCTACTTGCTCACCTTTAACGACTATTTGGCAAAACGCGACAGCGACCTTTTACTGCCTCTTTATGAATTTTTTGGCTTAACCGTTGGGGTTATTCAGGCGGATATGTCTAGTGACGAAAGAAGACTGGCTTACCAAAGCGACATTATTTATGCCACTGCAAGAGAGGTGGGTTTTGACTTTTTACGCGACCAACTTTGCCTTTATTCGCACCAAATCGTTTTGACAAAACTCGATGTTGCGATTGTCGATGAGGCCGATTCTATTTTGGTTGATGAAGCTCGAATACCATTGGTGATATCCGGCAATGTGAATCAGCCAAACGAACATCTAACTAACGTCAGCAAAGCAGTTCGAGATTTGGTTGAGACTGTTGATTACAACATCGACAAACATCACTCAAATGTGCATTTGACGGACGTCGGCACGCACAAAATTGAAAAGCAATTCGACTGCGAAAATCTTTATGACGTAGAGCATCTGCCGCTGCTAACCAGCGTGAATTTAGCGCTACATGCGCAAGCGTTACTGATCCCCGACGTTGATTACATTGTGAAGGGCAAAAATATTAAGCTGATTGATGAATTCACTGGGCGCATAGCAGAAAACCGGCGCTGGCCAGATGGTATGCAATCCGCACTTGAGGCCAAAGAGAGCTTAGCAGTTAAAAAGGAGGGACAAACGCTAGGTTCCATCACCTTGCAACATCTAATGAGCCTGTTCAACAAAGTCAGTGGTATGAGCGGCACCGCTGAGCTTGCCGCAGAAGAATTATATGAGTTATACCACTTGACGTCTTGTGTCATACCACCTTGCAAGCCCTGTATGCGCATCGACAAACCAGACCGAGTATTCATAGATAATCACAGCAAAGACGCTGCCATTTGCCAAGAAATAGACGCTATCCACAAAACTGGGCAGCCAATTTTGATAGGTACCCCTAACATTAGCGAGTCTGAAAGGCTCCACGCATTATTGCTCGAAAACGGTATTACTGGCCAGCTACTTAACGCCAAAAACGACCAAGACGAGGCCCACATTATCGCCGGAGCAGGCGCTTTGGGTGCAGTCACTATCTGCACCAACCTTGCAGGACGAGGCACAGATATATCTCTGGGCGCTGGCGCTAAAGACCTTGGTGGGCTGCACATCATCGGCACCAGCCGTTTTGAATCAAGACGCATAGATGACCAACTGCGAGGCAGGTCAGCAAGACAGGGCAACCCCGGATCTTCACAGTATTTTGTCAGCCTTACCGACAAACTCTTTAATCATTTCACTGAAGAGGAGTTTGGTTCGATAAAGGCGCTACAGGGAGAGCTGAATGCAAAAGCGGCTCTTAATAAAAAGATAGCCCATGCACAAAGGGTGATTGAAGGTGCTAATTTGGAGCGTCGTAAAACCCTTCATAGATACAGCGAAGTGGTAGAGCACCAGCGTCGGGGCTTTCAAAAACTACGGGAAGATATTCTGCATCAAAATGGAGTTGAGGCTTTCATTGAAGATGTCGATGAGCGCTGGCAAGGCTTGAGCCATATCAACAACGATAAACGCACTGAGGCCTTAGTCATTGTAGTGCTGTATAACCTCGACAAAGTGTGGATTGAATACTTGTCTGAAATTGATTACATCAAAGAGAGCATACATTTGAACGGAGCCATGGGAACCAGTTCACTGTTTGGCGGTAGCGAGCCGTATCATGTATTTATCCGTCAAGCTCATGAGGTTTTTGAGCAGTTAATAGGTAAGTTAAAAGATGCAGTTGTCGACACTTTTAACGGCGTAGTCATCGACGAAAACGGCATAGACCCCGACAGCGAATTGTTCGACATGACTAAATCAACATCATCTTATGTTGTCGTTGATAATCCGTTTAATGGAATGGACAGTCAGGTTGCTAAGAAGTTTGGGCAAAAAATGAAGAAGCTTGGGTTTTGAGTTAGGATATTGGACTAGAGAGATGTTGTATGTATTTATTTAAAGGTCAGTCCAATATTAAATTGGCTTTCTAAAACCCCATAGCCTAGGGACTCTTTATAACACTTCAAGGCCAACAAGAGCTTACGTCACCTTTCAGGCAATTTTTGCACGTTCAAATTAGTCTACAATACGGCATAAGCAGACGTACGCCGTTCAAACTTGTACGGGAAGAATGTGCCAGAAGGCGACGGTGAGGATAATCGAATTAATAGACTGTGAATCAAGCTAAAGCAGACGTTAACGCCACATCAATACTCTATTTTAAACGATTGAACGTCTCTACGCCCAAAGGGTTTATTCCATAAACATCAATAGCAGTCACTTCGCCTTCGACAATTTTATAGGCCGCAATTTTACCACTATCTATTTGAAACTGAATTCTCAATTCATTCGGGCGTTTTGCTGCGGTAGCAACGGCTTTCAACTCACCCAAAGTAAATTCAAGATCTTTGTTTTTTAACAAGTTTACGTGTAATTCACCCCATAAAGGGTTATGAAATACTCCAGTATAATTACCTTTATCTTGGGTTAACTGCATGGTTCGTGATGCATTTCTTTTTTGGTGAGTATCTTTTGTTTCCCTAATATCAGCTTGAATGTTTTTCCAGCTAACTTTCATGGCCTGAATATGAGAGTCGGTTATGTTATTTACATCTCCTTTGTCTAATAAAATACTATAAGCAATATCAGCAATACTTGCTGTCATGGGTCCTGCAACGGTTTCTTCATTGTTAAGTATTACAAGTCCGATATTATGTTCCAACATAAAAGAAGTATGCGTATGAGCACCCGCTATACCACCAAAATGATGATATGTTTGTTGTCCTTTGTATGGGCCTATATACCACCCCCAAGCATATCCTTTGCGAACGAAGTCTCGATACTTTAGGTCAGTAGAAACTAATTTTTGATGAGACTTTTTAATAACGTCAGCAGGAAAGATTTGTTTGCCCGAAACTTGCCCTGCATTCAATTGAGCAATCAAAAATTTTGCCATATCTTTAGCAGTTGAGAATGTACCTCCCGCAGCTTGCAAAGTAGCATCACTCTTTTCAAAAGGCATGACTTCTTTTGGGTTATCGGTGTACAAATGATAGGGTCTAGCAACATCAAAGCCTTTAGTAGCTGCATCACTAATGTACGATGAGGTATGGTCCATTGATAAAGGCTGATAGACCAATTTTTCCAGCGTTTTTTGCCAGTCCTGATTGAATTTATTTTCAGCCCAAACACTAAGTAAGTTGTAACCTACATTACTATATTGGAACTGGCCTAAGGTATTATCAGTGTCCTTTTGACTTGCAGATGCCAACCTCTGACGTTGTAACTTATTATGCTGTCCCGTAAATGCGAGCGTGTCTTCTAAGGGGCGATTAGCTAAAGCATGGGTATGAGAAATTAGGTGCTTAACATCAATGCTATCTTTATCGACATAAGGAAAATCTAAACTAGAAAACAACTCAGCCATACTAGTGTTTTCCTTTATATCTCCGTTGTTCTCCATTAATAGCATTGAAAGGGCGAACAACGGTTTAGTAATTGATGCGAGGTAAAACGCTGTTTTATCGTTTACTTTTTTCTTCGCTTTTATGTCGGCATAACCAAAATACCCTTCGTAAACAATCTTTCCATCTTTAACGATAGCCACAGCCGTGCCAGAAGGAAAATCTACCTCGTTTTTTACAGCATTGATGTATTTGTCTATCGCTGAAAAGTCTGTACTTGCAAATGAAGTGTTAACCAAGAAGGAAGTAGCGATAAAAAGTAAAAAAGACTTCATTTATTAATTCCGTTTAAAATTTGTTGGAGTACGAATTAGTAAGACTGTTCATGTCCACTATCTTGCAGCGGTTTTAGTATATACCTGCAGCGGTTTTAGTATATAGTAATTTCTAAACGGCCGCTTTTACAGTTTTTGAGAAAGTCAGAAGGCTTTAATCGTATGACTGTAATTCGCTCTAAGCCGTCGTAGTGTAACAAATCCTGACAGTCGGCTAACTGCCCATTCTTGCCCTTCGATGATGATTTTGAAACGTCCGCTATCTTCAATAGAGCAAATATCATTGAGACGCTAACGACCGGTTTTGGCACAAAGTTGCGTTTCTAGTGCAGTTTATGTTGTGAACAAAATGAGGTGGTTGCGACTACAAACGTGTCCGTCGTTAATAGCACACATAGTTTACGCTAAGGATTTGTCCAATAATAAGGTTTTCAACCAAGGAAACCTAATATGTCCACACGTACAAAAGAAGATTGGCAAGCGTTAATGGAGCTACATGCGGCCTATTCAGGCACAATCAAGCAATTCTGCCTTGAGCATAATATTCCCCAGCAAAGTTTTTACGCCCGCCGCCATATAATGGGTTTGTCCAAACCAAGCACGAGTAAACGCACCACTCGCGTAGTCAAAAATGAAGCTAGGTTTATTAAAGCTCAGCTTCCCGCGCCGGCCAGTACGATTGTATTGCAAACCCATCACGCCCAATTGTCATTGTCCACACAATGCGATCCGCTATGGTTGGCGGCCTTGCTCAAAGGACTAGCTGTATGAGAATGTTCGTTGACCCAAGAGCGGTGTATTTGTATCCAAAGACTACACTCTCGACGATAAATGCGAATACCTTAGTTGCTAGCAATGGCGGTGTAGGTGGCACAGGTGCAGCGGGCGGAGTGGTGGACAAGGCGGTGTTGGAGGTTTTGGTTTTGGTGTGTTTATTGGTGGTAATACACCGGCAACTCTTGAGGGGAATACTATAACAACTGGTAACGGTGCTATGGGTGCCTCGGGTAACTTTACTAACGAGCTTAACGCAGCGGGTAGCGGTGGTTGGGTAGTTGGTATTTTTGATGGCGACACTACCGATAGCCTCACGCCTGAACAATCAAACAATACCATTACTCTTGGTGCGCCAGGTCAAGGTGGCGTGACAAGCGCCGACGAGGGCGAAGCGCTTGAAACGAACTTTTAATTGGGTTAATGATTCAGGAGTAATGGCACAGAATTAATGACGCTGAATGAAACTGAAATGATGACACCAGGCACGCGAAAATTAAATGTAATTGGCGTACTTGGTGTCATTTTTACTGCTTGTTAACTTCATATGGGCAGTCGATAAGGCCTTGTTGATAGCATTGCGCAAATCTTTCTGCTTGTTCAACCCGAACTTGAGTCTTAGGGTGTGAATCGAGATAGTCTAATACTGAGCCTTCGCTTGTTTCTCTAGCCTCATTCTCTGCACTTCCCGCTTTGCTTGTTTGAGGTTGCTGCTCGCTCATATAAGTCTGCATTTTCCCCATAATACTGGCGAAAGCACTTGGGTCGATGTTAAGTGCTAACATGTTAGTGAATGCAAAATGATCAGCCTCGCTCTCATGCTTTCTGGAATAATGAGTAGTAACAAGTAACGAACCTACGCCTATCCCCATATCTGCCAAACCACTTACATCGCCGGCAATTACCGTCACTAAAGTTGCTACAATGGCACCATGTATAGCCATTTTTAGGCTGTGACGGTGTTGAACGTGACCTATTTCATGCAGTAGCACTGAATCAATTTCATCTTGACTGCTGGTTAATTCAATAAATTTATCGGTCAAAATTATTTCACCAGAAGGCAAGGCCAGCGCATTCGGTATTTCTACACTATCTTCTTTACTACCCCATGCTCTAAAGTAAAGCTGATAATTCACCTCTTTATCACTGCTGTCAACGCGTTGCACCAGCTCATTAAATCTTGCTGTGATAAGCCCTTGTTGTTGCTCTGTTACCTGAGTTTCATCGAATATGAATCTGTCTAAAAACTCCAGAGTCCCCTCAGAAATCATTTCATTTACAGTGTGGGGCAATGCATCTGCGACCGCATAAGTTATCGCTGGTAGACCCCAGCGCACGAAGCTAAAACTCGAGGCTATAGTGATTATTAACGCCACAACAACCCATTGCATTTTTGATTCAAGTTTGTGAATAAGGTTCTTTTGCCCTCGATGCGCTTTTATGTAGTCGTCAACTTCATTATTATCATGAGTTGCAAAAACACAGCCGTTAGCAAGGGTGATTTTACGCTCGACATTACCAATACGGCTGCCAAACTCAAGGCCTGCAGATAATCCAAACTCTATGAGTTCGCTATTATCGTAAATATAATATTGATTGTCTTTTAAAGACAACGATACATCTGAAAATGCCGCGCTGTCTTTTTCGTATAATCGCCCTTGTATTTGCATGTATCAATTAACCTAAATAGTAACGCCAAGATCCACATCAAATGCGTCACCAATTTGATCACCCAATGTTGTCTGAACGTTTTGTTTTTCAGTAATGTAGTGTGAAATATCGACCTCTGTCTCAACATAAGTATTCGCGGCGATGTATCTTGCCATTCTTACCTTTGCCCATGGCGTGCCCAGGCCAAGAGTGAAGACGACTAATAGTAAATTGGTAAACATTACCCATACTAGTTTTTTGGCACTTAAGGCTGATTTAAAGTGAATGTTGCTATCAAGCGAGCTTTGCGCATAAATGTAGTTTCTCATTCGCGCTTGTGCATATGCGCCAACAAACAAAAAAGCCAGTATGAGTAGCGCATAGGCGGGTAAAATCAAGAAGCTTAGAGCAGCCAAAGCAGCCATCATTCCCTGAGTGTCTCCAGCGCTATTTTGAAGGTCGGTAAGGGCTGCTGCACCAGCAAACATGACTGCTAAAACAAGAAATATACCGAGTACTGCGACTATTGCAGCAATAGCAAGAAGAAATGTTTTTAGGATTATCTTTGCAAATACTGACGTCTCTATAGACGTAAAAAATGTACCGTTACCAAATTTTCTAAAGTTGATCAGGTATTCTGTATTTTTCTTTTTCTTATATGCAAACCCATAAATTGCTAAAGCACAGCCAACAATAAAGAATACAAAACCCAAAATACTGGCAAACGTCATACTGGTATCAGCCAGTAATGCGACAGCAATGCCAGGCAGAAAAAATATTGAGTAAAAGGCGATAAGAGCCATTATTAGTAGTAGCATAAAGTTGAAATAAGAATCACCTAATGAGCCTATAAAACTAAAGCGGACATTCGCGTAGCTGCTCATTTTAAGATTAAATTGCAGACTCTTCCAAATTATCCATGGAAAACCAAAGAATAATAAAAGCAGCACCACTATTGAGCCGATGGGCGAAACCTGCTGAGCGACTATATAAATGACAAATAAAACTAGGGCCACCAAGTAACCGAGAAAAAGCTGCTTGCCCGTTGCGTGGTATTCAAAGTTATGTTCGCCCACTCGGGTGTTAGCATAAAAATAACGATGATTTCTTACTTTTGCCCATGGGTAATACAATGATAATGTGACGATAGTGAGTAATACATTCACTATCCATATTTTAAAATATTCAAATCCGCTTCCGTTAAATTTGACGTCTTGCATTACTACTTCCTTTTTTATGAATGTTTGAATTTTTTTAACGCGCTAATGTATGCATGCACAATCGATAAAAGCCATATCACAGCTAAGCCATAAGAGGCTACCCTCACGTTAAATGGCCGTTGTGTATAAACTCTTTCGATAAATGTAGAAACAATACCGTTGTCTACAGGTATTTTGCCCTGCACTATTTCATCCACTATTGCTTGTGTTTCATATATTACAAAACCTGATATATAAAGCACAGCGATTAGCGAAAATACGCTGTATATTATGGCGATTGGATACCTGCGAAGCAGCCAGTGCCCAGCACCTGGTAAGATAAAGGCAGAGAACAAAGCAGCTTTAATGGGGATTTTCACGTGAAACGCATCCTTTCGTCAGGTTATAAGTTAGCACCTTTCTGTTTATTTTGGTAGCCTCACAATGCAGGAAAAGCGGTCTGAAACGCTTATATTTTTCGATTGTGCCTTATAGCAATACCAGCCTCCAGTCAGTGTTATTTTCTTACTGGCTAAGCTCAGACAAAGTATTAACAAAACGCTGGTATCGATACGTATCTTCAACATGGGTCTTTTTAAAGCGCAGTAAGGCAGATTGAAGCACGGCATCAACATCGTTTGTTATATTCAAACGCGTCGCCGCGATTGCGTGTAAAGCTTCTGCCTCTGCCAATCTATTGTTATCTTCAGACACCTCTTGTTGGAGCACATTTACGCTGGTGCTGAGCACGTCAAAGGCACTTTGATTATCGTTGACTTTCAAATACGCGAGTCCTAAATAGATGTTGCAGTTTGCCGTTCGTGGATGATCGGCAGAAAACTTTTTCTCAGATATTGTTGACGCGATTAGTAAGTCACTTATTGCTTGGTCATAGTCGCCCACAGCAATACGAAGGTAGCCTACAATACCCATACTAGCTACTACTTCCATATGCCCTGTGGGTAACAAGTTTTGCCTAATGCTTAGTCCCTCTAAGGCATATGGCAGGGCTTCGTCGAACTTATTTAGGCGCAACATTGAACTGGCTAATTGGTTCAAGTTATGGGCTAAGCTAAGGGTTGGACTCTCCTGTTGTTGCCGCGCAAATTGCAGAGCTTCGAGTAAGGTATTTTCAGACGCTACTAAGTCGCCTGTGCTTCGCAAAGAATGTCCATACGACACTAATGCTTCTGCAATATAGTCATTTTTTTGAGGCGATTTTTTTAAGTAGTCTATAGCCAGCTTAGTGTTCGCTAAGGCTGCGCTTTCATCGCTGGAATTAGACAATGCCGTTCCCAAACCGTTATGTGCTACAAAGTAATAATAAGGAATATCTATTGATAGGTTTTGTGAATCGCCAATACCATTAAGTTGCTCTATTAGGTTTTTAAACCCTGTTACAGCGTTGGCATATTCGCCAAGGGTATTCGCCAAGCTTGCTTTTTGATACGTCAAATTAAGCTTAAGTGTGGTGTAGTTGCTACTCGTACTATTGTTGCTCGTAATCAAGGCTTCTGCCTGTGCGGAGAGGTCTGATGCAACGTCATATTCCGAGTATAGGACGAATTAACGCTATGTACTAGATATTGTCACAGCTGCCTTTTAGAATGGTTTAATGTTTACTAAGGAGAAATTGCGGTTATTTTCGCTGAAATGACAGCTTTAAATTTCTTATATTGATAGACCATTGGTACAGAAACCTTCGGCGTCGCATGCAAGTCCTCCTACCATGAGATAATGTAAGTCTTAGTAAGTGTCGAGTAGGTAGTCTATGCCCCATAATTGAAGTCGCGTTGAATGGTGAAATCGTAAAGCGGGGCTCGCAGAGGCGGCAATAGCTTCGTTTGAGCTGATACTAGGTACTGTTTATCAAGGTGAGTCAGTATTTTATTGATGACAAAAACGTCGGTGATGCAGACTATTATACTCACATTATGCCGTTGGCATTTCTCACATTCGGTAATATCAATATTGAAGACTCGCTTCAAACGCTGCGCAGTCCCTGCTAGCCAACTCATGCTCCTCGCGTGATAAGGTTTATCCATTTGGTTATTTTCTTGCTTTATAAGTTTAGGGCTGTTTTTTCCACGTTGGGATGCGGTTACTAGAGCGCGAAGGTCACTATTGGGAGCAAACACGCCAAAAAATCTTGTTAAGTTGAGTCTAGGCGGCGGAATGAGAGCGGCTAGTTTGCCAATGAAATCGAGAGGGTCAAAGAATACGTGTGTTCGCGCCGGTTACCGATTCCGTCACGATAGGGAGTCTTTAATTCATAGCGTACTTTTCCATGACCAGTAATGCTCAAACGCTGCTCACTTATGGCGGGACGGCTGATTTAACGGCATAGCCATTCTAGTTTGTCCGGCTCATCGGCATTGGCGAATACCCCTGCGTGTAGGGAAAATCCACTTATATTGGCTAACTGACCATATTCACCTTTGTTGCTCGCAGGGAGGGTTTGTAAGGTAAAGACCTTTTGCCCTTGTTGAGGCCCCATGGCGATGCGATAGCTGACGGATGCGCCTTGCAGTAGACTATCTTCATCATCGAATGGTAGATTAAGGTAGCTATTTTCCATATCGCGCTCTACCAAGCCAACTTTCTCTAAATATCGGGAAATACGTTGGCTAATGATATGCACTAGCTCGACCATGTCGTTGTGTTGAACCGGTCACCGAGATGGCGCTTTGATGCGCGTAAAAGTAGTTCCGCCCCATGGATTTTCAGAAATAGCGCCTTCTAAAAAAAGCATGTGAAAATGGATGTTTAGATTCAGGGCACTGCCAAAATGTTGAATGAGGGTAACAGCCCCCGTTTTCGCTTGTTTGTTAGTAAACCCTGCTTTGCCAGCACAATCGTTCATCGTTGAATGGTGTGCAGGCAAGTGTGGCAAAAAAGGCGTAATTAACGACTGGCTGAATGAACGGTTTGGAAGTACAGGAGAAGATCAAATTCTCCAATGTTCAGGATTGTTTGTGGACCAAACTTCTCACATAATTTTGAACTGCGTACGGCAGCTTTTGCAGTATTGTAGACTAATTTGAACGTGCAAAAATTGCCTGAAAGCTGACGTAAGCTTTTGTTGGCCTTGCCAAATCGTGTATTTCACAAATACGGGACCAATCTTTTTCTAAATATTTACGAATTATCATATGACGAAATTCCAAAAATGCCTAACGCAAAGCACACGGGCGACAAAAACGCGGCAGCGAGTTTGGCGTCCCAGCGGCCGCAGGCCGCGAGTGATGCGTATTGTTAGGCATTTTTACCACCTAAAAATGACCATTGCTGAAAAGTACCAACAGCAAATAGGCCGCCTATAAACAAGCAGATGGCTGAGCTTACCAGCCAAAAAGTTAAGCCGTTTTCTGGAAACATTGGCATTAAACCAACAAATGAAACCCCCCGAAGCAAAAATATGCCAGTGATGCCAACCAGCGCTAACCTAGTTAGCGGTAAGCGCTTAATCGCGCCAGAACCCGACAGACCATAGAATGCCCAAATACAAAGTATTACAACAATGACAGAAGTGACGATTGTGGGATACCAAAGCCCTTGCTCAGCCATCTGCGCCATTTGCTCACCTGCACCAAAGAAGCGATACCAGTCACCGCCAAACACAATGCAACCAACATGAGCAAGGGCAGCTAAAGCGCAACAAAGCGCTGCAGCGAGAAGATACTTATTACTAGCAGAATTCATCTTTCTTCCCTGAATGCCTAACGCCTCGTTAAGGGGCGAGAAATAGTTGGCTAAAATGTGTAGCGAAGCGAAACCGAGCCAACTGTTACGAGTCCCGCTTGAACGACTTGTTATGTGTTTGCTACCACCAAACAGTTATCACCACTTGGTGAAAGCTTGCCAGAGACGTTATAAACAGTGTCGGGCTTTATATCAATATTCAGGGTGCCTGGGGATAACTTCTTGCCCCATGAATAAGAAAACTCACACATTATTGATACGGTATGGTTACCAACTTCGATAGATGCTGTAGTACCTAATTTATAATTACCTTCCCATAAAATATCGCCTTTATCAATTTGGCGAATCATAACTTTTACAGCTGATGAATATTCTCCAATCAATAGACCTTTCCCTGATTCAGCATTTTGTGGAGTAGATTGACACCCAAACATTAAACTTAGAATGATTATTGTTAAAACTTTAGATTGCATAAAAAATCCTTTAAAACACATAACACCCCACATAACGGGAAATTTTATGGGCGCAGCTTTTGAACGAAGTGAAATGCGACCGTAAAATTTTCCCAGCGAGCGCAGCGAGTGAGTTGATGTGTTTGTTATATTTGGTTGGCTTAACTCGGTCTTGATAAAACAATCCATGTCTCCTAGCGTTAACCATTTTGGTAAAAATATACTCGTTTGAATCTGAAACAGCAACTGATGGTTAGCAGCGAAAACCAAACAAGAAATGCTCGCGAACCCGAAATTAACTCATTAAAAACAGATGGGTGTCACTCTTGAAAGAACGAGCCTATTGTCAGTCGTGCTTCTGCCGCTTAAAAAACAGGATGTACTGAGCAGTAAACCAATGATATTGAGTGCTTACAAGCTCCCAACCGAGGTTACCATTAACTTCACACTCCATTTTTAATCGCTCCTCTCCTCGCGAAGCCAACGAATAAAGCACTTTTTCAATTTTGTATTCATATTTATTCATTTACTTACTCGTCAATCTAAACATAACACCCTCTTCAAGCTTTGTTACTTGCCATCTGATCCTGAGTGCAAGGGTACTCTTCCTGTTATTACAATCGTTAGTAGACCAATGACTGCAAAAGCACTTATAAAATATGTACCATCAAACTCAAACCCATCGCCCAACAACAGGCCGACGACAGGCAATAAAAATAATGCGAGAAAAGGTAAAACTACTATTGCCGCCATTATTCGTATTGGCAATCCTACTTTGCTATTCATTACGTTCTACTCTCTATTAATTGACATATAACGCCCCAAGCAGGGGATTTTATGAGTGTTTTTCAGCGAGTAAAATTCCCGCTGACTTGGCTTGTTATATTGCGATTGTTCTATGAAGTAAAGGATAGCCATCAACTTGACTTAACGTCCTGATTTAGAACATCAAGCTCATTAAGTCTTTTTTCAAGTTTATCAATTTTGGACATTGATACAATCCCAAAAACAAAGCCTGTTACTCCCATAGACATACCTATGATTCCAAATACAAAACCTAAATTTTCCATGTCTTTAGCTCCTATTAAGATTGACCCAAGCTTCTACGTTAAACTTCAAAATATCTTTAGCAATATAACACCTCAATAACGAGTTAGCAGATTATGGCGTGACGATTGCGAATGCAAGCGGCGTGACATGAGCTGATAATCTCTGTTTATTGACTTGTTATGTGACATTTCCCTATTATTTTCCAAGAACTTTCTCGCTTAGATCATCTTTTGCTTTGTTATTAACGGTGATACTAAAGACTGACAAAGCAAGTGATATCAATAGAAAAAAACCTCCAGCAATCGCTAACCCAATAACGCCGTAGTCGCTGTAACTGTTATAACTGATGGCAATTTCACGAAGCGTCTCACCATCAAGCACCATCTTAGTCGAATCAATACCCTTCATTGTAAGAGACTCAACTTGAAGATCGTACATTGAAAAAAGGTACCTCGTTGTGTTTTCTGTGACTTGAGTGATGTACCAAGCTATGAGCCAAAAACATAGTCCAACGAACGCTATAAATGATTGGATAGGCTTTGAGCTAATATTTATCGATATAGTTTTCATAGGACTTCCTTTGTCACATAACACCCAGCATAGAGGGCAAGTTTATGGGTGCAGCTCTTGAGTGAAGCGAAATGCGCCCTTAAAGTTGTCCCAGCGACCGAAGGGAGTGAGCTAATGCGTTTGTTATATTTGGTTGATTCAACTAGGTTTTGATAAAACAATCCATGTCTCCTTGCGGTAACCATTTAGGTGAAACAATACTCGTTTGAGGTCGAAACAACAATTAATGTGTGACAGCGGGAATCAAACATTATGCGCTCGCAAAACCGAGAATGGCGCATTAAAATCATATGAAAGTGACTCTTGAAAGAACGAGCACATACAATGCGACTACTGAACTCTACTACCATTGATTATTTCAGCTACTACACCGTCGTGAAACTCTACAATTTTTAAAAATTGTCCTTTTGGTGGAATATACAAATAACGTTCGACGTTAACATATTTACCTCCCTTTTTTACTGAGCCCACATACTCTTCATCATCAGGTTGCCCACAACTTGCCTTAACTTCGAAAGTTGTATCACCTTTAAGAACAAGACTACCATTCTTGCACCTGAGGGCATGGGCAGGACTTGTGTAAAATGCAATTATTAACGCCGTTAGAATAATGTTACTTTTAAGCTTCATATTAATCTTCCCAATAAATATATAACACCCCGCATAAAGGGCAAGTTTATGGGTGCAGCTTTTGAACGAAGTGAAATGCGCCCGTGAACTTGTCCCAGCGACCGAAGGGAGTGAACTGATGCGTTTATTATGTTGCTTAATGTCAGTGCGGTTTTGATACAACAATCCATGTCTCCTTGCGTTACCCTTTTAGGTAAAAATATACTCGTTTGAAGCCCAAACAACAACTGGTGTTAATCAGCGAGAACCAAACAGCAAATGCTCGCGAACCCGAAATTAACTCATTAAAAACAGATGAGAGTGACTCTTGAAAGAACGAGCTTTAGCCATAGTCGTTTGTTATATTTCCCTAACCCTACCATACTTAAATAAACAACTTGCTGAAACCAGCACACCTAAAAATAACATCGTCATTGTGGTAGTAGAAGTTCTCTCCCAAACTGCAAAATACTCAGTTAACCAAGCCGGAAAGAAAAATGAAAAAGGCAAATAAATGACGATAAAGGCGAACCAGAGCATGTATTCAAAAAATAACTTACCTCTTGCCTTAAGCCTAAGTTTCAAATGTAATCGAACTATCAAAATACAACTGACTACATAAAGCATCATTCCAATTACTATTACAATAAAAAGCACTTAACTTTCCCGTGAAATATAACGCTTCAATAAGCGGAAAATTATAGTTGACTAAAATGTTTGAGGTACGAAAAATAGCCAACTGTAATTTTTCCGTTTGATTGCCTTGTTATATGTAAACTTCTCTAGGGCGCACCTGCTTCAATTGATGCATTCTCATTGGCCGCTATTTTTCTGTAAAAACTGATAACTAAACCAATAATAAAAAAGTAGAAAACATACTTTAACCAGTAAGGAAAAGCATCAGGATTCATTAATAGTGATGCAAAAACTATAATTTCAAGACCATGCCAAATAAATGATCGCTTGATTGATTGAGATGATTCCAAAGTGACTCTCCTTGACTTTACATATAACGCCCATTTAAGAGGCAAAATATAGTTGGCTAAAATAGGTGAACGTAGTGAACAAGAAGCCAACTGTATTTTGTCCTGCTTGAAATTCTTGTTATGTGTTGATACTTTGAAAATGGGTATTTAAACGCCAGAAAAATAACGCTTGTACAGTTACAGTCAATACGACAATAAACCATTCTTGAGCCAATCCAGGCGATAAACCAGTCGCTTCAGAAACTCCAATAACAACCCCTCCCACAAAGGAAAGAGCGATAAACTTTATTGTTAGAGGAAATCCCAATGCAGTCATTTTTGATATATAGCTAGCAACAGTATTGCTACTAGCTTTATGTGTATTAAAAGTGACACTGACACCAAAAATAAGAATTCCAATCATCAATATAGCCTCTACAAGCACCGAGGTAATATTTTCCCTAGGACTTAACGCTATTATGTACATTGATAGAGTGAGTAATATCAATCCAGCGAGATAATAATTTTTCCAATCATTATCAGTTAATTTGCTATTTTTTATATCTTCCGACAATGATTTTGTATTCCAAAAATACATAACGACTCCTTAATTTGATTAAACACATAACGCCTTATTAAGCGGCGCGAAATTGTTGGCTAAAATTGCGAGGAACGAAGCTAGCCAACTGTTTAGCGTCCGTTTGAATAACTTGTTATAACTACTTTAGTTTTTCTCAAAGTCTGCAATTTTTTTGAGAACCCCTTCTTTACTGAATACTAGACCTGACACTGCTGTGCTCGATATATTGTACATAAATACACTACGGCCATCAGCGTTTTTATCTATATAAGATGGCTCACCTAGTAATTTTTTAACTTGTGATTTTGTTGTCTCTCCAAATTTTAATTGAGAAAATAATTGTTTATTGACGAATGAACTAGTGTCAGATGTTGTTGATGCACAACCTGATATAAAAATCACAAAAGTAAAAAATAATAGTTTAATGCAACTCTTCATGCGAACTCCTTGTAGTTATAACGCCACGTTAAGCGGCAAAAAATTGTTGGCTAAAATTGTGAACGGAGTGAAACAGCCAACTTTTTTTTGTCCGTTTAAACGCCTTGTTAGGTGTTCGGGTAGTACACTAGTGAAGAGCCTTCTTCTATGGCCTCCTCGTAATAAGGTACGAACCTTTTAAACCCATCAGTATTCAAAACCTCGACTCTGATTGGGTTGCCTCTTAAATCAACTAAGTCAGAAAACCCAAACTTTGTTATTTCACTGGTCGCAAAATCAAAGTTTAATTCGTCATTTTCCTGCTTCAAGAACAACATACATTTATGAATACCATCAATTTCAGGGAAGATGAAATCATATTCAGACTTCCCTTTAAATTTACCCTCGAAACCATAAATAACAACCGTAGTCATTGAACACCTAACAGTGTATTACCCGCACTTCTCGATAAACCCTGAACGTATATTCAGTTTTCATGATTAACTCCGAGCAATTTGTTTCAATATCTCAATAACTTAGCATCACTTTCATGGAAATTCAATTTAAGAGGTGTTGAAACAAAGCGAGAAGTTTACATACCGAGAATCAATTTGGCACGGTATGTAAATATCCATTAAGAATTATCATCACTATTTCAACAACTTAACCTTTTGATGGAAAACAAACCGAGAAGAGTGAAAAAAGAATACCGAGCCATTTATTGGCAAAATAGTAAACATCGTACTATAACTGTTTTTATATACAGTTAATTGAAGTGTGATAATCGTGCCAAAATCTCCTTTTATTGAAAGCATAAGAGCTGAACTCCGCGTTCGACGCTATAGTTTGCAAACTGAGAAATCGTATTTGTTTTGGATACGCAACTTTATCTACGTTAATGACAAACGACACCCTAATGACATGGGTAATGCAGAGATAGAGCAGTTCCTTTCCTATCTCGCAAATCAGAGGAAGGTTAGTAGTTCGACTCAAAATCAGGCTTTGTGTGCATTAATTTTTGTTTACAAACACATCCTAAAGCGAGAAATAGTAGGCTTAGCTTATTCATTTACCAAGCAACCAAGACGCATGCCTTGTGTATTAAGTGAACAGGAAGTACGGCAAGTGTTATTGCATTTGAAAGGCAAGTATTGGCTTATTACTGCTTTGCTGTATGGCTGCGGCTTGCGAATAAATGAAGCACTAAAGTTACGTGTAAAAGATATTAATTTCGACAACCATACTGTATTTATATTCCGAGGTAAGGGTGGCAAAGATAGATATTCGTTGCTGCCAAAGATGTGTCGTGGCAATACGTTTTTCCTTCTTCTGTTCGGTGTGTACACCCCTATGACGAGTATGTCTGTCGTCACCATATTCATGAAACCGCTTATCGAAAGCAGTTAAGACAAGCTGTAATAAAAACAGATATCGCTAAAAGAATAACAGCCCATACATTTAGACATTCATTCGCTACTCAGGTTTTACGAAGTGGCGCTGACATTCGGACGGTTCAAGACTTACTAGGTCATGCCGATGTTAAAACAACAGAAATTTACACACATGTGATTGGGACTAAATTTGGCAATACACAAAGCCCTATGGATAATATTTAGGTTCAGCTACACAGCTTTAAAAATTACCTGAAGAACTGACTTTAGCCCCTAAATGCTGAACTAGTCTCAGATCTGGCAATGTCTGTTATTGGGAAATGTGAGTTCCCTGATATTTATATATGTTTATCAAAAGCACATACTTTTAAGTCAATATGAGACATTATAAATGTCGGATCACCTGCCATTAAGATACTAACCGATAATTTCGACAAACCTTAAAAAGTGATCAATATATACCGATTGAATTACGACCGCTTTTCGCTCATTTGAGACTGTCAGATTGAAATAATAAACGCTAACTGCTAATGACAACCCTTCATTTCTATTATCAAACGAACACCACTCTGTAAGCTAAGTTATTTTTCTTCCACTAATTGACAACATATATTCAATGAAATGATCAGGAGCAGAAGGCTTTGAGCGGATCCGCTCCCAGTTTGAGCCACTAGTTTCTTTCTAAAGCTAAGTAGTACGACCAAGTTTATATACTATCAATCATCTGCTGATCATTCTTATCCCGCAGTGAATCAAGAGTATCTGACCATTTTTGCATCATCACTTTGCGTTGCGGTAAATACTTGGCTCTGTTGTAAACTCTTGATGTTGCGTTACCGATCAGATGGGCCAGTTGTGTCTCGATATAGTTCTCTTCCACTCCAGCCTCACTCAATAAAGTCGAAGCCGTGCTTCTGAATCCATGTGCAACCATTACAGTAGAATCATAACCCAATGCCTTAAGCCGATTGCCCAAAACATTTTTGCTTATGGGTTGATTCGAACTCCTCTCCGATGGAAATACGAATTTTGAATAGTTTGTATGCTGAAAAACATATTCTAACTGTTTTATCACTTGCTTTGACATAGGCACTATATGATCTCTTTTACTCTTCATTACTTCAGCGGGCATATAAATTAGTCGCTTGTCAAAATCGATATACTCCCACTTTATGTTTCTTACTTCGCTAGGTCGCAAAAAAACCCGAGGGATCAATTTAAGTGCCTCCATTGTACAAAATGTTCCTAGAATACTGTTATCAATATCACAAATTAATTGACCTAGCTTCCTAGAGTCAATGATTGCAGGGAGATTCTGCACTGGGGGCAAAATGCCAACGACTGTTTTAAAGTCAATTTTTAAAGTCGGATTATTGTTGGTGAAGTCTTTCGAGGTAGCAAACAAGAATATTCGTCGAAGCACTGAAAATACATCATAAGCTTTCTTCTTATGACCGGCATCAACAATACTATCTATGATATCTAAAATATTTATCTTTGTAATATAGTCGATCTGTAAGCCACAAATATGTTTTAAATCAACTTTTAGCCAACGCAATAACTTATCTTGATATGTGCCGCTCCAACCTACTTGATTGAGTTCAAACCATTTTTTAGCAATCGTACCAAAGTTTAGATCCTTGTTAGACGATTGATGCTTTGTTGTTTTCTTTTGAACATTGGATCGATGCCGTTTGCTAACAGTGAGCGGGCTGCTTCTGCTTTTTCTCTGGCGACACCAAGAGTCACGCTCGGATATTTCCCTAATGCCATTTCTTTATGCTTTCCACCATATTTATAACGAAATCGCCATAGTTGCCCTCCGGTGTTTTTAATTAGTAGATACAGCCCATTACTATCGTATTCTTTTTTCTGCTTTTGGCCCTGTGGACAAGTAAGACCTTTTATTTGTGCTGCTTTAAGTGCCATAATATTTTTTCCAGTGAATTAAGACCTACGTATCTTAAGTGAAAAGCAAATCTAAGCTCAAATCAGCTATAGATAGAAAATTCACAGTTTTTACAATTCTTTTGATAAACGTCTCGCAATAACTATCTGTTACCGACATTTGTCGTTGAACAGAAAGCCACCGCTATAGAGAGGGGTATATTTACCACTTACAGATCATTGCTAACTAATTGTAATTACTGATCAAATTCGGCATTAACTATGATTAATTATTTAATTAGTGGGGTATATTATGGAGAAAAATAAGATTTTTTGATAAGGCCTTTGCAGGTATACCCCACTTTGTACCCCTTCAATAATGAATTCTTATGAATTTCAATGAAATCTTATGACACCATTACAAACACAAAAAAGCCCGCAAAACGTAGCTTTGCGGGCCTTATAAGACGTTATGAACGCTTATGCATTCATATGTGGGCAGATTACATCATGCCGCCCATACCACCCATGCCGCCCATATCAGGCATTGCCGGACTATCGTCTTTAGGAGCTTCAGCAACCATTGCTTCAGTTGTGATCATTAAGCTAGCAATTGACGCTGCAAATTGTAATGCAGAGCGAGCTACTTTAGTTGGGTCAAGAATACCCATCTCTAGCATGTCGCCGTATGTGTCATTAGCGGCATTGTAACCGAAGTTACCAGTGCCTTTTTTAACTGCATTAATAACGACCGATGCTTCTGCACCCGCATTAGTAGCGATTTGACGTAAAGGAGATTCCATTGCGCGTAGTGCTAATTTAATACCCAATGTTTGGTCTTCGTTATCACCAGTTAAGTCAGCTAACTTAGCTGCGGCACGAACCAAGGCAACACCACCACCAGGTACAACACCTTCTTCAACTGCTGCGCGTGTTGCATGAAGTGCATCTTCAACACGTGATTTCTTCTCTTTCATTTCAACTTCAGTTGCAGCACCTACTTTGATTACTGCAACACCGCCAGATAATTTAGCTAAACGCTCTTGTAGTTTTTCTTTGTCGTAGTCTGAAGATGAATCTTCAATTTGTGCACGAATTTGGTTGCAACGACCTTTAATTGCTTCCAGTTCGCCAGCTCCATCAATAATCGTTGTGTTATCTTTTGTGATAACGACGCGTTTTGCAGTACCTAAATCTTCCAGCTGAACTTTTTCAAGTTCTAAACCGATTTCTTCAGAAATCACAGTACCGCCAGTTAATGTCGCGATATCTTGTAACATTGCTTTACGGCGATCACCAAAACCAGGTGCTTTGACAGCTGCAATTTTAACAATACCGCGCATGTTGTTCACAACTAACGTGGCTAGTGCTTCGCCTTCAACGTCTTCAGCAATAAGTAACAATGGCTTAGATGCCTTTGCTACAGCCTCAAGTGTTGGCAACAACTCACGAATATTAGTTACTTTCTTATCTACCAATAAAATGTACGGTGCATCTAGCTCTACCGTGCCATTCTCTTGATTGTTCATAAAATAGGGAGAGAGATAGCCGCGGTCAAACTGCATGCCTTCAACAACGTCTAGTTCGTTGTGAAGTGCTTGGCCTTCTTCAACGGTAATGACGCCTTCTTTACCCACTTTATCCATTGCTTCAGCAATGATCTGACCAATAACTTCATCCGAGTTAGCAGAAATAGTACCTACCTGTGCGATTGCTTTGGTATCAGCACATTCTGTGGAAAGTTTCTTTAGTTCTTCTACAGCAGCAATAACAGCTTTGTCGATACCGCGCTTAAGATCCATTGGATTCATGCCAGCAGCAACAGACTTAAGACCTTCGACTACGATAGCTTGTGCTAAAACAGTCGCAGTAGTTGTACCGTCGCCTGCTTCGTCATTTGCTTTGGACGCAACTTCTTTAACCATCTGTGCGCCCATGTTCTCGAATCTATCTTCTAATTCGATTTCTTTAGCAACTGATACACCGTCTTTAGTGATGGTTGGAGAACCATAAGACTTTTCTAAAATAACGTTACGCCCTTTTGGACCCAGCGTGACTTTAACTGCGTTTGCTAGAATGTTGACGCCATTTAACATTTTATTGCGAGCATCAATACCGAAACGTACTTCTTTTGCTGCCATGATTAATTTCCTTTAAATTTATTGCTATCAACTTTTCGTTTTTGTGGGAATAAGACTCATAAAACAAAAAGTGTTAATTGAACGTTAATAATTAAAACGGAGTTGTTATTCAACAATCGCCAAGATGTCGTTTTCGCTAAGGATAAGCACTTCTTCACCGTCTAATTTTTCAGTTTTCACACCGTAGCCGTCACTAAAGATGACCATGTCACCTACTTTTACGTCTAAAGCTTTAACGTCGCCGTTTTCTAAAACGCGACCGTTACCCACTGCAATGACTTTGCCGCGAGTTGATTTTTCAGCGGCAGAGCCTGTTAATACTATGCCACCAGCTGATTTACTTTCTTGCTCTTCGCGTTTAATTATGACGCGGTCGTGTAAAGGACGAATTGCCATTTTCAAATCTCCTGAAAATTCCAATATAATTGGTTTAAGTTAAAACAACTGATTATTGCAAAATAATCAGCCGCGGTTTTGTCGTAGTTTTACTACGAATAAAATTCAGATTCCGAATAAAGTGGGGTTGCGCTGACATAACTCAAGGGGCTTTTATAAAATAATATCAATTTGGACGATTTTTTTCTTTATTATCATCTAAATCGTTATTGCTTTGCTCATCAGATGACGCTTTATACGCAGATGGATCGGATTTACTGTCATCTTTACTGTCATCTTTACTATCAATGAAAGGCACATCAGCACTTGTTGTTGGCGTATAAGTTGTGTCCTCATATTCAGCATCGAATACACTGCCCTGTTGTTTATTTTGATCTGACTTTGAGGACGCTGAAGCCTTAAAACCTTGCTGATTAAATGAAAAACCTCCCTGTACTTTGCCCGATTTCAAAAAGGATTTTACTAAAGCAGCCGCAATCGGAGTTCGGGTGAATGGAACGGTAAACAATAAACCAACCACATCAGTAATAAAGCCAGGGGTAACCAACAGCACTCCGGCAACCAGCAATAACAAGCCTTCGCTTAGTTCTTTACCTGGTATTTGTCCTTGTGCCATTTTTAGTTGCACATCACGCAAGGTGTTGGCGCCTTCTCTGCGCACAAAATAGGCACCAAAAAACGCAGTAATAAGTACTATTGCAAACGTATTCCAGCCACCGATATTGTCGCTCACGTTGATCAACAACATGATTTCGAGAATAGGCAGTATTGCAAAAAGTATAAATAAGCGACCAAACATGCCGTCTCCCGATATCTTAAGTTTCTGTTAATCAACCTTATACAAGATATATATATTAGGGCTGACGACATTATTTCAAGAGTAGCTTGCGTGACGGCCTTGCCCGTATATTTACGCATCTAATTAACCTGCAATTGCGTATAAGAACGCTAAGTGCAATATATAAATAGATGCTCGGTGCCTTCATCAGATACAGAATAAGATTAATTAGGCCTGCAAAATAATTCGAAAATAGTCAAACGTATGTGAAAGAAGACAAGGTTACAGCAGGTCTTGTTGCATGCAACGACTATAAAGAGACATACTGCATACAATTGGATAAGAGGTTACAAGGTTTTATGAAGTTTTTTCAGCAATTCAGAATGTCACTAAGATCGTGGACGCTAGTTATGCTGGCTGTTTTTATAGGCTATCCGCAAATTGGCCAAGCGCAGATCGACGTGTCACCTCAAACGCTATTCCAAGACACACCGAGCTTTCTAAAAGTAGACCAAGCCTTTCAAATGGATTTTCAACAATCCGGCAATGAGTTAATTGTAAAGTGGGATATTGCACAAGGGTACTACCTGTATAAGAACCAATTTAGCATTGAAGCCGATGGCGCACTTTTAGGCCAACCCGTTTATCCAAAATCTGAACAAATCGAAGATGAATTCTTTGGATTATCTGACGTATTTAAGCAAGATATTAACGTTGTTTACCCTATTATTAAAGCAAATCAAGATGCTGTAATTAAGGTGAGATTTCAAGGTTGTGCGGAAGCCGGTCTGTGTTACCCACCACAAAAGAACGAGATCTTTCTCAATGCAGCAACAGTTAACGCTGCGGCTGCCAGTGCAGGACAAGCTAGTCTGTTTGCCGATGATACCAAGAGTAATAAGTCTGATAAAAAAGATCCGCTGCAGAGTCTTTTTGACGAGCAACCTACATTTTTAAAAGTGGAAGAAGCGTTTGGCTTTGCATTTGAGCAAGTAGATGGAAAACTCGTTGTTAACTGGGACATTGAAGACGGCTATTACCTATACAAAAAACAATTTCAAACGGTAGTGAAAAACGCAGAGTTAAGCGAACCAATTTACCCAACAGCAACCCAAATTGAAGACGAATTTTTTGGCATTTCAGATGTCTTTTTTGAAGATATGGTGGTTGAATACGACATTATTTCTGCCCAGCAAGACGCTATAGTCAAGCTCCGATTTCAAGGTTGTGCAACGGCTGGCTTATGTTATCCCCCGACGACCAAAGTAATATATTTAGACGCCGAAGGCGAAGCGTCACTCGCTTCTTCTGACGTAGGCGATCCAGCCCCAGAATCGGAACAATTCCAACTAGCTGATCGGCTGCTCTCAAACGACAACTTATTAATCACCTTGAGTTTATTCGTTTTACTTGGCCTAGGACTCGCATTTACACCATGCGTATTTCCTATGTACCCCATCTTATCGAGTATTATTGTAGGTGCAGGTAAAGAAAAACTAAGCACATCCAGAGCATTTTTTCTCTCCTTTGTTTACGTTCAAGGTATGGCAATAACCTATTCTTTGTTGGGTTTAGTCGTCGCTTCTGCCGGCGTACAATTCCAAGCTGCATTGCAGTCACCGGTTATTCTAATCACTTTTATTGTTTTATTTGTAGCGCTGGCTATTGCCATGTTTGGCGGCTATGAAATTCAATTGCCATCCAAATGGCAAGAAAAACTGAATGGCGTAAGTAACAGTCAAAAAGCGGGTAACCCGATTGGTGTCTTTATCATGGGCGTTATCTCGGGCTTGGTTGCATCGCCTTGCACCACAGCGCCGCTAACCGCAATTTTATTGGTCATCGCACAAAGCGGCGACTTAACGCTGGGCTTTACCGCCCTGTATGCATTGAGCATCGGCATGGGCATTCCACTCATTTTATTTGGCATGACCGGTGGTAAATTATTACCTAAAGCGGGTCAATGGATGAACGTTGTGAAAGCAAGTTTCGGTTTCATGATGCTCAGCGTCGCCATTTTATTTGTTGAGCGATTTATTATTGCCGATTGGACGGTGTTACTTTGGGTGGCACTAGGTTTGGCCTTGTTTAGTTACTGGTTGGTCGTTAACCAAGATACTAAAACGAGCTTTTTAAAAGGCCTTCGCACACTATTTATAGTCGTTGGCTTGGTTATATCTATCGTTGTTGGTATTGATAGCACGGCGAAATTAGGTTGGCATAGTTTGTCGCTATCAGCGTCCAAAGCAGAGTCACAAAACACGCAAAAAGCGATTAGTGAATTAAGAGATGAAGCTGATCGATTAAGAGATGCAATTAATACAATAATCGTATCGGGTCAAGACGAAAGTGCGCCCATAGCGCTGCTTGAAAAAAGCACCGCGACTGTGCTAAACGAAAAAGGTCATCCTGAATTCATGGTTGTTAAAAGCCTAGAAGACCTCTACGTTAAAGTGGCCGCCGCTAGCGCTGACGGAAAATCCGTAATGGTCGACTTATATGCTGACTGGTGTGTCGCCTGTAAAGAGTTTGAAGTCCGTACGTTCCCCGATCCAGGTGTTATTAAGGCGCTGTCAAATACAGTGTGGATGCAAATTGATCTGACCGACAACACGCCACAAGGACTCGAGTTTCAAGACCAATTTAATATTACCGGGCTACCCACCATACTGTTCTTCGACAAAAATGGCTATGAGTTGCCCCGTGCTCGAGTTACGGGCTTTATGAAAGCTGAACCTTTTGCACAGCATGTAACGAAATCTTTGAATTAAAGCGAGGTGGTGATGAGTTTAGCACGCCTCTATTTTTCTTAAGCTTCTTCAAACATGGTTATCTTATTGAGACCATCTTCTATGACAGCGTAGCGTACTCTGTCGGCTTGATTAACTGCATGCGTTAGACTTTCGTTTTGTGCCAAGTCAGCCTGGCCTTTCAGAGTGGTAAGTTTTGTGTCTAATTGCTGGTCGGCAGTCAAAAAGCACTGATAGCTAATTTGTTGCCTCCCTGATTTGCATTGAATGCGTGTATTATTAACTTCTCGAGTGCCTATATTATATTTTTGCCATGATTTAGAGTGATCCAATAGCCTTAACTTCGCTGATTAGACCAGTAATTTGCTGAATCTTTGCAGCGATCTGTGTATATTTCACATATTAGATAATTTAAAATCAGGTTTTTAATAAAATCGACCGCTTATTGGCACCTCGGGAACTAAAATGCCAAAATACGGTCAACTTAACGACTTGATCAACGAAAATATAAGCATTTTAATGAATATTTTAGTTTTAAATGGGCCTAACCTGAATCTTTTAGGAAAACGCGAACCGGAAATTTATGGTTCAAAGACGCTAGAAGCTATCTTGGCTGAGCTTACTGATTACGCTAATAGCCAAAATGTGATGCTCTTTCACTTTCAGTCAAATGCAGAACACGAACTTATCGATCGGATTCAGTCTACCCTCCTTGATAGTGCAGCGTCGAACGCGCCAATTGACGCTATTATTATCAATCCTGCAGCGTTCACTCATACCAGCGTAGCGCTCAGAGACGCTTTACTTTCGGTCAATCTGCCATTCATTGAGGTGCACCTTTCCAATGTGCATAAACGTGAAAGCTTTCGTCATCATTCCTATTTTTCAGATATCGCACAAGGCGTAATAGTTGGTTTAGGGGAACAAGGCTATCGATTTGCTTTAGATGCATTAATAACAACCTTACAGAATAAGAATAAAAATTAAACTAGCCCAGTTAACACTGACTTCGGGTTTGTCACACAACTATTAATACAAAAAAGAGACAGAGTATGGACATTAGAAAAATAAAAAAACTTATCGAGCTTGTAGAGGAATCAGGCATATCTGAACTTGAAATTACCGAAGGTGAAGAATCGGTGCGTATTCACCGCGGTGGTTCTTCTGCGGCTGTTCAATATGCACCACAAATGATGCAAGCTCCTATGATGCAGGCGGCTCCACCGATGCCAGCCGCTGCACCAGCTGAAGTTGTAGCACCAGTGCAAACTGGGCATATTGTTAAATCTCCAATGGTAGGTACTTTCTATCGGTCGTCTTCTCCCGAGTCAAAAACCTTCGTAGAAATTGGTCAAAGCGTTAATGTAGGTGATACTTTATGTATTGTTGAGGCGATGAAAATGATGAACCAAATCGAATCTGATAAAGCAGGTGTGGTCAAAGAAATTCTCGTGGATAACCAAGAACCTGTTGAGTTTGATCAACCTATGTTCGTTATCGAATAAGGCGACAACTATGCTTGATAAAGTACTCATAGCCAATAGAGGTGAAATTGCACTGCGGATATTACGCGCATGCAAAGAACTGGGCATAAAAACTGTAGCAGTACATTCAACTGCTGACCGAAATCTTAAACATGTTTTATTGGCAGACGAATCAATTTGTATTGGTAAGCCACCAGCCAATGAGAGTTATCTTAATATACCGCGGCTCATTGCCGCTGCAGAAGTTACAAACTCAGTTGCCATTCATCCTGGTTACGGATTCTTAGCTGAAAGCGCTGAGTTTGCTGAAGCCGTTGAAAAAAGCGGTTTCGTCTTTATCGGTCCTACAGCTGAAACTATTAGCTTAATGGGCGACAAAGTTTCCGCTATCGCTACCATGCGAAAAGCGGGCGTGCCTTGCGTACCAGGTTCAGATGGCCCATTAAGTGACGATATTGAAAAGAATAAAACCATTGCTAAGCGCATTGGCTATCCAATGATTGTTAAAGCCGCAGGCGGTGGCGGCGGCCGTGGCATGCGTGTTGTACGCAGCGAAGCTGAGCTAGAAGAAGCGATTAGCATGACTAAGGCGGAAGCGGGTGCTGCATTTAATAACGACGTCGTTTACATGGAAAAATTCTTAGAAAATCCACGTCACATTGAAATTCAAGTGCTGGCGGACGGTCAAGGCAATGCAATCCATTTAGGTGAACGAGATTGTTCAATGCAACGACGTCACCAAAAAGTAGTTGAGGAAGCCCCAGCACCGGGTATTTCTGAGCAAATGCGCGAAAAAATCGGTGAACGTTGCCGTCGGGCTTGTATCGAAATTAACTACCGTGGCGCAGGGACGTTTGAGTTCTTATATGAGAATGGCGAATTTTACTTCATTGAAATGAATACGCGTATTCAAGTAGAGCACCCAGTATCAGAAATGATCACCGGCGTTGATTTAATCAAAGAACAATTGCGCATTGCGGCAGGGCAACCATTATCGATTGAGCAGTCGCAAATTCAAATTCGAGGTCATGCTATTGAATGTAGAATTAATGCAGAAGACCCACAAACTTTTATACCTTGTGCAGGTAAAATAACTATGTTTCACGCCCCAGGGGGCTTAGGTGTTCGTTGGGAGTCGCATATTTATTCTGGTTACACGGTTCCTCCGTATTACGATTCTATGATAGGTAAACTGATTACCTATGGTGACACTCGAGACGAGGCTATCGCAAAAATGCGCCATGCGTTACGAGAATTAGTGGTTGAAGGTATAAAAACTAATGTGCCTCTGCAACAGCTTATTATGGCCGACGAAAACTTTTCTAATGGTGGCACTAACATCCATTATTTGGAAAAAAAGTTGGGTTTGTCTAAGTAAGCGTCGTTGACGTAAGAAGGGCTGAATTAACCTCGTAAAAATATCAAACGCCCCGTTTATTGGAAGATTACAGGGCGTTTTTACATTTCGGCTGGACTATTGAGGCATTAAACGAATGCTGAACGGGTTCACTCCATCTGTGATAAGTTGACCATCAAGAAGTAAGTTAACGGTTTTCCTGATCAATTTAATTCTGTAAGCGTATAAATGCGATTAATGACTTTAGGTGAAAGGAAGCAAGATGAACGTTAAAGCCGACGTGTTTAGGTCTGTAATATCTCATATTAGAAGCGCCGGACTTTATGGCGCCTTAAACGCTGAACTGAAGCTCCCAAGCCTTTTTGTTTTCCGCTACTGGCTAGATATACCTAATGACATTGTTAACCTGCAGAAAGACATTCAAGACTTACCATTTTTTCCAGAACGATTGAATGCAAGCTATCAGGATGAATGGATTATTTTTTGTAAAAAAGCAGTCAGTAAATTAGGATTCAAGGATCTCAGCAAACTCAACCTCGCATTTTTAACAGATGAACGAAATGCAGATGCTCCGCAACATTTAATAGACCAAGCAGACCAAAGACCAGAAGGCTTAATATCGTTAAAAAAACGTCTCATATGTATGCAAGAAAGTGAAGAGTTTGATAAGCAGTTTAATCAGCTTTGTCTAATTGAAAGCCTGTTCTCTAGCAGCGGGGTCGCAATATTAAAAAGCCAACAACAACGAAAAATAGAGGATTTTATTAAATAGCCAAAAAGAAGTGCACCAAAAAACAGCTTGTACGTATATATTTACAGATAATAAAAATGAGGAAAAAACTATGTTCGGCCTATTCAAATCAAATCCAACAAAAAAGCTTCGCAAAACTTACGACATGAAGCTTGAGCAAGCGATGCACGCTCAGCGCAAAGGCGATATCAAAACATATTCAATGTTAACTGCTGAATCAGAGTCTATATGGACCGAAATACAAGCCATCGAAGAAAAGGAAAAAAATAAATAAGCAGTGCGGTTCCCCCTACTTGCTTATTTTTGCAGCGAATGGCTATTGCATCTTAGCCATGGCGCTCTTTACAAGCTAATATTCAGTCAATTACCGTACTATTTTTAAAGAAAAAGTAACAATGAAGTATTACCCCGCTGCGCATTTGCTGTATATTCCCCCTCCTTCGCTGTAACAGTTGATGATTGGCACGCGATAAATCGCACAAAAAAGGCCAACAGCGACTGTTTTTGAATGATGAATTAAGGGTAATAAATGGCTTGGCAACAATTAAAAATTAACGTGAAAGCTGAATATGCTGAAGCCGTTGGCGATATACTATCGGCCAACAAAGCACAGGCTGTCACTTTTGTTGATGCTAAAGACACGCCTATGTACGAACCTAAACCCGGCGAAGTATTGCTATGGCCCGATACCCAAGTGGTGGGCTTATTTAATGCCTGCGATGACCTAAGCTTGGTTATTAAGAATTTGCAAAAAGCCAAAGCGCTGGGCAAAGATTTTGTGCACGCTGTGGACCAATTAGAGGATAAGGATTGGGAGCGCGAATGGATGGTAAACTTCCATCCTATGCAGTTTGGCAAACGCTTATGGATCTGTCCAAGCTGGTTAGATGCCCCCGACCCAACAGCCGTTAATATATTACTCGATCCTGGCTTAGCCTTCGGAACCGGGACTCACCCAACCACATCATTATGCTTACAATGGCTGGATCAAGCTAACGTAAAAGACAAAACAGTCGTCGATTTTGGCTGCGGCTCAGGCATCTTAGCCATTGCAGCACTTAAACTGGATGCCGCAAAAGTGATTGGTATCGATATTGACCCGCAAGCATTGCAGGCAACCATGGACAACGCTTCTCGCAACGAAGTAGAAGGTCGACTTGCCGTGTTTTTACCTGCCGACCAGCCAGAGTTGAAAGCAGATATAGTGATGGCTAATATTTTGGCCGCTCCATTAAAAGAATTGAGTGCTGTAATATCAAATTATTGTGCCAAAAACGGGCATCTTATTATGTCTGGCATATTGATCGATCAAGCCGAAGACGTAAAATCACATTACGAAGATCAGTTCACTTTTCAACCAACCGAAATACACGGCGAATGGGTTCGACTTAGTGCACAAAAAACGTCTTAACTAGTCGTTTAAGACTACTTTTTGATCTATTAAGTACTTGTAATTAAAGGGATGCCTTGAAAAAAAATCAATTTAAAATTCATACTTAACTAATTGACATAAATCAAAATATTTTTTTTGAAGCATGTTATTCAGCCATTGAAAAAAACTTTGTGCTTTTTTTTTGTACAAAAAGTAGTAATATGCGCACATTGTAGCCCAAGGTAGACCAGTTACAATTTTGTGATTCTACGATAATCGTTTTAATTTAGCATGCGTAGGAAAATAGGAATTTTAATTGAAAATTGGTCCTTACATCTTAGACAACAACTTGATACTTGCTCCAATGGCTGGAGTAACAGATAGGCCTTTTAGGCAGTTGTGTAAAAATATGGGCGCTGGTTTGGTTGTATCTGAAATGCTTTCGAGTAATCCAAAAGTGTGGAACACAACTAAATCGCAACTAAGAATGAATCATCAAGGTGAATCGGGTATACGTTCGGTTCAAATTGCGGGTTCAGAGCCATCATTGATGGCGCAAGCAGCGCAGTTTAATGTCGATAATGGTGCACAAATCATCGATATCAATATGGGCTGCCCGGCTAAGAAAGTGAATAAAAAGTTTGCAGGTTCTGCTTTACTGCAACAACCCGAATTGGTTGAGGCTATTGTGAAAGCAGTAGTCGCTGCAGTCACAGTTCCTGTTACTTTGAAGATCCGTACAGGATGGGACACTGATAACAGAAATGGTGTTCAGATTGCTCAAATTGCTGAAGCAAATGGCATTCAATCACTTGCAGTTCATGGAAGAACGCGTGCCTGTATGTATAAAGGGAACGCGGAATACGATACGATCAGAAAAATTAAAGAGACTATCAGTATACCAGTCATCGCTAACGGAGATATCATGTCCGTAGATGACGCGAAAGAAGTTCTTAGATACACCGGGGCAGATGGAATAATGATTGGCAGAGGAGCTCAAGGTAACCCTTGGATTTTTCGTCAAATTAGTCATTTTTTGAGTACCGGAGAATATTTATCAGAACCATCAATCGCTGAAAAATTAGATGTGCTTACACAGCATATTCAAAATGTTCAGCAATTTTATGGCGATACGACGGGAGTGCGTATTGCTAGAAAACATGTTGGTTGGTACGTCGATAAGTATGATTCTGATAGAACCTTTCGGCGCGCATTTAATGCTATCGAAGAGGGCGAAAGCCAAATTGACGCATTAACTGCTTATTTTTCATCGCTGCCAGAGCTAGACAATTTGTCTGTATCGCCTGCGGCATAGTTTTTACTTAATAAAGAGCAGTAAAAGTATTATGTTCGATCAAAACTTAACTTCACCATTTACAACAACCGTAACTACGCCAACCCAAGCTCAAACTCAAAAGCCTCTTAGAGCGTCAGTTAAGCAAGCGGTTAATAAGTATTTAAAAGAACTAGAAAATCAAGATATCGACAACTTGTATGACTTAGTTCTCGCTGAAATTGAAGCGCCGTTGTTGGAAGAAGTAATGACATACACCCGTGGCAACCAAACAAGAGCAGCAAACTTAATGGGGATCAATCGCGGTACATTACGTAAGAAACTCAAACAGTATGGTATGAATTAATAAAGCGTTGATTGTTGTTTTGGCATTATATGTTGTCTTCTATTGCCAAAACTCACCCCCAAGTTTTACATTCGTCAATACAATTAAAGCTGATGTTTACTAATTCATGTCAGCTTTTTTATTATCTTTGAAATCTGTTAACAAATCACTTTAGACGCCTATAATCAACTTTACGCGTTAGAAATAATTAGCAAACGACTGCTTCACACCCTCGTAGTTTCGGATAGCACGAGCGTGCTCATCTTGGTATTCGGGAATAAGAGCAATAAGCTCAAGCATAGCGATTTCCAACGACTCTATTTGCTGCCTGATTTCAAGTCTCTCGGCACGCACCAAACCATCAGCTATCATAAAATTGTTTTTATCTAGTATCACTTCTTCAATATTTTCAATTCTTATGTAAAGACGCTCTAAAGCCTCATCGGCTGAATCCATGACGCGCTGTGCAGAATAAATTTGCTTGCCATCGGTTAGACCACTTAAAAATACAGGCGCTAAATCTTGTGGGCAATTTCTATTATAATTTTGTCCTTTCATTCCAAGAAAAAAACCATTGGTCTGAGTGCAATACTTTGTAGACCCTTTGTCGTGACCACGCAAATAATCCTCAATATTTGCAGTGATCCCATATTCAGCACATTCTTGACGATGTTGCGAAAACTGCGAATCACGAGCACCAGCGACCCCATCTTCATAGCCAATTGCCTGCCAATTAGCTGTTTCACAATCTGCTTGGTTCATATTTGCGCAGCCACTAGTGCCGATGATATTGAGTGTTACAATTGAAATTAACACTGACTTTCTTATGTTCATACGATTATCCTTTGGTAATTCGTAACTGCACCGTTAAATGTATTAATACACAAGGTCAAATTCGATTTAGCATTGCTCAAATCACAGTATAACAAGGTGGTTGCAATAGAAGGTATTATATTCTGCAACATCAACCAATATTTTTGATGCTAAAAACAGCAAAATTTAGTATCATGCGCTCCCATCCAGTGACCGTTAAATCCCTCAATTTGTTAGTTGTAAAACGCTGACTTTAGAATCAATAACGTTAGAGCCATGACAGTAAAGCCAATAACAGTAGAGAACACAATGCAAAAAGCTAAACCTATCCAACGAGCCTTATTAAGCGTTTCAGACAAAACCGGTATCATCGACTTCGCTTCGGCCTTAGTTGACCTAGGCGTAGAGCTTCTTTCTACTGGCGGGACCGCCAAATTATTGAGAGAAAATGGAATATCTGTCAGAGACGTCTCTGAGCACACTGGGCAAGCAGAAATCATGGATGGTCGCGTTAAAACATTACATCCTAAAATTCATGGCGGCATTTTAGGTCGCCGTGATCTTGACCAAAGCGTAATGCAGGAACAAAATATTACGCCTATCGATTTAGTGGTTGTGAACCTTTATCCATTCGCTGCTACCGTGGCAAACCCAGACTGTAGTCTGGCCGACGCTGTTGAAAATATAGATATTGGCGGCCCAACTATGGTGCGTGCTGCAGCTAAAAACCATAATGATGTCACGATCGTGGTAAACGTTAATGATTACGCTAAAGTGATGCAAGAAATGCACGACAATCGAGGCAGTGTAACTTTCGCTACACGTTTTGATTTAGCCATAAAAGCGTTCGAACATACCGCCGAATATGACGGCATGATTGCTAACTACTTCGGCGCTAAAATTGAAGAGGTGAGTCAATCATGTGAGGAAGGTTGCGGGCATAATCATAGCGAATTTCCGCGCACATTTAATATTCAAATGACAAAAAAACAAGACTTGCGCTACGGTGAGAACAGCCATCAAGAAGCTGCTTTTTATGTTGAGAACGAAATACAAGAAGCGTCAGTTGCCACGGCAGTCCAATTGCAGGGTAAAGAATTATCCTTTAACAATATCGCCGATACCGACTCAGCACTTGAATGTGTAAAAGAATTCGAAGAGCCAGCCTGCGTTATCGTAAAGCATGCCAACCCTTGCGGTGTATCAATTGCTGAGGATATTTATACAGCATATGACAACGCCTATAAAACAGACCCTACGTCTGCATTTGGTGGCATTATCGCCTTTAACCGTGAATTGGATGCTAAAACAGCCCAAGCCATTATTGACCGCCAATTTGTCGAGGTCATCGTTGCCCCTGCCGTCAGTGCTGAAGCGCAAAAAATAATATCGGTAAAACAGAACATACGCTTGCTTGTCTGTGGTGAATGGCAAGGTCAATTAACTGAAGGTTATGACTTTAAACGCGTTAATGGTGGCTTGTTGGTACAAGAAAGAGATTTCGGTATGGTCGAAAGAGATGACTTAACCATAGTCACTGAAGTACAGCCGACTGATAAGCAATTAGACGACTTACTATTTTCTTGGAAAGTCGCGAAATACGTAAAATCAAACGCGATAGTATATTGCCGTGACAGCATGACTATTGGCGTTGGTGCGGGTCAAATGAGCCGAGTATATTCTGCAAAAGTAGCGGGTATTAAAGCGGCTGACGAAGGTTTGCAAGTTGACGGCTGCGTAATGGCCTCAGACGCCTTCTTCCCATTCCGTGATGGTATTGACGCTGCTGCGGCGGCTGGTATTAAAGCGGTTATTCAACCAGGCGGTTCAATGCGTGACAATGAAGTAATTGCAGCAGCCAATGAACATGGCATCGCAATGGTATTCACCGGTATGCGACACTTTAAGCATTAATATATTGCAGGTATAAGATACCCATAAGATAAGTATGCGGTAACGTTCGAAGGGCAGGTATGGTTTTCATTTTTATAAAAAACTAACGAGCCCAAATTAACAAAATTCAGTAAATTGAGAAAGCGAATGAAAGTATTGGTTATTGGTGGTGGTGGCAGAGAGCATGCTTTGGCATTTAAAGTGGCAGAATCAAAATTGGTCACCGACGTTTTCGTTGCGCCCGGCAATGCAGGTACTGCACTTGAACCTAAACTAACTAACGTTGCAATAGCAGCTGAAGATAACCAAGCATTGTTAGATTTTGCTTTGTCTGAAAAAATAGGGCTCACAATTGTCGGTCCCGAAGCGCCGCTAGTTGCTGGTATTGTTGATTTGTTTCAATCGCATAAGCTCGCTATTTTTGGCCCTACAAAAGGAGCTGCTCAGCTAGAAGGCTCAAAAGCCTTTACCAAAGACTTCTTAGCTCGACATAAGATTCCTACCAGCGACTATGCTAACTTTACTGAAATAGAACCTGCCCTTGCTTATGTACGAGAAAAAGGCGCGCCTATTGTGGTTAAGGCAGATGGCTTAGCAGCAGGAAAGGGCGTTATTGTGGCAATGACGTTGTCCCAAGCAGAAGATGCGATTAAAGACATGCTTGCTGATAACGTGTTTGGCGACGCTGGGAGTCGCGTTGTTGTTGAAGAGTTTTTGGATGGTGAAGAAGCCAGCTTCATTGTAATGGTGGACGGTAAAAACGTTCTGCCTTTTGCTACCAGCCAAGATCACAAACGTGCTTACAATCAAGACCAAGGACCAAACACGGGTGGTATGGGCGCTTATTCACCCGCTCCTGTGGTCACGCCTGAAATTTTTGACAGGGTGATGCGCGAAATCATTGCACCTACTGTAGCGGGCATGGCGGACGAAGGTAATCCTTACTCTGGGTTCCTCTATGCGGGATTGATGATTGATGCTAACGGCACGCCAAAAGTCATCGAATACAACTGCCGTTTTGGTGATCCTGAAACCCAACCGATTATGATGCGCCTGCAATCTGACTTAGTGCAGCTGTGCATGTTAGCTTGCAAGCAACAACTCGACACAGCACAAATTGACTTTGATGAGCGCGCTTCTGTCGGCGTAGTACTTGCTGCCGCGGGCTATCCTGGTGCATATCCAAAAGGCGACGAGATACACGGTTTAGATGACGCTGCCGCGTTGCCCGGTAAGGTATTCCATGCAGGCACCAAAATAGATGGTGATAAAATTGTGACCAATGGCGGTCGCGTTTTATGTGCAACCGGTTTGGGCAAAACAGTGACCGAAGCTCAGCAAAATGCATACGCCTTAGTTGATGCAATCGACTGGCAAGGTGTCATGTTTAGAACCGATATTGCGTACCGTGCAATTGCGCGTGAAAACAACGAGAACTGAAAAACACCTTGACTCTTGTTCAGGGTTGCTTATAACTAGGGTAATCCAATTACCCTAGAAGCCTATGTCATTAAAACACCCTATTATTGCAATAACCGGATCATCCGGTGCTGGTACGACCACAACGACTAATGCTATAAGGCATATATTTCGCAACCTGAAGGTCAATTCAGCCTCTGTTGGCGGCGACAGCTTTCATCGTTTTACGCGTCCTGAAATGGAAGTTGAGATCCGAAAGGCACAGGAACAAGGTCGGCATATTAGCTATTTTGGCCCTCATGCTAACGATTTCGAATTACTCAGTAAGTTGTTTGTAGAATACGGCGAAACAGGCAAAGGCCAGCACAGAGAATACTTGCATAGCTTTGATGAAGCAGTGCCATTCAACCAAATGCCCGGCACTTTTACACCTTGGCAAGACTTGCCTGAAAACACCGATTTATTATTCTATGAAGGCTTACACGGTGGTGTTAAGACCGACGAGGTTGACGTCGCTTCTCGCGTTGACTTGTTAGTAGGCATGGTTCCTATCGTAAACTTGGAGTGGATCCAAAAAATTGTACGCGATACAACCGACAGGGGCCATTCTCGTGACGCCGTGATGAGCAGCATTGTGCGCAGTCTGGACGATTACTTTCATTACATTACGCCGCAGTTTTCGCGTACCCATGTTAACTTTCAGCGAGTGCCTACGGTTGATACATCAAACCCATTTAGTGCGCGCGAAATTCCGACTCAAGATGAAAGCTTTGTAGTCGTGCGCTTTCGTCGTGAAATGAAAAGTGTCGACTACCCTTATCTCCTTAAAATGATCGACGGTGCATTTATGTCACGCATCAATACGATTGTTGTGCCTGGTGGCAAGATGGGTTTAGCAATGGAATTAATTTTAACACCGTTAATTGAGGAGTTACTTGATCAAAAACGCCGAGCGGGTTACCAAATGGATTGGTTGGCACAAAATAAATAACGTAATAAATGGAGTGATAAGTAAATTCCTTATTCGGACAACAAGTTAGCTTAAGATTTGAGTTTTTTACCCCGTTAACCATTGTATAAAAATAGCAAAATGCTATCTTGTGAATGTAGTGAAGAAAAACAGCTAATTCGTTGATTGCGTGGATTAGTTGTACCGCCGTTTATCGGCGGTTTTTTTTGACTAAAATTCAGTCATTGAATTATGTCAATTACAGCAAACAGATATGTGTATATCTGACATCATTTGTAACAATCATCCTCCTATCCCCTCTTTCGACTTTGTCATTGATGGCATATAATATGGATTATTAAATAAAGAGTTGAGTGATAGCCATGGGTCAGGAAACCTCGAAAATTTTAGTTGTTGATGATGACATGCGTTTACGCTCTTTGTTAGAGCGATATTTAGTTGAACAAGGCTACCAAGTGCGCACTGCTGCTAATAGCGAGCAAATGGATAGATTGTTAGAGCGCGAAAATTTTCATTTGATGGTTTTAGACCTAATGCTACCTGATGAAGATGGTTTGTCTATTTGCAGACGTTTACGTCAGCAAGAAAATCAAATTCCGATCATTATGCTAACCGCGAAAGGTGATGAAGTAGACCGCATTATAGGTCTTGAAATGGGCGCAGATGACTATCTACCAAAACCGTTTAACCCCAGAGAACTGCTTGCCAGAGCAAAAGCGGTTTTGCGGCGTAAAACAACCGAAGCGCCCGGAGCACCATCGCAGTCCGAGCAAATTGTTAGCTTTGGTAGTTACAAACTCAATTTAGCCACCCGTGAAATGTCAGATAATGGTGAACCGCTAACACTCACAAGCGGTGAGTTTGCCGTTTTAAAATCATTAGTAACACACGCTCGCGAGCCACTTTCACGTGACAAATTAATGAATTTAGCCCGCGGTCGAGATTACAGCGCATTGGAAAGAAGTATCGACGTGCAAGTTTCTCGACTGCGTAGAATGCTTGAAGAAGATCCTGCTAACCCACGCTACATACAAACTGTGTGGGGCTTAGGTTATGTATTTGTGCCCGACGGTGCAGTAGACGTTTAAGTCACGTGCGATTCCTCCCCAAGAGTACCTTTGGACAAACAGTTGTGTTGATTGCAGGTTTACTGCTGATCAACCAAATCGTGACCTACATATCCGTCATCAATTATTTTATTCGCCCCAGCTACCAGCAAATAAACGCCTTAGTTGCCACCCAAGTTGAACAGATATTTTTACAGGGCCTCAATTCCCCGGACAATCCTTTGCATGAAGAGTTTATGGAGACCACTGGCACGCGATTTCACACAACAGAAACAGCTATGCATGCCGGATTACGCGACGCTACTTATTACAGCTTTATGTCTGATGCAATTTCAAAGCGTCTTGGCGGTGAAACCGATGTTAGAACCACTGGTGGCGTTAATTATTTAATTTGGATACGCCCACCGCAGGACCCAAATATTTGGATTTCAATTCCAATGCAAGGCATGGAAGAAAGCGACTTTTCACCACTTACCATCTACCTCATTGTTATCAGTATTTTAAGTGTTGCTGGCGGCTGGTTATTTGTACGGCGATTAAATAGGCCCTTGCAAGCACTGCAAAAAGCCGCGCACAAGGTGGGTAAAGGTCAGTTTCCCGACCCATTAGCACTTGAAGGTAGCAGTGAAATGGTAGCGGTAACCAATGCCTTTAATAAGATGTCACAAGGCATTCATCAACTAGAAAGCGATCGCGTGTTGATGACCGCAGGTATATCGCACGACTTGCGAACGCCATTAACTCGGATCCGTTTGGCTAGTGAAATGTTGCCCGACGATCAGGACTGGGTGAAAGACGGTATTGAGCATGATATTGAAGACATGAATGCAATTATCGACCAATTCATTGATTACGCACGACAAGACCAACAAGAAGCATCTGAAAACGTCGACTTAAACCGCCTTATAAAAGAGCTCATTGAAGGCCGATTGCTTGAGTCTGGACATAATATTGAACTACAAGTAGCAAAGTTACCGAATGCAAAGTTACGCGTTATTGGCATAAAGCGCGTGCTGGATAATTTAATTGAAAACGCTTTTCGATATGGTAGCAAAAACATCTGCATTATCACCAAAGTTGATCATCAATCCAAATCCTTAATTTGCAATATACGTGACTATGGCAAAGGCATTCCTGAATCTGACATTCCAATGCTGTTTGCGCCATTCGCACAGGGCGACAAAGCACGTGGTTCAGTTGGATCAGGACTCGGCCTCGCCATAACCAAACGCATTGTCGAAAGCCACGGCGGTAAAATGCTTTTCACCAATCACGCATCTGGTGGCCTTTCTGCTGGCTTTAGCATTCCCTATAGTAGCTAACTCATTCAACTAAATACAAGGCCTTCGGCAATTAGTGCCTTTGCTCATCAACCACGACATTGTCAGCATGAATATTTTCAACGTCAATGCTATCAAAACGATATTCTTGATGACAAAATTGGCAATTCATCACCACAGCACCTTCCTCAGCTACAATCTCAAGCAGATCAGCTTTAGACACATTTTGTAATGCAATAGCACTGCGCTCTTTTGAGCAATCACAACTAAAAGTAACCGGCTGAGACTCAAACAGACGTATTTGTTCTTCGTGATATAAGCGATGCAAAATCTCTTCCGTTGGCAAGCTAAATAACTCTTCAATTTTTAGCGTGTTCATCATGTGCCCTAAATGTTCGAAATCAGGATTTTCGCGAGCTTGAGATGTTTCGCTACTTTCAGGGACCACCTGCAACAACATACCACCAGCGACAGCACGGTTGTCATCACGTTGCGTGAACAAAGTCACCTTTGTTAGTAACTGTTCAGATTGCAAAAAATAGTCTTCTAAACATTCGGCCAATGTCGGCTTGTCCAGCGCCACAATGCCTTGATAGCGTTCACCATCTTTAGGCGCTAATGTGATAGCCAAATAGCCTTTTTTAAACAAATCGGCAAAACAAGAAGGCAACTTAAATTGTTCGTTCCAGCGCGCAACACCGCGTAATTTTTGGTCATGTGTGCCGTTGATAACCGCATATTTAACCAAGCCTTCGCTTTGAATTTGCAAGGATACTTCGCCTTCAAATTTCAGTGTTGCTGTCAATAAACAGGCCGCAGCCATTAGCTCACCCAAAAGATCTTGGATAATGGGGGGATAATGGTAAGAGTCTAAAATACCCTGATAACTATCGCACAATTTGACTAATTCGCCGCGCACATTGCGATCTTCAAATAAGAATCTATCTAACTGGTCTTGCTTCACTGTCATAAATCTCTACTTAGCTCATAAACTATCTATTGATGTTTAAATTGAATAATTTGTCGACGCTGCTTTTTATCCGGTCGACCGTCCGGTCTTGGGCTATGAAAAATGCTCAATTTTCTGGCCACTGCATTCTTTTCACGAAGTGCAATACTCTCCGCTGTCTCTTCATACAGTAATTGCGCCAATTGGGCGCTTCTACGTTGCCCGATAACCTCTTTGACTATTACTGTTTTTTGATCAAAACCGGTTGGAATTTGAATTATTGCGCCCAATTCAACCAACTTGCTGGATTTAGAACGCTGTTTATTGTACTGAACCTTGCCCGATTGCACTAATTCTCTGGCAATCGCACGCGTTTTGCAGAAGCGTGCGGCCCATAACCATTTATCAATTCGCACATTTTTTGCATCTTGATCAGCCTTAGCTGTATTACTTTGGCTGGCGTTTTGTTTGTTTGTATTTGCACTATTTTGCTTTTTCATTGTGTTTGAGCTATCACCCGTTATTTTTAATTATAAAAAATTGTATCTCTTATGAGCTTAGCTATTTTTCAGATCCTCATGACTAGAGATGGTAACTGCAATTCGCTCCAGTCTCAGGATCTGCCAAAGCCCGAACCTCTGGCATTTTTCCTGACTTACATCATTGACTATTGGAGGAGACTTTGCGAACTTGGACCACTTTATGGACCAGCGATCGGGTCTTGTAGTGCCGCGCAGTCGCGAACCCTTTATCAATTCTCAAAATAACAAACGAGTTATTCTTTTTTCTATTATTCATGCCTCATATGGTAGCAGACTATTTTTAAAACTACCGCAAATCTAACTGTAATAGGCTTACTATTCCAATGGATACCGCCTATTGCATCCAAAATAGTAATTCGCCAGCAATGATAACGCCCTGAGTATAAAAGCTAAATGATTAACGACACTAGTAAGCACATTTTTTTAAGCACATTCTTTTAAGCACATTCTTTTACTTGGCTATATTCTGGTTCATAACCAACACTTGACTACGAACATTTTTTGATCTGGGCTTACATAAATTCGGAAAAAGCAGAATAATTAGTGATAGAGGATGAGCCCGACATCATTATGTTGTACAAAATGACAATTGAAGGTTGAAATTTACCTATTTTTTTAACAACAGCAACAGATGGTTTTGAGGGGTTAATACAAATAGGCGCTTAGAAACCCGATATCGTGTTTACTGATATTCAAATGCCGAACATAGATGGTATTCATCTATTAAAAAAGCTTTCTCAACTTGACTCATATAACGACAGGCTCTTAATGGTCGTCTCTGGATTATCCAAAATAGATATTGATCACAGAGGTGGTTTGCCAATGTTATTTGAAATAGCCGCGTTTCGACAGTTAACTGTCATGAGAGTAACAACCTAAATATAGGATTCTGTGATTAGGTAATTCTTATTTTACTCCTAACAAGGTAAAAATCCGAGGTTTGCATTTTTTTGTTTGTATTTGCACTATTTTGTTTTTTCATTGTCTTTTAGCTATTACCAGTTATTTTTAATTATAAAAAATTGTATCTCTTATGAGCTTAGCTATTGTTCAGGCCCTTATGACTAGATATGATGGGTACAAATTAAGTTTATAATATTAATATTACAGAGAAAATGACAGCAACCAATTTATCATTGCAACCTGCTTTAAGAATGTATGGTCAGCACCAAAACAAAATCATACTTTTGATTGTTGTGTTGCTCTCGCTATATCTTATTGCGTTCGCAGCCGAACTCACTTGGCGACTTATCCCGCAGCCTGAATCGTCACAATCGGCGTTGCTTAATAATGTTGACGCTTCACCGGCCCTATCTGCATCTCGTTTAGATATATTACCACTGACTAAATTGAATTTATTTGGCAACCCTGAAGCAAAACCGATTGCTACTATCTTAGCTGAGATAACCGATGCACCCGAAACTAAATTAAACCTCACATTGACTGGTGTAGTTTCAAGTACTGACCCAAAAGTGGGAGCGGCCGTTGTAGAAAACAATGGAAAACAAAACACTTATGGCGTTGGTGATAAGATTGATGGCACCAATGCCACGTTAGACCAACTGTATATTGACCGCGTAATTATCAAAAACGGCTTGACTCGCGAAACGCTGATGCTAGACGGTATTGATTTTAATGAAGCAAATCAAATTAGGGAACAAGGGTATCGTCAACAGGCGCAAGAATTTGAGACCCCACAAGGCCCTGTTGAATTCCAAATGCCTGACAGTGATTCAGAACAGCCCTCTGATAGCATTAGGGAAATGCGCGAACAAATGAGTCAGTCGCCAACCAGCTTCACTGACTTTATTGCCATCAAACCTCATACACCGAATGGTGTGTTAATTGGCTATCAAGTGTCACCCGGCAAACAAGCTGAATTTTTCAGTAGTGTCGGTTTACGCTCAGGCGATGTTATTACCCAAATCAATGGATTGGATTTATCTGATCCAGCACAATCATTAGAAGCAATTAACGTTCTTAGAGAAGCACAATTTCTGCAGTTAGAAGTCCTAAGGGGCGATGAGGCTTGGTCACTTGATATCGACATTCCGTCGTCTGAAGAATAATTAAAAAGGTCGTAATATGAGGCAGGACAGCCAAAAAACCACCAGCATTCGTCAATTATTGAAGATGACAACAATTGCTGCAAGCATAGCAGCAACCTTGTTCGCTGCCGGTAATGCTTATGCAACGAAATATAGTCCGAATTTTAAAAATACCGAAATTACCGAGTTTATTAATATTGTCGGTAAAAACCTGCAACGGACGATTATCGTCGACCCTAATGTGCGCGGTAAAATCACCGTTCGTAGCTACGACTTATTGACAGAAGAACAATACTATCAATTTTTCATGAACGTGCTGCAAGTGTACGACTTTGCCGTTGTTGAGATGCCAAGTGGTATACTCAAAATTGTTCGTTCCAAAGACGCCAAAACATCAAATATCCCCGTCGTCGATGGCGATCTTCTAAAGGGTGATGAAATGATCACCCGAGTGCTTCCTGTATACAATGTGCCAGTACGCGAACTTGCACCTATTCTTCGTCAATTGAATGACCAAGCCGGCGGCGGTAACGTCGTCAGCCATGACCCATCAAATGTAATGATGCTAACTGGACGCGCGGCGGTGGTGAACCGCTTAGTAAAAATTATCGAAAGCGTTGACCGCGCAGGTGATGAAGAAGTAGAGGTCATCAAACTTAAATATGCGTCTGCGACCGAAATGGTGCGCATTATTGAAAGTATTAATAAATCGCAAGGTAAGTCAGCCGGTGGAGTGGGTAAATCAGACCCTCGTGTGGTTGCTGATGACCGTACAAACAGCATCATTGTTAGCGGCGATATAAAAGCCCGTCAGCGCTTAATTAACCTTGTTAGCCGCATGGATCAGGAGTTAGAAACCAACGGCAATACGCGTGTAATTAGCCTAAATTATGCCAAAGCTGAAGACTTAGTCAACGTATTACAAGGCGTCAGCGCTGGTATTCAGGCTGATAACCAAGGTGGCACAGCAACCCAGCGTCGCGGTGGCAATAGCAATCGTGATATCAGTATCGATTCGCATGAAGACTCTAACTCATTGGTGATCACTGCTGAGCCCGACATGATGCGCTCACTTGAAGACGTTATACGCAGACTTGATGTACGCCGTGCACAAGTGCAAGTTGAAGCTATTATCGTTGAAGTATTCGAAGGCGACGGCACCACATTAGGTGTACAGTGGGTATCAGAAGAAGGCGGCGGTACACAATTTACGAATGGTGTTATCGGGGTAGGTTCATTAGGTGTGGCGTTGCGTGAAGCGGAAAGTACCGAAGTGAAAGGCTTTACGACTAATTCAAATGCTGACACAGTGGCAACAACCACCACTGTGGAGGGCAACTATGCACCACTTGCTGCCTTACTAGGCGGTGCTAATGGTTTGCTTGCTGGCGTTGTCAACAATGGGTGGGGCGCCGTTGTGCAAGCGGTCAGTACTGACACTAATTCTAATATCCTAGCAACACCGCATTTAACTACAATGGATAACGAGGAAGCCTTCTTTATTGTCGGCCAAGAAGTGCCAATCATTACTGGCTCTGCTACCGGCTCGAATAACGCCAACCCATTCCAACAAGTTACGCGCCAAGATGTTGGTATTAAACTCAAAGTGACGCCGCAAATTAACGAGGGGGACGCCATTCAATTGCAAATAGAGCAAGAGGTATCCAGTGTATCTGGTGCAACCTCGGTTGATATTTCAATTAATAAGCGTGAAATCAAAACCACGGTAATTGTGGATGATGGCGGCACAATTGTGCTGGGCGGCCTAATTGATGAGGACGTTCAAGAAAGTATTTCTAAAGTGCCTTTACTAGGCGATATACCCCTTCTTGGTCACTTATTTAAGTCAACAACAGTAAGCAAGCGCAAACGTAATCTAATGGTATTCATTCGTCCTACTATTATACGTGACGGTATTACTTCAAATAAAATCAGCTTACAAAAATATAATTATATTCGTGCAGAGCAGTTAAAACGTCAATCTGAAGGTGTACCATTAATGCCATTCACGGAGGGACCTTCGCTACCTGCATGGGATGACTCGATGACTTTACCGCCTTCTTTTGATACTTACTTGCGAGACGAAGAAAAGAAAGCCAAACAAGGTAACGATTAGCGATGTCGGACGTTATTAATGATCTTAGTTTAGTAGAAACCGAGGCACTCGTTACCGACGAGGTCACACAGGGCGCAATTGAAGAGGCTGAGCCCTTAGCTGCGCTGCAACTGCCTTTTAGCTTTGCCAAACGCTTTAAAGTGTTAGTCGAGTCGGCGCACGAACCGGTTAAGGTCTACCATACGCCGAGCACCGAATTGTCTGTATTTGCTGAAGTTCGACGCTTTCTAAAGCAAACCTTTGTGCTTGAAGAAATTGCTGAAACTCGTTTTGAAGAATTGCTAACCAGCAGCTTTCAGCGCGATTCAAGTGCCGCCAAACAGTTAATGGAAGACCTAGGTAACGAAAGCGATTTGCTATCATTAGCCGAAGACTTACCCGACACAGAAGACTTGCTCGAAAGTGAAGGCGACGCACCGATTATTCGCCTTATTAACGCCATGCTTGGGGAGGCAATTAAAGAAGGTGCTTCTGATATTCATATCGAGACCTTTGAAAATCAGCTAGTCGTGCGCTTCCGTGTTGACGGCGTATTGCGCGAAATATTACGTCCTCACCGCAAAATGTCTTCTATGTTGGTGTCGCGTATTAAAGTCATGTCAAAAATGGATATCGCTGAAAAACGTATACCTCAAGATGGGCGTATAAGTTTGCGGATCGCAGGACGTGCAGTTGATGTACGTGTATCCACTATGCCCTCGAGTCACGGCGAGCGGGTTGTATTGCGCTTACTTGATAAAAATAACGCGCGTCTTGATTTACAAGACTTGGGCATGACCCTGGATAATCGCACCCACTTTTCAAGTCTTATTCGCAAACCACATGGCATCATGCTGGTCACCGGCCCAACAGGTTCAGGTAAAAGCACCACTTTGTATGCCGGTTTAAGCGAGATAAATTCTAAAGACCGCAACATTCTTACGGTTGAAGACCCAATTGAATTCGACTTGGAAGGTATTGGTCAAACACAGGTTAACCCGCGTGTTGACATGACATTTGCAAGAGGCTTGAGAGCCATATTGCGGCAAGACCCTGATGTGGTTATGGTCGGTGAAATACGTGATTTTGAAACAGCACAAATTGCAGTACAAGCAAGTTTAACCGGCCACTTGGTATTGTCAACGTTGCATACAAATACCGCGGCTGGCGCCATTACTCGCTTAGAAGACATGGGCATTGAGCCGTTTTTGTTATCGAGTAGTTTATTGTCAGTGTTGTCACAACGCCTAGTTCGCAAATTGTGCAAGGAGTGTAAGAAGCCTCACGAACCAACCGTTACTGAGCGCGAAACATTGAATATTGCGAATGCCGAACAAGTGGTTATATATCGCCCCGTTGGTTGCACTGCATGCAACCACACTGGTTACCGAGGCCGAACCGGTATTCATGAACAGTTGATCGTTGATGAACGTATCCGCGAAATGATGCACGAAGGCAAGGGTGAGCAAGCGATTGAAAAGCACATACGCAAAACCACTCCTTCTATTCGTCAAGATGGCTGCGACAAAGTATTACTCGGAGTCACTTCTTTAGAGGAAGTATTACGAGTTACCAGAGAGGAATAATATGGCAGCCTTTGCATATAAGGCCATGGATGCCAATGGAAAATCCAAAAACGGTGTATTGGAAGGCGATAACGCCCGCCAAATCCGCCAACAAATTCGTGAGCAGGGTTTTATTCCACTTGAAGTTGAGCAGGTTGCTGAGCAAGAGAAGAAGAATCAGGCCTCCTTCTCATTATTTAAAGCTAAGATTTCGGCCAGTGAACTGGCCCTATTAACACGTCAAATGGCGACGTTGATTGAGTCAGCTTTGCCCATTGAAGAAGCCTTACTCGCCGTTGCTGAGCAGTGCGAAAAACCACGTCATAAAAACATGATGATGGCGGTGCGCAGCAAAGTGGTCGAAGGCCACGGATTTGCCGAAGCATTATCTGAATTTCCTTATGTTTTTGATAACCTATTTCGCGCCATGGTCGCCGCGGGTGAAAAGTCTGGACACTTGGACACGGTACTAAACCGACTCGCTGAATACACTGAAAACAGAGAAAAAACGCGTAATCAGATTATTCAAGCCTTGGTCTACCCCTTAATAATGATGACTGTTGCTGTTGCCGTTGTGATTATGTTGTTAGTGCAAGTCGTCCCTACTATTGTTGGCCAGTTTGACCAAATGGGACAAGAGTTACCCACCATCACCAACATTCTTATTACCATCAGTAACGGGGTGCAAAACTACGGAATTTATGCGGCTATTTTGCTTGTCCTAATTATATTTTTAGTAGCAAAACTGTTAACGATTCCTCGCATACGATTAAAATATGATAAGAAATTATTGCGTATGCCCTTCGTTGGTCGTTTGACAAGGAGCACCAACACAGCAAGGTTTGCTCGCACATTGAGCATTTTAACCGCCAGTGCTGTGCCTTTATTAGAATCAATGCGCATTGCAGGCAATGTGTTAGAAAACCTCCACCTCAAAGGCGCAGTCAAAGAAGCAGCCTCAAAGGTAAAAGAAGGATCGAGCTTAAGAAACGCGTTAGACCACGCCAAAATTTTTCCACCGATGATGATGCATATGATTGCATCCGGTGAGCGTTCTGGCGAGTTACAACAAATGTTAGCGAGAGCCGCCGACAACCAAGATAGAGAGTTTGAGTCGACCGTGAGCATCTCTCTGAAAATATTCGAGCCCGTGCTGATTGTCGTTATGGCCGGTGTTGTACTATTTATAGTAATGGCAATTCTAATGCCTATATTGGCATTAAACAGTTTAGTCTAAGAGGTAATTTTATGAGTAATCAGACACATGTAATGGCGTTAAATGGACGCAAACAGGCAACTCGCAACGGCACAAAGCATGAGTTGGGTTTTACCTTAATCGAAATTATGGTGGTACTTTTTATTATCGGTATGATGGCTGCATTTGTGGCACCACAGATTTTCGAAAACCAAGGCACAGCTCAGATCAAAAAGGCGGCTGTTGATATTCAAACGCTCGAAGGTCAACTGGAAATGTTTAAGCTACGCACCAATCGTTTTCCGACCACAGAACAAGGATTAGAAGCGTTGGTAACCATGCCTACCATTGAACCTATTCCAAGAAATTACCCAAACGAAGGCTTTATCAAACGTCTACCGCTTGACCCTTGGGGGAATCCGTATCAACTACTTAGCCCCGGCGAAATCGATATCGTTGACATCTATTCTTTTGGACCCGATATGGAAGAAGGTACCGACGATGATATTGGTACTTGGAATATCAACGATTATCTTCAGTAAAAAAATCGACTTAATAAAAGCGAGGGATAACGTGCGCAAGCAGCAAACAGGTTTTACACTCATCGAAATAATGCTCGTACTCGCACTGATGGGTCTAATGATCTCTGTTGTTTCCTACACCGCTCTTGGCACCAACAACTACGACAAGGTCAACCAACAAGCAAAACGCTTTCAAGTCGTATTTGATATGGCCAGTGACTACGCCATATTGAATCAGGTTCAACTGGGCATTCGTATCGATGAAGAAGAAAGCACCTATACCTATGTTGCCCTCGACGATGATGACGATTGGGTAGAGTTAGCCGGGCAAAAACTGTTTGAAAGCTATCAATTGCCCGAGGACATGACACTTCAGCTCTTCCTCGACGACTTACCATGGCAGCAAGAAGAGCAACTATTTGACCGTAGCCTATTTGACGAAGAATTAAGCGTCAGTGACGACGGTGTTGAAATAGGCAATGAGGAGGACATTGTGCCGCCGCCACCGCAACTATTTTTGCTTTCAAGTGGTGACCTTACTCCATTTGAATTAACAATTACGTTTGAAGACACATTCAGCAATGAGGACCCTATTACCTTTACATTACGAGCCAAAGAAGTGACCCCAATAGAACGTATCGTGCCAGAGGACATGCAGCAATGAGTAAAGCATTGACCTGTGCAAAAGGTGTTTATTTTGAGCCTCAGCAAGCTGGTTTTACGCTACTCGAAGTCATGGTCGCTATGTTTATTTTTGCCGTTGCTGGCGCCGCTATTATTAAAACCACGACTGAGCACATCAATTCTGTCGGCAAGCTCGAGGAAATGACCTTTGCTACTTGGGTAGCGAACAATCAACTGACACGCGCGACATTACAGTCTGAAAACACATGGCCACCAAAAAATAATGAACGTGGCAGCGTCGACATGCTGGACCGAACTTGGTATTGGAAACAAGAAGTGCAAGCTACTACCGACGAAAACCTCAAGGCGATTATTATCTCTGTGGGCAACGACCCTGAATATAAAGGCACTATTCTTTCAGTCACGACCTATGTAGCGAAGTCTAATGGGTAGACTCAATAAACACCCAATAAATACTAAGCAATCGGGTTTTACGCTGATTGAAATTCTTGTTGCGATGGCTATTTTTGCGTTGATTGCGGTAGGTTCCGTTGCTATGTTGACCGCAGTTTCGGCTAAAAACGACTTATCAGACCAACGCATGCAATCGCTGCAGACAATGCAACGAGCCATGCTGATTATTGAGCGCGATTTTTTACAAATGGTGCCGCGTAAAACCAGGCTAGAAGGCGAAGTATCAGACACCTTAGTATTTGCCGGTAAGTTCGCTTTTGAAAGTGAAAGCGACGGTTTAGGATTTGTACGTTCAGGTTGGCATAATCCACAATTAACGTTACGTCGGAGCACATTGCAATCTGTCGCCTACAGAACTCAGAATAAAGAGCTACAGCGTTTATATTCGACTTATGTTGATAATGCGATTGGTTTTGAACCCAAAGTACGGGTTTTGCTCGAAGGCATTGAGTCAGTAAGCTTCGAATTTTTAGAAAAATTTGATAAAAAATCATTTGAATGGGAAGAAGCGAAGTCAGTTGATGAACTCCCTATTGCAGTGGCCATTGTTATTAAATCGGAAGTGTATGGCGAAATTCGGCGCGAATTTAAGGTGCGTCGATGAAACTAAATCGAGTCAACGTTCAGCGCAAGTATGTATCAAACCTGCAAGCTAGCTCACAACGCGGTATTGCCCTTCTGGTTATTTTGCTTATTGTCGCTATTGTGAGCGTCCTAGCCACCGAAATGATGGCGCGATTGCAGCTCAACATAGCCAGAACAGTAAACATCAAGGACAACAATCAAGCCTATTGGTATGCCGTTGGCGCCGAGCAATTTGCTGAAAAATCGTTAAACCAACTCATGACCTTGTCGCCTGATAGTATGAATTTAGGTCAGCCTTGGGCGCAAGTATTTGAGTACCCAATTGACGGTGGTGGCATTCAAGCTGAATTAGTTGACCTGCAGTCTTGTTTTAATTTAAACACATTGAGCCTCCCTCAACCTCAGGAACCGCAAGACCCAAACAAAGCAGCTAACGGCTCTGCTCAAGTCTTTTTTAACCTTATGCTTTTAAGCATTGAAGATGTTGACTCATTTACCGCTGACACGGTGCGTGATTCGCTCATTGATTGGCTTGACGCCGACAGCGATATTACCGGTTATGGCGCTGAGGACGCTGAGTATGAGTCATTGCGCTTCCCCTATGTTGCAGCAAATGCATTGATGACGAATAAATCGGAATTACGTTTAATTAATGGCATAGAAATGAGTGATCTGCGTAATTTACTGCCACATGTCTGTGTTATCCCTGATTTAGAATTTAATATCATGGAAATTAATATCAATACCGTAACAGAAGAAAATGCGCATGTGCTTGGCGCCATCTTGAATATTACGGTGGATGCTGCAAAACGCATTGTAGCATCACGTCCACTGGATGGATTTGCAGATACCAACGACTTTTTTTCTGAACCAGAAATTATGGCCAAACAATTAACTGATGAGCAGAAAAAGTGGTTCGTTTTAAAAACAAATTATTTCATGCTATTGACTAAAACCCGTTACAATAATGCGACGTTCAAAATGACCAGTATTTTTAAACTTGATAGTGAAAGTGCAAGTGTTAGCGTGATAAGTAGAGAATTTGGAGGTATTAATTAATGGAAAAACTAGCGATCCGCTTGGGTTCAACACCCCACGATCCTGTTCACTGGCTGGTATGGTCTGACACTGAAAAAGAAATCATTGCATCAGGTGAACTGCCTGATATTGACGGTTTAGCACAATTAAGGGAACGCGCACCTAATGCTGAAGTGGTATGTATTGTGCCTGGTTGTGATGTGGTATTAAAAACAGTGCAATTACCCGCTAGAGCTAATCGAAAAGTGCTAAACGCGATCCCTTTCATGTTGGAAGACGAAGTTGCGTCAGACATCGCAAAGTCATTTTTTGCATTCGGCAAACGCATCGGTGATTCGCAGCAGGTAGCTGTGGTTTTGCGTGAACAACTTGAGTTTTGGCAAGACGCATTAAAGCAAGCTGACTTATATTGCGATTTACTTGTTCCAGATACACTCGCTCTGCCTTATTCGGAAAACACCATTAGCGTGTTAAGTTTAGGTCGCCATGAGCAATCTGCATTCATCGTTAGAGCCGGCGAATGGGCAGGATATCAAGGCGAAAAAAGTTGGACCTTGATGCTTTTAGAAAAACAATTAAAAACCAAGCCACAATCAGTGCTAACTTATTCAGAGCAACAACAGATTGAGTATTTAGAAGGACTTTTTGTACAAACCGATGCCGCTGATGAGGCTAAAACCGACGCTCCAACACTAACAGCAAACTACGATAAGCTGCCGATGCAGCTACTGCTGGACGGTGCTTTAGACGCTAATTTTAATTTACTACAAGGTGACTTCGCGCTTAAACGAAAAACCACAGCCCAGTGGGACAAATGGCGCCTTGCTGCCGTGCTTGCTGGCGTCGCATTGTGTGTCAACTTAGTCAGTAAAACGGTTGAATTAAACTCAATTAAAAGCCAGCGCCAAAGTATTGAAACGAGGTTACAAACCAGTATTAACCAAGGCTTTCCTGACTTACCCAAATCAAGAAATAAAGAAGTTGCGATTAGAAATCAAATGGCGAGTCTTGAACAAGGTGGTGGCGGCATCTCAATGTTAGTGATGCTCACTCAAATGAGCCCATCTTTTGCCAGTACCGGTGTTACACCACAGTCGATTCGTTACGATGCTACGCGCACAGAGTTGCGCATGCAATCGGTTGCCAGTAACTTTGAATCTCTCGAAAAATTTCGCCGTGAAGTTCAAGCCTTAGGATTTGAGGTTGACCAAGGCGCAATTAATAATAAAGGCGACCAAGTGGTCGGAACAATTATCATCAAAGGCTAAAGCTGCTGTCAATGACAACCGTAAAGCCAAACTCTTGAGAAAAGCCCTTGAAAAAAGCGCTTGAAAAAAGCTCTTGAGGAAATCGATTAAGGAATGCCACTAAGGTAAAAATATGAAAACGTATTTTGGATGGTTTTATGCGCTCTCGGAGCGTGAACAAAAAATGGTTAGCTTGGCTGTCATAGTTTCCGCCGTCGTGATTTTCTATTTCGCATTATGGACGCCACTGAACAACACGTTGGCTCAGCAAAAAAGCTTGCTTGAAAGTCAAACTGCGTTTGCTTCTTGGGTAGATGAACAGGCTGTTAGAGCTGCCAAATTAAGACAGTCAGCTTCTGGTGCAAGCTTTACAGGTTCACTTACACAACTAGTTAATCAAACCACTCGCACGAGCAACATACAGGTCGCTCGCATGCAACCGGTCGGTGACAACCTGCAAATTAGTATTGATGACGTGTTATTTTCCGACCTCGTTACCTGGCTCGATTTGATTGAGCGCCGTGGCGTTGTTGTGATTCAATCCGACATAATCGAAACAAACAATGCAGGCTACGTGCAAGTTCGTCGCCTGCAATTAGGAAGTCGTTAAATGATCGAAATGAAGTCTTGGAAGTGGATCTTATTAGCTATTTTGTCATATGTAATTTTACTCATCGCTTATATCCCAGCCATTCACATAGTTAACTACGTGCAAGCTAATAATCCCACATTACCTGTCGCATTAGGTAAGGTTGAAGGGACATTGTGGGCCGGTAAAGTAGACCAGATTATTACTCAAGGCATTGTTATGAATAACGTAACCTGGGAGTTATCGCCTTGGTTTTTATTCCTTGGTCAAGCAAACATTGACCTTAAAGGCGGCAAAATTAGAGAGAGCGATCAGGCGTATGTGAGGGGCAACATTAGTGCGTCGCTGTTTAATCCAAAAAATATAAGCGCACACGACTTAAAAGTATTTTTACCTGCACGTAGCGTAATGGCGCAGGTACAACTACCCGTTCCCGTGACAGCCGACGGCCGTTTTAGAGTTGATATAAAAGAATTTGAATTTGACAATGCATGCGTCAACTTAACTGGCAAAGGAAGTTGGTTAAAAGGCACGGTTAGTGGTCCTACGGGCGTGATTGATTTCGGGAACTTCGATGCAAATCTTGCCTGTGAAGGCGACCAATTTGCAATACAAGTGGTGCCACAGAACAAATTAAACCTTGATGCCACGGTATTATTGTCTGTTTCTGGAAAATACAAAATTAACGGGCGTTTTAAGCCCTCAGATGATATGCCAAGAGAAGTCCATCAAGCAGCTAACTTTTTCGGAGCAGCAGATAATCAAGGGTTTCGTAAAATCGACTTATAAGCGGCCTCATGACACTCAATATTAGCGCGCAGTAGTCAACGGTCCTGCTTTTTTAATGGCCCGTTTGGCATCATTAAACAAACAGTTTAGGGTAAAAGAACGCACTTAGGGTCAATAATGTCGCGCTCACATAGATACTTTCTCGCGTCTCTAGTCCATTGGTTAGTTGGCCAATGGCACCACCTTTTTGCTTAATATTGACGGTATTGAACATATTGTCCATTGCTGGGCCAAGCTCTTCGCCCATTTTAAGCTTTTGATATATTTGATTAGGCAACGGCAGTGATGCCGTTCTGCCAGTCTGCAGCTTTTTTGAATTAGCAATACAGACCACAGCAAAGGTACTAGGGATATCATCTAAAATATCCACACCACCTTCATAACTCACGTAATAATCTGCCTCATGGCTTTGTTGGCAATACTTCACTCGATTGACAGCGCCATCCCGAGTTTCTTGAGTACTCATTGGTTGATCACTGACTAAGGAAGGCGCATCGACCGCAATGACTTCAATTTCATCATTAGCATACGCCATACAAAAACTCTTTCGGGCCGCTTCAATTTTAACCGGATTTTTAGACGCAATGATAATTTTCACAATACTTTATTACTTCCTAAATTTGCAATACTCGATAAATGACTGTTGCTGTGGCTTAAATAATATCGTCCAACAAACGCAAATAGTCGTTCGTCGTAACATGCCCATGTAACTTGTTTTCTGGCATTTTGCTATCAGGATTGGTGATCCCAAGAGTGTAGGCAATACCGTACTCTTTTGCTGCATCTAGTATCACTTGGCTGTCGTCTACAAATAAGGTTTTTGCTGGATCAAAATTTAGGTGGACTTGGAGTTGCTGCCATAACAATTGGGACTCTTTAGTCACACCAAACTGATGCGTCGAAATAAGCTCATCGATATGCTCATCCAATTGTGTCTTTTCTACTTTTAACGACAAACTTCCGGGGTGCGCATTCGTGACCAACACCACTTTCTTCTTGTTTGCTCTTAATGCATCTAAAAACGGCAGTGTATCGGGACGAAGACGAATTAAATGGGCTATTTCATGCTTCGCCTCAACGATATCTAAGTCCAATTGCTCGGCCCAATAGTCGAGGCAGTACCACTGTATTTGACCTTGTACTTTGGCACAGGAATCGCGCATTTCTTGCCTGCATTGTTGTAAACTTTTACCGTGTTTAAGAGCTAACTTTTGCGGAATATGTTCAAGCCAAAACTGGTTATCAAAATGCAAATCGAGCAATGTGCCGTCCATATCTAATAAAACAGTTTGTATGTTATGCCAAGGTAAGAGTGCCAAGCGAATTTCCTTGTGATAATGTAGCATTATAGGGTATTAATGTGAGCATAGTTTATCGTGAATTCGGAGTGAGTAAAATAGACAATAAAAAAGAGTTACCTACAATTCATAAGACCGAAATAGTTGCTAAATCTAAGTTTTTCAAAGTAGAAAAGCTCGACCTTGAATTTAGTAACGGCGCAACACGCGAGTTTGAGAGAATGGTCGGCGGTGGGCGCGGGGCAGTTATGATTGTGCCATTAAAAGATGCTGATACCATGCTGCTCATTCGAGAGTATGCCTGCGGTACGCATTCCTATCAACTTGGTTTTCCTAAGGGCCTAATTGACCCAGGCGAAACCCCAGAACAAGCAGCTAATCGAGAGTTACAAGAAGAAGTCGGATACAAGGCCAGCAAATTACATGCCTTGCACACAGTGCACATGGCGCCGACATTTTTTGATGCGAAGATGCATATTCTGGTTGCTGAAAACCTAACACCGCAATCATTAGAAGGCGATGAACCTGAGCCTCTAGAGGTTATCGAATGGCCGGTATCAAAAGCTGATGAATTGCTCGCAAGAGACGACTTTGTCGAAGCCAGATGCATAGCCGCATTGCTGTTATTACAAAAGTGGATGAAGGAAAATAGTTAAGTGCACCATTCCATTGCAGAATTACTAGAAATTGCTAAAGAGGCGGCCTATATTGCGGGCCAAGAAGTGCTGAATATTTATGACAAAGGCATCTTTGAAGAATATGAAAAAGAAGACCAGTCGCCTGTAACGAGTGCCGATTACCGCGCTAACGACATCATTATGACAATGCTGAAAGAACAAACGCCAGATATTCCGGTGATGTCCGAGGAAACGCCTCAACTGCCTTTAGCCGAACGCGTAAAATGGACTCGGTATTGGCTTATTGACCCCATTGACGGTACGCAAGAGTTTATCGCTCGTTCAGGTGATTTTGCAGTAAATATTGCGCTTATCGAACATAACAAGCCGGTGATTGGGGTAATCTATTGGCCTGCCGGTGAAACTTTGTATTTTGCAAGCAGAGACCACGGTGCTTATAAACGCTGCAATATCGAAACTAAAAAGATTAACGTTAGGGAGTTTAAGGTGCCCAGCGAAGACGTGATCATGATCGCTATTAGTCGCCGACAATCGCGCGAAAAAGTGTTTGAAAGAATGTCGCAAAAACGCGTCTATCAGACTCTACCTGCTGGTAGTTGTTCTTTAAAAGCCTGCTTTATTGCCGAGGGTAAAGCAGATGTTTTCATGCGCCTAGGTGTGACTGGTGAGTGGGATACAGGCGCATCTCAATGCATTATCAACGAGGCGGGCGGAAGAATTGTCGCCGCTACATTTGATGAACTCAGTTACAACCTGCGTGACTCAGTCGAAAATCCAGACTTTGTCGTCCTTGGCGACCAGCGCGTTAACTGGAAAGGCATTATTTGTTATAAATAAATGGCTTAACAGTAATTAGCCAAGTAAGCGGGTCAACAAACAACATTAGCCATCGGTGGTAGCAACGGATCGTCGCTACCATTTAGAATTCACTAAACTGCTTCCTCAATTGCACTCGTTTATACAATAAATAGATTACGGGCAAAATTAGCAAGGTTAGCAACAATACACTGACCATTCCGCCGACCATTGGTGCTGCAATTCTACTCATCACCTCTGAGCCGGTTCCAACACCATAAAGTATCGGCATTAAGCCTATTATAATCGTTGCTGACGTCATCATCACCGGTCGCACTCGCATTGCGGCGCCATGCAATATGGCGCTAAACAAGCTGTCTTTGCTGGGTTGTATACCTCGATCACTGCACTCTTCAAGCATGCTATTGAAAGACTGATTTAAATAGACCAACATAATAACGCCTATTTCAACGGCCACGCCCGCCAAAGCAATAAAGCCGACACCAACAGCGACCGAGAAATTAAAGCCTTCCAAATATATCAACCAAATACTGCCAATCATTGCTAAAGGCAGCGTGCCCATGATCATGGCAACTTCAGCGATGTTTTTGAAATTTAAATACAATAAAATAATGATGATCATTAAGGTCAGTGGCAACACATATGATAATTTTTCTTGCGCTCTAAGCATGTACTCATATTGTCCTGACCACGCTATTGAATATCCCGCAGGTAAATCAAGTTGCTCGTTCACAGCGATTTGGGCTGCGGCTACGTAACTGCCTAAATCAATATCATCAATGTCGATAAAAACCCAACCGTTGGGTCGTGCATTTTCACTTTTAATACCCGGCGGACCGTCTTCAATAAATACATTGGCAACATCAGCAAGCGCAATGCGTTTTCCTTGCGGCGTAACAATCGGCAGCAGGCCCAGCGCTTCAGGAGAAGCACGATAAGATTGTGGATAACGGATATTTACGGGGTATCTTTCTAATCCCTCTACACTTTGAGTCACATTCATGCCGCCTACAGCGCTGGCTACGACTGATTGTACGTCGGCAATATTTAAACCATAGCGTGCGGCTTTTTCACGTTGAATGTCAACCTTGATATAACGCCCACCGGCAACGCGCTCTGAATAGACTGATGCCGTGCCTTCAACCTCACTTAGTATTTTTTCAAGTTGTTGGCCAATTTTTTGAATTTCATTCAGATCTCGTCCACCTATTTTAATACCAACAGGAGTCTTAATACCTGTCGCCAACATATCGATACGAGTTTTAATCGGCATTACCCAAGCGTTAGTTAGGCCAGGAATAGTTAGTAAATTATTAAATTCATCGATCAGCGACTCAGTGGTTAATCCTTCACGCCACTGATCTTTAGGCTTTAATTGAATAAAACTCTCAATCATCGTTAATGGTGCTGGATCGGTTGCTGTTTCTGCGCGTCCTACCTTGCCAAAGACTGTCTCCACCTCTGGAACAGTGTAAATAAGCTTATTCGTTTGTTGTAGAATTTGTCTCGCTTTACCAACAGATATGCCTGCATAAGTGGTCGGCATATACATTAAGTCGCCTTCATCGAGAGGCGGAATGAACTCGCTACCAATTTTACTAATAGGCCAAAAACCCACAAGCAGCAAAAGTAGGGCTGCGAACAACGTAGCTTTAGGGTTACTCATCACTGTTTTGAGTGCGGGTAAATAGATCCATGATAAAAACCGATTAATTGGATTTTTATGCTCAGGAAGTATCTTGCCACGAATAAAATAGCCCATTAATACCGGCACTAGAGTAATGGCGAGTACCGCAGCCGCAGCCATGGCATAAGTTTTAGTATAAGCGAGGGGAGCAAACATCCGTCCTTCCTGAGCTTCGAGCGTAAACACAGGCAAAAAGCTAACCGTGATGATTAACAAACTAGAAAACAATGCAGGCCCGACTTCAGTGGCTGAATTAATGACTATTTGCCATCTATTTTCATTTGTAAGGGGCGTCTTTTCAATGTGCTTGTGCATATTTTCTATCATTACAATAGCACCATCAATCATCGCACCTATTGCTATAGCAATACCACCTAAGGACATAATGTTGGCATTAATACCTTGAAAATACATAATGATAAAGGCAATAAAAATACCGACTGGCAAACTAATGATGGCAACCATCGATGAGCGAACATGAAATAAAAACGCCATACATACCAGCGCTACAACAATGAATTCCTCAATCAGCTTGCTACTTAAGTTATCCACCGCGCGTTCAATTAATGCGGAGCGATCATACACCGGAATTATTTCAACCCCTGCAGGTAAGCCCTTCTTCAATTCGTCGAGTTTTATCTTCACAGCATTAATGGTTTGCTGTGCGTTTTCGCCAAAGCGCATCACTACAATGCCACCAACGGCTTCACCTTCACCATTCAGTTCAGTAACGCCACGACGCATTTGTGGACCAACACCCACGTTGGCAACATCCTTAATTAACAAAGTAGCACCTTTGCCGTTGGTGCTAGCACCTAGTGGAATATTTTCAATGTCCTGTTGGTTTTGAATATAACCGGTTACTCGCACCATGTATTCCGCTTCGGCCAATTCAATTACTGAAGCGCCTATCTCTTGGTTACCGCGTTGAATTGCCACCTGCACATGCGACAGCGGAATGCCATACGCACGCAATTTTTCAGGATCAACTGTCACCTGATATTGTTTAACCATGCCACCAGCAGAGGCGACTTCAGAGACACCAGGCACGGTTTGTAACTCGTATTTTAGAAACCAGTCCTGCAAGCTTCGCAGCTCACTGATGTCGAGCTGTCCAGTGGTATCGGTCAACGCGTAAATATACACCCAACCCACGCCTGTTGCGTCTGGCCCTAATTGAGGTTTGGCGTTGTCCGGCAAACTCGGCGTGACCTGTGACAGGTATTCGAGAACACGGCTTCTTGCCCAATATAAATCGGTATCATCATCAAAAATGACATACACAAATGAATCACCAAAGAACGAAAAACCTCTCACCGTTTTCGCACCCGGCACCGACAGCATGGCCGTAGTTAGTGGGTAAGTGACTTGATCCTCTACAACTTGTGGCGCCTGACCCGGATAGCTAGTTTTAATAATGACTTGCACGTCAGACAAATCGGGAATGGCGTCAACCGGTGTGTTTTTAAGCGTAACTAAACCGCCACCGACGATAATAAAAGTGCACAATAGTACGAAGAATCGGTTATCTACCGACCATCTAATAATAGCCGCAATCATGGTTTAACACCGACTACTTGGAACATGCCAGATACCGGCTTTTTGAGTGCCACGTGCATCGTCTTACCCACTTCTAACTTAGTCATGTCGACCTGCTCAGCGACTACAAAAATCATGCTCATACCAGGCATTCCCCACGCATCGATGTCTCCATGCGTTAGTCGTACCATCCTGTCCTCTAGCATGGCATCATCAACGGTAGCCTGAACCCATACAGCGTTGCTCTTGTCGTCCACAACTTGGCTGTGCATATCACCTATATCGTGCCCATGGTCATGCGCTGCCTCACTGTCCATTTGATCAGACAGATCCGCTTCGCCACCAATACGGATAAAATCAGAGCTAATACTGCTTTCAGAATCCAATAAAAATTGAGCTGACGTTACGACTAAATCATCGTCCATTAAGCCGGACAAAATTTCAGTGTAACTGCCTGTTGGTAAAGTTTCGTGCATGATTGTGTTAGGCTCTAATGCAGGTAACCTTGCATTAACCTCAACAGTATTTCCTATTAACACCTCAACCGACTTGAATTTACCATCGCCTAAAGCTAGTACAACTCTATTTTGCGAACCGGTGCGAATGACTGCTTCTGAAGGTACGATGATGTTGGGTTGCCCAGCAGCATCGCCATTCATAGGAGGCAAACCGGTGAAAATACTTACTTGAGCGAACATATTTGGCTTTAAGAAATAGTCCTCATTGCTAAATCGCAACCTAACTCGCAGAGTGCGGGTACTCGCATCCAAAGTAGGATAGATGTAATCCACTTTTCCATGCCATGCTTTGCCGGGTAGATATTCCATTGTCATCAGCACTGGCAACCCTAGCTTCACTAAGTTCGACTGACGCTCAAAAATTTCTGCATCAACCCAAACTTCATCCAAGGCACCAATGGACATGAGCGTCATACCAGGCTTGACGTAAAAACCTTCCCGAATATTGAGGTTGTCGATAAAGCCAGTTTGTGGGGCGGTAAATACAACCGTTTGCTGTACTGTTTCAGACGCAATTAGTTTTTCAATCGCGGTCTCAGGCATTTGTAATGCTTTTAGACGGGATTTTGCAGCTGCTATTAAGTTGTTGTTAGCGCGTTTTACTGCCAGCAAAAACTCATCCTGTGCATTCACTAATTCAGGTGAATATAGCGCATATAATGGCTCACCTTTTTTTACGTATTCACCAGCAGCTTTGACATTCAGTACTTCTATCCAACCCTCAACCCGAGGGTGAACGTGCACCAGTGTGTCCTCGTTATACTGCACGTAACCCAATGTTTGTATAGTCAAATTGAGAAATTTGCGTTGTACTTTAGCGGTTCTTACGCCCAAATTATTCACCACATTTGGGTTGATTTGAATGGTCCCCGGACTGTCTTGCTCATCGCTACTAGTGTTATTCGCATATACCGGCACCAAATCCATGCCCATGGGCGATAGGCCGGGCTTGTCTCGTTGGAAATTTGGATCCATCGGCGCCACCCAATACATGGGTTCGTTGGCTGTGTTTTGAAGGCTGTCTGAAGACATGCTGTTAGGCTCCAGCACAAACGTAGAAATAGCCACGGTTAAAGCGACACCAACCGCCAAACCTATTCCAAGTAATGTAAAGGTAGATAGTGACTGACCTTGAGTGTCATGTGTTTTGTGCATGCTTATTCTCCTACCTTAACGGCTGTTGCAAAAAAATAATTCAGTTCAACTTGTGCCTTTAGTAGATCAACTTGAATATTAAGGACATCAATTCGCACGTTTAAATCATCAATGTGAGCTCTGACGACATCAGAGAAATCGCCGTCGTCATTGGTATATGCCGTCAGGGAGGCTTCTGCTTGCTCTCTTATTTGCACTAAAATACTATCGTCAAATATCAGTTGGCGTTTACGCAGTCGTTGGTACCGAGACCAGGTTGATTGTAATTGTGAAAGTAGTCCTCTGAGTGCAAGTAGTTTGTCAGTTTTAATAGCTTCAGCTTCTCTCACTGCCGCTGACACTTTTTTATCTTGTGAACTTTGTGTCAACAAAGGCAAATCAAATGACACCCCAATCGAAAATAAATCAGCCCGACTTCGACCAAAGTGGTCGTCAGCCCTATAGGCATAGCTTGCATTTACACCCCATTGCGACTTATAAGATTGTTTGGCCAATTCGACAGCGGTTTCACCGGCATCAATACGTTGTTCAATGGCGAGAACAGCTGGGTGAGCGCTTAGCAATTGCGCAAGGCTTCGCTTGTCGTTGGCCGCTAATAGAGTTTGCGCAGACGGCGCTAATCCAGCAATCATGGGCAATCGAGTGGACACGCGTTGATATTGCGTGAAGTCAGCCGAAGATAACTGCCAATCATGACCATTGCTCAACCATTCAAGCAGCTGCCCGCCCGCTTGTTCTTTTTGCGACATCAATGTATTTAACCTGTCATCAAGGCGCGTAAGTTCTAGCTGTACACGCACAATATCTTGTTGACGCACTTTACCCACTGCAGATGAGTAGCTGACCTGTATTATTTCGGCTAATTGCTGAAATAACGCTCTGTCGTTTTCTATTAAAGCCACTATTTGCTGGGCTCTATAAACCTCTAGCCAAAGTGACGACACCATCACCTTGGTTTTAGCTATTCGGTCTTGTCGTAATAACGGATGTTGTAGGGCAAGTTCTTGCAGTTGCTTGCGCTGAATCTCAAGACTGTTACCGCGCGGAAATTGCTGCATCACACCCGCTTTCAATTGCGTCATGGGTTCTTGGTCAAATACGAAACCGTCGGTAGGCAAGTTAGCTAAACCGATAGAAACGATAGGATTAGGTAATGCATCAACAGCTTCACTGGTATCCATCATGGCCTTTTGACGTAACTTACTGCGGGTCAGCCAAGGGTCATTTGCAATCGCTACGGATACCGCTTGTGTCAAACTCAGTGGAAGCTGATTGTCGTGATGTTTATTGCCGCTTTGGTTCGCGCTGACACTCAAGCTCAGCATAGCGCTATTTAATAATATTACGCTACACGAGCCTGCTAGCAGCGCACGTAAATGACCTACTTTAAAAAATTTCATGTTTGACTCTTTTTGGCCTATGGCTAACTTTTGGCTTATACCTGATGATGGTTAATGCATAGATACTGTTGATTTAGTTATATCAATGGCATACCTGACGCGTCTTTCGGCAACAACTTAGCGCATGACTTCGAGGAATTGAAAATCGACACTAAAACCTATCAAGAGTGAAATGGAACCAACGTATCCATGATTTAATACCGTATTGGATCAATACTGTATTAATGTCTAAACAGGTAGTTTCAACACCTCAATAAAAGGCGAGATAAGGTCTTTAAAATCGCCGGACAGATCTAGGCTGCGAAAGATATAGGCGATTTTGGAGGGCGTTTCTGACTTGGGATAAAGGCATGGACTAAACGACGTTCAGTATCAATTTTTTGCTCGTCGGTTAAATGCGAAATGACTTGAATATTAAGCTCAATAAGCACGGCAAGTGAAAGCATGCCCGCGGGACAATCGCAATCTTGCTGGCAACATTCATGCCCGTTCATTTCTTTTTTTGCTGATGTCTGACCGAACATGTCATCATTCATGGCCATTACGTGGTTCTTTTCAGCGTTAATGACGCCGACAACAGCATGCTCACCGCTATGCACCATATTTTCACTCATCATTTTACGATCGTGACTGAAACAAGCCATCGAAGAGACAGCAAAAGCCTCCCCTGCCTGAGCGACGAGCAAGAAAATGATCATTGTGAAACTGATGAAGCGATTAAACACGTTGTTCAAACTACCCTAATATTAGTATGAACGCATTTTACTATTTAGTGTTGGTGCGCTCATTTATGTAACTGCTATGGCAATAGACCACAAAACGTAGACACGAGTATAGTATTAATTTTAGCAATAGTAAAAACAACGGATTTCACCGAGGCAAAAATCTACAACAAATATGTATTTGCTAATGAGTGAGTATAGTTCAGCGACGTTTACCGCTCAGGTTGATCCCACTCTGAGCAAATTGCAAGCCGGAGAGTTAAAGCAAACGATCATCAGCACAACTGCATTTAATCTTGATGAAGGCGTCGCTGCCTTGCAACAAGTAGCAATGTTGAAAAGCATTTCTAAATCAGTGCCCTTGAGTTTTAACGCCACTTTTAGTCAATAAATGAGTCAGTCAGTTCTCCTAAGTAGGGCTCAAAGTGAGTCCACTGCTCAAGCCCTGATTTAAAGATGGGCTGGCGAACTTGCTGAGCACTTGGCGTTTTTACTGCCCGTTTATTTTTGTGGAAGTCGAGACAAGCTTGTTCAAATGGGAGGCCACAAAAATCGAGCAGGCGTCTTATTTGTGTTTCAGTATCGTTCACTACATCTTCATGTTGAACTTGTAAAATTTGATTAGGAAAGACGTGTTGCCAGTGGTCCATTAGTTTGACGTAATTTTTGTAATATTGCGCAAGGTCACTTAACGAATAGCTAAATTCTTGGCCTTCGCCAAACAATTGCTTAAACCCACTAAAACAGCACGCCATGGGCTCACGCCGCGCATCAATGATTTTTGCGTTCGGTAAAATAAGTTTGATTAAACCTATGTGCATATAATTATTTGGCATTTTGTCAATAAAGTACGCACCACCTTGTCTATATACTTGGGTGTCCTGAATGAATTTTTGGCCTAGTTGAGCGAAATAAGATTCAGGGATGCTGTTTATATTGTGTGGATAAACCGGTTTATTGCCTTGCTTTTTACTTAAGTTACTGGCTAAGCCCAAAATTTCGTGCAACTCCATCGTCCCATCTATTTCAGAGTGGGATGCCAGTATTTGTTCAAGGAGTGTAGAACCTGCCCTCGGCATTCCTACAATAAATAGGGGGGCCGGATCCGGATGGCCTATTTTCGCAAATTTTGTAACTAGTTCAGGCGTGAATGCACTAATTTGTGATTTTACAAATTGCGCATGATTATCACTTGAGTAAGTTAATGTTGTACTCTGTAATTTATTACCCAAGTCATAGTGTGAAAAAGAGTGCTTATATTGCTTCTCATCTTCATAAGCTTTACCTAAAGCAAAATGTAAATGCACTTTGTCTTTTAAGCTAACATCCTCACTTGTGGTTCCAGCCAGCATATGTTGTATTTCTTCAGCCTTAAACTGGTACGTTTTTGTGTTGGCTAAACTCCAATATGCGTCACCGCAGTGACGCTCGAGCTTATAAGCTTGCTGATAAGCTATTACCGACTGCTCAATGTTGCCCTGGGTTTTATATGCATGACCAAGTAACAGATACACATTCGATTCTGCTTTGTTGTCTTCAACTATCTGTAGATATATATCAATGGCTTTTTGAATATCCCCCACGCCCACTAATGCCGTCGCTTTCGCTACCTGATAGAATATATTATTGGGGTCTTGTTGAACTAGAATGTCTCCCAAAGAGAGTGCTTTAGCAAATTTGCCTAATTTGCTAAAAATTTTAAATAATTGATAGTTAGCCTCTAAATTATTTGGGGCTAACTGTGTGCAAGTTTCCAATATAAATTCGGCCTCAGATATCGCTTTTGAAGACACTGCGATTTCTGCCAACAACATCAAGCCATCGAGAGAATGTTTATTTTCTTGCAGATAGCGACGGCATAACGCATCAGCCTCGACTATGTTACCTTCATACAATAGGTCTGTTGCGGCTAGCAAGGACTTGGGTAATCCACTCAAATGGGTAATTTGGTTTGTACATAACACCAGCGCTTCTTTTTGATCCGCTTGTTGATAAATCGGCAACAGGGCCTGCCATGCAGATAATAATGCTGGGTTTAGCTTAGTCGCCTTATAAAAATGAATACTAGCTAACTTGCCTTTTTGCAAAGTACGGTAGTTATAACCTAATTCTTGGTGCGCCCTAGCGTGTTCAGTGTTGATTTGGAGTAACTGCTGAGCCGCTTCGATAGCCGACTCATGTTGACCTTGAAGTCGTCTACATACAGCCAATAAATACCAGCACTGTGTTTGTGCTTCAACATCAATCTTGCGCTTCAATAATGCAATAGCGCTTTGTTCAGCATCGGCGAATTTACTTTGTTGAAGCGATTGCTGAATGCGTTTGAGTTCATTCTTAGGAGATAGTGTTTGTGCTGACATAGTGACCTAAATAGTTGCCTAAAATTATTTCATTTGTATGCGTAATTTAACACAAAAAAGCCCCTTTAAAAGGGGCTTCAACATACTGCTTTAGAAAGTTATATCATGCTACTTAGAAAAAGTCGTATGATAATCTAAAGCCAATAGTACGTGGTCTGTTACTCACAACCTTGGGTGTAAACTGCTGGTTGTCTATATGCAGAATAGCGCGTTCATCAAACAAGTTATCAATGTATATCTCCGCTTTCCATTCGTCATTAGTGATACCAAAGGCAACGTTAGCGAGTACGTAACTATCTTGAATGTAACGTCCACCCGCGAAGAGCTCACCGTTAGTGTCGGTGTAGCCGACACCTTCAAATACGCTGGCTTCATTTTCGATGCTTAGTCCACTACCTGTGCCGTACACAAGTCTTGTTGTATCTTCAAGTACGTAAGCATCCATTGTCATACTGGCTAAACGGTCACCCGTGTAAACAAGTGAACCATTCACAAAACCGGTTAAACCGTTGTCCATTTCATAGAAATAACGTGCTCTAATATTACCAGAGAAAGAAGCTGAGTAGGGTAATTCACTGCCCACTGGCGGCGCAATACCATCTAATTCAGAATTAACGCGAGTAAGTTCCGTGTTTAGCAGACTGAAAGACGCATCTAAAATTAAGTTATCAGTAGCAAGCCACGTAATATCACCGTCAATACCTTGGATTTCAGCATCGCCGACGTTATCGGTAAATACTAAGAAGCTAATATTGGTCGGGTCAAATCGAGAGGTTTGTAAGTCAGTGATCTCAGAAAAGAAGGCCGTTGCGTTAACACGGAAAATACCGTCAAAGAAATCGGCTTTCATACCGAGTTCGTAGTTTTTAAGCGTATCTGTGGTCGAATAAACGGGAATTCTGAAACCATCAAACGCGCCTTGTTGATTGGTCGCTAAGCCACCACCAACACGGTTAGTTACCGGTGGTCTAAAACCTTCGCTATAAGTGGCAAAAAACAGCATGTCACTGCTTGCTTTCCAATCGACAGATGCCTTATAAATAACATCATCAACGGTAAGTACACCGTCGTCATCCAACAACGACACATCTAACTGTCCGCTGGCTATAGCTGCGTCAATCGCCGCTGGGTCTTCACCCACTTCAATCAGTTCAGCAGGATCTAATGTGCCAAACGCTCTGAGTCTGCGCGTAACATCTACCGTAGTCGTGGAGCCTTTATAACTGTCCTCGATTTCATACCAACGAGCACCTAAGCTTACCGTTAGCGTATCGGATAAGTCATATTCTGCTTGACCGAAAACCGCAATTTGGTCGATACCGTGGGTTACATCATTAACGAAACCAACTTCTGATTCAAACGGGCCGCCATCGCTGTTAATGCCTTCTTGGCCAACAGTCGTTCTGGCTAGATCAGGAAAAAGTTCGGTATTGGGTATTTTAAATTTACCCACTGTACTCAATTCCTGTGAATCGTAGAAAATACCTGCGGTAATGCGCCAATCTCTGCTAGCATCGGTGTTGAGCCTAAGCTCATGCGTTGTGCGTGAGGTATCTGTTTCTTCTTTATAGAACTTGCTTGGATCTAGGCATTTTACATCAGCAGGTGTGGCCGCTGTGTAATGGTTGCACACATAATATGCTGCAAATAAGCCACCATTCGTATAGCCAGTATAATCTACAGTAGACGCGATATCGCGATTCAATAAACCACCTGTGTAAACTATATCAAGTTCGTCTAAGCGTCCGCTAAGCGTCCATGTAGTTAAACCAAATACATCTGAGTTTTTGTCTGCTTGAAACCGATTAACCGACTGGGTGCCTTCAAGGTTAGGATCGTATGCAAACACGCCTTCAGTATCTAACTGCTGCTGAGTATGCTGAACTAACAAATCCCAGTCATCGTTCACTTCGTAAGCAACACCGAGTCTAAAACCGGCGTAACTTGCGTCGTTAGCATCCTCTTCAACTAGTTCATCATTATTAGGTGCAATGACTTCGATATTGTCTGGATCAGTCAGTACACCACCTGAAATTCTATTAATAACGACGGCACTTCCACCAAAACCACCTTGCTCCGGATCGTTACGAATATTATCTATCCAACCACCTTGGTTATCGTTATATACGGTAACACGAACGGCTAAATCGTCAGCTGGAGTGAAGTTTAAAAAGGCTTCAACAGAGTTGCTCATTTCACCGTCTTTTGTGAAACTTGAGCCTAAATCGACGCCACCAGCGAAGCCACTAAAATTAGGCTTGTTGGTTATCATGCGGACCGTACCAGACTGCGAACTTGCACCAAATAAAGTCCCTTGAGGACCTGGTAAAACTTCGACTCGTGCAACATCAGCAGCATAAATATCCAGGTTTCGGCCTTGCATAGACACTGGTTGCTCGTCCAAGTAGAAGGCAACCGATGGCTGCAGGGCTTGCACCGTAGATACCGCTATATTGGTTTGCGATGTCGCAGCACCACGAATATATATTTCGTTTTGACCAGGGCCTGTGCCTTGGAATACAACGTTAGGTAAAAACTCAACGTAATCTTGAAAATTATCGACCCCTAAATTTTCTAACGCTTCGCCGCTTAAGGCACTGACTGTTACTGGAATTGCCTGAATTGATTCAGTACGTTTGGTAGCAGTCACTTGAATTGTTTCAATAACACGGCCGGTTTCAGTTTCGTCAGTGGCTTGCTGCGCCATAGCGAACGATGAAGTGCCTAGGGCTGTTACAATGGCATAACTAAGCTTGTTAATTTTCAATGGTTTCACCTGTTTAAATAACGTTTAACTAGTAATATTTTATATAATAATTAGTATACTAAATATTAGGAGTGTATCTATTAGCGTTCAATATAACACACTAGTTTCAAGATTTTTAGTGCTACAAGTAATTTATTGTTGACTTTATTACTTCTATGGTGAAACTAATCTCACATTTACAATAGAATAATCGTGTTTAATTCAATGCAATGTAATATGATTGGAGTTCTAAATAATTAAGGGGTAGTAAGTGAATAAAGATGAACCAGGCAAACTAAATAGTGCGGTGTTTTACCCTGCTTCCCTTTTAGTCATCAGCTTACTTTTGTTTACACTCGTCTTTCCGCAAGTATCAGCCAGTTTTTTTGCTTCACTACAAAGTTCTATTGTTGAAAATTTTAGTTGGTTTTATGTATTTACAGTTGCCGTCATTCTCGTTTTTACTCTGTATTTAGGCTTTTCCAGATTCAGCGATGTTAAACTTGGGCCGGATCATGCAACGCCAGATTATTCATACGTAAGTTGGTTATCCATGTTATTTGCAGCGGGCATGGGTATCGGTTTAATGTTTTATGGCGTAGCAGAGCCGTTAATGCACTTCTTAGTGCCACCCACAGCAGATCCTGGCACAGTTGCAGCAGCGAAAGAAGCAATGAAAACGACGTTTTTCCATTGGGGTTTGCATGCTTGGGCAATTTACGCGATTGTTGCTTTAACGTTGGCCTATTTTAGTTTCCGGCATGACCTACCACTGACATTGCGCTCAGCTTTGTATCCGTTAATTGGTGATAAAATTTATGGTTGGCGGGGCGACTTAGTCGATATCTTTGCGGTAACTGGCACATTATTCGGCGTAGCGACATCCTTAGGCCTTGGGGTTTTGCAAATAAGCGCGGGACTGAACTATTTATTTGAGTTTCCTACTACCACCATTGCACAAGTCGGTTTAATTATCGGTATCACTTGTATTGCGATTATCTCAGTCGCGAGTGGTTTAGACAGAGGTATAAAGATACTGTCTGAATTCAACATGATACTCGCAGTTGGCTTATTAGCACTTATCTTAATCTTAGGGCCAACCGTATTTTTGTTTAAAGCACTAATGCAAAATACGGGGGCTTATTTGTCGGATCTAGTGCTTAATACTTTTAACTTATTCGCTTATCAAAAAACCGAATGGATCGGTGGTTGGACCATATTTTACTGGGGTTGGTGGTTGGCTTGGGCTCCGTTTGTGGGTATTTTTATTGCTCGTATTTCGCGTGGACGTACTATTCGAGAATTCATTCTCGGTGTGTTGATTGTTCCCACCGTATTTACCCTTATTTGGATGAATATATTTGGTAATAGTGCGATAGACCTAGTACTTAACCAGGGCAATGAGATGCTAGGAACCTTAGCAACTGATAACACGCCGGTTGCGTTATTCTTGTTCTTGGAACAATTTCCATGGTCGAGTTTATTATCGGTGATCGCAGTATTAATGATAGTGGTATTTTTCGTCACATCATGTGACTCAGGTGCAATGGTAATTGATATGCTATGCAGTCATGGTAACAATAATACGCCCTTATGGCAGCGTGTATATTGGACCGCTGGTGTGGGTATTATCGCCGCCGTATTGCTGCTGGCTGATGGCATTAGCGCATTGCAAACCATGACTATTGCCAGTGCTTTACCCTTTGCGGTGGTGCTGTTAATTGCGATGTTTGGCTTAATAAAAGCGTTAAGGGTCGAGGCTTTTAAACAAGATAGTCAGCAATACACCCCGATTATTTTGCAGGGCAACAGCAATGAAGAGAACTGGCGTGAACGTCTCAAAAGTATCGTTGATTTTCCCAGCAAGAAACGCGTAACGCAATTTATTAATGAAACCGGGTCGAGTTCTTTTTTAGCCGTGAAAAAAGAATTAAAAGAATTAGATATAGAAGCGGAAGTAGAACAAACCGAAGCTGGGATCACTATTTCCGTAAAACAAGGTGAAGACCAAGGCTTTAGTTATGCAATCCTCCCTAAATTGCATGTGCAGCCTGACTTTGCCAATGATAACGACACTTCTCAAAATGAAGTTTATTACCGTGCAGAAGTCCACCTTGGCGAGGGAGGGCAAGATTATTGTGTCATGGGATGGTCAAAAACAGCTTTAATCAATGATGTTGTTGACCAATATCACAAACACTTGTATTTTCTGCATCTGATGCGATAAGGAGAATTCAGTTCAATGTTAAAAAAAGACGAAGAATTGCTAGTAGCGTTAAGGAAAATCATTCGCGCTATTGGTATGCGGTCACGCCAATTAAGTAAAGAAGTGGGGTTAACAGGCCCACAATTAATGATATTACAAAAGGTAGGTAAACAAGCAGGTGTTATGGTGCGAGAAATCGCAGAAGACATTAACCTTAGTTCGGCTACTGTCACCAATATTCTGGATCGCATGGAAGCGAGAAATCTAGTTGAAAGGATCAGGAGCACAGAAGACAAACGAAAGGTCGGTGTATTTTTAACAAAAGACGGGGCACAATCTTTGTCAACGGCTCCATTGCCGTTACAAGAACATTTTACCAACCGCTTTAAAGCGATGGAAGAATGGGAGCAAAGTCAAATGGTAGCGACCTTGCAACGCATTGCGTTAATGATGGATGCGCAACATGTCGACGCTTCACCCATTCTCGAAGTTGGAAACATTATCGAAAAATAAAATGAAGCTCGTTAACTTCACTAAGTGGGTCGCAATGACTCATTTTAGGGCTGTCGGTTTGTGCTTACGACTATTACATAAATTTTAATCGCACCGGCCTTGGGCCGGTTTTATATGGTTTATCCTAAGTCCCTATAGATACCCGATAGTACCGTTATTTAAAGCGCTGCTGCACATACTTAATAATCTCAGAAGACTCATACAACCATGTCACCTCGTCTGCCGTTTCAATGCGTAAACAAGGGGTTTTGATTTTGCCGCCACCTTGCAGCAATTCGTCACGATATGGCGACCCTTTAGATGCATTACGTTTAACGATAGGTAGGTTCATTTTGTACATTGCTCGTCGAGTTTTAATACAAAAAGGACAAGCGAAAAATTGATAAAGTGTTAGTCCTGCTGCGTCTTTTTCAACTTGCTGCTGTGCCTCCCTTGTGCGCTTTAATTTTGCGCCGCGCGTGATAACATCTAAAAAAGCAATGATGCCACCGAGTAAGTTACGAATTAAGGAAATTATGAAGCTCATTTGCACTACTTATGGTGATAAAAAACAGAATGGTCGAGTATACCTAAAACTGTTTTAAAACTATATGCAGGAGCAATACTGAATCAATACTATTTTGCTTTTCTGTGTAAAGTATTTTGGCTTTTGTTAAGTTGTCTTGGTCACTAGGTTGACTGATAGTTGTCTATAAATAGCACCTAATTTGACCCCGTGGTCTCTGATAAGAAGGGTTCTATTGCTTTCCCCTTACGGCAGAAATAACAGTGGCTAGGATCACAAAAGAAAGCGACATCAATAAAGCTAAAGAAATCGTACTCATCAGTGCTGGGTTGCTCTCGGGGCCAAAATTAGCGTCCCCAATATAATAGTGCATCATCAAATTCACCAAACTCATACCAACTAAGTTCCCTATAGTGCGCGATAAATTCATGGATGCCGAAGCAACACCGACTTCCTGTTCTTTCACCGCGCCCATTATTGCGCTGTTATTGGGTGTTGAAAACAGGCCAAAACCTAAGCCAACTAAGCCGAGTGAACCACCGATATAAAACGCGGTTGTTTGTGTATCAATTTGAATAAGAAACATAAAACCGACGGCAACGATAGCGCAGCCTAAAGTGGCAATTATTCTGGGTTGGAAACGGTCTGCTAACTTACCCGCAATAGGAGCCATAATTGCCATACAGAGCGCCTGCATCAACAAAATTTGGCCAGCATACGCGGGACCAAAACCTTTAATATATTGTAAATATAAACTAAGTAAAAAGATAATCGCAAAGTTACTGCCATACATTAAGAACGAGGTAGATAAGGATAAACTAAATACCCGACTTTCCCGAAACATCTGTACCCGGATCAAAGGTTGCTTGTCACGACTTTGATGCACGATAAAAGCCGCTAAGCTCAGTAAAGATGAGGCAAGTAAACCAATACCTAACAGACTGGGTAATTTACTTAAGCCATAAACTAAGGTGCAGGCAAAAGTAATAAATATAGCCGACCCTATCCAGTCGAATCGTGAGTGATGTTGGTTTTTCCATTCGCCGTGCAGCTTATATTTCATAAATATTAGTAGCGCGATAACCAGTGGAATTTGAAAATAGAACACCGCACGCCAGCCTAATAATTCAGTTAGCCAACCACCCACTGCAGGCGCTAGAGTAAGACCAATATATACACAAGCAGCCAAAAATCCGAGCGCAGCACCTCTTTTCTTAGAGGGAGTCACTGAGGTAATAATCGCCACACCGGTACTAAAAATCATAGCACCGGCGGCGCCTTGAATAAAACGCCAAAACAAAATCCAGTCAATATTGGTGCCTATTGCGCACATAAACGCGCTTAAAGCATTGAGTGAAAGCCCCAGAGCATAGATACGTTTCCTGCCAAAATTGTCGGCTAATTTGCCAAAAGGCAACATAAAGGCAACGTTAGCTAAAATGTACAAGGTTGGTAGCCAAGATACTTTTGTCGCACTTGCTTGCAAATCTTCAGCTAAAACAGGAATAGCCACATTCACAGCGGCTAAGCCCATTGGTGCAATCAGATAGCCAGCGCAAACTGCAATTAGTGCGATGGTAGTAACGGGAAGTCGTGACAAAACAGGTTCCAAAAGTTATAAGGTGAAAATAAGGTGCGCTTACAGTATCTAATGCGGTTTGTAACTGATAACTATGGCGTTATGGTTTTTTAATAATATTTACACTTTCATGTTCTTCCGAATATTCGATAACAATGTCACCCAGCCTGAGTTGCTCAATAATCTGATCTACTTTTTCCTGCATAGTAATTTCTACTTCACCATAGTCTGTGCCTTCGCGCAAAACGAAGCTTTCCACCAGACTTTGCAGTGTTTCATTGTCAATGGAGTCAGCGGGAATGATCATGCGTTTATCTCAGTTTTCTTAATTGTTTCAGCGGCTAAAATTCGTTGATGCTGTTCTTCCAAAAACTCTGATATGCGTTCTTGCAGCCAAAGCTTTGGCCTAAAAGGTGTGCCATGCAAAAAACCAACATGACCTCCTTTTTCACTTAACTCATAAGCAACTGAATTGGATAACTGATTCTCACTTGGCACTACCGCTTCGGTCATAAATGGGTCATCTCTGGAATGCAATACCAAGGTGTTGGTGGTTATATTTTTAAGCATCGGCATGGCGCTACAATGATCATAATAATCGTCCGCATCCTCAAAGCCATGTAATTTTGCGGTGACATCCTGATCAAATTCTCTAAAGGTAGATAAGGCTTTTACTTTGCCCGCGTCGATGCTCAACGCACGGCGTATATCTAAACACTGCATTTTTTCCAGTAATTTATTTTTCATGCTGTTAAGTAAATAATGCTGATACAAACGTGAAAATCCACGTTGCATACGAAGTGCGCATTCAGCTAATAACAATGGCGCTGAGACTGCCACTGCAGCGCAAAGGACTTTTTGCCCAGCGGTTTCACTCAATAGCTTTAACAACATATTGCCGCCCAGTGAATAGCCAACGGCAAATACGGGCAAGTTGGGGTAACGCTGTTTAACATGGCTTATCGTTTGTATCGGGTCAACTGTTTCTCCAGAATGATAGGCCCGTGGCGTCATATTTGACTCGTGGCTGCAGCCTCTAAAGTGCATTAAGGCGACAATAAAACCGTCTTCTTTTATACGATTTATAAGGTGTCTTGCATAATGCGAGTTAACCGAGCCTTCAAGACCATGGAATACCACCACAACGCCTTTTGCACTTTGTGCAAGGACATTGTCAGGCAGACACCAAGCAATATCCAAAAAATCACCATCGGGTGTGCTGATGCGTTCATTCTGTATATTTAACTCTGGCTTTTTAATCAGGTACCGCGGCCAAATAGTTTGAACATGCGCATTGCGAGCCCAACCAGGTGCCTGAAATGTAGACGACACTACCTTACCGAATTTGCTCCTAAACATGCTTCCCCACCATATTAATCAACTGCTGTTGCCTTGCTTGGTTTTATTAACCACCATTTGCGGAAAATACTGCCAGCATATTGCACCATTCATCAGCCTACAAACTCTTCTCAAATTCTGCCGAAGCTGCTTCTAATTGTTCTTGTGCATCAAGCCATGACAGCTCAATCGCGTCTAACTCGACTTTACAGCCTGCTTGCTTACTTAGTACTTCATTGAGCCTTTTTTTGTTTTCTGCATCATACAAACTTGCATCACTTAATTGGGTTTCTAGCTTGCTTAATTGTTGATTACACGTTTCCATTCGCTTTTCTTCCTTGCTGATCACGTCGCGAAATTGCTTTGTCGTTTGGCGAAAATGGGCTTCCATTCGCTTGCGCGTTTTCTTATCGACATCACTATTCGCTTTTTGCACTGAAGTTTCTGAATGTTGAACAATGGCAGAGGTAACATTATTTGTTGATGCGGTCGTTAGTTTATCAGCGGTTTTATTGCTAGCCGCAGCACTAAACAACCATTTTTTGTAGTCATCGAGATCGCCATCAAACACGTTCACACCACCTGCATCGACAAGATAAAATTCATCACACACTGTTGATAGCAAAAATCTATCATGCGATACCAATACCATCGCGCCTTCAAAAGCTTGTAGCGCGAAGGTTAATGCATGTCGCATTTCCATATCCAAATGGTTAGTTGGTTCATCAAGTAACAACAAATTTGGCTTTTGAAACACAACAAGTGCTAATACCAGTCTGGCTTTTTCACCACCCGACATCGGTGCAACTGCTTTTAAAGCATCATTACCATGAAAACCAAAGCCACCTAGATAGTCCCTGATTTGCTGTTCAGTTTGGGTTTTGTCTAATCTGAAAACGTGCTCGTAAGCTGAACTTTCTAAGTGCAATAACTCAACCTGATGCTGAGCGAAATAGCCGATAGTTAAGCCCGCTGAGGTGGCATATTCGCCACGCAACGGTTGCAGTTCACCCGCTAATAATTTGATAAAAGTAGACTTACCCGCGCCATTTTTACCCAATAAGCCAATGCGACTGCCAGGCACTAAGTTCATTTTCACTTGCTTGAGAATAATGTTATCAGCATAACCCACCTGCACTTCTTCCATTCGCACTAGCGGATTGGGCAATTTTTCAGGTGGCTTAAATGAAAACTGAAACCCCGATGTTTGGTGTACGGGTAAAATATCCTGCATCTTCTCGAGTTGCTTCACTCTGCTTTGTGCTTGTTTGGCTTTACTTGCTTTAGCCTTGAAACGAGTAATAAAAGAGTTTAGATGCGCTTTTTTACGTTCTTGCTTTTCATACTCACTCGCTTGCAAACGCATGCGCTCCGAGCGCTGATGCTCATAACTTGAATAGTTACCAGAGTAGCTAATGAGGTTTTGTTGTTCAAAACTAACAATGTTGCTCACACAAGCATCTATAAATGATTTGTCGTGCGAAATAAGCAGTAGTGTGCCTTTATAACGCTGGATCCAGGTTTCTAGCCAAATCACCGCATCTAAGTCAAGGTGATTAGTTGGCTCATCCAATAACAGCAAGTCAGAATCACATAACAAAGCCTGAGCCAAATTTAGACGCATTCTCCAACCACCTGAAAAATGACTAACCGGCAATTGAAGCTGTTCGTTTTTAAAGCCTAGTCCAGACAGAATAGTAGATGCTCGAGCCTCAACATCATAAGCACCCGTTTGTGCAAGTAAATCATGCAGATGACCGATCTTGTCACCATTATGTGACATTTCTGCTTTCACCAAATCGGCTTGTAATTGACGTAATCTAGCATCACCATCAATCGCATAATCAATTGCGGAACGGTCGGTACCGGGTGTTTCCTGTGCAACTGACACAATATGCCAGCCTTTGGGCACTAGGCAGTCTCCCAGATCCGGTTGTATTTCGCCTCGAAGCAAACCAAACAGAGTTGATTTTCCGCAGCCATTCGGACCAATAACGGCGGCCTTGTGACCCGGATATATTTCAACATTGGCTTGTTTAATTAGTTCTTTTACACCGCGTTGTAGCGACAAATTTTGTATTTGGATCATGTCTTAGTTATAGCTTCTTAACGAATTATGCAGGGCAGCCTGTGTACATAGGATAACATTCAACAGTCTGCGTCAAAAGAACAAAAAAGAAGCAGACATTGTTTACTTCTGGCTTTGTTCTCGTTTGCGCCTAATTTGTATAACTATTGCTTGTCAGAAAGTTAAATTAGGATCTTTTTGCACTGTTACACAGACAAGGGCGTATACTACCCAAAATAGGTTATTAGTATAGAGGGTTATGAGTAATAAAAACCGTAAGCGATTCATTGCAGGTGCAACGTGCCCGTCATGCAAAAGTCAGGATTCACTGATGTTATATTTCGAGCACAATGTTGAAAAGCTGGCGTGTGTTAAGTGCGACTTCAAAGAAACTCAAACTGATCCCAAAGTTGCTGCCGCTACACGACCATCCGAGAGCGTTATCGGGATTTTCAAACCTTAGCAAATAAATTCACTCGGTTAAGTAAAAACATAATGGCAATACACTACTTGTAGGTCATTAAGAATGGGTGCATTAGTTGGTATTTATTCTGCGCCGGAAGTCAATTCACATAACCCACAAAGCTATTAAGGCGTAATATGAACCCATGGGTTCGACTAGGCAAAGCACACATTCCTAATAATGGCGGCGAGTTAACCTTTTCTCAACGAGCTGAAGAATTTTCTATTCGTCTGTCAGGTATCCGCGGTGAGTTGATGAACAGCCGGGTTTATAACTCAGAGAAAGAACTCTCACAAATGGGCTGCGCACATATAAAGTTGACAGAAACTAGCAAGGTATTGGTCGGCGGTTTAGGTATGGGATATACCCTGTCGGAAGCCCTTAGGATGGTTTCTACAAGCTCTCAGGTCACAGTGGCAGAATTAATTCCTGAGGTTGTTGAATGGAATCGAGGGCCACTGGGAAATTGCGCTAACAATCCGCTGGACGACCCGCGCACAAATCTCCATATGGGCGATGTAAGAGAGCTCCTTACAACTCATCAACCCACATTTGATGCTATTTTGTTGGATATTGACAATGGCCCAGAAGGGTTAACGCATTCTGACAACAATTGGATATATTCTTTACCAGGCCTGCAAGATATTTATACCGTGTTGCGACCTAAAGGTATGTTGGCAATATGGTCAGCAGGACCGGACTATCTGTTTACTACACGGCTTAAAAAGGCAGGATATGAAGTGAGCACTCGAATTGCCAGATCGCGCAAGGGAAAGGGCAGTAAGCACACCATATTTCTTGCAAAAAAGCGCTAGTGGCGAGATTTATGCTATGAAAATATATAGCACAAATTGTGCGCCTTGCTATTTTAACATCTGCCCTCAAATATACTGAATGAGTAAACCGTCCCTTAAAAACAGTATGCTAACAACCGCTTTTGCAGTGGGTATTGTCTGGTGTATTAAGTCCTCTGAATTTATCTTTTTTTTTGACCTCTCTTGGCTCGGTGTTTACCCACAAACCTGGCATGGTCTAGTCGGAATATTAACCGCTCCGCTAATTCATGGCTCCCTTGAACATATATTTAATAACACGCTTCCTATGCTGATATTAGGTACACTATTATTGTATGGCTATCCCAAGAGTCGTTGGCGAGTTTTAGCTACTGTATGGCTACTTTCCGGTGTTGGGGTTTGGATATTTGGCCGAGAAAGTTATCATATTGGAGCCAGCGGATTAACACACGGTGTGTTCTTTTATCTACTGGTGGTTAGTATTTTCCGGCGTGACAAACGGTCGGTCGCAATCATGATGACCGCATTCTTCTTGTATGGTGGTATGACAATGACTATTTTCCCAAGAGAAGCCAGTATATCATTCGAATATCACCTCTTTGGCGCACTTGCTGGTGCATTTTGCGCGCTACTTTGGCATTCACTCGATCCTAAGCCAATAACGAAAAAGTACGAGTGGGAAAAACAGCCTGAAGCTGACGATCCAATCATTGGCGATGCATGGCAAATAAAAGAACAATTGTTAAGCGCCGACACTAAACATAACAATCAAACCATTAAAGACGAAAAATAAAAACATAGACGTAAAAACCCTGTGTGCTCTCGAGTTGCTAGGCGGGTTGGTCACTCTGAAGATGAGACCCAAGCTATTGCAGTCAATAATGCGGTGGTAAGTCATCCCCTTGTTCGGTGTCAGAATCAGCAACTTGCATGGTTTTAATTTTATCAACGACCCCTTTTAGAAGGTGCGCTTGGCGATCAATTGTAAATTGTTGGTTTGTGATTATTTCATTCATTTGTTCAAAATTATCTTCTTGGTAAGCTATCTTAAATTCAAGCTGCTCGATGGCTACCTTCATTTGCTCAATGGTTTCGTTTGTTATGTTCGTCGCTTTTTTATCAGTCGCTTTTTTATTAGTCACTTTACGCTCTCGTTCAGTCTATTTGTTATTTATAAGCCCAGTGCTCAAGATTGCCACTACTCGAAATTGATACAACGTCATTACCAATAAAGCCAATGCCGTAAACAACCGCAGATTGGGGGGCGGGTCCACTCGACGGCGCAACACGCCATTCTTTAACCACATTCCCTGTATTAACATTCCACAATGCCAGTCTTCTTGCAGGTGAGCCTGTTAGTAAGTACTTCCCATCATCAGAAAATTTTGCGCTTGTAAAAACCCATTGCCGTTCAATAAAGTGCAATTGACTGATCGCTTTACCTGTCTGTGCATCCCAAATCTGACTGTCACTTTGGCTATCAGAAGTAAACAAGAATCGCGCTTGGTCATCAATAACCACCTTTGTGACTCGATTAGCATGATTGAAAACGTGAATAATCTGGCCACTTTCGGTACTCCACAAATACGCTTTGTAATCATTGCTGCCGCTCAGTGCATACTTTCCGTTGGGCGATATATCTACGCTATTTACCTTTTCTTCATGCCCTAGGAACTCAAGACTACGTCCGGTATCTGGCTCAAAAAACATCACGTTGCCGTTCGCTTTACCCACCAAAATGCCTCGGCCTTGATTGCTTACAGCAATATCGCGAATTGAGGACTCATCTATTCGCCAAAAACCAACGGGGTCGCCACTGGCCTTGTTCCACAATGCAAAATTTTCATTGTCTGCGGTTACAACATGGCTTTCGTCAGCTGAAATATGAATATTAGCGACAATATTGCGACCTTTTTCCTGATGTCGCCAACTAAATAAGGTCTTATTTTGTGTCAGTGACCATACCGAAATATCCGCATTAACTCTCGAAATAACAGCAAAGTCGCCTGAATTACTAACATCAGCCGAATACACCCCGCTTTCTGAAACAGATGATATCGCATCAGGTTGAGTTTCAGGAATGGAGCAACCTGTACAAAAAAGTACAAAAAGGCAACAAAAAAGTAAAAAGACTGTCTTATTCATCTAAAAATGGGTTTCGCTTTTAGTTTCACACGTTTACTATTAGCGCAGTATATCGTGAATAGCAACTAACAGCATACCGCTGATTATGGAGAAAATAGAATGAAAAAGGCTACATTGGCCCTAGCAGTATTGGCAGCACTGGCTTTGACTGCCTGTCAAAAACAAGAAGCAACTGACAAAACAGCTACTGAGGCTGCTTCAACAGAAGTTAACGAAGCAGTCACGGGCGAAAAGGAAGACGTTTATAGCACTGAAAAAGAAAAATATTCATATGCGTTAGGCGCAAGCATGGGTTTATTCGCTCAAAATAGATTAGAGCAACAAACCGATCTTGGTATTGAACATGACGAAGCCGCATTAATGGCTGGCTTTAAAGACGGTTTAGCTAACGCAACCAAGTATACTGTGGCTGAATTGCAAGCTTTTACACGTGCTTCTGATGAGTTACTGCAAACTAAGCAAGATGAAAAAGAGACCAACGCATCGGCTATTAATATCTCTGAAGGTGTCGCTTATTTAGCTGAAAACGCGAAAAAAGAGGGTGTTATAACGACAGAGTCTGGTCTTCAGTATGAAGTACTGACCCAGGGTGATGGCACAAGTCCAGCGTCTCCAACATCAACCGTAAAAGTACATTATAAGGGTGCTTTATTAGACGGCACTGAATTTGACTCATCTTACGCTCGCGGAGAACCTGCTACCTTCCCACTAAATCGGGTAATTGTAGGTTGGACTGAGGGTGTTCAGTTAATGCAAGTAGGCTCGAAGTATCGTTTTACTATCCCATCAGATATGGCATATGGAGAACGCGCAACAGGTAAAATTACACCAAACTCGACACTGATTTTTGAAGTGGAACTACTCGACGTTCTTGAGCCTGAAGCAGCAGAAGCGACTGAGCAATAAGAATATCTTGTCCAATGCAGAGATAGTCATTGTAGCGGGCAACAAAATTGTAGGTAAGTGACACTGAATAGGTGTCATTTTGTGCACAGTAACCCTTTAATTCAGCAGTAGAATTATGTGTTAGAGGGTTATTTCTTGTCTGCCTCGTCTCAATGCTTTCCTACCTAAATAAGCAGCTATTAAACCAATACAGGCAATGAGTAAAATACGGCTAGAAAAAGGCAATAGAAACCACGCTAGAAACGCATAACCAAAGCAAATCAAACCTGTAATAAAGGTTACAAATCCAAGAAACAAAATCAATTGTTGCCCCACTGGTATTTGCTGTAGATGCTCTCTGTTTTGATGCTGTATATGCATTCCTACTCTACCTCATTAATGCTGCTACTTTTCAGTAAGCACCATGTGCTAGTTATTTTAGGCTCCTTCCCGGCAATGACACTTTACGGACTTTTTAAATCATCATTACATTGTAATAATGGTCATTTGTACAAACCGTAAATAGCCCTGACCGTATCTAGTTCGCATTCGCCAATACGTAACGATATATATACGAATAATTATACACTTTAGTTTACAGTTTTTACTTTTAGTTCAATTTACTTGTTTAAACTTTGAGCAGTTATGTTGTCAATATGCGCTTTTTTTTAAAGAACTGAGTGGTTAAATAGGTAGAAAATGTCAACAAGTACCTGTTGTATTTTATTTATTCTACGATTTTAAAATACGGCATAAAGAGCCCGATTAGGTGAATTACAAATCAACTATTACTTACAACTCAATATTCTTCTCAAATAAAACGCATTGTAACGATAAAGGATAACTTTTTGATCAGTATTGATTTTAGGCACAGTGTCATTTAACTCGGCAACAAAGACCGAGACATAAAGTAATAGTCAGTTTCCTTAACAACAAACCAAAGCAAAAAGTAATTCGTCCAAGTATTCAGCTAGAAGTGCAACCGCTAATGGATTAGAAAATTTTGTTCAAGTCACTCAACAAGAAGCAAAAGAAGAGCGTTATATCGTTACTTTCGAAGACACTAAAAGCAATAAAAAAAAGGCATTCTTGACTCTAGCGCAAAAATGACGAAAATGGTCAGTCATTTACCGCACAAATAAGCTTTCTTCCATGCTCAATGAAATTCGCTACCAGTTCTCCTCGGCATCTGTCGCCAATCGTTTTTTAAATGAACTCAAGCACTGGTCGAAAGCAGAAGTGAAAGCCAAACTATTTAAAGCATCTAATTCAGTCTCCGTGTCATATGAATATGAAGTAGGCAAATTTGATTATACCTGTTCTGATCTTGATGACTTAGCTAGTCAACACGATGGTACTGAAATTTAGCAACGTCAGTTTTATGCGGCTTCGCTACACACAAAGCAATTTCAATTATTGATACCTAAACACAAAAAAGCAGACCCGATACAATCGAATCTGCTTTTTTGAAACAGTACTGTTTTTGCTATCGTGTATTAAGGTTTGCTAAAGCTCAAATATATCGTCAATGCGCTGCTTCATTGCAGGCGTAAAACTGCCTTTTTGAAGTAACAATGTCACTTCCCTATGCTGCTCAGTCTGCGCCTTGCGGATCATAAAGCTCGCTACTACTGCGTCAACAATCACTTGCGGCGCCAATGTATTTTTACTATCCCTCAATAACTCAGTTACCAAAGATTGATTAGCACAACGTATCTGAATAGGGGGTTGGTTGGCAATATAATAGTCATCACCATTCAAGTCGGTAAACGTAGTATCATTATTCATTCTGCATATGGTTTGTTGACCTTTTACAGTAGTGAATGTTTGTAAATCACCACGCAAAAAAGACTGTAAATTTCTATACGCTTGAATTTTACTTTCGCCATCAATTTGCACGGCATTGAAGTCGACCACGATAGCGTCATTGGTTTCAACTAAAATGTCCTGAACACCTGCATTATCATTAGCGCCGCGTGTACCTTTGCGATCAAACAAAATTTCGGTGTGTAGAGTCATTGAAGATTGCTTTAAAACAATAGAATCTGGTGCACATTTATGTCCGCACAGCGCCACAAACTGACTAGGATTAGCCAACCCTGATTGACTACCATCTTTTAAAAATGCAAGTAAATGGTGATAGTAAACAACGTAATTTTTGACGTCTGAATGTGAACCTGACTCAAGTGCAAAGTGTTTATCCAAGTATGCTTTTGCATTGACTTTTGCAGCATCGGCTTCGAATAAGCTGGTCCATTGACTATTAGCAGCTTGAATAAGTTGCTGACGGTCAATAACCGGTGCAACTTTTGCGTTCGCAGCGATTGGATTATTTTGTTCAGTATTGATATAAACTTCTGGCTGATTTGAATAATCACAAATTAGTTTCTCGATTGCTTGCCAGAATACGTTGGCCTCAACGCCGCACATTGGCAATACATCTTCGTTAATGAAAGTGTAAAAGCCCTGATGAATTTGACTGTATTTCAACGCTGGCATGTTCATATTCAATTCCTCTAATTCTCAGCATTTAATTCTTAGCATTTAATTCTTAGCAAATAACCCAGACCTATTGACCTATGGTAAAAGCCAGTAATACTACAAATGTATATTTACTTTACTTGCTGAGTAGAATAGAGTAATTTTTCAAAGAATTTCACAATTAAAATTACACACTGTAAATTTTACAAAATGTGTAAAGTGTATAAAAAATGAAAAATACAAAATCATTAAGTCGAAAGTCCCATTTAATGGGCACAAAAATTCGTAACTTGCGAAAGCGTAATAATCTAACTATGGAAGATTTGTCTGCTCGTTGCATTAGAGTGAACGCCGAAATTGCACCATCAGTGTCCTATTTATCTATGATAGAGCGCGGAAAACGTGTACCAAGTGAAGAGATGTTAACGGTTATTGCGTCTGTTTTTCAAAAGCAGATGGATTGGTTTTTAGATGATGTGCCGGAAGAAAAAGCGATTACGCCGATGAAAGGGAGCCGTGGCGGTATCAGTGGTATTGCACTGGAACCTAGCTTTTTGTTTTCAAATGAAATACTGCAAATTGCGATCCCAGAAATGCTGTCTCAAACCGGCACCAGCGGAAGACAATTTGCGCATTTACTGATCCGCGCGCATCAGGAACATCATCAAAATCATTTTCCTGACCTAGAACGAGCGGCTGAAGAAGTCGGTTTAAAGCGCATGCCATTGAGCGTTGACGATTTACTGGAGATCGCGAAACAACAGGGCTTAATGATAAAGTGGTTCAAAAAATTACCTGCCGCAATAGCCAAAGAGATGGGGATTATGTCATCCACTAATGGCACTAATTTAGTCACTAGCTTTTTTGACTCACCTGGCACTATTTACATCAATCATATATTGAAGTCATTCACTAATCGCTTAAAATACGATATTGCAGTGCACATCGGACACAGTGTTTTACACAACAGAGATGGACTGAAGAGCGTTTTATTAACTGGGCTTAACCCCAACAATACATTTTCAGAGGATGGTAGCCAACTAAAACAATCTTCAACTCTGGATGCACAAGATATCTTGCACGCATGGCGTGACTTTGAATCCAGCTTTTTTGCAGGTGCGTTGCTTTGTCCGAAAGTTCCTTTTAGGCAATTGCTTGACCGCCAAGGCTACGAAATCAAAACGCATGAACAAGTTGGCGTTTCTGCCTCCGTGGCTATGCGCCGCATGACAGCGGTATCTTCCTATCGCCATTGGCACTATTTTGATGCCTATGCACCCGGTAAGCTCAAAGCAGTATATCGGGGAAATGGTATCCCGTTGCCTTGGGGGAATATGCGAGAAGTAGAAGACCCTTGTCAACATTGGGCGGTATTTCGCATGATAAACACACCGGTCAAAGGCAGTAGTGCGCAAATATCTATCTTGAACGTGGGTGATGAGCCGAGAATTTATTGTTGCGAATCAACCAACGTCAAAGACATGTCAAACAACGATCATGTGTTGTGCACGGGCATAGACTTAAATCCAGCAATTGATGCCCAAGGCGGTGATTCAGCGTCTATTGCTGAGGATCTTAAACAGGCTTGTGTGCAAGGAGGTGGCTCATCGGCAATCCCTGCCAGTATAAAATCACAGCTAACGAGTGTAGCCCGGATTTTAAATATCAACTGGGTTGAACGAGGTATCGAAAGCGACGCTCGCTTAATATGCGCTCGTGGCGCGGTTTGCCCAAGAAAACCCAGCTGTTACAGCAACTGTAGTGAATAGCTAGCCTGAGCATAACGTCGACTATTCCTCGCTTGCTGACTTAACTGGCTTAGCTGGCTTAGCTGACTTAATCGAATTGCCACCTGTAACGGCTATTCGCATAGCGGTTTCTACATCAATTGACAGTTCGGTTATTTTATCTGCATCTAAATACAGTGTGTAACCGCCAATTTGGTAACTAAAAGGAACATACACTGCGGTTTTATTTTGTCCTGGATACAGCACTTCGGCAATTGAATCGCCGGTAATAAAACCAATTAAATTAACGCCTTCAGATACCTGCACAGAAACCGCTTTTTTGGTATTTTGCTCTTGTTTAACTTGAAATAAATCGACAGCATCCTTTATTGCACCGAACACCGTTTTTATTAAAGGGACGCGATCAAATAGGCTGTTGGCTTTTTCGATAATCAGTTTTATAACATACAAATTAACGATAACACCAATAGACGCTAGTACCAGAAGCGCTAAGCCAATGCCTAGCCCAGGAAAGTAATAGGCATCCGGTATCAAAGGGGAAAGTAAGGTTTCAGTCGTATTGATAAGCCACGTCAATAAATAGATCGTGATCACGAAAGGGAGAATAGTGAGTAGACCTTTAATCACGTATATAAACAATTTGTTGAACATCGGGTTATGCTGGCCTAATTATTAAATTCTGGTTTATGCTAGCGCGATTGCGCCTAAAAGCCGAGATAAAGCGTTAACTCTTCTGATACTCAATCGAATTGATGTACCATTCATTGGTGCCTTTGGGTGTTTTCACTGTAAAAACATCGTCCACTTCTTTTTTCAGTAACGCTCTAGCCATAGGAGAATCTATTGAAATATAGTCTTTGACGTCGCCATAAATCTCTTCCGGTCCAACAATTCTAAAGCGCTTGGTGTTGCCCTCGCCGTTTTCTATCTCTACCCAAGCCCCAAAAAATACTTTTCCTGCTTGTTCTGGGCGGTAGTCGATAATCGATAATTCAGGCAGTAGTTTGCGCAAAAACCGTACCCGACGGTCAATTTGTCGAAGTACTCGCTTGTTGAAGGTGTAGTCGGCATTTTCTGAGCGGTCGCCCAAACCGGCGGCCCATGTCACTATTTTAGTGATTTCTGGTCGTTTGGTGTACCACAAATGGTCGTGCTCATCTTTTAGCTTTGTGTAACCTTCGCGTGTGATCAGTCTAGTTTTCAAGCAGTTATCCAAAGTAAACGGGGGTGAGTATCAATTACTATATATTAATGCATAAAGTACTTTAACCGCTATCACTGAATGCTATAATCAACGGCATAAACAGTAAGCCTCTATGCTATTTATTGCAAAGGTAGTTTTCACCGAGTTATTAATATCAGTTATTGCTAAACGCAGTATTAGTTATTGCAAAACATTTATATAAGCACAAGTGACCAAAACTATGCAGAGCGCCTTATTCAATCCAATCCTCTATTTCAATTATTGAGTTGTTCATGATCATCGAGAAAATCGCTTCCGAGCTAAACGCGTCGCCAAAACAAATTCAAGCCGCCGTGGCTTTATTAGATGAAGGCGCTACCGTGCCCTTTATCGCTCGTTACCGTAAAGAGGTCACCCAAGGACTGGATGACACTCAACTGCGCAACTTAGAACAGCGCTTAGGCTACTTACGCGACTTAGAAGCGCGTCGTAAAGTCATTTTAAAATCGATTAATGAGCAAGGTAAATTGGAAGAAGGCTTAAAAGCAAAATTACTTGCAGCTGACAACAAAACCACCCTTGAAGACTTATATTTACCTTACAAACCTCGCCGACGCACTAAAGGCCAAATCGCTATTGAAGCAGGTTTGGAACCACTCGCCGACGAACTTTATAGCAAACCAGACGCACAGCCTGAAACGCTCGCACAGCAATATATTAACGCCGAACATAGTATCCCAGACACTAAATCTGCTTTAGATGGTGCCAAGTTTATTTTAATGGAACGCTTTGCTGAAAATGCCGACTTACTGCAAAGCGTTCGTCAGTATCTCACTCGTAATGCGCACGTAAAAAGCGCTGTTGCTCCGGGGAAAGAGACTGAGGGGCAAAAGTATAAGGACTATTTTGAGTATACTGAAAAGTATGCAAAAATTCCGTCGCACCGAGCCCTCGCGATGTTTAGAGGTCGTAATGAAGGCATATTACAAATTAATATTGATGCCGATCCGCAACAAGAAGAAGGTGCTCGTCGCTCGCATGGTGAAGAGCTAATAGAGCAATCTTTGAATATGCGTTTAACCGATTCTGCGCGTGATAAATGGCTAACCTCAGTTGTTCAATGGACATGGAAAATTAAAATTCTTTTGCATATGCAAACTGAACTTTTCGGCACGTTACGCGAACAAGCTGAAGCCGAAGCGATAAAGGTATTCGCGAAAAATCTTAACGATTTATTAATGGCCGCGCCAGCAGGGCCAAAAGTGACAATGGGCTTGGATCCAGGTATTCGTACCGGTGTGAAATTAGCCATCGTTGATGCGACAGGCAAGGTCATTCATACCACTACTTTTTTCCCCCACGCACCGCAAAATCAATGGGATAAATCAAAGCGCACGCTTTCTACTTTATGCAAACAGCATAAAGTAGATTTGATCAGCATCGGTAATGGCACTGGTTCGCGTGAAACTGACAAGCTAGTTGGTGAAATGATGAAAGCCGAACCCGAATTAAAAGTACAGCGCATTGTGATCAGTGAAGCGGGCGCGTCGGTTTACTCCGCCTCGGAACTTGCCTCAAATGAATTACCGGGTATGGATGTGTCGTTGCGTGGCGCGGTGTCAATTGCACGCCGACTGCAGGACCCATTGGCCGAACTTGTGAAAATTGAACCAAAAGCAATCGGTGTTGGCCAATATCAACATGACGTTAGTCAAAGTCAGTTGGGTAAATCATTGGACACCGTCATTGAAGATTGCGTAAACGCCGTTGGCGTTGACTTAAATACAGCGAGTCCAGCGTTGTTGTCACATGTGTCGGGATTAAACAAAACCTTAGCCAATAACATTGTCATGTTCCGTGATGCTAATGGTGCTTTTGCAGACCGTAAAGCGCTCAAGAAAGTCGAAAGATTAGGGCCTAAAGCATATGAGCAAGCGGCTGGTTTTCTAAGAGTAATGAATGGTAAGAATGCACTTGACGCTTCCGCCGTTCACCCAGAGGCTTACGCTTTAATCGATATCATTGCAGCAAAGTCCAACATTACGGTTAATGATATGGTCGGCAACACTGAGTTATTGAAGCAGCTCAGTCCTGAAGAATTTGTTACTGAAGAGTTCGGTTTACCTACGCTAAAAGACATCCTGAGAGAATTAGAGAAACCGGGACGTGACCCACGACCTGAATTTAAAACAGCTAGCTTTAAGGAAGGGGTCGAAACCATAAAAGACCTCAAGGAAGGAATGATCTTAGAAGGCGTTGTCAGTAATGTGGCAAATTTTGGTGCATTCGTTGATATCGGCGTGCATCAAGATGGTTTGGTTCACATATCGTCAATGACGAATACCTACATTAGCGACCCTCGTGAAGTAGTGAAAACCGGAGATGTGGTCAAAGTAAAAGTCATGGAAGTGGATGTAGCGCGTAAACGAATATCATTATCCATGCGCATGGATGACACGCCAACAGCGTCTGATAATGCACCTAAAGGCAGACCTGAACGCTCTACTAAAGCAAAATCGCAAAACCACACGCCTGCACGTGCGCAGAAACCGCCAGCCAAGCAAAGCGCAGGAAATGCGGCAATGGGCAATGCCTTTGCCGACGCATTTAACAAAGCGAAAAAATAGCTATGGCCGCAGTGATGTCTTCGCTAGGCAATGGCTTAGCTAAGTTTTTAACTAAGCCCACTGCGTATTACAAAACGTTTTCAGTGTTGAGTACTGAGCAACTCCAAGCCAACCTCCGTCTTGGCGACCTTATTTTGGTTGAGGGTAACAATCGCATTAGCTCAGCCATAAAGTATCTCACTCAATCTACATGGTCACACGTGTGTATTTTTATTGGCGAGCAACCCGGCTTATACCCAATTTTAGAGGCAGACCTAGTTAAAGGTGTCATTACGGTACCGCTGGACAAATATGATGGCTTCAACTTACGCATTTGCCGCCCTGTTAATTTGACTGCTGAAGATACAACAATTTTATTGAGCTATGTCATAGAGAGGATCGGGCATCAATACGACACTAAAAACATTTTTGATTTGATGCGTTATTTGTTGCCAACACCACCCGTACCTCCACGCTTTCGGCGCAGTATGTTGGCCTTCGGCAGTGGCGACCCAACCAAAGCGATTTGTTCAACATTGATAGCGCAGGCATTTCAGTCAATTGCTTATCCTATTTTGCCTATGCAGATCGACGTGTATGAAAATTTAATGCAAACCGACTTGAGTGCACAAAACCAGTTGCATGAAAACAAGTTGGACAGCGTTATTAAAAAGGACAATGATGGCAAAGAAACAACACGGATAAGTCTTAAAAAGGTCATTCGGCTCAAAGATGAACAGCGTTTAGCTAAACGCCATTTTAGTCATTTTACGCCAAGGGATTTTGATTTATCGCCATACTTTGAAGTGGTAAAACCCACATTAACGGCCGGATTTGATTATAAAGATATTAAATGGTCTCAGAGCGAATAAACGTCCATGTTTTGCTAATGATAAGCAATACCAAAAAACATTACACCGTAAAGCTTAAGCTACTTTTTGATTGTGCAGAAACATTGGCGTAAAAACCACTCACTACGGCTGCCGTTTGCTGTGTTTGCTGACTTATTTCCAACCCTGCTTTCAATGCTTGTTTTCCTGCCTTGCTTTTGCCGTCTTCGATTTGCTGCTGTTCCTGCTTCGACTCCGCGTTTTCTTTACCCGCACTTTCTTCATTCGCATTATCTTTGTTAGCTTGACCATTTAGGTTGTTTGCAAAAGCCGGACTAACTGATGGGCGATCGTATGTGGGATTTTGGAATAAGTTAGCTTGATTATTACGCTCGCCCTCGTTACCAATGCCTTTTTCTGCAGCACCTCTTTCGCCTTGTGAAATTGAAGGGATCGCTTCACGCGCAACATTATCTCGACGCACAGCATCCGTTCCTACACTATTGGTAGGATAGCCAAAGCTATTCGGGATGACCGTTACAATATTCATTTGTTGCTTTACACTCTCACCTTAATAAAACGCAGTAACTGCAAGTTAAGCAAAGGTATCAATGATAGTACCAAGCATGCCATCAGCCGTTTTTATGACTTTAGCTGACGCTTCTGCTAGCAAGTTTCCAGAGATTAATTCAACTGCACTCTGATTAATATTTATTGGCTTTTCACGACTCGAATTATTCGCTGAAGATAAATCAACGGTGGCCTGTCTAACTTGCTCAGCACCCTGATTATAGCCTTGAACGCCAGCGTAGAAAGCACTTGATGAATTGCCAGTATCGATACCATTTATCATTTGTTAAACCTTCGTTGCTAAGGATGGCAGGTGTCTATATCTTGCTTTTCTACCTTTATGAATGTATCGCGGTAAATCGCTAAGCTTTACTATACACCTACCCGTAACCTAGTTATCGGCACAGCCTTAACTATCTTGAGCGATTATTTTGGATTTTTTTGAATTTACTTATTTTTTATTAATAATCAGTTACTTGTAATACATACATAATTAATAAAATCGACGATGTGCTTTGAAAATTCATTCGCATCAGTTAGAAACGGCGCATGGGATGCATGCTTAAATATCAAATGACGGCTGGTTGGTTGAAGCTGCTGAATTTGATTGATAACCTGACAAGGTACTAGACTGTCTAGTTTTCCATAAGTACGTAAAGTGGGTACCTTGATTTCTTTAATGCGCTGCCTAATATCTGCATCTTGCAGAATTTTTAAACCACCGGCTAGCGCAGAGATATTGGCAGTAGGGTAAACATCAATCGCAGTAGTGATTTCTCTAATCAATACTTTTGCATTTTCAACACCCATCATTTGAATTGCCAAAAAGCGTGACATTGTTTTGTGATGGTTTTGCTTTAGTTGGCCCATAAATATGTTCAATACCTCAGGCTTAATACCGGGCCAGTTATCTGCCATCTGAAACTTTGGCGTTGTCGCAATAGTCATCAACCCAATCAAATTTGGATGTTGTTTGATGGCTAGATATTGTGCAACCAAGCCGCCTAAGGACCACCCAATCAATACCGTATTTTGTTTGATTTCTGGACTAATTGAATTGGTAATCCCAACTAAATCAAACGGATTAGGAACGACACTATGCTTTTCACCGTGCCCTGGTAATGTGATGGTATACAAATTAAAGCGTAAGTTACTACTTATTTGACCTTGGTTTAATTGCGTTTGCAGGATCTTAATAAGTTGCGTAAAGGCGCCAGAATTCATACCCCAACCATGCATAAATCCGATATTAATGTCTGTATTTTTGGTCAGGCTACTTGGGGGGAGGGACATGTTAGTCTTTATCCATTAGGACGTAATTTTCATAACGTGAATGCTAAATAATCAGGTATATAAAATAGTTATCAAAAGGCTAACACAACTGAGCGGCTTTCAGCAGAAATTTTTAGCACCCTCTGTATGGCAATTTATGAAGCAAATTAACGCTGCATTTGGACATCAACATTGTTACTTGTGTCATCAACATAGTAATCAAATCGTCTGCCGTTATTGCCTCGAAACATTGCTTGAAGATGGCTTTGGGCAACATCTTTCAGCTAGCCCAGATTTATTGCGAAATCCCAACGCTTTAAAAAATCTAGACACCCCAAACTATGACCATTTATTCGCGATCGACAATTACGTTTGGCCTATAGACAAACTGGTCCTAGATATGAAGTTTGGTAACAAGCCAGTTGCAGCCAAAGCATTGGCAATGATGTTTATGCGCTTTGTATTTTGGCCTTGCATAGAGCGGACCAGCATAGCACCATATTCTCCAGCACCAGAGCGCGCTTGTGACTCAATTAATGCGGCCAATGCAACAAACGGTATTCCACAATTATTAATCCCCGTACCACTGTCTAATAAACGTTATTGGCAACGACACTACAATCAGGCTCAGCTGTTATGTGATTGCTTGAGTATCGCGACACACATTCCTAACCAAGCGATTGTTCGACGGGTTAAACATACCTTGGCGCAAACAGAGTTAAATAAACAGCAACGCATAGATAACGTCTACAATGCGTTTAAATGTGACTTAATTATAAACGCCAAACATATTGCGGTTATAGACGATGTCATTACCACCGGGGTGACTATTAATGCTGTTTGCCAGGCTATAAAAACACGTAATCCCACGATAAAAATTTCAGTATGGACCATGGCTATCACCTTACTAAAATAGAAAAGCACCCTGATGACAAAACATAACCAGAGTGCTTATTGTTGCTTGCGGCTGAAAAATTTACTCAATCAGCGGCGACATATACAAGCTATTTGCCATCAATTTACTGGTGCCATCCCAGTAGCCACGGAAATGAATGTTGTCAACAAAACCAATGACAACACCATTACCAAGGGGCTTAGCGACGATTGCGGTCGTTTTTCCTATCAACTTTTGCAGTTCATCAGCAGTATAGCCAGCGACAAGTGACTTTTCCTGATAAGTGGCAACCTCATTGAAAGGGTTATTTGAGGCTTTCATTACCATATTTGAGGTTTTAAATAAGGGTAAATCATCGTCTTCAAAACCGAACATAAGCGGATGACTGAGATCAACGTCAGCACGATAAACCGCACCCGCGATTAATTTCTTAGCGGCAAACGCATCTTTATCACCAAAACCAAGACCCTTGGTAGTGAACGCTTCGTCCACTGTACTGGTTGCTATAACGTCATTATCAATCCATTTTTGCTTACTAAACCAACTTACAGCTGATTTCTGACCAATCAGCACGCCGCCTTTTTTCACCCATTTTTGTATAGCTGCGCTGGTGTCATCATTAACAGAAGTATAAGAACCTGAAGCAAAAACAAGATGCGTATACTCAGAAATGTCGATGTCATTCAAGTCAGACAAATCCAAAAGCGTGGCTGGTAAACCTATGCGAGTATCCAAATAATGCCAAATTTCGCCCACTTCATATTGTGATGTTCCTTTGCCGCCAATTAATAATACTTTTGGTAAAGTTACCGCGGCAAATTTGTTACTACCCAAGTCAATCCCTTTTGTGGTTAGTCCTGAAGCAACGTTATATAAATTAATGTTGAGCTTTTTCGCTTGCGCCGACAATATATCAAGCAGATTAGTAGGTTGTTGTAATGCCATCGGGATCACGATCGCTCCTTTGGAGAAGTCTCTTGAAACTATTGAACTCGCAACAGCGACTTCAGCGGTAAAATCGGCACCCGCCACTCGTACTTGAACTTTATTAGTTAATAAATGCTGTAATAACGCAGGTGCCTTATAATCGTGCCATTCAAATGCAAACGCGTAAGCATTAGCATCAAGTGTTGTTTGCGCAATTTTGCGCTCAACAGAGTTTACGGTCGACAGTTTACGCATTTCTGATTTGCTAAGCGGCGAATAATTTAGGTTAAAGGCCAAGGGTAAATTCCAATTCGAAACGTCATAAAAAGTGTTGTCGGTAAAACGCTGCCGCTCAGAAAACAACGAGCGAATAAGGCGATATTGTGCTTGGTCAAGGGGAACCACTAGTGCATTGTTCTCTTGTAACTGTAAACCCTTTACCTGCTTATCTTCTGACACAATAGAGAAATCGACTTGATGAGAAGCCAAAATTTCTTGCACACGTTCAAATCTGCTCTGGTCTAGACTACCTTGAATGACAAAAGCATCGATCTCGTCGTCTTTAATCAGTTTTTGCGTGTCAGTATAAAACTGTTTCTGGTAGGCCAAAATTGCGCTTTTGTTGGCCAATGAGCCTGCAAAGGTAGACAATGATGTGGTGACTTGATTTTGAATAGTGTCAGGGAAACTCAATAGACCGTTAACAGAGTCTTGTAGATGCCCGCGGCTGCTTGCTTGCTCAAATAGAATCCCGATACTGCCATGCGCATCTGGATATGTAGAGCCTTTACCGTAGTAGAAATCATCATAGCTTTCTTGAGTGAAATAAAGCTGCTTTTGGTCATCTAACGCTTTCGCATGAAAGTCAGCTAAGGCTGCAGTTAGTGTCACATTCGTATCTGGCGTCCAAGGATTTTTACGAGACGTAATACCTGGCTGAAAGAAATACGTACTGTCAGTTCCCATTTCATGGAAGTCGGTTAAGACATGGGGACGCCATTGATGAAATTGGGCAATACGAGCACGACTCTCTGGGTGAGTGAGTAATAACCAATCGCGATTTAAGTCAAACCAATAATGGTTGGTTCTGCCTGAAGGCCAATGCTCTCTGTGCTCTCTGTGCAACTGGTCACTCACTAAGGTTTTACCTTTATGCGAGTTTGCCCATTGTGCAAAGCGCGACAACCCATCAGGGTTTAACGCAGGGTCGAGCAAAATAATATTTTCATTTAATAGCGTCTGTACCTCGGCACCGTTGGAGGCAGCAAGGTGATAAGCCACTAACATTGATGCATTTGCGCCAGATGGCTCGTTACCATGTACGCTGTATCCCATGTTAATAATTAACGGCGCATCTGCAGGGGCTGATTTGCCACTATCGATTCTGGCCACGTGATCTGTGCGTAGCTGATCAATATTTGATTGATTAGAGGGGCTTGTAATGGTTAGTAACAGCAGAGGGCGCTGCTCGTGAGTACGACCAATCTCCTTAATCGTGACTCTGTCAGATGCTTCAGCTAATGCATACATGTAGTTGACGAGTTGATCGTGGCGCACATGCCATGTTCCGACTGGATACCCTAGTATATCCGCAGGCAAGGGTATGGCACTGTTGTAATTTTGGTCCTTGGGAAGGTAATCAAGGTCGCTACTTTTTGCGAAACTTTGTACTGTATACAATGTGCAAAACAGTAGAACAATAGCCACCAATGATTGGCGACTTATAAAATGCTGCGGATTAACCATATAGATTCCTTTAAGTGCTGTCTTATTTATTCTTATCGCAAGCGAACGTTGAACTTCTAAATCCGACGCATATTACCCTATATCCTAGCGCGTAAAAACACAGTATTATAAGTTGATGACACAATTTATTATAAAATAGTTGTAAAAAGTCGAATACCCGACTGTTTTACTCAAGTAATTTTGCTATCATAGTCATCACATAATAATTTAACTTGGGTAGGTCACTATGATCAATATATCAGAATCAGCACAAACTCACTTTGGTAAGCTTTTATCGCAACAAAGCGAAGCCACCAACATTAGAGTATTTGTGGTAAACCCGGGTACCTCAACAGCTGAATGTGGCGTGTCATACTGTCCGGCAGATGCCGTAGAAGTAACAGATATTACCCTTCCTTTCAACGGCTTTAATGCCGTCGTAGACCAAGAAAGTGCGCCGTATTTAGTAGAAGCAGAAATCGATTTTGTGACAGACCAGATGGGCTCGCAACTTACCCTTAAAGCGCCAAACGCAAAAGCGAAGAAGCTCAGTGATAATGCGAGCTTGGTTGAACGCATTAACTACATGATTGAGACCGATGTTAACCCGGGTCTTGCAAGTCACGGTGGTAAGGTGTCATTAGTTGAAGTAACCGAAGACAAGACTGCCATCCTGCAGTTCGGTGGCGGTTGCAATGGTTGCTCTATGGTAGACGTAACCTTGAAAAACGGCATTGAAAAACAAATGTTAGTCGAGTTTGAAGGCGAGATAATGGCTATTAAAGACGCTACTGAGCATGAAGCTGGTGAGCATTCTTACTACTAAACATAATAGATATTGTTAGCCATACGCAATAAACATGATTAAGCCGTTGCCGTCAATTATGTTTTTGCTTAACGTGTAGTTGAGGCGCAGGCCAAATGAAAAGCTGGATAGATAAAATAACCCACGAACCACTTCGCCACTGGCAGCGCTTTATAAAAGGCTTTGTGATTTTTATGGTTGGTGTTGCTTTATGGTATTCAGAATTAGCGTTAATATACCTTGGACTTTCCGATGGTGCAGTCTATAACTACAGTGATCCATCGAAAATTGTGGCTCTCATTTTTCTATTGTGCGGCACGACCATGTCGGTTGTTGGCTATCTACAAATACTTATTTGCAGGCTGTTACCGAGCAAATCAGGACTTCAACGTAATCAATAAAACGTTTTTGTGATGTTCAATATCAAGGTATACGCGAAAAGCTAATTGATATTGTTAACCCACCTTATTATCAAAAATACGCTGTTGCGGTTTGCTTATTAAAAATACATACCAACTACCTAAAATAGCCCCCCTGAAGGCTAAAAAGCTAAGCAGAGCGACCCACAAACCAACATTTCCCAAATCGGTCACAAACCACCAAATCAAGAAAAAACCAAATATAGCACTGAGTATCATGGAGTCGCGCATTGCTTTACCTTTGCTTAAACCCACAAACACACCGTCAAATAGGAAGCACCAATGCGCAACTAGGGGCAGAAGGATCATGAGGCCGAGGTAGCTTGAAGCTTCTTTTTGCAGCGCGGTCTGGTCCGTCAGTAACTGAATGATTTGTTGGCCAAATTGCCAAAAAATCAAGGCATAAACCACTGCAAATAAGCTAGACCACAATAGGCCAACTTTGACATGATAAGCTAAAGCCGTTTCGTTTCTTCTACCTTTTTCCTCCCCCACTAGCGCTTCAACTGCATTCGCAACGCCGTCTAATCCGAGAGCGATAAGTGCAAAAAACTGCATCAAGATTGCGTTAGTTGCTGCTACTTGTGCCCCCATACCGGCGCCTTTAAAGATAATAAATGCAAGGGTAAGTTGCAGTGCCAAATTACGAAATAAGATATCAGAATTAAGCGTCAATAACGGCTTAAGTGACAACCATTTTAACCACGTCGATTGAAACAACGTCATGTTGACAAGGCTCTTGGTTGCCAACAGTGAAAACCCCAGAAGTGAAAATTCCGCAACCACTGTTGCGGCAGCAACACCCTTAACACCCCACTCAAATACGAAGACGAACAACAGACTAAAAATAATATTGATGACATTAACCGCAAGTTGAAGCACGAGCACGGTTTTGGTTTTTTGCTGACCTATTAGCCAACCCACTAAGGCCATATTCGCAAGCGCGGCTGGAGCGCCCCATATCCTTACATTAAAATAGGCTTGGGTGCTTTGCGAAAGCAATTCTGAGGATTGCGAAAAATACAATCCTGCATTCAAGATGGGGGTTTGCAGTAGTATAAATAATATGCCCAGCAGCATTCCAAAAGAGACACCTTGCACCAGTACTTTTGTGCGCCCTTTTTGTTCCTGAACCTCAACATTACTGCGACCTGCCTGAGCACTCAAGCCTGTGGTCGACATTTTTAGAAAGCCACAAATCCAATACAGTTGAGTTAAAATTAGGGTGCCAATAGATGCGCCTGCCAAATAGTGCGTCGCATCCATATGGCCTAAAATGGCCGTGTCCACCAATCCTAATAAAGGCGTGGTAATATTAGCCAAAATTAAAGGAATAGCTAAAAAAAAGAGATGCCAAACATGCGGTTTGCGCCCGCTATACTGTGTTTGTTGCACCATGCTCTTAATTACCTTTTACGATATACTTGACGACTGATAGCATGAGAGACTAACGCCATTACGTGGAGCGAGCAATGATTAACGCCTTTTTAAGCAAATACAAAACGTCACAACTAGTAGCAGTATCCGCCCTCCTTGTGAGCCTTTCGTTTTCAACTCATGCCTATCAAGCAGATATGTCTGAGCCGCTTGTTCAAGCCCCTAGTACATCAGCTGCATCGGCAGTAACAACGCCAAATATTGTCAGTGCAAAAAAAGTGGCCTTGGACGGGCTGAGCAATCCTCGTAGCTTCGTTATTCTGCAATACCACCATGTCAGTACTGAAACACCAAGAAGCACTTCTGTTTCGCCACAAGAGCTTGAGCAGCATATGGCTTATTTAGCTGAATATCATACTGTTATTTCATTAGAAGCCGCAATTAATGGACTCACCAGCAAGATCCCATTTCCCGAGCGCGCCGTGGTGATAACATTTGATGATGGCTATAAAAACATATTAGAAAACGGTCACCCTATTTTAACCAAGTACGGGTTTGAATATACGATTTTTATTAACCCTGCTCAAATCGGTATATTGGGTTCTCAGCTGTCTTGGAATGAGGTGAAACAAATGAGCAAGGAAGGGGTTACCTTCGCAAATCATACGCTAGACCATTTGCATTTACTCGACCGATATCCGCAAGAGAGTAAAGCTAATTGGTTAGCTCGTATTAAGCAAAATATAAACCTAGCTGAGGGATCCTTAAGCCAACAACTTGGTTATTCAAAAAAATGGCTGGCATACCCATACGGTGAATTTGACGTTGACATTAAAGCCATGTTGAAAGACATGGGCTACATAGGATTCGGTCAACATTCCGGTGGCGTTGGCGAATTGAGTAATATGCAATCCCTTCCTCGCTATCCAGCAGCAGGGCGCTTCGCAAGCCTCGATACATTACTAACCAAAATCAACAGCTTGGCTATGCCTGTAACGCAAGTAATACCGCATCGTTATGTGATGGCAATAGGAGACGTAATCGGTGAAATAAGAGTTGATGTTTTACTCGATGATATTAGTTTTAATCGCATTGCTTGTTACTTCGGCGGAGATTCTCTGCCTATAACAAAAACTGAAAAAGGCTTTAGTATCGATATCGACAGTCCATTCTATGCTGGCAGAACAAGAGTCAATTGCACCGCTCCTAGCGTACGACAGAGCGGCAGATTCTACTGGTATTCAATTCCATTTTTTACGCCGCAAGAAAACGGCAGGTATCTTAATTAACCATTGGTGTCTGTCGCTTCTTCTAATGGACATTGATTCAATAAATATTGTTCGCCATTTGCATCTTCAGAAATTAATTTAACCGGAAAGCCCCATAATTTATGCAGATGCTTCATGACCTCTGACGTAGTCTCGTCCAAATTAATATTACTGGCTGTTATATGGCGAAGAGTGAGGGATCTATCACCACCAATATCAACATCATAAACTTCGATATTCGGTTCCTTCATACTGATATTGTATTGCATTGAAAGGTTGTCACGAATTTCTTGATATCCAACATCATTGTGAATAGCTGTAATATTAAGTTCATTTAATCCAGCGTCGTCATTAAGGGCAAAAAGTTTAAAGTCCCGGATAACTTTAGGTGATAGATATTGTGCAATAAAACTCTCGTCCTTAAAATTTCGCATTGCAAAAGTTAATGATTCATTCCATGGTGTTCCTGCAAGTTCGGGAAACCATTTCTTATCTTCCTCAGTTGGTTTCTCGCAAATACGTCTGATATCAATCATCATATTAAAGCCTAAGGCGTAGGGATTTATGCCATTAAAATAAGGGCTATCAAAATCAGGTTGAGCAACGACATTGGTATGACTTTGCAGAAATTCAATCATAAAACCTTCGGTAACATGGCCTCTGTCGTATAACTCATTTAAAATCGTGTAATGCCAAAAACAAGCCCACCCTTCATTCATCACTTGTGTCTGACGTTGTGGATAAAAGTACTGACCAATTTTTCTGACAATTCGCACAATCTCTCTTTGCCATGACTTCATCAAGGGTGCGTTTTTCTCGATAAAATACAAAATATTTTCTTGAGGTTCACGGGGAAATCGAGTTTTTCCATCCTTACTTTGTGACTTCTCTGGGAGTGTATTCCAGAGCTCATTAACCTGTGATTGTAAATACTGCTCCCGATCCTTTTGACGCTGTTTTTCTTCGCGCATTGATATTGGCGAGGGACGTTTATAACGATCAACACCGCAGTTCATTAATGCATGACAAGAATCCAAAATGCTTTCGACCTCATCAACACCGTATTTTTGCTCACAATCGCTGATATAAGTTTTTGCAAACACTAAATAATCGATTATTGCTTCAGCATCTGTCCACGTTTTGAATAAATAGTTCCCTTTAAAAAATGAGTTATGTCCAAAGCAAGCATGCGCAATAACTAATGCTTGCATCATCATACTGTTCTCTTCCATTAGATAGGCAATACAAGGATCTGAGTTAATCACTATCTCATAGGCTAGACCCATTTGACCGCGCCGATAGGATTGTTCATTACTAATAAAATGTTTGCCAAAAGACCAGTGATTATATCCTATCGGCATACCAGCACTTGCATACGCGTCTATCATCTGCTCTGCAGAGATGATTTCCAATTGATTTGGATAAGTATCCAAGCCAAAATCGTTGGCGATGTCCTCAATGGCAGCATAGTATTGATTAATAAGATCGTAGGTCCAGTCTGCACCCCGTGAAATCGGCTTAGAAGCGGATACTTTTTCAGATTTTAAGCGTTTCTTTGACATCAAAAACCTCCACTTTTAAGACGACTATTGAATTTAGAATTAATGCCTTGTTTTTCAAAAAACGCTCTAAAAATAGGGTAGATATCACTTTGTTGTGTAATTTTTTTGATCGCAATATTATCAAAATTTTCAAGCAAACTTTGATACTCATACCAAAGTGTTTGTGGTTCGCGTTCAGTTATTTCGACATACGCAAAGTATCGTATACGCGGTAAAATTGAAGTGCCCATTAAATTACGACACTTAAGTGAGTCAGTATCCCAATTGTCACCATCTGACGCTTGCGCAGCATAAACATTCCAATCTTCAGGATGATAGCGATCAGCTAAGATTTCCTCCATGAGTATCAACGCACTGGAAACGATAGTTCCACCAGTTTCTTGAGAATAGAAAAACTCATGTTCATCGACCTCTTTAGCATGGGTATGATGACGAATGTAGACAACGTCAACATCCTTATAAGAGCGCTTTAAGAACATGTATAATAAAATATAAAATCGTTTAGCGATTTCCTTGGTTTCCTGATCCATTGAACCTGACACATCCATTAAACAGAACATAACGGCGTTGGTCGTTGGTTGAGGTAATTTGGTGAAATGTTTATAACGTAGATCAAATGAATCGATATACGGTATCCTTTTAATTCTGCGTTTCAGAACGCTAATTTCGTCATCTAGTCGTTTGCTCTGCACCCGCTCTTCGCTGGGGAGTTGTTGCAACGCTTGCTCTAGTTTTTGTAGTTGTTTTTTTAAGGGGCTTTTGATTGCTATTCTTCTTGCCAAAGAACCTTTAAGAGAGCGCACGATATCAATATTAGAAGGTGTACCGTCGGTGTTAAATCCGGATCGAATATTTTTATAATTAATCAGTTTCTTAAGCTGATTTTTTTGCAGATTTGGTAACTCCAAATCTTCAAACAATATATTCATATATTCATCACCAGATAGTTCAAACATGAATTCATCATCGCCTTCACCACTATCACTAGCGCGTTTTCCCGCCTGCTCTTCTCCTTGCTTTGGACGAGGTATTTTGTCCCCTACCGAAAACGCTTTATTACCCGGGAAAACTCGGTTTCGTTTGCCTCCTTGACCATGACGGAATGAAGGTTCTCTTATATCCTTTGATGGGATAGAAATACTTTCATTTTTATCAACATCAGTAATGCCGCGATTGATGATCTGATCAGCAATCGATTTTTTTATCTGCGAACGATAACGCCTAATAAAACGCTGCCGGTTAACAGTACTTTTGTTCTTTTGATTGAGCCTTCGGTCTATTATCTGCACAGAGCACCTCCAGAATTAAGATGATTTTCTTACCCTGAGATACCATTCACAAAGCAGACGAACTTGTTTTTTTGTATAGCCTTTAGATACCATTCGACTGACAAAGTCTTCATGTTTCTGGCTATCATCCGCTGAGGACTTGGCATTAAAAGAAATCACTGGAAGCAAATCCTCGGTATTTGAAAACATTTTCTTTTCAATCACGGTGCGTAATTTTTCGTAACTGTTCCATTTTGGATTAATGCCATCATTGCTAGCACGCGCTCTTAAAACAAAGTTAACAACTTCATTTCTAAAGTCTTTAGGATTTGATATTCCGGCTGGTTTTTCTATCTTTTCTAGTTCGTCATTGAGTAGTTGTCGATCAAAATTTTCACCCGTCTCTGGATCTCGATATTCCTGGTCTTGGATCCAAAAATCAGCATAAATGACATAACGATCAAATATGTTCTGACCATACTCTGAATAGGATTCTAAATACGATGTTTGGATCTCCTTGCCTATAAAGTTTATATAGTTGGGTACTAAAAATGCCTTAATGTTTTCAAGATATTGTTCGTGAATAGCCTGAGGAAATTGTTCCTGTTCAATTTGTTTTTCAAGTATGTAAAGCAGATGTACCGGATTTGCCGCAATCTCAGTTGAATCGTAATTAAAGACACGTGATAAAATTTTGAATGCAAAGCGTGTTGATAGACCATCCATTCCCTCATCCACACCTGCATAGTCCCTATATTCTTGATAGGACTTAGCTTTTGGGTCAGTGTCTTTAAGCGATTCACCGTCATAGACCTTCATTTTAGAGTAAACACTGGAATTTTCGGGTTTAATCAAGCGTGATAATACTGAAAACTGAGCCAACATTTCCAATGTGTTTGGGGCGCAGGGTGCGTCACATAAAGAAGAATTATTAATTAACTTTTTATAAATATTAATTTCTTGTTTAACACGTAAACAATAAGGTACTTTAACAATATAAACTCTATCCAGAAAAGCTTCATTGTTTTTATTGTTTCTAAAGCTGGTCCACTCAGACTCGTTTGAATGAGCGAGCACAATGCCACGGAAAGGTAATGCCGACATGCCTTCAGTGCCATTGTAATTGCCTTCCTGAGTTGCTGTTAATAATGGATGGAGGACTTTAATAGGGGCTTTAAACATCTCAACAAATTCCATCATTCCCTGATTAGAACGACACAATGAGCCATCGTAGCTATAGGCATCAGGATCGCTTTGTGCAAATTCTTCTAATTTTCGAATATCAACCTTACCGACTAGGGCAGATATGTCTTGATTGTTTTCATCTCCAGGTTCGGTTTTTGCAATGGCTATTCTATTTAAAATTGACGGTCTTAATTTAACAACTCTAAACTTTGAGATATCCCCTGCATAATCATTCAAGCGTTTTACGGCCCACGGTGACATAATGTTATTTAGACAACGTAGCGGAATACCATATTCTTCATTGAGTATTTTACCGTCCTCCTCAGGGTTAAAAAGTCCGAGTGGGCTTTCAAATACGGGTGAGTCTTTTATGGCATAAATGGATTGTATTTCCATCAACGATTTTAATTTTTCCGCAATAGAGGACTTACCTCCGCCCACAGGACCCAATAAATATAATATTTGCTTGGTTTCTTCTAGGCCCTGTGCAGCGTGCTTAAAATAGGCAACAATTTGCTGAATTGAGTCTTCCATACCATGGAATCCCTTAAAAGCGGGATACTGATGCATGATTTTATTAAAAAATATACGACTTAACAAAGGATCTTTAGCGGTATCAATGAGCTCGGGATCGCCTATTGCCATTAACATTCGCTCAGCGGCATTGGCATAAACTTCAGGATTAGATTTACATAATTTTAAATAATCAGACAGCGAATATTCTTCTTGCTGATGGCTTTCATATCGTTGTTGGTATTGCTCGAAAATGCTCATTGCCAGCCTCCAATAGGTATTTTAAACGAAGATTTCCTTATATCCCTTTAGGGAGTTGTTCTTATTATCAGCTTATCGTTTCTTAAGTTTATAATAGCGTTCTTTATAATAGCGTTCTTTATAATAGCGTTGTGTGTGATGGCGCTGTATGTACTAGCGTCGTGTCTAATGGCGTCTTGTGTAGTACCGTCGTGTCTAATCGTTGTGTCTAATCGTGTCCTTTCTGATCACGTTACTCCTAATAAAAGTGCTAAGAATATGTATGAATAAAAATTAATGCTCTTAATAATAAGTTTAGACTAAGTTTAAAAATATGCTCAATGAATCAACAAAATAGACCACAAAAGCGGGTTAACGATATGACCGTTGAAATCCGCAACGAGTTTATCAACGCTAATTTCTTAGTTATTCGACTGCGTTGAATTCCTTGCATGAGGCAGTACCAAAAATACACCTATTGCTCGCGCATAATCGCGGCGGCAAGCTCTTTAAAAGGTGATTGGCCATTTGGTGTTAGACTGCTTTGAGTAAGGCGTAGCGCCTATGTATTAACTATGCGCAGGCTGTATGCATGGCTTAAATAAGCAACCGCATTCTAGAGAATGTTTGCTGCGTTGCTTCGAATCTATTTCGTTTAGTTTCAACAAAACCCGCTTTCAAATAACATTCAAAGGCACCCGTATTTGCTGTATCAACATCAAGAATAAGTTCACGCTTGGTGTTTTCTTTGGCATCATGTAGTACCTGAGCAATAAAGGCTGTAGCAATACCTTTACGCTGGCTACTTGGCTCAATCGACACATGGCCAATACAAATTTGATGAGGTGCAGGCGGAGCAAAGCATAGATCAAGTGATTCTTTGTAGGCAACAAGGTGAATAATTTGTTGTGGTGTTAACAAGCCTCTTAAAGACGAAATTGTTCCTTGCTGAAATGCAGTTGGCATTACGCAAAACCACGCAGCGCATATTCCTTTTATTGACTTATTCTTTGCACACGCAACCCAATGATAGTTCGCACTAAACTGTCCATGGGCTTGATTGCATGCCTGTTGCAAATAGGCTTTGCATTGAATTTCACCACCGAATAAAAAGCTAAGTAATCTAGGTTCAGAGGCAAATATTAGCTCGGCTATAACATCGGATTGCGCCACATCACCGCGCTGGATATTCAATTATAAAACCGCTTTAACCCTGTTTAAGCAGGATGGGAACATCATCCTTTAACTCTTCCATATCGCTGATTGAGAGTTGACCAAGTTCCTGCTTTGGCTTAAATCGGCCAACAACATTTCCCTCAGGGTTGATCACAACAATGGAAGCGCTATGGTCAACTAGATAATTCGGATTGCTCATATCATCACTCATGGCGTACATCATGCCCATACTGCGAACGAGCGGGAATAACTGATCATGCGGCCCGGTACTAGCAACAAAATCTTGGTTGAAGTAATTAATGTACTCGTTTAGGCGCTCGGTAGTGTCTCTCTTTGGATCAACAGACAAAAACCAAATTTGCAGCGGTGTGGATGAAGCCTGTAGTGCTAATTCAGGATAGACTTTATTTATTTCGGCGAGTGTTACAGGGCAGATATCGGGACAGAATGTATAGCCAACAAATGCCAGTGTCCACTTCCCATTAAGGTCAGCATTAGTCATTGTTTCATTATGATGATTTGTAAGGGTAAAATCGTGTAGGGCACGAGCTTGAGGATACCAACTCATGTGTTTAGTCTGTTCGCTGAGTGGTTTTTTCATACTGTCGGGCGGCGCAATAGTGATGGCTAGATAAGTACCCAGAATTAAAGTAACTACAGCAACAACACCTATCCACTTATTTTGATTCATATCGACAACTTCTCACTCAAGGAATACACAAAGGCCTACGTACATAGACCTTATATTAGCAGAAAAGTTTACAAAGGAATGTAGTGATCAGCCAGCAACACCACGAATAAAATCATAAGATGGTAAATTGAGTATTTAAACGTATCCATCGCTGTTGTTGCCGTTGGATTATATTTTAGCTTTATAGCGTAATACATAAAACCAGCATTCAAAATAGTAGAACCTATGAGGTAAATTAAGCCACTCATATCAACCAAATAAGGTAATACACATACCAAGCACAATAGAACCGTATATAACAAAACGCAGGTTTTAGTGAAATCAATACCGTGCGTTACAGGTAACATTGGGATTTTAGCTTTGGCATAATCTTTTTCACGGTGGATAGCTAAAGCCCAAAAATGCGGAGGTGTCCAGGTAAATACAATTAGGACTAACAGAAGCGCGTAGGCATGAATATCGCCGGTTACTGCGGTCCACCCTAATAGCGGCGGCGCTGCACCGGCTAAACCACCAATCACAATGTTTTGCGGTGTTGCGCGTTTAAGGTACGACGTATAAATAAAGGCGTAACCAACAAGGCTGGCTAATGTTAACCATGCGGTTATCATATTGACAAAAAGTGCCAACGACATAAAACCAATCGCACCAATAACAAAAGCAAAAATAATCGCTTGTTTTGGTGAAATTCTACCGGTTGCAACCGGGCGATTAAAGGTTCGAGCCATTAAACTGTCTATGTTGTGATCAACAACATGGTTAATCACGGCAGCTGAAGATGACAATAAACCAATACCCAACATACCAAAGACCAATATTTGCGGATCAATCCATGTTTCTGTAGCGAGGCACATACCCACCAGCGCCGTGAGTAACAATAACATCACCACACGAGGCTTGGTCATTTCATAATAGTCACGCCATTTGGCTTGACGGTGAATGGATTTGGAAGCAATAGCTTGTTGGCTCATGCACTTCTCCTTAGAAAATTGAATACAGTAAACTCAGTCATGTTAGTACTTCCGATACATTGTGTAGGTTAGGAGGACCATGACGAGTAATAAACAAGCGGCAACCGCATTGTGCAAAACAGCAACGGTTAATGGCAGGCTATAAACAACATTGCTTACGCCCAACAATACTTGGGCACCTAATACCAAAGTCATCATTGTTGCTAGTCGTTTAACTAAACCTGAAGAAGAACGTGTGTACAGAGTAATAGCTAACCAACATAAGTAAATAAAGGTAATAATTGCGCCAATTCGATGCATAACATGCATGGTTACGCGCTCTTGATAGTCATGCACTCCAAATTCGTAATTTTCAGCAACCGGCACGCTGAATGCGCCAGCGATATCTAAACTTCCAAACCAATCACCTTCGCAAATAGGTAATTCAGTGCAAGCAAGCGAAGCATAGTTTGCACTAGTCCAGCCGCCCAGCGCAATTTGCCAGACGACTATTGCGATACCCAATGCACCAAACTTCGCATAAGGTCTAATTTGCGCGTCACCACCAGGAATTCGATAGGACGTTAATCTTAGGTAGAGTAAAAACAAACAAGACAGTACGGCAAATCCACCGAGTAAATGTCCCATCACAACCACAGGTAATAAATTAAGGGTCACTGTCCACATACCCAAAGCGCCTTGGAAACACACCAAAACGAATATCAGCAAAGGAAGTTTCACAGGACCACGTGAACCACGCATCTTTTTGACTACTGATGTAAAAAATAGAACGACGATGAAAAAGCCTAAACCAGCAGCGAAATAGCGATGGATCATTTCGTTCCATGCTTTTTCAGCTTTCAATGGTCGTTCAGGAAACGCTTGATTTGCACTCTCTACCAATTCTGCAGACTGAGGAACCAGCAAAGTCCCATAGCAACCAGGCCAATCTGGACAACCCAACCCCGCATCCGTTAAGCGCGTATAGGCACCAAGGACAATGACTAATAGTGCTAAAAAAGTACTAGCGAGCACCAGTTTCTTCATTATTCTTTTATCCTGTTCTAACCGATTCGAGACAATTTTAATAACTTGCGCAGATCCGCTAAAATGTCCCGACTATCCATAATTGCTTGTTCACGTTCGAGCGTAGTATTAAATTTAAGTACAACGTTACCTAAAGTGTCTACTAAGAAAATACCATTATTCCCGGTTTGTTGAAACAAATTATTAACATTATTTATGTCCGCTTTTAACAACTTACCAAAATCATTTACTTCTAGATTTGCAACCGCCTTGGGGTCGCTGCTGTCTGTCACAATAAACACAGCATCTACTCGGTCCATTGCACGACCCACGGCAGTGCGAACTTGACTGATACTAAATATAGCGTTCTCGCATGCCGCGTCGCACAAATCAGGAACGATATAAGCTAAGCGCCAATGCGGCTCTTCGCCTGTAATGATAAACAAGTCGCCAGCTTCAATAATGGGGTTTAATAATTGCCCTTTGTTGGTAGCGCCTTCGTTGAACCACCCGTTATTCAATGCCAATTTAGCCAGTATGACGGGTAGGATAAAAACAAGGATGAGCGCTAACGCAGTGAGTTTTTTTGATTTTTGTTGCATGTTAATTCTCTTTATTATTTTTAGTGTTAAATAGCTTCATCAGGCTAAGAAGATAAATTGTCAGTGCCGCAATGCCTAAGCCAAACCATTGGACAGCATACCCTAAGTGTTTGTCGGGGCTCATCACAACGGGTTGCCAATTGCGCACAAATTCCGAATTAGGCTGCGGCGATAAATTAACAACGAAGGGAAAGAGTTTTCCTGATGTCAAAATCCCTGTAGCACTTAAATGCTGTTTGATTTGCGTTACGTCTATCTGTTGCAGTAATGCGGGAAACTTTCCAAAGGCAATATTAGTTTCCGATACCATGGTATTGATTGATGGATAACTCACGACCCCAGTAAACTGTTGTGACTGATTGCTAAATAAAGCCGTAACCGGTGAAGTTAAGGACGGTAATTGACCCCGTATGGCGTTACCCCGAAGCCAACCAAAATTGGTCAGAACGATATCACCTGCAATCGTCATTACTGGCACCACTAGCTGATAGCCGGTCATACCTGAGACTATTTTATTATCAATAAAAAACAAACTATCCATTTGCGCGGTTCCACTAAAGCTCACGGGGAAGTCTTGAATATCAGCATCTTTATCACTGATAGTCTGTTGAAGTAATAATTCGGAGAGCTTGTAAGGCCTATTCGATTTGCGCTCATTAATTTGCGCTAAGCGGACATCTTTCTCGGCTTTTCGTTCTAACTGCCAAATACCCAGAGCAAACATAATGACAACACACAATAAAGTGATTATGGTAGGTAGTATAGGAAGTTTTCGAATCCACATATTCTTATAATGACCTTTCAACGTCCTTTGGAACTCTTTAACAGAGTGAACTAATATTTAGGGAGAGTGCAAATGTTATATGTAAAATTGACAATTGGCGGACTACTCATTTTCATGGTGTTTAGTCTCTTTCAAGCAATGATGAGCATGCTGAAAAACGATCAAAACCAAAACATGAGTAAATACATTGGTAGACGTGTACTTGCATCCGCACTCATTGTTGGACTTATCCTCATTGCGGTAGCAACAGGTATCATCCAACCCAACCCAACACCGTATTAGTTAACGTTAATAAATAAACTGACCCTGCTCGCAAATATAAAGGCTATTTCTGATGAAATAGCCTTTTTGTTTTTACAAAATATAAACGAAGAAAAATAGCATTACCCAAACGACGTCGACAAAATGCCAATACCAACTACCTGCTTGGAATGCAAAGTGTTCTTTGGGTGTAAAGTGCCCCTTCCAACATCGACCGAATAAGACCATAAGTATGATTGTTCCTAACGTAACATGCATCCCATGGAAACCGGTTAACAGAAAAAACGTGTTACCGTAAACACCAGAATCAAGCTTCAAGCCCAAATCGACATAAGCGTGAACATATTCTTGAACTTGTAAAAAAACAAAAATACAACCTAATACAATAGTCGCACCAAGTAGTACCATCAGTTGCGTTCTTTTGACTTTTTCTAAGCCAACGTGTGCGTAGTGCAATGTTACGGAAGAAGCTAATAGTAAAGCGGTGTTAATAAGCGGAAGTCCGGTCCAAGGCATCGCTTTGGTTGACGCCTCACCTGTCGTTATTGCATCCGCTGGGGTCACTAGTAAAGGCCATGTGGCTTCAAAGCCATTCCATAAGACTTCGTTTGTGCTCGCATTATTAGATGCTCCGCCTAACCATGGGATACTGATTGTTCTGGCATAAAATAAAGCACCAAAGAACGCGGCAAAGAACATTACTTCAGAAAATATAAACCATGCCATACCTTGCCGATAGGAACGCCCTAACTGAGCGCTGTAAAGGCCGCTCATTGACTCGTCAATTTGGTTTTTGAACCAGCCCGTGAGCATAATAAGCAATAAGACAAAGCCTGCCATGAGAGTATAGAAACCATAGCCACTTTTATCACGGGTAGTTTCGATAACAAAATTGCCAGCACCAACGGCGATTAAAAACAAAGCCACAGCCCCAATGATGGGCCAGATGCTTTGATCGGGTACATAATATTTTTCGTATTTCTCTTCAACCATTTTCTTCTCCATTAGCCATTGTCCATAGCAACAACAGCAGGTTGTACTGTTGCAGATATGTCATATAACGTGTACTGCAATGTAAAAAACGTAAACTCTTTTGGCAGTTGGGGGTCAACATAAAACTTCATGGGCATTATTGCTTCTTCACCGGCTTTTAATGGTTGATGTTTAAAGCAAAAACATTCTGTTTTATTAACATACAAAGCAGCAATCCCAGGTGATATTGAAGGTATCGCTTGTGCGATAATGTCGTGCTCAGTTGGATTACGGACATAAAACTCAACTTCACCCATTTCCCCTGGGTGTAATCTAATTTCGGCAGTCTGCGCACTGAATTCCCAAGCCATACCAGAATGCGTGCGCGTAATAAATTCAACTTTTATTGTCCTAGACTCGTCTATGACCACCGATTCATAAACAGCCGCCTCGTTTGATGGTTTACCATTAATGCCGGTAAGATCACAAAACACATCATACAAGGGCACTAAGGCAAAACTAAAACCCAACATACCAATCACAACAAACACCAGTTTTTTGACTGTTTTGGCGTTTTCAGACGCTAGCTGAGCACGTGTTTTTGGTATCTGAGCATCCTCTGTGCGCTCATTCTCGAGCGACAAATTGGGTTTTTCAGCTGTACTTTTAGATCCAGGCTGTTCAGACATACCTTAGCTATCCTCGTTTACTTTATAAGCGGTGGTGTTGAAAAAGTATGGTAGGGCGCAGGAGATGGAACTTCCCATTCTAAGCCTTCAGCACCTTCCCAAACTTGATCAGATACAGGTTCACCAATTTTTCGACACGCTTTAATAATTAGCGCAAGGAAAATCAATTGAGATAAACCAAACGCGAATCCGCCGATGCTAATCCACTTGTTGAAGTCAGCAAACTGCAATGCATAATCGGGAATACGACGAGGCATCCCTGCTAGTCCTACAAAATGCATAGGAAAGAACAACACGTTAACCGAAATCAGTGAGCACCAGAAATGCCATTTTCCTAAGGTAATATCGAACATTTTACCGGTCCACTTTGGCAACCAATAGTAAACCGCCGCCATAATGGAGAACAAAGCACCTGTTACAAGCACGTAGTGGAAGTGAGCAACCACAAAATAAGTGTCATGATATTGGAAATCAGCAGGTGTAATCGCAAGCATCAAGCCCGACAAACCACCAATAGTGAATAAAACGATAAAGGCAATCGCAAACATCATTGGCACTTCAAAGGTCAACGAGCCACGCCACATTGTTGCTACCCAGTTAAACACCTTCACACCGGTTGGCACTGAAATCAGCATGGTCGCAAACATAAAGAACATCTCGGCGGCCACCGGCATGCCAGTGGTAAACATGTGATGCGCCCAAACAATGAATGACAATAACGCGATAGACGCCGTTGCATAAACCATCGAGGCATAACCAAATAGCCGTTTGCGTGAGAATGTGGGCACAATCGCCGAGATAATACCGAAAGCAGGTAAAATCATGATGTAAACTTCAGGGTGGCCGAAGAACCAAAAAATATGCTGGAACATTACTGGGTCACCACCACCAGCGGCATTAAAGAAGCTAGTGCCAAAAAACTTATCGGTGAGAACCATTGTTACCGCGCCAGCAAGCACTGGCATAACGGCAATAAGTAAGAATGCGGTAATCAACCAAGTCCAGACGAACAGTGGCATTTTCATGTAGGTCATACCAGGGGCACGCATGTTGAGAATAGTCACCACGACATTGATCGCACCCATAATCGATGAAATACCCATGATGTGAACTGAAAACACAAATAAAGCGGTACTGTCGCCGCTGTATTGAGTTGATAGAGGCGCGTAGAAAGTCCAACCAAATGCAGGACCGCCGCCATCCATAAATAATGAAGAAAGCAGAATTATGAAGGCAAATGGAAGGATGTAGAAGCTCCAGTTATTCATGCGTGGCAATGCCATATCTGGCGCGCCAATCATCATAGGAATCATCCAGTTAGCTAAACCTGTGAAGGCCGGCATAACGGCACCAAAAACCATAATCAAACCATGTACGGTGGTCATCTGGTTAAAAAAGTGAGGATCAACTATTTGTAGACCCGGTTGAAATAATTCGGCGCGAATAACCATTGCCATTGCACCACCAATCAAAAACATGATGAAAGCAAACCAAAGATAAAGTGTTCCTATATCTTTATGGTTAGTGGTGAAGAGCCATCTTAAGATGCCTTTAGGAATATGATGATCGTGATGGGCGTCATGGCCATCGGGCGAATCATGTGCGTCGTTTAAAGTTTCTGTACTCATTTTGATGACCTCCTATTTACCGTTAATCACTAAATTAACATCTTTAGCTTGCACCATATCGCCGGTATTATTACCCCAAGCATTTCGCTCGTAAGTCACCACGGCGGCTATTTCAGACATGGATAACTGCTTGCCAAAGGCTGGCATATTATTTTTACCGTTAATGATATAGTCTATGTGAACCGGAATATTTTGTTTTTCTATGGCAATTTTACTGCCTTTTAACGCGGGGAACATGGGTGGTAAACCGCCACCGTTTGCTTGGTGGCAAGCGATGCAAGCAGTATCATATACTTTTTTACCTTGCGTCATTAGCGCTTCCATACTCATGTTCATCGCTAGTAAACGTTGCTCTTCTTCGTTTGCTCTTCTCGCCGCGCTTTCTTGCTCTTGTAACCATGCACTGTATTCAGCAGGCCCTTTAGCAATAACTACAATCGGCATAAAGCCATGATCTTTACCGCACAGTTCAGCGCACTGACCACGATAGATACCGGGTTCATTTACGTTAGTCCATGATTCATTAATAAAACCGGGGATTGCATCTTTTTTAATCGCAAAATCAGGTACCCACCAAGAATGAATAACGTCATCAGAGGTGATCAAAAAGCGGACTTTTTTGCCGGTTGGAATGACCAACGGACGATCTACTTCTAGTAGATAATTTTCACCTTTAGTAAATTTGTTTTGAATCTGTTCTTGCTGAGTTGCCAGTAAAGAAAAGAATTCAACCTCTGGATTATCTTGATACTTATAATGCCATTTCCACTGCGAGCCAGTCACTAATATCGTAACCTCAGCCTCACTGGTATCTTCCATCGCGATCAGCGTTTTTGCGGCTGGCCAAGCCATCGCGATGAGAATAACAAATGGAATAACAGTCCACAAAACCTCGACTTTCACGTTTTCATGAAAATTAGCTGCTTTTGCGCCGGCAGATTTACGATGCATTACCATCGAATAAAACATAACCCCGAACACAATGACTCCGATGACAACACAGATCCAGAACATCAACATGTGCAACTCATAAACTTCCAAACTGATATCGCTAGCTCCCGGACGTAAGTTCAGGTTGGAACGCTCTGCGGCAGTTGTCGCTATTGCTGAATTACTGAACGCTAACATAACGCCAATTAGCAATGTAGATATTCGATTCACTCTGGTACTCCTCTCTAATCTTCTTCGCCCAGTTGTTAATTTTTAACATTCAATGTGAAGATTTTGTTTGTTTTGTTGTTTTGATGTAAATCAAAGTACAATGATTAAACAAAGTCCCTGCATAGTCTAGTGTTTTCTTGAAAATAGATTGAATATGCTTATAGCGATTAATTTTTAAACACTGTGTTTATAAAGTAGGCGAATTTAGCTGGACTGACGTGTTTAATGAATAAGCAGTAATGCGGATCAGACGATTTATTGTATTTACTCGTGCTTTTGTTAGCCCCAGTGCTGTACTTTTCAATTAACGCTGCACAAAACAGATTCTAGGATACCCAAGGCGGGAATGATGGCCATCAGCAACAGACTGAAAAAACGGATATTTATAGGTTTGATTTTGCGATGGGCCGAAGGAGATAAAAAAACCGCTTAACTAAAGTGTCCAACTTAATGGGGTCACTTCAAATAGCGGTCTTTTAAATTATGATATTTTTATTTGTGAGTAAGCATACATAGCTTACCCAACACTACATCCATTCTGAATTTCGGATAACGCCAACAGCAATTCCCTCAATATTGAACGGCTGAGAAGCTAAATCAACTTTAATAGGAGCGAATGCGTCGTTCTCTGCATGCAGTAATACTTGGCTGCCGCGTTTCTCAAAACGTTTTACCGTGACGTCTTCATCAACCCGAGCCACCACAACTTGACCATTGTGGACGTCAGTTGTGCGATGCACTGCCAATATATCGCCATCCATAATGCCGATATCTTTCATACTCATACCACTGACTCTTAGCAAAAAGTCAGCATTTGGCTTGAACAGATTAGGGTCAATTTTGTAGTGACATTCAACATGCTCAGTTGCCAAAATGGGTTCACCTGCTGCAACCCGACCAATCAGTGGTAATCCTTCTTGGGCCTCATCGTCCAAGGCGCAGTTCAACCTAATCCCGCGTGACGTTCCAGGAATAATATCGATCACCCCTTTTTTCGCGAGGGCTTTTAAATGTTCTTCCGCGGCATTGGCTGATTTAAAACCTAAATGACGCGCTATTTCAGCACGAGTGGGCGGCATGCCCGAATCTATCATCGTGCTCTTAATAAGGTCGAGTACTTCTTGTTGCCTGGGAGTTAGTGGACGCATAAACAGCCTGTTTTTCTATACAGTTAAGTTTAAGTATATACGGGAAAAGGCAAATGGCAACGATCAAATCATTATTTGTTTGAAAACGATCCTATAAACAACAAATGCGTGGCAACGCAATTTGTATATAAACGAACGAAAGCAATGCTAAACTGTCTGGACATTATTATGGCATATTGATTTTTACCTGGAAAACTTCATGACTGGCGCACGCGCATTTTTTCTTAAAATATTCACTTTACCAATTCGTTGGCTTATTTCTGTTAACAGCATTCCTGCGAATATTGAAGTTGAATTAGGTATAGATAAAAAGAAACCTCTCTTGTACTTGATTCAAACCGAATCAATCACTGACCTTGTTGCTTTGCAAAAGTCGGCAGCTGGTTTAGGCTTGCCGGATCCCACTTCACCTATTGAATTCTTAGGAGAAGAGCATAAACGTTGTTACTTCTTAACTCGACCGCAAAGCTTACTATCAAGAAAAGTGAAGAAGACCAGCATTGAGGATGTCTTCACAAACATGTTCCATTTGCATCGTGAAAATCCAGATCTTGATTTACAAGTGGTCCCCGTGTTTATCTCTTGGGGTAGAGCAGCGAGTAAAAAGTCCTCTGGGTTTGCGCAACTGTTAGCAGACAGAGCCTCTCCTAGTTGGTTGAGAAAACTCCTCATCGTTATATTTTTGGGGCGTGACAATGTAGTCAGTTACAGTAAAGCCGTGTCCACAAAGCAGATGGGACAGCTGCATGGTTCAAACCAAAAGATATCTCAAAAATTAGTCCGCGTAGCAAGAACTCACTTTCAACGCAAGCGTCAAGTATTGAATGGTCCAACACTTTTAGAACGTTCAACCTTGCACAACTCATTGCTCGGTTCCGATTCAGTTAAACAAGCCATGTTAGACACTATGCGGCAAAAAAACATCAGCACCCAAGAAGCTAAAAAGCTAGCCATCGGCTATATTGATGAAATTGCAGCGGACTACCGCGTTGGGCTAATTCGCATTAGCGAGCGCATATTGGGCCGCATTTGGAATAAAATCTATAACGGTATACATGTAGGCCACGCCTATCGAGTGCGTGAACTAGCGCAAAATGGTCATGAAATTATTTATGTACCTTGTCATCGCTCGCACATGGATTATCTCTTGTTAACCTATGTTATTCACCACGAGGGCTTGGTCACGCCGCATATTGCAGCCGGTATAAATCTCAATTTTTGGCCGGTCGGTAAAATATTTAGACGTTGCGGGGCATTTTTTCTACGCCGAAGTTTTGCTGGCAATAAACTCTACACAGCGACCTTTAGAGAATACTTAGAGCTGCTATTTAACCGTGGGTATTCGGTTAAATATTATCCCGAAGGTGGACGCTCACGAACCGGACGTTTGCTGCCGCCTAAAACGGGTATGTTGGCAATGACCTTGCAAGCAGCGATTAAAGGCATCAATCGACCGGTTTCAATTGTGCCTGTTTACTTAGGTTACGAACATGTGATGGAAGTAAAGAGCTACCAAAAGGAACTTCAAGGGAAGGGTAAGAAAAAAGAATCGCCGACTCAGGTATTTTCAGCTATTCGCAAGCTCAAAAACTATGGCCATGGTTTCGTCAACTTTGGTGAGCCCTTACAAATTAACCAATTCCTGGACAAACACGTAGAAAATTGGAGCGCAACAACGCCGGATGACCCTGATAAGAAGCCGGCATGGTTAACACCGGCAGTGAATGTCCTCGCTGACACCATCATGACCCGAATTAACCGAGCGGCCGCGCTAAACGGTACTGCGCTGGTTGCGCTTTGCTTGCTCTCATCTAAAACTCACATTATGAGTGAGTCAGAACTGACTAGAGCAATTAAAGATTATTTGTCACTCTTATCAGAAGTTCCTTTTAGTGTTGATTTTACACTGCCAAAAGAAGAGGCACTGGAATTAGTGCAAACCACGCTGGCACTCAATCGATTCCATCAATCAAGCGACCAATACGGAAAATTAGTCGCCGCCAAAGAAGATACCGCGACCTTACTGACCTATTATCGCAACAATATTTTGCACGTCTTCGCTTTACCAAGTTTGATCATGGCGGTAATTTTCAATCAAAAGAAAACGCATAACTCAGCAATCATTGAGATGGTTGCCAAACTTTACCCTCTATTAAAACGTGAATTCTTTATGCATTTCTCATTAGAGCAAGCGCTTGAGCATGCCAAGGCGCTCATTGGGCAAATGAAACAACAAGGGTTGTTAAAGCAAGACGGTGAGTTTTTATCACCGCCCTCGTCAAGTGATGACGGTTTTCATTCGGCTTGGTTGTTGAGTCGTGCTATGCAAGAAACTTGGCAACGTTATGCTGTTGTTTTAAGAGTATTGGAAAAAGAAAAAACCATTGCGCGCTCTCATTTAGAGAAGCAAAGCTGCGTTATTGCCGAACGTCTTTCGACACTTTATGGTATGAGTTCGCCTGAATTTTATGATAAAAATGTATTGGGGTCGTTCGTAAACGCATTGCGTGAAAACAAATTACTCAACACGCTTGACAGTGGGACCCTAGAATTTTCAGAAGACAGCTTAGCGTTAAAAAAGGCCATTATGGAGTTAGTTTGGCCTGAAATCGCCCAGCATTTAGAGAAAATATAAGCAAAAAGGCAGATTAATTCTGCCCTGATAAAAACAATCTATACGCAGGATTATCTTTGTGTTCATGCATTTCAAAGCCAAGCTCACTGACGTGTAAATCAAATAGCGAACGCTTATCCTCATCAATATCAAAGCCGGCTAAAACTAAACCTTCAGCGGCACCATGATTGCGATAATGAAACAGCGTGATATTCCATTGTTCACCTAATTTTGTTAAGAAGTGCATTAACGCACCCGGATATTCAGGAAAGGAAAAAGAGAATAAGTGCTCGTTAATATACTCTTGCGGCTTGCCACCGACCATATGTCTAACGTGCAGCTTGGCTAACTCGTTATCCGACATATCAAAACACTCGTAACCATTTTTATTCAGTCGCTTTAACAACGCCTGCAACTCTACGATCCCGCGCTTTAACTTAACCCCAACAAAAATGTGCGCTTCGTCACTTTTTGCATAGCGATAGTTAAATTCAGTTATGGTGATACCACCTAACATGGCACAGAAAGCCTTAAATGACCCTTTTGCCTCGGGTATTTTGACCGCAAAAACAGCTTCTTTTTGCTCGCCTAGTTCACAGCGTTCGGATACGTATCGCAGTGTGTGGAAATTAATATTTGCACCGCATAAAACACCCCCAATCACGGCACCTTGAAGCTTGTATTGCTTGGTGTATTTGCGAATACCAGCCACTGATAATGCCCCAGCAGGTTCGGCGATAACTCGCGTATCGTCAAAAATATCTTTAATTGCAGTACAAATTTCATCATTAGAAACGGTAATTACATCATCCAAGTATTCTTGGCATAATCTAAAGGTTTCGCTACCAATGGTTTTTACTGCAACGCCATCTGCGAAAATACCCACGCTAGGCAACGTAACCGGTGCACCTTTCTCAATTGCCGCGGTTAAACACGCAGACTCAACTGACTCTACCCCAATAATTTTAATTTCAGGACGCAGTTGCTTTACGTAAATGGCGATCCCAGCGGCCAAACCACCGCCACCCACCGCCACAAACAAGTATTCTAAGTTGGGATTTTGCTCCAGCATCTCCTTCGCTATCGTACCCTGTCCTGCAATGACATCAGGATGATCAAAGGGCGGTATCATTGAGTAACCATTTTCAGCACACAATTTTTTGGCTAAATCACTGGCCTGATCAAAACTTGTGCCCGCTTGAACTACGGTGACATTGTTACCGCCGAAGCGCTTTACCGCCTCAACCTTAATCTCAGGCGTGGTTTCGGGCATTATAATCGTCGCTTTAATGTTTAACTTTTTAGCAGCGTAAGCAACACCTTGTGCGTGATTACCAGCTGAAGCCGCAACAATCCCTGCCGCTTTCTGTTCATCAGTGAGGTGGCGAATACAATTATACGCCCCTCTAATTTTGAATGACTTAACTGGCTGTTGATCCTCGCGTTTCAAATAAACTTTGTTTTTAAGCTCAGTCGACAAGCTAGCTAAATAATCCATATCCGAATTAACCGCCACCTCATACACAGGTGCGCATAATATTTTAGTTAAATATTGATATGGCGACAGCAGCGTTGTGGCTGCTGAACTCTTTGAAGCCGCGTTGTTCATATATACGTTATTTGACTGCATTAATAATCCAATGTTGGTGGCTCACGCACATTGCCTTTAGCGGCGCTCTTTACTTGATATTTATTATCAAAGCGCAGCTCGGCATATGTGCATTGAACAGTGCATCTTATTTACTCACTTTTGCAATCACTGCTTTTACAGCGTGTTTGCAAATCTAAAGCGTAGATACCCGTTAAAAGAGTAAGGGTGTTAAAAACCAAAAAACCCTCTTTTATGGAGGGTTTTGTGGATTCTAAGAATGCACTGCGCCCTCGCTCAACTATCGTCATTGCACATTTTGTGTGTATAGCGATGTTGCGAAGATGCTTGAAAATATTGATTCATGTTGTCGTCACAAGTTCAATGTGCCCTAATTCTAGGACCTTCGCAAGCATTTGTTGAAAATTCTCTCACAAAGGTCAGCTGTTTTTAGTGCCTCCATCCAATAGGCTATGGCAATTAAAATCAATAGGATTTACTGCATGTCTTTATCCATCGTTTACACTCGGGCTAATTTGGGAGTGGCTGCGCCGCTAGTAACAATTGAGGTGCATTTGTCGAATGGACTGCCCGCGTTTAACTTAGTGGGCTTGCCAGAAACGACCGTAAAAGAGTCAAGAGACCGTGTACGCAGCGCCATCATCAACTCTGACTTTGAGTTTCCTGCAAAAAGAATCACGGTAAATATGGCGCCTGCGGATTTGCCAAAAGGTGGAAGTCGCTTCGACTTAGCCATTGCAATTGGCATCATCGCGGCCAGTGAACAACTTAAAAAAGTCGATTTGAGCCAATATGAATTTGTCGGTGAGTTGGCATTATCAGGTAATTTACGCCCAATACAGGGTGCATTACCTATGGCATTTGCAGCCTCAAGGTCAAACCGTCAACTAGTGCTACCGAAGAGCAACGGTGATGAAGCAAGCCTGGTAAGTGCAGCGCAAATCATCGCCGCTAATTCGCTCACAGAGGTCTATCTGCACCTGTGTAACAAACGCAAAATAAGTGACCACATCACCAAGAAAGTCAAAGCAACGGTATCTACATACGGTGACATGTCTGACATTATTGAACAACAACACGCCAAACGAGCATTAGAAATTGCAGCAGCTGGCGCCCACAATATATTATTTTTTGGACCCGCCGGAACCGGCAAAAGCATGCTGGCAAACAGACTGCTGTCGATTATGCCAGAGCTGGATGAGGAATCAGCATTAACATCGGCCTCCATTCGATCTATTTCGGGTGATAAAATTTGTCCATCAACTTGGCGCAATCGTGCCTTTAGGCAACCTCACCATACCAGTTCAGCGATTGCATTAGTCGGTGGGGGCAGCTACCCGAAGCCAGGCGAAATATCACTCGCCCACAAAGGGGTTTTATTTCTGGATGAATTGCCAGAATTTGGCAGACATATACTCGATGTCTTACGCGAACCCATGGAAACCGGTGAAATTAATATTTCGCGGGCGGCACAAAAAGTCGTCTATCCGGCTGATTTTCAGCTGGTCTGCGCCATGAATCCTAGCCCTACAGGCGACATAGATGACCAGCGTGCAAACCCCGATCAAGTACTCCGTTATCTGAATCGAATTTCGGGACCCTTTCTCGACCGAATCGACCTACAAGTCAATGTACCTCGAATTGATTTGAGCAAAGCATTAAAAATAAAACACCAAACCAAATCGCCAACCCATCACAGTGAAACGAATACAGACAGTAATGTTCATCCGTTGAAAGTAAGGTCCGATTCAGGATCGCCCATTAGTATTCAGAGTTCACAGATAGAGAGCGCTAACATAGACAGCTCTGAGATAGACAGCTCTGAGATAGACAGCTCTGAGATAGACAGCTCTGAGATAGACAGCTCTGAGATAGAAAGCTCTCAGATAGATAGCTCTGAGATAGAGAGCAGTGCAATTGTAAAACGCCGGGTAATATCAGCCCAAGAACGCCAATTCAAACGCCAAGGCAAGTTAAACAAAAGCTTAAGTGGTAAAGAAATTGAGCAGTATTGTCCATTAAGTGAAACCGAGAGTTTATTTTTGAGTAGGGCAATGCAGAGTATGAATTTGTCGATGCGTGCCTACCATCGAACAATGCGAGTTGCGCGAACAATTGCAGATTTACAGTGCGTTGAGCGCGTAAATCAACAGCACTTGGCCGAGGCACTCAGTTTTAGAAGCTTTGACCGAATGTTAAATGAACTCACTGAGTGAACTAGCTGTCCTCATGCACTTGAAAAATGACTTCGTTTTAATGTCCAATAGGCACACAGTTTTACGCGTAAAAGCCAAACTAAGGTCACGCTTGCCTTTATTTCAAACTACACCCATTAACTTTCGAAAAGGTCAATCATGACACGCATCAACGCTTCGTTTTCACGTTCGCGCAAAAAGCACAGACCTAAGGAATAAGGTTCAATATCTTTTACCTCAATACTGGTGACTTTTGTTTTAGCTACCGAGTTGTCTAAAACAATTTGTGGCACAAAACCGATGCCTAAGCCTAAAGCGACCATGCTCACAATAGCTTCGTTTCCTGACACACTGGCGTACACTCTTGGTTTAACGTCATGTTCAGCGAACCAATTGTTTACGGTTCTTTTGGACGGACCACCGGCCGGCATTACGACGCTATGTTCGTGCCATTTCACCTCATCAATATTGGCTATCTGCAGTGTTTTAGGAACAATCAACACCAAGGGCACTCTATCAATTTGAATAAACGATAAATGATCAGGAAACTCTGGGGTGTGAATAGCAATAGCAATGTCGGCCTTATGCTGCTCAATAGTGTCTATGGCAAGAGAATGGTCTCCTGTATCTAGTTGCAGTTCAATTTGAGGATATTGCGCCTGTAACTTATCCAATAACTTGGGCAAGTGACTCTGACTTGCCGTTACCGAGCAATATAACGATAGCGCCCCTCTCAATTGAGTTTGCTGTTGACCAATATCAGCGCGCACCTGCAACCAAGCATTTATGGTTAATTCAGCGAATTCCAAAAATCGTTGTCCTGCTGCGGTCGTTTTAACACTGCGATTATTACGCACGAACAAAGCAGCGCCGCATTCTTCCTCTAAGCGACTAATGACGCGCGACAAGGTTGGTGGAGAAACAAACATAGCGCGCGCCGTTTTGCCAAAATGCAAGCTTTTGGCCAAATGGCGGAACATTTGTAGCGTCTTTAATTCCATTTTTTATCGCCTGTTATAAACACACACTAAGAACACAATTTAAATTTACGTTTCATATTATGAAACATTAAGTTCCAAATATATCACTTTATAAAACAAAATGTTTTACCTATTATAAAGAGATGTCGTCACAGACAAAGAAATTAACACTCAATCAGCTTTTAATTATTTAGCAGTTTGAGTGAGATGCTTGAAAAGCAGATTCAAAAAATTACCGGACAGAAAATGACAAATTACTTCAATACTTTACCGTTACGCAAGCAACTGGACCAGCTCGGTCAATGTCGCTTTATGCACAAAAACGAATTTGCAGACGGATGTGATTATCTCAAGGGTCAATCAATTGTCATCGTGGGCTGCGGCGCACAGGGCTTAAACCAAGGTTTGAACATGCGTGACTCTGGCTTAAACATCAGTTATGCATTACGCCAAGCCGCTATTGATGAAAAGCGCGATTCATTTGTACGAGCATCCTCAAACGGTTTTACTGTTGGGACTTATCAAGAATTAATCCCAGGCGCGGACTTAGTGTATAACTTAACGCCCGACAAACAACATTCAAGCGTCGTTGAAGCAGTGATGCCACTCATGAGAAAGGGCGCAACACTTAGCTATTCGCATGGCTTCAATGTGGTGGAAGAAGGACAACAGATCCGTGCTGACATTACCGTCGTTATGTGTGCACCCAAGTGTCCAGGAACAGAAGTTAGGGAAGAATATAAGCGCGGATTTGGTGTACCAACACTGATTGCTGTGCACCCAGAAAATGATCCTGAAAACAAAGGCTGGACGACGGCTAAAGCATTAGCAAGCGCAACTGGTGGCGACAGAGCCGGTGTACTCGAAAGTTCGTTTGTTGCTGAAGTAAAGTCAGATTTAATGGGCGAACAAACCATTTTGTGCGGTATGCAACAGACTGGCGCAATACTCGCTTTTGACAAGATGGTAGCAGATGGTGTCGATCCCGCTTATGCAGGTGCATTGGTTCAATATGGATTAGAAGCCATTACTGAAGCACTTAAAATCGGCGGCGTAACCAACATGATGGACAGGTTGTCTAATCCTGCAAAAATTATTGCTCACGAATTATCAGTTGAACTAACAACAATAATGCGACCGTTATTTGAAAAGCATCAGGACGATATTATTAGTGGTTATTTCTCAACGAACATGATGGAAGACTGGGATAACGGCGACGTTAATTTATTGAAGTGGCGGGAAGAAACGGGTCAATCCGGTTTTGAAAACGCACCTACGTATAGCGGTAAAATCTCCGATCAAGAGTTTTTTGATAAAGGCATTTTACTAGTTGCAATGATTAAAGCGGGTGTTGAACTGGCCTTTGATGTGATGGTTGAAGCCGGTATTCTGCCTGAATCAGCGTATTATGAGTCACTACATGAAACACCACTTATCTCAAATACAATCGCGAGAAAGCGCCTGTATGAAATGAACGTGGTTATCTCAGATACTGCTGAATACGGAAACTACTTATTTACAAACGCAGCGTTGCCCTTGCTGCGGAAACAGTTAATGCAAAAAATCACCGCCGAACATATTGGTGGTGGATTATCGGATCAATCCACGGGCGTGGATAACAAGAAACTAGTGCTAGTTAACAAAGCAATTCGTGCTCACGGTGTGGAGAGTGTTGGCGAAAAACTTCGTGGATACATGATCGACATGAAAGCAATTGTAGCGTCTGAGTAAGCGCGAGTTGTGTGCTCAGCTGATTAATTGATAGCTGACTGCATGACTTTTTTACTGACACAGCAACGACCACTAGTTTCAACCTTTTCTGTCGTTAGGCGCTTTAAGTAGCTCCTTTTGCCCGGCCTTTGGTCGGGCTTTTTCTTTCTAGATGAAAGGATCTCCGGTTCACTTACCACCACTTAGTGTTCTTTATGAAAAATCTGATTCTCTAAGGTGTTGCCATTAACCAGTTGTTGATACTGCCAACCTTGTTGATGGCAGTATTTTAGTAATTGAATGTCGAAAGCCTCTGCTGATTTTTCATATTCAATTACATACTCTTTAGCCTGACTATTATGCACGTTGCGAACTCCTGCTAAAGCAAAAAGCTTTTTTTCTACATCCTCGTATTTTTGGGCCAATCGTAATGTGAAGAAGTGCTGCTGACTTGTACTTTGGCTTAATGCGTTATGTTCGGTCAACTTACCTTGATCAAGATGCAATATTTGACCACATAAACGTTCTAGTTCACTTAGGTCATGAGAACTCAAGATAAAAGTAGCTTCATTACTTAAGGTACTAATCAACTCTCTTACTTCGCGCGCATGCACTGGGTCAAGCCCCGCAGTAGCCTCATCAAGCAACACAATTTGAGGACAACCAATCAGTGCTTGAGCGATAATGGCACGCTTGCGCATGCCATGGGATAGATCATTAGGCCGTTGATATGCCGCGTCACTCAAACCGACAAGTTCAAGCACCCTGTCACTCTCTTGTTTGGCTTGTGATTTACCGAATCCTTGTAACTGAGCATAAAACCTGAGCTGATGAATAATACTAAAACCAGGATCTAGTTGAGCATCTTGCGGTAGTGCACTTAATTTGCCAAATAAATGAGCGTTTCCTGGCTGCTGATGCATAATCTTCAATTCACCAGAACTCGGAAAAGTATACCCACACAGCAGACTAAACAAGGTTGTTTTGCCTGCACCGTTTGGTCCTACAAGCGCGACTGGCGGGCCTGTATTTATTTCAAAACTCACATTACTCAGGGCAAGTTTAGAGCCAAAATACTTAGTTACGCTCTGCGCCTTGACTAAAGTGCTCACAGTGAACTCCTTGCAAAAATCCGCTCAGCAAAAATCAGTAATATCATGGTTTGTATTAGAGGCAAGCCCACAGCTAACATTAACCCCGCATTTTGTGCTGCCATATCTGCCAATTGATAGCCTGGAAATATATAATTCAACACCTCAAGTGCTGGAAGCTGCCAGGCCAGTAATCCAACAATTATTTTTCCGCCAACAAAAAATAAAATAGCCACGATAAAAGCCAAACGTGCAGACCGTGAAAATGTATTTATAAGGCTCATCAGAGCAATAAATGGCATCACCGCAACAACCAGATACCCAAGCAATATTAAACTGTGCGATAAACCCGCAAAAAACAACGATGGTTCGCGATAAGTAAACATTGCAAGGGTAGCCGCTAAAGTGATTGATAACAGCACAATTAAGATTAATAACTGCCCTATAAATCGTCCTAAAATTATTTCAGCTCGGGTGGCCCGCAATGATAGAAATCTAAGCGTCCCGCGCTGTCTATCACCAACAGTCTGGTCCGCACACAGAAACAAACAAAAGCTAGGAAAACTATACACAGCAATTAGCCAATACACCGCCAGTTCAGCCTGTGGCCAAGTCAATAATTTACTTAGGCCTATAGCACCAAATACCTGATCAATGAATCCGGCAATATTAGGTGAATTTAATAAGTTTACCGCTTCACCGATGGCATAGCGCAACACTATCAACCAGCAAATTGAAAACGCAGCAACCGCAAATAAGCCTCTTTTGGTTAAAAATAGTCTGACTAACTCAAATAACGCGATATCTAACGATCGCTTGGCGTGCAATTGCATCAAGCTGTAACCCCAATTGAAAATCATAAAATTGATATAGAAACGAAATAGATTAACTAAATAACGGATGAAAGTCTCACAGTTTACTCACAATGCAGTTTTAATTTGCACCATTTAAACGACAGCTTGCAACAGTTTCTTAGCGCGAACAAAAGTAATTACATAAATCATCCAGACTACTAAATAAAATAGCCAAGTCTATCTATGTTGGTCGCAATGACCGCGATGTCCTATGAAGCTCGGGCCGACGTAGAACTTGATCCGCAATGCGCTCGATGGCTAGCAACAAGCCAAATGCCATTGTAAAACGCAATCTTGTTGTCACACTGCGTCAAGTTTACAGATCTGGCGCTGGTGTCTTCTTAGCATACTGCACTGCAAAAAATGCCAGTACTGAAAATATTAAAAAGCCGAAGGCTATTGGGGTTAGCTCGTCGCGTAAAAACAGATTGATGGCAGTAGCAACGGGCACCGCAATGACACTAGTAAGAGAGCCGATAAACGCAGCACCCAAACCGGCCATATGGCCAACCGGCAACATCGCTAACGCATTCAAATTACCAAACAGCATGCCAATGAAAAAGAAGCCAAAAAACATGGTGCTAATAAATAACCACAGCGGCGGAATACCATCGTAGTACAACGTGATCGCCGTTAATGCGACACCGAAAACTAACGAGCAAAACACAGCTCGATCACAAATCGTGTGCATGCCCCATTTCATTACCATAAGACCATTAAATAAAGAAGCTAGGCCAATAGAAAAAGCTAAGGTTGCGAATACCAATGGAAACCAATCACCGGTATCATAAATTTCTTGAAAAATTGTTTGTGAACCACTGAGGTAAGCTAAAAAAGCACCAAATATACAGCCCATTGCAATAGAGTATCCCATCACTTGTGGTTGTTTTAATAGCCATAAACAAGAGCGAAAAAAATGATGCCAAGCGAATTTTTTGCGATTAGCTCTTATTAACGTTTCAGGTTGGCGTAAGAAAAACCACCCGCCCGCAATAACCGCTACAATCCAAAAAACAGTGAATATCTCACGCCAATGAAAATACTGCATGACAGCTTGGCCAACAAGAGGCGCAACCATAGGTACAAGAATGAATATAACGGTAATAAACGACATTACCCTCGCCATGGCATCACCCGCATACTGATCACGAATAACCGCCATCGAGGCGACTCTAGGTCCTGAAACACCGAATGCTTGTATCAGGCGACCAAACAGTAGAACTTCTATCGATTTTGCAAAATAGCAAACGAAGGTACCCATAATAAATATAATCAGACCCACTAATATAGTCAGTCGTCGGCCCCTCGCATCAGAAAATGGACCAAAGAATATTTGGCCCAAAGCCATGCCACCAAAAAAGAGCGAAATAACCAGATAGGTTTGCTGCGTACTTTGGCTGTTTAAGTCAGAACCAATTTGGTTTAAGGCCGGCAGCATTGCATCGATACTGAGCGCGACTAACGAGGTTAAAAGCGCCATTAATGCTATAAATTCCAATAACGGCAATGGACGTTTATTAGCGATGTTTGCCGTTGTTGTCATGGGGAAATCTAACCTAAACCGAGATGGACAGAAAATAGGCGCAGATTGTTCCATATTTCTTGCAAATGCGCAATTGCAAGCACGCGCGAAAACGACTAAGTCGGTGACAAATAGTGCAGTCTGTTTTTACTTCTTAGCAATAAACTCGACTGATTATTGCGGCGAGGCGACAAATACTCATAACACTTTAATTTTGCCATTTCTCAAACTATAAATCCAACTGTGAATTTTAACGTCTTGTTTGCGTTTCATTGCATCTCGATATACAGACGTACGACGGACATTTTCAGCTTGCTGCAGCACATTGAGTTCGCACAATTTGGCGGCTCTTTGTTCTGGTAAAAGCAGGTCTAATACCGCTTTATGCTCGTTTGCCGTATCTTTAATATGGGCTAGCCAGTTATCAATTAATCCTAAGCTATCGTCGCTCATTGCGGCTTCAACACCACCACAACCGTAATGGCCGCAAACAATAACATGCTTCACTTGCAACACATCAATAGCGTATTGCAATACCGACAAACAATTGAAATCAGTATGAATAACCATGTTGGCTACATTGCGATGTACAAATATATCGCCGGGTAACAAGTCAACAATTTGATTAGCTGGCACGCGACTATCTGAACAACCAATCCACAAATATATCGGCTTTTGTTGTTCAGACAGTTTATTAAAAAATTCAGGATCGACTTTTTTGGTCTCTTCCGCCCAACGTAAATTGTTATCCAACAGTTTCTTAATTTCTGGCATGTTAACTCGTTTCTGTGAGCATGGACTATTCTCTTAAAAAGTCGATAGTAAGGTTGACGTCGGCTACTACTGCAAATGCACCATGTATAAATTTTGGTACGAAATACCATTGCCTTAAACATTTAAGGGCGAACTTGTCGAAATCAGCGTCCGTGCTGCCGGTGATCCTGATGTTAATAGGCTGGCCTTGCATACTAATATCACATGTTAGTATCACCGAGGCTTTATTGGCACGGCTAATATTGGCTGGCGGAAATGTCGCAGGAACGGTGTACAACGGTGTTTGCTTAGGGTCCCAAGGTTTGATTTTGGCTATCGTTTGACTATGAAAAATAGCGTTCTTTGTTTCCTTTTTACGCGCGTACAGTGATACAAGATGGGCATGAGCAATTATCTCAATTGGATTAATTTCATTGTTTTGAGCTTGCGGTAAGGCTAAAATCTGTTCAAAAAAACACCGCGCATCTTTGTATTTTTGCATCCCGAAATACACTTTGCCAACATAAGCCAAGGACTCAATATAAATCGATGAGTCCTGACCTAAATTTTTCTTGGCATCCAAATTGTACTTTTTAGCCATGTTGAGGAGGCGATTGTCCTTTTCAGTCCACTGATTAATGACGGCAGTTTTCACTGTGTGCCCGCGAAACATTAAGCTATTCTCAGGCATTTTAACGACCAACTCGTCGGTCACTTTAAACAGTTTTACAATCGCTTTTTTGCGACTAAATTGAGAAATACCCAATTCACGGGCAGATAATTTCTTGGCTTTATTGGCACTGTAAATGAGACTAATAATGTCAAGCAAAGCAAAGTAATACGCTTGGCTTTCATCACCTTGCGTTTCTTCATGGTAATCAATAACCGATTCATAATTAGCCGCAGACAATTTATATTCACCCGCTTCTAAATAAGCGTTAGCTAAATTTTGCTGTAACATAAATGTATTCTGGTGACGTGGACCGAACTTTGCTCGGCCTAATTGGTAAGTTAGTTTTGCAACCTGCGCTAAGTCATTTGGTGAGTATTTGCCGGATTTTATGCTGGAGGTATATGCTTTGTATGCTTGACTGAATGTCGTTATAGGCACGCTTTCGTCAACCTCGACCTCTGCTTTTGTATTAGCCTGTTTTGCATTGGCGTGTTTTGCATTGGCGTGCCCAGAGCCGATAAACACCGTCGCTAACGCCGCAGCCAGTACTTTATGGCGCTGACTGAAGCTTGTCATCAGCTCCTCATCTTCCATGGTATGAATATTTATCATAGTTAGGTTTACATCGTCGAACTTCAAGGTCCGTTATTGTTATTATTTTACATTCAAAGGTGGATCAATGCCTTATTGAACCATCTCCGATGACTATAAATTTTTGCGTTGTTAGCGATTCAGCACCCATCGGTCCATAGGCGTGTAGTTTACTGGTCGAAATGCCAATTTCAGCACCTAAACCAAGCTCACCGCCATCCGAAAACCGAGATGAAGCATTGACCATGACGACCGACGAATCGACTTCTCGCATAAATCGCTGAGCGAGAGAGAAGTCCTCGGTAACAATGACTTCCGTATGCCCTGAAGCATATTCACGAATATGCTCAAATGCGTGCTCTGCATCATCAACTATTCTCACTGCGATTTCTAAGGCAAGGTATTCAGCTGCCCAATCGGCTTGATTGGCAAGTGTCGCGTGCTTAAAATAGGCAAGTGATTTAGCACAAGCATGCACCACAACTGACTTAGACTCAAACATTTTTGCCACCAAAGGTAAAAATTCAGCGGCAACACTCTCATGCACCAACAATGTTTCAAGCGCATTGCATACCCCGGTACGCTGTGTTTTTCCATTTTCCAAAATTGCTAGGGCATTATCAAGTTTTGCCGCTTTATCGACGTACAAATGACATACACCTTTGAAATGCTGGATCACCGGAATACGGCTATTTGCGGTAACATAGTTAATTAAGCCTTCGCCACCGCGAGGAATAACGAGATCGATACTCTCACTCAAGGTCAACATTTTGGCCATTACGTCGCGGTCGGCAATGGGAATAACCGTCACAATATCTTCACTTAACTGCAGCGTTTTTAATGACGCCTTCAATACTTGCGCTAATGCTTGATTGCTATGCTGAGCTTCTTTACCGCCACGCAAAATAACCGCGTTTCCCGACTTTAAACAAAGCACTGCAGCGTCAATCGTCACGTTTGGTCGTGACTCATAAATCATCGCAATAACACCCAAGGGGATGCGCATTTTACCCACTTGAATACCAGAAGCCTGCGGTTGCATATGACTGATCGCGCCTAAGAAGTCTGGTTGACCGGCAATTAAAAAAACCGCATCGGCGATACTTTTAATGGCGTTTTCATCAAGCGTTAAACGATCTAGCATTGCTGCGCTTAGACCCATTGTCGTCGCTTGCTCTAAATCAAGCTTATTGGCATCTATAATGGCCGGCACTGCCGCAATTAAGTTATTTGCAATTTCGGTGAGCAAGGCTTTACGCTTGGCGTTACTTAAAGAAGCTATTTGATGCTTTGCCTCAGATGCTCTTCTTGCGGTAACTTGAATATCAAATGTCATGCGTTTTAGTCTCCATTGTGTATCGTCAACACCCCTTTAGCGTTGGTATGGTGTTAGGGCGCTAGGGTATTAATGTATTAAGTTATTAAGGTATTCGCGCCTTGATTAGCACTAAATCGTCGCGATGGACCGCCTCTTCTCCATGACTGAAGCCAAGTACATCCTCTATGCGACTGCTGTTTAAACCCTTAATTGATTGCAGTTCCGTGTGGGAGTATAGACTAATTCCTTTAGCAACGATGCATCCTTGATATGCAATATCCACCGCATCATTACTCTTGAAATTGCCACTTATCGCGCTAATACCCACCGCTAAAAGCGACGCGCCTTTTTCAGTAACGGCCATATACGCGCCTAAATCAAGTGTCAGCGTGCCTTTTGATTTAACCGTATGCGACAACCATTGATGCCTTGCTGAACGTTTAGTAGGTGCAGCATCAAACAATGTACCCGGGCATAAACCCTGCGCCAATAAATCAAAAACGCTCGATTGTTTGCCATTCACTAGCAATGTTTGTACACCACTCTCTGCGCATTTTTGAGCCGCTTGCAGTTTTGTGATCATGCCGCCCGTCCCATCCGCCGTGCCGGCGCCGCCAGCCAGTGCCCTTATTTGCGATGTAATGGTTTTTACGTTCAAGAGTAATTTTGCATTCGGTTTTTTTCTAGGGTCTGCATCAAATAAACCATCAACGTCAGTGCAGATTATGAGGGTGTCCGCTTGCGCAACGAGTGCCGTATGCGCGGCCAAATTATCATTATCACCGACTTTAATTTCATCTACCGCCACTGTGTCATTTTCATTCACGATGGGTAATGCATTGTTGGCTAATAGTTCTCGTAAAGTATTCTTTACATTTACATAACGACGACGGTCGTGAAGATCGTCCAGTGTTAGCAAGATTTGGGCACAGGGAAAATCAAAAAATCGCGCCCAATTAGCCATCATTTGTGTCTGCCCAATAGCCGCCATCGCTTGTTTTTCAGATATTGATGCTTGCAGACCGGTTTTTATTGAACTGCGCCCTGCCGCAACGCTGCCAGACGATACAACGATGATGTCTTTGCCTTGTTGACGACTCGCGGTTATAAATTTTGCGATAGATAAAAGATATTCGGCACTACACCCATCGCCATTTGGCGAGATTAAGGCGCTACCGATTTTTATAACGGCTCTTTGCCATGAAAAAGGAGTCATAATTTGTATTTTGTTACAAAATGTTTATATGCTCTAGAATACTTAAATTGGTCTAATAAACAAGCAAAAACGCAATTTTTGCTGATAAAAGCACACACTATTTTAAGGAATTAAGGGCAACGGGTTTTATTTATATTTGAAGCCTTTATAATAAACTAGCAGTAGTTATAAACATCAGTGGGTTTTTGGCATGCGCACAGAGTGCAGAGAGTGCATGTGAGTGTGCAAGAGGGCGTGAAGGATCTCATTAACGTTCGCGACAAAGAAACAACCTAAGAAGCAACCTGAGCATCGGCACAAAAAATCAAGCCATCGGTAAAAAGGAAAAATACATGTCATTATCGCGAGTCTCGCTTGTTGCACTTATATGTGTAACCGGCTTTTTTTCTCTAAGTAGCATTGCAAGTTCTGCCATTCAACAAACCAAAGGTGATTTTGAAGACAAATTCCGTCAGCTTGACGAAGTTCTGCCCACGCCGAATGTCTACCGCAATGCGGCGGGTGAGCCCGGCCATATGTACTGGCAGCAAAAAGTTGATTACGTTATTGAGGTGAAGCTTGATGAAGCAAAACGAAGAATAACTGCGTCACAGAGCATCACTTACGAAAATAACTCACCTGACACCCTTAAGTATTTGTGGATCCAATTGGACCAAAACAAATTTCGTGACGACTCCATGTCCGCACTAACGACCACCTTTGGCGGTATCGGCAATCGCGGGCCAGTATCCAAAAGCGCAAGCGGAGATTCACCCGCGCGTTTAAGCTTAGATGCTTTACGTCGCCAACAGTTTGTTGATGATACTGAGTTGGGTTACGATCTACAAAAAGTCGCTGACGGTGATGGCAACGCCCTAAAACATGTGATTGTTGGCACGCTCATGAGAGTTGACCTTGCGTCACCACTTAAGCCAAACAGCCGTACTATACTCAACCTTGATTTTGCGTTTAATATTGTTGAAGAAGACGCCGTATCAGCTCGTGCTGGATATGAACACTTTGCAGACGATGAGCGTGAAGGCGGTAATGATATATTCTTGCTTGCGCAATGGTTTCCTCGCTTAGCGGCCTACACTGACTATGAAGCTTGGACCAACAAAGAATTTATTGGTCGTGGCGAATTCACCTTAGAATTTGGTAACTATGACGTTAGCATCACAGTTCCTGCTGATCATATCGTGTCATCAACAGGCGAATTGGCAAACGCCAAAGATGTGTTAACAAACGCACAGCGTAAACGCTTAGAAAAAGCCGAAACAGCCAAGCGTCCTGTATTTATTGTGACGGCTGAAGAAGCCTTAGAAAACGAGAAAGAAGGCACGTCAAAATCAAAAACCTGGCGTTTTAAAGCACAAAACGTAAGGGATTTTGCGTGGGCCAGCTCACGTAAGTTTATATGGGATGCCAAAGGTTACAATCAGGGCGGAGAAGAACGTCCATTCGTAATGGCAATGTCTTTCTATCCTAAAGAGGGTGGTGATTTATGGGAAAAGTACAGCACTGAATCAGTTATTCACACGATGGAAGTGTATAGCCGCTTTTCGTTTGACTACCCGTATCCTGTTGCGCAATCGGTGAATGGTCCAGTCGGCGGCATGGAATACCCTATGATCTCGTTCAATGGTCCACGTACTGAATTACAAGACGATGGCGAACGCACTTATTCTTTGGCGGAAAAGCGCTTCTTAATTGGCGTGGTTATTCATGAAGTTGGTCACAACTACTTTCCAATGATTGTTAACTCTGATGAACGTCAATGGACGTGGATGGATGAAGGCTTAAATAGTTTCTTAGACGGTGTTGCTGGTCGTGAGTGGGATCCGACAATCCCTTGGGGTGTTGAGCCACGCGACGTAACAGGCTACATGAAGTCGAGCACTCAGGTACCGATCATGACGCAATCAGATTCTGTCTTACGTTTGGGTCCTAATGCTTATACTAAACCAGCCGCCGCATTAAATATTTTGCGCGAAACCATTCTGGGCCGTGACTTGTTTGACTTCGCATTCAAAGAGTATGCGCAGCGGTGGATGTTCAAACGCCCCACGCCGGCTGACTTTTTCCGGAGCATGGAAGAGGCCTCCGGTGTTGACCTCGATTGGTTCTGGCGAGGTTGGTTTTACTCGACTGACCATGTTGATATCTCATTGGATCATGTTTATAAGTTACGTTTAGATACTGAGGATCCTGACATCGATTTTGCTCGCCAACGCGACACTGAAATGGACAAACCAGTGTCTCTGACAGACCAACGGAACAAAGCAAAAGGCATAGATTTATGGGTTGATCGTAACGCCGATGTGAAGGATTTTTATGACCAAAACGATCGCTTCACTGTGACTAATAAAGAACGTAACAAATATCGTTCATTCGTCAACAAGCTAGACCCTTGGGAAAAACGTGTCTTTGAACGCGCCGTCAAAGAAGACAAAAACTATTATGTTTTGGACTTCTCTAACATAGGTGGTTTGGTCATGCCGATTATTCTCGAATTGAAATTTGAAGATGGCAGCAAAGATAACATGTATATTCCAGCTGAAATTTGGCGTCGCAGTCCGAAGGCAGTTTCTAAGCTTGTGGTGACTGAAAAAGGTAAAGTATTAACGTCAGTGACTGTTGACCCTCTTTGGGAAACAGCGGACGTTGATATTGAAAACAATCACTATCCTCGTCGCATCATTCCTTCACGCATAGAAGCTTACAAGGCTGATAGCAACACATCAGGCGTGCGCCGTGATTTGATGCAAGACAGTAAAACAAAACTTAAATCTGCTGAAGAATTGAAAAAAGAGCAAGACGAAGAAGATAAGAGTTAGTCGCTAATATGAGTCTAACAATTACGTCAACAACTAAAGCACAAGTGACAATTTTGTCACTTGTGCTTTCATTACTAGCGCGTTTTACGCCAGTCACCGCAGTCGCAATTAGCTCGTTTGTTATCACTGGCTTTTTCACTGCGGCCTTGGGTGTTAGCGTATTAAACGTTAATAACGTCATTGCTCATCAGCAAAAAATGGCAATCACGACAGTACTTTTCAATCCACGAACGAAAAACCTCGAAGTCACGCATCGATTCGATTTACATGATGCAGAGCATGCGGTAAAAGAAATTTTTGATGGTAGCGCGGATATCATGAATAGTGAAAAAACCCAGTCTGATTTTGCTCAGTACGTGGTCAACCGGTTTGCCATCTACGACATGAACAAAACGCAATTACCGCTGTCCTTTGTTGGCACGGAGTTGGAGGGAAAACACGTTTGGGTTTACCAAGAAACACCGGCGCCAGCCAATTTAGCGGGGCTGTACATTCAGCACAATGCGCTACGAGACATCTGGTATAAACAGACTAATACTATTAACGTTGAAGGCATGGGTGATATTCAAACATTAACGTTTACTGACAGTACTGAAATATTAAGTGTAGAGTTTACGCATCATTAATGCTGTAATCGGACGTGGGGTGGTTAAAGCCGTCGCGTTCGATGCGTTTTCTTATTGGCCACGGCGTCGTTAATGGCCACAGCGTCGTTCGCAGCGACAGCGTTATAAACCAAGTCCGCCTAATATAAGTAAGAGTAACAGAAACCTATGTCCGATAAAAAATATAACCCCTTAGATGAGTTTAAGAACAAGAAGAACGTCGTTTGGGTGATCATGTCAGCCTCGATGTGTATTTTCATTTTGTTCGCATTGTTCAGTGGCGCAGGCGTTGGCGTAATTGACTCAGTTTATAGTGTCATGCTTTGGTGCGGATTATTTGCTGGTATAGTTGCTCGTTACATCGGCAAAAATGGCTGGATTGGTTTTGGTATAGGCAGCGTGTTTGGCCTCTTGTGTTTCGTACTCGCACCCGTAATTTCCTCTGTTTAAGTTTCGATAGTAATGGCACTCGCTGCAAATAGCCGAGAGGCTGTGGTAAACACAACAAAGGTAACAGAGTTAACATGCCCAACGGATCAGTTTTGCAATGACAGACAAACGCAACGAGCGAAAAGTACCCTCCGGAAGAATTGCTCGTTTAGTTAAGTTTGGTGGTTTGGCATCAGCTATCGCTGGCAATGTTGTTAAAGGCACCACAAAACAAATTCTCAGTGGTCAGCGCCCATCATTAAATCAGTCCTTACTCGATACCGACAACGCGATATCTATTACTAAGCGTTTAGCACATATGCGCGGCGCTGCCATGAAAATTGGTCAATTACTCTCCATGGACGCAGGTGAATTGCTGCCCGCTGAATGGGAGCCCATTCTCTCACGACTGCGCCAAGAAGCTGATCCAATGCCTAAAGCGCAGCTACTCAAGACCCTGGAAGCGTCTTGGTCACAAGACTGGCATAAGCACTTTAGTTATTTTTCATTTGCTCCCATTGCCTCAGCAAGCATTGGCCAAGTTCATAGAGCAACACTAAAAGATGGTCGCCAGCTTGCTATTAAAGTCCAATATCCTGGGGTAAGAGAAAGCATTGACAGTGACATTGATAACGTCATGAGTTTAGTAAAACTGAGCACGGTACTACCAAAACATATCGACCTAAGCAGTTTGCTTACTGAAGCAAAGGCACAACTTAAAAATGAAGCTAATTATTTGCAGGAGGCCAAATTTATTAACGCTTATCGCGAAAATTTGCACAACGACCCTCATTTTATTGTGCCCTATGTCGTTGACGAGCTAACTGACCAAAACATACTTGCGATGGAATATATCGAAGGTTCTCCCATCACCGATATTAGTGCCATGAGTTCTGATATTATCGATCTAGTATGTACCCGATTAATGCAATTAAGCTACCAAGAATTGTTCGTGCACAAGCTCATGCAAAGTGATCCAAACTTTGCCAATTATTTGTATCAGAGCGATACTAAAAAAATAGTGTTACTCGATTTTGGAGCCTGCCGGCAAATTTCTGAGCACACCTCGGTGCATTATCTGGCAATGGCCGATGCGATGCAGCGTCAAGATAATAACGACATGCGCTCAGCCTTATATTCGCTTGGTTTAATTGACAATAACATGGGTGCTGCAGCCATCGATACAGTCCTAAAGGCCTGTTTTGAAGCAAGCGATTGCTTGCAAAGTGACACTGGCTACAACTTAAAAAAACAAAAACTAATTAAGCGAATTCAGGTAGTTAGTATGCCACTGATCACCGATAAGACAGCCGCCGCATCGCCTATATTTGAGGTTGCCTTGGTAAATCGTAAAGTTACAGGCATGATACTGCTAGCCAATAAGTTAGGTGCAACACTGGATTTTAAAGGCGTACTTGCTCCTTACCTAATGCAAAGCGCAAAGCCACCGAGCGATAAAAAATGACACAATATTGGCTGTTCAAAACGGAACCCGATGCTTTTAGCATTCACGACTTGGCTAACCAGCCAAACAAGCGTGAAGGCTGGGATGGCATTCGTAATTATCAGGCACGCAATTTTATGCGAGATACAATGAAGGTCGGCGATATGGCATTTATTTATCACTCAAGTTGCCAACATATTGGTATCGCTGGATTAGCCCGAGTAAGTGACACCGGACTGACTGATCCAAGCCAATTCAATCCCGAAAGTCATTATTTCGATCCTAAGTCAGTATCCGATAATCCGCGTTGGTGCATGGTTGAGCTAGAGCATGTCGAGACCTTTGAACACATTTTACCCTTGGCAAGCATCAAACAAATGCCCAGTATCATCGACATTGGTTTAGTAAAGAAAGGAGGACGGTTGTCCATTATGCCGGTTAACGCTTTAGAATTTGATATTTTGTTAGCAGCGGCAAGAAGCGCAAGAAGCGTTTAGCCAAGCTAGTAAGGTTGATCCATTGAAAATGGCATCTCGGTCAAATCACTTTTTTTCATTGGGTTACCAATCATTTCATCATACGGCGAATCATGCGTCATGACGGCATTATCGATGTTGCAGTGTTCAAACATATCTCTTACCATTTGCGAGTTGTGAAATCGCATTGGGCTATCGTTTTTGTCGGTTACAAAACCCGCTTCACCTGCAATCGTCACTTTCACTAAATACACATTCATTTCAAAAGACTGTATTTCTAGGCGTTCAATATGATGTTTCTTTTTTGCCAACTTCGCCATTGCATATTTTATGTTCATATTTGGTCATTTTTTACCTTATAATATAATAATATACCAACCTCAGCGGTAAAAGTTCATTTCAAAATATATCCTGAACCTTACAAATAAGCACGTGTCATAACTGCTATGCTGTACGCATTAACGCTGGACTGGACTATACTGAGCAGTAATCACCTTTTACGAAACGCAAAGAGAGGCATAAATGTCAGATCAAGAAGCACAATCAACCAGTCAAATGGCGCAAATGAAGCCGTATCTTTTTGCTGCGGGCGTCTTAATTGCAATCTTATTAGTTGCGTTTTTTTGGCCAACATCTGACCAAGATCAGCCGCTTACAACAGTACCTGTTGCCGTTGAACCAGCACTGCCCGCAGTTGATGAGCTTGCAGACCCCGATGGATCTGAAAATATGCCACCTCAGACAGATGTTTTCGAAGGAACACGTGAGATCCAGTCACTTGAAATTGAGACCGGCCAAGATATTGAACCCCTGCCTGACATAGTTGAAGCTGAGCCACTAGATGAAAGTGACGGCGCCATAAAGAATGCATTTATGACTATGGCGACATCACCACTGGTTGGAAAATACCTAATTAACGAGGGCTTACTGCAGAAGTTTGTTATCAATGTCAACAGCATCGCTAATCAAGAGATGTCACCTAATTACAGCTTAGTTGTTGCACCCGAAGAGGAATTCCGCGTTTATCAGCAGGCGGATCGTGAGTGGATAGACACTTCAAGTTACAAACGCTATAACGCGTATATTGATGCACTTGAATCGATGAGCACCGACGATTTAGTCAAACTGATGGACACTTATCGTGGCACCCTAGAAGCTAAGTTTGCCGAGATTTCGCCGCCCAATACGTCGTTTGATAGCATGCTATTGAAAGCCATCAATGAATTACTAAATACACCCATTATACCTCTGCCTATTGAAGTTTATTCCGACAGCGTTATGTTTAAATTTAAAGATGAACAGATCGAAGCTTTATCTGGTCCACAAAAGCAATTAATAAGAACGGGCCCTGAAAACACGCGCAGAATAAAAGACATATTGCGAGATTTACAAGACGCGTTGCAAAAGTAATATGGATTTAGGCAAGCTAACTCAGCAACTCGGTAATACATCGGCCACAAGGCAAATACCACCGGTAGAGAAGTGGGATCCGCCATTTTGCGGCGACATGAACTTAGTCATAAAGAGTAATGGTGAATGGTGGCACGAGGGTACGCCTTTCACTCGCGCTAAACTGGTGAGCTTGTTATCGAGTGTGCTCAAAAAAGAAGATGATGCCTATTTTTTGGTCACGCCAGTCGAAAAAATTGGTATTAAAGTAGAAGACGTCCCTTTTATTGTGGTCAATTGGCGCTTTGAAAAAGGTGCATTACTAGTAAAAACTCAAATTGGAGATGAAGTCGACGTCGGCGACAACCACCCAATACAACTCAGGCCGTTTACACCAGATGGTAACAATGTAGGTATTGGTGCAACACTCGTTCCTTACTGCTTAATTAGACGTAACTTATGGGCGAGACTGCACCAAAACGTCATGTATCAATGGGCTGAAATAGCGACCGAAACAGGCACTGATAGAGGCAAAGAGTTAATCATGAAAAGTAACCAATACGAATTTAGTTTAGGTGTGTTTTAAGCGCCTGTGCGAATAAGATAATCTATATGCAAAAGGTAATCGCGGTGCGTATAATCGGTCTTTGCTGACGTAAACCTCAAACCGTAAATCATTAGGCGTGAACTCCTCAACACCTGAGTTTATGGCGATATGACATAATCTTTTGATTTGCTCACAATTTTATCCTAATGTGTAGCTATACAAAATCGCACGCCAACAAGGACGAAAATAAATAGAATGATTAAAAATCTATTCCATCGCTCACAGATAGCAAAAGTAGCATTGGTTGTTGCCGCTTTGCTAGTGACCGCTCAAGCACACGCAGCAATACATATTTTTGCCAGTCAGCTCATCACCTCCGAAGATTCAAAAATGCAGAGTGATAAGACTGTGATTGTCGAAAACAACAAAATTATTAACATCGTTGACGGCAAAGATGAAGGTGGCGAAGGTGATACTTTCATCGATTTGACTGGCAGCACGCTTATGCCGGGCCTAATGGACATGCATGTGCACTTATCGTCTCAAAATGAAGGCCCTAGCTCCTATTTAAAGCGTTTTACGTCCAACGAAGCTGATTATGCAATTGCCGCTGTCGATTATGCACGTAAAACCTTAATGGCTGGTTTTACAACGGTACGAAATCTTGGCGATGCTGACAACGAAACGGTGGCTTTGCGTAAATCGATTACCCAAGGGGTGAGTGTCGGACCGCGTATTTATACCGCGGCAAAATCGATTGCTACGACCGGCGGCCATGCCGACCCAACTAACGGCAGAAGTCACGATTTAATGGGCGATCCTGGGCCACGTGATGGCGTTATAAACGGTGTTGCAGAAGCCAGAAAAGCCGTTCGTCAACGTTATAAAGACGGCGCTGATTTAATTAAAATAACCGCAACAGGCGGTGTGTTAAGTGTTGCAAAAAGTGGACAAAATCCGCAATTCATGACCGATGAGTTAGAAGCGATTGTGCAAACAGCCAAGGACTATGGCATGACCGTTGCGGTGCATGCGCATGGAAAGGAAGGCATGAGGCGTGCTATTTTAGCTGGCATTGATTCCATTGAGCATGGCACCTACATGGACAATGAAATCATTAAACTCATGCGCAAGCATGACGTTTACTATGTACCCACTATATTAGCGGGTAACTTTGTTGCAGAGAAAGCTAAAATAGACGGTTATTTTCCTGATATCGTGCGCCCAAAAGCAGCTGCCATTGGTCCTTTGATCCAAAAAACGTTTGCCCGAGCCCATGAAAACGGAGTGTTGATTGCGTTTGGTACTGATTCAGGTGTTTCTCCGCATGGCGACAATGCGCAAGAGTTTGCCCTAATGGTGCAAGCGGGTATGTCAGAAATGGATGCTATTTTGAGTGCCACAATTAACGCCGCAAAGTTATTAAAAATCGACAAAGACCTTGGCACTATAACGCAAGGGAAATTGGCCGATTTAGTGGCAGTAAAGGGTAATCCACTGGATGATATTTCGTTGATGGAAAAGGTCCACTTCGTGATGAAAGACGGAACGGTATTTAAAAATTAGTCTGAGTAGTTATCAGCCCAGGGCTTTTTTGCTAGCCCAAGGGTTTTTTACCAGCCCAAGGCTTTTTTGCTAGCCCAAGGCTTTTTTACTAGCCCAAGGCTGTATTATTAGGTTACGTATTAACTCAGGTTTTAACAAGCAGCCGGCATAGGCTGCTTGTTTTATTTTGGGCTACCCCATTCAGTTTTGAGGCCACTCGTAAAGAAGCCTCCCTTTTAAAAAGCTAAGATGTCGTGTCCATAAAGAAAAAAATTCACGCAATGATTCACTCTAAACATATGTTGTCCAGTGTAACGTTGGCATCATTATTAGAGTCAACGATCATTCCTATTCCGCTCGAAGCCTTATTGGTTCCGCTTATGCAGAAACGGCGTGAAAAGCTTTGGTTAATTGCACTAATGGCAACCGTAGGTTGTCTAATTGGCGCATTATTGGGTTATTTGGTGGGCTATTTCCTGTTTGACCTAATGCGCGATGTCATCATGCAAAATATGACCACTGAAGCACAATTTGCTAGTTTTCAAAAACGCATGGAAACCGATGGATTTTGGTTTATATTTAGTACAGGTATTACACCAATACCACTGCAAATAGCGATGTTGGCCGCAGGTGTGACTGCTTATTCAATTCCACTGTTTTTATTGGCGACAGCAATGGGCAGAGTGATCCGCTACTTCGGGATAGCGGCGCTGGTTTATTGCTTTGGTGACAAAACCGAAAAGCTAATAAGAAGGTATAAGTGGCAAGCTGGGGTATTGGCTTTGTGTATCATTGGAATGGTCTGGTGGCTGATTCTTTTTAAATGAAAGTGAGAGGGATGAGTATCATGTTGAAAAGTCTGAATTGAGACAAGCGTAACAACCTTACAATTCAAAAAGTGGCACCAACAAACAGAAACAGTTAGCAGCGAAGCATTAATTATTAACAGCAATAATAACGTAAAACGATAAAGGAAAAATCATGAAAAAATTAGTTTCACTTAGTTTAGTTTGTGCGCTATTGAGCGCTTCAGCATTGTCGATTGCTGCGCCTATTGGCGATAAAATTAAAACAGCAATGGCCTCAGATATTAGGACCGAAGCAGAACTCGAACGCGATAGAAACCGTAAGCCGGTTCAAACCTTAGAATTTTTTGGCCTTGAAGATAACATGAGCGTTGTAGAGCTAATTCCTGGCGGCGGCTGGTATACAAAATTACTGGTTCCTGCATTAAGCGAAAATGGTGAATACTACGCGGCAATTGGTACTGGGAGAATTAAAGAGAATTTATCTGACGTCGCTGGTTTTGAAAAAATGAAAGTCATTGCTGAGGATGCCAATAGCTTTCGTGAAGAAGGCGCTCGTAATTATTCGTTAGAAGCGACAACCTTAGGCGTAAAGGATGTTGATATGGTTCTTACCTTTCGTAACTATCATAACTTTGGTGAACAAGGTCGTAAAAAAATGAACGAACTTGCGTTTGAAGCCTTAAAGCCAGGGGGTATTTATGGTGTTGTTGACCACACTGCCCGTCACATGGAACCGTCAAACGACAGTAACCGCCGTCGTATTGACCCGGTAATGGCGATCAAAGAGATCCAAGAAGCCGGTTTCGTCATGGTTGACTACAGCAACATGCATTATAAAGAAGATGACGAGTTAGAATATGAAGTAGGTGCTCGCGCTGTATCAGGTAACACTGATCGCTGGACAATTAAGTTCATGAAGCCTAAAAGCTAGACGACAGACAATAGCAGGAGTCAGGATACCGGATCGATATTAACCAATAAGTCGATTTGCTAACCCAGACTCCTTTTTTTCAAACCCCATTAAGCCTTCGTAATATCAAGCCTGTCATTTTTTGGTCATATTATTGCCACACCACTGTCATATAAATAACTAAATTTGTTCATTTTTCTGTAAAGTAATTGCCATTAAAGCTATCTACAGTAGTCGTGCATTTTAAACTAAATACACAAACTAGAACTGGGACGCTTTCATGAACACTAAATTCAGTTACATCACGCTGGCTTGTTTAGCCGCGCTTAATACACAGGTAAAAGCAGCAGAAACCGCAGATCTAGGTGATTCTGATGTTGAGAAAATTCAGGTTATTGGTAAAAGTGTTTCGTATGCAAATAACGAAACAACTGAGTCAATGTTAAAGCAGCAAAGCAATCTTACTAGTGTGCTTGCCTCTATCGATAACTTGCCTGGCGTGTTGATCAACGAAGGTGATACGTTTGGATCAGATGATTGGTCAACCACAATCTCTATTCGTGGCTTTCAAGTGAGTTTAGATGAACAGCAGATTGGTATTACCGTTGATGGGATAGCCAACGGCAACTCTAACTACGGCGGTGGTGCCAAAGCTAACCGCTATATTGATACCGAAAACCTGTATCTGGTTGAAGTATCTCAAGGTACCGCAGATATCGCTTCGCGCTCAAATGAAGCTTTAGGTGGTACGCTCAATTTCACCACAATCGATCCAACGCAAGAAGAAGGCTTCTTAACCAGCTTGTCATTTGGTGATTTTCAAGCGCAAAAATACTTTTTACGCTACAACACCGGTGAAATTGCAAGAGACACCTTTGCCTGGATCAGCGTATCGAGCAGCAGCAACACCGATTGGGTAAATCAGTCTGCTGAAAATAAGAAAGACCATCTAGCGGCCAAACTCATATCTGACTTAAATGATAATTGGGGATTAACAGCTTACGCTTCTTATGATGACTCACACGAAGATAACTATCAACGTGTTAGCAAAGCTCAATTTGAAACCAACCCTGACTCTGACCGACTAACCTCAGAATGGACTGGCGTACCTTATGTTGATCAACTGTATCGCAAAGGTTGGTCTACCTTGCGTGAAAATTTCTTCGCTTACGTAGCCTTAGATTATGCTGGGGATAACCTCAACTTTTCAAGTAACGTTTATTACCATGACAATGAAGGCCGTGGCGATTGGGTTCCTCCTTATCTGAATGATTTAACCGACGATACTGGCCGCGCAGAAACAGAGTTGTCCTCACAAACAACCGCAATGGGAGGCAGCTCAAGAGGGATTATTACTTTCGTTAATCGCGACGGTTTAGCGCTAACGCCAGCTGACGGCTGTGTGAGCTCAATTACTTTTCCATATGGTGGTGCTGGTTCCGCATTTGACGCCGACTGTTTTGGTCCAGAAGCGATCCCAGTAGGCTCGTATCGCCATACGCATTATGGCAAGCAACGCTTTGGCTTAAACGCAGACATTGCATACACTATCCAAACGGGATCACTGGAGAACTCAACTCGTGCCGGTCTTTGGTATGAAGACTATAGCCGAGATGAGTATCGTGATTGGCATAAAATCATTGATTCAGCATCCAGTTTTGAGTTCGATAACACACCTTACTGGATCCAGTACGACAACAGCTTTGCGGTTGACACGACGATGCTTTATATAGAAAACGAAACTAGTTTTGATTGGATTAAAGCACGAATTGGCGCTAAGAAATTCATTGTTGAGTTAAGTAAAGATGACAACTTCAATGCTGCTAATAATGTTGATAATGTTAACTCAGACTCAGACGTATTAATCTCCGCCGGACTCGTCGCTAATATGCCACTTGACGGTTTAGAAGTCTTCGCTGGATATGCTGAGAACTTCGCCGCAATTAAAGACACCGTGCTGGAGAGAGATTCATCAACGCTTACCGAAATTAAGCCTGAAACGGCAACAAACTTCGATATTGGTTTTCGTTACAACTCTGACGTTATCGACGCTAGCGTTACATTTTACAAAATAGATTTCGACAACCGAGTTACCTTTCTGCCGCCCGATTCACCTGTTTCAGGCATTGACTATAATATTGGCACAAACGGTTCTTACATAAACGTTGGCGGTATCGAATCTGAAGGGATTGAAGCATCGGTTAGCGTACAGCTATCTGACTACTTTAGTTTTTATGGATCATTTACCAGCAACGAATCAACTTACAAAGACGTACCTGACGAACTGGGTTTGAATATACAAGTAGGCAACACGGTATTCGGATCGGTGGAAGATATGTGGGTGACGTCATTGGATTACAACAAGGGTAATTACAGCGCCGGTTTATCTGTAAAATATGTGGGTGACCGCTTTATTGATGCTGCAAACACCGTTGTCGCTGAGGCGTACACTGTGACTGATTTATATGCGGGCGTGAACGTTGATTTAGAAGTTCAAGGTATACAAAATATGCAAGTTCGATTTACCCTGAATAACCTCACTGACGAGAGTTATCTAAGCGGTATTGCAGGGCAGTCTGCATGGATTGGCGCGCCAAGAACGGCAGCCGTCAATTTACAATTTAGCTTTTAATTAAGCATTTAACGGGTTGTTTCCCTGTCTCCTTACTGAGGCATTTTATATACCCTGACCACATTGGTCAGGGTTTTTTTGTTTATTTGAAGGAATGACAATGATCGAATATATAACGTTAGTGTCTATGAAAAATATCACCTCTGTTATTTTGATTTCGTTGTTGTCTAGTTTAGCACCCGTGATCAGTGCAACTGAATTAAGCAATACCGAAACACCAAAGTTGGTTATTGTCACTATCGATGGCTTACGCTGGCAGGAAGCGTTTGGCGGTGCCGATGAAAAGCTGCTTAACAATAAAGATTTTGTAAATAATGTCGAAGCGCTAAGCGATCGCTTTTGGCATCCAGATAAACAAGAACGTAAAAACCGCTTGATGCCTTTTTTGACCAACGAGATAGGCAAAAACGGCGTATTAATTGGCGACCGTAATAACCAGTCAACGATGTCATTAACTAATAATCAGCACTTTTCTTTCCCTGGCTATAACGAAATATTTACCGGCAAAGTTGACGACAATTTGACATCAAATGCCAAAGTTTTAAATCCAAATGTCACCTTTTTGGAATGGTTGAACAAGCAAGCCAGTTTCGAAAATCAAATTGCCATCTTCTCCGGTTGGGATGTATTTCCGTTTATCTACAATAGAGAGCGCAGCGGCCTGTTTATTAATGCTGGATTTGAGGACATGCCGTCCATACAAGCCAATCCAAAAACGTCACAAGACAAGCATACTGCAACTAAAATACAGGTGATGAACCAGTTACAAGCTGAGATACCCAGCCCCTGGGCGACGGTCAGACACGACGCGTTCACTTATGGCTTCGCCAAGCTGTATTTACAAGCAATGCAGCCTAAAGTGTTGGTCATCAATTTAGGCGAGACTGACGATTTTGCGCATAATGGAAAATATGATGCGTATTTAGATAGCGCCAAACAAACTGATGATTATCTGCGTGACCTATGGGCAACATTGCAAAACATGCCTGCCTATAAAAATAACACCAACATGATCATTATTACCGATCACGGTCGCGGCAACGACGCGAGTGACTGGCAACACCATGCTTCAAAACAAGCAGTACAAAACTACATGACCACCTTATCCCGCTTCAAAGATGGTATTGTTGGTTCAGAGCATATTTGGTTTGCCGCAATAGGACCTGATATTAAAAGCCAAGGACTGTTAACCACCGCCAATGAATTAACCCAAACTCAATTTGCAGCCACCGCATTGGCTTTACTCGGCATTGAAGTCAGCCAATACGATATTGGAGCAGCAGCGCCATTAAAAGGAGTTATGCATGAATAGTATTCGCCAAGTAGCAACAAAAGTCTTATTGATATCGAGCTTTTTTGTATTCTTATTTGTCAGTGGATTTATTGGTTCAATGGTCGCGGCGCAAACATTGCCGACAGCGCAGCCAGTTTCTATACAAGCAAGCAAGGTAACACACATTCTATTTGGTTCGTGTTCACATCAAGATAAAGCCATGCCTATTTTTGATGCTATTTTACAAGAACCGGCGGACGCGTTTATTTTCCTCGGGGACAACATTTATGGCGACACCGAGGATATGCAAGAGCTTGCGCAAAAATATAACAAGCTAGGGCAGGATCCAGGCGTCAAGGCCTTAAAAAGTAAGGTAGCGGTTTATGCCATTTGGGATGACCACGATTTTGGTGAAAACGATGCTGGAAAACAATACCCGTTTAAAGCAGAGTCTAAAAAAGTCATGCTCGACTTCTGGGATGTAGCCAAAGACAGTCCGCGCAGAAGCAGAGAAGATGGCATTTACGGTAGTTACCTTATTTCCCCAGACAATGCTGATATTCAAAATGCTGGTATTCGAGAAGCCGGTATTCGAGAAGCTGGTATCCAGGAAGCTGGTATTCAGGAAGCTGATAATACCGATTTAAACGCCATTCGATTGATTTTACCTGACTTGAGATATATGCGAGATGACCTAGAGTCGGTCAGTCTTAGTGGCTATGAAACGGATCGCAAACTGAAAGATATGGGGCCTTACAAGCACTCCAAAGGGTCAATGTTAAGCGAGCAACAATGGCAATGGTTAGAGATTGAGTTACAGCAACCTGAACGGATCAAAATAATTGGTTCAAGCTTGCAACTCATCGCCGACTTCACCGGATGGGAGTCATGGGCTAATTTCAATGATCGTCAGCGCCTTTTCGATCTGATAAAAAAACACAAAGTTAATGGCGTGTTCATTATTAGTGGCGACACCCATTGGGGCGAAATATCAAAATTTGATACCAACATGGATTATCCGCTTTGGGATATCACTAGCTCTGGTTTGACCGAAGAGTGGAAGCAAGTAAGTCCTAACCAACATCGGATTTTAGGCTACACGGATAAAGTGAACTATGGCTTTTTTACGGTTAACTGGGACTTAACGGACCCCAGTATTCATTTCGGCTTAAAGGACGTTAACGGCGCTGTCGTGATGCAACAAAACATCGCATTATCCAGCTTATCTCCTTATTAAACTTAAAAACAGATCCCTGCTACAAAACTAATCCAGGCTTAAGCCCTTAAGCCTTTTTTAATTAAATATCGATAGGGCGCTGCAGCAACTTCGCTGGTAATCAAGGTATGGTGCATAAAGCGACAAAAACTCGGTACATCACGGGTTGTTGAATGGTCATCAGCACAAATAGACAGTGTGTCACCGTCCTGCATGTTGCGAATTTGTAGGCGGATCATCATTACCGGCTCAGGGCATCGGAGGCCTATCGCATCGAGTTGGTGGTCTGCTTGTTCAAATATATCGGTCATAGCACCTTATTAACGGCATAGCACTGGGCTAAATGCCGTATTTCTCACGGTAATGATTAATACTTGCCACGGCGTCAGCGTTAGTTTCTTTGGCAGATAAATATGCCACCACATCCGCTAAGGTCACAATAGAAATCACGTGAGTATCGAAGTCACGTTCGACTTCTTGAATGGCGGACAATTGCCCTTGTCCGCGTTCCTGACGGTCAAGTGCAATGAGCACACCGGCCAAACTCGCATCGTGTTGTGCAATTAACTGCATAGACTCACGGATCGCGGTGCCGGCAGTAATAACATCATCCACCAGCATAATTTTGCCTAGCAGCGGACTTCCGACTAAATTGCCGCCTTCACCATGCAGTTTTGCTTCTTTGCGATTAAAACAATAAGCCACGTCAAGGTTATACTCATTTGCTAGCGCGACCGCTGTGGTGGTCGCAATAGGAATGCCTTTGTAAGCAGGACCAAACAAGACATCAAAATCAACATTAGCGGCTTGCAACGCCGCTGCGTAGTATCGACCCAGCTTGGCTAAGTCGCCGCCCGTGTTGAACAAGCCAGCATTGAAAAAGTAAGGACTTAAACGCCCAGACTTCAACGTAAACTCACCAAAACGCAAGACCTTGCGCTCAATTGCAAATTCGATAAATTCTTTTTTGTAATCTTGAAGTTGAGTTGTTTGCATTCTTTACGCCTTTGTTATCAACCCAGAAAAGGTGAGCCATAATAGTGGTATTTCAAATTCTGTATAAATGAAAGGCCTCATATGAGACCTTTCATTTTTCTGCACTTGTCTGTATTTACGACAAAGAAACTTACGCTAGCGCACTTTTCTGAGCATCAAATAATTCCATGATGCCGTCTTTGGCTAAACTCAACATTTCGTTCATTTCATCAAAACTAAACGGTTCAGCTTCAGCAGTGCCTTGCACTTCAATAAGCTTGCCGGTATCAGTCATTACCACATTCATGTCAGTTTCAGCAGCAGAGTCTTCAAGATACTCAAGATCAGCAATCGGGCTACCTTTGTAAATGCCAACCGACACAGCAGCAATCATATGCTTCATTGGGTTTGCTTTCAAAATGCCTTTAGATCGCATCCACGTTAGTGCATCAACCAATGCCACACAGGCACCCGTGATGGAGGCCGTACGCGTGCCGCCATCGGCTTGAATAACATCGCAATCAAGTGTAATTGTGTTTTCGCCGAGTAACTTTAAATCAACCGCAGCGCGCAATGAACGCGCAATTAAGCGTTGAATTTCGAGTGTACGACCACCTTGTTTACCACGCGCGGCTTCACGATCAGAACGCGTATGCGTCGCTCGTGGCAACATGCTGTATTCAGCAGTAATCCAACCTTTGCCTTGGCCTTTCATAAAACGAGGCACCCCTTCAACAACTGAGGCATTGCAAAGCACTTTGGTATTACCAAACTCGATCAGTACAGACCCTTCTGCATGACAAGTAAAATTACGGGTAATTGTGACGGGACGGATTTGACTAGCAGTTCTGCCGCTTGGACGCATGTTTATCTCCTTAAAATTCAGGCCAGAATTATAGCGTAGTTAAACGGTGATCGGGAGGTGTAAAGTAAAAGTTATCGTAAAAAACTTAAAAACTGCGCAAGATTCGCCAATTTAATAAAGCCTGTTACACTAACACTCGCTTGTTGCTGGTTATTGAACGTTGAAACACCACTATTCAACCAGTCGAGCATACCACTCAATTTACGCCACTTGTGATCGCCTCGTATTAATTAACGACGACGATGCTGCAAGTGCTTTAAGGAACACCTATGATTTACAGTATGACTGGATTTGCACGCCACGAAATTAAAGCCGAATGGGGCAGTGCCGTTTGGGAAATTCGCTCGGTTAACCAACGCTACCTCGAAACCTTCTTTAGACTACCTGAGCAGTTTCGCAGCCTTGAACCCATTTTACGTGAACGTTTTCGTAAAGGCCTGCAGCGCGGCAAAATAGAATGTGCATTGCGCTTTAATATGAATGATGAAAATGTGAGCGCCATAAACGTTAACCAAGACTTAGCCAAACAAGTTATCGCGGCAGCCGCATGGGTTCAGCAGCAAGGTGATGTTGCCCACGCTAATCCGATCGAGATTTTACGCTGGCCTGGCGTTATCGCCGCACAAGAAGCTGACATGGACACCATTCAAGCTGACATGTTAAAAGCTTTTGATCACACATTTACAGAGTTTGTGGCTTCACGGGCAAGCGAAGGCGACAACATGAAAGTACTCATTCAGCAGCGTTTAGAGGCCATCCAGAGCGAATCCAATAAAGTGACTGCGCATATGCCCACTGTTATTGAATGGCAGAAAGACCGCATTCGCAGCAAGTTCAACGACGCACAAATTGAATTAGACGCCACGCGTGTTGAGCAAGAAATGGTGCTGCTTGCACAAAAAATGGATGTTGCAGAAGAACTAGATCGTCTCAATTCGCATGTGACTGAAACCCTGTCTATATTGAAAAAAGGCGGCGCTGTCGGTCGTCGTTTGGACTTTATGATGCAGGAATTCAATCGTGAAGCGAACACGTTGGGGTCGAAATCGATTAACACTGAAGTGACGCAATCGGCGGTTGAGTTGAAGGTGTTGATTGAGCAGATGCGTGAGCAGATCCAGAATATAGAATAGGATTGAGAAAAGCCCGAAAAAAGCAGCTTTTGTATTTAAATTCAAGGAATTACCTACACACGCAGATCAATTAAGATTAAACTTACTTCAATTAGCTTGCCTAATAAAGGTGACAAAAAGGGTGACAGGTTTACAGTTTTGTATATAATTGTGGAACCTGTCACCCTTTTTGGAACGCTATGAGCTCGGAAGACAAACACAAGCACTTAATTGAACAAGTTAAGTCAGGTAAGGCTAACGATGCTGTGATCAAAGCGTTAGTTAAGAACGGTTGGAAAAGCTTTCCGAGCATCGAGCGTGGTTTGCATTTAAGAATAGAATCTGCCGGTGTAGCCACCTTTGTATTTCAATACTCTTACAATGGCAAAAAGAAAAGAATGACTTTAGGCACCTATGGCAAAAGACCTGATGGCATGCCTCTCGTTGATGCTAGAAGCGCAATAGCAGAAGAACGGGCTTTAGTTAAAAGCGGTAAAGACCCTCTTGCTGAAAAAAATAGAGCACAGCGCAGCGAATTTAAGACAGTAGATGATCTTGCGCAAGATTGGCTCAAGGACAATGCCAAACGGCTCAAGTATCCTGGTATTCCGCATAGAATTTACACACAAGAAATTAAACCCATAATTGGCGGACTTCTTATTGACGATATTGGCGGTTTAGATATAAGAAAAGTACTGATGTTTGTAAAAAGTCGCAAAAAAGAGGAAAGACCAACAATTGCTAATGATACGCTCGGATTCCTCAAGCAATTATTTGACCACGGGATCACCCTAAGTGTAACTGATAAAAATCCTGCCACTTCATTTAAGGTTAAACATGCGGGAGGAACGGAAAGATCGCGAGACCGAGCAGCAAGCATGGAAGAATGGAAAACCATATTTTCAGTTATGAGGCACAATCAGGCGCATTTTTGTAGAGAAAATTATTTGGCCATTGCGATGATACTTGTATTAGGCGTAAGAAAAGGTGAAATGATATCGTTACGATGGGACGAAATCGACTTGGATAAGAAAGTGTGGTTTTTGACAAAAGAAAAAGCAAAAAACAACCATGCCATAGACATACCGCTACCGCCTTTAGTAATTGAGTGGTTGAAAGAACTTAAGACAAGGGCATATTCCTCTGAATATGTTTTTCCCTCTAGGCGTGCTAGCAAACGCAGAGGCTACATTAGCGATGACACACTAAATCATGCGCTGACTAACCTTTTTGGGAAGAAAACAGGAAAGCTGAAAAGTAGCACCGGTGATGTATTAGGTGAAGCTGGCATTGAATATTTTGTAATCCACGATATCAGGCGCTCAACGCGGACTATTATGTCAAAGAATAAAGTACGTGGGGAAGTCGCTGAAAAAGCTATTAACCATGTGAAAAAAGGCGTTGAAGGTATTTATAATCGTGATGCTTTTTTTGAGGAGCGAGTTGAGGCGCATGAGGGTTTGGCTAAGTTGGTTGGGGGGATTGTTTAGGGTTGTTTGTTGTGGAAAGAGGGATTCCCCGCCAGAAAACTCTAGCCCACGTAACTCGTGGCTTACAGTTACTGTTCAGTTAGAGTGGCAGAGTTTAGTGGCAGAGTACAGTGGTTTATTTTTGTTCTATTTTGAAAACATTAGAGGTAGTTTGCTCCGATGTGATGACGAAAAAAATAGTTGTATTTATTACTAATCCTAACTAAAAAGACCTCGCCTCTCTGGAGAGTTTTGGACATAGCCTGAAATACACATAGGGCGAAAGTTCGAAATTTAATTATTGATCAAAGTAAATGATACATAATTGAACCAATAAGTATTTGTATAACAGCTGGATAGGCCGTCAGCCTGATAATAAGATGTAACAAGAGCAATCCACCAACATTAGCTTCAGAAGAACTTAATGAAATAAAAAACGGGCCATATTCTTATACGCACTCATACCTGTTTTTTAAATACATCCGCATAGCTGTATCTAAGGTATTGAGTGTCCGGACGTTACCAAAGGGTATCGACAACACCAAGCATTTTCAATCAATCTAGCTATTCGGAAAAGCGCGTATAGATTGAAAATTGCGTTGATGTATCATCAGTCGATTATCTCATAATTTGTGCGCATGAGTATTATTGTTGCCTAGTCTAGAACCGCTTAATTTTGTCGATCGGTCCTAATCATCGAAGACGTAGTTTTTCTCTTCGATTTTCCTTGTCATTCGCCAGAAGTCGTCGTTACGCCATGGTGTAATTGCAACGACACGGCCTCTTTTATTACGATACCAATTGGTTGTGCCCTCATGCGTCCAAATCATTTTAGCGTGTGCACTGTCTACCATCGTATTGTAATCTTCGAAAACTTACTTCAAGGTTAGAATACAAGTCGTCGTTATTAAACGGAAATAAAGACAAGAATTCACTGAAAAAACATTAAAAAGTGTGACAACCATAATATATAATAAAATCAATATTGTAGCCTATGTTACATGTAACGGAGTCTATTTAAGAAATGAATAATAAACAGCTAGTCATTACCTTTTCAGAGGAAGCAACTGAAAAGTATCTACAATTATGTCAAGCCTCAGCAGAAGCTCATTTTAATGCTGATGTTGAACCCGAACTGCCAAGTCTAAGAATAGAGCTAGGTATGATTGAAAGTATCGGGTATTTTATAGCCTCAGAGGAAATAGAACTTGGTAATGTTATTGCAGAGATAGCAACAAACAATACCTAAAATATCAGAGAAAATAAACGTTATAGGGCCAAAGATCAGAACATTCAACTTTATTGGGTGATCTAAAAGTTAATTGAGATGATGCTTGAAGTTTGCTTGAAAATTGTCGTAAAAAATTTGGCTTGTACTGGCAGGGTTTGATTTTAATAAACACTTTAGGTATGAGCCTTGTCTAAAGGGATTTATTTATCTTAATCTTAAAATAAAATAAAATATCGTGACGAGCATATAGCAGCTAGTAACATGACTATTACAGTTAAGTAGTTAATTACTGCATGTAAAAACGGTAAGTGGTAAATTCGTACAACAAGAACTTGAAGAGAGACAAAAAAATTGGCTGTTTTGTTCACTCCGTTTATCTACTTTAGCCAACTATATTATTGCCCCTTAACACGGAATTGAGGCTTTAGAAAAACCCTAAAATAGTTTAAAAAACACACAGTTTTCACTTCCCACCGATCACCGTTTGTGATCAAATAGGTATTATCAATTAGCCATAGGAGCCTTGGTGATGCCACGCTTTATCTCCCTAAATTATCGGCAAAGTACGATGGTTGTGATTAACTATCTCGACCAACTTCAGGCTGGCACGTTTGAACATGCAATCCATCATTTGATTGATTCGACGTTGGATTTATCAGTGTTCTATCCCAAGTATAAAAATGATAAGAATGGTCGGCCTGCGTATGATCCAGCGGCTCTACTCAAAATCATTCTGTTTGCCTATTCCAAAGGTATTACCTCGAGTCGAGAAATCCAGTGGTGCTGTGAAACGAATATTATATTTAAGGCGTTGAGCTGTGATTCAGTGCCACACTGGACAACGATTGCCGCTTTTGTCAGTGGCCGTAAACAAGAGATTGAATCGGTGTTTGAGCAGGTGTTGTTGATATGTCATGAGCAAGGC
>NZ_PJAR01000032.1 GCF_002836745.1 Glaciecola sp. 33A | reverse complement strand
CTAGTTGAGACTCTTTACTACGCTTCGCTAGTTGAGACTCCGCATCATGCTTTACTGGCTCTTCGTTAGATGGAGCAGTCTTAGCTTGTGTATTTTGATGTTCACCATGCAACAAAGAGAGTGCAACGCTGGACGTAGAAAAGGTTTGGTAACCTGACAAAATTTCTTTATCGATAAATGCAGAAACCTCCTTCGCATTGGCGAATTGATTACCAACAAGTTTACCGAAGTGCACATTCACTCTGCCTTTTTGACCGGTTATACCATTCACGATACTTTGCATGTCTTCGTCATCAGGCTTGTCATAACCGCCCACTTTTTCAGCTTGGCACAACTCTTTTGCTTTGCTTACATCGCATGGATCAAATTCGTAGGAAATAGAAACAGGTACAATACTTAAATTTGCAATATAGTCAGAGAAATCAATATCTTTGGGTTTATTTAAAGACAGCATAGAAATAATAGCAGGGTTAGTGACATCAATGCCGTCTTTTGCTCGACCCTCACGTTGTGCAATCCAAAGGTGTTGATTATCGTTTTTCAGCGAACATTCAATATACTCACTGAGTAACTTAGCAGCCGCCAATTTTTCTCTACGTCCTTCTACAGAGCGTTGAACCACAAAACACTTATTCAAACGAAGAATGTCAGCAACCCAACCTTTGCTTAACAAGTTGTCACCAACCGCAATTCGAACCGTGTCTTGCCCATTAACGTGCAACACCCAATTGACGAAAGCCGGGTCAAGCGCAATATCTCGATGATTACTGACAAACAAGTATGGTGAAGACAAATCAAGGGTGTCCAGGCCAGTGACAGTCAATGCTTTTGTCGTCTTGGTTAGCATGCGCTGCATGTAAGGTTCAACCATGACCTGAAAGTCACGTAAATTTGCTATGTTTTTTATCTTTTTACTAACAAATCGTTTAATAAAAAAACCAAATATTGGTTTAGAAAACTGAGGCCATTTAGCAAAACGAAAGGCAACTAAAGTGCAAATAAATTCTTCGTTATTAACTAATTTTTTTAGGACTAGGGGTAAATCAGCATTGTCATATGGCCTGATTTCGTCAAATTTAGACGTCATATCTTGGTTTTTACCTTACTTATTATATTGCACGAAGGTGGGTCTACTTTAAAACCCGCCAATTCATTTCTAATTGTTCAATTGTTGTGCTCACATACAACGAGTCATCGCTTATAGTAATAGACCAACTTGACTTGCGTTCCACTTGTTTAGCTAAGGCCTGAATTTGCGCCCATTGAAACGCAAAAAACTGAATGGGTAGCGTTTCAAATTGCGATTTATTTTGTTTCCACCAAACGTCAGATTTTGTATTGAAACTATACACAAATGTATTTTTTGCCAGTCGGCAGGCTTTCTTCATTCTATCAAAACTTGGCTCTCCAACATCAATCCAACTCAACAATTGATCATCCAATGTTTTTTGCCAAATATCGGGATCGTCTGCCGAACTTAGCCCTTTGGTGAAAGCCAATAAATTCTCGCTATCGTCAAAGGAATGAAGACAAAATACCAGTAAACGAACGATCATACGTTCGATCGTTTCAGAAGGATGTTGTGCGACAGTCAAATTTAAATTGGGATAATGATGATTGTTTATATCAGCAAGCGTGATATTAAATTTATATATTGTAGGTTTAAGAGCCATTGAGTTTTCAGTTGATCAGTTAGGGTTTCTGCGTTTTTATAATTCGGCACAAATTACGTTTGAGCGCACGTTTTAAAATGCGTGTAGATAGAGTGTACACTACATATAAATTATCTTTTTAAAAGAATGCATCGATTAGCTGAACAAGATCAAATTGACGGACTGTGCTCGCGTATTTTAGATAAAGAGAACACTTGGGTAAAAGTGTGATATTTCGTTTATAATGCTAATTATTCGTAAATATGACCAAGCAAGCAATTTTAAAATAATTTAACACGATGTTTTATATGTGGATTATTTTTGGTACGCCCTTTGCTTTATGGGTTGGCATAACGACAATAAAGGAATATGACTATGCCAGTAAAATTAGAAGATAGACCCATCGAACAAGTAAAAGAAGAAGTCATTGACGTGCTTATTCATAATTATAGCCATGGCATTATTTCTAATGACGCTTTTGAGCGCCGACTAGATGCTGTTATTGCGACATCATCTCACCAAGAAATGGTTGACCAAATTCAAGATTTAGATGCTGCACCAGACGATACATTGAAGAAACATAAAGAACAGCAATTTTCTGTACACTATAGCCAAGTTCCTGCCGAAGACAGCGAAACGCTGGTTAATGTTTTGGGCGAGACCGAGCGCAGCGGTGTTTGGATTGTACCCAAAGAAATTAGACTATTTACGATCCTTGGAGGCTCAATTCTTGACTTCACCGACGCGCGCTTTACTAGTCCTAGCGTAACGATAAAAGTGATGAGCATACTGGGTAGTGATAAAATTTTCGTTCCTGAAAATGTGAATGTACTATCAAAGGCTTTTTGTATACTCGGCAGCTCAAAAAATAAAGCACCATCGGTTGCATCACTTCACGCCCCTACAATTAACATTGAAGGTGTGGTTATCCTCTCCGAATTGAGTATTAAACTAAAAACCACAATGAAAGAAAACTTCGTCGCGTTTGCTAATAAAATGAAGGCGATGTTCGACTCTAACCCCAAGCTCTAAGGTGCAAATAATTCCTGTCTATTCTCAATTTTAGGTGTTTTATGCAGCCCTTTGAATGACAATTATGCAATTCATGAACTTATCCTAAATTAACCGTGTAATAATGATGTCTGGCGGCATATTAGGTTATGCTGTGTGTTTAGCTATTCCATAGTTACTTGGTGTAAATATATGCTGGCTATGGACCTTTTTGATTACATGGATAGGAGCATTGGATGCATTGGCGTCGTTGGTTGGTAGCAATTGTATTTTGTTTTGCCGTTGTTGGCTCACTTGGGTTTGTTAAATTCAACCAGATTATGGCAGCGCAAGCTTTTGGCGCATCATTTCCAGAGCCCAGTGAAACCGTAAGAGTTGAAACAGTTGCAACATCGACTTGGCAACCTAGTTTGCGACTCATTGGCTCAGTTTTACCCATCCACAGCTTAGAAATTCGCAACGAACTAGAAGGTGTTGTTACTTACATTGGCTTCAAATCGGGCGGGAAAGTCGAGGAAGGTGCGGTTCTGCTAAGAATGCAAGTTGATGACGAGTTAGCGCAATTAGACGCTATTGATGCCGAAATCATGATTGCCGAACTTGACGTTACTCGCTTTGAAAAATTGCTCGAACAGCGTGCTTCGAGCCGCGAACAGTACGATAGAGCTAAAGCACAATTGGCCGTATCAAATGCACGCAAACGGTCACTTGAAGCAGTTATTGCCAAGAAAACTGTTATTGCGCCTTTTGCTGGTCAAGCAGGACTGCACCAACTCGAGACCGGCGCATTTTTAGCCGCTGACACAATGACCACAAAGTTGGTTAGTGATTCAAATACCGTATGGGTCGATTTTAATATCCCGCAAGCTTATTCAAACTTAACGTTAGGAACCCAAGTCACTGTCAGTTCCACTAGCTTGGGATTCGCTGATGCAACCGCAGTCATCGCGGCAATTGATCAAGAAATATCCACGCGTTCCAGAAACTTGAGGGTGCGCGCAGAACTGACAACAGTCCAATTAAAATTAAAACCGGGCACGATCGTTTCAGTTTCGTTACCGGTTTATTCCCCACGAGAAGTAGTTCGACTCTCGACTAAGGCAATTAGACACGATGCTTTTGGTACTTATGTTTTTAAATTGAGCAAAGATGACAACAACAATTGGCGCGCCGTTCGTCAGGTTGTTACGGTTATTTCGAAAGAAAATGAAAGTAGTATCATCGATATCGCGTCGAGTAATAGCCTGCAATTAAACGATATTATTGCCACGCAGGGTTCGTTCAAATTGCGCGAAGGCATTCTAGTTTATACCGATGAACAAGGCGAATAAGGATTATGGATAATCCAAAACCTGACCTTGGCAAACCTAGTATCATGGATGTTTTTTGTAAGCGCCCTATTCTAGCCATCGTATTATCACTCACCCTGTGCTTGGTAGGTATTCGCGCAGCGATTGAATTACCGATACTACAATTTCCAAAAATTGAGAGCGCATCACTGCAAATTGTTACACCCTATATAGGTGCATCAGCCGAAGTCGTGCAAGGTTTTATTACAGAACCAATCGAACGAGCAGCGGCTTCTGTTCCTGGTATCGACTACATCGATTCAAACACAACATCCGGCGTTAGTACGGTAACGTTATGGTTGCGCCTTGGCGTTGATAGTACACGGGCATTAGCTGAACTTTCATCAAGGCTTGACCAAATCCGCTTTGAATTACCCTCTGGTGCTGAAGACCCTTCTGTTCAGGTAGTAAGGGCCGACAGACCCTTTGCTGTGTTCTATTTAACGGTTAACTACGATGAAGAAATCGCGGGTATGTCGCGCTTGGAGGTTACTGATTATCTTTCTCGTCGTGTTGTGCCTAGTTTGTCTACCATCCCCGGTGTACAGCGTGTTGGACTTGAAGGCGGGCGTTCTCCAGCAATGCGTATTTGGTTAAATGCAGAAAAGATGGCGGCCCTTGACGTTGCCGCCGATGACGTTTCTGAGGCACTGCGCGCAAATAACCTGGTTGCTACTGTGGGGCGCAGTGAAAACGCGCGGCAACGCATCGGCCTATTAACCGATACCTCACTTAGCAGCGCCGAAGAATTCGAAAACCTTATTATTCGGCAAGTAGATGGTGCCCAGGTACGAATTAAAGATATTGCCGAAGTAAAACTAGGTGAGGAAGAGGGCCAGGTGAGTTCTCGTTTAGACAAAAAAACCGTTTTATACATTTCTGTGTGGCCATTGCCTGGCGCCAATGAAATAGAAATCGGCGATCGTGTGTATAAAATGTTGGATAAAATAAATCTAACATTACCCCAAGGTTTAAGTATTACCGATGGCTATGACGGCACTATTTATATGCGCAGTGCATTGCGAGAAATTTTCATCACTTTAGCTGAAACCATCCTTCTAGTTGGGTTGGTCGTAGTTGTCATGATGGGTTCATTTAGAACCGCCTTAGTCCCTCTCATTACGATACCCATTTCTATTCTAGGTGCCATTGCAGCCATGACATTGATGGGCTTCACGCTGAATCTGCTAACCGTGCTCGCCATCGTTTTGTCGGTCGGTTTAGTGGTCGACGATGCTATCGTTGTGGTGGAGAACGTCGCTCGATATATGCGCCAAGGTATGACCAGAATGGAGGCCGCACTGGCAAGCTCAAGACAGCTACTGGCGCCGATTATCAGCATGACGATTACGCTTGCAGCTGTTTACGCCCCTATTGGATTATTATCCGGACTCACTGGCGCATTGTTTAAAGAGTTTGCTTTTACCTTAGCTATTGCCGTGTTGATATCCGGTTTTGTCGCCATCACGCTATCTCCTATCATGAGTGCTTATGCGTCGCCAGAAGGTGGTAAAGAGGGCAAGTTGACGCGCAAAGTAAACGGCTTTTTTGAACGCCTAAAAACAGCTTATGGAAAAGTGTTAATTCGCACCATTGAATGGAAAGCGCAAGTCCTAACCATAGCTATATTCCTGTCTTTGCTTACAGTCCCATTCTATTTATTTTCATTAAAGGAGCTCGCACCATCGGAAGACCAATCAAGTATTAACGTTATTGTCGAATCTTCGCCTGACGCTTCTTTAGAGTACACCATGAACAAAATGGACGGTATTGTAGACACCATGAAAGAACTTGAGGGCGCGAAGTTCATGTGGCAAATCGTAAATCCATTGGGTGCATTCAGTGGGGTTGATTTTGTTGGACCTAGCGAGAGAGAGCAGAGCACACAAGACATGTTTTGGAAAGCCTTCGCCTCTCTTTCATCTGTAACTGGACTGAAAGCGTTCCCTGTTTTGGAATCGGCCCTGCCGACATCCGGTAATTTTTCAGTTGAATTGGTCGTACTTAGCACCGATTCTTATGAAGATATGAAGGTGAATGCAAATAAAATGGTGCAAGCTGCTATTGCCAGTGAAAAGTTCCTTTTTGCAGATACTGACTTAAAGATTGATTTACCCCAAGCGCGCTTTAATTTAAATAGAGAACGTATTGCCGACTTAGGCATGGACCTAACCAGCGTTAGTCGACAACTGGAAGTGTTGCTATCGGGTAACTTCGTTAATCGCTACAATCAAGATGGACGAGCTTACCGCGTAATTCCTATGATTGACGAAGCAGGAAGAGCAAACCCCGATGCCATACTCGATCTTCAAATTCGTACGCCCGCCGGTGATTTAGTCCCCGTTCGCACTATCGCGACGTTGGTGACCGAAACTGCACCGCGCGTATTGAGTAAGTTTCAACAAAAAAACGCATTTAGGATCTATGGCGAAGTTATTCCTGGAACCACTAAAGAGCAAGGATTGCGCGCACTGGAAGACGCTGCTGCGCGACTTCTTCCTATTGACTACAGTATTGATTACGCTGGTGAGTCACGCCAAATAAGACTTGAAGGAAATAGCCTTGAAGGTGTTTTGTTAGTTGCACTGATATTTGTCTTTCTGGTACTTGCAGTCCAGTTTAATAGCTTTAGAGACCCACTAGTGGTTTTGTTAGGTAGCGTTCCTTTAGCGCTTGCCGGTGCAATGATGTTTGCGTTTTTAGATTTTACAACGATCAACATTTACTCGCAGGTCGGCTTTATTACCTTGGTGGGCCTTATCGCTAAAAATGGCATCTTGATAGTAGAATTTGCTAACCATATGCAGAAAATAGGCTATACCAAATTAGAAGCCATACAATTGGCTGCGCAAACCAGACTTAGGCCAGTGTTAATGACAACTGCGGCTACTGTTTTGGGCCACTTCCCATTAGTATTAGTCACTGGTGCGGGCGCGGAGGCGAGAAACAGCATCGGGATTATATTGGTTGCAGGTATGTTGGTAGGGACCCTATTTACTCTGTTAGTGCTGCCGAGTGTTTATATGGTTTTGGCATCGAATCATTCACCCGATGAATTGAATGATGATGAAACTGACATTAGAAGTGCAGAAAACACAAGTGACACAAAGATAAATGCAGTTTAAATAAAAGGATAACCACCGAGAGCCAGATTTTAGTTGGCTCTCGGTCAATAAAGATGTAAATTTAATGATCATTCTTTGTATTTTTTTTGTTTCAGATATATGCTTACGATATACAATTTTTTAGTCGCACTTCAACCCCATAAGAGAAGCCTATGCCTTTCAATAATGAGCTTACCGAAGAACTCAATCTTATTTTAAAATTTCCAAACAAGAGCTTGATGCAAGGGCTTAAAGTGCACAATGATGCTGATCCAAGTATGGTAGCTGCAGCAAAACGTTTATTTGAAAAAGGCATTGTTAACCAGCCTGATGGTGGCTATTTAACGGACTTAGGACATGATCTTGCTGAACATGCCTCAGTAATACAATCGGCCCTAACGCATCCGTAATACGTTTTTCAGTCGTCTGAAAAGTAAGCTCTAGCGCTATAGGGCTTACTGGACTACCTTCAATCTCTCTTGCCGGAATTGCAACCATTTGACTGTGCATGGATGTTACCCAGTATCTGGTTAATACCAACATTAGCGTCATAAAACACCTATTGTTGAAGAGCAGAAACTAGCGATACTGGCGGCCGTCTCGCGGCTTATATCCGGACAGGCTATTGGGAAAACCTCAGTCGCATGGATGGTACCCATCACTTGCCTGCATCTCGCATTAACACCAGCACGCAATAGTAAGCGATAGAAGTTGATTCCTTCATCACGCAGCGGATCACACTCGTTAACACTGATCATAGTCGGCACCAACCCTTGCACGTCATCTTCGGTAGCGAAGCCGGGCCAAGCCAAGGGATTACGCTTTTCGAATTCGTCAATACCGTAGATCATTGCCCCCTGATTGTTGTGCAAATCCAGCAGAATGCCATTATTTTCTATCGATGACGGATTCTCCACCAGCGGCCACTGACCTGCAATGTAGGGACACAGCGCATAAATACCACTGATCAACTCAGAATTACCATCTTGCTTCAAACGTAAACCTGTCGCCAACGCCAGATTGCCGCCGCCACTGTCACCAGACACAATGATGCGCGACTTATCTATTGCAAGAGACTCGCTGTTTGCACTGATCCACTTTATACCCGATATGCAATCATTCAAACCAGCCGGATAAGGCGCTACTTCGAGCGCAGATGAAGGAACCAAGGCGTTTCGAAAATCCACCATCGCCACGGCAACACCCTGAGCCGCAATGAGTCTCCCCCACGCGCTGTAGTTGCCGTCATAGCAGGATAAGTTCGCCATACCACCGCCGTGAATGTAATAGACACAAGGTAGGATAGCGGAATTATGCGGACGAATAAATTGGATCTTAATGCTGTTGCCATCAGGGTCAGACTTGAAGGTCTTATCAGTAATGATGAGGCCTTCGGATGGCGCGATCTCCTGTGAATCACACGTGGCGAGAAACTTACCTATCATTTCTCGAGTAGCAATTGCCTTTTCAGTATTAGCTGCCTCCAGTGCCGCTTCTCGGCTCTCAACGTCACGCACACCGCCCATGGCTATTTTGCCAAATATTGCCTTTATGCGCGGATCTATTCTTGGATCGTCATTAATTTTACTCATGTAATACTCCCAATGTGTGTGAAACCATATAGTTTGATATCGATTCTATGCACCATTACGTCGGCTCAAACAAGTGATTGCTTGCGAATGAATACACACATCCATTAGCTTTGAATAAAATACGGCAGCGCAATCAATGCTAGGCCAACCAACAGTAACAAGCTTAAATTTGGCATAAAATATGGAAAGACAACGAGTGCCAAACCGGTAAATAGCGGAATTGGAGCCTCTTGTTTTTTACCATAAATAAAATAGCCAATTCCTATTCCAGAAAACAAAACACTCCAAAGCATGATCGATGACTCATCCATTTTTTATGTCCTTCTCAGTTTAAAATGTGCATTTTAGCTAGTAAAGATTGTAACTGAATGGGTGGATGTAATGCTAATGTCCGGTGATCTGGCATTACAGAGAGTCCACGCCATGTATCATATTAAAGTTGGCAGTTCACAGACGTTATTTGGGTATATTTCTTAGCATACTAGGTTAAAAAAAATTACCGACCAATCATTCTAAGTCGTCCACCTTTTGTATGTCGGGACATGGACTTTTTCCCGTTCTAGTATCGCATACAAACATACGTTCAACGTTCTCTTTCCAATTATTTACATCTTGGTCAGAAATTTCTTGCCTCTTCTTTTTAGTGCCGCTCTTATCCAGTATGTGATAGCAACCGTAATGGCGTAAACCGTGAGCTAAGGCAGGCCTATAGCTAAAATGATGTATTCAACAAATGTAATTTCCTTATCTCAGCATCGATACACCTAGTTTTGCCCTAACCATTAGGTATACCGACGTGTTAATAAGATATAGGTGTGGGTCAATATCGTTGCCAATAGATTTATTTTGCTAGTTCTTAAGATTTAAATAATAGTCATTTATATTTAAATATTCTTAAAATATAACAAGCTTACACAACGCTTTTGTTGTGAATGACTATACTCAGAAATGTGGCTAAAAATCACACACAAGCCACTATCCGACTATTTACTATTAGGAGGTTTTTAATGGAATATCGATGTGCTGAACGTTCATCAGTAATTGAACAAGTAGAATTGTGGAATGGCAAAGAAAAATACGGCGAGTTTGAAACTAAGGATTACTGTTTAGGTGGTATTTTTGTTAAAAATTGCCAAAATAAAGTTGATGCTCACAGTGCTTCTTCCTTAACGGTTAAGTTTTGTCATAATCCAAATCTAAGCTATCAGGCAAGTCATCATGCAGTGGTGGTGCATAAGACCGATAATGGCTTGGGTTTAAAGTGGTCTCATAGACAATACTAGTAAGTGTAGAAAGTGTAGTAAGTTTAGAAAGTGTCTGCATCTTAATTTAGTGCTTACAGTAGTTCGTAAGGATAGCTATGCTTGCAATTCGTAAACAAATCCATGGAAAGGACTAAACTGCTAGCACTGAATTATCTTCAAACATGGCAAGAAACACAGAAACCGTTTAACCAACAACGAGTAGGTGAAACGCTCACAGCATTAGTTCACAACTTACCCTGAGGCACCTCAACCATTGCTTGTCGTTGCAGTTGCTGCTCGTTAACCGTTAATGTTTTCTCCCCGTCTGAAATAGACCAACACCAAAATTGTTCCTTGCCTACTTGCTCAGTTTGAGGAGATAAGGTAATGGTTAACTCGCGTGACGGATCAACACTAAAGGCCTCAGGCAGTGGAAACAAAATTTGATCCCAATGAGTGGGTATGTCGTTGGGTCCGGTGCCAAATTGTACGCCAGCGCTTAACTGCGCGCTGAACCAGCCACACAACGCAAATATCTCAGTCTTTTCGCTCGGTACAAGCGTTGTGGTGAATACTCTTGGCGTATCGGTTTTAGTTATAGTGTGCATATCCAGTGAGCCCATATCGGCGACGCTTTCCAACAAACTATCAGGCTCTAGCGCGACCAAATCCGATTGCTGAAACGGCACTTGGGCTATGGGCGCAAAGTCGAGACCGTAGGGAGAGTCCCGTAAAAAACACAAATCCTCCAGTACATCTTCATCATTGACCAGTCCTACGTGCAAAGACAATTGGGCCGGGATCATTATACCGCCCTTGGCCAAATAACGATCCCTTACCGTTAGCAGAGGTTCCAGCATAGCCTCGTAAAACAGGCAGTGACCCATCCACTCTGAAACGATAACGTCGACCTCTTCGTCAAGTTGTAGGGAATCGTGATCGTCATGATAAAAGGAGATGTTCTCAAAGCCATTAGCGAGTGCAATGGCTTGTGCATTCTTGATAAAAGGCGAACGGTCTACCGCTATTACCTTGTGTGCATTTGCGCGAGCAGCAAACATTGACAACACACCGCTGCCGCATCCAAAATCCAGCACACTGTGATTGGGTTTGACCACGGCACCTATAGATTTTTCGTAGGCTTCTGTGCGCACAAGATCCTGCAGCATTACTTTGTGCATGGCGACATCACGATAAGACATCCGGTGAAGACCTCCGCTGCCGTCTGTTTCGTTGGCGCTTATGTCACCGCTGTTGTTGTCGTCATTAGTCTTAACCATGGCCGTCTCATGTTGATGTTTGCGCAACAGTTTAACAGGCTGATGCATTTCCAGATACTCATTATATCGGAACAATTAGCAATCCTGCTTTGATTACGTTTTTACCTATTTTTAGCTGCTACACCAAAGCTAATGTAAGACGCAAATTTTGGCATCCCCTTTATATAATCACTTTCAAACCAATCGATAGTGAAGCCACAGCTTTGTATATTTTCAATCATAGGCCTATTTAAATTACAGCCACCAAAAGCCTTACTCCATAAACTATTTAAACGATTTTGCCATTTTTGAGTTGAATTATCAGGAGCCTGACCATGCTCACAGAATAGAACTTTACCGTCAGACTTTAATACGCGGTGTATTTGCTTCATCGCTGCTCGCCAATCATCAATAGTACACAGCGTATAAGTTAATACTACTGAGTCAACTGAGTTATCACCAAGTGGAATTTTTTCACCTGGGAGGCTTAACCACTCAACCTGAATAGGTGATTTAGCTGCGTTGCTCATCGCTTTTTTGCGCATTCCGAGGGAAGGTTCAAGCCCCCATATCATGTTAACTTTGTTCGGATTATATAAAGCTAAGTTAACCCCAGACCCCATGCCAACTTCTAAAACATGTCCATAAGCTAAGGGAACGACTTTTTCTCTGAGTTTCATTATTGCACTTGATGAACACGCACAATTTATGATGTGTGGAAGAATATTATTTTCATAAAAACTCAAAGGTGTATTCCCTCTTTAAACTGATATTCATGTGGCCTTGTGAGGCCACCTTTCTTGATGTCTAAAGCGAGCGCTTACAGTGTTAAAGTAAGTGCGCAACACTTCTTATATTTTTTACCACTGCCGCAATTACAGGGATCGTTGCGAGCAGGGACCTTAACAACCTTAACCGCCTGCTTTCTGACAAGGAGCGCGGTTAGCTCAAAGATAGATTCAACTGCACCTTCCCTACTATCAATCTTCACCTCGGCAAATAGATGTGCTTCAGCAACTGCGCTTTGCACTTCTTGCTTACGCTCCTCACTGGTAACAACCAAACTCAAGGGATATTTTTTACTACCGGGTATGCGGTTGGCATTCCTTTCATAACCGAATTTAAGATTGCTTTGACGTGCGTCCTGGCGGCCTTGAAAAAAGAATTTATCTGACATGTATGATCCAAAAATCTGTAAACGGTAACCACCAATGTGGTGGTCTCTACCAATACAACCAATAGTACCTTGTCTCGCCAAAACAGCCTACTAATAAGAGCTACAAAGTGGTAAACCCGCCATTCTTGCCGCCTATTGAGATTCGTTTAACTGAACAGACAGGTGTGGCAGTCTCTCTTTGAAAAATTTTATTACACTGCTATTTTTGAATTCAGCATTGAACGCGCCCTCAAGCGAATTACATATCCAACGCTTCGACGTTTAGTCATATTTGAGAATGTCGATGCGATAGCGCAGGTTGATTGCCAATATGCTTATGCTCTGCGGACGATATTGACCTTGAGCAAGATTACCTATTTTAGCTGAGCTCATTTATCAAAGTGCCTAATTTCTAGCAACAATGATCAATGTCCTATAAGTATTACCCCTTTATTACTGGCCGTGTTAGCTTGGTGTATAACTACGTGAAGCATCAATAGTAGACAGATAATTATGGTGAACAAACTTAAGCATATCGGTATTTTCACATCAGGTGGTGATGCTCCTGGAATGAATGCAGCATTATTTGCGGTGGCTAAAACAGTTGAAAGCTACGGCATTAAACTTAGCGGCATACGTCGGGGATTTGAAGGTCTTATAGATAATGATTTAATACCACTGAATTGTAGGCAACTGCAAAGAATAATGCATCTTGGCGGCACACTCCTTAAAACCGCTCGTAGTGATCGCTTCATGACTGCGCTGGGGCAACAAAAAGCATTACGAACAATTCAAAAAAATAATCTCGACGCACTTATTGCTATTGGTGGCGATGGCACATTTCGAGGTATGTTGTCGCTAGCAAACATCAGCAACACTCCTTTTATTGGCATTCCTGGCACCATAGATAATGACATTACTGGCACTGACTACACGCTCGGGTTTGACTCAGCGGTCAATACAGCAATAAAGTGTATTGATAATATAAGAGATACTGCGGAATCTCATAACAGGGTATTTCTAGTTGAAGTCATGGGCCGAGATTCTGGTTACATCGGTATATATTCTGGCCTTAGTTGTGGCGCAGACTCAATACTGATCCCTGAAAGTGATGAAGATATCACCTATCTTTTAAATAAGATCAAGAATTACGACAGCGAAGACGCGTTTATCGTAGTGGTAGCTGAAGGTGATGCCCTGAGAGTTGAAGAAGTAATGTCACAAATTAGGATCGTTAATCCTCACATAGAGTTACGAGTCGCTAAACTGGGTCATATACAGCGGGGCGGCAATCCTTCGGCTCAAGACCGTATGCTAGGGATCCGGCTAGGCGTGCTTGCAACAACAGCCCTTATAGAAGGGGAGTCCGGTAAAATCGCCGGTTTTTGCAACAATAAACCGTCGTTAAGTCCTATTGAAGGCGTTGTAAAAAAACATCTGGTCGATACTGAGTTAAAACGTCTTTTAACCCTGTTTTGTGGATAACAGACCCTAACGGCGCAAGGACGTTATCGTGAGGACATGCACTAGTCTGCTATTCAGGACCTAGGGCTGCTAGTTTCTTTTCTTTCATCTCTCTTCGATAATGCTTGAATGTGTCAAAAGTAAATAATGCTAATGCCACCCAAACAAAACAAAAAGTCACTAAACGTGCAGTGCTCAGTTGCTCGTTATAAAGGGTCACCGCCAAAACAAACATTAACGAGGGGCCAATATATTGAAAAAAGCCTAAGGTTGAATAGCGAATACGTCGAGCCGCGGCGGTGAAGCAAAGTAACGGAGCCGTTGAAACTACACCCGCTAATAACAATAAAACATTCAGTGAGCTTGTATTATTGCTTAAATCGGACACTTGAGTGGCAAAGAATAGCCAATAAATAATGGCTGCGGGAAACAGAAATAAAGTTTCTATAAACAAACCAGGCAATGAGTCTACAGAGACTTGCTTGCGAAGTAGTCCATAAATACTAAAACTCATCGCCAACGTTAAGGCAATCCACGGAACGTAACCAAAATTAAAAATCATAATCAAGACACCAGTAACGGCGATACCGACGGCGACTTTTTGCGTCATTCGCAAGGTTTCACCCAAAAATAGACGCCCTAAGAAAACATTAATTAGCGGATTAATGTAATAGCCCAAACTTGCTTCAAGAATAAAGTCGTTATTAACCGCCCATATATACAAAAACCAATTGCATGCAAGTAAGGTACTTGCCACCATCAGGGTAATCAGCACTCGCGTACTTTTTATAGCCGCCTTCACTTTACCAATATGACGCAAGCCAACAATCAAAAACGCCAGTAATACGAATGCCCAAACTACGCGATGCATTAATATTTCGACCGGGGGAACAGCGGCAAGTGCTTTAAAGTAGATGGGTGCAATGCCCCACATTGTATAGGCACAAAGCGCAAAAATAACGCCGGAACGGACTGAACTTGGTTGGCTCAATTGACTCTCTTTAACGGTTAATACGAGTGAATTTTAGTTCCCTCTCTACTATATACGGACAAAAAACACAGCATTACCAACCTTTCAGGATAATCGACTCTATGCTTCCCAAGGGTTAATCGTTTGTATCTTAATATGCTTGTAATCTAACGGATGGCGAGTAACTAAACTAAAATTTTTCACCAAGCAAGTAGCTGCAATCATAGCGTCTCTTTCCGATTTAGGATTAGGCACATGCAGTGCGGCGCAATACTCTGCCATTTCGCCATCAAATGCAACAACCCGACCTTTAAAACCTTGTAATACTTGCTTTTGTAGCCAGGTATTTAAAACGTCACATTCCCCAGGACTGGCTTTTCTTTTTTGTAAGATGGCCAACTTCAATTCCAGTATGCTAATTGATGAAACATACAGATTAAAAGTCTGTTGCTGACTGGCCCATGCAACAAGTTTTGCATCCTGCGTGCCCGGGTTTCTTAATACCGATAAAACGCTAGTATCGAGTAAATACATAGTAGTCCCTTATGCCGACTGACTGGTAGTTTTGAACTTAGGCACCGATAATTCGATATCAGCTGTATTTGGCGCACCTAATAAATCGCAAATAGTGCTAGTTTTACCGGTTATTTCCAAATATTCCTCAATGCTCATCATCATATAAGCAACCACCCCTCGTTCAGTAATTTTTACTGGTACGTTTTTAGCTGCGCGCTTTACGGAACTTGGGTCTTGGTTAAATTGACGGCTTGTAAAAGTATCTACACTCATTTTTATCGCTCACTTTAAATACACGTAACGACATTACTACAGTTTTTAAAATGTGCAAATATTCAGCAATAATAAAATAGTCTGCTAGTACAGCATGAATTCAAGCGCAAAAACGCGTAAAATGCCGAAATCGAATTTAAATGAGATAAAAATTGAGCCTTATTGCACAACAATCTAATGCTATTGCCGAGAATAACACCAAGGTAACTGGCGCAATAGCGGCTGAAAAAGTCGATACTCAACACTACCAAAAGTGTGCAAAAATATTAAAAGACACCTTTGGCTATGCTGAGTTTCGTGCGGGCCAAATGGAGGTTATTGATAAAATCTTAAATGGCCAAGATGCGCTTATCCTATTACCTACTGGCGGCGGTAAATCGTTGTGTTATCAGGTTCCCGCATTGGCCCTCGAAGGCATCACTATTGTTGTTTCACCGCTTATTTCTTTAATGCAAGATCAAGTACAACAGTTAACTTCTCAGGGCGTAAAAGCGGCCTACTTAAACTCATCACAAGACGCTGAAGAGTCTCAACAAATAACGGAGCAATTATTCCGTGGCGAACTTGACCTGCTTTACGTAGCACCCGAAAGGTTATTAAAATCGTATTTTCTGAATTCATTGCAACGGGTAAAAGTGAGCTTAATTGCAGTGGATGAAGCACATTGCGTTTCGCATTGGGGGCATGATTTTAGACAAGATTATCGTCAACTTGGGCGTTTAAAATCGCAGTTCCAGAATGTTCCCTTTATTGCCTTAACGGCTACCGCCGATCATGCCACGCAAGTTGATATTCAACATCAATTGCAATTAGACAATCCCTTCGTTTTTAAGGGAGGCTTCGATCGCCCAAATATTCGATACAACCTACTCGCTAAATATAAAGGGTTTGACCAAGTCGTTGCCTTTGTTAAACAACAAGATGGTGCTGCCGGTATTGTTTACTGTAATAGCCGAGCGAAAGTGGACGACCTAACTCAGCGCTTACAAAGCGCGGGTATTAAGTGTGATGCTTATCACGCCGGTCGAGATACCGCTACGCGCGAATTTGTACAGACTCAATTTCTAAAAGACGATTTGCAAGTTGTAATCGCAACGGTTGCCTTTGGCATGGGTATTAATAAATCCAATGTTCGCTTTGTAGTGCATCATGATGTGCCTCGAAGTGTTGAATCTTACTATCAAGAAACCGGACGAGCAGGGCGAGATGGTATGCCGGCAGAGGCCCTATTGTTATTTGACGAACGTGATGCTGCTCGGATTAAACAGTGGATTTCAACCGGCACAGCACCCGATCGATATGATATTGAGATGCATAAATTTGAAGCTATGGAAGCGTTTGCCGAAGCGCAAACTTGCAGACGACAAGTCTTATTAAACTATTTTTCAGATTATCGCGAAGAACAATGTGGTAACTGCGACATTTGTCTCGACCCACCCAAATTATTTGAAGGTACGACGCAGGCTCAGCAAGCATTATCATGCGTTTACCGCCTGAAACAAGACACCTCTGTACAATACGTAATTGATGTTCTGCGAGGCAAGAGCATAAGAAAGATAGTAGAAAATAAACACAACGAATTGAGTACCTACGGTATCGGCAAAGACCAATCTGATAGCTACTGGCATAATATTATTCAGCAATTGATCCACCAAGGACTTTTGCGCATTGATATGACCTTGTCCGGTATTTTACGCATCAATGAATCAGCTCGCGCTGTTTTGAAAGCAGAGCGCGTTGTGCATCTTGCTGTGCCTAAATTAAGTGTCGATACGAGCAAACGAAACAAAGCAGAACCAGTGAATATTGACCGCCAGTTATTTGCCAAGTTAAAACACCTGAGAAAACAGATTGCTGAAGAAGAAAACGTACCCGCTTTTGTCATTTTTAGCGATGCTACGCTTGCAGATATGACGGACAAAATGCCAACAGACAAGAATCAATTCATTGGGGTCACCGGTGTCGGTCAAACCAAGCTAGAGCGGTATGGAGAGGCTTTTATCACGCTTATTGAAGACTATTTAGGAAGTCGTTAAGGCCTTATACAATTACCCTGCTAACCGACCGTGCCAGTTAATTAAAAAGACGCTTCAGCCTCTTTCATCTTAGCCGTGGCGGTTCTGTGGCTTTGCAAGTTTCTAAGTTGCTGAACGTAAGTCGTCATATGCTTAAAAGGCTTAAGTTTGCCACTGTCAAATAAACCTTCAAGGCCAAAACTCATCTGTACATCAGCGAGCGTCGGTATGTCGCCGACAAACCATTTGTTGTCTGCCAAATGGCCTTCAACGAAAACTAAATTTGCTTCAATATTTTTACCAAAGTAAGCATCCATTACACCATCAATTATTTTGTCTGCAACATAACGAACAAAAAATGGACTGACTTTCTCCCTCGCTTTTTCAAGCACCATACTGGTTACTAACGACGGCATGAAGCTACCTTCCGCGTAGTGCGACCAAAATTGCACATCGTTGAAACTATGTGCGCTCTCGTCCGGTAACATTCCGGAATCCGGAAATTGCCTCGCGATGTAATCACAAATAGCGCCTGATTCAGCAATCACCTTGCCGTCGTGGATCAACACGGGAGCTCTGCCCAATGGATGGATTTTTTTCAACTCAGGTGGAGCTAAATTGGTTGTAGCATCGCGCCTGTAGATCTTAATCTCATAATCTGCGCCGACGGATTCCAACATCCAAACGATGCGTTGAGAGCGTGAGTTATTCAAATGGTGTAACTGAAACATATTTTCTCCTTCAGCGTTAATTTGTTATTCCATTCATTGCGATTATTTATGCAACCGCAACATTTTTCACATAGGCTTTATATAAAAGCCTTTTACAAAAGCCTTTTACAAACGCCTTTTACAAACGCCTTTTACAAAAGCCTTGTACTAGATCCTTATAAAATACCCTGACAAAAATCTTTTATAGAGACTGCCCTTATGGACTGAGAGGAAATATAATTCTCAATTGAGTTTTCGTCGTATAGTAGATTATTTATACTTATTGACAGGTCATTTAGATTTAAAAAGTTTTATTGAGGCTTTGGATCGAGTTGCGCATAGTAAGCTGATAGATCAGCAATATCTTGGTCTGTTAGTTTTTGTGCATGCGAGGTCATCGCTATATTTACCCGTTCGCCACTTCGGAATGCTTTCAATTGGAGGACTAGATATTGTTCTTTTTGACCTGCCAAATTTGGGTAGATAGGTATGTTTGAGATGCCATTTACGCCATGACACATGCCGCAAACCATGGAGATTTCTGAGCCTCGTTCAACATCACCTTGTAATATTGTATCTGCGCACGCTGAAAGGCTCGCGACAGAAAACACGATTAGTGCAAGGAGTTTTTTATTTAAGGATATTCTTGTCTTATTTCTTTTAATTATTTTTCTCATTATTGATTCCTTTGCACAAAACTAACGTATAGTCGTTGCATACTAATTCAAACGAGATAGCATGCAACTTTTTCATCATTATGCCACAGAACTAAGCGCTATTAGCAGCCAAGTAAAACCGTTCCCCGTTACCGGTGCCAGAGTTGCTGTGCGCAATGAATCACTAGCAGCTGAATTAGGTATCGATCTTAAGGAACTTGAAACCGACGCGTTATTATCAGCATTATTTGGTGAACATGGTGAATTACAAGCAAATAGTGTTGCTCAAAAGTACGGTGGACATCAATTTGGCCAATGGAATCCAAACCTCGGTGATGGTCGTGGGTTATTGCTAGGCGAAATTAAAGCGCCAAATGGAGCTTTCTGGGATCTGCATTTAAAAGGTGCCGGTCAAACACCCTATAGTCGTCAAGCCGACGGAAGAGCTGTTTTGCGCTCTACCATTCGGGAATACCTTGCGGGCGAGGCCTTGCATGTTCTAGGTATTCCAAGTAGTCGCTCTCTGTGCTTATTGACCAGTAACGAACCCGTGCATCGCGAACAGCGAGAACGCGGTGCAATGATGATCAGAACCTGCCAAAGTCACATACGGTTTGGGCACTTTGAGTATTTTCATCACAGCAATCAGCCGCAGCAACTAGAAGCCTTATTTAATTACTCATTTAAACACCACTTCCGGAGTTGTTTAAGTTCATCAACACCACACCAAGACATGTTCCAAAGTATTGTCACAAACACCGCTTTGATGATCGCAAATTGGCAGGCTTATGGATTTAACCATGGTGTAATGAATACCGATAATATGTCTATTCATGGCATCACTTTTGATTACGGTCCGTATGCTTTCCTAGATGATTTTATTCCGGAGTATGTGTGTAATAGCTCTGATCATGCTGGAAGGTATGCTTTTGACCAGCAACCCAGTATCGGACTGTGGAATTTGAATGCCTTAGCGCATGCATTCACCTCATTTTTAGAAATTGACGAAATAAAAACAGTATTGACTACCTATGAAACTACCTTCATAAACGAATATCAAATATTAATGAAGCGTCGTTTGGGTCTTTATGAACATGCCATCAATGATACCCAACTGGCCGCTGAAATTGATGTATTAATAGCTGAATGGATGACTATTTTGCAGGACGAAAAAGCCGATTTCCATCAATCGTTTCGTTTAGTTAGTGAACAATTACTATCATTGGAAACCCTAGATTTAAACAGTATATCCGATAACTTTGTACAAGCAGATCGGGTTCGCCAGTGGTGTGTTAATTATCATGAGATACAACAAAGCCTGCTCTCGTTGTCAAACAGCAGTTGGACGCAAATTCAACAGCAAATGCTTGCGGTTAACCCCAAGTTTGTATTGCGAAATCATTTAGTGCAAGAAGCTATTGAAGCTGCTGAAGAGGATGATTTTTCCATTTTGGAGACGCTAGTAACAGTGCTGACCTCGCCATTTGAAGACCATCCTGAATTTGCGCGTTTTTCTGAGCCTCCAGCCAATCCACAAAAAGGTATTTCATTGTCATGTAGCAGTTAAGTTATACAGCGGGGCGTTGTTTTGTATCCGCTAGCGCAAGCTTGAGTTACTATCTACAAGGTAAGCGCTCTCGATAAGCGTTTTCATTAATAATATCAGTTATTTGAATGGTTAAACCAGATATGTTTTTCCTTCACACAAGCCCTGTTTTAAGACTAAGATAGCGCTTGAGTTGCAAAAGGACATAATGAAATTGAAAGCAATATTTGCTCAGTATTTAATTATTGGACTGTTAATAACTGTGAGTGCACTGCCACTAAAGGCATTCTGCCAAGAACAGTCAACCACTGATGCCATTAATATCGTCGAAGCAACAGAAATAACTACGTCGATTAATTTGCAAAATATAGCCGTATTGCACTACACCAGTGAAGGGTTATTGCTGTCTGATGTGGTCCAACTGACTCAGTGGCAACGGACATTTTCGCTTACCCCCATTCCTGAAAACAAAGTCCTGTGGGTCCGTTTCCAAATTCAAAATAGCGGTAACATTAATATTCCGCTCATGCTTATTGCCGGAAATACCTTTATTGATCGCATAGATGGTTTTTTAGTCGATGATCAAGGCCGCATTATACAGTCCATTCAACGCAATAATGCCAACCCAAATTCAGCGGCAAGCGGTCTACATGGTTTTAGAATGGCCCTCACTTCTCGCCCCGATCAACGACTTAGTGTGTACTTGCGAATAAATGACGACGGTCCTGCAATATTGCCTGTCGAATTATGGGATGAACACAGCTTTGAGCAACAAAGCAGCATTCGACTTATTTTGCTCGGTGCGCTTAGCGGCGGTTTATCACTATTAGCGACCTACTTCTTAATCACATACATGCTCAAGAATGCGCCTGCTCGCTTTTGGTTTGCAATATTTTCAGTTGCCTCGATGACCACATTACTTAGCGCCGAGGGTATTTTACCCAGTTTATTTAACCTGCCCGCCTTTGCTGCTGAAATAACGGCCTTTAGTTTAACAATAAGTTTATTTGCCGCGATTAAGATTGGTCGCGATATATTTGTACCGGTATCTCGTGTTTGGCTGCGAGCACACTACTTTTTGCTGGCAGTCCCTATCATTACTTTGTTTTTGTACAACGACTTTTGGCAGTTAATCTCTATTCTAGGTATCATCAGCGCGTTTTTAGTCAGCAAACTCTTCGCCACACTTATTTATCGCTCTAAAATTGATATGCGCAGCACTATTATCTACTTCTGTGGTTGGCTTGCAATTGGCTTAGTTGCTTTATTGGAAGTGCTCTCATTTGCACAAGGTGCCAGTCATTTAAGCTATTCAGCAGCATTGCCATTTGCCTTTACTTGTTTTGGGATAATGCTGGTCGGTGTGGCGATTATTAGTCGAGAGCATTCATTGGTGTATCGACAAGAATATGAGCAAGCGACGATTATTAGCAATCTCCAGCACTTTGCAGATGTTTTTGATAATACCGCGGAGGGTTTATACGCAGCCAAATCTGACGGAACGTTACTGCGCGTAAATGCCGCGTTTACGTCACTTTTTGGTTTTGAGTCAGAGCAACAACTGCTGACCACTTTGCATAAAATACATGATTTGTTTTCAGACCCTGTTGAGGCCGACTTATTATTAGGAGAGCTATCCTCGCAACGAACAGTCATAGGTAAAGAATTTAGAGGGAAGCGAGTTGATGGCAGAGAATTTTGGTTTTCAATTTCAAGCCAAATAGTAAAAGCCAAAGGTGATGCAGAACATTTTGGTAGCCTATTCGATATTACCGAACGCAGAGTAAATCAAATTAATCTGCAGTATTTGAATACGCACGATCAATTAACAGGCTTGCATAATCGTCGTCACTTTTTGCAACTATTGAATGATAAAATCACACACAGTAAGGTTAGCAGTGAAAAATTCGCGGTGTTTTATATTGATGTCGATCAGTTTAAAATTATCAATGATACCTGTGGTCACGCTGCCGGAGATGTATTCATAAAGGAACTTGCGCATGAACTGTATGAAGTATTCGATCCCAAATGGATTTTCGCTCGCTTAAGTGCGGATGAATTTGGTCTTATTGTCGAATATAATGATGAAAGTAGAATTAATGCAACAATTGAGAAAATTTTTTCTCAGGTACGTAACTTTGAATTTAAGTGGGATCGCCATCGCTTTAGTCAAAGTGTGAGTATCGGTATTGCAAGGCGTGAACTCAATGCAGCTGACGCCGAAGAGTTACTCAGTTTTGCAGACACAGCCTGTATCGTTGCCAAAGAAAGTGGTCGCGATAAGGTGCATGAGTTTTCAAAAGATATGAACACAAAAAATAGTTACGAGAGGGAACTTTACTGGGTTAACGAAGTTACGCGAGCGTTAAAAGAAGATTCATTTGAACTGTATTTTCAACATTATCGTCCACTTAATAAATCAGATGACAATGATTACTATGAGATCCTTATTCGCTTAAGGACCGAAACCGGTGACTTGACAATCCCAGAATTTTTTATGCCTGCGGCCGAGCGCTGTAATTTAAGTAATAAAATAGATAAGTGGGTTATTGAGAACTATTTTATTTGGTTAAACACAAACTCTGAATATATGCACAAACTTGCTATGTGTAATATTAATATTACCGGACACTCATTGTCTGATGACGACTTTCAGTTTTTCTTGCTTAACGCATTTGAAAAGTACCATATCCCGCCCGAAAAAATATGTTTTGAAATTACGGAAACATTGGCCATCATCAAAATGAACGACGTTGTCGCTTTTATCAAGCAATTTAAACGCTTGGGCTGCACATTCGCGATCGATGACTTTGGCAGTGGATTCTCTAGTTATGCCTATTTAAAAAACTTACCGGTCGATTATGTCAAAATTGATGGTAATTTTATTCGCAACATATTGACTGACCCAATTGATCTTGCAATGGTAACTTCAATTCGTGATGTTGCAGGCGCTATGTCTATTCAGACTGTCGCTGAGTTTGTTGAATCTGATGAGATTATGGTACAGCTTGGGAAAATGGGATTGGATTTTGCGCAAGGATATTGTATTGCAGAACCTGCACCTTTAATCAACTTTTTGTCGTATAATAATGGGACGAAAGAGTAGTACCTGTTAGAAAATTTAATTTCACCCCCAAATATCGCTTACTTTTAGGGTAAATAGCTAGAAATATGAGTAATACATACACTTCATTTGAATTTGTGAGTAGTGCAAAACTACCCACTCACTTTGGCGATTTTGTCATTCACGGTTTCGTAGATACATCTAACGATCAAGAACATATTGCTTTGTCACACGGTGAATGGGCAGAAAATGATGTGGTTCCCGTTCGCATTCATTCTGAGTGTTTAACCGGTGACGCGCTGTTCAGTACTAAGTGCGATTGTGGTTTTCAGTTGGAAAGAGCCCTGCAAAATATAGTGGCCAATGGATGTGGCGTTTTACTATATTTGCGCCAAGAGGGTCGTGGTATAGGCTTACTGAATAAAATTAAAGCGTATCGTTTACAAGATGAAGGCTATGACACGGTTGAAGCTAACGAACATTTGGGTTTCGATGCCGACTTACGCGATTACAGTGTCTGCAAGACGATGCTTGATACGCTGAAAGTGAAACGCGTAGAACTCATGACAAATAACCCTAAGAAGGTTAACGCATTAAACGACATGGGTATTGAGGTTGTCAGGCGCTTGCCAATTGACCATGGTATTACTGACGAAAATAAAGCTTATCTTAAAACGAAAACTGAAAAGTTAGGCCATACCTTCAATGCTGACCACCTAAAATAATCGATTTTACTGCTAGTTCAATTTTATTCAGTTTCGGTTAAGTTTACTTAGCGTATAACTATAGGTATCCAAGTAGGAGGATATCGGTATGAATACGAATCGAAAAGTAACAGCAAACAAACCAAGAATATCTGCAAGTGTAATAAAAACACTTGGCTACACGGCCTTATTGACCGTGTCGTTAACCTTAGGCATGCACTATGCCCAAGCGACCTCATTGCAATCAAATAAAGTGTATGGATTTCAAAAAAGCCAGTCTCAAAGCGAATATGATCAGATTGATTCCGCGTTGGCACCTATCGCACTTTACCCCGATTCTTTGTTGACTCATATTTTAATTGCATCTACGTATCCACTTGAAGTGATCGAAGCTGCACGGTTTATTCAACAGCATCCACAATTTGATCTGAACGATTATGAAAAAAATGGATTAGATAAAAATACCATTGAAGCAATTCAAGAAGACGCGCTGGAATACGGCTGGGATGCTTCAGTTATCGCACTAACCGCGTTCCCAGACATTTTGAACAATATGAGCGACGACTTGGGTTGGTTAAGTGACTTAGGCGATGCGTTTAAAAATGATCAAGAACTAGTGTTAAGTCGCGTGCAAAAACTACGTGAATTGGCCTATGATCAGGGTAATTTAAAAAACGATGAACAAATAGAGATAGTCGTTGAGCGCGAACAAGATGCGCGTGTCATTATTATCCAGCCACGACGCCATGAATTCGTCTACGTGCCATATTATGACAGCGCTATCATCTATGGACCGAGTTGGCATGTGAGTTCGTCATATCGTTGGTCGAGACCATATTATGCCCGTCATTATCGCCACAACCATGTTTACTTTGCGCCAGCAGCCTATATCGGTAGCCGATTATTATTCGGCGGGATTAATTGGGGTAATCACTACATTTCGATTAATAGAAATTGGTCTTATCGCAAAGCGCATTCCTACCACTACAAAAATACACAGTATAAACGTGTTCATCATAAAGAATACCAGCGTTGGACTCCGGTAAAACGGCATACGCGCCATATTGAACGTCAAAAATATGCGGGTAATAAATCAACACACAGCGCTTATAAGCGCAACGCATGGGTGACAAATAGACACAGTGAGTTTGAAAAAGTACGTAGTTCGGATAGAAGAATTACACGCAGTAGTGCAGAACAGACCCGGCGTCAATTTTCCAAAGCGACCAGTAACAGCCAACAAAAGTTATATAGAAAGGCGGATATAGCCGAGGCGCGTCAACCAAAGCCGATGCAAAATAGAGACATTGAGCGTAAAGATAGAGGTCTTAATCAGCTTAATTCGCGCCAGTCTGAGAGGACGATTGTGTCGCAGCAGCGTCAAGTATCCAAGCAGCAGCGCCAGGTATCCAATCAGCAGCGTCAAGTATCCAAGCCGCAGCGCCAGGTATCCAAGCCGCAGCGTCAGGTATCCAAGCCGCAGCGCCAGGTATCCAAGCCGCAGCGCCAGGTATCCAAGCCGCAGCGCCAGGTATCCAAGCCGCAGCGACAAAATGTACAAAGAACCAAAATAGTAAAACGGTCTAAAGAATAAGTGTCAATAGCAACACCTCAGCAGTTTTGTGACAACTTAAGGAATCGCTGACAAAGCAATGGGAGAAGATTGTCGCAGACGCCGATGCAACAACCAGATTACGGGTACTGATCTGTTCAAATTTTGCATCGGCGTTTTTTCTTTATAGAGGTTAAGGCAACCGAATGGTGAGACCCACCTCTGGTGCAATTTTACCCTCACAAACATCAGCATAAATGTTGGACATACCATCTAGGCCGTGAATATCGGTCATTTTTAGCCATTCACGACTTTTTGCAAACGAGTGTTTCAGGTATTTACCACTTTGCTCTTCAAAACCCTCCATTCCCCACTCTTTAATTCGCTTTTGAAGTTGCGAGGGGGCAAAGAAAAACTCACTGCGTTGCTTGATAAAATCGGGTCCTGTTTTTATTTCTTTCCAATGTGTTACACCAACATTTGAGCAGAACTTCATGTTCTCGCCCAAGTGTTTATGTAAGTCATTAAGAACCTGACCATTTCCCGACATATCTACAATCAGCGTCGGTTTAGTAGCGTCTATCTCTTGTATTTGCTCATACGATAGCGTTTTGTCATAAACGCCTAAACTTTCAACCATCTGCATATTGCGCGTTGAAGTTAACGCAACTTGCGACGGTGCATTCGCGTCATCTTTAACACCATAAGCCAAACCTGTGCTGGTTTTACTCGACGCGCTAATCATGACTAATTGAGTTGCACCGAACCAATCATTACTCTTAAAATAATCATATAAGGCAAATGAAGTTATATGCAGTGGGTATAGCAACATGCGATCATCTTCAAAAGCTTTATTGTAGCCCCGTTCAGACTCTACTTTACGATAAATATTATAGCCTACTGGCAATGCTGCTCGATGCGCAGATCCGTCAATCCATGTCGTCGAACTGACCTTCGTCGGATGCATCATTAAGTGAGTGGCAGGCGGAAAATAACCAAATAATCGCTCTCCCACTGGCACTTCAAGATTAGTTGATTTGACGACATCAGCAAAACCCCAGACCGGCAATACGCCCCAACCTGAAACATCTTTACTGTTATTCGAACTTGCAGTATGCGCAGGGAAAAACTGCCAATAGCCTATTTTATCTGCAACCACAGCATAGGTTATATTGTTGGCGGTAAGCGCAAATTTATCCACTTTCACCAACACCTCACCTTCAGCTAAGATTTGATTTGAAAGGTCATTGTCTATAATTCTGCATTTTACATAGTTACTTTTACTTACTTGAAACTCGCTCATGCTGTTTGTCCTTGTTGAATTGCGGCTAAATACCCCTGCAGTTTGACCATCGCAGGTTTTCCATTATCGCGCATACGTTTGAGTATCATCAGTTTCTCCATATCATCCGGTTTTACTGAACGAACGAGTTTGCTAAAGCCATCTAGTCGATTGTTCAGTAACCATTTTCTAAGTCCCTCATCTTTTGACCAAATATGCTGATTCATTAGGAAAGCAGCAGTGAGTCGCAGCCAGTCAAGATCGGAATTGGGCAGCGGAACAACATTACATATCTTATTTTTCACCGCATCGTCTGGATAGACTGCCTCTACGTGCGCAATAAAAGCAGCGCTGAATACAGGCTGATACGAACGCACCGTTTGCGGAGTTATAAGTCCCTTGGTAAAAATGGGTTTCATGGCTAAGTTTGAAATCGCGCTTGCAGAGCAATCAACATGAATGTGATAAGGCGTAGTACTAATCTCACCTTGTTGAAGTTTGATTTTATCGGCTGAAATTGACACAACTCGGCCCATTCGCACAACATTCTTTACGCGCTGTAATTCAGTAAGTTCCATTTTACTAACCGTTGCACCATGAAACATTTTGGGCCATACGTTCTCATCAATTCTTAAGAATACCCCTGACGCTTCTAGGCGCAAAAACATATCATTTATCGAGGTTGAATTAGCAATGGCTTCCATTTCGTTCGCTTGCGCACCAATAGAACTAGTGAAAAACTCTTCTGTTGGTTGCGTGTTTTCGCGGTCTAACAACCATGCATCACGAGGCATAATCCAACTAATATGATCTGGATTTACGCCGTTTTGAAGTAAGAACAATACCGCATCGATACCTGTTTTACCGCCGCCCACAATGACATAACCTGCCGGAGGAGTCTGAATGCTGGGTAGCTCATTCAAGGGCATAAAATTAACACTATCTGCAACATCAAAATTGGGCGTATGGGTGGATGGCACCGTCGTTTTTAAGTAAGTGCAATCAACGGTTTTATTATTCACGTCAACATGATGTTTCTGACCCGTTAAGATTGATTCAAAGTTGCTATCACCTTTATAATCGCACATTGGAAAATACTTGACCCGCCCTGTTGGCAAAAACTGCTCGCGCATAATATTATCAAAATAGGCACTAACTTCTGCGCCTGTGGCAAGTTCATTTAAGCCTTTATTAAGTCCTACCTCATCTTTACAACCTGTACTTAGCTCTCTTGAACTGACACCGTAGAATGCAGAAGGTTGGTGTAAAGTCACAAATGGATAAGCGACGTTCCAATGACCACCCGGCTTGTGATGCCGGTCAACAATGACGATATTCGCATCAGTCTCGGTCAATATTGTATCGGCAAAAGCCATCCCTACAGCACCACTGCCAACAATAAGATAATCTGTTGTGTGCGTTTTTATCGTCATTGTATCTCTCACTAATATAAATTTAGAAGGTAAAAAGCATCATTCTCAGGCCTAAAAGCACCTGATTTATTGCTCGCTAGTTAAGCATAACACTGTTATATTTGTCAATTAAATGCATATTAAGTAAATTAATTGTAAAAAATGAGTAATAACTGCTAGTTAATACAAAGGAGGAAATTAGGTTGAGACAAACCAAAATAAAAGGTCCCGAACAGCTTATTGAAAAAGTATCCAAACAACCCAGTAAAATTGGAAAGGTTAACAGCGCACATGCAAAAAAACGGATATTACTGGCCGCTTCTGAATTGTTTGCTCTCGGCGGTATTTCAGCACTAAGCGTGCGCTCAATTGCTGACGCAGCGGGTGTTTCAACTATTGGTATTTACAGCCATTTTAATGGCAAGCAGGGGATCTTAGATGCCTTGTTTATAGAAGGTTATCAGATGGTGCATGACACTATGGCCTTTTCGACGGTGGACTTGTCGGCGAGACAAATTCTGCTGAAGGGTGTTCGTGGTTATCTTACCTTAGCGAATCAATATGAAGGCCACTATAGACTTATTTTTGGTGAAAACGGTAATCAGTATGAACCCTCCGATGAAGCACGCGAGATGTCATCCAAAGCATTTAAGCGTTTAGTTAGTCATTCATGTATTATATTGCCACCCAATTCACCCTGGCCTCTTAAGCAAAAGATAGCCTTAGACTTGTGGGCATTTGTGCATGGCTATGTCAGCTTAAAACACCACGCTACAAGTGCAATGATTTCTGAACAACATTGGCAGGAAATGGCAGTTGAAGGCATCTCGATACATATTGACGCACTTATTGCTAAATATCCTACTTCGCAAACCAAGTAACAAACTCAGATCGCCGATAATCTATTGCTCAGTAAAGTAAAAAGACGCTGTTGCTAGCCTCCAGTAACAGGAGGGAAAAACGCAATTTCATCACCATCATTTACCCGCGCTGATGCGCTGGTTAATGTTTGATTCAACGCAATTAATACGTCTTGTTCTGCAAGTAAAGTCCACGGTTCGCCGCGGGCAATAATGTTTTGTTTAATATCATCTACCGTTTTCTCATCGCTGTATTCGTAAGCAAGTGAATCAACACCAAGACGCTCGCGCAGAATGGCAAAAAATCGGATATTTATCATGTGTCAGTCCTCTTCCATTCGCCGGTTTTACCGCCTTCTTTTATTAGCACCTTAATGTCGCCAATGATCATGTTCGGATCGGCTGCCTTACACATATCAAAAATGGTAAGCGCGGCAACAGAAACGCCGGTCAATGCTTCCATTTCTACACCCGTATTACCGACTAACTTGCATTCACAGCGAATATTTATTCGAGAGTTTGCATCATCAATAGTAAAGTCAAGACCCACTTTTGACAGCATTAACGGGTGGCATAAAGGAATTAGCGATGGACATTTTTTGGCGCCTTGGATCCCGGCAATTCTAGCAGTCGCAAGCACATCGCCTTTGGCAACGTTATTGTCTTTAATGAGTGCTAGTGTTGAAAGCGTCATTGATACAAACCCTGTCGCCACGGCTCTTCTTGTGGTTGGCGTTTTTGCGCTCACGTCCACCATACTGGCTTGACCCGTTTGGTCAACATGCGTAAGTTTACCTTGAGTATTCAACTTATTATCCATACAGCCTCTATTAACCTCTTCGTTAGCCTCTATTGACCTCTTAGTTAGCCTCTATTAACCTCTTAGTTAGCCTCTTAATTAGCCTCATAGTTAGCACCTCAGTTAATCTCTAAATTATGCCTCAACTAACAAAGCGAATTTCAATGCTACCAATCCATACAAAATAAGCAAACGAAACACGCTTTAGCTCAATGATTTTTGATAGCACTGTTTAAAAACTCGGGGCTGTGCATAGGAGAACCACTTTGTTTTTGCTCGGCATCTTTTACTAAATTGACGATACGTTGGTTGACTGGCGCTGGGATGCCATGTTTTTTAGCGAGACTTACGATTTCGCCATTCAGAAAATCAATTTCAGTTTTACGTTTCAATGCAAAATCCTCATACATTGAAGAACGAGCTTTGGGATCGATTTTCAGCGTTGCGCTAGCTACTCGTTTAAACAACCAATTAGGTAGCGCCAAAATGTGTGGCATCCAACTTGGAATCACTTTCCCGGTCCTCGCAGGCTTAATACCGGCGACTTTCATGACAGCTAACGCTTCTGCAATCACTTTTGTCATCACTAAGCGATACTCTCGATTGTTCATTTGCTCTAACAATGGAATTCCTGACAACGCATTGACTGCGTTATTTAAATTTATAATCAGCTTGCCCCATTGCACTCCCTCAATATCATCATGTAATGTCACCGGCAAATGGGCTTGCTCTAGGGCATTAACAAGGCTTGCATACTCACCCTCTTTTGCTTCAATAGCTAAATTACCTTCTGTACCGCAATGAAACTGACCTTCTCCGTTGTTTAGAACGTTAAAAGGCACCATGGCTTTGAGTATTTTATGATTCGGTAATTTGGCTTTTAAAGTAGCTACATTTTGAGTTCCGTTTTGAAAGCTAACAATCACAGCTGACGCTTTCGCATGGTGCAGAATAGACTCAGCAGTACACCCAGTATCACCGCTTTTTACGGTCAAAAAAATATAATTTGCGTCAGCAATACTCTCCATTGAAACGGAAAACTGTAACTGATCGATTTGCATTGTTGCGTCACGTCCCTTCCAATCAGTAACCTGTAAACCGTGACTAGTCAGTTGCTTCTTCATTCGCTCTCTGCCGACTAAAATGACATCAACACCATTCGCTGTTAGGCAGCCTCCAAGATAACAACCAACGCTACCCGCTCCGACTATCGCAATTTTTCGCTGCATACTTTATGTGGTCCTTTATTTTTACGCTGGACTTTAGATAAACTCGATACTCAGCTTATTTGCAGTAGTAAACCGACATACTTAAACAACAAGACTAAATAAATAAAGCTTATCGCTTTAAATTGCAACCTAAACAATAAGATTAGGATTACATGACGGCAATAAAGTCGCCGTTAAAGCCCTATTAATAGATATTATCAGCGCTGTGTTGTCAGCGTTTTTTGATAAAACCGGTTAATAATTCACATTTATTTAAAACCAAGTATATTTAGCCGAAAGACAACAAATAATAGAGAGCCACATGTTCTATAAACTAGTTGCTCTGCTCGCCCTTCCAATTTTGGTTGTTCAAGGAAGACAAGTTAGAAAACGAGCAGGTAAACTTCCTGAGGCAATTGGCGAACGCCAAGGTTCAACTAACGATTCGACAAAACCACCACTTGGCATACTGATTATTGGTGATTCAGCTGCCGCTGGCGTGGGCGCGTCTCATCAAAATACAGCGCTGCTTGGTCAATTAGTTAATAATCTAAAAAATGACTTTAATTTATCATGGACACTAGTAGCAAGAACCGGTGCACAAACTCAGGACCTTTCTAAAATGCTAGACAGCGCTAAATTGGGTAATACCGTTGATATTGTGGTGACCAGTTTAGGCGTAAATGATGTTACGTCACTACAACGCGCTAAACATTGGTTGGATGAACAAAACAAACTGCATCAATATTGCTTTCAAACGCTAGGCGCTAAGCATATTATCATCAGTGGTATGCCGCCAATGCATAAATTCCCGCTATTACCAGAACCATTGAGATGGATCTTGGGAAGCAGAGCCAAAGAATTTGACTCTCTACAAGCAATAAATAGTGGTAAATGTATAAATAAGACTTATGAGCCGTTGGCCTTTAATATGGACAAAAGTGCAATGGCCATTGATGGTTTTCATCCTGGACCACGCATATATCGTCAGTGGGGCTTAAATTTGAGCGAGCGTATTATATGTGTGGCTAAAACCTTGCCAAACAGAACTGAAACTAGTATTTAACATTGCTATTGTTTAGCGCATTGTAGTGTAGTTATGCAAATTTAGTGGCAAACACTTTTGCAAAAAACGCGGCAGACGATTCGTCCATATTAAAATACAAACTTGGCTCAATCAGTTCTACTTCAATAATCATTAACTCAGCGTTTAACGACACAATATCAACTCTGGCATACAATGCCTCTTCAGGTAAGGCGTCAATCGTTTGCTCAGCAAGGGCAAACATCGCGTTAGATGGTTGAATGCTGGTAAGTTGGCCACCGTGTTCTTCTTGCACCCTGAAGTCGCCTTTGGCGGGTTGCTTACAGATAGCATGGCTGTATTGTGAATTAAAGTAGAAGAGTGAATATTCACCTTGTTCAAGAATGCTTGTTAAAAACGGTTGGATCATCGCTGAACGTTGTTTATATTCTTGCATTATCGAAGGTAATTGCTTGCTAACTGCCGCTGGTGTGAGACGGTAAGTGCCATCTGCGTTAGCACTAACATAAGGCTTTATCACAATTTCATCACAATTGAATTTAGCAAATGCGGCAGCAAAATGCGGTTCGTGTAGTTCATCAGCCCAAAGCGTCGGTATGATTGGCACGCCTTTATCTTCGAGTTCCTTCAGATAGCGCTTTGAAATGTTCCATTCAATTAACGACATCGAATTACACAGCACCGCAGATGAGTTATCGATAATCTGCAAACACGCGAGGAATTCTTGGCAGTGTGCTTGATAGTCCCAAGTACTGCGAACCACAACGACATCGTATTGATCCCAATTGTGATTTTTTACACGCCAAGATACTTCAGTTGACTCCCATCCAAGGCTTTTTAGTGGATCATCAAGTAATCGATCATAAACGAAAAACGCGTCTAAATTGTCCGTCGTTAGAATAGCTACTTTGGGCATTTAATTCCTTACTCTGCTTGGACTCTTGCGGTGTTTCGACTTTATTTATTTGTGGTAGGTTATGTTGAGTCCCAAGATTTGCTTCACTCTGTGGTGAGCCAAATAGAACCGCGATGATGGTAATGGTAGCACCCATCATGCTTAACCATAAATTACGCTTAAAATGCATAAAATTCCCTTTCTAATAGCAGACAATATTCCATGGATGCCTGAGGCACTTAACCTGCAATGCCGAGCTTAGCGAACCTGCTAACACGAGAAGAATACCAAACAATAGGCGGTTAACGCCACAAATTATAAGAAATAAAGTAAGAACGAACCTAAACAACAAAAATAGCAACCAATCCGATGAATCAGTTGCTATAAAGTGAGGACGTACTTATATTTTTAATATCAACTAACTATGCTTTATTGTTAGTCGATAACGTTACCATAGAGCTAACCTGCAAATTGGCGAATAATGGCGTTGATAGTATCTTTAGCATCACCAAATATCATGCGTGCATTGTCTTTAAAGAACAGCGGATTTTCGATACCAGCAAAACCAGAAGCCATGCCTCGTTTCAGAATAAAGACATTTTTTGCCAGGTCAGCGTTGATAATCGGCATGCCATAAATCGGACTACCTTTAATCTCTCTTGCCGCAGGATTAACCACGTCGTTAGCCCCAATCACAATAGCCACATCAAAGTTTGCCATACGCGCATTAACTTCGTCCATTTCAAGCAATAACTCGTAAGGCACGTCTGCTTCAGCTAAGAGCACGTTCATATGACCAGGCATGCGTCCAGCAACCGGATGTATACCATACACTACCTCTGCGCCATTTTCTTCCAATAGCACTTGCAGTTCCTTCATCGCATGTTGGGCTTGAGCCACTGCCATACCATAACCAGGAATAACGACGACCGATTGGGCTGCTTCCAATACGTAGTAAGCATCGTCGGCAGCTAAGGGTTTAACTTCACCTTCGATCTTAATTTCAGTCGCTTTTACGGTTTGAAATCCAGAAAATAAAACGTTAATTAAAGAACGATTCATTGCCTTGCACATTACACTGGTCAAGATGATTCCGCTTGCCCCAACAAGTGCACCAGCAACAATCAATAGATTGTTGTTTAACGCCATTCCCGCAGCACAAGCTGCAAGCCCAGAATAGCTATTGAGCAGTGATATAACCACCGGCATGTCTGCACCACCAATAGGAATAACCAACATCACGCCCAATACAATACAAAGCGCAACGAAGGAGTAAACGTAAACGGTACTGTTTGCAGTTTGTGGGTAAATTACAACAAGAGCACCAAGCACAAAAATAGCAATGACGATGAATGCATTAACGAAAGCCTGACCGCTGAATACGGTTGAGCCACTGCTGATCAACTTAGCTACTTTGCCACTGAGTTTTGCCCATGCAATTACGCTGCCAGAAAAAGTAATACCGCCGATGCCGATGGCTAGCAAAACAATGATAACTAAGTAGCTGTCTATTGCTGTGTCAGTTTCAAGCATGGCTAACGCGACTAATAAACTCGCTAAACCACCAACACCATTAAGCAGTGATACCATTTCAGGCATTTCTGTTAGCTGAACTTTTTTGGCAATAAAAGCGCCTACAGCACTACCTGCCACGATCGCCACAATAATCCATTCATAGGCTAAAATGTTCTGGTCGATTAAGGTAACGCAAATAGCCACTAGCATACCTGTTGCAGAGAGCTTATTGCCGCGACGAGCGGTAGAAGGATGGCTGAGTAATTTGAGACCCAATATGAATAACGCTGCGCTCAATACATACACTGCATTGATAATTAATTCTGTATTCAACATTTTGCTTCCTTACTTACTTTTAAACATGGCAAGCATGCGATCTGTGACCATGTAACCACCCACAACATTAATTGTTGCAAGAAATACCGAAACACTGCCCAGAATTTGCGCAAGTAACAAATTTTCATTTCCGGAATAAGCAATAGCACCGATTAAGGTAATGCCTGACACCGCGTTTGCACCGCTCATCAGTGGCGTATGCAAGGTGGCTGGCACTTTGCGAATAAGTTCAAAACCTAAAAATATCGCTAACATTAAAATCATTAAAAGATAGATAAATGACATCACACGCTCTCCTGTGTTAACAACGCTTTAATAGTTGAATTAATTAGCTCACCATTGTGAGTGATTAGTGCAGTTTGCAGAATATCGTCTTCCAAATTAAGGACTATTTTTTTAGTTTCAGTGTCCCAAAATTCCAGCAATAGCGCCTGCAAATTATTCGCGTACATTTGACTCGCATCCAATGCAACTTCGCTCGCCCAATTTCCAGTACCAATTACCGTAACGCCTTCAACCGTTACGATGGAGCCCGCGACACTACCTTCAACATTGCCGCCATTTTCGGCCGCCATATCAACAATCACACTGCCTGGCTTCATTTTCGCAATAACGTCTTTTTTGATAAGTAACGGTGGTTTCCTGCCGAATAATTGCGCAGTGGTTATCACCACGTCGGAACTGCTGATACATTCGGCTTGTGCTTGTTGCTGAATTTCAATTTGTTCTGGGGTAAGCGCTTTCGCATACCCTTGATCTGTTTGTCCTGTTTCACCAATATCAATCGCTAAAAATTTAGCCCCCAAAGATCTTACTTGTTCGGCAACAACTTCACGCGTGTCGTATGCAATTACTGCCGCACCTAGGCGTTTGGCCGTAGCGATAGCTTGAAGACCCGCCACACCAGCACCAATAACAAACACTTTGGAAGGTTTTAACGTACCCGCTGGTGTCATCATCATTGGGAAAATCCGAGGTAAGATTGACATCGCTTTCGCCACCATGACGTAACCTGCCAAACTCGCTTGCGAGCTTAATGCGTCCATTTTTTGGCAGCGACTGCTGCGCGGGATCATTTCAACACTTAATGCTGAACGACCCGACTGTTGCAACCATTTTATGTGCTCAAGTGCATTAAAGGGGTCTAAAAAGCTCATGCAACAAACCGTCGTTTTGGTCTTTTCTAAATCAACTTTTTCCAAAGCGTGAATTGACATCAAAAAATCAGCTTTTGCCAACAAAGAAGCCCTATCGGTTTCAACTGTTGCACCTTCGTCAGTGTACTCTGAGTCAGTAATATTGATACTTTTTCCAATCCCAGATTCGACTAAAATTGTCGCCCCGAGCTTTATATAAGCTTTGACATTTATTGGAAGTATGCTGCACCGACGCTCATTCTCTGCGTGCTCTTTGACAAACCCTATTATGCTCATTTAGCCTCCTTTTTTGGTTGGCTCAGATTATATAAGTACTTTTTATCAGGCACAAAAGACCACCTGCATTATTTACAAGTTTTCCTGTCGTTTTTTGGTTATCTTTTAGATATTATTATTATTATTTTTTTGCTGCTGCACTGGTCACTAATTGATGTTTGAATATCAAAATTGTATGACCTCGCGTTTACATTAACGTCGTTAAACGGATCGCAAGCGGTAGTTAAATCAACGGTATAATCGTTTTATGCTATAGGTATACCCTGATGGCTAGTTTTTGTCAAAGGATGAATCATTTACCATTAGCCAAGCAAGAGTGCGAGAAGAAGTAAGAGAAGGGATGTTTAAGAAAGCAAAAAAAGAGCCTCCTAAGCCCCCTTTGTACTTTATATTAAATTAAAATTTGGTACTTACCCATAACCATATTTTGTCTGCATCTACTCTGCCACTTTCCCCAGAATAGCTTGCATATTTTATTGCCGCAGTATAATGCGTAGCAAATAGCCTTGTATACTGTAAGTTAATTTCTGCGCCTAAATCATCAACGTTCTGTGTCGGCTTATCCGCCGAGAAGTCATGATAGGCTGCGATCCAGTTGCCACCACCGACTTTCCCCGAGAGGGTAAATATGACATCGACTAAGCCTTGTGATGGCGTGCCTAAGAATTGATCTGACCAACCATTAAATTTGTGTAGCGTTGCTAAAGGTGTTGCAAAAGCATAGTTACCGCCATCGGACCCTAAGACTTCATAAGCTATTTTTGCGGTTAAGCTAGAAATATTCACACCAATTTCGGCGAATAAATAATCAGCAGTAAAATCCGTATTGCCGCTTTCACTGCTCTGCGTTGCATATTCGACAGCATATACAAAGGTACTATCGTCTGTATCTGCCGCTGTAGTTTTACCTTTAAAACTTATACCATAGGTGTCCAACGCATTATTCGTCGCATTATCTACTTCTAGCAGATAACTATAAGCAGTGAAAACACCAGAGTGAGTTTTGTAGTTAAGGTTGAACAGATGATCCTTTGAATCTAAGTCCGCCGCCTCACCGAAAATACGATTACGTTGATTAAGGTAGCTATATTGTACTTTGAGTTTTTCATTAACCGCGTAAATAGCCGTTGCCGCATCGAAGGTTTGACGGTCTTGACGCCAACCAACATGGCCAACAAAACGCTGTCCATCTAAAGCAATAACTTGACGACCTAACTTGACTGTTAATTTATCTTTTTTATACTGCACGAAAGCTTGGTCTAGCTCGGTAAATTCTGGGTCAGCAATGACCGAATATTCACCCAAATTGTATCCCGTCGGACCAACAGTATAGTCGCCTTGGCCAAGCACAATGCGGTTATCTTCTAGTTCAAATGAAACTGACCAGCCCTCTAATTCAGCGGTTGTATAGCCGAGTCGTGTGCGCAAAGTAAATGCACTTGCTTCTTTTATTGTATTGTCTTGAGATACACCCTCATATCTCAAGTTGAAGTTACCTGTGGCTTTTCCTGAACTCAATGCTTGATAAACTGAATCAGCGGCAAAAGTAGATGACGATACACCAGCCAAAATTAGCACAGAAGCAATAGCTGTTAGTAAATTGAATTTTCCGATCATGAGTGTTCTCTATATTTTAATAAATGGATACTTGTGCCCGATTGCTTTTTGTCGCTAGCGATGCAGTGCTTATGTGCGTGTGTGGTTTGTAATGGCAATTAAGCTAGGGTCTAAACTGCAAATTAGTGCCAATATATTATTAAGCTGCACTGCTGGACTTTTTCTTACTTTGCGCAATATCAGCCTTAACTCTGCTCACCGTTTGAATTTTATTTTGTTTCTCATATAGAAAGGTCAGTACCGCATGTCGATACTGGTTATATTTTAGGTTGTCGGTCATTGCAAGACGATTGCGAGGTCTTTCCAAGTCAACGTCTAGTATTTCACCTATTGTTGCCGCAGGTCCATTGGTCATCATTACAATCCTATTTGATAGTAATACCGCTTCATCTACATCATGAGTGATCATAATAACGGTGTTGCCTAATGAGGCATGTATTTCCATCACGGAATCCTGCAAATGAGCACGAGTTAATGCATCTAGCGCACCAAAAGGCTCATCCATAAGCAACACTTTAGGCTGCATCGACAGAGCTCGCGCGATACCTACACGCTGTTTCATTCCACCTGAAAGTTCAGAGGGAAGTTTGTCGGCAGCATGCGTCATGTGCACAAGGGCTAAGTTATGCTCAACCCATGCTTTCATTTCAGCCCTAGAGCGCCCATTTCGGGTTTGCTTTACTGCAAGCTCAACATTTTTATAAACCGAAAGCCAAGGTAACAATGAGTGATTTTGAAATACCACAGCACGCTCGGGACCCGGCTCATTAACTTCAGCGTTGTCTAATATCACACCACCTGTTGTGGCTTGATAAAGTCCAGCAACAATATTCAACACCGTAGACTTACCGCATCCAGAGTGACCAATTAAACTAATAAATTCACCTTTTGAAATCTTTAAATTTACATTTTTCAAGGCACAAAATGGCCCTTTAGCTGTCGGGAAGTCAATGCCTACATCGGATAACTCTAAATGCCGTTGCTGTCCACTTGTCTTGTTTTGTATTGGTTTGGTCATAATGACTCCTAGCAATGAAGTTTGTTGCCTCGTTTATCTTAACGAAACACTCTTGTCCCAGCTCACATGTCGTTGAACCGACAACATAAGCCTATCTAAAATGAAACCAATAACCCCAATTGTCAGGACCGCGACCATAATTCGGGCAAGTGATTCTGAACTTCCGTTTTGAAACTCATCCCACACAAACTTGCCTAGCCCAGGGTTTTGCGCCAACATTTCAGCAGCTATAAGTACCATCCAACCAATGCCCAAACTGAGTCTTAAACCGGTAAAAATGGCAGGAATAGAAGATGGTAATACAATCTTCAATACATGCTTAAATGCATTTAAACGTAATACTTTACTGACATTAATGAGGTCCTTGTCGATGCTTGACACACCCACGGCCGTGTTAATTAATGTTGGCCATAAACAACATAGACTTACCGTAACCGCGGAGGTAATGAATGATTTTGAAAACATCGGATCATCACTTACATAGACTGCACTCACCACCATCGTTACCAAAGGTAACCAAGCTAATGGCGACACAGGCTTGAATAATTGAATGAGCGGGTTAATCGCAGCGTAAGTTCCTTTGCTCAATCCACATAAAATACCTAATGGAACCGCAATAATCGAAGCCACAAAGAAACCCACTGCAACGGTATATAAGCTAGTCCAAATTTGGTCAAAGAAGGTGGGAGCTCCTGTAAATATTTTAAGGGTAGGAACATAGTCAGGGTCCTCGGCAACACGCTTGGCATTACGTTTTTCCAGTCTTTCATAAAATGCTTCGGCTTTTTCGTGTTGCGCTTTATGCTCATTGACCAATATGAAAGACTGCTCCCATACTTGCGTTGGCCCGGGAAATTCGCCCAATGACGTATCAATGTTTTTAGCTACCGCGGCCCACAAAGCGATAAAAATCAGTATACCTATGATAGGTAATAGCATGGCGTTAAGGCCTGCGAAAAATCGTTCTTGAATAACGTTTTGCTGTATTTTTCGAAATATTACAGGGGCTATATTAGTTTTCATCATAAGATTCACTCCTAAAGTCGACTTTATCCAATGCAAATTAGATTTTGCTATCTGCTTTTAAACCAATAGCAAATGAGTTCAGATAGGCATTGGGTGTTGTAGCGTCATAAGTCACATTGTCGATAAATTCGCTTTGAGGAGGCTTAAACCCTGTTTCCGTTGCAAAGTCAGGGAAGTCGGATGCTTTCGCTTTACCCTCGCTAATCAGTTCTTTAGCAGCAACAGCATAGATTTTAGGCTTGTATACTTTCTTTGCAGTAGCCATAAACCAGTCGTCAGACTTAGGCTCTTCAATTTGTCCCCAGCGCCGCATTTGAGTCAAATACCAAATCGCATCACTAAAGAATGGATAGGTTGCGTTGTAGCGAAAAAATACGTTGAAGTCGGGTATCTCACGTTTATCGCCTTTTTCGTACTCAAAGGTCCCGGTCATACTGTTTGCGATAACCTCTTCGTCGGCACCCACATAGGAGCTTCTTGCAAGTATCTTGACGGCTTCTACTCGGTTTGCATTATCATTTTCATCCAACCACATTGCCGCTCTAATCATTGCTTTTACAACACGAATGTGGGTATTTGGATTCTCTTGTGCCCACTGGGCGCTGACGCCAAATACTTTTTCAGGATTGTTTTTCCAAATTTCGTAGTCGGTAATAACGGGCACTCCAATACCTTTAATGACCGCTTGCTGATTCCACGGCTCACCCACACAGTAACCATCAATAGTGCCTGCTTCCATGGTCGCTGGCATTTGTGGTGGCGGTGTTACAGACAACAACGCTTGTGCGTCAATTTGCCCGCTTGTGTCGCCTTTATGGGGTGCATAGTAGCCCGGGTGAATGCCACCCGCCGCTAACCAATAACGTAATTCGTAATTATGCGTAGATACTGGAAATACCATACCCATCTTAAAAGGCTTACCTTGTGCAGCGTATCTATCCACAACAGGTTTTAGTGCATCAGCTGTAATTGGATGCACTGGTCTGCCATTTTTATGTTTAATATTTGGCTTCATCTGAGCCCAAACATCATTGGATACGGTAATCGCGTTTCCATTCAAATCCATACTGAAAGCAGTGATAATGTGAGCCTGAGTTCCAAATCCAATCGTCGCGCCCAAAGGTTGACCCGCTAACATATGAGCACCGTCAAGCTGGCCATCAATAACTCGATCCAAAAGTACTTTCCAATTAGCTTGAGCTTCTAACGTGACATACAAGCCTTCGTCTTCGAAATAGCCTTTTTCATAAGCCACCGCTAATGGCGCCATATCAGTTAGTTTAATAAAGCCGATTTTAAGCTCTTCTTTTTCGGCGTAACCTACTTTCGTTTGCGCTTGGGCCAACTGCATATTTACACATAAAGAGAAAAACGTAATAGCTATAACTGCGACTAAAACCGGCCTCATTGAGGTGTTAAATGTCTTCATTTTTTGATTAACCATAGGATGATCCTTTCTCTTTTAATATTGATAAAACCGATAAAAATCCAAAAAAAAACCCACGTTGAAGAGACATTACTATCTTTTCATCGTGGGCTACTTTGCCTGAATAACTGACACCATCTTTGGTGATAGTTATTCCTCGTCGTTAGTTTCTTATTATTATAAATAAGTAAATGTAATACTGATCACAGGACTACATTTCTCATTCAAGCTGCTAACCACAAAATAAATGTCCCGACAAACACACATTTTGTTCGCTATCAGCTTTCTAACTTTCACTGTGGCTTTGCATCATTAATGCCAACTTTTTACTTGTTTATAATCAAAGCCTTAACAATTTAACAACGAAGTTATGATCCAGTCAAATGAATCAACTTTGTGCAAATTGCACTATTGCTGTGCTTGTTGGTTTCGTCTTTAGCAAAATCAGGAACGTCATAATCAGTATTTATGTCTTTGTTTTTCGAGTAATGCTATTGCTTCATCAAAGCATGCCGTATTCACAATTTTTTGCATAATCTGTGTTACCACAATCTGCTGAGCATCGTTTGGTGATATCTGATGACTGTCGAGCATCTTTTGTAACAGCCACTGTTGCAATTCTAATGTGGGTGAATTAACCACAATGAAATCCGACTCATAAAAACGGTTGTAATGAGGAACATGTTGAGGTGATTGATTTTGCTGGATCAAGCAACTGCCTAATAGTGAAGGTGCGATAACCTCGATAGGTTCATTTAAGTAACCGCTTTGCGACATCAGCTTGGCAGCTTCGAATCTGTTGGGTAAATGTTGTAACCATTCGCACGCTAAGAGCAGAGCGGCACACAGCTTAGCAATCAATTCTGGCTCTTTTTGGTAAAAAGCGTCGGTTATTCCGAGGACTTTTTCTGCTTTGTCTTGCCAAATATGATACGAGGTTAACACCGTCACGCCCGTTCCTTCACGCACCGATTTTGCGCTCCAAGGCCCGCCAACGCAGAATCCATCAATTAAACCTGACTCCAGCGAGCCTGACATTTCACTAGGTGGAATAGTGATCACATCAATGTCGTTATGCACATTTGCCGCCTTCAACCAATCCAACAACTGATATTGGTGGCAGCTGTAAGGAAATACAGTCGCAAAGCGAAGCTTTTTTTCTCCTTTCTTAGCCCGTCTTTGCACAATCTTAGTTAATAAGTTTGATGGCATTGGAAAAGGTAATTCAGATAGTTTGTTATCCAATAATATTTCGTCACACAAAACACGAGAGAGTGAAATGGCGTTGCCATTTTGGCTCAGTACCATGGGTATCGTCATTTGTACTTGCATGCCACCAAGCCCAAGTGAACTAGCAAGAGGTATAGGAGCTAATAGTTGAGCTGCATCAAGCAAACCCGTTTGCAATTTATCTCGCAGCGTTGACCATGAGTTTTGTGGACATAATTTAACATCTAATTCAAACTCTCGAAAATATCCCAACTCCTGTGCAACGATTAAGGGCGCACTGTCGGTCAAAGGAACAAAACCAAGCTTAACTTCAACTGACATGGTATTTCTCCATTCGGAAACGTGTTCTGGTTGACGCTTTTTGCAAAAGTCTTACGACGACTATTACGTTATACGACAGCCCAATTTTGTTTTTTTTCATCATTAAATTTACTTCTACGTTACGGTTACTCACTCTGCCAAGGGCCGTTCTACTTAATTGTATTAAGAACAGATATCAACGTTTTTGCAACCTGTTCAATTTTTTGCCCGGTGTCCATCGCCATCTTACGTAATGCATGAAACGCCTCATGTTCAGACATATTCCTTGATTTCATTAATAAACGCTTCGCCGTATCAATGACCTTTGTCGCTTCTAATTCTTGCTTTGTATTCACCAACTCTTGCTTAACACTTTGATAGTCTTCAAAACGGGCCAATGCAGCATCCAAAATTGCGCGAACTCTTTTTGGGTCAGCATTACCACAAACGTAAGCACTGACTCCCGATTTTACTGAACGTGTAATAATGTCGGCATCCTCTTGTTCAGAGAACATGACAATCGGTTTGGGATTAAAGTTAGAAAGAGTGTGCAGGCTGTCGAGAATATCTCTGTCTGGGGATTCGATATCAATAACAACCATATCAGGCTTCAGGTCATCTACCTGTTTTAATAAGGATGCCCCTGAACTTACTAAGTGATTTACCTGATAACGTGAGTTTTCCAATGCGGCGATCAACTCAGAAGCACGAGTTTGATCATCATCGATAAGCAGAATGCTCAGCTTGTCACGCTTATCAGTTGTGTTTTCGTGATATGAGTCGTTTTTATTCATTGACCGCAATGGGGAAAGATATCAAATTAAGTTAATTTGATTGCAAAGAACCAGCCAACTGCTATAAAACCTACCTAAAGGTTGATTAAATAACATCATAAACGGCGTAGTGATTGCGTATTAACACCAAGGAAACGGCTGCTATTCCTCGCTTTCCAAAGCTTATTTGCTTCTAAGAATGCGTGCTCTTGGTTTTTATTTTCAAGTAAAATTAACAGTGCTGCGAGTGTTGAAATAACCGTATTTTCACCATAACTGTGCATACTCGCACCTTGCCACACCGACGATAAGAATTTCACATCCAACGCCTTCGGTTTTAGTTCCCATCGTTGCTCTGGTATTAAACTAATATGCTCAACATTGCCCTGACGACAGATTTTTAAGATTGTTTCTTTTGATGGATCGACCTCCGGCTCTCCCCCTTCTCCTCGAAAGCAAAGGATGTGTCGTTCATGCAACAGCCTGGCAACCTCCACGTGTTTATCGTCCAAATGTTTGTGATGTACGCCTTGTAGTGAATAGCTTGCGTTGAATGGATTAAGTAAACGCGCTAACGTATTGGCGCATGAGCGCAAGCCAAAAAATTCACGAAGTTGAATAAGTTCATCCAATTGCGGATGCAACAGTGACAAGTCGGCATAGACAAAACCTTGATGTTTAATTTTGCTTTTAATACTCTCAATAGACGCCGCTTGCCATTGATTTTCTGCGGGTTTTAAATACTCATTGTGTACTTGTGTGCTGGCACTTAATTGTGACAAAACAGATTGAATATATAACCTTTGCGACTCTGGCTCTTGGGTGCCATGCATGCCAACTTTCACTCCTTCCTGAACCAAGCAGGCTATCGCTAGAAGAAACCACGGAAGCTGTCTACGCTTGCCCGCATAAGCACCTACATCCAAATCGATAATGGTTTCGCTATTTTTCTGGCCCACATTTTTGGTGAGTGCATAAGGTAACGTTGCTCTGCAAGCCTGAGTAAAACCCGCAATTTCTTCGGCAGTTTCCTCGCGAACGCGCAAAAGCATTAAAAACGCACCGCGCTGCTCAGGTGTAATTCGATTTTCAAGCAACATCGTCATCGCATCACACGCTTCAGTTTGGCTGAGACTGCGTCCACTTCTCTGCCCACGACCCACTGCTTGTAAATAAGGAACGAAAGCGCTAGCTGCTGAATGTTGAGGAGGATTACTATTCAAGGTTAGGTTAAGCTCCTTAATATGGCTTGACTGCAACAGTATACATTAATGCCAAGGTGACGGCCTGCTTGTAATCTACAACTTTACCTACCACAATCATCGCGGGGCCACTGAATTTAGCCTCTTCTACTTGTCGAGTAATTGTTGCTATGGTGCCAATTTCAGTACGTTGTATTGGCGTACATGCATTATCGACGACAGCGACAGGAAACGATGTTGCAAGGCCATTATTAATTAGTCGGCAGCAGATTAGATCAAGTTTCTTTAAGCCCATATAGAAAACCATTGTTTGATTTTCACTGCTACTCACCAACTCTTTCCAATTCGGTTCTGAAGATGGGATTTTAAGACTTGCCGTAATAAATCTAACCGACGATGCGCACTCTCTGTGAGTAAGTGGAATACCGGTATAAGCTGATGCGCCGGACGCCGACGTAATACCCGGGATAATACAAAAAGGCACGTTATATTGGTTTAACATTTGAGTTTCTTCAACGGTGCGCGCAAATATGGCAGGATCGCCTCCTTTCAGGCGCACCACCCTTTTACCCGCCATTGCATGCAGTAAAATACGCTGACAAATATCTGTCTGCTGCATGCTATGTTTACCCGCTCGTTTACCAACAAACTCTTTTTCAATATGCGCTGGAATAATTCTTAACACTGACTCATCTACTAGCCAATCAAACAGCACAACATCAGCATTTTGCAGTGCTTTATAAGCCATAATTGTTAATAGTTCTGCATCGCCTGGGCCCGCACCTACAATAGCAACAGAGCCTATTTTTGCATGCGGCTTAGCTCGGTGCACCACCACCCTGGATTTTTGGGAAGGTATCCAAAGTTGCTGCCAACCTACTTTAAAGAAGCCCATGCCTGCATTTACTATGTTATTCATTAATGTGGTCATGTTGGCTCCGCTATTTGTGTCACTTTAATCAAGGTTGATAATTCAGACTTACATGAACCACAATTGGTACCACACTTTAGTTGTTTACCCAGATTATCAACAGTGTTGCAACCCCGAGAAATCGCATCACTAATGGTTTTCTCGCGCACACTGAAGCAGCTGCAGATTAATTTACCTTGAGTGAATTCTTCAGCGGGACAATTTCTTAATAAATCGCGAATATCGCTCGCACAAACTACATCCTTGCCTAGCAACATGCTTAACCAGTTGGCGTCTATTTGATATTCAAGAACATCGCTAACCGCGTTTTTGCCATGCATATGCAAAACAACGAGCATAGAAAGCGCTTCTTGATCAATGTTAACAGCGATAAGCTGGGAAGCTGACGCCAGTGTTTGAATTTCAGAATCTTGTATAATATGAGCACTTATTTGAGCGTACCAATTGCTCAAACTAATTGGGTCTGAGGTGTCACGCGTATTTTTAGCTTCAACAGCACTCAGCTTTTCAAATGCACCCAGCAAAGCAATATGATACTGATAGCCATTTTCTAATTTAATTTTGACCCAATAATCACAAATTTCATTGACTAATAATTCGGGCAATTCATGGCGAGAAAATAAAGAGCCTTGCGCTTTTACCCCCGTTTTGTTTAAGCTCACTGCCGCATGTTTGAGCTCAGGTTGTCCTGAAATTTTATCATTAGCATCGGTAAATAAGCTCGTTATATTGACATGGGATGACCAAGTCTTAGACCAATGAATTGGAGCGAACAACTCACCTTTCCTTTGGTTTTTTGATATGAGGGTAGGCAGAATAACCGGCAGTGGACTATGTTGCGCGCGAAGTGACACTAAATCGCCCTCATTCAAACATAGAATTGCAGCATCCATTGGATGAATGCTTAGTTCCGCCTGGGCAGTATGTTGATGTAGGCGAGCCGCGTTACCGGTTCTTGTCATTGTGTGCCATTGGTCACGAACGCGTCCGGTATTTAATACCAGCGGAAACGCGTTACAAGTAAATTGCTCTGGCGCTTTTGGCAAGATCGCGACGAATTTAGCCTTACGGTTATCGGTAAAGAATTTATTATCCATAAACATTCTCGATGAGCCCTTCGGATTCGCTTTGTTTACTGGCCATTGAATGGGTTGCAAGGCGTCATACTGTTGTTTAGTCAGATCCGCAAGTGCAGATAGATCAAGAGCACGTTCACCATCATTCTCAAAGGCGGTAAGCTGCGCATGCTCAGCAAAGATCTGGCTAACATGAGTGAATGCAAATGCTTTTTGATACCCCATTTTAGCAGCAACATCGCAAATAATTTGCCAATCATGTCGAGCTAGCCCGGTGGGCGAAAATATCGCTCGTTGTCTTGATATTCTGCGTTCGGAATTGGTAACAGTACCGTCCTTTTCAGACCAGCCTGTCGCTGGTAATACAATATTTGCAAACTTAAGTGTGTCGTTTTTACTCACCGTGTCCGACACTACAACGGTATCGCATCCGAGCAGTGCTTCTTCAATTTTTTGCCGATTAGGCATACTCACCACTGGGTTTGTGGCCATTATCCAGATAAACTTAATGTCACCTTTATGCAACTTTTCAAACATATCTACTGCTTTTAGTCCATTGGTTTTAACCATATTTTCAGCTAACCAAAAGCGTTCTACGAGTGCATTGTGCTGTTTGTCCTCAATCTCCATATGCGCAGCTAGCATATTGGATAGACCGCCAACCTCCCTGCCCCCCATCGCATTCGGTTGACCCGTTATTGAGAAAGGACCACTTCCTGGTTTGCCAATTTTACCCGTCGCAAGGTGACAGTTAATAATGGCGTTTGCATTATCTACACCTGAAACGGATTGGTTAATACCCATCGAATAAAATGAAATGGCGGAGGTTGACGCGGCAAACCATTCGAAAAAACAAAGGACTTTGGCATGCTCAATATCGCACAGCTCACTTACTTTTTCAGGTGAATAAGGTTCTGCCGCACTAAATGCGGCGTCTGCAAAGTCGGTATTTTCTAAAACAAAACAACGATCAACGGCCTCTTTTTGTTTTAAGTAGTTCAGTAGCCCGTTAAACAATATAGTGTCAGTACCGGACTTTATATGTAGATCCAAATCAGATTGCGCGGTTGACGCCGTTATTCTTGGGTCAACAACCACTATTTTCATCGCTGGATTAGATTTTTTTGCTTGCTCCATGCGCTGAAAAAGCACTGGATGTGTCCACGCAGCATTAGACCCGATTAGCACGAGTAATTCTGTTTGCTCTATATCTTCATAGCTGCATGGAACGACATCTGCGCCGAAAGCACGTTTATAGCCGGCAACCGCTGAGGACATGCAAAGGCGGGAATTAGTGTCAATATTGGCACTGCCTAGGAAGCCCTTCATTAGTTTATTGGCGACATAGTAGTCTTCAGTAAGAAGCTGGCCTGAGACATAGAATGCGACTGAGTCTGGACCATATTCAGCAATGGTTTGTTGAAGTCTTAATGCAACCAACGAGGTCGCCTCATCCCAAGACACAGTTTGACCATTAATAGCAGGCTGCAACAAGCGCCCTTCAGGTGAGATTGTTTCAAGAAGATGGGCGCCTTTGACACACAACCGACCAACATTAGCAGGATGAGCAGCCGAGCCGACGAGAGTTAGAGCCTTAGCGTCAACATCAATACCGCAACCCACACCACAATATGGACAGGTTGTTTGGATTACCTTTGCCAAAGAATTGTTTTGAATCAACATTTTTGTATCTGCCAGAGCTATGCAGCAAATGTCGCGAGATCAGCGAGATCAACAAAAACATGCTGATTTTCAACAACACACCTATAGACCGACAAATGCATCTCTTCACTTTCAAAACAGCGCCCCGTCACTAACGAATAGTGCTGTTTGTATAAAGGAGAGCAAATCACAGGCTCATCTGAAATAGAACCTATGAGCCCTCTATACATAACATTTGCTTTACCTATTGGGTCCCAATTGCTTAAGGCATAGACGCTTGTCTGGCTTTTACTATCGACTAGTTGGAAGATGGCGACTTGGACATCATTAATCAAGGCGCACACACCTGAGTTGGGTGCAAGATCGGATAATTCACAGACTCTTTGCATAGACTGTTCGCCCTCCATCTCATTCGTGCTTATCTGAGAAATGCATAACGGCGTCTTGGCTATACTCGTTATGCTATCTGGGTCAATTGTACCGCTCTCGTTCTGTTGATGCTTAGTAAGTGCATTTGTCATTACGTTTCTCGCTTGGTTAGTTATTGCTGTACTTATGCGCTTTTTCCTACACCCGTTCTACAATATCAATGGTATTTTTTTCTTCTTCAGTCGCGGGTCTGATTTGACCGCGTTGTTGCACAAACGTGATGTTGTTGTCTGCCTGATTGCTGTTAACAAACTGGCGGAAGCGTTTACGCAGCTGCGGATTTTCAACCGTGGTTTTCCATTCACATTGGTACGTATCTACAACATTTTGCATTTGTGCCTCGAGCTCACTTGCAATGCCCAAGGCATCATTAATAACCACGTCTTGAAGGTAGCCTAACCCACCTTCCATGTTATCCATCCAAACGGACGTGCGTTGCAAACGATCTGCTGTTTTGATGTAAAAAGACAATATTCTATCGATGTATTTGACCAGGGTTTTAGTGTCTAGATCGATTGCGAATAAATCTCCGTGTCTTGGTTTCATTCCACCGTTACCGCAGACGTATAAGTTCCATCCGTTTTCTGTAGCAATAATGCCTATGTCTTTGCTTTGTGCTTCGGCACATTCCCGAGTGCAACCGGATACACCAAATTTAATCTTATGTGGCGCACGCAACCCTTTATAGCGGTTTTCTAGGTCGATGGCCTGACCAACTGAATCTTGCACTCCAAAGCGACACCATGTGCTGCCGACACAAGACTTTACCGTGCGCAGCGATTTCGCATAGGCATGTCCGGTTTCAAAACCACCCCCGACAAGGCGTTCCCAAATATCGGGCAAGTCTTCGACCCGAGCTCCAAATAAATCCACCCGTTGGCCTCCCGTAATTTTTGTGTAAAGACGATAGTCGCGCGCAACTTCACCCAGTAGGATCAGCTTTTCAGGTGTTATTTCGCCAGCAGGAACGCGAGGCACAACTGAATAAGTGCCGTCCTTTTGCATATTGCCAAGGAAAATATCATTGGTATCTTGCAGACCTAGGTGTTCTTTTTGTAAAATAAAATCATTATAAACCGACGCAAAAATAGACGCCGACAGGGGTTTACATATCTCGCAGCCTAGACCCTTGCCATGTTCCCCGATTAATACATCGAAGGAGGTGATGCTCTCAACTTTCACGATATGAAATAATTCCTGACGTGAGTGGGCAAAATGTTCGCAGACATCTTTTTTCACCTCCACACCGCGCTTACCAAGCTCAGTATCAACCACTTTCTTCAACAATGCAGCGCAACCGCCGCAGCCAGAACTGGCTTTGGTACAAGACCTAACGCTACTGAGCGTACAACTACCTTGGTCTATTGCAGTCACAATGTCGCCCTTGGAGACATTGTGACAAGAGCATATTGTTGCGGCCATGGGCAAAGCGTCAGCGCCTATTGCAGGGGATGCATCTCCGGTAAAAGGCAGGATTAATGATTCTGGGAATTCAGGTAAATCAATCGCATTAAGTGCGTATTGAAGTAACGTATCGTAGTCACTTGTATCACCGACTAACACTGCACCAAGCAGTTTAGTTTGTGTACCATCAACCACTATTTTCTTGTATACGCCCAGAGGCTGGTTCTCATAAGTATAAGACAGTGCGTTCAGGGTTTTCGCGTGAGCATCACCAATCGAACCAACTTCAACACCCATCAGCTTGAGTTTCGTGCTCATGTCAGCACCCTCAAACTTAAGTGTTTTATCAGATTCGCCATTCAGAATATGCGATACCGCGGCTCGGGCCATCGTATAACCCGGTGCAACTAAGCCAAATATTCGTTGCTGCCAAAGCGCACACTCACCGACTGCATAAATATGTTTATCTGAGGTTAAACAATAATCATCAATCACAATACCTCCGCGTTCCCCCATGGCTAAGTCATGCGCTTTAGCGAGAGAATCACTGGGACGAATACCTGCAGAAAAGAGGATCATGTCAGTTTCTAGGAAGGTACCATCAGCAAAATTCATACGATATCTGCAGTTATCACCGGCAACAATTTCTTGGGTCGCTTTTTGAGTGTGCACTTCAACGCCAAGTGCACTGATGTTGTCTCGTAGCAATCGGCCACCTGAGGTATCTAGTTGCACCGCCATTAACTGCGGTGCAAATTCGACAACATGTGTTTCAAGACCGGCTTCCTTGAGCGCATTCGCTGCTTCCAAACCTAATAGGCCGCCGCCAACAACAACGCCTATTTTACTGACCTGTGCGGAGGCTTGAATATCATAAAGGTCCTCAATTGTGCGGTACACCAAACAATGCTGTTGCTGGTTACCAGGAATAGGAGGAACAAAAGGGTATGAACCCGTTGCTAAAACAAGTTTGTCGTAGCAAAACTGTTGACCGGTTTTGATGGTGACTATTTTGCTTACTTTATCAATAGTTGTTACCCAAGCCTCAGTATGAAAACTCACGTTGAGTGACGCATATTCCGCAGGTGTGGTCATTGCTAAGTCATCAGCGGTTTTACCACTGAAAAATTCAGATAAATGAACTCGGTCATAGGCTAAACGTGGCTCGCCCGACAACACTCGAATGGAGGTATCTGGGCTTTGTGCTCGCAATTGCTGTACAAAATGATGCCCGACCATGCCGTTGCCAATAACCACGATATTGTCTTTAGGAGCGCTACTAATAATTGACTTCGCCATCTTTCTTTCCTTTTTCAGGCATAAAAAAACCCACAGTCGATCAATGATCTGCTGCGGGCTTCGTTGCCGTTATAAATCAACCGTCATCGGTTGACTATAAAATATGTTGGTTTTGCGCTTGCAATGACTGACTGTAAAATTCAACGCTAGGCTATTGTATGGGTGCCTAAAAAAGTGCAATCAGACTAAAACGGTGAGCTACGATCTGATGCCATGCTATTGCAACCGCCGTTGTAACTAATAATTATATTCACTAAATATGCCAATATATTTTTTACAATATTTTCATATAGTTAGAGATATAGAAACAATCGAAAGCATGTTTCTCGCACCAAACTTGCACAATTTTGCTTTATTAGGGCGCATTCATCATTCGGTCACAATGACCTAGTACAGGCACCAAACGGCTGTTAACTACGATGAGAGCGATAGACAATAAGTGTTAGGATAAAACCGTGTATAACAACATAGAAACAAAATAAGCAAGCACTCCATAGGCCACAAAAGCGCCCCATGCGTAACGACTTTTACCCAGTTCAGACTTAAGTGTTGCAACGGTAGCGACGCATTGCAATGCAATAACATAAAACCCGAGTAAAGCCACACCGGATGCTAGCGAAAGACCATCAGCCTCGAGGTTTGCAGCCAAGCCTGCAATATTATCATCGGCGTTTTGCATACTAAACATCGTACCCAACACACCAACTAATAATTCACGCGCCAAAAATGAAACTAAGATCGCAACACCATAACGCCAATCTAAACCCAAAGGCGTGAAAACAGGCTCAATCCATTGCCCAATTGCCGACAAGTAAGAGTTTTGCAAATCACCGTTATTTGGAAAATACCCTAAAGTCCAAATAATCAAAGACACCGCAAAAATGATAGGACCAGCCCGCTTAACAAATTGAGTACCACTGTTAACAACTCGATAAAACAAGGGCTGCCAATGGGGTAATCGATACGAAGGTAGTTCTAGTATAAAGGGCATATCTTGAAGCTCTTTGGACCCTTCGGTCATTTTATTGAGCACACTACTGACAATAAGTGCGGTTAAAATGCCAGATAAATACAACACAAAAAACATAGCGCCTTGCAAGTTGACCCAGCCCCCTAAATAACTAACATCAGGCACAAGAACAGCAATTAAGAGTGCATAAACAGGTAACCTAGCCGAACAAGACATAAGAGGAACGGTAAGCATGGTCACGAAGCGTTTACGGGGAGACTCAATCGTCCTTGCGGCTAATATTGCTGGTATTGCACAGGCATGACCGGATAAATAAGGAATAAAGCTGCGGCCTGACAAACCAAAAAAGCTCAAAGGCTTATGACAAATAAGTGCCGCTCGTGCCAAATAGCCACTGTCCTCTAACAGGCCAATAATGAGTGTTAGTATCATTATTTGTGGCACAAAAACAAGAAATGAGCCAAAGCCTCCAAATACCGCGTCAGTCATAAAGTCGTTTACTACGCCCTCGCGTAAAAACTCGGAAACAACTCCAGCAAGGAAGCCAATGGCGTCCTCTGTTGCATCCATTAGCGGCGCAGCCCACGTAAAAATACTTTGAAACAAAAAGAACATAATGAGTAAAAAGGCAATACCACCAAACACCGAATTGAGCAAAAAGCGATCTATTGTATTTTGCCTTTTAAGCACAACATCAGCTGGAATTGCAAATTCCTTGGCGAGAATTTTAGCGGCAATGGCAAAAGACTGCTGATTAATATCAGTTGGCTTTACCCGATACTCCTGTGGCGAAATAGCAATTTTACTCAGTCCTTTTTGCAAGTCACTAATCCCAATTAGGGTTTTGGCAGACACCGCATAAACAGGACTTCCCAACTTTTCACTTAGCTTAATAGTGTCAAGGTTATGGTTGAAGCGTAAAAGCTCATCAACCATGTTTAATGTAAATACCACTGTTTTATTATGCTGCCTCGCAATTTGCTGAACTTGTAAGGCGAACACTAGTGAACGCTCCATGCGAGTTGCATCGAGGTTGCATAAAATCACACTGGTCTTTTCATCTGACATTGCAGCGAGCAGTTGCTCGATAGCGATTGCTTCGTCTTTTGACCATGATTTTAAGGAATACGTGCCGGGATAATCGATGAGTTCAAACTGCTTTCTAGCATCCAGAACTTCGCCGCTTTGGGGATTGGCAGTGTGCCGATATGCTTTAAAAACACCGCTTTTTAGCTCAACGGTAACACCCGGAAAATTAGCGACTTTTTGCCTTAGTCCGGTTAATTGATTGAACAGCAGACTTTTGCCAGAATTAGGCTTACCAACAAGAATAATTTTTTGCATTTTAGATAACGCTAACGTTTACATGGTTAGCAACACTTTGTTCCAATGAATAGATACAATCGCCCAGTTGAATAACCGTTGGGCCATTAAAAGCAGTGCGCTTTATACAGGTAACTAACTGTCCTTCTTTAAAACCCATTTCCTGCAGTCTAATAGCCACATCTGCATGCATAGCAGTGCTAAGACTTTTAATAGAAGCTGATTTTTTTGAAGGAATATCCCAGACCGTCATACTGCACTCTTTTAAGGCATCGAATAATAGTTAACAACAGGATAGCGCGAAAAGCACACTAATTAAGGAAGCTTATTCAATGCGTAATCAATTAGGTAAACAAGAATAGTTCTTATTCAGATTAATATCAAGCAGACTACCGTAAAAAAGCGGATCTCCGGCAAGAGACTTGATATATCGCAACGAAATGTAAAGAAAAAGACAATAAAACGATTAGTTTTTGCCAGGCTCTATAAATTTAGTGGCAATGCTGAATATTTCATTGGTATTTAACACTTTACTCATCATCATTGAGCCTTCCAGTAACGACAATATAAAGATGGCTTTATTTCGAGCTTTGACCGTTGTGCCGCCCTCTAATTTTTCGATAGCGCATTGCAACCAATCAATATTCTTTTCAAAAAAAAGCGTCGTGTACCGTTTAACCTTTTGAGGCAGTGCATCTGATTCAGCGCCGAACAATCCGCACAGGCACATCTTTTTATCCGCAATAAGCGCATGTCGAAATAACTCTATATAACGCTCTATAGGATCTTTTCCTTGCACAATTAATAGCGCAGGCTCGCCAAGTGCTTGAAGAAAATTCTCAGTATATCGTTTTGCGAGTTCAGCCCCTAAATCCGCTTTCGTGGGAAAGTGATAATGCACACTCGCACTTTTGATGCCGACCTCGTTCGCCAACTCACGAAAACTGAAATTATTATAGCCACCTAATCGTGCTTTATTTTCTGCGGCGTTTAGTATGGCTTCTTTTTTACTCATCTACATTCTCGACATTTAATCGTAATCATGAAACTAGGTAATAAAACTGAGACGACACATTTTTTGTGCGACCAACTTTATAACTAGAATACTATACTTACCTATCAATAGGTATTAATCTTGCCGTTATTAAAATCTTCATAGTGGGTGGATAGATAAAATATGAAAGAAAAACATCCAAAGGTTGGCATTTTCGGTGGCGGAGTTGCACCGCCCATAAACTGTTGTTTGAACACCACGAATGGAGCACAGGATCTAATACACAAGTGCCTGATATATCTAATGAGAAGGCAATTATCCAGCCAGCGTTCCTGCTAGTATTAGACAGATCAAACTTCATCTTGCAACCAGTGAGTTTTCTGAACGCGAAGCCGGCTATATGGAAGAAGCCATTTTTAACAGCAACAAACTCAGTAAAGTAAATACTTTTGACAGTACCGTAACTTTCGTTTAATTTACCTACTTATAGATAGGTAAATTAATATATATACACTCGGCGGCATTAGCAATTAGTAATGTCGCGATTAATAATGTCGCGATTAATAATGTAGCAATTAGTAATATAGCGAGAGTTACTAATTGCCGAGTAGTCACAAGCCAAGGCTAACGGTTTAATTGAGTAACGAGGACCATATGAAAATAAATGCAGACTTTTCAAAATTTGCCTGCGTGCATACAGTAGACCAAGAATGGCTCGCATCGCCGATGGCAGGTGTTGATAGGAAGCCACTTGACCGTGTGGGCATTGAGGTTGCAAGAGCAACGAGTATTGTTCGGTATGCACCGCAAAGTCATTTTTCACCGCATATTCATAGTGGTGGTGAGGAATTCATTGTCCTTGATGGCGTATTTCAAGACGAAAATGGTGACTATCCAATTGGCTCATACGTACGTAACTCTCCCCAATCAAGGCATAAACCTGGTTCGAAAACAGGCTGTATTATTTTCGTAAAGCTGTGGCAATTTCAGCCCGAGGATCGCCTGCATGTCAATATTCAGATGGATCAGGCGGATATCACCTTTGCAGACAATGAAAACAATATAGTCGAACGGTTGTTATTTAGTGATGATTATGAAAAAGTAAAGCACATTAGATTGTCTGGTAATACGCTATGGCAAAGCGACGCAACGGATGGTAATGAGGTATTGGTCCTTAATGGCAGCATTATGCATAATCAAGTTCAGTTAAGTAAGCATGACTGGTTGCGTCTCCCTGTGGGACAAAAATTACACCTTCAAGCATCAAGTGAAGGCGCAACGATGTGGATTAAAACCGGTAATTTGCCGGATATTGAAAATCAAATAAAACGAGTTGAAAGCGCCTAGGCTTTGCTTAGTCTTAGTTTTTAAATTTTTTGTAGGCTTTGCATTATCCATTGTTTTAATTGTGTTTCGCCCATTCCACCCGAAATTCGATTAATTTCCTTACCTTTATGGAAAAAGATTAGCGTTGGAATAGAGCGAATAGCAGCATCAGCTGACACGGCATTTGCATCTTCAGTGTTTACTTTTGCAAACAAAATCCCATCAGACTCTTTTGCGACACTTTCAAATGCGGGTCCCATTGCTTTGCATGGCCCACACCAGCTGGCCCAAAAATCGACGACGACAGGCATGTGGTTTTTTTCAACATAGGGATAAAAATTACTGTCATCTAGGTCAACTGGCTTGGAGCTATAAATTGCTTCACCGCATTTGCCGCATTTAGCACCGACATGAGTTTTATCGTCGGGAATGCGATTGGTTGACGAACAATGTGCACAAACAATATTCATGGATTTTCCTTAAGTTTAAAAAAATGATACTTCACTATAAGAATTTGAATGTTGCAAATTTAGCAATAAAACGCAACAGTATCGTACAACTAAAAATATCGATTGAGACAATACAATGCTTAAATTATACGGATTTGACGTCAGTAATTATTACAACATGATCAAACTAGCAATGGCCATAAAAGGCATTGAATATGAAGCGGTTATTACCTATCCGAATCAAACACCTGAGTACCTAGCAATCTGTCCAACCGGAAAAGTACCCGCGCTACAAACGGCAGATGGCGTGTTGATCGAAACCAATGTTATTTTTGAATACTTAGATGAATTATCTCCTGCGGTTCCACTAATTTTTGGCTCAGCTTACGAACGAGCCAGAATTAGAGAGTTAATGAAAATGGTAGAACTGTATATAGAATTGCCTGCTCGACGCTGCCATTCTGAAGCTTTTTTTGGTGTGCCCGTGCATGAACAAACTAAGAACGAAGTAAAACGTGCACTGCTCAATGGTATACAAGCGCTGGCCCGTGCAGCCTCATTTTCACCCTACCTTGCAGGTGAGAAAATGACCGCCGCTGATATATTCTTTTTATATTCAATGAGTTTAGCATCAGCTGTGGCTAAAAAATTATTTGAAATCGACTTGTTTGCTGAAGCACCTGGTGCAAAAGCGTTATTTGCAAAGTTAAATGCTATGCCAGAAGCGAGGGCGATAGCGAAAGACCAAGCCGCGGCGAAACCTGACTTTGATGCTTATTTAGCAAAAGCATTTGCGAAGACGTAAAGAACACGCAAAACCTAAAAAGTTCGAAAAATAGCGTAATACAAAGAGCGCCTCTCGCGCTCTTTGGGTTTATGCGCTTATAAATAGTCAATTGACAGATTAGCTAATAAGAAATGGCTGCCTCTTTACCGCCTTATACCAAACAATCCATCTCTGTTTTGTTGCCATTCTAGCAAGCAACAACAAGGTGACCGCAATAACTGCAAAAAGTAAAAGACAACGCTTATTTTGGACATCTACTATGATTGATATAGGATGGCATGTTGCGCATTAATGGTGAGCCTACTATTTACTTGAACAATCTACAATTGGAGAGCCCTTGCAATCAATACTTGATGAAATAGCACAGCAGATGGGGCAATCGGCGGAGAAAGGCGAGGTAGCATCTTATATTCCTCAACTCGCAAAAATCGATTCAAACCAGTTTGCCATTAGCGTTGCACTGCCAAACGGAGAAACCTATAGTGCTGGGTGTGCGCAAACGACTTTTTCCATTCAGAGTGTCTCAAAAGTATTTACACTTACCTTAGCATTGGGAAAGTTAGGAGAGGCGATTTGGTCCCGTGTTGGCCGCGAGCCATCCGGCGACCCATTTAATTCTATCGTTCAGCTTGAGCATGAACATGGCAAGCCACGTAACCCATTTATTAATGCTGGTGCAATTGCTATTGCAGATATCATTATGCAAGGCCATCAACCCAAAGAGAGCTTAGCTGAAATAGTCCAATTTATTCGTTTTTTAGCCAATGATGAGAGTATTGTTATTGACCAAAAAGTAGCACGCTCTGAAGTTGAGACAGGAACCCGAAATGCTTCATTGGCTTATTTTATGGCCTCATTTGGTCATTTTGAAAACGACGTACAAGCGGTATTAGGTACTTATTTTCATCATTGCTCAATAGCCATGAACACGCATCAACTTGCTACAGCAGGACTGTTTTTAGCTAATAATGGCATCAATCCAACAACAGGTTATGCTGTCGTGTCACCGCAACGCGCAAAGCGTATTAACGCCTTGATGTTAATGTGTGGCCACTACGATGGTTCAGGAGAGTTCGCATTTAGAGTTGGACTGCCAGGAAAGAGTGGCGTTGGAGGTGGTATATTAGCCATTGCGCCAGGCAAAGCATCAATTGCGGTTTGGTCCCCAGGCTTGGATGTTATAGGAAATAGTAAACTTGGCACTGAGGCGCTTGAGCTGTTTGCGTCTAAAACTGGATGGTCAGTATTTGGTCAGTAGTTTTACTAAAACCTGCATGACGATTTTGACTTAAGCAAAAAACGAAAGTTTGAGCCAGATAACAACATAATATAATGCGTTATCTGACCTTATTTTACGATTTACTTATTCTTATAAATACTCAGCAGATGGCCACTGCCATTGACTGTACAAATTCAACATAAGCATTCGCGTCCGCAGCTGCCACTTTGACTTTGAGGTGGTCTGCATAGGCAAGTCTAGCGCTCATTACTAACCAGAAAATAGCACTAATCAGACCTACAAAACGCCATAAATTGGATTTCGCCCATTTAAGTGCAAGCGTAATAGATAATACATATAGTACAAACCCACCAAGCTTCGATGATGCCCAGCCGTTTACAAACGGATAAAGATTCAGAGGATTAACCGCGACCATATAAACGAAGGTAATAACAAATAGAGTGTATAAAATATGCGGCCCTATTTTTAAAAGCTTGTTATTGACCATTTCTGATTTTTTTATGGTCAACACAAAGCTAATGATGAACAAAACAAACGTAAGCAAAATTATGGTGAGATGGGCGTGTTTAACTATCATGTACATGGCATTCATTCCTTGGCATTTTTATTCTTTTTGTTTACTGATTGAAGGCAATATGCACATCAGTAGGTTGATACAAACCATACTATTAGGATTTTACACAGATACCAAGTTAAATTAGTTTGTTTGCATGCTGGCAGATTAATTAAAGAGCATAATGCGCCAAAATTGTGCGATTAAACAACTGCGTATCTAACCCACAGAAACGCAAATAAGGATGAGTCGGGATCAAAAATTGCTTGTTAAACTAGAAAATTTTGCTTTTATATTGCCAAATAACTGCCGCGACTCCAGTATCTATACATACAAGTCCGAAAAACTGGAAATAGCTTTTACAGCGCTGCTGATGACTGAGCTGATATAAATGTAGTGGACTATGCAGCAAAAGATGAGGGATTTGACGCCAACCCAGGAGTATTCGGTATTCAAAATAGCCGACAAACTATCGCCGGTAATACGCATCCTTCTCCAGTTCCAGCTTTACAGTTTAAAAAGCCTCTCAAAGATTGTTATTACAATGCTAAATAGTCACTTATAGGCTATGCTCAAATGCAATTAGAGCTAATCGTAATGTTAAACCGACAAAAAGGAAGTAGTACATGGAAATATTGTTTAATTATATCTTGACCGTAGAAGTCGCCATTATCATTTTGGTTTTAGTGTTGTTGAGAAGCAGCATTAAATTTGTGCCACAAAACAGGGTCTTTGTTATCGAGCGATTTGGCAAATTCCAGTCGACTAAAGAAGCTGGACTAAACTTCATTTTACCCTTCATTGACCGTATTTCAGCAGACCGTTCATTAAAGGAACAGGCCGTCGATGTACAAGAACAAAGCGCAATCACCAAGGATAATATTTCATTAATGGTTGATGGTGTTTTATATTTTCGAGTGATGGACCCTTACAAAGCGACCTATGGCGTAGAGGACTATGCGTTTGCCGTAATACAATTAGCGCAAACCACCATGCGTTCTGAATTAGGTAAGATGGAACTCGACAAGACTTTTGAAGAAAGAGACATATTGAACTTAAACATCGTAACAGCAATTAACCAAGCGGCTGGCCCTTGGGGAATTCAGGTGATGCGATATGAAATTAAAGACATCATTCCGCCAGGTTCTATTATGGAAGCGATGGAAGCGCAAATGAAGGCGGAAAGGGTGAAACGCGCACAGATTCTAGAATCTGAAGGTGATAGACAATCTGCGATTAACCGTGCTGAAGGTCAAAAAGCCGCTGTTGTATTGGCCGCTGAAGCTGACAAGTCACAACAAATATTGCGAGCGCAAGGTGAAGCATCAGCAATAGTCGCTGTCGCAGAAGCCCAAGCCGAGGCCTTAAGAAAAGTAGGTGAAGCAGCCAATACTGAGCAAGGCCAAAAGGCAATTCAACTTGATCTCGCTACAAGAGCGATTGAAGCTAAGAAAGCCATAGCCAAAGAGTCGAGTGTTATACTGTTACCCGACTCAGGTACGGATATCGCATCCGTTGTTGCGCAGGCAACAAGCATCATCAATGCTATGACTAAAAAAGGAGTCTAATATGGAATTATTTGCTAACAACTTGATTGAAACAATATTAATTATAGGTGTCATACTTTTAATCGTTGAGGTTGTCGTATTGGGTTTTAGCACATTTTTCCTGACTTTTACTGGCTTAGCCGCTATTGCTACAGCGATAATTATGTGGGCAGGATTAATTCCAGAAACATATGCTTGGACGATGATTTCAATTGCCGTTTTCACTGCTGTATTTGCTGCGCTGCTATGGACAAAACTGGCGAAATTACAAAATACCGTTGATTATCGTCGCGCCGATTCTGACCTAGTAGGGCATAGCTTTGTGTTGCCAGAAAATGTTGAAGCTGCTTTGCCAATGAAGGAAAAGCCTAAATACCAATTCTCTGGTATCAGTTGGTATTTAAATGCTCACGAAGACTTAGTAAAAGGAACCTTGGTAGAAGTCGTAAAGGCTGATGTTGGTTCGTTGCTTATCAGAGCAAAAAAAGCTTAGTAGGCTGTTAAATAATAGAGACGACGCAGGAAGACCGTATCATTTGATAAGCGTTTTTCTACTGTCGTCTTTTTTATAATTGTCTACAGCATTGATCTATTCTGTTTGATTTCTCCACGCCCCTATCCGACTATCTAAAGGAAATTAAGCTTCATTATCAATAAAAATTGATTCAATAGATTGTTGAAAAAGACGTGCGACTTTAAATGCCAAAGGTAAACTGGGATCGTACTTGTCTTTTTCTATTGAGTTAATAGTTTGACGACTCACGTCGAGCTTATTTGCAAGATCAGCTTGAGTCCAATCACGCTCAGCCCGTAGAACTTTTAACCTATTTTTCATCTGTATTTTACCTGCCCGCAGATAACAGAGGCCATATAACAAAAAGTCATGATTAATATAAGATCTGATGTTTCAGAGTCTCGGACAATTTGCGCTGTAGTAAGCAATGAATAGGTTATCGATGCAACAAAGGTTGCACCCATCGAAAATGCAAGCGCATCAAATTGAATTTTTCGTTGCAATTCATCCATAGATTTTAATAGGTTTATAAACATAAAGATAACCACGATGCCAAGTATGGTATCAAAGGCAATAAGCAAATTGATTTGCATGTCTGACGCAAACCATCCATAGAGAATTCCTTTATCGATAAAAATCATCATGGCTATCCAAATAAATGTCGATGCAACAAAAATTAAATTTTTCATCCCTTTTTCCTTTTTCGATGTTGAAGCGGTTAATTTGTTCATATGTACAGATCCTTAGTCTTTATATCAAGTTGACTTTACATTACAGCCTTACCTTCTTTATGTCAAGACACCTTTACATAAAGACTTTATTACTTTACATGAAGAGCCGATGATCGCTCGCCGCTGGCTATCGTCTCTGTTTTAGACTATCAGCTCTCCGTCGAGCACAATTTGACTCTGCCAGCCCTGGAAGCTAGGACGAATGGCAAGTACGAATGCCAAATATTCGTATACCAAATAACCAAGACATTATTCAGAGATTAATTTTACTTACAACGTAATAGTTAGCGAAACCCCGCCATTGGCCTATCGAAGCCAAAATGTAAGGAATTACTTCGGTGGGTATAGTCAGCTTGATTGGGCAAAGCTTCCATTGTCGACGTCAACCGGCTTGAGTGTCCCAAAACCGGTCATGGAGGCTTACTTCAACTGAACAATTTTTTGCCTCTCATTGCCAATATTAATGAAGGCGATCGCTGAACTTACTTTTTCTGCTTGCATGGGAAAGAAGAAACTCCAAGCCCATAGTGACACCCTGACCTAGAATATTATGATGTGTTTTGTCCGCTAGTATCTGAATATCGCTGCTACCGAGATTTGATTTCTGTGCTGCAATAATTTTTCCTAGAACCTCGACATTGCTCTTCATTTGAGATGATTCACTCGCAATGTTTTCGGAAAATTTGACTGCATTTTCAAGGCTTTTTTGCGTAGCCTCTATAATCGGTTCTTCGATTCCTCAGTTTTTATGAATCAGTCATTCCCAACATAGGCGTCTTGCAATTTTACAGGTGCTACTCTGCGTCTGAATTTGGAGCATATGGCCTAATGCAAAGTTCTTTCTCAACTAAGACTTAGTGCCAGAAACGGAGCTTGCAATATTATCTGGTGACTGTCTCAAATGGGCAGTTAGGAGACAGTCGTTGTTAGAATCAATATGACCGCTGTGCCCTCAACCTAAATATCCACTTCCACATGCTGTTTCTGGAAGGCGCTATAAGTCAAAATCTTTGATGTGGCATCACCTTTACCCCTATCAAATCGCCATCTCATCAAGATATGCTTGAACTAGTACATAGCGTTAATTTGCCTTACACTTGGTTAATAAACACTTCACAACAAATTTTGATGAAGCATAAGAATAGAAACACTATTTAATATAAGGGCTTTTTACGACGTCATGGCAAATATGCAGGAAACAGAAGATTGGATGCAAGAATATATTCGAAAGTATGGTTACGTGAACCTTGGCGGTGGGCTTTCTGAACAATACGCTGAGGAAATAATATCAAACCCACACATTGACACTGTTCAAATATCCAAGCCTATCAGTGAGCGGTCATGGACACTGTTGAATGACACCATATTGACTGAAAGAAAGGATATTTGGATTAGAGTTTACGGATTTTATGCAACAGTTTGCGACCTTAAGTTTCTTAATTTAATTCCTAGAGTTGAAAAGCTCTCGATTGATTCAATTGATGACTCAATAAACATTGAGTCAATTTCCGAGTTACAATTTCTGAAAGCACTTAACTTGCAGGTTTATGACCTAAAAAGCTTTGACCTTATTGCTGACATCGGTGAATCAATCACCGATTTACGCTTAGGCAGAACAAAATCAAAAAAGCCAAACCTCGCTTTTTTGCAGAGTTACAAAAACCTAAAAAATCTATCTATTCATGGCCATAAAAAACATCTTCATATAATTGGCGAATTAAGCAAGCTAGAGTCTTTGTCGCTTGCAGGTATTACAGTCGATAACTTTAATTTTTTAGGCCAGCTTCCTTTGCTTGAAGAATTATTTTTAGACCTTGTCAAATGTGAAGATTTTTGCAGCTTAAAAGACCTCAACCTCAAAGGCTTTGGGCTTTCAGAAATTAGGGGAATGACCGATTTATCTTTTATTTCGCATCTCAAGAAATTGCAATGTTTAAGCCTATCTAGCTTAAACAAAGTGACTACGTTACCTGAGTTTATGCATACCCCGCAACTTAAAAGGGTCTTTATTGAAAACATGAAAGCATTAGAAAAAATATCTACTTTGTTCAATTGTACTCAATTAGTGGATCTGATTTTTCGTATGGATTCTACTAATCTAACACCAAGGGATTTTGAGCCACTCGTTCATATGAAAGAATTAAAATTTGCAACAATAGGGACAGGTTCAGTTAAGAAAAACGAACAAATAGATAAGCTTTTGACGGGCAAAAATATTAATCAATATTACGATTTTGAATACCAATAAACTAATATTCTCCTTTGCTTCTCACACCGGTGCACACTGGCTATTTTCCGGACCAACCTTGCGCCATAAAATACAACACCTCGTGTAAGCTCCACGACTAAAAATAAGAAATACACTATTAACAAACATAATTTTGCTAAAACGACAGGGGGAACATATGTCTCAAATTGTTCACAACATCGTACGACCCAGTTTGCTTAGTATAGCCGCAGTTGCTAGCCTATCCGCTCAAAGTATATTTGCTCAAGAAGTACCTATAATCAAACTAGGCGCACTATGCTGAACGTCTTTGCCTGCATAGAGCTGGCTCTAAATGAATTTATCGCTTTGAGTGAGCTATAGCTGAAGTATGACATCTGTAGATGTAGGGCGTTACTAAAGTTAGATAATTTTGGATTGTTTTTCAATTGTGCAAATGTCTGTAAAGCCCACGATAAGGAGGCATTTCATGAATTTGATGTGTGATACCGTAGACCGGTCATTGAGCCTTGTTAACCTCACTGGCCCTTCCACGGCAATAACCGTCATACGCTGTTAAAATGTTTGCGAATTATTGAGGTAAATTAGACATATTGCATGTTATTTTAGCTTGACAGCTTTATTACAGTTCAGTAATTTATAGGGGAACAAGAATGTTCGATTAATTAAATTTAGACAAGGATAAAGAAATGTCAACAAAGAAAATATCAATAAGAATAGCATCATTAATCTGTGTAACCTTTTTTATGCAAGGTGCAGCTATCGCCGGTACTTGTGGGAGCGAGGCGTCGAACCTCCAAGAGGCTGAAAGTGTATTAGCCGATACTACTTTTGGATCTTCAGAATGGGCAGCGGCATCTTTTGATGCAATGAATGCCGAGGCGGTCTTAATGATGTGTTTACAAAACCAAGATAAAAAGACCGATATACCGGAGTAATAATTTGTAGCGCATCTCGTTGGTGCGCTCTTTAGGAACCTTCTCGTCCTACGACCATTTGTAACAATTGCTCGAAAATATCCTTCCAACGCTGTGGCGCTTACATTAGAAAACAGATAGGTCAATGCAACGCATTGGAGAGTGCTGCTAGCACTTACTAAACTAACACTGAGGTTTTATTTTCCGACACCGTTTTGTTTCTGAAGTCTGCCCTTTGGAGCCCTTCGATGGTGATTTTGAAACGTCCGCTTCCTTCAGTAGCGCAAATAATATTGAGGCCGAAATGACCGTTATTGGCACTAAACGCTCATTTGATATCTTCATGCTCGTATGACCGCAATTGCCGTTGAGCTGTCTTAGGCAAAAAATGGCAGTATATAGTCGTTTAGATTAGATTTTGTCTGAGCACTTCTTGGAGCATACCTGTTAACTTAGGTATACCCTCTTTACTTTTTAGCGCCCATAAAAATATTGAATAGCCCTTCTATATCTGTATGATTTGGCTAACTTTACAATTCTTAAGGCAAGCAATGATAATTTTTCTCAGTAGTCTTTTATACACATTGACCTCGCTAATATGTGCAGGTTTTAGTCTTAAGCAAGGCTTTAAAAGCACTAGTTCTTTGTTAATGATGACCGTTGTAATTTTTCCCATTGCTTTGTTCCTGAGCTTTTTCGTTCACCCGAGCTTGTCTTTTAGTGAATATCCAATCTACGTCTCTATTTTTCTATTCGCAGGCCTAGGACTAGGATTGTCCTCTATTTTTAATCAGTCAAACAATGCACAACAAATTAGGAGCGCTCATCACTCAAGTGTTGACACATCAATTGTTGTATATGCATCAAGTTGTATCATCGCACTATTAGTCTATTTGGTTACTAGTTCAGCCGCTTTTAATGCTGATGAATTTCGTCAACGGCTTGCACTCACCGAAACTGAGGTTTTCGATGCTAGTGAAACTCTAATTGACGCTCAGCAGGGAAGATATATTGACCAGAACTTGGCCTTTAAAACAGCGCAAACTATGCTCAGTAAACGACTAGGTTTAGGCTCTAGATATGAATTTGATGAGTTAAGGATTCAAAGTGTAAATAGCCAATTGTATTGGGTTGCGCCATTGGTGAATAAAAGCTTAATCAAATGGTTCAATAATTCAGAATCTCCAGGTTACGTCATGGTTAGTGCTACTGACATAAATGACGCTGCATTAGTACTCGACAAATTCCCTATACGGTATGGTGATAGTGGCTTTTATGGTTTCGATAACATCAAACGCTATTTGTTCAACTCCGGCTATGCACAAGTAAGATTTGGCGCACCCGCCTTAGAACTAAGAGATGAAGATTTAAAGCCGTATTGGGTATTACCAGTTTTACATAGTGTAATTGGAGTGAAGGGGCTGGACGTCAAATCTGTCGTTATGTTAGATGCCACTACAGGCGAATTTGAGGAGTTCTCTCCCGAACAAGCTCCAGACTGGATTGATAGGATATATCCGCAAGATATATTCGCCAGTCAAGTGGACGATTGGGGAACGTATATAGCTGGATGGCTAAATGCGGTGTTTATTGGCGATAACGTAATTAGGGCAACCCCAGGAACCCTTTTTACTTACACATCCGACGGACAAGGTGTTTGGTACACGGGTGTTCAATCTGATGGTTCATCCCAAGAGGGAACAATGGGTTTTGTAATGGGTAACTCACGAACCGGCAAAGCGATCTTTTACCGACGCCAAGGACTAACAGAGAGCGTGGCACAAACGGTCATGGAAGGTGCTGTGCAAGAGGCCGGATACAAAGCATCCAGTCCACAACCCTACAACGTCGATGGTGTAACCACTTATGTGAGCATATTGAAAGACAGTAGCGGCAATCGCCAGGGTTATGGGATGGTTGCCTATAATAACCGTGATATTTTTGCAACGGGTACAACGCCAGAAGTAGCTCGCCGCGCTTTTTTAAATAAGCTTTTAAGCAATCAAAATGGAGCAGATTTGGCACAGGCCGGTAGATCTCAAATAACTATCAGAGCCAAAATAAAACGGATAGCCGTTTTGACCGACAGTGTCCTCTTTCTAATTGAAAGTGATGAAACTAATTTGGACAAAACTATTTTTAGTGTACCTCGGGAAACCAACTTTGAAGCTCCCCTCACCGCCGCAGAGGACTCTGTTATATTGCGCTATTCGCCAGTTGATACATCACCACAACCAATAACTTGTTTTGATAATATTGATATCGGTGAGGACTTATGCAAAATACCTAACGAGTAACATATAATGAGAAATGATAACGTCCGCTTTTTGTGAGTTTCATTTTTGAACGCGGTGTTAAATTACATTGCATGCTGAACCTTGTCACCGCCGGCATTGTCTTCGTCCAACGTCGGCTTATGCCGTATTAAAGCCCGTCATAATTTGGCAAAAAATACAATATGACGAGCTTACCCAATCAGACGCAATAGGTCAATTTGTCGCAGTACCTGTTTTCGGTAAATTAACATTGTTTAAGCGATTTTTGGCAATACAGTCCAACTTATTCAACTTGCTCCAAAGTCCAAAAAAAAGCGCTAGTTCAGGCAGCCGTCAATCGCGTTTTTTACCATACTTGTCTGCGCAGAAATTAAGCACAATCGAATATGCTGGCCGAACAGCTCATAGGAGTAAATTCTTCTACTAGCTATAGTAAAAAAATTATTGATTGGGAAATATAACCTGTCTTTTACTCTTGATTACATTGTCTATGAAGTTTTGACTATCTGAGTAGAATAACATTATTAGCTTTTTCATTTCTTGAGGTGATGATGGAGGAGGCTCGATAAAAAATTCGCCATCATCTTTTACCAGTTTTGCACAGAATCCATCGCTATGACTACCACTGACTTCAAGCCATAAATATTTATCTTTCACTAGGGTTACAAAACAAATATCTTCCCAAGACAAGCTGTCAAATGCTCTATCGATGTCAACTGAAGCAACATTTTTTGAGATTAACTCTGCATCTCCGCTAGGACTCGGCCATATTGACAGGCCTACATCTATTTCTTTACCTATTTTATTGGCATTTTCTTTTGCAAACTTAAGCTGTGTTTTCATAATTTGGTAAGGGTAGTAATACCCTCTTCCATAATAATGATTGAATTGTGAGCTATGCCTTACTTTCTTTATATCCGGCCTGAGTATCAAATACATAGTGACGCCAAGAATAGGAAAGACCAACAGTAAACTTGTAAGAAGTTTTGATTTTAAAGATGTATTGATTCGCCACAAATCAATAAGCGCTATAATTGATAGAATTGCAGAGGCGGAAATTCCAAACCAGTCCATTCCTGTCATGAGTGTAAAGTAACCCCTTTACTTATAATAACTAACAATTGTTCTTATCGTTTCTAGTGCTTTGTATATTAACTCAGAATCGAAATAACACACGTTATTCTTATCCACCTACCCAAAACATTGCTATATTATCCGCAACCGCAACCACAACCACAACCACAACCACAACCACAACCACAACCATATAATGGCTTATTCGTAGAATTTGTTTGAACTAAATCAAACTTTATACGAAAAGATTATATTGTATGACGGATTTAGGCTCGGAAGAGCCTGTCATTATCGCGCACCTCTACGCATATTTATAACATAAACTTCCCACACAATTTTGAACCGCGTACGACTGCAATTGCCGTTTAGCCGAAGTAACAATCAAAAGTGCCCAATGACCGCAATTGGCACAAAGCGCCAATTGACGTAAGAGCCCTGGCAGTCGGCTATGAGCTGTGAGTTCAACAGATGGACGCAACACATTGGTTAAATCTCTCTGCTGGTGTCTCATAGTCTAACGTTTTTCTTGGCCTTTCGTTTAGTTGTCTAGCAACTTGACTTAATTTTTGTTGAGAATGGACATTGAGGTCTGTTCCCTTAGGGAAGTATTGACGCAAAAGTCGGTTTGTATTTTCGTTTGAGCCTCGTTGCCAGGGTGACTTCGGATCGCAGAAGTAAACTTGAATGTTGGTGGCTAAAGTGAATTCCTTGTGATTAGACATTTCGCACCCTCTATCCCACGTTAATGTTTTATATAATTCGTCGGGTAGTTTTTTCGATTGATTTATCAGCGCGCTAATAACAGCTGCTGTTTTGTTACTGGCGACTTTAACTAACATTACATAACGAGAGTGCCGCTCAACTAAAGTAGCGATATAGCTATTTCCTGAGCCTGCAATTAGGTCTCCTTCCCACTGACCAGGAACCGCTCTATCTGCTACTTCTGGTGGTCTTTCACTAATATGCACAGCATCGACTATCTTACCTAAACCTTTTCCTTTCAAGGTTGCGTGTTTGGAACGTCTCATAACCCGCTGAGAGCGCAAGCATTTTTGAAGTTCTTTTTTCAATGCTCCTCTCGTTTGGATATAAAGCGTTTTATATATTGTTTCGTGAGACACATGCAAGTCCTTGTTAGGATAAGTTCGCATCAACCAACCAGCGATTTGCTGTGGTGACCAGCTACGATGTAATTTCATCGCAATTAACTTTGCCAATGCTTTATTCAATATAAGTTTACAGGGTTTTGGTCGTTTTGCTCGTTCCCACGCAGCTATATCAGCTTTGTTCGCCCTATAAATAATGCGGCCACCATTGCGATTAACTTCTCTAGATATTGTTGAGGGCGCGCGATTCAGTTGTTTGGCTATTTCGCGAATAGATAATTGCGATGATAGACCGCGAGAAATTTCTTCTCGTTCTTGAGCTGTTAAACATGATGGTGCTCTTTTTTTAGCTCGAGGTTTGATTCCCCCGGTTTTAACTAATATGCCCTGTATGCTTGAATGGCCTCTATCAAAAAACTTTGCTATGTCATGCAAAGATTCACCTTGCTGATATCGCTCCCAAATTAAGGCACGTTGTTGTGCATTATAATAAATTCTTCTTCTCTGTTTCATGGCAACGCCTCCGCTTTATTTTAGTATAGCGTTGCATTGACCAATTGAACTCACAGCAGTTTATAGTCATTCAACCACAATAATCTATATGTTAATTTGCATTGATTATTGACCCACAATTGCATTGAATAAATGACCCAAAAAATTGCTTTCTTGGGTAGACGAATCAGTGCTTGGCCAATTCTTGGTAGGGTCAATATTTAGTGCAAAATACACCCTCACTGGTTCAGATTGAGCTGCAAATTAACATCCTGTTCTTTAAGTGATTTTCAATTGTATCTTTCATGTCATTTGACACAGTTGCCACTCTATCGATTAATACTTCTCTACTTTCATCAGGAATAATGCTAGTTATTCGCTGCATCTCATTTCGCATTTGCTCTGGCGTCTCACTAAGCTCTTTAAAGTTTTCAGCCCCAAAAAGCCGTATAAGGTGCTCTACCATATGATCCGTTGTTTCCTCACACCCTGCAATTGCCTCTAGGTGTTGCTCATACCTCAAATAAGGATCTATGAAATCGCTTAGCACTGCCCTCAAACTATATGGTGTCAGTTGAAACAACAAGATTCTCTAATTGCAAATGAGTTGATAGCGTTTGTTTGCATCTTCGTAGGGACTTTCTGCACAAGAACGTTGTTTTCAGCTCCAGATAAAGTGGCAATAGTAAGCGACAAGATTGTGCGCTGTTTACTAGGCGCTCACCTATTTGACGTGGCTACTTGTCTGAGCTCCTAAAAAAGTACCACACATACACAGAATTATACTAATTATGGGAAAACCGACTAAAAACCAAATTCCTGCACCAATTGCGTCTAGATGCACTATTTTTTGTGATCCAAGGTAGACGGTGATTAACGTTACTAATATAGCTAACCCTAAGCCAGCATAACTAAAAGTAAACATACGAATGCTCCAGCCAGGCTTTATCAGTAGGGACCCTAATGAAAAAATTAAGGTAGGGACCATCATATACAATACAAAATTTGCAGATACAATGAATTTTCCATAAGCGACACTCATGAAAAGTGCAGATATGAAAACGAGAACACTTACGTTTAACTTAACAATAGTCATAATAAACAATCCTTAGTTTCAAATACTATTACATTTAGCCGAATTGACAGATTTGCTTAGATTACTTGCGATTTTGAATCGTTCTAAATATTTAGCATTATCTTGAGATGCGACACATTGTAGCTTTAATAGTTCATTTGGATTCAGTCCAAATGTATCAGAGTAAATTTCTACAGACTCTAACTCGGATTGGAACTCAGCTGCAATATCAAATCTATTTAGAACTACAATCCAATAAATTAATTCTCTGCCGAACATGTCTTTTGAATTAAAATCTACACCATTTTGTAACAACCAGTGAAGTGTGTTTGAGTCTTTTAAATGCAGAGCGGTAATTAAACTAGTTGCGTCTAATTTGGCTCCTATTTTCAGTATCTGGTTTAACACATCAATTGATGATGCTCTCATTATCATAGAATTAGTTAGGCCCACCAAGGCCTCTTCCGATCTTAATTTCTTGATGCTACTCTCTGCCGCGAGCCACTCCTCCTGCTCGACTAATTCAAGTATGGAAATCAAGTCTTTATTATTGCGGGAGCTTGCAGAGTCAACTAGACTGATATCACCTCTTAGAATAAAGGATCTTGCACGCTCTACATAAAGTCTAGATATGTTTGATAACTCGCGGTCAATTTCATTCAGCGTGTTCCCATTCCTTAAATTTTGACGGTACCAAGAAATTAATTTTTCATCTGTCCAATGATAATTTTCTTTGCTAACCGATTTGCATTGAGAATTTTTATCTACATCTACAATATAGTGTCGCCAGTTTTCAAGTACGTATGTGGTGTTTTGTTTTAACCACTTCTCATCAAACTGGTTAGTCTCAAAAACCCTCTCATGCTGTCTTACACCAAAGCTTAAGGCATCATATCCAAAATAATTTAATTTTTCTAAACCTAGGTTCCCTTCAGAATTTTGTATGATTTTTAGCACATCTGGTGCGGTAGGCTCTCCGATTATAGGAACTAAAAGGTCAACTATATTCCATATGTCATTTATATCTTTTGCTGATTTAGCCCCTATCCCAAGAGAGTAATAAAACGAGTTTTCTGGTGTATGCATGTAGGTTGGCGCATTTTGAGATATAAAGAATGGTATCAAGTTAAAAGCAGAATTCTCTAAAGCAAATTGAATGACTGATTTTTGTTTGCTTTTAGTGCTGTAAAGAAAAATTGATGGGTCCATTGAGGCTTCATATATCAGTTCGATATATTCTACCGGAACATTTGCAATAATAGCTCTCATCAAAATTGACTGTAGACTATCTTTCCCCATTGTTTGCAACTGAGTTTCAAAAATACCAATATGAAAAAGGTTGTAGTTCCCTACTAAAAACTGAGTAAATTCAAGATTTCCACTATAATTTTTAAAAAGAATGTCCATGTTCTCTAGAGATGATCTAGCTATAGCTAGAATATCTTCAGATTCTTTCCGAGAAAATGTTTCGGCTTTTATGATATCCGGTGATACAAAATAATCTGAAATGTTTGAAGTTTCATAATCTATAAAAGTTTTTGTTGATGTCAAAAACTCCAACCTATCGTCAAAAAACACTGACATTCTCTTCGTATTTTTCTTTGCAATATTTTGTAAATCGGTTGAAAAGCCGATGACCTCGGTATAGGAGTTGAGACAATAATTGTTTTGGTTATAGCCCCACATTGATAAAGCCTCAGTAGGATCGCCATATTTTTCATTATGGCGTACTGCTGAGACTGATGCTTCTTGTTTCAAAATAACTTCGTTGTTACTAAGACTCGTTTCACTATCAGTAAGAAATATTACAAATCCGAATATTATTAGTAAAGAGAAACCTACCCAATAAAATTTTCTCATCATTTTTATCTAACTTTAGCAATTATTTTGATCGTGAGCGTCGTTAAACTGATTGCAAACAGAATCGTTTAGAGCTTGGTTGAACCAAGGTGCCCCTACAATAGTAACTCCTATACCCATTGCACCAGCATGAATGCGGCAAGATGCTCGAGCAACGTTTGGAAGGCCTAATACTGTTGCAGCCGAACCAAATTCATCATCACAAATCTGATACAGATTCGATAAGAATGTTTGATCACAATGCGTTTGAGAGCTACCTGAAAAACCATAACAGAGATCGTGAGAATTACAAGCACCTAGAAAACTGTAAGAACGTCCACTAGGAGTTGTTCCACCGTTTGGAACACCGGTACAACCATTGGGGGACATATCTACAATATCTTCTTCGCAGTCTCTATCTTCTAAGGCTTCCTCGATTGCTGCGCATGATGGAGCGTCTAGTTCAGGATCGATTGGTGCGGGAGGAGGATCACCTGGACCATCACCATCACCTGGACCACCGCCGCCACCACCTGGACCAACACCTGGACCAACACCACCACCTCAGTCACATACCCATACTGCCACGGTTTCAGGGGGTTGACCGTCTTCTCTGATAGTAATATAACGTACTTGGCAAACCGCAAATACTTCAGCACTTACTCCGAGTAAAAAAAGCATGAGGATAAATCTAGATTTTATGTTCAAAATTTCATTCCTTGAATCTAATCACATTTTTATTTTTCAACATTAATTATTTTTAATGTCAAATTTTTTAATGAAAATTAGAAAGGTCCCCACTTTTCATGTCGGACTTTGTAGGATTTAGTGAAAAATTACCAATAAGGATATGGTTTAGGAATTTAAACGAACACTTAAAATTGAGTATAAGAAGAATAAAAGCTATTTACTAGCCCTTGGTTACAGTTGTCTTCTAGACTAGCTCAGTTTGTGGAAGTGTTTAATTGTGGAAGTTTTGTATGACGTGTTAGTTTGAAATGTCATGCGAAGATAGGCTATTGGTACAGGAATTGGGTGATCAGGATGCCATTGCTCCCACCATGTAATAGTGTGTTTCTTTCACTCTTGCAGTAAAGGTAGTCTATGCCCCAAAGTTGAAGTCACGTTGAATAGTAAAATCGTTTGCGTATTGCTCTTCAGGTGGCGCACGTAATGGTGGTAATATCGTTGTTTGTTTAGAAGTTAGGTACTTTTTGTCTAAATGCTTCAATATTTTTTGAATAACATGGATATCTATAATGCAAGCGATGATGCTTACATTGTGTTTTTTGCATTTTTCGCATTCGTTGATGTCAATATTGAATACCCGTCTTAAGCGCTGTATCCAACTCATGCCTCTAGCGTGATAAGGATTATCAGTTTGGCTATCTTCTTTATAGGGCTATTCTTACCTCGCTGGGAAGCGGTGACTTGTGCACGAAGGTTGCTGTTAGGGGCGAATACGCCGAAAAACCGAGTTAAGTTAAGTCTTGGTGGTGGAATGAGAGCAGCTAGTTTGCCAATAAAGTCTAGAGGATCAAAGAATACGTGGGTTGTACCGTCACGATAAGGTGTTTTCAATTCATAGTGCACTTTTTCCTGGTCGGTCATGCTTAAACGTTGCTCACTAATCGCTGGTCGGCTGATATAACGGCAAAGTCTTTCTAATTTATCTGGCTCATCGGCATTGGCGAACACGCCAGCATGTAAGGAAAATCCACTTGTATTAGCTACCTGACCATACTCGCCGGCATTGCTAGCCGGTAATGTTTGTAGCGTAAACACCTTCTGGCCTTGTTGAGGTCCCATCGCTATGCGGTAGCTGACTGAAGCACCTTGCAGGTGCAATAGACTGTCTTCATCATCAACAGGCAAGTTAAGAAAACTGCTTTCCATATCGCGCTCAACCAAGCCGACTCTTTCTAAATATTGAGCGATGCGTTGGCTGATTGTATGGACTAGTTCGACCATGTCGCTATGAGATGGTGCTTTTATTCGTGTAAAGGTGGTACCGCCCCATGGTTCTTCGGAAATGGCACCTTCTAAGAACAACATGTGGAAGTGGATGTTTAAGTTAAGTGCACTTCCAAATCGCTGAATAAGGGTAACTGCCCCAGTTTTCGCTTGTTTGTTGGTAAAACCTGCTTTGTGTACTATGTGTGTAGAAATAGCGCGGTGAATAATTTGCATCACCTTGCTTAATTCACGTGGGTATCTTGCTAGTAACAATCGAAGGGGGATGGGTAAACTTAACACCCATTGACGAACTGGGTAACCCCCAAGTATATCATCAACCAACAGTGCTCCACTCTCGGCCATTCTTCTTGCGCCACAACTAGGGCAGAAGCCCCTGCGTTTGCGGCTAAAGGCAACTAACTTCTCATGTTTGCAGTCACCACATACCACGCGCAAAAAACCGTGCTTTAGTCGTCCACAACGCAAGAAATCATCAAACTCACGCTCAACATACTTGGGTAAATACTTGCCTTGGTCGGCTAAGTTTGCGGTAAAAACTGGGTAGTAACGTTCAACCAATTGATAGAGTAGCGTTGTTTCTGGTCGATGGCGCTTATAGGTTCGGCCTTGTTGCGTTGCCAGCACATCCATTCATCCTTGAATTTGATACTGACAAGTGTTGCAAAAACAGGCTCAATTTACGACTGGCTGACAGTCCGGTTTTGCCGTATTGAAGCCCGTTATAATTTGGCAAAAAATACAATATGGCGAGCTTACCTAATAATGCAAAAAAGGGCAGTTTATAGTCGTTCCTGTTTCGGTAAATTAATCTTGTTTAAGCGATTTTTGGTAATCCAACCGAACGCTGTCTTACCACTTCTGCCCAGAAACCAGTCGCAGCTATTTCCTGTGATTTAGTCTTCTTCGACCAAGGAGGAGTGAGTCTGGTTTCATTTAGTCCCATGGCCGTTTATCGTTTATTACCTAGTTCTATTTTAGTCTAATTGGTTAAAAAATATGCTTTGGGGCTGATTATTCAATAATCGTGGCCAATGGTAACTTAGCTCTGATGTGCCGCGTTAATGCTTCAGCCAGCTCCGCAGGGAAAGTGAAGCTTGGATAAACACCAGGTTTTATATGATTAAAAGGGAGCGAGCAATAAGCAATGTTATCTTGTAAGTCAATAGCTACTCTTTTTACTTTCTCTAAGGGCAACTTACTATCGCCAATCGTAACCAGATTATTTTCTACTCTAAAGTGTTCTACAGGGTTGCTTATCCGATTATTCATCTCATCTTGCCTAAATTTAGTCCAATAGAGCGGTAATAATAAAATGTTTGTTATTCCAGATAGAAACAATATTGATAGAGACTCATCTGTAAACCCAACATAGGCTAAATATACAAATATCGTTAGCAACCACAAACCAATGATTCGGCGTTGAAGCGAAGAGAATTTTTCCAGTTGCAGAGTGTTTTTTGTCATTATTAGTCCTTTAGTAACTATTTTTTAACGCCTACGTGCCTCAACGAAAGATACCCTTGAATGCTTTGCGTTATTTAATTTTATACTATCGTTCCCCTTCTTGGAAGAAGCTCTTCACTTCACTTAACTCTATTTCAATTGTGTGTCCGGTTTGCCGTTCAGTTGGCTATGACAAGTTCGGGCAGTTCGGCGACGCTCGGGATACAAATAGGTGCTTGAAACAAAGTAGATTGAGAAGTATCCTTACTGTCGAATGGAGCCTATGAATAAAGGAATATACAATTGAGTCATTCAATAGGCATTATAAACTGTCTTATAATCGTGGTTTTGTTTTTACTTAGTGCTTGCACTAGCCAACCAAAAGTAGCGAATACCGCTACCTCTGACTTTTATTCAGACATGGTACAGTGGTCTCTTCAACGAGGCACTGGCCTTAGCTCGGAGTTCCCTGCAGGTGATGTTCGCTCAAGTTACATCCTTCGCGACTCGAAGGACACGGCCAATAACTCACCTATCGTTTTAGTGCTAGGAGGCTCCGAAGGCGGCACTCTTAAATCTCGTACCCTAGCCAAAGCAATTATTGCCAATGGTTACTCAGTCGCTTCTATTGCTTACCATCAAGCACCTGGCACTCCACCTTATGTAAAAGAAATTCCGATTGAATCGATAGTTAAACGTATTAAAGATGTTTCAACTGACGACAAGGGTAATCAACGCTGCGTTGCTATTCTTGGTGTTTCTAAAGGTGCAGAGCTTGCGTTGCTAATTGCAGCATATACTGACTTTGCTGATGCTACAATCGCCGTAGTGCCATCTAGTGTGGTATGGCAATCAAATCAGATTACCTTAGCTCGAAATTCTTCGTGGCGTGTTAATGATGAGCCACTTCCATTTGTTGAGTACCCTTGGTTCTCCAGAGGAATGTTTGCCTATTTAACAAAAGGGCCAATCGAAGCTAGAGCCTTGCATGAAGCAGGTATCGAAAATACAAAAATACTCGAACAGGCCAGTATACCCGTTGAAAGAATATCAAAACCTGTTTTACTACAAGGCGCTAAACTCGACTCCGTCTGGCAATCTCACGAAATGTCGCAAGATATTATGGAGCGAGTCAACAACAAAAACCCTGATCACCAGTTTACGCTGCTGTCTTATGAACTTGATCATTTTTTAACGTTATACGAAGAGCCTGTTGATGATGCTCTCAAATTTATTACCGAAACTTTTGACCGTAATCCGAGATGTAAAGGTAATTAATATGAGTGTACGTGGAATAAACGACATACCTGTTCTATTCAACAGGTATTGATTTTTTAAGCTTCAATCGTGAACGTTGCCTTTCGGTATAGGTAGTTGTTGTATGAAATATCTGCTTTCTCTAACTCGTTAGATTTTGCGCACAATCGAATATCCGCATCTGGTACTAAACGCTCAATTGATATCTTCACGCTCGTGTGACGGCTATTGCCGTTCAGCTGTCTAAGACAATTTCTGGCCTCGGCTAAAGAAGTTGAGCGAGGCAGCCAATCTGAGCAAATTAAGCCGTGAATAGCTAGCTCAGGGCCCAAAACTATACGGTCAAAACCCTCGATATCCTGATTATCTTGAGCGCATCATGCCTGCTGGCAAAAATCTCTCGGTTTCTGGAGAAATGTTGGGATTGTAGAAGTGACAACATTATTCTATTGATGATCCCTTCCCTGTAAAAAAAAGCCCTGCACGAGCGATGCTTTGGATTCAAAGTTACAATCTCAATCTAAGTTTTCAATTTTGGATTGTTATTCGTAAATAAATACCGTAGCAACTGACCTTTTTAAAATAAGTTACTATCGAATGGCGCATCATAAAGTAACAATCACCTTAAAACTAATTCAGGCATTTGCAACTTGGTAATCGTCAATTTGAGTTCGATCTTAAAAGGAAGTTCATCTTTTTCAAACTCAAGAACAGGTAAATTAGTTCTCGTTTTTATGAGATATC
>NZ_PJAR01000031.1 GCF_002836745.1 Glaciecola sp. 33A | reverse complement strand
ATGTAAACACCTTACTGTATGATACCTCTGCCACCGATCCAGTGATTGTAGGTGAGCCCAATATACGGTTTGACGGTATACCGATGCCAACTTATATTATGCTGCCTGAACATAACCGAGACACCTACAAAATTATGGGCAGTGGTAACTCCATTTTTTTTGATAAAGCGGTATGTCTATTACCGGTTTTATGATTTGGGGAAGCCGTATTCGTCAGCAGGTGAAAGAGAAGGTTAAGCCTCGAGGCACCCTGAACCCGATAGAAGGAGTTTAATATGGCGATACGTAAAAACACGATTTTTAATCGTCACAAATTTAAACTAAGTGGGTTAGCCCTAGTATTCCCTATTTATTTTTTTTTACCAACAGCTGCAAATGGGCGAATTTAATATAACTATTCAGCCTGTCAATAAAGAGGCCCCCTATGCACATGTTTTAGACTGGTTTAAGGATTTTACGGTTTTTATAAACGAAGGTAGTGTTGTCCAAATTCGCCAAGCATATGCAAACATTGGCATAGCGCCTATTCCTATTGAACAATTGCAACTGAATGATATTGGTTTACTGCACGGCAGTAACTTGCTTCAGCATGTGCACGCTATATCTCCTGTGGATATAGTTGGCAATGACAAGGTGTGGATCACTATCCAAACTTGGGATGGGACTATTTTCACGCAAAGTTGGCAGGTGAACGATTTGCTTAAAATCGATTAATTAGAGTTTTACCAATGCTTAAACGTTATAAATTATTAATTCGCGCTAATGGCACCTATGAAAGCGAATGCAAATGACTTAGTAGATTGCTTTTGCAACTGCGCTCAAGTACCCATTATGTATAGACCACATATTACGTCTAAGCGTATTTTGCTATTATACTGCGGCGCTCAACATATGTTGTTAGTGAGTATGGCCAATTTGTCGTGACCGTTTAAGCAACTCTTTGGTAGCATAAAAATATTGGGAGGAGTTGTCCATTGTGCTTTTTGTCAGGTTATTCGCAGTTTTTACAAGGGCTGTCGGATCAACTGCCATTAGAATGACAACTTAACTTATTGAGAGACTTAGTTTTGTCGTTGTCTTACTGCAAATGGTGTCTTAAAAGTAAATTCTCGGCATTACAACATTGGACTGACTCGGCCTTGGCGAATGGCATCTCTATTGATGCCAACATAAGGACGAGTACTAAGTGGTTTATTCGTCTATTCATCGACGGTTTGTTTTGCCCACTTGCTCGGCTGCCAACCCGTGCGCCCGAATGCATAACTGGCTTTATGCGATGCACTTTCAGCGTGAATTACATCCTTATATATTGTCCGGAATTCTCCAAAATTGATAGTTAAGGGGTTCGAGGATTCAAGTTGGGTAGTGAGGCCATAAATTGGTTTTTCATTTTCAGCTTGATACGTTCCAAACAGCCTGTCCCAGATTATTAAAATACCGCCATAATTCTTGTCGATATAGTCTGGATTTGTGGCATGATGAACTCGATGCACTGATGGCGTGTTAAGAATGCGGTCGAGCCAACCGAGCTTGCCTACCTTTTCTGTGTGGATCCATGTTTGATAGAGAACCACAGCGAATAATGACGCTAACACTTGTATTGCATCGAACCCGATAAGAAGCAAGGGAATAAAAAATAGCCATTCATATAAACTTTCAAGCCAAGATAGACGAAGTGCGGTGGTTAAATTGTACTCTTGAGACGAATGATGGACACTATGAACAGCCCAGAGGATCCGACGTTCATGTTCAATTCTATGCATCCAGTAATAAGTGAAATCAACAGCAATAATTGCGAGTAACCAACTCCACCAAGTCACGGGAATTTCGGAGACAGCGAACTGCTCGGTAAACAAAAATCCAATGATGAAGACTGCACCGATCACCGTATTGTCTAGAATACGATTGCCGATTTCAATGGCAACATTCGCCATAGTTTGCTTCAAGCCTAGCCGTCGCTTTGTTGAAACGTCGAAGATTGTTTCAATAATTGTAAGTACATAAAAGATAATTCCAATAATGGCTACTACTGTGAAAAAATCATAAAATTCTGATATTCGAGCGTCAATTTCGTTCATAAGTGGTTCCGGTTATATATTTTAATTTGGTGGTTAGAGGAGCTAATAAGTTCTCCTACTAATAGTTTTAGTGCTTTGCTAATTAGCTTGGTCATGAAACTGCCGCTGATATAAATAATAATAAGCGCCTTTCATTAACAATAATTCTCGGTGAGTTCCTCGTTCACAAACACACCCATTTTCCATTACTAGGATCTGGTCAGCATTCTGTATCGTGCTAAGCCGGTGAGCAATCACGATTGTGGTTTTGTGTTGCTGTAACTTAGAAAGTGTTTGTTGGATCATATGCTCTGACTTTGTGTCTAGTGCTGAAGTTGCTTCATCCAGAATCAGTATTGGAGCATCCCTAAGAATAGCTCTGGCAATCGCGATCCGCTGTCTTTGTCCGCCAGATAATTGGCCGCCATTCTCTCCGATGTAACTGTTTAATCCTTCAGGTAACTTTTCAGCAAAACCCCATACGTCTGACACTCTTGCTGCTTCTTCAATCTCCCCAGCTGTAACCGGACGATTGCATCCATATGCAATATTTGAAGCGATGGTGTCGTTAAACAAAACAACTTGCTGAGATACTAGCGAAAATTGTTGCCTTAGATTATTCAATGACAATTGATTTAAGGGAATATCATCAATGCTAATTTGTGGCTCTTGAGCAATATAAAATCTCATCAGTAGGTTTGCTATACTCGATTTCCCGCTGCCAGACTCACCTACTAATGCGATTGTTTGACCTTTAATTAAAGTGAAATTCACATTTTTTAGTACTAACTGGCTATCACTCTGATAAGAAAAATTGAGATTACGCACTTTTATATGTTTGCTAAAAGACGTGATCTCTTGGTTTGCAGAATCAATTTCAACAGGTTCATCAAGCACACCAAAAAGACTGCTAGCGGCCACTAAACCTCGTTGTAAAGATTGATTGATATTGGTCAGTTGCTTTAACGGTCTAAGCAAAGAACCCATGGCGACTAACGTAGTGGTAAACTCTCCTGCGCTAATTTGTCCAATTACACCATCAAGACTTGCCAACCAGAGCACACCGGCTATCGCTACAGATGCAATGAGTTGAATAGCAGGATTACTTATCGCTGAAGTTGTTGCAAGCTTCATATACTGTCGGCGATTAATGTTATTAGCGTGACTAAATCGTGAACTTTCAAGGCTCTGTGTGGCAAAGGCTAACACTTCTCTATGGCTACTTATGGCGCGTTCCGTATGACGGGTTACTTCTCCCATTGCATTTTGCATATTTAAACTGATGTGTTTAAAACGCTTCGATACAAAATTAATGACTAATCCTATTACAGGACCAACAATCAAAAATATCAATGATAACTGCCAGCTTGAGTGCAACATTATGCCCAGTAAAACCAGAACAATTAAAGTTTCTCTAATACAAACAGTGAAGACTTCCGACGTCGCTTTGGAAATTTGCTCAGCGTCATAGGTTATTTTTGATATCAATTTTCCAGTATTGTGTTTTTGGAAAAAATCTAAAGGTAAATATTGCAAGTGACTAAATACTTGCCGCCTGATAGTAAACGTTATTTTACTTCCGATATAAGCCATACAATAGTTAGATAAAAAACTAGCAACACCGCGAAGTATAAAAATAACGATAACCAATAGAGCTCCAATCTTAAGTACTTTTCCGTCAGATTTAGCTAATCCATCGTCTATTAGCGGTTGAATAAAATAAATCATTCCAGCATCAACAACGCTAAAACAAATAAGACCAACAATAGCAACACATAGCATTGCCTTGTGCGGCGCAAAATACGTCACTAGCCTAAGCAAGGTTTGATTGTCACTGACTGAGTTTTCAAAAAACATAATTTACCTAATTCGAACCTATGTATGGTAGTTAACATCAAAAATGACATTGGCTGAACCAACGCTATTATTAATCAATCGCCTTGAGTCAAATTCTGAACGCATGATATACAGAAGAAAGTTAACAATGAGTTAATCTCTAAAAATGATGTTAGTTCGCTCAGTGAGGGCCATTTCAAGCTAACTAAAGGAAGATCTAGTGCTGATATGACTATTCGCCGAGCGGGTGTGTTCTTGTTGTTGGGCAGAATGCTCAACGCGGGATACTCTATTGAGTTTTTAACAAAGCAACCTTTGATTAAGGAAATACATTTGAACTTGATGGTAGTAACCATGTTTTTTAATAGCGGACAACGCTTAGTATATCAAAAGTAGGTGATTGCGAAGCCCCAAACTTTTGATTAAGAGCCATGTTTGATACAAGCCAAAAGCCTTGAATTTTTTACTATTTCGCCTATTTTTTGTATGTATTTTTATGTGCTGGTTTTTCTCCAGCCTTTAGTATGTACATCGGGATCATTTGGTTTGGTGGGGTGCTTTTTCCATAAAGTGCATATGAATTGTAATTTCCGCCCATAAACACGGTAATCATATCCAGTTCGGGCCAAATATTGATTTTTTGTCCACCGTTACCCGAAGCTAAATAAGAATTATATTTTTGTCCATCAACTATGAAATATTTATGTTCCCACAAATACCCATAGTCGCCTTCGTCCGTATCAAATGTTTTGTCAATCCAACTTTCGGAAATTATTTGCTTACCTTTCCATTTACCGCCATCTTTAAATAACGTCGCCAATTTTATCAAGTCTCTAGGCGTAATATACATTTGACTAAAATGAGTTCCACTAGCCTGATTGGGCTCAAAAGTCCAAGCGTAATTTGAGATCCCCAAGGGCCTAAATAGATTTTTTTGTGCAAAATCTTCTATATTTTCATCTGTTGCTATCTCAACTAAACTACCTAAAGTCAGCGCACAACCTGTACAGTAGGATGATGATTTACCCGGCGCCGCGACCATTGGTAAATCCAAGGTATACTCGACCCAATCCTTGCTTTGCATCATTGCCTGCTCGTTTCCTTTGCTTTCAGGGTTATCATTTTCACAGTCCATACCGTGTCGGTACATTAAGAAGTTTTCGATAGTAATGTCTTTACTTCTGTCATCCAAATTGGCGATTTCTGGGTAAATCGAATTGAAATAGGGCAAGAGTTTTTCTTTTTCACTTTTGATTAATCCTTTGTCAACGGCAATTCCAAGAATGCCGCCGATGAACGGTTTTGTGGCAGACCTTAATTGATGCGGTGTGTTTTCATCATAACTGTAAAAATATTCTTCAAGTACCAATTTGTTATTCTTGTAAATCAAGATACTGTGAACATCGGGAAATTTTCCTTTTATGGTTTCTTTGACCATCTCGATTATAGGTTCAGGATTTTTGAATTCATCTTCTAAACTGCCGGTTTCCAGCCCATCTGTGGTTTTTTTTGGTTTGTGATAAACGTATTTATCAGGATTATGAAATAATTCTTTTCTCGGGAACATTTCCATTTTTTCAATTTCAGACGTAATTAGCTTAAATTTGAGTCCGTCAGTTGTGTAGCCTTTTACTCGATTGGATTTGTCTCGCTCAAAAACCACAGGAACCCCTTGAATATTGGTAAAACTATCCAAGGCGATATGTTTTAAAGGGTATTTCGCGTTATCTACAATTGCGTAAAGTGTTGTGTCAAGTTCAGACGCTACAATATCCAGAGTGGTTTGATCTATATATTCATAGTTCCCTTCATATTCCAAAAGTTTTTCATAATCCGATTTTTCTTTCGGTGATGAACATCCAATTAGTAAAGGGATCAGAAATAATAATTTTTTCATATGATTGTTCTTTGATTAATAACGATTGGATAATTTGAACGTTAGATTTTTTTTCAGCTTGCAGATAACATCCACATAAACCCTATTCGGATCTTGATTAATAGAATCTATAGCTATTTAGGCGTCGTTTTATTATTCTTTAAAGTAACACTTTCACGCATTTTTTCCAATTGACTTTGCTAGTGCGTTTAATCTAAACATTCCCTTTCACATACTGGTTTTACAACGTGCATTGAGTGAAGAGAAGCTAGGCAACCGCAAAGTCATAAATGGGTAGCACCATTTCACTGTTTTTAAACAAACTTGTTGTGATCATGGCGCTAGCATGCTTATGCACGTTTGCGCGTCTCGACCCAAATATTTAAGTAGTTTCCCGCAAATATAATGCTGGCGCCAACGAAAACCCATATATCGATGGCCTCGTTATAGATAACCATTGCCGCAATGGCGATGATCGGTAAACGGACAAAATCAAGGGGCGCTACAATTGTTGCTGGCGCGATCGTCAGCGCTTTGGTGATACAGAAATGTGCCAGTAGTCCACAAGCGGCGACCAGTCCTAACAGAGGCATATCGGTAATATTAGGCAGTGCGATATCCCCATCGTATCCCGCTGAAATCAGACCAAAAATCAGTTGCAGCGCAGACAGATAGAGCATTATAGCTGCAATGCTCTCGGTCCGAGTCAGGCGTTTAGTGAACACGTACGTAAGCGCAAAAAATATAGCACAAGATGCCGCTGCTAGAATGCCCGGATGCAAACTTGTTATATCAGGACGTGCCACAATCAGAATACCGATGAATCCCATTAGCGCTGCGATGACGCGTATCAATGTGAGGCGTTCTCCCAATAAAAATGGCGACAGCAAAATGACCCATAATGGCGAGGTAAATTCTAGCGCAAAAACCTGTGCCAACGGGATCACTGTCACCGCATAGAACCAAAGATTCTGGCCCGTAAAATGAAACACGTTCCGAATGAAATGAGTGCGCCATTCGCGGATACCTATCTGACGAAACGTTCCCGTAGCGTAAACAAGTATCAGCACGATCATTAGACCGATAGCAGAACGATATAACATGATCTCGAACGTATCAAAACCAGCACCGAGTTCACGCCCTGCAATAGCCATAGTGGTAAAGCTGAATATTGCCCCAAGCATCCATAAAGCCGCTTGCATAGTTTGATTCATGACATACGTTCTATATTATGTTGGCAGACAAGGCTGTTGGTTGTTTCAATATTTTTCATATCAGTATGATATCCTAAATGGTACACACATTTTCTTGCTCTTTATGCTCTGCATGCTCTTCATCTATCGCCAAGGGTATGTAATTGTTTTTAGAACGATACCCAAATACCGTCAAGTTAGCGCTAACAAAAGTATCAACTGGACTAAGTTCACACAACTGACGTACAAACACTAACTTATCTACGACAATCAACGAGGTTTTTATATGTCGCATTCTGTTCCCAACGACCTTTCGTTTTTTGCAGAGATGAGTGACGTTAAGCCGTTATCTCAAACTGATAAAGTTGCATTAACCAACAAAACCACCGAAACGCTAGCCCAGAGACTCAAACGCGAAGCCCTCATTGCTGAAGTTGAAAAGGATGACAATGGATTGACTATTGATAAAGTTGAACCTATTGATCCCTACGACTTCATCGAATACAAGCAAGACGGCGTGCAGCATGGGGTTTATAAAAATTTAAGACTGGGCAAATATCAAATCGATGTAACGTTCAATATGACGCAAATGAAATTTGATGACGCGCGCTTAGGCTTATATAAAACAATAAAAGACTGTCATGAGCAAGGTATTCGAACCTTATTAGTACAACATGGGATGGGCTTAAACAGTAAACCCTTCCCAGCGTTTTTAAAGAGCTATGTCAATCAGTGGCTGCGCCAAATTGATATAGTCATTGCTTTTCACACCGCACTGAAACAGCATGGTGGCTTGACCTCGGTGTATGTGTTGATAAAAAAACATCCAGATCAAAAGTTAATCAATCGCGAAAGAAACCGGCGCGTCGGCTAGCCGACAAACACGCGCGCATTTCTGAACATCCGCATCCAAGGGCCATCTTCCTTCCACTCATCTGGGCGCCACGAGTTACTAACGGCTCTGAATACGCGCTCTGGATGCGGCATCATTATAGTGCTGCGACCATCTAACGATGTTAAGCCGGTAATGCCTTGCTCCGATCCATTCGGATTTGCAGGATAATGACTGGTTACATGCCCGTAGTTATCAACATATTGTAATGCGATCTGATTATCATTTTTCAATTTTGATATTTGACCGTCTACGGTAAACTCTGCAAGACCTTCAGCATGAGAAACCACAATAGGCATGCGAGAACCTTGCATTCCTGACAATAAGACAGAAGGCGAGTCAGCGACTTCAACCATGGCGACACGAGCTTCAAAGCGTTCAGATTGATTGGTCACAAAGTGCGGCCAATGCTGTGCTCCCGGTATTAACGACTTCACATTAGATAGCATCTGACAGCCATTACATACGCCTAAAGAGAAGCTGCTGTTGCGTTCAAAAAATGCTTGGAAGGTAGCCTTAACCTTCTCATTGAACAAAATCGATTTGGCCCAACCTTCCCCTGCCCCCAATACGTCACCGTAACTAAAACCGCCACAGGCAACCAAGCCTGCAAAATTATCAAGGCTGCGCCCCGCCAGCATATCACTCATATGAACGTCAATTGGTGTAAAACCTGCACGATGAAATGCGGCCGCCATTTCAACATGCGAGTTGACGCCTTGTTCACGTAAAATAGCGACTTCTGGTTTTGCTCCTATATTAATATAAGGGGCCGTAATGTCATTATTTATATCAAACGTGAGTGAGCTGTGTAGGCCTGGGTTTTGTGTATCGCTTTTAGCATCGTGTTCTTGTTTAGCACAGGCAGGATTATCGCGCAGCGTTTGCATAGCAAAGGTAGTGCTTGACCATAGCTGGCGATAATAAGTGCGGGTATTTTTTGTAATACACTTGCCCTCGCTCGAGAAGCAAATTTCATCTTTTTCAGACACCGTCCCGATAGTATGCATTAAGTCGCTTAATTCATACTTTTTAGCTAATGCTAATACAGCCTCTCTGGCACTGTCGCTTACTTGAATAACGGCGCCCAATTCTTCGTTGAATAGAATCGATGCTGCATCGTTACCTAAACCGGTAATATCAACATCTACACCCGCTTTACCCGCAAAAGCCATCTCATTAACAGTCACAAATAAACCGCCATCAGAACGATCATGGTAAGCACTAATTAGCGCTTTCTCGATAAGCTCTTGCATCAATAAGTAAAACGATTTTAATTGCTTAGCGGAATCAACATCAGGAGTAGTTTGGCCTAATTTGCCATAAACCTGCGCCAGGCATGAACCACCCATTCGATTTTGTTTGTTACCTAAATCGATTAACATTAAACTGCCGCCATCCATATGGCGCAACTGTGGGGTAATCGTTTTACGCACGTCTTTGACTGCACCGAACGCGGTAATCACTAATGATAGTGGAGACGTAACGGCTTTATCCTCGCCATTTTCTTGCCATGCCGTTTTCATCGACATTGAATCTTTTCCGACCGGGATGGTTAAGCCAAGTTCAGGGCACAACTCTTCACCGATCGCTTTGACCGCTGCGTATAATCCAGCATCTTCACCAGGGTGATTAGACGCAGACATCCAGTTTGCAGACAATTTAATGCGCTTGATGTCACCAATATTTGCGCCTGCAATATTGGTCAATGATTCAGCCACTGCTAAACGCGCCGAGGCAGCATGATTTAGCAATGCGACGGGTGTACGTTCGCCAATCGACATTGCTTCGCCACGGTAGGTATCAAATGCAGAGGTGGTGATTGCCACATCAGAAACCGGCACTTGCCAAGGACCGACCATTTGATCACGCGCCACCATGCCAGTAACTGAGCGATCACCAATGGTGATAAGGAATGTCTTGTCCGCTACCGTTGGCAGTTGTAAAACGCGTTTTATGGCGTCTTCAATATCAATTGCAATGGTCTCAAACACGTCGCCTTTGGCAGTTGTAGAAACCACATCTTTACTCATTTTAGGTGGCTTACCAAGTAATACATCCAAGGGCATATCAATCGGTTTGTTACCAAATTTTGCGTCAGTTAAGGTTAGTTGTTGTTCACGTGTTGCTTCACCTACAACTGCAAAAGGCGCTCTTTCACGCTGACAAATTGCTGCAAACACAGCCAGATTTTCAGGTGCGACAGACATCACATAACGTTCTTGCGATTCATTACACCAAATTTCCAGTGGTGACATGCCTGGCTCGTCGTTTGGTACATTGCGAAGTTCAAATACACCGCCACGTTCTGCGTCATTGACCAGTTCAGGGAAGGCATTAGATAAACCGCCGGCACCCACATCGTGAATAAACTGAATAGGATTGTCATCACCTAATTGCCAACATTTGTCGATAACTTCTTGGCAGCGTCTTTCCATTTCTGGGTTTTCGCGCTGCACAGATGCAAAATCAAGATCCGCATTACTTTCACCAGAAGCAACTGAAGAAGCAGCGCCACCACCAAGGCCAATATTCATTGCCGGTCCGCCCAATGCAATTAACTTGGCACCCACTGTAATCTCAGCTTTTTGAATATGGTCTTTCTTAATGTTGCCTAGCCCACCAGCCAACATTATAGGTTTGTGATAACCGCGTACTTCTTTGCCGTTAAAACTATCTACTTTTTGTTCGAATGTTCTAAAATAACCCAATATATTAGGACGGCCGAATTCGTTATTAAATGCCGCGCCACCTAAGGGCCCTTCTAGCATTATATCAAGTGCCGTGACAATACGCGCAGGCTTACCATAGGCAACTTCCCAAGGTTGTGGGAGCATTGGAATATTAAGGTTAGATACGGTGAAACCAACTAAACCCGCTTTTGGTTTAGAACCTCGTCCAGTGGCACCTTCATCTCGGATTTCGCCGCCTGAGCCCGTCGCCGCGCCAGCGAACGGAGATATTGCCGTTGGATGATTGTGTGTTTCGACCTTCATTAAAATGTCGATATCTTGATGATGATAATCGTAGGCTTGGGTTTTTGCATCAGGATAAAATCGCCCAGCTTTCCAACCTTCCATCACAGCTGCATTATCTTTATAAGCACTATGCACATAGTCACTGGATACTTCGAACGTGTTCTTGATCATTTTGAACAATGATTTAGGCTGAACCTCACCGTCAATTGTCCAATCGGCATTAAATATTTTATGACGGCAATGCTCACTGTTAGCTTGCGCAAACATATACAGTTCGATGTCATTCGGATTACGACCCAGCTTTGTAAAGCTATCGAAAAGATAATCAACTTCGTCATCAGCTAATGCGAGCCCTAATTTTTTATTAGCTTGCTCAAGTGCGGCCTTACCTTCTTCGACGATAGGCACTGACAAAAAAGGTTTGGCCTCAGCTTGTACAAACAATTGTTGTGCGTGTTCAAGTTGCGTAAATACTGCCTGAGTCATCCGATCATGCAGCGGTGCCGCGATAGCAGCTAAATCAGATGCGATAGAATCAACTGTTTTGTGGTCAAATACGATGTAATAAGCAATGCCGCGCTCTATTCTGTGTATTTGTGATAAACCAGAATTTTTCGCAATGTCTGTTGCCTTTGATGCCCAAGGTGAAATAGTACCGGGGCGCGGCGTAACTAATACAAAATAGCCTGAAGCATCAATATTCTCGCTCGTCGGTCCGTAGCTAAGTAGTTGCGAAAGCACAAACATATCGGCTTCGTTCAACTCGCTTTGTACGTCCACAAAATGAACATATTGAGCTTGAACACTCGAAACGCCTATTCCTAGAGCGGAAAATTGCGCCAATAGTTTATCTTGTTTGAATGGAGAAAGAGCAGATGAACCGCGAAGAATTAACATAGTATGGGTACCAATTTGAGGTCGCATTTTAGATTTTTTGCGAGCAGAGACTAAGGTCAGCAGTTGGCGCCAGATTATAGAGCAAAAGTAAGTGATTGATAAGTCATGATGCCCATAGAATTTTACTTTTTTTGCAATAACTTACTGGATGCTTTGCGTAAATTTAGTCACAATGGTGTTTATGAAATTACAAACGCGAATATCAACGATAATGAGTATTGGTTACAAACCATTATCTGAACAAAAAATAGCCAAGCAATTCAAAAATATAATTGCGGGTACAATGTCTATTTGCGTTTTTTTAGCGTTAAGTAGCTGTTCTCAACCACCACCACCCTCTTCTCTAACCTCTATTTTGGAGTCTGGCGTTTTAAAAGTAGGCTCGGTTTATGGCAGAACAACCTACTATAACGGTCCAACATCGCCAGAAGGCTTTGAATTTGAGTTGGCACAAGGCTTTGCTGACTTCCTTGGTGTAAAGCTAGAAGTTTACCCGTACTATTCTTATAGGGAATTATTACCCCAGTTAGACAATCATCAAGTAGATTTAATTGCCGCGAATATCACGATGACAGAACAACGCAAATCAAAGTATCGATTTGGCCCTGCTTATCAATCAGTCAATTTTGAGTTGGTGTATAAAAAAGGTGAGGACCGTCCACGAGGTATTGAGCAGCTAGAGGGTAATCTCACTATCGTCGCAAATGATTTATATCGAGAGCCTCTAGAGTCATTAATTGACGAAAATGAGAGTATGTTTTGGACAGAAACTGACGAAAAAGATATTGAAGAGTTATTAGAAATGGTTTCCAACGATGAATTGGATTACACAATTTCTGACTCCAATATTTTAGCCGTTGCCCGCAGACGCTATCCAAACCTCGGGATCGGTTTTTCTGTCACCGAAACCTTACAAATTGGGTGGCTACTGAATAAAGACACGGATGATTCGTTACGAGCAGCGTTAATTGAGTATTTCGGTACTATTCAATCCAACGGCATTTTTAGTGCACTGGAAGATAAATACTTTGGTCACATTCAATCATTTGATTATGTTGATACGCGTGCATTTATGCGGGCTGTCGAAAAAATCCTACCGACATTTAGAGAATTATTTGAAGCCTATGCTGGTGACAACGATTGGCGCTTAATTGCTGCCATGAGCTATCAGGAAAGTCATTGGAAGCCCAAAGCGACATCGCCAACCGGGGTGCGCGGCATGATGATGCTAACGCTAGGCACAGCGTCGGATATGAAAGTCACATCACGTATTGATGCTGAACAAAGTATCAGTGGCGGTGCGCGGTATTTTAGTAGCTTGTTGCGCAGAATACCGGCACGGATCCAGTCACCAGATAGAATATGGATGTCACTGGCCGCCTACAATGTCGGCTTAGGGCATCTAGAGGATGCTAGAGTAATAACTCAAAGCCAAGGCTACAACCCAGACTTATGGGTGGATGTGAAAAAACACTTGCCACTGCTTAGACAGAAAAAATTCTACAGAACCACACGTTATGGATATGCCCGTGGAGACGAAGCGGTCTATTATGTAGACAACATTCGCCGCTATTATGACACCTTGATTTGGTTAGAAGACCAAACGGAACTGCCCTCAATTAACGACCTCCCAGCAGATGAAGATGAAGATGAAGTTGAAGTTGAAGTTGAAGTTGAAGATATTGTAAGACCTTAATAAAGATTGATAAAAGTTTATTTGACTAAAAAAAGGTAATGTTTGATGCTTTTTGCACCCTATTTCCACTTGTTATTATAATAAAGTCTGATAATTTTAGCCTGCTTTTCCAATTGTCCAAATGGCGGCAAAGCTTTCGTTTAGCGGTCATTCCGTTTTTTAACATAAATTCCCTAGGGCAGTCATTGAGCCTTGCTAACCTCACAGGCAAAAGCCGTCACACGCCGTTCAAATATGTGTAAAAAATTTTTGCCAAAAGCAACCATTGAGATTGGAAATTTTGATGGGCTGTTGCACTCCCTTTGCAGACCTTAGAAGTTTACTTTCTCCTTCGAATAGGACCACACTAGGACGATACATTTAGAACACTAAATCCAACTCATATTGCAGTCGTTTTTTTGCGCCTCTTTTTGCCACACTTGCCTGAATAGAATTCAAGAATGTGTTGCCATTTGCAATATTTCGGCTAGCAAAGCGTGCTTTTCCGCATGCAGTGTCTAAGATTTGTTGATAGTCCACCTGCAGTAATTTGTTTCAAAGATTAATTGTCTAGCTGGTTTCTTTTTTTGGTAAATTGCTGACGAATTGATAGCATACTAATAGTGGCCAATGGCAATATAATTAGCATTGTGACCGTGTAGGCTTGTTCACTGCCTCGCAATACCAAACTGCTGGCAAGTATTGCAGCAGCCCACAAAATTGCTTGCGTTAATTGAGTGGTTTTATGCAATTTCATGATAGTTGCTCCTTGACCTGCGCTATCTGCAACAGAACCGTATTCTAAGGTACATAATTTATTAAGCCACGTAAGGTTTTGGTCAAACTGAGATTTTAAATTCTCTTGGTCACCTATTTCTTGGATTGCATTATCGAAGGCTTCTTTTTCACTCAATCCATTGTTGGCATGCTTCTCAATTAGGCAATACAAATGATCTTTTAATTCATCAATTTTTCGATTGTTAATTGAGTAAGAACTCAACACTTCTGCGCACCATTGATGCACCGCTAAATCTAAATTAAACATGTCTATTTCTCCAAATGACTAATCATGCTCGACAATTTTTGCCATTGCTGTCTTTGCTGTATTAACTCATCAACGCCTGTTGGGCACAATCGATAATACTTGCGTTTGCGACCTGTGTCGGCTTTGCCCCAAAACGACTCAATCCAACCCTTTTTTTCCATTCGATGCAAAATGGGATACAACATGCCATCAGCCCACTGTATTTCTCCATTTGATAATTGATGCACCTGCTGAATAATGGCGTAACCATAACTTTCGTTGTGATCTAAAATCGACAAAATAAGCGGTGTTGAAGACGCAGCAACTAAATCTTTTGATAAACTCATTAAACGATACCTAGTAGTTCTAGGTATTCATTATACATAGAACTACTAGGTATAGAAGTACTATGCATGAAAAATTTAAGGATTTTCCATAAGCGTATGAATTTACTTATATTGTTGTCTCTGACAAAGTAAGGTCACATAAAGAATTATTAACGTTAGGCTAATTCTAAAAGTATAGGTGTATCATAAAAAATTATGCAATGGATGCCATACCTTTTGAATCAATGTTTTCAAGATAGGTCGTCCCGGTTCTGCAGGTACTAGTGGAAAAAACCACTAATTGCGGTTTACATAGTTTCGAAAGAAAAGAGAAGTTTAAAATGACAAAAGCGCTGATAACTAAAATAATAAAAATGTAGCCACAGTTTGTTTTCCGAGTTTCCTATTTTGGTTGGTTATCGGCAGTTTATTAATGATGATGATATCCTTTATACATATCTCTATCGGAGATTGGACTTGGCCTTACGCTTTTATTTTTTAACAAAAATTCAACGGGTCGTGTTCGTTGAAAAATATTAGGTGCAATTGGAGTGGACGGAATTAATACTTTTGTTGCTTTTGCATAAGCTGATTTTGGTCGGAATGCGCTGCTAATTCAAATCGGATCTCATGCTGGTATGGTTCGGAATAGATGCCGAAAGTGAATGGATTTTGCACTATTATGGCCAGCAAGTCGGCGTCGTCTAATTGGAGCGTTAATGCCCGTTTTAGAGCTATAGCTCGATCAGAAAATTAGTATTCCTAGCTCCGTTGAGCATTCAAACATGACTAAATGATTAAAAGCAACAACGGTAGCAAATTGCCCTTTTTTGCCTGATCAATTAGGTCTTAAATACGGTGCGAGTTCAACTTTTGACTCATCAGGCACTTGATTTTATAAAAAATTATTGAGCACTTTTGAATGGACAAGTATCAAGAAGTTCGCTACCCACAGCAGCATCCGAATTGAAAATATCGGCATGAATTAGCCATTCACCATTTTCCTGTTTTTTTCGAATTTCCAGAAACTTCCCGACATCTATCCCAAAACCACCTTCACCGTCAGGGATAGAGAGGCAGGAACGACCCATAACGTAAGCAATATTATTGCTACCAGATATTTCTTGAATCTCAAATGCTATACCAAATCCACTTTCATTCTTTTCTTGCCATGATGCAATGTCCTGTCGACCAACTATGGCAACGCTGTTAGGGGGCATCATTGTGGCGTTTAATGCGAATAAATCAGCGAGTCGGTTCCAGTCGTTTTGGTTATATGCCTTAACCCACTCCTTTGACGACGCTTTGATATCTTTTATATCTTGTGCTGATAACTCAGCAGATTTGGCTTGAAAAGCTACACCGAACGACAAAATGATCATTAGTATTAGAGACTTCATTAGAAATTCCGTTTTTTTGTAAAGTAAGTAATGTGGTTGAGTATGCTTAGATTAAGAACCTGTGGCAACTAATTCATTCAGAAGTATTGGCTGAAGTCGGTATGGTTCGCGTTACTCTGAAATTTAGAAGTCCTCGATCCGTCTGCTTTTTTAGCTTAGCCATCAATAGAGTATTTTCAGTTGGATCATCAAAAATCACCTAAACAATATTAATTTACCGAAAACCGCTACGTCGACCAATTGAGCTCACAGCCCTTTGGAGCCATACAAGTAATATAAAGTATGGTTTTTTTAGAACGTTTTGCCCAATCCATAATATCAGCCTTAAACAAATTAGTTGAATTGCAGTTTCTTTTCCAATCTTTAAGCTTAAAAATAACGTTTTTTTGAAGCGTGAAGATCAAAGCAACGATTGTTATGCCTGAAACCACGCCGGACATTAAAGTTGAGGCGATAAAGCGCTTTGGTGGCAGTAATGTGACGGTTGTGCAGTCGGGTACAAGCTTCGATCAGGCTTCTGAGTGCTTTGATATGCCGGATAACGAATTAGCCAAGCTACATGTTAGGCATATGGTTGGCGGCAAACCTCAAGGGCATATTAACGAACATATTTTTTCATTTGCCTTCCCTGAATACCCTAGCGCATTAATGCACTTTTTAACTAAATTGGGTGAACAATGGAATATTACCCTATTTCATTATCGCAACCACAGCACTGCTGAGGGCTTGGTGTTGGCTGGTTTCGATGCGAATAATGATAAGGAGCTTTATTTGATTCGCACGTTAATGAGCTCGGTTTTGATTTGCATGAGCATAGAGATAACCCCGCCTATCTCTTGTTCTTATCAGGGCAGAGCTAAACTGCCTTAGATGATTAATTGAGACTGGGAAGCAATTGTTGCTTATCTGAGTACTGAAGTCACATTCTCTCGTTTACTGATTGACCAACTTGATATCGCTTATCCATGTTTCGTAACGTTTTCCAACATGCATGGTCGCACGAAACTTTGTGCTTGAGTCGTATTCCAAAGTATCCGCAGGTAATATTTTGCCCTGAGTATTAGTTAACAGCATACCTTCAACATTTTTATCTACATAATTGATAATGTAAGCCATTTTCTTTTTGTTATAGGATAATCCTAATCGTCCTTTAAGCAAAAAAATATTGGTGTTGTTACTATATTTCTTGGCTAGATGCTCATCACTTTGATGAGCATCTATATAATATAAACGAGAAGATGAATTGAGCAAATCATCGTAATTTTCTTTAGCTGACTTTAGTTCATATTTTGAGAATGAGTCAGGTTTTTCCTGAATTTCTAGTATTTTTACACGCGCTTCTTCGAGATTGCGCTCATAACTGTCACCAGCAAACTCAACAGCAACAAAAACGCTAATGTTTTTCACAGAATAATACTCAGTTTCACCTCTTTTCTGGTCAAGGCTATCGATGGATAAGCCGAAACCTGCGAGTTGTTCTGCGCTTAACACTCCCCCAAAAAATGAATTGGTACGCCGGTAATTAGCTCGTCTCAATTCAATAGTTTTACCAGAATTTTCAGAATCTACTGCATAGCTATATGCTTTGTTAAATTCTCGCTCTGACAACTCAAGGGTGTATAAAGGCTCGGCACTTCGGTTATATAAAGCCCCAGAAATAATGAATACATTCACAATTAAAATAAGAAGCAAACCAAGTCCTAGATAACGTTTCATCCTTTAACTCCTTGCTGTGCATTATGATCCGAGCGCAATCGTTTAAATAACACTAGCAGCAATATCGATACAACTCCCATTACAAAGAAAAATAAATATTTGGGTAACCAATCCCACCACCAATCAAAGAATTTAGTGTATAAAAAGAGAATAAAAAATATGTTGCCGGTTACATTTACATGGCGCCATTGCTTTTTAATACCCAGCCAAATGGCTAAACCTGCGCTTACAAAACCTAATACTTGATAACATTGTTCGATGATCTTGGTATCAATGCTTAGATGGCTTCCTTGGCCCCAATTTGATAACACTAATACCGGTAGAAAAAATAAAATCATTCCCATAACTCGATACACTTTATCAAAGTGAGAAAATTCGGCAATTTGCTTAGTAAATGTTGGCGATGGAATCGCATTTAAAATAAAAGGTAGACAAAAAACGAGTAAACTAGCGAACAGAATATTTTCTGGCTTTTCGCCAAATGAAATGAAATACATACCCGACCAAGTACCAAAGTACATAGATATAAAGCTGGCGAAGCAGATAATAGCAGCCACAAGTAAGACCTTGGCCTTGCACATATAGGCAAGTATGAATCCAAATGCCGACCACACCAAAAAGGCATTAGGCGACGGCGTAATACTATATATTTGCCCTAACATATTAAGATTAAGAACAAAGCACCCAAAGCTAATCAGGCCTGCAATTTTGGCGTAATAGCCGGCAACATCTTTTTGCGCAATAAGGGCGGTAACAATAAAGCTAAGTATGCTGAAAGCCACCAATGCAAAAACTTGGAAGCCAGTACTGAATAGGCCCCAAAACTGGAAAAATAAGAAAAACACACTCGAGGCCATAGCCAGTGCGGCAACTAGTGACGCTATTTTCATGCCTAAACTGAGTTGTTTCGAAGCAGCAGTGTCGTCTATATTGTACTGCTGCTTAAGCGCATTGATTACGTCGTGATGATAAGACTGAATACTTTGGTTTTGTTGTTCGCTTAGCATAATCACGCTGTTGTTGGTGAGCTCAGTGAGTTCTAAGTCAAACGCTTGGATTTGATCTGCCCGTGCTTGCGCATTTTGCATGGTGGGTTTTCGATTTTCCATAATCTTCTATATCCCTTAACAAAAGTATGATGCTGAGTATAGGACAAGTTAACACTATCGACTAGTCCCTGTAACAGCTGTATTTGAGGGTTGTTTGCGTTTTCTCATTTGGTGTGTTGAAGGCATTAGCGAAATGTTGGTCGTTGAGCTGAGTGAGTAAGCTGGCCTTTGGTGCTGAAATAGGGATAGTGAGATGCGAAGGACCTTACCTCAACAGTGGTTATGGAATTTGGGTAAACGAACTATGGATACCTTGGGTCCGAAGAGTATCTGTAACTCTTTCCGGTTTTCCCGCTTTATTGATGTTCATGGCAATTCTTTGCGCTGTTACCGTGTTGGTCACTGAGATAATCGACCATTACGACACAAGGGGAAACGAAAGAACGTACTACAAGGTTGCGTTGATTTTTCAATATTTAGGCATTGCATTGTTTGTCATAGCGTTCCTTTCAGGATTGGTCAGTAATGCTATATCATGGAGTCGGTAATTAACTCAGCTCTCGGATACACAGTAAATTGATTAGCTTAATGAGTGACGGATATTGATGAAATATGAATCACTTAAAAAATCCTTTTTTATTGACCAACTGATATCCCCTTCCACGAATTGTGATTATTTCGAGAACGGTTATATTTTTTAACAAAGCCCTTAACTCAGATATTGCTACCGTCACATTATTATTAACTTTATTTTTTGTTCCCCAACCATATGCCAGCAAGAATTCCCTACTGAGTACTTCACCCGCATTCTCATGAAAAGCACAAAGGACTCTGAACATAGGATTTGATATTCGGTATGTAGTTTTGGCTACCGACAAAACATATCTTGTAACAAAGACATTAGTGTCAAAGTAAATTGCATGAAATTGTTTTGGGCATGTCACACATTCTGCACTGCATAAACCTTGAACATTTTTTTGAGATTCGACTAGGCGATTAAAAATCAAGGTTTTGACCTCGAACTATTGTACTTTTATGTATTCTCATCACTCAGCTTCTTTTAGTATAATTGACCATGTTCCAATGACCTTGCCGTTCGTTTTTGATAACTTCCTTGACTGTGACAAGGAACTAGTTTCAGAGCCTTGATGTACTGCCAGTGTCAGTCCTATGATATGTTCTTGGGTATATTCAGGTTGACGACAAAAAGTACCGTTGACATATAATATGTTTAACCCATTTGCTGGATTAGGTGTTAGCCTACCAATCTGAGTGGATCGGCTTATACTGCTGTCTAAAATCGATATTAAGTCAACATATTTCAATTTCAAAAAACGTAGTAATCTAAATGTCATAAACCAATAGAACTCTAAAGGAGCAAGCACGTAATGTTATTATCTAGGTGCTTATTGTGGGAATAATTCAGTCTTTAATTTGCCACAAAGCCTAACAAAGCTGGTGGTGCTTAATACTGATACTTCGATGATGCTGTCAACATCAATTAGATTTTAGATTACACATTAAGTGTGATGTGAATTGTTCTATTAATTACAATTTATGACCTACATGTTACATATTTATATTAATTTCAACACAAGGAAATTTTTATCAAAAAAATAGATAGAGCTAACAGAACACTGTTGTTACAAATTCAGAAAGATGCCACGTTAAGTTTGGAAAAGCTGTCAGACGTGTGCAATTTATCCATTGCGTCTGTGCAGCGCAGGTTAAAGCTGTTACGCAAGCTGAAAATAGTTGATAAGGAAGTCGCTGTATTAAATCCCGATATACTAGGTCAGAAAATGACATTTGTGATTTTGGTTGAGCTAGAGCGCCATAGCCTGCAGAAATTAAACTCGTTTCGGCTTGTTGTGCGCGAGGAGGACCGAGTGCAGCAGTGTTATTTCGTAGCAGGACAATGTGACTTTACACTAATTTGCAGTGTTCGTGATATGGAGGACTTCGAAGATTTAAGGCACGTATTATTAACTGATAACCCAAACGTGAAAAAGTTTAGCGCATCCCTGTCTATAGAAAGAACTAAGGTGAGCCTTGAAGTTCCCTTGGAGAAATTTTAGCGTCGAAAAATCGCGCACTCGGAGGGGGTGAACAGTGGGTCTTTGCCTCAGGAGTGTTTTGATCATATTCAAAATGTTCTTCCATTGCTCATACTAGAAATATTGATTACGCGATGACCGTACATTAAGTTGATAAAAAAAGTCTACATATAAATTTATTTCTAACTAAATATATGGTTTTGTTATCTGTTGTCTTTATAGTAAGTTGTTATGTTCGACAAATTACGGCAATCACCTTTTGCCCGAAATAAAAACTATAGGCCTGTTTTTATTACTGCTTTGGCAGAAATTATTGGTTGTCATCTACCATATCTTTGGTTGCGTGAAGGGAAATCAGTTTGGTTGCTGATTCCTGCCGCTCTTAGCCTTGCCGCATTTGCTTGGTTGCTTTCATTACTTCCAACAGCAGCAGGTCGAGTTTATGCCGCTTATGGTGGCGTTTATATTTTCATGGCTATTTTGTGGTTGTGGGCTGTCGATGGTATTCGTCCAACCACTTGGGATATTCTGGGTTCTGGCATAGCACTTGTGGGTATGGCAATTATCATGTTCGCTCCACGCAGCACATAACAAAACCGCAACGGCAGCTTCATGCCCATTCTTGCCCTTCGATGATGATTTTGAAACGTCCGCTTTCTTCAGTGATACAAATAATATTGAGGCCGAAAAGTCCGTTCCTAGCATAAAATGCTTATTTGATATTTATGAAGAGACAATATAAATGTGGCATAGAGTCCTCAGTCGAAGTTCAACTCAGAACACATTACTACTTAAAAATATCAATTTATATTAACAAATATCAAACGTTATTATAAATCATCAAACTTTATTATCGTCCAACAGATATTTATAATGAGCGAGAAAAAATAGAGAGCTCAAATGGTAAAAGCGATGCCGATGATTTTGTCGCGGAAGCGATCCGAAAGGATGCCACAAAATAATTTACAAGTGCGACTGGAAAGATTTACTAACACCTTGATTGTATTTATATTTACTGTAACGTGAGACAAACGACATCGGCAGCCGTTAGATTGAACTAAAGCAAAACATTGTCATCTAAGAATAAGTAATAATCAGCTCACAAAATGATGGGCTGAGCAGTAAAAGTAATTAGTGATTAATTTGAAGAGCGTTTGTTGCAAATAGACAAACGTTAAAGAAATAAGAGGTATCTATGAAAAGAAATAAAAGTTTCACCGCTTCTCGTTCATTGAGAGCAAGTAATCAACGCAGAACAATGCTTAAGAAAAACCATCAAAAAGTGATGGCACGTCGCAAACACTTTGCAATCGTTGGACTAACAGAAGAATCGAGTGATGACTGCTAACCTAGCCTTTCTTCTGCTTCCTCCTTTGTTTAAAAAACGCCGAGATTTGCGCACCACATTCATCCTGTAAGCACCCTCCAGTAACTTCCATTTTGTGATTCAGAGTATCATGTTGAACCAGGTTCATGGTGGTTCCTGCAGCACCGGTTTTTTGATCATAAGCACCAAAAACAATCCTCTTCACGCGCCCGTGAACCATTGCTCCTGCACACATGGGACAAGGTTCAAGCGTAACGTAAAGTGTGGCATCGAGAACTCTGTAGTTCTCTAGGTTTCTTGCTGCTTCTCTTAATGCCAACATTTCGGCATGCGCTGATGGATCATGTAAGGCAATTGACTGGTTGTAGCCCTGCCCGACAATAATTGAGTCCACCACAATAATCGCGCCCACAGGCACTTCGCCAATCGCCTGTGCTTTTTTTGCTAATAACATTGCTTGGCGCATGAACGCGGCATCAACCTCGTTTTCACCATCGTCAGAGAAATGTCTCACTTCAACACCACTTTTTTGTCGTTGATTGGATTTTTTAAGGCTTCGGCTTGATGTGCTCTGTGACGCCAGCTCTTTATTATTATTTATCATTCAAACTTCGCTTGGTTAAACATAAATTTGGGGGTACATAAATTTGCGACTGAGTATCCCGTCATCATACTAAGTTGATATACCTGTGTCACTTTGAAAATAATAGTTAATAATGACACGTAGTTACGCTAGGCAGTTACGGTAAAATACTGGTCAAATTCACCTATTATTAGCTAATTAACTAATATAAAGTTGATCACTTCATCCGAGAAAAACATAATAGACTGATTTTATTACAGATTATTATTGGCAAAGCTTTTGCAAAAGGGTTTACTGAATATAAAGTAGAGACATATAAATACTCACATCAAAGTTAGTATTTTCATCAGTAACAGTGGCGGCATTTTGTAATATGACATAAACCGACCTATTTTAAGCACGTAGAGCTTTATTAGTGGGGATAAAATATCTACTATTACGAATGTGGACATTCAGAACAAATAGACATTTTGTGTCGGTAGTAATTGTTGGACCCGTTATTAACAACTACAAATAAAACGGACAATGACGTTGCTTATCGAATAATATAAAAACAGGAGGATCAGAATGAACTTAACGGCGATTATTATTGTGGCGATTGTTGTGGGCGGGATCACGAGTATCATATCCACGCTATCGAGTAAAAAAGTGACAGAATCTAAAAAATTTAGTAAAGAAGAGCGTGACGATTTGCAAGTGCAAATTCAACAAATGAATGCGCGAATTGAAACACTTGAGCGTATTGTTACCGATGAAAAGTATTCTTTGAACCAACAATTTGCAGATCTAAAATAGGAACCAATAGCATACATGACTACTCAATATGAAGAATATTCAATTGGTATTCCAGGTCAAGCCTGGGATACAGCACAGAAGCGAGAATGGCTAGCAACGCAGACTGTAAAACGAAGCTACTTTGATGATGTTGAACAAAGGTTAGCAGCATTGGATAATACTCAGTATGAGGTTCAGCAATATGGGGTATTAGCCTATGCTGAATTAGGCTTCTGTGACTACCCTTTATATTATGTAAAAGTAGGTACATTCGATAAGGATCGGGACACTATTCTCGTTTCCGGTGGCGTGCATGGTTATGAAACAAGCGGCATACATGGGGCTTTAGACTTTATTGAGAAGCACGCTCAAAAGTACTCGGGTAAAGCTAATATATTGGTCTTACCTTGCATAAGCCCTTGGGGCTACGAAACTATCAATCGCTGGAACCCGTATACCATTGACCCAAACAGGTCGTTTTACAACGAGGGGCCAACCGACGAAGCAAATTTAGCCATGCAGTGCGCGAATGAGTTAGGCTTAAACATCATTATGCATATTGATTTGCATGAAACGACTGACACCGATAACTCAGAATTTCGTCCTGCAATGACGGCAAGAGACGCCACTAAGCAAGACTTATGGGAAATTCCAGATGGTTTTTACACGGTTGGTGACAGTGCTCGCCCGCAAAATGATTTTCAAACCGCGATTATTAATACCGTTAAACAAGTGACACATATTGCTGAGGCTGACAGCAGTGGTAAAATAATTGGTTCTAACACGCTCCAATTGGGCGTCATAAACTATGATAAAAAGCCCCTTTTCTTATGCGGTGGATTTACAGACGCTATCTATGTCAGCACAACTGAGGTTTATCCGGACAGTCCGAATACGACACCCGAGATTTGCATTAAAGCACAAGTTGCCGCTATAACAGGCGCATTAGAATATGTGCTAACTCGTGCTTTACGTTAGCAATATTAAAAACCAAGGGGAGCAGAGCGCCTAAGAATGTATATAACTATGTGCGCTTCTTCATTCGCGCACTTTGCTCCGCTCTTTTTTCTTCACGCTTTTCTTTTCTATCTTTTTTATCTGGCGTTAAAGAGCCATCTTTAAACTTCTGTTTACGCTTATCTTTATCGCTTATCTTTTTCGCCGCGACTTCGGCCATTTCTTTCTTTTCTTCAATCAGCATATCGGGTGTTTCAAGTGTTATCCGACCTAATTTCCCCGAGCGTAATTCATTGATTAACACTTCACATATTTTATGCAGATTAACTCGTCCACCAGCCCTTAAAGCGCCACGTTTGGCTGCAGCAAGTTCTAAAAATTCTATTTCGGTATTGGGTAGTTGATCTATTTTAAAGCGTTCTTTCATCATTTCAGGATAGGCTTTAATTAAGTAATCGGCCGCATAAAAACCCACATCATCATATTCCATGGCGGTGTCTTTGACTGCCCCTGAGGCCGCTAATCGGTAGCCTGTGTTAGGATTTTCAAGTTTTGGCCACAACACGCCCGGAGTATCGAACAAAACGATACCGCTACCTAAATTAATACGTTGTTGATTTTTAGTGACAGCGGGTTCGTTACCTGTTTTTGCAATAACTCGATCGGCTAGAATATTGATTAAGGTAGACTTACCAACATTGGGGATCCCCATAATCATCGCGTTGATAGTTTTTACTGATGCGTCTTTTTGCGCGCAAGTTTTACGAATAAGTTCAATGATTTGTTTCGTTTTTGCGGTGTCATCAGTGGATGTCGTGAAGGTCTTAACACCCCGCTCTGCCTCCAAATGCGCTTGCCATTTAGCCGTCATTTCTGGGTCGGCTAGATCTGCTTTATTTAGAATTTTCAGACACGGTTTATCGCCCCTAATCTTTGCTATTTCTGGGTTTTCACTTGAATACGGAATGCGCGCATCAAGTACTTCAATCAGAATATCAACCTGACTAAGCGCTTCTTTTATTTCTTTTAGGGCTTTGTGCATATGCCCTGGGAACCAATGAACGGCCAATTCGACTATCCTAAAAATTAACAATTAATTGTATTTTACTGTATTTGATTTATTTTATTGGATTAATTTCCGTAAAGTAAAAAGTTCTCTATACGTTCTACTCTTCTGGGCTTGCCAGAAATAACTAATACATCGTTAGCAAGGATAAGCGTGTCAGAATCAGGTTCTTCTATTTCTATATTATTACGCCTTAGTCCCGTGACTTTTACACGGCGGCCCTCAATATCTAATTCTTTAATTGTTTTGTTAACCGCAAAAGCACCTTCACTTATAACAACGGCGTGCATAAATTCAAGTTTATCTTTTGTACTGTAGCTTATTTCAGTTGATTCGCCCGGATAAAAGCCCTGCATATGTTGGTAACCTTTCTTGCGCTCATTGCGCACACGCTTCAATATGCGCGACATCGGCACACCAGCATAATGTAGAATCTGGGAGACCAACATCAAACTACCTTCTTGTATTTCAGGCACGACTTGTGAAGCACCTGCCGAGTAGAAGTCGTCAGGTTGGAAATCTGTTCTGGTTCGCACAACAACGGTCAGACCCGGTTTTAACGCAGTAATAGCATTAACTACTTTTAGCGCTTTATCATGTTGGTCAAAAGTAATGAGTGCCAATTGTGCATTTTCAATACCGGCTGATTTTAGCAAGTCGCGCTGTGATACGTCACCAAACATCACATTCTCACCCGCCGATCGACTTTCATGCACTCGAATAGGATCGCAGTCGATTGCAACATACTTAATCCCCTCTAACTTAAGCATGCGCGCGACGGATTGTCCCACCCGACCAAAGCCTAAGATAAGTACGTGATTACGTAAATCTTTAGCTTCTATTTGCGTAGGGTGGGTTATTATTGCTTCAATCTCTTTGTTCGGTGCTATCCATTGCGCAAATTTACCACTGACGTTAATAAGCCAAGGCGTCATCACCATGCTCAACAAGCCTATGCTTATTATCATTGACGATTGTTGTGAACTTATCACCTGATTCTGCACAGCCAACGCTGCGATAACGAAGCTAAACTCGCCCATTTGCGCGAGCTTCATGCCAGCAGCCCAAGCGTCCTGTCTATTTTGCCTAAAAATAATCGCACTGATGCCCACCACTAAGGTTTTTAAGACTACCATGACAATCAAGCCTAACATCACCCAATGAAACTCAAAGAACAACACACTGAGTTCCAGTTTCATGCCCACCGTGATGAAAAACAATCCCATTAAGATATCGCGAAATGGGCGAATGTCAGCCTCCAACTGATGCCGATATTGAGATTCGCTTAACATCATGCCGGCTAAGAAAGCACCTAGCGCCATAGATAAGCCAAAAGCGTAGGTAATCCAAGCCGCTAACAACGCAATCAGAATGGTGGTTAGCACAAATAGCTCGTCAGTTCTCGTACGCGCAACTTCATTAAAAATTCGTGGCAATAGCCAGCGTCCAACAGAAAGCAGCAACACCACGACGACAACACCTTTAAGCAGTGCCATAAGCAGCGCAATGCCGACACTCTGCTCAGAGCTCGCGGCTAATAGCGGGATTGCAATAAGAAATGGGACTACCGCTAGGTCTTGAAACAGTAATATGCTCACGGCCATTTGTGAGCGCGGTGTGTTAAGGCGGCCAGCATCCTCAATTTGTTTTATTACAATGGCGGTAGACGACAACGCAACCATACCGCCAATAATAATTGAAGTGCTTATCGATTGACCTAGTAATAAGGCGATACCGGCAAACATCGCTGTTGTTAATAGCATTTGCCCGGCGCCAACCCCAAACACCAAATTGCGCATGGCAATTAGCTTGGGCAGTGAAAACTCAAGCCCTAATGAAAACAGCAGAAATACAATACCGACTTCGGCTAAAAAATGCATTTGTTCTGGGTCAGAATAAAGAGACAGTACTTCAGGACCCGCCATCACACCCGCCAGCAGATAGGCAAGGATTGCAGGTAACCCAGCACGTTTAAAGCACCATACCAAGAAAACAGACAGTGCCATTAAGGCGATAATATTGATAAAAACTTGGTCCAAAACACTCTCCTAATTCGAAAAATAAAAAATAGGCACAAGTATTGCTTATCAATTAAAAGATAGCGGTACAAATAGATAGTACAAGTAAGTATTAACAGCATTAATTGCTATCTACAAGACTTTTAAATCAATCCAAGCGTCAAGAAAGCGTCAGTTTTGCTTATAACGTCCGCATAAATAAAATAAGTGATAAACAGATCACCAGAAATCTATTTGGAGTTAACAGTGGATATCCTTGAAGTAAATAAGGAAAATGAACCTAAGGATTTATCTATGCTTGAGCCTATTGTTGCTCAACCATTTGAATACGATCACACGAAAATGACCACTATGCTATCAAATAGTGAGTCGTCTTGTATCATGCGGCGCATGCTGCAAACCATTGAGTTAGAAGAGTTGGCAAAAACTTATTTTCAGTTGCTTAGTGTTAAACTTCCTTGTACCTCAATAAAAATAAGCTTTGCGGAGCAAAATCTGTTTTTCGGCAGTGTCGTAAAAAACGCTCGCAGTATGAAAATTTCACTCGACTACGGTCACCATTTCGGTGCTCCACAGCATGCTCAATTGGCCTATGTATTTTCTCAAGTTTTGCTGCCCCAGCAGCGCAAATTATTATCTGAAATACACGCAATCTACGCCATGGGATTAAAACATGCTCTGGAATTCTATCGAATTCGTCAGCTTGCAACCAAAGACATGCTGACAGGTTTGTGTAACCGTTCACATTTTAATGACTCACTGCATAAATTAATGAGTATCAGCCTGCGGACCAAGCAAAATTTCGGTTTACTTGTTCTCGACCTAGATAATTTCAAGCAAGTTAATGACCGTCATGGTCACCAGCAAGGTGATGAAGTACTCGTGGAGTTCTCTAATTTATTGACCCGTTCGTTACGCGAATCTGATCACGCTTTTAGATTTGGCGGCGATGAGTTTTGCTGTTTGCTCGTAGACAGTGACCAAGCCGCCAATGAGCGCGTTGCAAGACGGATTCAAAAGACCATTGCAGAACACCCTCTGTTTACACAATATAAGGTATCTACAAGTGTTGGCGCAACGACGTTTCATGATTTTGATACACAAGAGAGCTTGTTTAAACGCGCGGACATGGCCTTGTATCAAGCCAAACACTCTGGTAAAAACCTATTTAAAGCGGCCTAATTGATACGACGACGTTTATTTATCGAGATTATTGATGATGACAAGCAAGGGACAACATGTTGCCATGTTTTTACAGTTGCTGAATAAGTTTATCTATTGCGTCAGTGCGTTGGTATTCAGTTTGAAATTGCGCACTAAAAATAAGTTTAGGGCCTAATTGTACGGCAATAATTTGCTCATTGAGGCAAACAATAGGCATTGCCATGCGTCGCCACGGCTCAACTTCCCATTCTTTCATCCACGCTTTGATTGTTTTAGTCGGTCGGTTAGCAAAAAGACGCACCTTTCGATGCAAATCGCCGTAGGTGACCTTCAAACATTCAATCTGTGTGTCTAAGTCAATGTTGACAACGTGCGCAGCCATGGGGGCATCTGCAATGTCTGACAGCGCTACCCAGTACAAATACTGATTGAAGCTGCGGCATTGCCAATTTTTTACTTGAACATAACCTACCTGATCAGCTTTCGCCGTTCTTAATTTTTGAATTTCGTTTAATTGAGCTGCAGAAACAGTCAAACCAATCTGCTGGGTGCTCCAAAGTCTAATAACTTCGCTAAGCAATGCGTCGGGTAAGGCGCATAATCCGGATAGCGGCAATGCCGCTTGTTCATTTTCAATTTTATTCAGCGCTTCCCTCGCTAATGTTTCAATGAGTTCATTTTGAGACGCACATAGCAATGCACTTCTAATAATAGTTTTGTTAATTTGCGGCCACTTTTCTCTTAAAATCGGCATGACATTATTGCGTAAAAAGTTTCTATCAAAGGAGGTGTCTTGGTTGGACTCATCTTCAACCCACGTTAACTGATGTTGTTGAGCGTAAGTTAGGATGTCTTGCTTTGAGATACCTGCATTTATCCAAGGTCGCGCATATTCTACTGAACTCGTTTTTGTAAATCGTGGCGCCATGCCACTCAGCCCTTTTGGCCCTGATCCACGTTTTAGTTGCAGCAGGACCGTTTCGGCTTGGTCATCTTCATGTTGTGCCAATAAAATCAGCGAGTCTGGCGGCGCTAATTTATCTAATGCTGCATACCTCGCATTTCTGGCTAATGCTTCGAGACTTTGCCGAGGCGCTGGCTGAATGCTTACTTTCTGATATTGAAATAAGATTTTGCACTGCAGTGAAATTTCAAATTGCTCACAAAGCTGCTGACAAAATGCTAACCAATCATCGGCGTTAGGACTCAGTCCATGGTGAATATGAATAGCATTGACGTTGAAAGGAACGTTCGTTTGTGCTCGCAGGCTTAGGCACGCATGCAACATGACGACAGAGTCAACACCGCCACTCAATGCAATAGTCAGTGCCTTGCAGTGAGGTGGAACACAACTCTGAATGCTTGTTACGAGCTGTGGGTTCACAAACATAGCAATTCCATTAGTTCTAAGCCGGTGGCTAAGATTAATAAACGCCTAGCCAGCTATCGATGCTTTTTATAAGCGATTTCTATCCGCGCTTTCTATACGGTTCAGTTAATGTGACTAACAATAGCCAAACGACATTAGGCGTTCGTAACGCTCTTCCAGCAAAGTCTCTATTGGTAACGTTTGCAGTTGTGAAAGCTGTTGCTTTAATACCGCTTTCAGATTAGCCGCCATGCCGCTGTAATCTCTATGTGCTGCACCTAGTGGCTCTTCTACAATACTGTTAATGAGGCCTAGTGCTTTAATTTGCGGCGCAGTAACACCCATCGCTTCGGCTGCCGTAGACGCTTTTGCGGCACTCTTCCACAGTATTGACGCACAACCCTCCGGCGAAATAACCGAATAAGTACTGTATTGAAGCATATTCACTCTATCGCCAACACCAATAGCTAAGGCACCACCAGAACCACCTTCGCCAATTACCGTGCAAATAATAGGAACGGTAAGCTCAGCCATCACCTTTAAGTTCATTGCTATCGCTTCACTTTGATTGCGCTCTTCTGCGCCAACGCCGGGATAAGCGCCGGGCGTATCAATGAAGGTAAGAATAGGTAACTTGAATCTTTCTGCCATATTCATTAAACGCAGTGCCTTGCGATACCCTTCAGGTTTCGGCATACCAAAATTCCGTTTGATTTTTTCTTGCGTATCGCGCCCTTTTTGATGGCCAATAACCATCACAGGAATACCATCTAACTTTGCCAATCCGCCAATAATAGCTTTGTCGTCCGCATAAGCACGATCACCCGCTAATTCATCGAAGTCAGTCAGCATATTGTTAATATAGTCCTGAGTGTAAGGACGCATAGGGTGACGTGCAATTTGTGTGATTTGCCATGCCCCTAGATTTGAAAAAACCTTTTTCGTTTGTTCAGCGCATTTTTCTTTCAGCTTGCCAATCACTTCTTCTATACTCACGTCGAACTCGCCGCCTTGATTGACGATACGCAGTTCTCGGATTTTGGCTTCTAACTCAGCAATAGGCTGCTCGAAATCCAAAAAATGTCCACTCATGATTAATCCTAACACATTGTAAAATCTAGTTAATACTAGGTTTTTAGTTAAATTCTAAGTTAACTTGCTCTGCGCCTAATACATGGCGCAACTCAGCTAATAATTGTTCTTCTGGCTCTACACACCATTGCGCACCTGAAGCAATCGTTACTTCTGCATCTTCATGTTGTACATGAAGATGCAGCGGGCAGGTACCATTCTTATATACTTGCAATATGCCCTGTACTTTAGCGACTGTTGACAAGGTACACAACTTTTCTGGAATACTTATTTTTAATTGCTTAACGTATTTACTACGAGCTTGAACAATTGTTAACACATCTTTTGCGTTTATTGTATTGCCACCGTTAAAATCATCAAAGCTGACCTGTCCTTTTACCCACAATAAATTGTCAGAAACTAGCACAGATTCAAATTGTTCATACATTTCTGGGTAAAAACGCACATCCATTCTGGCAGACTTGTCATCTAATGTCACAATACCCCATCGGCGACCCTTTTTATTGGTCATGACACGAACCCCAATGACTAATCCAACGGTGCTGATGAAGTGGTCACGATTGGTCGGCGTTAAGTCCGCTAACCTGCCATCGGTGTATTGCTTAATCTCTTTCAAATACTGATTAATTGGGTGCCCAGTCAAATATAGTCCTAAGGTTTCTTTTTCGCCATCTAACCATACTTTTTCTGACCACTCCGGCACTTTCGCAAATGCATTGGTGATGTCTTCTGCTGACTCGATTTGCACACCGAATAAGTCAGCTTGACCAGCAAGCTCCGCCTTTGCATGCTGACTGGCAGCATTTAATGCATCTTTAATGGTAGCCATTAACGCGGCCCTATGCGGGCCCAAATTATCCATTGCACCGCTAAGTACTAACTTCTCAAGTACCCGTTTACTGACGCGTTTAACATCAACTTTAGCACAAAAATCGAACAAGTCTTTAAACTTACCTTGCTGTTCTCGTGCTTCGATAATCGCTTCAACAGCGCCTTCACCAACACCTTTAATAGCGCCAATACCATACACGATTTGGCCATCGGCATTGACCGTAAACTTATATTGTCCGGCATTAAGATCTGGCGGCAGAATATCCAGATTCATATGACCACACTCATCCACAAGGGTGACTATTTTGTCCGTGTTATCCATATCTGCAGACATAACCGCGGACATAAATTCAGCTGGGTAATGTGTTTTTAGCCAAAGCGTTTGATAAGACACCAGCGCATAAGCTGCGGAGTGTGATTTGTTAAAACCATAACCGGCAAACTTTTCAACTAAGTCGAATATTTTTATGGATAATTCGGCATCAATGTTGTTGTCTGCAGCGCCTTGCTCAAAAGACTCCCGCTGCTTAGCCATTTCTTCTGCGTTTTTCTTACCCATTGCTCGACGCAACAAGTCAGCGCCACCAAGTGAATACCCAGACATTACCTGAGCAATCTGCATTACTTGTTCTTGATAAAGAATAATGCCATAAGTTGGTTCAAGGATGTCTCGTAAACACTCATGTTGATACTCAGCATCAGGATATGAAATCGCTTCACGACCGTGCTTTCTATCAATGAAGTTATCAACCATGCCAGACTGCAATGGACCCGGTCTAAACAGCGCCACAAGTGCGATTATGTCTTCAAAACAGTCGGGTTTGAGGCGGTTGATTAAGTCTTTCATTCCCCGAGACTCGAGCTGAAACACTGCCGTTGTCTGAGCTTTTTGGAGTACTTTGAAGCATTTAGGGTCTTCAAGAGGAATTTGCGTAATATCGACATCTACCCCATGCACTTTTCTGATCATATCGGTTGCCCACTGAATAATAGTCAGTGTACGCAAACCCAAGAAATCGAATTTAACTAAGCCAGCTGTTTCAACATCATTTTTATCAAATTGGGTGACGGGGTTAGCACCCGTGTCGTCGCAGTATAGCGGCGAAAAATCAGTAATAGTGGTCGGTGATATAACAACACCTCCCGCATGTTTACCGGCGTTTCGAGTCACGCCCTCAAGGATACGCGCAGTATCAATGAGTTCTTTTACATCTTCATCTTGCTCATAAAGTTCAGGTAATCGAGGCTCAACGGCAAATGCTTTTTCCAATGTCATGCCAGGATCAGCGGGTATCATTTTTGAAATGCGGTCAACAAAGCCATAAGGATGACCGAGCACTCTGCCGACATCACGAATAACCGCTTTTGCTGCCATCGTGCCGAAGGTAATAATTTGGGATACCGCGTCACGACCATAAATTTCTGCGACGTGATCAATGACTTCGTCGCGACGGTCCATACAAAAGTCGATATCGAAATCCGGCATGGACACCCGTTCTGGATTCAAAAAGCGTTCAAAAAGCAGCTCAAACTCTAGCGGATCAAGGTCGGTAATATCTAAGGCATAGGCAACTAAAGAGCCCGCGCCTGACCCACGCCCCGGACCCACCGGAATATTATTGTCTTTGCTCCACTGAATAAATTCCATCACGATCAAGAAGTAACCAGGAAAGCCCATTTGGTTAATAACTTTGAGCTCTCTTTGAAGACGTTCATCGTACTCTGCGCGTTTTTCTTGGCGTTCAACTTCATCGGTAAATATTTTGCCTAAGCGGCGTTCTAATCCTTCTTCAGAGACTTTAACCAAGAAGTCCTCTGTGCTCATATCACCGGTTGGGAACTGCGGTAAAAAGTACTCACCTAAGGTCAGTTCGGCATTGCAGCGTTTAGCTATTTCAACGCTGTTATGTATTGCAGAAGGAATGTCTTTAAACAGCGCCGTCATTTCCTCTGCGCTGCGTAAGTATTGCTGCTCACTGTGCTTTTTAGGTCGACGCTTGTCATCTAGTGTATAACCTTCACTGATGCAAACACGCACTTCATGGGGTTCATAACCTTCCGGCTCAATAAAGCAAACTTCATTGGTCGCCACTACCGGCAAGTCATTCTGAGCGGCCCATTCAACGGCGCGATGAATGTAGTCTTCTTCTCCATCACGGCCCGTGCGCATCAACTCAATATAGAAATGGTCGTGAAAGTGCTGTCGAAAAAATGCACTTATATTATTGGCAATTTCCGGATTATTTTTAGTTAACGCAATGCCCAGATCACCCGCCAATGCGCCTGATAAAACAATCACACCTTCCGCGTATTCAGCTAGCCATTCTTGACGCACCACGACTTTATGCTGCACGTGGCCTTGTCGATAAGCTCGGGAAATGATTTCGGTGATGTTTTTGTAGCCTTGAATATTTTTAGCAATCAAGGTTAAGCGCGTTATTTCATCTGGAAAGTGCGAAGACAATAACCAAATATCACAACCGATAATAGGCTTTACACCGATACTAAAGGCAGCGGAATAGAACTTCACCAAACCGCACATATTCATCAGATCGGTGATCGCAATTGCTGGCATATTCATGGATTTTGTTTTTGCTAAAATCGGCTTTACTTTGTTTAAGCCGTCTTGCATTGAATAATCGCTATGCACTCGTAAGTGTACAAAATTGGCTGACACTTATTTTACCTCGTCCTGTAACTCGCCTTGCCACAAAGCTAAAACGCTCTGTACAGGCTTAAAACTTTGTCGATAACATGACAGTGGGCCATGCTCTTGTAATGCGGCTACGTGTGCTTTTGTAGGGTAGCCTTTATGCGCTGCAAATCCATATTGTGGATACTGTTTGTCCAACGCAATCATCTCATTGTCCCTTGCCACTTTGGCAATAATAGAAGCGGCCGAAATTTGTGCAAATAACGCATCACCTTTGACAACAGCATGACTACTATAGGTCCAAATTGGGCAGCGATTTCCATCCACTAGCACGTGTTCGGGTTGAATATTCAATCCTTCAACAGCGCGCTTCATAGCTAACATAGTGGCGTGAAGTATGTTGAGCTGGTCAATTTCCAATACGCTTGCACGTCCTAGGCTCCATGATAACGCGTTTTGCTTAATCAGTACTGATAATTCATTACGTTTTTTTTCAGATAATTTTTTTGAATCAGCTAATCCTAAAATTGGCTTTTGAGGGTCAAGTATGACGGCAGCTGTAACAACGTCACCCGCTAATGGACCACGACCGACTTCATCGACGCCGGCAACTAATGAGTAGCACTGAATTGACATCTTAATAGCATCTAACTGTGCTTGTTTACTCATCACTGCTTGTCCGTGCCAACAGAGCTTGAATCGCTCTTGCCGCTTGCTCATCAGCATTTAACTGCAACATTTTATGTAATTGCGTAAAGCGTGATATTAATGCATGCGGCTGGCTTTGCAACATGGGCCTTAACTTATCAGCCATATTTTGCGGAACCACATCTTCTTGCAATAATTCGGGTACCAGTTCTTCGTTGGCTAAAATATTCGGTAATGAAAAGAAATCCGGCTTATACAAACGCCGCATGATCAGGTGTGTCATTGCAGACATTTTATAGCCAACGACCATTGGTTTTTTGCACAGCATAGCTTCAAGTGTGGCCGTACCCGATGCCAACAACACCGCATCAGCAGCGATCATCACATCTCGAGCTGACATTTGCGTCACTCGCACGTGCACGACTGGCTTAAGCTCTTTTAGTAACAACTTGATTTGTCTTTCTCGAGCCTCATTTGCCGCTGGTATGAGCACTTTTAAGGCGGGCAAGCTAAGCGCAAGTAACTCAGCTGCTTTTATAAAGTCAGGCAGCAAAGTGTCAACTTCTCGCGCACGACTTCCGGGCAATAAAGCCAATACCTTATCGGTACTTTCCAATGCAAACAGTGTTCTTTTGCCTGATTGGTCCGGGACTAGTGGGATGCTATCAGCCATAGTGTGGCCGACATATTGATAAGGCACCTTGTACTGTCGATAAATGCTGGCTTCGAATGGAAAAATACCCAGTACTAAGTTAGTCGCTCTAGCTATTTTATGAATGCGTGATTCGCGCCACGCCCATATCGTTGGACTAATGTAATGAACCGTTTTTATACCGGCTTTTTTAAGTTTTGTTTCCACCGCAAGATTAAAGTCAGGGGCGTCCACACCAATGAATATATCTGGCGGTTTATTGAGAAAATGCTGAATAACGGTTTTGCGAATGTGCAGTAAACGAGGCAAGTGCTTTAGCACTTCTACTAAGCCCATTACGGATAATTCTTCCATATCAAATAAAGAATCTAGGCCCAGCGCAGTAAGATGTTTACCACCAATACCTTCGAAACTGGCATTTGGGTACATCTTTTTGAGGACGGCAACAAAACCAGCAGCGAGCACATCACCTGATGCTTCGCCGGCGACAATACCAATTCGCAGCGGTTTATCACTTGTTATTTTATCTATCAGTGACTCAACAGTAGTCATCCGATTTAGCGAACGATGCCACGTTTTGAGGATGCCACAAAATCAGCTAAAATTTTCACATCGGGCTCTGTCTCTGCCATTTCATTCAACAGCACCAGTGCCTCGTCGGTTGTATTGCCATTACGGTAAATGACTTTGTAGGCACGTTTAATCGCCATAATAGCAGATGGCGTAAAGCCTCGACGCTTCAACCCTTCACTATTAATACCCTGAGGAACATGTTTAGTGCCGCTGACCATTATGTAGGGAGGTATGTCCTTTAATACAACAGCACCACCGCCAGTAAATGAGTGCGCGCCAATGTGACAAAATTGATGTACCGCAGTCATACCACCAAGAATGACTTGACTTGCAATGTGAACATGACCCGCTATCGTACAGTTATTTGCAAATACATTGTCGTCACCTAACACGCAATCGTGCGCAACATGCGCGTTAACCATAAATAAATTACGACTACCAATTCGAGTCACACTCTCGTCTTGTATCGTGCCTCGATGAATAGTGCACGACTCACGAAACACATTGTCGTCACCAATTTCAAGATAAGTGGCTTCACCTGCGTATTTTTTGTCCTGACAATCTTCACCGATAGAACAAAACTGGAAAAACACATTATTTTTACCAATTTTTGAATGCCCTTTGACCACTATGTGTGAATTAAACACACAGTTATCGCCAATGTCCACATTATCGCCAATGATACAAAATGCACCTATTTGAACATTTTTACCAATGTTAGCTGATGCTGATATTATCGATGAAGGATGTATCATATTACATATCTCTCATTGCACACATAAAATCAGCGCTGCAAACTATCGCACCATCAACCGTAGCGACACCAGAAAATTTCCAAATACCGCGGCGTTCTTTAATAAGCTCAACCGCATAATCTAGGCGATCTCCAGGTCCGCATGGACGCTTAAATCGGGCTTTATCGATACCTGCATAAAGATACAATTGATCGCTACTGCCCATGGTTTTAAAACCAAGCACACCAGCAGCTTGGGCTAAACCTTCAAGGATCATTACGCCGGGAAAAATAGGTTGGCCCGGGAAGTGGCCGGTAAAACAAGGTTCATTAAAGGTAATGTTTTTATACCCTTTAATTGACTTGCCAAGTTCGTAATCAGTAACGCGATCGATTAATAGAAATGGATATCTATGGGGTAGTAATTCCATTATTTCTTTAATGTAAATAGTCTTTTGTGAGTCTGCCAAAATATTTCCTTTGCGGTCTAAAGCGAATCGATTTCGCTTAGCCAGTCACTCTATTATTTTTGTCCTGCAACATGGATGCATAAGATACACTTTTGAGGAGCAAAAACAAATCAGACCAACCGATTGGTTGGCCTGATATTCGCCAGAACTATAGATATCGCAATCATTTGCATCGACTGACGACCTCTATTTACTGTTACTGGGCTTTAGTTACTTGCTCTAATACTTGCTGTGAGATATCAAATTCAGGCTTTACGAAAGGCGTTGTGCTTCTGTTTAAAACCACATCATACTTACCTTCAGCTGCAATTTTTTCAACAGCTTGCATCACTAGACCAAGCAATTTTCTTTGCTCTTCTTGTTCACGAGTTTGCATGTCTTTCTGAAGTGGACCGGTTTTTTCTTGTAATGTTTTTTGCAGTGCAATAATTTGGTCTTCTAATTTCGTTTTATCAGCATCACTCATGGTTGCACTTTCACGCTGAAGCTTTTGAATTAAGAAATTGTATTCTTCGCTTTGTGTATTGACTTCTTGGATTTGATCCTTGAATTCACCAGTCACAATTTGTGCTATTTCTGCAAACTGTGGCAATGAGCGCACAATACCTTGTACATCAACAACACCGAACTTTTGCTCCGCAGCTTGCACAGCAGTTGTCAACAATGCAGAGCTAAGCATAGCGCCCGCGATTAGTGTTTTAGTAAATATTTTCAATGGAAACTCCTTTAATCTGTTCCGTTTTTTATTGGGCGTCTTGGCACCCAACTATTATAAGCTTGATTTGTGTATATGATACTACGTTAACAAGGCTTTAGAAAGTTGAGCCAATGTTAAACGTAAAGAATTTAGGATTATCACCATCTTCTGAACTAATTTCTTTAGAAAAGCTAAATACTAGCGGTCCCATCGGTGAAATCCATTGTACGGATATGCCGGCAGAACTTCTGAACTGACTCCAATCGCTGAAATCACCTACTGCTGAGGGTTGACCTGCACCGCTTCTGCCAACGAATTCAAGATCTTTGTATTCGTTGTAATCAAACTCAGTATCCCACACATTACCCACATCAAGGAAAATTGAAGTGCGTACTGAACTGTCGAATTCGGTATCAACAAAGGGGGTTGGTACAATTAACTCTAAACCACCTATGGCCATCGCGTTACCACCTAAGCTTCTTTGTGAAACAACGACACTGTCAGTATCCGGGCTACCGAAAACAGGCGTACCAAATGGGGTGGTGCCAATTTGTGAGGAAATACGCTGAACGCCACGCGGCCCCACCGTGTTGTCTTCAAAACCGCGCAATGTATCAGCACCACCGGCGGTAAAGTTTTCAGTAAATGGCAGTATTTGCTCACTGCCATTTTTATCGCCATAACCGTTACCATAACCTAAACGCATTCTAGCAAGGATTGACCAACGCTGATTTTGGCTCAGTGCATAATACCATTTGGTGTCTGCAATAAATTTGAAATAGTTAACATCTGAATTCGGCGTTGTGATACTAAATGATGCACGTTGCGACGAACCATCTGTCGGGAATAAACCGCGGTTGAGGGTTGAACGTGACCAAGTCGCTGATGCTAAGAAACTTTGATATTTAATCGCTGAATCAGGCTGATCTAAGGTTCTAAATTGGTCATAGAAGCGTGCCGTTTGTTCAAAAGATGTATTATCGCTTGATAGCTCAACATTGGCATAGGTTAATCCAAAACTAATTCGGTTTACCTCATTAATAGGATAACCCACGTTTGCGCCTATTTGATAACGTTCACTGTCGTATTGAACGACACCAAAGTTACCACCATCAAACTTACTATAACCGACACTACCGCCCAAACTAATACCGTCGATCGTGAAGTAAGGGTCAGTGTAATTTAACTGTATTGACTGTTGATAAGACACCGTAGACACGTTCAAACCAATGCGCTTACCGGTTCCTAAGAAATTGTCCTGTTGAATGCCTGCATTTAAGCTTAGTTTGGTGTTATCACCATAACCAATACCAGCTTGGAACGAGCCTGAGGCTTGTTCTTTTACTTTAAACTCAACATCAACTTTGTCGTCTTCGCCAGGCACCCTGATTGTCTCAAAATCAACCGTTTCCATATACGTCAACCGAGATAAAGATGCCTTTGAGCCTTCTAATAATTGCTCTGACAACCACGTACCTTCAAGCTGGCTAAGGTTTTGACGCAGTACTTCGTCTGACGTAATCACATTACCTTGGAAGTTTATGCGGCGAACGTAAATACGTTTACCAGGATCAACAGACAACGACAGCTTCACCGTTTTGTCTTCATCATTGATGTCTGGAATCGTGGTTACCGTCGGGTAAGCATAGCCAAAACGTCCTAAGTACTTACTAATAAATTCTTCGCTGTACGTCACCGTTGCTTGATTATACAACTCACCTGCAGAAAGCGGCAGGACTTGATTTAAAAAGTCTTCAAAGCCCAAGAGATCGCCAACCAATTCAACTTCAGAAATGGTGTATTGCTCGCCTTCATCTAAGTTCATACCAATATAAATGGCATCTTTTTCTGGGGTCATTGATACTTGCGTAGTACTAATGGCAAAGCGTAAGTAACCTCTGTCTTTATAGAAGCTGGTTAATTTTTCCAAATCACCCGACAATGTTTGTTGTTGATAACGTGTTTCAGACGTAAAATCCCACCAAGGGGTGTCAAATTTCAGTTCCATTATTTGAAACAATGTTTCGTCATCGAACAATTCGTTACCGACAATATTAACTTGTTTAATTTTAGCCGCCTCACCTTCTTCAAAAAGCAATTTCAAGTCAACACGATTTCTTGGTAGCGGGGTTACAATAGCAGTGACATCAGCATTGTATTTACCAATACTATAAAAGAAGTCTTTCAAGCCATTTTCGATGGAAGTTAACACCGTTCTATCTAATGGCTCACCGACACGGATATTTGAGTTTTGCAAACTTTCATCAAGCTGCTCATCTTTAATATCATCATTGCCTTCGAACACGATGTTGCTAATAGTTGGCCGCTCAGAGACGCGCACAATCAGTACGTCACCGTCGCGCAGTATTTCAACTTTTTCAAAGTGCGTGGAAGAATACAAAGAACGTATTAATTGACTAATACGGAAGGAATTTAACGGATCGCCGACCTGCACTGGAAGGTAAGTAAGAGCGGCACCTAGGGCGACACGCTGCAAACCTTCAACGCGAATATCTTCTACCACAAATTCAGATTTACTCTGTGCAAATGATAACGAGGTAAATGCCATCAAGGCAATAAGAACTAACTGTTTACACTTCATTTACTAATATTCTTCCAAAACACGTTTTTTTACAAAACTATTATTATGTGATGCGATTGATGTCGTTAAAAATGGCAACCGCCATTAGCGTGAATAACAAAACGCCACCTATCCTAAATCCAACTTCCTGCACTGCGTCTGGGACAGGCTTGCCTGTTATCCATTCGGCGATAAAGTACATTAAATGCCCGCCGTCCAACATGGGTAATGGTAACAAATTTATGATCCCAAGATTAACACTGATTAGGGCCAAAAACCCTAAAAATACAACAATTCCATAACTTGCACTCATTCCAGCGCCTTGGGCAATAGAAATAGGGCCACTCAGATTTTTAACCGCAACATCACCATTAATAAATTTGCCTAACATTTCGACAGTTAGAGTCATTAATCGCCACGTTTCTTGCGTTCCTTTGACTAAAGCATCAAAAGGTCCTGATTTGTCATGAAAATAATACGCTTCAGGATATGCTCCAACCTGAGAAGAAATACCCAGCCTACCATCAGTACCCGTCGCCGTTTTAATTTCACCTAAGGTAACTGAGAACACCATAGAACCGCCGTTTCGCAACACTTCAACTTCAATTGTCTCGTTTGCTCTTGGCTTTACATAGTCCACTATTTGTCCCCATTCATCCATGAAGGTTCCATTTAGTTTTAGTATTTCATCGTTTTCTTGCAAGCCTGCTTGCGATGAGGGACCGCCAGGTAACACTAGGCCAATGATTTTACTCGGCTTTGTTCTGAATGGTTCAAAGCCAATTGAGGTAAACATATTGTCTAATTCAGGATCAAACTGCCAATTGGGCATCTCCATTTTATAAGAAACAGCTTGCCCATTTGGTTTTTCAACGGACAATGGAATATGGTCGCCACCAATAAAGCGCATCAGTTCTATGTTGACCGCTTGCCAAGTTTTGGTGTTAGCACCATCCACTGCAGTAATTTTATCGCCCACTTCAATCCCGGTTGCGGCCATATACGACTCAGGATTTATCTCGCCTATATAAGGTTTTGCCTTGTCTTGCCCAATCATGGCGACAACCATTAAGATTAAAATCGCAAATAAAAAGTTAATACCGGGCCCTGCTGCTACTATTGCGAATCGTTTCCACACGGGTTGGATGTCAAACGATTCAGCTTTATCTTGCTCTGCAACATCATCTACCCTGCTGTCTAACATTCTTACATAGCCACCAAGTGGAATGGCAGCAATAACAAACTCCATGCCTGTCGATGTAATGCGTTTATATAACGGTTTACCAAAGCCAATAGAAAAACGCAGGACCTTAACCCCACACTTTCTGGCAATGATAAAGTGTCCCCATTCATGCACGGCTACTAAAATGCCCAATGCCATGATAAACGCACCAATGTTTCGAATAATTTCAAACACTAATTCAACTTCCTTACTATTTGTTGGGCTAAAACTCTTGCCTCTGTATCATGCTCTAAAACTTGCACAATACTCGTGAGTTCAATGGAATTGGTTTTCTGTAGTACTTGTTGATTCACTTTTGCAATGTCAGTAAACTTAATCTGTCCTTTTAAAAATGCATCAACCGCCACTTCATTGGCTGCGTTAATTGCAGTTGTTGCTGCTTGTCCCTGCTTGCAGGCTTCAATTGCTAAGTACAAGCTAGGGTATCGATTTTTATCTGGCTTTGAAAAACTAAAGTCTGTCAAACTTGAAAAGTCAACCGCTTCTACCCCAGACGTTATTCGGTCGGGAAAGCTCAAGCCATAAGCGATTGACGTGCGCATATCCGGATTGCCGAGTTGTGCAATGATTGAACCATCGACATATTGCACCATCGAATGGATGGTGCTTTGTGGGTGCAATACCACTTCGATGTCATCTTCGTGCAGACCAAAAAGCCATTTGGCTTCAATAAATTCCAGCCCCTTGTTCATCATCGTTGCGGAATCAACGGAAATTTTTCGTCCCATTGCCCACGTCGGATGGTCACAAGCTTGGTCTGGGGTAATCGAATCAAATGACGCATCCGCTAGGGTTCTAAACGGGCCACCAGAACCCGTTAGCAAAATTTTAGTTATACCTGATTTTTCTAAATTTCCGTATTCAAAATCGTGCGGTAAGCATTGAAAAATAGCATTGTGTTCACTGTCTATAGGTAATAGTTCCGCTTTATGCTCGCGCACTGCATTCATAAACAGCTCGCCAGACATCACTAACGATTCTTTGTTAGCCAACAATACGCGTTTGCCAGCGCGCACCGCAGCTAATGTAGGAAGTAATCCTGCCGCGCCAACAATAGCCGACATTACGGTGTCTACTTCTGGTGCTGAACATACATCGTCCAACGCTTGCGCACCAACTAACACCTCAGAGTGACAATTTTCTTTTTTTAATAATGTTGCGAATGCAGTGTAAGCTTCTGGATCGGACAACACGATATAACGCGGAGCGCATTTTACAGCAAGCTGCACAAGCGCATCTAAGCTAGTGTGGCCAGTTATCGCAAAAACACGAAACTTGTCAGGATGACGACAAATCACGTTAATCGTGTTTTGACCTATAGAGCCGGTTGCCCCTAGGACAGTAATGGTTCTCACAATATCTGCCAGACCTTTAGATTAAGGAGTGTGAAATAAATAACGGTGACGCCGATATTAACATAGTTGGCTATGCCATCCATATGACATAACAGAATGCAAAAATAGGGAATGCGGCGGTTAAACTATCGATTCGATCCATTATACCACCATGACCAGGAAGCAATCTGCCGCTATCTTTAATGCCCGCACAACGTTTAAACATACTCTCATTTAAATCACCTAATGCAGATACAGCTACCGTGATAATGCCGATAAGTAAATGTAAGCCCATCCGGCTAGCTTCAAACTGATAATGCAACGCAGCAAACGCAATGATAGCGAGTGATGCCATTACACCGCCAAACAAGCCCTCTATACTTTTGCCAGGAGAAACATTGGGGCGCAATTTATGCTTACCAAATTTAACTCCAACAAAGAATGCACCGATATCTGCAGCCCACACGATGCCGAGCACGTAAAAAATAAGCGAGGCACCATAAAACGGGTCAACTTCATATAAATTGTTGCGTAAACTAATGACTGCAACCCACGTTGGGATCAGAGTAAGCACCCCAAAAGCCGCTCTAATTGGCACATTCTGTGTCCAAACTGAACTGTATTTTGGATACGTTAGGATCATACCAAGTGACACCGCCCACCAAACAGCAGCAATACCCAGTATTGTTTTATAAATACTATTTAATTCGCCTTGATACCAAACTTCTTGACCGTCCACAGCAAAAATAAGCACCCCACATATAAGCACTATGAGAGACATGAAAGAGGCTTTTGATACCCGGCCAGTAATACCTGACATATTAGCCCATTCGTAGGCGCCTAAGGCGACTACGCCGGCAACCGCAATTTTAAATTCTTCAACCGGTAAAAATAAAATAGCTAAAATTGCCAAGGGTGCAAGAATGAGTGCTGTTATTATTCTTTGTTTTAACATTAACCTTGACCTTGGTTGTCTGAACTCACTTGCGCACCAATTTGTCCAAACCTTCTTTGTCTTTGACAGAAGTCCAAAATAGCATCATCAAACTTCTGTTCGTCGAAGTCTGGCCAAAGTGTCTCACAAAAATAGAATTCTGCATATGCGGATTGCCACAATAAAAAGTTGCTTATTCTATGGTCGCCACCCGTTCGGATCATTAAATCCAACGAGGGTAAATCAGACATACAAGTGTATTGATTGAAGCTATCTTCTGTGATGTCTTCTGCTTTAATACACCCTTGTTTTACATCATCAGCTATTTTTTGAACCGCTTTCACGATATCCCAACGGCCGCCATAATTAGCAGCAATATTGAGTGTTAGCGCGGTATTATTTTCAGTCAGGAGTTCGGCTTTGCGGATCTTCTCAACTAATTTTTTATCAAAAGCGGATAAATCACCGATTACTTTAAGACGAATATTATTTTTGTTAAGTTTCTTGACCTCACTCGCTAAAACAAGATTAAAAAGCTGAATCAAAATAGTAACTTCGTCTTTAGGACGTTTCCAATTTTCACTACTGAAAGCAAATAAGGTGAGTGCTTTTATGCCTTTTTTTCGAGCATATCTAACAGATGCACGAACAGCTTTGACTCCCGCCTTATGACCGAAGGTTCTTAACTTTCCTTGCTGTTGCGCCCAGCGACCGTTGCCATCCATTATAATGGCCACATGCTTTGGCAAAGTGCCGACGAATGACGCCGACTCTTTAGACGAACTTTCGGTACTCAAGGGTCTACACTTCCATCAATTCTTTTTCTTTGTCAGCGAGAATATTATCAATGTTCTTGATAAATTCGTTGGTCAACGTTTGGATGTTCTCTTCACCAGCACGACTTTGATCTTCACTGGCTTCTTTTTCTTTAAGTAATTCTTTAATATCGCTGTTTGCTTCTCGGCGAATATTACGCACAGCAACTCTGCCCTGCTCCGCTTCATGACGCACGACTTTGATTAAGTCTTTGCGGCGCTCTTCAGTCAGTGCTGGCATTGGAATGCGTATTGTCGTGCCTGCACTCATCGGATTCAAACCCAAGTTTGACTGCATAATCGCTTTTTCGACAGCTTGAATAATGCTTTTATCGAAAACCGACAACGCAAGCGTGCGATTGTCCTCTGCAACTACGTTAGCCACTTGTTTTAGCGGTGTGTTAGACCCGTAGTACGGCACCATAATGCTATCTAGCAAACTTGGATGAGCACGACCCGTTCTGATCTTGCTTAACTGGCTTTTTAACGCAACAATACTTTTTTCCATGCGCTGCTGAGCATCTATTTCAATTTCATCAATCACAACAAAATCCTTATTTTATACTTTTTCCGGATGACAGATAGTGGTGCCTTCGTCGTCACCTAATACGATCCGCTTCAAACAACCTGGTTTATTCATATTGAAAACTCTAATTGGTATGTTGTGGTCGCGAGCCAACGTAAAGGCTGATAGGTCCATTACTTTTAGTTCTTTTTCTAGTACTTCTTGGTAACTGATGCGTTTTAATAAAACGGCATCTGGATTTTTCACAGGGTCAGCACTGTAAACACCATCAACTTTGGTTGCTTTCAGCACGGCTTCGGCTTCAATTTCGATACCGCGTAAACATGCAGCAGAGTCTGTTGTGAAGAATGGGTTACCTGTACCAGCAGAGAATATCACAACTCTACCTGATTTTAGAAAACTAATAGCGTCTGCCCAGTTATAGGGGTCACAAACACCATTTAACGGGATAGCTGACATTAGGCGCGCATTCACGAAAGCTCGGTGTAGTGCATCGCGCATTGCCAAACCGTTCATGACGGTTGCTAGCATGCCCATGTGGTCGCCAACAACACGATGCATACCGGCCTTGGCCAACCCTTCGCCGCGGAATAAGTTACCACCACCGATAACTAGACCGACTTCTACGCCCAGCTCCACTATTTCTTTTATTTCAAGCGCCATGCGGTCCAACACTTTGGCGTCAATTCCAAAGTTTTCATCGCCCATTAGAGCTTCACCGCTCAATTTTAGCAAAATGCGTCTGTAAGCAGCTTTTGGTATGGTTGTCATTGTGTGTCCTTTGCAGTGGTTTTGTCTATTTTTTTATGCTCATTTAAAGAGAGCTAAAATATGACGGTAAGCCGATAGCCATTGTATTAATCATACAGCGCTAAAATATGACTGTCAGCCCGCAGCCTTGGTGTAAGTAAAAGTCGCCGCGAGCCCATCCATGCGGTGCTTGGTAGTAAACACGTTTACCATCTATAAAAAAGCACCTCTATTGAGGTGCTTCATATTTTATCCGAGAATCGGTGATTACAAAAGCAATAGAAGCACTTATTTCTTAGCTGCTTCCAATTGTGCAGCAACTTCTGCAGCAAAATCTTCAGATTTCTTCTCTATACCCTCACCCACTTCAAAGCGAATAAAGTTTACAACATCTGCGCCTTTAGATTTCAAAAGGTCACCAACACTTTGTGCTGGATCTTTAATGAATGGCTGACCAGTTAGGCTGACTTCGCCAGTGAATTTCTTCATGCGGCCAGAAACCATTTTCTCGGCGATATCAGCTGGCTTACCAGATTGAATAGCGATGTCGATTTGAATCTCTTTCTCTTTTGCAATAACAGCTTCTGGAACATCAGAAGGCTTAACGAATTGCGGGCTAGCAGCTGCAACGTGCATAGCAATATCTTTTGCTAGCTCTTCGTCGCCACCTTCCAAAATTACGATAACACCAATACGACCGCCATGGACGTATGCACCTAATGTTGAACCTTCAACATTTATAACGCGACGTGGGCTGATGTTTTCACCAATTTTGGTAACCAATGTGTCACGCACTGTAGCGACAGTTGAACCGTCGAGCTCAGCTGCAAGTAACGTGTCTATATCATTGATGCCTTGTGCCGCAGCAACGTCAATCAATTTATTACCAAAAGCGAGGAAACCTTCGTCGCGGGCAACGAAATCAGTTTCACAGTTGACTTCCATCATAGTCGCTTTGCCACTAGAGATGTTAGTTAATATAACGCCTTCTGCTGCAATACGACCTGCTTTCTTAGCCGCTTTTGCTTGACCAGATTTGCGCATATTTTCAATTGCTAGCTCGATATCACCATCAGTTTCAACTAATGCGTTCTTACAATCTAGCATGCCAGCGCCAGTGCGCTCGCGTATTTCTTTAACCAGTGCTGCTGTCACTGCCATTTTCTTGTCCTCAAAATATGGATATTTAGAAAAGGGGGCATTAGCCCCCTTTGATAATCTACTTGTATAGCTTACTCTGCGGCTTCTACGAAATCATCTTTTTCAGAAGTTGCAACAATTATGTCTTGATTACGACCTTCGTTGATCGCATCAGCAGCAGCACTAGTGTAAAGATTAACCGCGCGGATAGCATCGTCGTTACCAGGGATAACGTAATCAACGCCATCTGGATTAGAGTTAGTATCTACTACACCCACAACTGGAATACCAAGGTTGCGAGCTTCTGTTACTGCAATGTGCTCATGGTCGGCATCGATAACAAAGATGACGTCTGGAAGACCACCCATGTTCTTGATACCACCTAAACTACCTTCTAGTTTAGTCATTTCGCGCTGAAGCATTAACACTTCTTTCTTAGTTAGTTTCTCGAACGTACCGTCAGCAGACTGTACTTCTAAATCTTTAAGACGCTTGATTGATTGACGAACTGTTTTCCAGTTAGTCAACATACCACCCAACCAACGCTTGTTTACGTAGAATTGATCACATTTTTCAGCTGCTTCTCTGACCGCTATACTTGCTGCACGCTTGGTACCAACAAATAAAATTTTACCTTTCTTGTGAGAAACACCAGAAAGATAGCTTAGCGCTTCATTGAATAAAGGAACTGTCTTTTCTAAGTTGATGATATGAACTCGGTTACGAGCGCCAAAAATGTACTGAGCCATTTTTGGATTCCAATAACGAGTTTGGTGACCGAAGTGAACGCCGGCTTGTAGCATGTCACGCATTGATACGTTTGCCATTTTATATTTTCCTATTTAGGGGTTAGGCCTCCATATACCCCTGCTCTCGATCCAAAACGTTGTAATAACAACGTGTTAGACACCCCGAGATCAGTGTCGGTATATGTGTGTTTTTAGTTAAATTGTACTGTTTAATGTTGAGAAGTTTTGCAATATTCCCAAACAGCGCGCGCTTTATACCATTTTAGACCGCTGGGATCAACAAAAAACAGGGGTTTAATACACTTGAATTCATAATTTTCATCGTCATATATGATGCCTGTTCACAATGGAAAAATATATGTCCAACATTACAATGCATTCACCAGTATCACTTTTTGGTGAAGAATTAAAAAATAGATTCGTATTGGCACCGCTGACGCGAGGGCGCGCCACTGGGTCTCGGGTCCCTAATCAAATTATGGGCGATTATTACGAACAACGGGCAACGGCTGGCCTTGTCATTGCAGAAGCCACGATTATTTCAAAGCAAGGCATAGGCTGGATAGACTCGCCAGGCATTTACACCGATGAAATGATCGCTGGCTGGAAGTCGATAGTTGAAAGAGTGCATGCAAAAAACAGTAAAATGGTCCTCCAGCTATGGCATTGCGGGCGTTCTTCACACAGTGACTTCCACGACGGTGAGTTGCCATTAAGTGCATCAGCAATAAAAATACCAAACGATCAAATTCACACTCAAAACGGTAAAAAGGACTATGAAACGCCAAAAGCAATGACCAAAGAAGACATTGCCAATACCGTTAACGATTTTAAACAAGCCGCACTCAATGCAAAAGCAGCCGGCTTTGATGGCGTTGAAGTACATGCCGCCAATGGTTATTTAATAAACCAATTTTTAGATGGCGTGAGCAACCAAAGAGAAGACGAATATGGTGGCAGCATTGAAAACAGAATGCGCTTCTTGAGAGAAGTTATCACGGCGGTGCAAGAAGTTTATCCAAGCAATGCTATTGGCGTTCGTCTATCTCCAAATGGGGTTTTCAATGCAATGGGATGCGACGACTATAACGAACTATATATAACGGCCATCAAATATTTGAATCAACAGGGAATTGGATATTTGCACGTAATGGACGGCCTAGCTTTCGGTTTCCATGAACGCGGCGAACCAATGACACTGGCCGACGTTAGGCCGTTATTCGACAATATCATTGTTGGTAACTGCGGTTACGACTATGCAGCAGCTAACGACGCTATCGCCAACAACCGAGCAGATATGATTGCATTTGGGCGTCCTTATATAACCAACCCAGACTTGCCCGAGCGCTACAAAAACGACTGGCCACTGACATCTTACGCCGACGTAACCCACTGGTATGGCGGCGCTGCAGAAGGTTACAGTGACTATACAAATTACTCCCCAAGTTAAGTAAAAACGAAAGGGGCGATGGCAACCAAAACGTTAACCAAACGTTGGCCAACGCCCCAATTTCAATCAAACCAAGCCTTCAATTTAATCCGCGTTTGTATCCGTGCCACAGACTGCACGTAAACTGCAATATAAAAAAACGTAAAAAAAATATTTGATATTCAAAGTCAACGTAGTTAAGCGGATACTAAATTGGTATACTCACCGGCGAGTGGAAGAAATGATACTTATTATAGACGTTCAGCACATTAAGCCGCACACTCGATTAGGCAGCGCACTCGATTAAGCAGCGCACTCGATTAAGCAGCACACTCGATTAAGCAGCACACTCGATTAAGCAGCACACTCGATTAAGCAGCGCACTCGATTAAGCAGCACGCTATAAAGACAAAAAATGCAAACCACAAACACAATGCAGGGCATAAAGGAACTACAATAACGCTTACGCGATGATTAATAAGTGATAATGTTAGTGCGATTAGTAAACAGTAAATCAAATTTAGCTCAATAAATTCGAAGAGGTCGACCTTGGTTGGAACAATAAAAACACCACAAGAAATAGACAAGATGCGCATTGCAGGCAAACTAGCGTCAGAAGTGCTGAACATGATTGGAGAGCATGTAATAAAAGGGGTCACCACAGATGAGCTGGATAAACGTTGCCATGATTATATCGTTAATGTGCAAGACTCAATTCCAGCACCCTTAAATTACGGTAACCCTCCCTTTCCGAAATCAGTTTGCACGTCCGTTAATCACGTTATTTGCCATGGCATTCCAAGTGACAAAAAACTAAAAGATGGCGATATTGTCAATATCGACGTGACCATTATTAAAGACGGTTATCACGGTGACACCTCAAAAATGTTTGTTGTTGGCAAGCCTTCAATTCTGGCAGAACGCTTAATTAAAGTGACTCAGGAATGTCTATATAACGCCATCAAAATTGTGAAACCCGGCATGCGTCTTGGTGACATTGGTCACGCTTGTCAGCAACATGCTGAGGCACATAATTATTCAATTGTGAGAGAATATTGTGGTCATGGTATCGGTGCTGTTTTTCATGAAGACCCACAAATTGTTCACTATGGCAAACCAGGCACTGGTGACTTAATAGAAGCAGGTATGTGCTTCACTATCGAGCCAATGGTTAATGCCGGTAAACGCTACTCCAAAATTTTGCCCGACAACTGGACAGTGGTCACCAAAGACCGCAGTTTAAGTGCACAGTGGGAACACACGTTACTGGTCACTGAAAACGGCGTTGAGATTCTAACATTACGTGATGAAGAAGATATTGATAGGATAATCAATCACTAATTAGGAGCAAACAACAGTATTGGCCGTAGCGGCAGTTCTCAATCTAATTAGGGTCCTTTTATGGCCAAGGAGTTACTTTGTCGGTTCAAGACCAAATACAACAATTGCAAAGCATCAAAGACGTTACTGACATTGCGGCGTTTAAAAGCGCAGTAAAAAGTAACTATACATGGCTCACTAACTCGTTCAACAAAGAGTTAGTGGACAACCTTGTGGTTGCCCGTAGCGACTTTACAGATGCACTTTTGTGTCATGCATGGCAGTTATTAGAGCTCAACAAGGAACCTACACTTTCACTGTGTGCCGTTGGTGGATATGGACGCGGGCAATTACAGCCGTATTCTGATATCGATTTATTAATACTAAGCGACAAAAAAATAAACCCAAGCGTTGAAGAACGCCTGGGAACGTTCATCACCTTATTATGGGATGTGAAACTAGAAATAGGTCAGTCTGTACGCACCGTTAAAGAAACAATTCAATTAGCAAAATCAGACATTACCATTGCCACCAATCTTGTTGAAGCTAGGATCCTGTGTGGCTGTGAAGATACCTTTCAGCAATTAATTGATAAAGTGAATAGTCCAAAGGTGTGGTCGAGCAAAGAATTCTTTTTAGCAAAATTAGAAGAACAGCAACGCCGTCACCACAAATTCAACGACACCTCGTACAATCTTGAGCCCAATGTAAAAGAAAACCCGGGGTGCTTGCGTGACATTCAATCGCTTGGTTGGGTTGCAAAAAAGCACTTTCAAGAATATGACGGTTTAACGTTAATTGGACATGGTTATTTCACTGAAATAGAACACGCTGAATTAATTGAATGCCGCTCCGATTTGTGGAAAATTCGTTTCGCGCTGCACCTCATTTCAGGGCGCAGCGAAAATCGGCTGTTGTTTGACTATCAAACCGACGTAGCGCAACTATTAGGTTATGGCGATGGCAAAGCAGATGTAGAGCGAATGATGAAGGCTTTTTTCAGAATTGTGCGTCGCGTATCTGAATTAAACAGTATGTTGTTACTGCGCTTCAAAGATGACGTATTAGAACAAAAAGTCAAAACGGTCATTCCTCTTAATCATAAATTTGATTTAAAAGATGGCTTAGTTTCGCCCTCACAAGCTGAAACATTTCACTCCCCTGTTGATATACTCGATTTTCTTAGTCTCATTAGTCAACATGACAATGTGCAAGGCTTAGACGCAGATTGTATTCGCCAACTGCGTAATGCTCGTCGCCGTTTTCAACATCAGTACTACCATGATCGGCAGGACTGCCGTGATCGCTTTATTGCCTTAATGAAGCAACCTGAATTTTTCAACTTAGGTTGGGACATCATGTATAAATACGGCATATTGCAATCGTATTTACCTGAGTGGGATAAGATTGTTGGCATGATGCAATTCGATTTATTCCATGCTTATACTGTTGATGAACATACACATCGCTTGGTTAAATATGTCTACAGCTATTACCACAGTGTAGATAAATTTCCGCGTTGCCATCGAATAGTCAAAAATTTCGATAAGCCTGAACTGCTTTTCATCGCTGCTATTTTTCATGATATAGCAAAAGGAAGAGGAGGAGACCACTCAACGCTAGGTGCAGTTGATGTGCGTAATTTTTGTGAGTTACATAATATCTCCGAGGCCGATACAAATACGATTGCTTGGTTAGTGGAGCATCATCTACTGATGTCAGTAGTTGCGCAGCGTCGAGATATTTATGATGCCGACGTTATTAATCAGTTTGCAACAACCGTAAAGAGTCATGAAAACCTCAATTTACTGTATGCGTTAACGCTAGCGGATATTCGCGCCACCAACGATAACTTGTGGAATGACTGGAAAGCTTCGTTACTGCGTGAACTGTATTTGTTGACCCAGCAGGCCTTCGATAATGGTTTGGAATGTCAGGTGACTCTCGAACAACGGGTGGCACAACATAAAACTGATGCAATGGCTTTGCTCGCTGAAAAAGGCATTAGCGAAGCCCAAGCAATGTTATTTTGGCAGCAAATGGGTAAAGATTACTTTATCCGCTTTAAGCCAATTCAAATTGCATGGCATACCCAAACTATTGTCACAGCAGGTACCTTAGCACCAGAGGAAATATTGGTCAGTGCAAGTAACAGCACATCTAAAGCAGGTACTGAATTACTGATTTACTGCAGTGATCGTCCTGCTTTGTTTGCACAAATAGCTTCCGTACTAGACAGCCGTAATTGCTCGATCCATGATGCACAAATTACGGTCACTGAACAAGGCAATGTGTTTGACAGCATGATTATTCTTGATCAAGATTCTCAACGCATTGACTCTGAGCTTCATATCAACAAATTAGTTGATGCTGTTCGTTCGCAATTAATGAAGCCTGGTCGTTCGCATGCGAATAAACGAAAAATGTCACGCCAAATGAAACAGTTAGATGTTAAAACAAAAGTACGTTTCTATTCTTCTACTGAATACACCACATTAGTTGAGCTAGAGGCTTTAGATGCCCCAGGGCTTTTAGCCAAAATAGGCCACTTATTTGTGGACCTCAATTTGACATTAAAGCTAGCTAAAATTTCAACCATTGGTGAGCGTGCAGAAGACGTGTTTATTGTCTCCAACGAAGAAGGCAAAGCATTAACGCAAGACCAAGAAATCACCCTAAAAAGACAAATTACGTTAAAACTAGACCAACCAGAAGCGAACCTAGCAATATGAACAATTTACAAACCATTATAGAAAATGCATTTGACACTCGTGATACTTTCACGGCGCAAACAGCCAGCGCTGAAATTAGAACAGCAGTGACTGATGCAGTAGAGTTACTGAACTCTGGTAAGGCGAGAGTTGCTGAAAAAATAAACGGTGAATGGCAAGTCAATGAATGGCTAAAGAAAGCGGTCTTACTTTATTTCAAACTGCACGATAACAAACTTGTTGAAGGTGCTGAAACTAATTATTACGACAAAGTACCGCTGAAATTCACGGACTATACGGCTGCACGTTTTGCCGAGGAAGGCATGCGTGTTGTGCCACCAGCAGCAGTGCGCACAGGTTCATTTATTGGCCGCAATGTGGTTGTTATGCCCTCTTATGTGAATATTGGCGCATTCGTAGATGAAGGCACTATGGTCGACACATGGGTGACTGTTGGTTCGTGTGCACAAATTGGTAAAAACGTGCATCTTTCTGGTGGTGTGGGCATCGGTGGTGTTTTAGAACCATTGCAAGCTAACCCAACAATCATTGAAGACAATTGTTTTATTGGTGCACGCTCTGAAATCGTCGAAGGTGTCATTGTTGAAGAAGGCTGTGTTATTTCAATGGGTGTTTATATCAGCCAAAGCACCAGAATATACGATCGCGAAACTGGTGCAGTGACTTATGGTCGGGTTCCTGCTGGCTCGGTCGTTGTCTCGGGTAGCTTGCCGAGCCCATGCGGAACGCATAGCTTATATGCTGCCATTATCGTGAAGAAAGTAGATGCGAAAACGAAAGCCAAGGTTGGCATTAATGAGATCCTACGTGGCGCTGAATAGATAAAAAACACGAGCAAAAAAATGAGCCTAACAACGCTGTTATTAGGCTCATTTTTTACTTTGTGGGTTTTAAAAAGCAGTGTATTACGTCATTACAACGCTTTTTTTACCTAATGCAGACGCGTAGATATCCTATCGTTCACGCGGTTAACGCGTCAACAAGCCCTTCTAACCATGGCAGAACATCTTCTTCAGCCGCAAGTGTTTCAATCGCATCCACTTCTAACATGTCTGCCACTGGCTTACCTTGCAGTTCCAGTAGTAACTCTTGAAACTGACGGCCACCACCGCAAAAGCTTTCGCCATAACTACTGTCGCCTAATGCTGCAACCGCAAACGGTTTGCCGTTCATTAACGGAAATTCGTCGCGTAAATCACTGTGAAACAACTCTAAATTTGGAGGAACATCACCTTGGCCAGTAGTAGAACTTATCACTACAACCGACTCCGCTGCGCTGAAATCGGATGTTTCGGGATCTGTAAACACGTCACATTTAATCCCTTTGCTTTCAAACATCGTTTTTGCTTCTTCTGCCACATGTTGGGCATTACCATATACAGAACCTGCGAAAATACTCACGCTGCGCATACTACGTTGTCTCCTATTAACTGATGAATTCTTTCTAATACTGTACATAAAAATGTAAATCATTAAAGCTTACAAATATTATACACTGAACCTGCACTAATAGACTACTGACCACCTTAAAAAAGCGCTTATCGATGGTAAAGCCCTTGTGCAATCGATACTTGCTGACTGAGGAATACAATTATGGCTTCCTTGGAGAAATGCTGATCATGTTGCAACAGAGCAGCCTAAAGCAATCCGAAACAGGCGATTATGCCGTTACCAACCAGCCTAAAATGTAAAATATTTGTAAAAAAATAAAATCAGTGTTATTTGTAGCGACCGGAAGAGAAATTTTTCTTGCTTATTGCAAGAGGTAAATCAAATTGAGTGACTGCGAAACTAAAAATAGTAATGAATTGCTGGATGACGCTTTATCGATGTTCATGCATGGGTCTAAAGCAAGTTTACTCAGTTTTTTAAACAAACTCGTGACCAGCAGCGTAGCTGAAGAAATAGCCCAAGAAGCTTATTTAAAACTTTATCTATTAGTAAAAAACAAACCAAGTCACCACAATTATTTAGAGTTATTGCAAGGGCTACGTCCGATGTTAACTCTCATCGCAAAAAACTTAGCATTGAGTGCTATTCGCCATAAGAAAGTGGAAGACCGATACGCAGAATCGCAACAAACACTGCATAGCCAAGTCACTGCTGCAGAGTGTCAAGGTGAACGGAACGCAGAGGAGCAAGCAATTACTGACAGCGAAAACTTGCGCTTAATTATAGTCATAAATCGTCTGCCGCCGATTTGTAGGCAAGTGTTCATTCAACGAAAATTATACGGAAAATCACATCAACAAATTGCTAATATACTAAATATTTCTACGAAAACAGTGGAAAACCACCTCACCAAAGGGTTAATATTGTGTCGAAAGTATATGGTTGAGCAATTGCCAAGCAAACAGGATGAGCATGCAATGTCACCTAGACGAATGAGTAAGGCCGCGTTTTGAATATAGAAGAGTGGTCAGGCTATGAGGTATCTAATGAAGTCCTAGAACAAGCGGCTTCGTGGATTGCTGTGCTTGATAATAACCAGGGCTCTGGGGCAACTGAGGACATGCATACTGTCTTTTTTGATTGGCTGCAGAAGGATCCTTCTCATCAACAAGCCTATTTTGAATTGTCTGAAATTTGGGCTCGCACTGCCTGCACGAAATCTATGCACGACATGATTGATAAATCGGTGGTGTTGCCTTTCCCTACTCAAACAAACAATCCGTCTCAAGGTTTATTAGCCGAGGGTAGTTCATCTTGGGCTTATACATTAACCATCGGACTTATTTTTTGCGGTCTATTCATTCCTGCAATACAAGCCCTTTTCTAAACCCCAATTATTTATTTACATTGTAAACACTTGTCTGAATTCTAATCACTTGTCACAATTGTAAACCCTGATCCGAATTGCAATCACTTTTCTGAGTTATCAGCACTTATCTGAATTCCATTCACTTGCTAAATTCCATTCACTTTTCTACATTCTCATTCCTTTTATACATTTTATTTATTTTTATATTGGCCAGTAGGGGGTTTATAAATCTAAGGCGTTATTAAATTGATAATCAGAATATATAATAACGGGAACACCCATGAAAAAACCTTCTCAGCACAACAAACTAGGCACTTTTACACCTAAATTACTGTCTTTAACCATTGCTTCATTGCTGTCTATTTCCGCCTTTGCACAAGAAGCAGAAGTAAAAAAAGACGATAAAGATATAGAAAAAATACAAGTTATTGGTTCAAACATACGTGGCGGGCAAGTTGCCGAAGCACTTGCTGTATCGGTAATCGACGCAGAGGCTATTGGTGAACTCGGCATTGATTCGTTGGATGATTTATTACAACTCATCCCTGAGAACGGTCAAAACTTCTTTAATGAAGCCCAAAATATCGGTGGTGGCGTGAATGCTGCTCGCGGTGATATTGGTACTTACAACCTAAGAAATTTGGGCACAGGTAACACATTAGTATTGCTTAATGGCCGCAGAATGGTCAACTCAGCATCTTATCAAACCGAAGAAGTTGGCGGCAGTTTTGTGCCTGTCAACTCAGTTAATATTAACACCATACCGATCATAGGCTTAAGTCGAGTAGAAGTTTTACGTGACGGTGCATCCGCAATATACGGTGCTGATGCCGTCGCGGGTGTCGTAAACCATGTTGTAAAATCAAATTTTGTTGGCCTGACATTATCAGGACGCTGGGCACAATACGACGAAATACCGCGCGAAGAACAAACCCTATCACTTGAATGGGGTAAAGATTTTAATGATGGCCGCACTAACCTAAGCACCTTTTTTAACTACTATGCGCGTGATAGAGTCAATTCCCAAGATGACCCACGCTGGGCTAATTCAGACTTCAGTGACCGCGTACCTGAAGACTCACTTTGGTTTGGCGATACCGCATTTAGAAACGACACAGCAAACTCCTTATTTGGCCAATTTGACGTGGTCAGTAGTGCGACTACTTCAGGTCTCAGAGACATTTTCACGGATAGCTCAGGCGAGTTTGAAACCTTCCCAATTGGTGATGAACGTTGCCAATACAACCTAAATGCAACAACTTGCGGTGGTATCGATGGGCAAGGTACGTTTAGACTTAATTTAAATGCAGATCGTGATTTAAGTTCGGAGTTAGCACGCGCTAGCGTATTTGTCTTTGTTAACCATGAATTCGAAAATGGCACTGAAAGCTTCACCGAACTATCCTACTACCAATCAGAAACAAATTTACGACGCCATGCTACGTCATCATTCTCCACATCGGCATTGCGTGTGGGTGCGCAAAACTATTACAACCCATTCGGTCCTTGTGGCTCCCCTAACAGACTAGATGCTGCGCTAATCCCAAATGTTCCATGCGGTGGATTGGAACTCATTATCGATAACTACAGGTTTGCCGAACAGCCCCGCATTGTCAATAACGACGGCGACACGTATCGCTTCCTACAAGGCTTCAGAGGCTCATTTGGCGAATGGGATTGGGAAGCCGCATTATTGCATTCAAAAGCAACCACCGATGACATTACGTCAAATCGTGTGTCTAACCTTTTAATCACAGAGGCATTATTTGACCCCACTGCGGCTGCATATAATCCATTTAGTGGTGGTGTGGACTCCAATATTGAACGTGCTTTGGTCGACGTTTTTCGTAAAAGTGAAACTGAGTTAACAATGATTGATGCGAAATTCGCAAATGCTGACATTTATGAATTACCCGCAGGGCCCTTGGGTTTTGTGGTTGGTTTCGAATATCGTGAAGAATCCTTTGAAGATGATCGCGATGACCGTTTGGATGGCACCATCGCATTTACCGATTTTGAAGGTGATACCTACCCGTTTGTTTCAGACGTTGTGAATTCAAGCCCTACGCCAGATAGTCGCGGCGAAAGAGAGGTAGTCTCAGTATTTGCTGAACTACAAATTCCGATTTTTGAAAACTTTGATATGCAGGCTGCAATTCGCTACGAAGACTTTTCTGATGTTGGTGACACCACGGTTGGAAAAGTGGCCTTTGGCTATCGCCCTATCAACTCTTTGCTTTTAAGAGGTTCATGGTCCGAAGCCTACAGAGTACCTAACCTAGTCACCATTAATGAAAGTATTGTGGCACGTAACAACACGCGCACCGATTATGCGTGCTTATACGCGGCAGAAAATGGCGGTGATATTGACCAAACGACGCTAGATTGTCGAAATTCAATACAGCGTATTGCACAAGGTAGTAAAACGCTTAATCCTGAAGAATCCATCAATACATCGTTGGGTTTTGTTTTTACGCCGAATGAAGACATTACCGTTACCTTTGATTACTGGTCAATCAAAAAGGAAAATACGATTGGCTTATTTGGTGAAGAAAACCACACACTGTTAGACCTATTCCTTAGGCTTGAAAACGGCAACGCCAATTGTGCTTCAACACAATTTAACCCAGTAATATCGCGAGATGATGCTGGCGCAGGCGAAGCGGCTATATACCAAGCGGCCGGCATATGTCCCGCAGGTGATATTCGCTTTATTGACGACCAATATGCCAACCTAGATGAGCGTAATTTAGCCGGCTACGACATTGGTCTTTATTATGATGTAGACACTAACGTGGGTAAGTTCAAGTTCAGCTACAATGGCTCTTTTATTGAAGAGTTTGAACAGAAAGCCGGTGGCGATGCCGCTATTCTTGTGCAAGCTCAAGAAGCCGGTCAAATTCCACTCAGCTACCCTGTTGCTGGCTTTGCAGACTTAATTGGTCAAGACGGCAACCAAGAAAAGCGCCATTCGGCCAGAGTGTCATGGAGAAAAAATGCTTTTGGTGCTTCGTTAAGTGGTAATAAAATTGGTAGTTTCTATCAAAGTTCATTAACTCTAGAAGACGGCACTCGTTATGTCATACCATCGATGACAACCTATAACGCGACGTTTGATTACCGCTTCGATATGAATAACGTTGATACTCGTATTCGTCTTGGTATTCGTAACCTAAGCAATGAACGAGCGCCATTGTCGGACAACTATTTCGGCTTCTTTGCCGATGCGCATCGCGATTTTGGTCGCAGCTATTACTTAGATTTCCAATCTAAATTTTAGCATCATTATAGGCAGGCACTCTTTATATAGAGGCCTGCCCACATCCTCTTTATTCTCGCATTTGACACAAAAGGTAATCGAATGAGCACTAGCTTGCCTGAAACCACCGATCTACATCGCGGACGGTATCAAGACATTGGTCTACTATTAGGCCCCCTAATTTTCGTCATCATGATGTTGCTTGGTAATTCGCAAACAGCCATGGAACCGTCGGCATGGCGCGTTGCCGCCGTTGGGATTTGGATGGCTGTATGGTGGGCAACAGAGGCCGTACCGGTGCCTGTCACTGCATTTTTACCCATTGTTACCTTTCCTTTTTTAGGCATAAGCAGTTTAGCGGAAGCAACCTCGGCTTATGCAAATCCGATCATTTATTTATTTTTAGGGGCATTTATACTTGCATTAGCCGTTGAGCGTTGGAATTTACACAAACGTATTGCCCTTGCCATTCTCAGTTACACCGGCACCGATGGACGTCGTCTAATTGGCGGTTTTATGATTGTTGCCGCCCTATTGTCGATGTGGATGACAAACACCTCCACTACCATGATGCTGATGCCAATAGCGCTATCAGTTGCCAAAGTGATTGCCGATAACAATACACATTTGGATCCTAAACAAACCAAATCGTTTCAAACAGCCATGCTCTTAGGACTCGCTTACGCTGCAACTATTGGTGGCCTTGCAACGCTTGTCGGTACGCCACCAAATGCCCTTTTAGCGGCCTTTTTAAGTGACAACTATAATATTAAAATTACCTTCGCCAGTTGGATGCTAGTCGGTGTTCCAGTCATGCTTTGCATGCTGCCCCTTGCTTGGTATTCGCTTACTCGTTGGAGTTTCAACATTGATATTCCAGCAAACCCTGCGGTTAATCAACATCTGGCCAAATTACGCAATGAATTAGGTGCCATGACTCATGCCGAAAAACGTGTTGCCGTGCTATTTTCACTGGTGGTGTTATTTTGGATTGCTCGTCGCCCTATTTCCACGCTGCTAGGTATCGACTTCCTGACCGATACCGGTATTGTAATGAGCGCAGCTTTACTCTTATTTTTACTCCCTAGTGGCGATACCACACAACCACAACTGATGATTTGGCACGATGTTAATCGCTTACCGTGGGGCGTGCTGATCTTGTTTGGCGGCGGCTTAAGTTTAGCAGCAGCAGTTTCGTCTTCAGGACTGGCAGCATGGCTTGGTGGTAACTTAACGTATTTGGACACCTTCGGTATTTTTGCTTTGATTATTGCAGCCACCGGCTTGGTCATTTTCCTTACCGAATTGACTAGCAATGTCGCCACCGCCGCTACATTTTTGCCCGTCGTTGCAGCCGTTGCTATAGAACTGGGTGTGTCACCATTATTGTTGTGTGTGCCGATCACTCTAGCCGCAAGTTGTGCTTTTATGTTGCCCGTTGCGACGCCACCTAATGCCATCGTATTTGCTTCCGGGGTCGTCAGTATACCGCAGATGGTGCGTGCTGGTGTTATACTCAATATTGTGGGAATGCTGCTGTTAAGTGTCGTTGCGGTTTGGTTAGCGCCACTGGTTTTTTCATGACATGTTCTCGTGAAAGAAAAATGGAATACGACATTAAGAGGTTTCGATTTATGAAAAACACTGTAGTGAACTTTTTTGCATTAGCGGTGCTGTGCACGTTGTCATTAAATGGGCTGGCACAAAACCAGAAGACCACGCTAATTCAACCCAATGTTGTGCCTGCTGACGAGGTCAAAAAAGCCCTATTCATCGGTAATAGTTTTAGCTTTTATAACAATGGCGTACACAACCACCTTGGCAGCTTAATTAGAGCAAACGATGAATGGCAAGTAGGTGAAAATCGACTCCGTTTGTCTACATTGTCCGGCGGATATATGCATGAACACATAGATGACTTACGTTACTTACTAAGTAAACCAAAAGGCACTTGGGAAGCGATAATTTTGCAAGGACACAGCTATGAGCCAATTGATCCAAAAACCCGTGAGAGATTTGCAACATCGGTAAAACAAGCGGTCAGCCTAATTAAAGCCGAGCAACTACAACCTATCTTGCTGATGACTTGGGGTTACAAAGGGCAACCTGACATGGGCATTGACCTTGCCAATGCCTACACGTCGTTGGCCAACGAACTCGATGTATTAGTCGTTCCTGTGGGTGTCGCTTTTTGGGTTGCGGAACAACAGATCCCTCAAATTGACCTATTTGTGCCCGATGTATTGGGGCTGAAAAACAAAACCAGCGATAAGGCGGAACTCACCTATCGAAAAGATCTGAAACACCCAAGTAACGCAGGTACGTATTTAATGGCTTGTGTTCTATATTCAGCCTTGTACCAAAAATCCCCGGAAGGCAATATTTTCAACGCGGGGCTCGATCCAGCCATTGCCTTAAAACTGCAAAAATTGAGCTGGTTGGTGACCTCTGGATTTTATAAGCAGAATAAGGAAACAATACCAAAGCAATAGAAACAACCTTATTTTCATGACATTTCAGCTCGATATGCTTTCTATTCTATAAGCTTGGATCTTATTTCCTAAGAGTCAATGCCGATCAAGACCCCGTCTCTACGTTTATTGGCTGAAAGCGAATTTTGCACAGCCACCTGCTCCCTCATGTTACCCATATAGAGTAATCATTACGCTTCGTTTGCGCGCTCTAATCGCACCAGATGTAAAATTAATTTGCTCCAATTTATATTTTTTTATTTTCTTCAATAGGGGTTTTTCACCGTAAGCGCGTTAATAAAATGTTACGCACACAATAATAACAACGGGAATACCCATGAAGAAATATACTCCACACAACAAACTAGCCACTTTTACACCCAAATTGCTGTCGTTAACCATTGCGTCAGTATTGTCGATTTCCGCTTTTGCACAACAAGCCGAAATCGAAAATGATGATGAGATAGAAAAAATACAAGTTATTGGTTCAAATATACGCGGTGGACAGGTAGCTGAAGCCTTAGCCGTTTCCGTCATTGACTCGGAAATGATTGGCGAATTAGGCATCGATTCATTGGATGATTTACTACAACTCATCCCTGAGAATGGACAAAACTTCTTTAATGAAGCTGAAAATATTGGCGGCGGTGTGAATTCTGCTCGCGGTGATATTGGTACCTACAATCTCAGAAATTTAGGCACCGGTAACACATTAGTTTTACTAAATGGTCGCAGAATGGTTAATTCAGCGTCCTATCAAACTGAAGAAGTTGGCGGCAGTTTCGTGCCAGTCAACTCAGTTAACGTTAACACCATCCCTATCGCAGGCTTAAGTCGCGTAGAGGTACTCCGAGACGGCGCATCAGCTATTTACGGCGCCGACGCGGTAGCTGGGGTGGTAAACCATGTTGTAAAGTCAAACTTTGTCGGACTGACCGTATCTGGTCGTTGGTCAGAATACGACGAAATACCGCGTGATACACAAACGCTCACGGTTGAATGGGGTAAAGACTTCAATAATGGCCGCACCAACGTAAGTACATTTTTTAACTATTTCTCGCGTGACAGAGTCAATTCACAAGACGATCCAAGGTGGTCTAATTCAGACTTTAGGGATCGCGTGCCTGAAGACTCACCTTGGTTTGGTGACACCGCGTTTAGAAACAATTCAGCCAATTCATTATTCGGGCAATTTGATTTAGTCAGCAGCGCCTCTGGTGCTGGCGTCAGAGACATATTTACGGATAGCTCAGGTGAGTTTGAAACCTTCCCTATTGGTGACGAACGTTGCCAATACACGCTAAATGTAACCACCTGTGGTGGTATTGATGGCCAGGGTACCAATAGACTGAATTTAAATGCGGATCGTGATTTAAGTTCAGAACTACAACGCGCAAGTATGTTTTTGTTTGTGAATCATGAATTTGAAAATGGCATGGAAAGCTTTACAGAAGTGTCCTTCTACCAGTCAAAAACAAATTTACGCCGTCATGCAACCGCTTCGTTTAGTACCTCAAAACTGCGCGTTGGTGCTGAAAACTATTACAACCCATTCGGTCCTTGTGGCTCACCAAACAGACTAGATAACGCATTGATCCCAGACGTACCATGCAGTGGTTTAGAACTGACTATTGATAATTATCGTTTTGCTGAGTTACCACGGATCGTTAACAATGACGGTGATACCTATCGTTTCCTACAAGGCTTAAGAGGCTCATTTGGTGAATGGGATTGGGAAGCAGCATTTTTGCATTCAAAAGCCACCAAAGAAGATATTACCAAAAATCGGGTATCTAACATTTTAATGTCAGAGGCTTTATTTGACCCCACGCCTGCCGCGTATAATCCGTTTAGTGGTGGTTTAGATTCAAATATTGAGCGCGCGTTGATTGATGTTGTGCGCAAAAATGAAACTGAACTGACGATGCTTGATGCAAAGTTCGCAAACGCTGACCTTTATGAACTCCCGGCTGGTCCTCTCGGCTTTGTGATTGGTTTCGAATATCGTGAAGAATCTTTCATCGATGATCGTGATGACAGGCTGGATGGCACCATCGCATTTACCGACTACGAAGGTGATACCTACCCCTTTGTTTCTGACGTTGTTAACTCAAGCCCTACGCCAGACAATAGCGGCGAAAGAGAGGTTGTATCGGTGTTTGCTGAATTGCAAATTCCACTGTTTGAAAATTTTGATATGCAGGCAGCAATACGCTACGAAGACTTTTCTGATGTTGGTAGCACAACCGTTGGCAAGCTCGCCTTTGGTTATCGCCCTATCGAGTCTTTACTGTTGCGAGGTTCATGGTCTGAAGCCTTCAGAGCACCTAACTTAGTCACCATTAACGAAAGTATTGTGGCTCGAAACAACACGCGCACCGACTATGCATGCTTGTACGCGGCAGAAAACGGTGGCGACATTGAGCAAGAGACACTGGATTGTCGAAATTCAATACAACGTATTGCGCAAGGTAGCGATGTTCTTGACCCTGAAGAGTCGATTAACACCTCCTTAGGCTTTGTTTTTACACCAAATCAAGACTTCACCTTAACGTTTGATTACTGGTCAATAGAAAAAGAAAATACCATTGGATTATTTGGCGAAGAAAACCACACACTGTTAGACCTATTCTTTAGACTTGGAAATGGCAATAGTAATTGCGACTCAAGCCAATTTAACTCGGCAGTGACACGCACCGACGCAAGTAGTGATGAAGCGGCAATATATACAGCAGCAGGAATATGCCCTGCCGGTGACATTCGCTTTATTGACGATCAATATGCGAACTTAGATAACCGTAACCTAGCGGGATACGATATTGGTGTTTATTATGATATCGACACTACCGTGGGTAAATTCAAGCTCAGCTATAACGGCTCTTTCATTGAAGAGTTTGAACAGGAGGCTGGCGGTAATGCTGCCATTCTAGTGCAGGCGCAAGAGAGCGGTTTAATACCGGCTAGCTATCCTGTTGCTGGTTTTGCTGACTTGATTGGCCAAGACGGCAATCAGGAACAACGTCATTCTGCTAGAGTATCTTGGAGAAAAGATGCGTTTGGCGCTTCACTGAGTGGCAATAGAATTGGTAGTTTCTATCAGAGTTCATTAACACTTGAAGATGGCACTCGGTATATCATACCGTCTATGACAACCTTTAATGCGACGGTTGATTATCGCTTTGATGTTAACGATGTGGACACCAGAGTTCGCTTTGGCATTCGTAATTTAAGCAACGAACGGGCACCATTAGCTGACCGCTACTTTGGTTTCTTTTCTGATGCACATCGTGATTTCGGTCGCAGCTATTACTTAGATGTCAGAGCTAAGTTCTAGCACTACTGTCTGCCGGCAGGCGCTCTTTAGTTAGACGCCTGCCCTCTTCTTTAGTATTTTTCTATTCGACTCAAAAAAAGGTGAAGGAATGAGCACAAGCTTGCCTGAAACTACTGATTTACATCGCGCGCGTTATCAAGACATTGGTCTATTGTTGGGCCCCCTAATTTTTGTCATCATGATGTTGTTTGACAACTCACAAACCACTATGGAGCCCGCTGCTTGGCGTGTCGCCGCTATTGGCATGTGGATGGCAATATGGTGGGCAACAGAAGCTGTGCCGGTGCCTGTAACCGCATTTTTACCCATTGTCACCTTTCCTTTTTTAGGAATTAGCAGCTTAGCAGAAGCAACCTCTGCCTATGCAAACCCAATTATCTATCTATTTTTAGGCGCCTTTATATTAGCCCTCGCGGTGGAAAGATGGGATTTGCACAAAAGGATTGCACTGGCTATTCTCAGTTATACCGGCACCGATGGACGTCGTTTGATTGGCGGTTTTATGGTTGTGGCCGCACTACTGTCGATGTGGATGACAAACACCTCCACCACGATGATGCTGATGCCAATAGCACTATCAGTTGCCAAAGTGATTGCCGATAACAACACACATCTGGACCCGAAAAAAACCAAATCTTTTCAAGCAGCCATGCTATTAGGACTTGCTTATGCAGCAACCATAGGCGGCCTTGCCACACTTGTTGGTACGCCACCGAATGCCCTTTTAGCTGCTTTTCTAAGTGACAACTATGATATTAAAATTACCTTTGCCAGTTGGATGCTAGTCGGTGTTCCGGTGACGTTGTGCATGCTTCCACTCGCTTGGTATTCACTTACGCGCTGGAGTTTCAACATTGATATTCCGGCAAACCCAGCAGTTAATCAACATCTGGCCAAGTTACGCAATGAATTAGGTGCCATGACGCGCGCAGAAAAGCGTGTTGCGGTCGTATTCTCGCTTGTGGTGCTATTTTGGATTGCCCGCCGTCCTATTTCTGCGTTGTTAGGCATCGATTTCCTAACCGACACAGGGATTGTTATGACAGCAGCCATGCTGCTGTTCTTGCTTCCAAGTGGCGATAGAGCACAACCTCAAATTATGATTTGGCACGATGTTAATCGTTTGCCTTGGGGCGTCCTCATCTTATTTGGTGGCGGGTTAAGTTTAGCCGCAGCAGTATCATCAACTGGCCTTGCTACCTGGCTTGGCAGTAATCTGACCTACCTTGATACATTTGGTATTTTCGCCTTGGTTATTGCCGCATCTGGTTTAGTGATATTTTTAACCGAACTGACGAGTAACGTAGCCACAGCGGCTACATTTTTACCTGTTGTTGCTGCGGTAGCCTTGGAACTGGGCGTGTCACCACTGCTATTGTGTGTCCCCATCACCTTAGCAGCCAGTTGCGCATTTATGCTGCCGGTGGCAACGCCGCCTAATGCCATTGTATTTGCCTCAGGTGTGCTTAGCATTCCGCAAATGATAAGAGCAGGCTTAATTTTAAATATTATTGGTATGGTATTACTCAGCATAGTCGCAGTTTGGTTAGCGCCCTGGGTTTTCTCATGAGTACTCACTTAGGTGCGTCACGCTTAACTTTATGTCTTATTATTACCTTATGCAGCATGCTTGTGCTTGGCTCAGCACAGGCGAAAAAACCGAGTTTAATTCAACCGACCGTGATACCCACAAGTAAGGTAAATAAGGCATTGTTTGTTGGTAATAGCTTTAGCTTTTATAATAATGGCGTACACAATCAACTTGGCAGTCTGCTTCGAGCCAGCGGCGAGTGGAAAGTGGGTAACAATAGACTGCGATTATCTACTCTGTCTGGTGGGCATATTTATGAACATCTGGACAGTTTAGATTTCTTACTAGCAAAGCCGCAAGGAACTTGGCAAGCCGTTATTTTGCAAGGTCATAGCAATGAGCCAATTAATCCTAAAAAACAGCGACGCTTTACGAATACGATAAAACAAGCTGTAAAACGTATCCAATACAAAAACCTGCAACCCATACTGCTGATGACCTGGGGCTACAAAGGGAACGCCGATATGGGCATTGCGCTTGCAAATGCTTATACGTCTTTGGCGAATGAGCTCGATGTATTGGTCGTTCCAGTAGGTGTCGCTTTTTGGGTTGCTGAACAGCAGCTTCCCCAGATTGACCTATTTGTGCCCGATGTATTGGGGCTGAAAAACAAAACCAGCGATAAGCCTCAACTCACCTATCGAAAAGATCGGAAACATCCAAGTAACGCAGGTACGTATTTAATGGCTTGTGTTCTATACTCCACCTTGTATCAACAAACCCCAGAAGGGAATATTTTCACCGCTGGCCTTGATCCAGCCATTGCCTTAAAATTACAAAAATTGAGCTGGTTAGTGACATCCGGTTTTTATAAACAGAATAAGGAATAGGGTAACAATGGTAATAGTAACTTCATCAGCAACGTTTATTCATTTTGTCAGAAAATGCCGAGCGCCAAAATCAGTCGCTGCGGCAATTGCGCTAGCTGCACTTTCACTCTGTTTTAGTACCTCAACACGCGCTTGCGAATTCAAAAATGTGCACTTTAAAACCGACTTTGAAGCAGGCAAAATAGACCAATGTAAACAACTCTCTGAAAACCAATTTGAGTTGCTAAGCGAACCAGAAAATCGCCCTATTAACCCAAGCCCGTGGTATGCATTTAAAGTGGTCAACAAGAGCACTGAAAATCAGCAACTTAGTATTGTGATTAAAGGTGAAAAAGCAAAACCGCGATATCTACCTAAAATGAGCGTTGACGGTAAGCAATGGCAGGCGCTTCCATTTGACATAATAGACAACGCAATTCATATCAACATACAACTGCAACAACAAGACTTTTATATTGCAGGCCAAGAAGTCATTGATAATGCATTTTATGCTGAGTGGAGCCAAACGCTCGCGAAACAATCTGGTTTTAAGTTGCAGGCACTGGGTATGTCGACCGAAGGCCGGGGTATTGATGCACTTGTTCATTCTACACCTGAAAACAAAGAATGGCTTTTGATCGTTGGCCGTCAGCACCCACCTGAAATCACCGGCGCCTTGGCACTGCTCTCTTTTGCACAAGAATTGGCGACTCAACAGCAGCTTAATGCTGAATTTTTAAGCCGTTTTAATGTGATGATTATTCCTAATCTTAATCCGGATGGTGTGGCTAACGGAAACTGGCGTCACAACGCCAAAGGCACCGACCTAAATAGAGATTGGGGAAAGTTTACCCAGGTTGAAACTCAACAGGTACAAGCTTGGTTAAGTAAAACACTGGTTGAACAACAAAGGCTTGTGTTCGCATTAGATTTTCATTCAACCCAACAAGATATCTTTTACACCATGCCAAGTGACTATGCTGTTGCACCCGCCACTTTTTCCGAGGACTGGTTGAAGCAACTAAAAGACGCAACCGTGTCTTCATTTACCGTTCGCCCTTCACCCGGTTCTAGCCCCGGCAGAGGGGTATTTAAGCAATTCCTTGCAGATGAGTACAACATACATTCAATTACGTATGAAATGGGCGACAATACAAACCGCGAACTGATTAAGCATGTTGCTCAAACGGCAGCGCAAACCTTAATGAGAAAAATGCTATCTGTCGAGCCTGAGCAATTTATTTACAAACCGTCTCCTAGTGATCAGTAGGTGACCAAGCAATAAGGTAGAGTTTGCTCAATGAATAGCCAAAATCTCAAGTCGAATAATCCTGATGCCGGGCCGCAACAGGCAAGCTATCAAGTTGTTGGTTTATTTGTCGGTCCAGCTATATTTGTACTCATGCTGATATTGGGCGCAAATCAAACCAGCATGTCGGCGCAAGCATGGAATGTCGCGGCGGTTGCTTTGTGGATGGCGATTTGGTGGGCAACTGAAGCAATACTCGTTCCCGTAACCGCATTTATGCCTATTATCGCCTTTCCTTTTTTAGATGTTTCTAGTATTGCCGAGACCACGGCAGCTTATGCCAACCCCATCATTTATCTCTTTTTAGGCGCCTTTATTTTAGCGCTAGCGGTAGAACGCTGGAACTTGCACAAACGGATCGCCTTAGTGATATTAAGCTACGCAGGCACAGATGGAAAACGCCTGATTGCCGGTTTTATGTTGGTTGCCGCTCTCTTGTCCATGTGGATGACAAATACCTCGACCACTATGATGCTAATGCCAATCGCATTGTCGGTTGCAAAAGTGATTGCCGAAAACAACCAACATTTAAGCTCTCAGCAAACCCAGTCATTTCAAACCGCTATGCTATTAGGCTTGGCTTATGCGGCAACCATTGGTGGCATGGCGACGCTGGTAGGAACCCCGCCAAATGCCTTGCTTGCTGCATTTTTGAATGAACAATACGACATCAAAATCACCTTCGCTAGTTGGATGTTAGTCGGCGTGCCCCTAATGTTGTGCATGCTACCTTTAGCCTGGTATTCGTTAACGCATTGGAGCTTTAACGTGAATATTCCTGCGAACACATCGGTCGATAACCACTTATCCGATCTGCAAAAAGAATTAGGCGTGATGAGCACCGCAGAAAAACGGGTTGCCATGGTTTTTTCAATTGTGGTTTTATGCTGGATAGCCAGAAGACCGATTTCTGTTTTGTTTGATATTAATTTTTTAAGCGACACGGGTATTGTGATGACAGCAGCCCTGTTTTTGTTCATTTTACCTAGCGGCAATGAAAATCAAAAAAAGGTCATGATTTGGGATGATGTTAGTCGTTTACCGTGGGGCGTTCTGATCCTGTTTGGTGGCGGTTTAAGTCTAGCGGCGGCGGTTTCATCAAGTGGTCTCGCAAGTTGGTTAGGCGGGCATTTATCCAACTTAGATGCCTTTGGTATTTTCGCCCTAGTTATTGCCGCTACCGCACTCGTTATTTTCTTAACTGAACTTACCAGCAACCTGGCGACAACGGCCACATTTTTGCCTGTGGTAGCGGCTGTCGCACTGGAGTTAGGGGTTTCACCGTTACTACTTTGTATTCCCATTACCTTAGCAGCAAGCTGCGCATTCATGTTGCCTGTTGCTACCGCGCCAAACGCGATTGTTTTCGCCTCGGGTTTAATCAAAATACCACAAATGATAAAGGCCGGATTAATACTGAATATATGCGGGTTAATTATCCTAAGCGTAATATCAGTTTGGCTAGCGCCTTTGGTTTTCAGTTAACAATGCATTGGCAAATAAAATATCAGATATCTTGATGGTCAAAATAACGAATAGATGGTGGTGCCGATAGCATGTTACCTAGCGCCTCTAACCCACCTGTTTCAGCTCTCCACGCGAAGTATTTTTCATAATGCGCACGCGATCGCCACGTTTCATTTAAAATTAAGTTTAAAGGATCGTCTTGGTTCAGAACAACCTGAACACTAATACAGCCATCGTAACCGCGTGTGTCAGGCAAGATAGCTTTGAGAGTTTGCTTTAGCTCATCAATAGATCCAGGTTTTGATAATACTTCTAATAATACAGTGACACTCATGGTCTTTCCTTTTTTATTTGTGGCGCATATCGCTGATTTAATTTCCATCGCTTATGCATAAATAGGCTAAGGATGAAGGATAAAATACGAATTTAGCATAACTTTTCATGTTTCGCTAATGTCGCCAACATCAATAATTCAGGCCAGTTCTAAAGTACTCTTCCACCTTTAATAAGGTTAATAATCGCCCGCTTTATGTGCATTAAGACAACGGATAAAACAGATCCACCAGGGCTTGAAAATCATCTTCTAACGCCGTTTCACAAATCATTGGTTGCTGTGTTGAGGGGTGTGTAAAGCTCAATTTGGTGGCACACAAAGCCAACTTACTGAAATTTAAATGATCACGTGCAAACTGATTTTGTTTGCCATCACCGTGGTTCGTATCGCCAATTATGGGATGACTAATGTGCCCCATATGCCGACGTAATTGATGTTTACGGCCGGTTTTAGGGAATAACTTCACCAATGAAAAACGGGCCCCCGGATATCGTCCAACCGCAATAGGCAATGACAATTCGGCTAATTTAAGCATATCGGTTTGTGCTTCTTGAGGTGCTTTATCCTGCTTCGCTTTTTTATCAGCAATCGGATCTAATTGTTCTTTGAGCGCATAATCAATTGCTATTCTTTCAGGCGCAAAGCCACGTAATACCGCAATATATTCCTTTTGAATAGTGTGCAACTCAAATTGTTGAGCAAGCAAGCGGGCAACATCGGGTGACAATGCAAATAATATAACCCCAGACGTTGGCTTGTCTAAGCGATGCACCGGATAAACATATTGACCGATTTGATCTCGCAATATTTTCATCAGAAATTCAGTTTCATGCCTATCAATCATGCTTTTATGAACCAACATATTAGCCGGCTTGTGCACAACAACTAAATAGTCGTCTATATATAAAATGCTTAACACGTTTTTATTCCGCTTTTATTCTGCTGTTTATTCCGCTTTTATTTTGCTATTTATTCCGCTAGTTTTTGCACTCATTAGCGCGACCGCAGTTTAACTAAGAGTGAGCGTTAATAGAAGTAAACAATGAGGAGATAAATGCAAATGCGCCCTCAATAATAATTTTTATTTGTCATACGTTGGTACATTTTATCTATCTTGTTACACTAAGGCGCAAATCAAGGCGCAAATCACGCCGCAAATCGATAACCTATGGCGCATATGACCGCTCAAACAATTAATACCATCAGTGAATTTATGCTGCACGCTGGCACCGACTATCGTGTTTACGATATGGGCCGAGGCATAGAGTCTATGGACTCACAAACATTCATTTCCTTAGAGAACCATCAACTTCCCGCTCCTTGCCCTCGTGCAGGGCATGCTTGGTTTGGGATCGTTTTTTGGAATAAGAAAGTAAGCCATGAACAATACATTTGGTTTGTTAAGTTACCGATTGATGAACGTTCATTGATTATTCAAGCCGCACGCAACCAATTTCTTGAAGCCGTGGTCACCGCATTGGGCAGTGAATTGGAAAAGAATGCAGAGAAAGGTGGACAACTTCCGGATAACCCCTTTGTCTTCACGCCATCGCAACAGCAGTTAGCTGATATTAATGCGATTATTCGTCGTGATTTACGCTTGTCGACTCGAGAAGGCTTAAACAAGGCCATTGCGTATATAAAAAATCCGGCGATGGACACTTGGCAAGACTTAGCGCTGCAGGATATAGCGGATTTAGCAGTGCATATTAATCAGCTAGATATTGCCCAAGCAGTCAATCAAAATTTGGCCGCATTGCCAGTGCAAGTGCTCACGGCTTTTTGCAGCAGTTTAGAAAACACGCGCTTTGATGATGCCCTTACTGACCAATTAATTGAGTTATTTGCAACGGTTGAGTACGCCGAAACACAGCACATGATCCTGCGAGGACTAAAAGGCAGTCAATGCACCGACAAAGTTGCCATGTTTATCAGTGCGCTGTTGACTGAAGGTCAACCCGACACAGAATGTTTGGTAATTATTGCAGGTAGACACTTTCCATTATTAAATGATGAAGCTCTATTAATTACATTCTGTTCAAAACTGATAGCACACGACCCCAGCTTTCAGTTGTTCAGAGGTATTTATTCAGATCTAGTGCAAGTGCCAGCTAGCAGAATGGGATTACTGAAACTAATGCGTAAGCCTGATTTACCTACTCCTATTGCTAATGGAATAGCAAGTTTATACAAGCAAGTCTCAAAACGTAAGAGTACGCATTAATGACATTAGGTTCCTTAGTTATACTGCTTAGCATTGCGTTGTTTGCCTTTCAATTTTGGCGATTACGCGGCATAGGAGAATTCAGTATTCAATACGCCAATCAATACTGTGAAAAACAAGATCTTCAATTTTTATCATTGGCCCGACGTTCTACTCGGATTTCTGCGCACAGAGGAAAGCTGGATTGGAAAATTATATATCAATTGGAATTCAGCAGCAGCGGTTCTGACGCCTACATTGGCACCATGACTTGTTTTGGTAATGCAGTTATTGAGATGAATTTACCTGCTTACAAAATTAATTAGGTTTAACGGCGCATTTGCAATGTGGGCTTTCGTTGCGGTTCAAGTGCTTGATCGCTGAGCACTGGCGCACTAATTAAAGTCTAGAATGAAAAAGCAGAAACATCCGGTTTCTGCTTTTTATCTAAATTTCGAGCGTCCTTCTCAGCGTTCCTTTGCTAACGTATCATCCCGATAAATCCATTACATCCCTTTCCCTTATTTTCCCGCTATTGCTAAGCAGGCAACACTCCATGTGCAGGTCCCTTTTCCTTGACTCCGTTGTTGATGCAACTCCGTCCTGCAAAAAATCTTCGTCCTGAAGTTGTCCCTTATCTTCCCTATCCTGTTAAGCCTCATCCTGAAACCTTCCGTTACCGTTAACACTTTCTTCCTGAAGGCATTTCCTTTCGGTAAAGATATAATACCAAAGTCTAGTTTTTTTACATATATGAAATTTTTATAATTATTTATCGTTCGCTTATTTTTCACACAGGTGCATTTTTTTTACACTGTTTTTATTCGGATTTTTTAAATGGAGGAGTAAAATTTATGTAAACAAAACTACTTTTGCTCACACATTTGTACGATATCTCTTACAAAAATAATACTAATTTAGCCGTCAATTTTTTTTCTAAACATCACTTTGCCAGTAATTTGACCCACTTCTAACTCTTTTACGAGTTCAAAATTTGCGTCAACAAAGAATGATAAACACTTTGGCAAGGTGACAAAAACGCCAACACCTTCGGTTTTATTATCTTCTTGCAATAAGCCAATAATGCCACGCATCAGTATGTTCCCTAAGCCTATGTCTTGATGATCAGGGTGTACAGCGATGAATGACAACATGTGGTAGTCTTTTGCGGATATACTTTCACGTACTTTTTCTTCTTTGTAGATCATTTGTTTGGTGCCAAGAAAGCCTGCAGTGAGTAACATTTTTAAGCGCCAATGCCAGTATCTCCCAGACCCAAAGCTGGCATCAGGACTAATTAAACAAGCCACGGCCAATAGGCGCCCTTGCTCAAACAATCCGATCATTGGCTGTTTAGCATCCCAAAAAGCATTCAGCTCTTCTCTGATCGCTGAACGCAGTCGACCTTCGTAGCCCTCACGATCAATTTCAAAAATGTCATTAAAAAGAGGGTCGTCAAAATAAGCATTGTACAAAATTGACGCCGCAACTTTTAAATCATCGGCGCCTAGATAAACGGCCCTGACATCATTAATGTCAGGTTGATATGTAGCTTTACTCATAAGTGGTTCCTTGTTGCTATGCCTACACAATAAAACATTCTCACGAATACGCTAACATTTTTTTAACAATAACGGTTGATCTAGGGCAAAGTTACGTCACTAAAAATATTTTGACAGGGATAATTCACCCCAGCCAACCAATTCGTTGTTGATAAACACCAATGGCGTGCATTCGTTTTTAGTCGTAACGCCGTCATCATCAATTCGCTGCGTTCTATAATACAACACTTGCACTGCATCACCGTCGCTGCTGGCCATTTCATTAAAATCAGCAGGGCCTAATGTATCGACAACTGACATTTTCGATACACCCGGGCTCAAATCAGAAATAAACTGTCGGTTTTTCGCTTCATGTTTTTTCCAATTAACGCCGCTCGATACGTGATACCCATCTTCATTGCTTTTATCAACTGAAATAACGCAGCCACTGAGTAACATGGTGCTAGCGAAAAGAGAGGTAAGAAGTAGTGCTTTCATTTGTATTCCTTTTTATTAATTAATTGATTTTACGATTGTGTTAAACAAATTTCAGGCCAATACTGAAATAGTCAACATTATCAATATGTTAAATTAAAAAAGCTGAACTCAGCCTGAATAAGCACTTTTAATTTCCTCAAAACGTGGTCAGAATGACTAATAAGCGAGTTGATTATTTAAATGAGATGGCATGAATAACGAATTACAACAAGTTGTGAATACGTGCATAGCGCTGAGTGAAGCAGGCAAAAAGCCCAGTGTCGGTATGTTAAGGGCTAAATTATTATCGCCCTTACCGATACCCGCGATTATTAAAGGCTTGAGTTATTGGAAAGAAAATAAAGCGACCTTAAAAATACAAACCGTTGCAGAACCCACAATACCGCTTAATAATGCAAGTGACAGCTTGGTTGTACGCGTCACTCAATTAGAAAATGAAGTCGTCGCGCTGCGCACCGCGCTTAAAACGTTACAACAACATTTCGAGGGCGAAGGCTCTTAATAAAGGTATCAAGGTCGCTAGCGAGCACTTCTTCGGGTACCTTACCGACTTGCTCTAACATGACATTCCCACTTGCAACATCAATGCTAATGATAAAGTCATCTTGGTCGGTGGTTGCAAAAAATAAGGTTTCAGGTTGCTTTAAACGGCGCTTCATCAACACATGTGAAATGAGGTTTTTTTGCAGCCTTTCAAAATCGTCTTGATTCCAAGCTTGCAAAATATCAAGATCACCACGCTCTGTTGTCGCCGGTAAGTCATGGCTGTAATAGCGGCAAAACAAGGTCTCTAACTGCGGATGAATGTCAATTTCTAAGGCCTTCGCCAAATCACCCAAATGCGAACTAACCGGCTGTAACTGAGGACGCCAAGCCATTTGTTCACCCGTTGTCACATCAGTCAATTGGATCTCACTAAATAACAAACAAGGTGAAAGCCAGTCGGCATCAAACTCAGTTACTAATTGTCTTTTGTCATCTCCCGCAAGGTCGATATAAGCGTTGATGAACGAATCTAGATTTTCAACCAGTGGGTTTAACATGACATTTTGCGCCTTTAGAGATAAATTACAGTAACAATTGAATCCACAATTGAGGTGTTAATTGAGTTAAATTTTAGGCATCAACATTAAATTTCACGCTTTTAAATGACTTGATGTGCCGACCTGAGGCTAAACATGATAAATTAGCCACTTAGTGATGTATAGCTTTGATGAAAAAACTTCGCGCTTTTTACTTTTCAGTGGCTCCGCCGCGGGTTTTAATTTACAGATTACAGACAGCAATTAATTTTAGGTGCCCAAAGGAGACATCATTGGATCATTTATCGCTTGGCAAAAAAGTTGAATACGCCAAAGAGTACGACAACAGTTTATTACAACGTGTACCGCGTTCATTAAGTCGTGACAGCATCAAATTACCAACACAACTGCCTTTTCACGGCACTGACATTTGGAATGGCTATGAATTGTCATGGCTAAATGCCAAAGGCAAACCGCAAGTGGCTATTTTACGTTGTGAAGTCCCTATTACCTCACCTAACTTGATTGAATCAAAGTCATTTAAGCTGTACTTAAATAGTTTGAATCAGAGTCAATTTGCGAATATAGATGATGTTGCTCAGATTTTGCACGCAGACCTGAGCGAATGTGCAGGTGCAAATGTAAGCGTACAAGTGATCCCGTCTGCCCAGTTTGAGCATGTCACTTTCGGCCATTTACCCGGTATGTGTATTGACGATTTAGACATAGAAATTACTGACTTTGATATTACACCCGAACTCCTTGCCTTAAAAACAGACACTCAAACTGAGGGAACTTGCTCTGAGACCTTAGTGAGTCATTTATTAAAATCAAATTGTTTGATTACTAATCAACCCGATTGGGGTAGTATTTTAATAAAGTACACTGGTTGTCAGATATCGCATGAAGGTTTACTTCGTTATTTAATTTCGTTTAGGCAACATAACGAGTTTCATGAACAATGTGTAGAACGTATTTTTTATGATATTTTACAGCAATGCAAGCCACAACAACTCACTGTTTATGCCAGATATACGCGCCGAGGTGGACTGGATATCAACCCATTTCGTTCGAATTTCGAAGCGCCTTATCAGGACGCACGATTAGCACGACAATAAGGTAATTAACATGACCGAAGTTTCGACTAAACGACAATTGATGATTGCGCATCACTACTTAGACAAGCTCTCAATATTTATTGTCAATATGGCAAACTTCTATCAAGGTGCTAACCCAAGGTTTGACCAAGAACTTGTTATGCTTAAAAAGCAGTTATCTGGCAAGCCTGACTACGACGCTGCAACCGAAATTATTGGCAAACTAAATGCTGACCTGGGTAAAGACACAAAGCTTTTCAAACGGCGTAATCTTGAGTCTGTCTCGCACTTGCAAAAGGCATTAAAAAAGCTGATCAAGACTCAGCGCCTGCCTGAGGACATTAAAAGTGACGCCAACGAATTCTTAATCTCATTGTCACTCAATAACGACGCCGTTATTGCCCCACTTACACAGTTCGAAAAAGCACTGGATCTCTATCACAAGGCGCTGCAGCAAATTGTTGAAGCTGACGATAGTGATTCCCAAACGCCCGAACAAATCATACTACACAATACGATTACGCAAGAATTAAAAGAGCTCATTGCGCCTTTTTATATCGGTAATAAAAGTGATAAACACTTACAAGAAATTTATCAAAAACTGACTATCGGGCTCAACCACAAAGAGCTACTCGACTGTTGTTTAGTCATGATCCGCTTTGTGATCCGGGACGTGATTAAAGAAGCAAATGCAACCAGTCGCCTGATCAATAATTTACATAAATCACTGACCCAAATTAACGACAATATAGTGACAACCATTGCCGATTCTGAAAAACGTTTTGAAGAGCGCGACTATTATAATACCGAGATAAAGCAACAGATGACGGTGATGGAGTCGGTCGTTTCAGAGAGCCAGCAGCTGAACGAACTGAAAGAACAAGCGAAACAGCACCTTGATAAGATGCAAGCGTCTCTTGACGCCTCTGCCGAGGCAGATAAAAGGGAGCAAACAGCGACCATCGTGATCATGAAGAAAATGCAAGAACGGGCGGTTGCGCTTGAATCTGAGGCGGTTGCGTATAAACAAATGTTATTTACTCAGCGCGCGGCAACCTTATCTGACCAACTCACCAAATTACCGAATAGAATGGCGTATGAGGAAAAAGCGCAATTTGAAGTTGCGCAAGCTAAAATAGCCGGTACCCCGTTATGTATTGGAATAGTGGATATTGACCATTTTAAAAAAGTCAATGATGCCTATGGCCATTCCGTAGGCGACAAAACGCTTCAGGTTATCGCAAAACATATTAGGCAATACTTGCCTAAAGAGGACTTTGTAGCGCGTTGGGGCGGCGAGGAATTTATTCTCTTGATGCCCAATACCAACTTAGAAGACGCATTTAGGAAAGTAGAAGTGATGCGCACAAAGATATCGGCATTACCGTTTAAATTTAAAGGCGAGAGAGTTAACGTGACCTTATCTTGCGGTTTAAGCCAAATCACACAAGAAATTACGCTCGAAGAAGCCTTCGAAAAAGCAGATTCGTTCCTTTTCAAAGCAAAAGACGCAGGACGAAATCAAACCATATTTAAGGATATTGAATGACCACAGTGCAACTCGACCCGGTCGGTTGGATGAGCCAATTATCACAGCTAGAAGTTAGCCTTTTACAACAATCAACAAAAAGCGATTTATACGGAACATTTAGAAACTGCTGTTTAGCCGTACTCAATAGTGGGGTTGAAGAAGACAACTATCACAAATTATTTGGCCCTTATGGCGACTTTGACGTGCATTTATTGCGCCGTGAGCGTGGCGTTAAAATTGAATTAATTAACCCTCCTGAAGTGGCTTTTGTGGATAGTGTATTAATTAAAGGCGTGCATGAACATTTATTCGCTGTGCTTCGCGATATGCTCTATATGGGCACTAAAGACGGTAACAATGTAGAAGGCTTAATAGACGCACCAAGCGCCTTAACCACACATATTGTTTTCGATATGCTTCGCCATGCCGATGCAATATCACAAGACAACGACGTTAATATGATTGTTTGCTGGGGTGGCCATTCGATCCGTGAAGAAGAATACAAATACACCAAATCCGTGGGCTATCAATTAGGTTTACGTGGTTTTAATATATGCACAGGCTGCGGGCCCGGCGCAATGAAAGGCCCAATGAAAGGGGCCACGATAGGCCATGCCAAACAGCGCAATAAAAATGGTCGCTATTTAGGTATTTCAGAACCCAGTATTATTGCAGCAGAACCCCCCAATGCTATTGTGAATGAACTCATTATCATGCCCGACATTGAAAAACGCTTAGAGGCATTTGTGCGTATTTCACATGGTATTGTGATTTTCCCTGGCGGTGCAGGTACAGCAGAAGAGTTACTTTACCTGCTGGGTTTGTTGATGGACGAGGAAAACAAAGACCAAATAATTCCATTAATATTAACCGGCCCCGAAAACAGCAAAGGTTATTTTGAAGCCATTGATCAGTTTATTGGCGACACGCTAGGCGCCGAAGCTCAGGCAAAATACACCATTGTGGTGGGTGACGATTCCAAAGTGGGCTCGTTAATGGCGCAACAAAAAGCCGTGGTAGAGGATCATCGACGTGACACTGGTAACTCACTGAATTTCAATTGGACACTGAAAATATCAGAAGACTTTCAAACCCCATTTGTGCCTAACCATAAAAACATGAGCTCACTGAATTTGAAGTTAGACCAGCCTAAATCGTCTCTAGCGGCCACCTTGCGTAAGTGTTTTTCAGGTATTGTTGCGGGCAACGTGAAAGTTGAAGGGATCAAAGAAATTAAGCAACATGGTCCGTTTGAACTTACCGGTGATGTTGAGTTGATGCAAAAAATGGATGTGTTACTCAAGTCCTTTGTTGATCAAGGCAGAATGAAACTGCCGGGTAGTCATTACGAACCCTGTTATAAGATCAAGCTGTAAAAATTGGTAAGACCAACGTGTAGGATCCGCGTGTAAAATTCAAATGGCGTGCGTAACGGCTTAAAAGGCGATATACACGCCATGAATGTTGACGATAGAGACTGTACCTAGCGTGGTCATTCAGGTAACATGCGCGCGACTTAAACTAGTAACTTGTAGCAACAATTTCTTCTCAACAGTTTGCAAAAATCAGGTTATATAAACTCTAACGACACTACTGGAGTGCACCGTATGAACCCCACACAACAAAACATTACCGTAATACGCGGCGATGGGATCGGCCCTGACATCATTGATGCCGCCACTAAAATTCTCGATAAAGTCGGTTGTAACTTCAACTACGAATACGCAGACGCCGGCTTAATGGCATTGGAAAATCACGGTGAACTGTTACCGCAAGAAACCTTAGACCTGATAGCAAAAAACAAAGTCGCATTAAAAGGCCCATTAACAACGCCTGTCGGTGAAGGTTTTACCTCAATTAATGTCAGCTTACGCAAGCAATTCAAACTGTATGCTAACTTGCGCCCGGTACTGTCTTTTAAAGGCACTAAAGCGCGCTATGAAGACATCGACATTATTACCGTACGTGAAAACACACAAGGCATGTATTCAGGCTTAGGACAGGTTGTGTCTGCCGATGGTAATGAAGCTGAAGCCGTCAGTGTCATTACGCGTGACGGTGCAGAAAAAATTCTTGTTTTTGCTTACGAACTAGCCCGCAGAGAAGGCCGTAAGAAGATCACTGCCGTGCACAAAGCAAATATCTTGAAGTCGACATCAGGTTTGTTCCTAAAAGTGGCCAGAGAGGTTGCTGCGCGTTATCCTGACATTCATTCAGAAGAGATGATTGTAGATAACTGCTGTATGCAGTTAGTCATGAACCCGCATCAGTTTGATGTGATTGTGACGACCAACTTGTTCGGTGATATTTTATCAGACCTATGTGCCGGTTTGGTTGGCGGTTTGGGCATGGCCCCGGGCGCTAACATTGGCGAAGACTGTGCTATTTTTGAAGCGGTACATGGCTCAGCTCCTGACATTGCGGGCATGAACTTAGCCAATCCGACTTCGGTTATTTTAGCATCAATTCAAATGCTAGAGTACTTGGACATGGCGGATAAAGCTGAGCGTATTCGCGCTGCAATTAAAGATGTGATTGAGAGCGGTGACCGCACTACTCGCGACCTGGGTGGTGAGCATGGTACGCTTGAGTTTACTGACGCGGTATTAGAGCGTTTGTAATACAGCTAAAGAAGGCGTGTTTACTATAGGTAGTTGAAGCACGTATTTATTAGAGTAGGTATTTATTAGTTTAGGTATTTATTAGAGTAGGTATTTATTAGAGTAGGTATTTGTTAAGAGGAGAGCTTTTGCTCTCCTTTTTTGTGCCCATAGATCCCTCGTTTGAATTGGCAAACATGACATTTTTATAATGTAAAGTAGCAAATCGCTGTCTATTCCCACCGGCAATGCGAATTATCCTGATATAAACTAGCCCCCTAGTCAGTTTCACCTTTTGCAAAATACTTTTAAGCTTTGCTCGTGCGTTTATTCTCCAATTTTGCTGTTACTACTGCATTGGCAATAAGTGCTCAAAATACAATATTAAAAGCATATTATTCAATAACGTAAAAGGAATTAACATGAAGAAGGTTAACTATTTAGCACTAAGCGGACTATTGCTATCGTCTTGCGCCTTTATGCCGGCACAAGCAGCAACTGACACAATGGCTAAAAAAGAAATGAGTCAGGCGATTGTCACGAAATTAGACATCAACAAAGCAAATGCGGAGCAATTAACCGCACTTCCCGGCGTTGGTATGAAAAAAGCAGGAGAAATTGTAAAGTATCGCGAACTGAACGGTAATTTCAAAAGCGTTGATGAATTGGTTAATGTGAAAGGGATTGGCGTGAAGATGGTGGCTAAGATTATTGATATGGTAAAGGTGTAGATGGGGTTGCATTAGGTATAAAAACCCCCGAAGGTTATGTCTAACTTTCGGGGGTTCAATTCAAATTGCTCGGTTTTTTGTTGTAATAAGACAAACCTAAACTACAGCGTTTTCAAATACTCAGTAAATTCTTCACCTAACTCAGGGTGGCGCATTGCATATTCAACGTTAGCTTTCATGTAACCAAGCTTACTACCGCAATCATGGCTTTTACCTTTCATGTAGTATGCATCAACTTGTTCGTGTTCCATGAGCGCATCAATAGCGTCGGTCAATTGAATTTCGTCACCCGCACCAGGAGTTGTTTTAGCCAGTAAATCCCATGTTTTTGCAGATAACACATAACGACCCACCACAGCTAAGTCAGAAGGGGCGTCTTCCAACTCTGGTTTTTCTACCATTCTGTGCATCTTGCAAGACTCACCGGGGGCAAGTTCCTTGCCTTCTAAATCAACGATACCGAATTTAGAGACATCTTTTTGTGCCACTTTTTCAACCATTACCTGGCTAACACGGCTAGTGTTAAACTTAGCGACCATATCAGCAAGGTTGTCTTTCTTTAAGTTACTAGCCACATCATCAATAATCACGTCCGGCAGTACAACCGCGAACGGCTCATCACCAATCATTGGATACGCACACATAATAGCGTGACCCAAGCCGCTTGCGACACCCTGACGCACATGCATTATGGTCACGCCTTTGGGGCAAATAGCTTTAACTGCATCAAGCAACTGGCGTTTAACACGCTTCTCTAACGTTGCTTCTAATTCGAACGATGTGTCAAAATGGTTTTCAATGCTGTTTTTACTCGCATGAGTCACCAACACGATTTGCTTTATACCTGCCTGAACACACTCATTCACTACATATTGAATGAGTGGTTTATCAACTACAGGTAGCATTTCCTTTGGGATTGCTTTGGTGGCCGGTAACATTCTCGTTCCCAAACCAGCTACGGGTATCACTGCCTTTCTAACTTGACTCATAGTTCCGTTAATCCTTATTGTCTTTTTATATCATGCTACCTGGTGTAATAAAATTTCAGCGCTTTATCTCAATGTACTAAATCAACCGCCTAAACAAACCGATTACGGTGCTTTAACCGATAAGCCTCTGCCAATGGCATAGTAATGCAATCCGTATTCCGAAATTAAGCTTGGCTCGAATAAGTTTCGACCATCAAAAATAACTTGGTCTGCAACATGTTCTTTGATTAATGCAAAGTCAGGCGCTCTAAAAGCCTGCCACTCAGTACAAATAACTAAGCAACTTGACCCTGCTAAAGTGGCTTCTTTTGTGCCCATCAATTTAAGGTCGCCGCGTGAGCCATAAATACGTTGAGTTTCTTCCATCGCTTCTGGATCATAGGCCTGCACGATAGCACCGTACTTCCATAGCTTTTCCATCAACACGCGTGATGATGCGTCGCGCATGTCATCCGTGTTAGGTTTGAATGACAGGCCCCATAAAGCAATGGTTTTTCCTTTCACATCACCTTTGTAATGGTCCATGATGTAGT
>NZ_PJAR01000030.1 GCF_002836745.1 Glaciecola sp. 33A | reverse complement strand
CTGGTAACAGCCAGAGTGAGTAATAATTTGTTGGCTGACAAATGCTGTAAAGTCATTAATGGTTTCCTAGGGTCTTGCCGGTTAGTAATTTGAAAAAAGAACGCAGGACATAGCAGAGACAACTTCACTACAAACATCAAAATTACCTAACTTGTCCAGTTTTTGTTACATAAGGCTAGTGGGTACGCAACATAGTCAGTTTCGATCGGTATAGTCGCAAACCCATGTGAAATAGTTGTAATTTCAAGAGGAAGCAAAGAATCTAGTTGGGACGAGGCTTTGAGGAGTAATCAACCTCATGAGCACCCTCAGGTCATCAAAAATTAAAGAGCTTTGATGCTAATAAAAGAGACTGTTGATAAAGATAATAAGTTGACAATGCGTTGTGATCCTGTGGGGTCGACAGGAGCGTAATAATTTTACATAACGTTGTTATGCATATCATGATTTGCCCTAAATCAACATTTAGGGTACTAACACTTTTTTTGGAGGTTATTACCATGAACGAAGCACTTGGGGCTTCTTCACAAGCACGCAACGACGACCCGTTGAGCAAACATCATACTCCTTCGGGTTTTTCGGATCGCTTGGCCTTTCGCTTGACCAAATTGTTACGTTTTTTTGCGGATCTTTTCTTTGCGAAGCGCTATGGTCACCGGGCGGTAGTATTGGAAACCGTGGCTGCAGTGCCCGGGATGGTTGGCGGAATGATACGTCATATGCGCTCACTTCGACGGATGAAAGACGACAGAGAGGCGATCCACACACTGTTGGAGGAAGCTGAAAATGAACGCATGCATCTGCTGACGTTTGTGCAAATTGCGCAGCCGAGTTTTGTAGAACGGATGTTGATTTTGTTAGCTCAAGGTGTTTTTTTCACCAGTTTCTTGTTTCTGTATGTCGTCTCCGGCCGAACCGCGCACCGGCTAGTTGGCTATTTCGAAGAAGAGGCGGTGTATAGCTACAGCGAATATCTCGCCGAGGTAGATAGTGGTCGCTTGGAGAACGTGAACGCTCCCCAGATTGCGATTGACTACTGGAAATTACCCGCAGATGCGACGCTGCGCGATGTCATTATAGCCGTCAGAAATGATGAAGCGGGTCACAGAGATGTGAATCATCAATTCGCCGATAACTATAATTAACTAGCTCGGGTATTTCGCCAACAGCAATCAAAGCGATTTGCTTAAGGCTTAATATCTCTTAGGTATGAGCATGCTGCTAACACCTTACATTGTAAGCTAATGGTTTGTTATCATATAAAGTGCAATTAATTGTTGTTCTATGTTTTGCATCAAGCCGTTTAAATTTTTTCATGCTACAAAATAACTAGTCCATTAAAGGAGAATGTTATGAGTACAACGTTTTATATGCCGTCTTTTCATGTCATTGGCGATGGTAGCTTAATGGACGCTATTAATTATATAAAAGAGCAAGGATTTAAACAGGGTTTTATTGTTAGCGACAAAGTGTTAAATAAAATAGGCGTCGTAAAAACGTTACTGATTTACTGGATGAACAACGCATTGTCAGTGTCATATTTGATAAAACACAGCCGGATCCAACAATTAGCAATGTTAACGATGGATTAGCATTACTCAAACAACATGATTGTGATTTTGTGGTTTCTTTAGGAGGTGGCTCGCCACATGATTGCGCTAAAGGTGTTGTATTACCAATAAGCCAAACGGCAATATGTTTGTTGTTTGGCCAGATAAGCTGAAAAACGTCGTTGCATAGATCAGATATAGTGTTTACCCTTTTGAAACATTTGACGTAATACCTCAGGTATTTGAAGCCAAGGGAGATTTATTATGCAAGCAGCCAATGAAGCGCTCATCGTTATTGACGTTCAGAATGATTTTTGCCCGAATGGCGCATTAGCTGTGCGCGATGGAGACGCCATTGTCGGGTCCATAAACGCCATGCTGCCCTACTTTGCTGCACGTATCTTGACGCAAGATTGGCATCCCATAGGGCACACATCGTTCGCTTCGTCATATGATGGCAAATCCGCCTATGACCTAATTGACATGCCCTACGGTCCTCAGATTTTGTGGCCTGACCATTGTGTCCAAAATACAGATGGAGCAGCCTTTCACGACTTTCTTGAAACCGGCAGCGCTGATCTGATCATACGCAAGGGCTTCCGTCCCCAGATAGATAGCTACTCTGCCTTCTTCGAGAATGATAAAACAACCCCCACAGGGCTTGAGGGTTACTTGCGCACACGTGGCCTCGACAAGGTTACCATCGTCGGCCTTGCCACCGATTTCTGTGTCGCCTATTCGGCGCTTGATGCAGCCAGATTAGGCTTCAAAGTCACTGTCGATATGACCGCCTGCCGCGGTATCGACCTAAACGGGTCCCTTGACGCCTCGCTAACCCAGATGCATGCTGCCGGAGTGAAACTTAAACATGATTGATATTGCCACTCGAGTCTGGAACCGTCAGTGGAAAATAGATCCGATTGTCCGCTCGCTGATCGACACGGACTTCTATAAGTTATTGATGTGCCAGTCCGTTTTTCGTAATAATGCTGACACCCAAGTAACCTTTAGCCTGATCAACCGATCAAAAAATATTAAACTGGCTGAATTGATCGATGAGGGCGAATTGCGTGAACAACTCGATTATATCCGCTCGCTTTCTTTGACAAGGGGCGAAAGTACATGGCTGCGCGGCAACACATTTTACGGCAAACGCCAGATGTTCCGTTCTGATTTTATGGAGTGGTTTGAAGGTCTGCGTCTGCCTCCTTACCACCTTGAAAAACGCGACGGCCAATACGAACTGACTTTTAAAGGCGCTTGGCCTGAGGTGATGTTGTGGGAAGTTCCCGCCTTGGCCGTACTGATGGAATTACGCGGCCGCGCTGTTCTTAAAGGGATGGGCAAGTTCGAACTTCAGGTCCTTTATGCCCGTGCCATGACCAAGGTTTGGCAAAAGGTGGAGGCACTACGTGAGGTTCCCGATCTGCGGATCGCTGATTTTGGCACGCGCCGCAGGCATTCTTATCTTTGGCAAGACTGGTGTGTTCAGGCAATGCAAGAGGGTCTTAAAGACAAGTTTGTCGGCACTTCTAACTGTATGATCGCCATGCGCCGGGAACTGGAAGCGATTGGCACGAACGCCCATGAATTACCCATGGTGTATTCTGCCCTAGCCGAAGACGACGCGACTCTGCGTAATGCGCCTTATAAAGTTCTATCCGACTGGCAGGACGAATATGACGGCAATCTGCGCGTGATCCTGCCGGACACTTATGGGACCACGGGCTTCTTGGAAGAGGCACCTGATTGGTTGGCAGGTTGGACCGGTATTCGGGTCGACAGCGGTGATCCCGCGACGGGTGCTGAAATTGCGATCAACTGGTGGAAATCGCGTGGTGAGGATCCGACTCAAAAGCTGGTGATATTTTCCGATGGCTTGGACGTTCAGAAAATTATCGAACTACAACGACAGTTTGCTGGTCGTGTGCGAGTTTCATTTGGCTGGGGCACCTTGCTGACTAACGATTTTCGAGGACTTGTGTCTAACGATGCGTTATCGCCTTTTTCATTGGTCTGTAAAGCCGTTTCTGCGAATGGAAAACCCACTGTGAAACTATCTGATAATCCTAATAAAGCGATGGGGCCAGCGTCGGAAATTGACCGCTATAAACGTGTCTTCGATGTCGGCGAGCAAGAGAAATCAGAGGTTCGCGTTTAACTGGTATAGGCTAATGTAAGCGTCAACGCCGCACAGATTTTAATCGAACGTAAAGTATCATATTTTAGGGCTGGAAAGGGCAAAGCGGTCATTAGCATTTAGAGTTACATTGATACCACTGGAGGTGTTTAAGACTAAAAGTAGATTTTAACAAAGATATTCAACTGTTAAAATGCATTCATAGCCATTACGGTAGTGTGTACTGAACACCACGCATGTGTGCTGAAATAAATACTTTGGGGCATTACTGCGGTGTTAATCGAATAGTTAAAGTGATGCGCTAAGAAGGCTTAAAGGGAGGTCCACTTAGAAGAGCAAAACGTTCGCTCCAAACGCAAGCAACGTTTCTATTTGCTAATGTTGCGTTTACTGTTTGCATCATTAAGACCCTTTCGTACTTTATGGCATTTACAATAAGCCTAGAACTTTAAAGCAATCTTATGATTTAACAATAAATAAAAAATTAGAGGGTGGATTGTTTCTTGCAAGCAACAAAGTTAAGTGGTTTTAGCTGTTCAGAGTTTTGTAACAATAATTAAATTCGTTAATGAGAATATTAATACACCAAAGGAAAATGATGAAGTCGGACCTATTAATATTTAGTATCGCCCTAAACGGCTATCAATGGTTGTATAAAGACTGTATCGCCTCCCATCAAGAGTATGCAAAAAAACACGGTTATTGTTATCAAGTTGTCAGTCGGCCATTTATCACCGGACTTGGAGCAGAATGTTGCTGGTTAAAATTGACTCTTTCCTTAGCTGCATTCAACGCCGGTTATCAGAAAGTGCTTTTCGTCGATGCTGATGCTTATATTAATGAGGTAGCGCCTGCAATTGAAACAATAATTCGCCCCGAGAAGTCTGTTTATCTGGCTAAAAGTTATACCGGAAGATTCAACTCAGGTGTTATGTTTATGCTCAATCATGAAGTAACCATTACATGGCTTAAAACCGTTTTGTCTAGCCGCATGACCGCCGTTTCAGATCAAGACAGTGTCGGTTGGGGCGAAAATGGTCACATTATTAAATATTCCAAAAAACGCACTTTTATTGAAGTAATAGATAGACGTTGGAACAATACTTACGACACGGACTTAGATGATTATATCCGTCACTTTTGTTTTGGTCCCTTACGTAGAAACGTCTTTTTGAGTCTTTGTCATAAAGTTATTTCAAGAATAACAAAGGCAATTGCGAAATTAAAATATATTGCTAGCAAATACAAATTATATACGCAAAAAACAGATCCTCTGGCGACTCTGACGAATGCAGTGATCAAACAATACACGCGCTTTGAAGAGCACTAATTTCGTACTTTTACGACTCTCATCTCAACTTTTCATTTTAAAAAGTTTTCTTATTGCGCATTTTCAAAATGCAAATAGTCACTATTAAAAATCTGAATCCGAATTAAATTATCTATTAATTTTTATATATATCAACTACTTAAAATAAAATAAAACTTGGCACAAGTTACGCAAAGCAAACAGTAAATGGTTTAACAGTCAGCTTATTATGACTGTTTTCATGCCAATTAAACTGATTTGTGGTATTCGGGGTAGCTTATGCAAAGCAAAATGAGTTTTAAAGCAACAGGGTGCAAGGAAAGCGTCGTGCTGCCTGTAGTTAAAAACAGTTATATCTTCATTGATATGCCCATTAGTTTATTACTACTCTTGGTTTTAAGTCCGATTTTCTTAGTTAACTTACTCATTTCAAAAACACAGAGAAAGCCCTTTATACAATCTATTAGTAAATACGATTGCCTCGGTAGACCAGTTACGCTGCATCGTTGTCATTGCGGTTTTGTAAAGGACATTGCCATATTGTGGAGTATTGTTACACAAAATATTCGTTTTTGCGGTTTACCATTACAAGATTCGTTTAGCGGGTTAGAGAGAGCAAAGTTACAACGCTTTGGGCATTGCTTAGCTGGCCTAATTAGTCGTGTCGGATTGCATCAGTTAAGTGGGATCACTGTACTTAAACCATATGATCTTATTGAGCAGCAAGTTTCAGCAGGACGCCTTGCTTATCTTTCGCTGTTAGTTAGAGGAGGATTGTCTCACTTTTTCTTCTATCAATCGTCTACTGAACTCAAGGAACCTGAGCAATTTACATTGTTTGGCTTAACCATTCATAATCACAGCATGCGCTTTGCGGTTGAATGGGTACTGTCAACTGCAACCATGAAAAAAACCAATATCAAATGTAAGCTTGGCTATTTCATTAATGTAAATTCGGTAAATTTAACGGTTAATGATCCCGTTTTAAGAGACCGAATCAATCGTGGTGACCGTTGTTTCGCCGATGGATCCGGTATGCGTATTGCGGCTAAACATATTGGTGTGCGTATCTGTGAAAATGTAAATGGTACCGATATGCTTCCATATTTATGTGTGGCGGCGCAAAAAACCAAAAAATCTATTTATATGCTGGGCTCTAAGCCTGGCGTTGCTGATAAAGCTGCGCAACACTTATTAAAGATTTATCCAAACTTAAACATCGCGGGTACTCAAGACGGGTACTTCAGGACAGAACAGACACCTGATGTCATTTCTCGCATTAATCAATCGTGTGCCGATATTCTATTAGTGGCAATGGGCTCGCCGATCCAAGAGGAGTGGCTCGAAAAACATGCAGCGCAATTAACATGCAAAACGGCATTAGCGGTTGGCGGTCTATTTGATTTTTATTCCGGGAATATCACTCGAGCACCCTTGTGGATGCGCGAGTTAGGCATGGAATGGATATGGAGGCTACTACAAGAACCGAAAACCAAATTTAATCGCTATGTAATCGGTAATCCACTTTTTTTAATTCACACTTTTATTTTCAATCGTGCAAAGCGAGGATTTCAATCATGATGTATTCAAGCACATTTAAAACACTCAACGCACTTAAAACACTCAACATTATTGACAGTGAGGCAAACGATTCTCACATTTCTTTGGGTAAGCACCGTGGTATTCCTATGTCGATTCAGCGTTTTGTTGCGTTAATTGCTCTCATCATTCTTTCCCCTATTTTATTGATAAGCATGTTGTTGATTCGCATGGAAAGCAAAGGCAACTGTTTCTTTAGCCAAGATCGCATTGGCAAATTTGGTCGGCACTTTCGTATGTATAAGTTTCGTTCGATGTATTTAAAAACCGATCCTCTCTATCAAGAACCTGATCTAACAACAAATTATCGAGATGGGGTTTGTAAAAAATACAAAGTAGATCCTAGAACCACCAAAGTAGGCCGCTTTATTCGCAAATACTCAATCGATGAACTCCCTCAATTGTTCAATATTGTAACCGGAGACATGGCATTTATAGGTCCTCGCCCAGGTCTATCCGCGGAGGTTGATGCATATCCCACTAGCGCATTAGGCCGCTTAAACGGTATTCCGGGTCTTTCCGGATTATGGCAAGTGTCAGGACGTGCAAATACTGACTTTCAAACACAAGTTGAACTAGACCAGCGTTATCTTAATCAACAAAGTATTTGCTTAGATTTCTATATTTTATTGGCGACGGTTCCAACCGTGATAACTGCAAACGGTGCCTATTAACTAATAATTAAATTGTTAATTTATAAAATCCTTAGCTGGGTGCAAATAGCATCCGGCTTTTTTAATGTCAGCGTGCTTCGCAATTCAAGAATGTCATTTTTTTTGCTTTGCAAATTGCAAAAAAATAAGAATTTAAAATTAAAAAATTATGTAAAACAATAAGTTAAAAGTTGGCTCGTAAGGTGCTAAGTAACTTATATTAATATCAAAAAAGTACGGGACATCTAATGGAAACTTTAGCTAGAAAATTATATATTTTAACAGCTTCAAGTAAGTTTTCGGTACTAATATCCGTAATAATAACAGTGTTAATTCTATCTGGATGCGCACAGCAGCAACACAGTTTGGAGGTAATAGAAAATCGGTCTGGCGAGTTTTATGGTGACCTTAATAAAAATGGTTACTTGTTCACACAGCAAAGCGTTGCTCAAAATGTGTTCTCAGCGACATTAAATTGTGATGATCGTCAGGATTTTGCTGCGCCTCTAAATTATCGCGTTGATAAACCCATTTTGTCATCAGCATCAACACAAGCCCCACTACCCATAGCGAATATTAGAGCTCGCAATGCTCTGCCACTCAGCCCAGGTGATTTAATCGAAGTTATGATGGAATATGGTGAAGGATTTAATGGAAGCTATGTTTTGGATAATTTGGGATTGTTAAACTTACCGATCATTAATGCGATTGATGCTGGGGGATTATCGCCTAAAGAACTCGCTGAAAGAATAGAATTAGCTCTGATTAAATCTGGAATATTTCGTCCCGCAATGGCCACAGTGCATATAAAAATTCTACATTTAGCAGAAATTCAAATACCTGTAACAGGTGCTGTTTTTAAACCTGGCAGAATATTGATTAACAAAACGTACGCAAACGGAGAAATGGATGAACGCGTTGTGGCGGATGGAGATTATAGCAATAAGAGACTGTTGTCTGAAGCGATCAGGGGAGCACATGGCGTAAGGCCTGATGCAAAAATAGATCAAATCATTTTGATTCGTCAAGGCTGGCAAATAGAAGTAGACCTCACAGGTATACTCTCTGGTGTTCCTGTTCACGATTATCCACTAATTGCTGGTGACCAAGTTATTGTGCCAAGCACAGGATGTTTTCAATCGTACTTGGTGCGCCCTAGCCAAATCACCCCAAAGGGTTTTCGCGTATTTATGTCAAATCTAATTGATTCAGCGCAGAATAACTCTAGTGCCGCCGTCGGGCGTTATGCAACAAATTTACCTTACGGCACCAAACTACTTCAGGCTGCAGTCTCAGCAAACTGTGTTGGTGGTAAAGAGTGGACTAACGCGCCACGCAAAGTCATGTTGGCTAGCATAAACCCCATCACCAACGAAACTCAAGTAATTGAGCGTTCGGTTGAACAATTAATGAGATATGCAAATCGAGATGATATAAATCCTTATGTTATGCCTGATGATGCGATCGCATGTTATGACTCTGGAGTGACCAATTTACGTGACGTTGCTAGAACTATTGTCGATTTATTAACACCGTTTACCTTGTTGTTTTGAGTATATAACTATGAAAAATTATCCTATTGCTCTCCTTTCCCCATTTGCTCTTTTTAAAGCAAGTGTTTACCGTTTTTTGAAGTGGCCATATTTAATATTCACCTTATGCTGTTATTTGCTGATTGCCGCTATTGTTATGTTGTACTTGAACAAAACACCGGTATATAAAAGTGAGCTAGAGTTAGTTTTACCGGGGACCGGGGCCTCATCGACTGTTTCTATAGACAATGTAGGTCAAGTTGTATCGCAAACCAGTGCGCCATTCTCATCGGGGGGTTTTAATCCTCGAGTTAATTATAAAGAGATGTTGTTAAGTCGCGGTGTCTTGTTTGTAGCCAGTCAAAAAACTGAGATGACGAGCGCTGACTTTGGTCAACCTAAAATTACATTAACAGAACAAACCTCGATACTGGCTATCAGTATTACCGGCAAAAGCGCGGCGCAAGCAAATCGTAAAGCATGGGCTTTATATGAAAGTTTGCAACAAGAATTAACGCGCTTACGGAGTGATGAAGTTTCTCGTCGCGATATTAGTATACAGGGCGTTTTAGATGACTACCGAGTCAAATTAAATCAAGCAAGGGCCAATGTTACGGAATTTCAACAAAGATCATTTCTGGTATCGTTAGCCCAATTTGAACTATTGGTCGCAAGCCTACAATCACTCAAAGAAAAACAAATTTACCTGCATGCTCAAGTCAAAAATTTAGCCAACTACAGTCATGGCCTAAGTCAAAACTTAGGTGTGTCATCAGACTTAGCAGGCAAAGCATTTATTCTGCAGTCGGACGTTGAATTTAGAGGATTACTCAAGGAACTGGATGCGAGTACTGCACTATTGTCTGAGTATCAATCTCGCTGGGGCGAAGGACACCCTAAAGTCATTGCAGAGCAGTTACGGTATAACGCGGCAAAAAAATCTTTATTAAATCGAAGCAATGAAATTGCGGGTCCACATGCATCGAATTCGTTTACCAGTTTAAATCTAGAATTAAATCCGAAGCGAGCTCAAATGTTTGCTGATTTGATCGAAGCATCTGCGCTGCATGCAGGCATTCAAGCTGAACTAGCAGATTTAAAACGTACTGAGTTGCAGCTTAGTGACCAGTTAAAGCTGTATGCGCGAGAATCTGCAGTGCTAGATCGTCTGCAAAAAGAATTTGATTTGGCTGAAGCTATATTCACCTCCGCTGCTGCGCGCATAGAAGCCGCAAAAGCCGATGTATTTGCCTCGTATCCAGTCATTCAAGTATTAACGACACCTTCTATACCGGCGGAAATAGATAGTCCAATCACCTCACTCGGATTAGTCGCTGGTATGGTTGGCATCATATTTATAACTTCAGGAGTAACCGTATTATGCAATCGCAGACGCCTTGTCAAAATACTACTGAAGCGAAACTAATTTATTGGGCTCTAATTGCCACTTATCCTGTCTATGCTATTGGTGGCTTATACATTACGGGCTCAGCCCTAGGATGGGTGGTCCTAGGTATTATATTATTGAGAGCTTTTGTTGAGGGCGAAAATGTCTTTAGTTCGGTTCCTATAATCGTATGGCTATGGGTTATTGGCATGCTAGTCATGTTGCTTTCACTGTGGATGGCACACGCACAATGGTCTTTGGGGACCGCAAAAACTATTAAAAGTACTATTGGGTGGGCAAAGGGATGGGCATTAATAGGAGTATTCCCACTGCTGGGCTCCTTGGTTAGCATTAAGCCCGAAAGCGTTGTTCGAGGAGCATGCATTGTCTGCAAGCACACTGCTATTTTTGGATCCCTGACTTTCTTATTATATAGCCTGCGAATACCTGGCCAATTATTCGTTTCACCATTAAAAGTGCTCGGCGGGGCTGGAGATATTTTCTTTACAGTCAGTTTTTACGGAATGAACCCAGAGACAAGCGCCGGTCGCTGGCAGTTTTTCGCACCATGGGCTCCGGCGGCAGGTCTATTAAGCTGTATTTTGATTATTTTTTGTCTCCAGGAGAAAGACAAAAATTTACGTAATTGGGGGGTGATTGGCTGCTTTATGATGGTATTACTGTCACAGTCTCGTGCTGGGCTGGCTATTTTCATTACCATCGTCCCTATATTTTTACTTGCTAAACACCTTAAGGATCCATGGGTACTTATTACTCTTGGTATTGTTGTTCCGATTGTACTTGTCTTGGGTGAGCCATTATATGAGTTAGTCATGGATTCATACCAGCAAGTTAAAGAATCTCGCCCATCATCAACAAGAGTGCGTTCGGCATTAGAGAATTTGGCATTCCAACGTTGGCAGGCTGAAGCACCAATCTGGGGTCATGGCGCGGTTGAATCGGGTGATAAACTGGTCGAATTCATGCCTATCGGTTCACATCATACTTGGTTTGGCTTGTTATTTGTAAAGGGGCTCGTTGGCCTTGTTGCTTTAGCCATTCCTTTGGGACTGAGTATAATTTACTTCTTATTTCACTTTCAAAAAAATAGTCAAGTGCTAGCGGCTTTATGTTTCTTAATTGTGTTTGCTTGTTATAGTTTTTTCGAAAGCTTAGAAATTTTAGCTTATCTATATTGGCCAGCTTTATTTTGGATAGGAATGGTATTTAAGCAAATTCAAACTAGGAGATCCTATGTTTAAACAATTTAATGCCTTTATTGTTGGTTATTATGGGATGCACAACACAGGAGATGACGCTTTACTTTATTCCGCCCGCTGGGCTAGCCAGCATTTGTTATCTTCTCAAAATAACATCGTCAGCAGCGCTACGGATATCAAATGTCACGAATTTGGCGATATTAAAGCCATGCCAAATGCTCTGTTTCGTGGTCACCAACGACTTTCGCATTATAAGAATGCGTTGCAAAGTGAAAAGGTAATCTTTGGTGGTGGGTCAGTCTTGCACACAGAATCTGATATTCAATTTAAGCGCCACCTCATTGCCTTAGCTGGCAGGAACCAAAGTCGATGTGCAGGTGTCGGCTTAGGTCCATTTACTTCAGTAGGTGCGGAAAAAGCGTGTGCTAAGTTTCTCTCCGAGTGCGGTTTCATTGGTTTAAGAGATAAGCAAAGCTATGATATGGCGAAAGATTTATGTCCTCAGGCTAATCTTAAATTAACTTTTGACTTGGCCCCTACAATGCTTTGCAATCCAAAAAATACACTTATTGAGATTGAACGAAGTGGCATTATGTTTAATTTTTGCCCACAAGCAATCGATGCATATGGTAATACAGACAAAAAAATCGAATTTAGACGCATCGAAAATGCGATTGATATAATTGAACGAGTCTGGTTTGAGACCCACGAACCAATTTACCTCGTTGATTTTAATGACCATTATTTTTTCGGTGATGATCAAATACATCGTAAAATAATTCACCAATTAAACGAAAATATTCCGGTAACTCATATTCAATATGACCCAAATCCATTTAGAGTGTTACAAAGGATCGCAGGATTTAAGGCTTCCGTTTGTATGCGTTTGCATGCCTCAATTCTCTCTTTTATGGCGAAAACCCCATCATTATCAATTAATTATCATATTAAGTGTAAAAATTGGTGTGAGCAAATAGGAATGTCTGAGGAATATCAATTTGATGCACTAGAGGTTTGTTCCGATAGCGTCGTAAATACACTAACACAGAGTCTTGGTACGGAGTTTGCAAAACCGCTTATGACAACAGAAAGTGCAATACAAGCTTCTTTGTTAAATTGGAGATAAACCGGTGAATAAAATACAGTTTTCAGTTGTTATCCCGCTATACAACAAAATTAATAGCGTGACTAAAACACTTGAGTCGATATTGGCCCAGCGTTACGCAGCCGCTGAAATTATCGTTGTAGACGACGGTTCTTCCGATGGCAGCGCTGAGAAAGTAAGAGAACGTAATATCCCCAACTTGAAGATTGTTCAACAAACAAATCAGGGGGTATCAGCAGCCCGGAACTTAGGCGTGTCTTTAGCTAGTTTCCCCTATATTGCTTTTCTTGATGCTGACGACCAGTGGTCGCCTTTTTTCCTCGCTGAAATGCATAATTTAATCTTACGCTTTCCTGATCAGGGCTTCTTTGCAAGTCATTATCAGAAAGTAGTTAAACAAGATATTTATATTGATCCTAAGTTAGTAATCAAGAATGTATCGCCAACGGGGTGCATTTTAGAAAATTATTTTGCGGTAGCCTCAAATGGTGATCTTCCATTCATGGTATCTAGTTGTGTAATTACATCATGTTTGTTTGATCGGTTAGGCGGTTTCCCCGTCGGTGAATCTATGGGGGAAGACCAAGAACTGTTTAGTCGGGTTGCACTGCAATCTCAAATCGTATTTTCCCCATTGGTTTTATTGCTATACCACACCGACGCTGAAAATCGCGCATGTGATAGACATATTCCACAACGCATTTTGCCTTTCGCTGCCCGTTTACTAGAGAAGACCTTTACACAGTCAATTGACACCGAGTTGAAGCAAGATATCTTGCGCTATTGCGGCGCTCACGTTTGTCACTTAGTCAGACTTAATATACGTGCGGGTGATTTTATTGTTGCAAAGCGTTTACTAAAAATGGATGTTTGTAAATTGAAGCCAATGCATAAATTAGTGTTTTATTTGTGGACAGAGTTCGGTATTTTCCATTCCCTAATTAACGGATTATTCAAGTGGATACGTCGTTCTTTTAACATGAATTCATAGATTTAGAGGTGAAAAATGAAACTTAACGCTATTTGTATTATTAAAAATGAGGTCGATATTATCGCTGACACGTTGGACTGCGCTTTGGCATTCTGCGATACGATTTATGTATTCGATAATGCGTCTACTGACGGAAGTTGGGAGGTCATTTGTGCAAAGGTAGCCCTAGACTCGCGCATTATAATTGTTGCGCATACCGATGAAATATATCGTAACCAGTTCAGAAATCGTGTTTACAATATGTTTAATCATACTTTTTCTGCATCCGATTGGTGGTATATCTTAGATGCGGATGAAATGCTAATTGAAGACCCTCGCCCGATGCTTGTCAAAGCGATGCAGCAGAAGAAAACTCAAATGCGTGTTTGGCAAGCTCAATTCTACTTTACCGATAAAGATTTGGCGGTTTATGACAATGAAGACAAGTCGTTGCCAGTTTCTAAACGTCGTCGTTATTATCGAATTAATTGGCGTGAGCCGAGGTTCTTTAAAAATTCGCCAAGTCAAAAGTGGCCTGAAGATATTAGTGGAAAAGTACCTCCTTTTTGTAATGCACTTTTTCATCCATCGCCGATCTGTCGACACTATCCACAAAGAACGCCTGAGCAAATAAAAATGCGTCATGACACACGAGTCAATAACCCATATAGCTTTCTGCATGTAAAAAACAAATCTGAGAATGATTGGTTAAAAAAAGCCACCAATTGCTACTTTTATGAAAAAGGACAAAATATGCAATTTACATTCATAGACCTTTTTATGTTCTACGCAAATCAGAGTAAATACTGGCTTATTTGGAGAGTTAAAAATCTTATTTCTATTAAAAAATTATTGATTTCAAAAGTGTTTAAAGTCACCTAGTTAGGTCACATTAAAAGGCGACTGAGAGTAGAATGATACGACATTAAAGACTGGATCAAAGCAATGTGCTAGTAAAAATAAGCTGACCGTCAGAGAGTCCTACAACGTCAGTATTCACCACCCAGAGTGACATTAAGGGAAGCGAACAGAAATGCACCACTATAGTAATTTAAATGCTACTATTGTTTGTTACATCATATGAGAATTAAATTATTTGCGTCGTGTGCTTATTTGTGACTAAAAATTCTATTTCTTTGAAAAAAACTTTCATACAACTTTGCACGCCCTGTAAATACCTCTTTTTTGTATTAGCCTATCTATTCTTAAGCGCTTGTAGCGATACATATCAGCTTAAACCATCCCCTGTTGCTCGCCAAGGAGTGCTTGACCTGACTCAATGGGACTTCGAAAAAGACGGTGTTATTGCCCTTAACGGTGAATGGGGATTTCATTGGGAGCAATTGTTAGCACCGAGCGATTTCCCCCCTTTAGGCGCTATCAAACAACAACACTTTGTAAAAGTACCCAGCTCATGGAACAGCTATCAAGTTGATGGTGAGGCACTGGGTGGGCAAGGTTATGCAACCTACCATCTTCGGATCATCGGCAACCAAGGCAACACAAAATTGATGTTCAGAAGCACTTGGATGGGCTCCTCTTACAATTTGTTTATTAACGGCGAACTGATTTCTTCTAATGGTGTGGTGGCAAAAAACCGTGAGAAGATGACACCTCAATACATGCCTCTAACGTCCAGCTATTCTGCTGACAGTGACTCACTGGAAGTTGTCTTGCAAGTTGCCAATTTCTACCATGCAGAAGGAGGCGCTTGGTACCCTATAGAAATAGGGTTGGAGCAACAAATAACGAAAACCAGAGAAGGAAATCTCGCCATCAACCTATTTTTATGCGGTGGTATTTTCATCATGGGCATATACTATTTAGGTCTTTATTCATTCCGCAGGAAAGAAAAGTCATCGCTTTTATTCTCAATTTTTTGTCTATTGATGGCATTTCGCTCGCTGTTAACCGGCGAACTTTATCTACTATCAATTCTCCCCGGCATTGACTGGGATCTGTTAGTGCAATTAGATTATCTGAGCTTTTATCTGGGCGTTCTATTTTTTGCGGCATTCATCCACGTTGTATTTCCGTTGCTGTATTCTAAGCATTTTTTAAATGGCTATATTACAATATGTATTTTGTTTTCTTTAACGGTGATTGTTTTCCCTGTCAATATCTTCACCCAGTACATTCCTATATTTCGAATACTTACCGTCATCTTCGCGATGTATACAAGCTACATTCTCATTGTCGCGGTTGTGCAAAAAATACAGGGAGCCAGGATATTATTGGCCGGTGGAGTCTTTCTATTTCTGTCAATTATAAGCGACGTAATTTATCAGCAAGGTCTACTCGATCATTATTTTTTCTTTCGCTCAGACTTTGGATACATTGTATTTATTTGTTCTCAATCGTTCCTTCTTATGAGGAGATATACAAATGCGTTTAACCAAACTGAACAATTATTAGCATCGGTTGAACGCGCTGAAAGCGCGACGCAAGCGAAGTCGCAGTTTTTGGCAAAAATGAGTCATGAAATACGAACGCCCTTGAATGGCATACTCGGCGTGGTGCAACTTTTAGGCAAAACAAAGCTGTCACAGCTGCAGAAAAGCTATCTAAAATTAGTCGATGACTCCAGCGCGTCGCTACTAAATATTATCAACGATATTCTTGACTTATCTAAAGTAGAAGCGGGTAAGATGACTTTGGAGGAAAAATCATTTAATTTGGAGAGGTTAATCCAAGGGGTGATATCGCTTTATGATGCGCAGGCAAGCCAAAAGTCGGTACAACTATCGCTAGAGTATGAAGCCAATTTAGCCAAATTTTTTATCGGTGATCCTAACCGTCTCAATCAGGTGTTACTGAATCTAATAAATAATGCCATTAAATTCACTGATCACGGCGCGGTTAATATTTACGTCACTGGTACCCAATTGACCTCAACTCGCGCCGGTCTCGAAATAAAAGTCAATGACAGCGGTATCGGTATATTGCCCGATGTTTTGGAGACGCTTTTCGATCCATTTAAACAAGCGGACGAATCGACAACCCGCAAATACGGTGGAACAGGATTAGGATTGGCCATCAGTAAACAAATTATCGATCTGATGGGCGGAAGTATTAGCGCGCAAAGTGAGCCGCAGGTAGGGTCGTCATTTATCGTTTTATTGACCCTGGAACGTGATGAAAGCGTGCATCAGGAAGAATCTGTTGTAAGCAGCGATGCAGAGCACGCAGCAACGACGGCAGCCAAATTGTTGGGACATGTGCTGGTGGTAGATGATAGCGAAATTAATCGCATTATTGCGCAACACATGCTGGAAGATTTTGGGCTCACCGTGGCCATTGCTGAAAACGGACAAGAAGCCTTAGAGCAACTACAGAAACAGACGTTTGACCTGATATTAATGGATTGCGAAATGCCAATAATGGATGGTTATGAAGCCTCGAGAAAAATTAGAAGGATGCAACCACGCGAAGAGCGAACACCTATTGTTGCTCTTACAGCAGATGCCTTTGATGAAAATCGAAAAAAATGCAAGGAAGCGGACATGGACGGCTTTCTAAGTAAACCAATTATGCAAAATGTGTTGTTAGATGTTGCACGGCGATGGATTAAGAGATAGTAGTTGCCTCCATTACTTTTTTGATAACGTTGCTAAATACACTGCGTATTGACTAACGGTCGCTCGTCAAGTTGACGATGATTTTATTTCCGGGAGCAACAATATCAACTGTTTTACAGAGCTTTTTTACTAAATCCATACCACGACCTGATAGCCCATCTATGCAAACATTGTTGTCTTTATCCATATCGAAACCTTGTCCTGAATCTATGATTTCAAAATCTATTTGTGCGGTATTGGGGCAGAAGGCAAATTTCATGCTAAGTTTGTCGCTTGCTCCAAGCTGTGTTAATCGTGCTTTCTTTAATCGCAGATACTCAAAAAAACCAGAAAAATCATCCTTTAGCTTTGAGTCTAAATTCAGAATACCGTGATCTATACCGTTATTGATGAGCTCAGCGAATACAGTAAATGCTCTTTGTCTTAAGTCACCAACCATATCTGCACTTCGCATAATGCCGTCTAAGTATCCAACAACATCGGTACTCGCTATAAGTCCGCCTTCAATTTCCAGTGTTACCGTAATTTTTCCTTGATTAGCCGCAATGAATTTTGACTTATTGTATACATGGTTGTTGATTAACGATTTTATCTGTAAATCACAGATTGAAAGATCATCAAGTAATTCAGCCATCCCATTAAAAACGGTAAATTCGTTGACAACACAACTAACGAGTGACTCTTTGTAGTCATAACGTTCCAATATCTCTAGGAGACGATACATGCTGAAGGGCTTACCAGCAGAATTTTGTTGCTCAATCAAACCATCACTAAAGAAAAATAAGTTGCTAATAGCCTCCATGCTGACAACTACTATTTTAGGATCAAAAACTTCAGGTTCAAGTATTCCTAGCGCCATCGACCTCGATGAATATCGCTCTAATGAATGGTCTGTCTTAAGTAATATAACATCCGGCATCCCACCATTGAAAAGTTGTAACTCTCGCTTATTGAAATTTACCTCTATGCCAATTAGTGCAACGAACTTATTATCAGGTAATTCTATATTAAGTTTTTTATTGGCTTCATGAATAATATGCGCTAAGGAAGATCCTTTTCTGATCATTGCCTTGATTGTTGAAGCAAGAGGCAAAATACTGATGGCAGCAGCTAAACCGTGTCCTGTCGCATCCGCGAGGATGACAAAGAGGTTGCCATTCGGCGCTGTATTACAAATAAAAGCATCCCCGTTAAACGAACTTGAGGACTGAATATAGGTGTCGACATATTGTGTGTTATGTGACAGTGAAGCAGTAGTGTATTCATACACATAGCGTGCTAAATTTTCTTCTTGTTTTCGTTGATTTAGTAAATTTTCAAGCTCGTGTGTTTGTAAGTTTACTACTTCGGATTGGTCGTATAAACGTCGGCAACGTTGGATTTTTTGCCATAATAAATCAACGCTAATTGGCTTTACCAAAAAGTCATCAACTCCTTTCTCGAACGCCTCCGACATCAAAGCTTGATTATCTTCCGCTGTGATCATCATAACGGGTACTTTACAAGACAGTGATTTTATAAAAGGTAGAATATCAATACCGTTGCCATCAGGAAGTTGGTTATCGAGCAAGATAAACTCGAATGATGATATCGCTAGCCGATCTTTGGCAGCTTGCAAAGTACTGCTTATTTTTGTCTCGCATTGCTTGCTGATTAAAAAGGTCTCAAGGATTTCAGCAAATAAAGAACTGTCTTCAATTATTAATATCCGCATTTGAGGATCAGCCTATGAAATATCAAAAAGTTGATCGAAATTAGCAATTTGCAAAATCTCTTTAGTACTTTCTTTTGGTCCTCTAATTCTGATAGAAACGTTTTGACTCTTCGCTTTTTTTTGCAGCAATACCATCATGCCTAGTGCAGAGCTATCCAAATAACCAACACGACTAAACTCCAACTCAATCTCAGTTACACTGCTATCCGCTAGCAGGCTCTGATATTGCTCAGTAAACTCTTTGTGATATCCAAAGTCAAAACGTTCTGGTATTCGTATTACGTGTTCGCTCATGATGTTCTCCTTCTAAAAACGGTAATGCAATGAAAAAGGGATGCAGGCAAAACAATAGGTATTACGGGAATTCGACTGCTGTAACTCTACAATTTCTAAATATTGATGTAAATAGTTAGTCCTATTGATAACGTTATACAACGCTGAATTGTCAATTTGCAAAACGAAAATTTTAGCAGGACACAAATGCATTTTTTGCAAAGCAAAAACATAAAACACGTTAATTTTTCAAAATAACTATAATAATCATAATCTTAAATATTTTATATTCTTGGTATATTATTTGCATAATCAGTTTATAAGTACGTATAGCGTTTTATCTATAGAGAGAGGGCGGCAAGATGAAAAAGAGCAATGTTTGTGTTCGGAGTTACTACGGGACGAATTTTGATGTTAACTCATTATCACAGCGTCTTATAAAGCGCAAGAGTGGGTGTCTTTGTCGTTCAGCGAAACAAGTAAATCGTTTCATATTTACCTTATTATTTTCTCTTGGATCTAGCTTACAGTTAGCCGCTCAATCTTTGGTAGATTCAGACCTAAATAACCAGTCACTTTATGCCAGTGGTTATATAACCGCGGGTGCACGCACTACAGTTGGGGGTAATGTTCAAAGTGCCACTGCAGTTACACTAGCTGCAAATGCAATATTTGCGGGTAATGTAGAGGCTGGAGCAGCTACCACCCTCGGCGCTGATGCAGGTGTTGTTGGCTATATCGAAGCAGGGTCTACTGTAACGCTCGGTGTAGCTGCTATTGTAAATGGTTTTATTCAGACGGGAACCACGGCCACCGTTGGTGCTAGCGCCATAATCGATGGCAGTATTGTAGCCGGAACTACCGCAACCTTTGATACACTTGTTGAGGTAACCGGCGATGTCTTAGCTGGAACCACAGTCACTATCGGTGCAGGTTCAATTTTTCATGGCAATGTTGATGCTGGGACCACCACTACCATCGGTGCTGGTGTTCAAATTGATGGGATCCTCACGGCGAATTCTTTGCTGGTTCCTCCTCCTCCTCTGTTAGTAACCAATCAAGAAGTGTTAATTACGACGATGCAAACGGCACTGAAAGACTTGGGAACAGGAACTGAACTCGTCTCAATTACTTTTGGAGTGAATAATGAAACGCTCGAAGCTGGCATCTACAGCACTATAGATTATCTGACCATTACTGGTGGGAAAACCCTCACACTTGATGGCAAAGGAGTGGATGGCACATGGATTTTTAATATTGCTAACTACTTGAGTTTTGCGATTGATGCGAAGGTTATATTGTTAAACGTAACTGATAATAGCACTATAATTTGGAATGTATTGGGCGACAAACCGGGTGCAGCGGGTTATACACAGTTAGGTGCAGGTGCCGAAACCACTGGATTTATTCTTGCTAAGGGTTTCGTTCAAACGGGTGCCAATACCGTAATAGAGGGTATAGCAAATGATTGTGGCGGTGCTTATTCAGCGACGAATTTCATCGAGTTTGGTGCAGATAGCGTTATCGGACAGACAGGTTGTACTAATGGAATGGCCGCGTCGATCACTCAAGCAATAGCTGACGCACCTCCTGAGGCTACGATTGACTTTGGTGATGCACCCGCCTCATATAGCAGCCTTGTTGCTGATAATGGTGCTAGCCATAGTACAGAAAACAATACGATTTTTATGGGGTCTGGTGTCGACGCCGAATTTGATAGCTATCAATTTCCTCTCAGTGATGACGTAACAGATGGCAATGATGATGAAGACGGTGTGGCTTTTGTCACAGGTCTTGAAGTCGGTAATTCTGCACTACTGGAACTTGTCGCATCAACACCAGCTTTTGTTGATGCTTGGATAGATTTTGACGGCAATGGTGTGTTTGGCACTGATGAACAAATCGCTGATACCCAATCTGTAATTCAAGGTAGCAATACGATACTTTATGACGTCCCTGAATGGGCTGAAGCAGGCAATACATGGGCGCGTTTTAGACTCAGTAGTGTTGGTGGATTAGAGCCAACAGGTAGCTTTAGTGATGGGGAGGTTGAAGATCATCAAGTCGACATTACAGAGCTTAATGTCAGCATACAGTATTACCCTAGTGCTTCTGAGTGGGCAACCATTGCTTTTGAAGATAATTGGCCATCAATAGGTGATTATGATTTTAATGACTTAGTCATAAATTATCGTATCAGTGAATACACACTTAATGGTGAGGTTATCCGGGTTAAGTTAGAAGGGCAAATTGCAGCTGTTGGTGCATTGCATCACAATGGTTTTGCGTTTCATTTACCTGATATTTTGCGAAGTACGATTGATGAAAATGCTATCCGCTATACCATCAATGATTTACCACAAAACATCTCTCCTTTAGAAGCGGGGCGTAATCAGGCGATATTTATTATCACCAATGATGTGTGGGACTCCGTCAGTCCGGGTGAAAACTGCAACTATTATCGAACTGAAGCGGGTTGCGGTTCTGATATTCAAATGGTTTTTTCAATGACATTGCCCATGGCTATCGCTATCCCCAGTGCTCAGATGCCAGAATTTCCATACGACCCATTTTTATTTGCGACCGAGGGCTATGATCATAGCTTAGCATTTGGTCTGCCCCCGGGCAGAGCGTATGAAATACATTTACCCGATAAAGCACCGACAGAAGCTTTTAGAACGGATTTCTTTGGCCGTAGAGATGATAGAAGTGAGCCACAAAATGGGCGTTACTTTGTGAGTGCGAATGGTATGCCTTGGGCTATAAATGTTGGTGTCGAAATGCAATATTCCTTGGAGTATATGGATGTAATTTATGCGTATCCCTTATTTTCTAGTTTTATTGCAAATCAAGGGCTGGTAGACGCTGACTGGTACATTTTGGAAAACGCCAACACAAATAATATTTTTTCTAATTAAAGAGGTGTCTTATGAATAAGCTATATATTTATGTTTGCCTAAGTCTGTTTTTAGCCGCCTGCGGAGGCGGTGGATCCGAGAGTATTACTGCACAACCGCTGCCAGCAGCAGGGGATCCGTTGCCCGTTCCAATTCAAAGCCAAGTTGCTGTAACTGAATTTAGCTTAGAAGAAATTAATCCTAAAAAGGCCGCGGATATGATAGTAAGTACAGCAAAAACCAGTCATGAGATTGTCGTGCCTGATGGTTTTGCACTCAGCAGTGAACGCTCGTTTAACCTGCGAATTACTCGATCCCAAGATGACAATCAGGCTGCCTATTTATCATTGTGCAGCGACTATAAACAGCATAATGATGGAAGCTATAGCATCAATTATGATAGCTGCCTACTCAGAACTTCGTTGAGTGATATTAACTATGAAGCTGCCATCGTAGTTACCAACGATACACCAGGTTTAGTTGCCGCACTCTGGTTTATGGATGAGAGTAAAAAACCGCTCATCACGGATTGGCGTTTTTAATGACTTCTTAATGAATAGTAGAAAATACGTCCTCTAATAAATGTAATACTTTAGTTTGATGTTGGCATCGTCATTTGTATAACTTGCTTTGCCAACATCGCTCTATTGTCGTGTGCAATAATAGATATCATACTCATCGTCTATCACGCCAATACTTCCTCGGTCTAGGACTGCCCTATAATTGAAGGCCTATTCGGGAGAGCTTAGCTTCGGACCTGCATTGACTAAACTGCGGCCATGTGCAGTATCTGTAAATTTATCAAAATTATCAACAAATAGAGCGCCTAGCTCTTCAGCTTTCTCGTACCAATGCTGTGCTTCGCCATATGTGCCTCTTGGGTCCAAAATAGTCGCATCGATACCGGCTAATTCTTTCGGAATACTAAGATTAAAAATGGGCAACAGATGTGATTCTGCAGCATCCATGCTGCCATCTAAAATAGCATCGATGATTGCGCGAGTGGCTTTTATAGAAATGCGCTTACCACTGCCGTTCCATCCAGTATTGACTAAATAGGCCTGTGCATTAGCTGCCTGCATTCGTGTTTCCAATACATTCGCATATTGAGTTGGGTGCAGGGTCAAAAAAGCCGCACCAAAACAGCTCGAAAATGTCGGTGTTGGCTTAGTTATACCTAGTTCAGTGCCGGCTAATTTAGCGGTAAAACCAGATAGTAAATAATATTGAGCTTGCTCAGGCGTTAGTTTGGCTGCCGCCGGCAACACGCCGAAAGCATCGGCAGTTAAAAATATCACTTTTGTTGCATGGCCAGCTTTAGAAATCGGCTTAACGATATTCGCAATATGATTAATCGGGTATGAAACTCGGGTGTTTTCGGTAATCGAATTGTCGTGATAATCGATCACACCGGCTTCAGTATGACTTACATTTTCAAGCAAAGCATTGCGTCTAATAGCGGCATAAATGTCGGGTTCATTTTCTTGACTAAGACTAATGGTTTTGGCATAGCACCCGCCCTCCAAGTTAAACACCCCATTGTCGTCCCAGCCGTGTTCATCGTCACCAATAAGCTGTCTTTTAGGATCCGTTGAAAGGGTCGTTTTTCCGGTGCCGGACAAACCGAAAAAGATTGCCACGTCTCCCTTTTCTCCTACGTTAGCGCTGCAGTGCATTGACGCAATTCCTTGCAGCGGTAAGTAGTAATTCATTATGGCAAACATGCCTTTTTTCATTTCTCCGCCGTACCAGGTTCCACCAATGAGCTGGATCCGCTCGGTCAAGTTAAAGGCAACGAAATTTTCAGAATTGAGTCCCTGTTTTTGCCAGTCTGGATTGCACACTTTGGCGCCATTCATGACAATAAAATTAGGTTCAAATGCGGATAATTCTTCCGCGCTCGGCGTAATAAACATATTAGTGACAAAGTGCGCCTGCCAAGCGACTTCGGTAATAAAGCGAACCGACATCCGAGTGTCTTTGTTTGCACCACAAAAGGCATCGACTACGAATAAACGTTTACCACTGAGCTGGTTTGTGACTAAACCTTTAAGTTGGTTCCAAGTATCTTGATTAATGGCCTTATTGTCGTTTTTGCCTTGATCCGACCACCACAAGGTATCTTCGGTAACACCGTCTTTTACAATGTATTTATCTTTAGGAGAACGGCCAGTAAACTTTCCGGTTTTTACACATACCGCACCTGATTCGGTAACAAATCCTTTTTCAAAACCGGATAGTTCTGATTTTGTGGTTTCATTAAAAAGAGTATCATAGTCTGGGTTGTGCAAAATTTCAGAAGTAGTATTAATATTGTAATCTTTCAATGAATCGATCAATTTCACCAGAGCAGCTCTTTGTTAAGGGTATATTTTGAAGCGTATCTTACTGGTTTTGGCCGTCATCCTCCACCTTTTAACTGTATACTCGGTATAAAAATCAAGAATGTGCTGTATGAACAGAATAATACGAGTTATTACTGACTTCAAATATGAAAGTTTAAATGGATGATTACACAATAATGATCAAAATTTGCTATAGGAAATAGTATAAAACGCTACATTTTGATGGCCCATCCGGAACCTAAAATTGCTTTATTGTGTTTATAGTTAAGACTCTATTTATCCGAATTTTTGCTTAAGCCAACTCCATAAACCGAGTGAGTAACCTTCAAATAAATCGATACCTAAAGCTGATTTGAGTATGTATAGCACCACCAATCCAAGTAATGTACTTAATGACAAAAATAACGCGGCCAAAAATAAAGTCGTCATTAGTGCGATAGACTTTTCAGTGCGTGTTACCGCACGAATATTGCGGCCCATTAATAAAACAAAATAAATCCGTGAGGGATAAAACGGGATTGGTATCGTGCCACGACAGTCAATTTTGTGCTTTCGATAGCCGGCGTTACCAACCGCCACTTTAATGTGGCTTAGTTGCCTGTCTGTAAGGGACAACGCAGTCTCATCAGGAAGACGACTCAACAGATTCATGACATCGGGATCCTTGCGGATGGCGTTGATTTTTTTCAATTAAATTTCCTTAATATCCACAGCGGTTTGTCGTTGCCCTATCCACTTCATCGCTAGCGATTCCAAGCGACTATAAAGTGAACGAGGTAATAAAGATAATAATGCGCACGCATAGGTTGCTATTGTCCGCTTGGGTTCTTCAAATAAAATTCGTGGCTGTTCGAATAATGCTCTATGAATCAACTTTATGGCCTGATAGCTGTCTCTTGAATGAATTGCTCGACGAGCTAAGTACCTCAACTGGTAAGCTCTTGCTAGAGGTAATAATTGATTGAATAATTGAATATTAGTCTGCTCATTTTTACTCATAGCTAAGGTCCAACTTGCAAACTGTTTTTGTAAATCTGCGGATAAGCCACCCCCATTTATTCTATAATATGTGAGTGGTGTTGAGATACCCTCAAATTTCCATTTGTTTGATAACGCAATTCGGACCCAAAGCTCAATATCTTCAGATTGTCGCAATGTTTCATCAAAATAATATCTACGGCCTTGTTCTTGGTGTGTAGTTGAAATATCTGTTAAAAGTCTTCTTCGAATAACGGCCGCTGAACCATTTCCTATTGGATTGCGACATAGGATGTCTCTAAAATCAATTTTTGTTAACTTAGGAAATTGTCCCGTGCCAGTCATATTACCCTTTTCATCTATAAACAGTGAAGGACAATAACTGACGCCAACTTGAGGATTGCCATTAAGATGTGCCACATGTTCAGTTAGTTTTTGACTTGCCCAACAATCATCTGAATCAAGTAATGCAATGTAAATCCCTTTAGCCGCCTGAATACCCGTATTTCGAGCACCCGCCAACCCTCTATTTTGCTGTTTTATTAATCTGATGCGAGGATCCGTAAACTGCTTGAGAATATGCAGAGTATTGTCAGAGCAACCGTCATCAACACAGATCACCTCAAAGTTTTTAAAGGTCTGTTCTAATACAGAAATAATGCATCTCTCAATGTATTTTTCTACATTAAACATAGGAATAACGACGGTGACCATGGGTAAGGGTAGCTTATTCATTGGAATGACTCCTCAAGGACAAAAACTTGATGATTGAGATACAACCGAAAAAACAGGGCTGAATGAGCAAAACTAAAAGACATACTGCACTCATTATCAGTACGCTGAGTGCAAAATCGATGGGTGTGTTTGCGTTGAACAAAAATAGACCAATGGCGCTTGCTGCTAAGCAAAAGATACGAACATACATTTCATATTGGTACTTAGCTTTAGCCCGTAAGATGTTGCAATGGGTATCTATGTAAATAGCAGGTAAAGCAGAACAACATAAAAAGGCAACGGTTGAATAACTCTGCTGCCATTGTTGTTCAAATAAAATAGGAACATAAAACGGCACGGCGATAGCCTGCAAAATAAAAGTGAATGCAACAAAAGATGCAAACGCATATATTTTCAGTGTGACGTTGGGCAAGGTGTCTTGTCGATGCTTATTGCATAGATAAGGATACAGTCCGGAATTAAACGCATTGTTAAGCGATTGGCTTAAACCGACCCCTGCACTTTTAGCGAAACTGTAAACACCAAATAATTCGGGACTTAAAAGGCGTGCGCCAATTAAAACATCCAATTGAAGCCGCAGTGCTCTTATGAGTTCGGTAGACAGCAGTTGTCCTGAGCTCTTAATTAATGATAAAAAAATAGGTTTGTTAAATCCAATCCCATAATTCTTAACCGGCGCGAAAGCGAATAGACTAAGCCATAAAACAACAAATACCCATTTGCCATAAACTACGGACATAATTCCGAAATCGAGTAGCGCAAAAATGCCAATACTGATATTTTCTGCCAAAATACACAGCGCATTACAAATACTGTAATAGCGCATTTTGCTGGCTCGGTGTAACAAAAATACCTTAACGCTAACTAAAGGGTAAGGTATGTATGCAAGTGCCATCAAGATAAGCAATTTTGAGAGTTCCGAATTATCGTAAAAAATCGCAATGGGGAAGGCTAAAGCGACTTGAAAGGCAGCAAGTGACAAGCAAATAAGCCATTGTAATACAGCGCCATTTCTTACAAATTCAGATAATTGAGATTCATTGCATTGGACAATTTGAGAGCCTGCACCGGAGCGCAGTACTAGTTTTAACACTTCATGACAAGCAAGTGCCAGCATGATGGTGCCATATTCTATTGCACTGAGTTGTGCTGCCAAAATCAATATAACAAAAAGTCGCGAGAATTTAGCTGCGATTTCTGAACCCAATAACCAACTGACGTTGCTTAATAAGCGCTTATTTTCAAATTGCAGTACTGGTAGTTTCAATTATGCCACCTAACAAATAGCCTTGTTAAATGGTATATTCAAAAATTGATCCACTTTTTATATTAATTTAAAACTATGATTTACATAATAAAATATGGATTTTTACATTTGAATTTCGCAAGTTGCAAAGCAATTGCTTTGCAACTTGCGAACGATTACTAGAGTAGAAATGAGACTTGTTTTTTTAATACAAAGCAGACCGAAACACTATTTCATTAATCTTGCCATTGCTGAACCTTACGGTATAGAGTAGAAGGGCTTACTTCCAGTAATCCTGCGGCTTTAACCACGTTATCGTCGCATGCTGCAATTGCGTGTTCGATAGCAGCCCTTTCGACTTCAGCAAGGCTTCTAATACCCTCAATACCGGTGAACAGCTCATCAGGAGTGTGAGGAACTGCGGAGTGATTTAAATCGGATCCTGGCATCACGGGCACTGGTTTTTTTTTATTGTTAATTTCATGCACTTTTTGGTCTGACAACCTCAACTGACGGATAATAATTTTCGCAGTGAGCAGAGGACCTTCGGACATTACTATTGCACTGTGAATTGTATTTTCGAGTTGGCGGACATTTCCTGGCCAATCATAATTTTGAATTAATTTCTGAGCGTCAGATGATAAGCCAACAAATATCTTGTTTTCTAGCTCGCTAAAATGCTGCAAAAAGAAGTGGGCTATCTGAATACTGTCTTGTTCGCGTTCATTTAAAGGCGGTAAGTTAATAGATATAACATTCAGTCGATAATAAAGATCTTCGCGTAACATTCCTTTCTCTATAGCTTCATAAGGCTCGCGGTTGGTCGCACTTAGAAAACGAATGTCTACTTTTTCTACCTTGTTGCTACCTACTTTTTGAAAGGTACCCGTTTGCACAAATCGTAATATTTTAGCTTGCAAAGCGATATCCATCTCACCTATTTCATCTAAGAAAAGTATACCTTTATCGGCTCTTTGTGCTGCACCTTCACGATTCGATGCTGCTCCTGAAAACGCCCCTTTAACGTGGCCAAAAATTTCAGATTCCATTAGCTCACGGGGAATTGCAGCACAATTTAAGCTCACAAGAGTCATGTTCTTACGCGGACTTAATTTATGTATAGCATCGGCAACAAGCTCTTTACCTGAGCCGCTTGGGCCAGTAATAAAAACTGAAGCATGACTTTGCGCACATCGTTCGACTGAATCATAAACGAACTGCATTGGCGTTGATTGCCCAATAAAATTCATGAAACTATGTTTTCGCCTAGATTGCCATTGCTCCAATGTGCGGCGCAATAAACTGCGTTCTGCCAATATTTCACTATAATTAATAGCCTGTTGGATGGTAATTATTAACTCGTCATTGTTCCACGGTTTTTGCATGAAACTCCATACTCGACCAGTGTTAATTGCATCCATCACCGCATCTAGTTCAGTGTAGGCGGTGAGCATTATTCTTACTGTCTCTGGCCAACGGCGTGCCACCTCCTGGAGAAATTCATTGCCTCCCATACCGGGCATATTCTTGTCAGATATCACAATATCGATGTCTTTTTGTTCTAGAATAGCGATCCCCTCTTTGGCTGAGTTGGCGCTATGAACCTTTAAGTTTAGACCTCTAACTGACCGCGTTAACGCGTCCAATATATTGATTTCATCATCAACAAATAGAATGCTGCCTTTTGATTCGCTATTCATCTTTTACCTTCCACTTAGTCAGAAGCCTTTTGTCAGCTTCGCACAATTGTTGGTGGCTTTAATTTATATATAATAAGCGTTAATTTATCATAAAAAATTGCGTCAGCTGCAAAATTCGCGATATGTGGTTTTTGAGACTAATTGTAAAAGCTCTATCGAGCTCACATACAATATATTAATCTAGACGGAAGCCAAGCGTAAAACGGGTACCTTTCCCCAATTCTGATTTAACTTCGATACTAATGTTTTGTGTTTCTAAGATTGCATAGCTTACGCTGAGTCCTAAGCCAGTGCCTTTACCTACCGGTTTAGTGGTGAAAAATGGATTGAAAATTTGGCTTTTAGTTTTCTCATCCATACCAATTCCATTGTCTTCAACATGAATTAATAAATAGTGTTTATGTAACTCACTGTGGATCCTCATTGTACCTCCCTCTGGCATCGCATGCGCGGAGTTTATTAACAAGTTAACAAATACTTGTTGCAGTTTTCCGTAATTATTTAATACCTTGGGAAGTGTCGTTTGCAGTTCATTAATTACTTGGTGTTGGTATTTAAATTCATTTGCAACCATGCTCAGAGCGTTATTTACGCACTCATAAATTGATATTTGTTTGAGGTTATCGTCACCGGTATGTGAAAATGATTTTAGTCCTACAACAATTTCTTTAATCCTTTGAATGCCGTCTTGATTTGACTTCACGATTAGTTCGGCATCGGCTAATAAAAAATCCATCTCTTTTTTCTTTACTGTTTCATTGAACTCTTGTTTAGATAAACTGCCGTTTAGATATATTTTTTCTTCCAACAATTTAAAAGAAAGTTTAAATTCCTTTATATAATCGTTGAGTGTTTGCAAGTTAGATCGAATATATCCGATGGGATTATTTATTTCATGAGCCACCCCCGCAGCAAGTTGCCCTAATGATGCCATCTTCTCGGATTGAATTAATTGTTTTTGTGTGTTTTGCAGATGATCTGCGGTTTCTTGAAGTTGTGTATTTCGCAGAGCGATTGTTTCATCGGATAAGTGTTGTCTAATTCCACTTAGCAAGTGACCTTTTGCAACTTCTAGTATGTGCAATGCCTCTTCATCAAGGGATTCGATTTTGCTTAGGAAAGCAATCCACACCGAATTATTGCTTTCTAACTGAAGATTTATGTAGATAATCCATTGAAAGTTTTGCTCGCCAACTGCATCCTCTTCATTGAGCGGTGTGATAAACCAATGAGGGGCGGCATAATATCGGTCTGAAGGGAGACGCTCAAGTGGTAGATGTTTAAAAAAGAATGATTGAAGTTCGTGATTTTCTCCCCAACCATTATTGGAAGACCAAATTATTGCTTTAGAGCCACTTTTTAATTTCCCCTTACTAAAAACGGCTTTAATACCATACTCAGCATTAAAAAACTTGCCAGTAAGTGACACGGTGTTTTGCAAAATGTCAATTAGGTTTAACTTTGAAGAGAAATCATAGGACGCTTCGGTGAGATACTCAATTTCAGCTTGTTTTTTTTTCGTGTCATTTAGTGATTTTTTTAAGCACTTATTAGCTAAGTGAATTTCTCTTGAGTACACCTCTAATTGACGCTCGGCAAGCTCTCGAGCATTTTTCTCAAGGTCTATTTGTTGTTTAAGTCGTTCTATATCCGAAACGGGTATAAGTTGGTTTTTATCCAAACTGGGTTACCTCAAGTACACATCTGTCATCGTTATTATGCTCGCATTCTACAGTAGATTACATATGTCCCAATTGCAGTCTACTACATCGAAGTTCGACTTAATGCAATTTAGTACTATACTATTCATCAGAGATCTAACTACAGGTTTCTGAGTTGCCTAACCTTACTGGGAGAAAGCGAATGAAGCGTCAGTATTATATCAGCAGTGACCTAGCAGACCTTAAATTGGTTGAACAAGAGTTAAAGTTTGAAGGACTATTTACCCCGCAAATTCATGTATTAAGCGCCAATGACGCTGAAGTAGAAAAATATCATTTACATGCTATTGAAGCCGTGTTGAAACAAGATGTCGTGAGGTCTACACGACTCGGCGCCGCCGCAGGTATTGCTGCCGCTAGCTTCTTGTTATTGTTAGCCTATACGTTTCAGTGGCATACTTCCTCAGTAGGTTGGTTACCGTTTACATTTTTATCCATAGTGGTACTTGGTTTTTGCACTTGGATCGGTGGTTTTATTGGTATACAGGTACCTAATTATCAATTCAAACAATTCCAACAGTTGCTTATGCAAGGCAAGCATATATTTTTCGTCGACATTACTGACGATCAGTACGTATTGCTGGAAAAAGTAATACAGTCACATTCTGGTTTAATTCATGCGGGCACCGGTGAAGCGACGCCCGAATGGGTCGTCAAAGGACAACAGAAATTCAGTGAATTTATGAAAGTGATGCCATAATATAGTTTTTTGAGACATTTTCTTTTACGCATATTGGCGGATGTCTAAATTTGTTCAAATTGACTATTCTGTGTTGGTAGTCAGGAGGAGTGTGCACACTAGTAAGTGGCAAGAGACAAATTTGTCCGAGGTTCAGCAATCAGCAACGAATCAAACTAAATAACAGCTCGACAGCTAGTATGGATAGTGCAGAGTATAAGGCTACCTAATTAACGTCGAGTTATTTTCATGCGATTGAATAGTTGTTGTTTCAAAACATACTGATGATAAAGCGCCATCAACATATGTCCACCTAGCAGCGCATAACCAAATTTACCTATTGTTTCGTGTATTTCTTCCAGCGTCTTTCCTAACTCGGGGTCCTCTGCAATTAACGAGGGAACCGTCATGCCAAAAATATCCACTGACTTACCTTCTGCGCTGATTATTAGCCAACCAAGTATTGGCATTACCAATAAAAATAAATAGATCAGAGAGTGACCGAGTTTAGTCGCCTTGATTACCCATTGTGGGCCACTCGATAATGCAGCGGGGACGATGCTGGTAAGGCGAAACATGATCCTAGCGAAGGTGGTTAATAAAATACTTAAACCGACGACGAAGTGAATATATTTGGCGTTATCGCGCATATCCGTGCCGCGTTCAAAAAACTCACGCCCTTCAATAGAAGCATACGATAGAACAATTAAAATAAAAGTTAACCAATGCAAAATAATCAAGGCGTTGGGGTAGTGAGAGGCGTTTTGGGGCATAGTCAGTTTCTTATTTTAAGTGAAGGTTTGATATTTATGCTCTATTAATAACGCCAGCGTAGCAGCGCGCAAAGTAGACGTATCTTAAGCAAACAATTGTACGTTCATGGTAAAACAATGTGAATAATTTAGCTCATACAATAACGGTCGCTACCTTGTCCTTGATCAATAGAACGTAGATTATTGTGGTTACTGAACATGTTCAGTAACCCACGTTTTACAAGAGAGAAAATTGTCCTACAGGCCATATAATTTATGTACTTAGGGATAGATGTGTTGGTGTTATTACAATGCCTGCATAGTAACAACATCTATTTGCAGGTTAAATTGCGTTAGGTCATTGTTTAACATGAAAAGATATAAAAATAGCACGCGCGGTTACTTTGCATGCATTGTAACCACACAGAAAACGGTAGAAATATTCATCAAAAACAGGGTAAGCTATTGAAAATAATTAACTATGAGGGTTTATGAAATGACAATGTTTCGTGGTCACAATGAAGTCTTGGGTGCTTTGATACGTTAAGCTTGGTCGTCGAGCTCGCTCATGGGTTATTAGATACCTTGGGCCAATCTTACAAAGAACCAACCACGAGCGCGTTTTATGTCAAAGGCTCATAACAAAGCAAGTCAATCTGACAGCTTACACTCCGTTTGTTTTCGTGCGCAAAAATGCTCGCACAAAAACAAACTCCATTACAGCTGCAGTTGCTTGCGGCATATGCATTAGGAGATCAGTCGTGCCAACATCGACCAACCAAACCTTTAACTGTTCTTGTGGAAAATCTGCGTTAGGCATCACCAGTCGACCGTTTGCAAGGTTCGTTTGCCATTGCACCATTTGCCAGTCGGTTTATAGCGCACCGTTCGCTGACATAACATTGCTCTGGGCAAAAAACGTATCACTACCCGACGCCCACAATATTCAGTTCAAAAAATACCGCCGCCCACCAGCGCTGAGCCGAGGTACATGTGGATCGTGCGGCTTGCCCTTAGTTGGCTTTTTGGCAGTTGCTCCACTCCTCCGAATGGCGTTTATCCCAACCCAAAACTACCCAGAGTCTTACGTTCTGCCTCCAGTTAGTATGCATATTTTCTATCACTCCCGCACCGCTGACGTCAGCGATTATCTACCCAAATATAGTGGTTACTTGCGTAGTCAGTTGGCACTGACAAAACTCGTCTTTGGCGCAGGATTTAGCGGTGCAGCAGATGCATAACCAAGCGCTACACCGGACTCATAATTTTGCACTTTTTTTGCAAAGTATCTCAAAAACCCTTCAAATTATTACCTGGGTGAGCTAAGCGTTACCCCTCAAGGAGGATTTAGTGAAATATGATGACGCGTCTTGGCATTATGGAGGTGACTTCCCAAGTGACCTAGAACCTATAAATGGGGCAACCCATATAGCAATGTTTATTACTTGGTGTCTATTAAATGACCTTGCTGGGAGTTTACATTTAGATGAATTTCCGGACGCGTTAAATGAGCTTGCGGCGAGACAACAATCACCTGCAGCATGGTTTGTTGACAACTGTGATGAAAAGTTTACTGATGAAGATCTCAATACCCAAGGGAACCTTTTCGCTTTGTATTATTATAACGACGAAAGTTCCCCATTTTATTCTGACTACGAAACTGCTGTGGGCTCTGATGCTGAAACTCTTTATCACATAGAGGATAGCTGGGAGACGTATGATAAATTAGGGCCGGTCTTTAAAAAACGATTTGATGAGTGGCGAGAACTTGAAGGATCACAGAAAAATTGAATACTCAATATTAATACATCAACAAAGACTTTTAGCATTCCATTCAATAATCAAGTTATTGGCCTATTTTGTGTTTTGTCCACCTTACTAAATATTGATAAGCCCTTGTTTATTACTAGCATCAAATTGGAAGGTAATAATAAGGTGGCAAAAACTATTATGGTTAAAAACCCAGTATAAGAGAAATAAGCATAGGCATTTAAATGACCCACTTTATCCTAGTCAGACGTTTTAATCTGATTAGTGTTATTATTGGGTTTGTTGTCATTTCTTCTTATTATAAAGGGCATTGAAGTGCAAAAAGCCGCTATTTTTGTTGATGTACAAAACATCTACTACACCACTAAACAGACATTTTCTCGCTCTTTTAATTACCGTCACTTTTGGCAATCCATTGCGAATGATTATGAGATTGTCAATGCCTTTGCTTATGCCATTGATCGCGGCGACGCGCAGCAACAAAAGTTTCAAAGTGCCCTGCGTCATATTGGTTTTGACGTAAAGCTCAAACCTTTTATACAGCGCTCTGATGGCTCTGCAAAAGGCGATTGGGATGTTGGTATTACAATCGATATATTGGAGGTTGCGCCTCATGTTGACACGATTATTCTGTTGTCCGGTGATGGTGATTTTGATCGCTTGCTGACCAAAACACGACAACAGTATAGTTGCAAAACAATCGTTTTTGGGGTGCGTAACTTAACCGCTAATTCGTTGATAAATGCCAGTTCAGAGTTTGTTACTATAGACGAGCAGTGGCTGCTATAAAGGAAGTAGATGCTATAAAAGCATCCGCTTCAATGTCAAGAGCATGACTTCCCTGTGCGGGCAATCAACTATCAGTCTTTATACAGGCGCTTAACTTTACTTTTTAAGCTCTCGTTCTCAAGTACTAACTCAACTGGACGTTCAAGAATAATATCGCCTTCAACGTTGGAATCCGCGCTGATGTAAAGCACAGGATAGTTTTTGTTATACTTTTGATTGGAGCGACCACTAAAATAAATGTCGCCTTTCACGAGACTTCCGTCTCTTAGTGTCACATTTCCGTTTGCAGTAACAATATCCGTTTCAACAATTACATCACTTATCGAAATGTCGCCGTTTACGGTTGATAACTCACCGCCAATTTGACCTTGTTCTTGTATCTTTATTTGGCCATTAACGGTACTCACATTTTGTTCTGCCACAAAGCCTTCGCCTATCTCAATTTGACCATTAACGCCGTTCACCGAATCTACCTTAACATTGTCGCCTATAGAAATGCTGCCGTTTGTAGTGCTTACACGCGCAGCGGTCACCTTGTCTTGTATAACAACACTGCCATTAACTGAACCTACGTCTTGTACGGTTCTTCCTGCACCGACTTCAACGCTCTTATTGGTCGACTTCACATCTGACGAGTAAATTGCAGTGTCAGCATCCGAGTCTTTATATTTGGCATTAACGTGAATAATACAGCCACTGAGTGTGAAGCTGAAAAGGGTTATTCCTATAAACGAGTAAATAGGGCGACGAATCTGGTTAATCATGGCTAACTCCGTAATTGATGTGCGAATGTGTATTGTATTGGTCTTATTCATCATAAAACCTTGTATTTTCCATTGCTTTGCATTCAGTATGCCAATTCTTAAATTATTGTTTTTATTGATTTATTTTTTTTCATCTACATAAAGTAAGGATAAAAAAGCCATATTCCACTAAACATTAGTCAATTAAACCAACGGTGTTACAAAGAATTGAAATTGCGATAAAGCCATTTGACTTAACTGCGTTATCAACACTAGTATAGCTATGTGTTTAACTTGGTGTACGTATGAACATTATCCTTTTTGCTATACCTGTATTTTTTCTGTTAATTGCCGCTGAACTCATTGCGGAAAAAGTAAAAAAAACAGATTATTACCGTCTCAATGACGCCATTACTAGTCTCAGTATTGGTGGCTTAAGCCGTATTATGGGCGTCATGAAAAACCTTGTGCCTTTCACCATTTACATCTTACTCTATGAGCACTTTGCGTTGTTGGAACTGCAGCAATCAATGTCGGTTTGGTTTGCTGTATTCGTCATCTATGATTTTTTATATTATTGGAATCACCGATTTGGTCATGAAATGAGTTTTTTCTGGGCTGCACATGTGGTTCATCATTCCAGTGAAGAATACAATTTAACCACGGCCCTAAGACAATCATCCGGTAGTTTTTTCAATTTTATCTTTTTCCTACCGTTAGCATTTTTCGGTGTTGACCCGATTTTACTGGTTTCCGTTGCTTCTATTAATTTAGTTTATCAGTTTTGGGTTCATACTCGCCATGTTGGTAAGTTAGGATTCATTGAATGGTTTATGGTGACACCCTCTAACCACCGAGTTCATCACGCACAAAATCAGGTATATCTTGACCGCAACTATGGCGGTGTATTTATTATTTGGGATCGTTTTTTTGGTTCGTATCAAGACGAATTAGACCATGAGAAACCGATTTATGGTGTGCGTAAAGCATTAAAAAGTTGGAACCCGTTTTACGCGAACATCCAAGTTTATAAGCAGCTCATACAAGACAGTTTATATACACAAAAATGGTCTGAAAAATTCAAGGTTTGGTTTGGCAGAACAGGGTGGCGGCCAGATGATGTGAGTCAGAAATTCCCGCTTGCTCGAGCAGATTTGAGTCAATTTTCAGCGTATCAAACAGAGATTTCGTTAATAACTAAAATCTACTGTTTGCTGCAATATGTCATTATTTCATTGCTCGCGCTTTATTTGTTGATCAATGCAAATACGTTAAGTGTGAGTTATCAGTTAGGTATTTCCTTTGTTGTGATTGTGTCGAGTATTAATGTGGCTTGGCTCATGGAGAATCAACGGATCGCTATTTGGCTCGAATGGCTAAAATTATTAGTCTCAGCAGTGTTCTTATTCAACGCAGATTTTGGCGCCTATGCGAGTGTTGCCTGCATACCAATTTTGCTATCGCTGATACTCCTGATCCAATTGCATTATCAGCGCAAAACCCAGCTTGTAGATAATAGTGAATTAAACACCTTCAAAAATTGAAAGATGACCTCTTTTAGGTCTTAAACAACCTCGCATTCTAGGATGAAGCGCATGCAATTTCTATTCAAAACACTGAGCTTTCCTTTTGTCGTCGTCGGCAAAATTCTGGTAGTGCTATTTGGCAAAGTTGATTGGTCAATACCTACATGGTTGGCCTATCTGGATAATTTGCGCAAGCAAAGCCCAGTTAAATTTGTCGCTCAGAGCCTCGTTATTATTTTTTTAGGTGGGGCTACTTACAACGTTTATGATTATTATCAACGTTTGCCTGAGCCTATATTGGTCGATGCTGTCATTACTATCCCAGAACTTTCAGGTGAGTTGGAGTCCCATGATGAAGATGGCAATAATCTAGAGGGCCAAAGTAACAAGAATCCAGTGCCAGCACTTTATATCGAGTTTGCCTACACCAGCAATGACTATTCACCTGAAATAACTGAGCAAATGCCATCTAATGCTGCGCCAGAGCTTCTGCGAAATACCCAAATTGCATCAACACCATCTATTATGACAATTCAATATCCTTCAGTTGCGCCGATAGATTTAATTGGTGGGGAAGTCAAAACAGGTATTAAGCTGAGTCCACATAAAACGGGGAAATGGCGCTGGGGAAACGATAGAACACTGATTTTTATACCTGAAACCCCTTGGCCAGCAGGACAAGAGTACGAAGTCAGTTTTGCACCAGAAGTGTTCGAGAGCAAAGACAAATTCACCGACGATGAATTTAGTTTTATTACGCGGCCATTGCAAGGCAGGATTGAAATCAGTGAATTTGAATTAAGTGTTGAGGACAAGCTAAAGCAAGTTTACATAGAAATTGCATTTAATTACCCAGTCGATAAACAAAGTGTAGAACAGGCCTTATCTATGGCATATCAGGTTGAGGCTAACAAGTTAGGTAAAGCGCAACTGCATACGCTGAGTTTTAGCGATGATTTGCTCTCTGCCACGGCCACTCTGGATGTGGGTACGCTACCTGACCGACCTCGCATTGTAGAAATTAAGTTTAGCCAAGGTATTAAAAGTATTTACGGTGGTGAAGCAACAACCACAGCCTATCAAAGCAAAGTAATGGTACCTGACTTATACAGTTATCTGAAGGTAGAGCAGTCAGAGATGAAAGTGCTGCGTAACCTAGATGATGAGCCTGAGCAGTTCGTATTGCTTGGCTTTACTGACGCCATTGAACGTCAGGAATTAGTTAGCAAATTTACGCTGTATCTGCTACCAAAAGAGTCAGATAAAAACGGCAAGAGTTATTGGCAAGGGCCAAGGGAAGTGACTACTAAAGTATTAAATAGTGCTCAAAAAGTAGATTATGTATTAATGCCTAACGCCTCAGATAACGCTAAAAATTATCAACTTAAAGTAGATGTGCAAGCAGGGCGTCAGTTGTATTTGAAACTGGAGGAGGGCTTAACTTCTGCCAATGGTTTTGTTCAGCGTGCTTTTTTTGATCGTATTTTAGTCGCTCCCAAATATCCACAAGAAATTATCATTGCTGGTGAGGGTTCTGTATTAACTCACAGTAAAGACCAGCGCTTGGCATTTTCAACGCGAGGTATCGAATACGTTCAAGTCAGTATAGGCAAAGTCATTGACGATGAACTCTATCATTTGGTGTCACAAACACAGGGTGATATTAGCAACCCTAGTTTTTATAACTGGCGCTTTAACGAAACCAACCTAGCTCAATTTAATACTCAACTTATCAGTATGAACGCAAATAGCGACGACCTAAAAACGGCAAACTATGCTTCAGTTGATTTGAACGCCCTAGTATCAAATTTGGAGGGTGGGCTGGGTCTGTTTTTTGTTGAAATAAAAGCATGGGATAAAAAGCGAAATCGTGAAATTTATGGGGTCAGTGACAAGCTGCTTGTTTTAGTGACTGACCTTGGCGTTATTGTGAAAACCAGCCAAGATGAAAGCCAAGATATATTTGTGCAGTCAATAACGTCGGGGGCACCTGTTGCTGGTGCTCAGATTGAATTGATTGCCAAAAACGGCACCAAACTGTTCAGTAAGATCACCGATAACCTTGGTCATGTTACTTTTCCATCAGCAAAGGGCTATGAGCGCGAACAGCAGCCGGTGGTTTACGTCGTAAAACAAAAAGGCGATGTGTCGTTTATTCCTTATAATCGTTATACCCGGCAAATAAATTACTCGCGTTTTAATGTTGGCGGCGAATATGCTTATTTTTCTGATAATGAGCGTGTGAATGCTTATATGTTCACTGATCGCGGTATTTATCGTCCCGGTGAAACAGTTAATATTGGTATGATTGTAAAGGGCAAAAATCTGCAGAACTTAGGTAATATCCCACTTGAACTAGTGGTTCGAGATGCCCAGTACACAGAAGTTTATGTTGAAAAGATCAAACTTGCCCAATTTGGATTTGTGGATGCCTCCTTTATCACAAAGAAGCGTTTCAACACGGGAACTTACACCGCCAGTTTGCACTTGCTAAGAGATCGCGACAACGCTAGTAGTAAAAGAGACCGTCAAGTGGGCTCAGTAAACTTCGCTATTGAAGCGTTTCAAGCTGACACTATGGCCATTACCAGCCAAGTAAAAGGGTTACCAAACAAGGGCTGGACAACATCATCAACGCTGACTAACGAAGTCACCCTGAACAATCTTTTCGGTGTCCCTGCACAAGCGCGTAAAGTGGCTAGCGAACTGGTCTTATTGCCGATTCAATTCGTCTTTGAAGAATACAAAAACGTGACATTTTACTCACCCCAATTGAAAAATGACAGCACCGACGGTCTATCACGGATTAATGAAACCTTGGAGCAGCAAAAAACCAATGCAGATGGTCAAGCGATTGTGCCTATTGATTTAACCCGGTTTACCAAAGGGACCTACAGTGTGATGCTGCAAACTAAAGGCTTCGAGGCATCTGGGGGGCGTTCGGTCGGCACATCTGCACGCTTTTTATATTCACCATCGCCCTATCTCCTTGGCTACAAAGCGGATGGTAAACTCAGCTATGTGAATCGGGACAGCGCAAGAAGCGTAGCGTTAATTGCCATTAATAATGAATTGTTGCCAGTTGCGATGGAGAACCTAAGCAAGCGCTTAAGCAAAGTGCAGCGCATTTCAACGCTTGTGAAGCAGTACAATGGTCGTTATGAGTATGAAAGCATTCAAAAGAATGAGCTTGTAAGGGAAGTTGATTACGCACTACTTGAGGGTTTTGACGAGCTTGCGCTAGATACGAGCGAAGCAGGTACTTTCGTTGTCGATATATTGACCGCAGATGGCGAACTGCTACTTAGCCTTGAGTATACGGTTGTAGGGGCGACCAACGACAGTGGTCAGCTAGATAAAAACGCGGAGCTAAAAGTGACTTTCGAGCAAGGTGATTACCAGGAAGGTGATACTATTGAGTTAAGTATTCAAGCACCCTACGCAGGCAGTGGTTTAATTAGTATTGAAAGTTATAAGCTGCACACATTCAAGTGGTTTACTAGCGACACCAAGAGCAGTGTGCAAGTTATTACTATTCCAAAAGGGATAGAAGGTAATGCCTACGTGAATGTTGCTTTTGTTCGCGATATTGCTTCAAAAGAAATATTTACCAGTCCATTGAGTTACGCCGTAGTGCCTTTCTCTATTGATCGTTCAAAGCGGGTGTTGGATCTAGACCTTACAATTGAAGATATTGTACAGCCGGGTCAGCCAATGACGATTGATTTGGATGTATCTGAGGATGCAAGAGTCGCCGTGTTCGCAGTTGATTTAGGCATCTTACAAGTTGCTAGTTACCGCACACCCGATCCGCTGGCGTACTTCTTAAAGAAACGCGCGTTAAACGTACGCACTATGCAGATATTAGATTTGATTTTGCCTGACTTTGCGTTAAGCCAAATGCTTTCAGCTGCAGGTGGTGATATGTTTGCTGATGCGATCATGAGTGAAGAACAGATGGCGACAGGCAGGCGAATTAAACGCTCCCAAAACCCGTTTGAACGCGAAGTACAAGACCCTGCCGTATTTTGGTCAGGTGTAGTGATAGCCAAAAAAGGCCGCAATACCTACACCTTCGACGTGCCAAATGATTTTGCCGGTGGCTTAAGAGTAATGGCGATTGCGGTGGGTGAACAAACAATGGGACGTGCGCAACAAAATACAATTGTCAGAGGGCCTTTTGTATTAACACCTAATGTACTTAATCATGCCGCTCCGGGTGATGAATTTGATATCACCCTAAATGTTGCGAATGTTGTTAAGGATTCCTTAAATAACGCTGCGATTGAAATACAAGTAAGTACTAGCAAACATATAAGTATTGTTGGTAGTGATGGAGCACAAATACAATTAAGTGAAAACCAAGAAGAGGCTATCCGTTTTAGAGTCAAAGCTAACGACTTTTTAGGCGGCGCTAAAATAAATTTTGATGTAAAGACGACCGATGCGTCAGGTAAAACCTGGCACTCGACTGCAACCGCAACCTTGAGTGTGCGCCCGGCAATGCCATTTGTAGTGAATATAACGACAGGTGTGGCTAGCAACGGTAAAATAGCTATTGATACGCCGTTGAAATTACTTGCACCAGAGTCAAACCAATTAGTAAAAGCGTCGACGAGTCCGTTAGTGATAGCCGAGGGTTTGAGTGCCTATTTAGCGCAATATCCGCATGGCTGTACCGAACAGATCGTCAGTCAGGTATTCCCATTAGTGGGCTTATCTAACTTAGCAAAATACGCGCCTGAGAACGAGACGGTAGCTTTGCAGTTTGCTCAAGCTATTAGCAAACTGCGGCAACGACAGAGCTATGCTGGTGGTTTTTCATATTGGCCGAGTGCGCAAGACAACGATATTGATGTGACTCTATATGTAATGCACTTTTTAATTGAAGCCAAAGCACTGGGTTATCTAGTACCCCAGGACATGCTTGCCAGTGGCCTTGGTTATTTGGACGACGCCGCTGCCAACTTTGTTAGGTCAAGTGGCAGTAACAGTTCAGCTAGCTTGAGTCTGCTGACCTTAAGAAAACACGCACAGGGCATTTATTTGCTGACCCGCAGTGGCGTGGTGACATCTAATCTACTAATTGATTTAGTTAGCACGCTGAATAAGCAACACAAAGCGGCTTGGCGCAAAGATATTTTAAGCGCTTATATTGCAGCGAGTTATGCGTTAATGCAGCAAGATAAGGAGGCCAGACAGCTGATTAGTGAGTATGATTTAAGCGACCAAAGCGAGTTGCTTAAACAATCTTTCGCCGGCTTAGCGCCGCGTTTAAAGTTAGATGCTCAATACTTGTTTCTTGTGGCAACGCATTTCCCCGAGCACCTTAAGGTCATTTCTGGGCAGGCCATTCTTAATATCACGCAAGCTATCTATAAAGGCCAATACAATACGATTTCGGCTGCTTATAGTACGTTGGCTTTAGGCGCTTATCATAGCGCTATTTACAGTGGTGCTAGTAACGATGATAGTCAACTTGCGACTAAATCTGTGAATATCTTGAACGATGAGTTAGAGAAAATCGACAGAAAAATCACTTTTATTGCATCCATCATGCAAAAGCAAATGCCGCTTGAAGTTGCTTATCAACCTTTTGCGACGGCTAGTTATCCTATTGGTACAGAGCGTGTTGAAGCAACTGTTCAGCGTACCGCGTTGCAAAATTTTGGTGGGCTTTATTACGTGAATATGCAAGCGGGTTACCCAGCGGAATTGCTCAGTGAAGCTAAAACCAATGGTATTGAAGTGCAGCGAGCCTTCATCAACAAAAACGGTGAAATTGCGACCAATATAAAGCAAGGTGATGAAATTACTGTTAGGTTACGCGTACGTTCTACTCAGCTTAAAAATATTGCAAATATGGCTATTGTCGATTTACTTCCAGGTGGTTTTAACGTTATTCGCGAGTCGGTTAATCGTCGCTCGGGTGTCTGGCAGTCTGATTACATCGATGTACGAGAAGACCGTATTATATTTTATGGCAATATTACCAACCGAGTGACTGAAATGACTTATAAAGTGAAGGTAACCGCGGCTGGTAACTTCAAGGTCCCCGCAAGTTTTGCTGAAGCCATGTACGACCGCTCCCTGACGGGCTACTCAGCAGCCTCAACAGTGAAAGTAACAGCGCTAGGAAAAAGTGATGACAACTTTTAAAAAGCCCTTCTAATATGATATTTAGTAGCAAATTGAATTCAATAAAGCGCTTTCGCCAGCGCTTAGCTTTTCGTTTTAAGGTGTTTCTTGTCATTTGCCTTGCACTGTTTACAGGTGCGCTTATGTATTTGCTGTTACCTAAGCCGAACCTCGCTAATTACCAAGGTTATTCGGTCGCCATTTTTGACCGCAACGATCAGTTACTGCGCATTTCCCTAGCGCGCGACGACAGATATCGCCTATATACACCTATCGACGACATTGCCGAGCACTTGCAACGTGCAACCATACTGTATGAGGATCAAAATTACTATGCACACTCAGGCGTCGACTACCCAGCACTGGTGCGTGCATTTTGGCAAACCTATGTGCTCCAAGAACGGCGTATTGGCGCTTCAACTATCGTCATGCAAGTGGCTAGGTTACGCTGGAATATTCCTTCTCAAGAGCTTAGTGGTAAAATAGAGCAGATATTTAGAGCCCTGCAACTGGCCCGGCATTATTCAAAAAAAGAGCTTCTTGAAGCCTATCTGAATTTAGCCCCTTATGGCGGAAATATTCAAGGTATTGGCGCCGCAAGTTTGATTTATTTTGACAAACCCGCATCAGCACTGAGTCTTGCCGAAGCCATTACGTTGGCCGTGGTGCCGCAAAATCCGAATTGGCGTAACCCCTCAACATCGAAAGGTATCGCTGCTATTGCCGTAGCAAAGGAACCACTGCTTGAGCGTTGGTTAGCGCAATATCCGCGAACCGAGGCAGCACTGAGGCTCGCTAATGTGCCCTTGTTTGTGCGTAAAGCCAAAAATTTACCTTACAGTGCGCCACATTTTGTGCAACATCTGCTTTCCCAACAGCCACAGAATTTTGCGATGAGTTCAAGCCAATCAACTGCAAGCGGTCAAAAAATTAAAGGTACAATTGATCTAAAGCTACAAAATAGACTTGAAGAAGTGTTGCAAGCCTATATCACGCAGAACCAAAGCAGAGGGTTTAATAACGCCAGTGCATTATTGCTCAATAGTAAAACAATGCACATAGAAGCTATGCTGGGTTCAGCTGATTTTGACAATGCAAGCATACAGGGTCAAGTTAATGGCACCACGGCTAAACGTTCTCCAGGGTCAACACTAAAGCCGTTCGTTTATGCATTGGCTATTGATGCGGGGCTTATTCATCCGATGACAATGCTAAAAGATTTACCAAAAAAGTACGCGGGTTTTGCGCCGGAAAACTTTGGTAAAGGTTTTGTTGGCCCTATTTCTGCGCAAGATGCGCTGATTAGAAGCCGCAATGTGCCTGCTGTTGAATTGCAGTCTCAGTTGCTTAAGCGACAGGCTTTACTGAGCAGCCAAGCAAATCCTGAAAAGGTACTGACTTTCTATGATTTTTTGAAAGCGGCGGGTATTACACAACTGCGCGAGCGTGATTTTTATGGCCTTGCTCTGGCGTTAGGCGGCGGCGAAGTGACGATGCTTGAATTGACCGAACTTTACGCGATGATTGCTAATTTAGGTGCCCATAAACGCGCAGTAAGTACTTACTGGGTGAGTGCTGAAGAAGTCAAAAGTAATGCATCTGATAAGCACAATCTAGTAAGCCCAGAGGCTGCCTTTTTAGTTTTTGACATGTTGACTAAAAATCCAAAGCCCGATGCGCCAACTGCATTTTATAACGGTCCTGATCGAGAAAATAAACACCAAGTGGCTTGGAAAACAGGTACGTCTTGGGCTTTCAGGGATGCATGGGCCGTTGCAATATCAGGTGACTATGTGTTGGCCGTCTGGATAGGCAACTTCACTGGGGAAGGTAATAATGCTTTTATTGGCAGAACGGCTGCGGGGCCGCTGCTCTTTAAGTTGTTGGACGCAGTCAATCGATATCAATCAACACAATTTGACCCAATTCGTTTGCAGCAACTGGATCTTAAATGGGTGGATATCTGCAAAACAACAGGCGATTTATACAAGTCAGAGTGCCCAGAAAAGAGCAAAACATTATTCATTCCCGGCGTATCTCCAATAAAAACCGCTAATATTTATCGCAAACTATGGGTGGATAATATTACTGGCTTGCGGCGCTGCGACCAAAACTCAGCACTGGCAAAACAGAAGATATATGCTTTCTGGCCTACAGAATTCCAATCGCTTTTTGCACAAGCCGGTGTGCATATTGAAAAGCCACCACGATTTATGCCCAACTGTGGGTTTGATGACATTGTCGCCGAGGGCGATAAACCGCAGATTATCTCGCCACAATCTCTGCTTAATTACGTCGTTGAGAGTAGCTTAAAAAGCATCGTGTCGATTCCACTACAAGCGAATGCTGATGCGCAGGCAAGTTATCTATATTGGTTTGCCAACGGTCAGTTCATCGGTAATAACGATTTATCCGATACGTCTAATCACACCCCTTTAATATGGAAGGCCAAAACGGGTGACTACGAGGTTCAAGTTAGTGATGACCTTGGTAGAAGTGCATCAGTGTCAGTGCAAGTGCAAGCTGTAAAGTAAGGCGTTAAAAATAAGGAATTAACAATAAGTGCCGAAGTTTGCTCTTTCACGCACTGGTTTTACGCCTCGATATCGATTAACCTTAATACGGGTAACTAACCCGCAGGCAGAATGCTTACAGCCTGTTTATTTTTATTATAAATCAATCCATCTCAACCAGTATTAGATGTTAATTTACATTTAAAACAAAACAATAAGAAAATCATCATGACATTAACTAAATCAAAGGGCTTTTCGGCTATCTTACTCTCATTGGTAATGGTCGTTCCACTTTCAGTTCAAGCGACAGTTGTGGAAGTGCGTACGGTACTTGGTAACTTCGTAGTCAATTTATATGACGAAACTACACCTAAAACGGTTGAAAACTTTCTAAGTTACGTTAATTCAGGCGAGTATGCGAATAGCGTTGTACACCGAACGCAAGCTAATTTTGTGATGCAAGCGGGCGGTTTTACTTATAACAATGTGTTTCCTCCAACCGCCATTCAAACCAGCGCTGCCGTTGAGAATGAACCCGCACTGTCGAACGTTCGTGGCACAATTGCGATGGCAAAAGTGGGTGGAAATGTAAACAGTGCAACGTCCCAGTGGTTTATTAATGTGAGCAATAATGCTGCAAATCTTGACGTACAAAATGGTGGTTTTACCGTATTTGGGCAAGTTTTAGGCAATGGAATGGAGATTGTCGATGCAATTGCAAATACCCCCAACTTTGATTATGGTGCTCCGTTTACCACTATTCCTTTACGAGACTTTACCTCGACTGACAAGTCGGCCGGTACAGTGCCAACCGACAGTAATTTAGTCATCATAACCGACATAGTAATTATCAATGACGCAGTGGTTACTAACCCAAGCTTAAATCCGGCGGCCAATACATTGTTAGCTGCTAGTACCGAAAACGCCAGTAATGATTCTGATTCAGGCGGTTCTATGGGCACCTTACTAGTTTCGCTTTTGGCAGCAGTTGCATGCAGACGTCGCCTACACAAAGTTTAAATTTATAAACGGCAATATCAAGTAAGTGGCTTGACTTATTAATTGCGTGTAACAGTCGAGCTGAAAGGTATGAGAAAGTATAAGAAAGACAGGCTTATCAGTCCGATTCAGCGCTTACGTAGGTATATAAATCAATAGCTAAGTATGTCAGCAGATCGGGCTGAATGTCGCAATTTTAAAAGGCGTCTGATAATCTCCAGTTCTCATTAGTTTGATGTAGTCGATATAATATGAAGTCATTCTCAAGTGGCGATGTTGCAAAAATCTGTGACGTTAACCCACGAACAGTAATTCGCTGGATAGAAGCGAAAAAATTAAAGGCATTTAAGTTACCAGGTCGGGGTAACAACCGTGTTAAGCATAACGACTTGCTGGATTTTTTAGTGCAAAACCAAATTCCAGTGCCGTCTGAATTGATTGTTGAGCAAGAAAAATCTTGTTTTATTGTTTCAGTTGAAAAACAGCTTGTGAAGAACGTACAGCGGATCGCTAGAAATGCCGGTTTTGTAACACAAGTTTACCAACACGGAATCGAATCGGGCGTTGAAATTGCGCAGCACAAACCCTCTCTAATTATGATTGATAGCCAAACTTCTCGCGTGGACATTCCGGCGTTGACTAAAGTAATCGAATCGAAGCTAGACTATAAGCCACACATCATTGTTTTTGATGAATTTAGCGACCACCGATTATCGGCAGACCACGATGCGAAAGTGTTTAAATTAGCAAAGCCACTTGATAACTATGCACTTGCAATGGTCCTAGACTCTATAATAGAGACAGAACAAGAGGCGTATGCGTGAAGAAAGGCTCCTCAGCTTTATTCTCTAGTACCGCTAACCTTTGGGGTTGTTCTGCTACACTCTGCTAACAGACCGGCTGCCAAATCAAGGCCGGTTTGTCAATGTCTTCACAATAGTCTGGTATCCAATTAACGTTTATGACTGCAACAAATATGCTGTTGTGTGCGGCAAGATCGCTAGAAGGTAAGTATGATTTAGCATACATGAATCCACTGCATTATGTGTTTTATTATCGAGAGTCTGGCCACGAAGCCACGGCCAAAAAAGAAGGTAAGTTATTACAATGTAGTGGAGCTCATAAGGATAGCGTTGTTTCCTACTGCAACTTCTTTCGCTACCACTATTATTCCTCGAATAAATTTAGCAAAAATGGATATTGCTATTACACCTACCGTAGTGGAATTATTAACCGTACTAAATTTTAGTCCTTTTGTGAGACCAGAAGGTGTAGAGTGGGCCGGCATTAAAGATGTAGAAATAGTAGGTCATCTTGAACTGCTAATGCAAGTCAACTAAGTCGAGTCGTTTATGCGTTTATCATTGAAGGCTAAAACCATATTAGGTACCGCGCTAATTCAAGGTGCATTGTTGCTTATGTTGGTTTTCATAGTCACCAAATTTATGGCTGATATTGCAAATGAAAACCTCATCAAACGCGCGCAAATAACGGCAAAACTTTTTGCAACCACGGTAAAAAATAGTGTTTTGTCGGATGATCTGATTTCACTAGACTCCATTGTGACTGAAGTAGTTAATAATCCAGATATTGTTTACGCTCGTGTCGTTAATGAGTCTGGCGATGAGGTTGCCAAAGCAAGCAGAATGGGCGCCCTGACTCGGTCTTTTAAAGCGGACATCAAAGTATCTGATGTCGACGACGGCGTTTTTGATGTTACTTCACAAATAATAGAGGACACAGTCGTATTCGGACATGTTGAGATTGGTATTAGTACGACTCAAGTGCAGCGTTCTATTGCGTCTATTACTCGATTAACTGCGGGGATCGCGTTGTTCGAAATGCTATTGGTGGCATTATTTTCGTTATTCTTAGGCAGCTACTTAACCACACAACTTAGCGTATTGCGCAACAGTGCTAGAAACATCACAAAAGCCATAGACTCAGGTAAGTTTGACTTTGCCAGAGTGCCTGAAGACTCCCTAGATGAGCTTGCAGAAGTAGCAAGTGCCTTTAACTCGCTGGTTCAAAATTTAGAAGTAGAGCATCAAGGTACGCAATCATTTCAAAATGCATTACAGAGGTTAAACCGCGCATTAGAAGCCAAAGTGGCGAAACGTACCGAACAAATCGAATTGCAAAACCGAGAGTTAAAACAAATTAATAATGATCTGAAATTAGCTCAACAACAGCTCTTGCAGGCTGAAAAAATGGCATCGGTTGGACAGTTAGCCGCGGGTCTAGCTCACGAAATTAATAACCCGATAGGCTTTATTAATAGTAATGTCAGTTGCCTAAGAAATTACATCGAGGTGTATATTCAAATATGTAATCGCACAAAAGCCTTATTGGCATTGTCGAGCGAGTCGACGAGTTATCATGAAGATGAAGCGAGACTAATTAAGGATATGGCAAGTTATCTTAAAGACCAAGATATTGATTTTATCAATGACGACGTAAAAGGCTTACTCAAAGATACCGACGATGGCCTAAAACGGGTTATTGAAATAGTGAAAAATATGAAAATGTTCTCACGAGCAGACAGCGATACCATGCAATTGGTCGACGTTAATCAGTGTATTTTGACCACGGCTAAAATGGTAAAGTCCAAGGTTGAGCAAAATGCCGAACTCTTCTTAGATTTGCACGACGTGCCGCAAACCTTCTTAAATGTTGGCAAGATAAATCAAGTGTTAACAAACTTGGTGATGAATGCGGGGCAGGCTATTGAGTCAAATGGTAAGGTGACGATAGAGTCTAAATTTGTTGACGGACAAATTGAAATTAAAGTGATAGATACTGGTTCAGGGATGGATGAAAAAACGCTCAAAAGTATTTTTAATCCATTTTTCACAACCAAGCCAGAGGGCGAAGGTACAGGACTGGGTCTATCGATTTCATTTGATATTATGCGAGAACATGGAGGGCTTATTAACGTAAGCAGCCAGATGGGTAGAGGCACTACATTTACTCTCATATTACCGATTAAAGATACTGTTGAGAGTAAAGTTAACTATGTCAGATATTAAAAACGATTTATCAAAGAGCCCCCTATTTAGAGTTCTATTTATTGATGACGAAGCGAATATATTACGAACCATGAAACGTATTTTTCATGGTAAGCCATTCAAAATTGTATTAGCGGATAGTGCCCAAAAAGCATTCGAATTCATGCAAACTAATACCGTTCATGTGGTCGTTTCTGATATGAGAATGCCAGGAATGAGTGGGTCTGAATTCTTAGCCAAAGTAGCAAAGGACTTCCCGCAAACGTATCGCATAGTCTTGTCTGGATTCGCCGATTTAGAATCTACGCTTGAAGTCATTAATAAAGGTCAAGTACATCGGTTTTTACAGAAGCCATGGAATAATGAAGAGCTGATTAAGGCTGTTGAGAATGGTATTGTGCAGTATCGCCAAGTATCTAAAAATACACGGCTATCGAAATTAGCAGCATTACAAAATAAACAATTAAGTACGATTAATAGTGCTTTAGAAGAGCAGGTTGAACAGCGGACTAAGCAATTGAAGGTTGCATTAAATGCATCCGAAAGAAGCATCGTGACTTTAAAAAAAGTGGTCTACAACTTGTTAATTATTAGCCCTTACTTTAGCGGCGCATTCGCCAAATCGGTAAGTAAAGCCGCTGTAGATATTGCTCAAGAGATGGGCGTAGAAAAAAAAGTATGTGAAGCGATCAGTTTTGCAGGCTTCATTTGTGAAATTGGCATGGTTGGATTGGACGCAAAGGTGATAACAACGCCATTCAATAAACTAACACCTGCGCAGCAAGATGCCTTTTTCACTCAATCATCAAAGGCACAACTTATATTGAGTCCAGCAACGCAATTGCAAAATGTGACTGATATTATTATGCATCAATTTGAATATGTAAGTGGTCGCGGTTTTCCAAATAATGTTGCTGGAGTGGATATTCCAATCGGCGCTAAGATATTGTCGGTCGCAAGGGATTATATACGTTACCGGACAGGTAAAATCGATGGGATCGAACACAGTGTTGTCGATTCGCTTGATAAATTAGCAAACTATAGTGGTCTGCAATACGACGGTAGCGTTATAAATGTACTAAAGAAGCAGCAATTAGCCGCAAGCGAAGATAGTTTTGATATTGGGCGGCGTTCGCATCAGATCCAACCAGGTATGGTATTAGCTGAATCGCTGTTTAACGAAAATGACATTCTGATCTTGCGGCAGGGTCACGTCTTTGATGAAGACTCAATTGCCAAAATTAAAGCGCTAGAGAAACGGTTTAAGATGACATTGTCTATTTTGATTGAAGAGTAAGCCAATTTACTAATACAAGATTTAATAACGACCTGCAAAGGCTAAGGGCTCAGGAAGCCAGTAGCCCCTTATACACATTATTCGCCTTTTCAAAGGCATTTTGTTTCTCTAGTAACCTAGCTAATAAACGACCATCTTCGGGATTGCTAGCAAGCTCAAGAGCCTTCCTGACTGCTTTTTCAGCAAGTTCGATATCGCCGCTGTTGTAGGCCAAATGTGCTAGCACTGAATACAACTGCGCGTTGTCCATATCGACTTTTATCCAACTCTCGATCAAGCGCATTGCTTGGTGCGGTGAAGGATGTTTGAGTTGCTTGAACAAACCATGGAACGAAGGGTTTCTCGTTTTCTTCGCAAGCTCAACCAATATGGGTTCAGCATCTTGTGACAAGCCTTGGTCGATAAGTAACTGCACATATACAATTTGATTAGCAATATCTCTTTTCGCGGCGCGGGGTAAAGACGCCCATTTATCTTTAAGCGCATTAGCGCCTTGTTTACTTGCTATTTCGGCAAACTCACCTTGAACTACTTGTTGTGCCCATTGCACGTAGTCATCTCCTAACACTTTTTTATGTGTACGGAGTTTTTCTTTTACCAGTGCCCATTTACCCAGTGCTGCTAGTGTTGCCAACCATAATCTGACGACGACAGCTTGCTGTTGAGCCTTGGCACCAATACTTTCCAATACCAGTTCAGCCTGTCGAAATTGATGTTGCTGTATTAACCAAGCGGCGTGTTGTGTTTTTGCTGATGCCTCCGATTCAGGGAAGGTTTCAGCGATACCCAAGAGGTTTTCAATATTATTGCCATTATTGACGCGTCTATCAATATCCGCAGCTAACATATAGTTCGCGCCATCGAATTCGCCGGGGAATGTTTTACTGATGTACTTCTGCGCATTTTCATAATCACCAATGGCACAAGCATTAATAGCGTTAAAAAAGGCTTTGTTTTGTTTTCTTATGGACAAAACGCCAAACCAATCTCGGGAGCCAGCAATCATTCTAAAAATACGCTTGGTTGCCCACCATAAAATAACCACAACAATTGAGCCAATGAGCAGGCTAATAACTGCGCTGACAACCGTCATTTGAATACGCCATTCACCCATCGCAATAAAAATACGACCTTTTTCACCTATGGCAGCATGACCAAATAACAACCCGCCAAAAAACAAAATGAGCAGAAAAAAGTAGAGCAGTAGTTTTCTCATAATGCACCTGTGTCGGTATTATTCTTGAAAACACTTTTAATCCGCTGGTCAATAATGTCTTTCAAAGCATTGGCTGACTGTAACTGACGCGGGTAGTCTTTGGCGATATCCGTGTTTTGAAGTTGTTGCAAAGCATCTGCAAATTGCTTTACGTTGTTATCGTCCAGTTGAAAATGCTCGACTAAAAGGGCTATTGCTTGTTGTAACGCATTTAAATATAAACTTTCTTGTTCGTCTAGTGCTGCACTTTTAGCTTGTGATAATGCAAGTTTTAACTGCTCCGTAATTAACCAACGCTGCTTTGTTGAAAGGTAGGGAAGAACCGGCTTATCGCTAGTTTCTATTTGAACAAAATCGTCGACCAATGCGTTCCATGTTTTGCTAATATTAGTACGCCAATCACTGATGTTCTCACTAAGTTCATTCTCTGCTTTGTTATCATTAATTTCAGGAATTTTAAGCGCGTTCAATGGTAAGTTATTAACTTGAGGAACCATCCCAGACAGGGCCAAAGCGACTGAATTAACTGATATAGGGTTTATTTGGTGTAGCGCTTGAATGTCCTCAGCAATGAGTTTACGCACTGGAAACAAAGACGGGTCGCCAATATCTTCGAGCCGAGAATCAGCTGCTTGCAGCATCAACATGGCAGTACTTACATCATTTTCTAACCATAATTTACGCCCTGCTATACGCACCAAATAGTCAGCTTCTGCCAATAGCCAATCCGCCGGGCGTCTGCCTGACAGGTCAGCAATGCGTGATTTTAAGGCTTGGTTTTCATCTACATTTTGCAATATCTGTTGTAGCAAGCTATCCATGTTTTTATTCAAAACCTGATTTTGCTCGTGTAGACCTTCATTAATATTAACTAACTCGGCGTCATGTTTTGCAACAGATGCATTTATTTTTGCTATGGAAGCATCCATACTTAACAACTCGGCCTCTATTTTTACGCCGGTGTCAGAGTCATTTGTTTGATTTTGCTGCCACTGATATCCGGTCCAAGCTGCCGCGGCGCAGATACCGATGATCAATAAAAAATTGACTACACTGAACAGCCAGAGCCCGCCCGTTGTTACTCTTTTAGGCGCGGCTTTAGCGTCTGAATCAGACTCAATAATAACGGCATCTTCTACCACGTTTTCTGGGTTTTCTAATGCGGTGTCAGAATGGGTCGACTCTTTGTCACTCATGTTATGATCCTTTAACTTGATTAGCGGCAGCGATGAGATGGCTGTCGGTAGCACCATTGCTGGTGAAAATGTTATTCGCGCCTAATGCGCTAAGATGTTGCTTTACTCTTTTACTAACCACTATCCATTGACATTTATTCAGCCATTCAGGTTCAAAGTAATTATAAGCCGCATCAATAATTTCTGTACTGGTCGCAATAATACATTGAATAGCGGCAGCCTCAAAGTGACCAGTATAATAAGGCGCTTTTAGTAGAAGGCGTTCATACAAATCAAATTCTTTAACGGCAAACCCGCTTGCACTTAGCGTATTGCTAATTAGGTTCCTTCCGCCCTTACCTTTAAGTATCGCAACATTAGCGTGTTTAAGTTTTAAGTGCGAAACACACGCCAATATGCCTTCTGAATTTGATGGCCTCGCTTGTATAACTCGTTCATGTTGACTAGATAATTTTTTGGCTGTGCTGGTACCAACTGCAATAAAAGGTAAGTTTGAGGCTTGCTTATTTTGCTCTGTCTGTAGGCGATCCACGCCTTGGATATGCGCAATAGTATCAATATATAGGTCGGCAGCGACAGTGCTGGTAACCACAACAAGGTCTGGAGTGAATGCATACAGGCTTGGCAGCAGGGTAAACGCATCTGGCAGCGTGGCGGTATCAATAAGGCCGCAACCAAGTGCGCTTAATCCAGCTTCTTGGAAGCACAGAACTGAATCAGCTAGTTTTGCTTTTGGACGCAGTATCAAATACATGTTTGCTATTGCCTCTGAGTTTGTTTAGTCGTTATATAAGGAATCCAAAATAGACCTAGCGCCTTTTGCTAGCAATTCACTTGCCACTGCTTCACCAATTTTTTTGGCATCGTTTAACGGTCCTTGGGCTTGGGATTTCAACATCGTTTTGCCATCAGGTGTGCCGACCAATCCGCGTAATAACAGCGAGTTGCCATTGATGACTGCGTAACTACCAATAGGGACTTGGCAACCGCCTTCTAGTCTTGCGTTCATTGCGCGTTCGGCTGTAACGCGTATTGCGGTGGCGCCATGGTTTAGTGAGGCTAATAATGCGATGAGTTCTGCATCGTCATTGCGACACTCAATTCCCACGGCACCTTGACCAACAGCCGGTAAGCTAATGTCAGCATTAATTTCTTGCTGTATACGATCGCGCATACCCAAGCGTATCAACCCTGCTGAGGCTAGTATAATAGCGTCATATTGACCGGCATCCAACTTCGCTAATCGAGTATTTACATTGCCACGTAAATCTTTAATAACGAGATCGCCACGAAATGCGCGCAACTGGCATCGCCTGCGTAAGCTAGATGTACCGACAATCGCACCTTGCGGAAGCGCATCAATTGATTCAAACGTATTTGAAACAAACGCGTCAAACGGATTCTCACGTTCACAAATCGCGTGTAGGCCAAAACCGTCAGGGAAGTCAACGGGTATGTCTTTCATCGAGTGAACGGCAATATCAGCCTGACCATTTTGCATGGCAATTTCTAGCTCTTTAATAAATAACCCTTTACCACCAATTTTCGCTAACGGTGTATCTAAAATCCGATCGCCTGTTGTTGACATAGGCAGTAACTCAACCGTTACTTCCGGGTGATGCTCAAGCAATGCTGCTTGCACATACTTAGCTTGCCACATAGCAAGGTCGCTTTTTCTAGTGGCAATTCGAATAACCCGTTGTGAAGATTTGTTAGTGCTCATATTACCTGTCTGTTGTTTTAAGCTAGTTGTGCTTGAATAAATGTAGAAATGTCAGCAATCTCAGGCATACACACGTTATGTTGCATCATGTACTCTTTCCACTCAACATTGTAGCCATTTTCTTTCATTACTTGAAACGCTGAATTACCTAAAAATAAAGGAACGACTTCATCTTGTTGACCGTGCGCAAAAAATACAGGCGTATTTTGATTCTCCACAGATTTTTCCGCGAGTAAACTTTGTGGTGCACACATGTAAGTGCTCAACGCCACAATGCCTGCTATCGGATGTGTAAATCTGGCGCCCAAATGCAATGCAATTACACCACCTTGTGAAAACCCAATGAGCATTATTTTTTTTGAATCAATTCCCGATGCTATTTCAGCACGAATAAGCTGCTCAATGCGTTGCGATGAATCAACAACACCGTCAAGATCTGCGCGTGAATCCATATCCATCGATTTAATGTCATACCATGCGCGCATTTCCATTCCATTATTAATGGTAACTGGCCGAATGGGTGCGTGAGGAAAGATAAATTTAACACCCAATTGGTCGGGTAACTTAAGTTCAGGAGCGATAGGTGCAAACCCATTACCTGAATCACCTAAGCCATGTAGCCAAATAATAGTGGCTTTATGCTCTCCTTTTGGCTGAATTTCCACGCCAGGTAATAATTCCTGAGTCATTATTTTATCCTTGCAGCTTAAGCGTTACAGGTTGGCCAGCTTGTTTGCTGATTGCTTCATCGAAAAATGCAAAAAATTCGGCGCCTGTGCGCTCGTCGATCCATACGTCATTGGTGTAATTGAAATGATGGCCGTTAAATTTTGTCGCGACCCAAAGCTGTTGTAATGGTGGCTGTTTATTCAAAATGATCTTGGTATGATTGAGCATTGTTAAGGTCATGATCCCACCAGCGCCTTCATAGTCGATATCCACTTCACATATGTCTAAGGCCTCTTCAATTGAAATAAACAGCGTGTCTATTAATTCATGATAATCCGCATCTTTCATTTTTTGGTTTTCCAATTTGCGCACTTTACTTTTGCTTATGCTACCATTGTTGAATATCGTAGCACTATTAATTAACAAAAATTCCTATATATGCCCAAAAGTACATCTGTTTACATACCCCAAGAATCGGCTCAACAATTAGGTAACTTATTTATTGTTGCGGCCCCATCTGGTGCCGGTAAGTCAACGTTAATCAACGAAATTTTGAATAAGTCTAGCCATAAACAAGCTATGCAATTGTCGGTATCGCATACCACGAGGGCACCCAGAAAGGGCGAGCAAAATGGAGTTGAATATCACTTCGTGGATCCTGCAATGTTTAAAGGCATGATTGAAAATGACGCTTTCTATGAACATGCTGAAGTGTTTGGTAACTATTATGGTACGTCCAAAGCCGCCATTAGCGATAAGCTTCAACAGGGTATTGATGTATTTTTAGATATTGATTGGCAGGGTGCGCGCCAAGTCAAGCTGCAAAATCCAAGGGTTATTGGAATTTTCATTTTACCCCCTTCGATACACATCTTACAAACTAGATTGTCAGGTCGTGGGCAGGACTCTGACCAAGTTATTGCCAAACGGATGGCCGCAGCACAGTCAGAAATGTCTCACTTCAATGAATTCGATTTTGTCATTGTAAATGATAATTTAGCAATCGCGCACAAAGAATTTGAGGCTATCATTACAGCTCAACGTCTCAGCTTAGAAAATCAACAAATTAGATACGGTTCACTTTTCCCCAGCTTATTAACAAAAGAGTAGAGGAATTGGCTCTGAAGTAAACGAATTGACTATGCTTTAGTAATGTTATGCAGTATACTTCGCCACCATTTTTTGAAATACTTATTGATTTTATCGGAGCACAACATGGCACGTGTAACAGTTGAAGATGCTGTAAACCAAATTGGTAACAGATTCGATTTAGTATTAGTTGCAGCTCGCCGAGCGAGACAACTTGCTACAGAAGGCAAAGAGCCTCTTGTAGATGTCGGTAACGATAAGCCAACGGTAGTTGCGCTTCGTGAAATTGAGTTAGGTTTAGTGACTGCTAAAACAGTAGAACAATCTGACTTACATGATCAGCGTGAACAAGAAGCTGCTGAGTTTGCTTCTGTAGCGAGCATTCTTTCAGATAACTAAAAATCGAACGTGACGTTATTTTGCCTTTGAGGCTTAACAAACAAGCGCTTTAATTCCGTTATTTATCTGAAAATAAAAATATATTATAAAACGCCGATGAAAATCGGTGTTTTTGCGTTTGCAAACCGCGAAAATAACCGTATTCTAGCAATATTGACTCTTATTTTTTAATTAGTATCTGTGTATCTATTTGAAGGTTTAAAAACAAAGGTAAGTAAATACTTACCACAAGATCAAGTCGAGTATATTCAAGCGGCTTATGTGCTTGCGCGTGACGCTCACGACGGTCAGACGCGCAGTAGTGGTGATCCTTACATCACTCATCCAGTTGCTGTTGCCGGTATTCTTGCCGATATGGATCTCGACTACGAGACGTTAATGGCAGCATTACTGCATGATGTCATTGAAGATACGCACTACAGCAAAGAAGATTTAAGCCTTGCATTTGGTGAAACGGTTGCCGAATTAGTTGAAGGTGTGAGTAAGTTAGATAAGCTCAAATTTGGCAGCAAACAAGAAGCGCAGGCTGAGAACTTTCGTAAGATGTTAATGGCGATGGTACAAGATATTAGAGTTATCTTGATTAAGCTAGCTGACCGCACGCATAACATGCGAACGCTGGGCTCACTTCGCCCGGATAAACGTCGTCGTATTGCCTTGGAAACTCTCGAAATTTATTCACCCTTGGCGCATCGTTTAGGTATTCACGATATAAAAAATGAGCTCGAAGATCTTGGTTTTCAAGCCATGTACCCAATGCGTCATCGGGCATTGCGCTCTGCAGTTAACCAAGCGCGAGGGAATCGCAAAGCGATAATTGAAAAAACCCAAAATGAACTGGTTCAACGTCTTGAGTTATCCGGTATCAGTGGCACGGTGCTAGGCCGTGAAAAGCATCTTTATAGCATCTATCAAAAGATGAAAAACAAAGAGCTGTCGTTTACCGAAGTCATGGACATTTATGCTTTTCGAGTGGTTGTAGAAAATATAGACAATTGTTACCGCGTTTTAGGTGCTATGCATGGCATGTATAAACCGATCGAAAATCGTTTCAAAGACTATATCGCTATTCCGCGTACTAACGGTTATCAATCGTTGCATACGTCATTAATCGGACCGCACGGTATTCCGGTTGAAGTACAAATTCGTACTGCAGAAATGGACCACATGGCTGACAAAGGTGTCGCCGCGCATTGGTTATATAAAAAATCTGCTGATAAAGGCACGACCGCGCAACTTAGAGCAAATCAATGGATCCAGTCGTTAACCGAACTGCAATTGCGCTCTAGCACATCTGCTGAATTTATTGAGAGTGTAAAGTCTGATTTATTCCCTGAAGAAATTTATGTATTTACACCCAAAGGCACAATTGTTGAGCTGCCGATGGGTGCAACTGCCGTTGATTTTGCTTACGCTGTGCATTCTGATGTAGGTAATACTTGTGTTGGTGCAAGGGTGGAGCGTCGAAACTACTCCTTGAGTAAGCCCTTGGAAAACGGTCAAAGCATCGAAATTATTACGTCGCCCAGAGCCAAGCCTAACGCAAACTGGCTAAACTTCGTCGTGAGTGCGCGTGCTCGTAGTAATATTCGTCACTTCCTAAAACGCCAACAATCTGAAGATGCGGTAAGTATGGGTAACCGTTTACTGCGTCATGCTTTAGGCACTATTAAGTTAGATGAAATCTCTCCTGCTGATATTGAACGAGTAGTGGAAGAAACTAAGTGTGACAGCTTTGAGGATTTGTTAACTAATATTGGCATGGGCAATGAATTAAGTGCAATTGTTGCCAGACGTTTAGTCGGTGAAAATCCTAGCCTTTCTGAGAAAAAATCGCATGTCGCAATACGCGGTACAGAGGGGTTATTGGTGCATTTCTCACGTTGTTGTCATCCTATTCCCGGTGACGAAGTGGTTGCTATTTTATCACCGGGTCGTGGCATTGTTATCCATCAAACGGGTTGTACTAATATTCGTAAGCTCAGTCGAGAGGAGCCACAGCGGGTATTGCCGATGGAATGGGACGATGTACCGCAAGGTGAGTTTAAAGCAGCATTGCGTTTAGAGCTGTTCAACCATCAAGGTACACTAGCAGCGTTAACTAGTACTATTGTGAGCTGCGACTCGAGTATTATTAATTTACAAACTGAAGAACGTGAAAATAGTATCTATGTCATCGATATTGAACTCACGACCAAAAATCGAGTTCACCTTGCCAAAATTATGCGTAAAATTCGAGCCCTGCCTGAACTTCAAAAAGTATCGCGGCACAGTCAATACAAACAAAAATAACTCATTTAAAAAAGGAAGATAAATGTCTAAGTCTATTATTCAGACCGACGATGCACCTGCCGCTATAGGCACTTACAGTCAAGCAGTAAAAGCAGGTACAACTGTATATCTATCAGGCCAAATTCCACTGGTGCCGAGCACCATGGCTTTGGTTTCAGACGACTTTGCTGAGCAAGCTGTGCAAGTGTTCGAAAATTTGAAAGCAGTATGTAACGCAGCGGGTGGCGACACATCGCACCTGGTCAAGGTTAATATATTTCTAATCGACCTAGGTCACTTCGCCACTGTTAATCAAATTATGGCCAAGTACTTCAAGCAGCCTTATCCAGCGCGCGCAGCGATTGGTGTATCCCAATTGCCCAAAGGTGCACAAATCGAGATTGATGGCGTAATGGTGCTACCCGAATAGCGCTTGGAGACATCAATATGAATCAAAGCATGTCGATGGAACGTTATACTCGTATTCGCCAATTACTAAAAATGAGACAACCGGATCTCACTGTCTGTTTGGAAGAGGTGACCAAAGCGCACAACGTTTCTGCCGTTATTCGCACATGTGACGCTGTCGGTGTTCACAAAGTTCACGCCGTATGGAATGAAGCTGAAAACCTACGAAAGTGCACGGCAATGGGCAGTGATGTTTGGGTGAAAACCCAACTTCACAATACTATTCAACAGGCAATCGGTCATTTTAAAGAGCAGGGTATGCAAGTCTTAGTCACCCACTTAGATGACAACGCGTGTGATTTTCGTGACATTGACTACACTAAACCTACGGTTGTATTGTTAGGCCAAGAAAAGACAGGTGCCACAGCAGATGCAATTGCATTAGCCGACCATTCTATCATTGTGCCTATGGTCGGAATGGTACAATCTTTGAATGTATCTGTGGCAGCCGCAATAGTGATGTATGAAGCTCAGGGTCAGCGCCAAGCAGCTGGTATGTATGATACCCAAAGTTTGGATGAACAAGAATGCCAAATCACTTTATTCAAAGGCGGCTTTCCTGTTCTTTTTAAAGAATGTCAGCGTCGACACCTTCCTTTCCCATATATCGATAACGTCGGCCACATACAAGCAGATGAGAGTTGGTGGAAAGCGCTACAGTTTTCAAGATAGTACTAAAAATCCGTCGTCTGCTGAGCTCCTAAATATCGCTTAAAAAGTAACTTCAAAAAGAGGCTGATTTTTATGAAATGATTTGTGTGTTGGCTTGGTCTGTTGTAGTGAATAAATGAACCTTATTTTCGATTGGTCTAATATTGATCGATGATTTGAATACGCAACTTAAAACCAACTCACCCTATTAAATTTATTTAATCGAATTTGATAAAAAAGGAATTAACATGAAAAAATGGTTATTGTTAGCCGCATTTGCACTTACGGCCGCAGTGTCATCATCAGCCTTAGCTTTAGATAGAACTGTTATTGCAGACAAAGTTGAAGATGTAACGCCCCTACTCAACGGTTCAGCAGCGCCCAATGTGACTGTGAAAACAGCGGATGGTTCTCGCGTAAGTTTGCAAGCTTTGCTTATGCAAAAACCAACCGTGCTTATCTTTTACCGAGGTGGATGGTGTCCTTATTGCAGTCGACAATTAGCCGAGTTAAGGTTAATTGAGCAAGACTTGATAGACGAGGGTTATCAACTATTGGCAATATCTCCTGAGTCACCAGAAAAGCTACAAACACAAAAACTGCAAACTGAGTTCGCCATTGCCTTAATTTCTGATGAAAGCTTGGCCGCTATCCGTGGCTTTGGTGTCGCTTACTATGTTCCTAACGATACTCGTAAGCTTTACAAAGACCGCATGAATGTTGAGCTCACCGCGGATAAAACACAAAGAGCGGTATTACCAGCACCTGCTATTTTCATTCTAGATGAAACTGGAACGGTACAGTTTAACTATGTTAACCCTGACTTTACTGTGCGCCCATCTGCTGCTCTGGTATTAAGCGCGGCAAAGTTAGTTAAACTAGACGGCAAAGCGTAAACTATAAGGATGCCTATACCTAGCACTAAAAAACAAACGTTAGTTGCAGAGACTGAGTATAGCCTTTACTATTATTATTTCGCTACGCTAGAAAATCATTGACGCAAGGTCAGTAAGAGTACAATTTAAAATTGCCGTACAAAGGAGCAAATCAATATGTTTGATCAGTCAACACTAAAAGACAAAGTTGTTTTTATTGCAGGCGGCACCAGTGGTATTAATTTAGGTATAGCCAAGGGCATGGCAGCAGTGGGTGCGAAGATCGCAGTACTGGGCCGAAACTCAGATAAAGCCCTAGCAGCAGCTCAAGAGATTACAGAAAGTGTTAAAAGCATTAACGGACACAGTGCCATTGCGCTGACCGCTGACGTTAGGGATCCGGAACAAGTTGAGAACGCTTTACAGTCATGTGTCGCGCAACTTGGCAAGATTGACTGTCTAATCTCCGGTGCGGCAGGCAATTTTCCAGCACCTGCCTTAGGGATCTCACCAAAAGGCTTTAAGACTGTCATCGATATTGACCTTCTAGGTACATATAACGTGTTCCACCTAGGCTTTAATCATATAAACAAAGGCGCATCACTTATCGCGATCACTGCTCCTCAAGCAGTCACTGTAATGCCCTTTCAGGTTCACGTTTGCGCAGCAAAAGCAGGTATCAATATGATGATTAAATGCTTAGCTGTTGAATGGGGCGCATCTGGCATCACGGTCAATGGTATTTCACCAGGCCCCATTAATGGAACTGAGGGCGCAGAGCGCTTAGCCCCTACTCCAGAGGCGAAAGCGGCAATGTCTGCTAAGATTGCTAGCAAACGATTTGGCGAAACCAAAGATATAGCCGATGCGGCAATCTATCTCGCTAGTGATATGGGTCGGTATATAAATGGGTCGATTATGACAGTAGATGGCGGCACAGAGTTGGGCGATGCCAGCGAAGATTGCCTCAAAATTCCGCTTCGCTAGTATAAGATCCCTTCAACTGTTTCTAGGTCGACATCGACATCGACATGACAGCATTGGTAAACTGACACCAAGCCAATCTATTCAAAGTTTACTTGTCCTTGCTGCTTACAAGTAAATTCTTGGCCTGATTTATTTTTGCTGCCAAATAATTGCTGCCTCCCCGATCAGGATGGAGCTTTAGCATCAGTTTGCGGTGAGCTGCGATAACCTCCTCATCCGTTGCGTTATCATTAAGGCCGAGTACCGCATAAGCTTCAATTGCCGTCATCTCAACGCTGTCTCTTCCCCGAGAGTTTTGTTCACTATCCCCTGAATAGTTTCCGGCATTAGCAGCTTCGTGCCAGTCAGAACCATACTTGCGATCAAGATAGGCGGCTAAAACTTCAATAGAATCAGGATATTGCTTATCTGCTAGGTCATACAGAGAGACTAACTCTGACAGACTTAACTCAGACAGATATTTGCCCTTGTTATCCGTAGCCAGCAATTCGCCATCTACATTGCCACTTTCGTGATCAAGAGTCATTTTGAGCAAGCTGGTTTCAATTGTAGAATGCTGAGGTGAACCCGAACTTTGTTTTACTTTAGCCTTCTGGTAAAGTCCTTTTAAAAATGGGAAATAACGTAGAAATGGAAACAAGCGTTTAGCAAATAGAACTAACGCTGTTCCCAGTGCCGCCAAAATATAAAGCTTTCCGGTGATCGTTAGCAAGAGCAGAATCGCGATAAACGCGAGTGCGCCTGCTTTCGCGCCAACTTTCTTTATTTGTGCTCGCTTAAGCGGTCGTATATATCCCACCGCGATATAGCCGATGATAATAACCACTATTAAAACAACAAGTCCTAACATAGAGTTTTCACTTATTTGAGGTATCAGTTAAGCCGTAAAGCCTATCATCCTTTATTTCACGGTATTGATATTTGCATTTAAACATTTAGATTACGGGCCGCTATCTAATTATGGTTACTTTAGCTGCTGCAATAAATGTTGCACGCTCGCATCCATGCTCAATAAATTACTTTTCAAAGCGGGTTTACCGCCCGCTGCATATACCGCAACCGCGGCCAACAACTGACCTAACTGTTTGGCACTGCCTTGATCAAACTGACAATATGCTCCTCCACTCAATGTCGCTAGCTGTGAGAAGATATTTCCGACTTGAGGATTGTTTCCTTCTTGAAAAATAAATAAAGGTAAATTAAGTATTCCTAACTTACCTGCCAAGGTTCCAAGTAAATCTGGGTCTTCTTCAATACAATCACCGACAAATACCAGTGCGTTTACTTTGCTTGTGCGAGTTTCACTCAATGCATGCGATAACACTTTGGCGATCTGTGTTTGTCCAGCCAAGCAGCGTACCGAAAGCAAGGCTTGTTTGATTTCATCGGCGCCGCGTGTCCAAGGAAGCGCTTTAAACTCCCCCATCCCTCGGTAGTAACAAAGCTGCACACTGAGCGCACTTACTTTGTCTGCTTCAGCAAACATAGCTGCATGTTGTTGACTAGCCATATCCCAACAGTGCTCACGACTTGCTGTTGCATCCATTGCAAATATTAATCTGCCCTTGCCTACGCCAGTGACAAGTGGGGCATTTTTGACTTTGCCAATAAATGCTTGAATATCTTGGGCGTTCGACTTTTTATCAGGAAGCTTTGGAATCATGTCGTTCCCCGTTTATGTTAAATCTAAAATAAAAAAGTAAAGACTACATTAATGTAGCCTAAATAAATTACGCTACATTACTCGTTTTATGCTTTCTTATAAACATTATTAGCAACTTAATAATTGATGATGAAAATAAATTACCCAAACATCAAAGTGCTTGGTAGACACTTACAGAAAACGAAAACGACTGTGTAAAATAAAAAGTTTATTCAAAATTTACTTCAGGATTCAATAGGCAGTGAAGAATATGACAATAGTTTTGTCATATAGCATAAGTACAGTATGACTTCTTTGTCGGATCACCTGCCATTAGGATAACGACCGATAGCACTAATAAATCTCAAAGTGTGATCAAGATATGCCGTTTGAGGTCTTGCTGCGAACTTTCGGCTCATTGCCAACAGCGGCTATTCAGTTTAACTGACCGATTATATCTTTAACGAAAGCGCAAACATGCATTTACGCACATAGAAATGATGAATCGGCTGCAACTAAATTCTTTTAAAATTTGAGTGCAGCCGATGAAGGTAGTTTATTAAAATGTTAAACCAATTTCCGCATAAAGGACTCTTCCTCTGATGGAGTGCGCTTCCTCATCAAAAAATGGACGAGCGCCATAGCGTGGGGGATTTTCATCGGTAAGATTATTCGCCCCGACCATTATCCAACTTCCAATTCCAGTCAACTCTGACGCATCGTATCTGTACTGCAAATCTACTGTCGTGAAGCTATCTATATTTTGCCCTAAAAGACTGTTGTTACGCGCACCGTCATCTTGTAAATAGGAATCTGTATAACGTAGAGTTACAGTTGCTTGATGATTCTCTTTTGTCCATCTGCCACTGGCATTTCCACTTAACTCTGGCATCGTGCCAAATGAGTCTGTGTTGGCATTGCGGCGTCCTGCAACGTCAACAGTAACACCGCTTAGCACAGCTTCAAATGACATAACGTAGGACACAGTCAAGTTAAAATCAAGTGCACCTATCTCAGTATCAATACCATAATTAAATTTAGCATCAATACCATCCGTTTTCGCACTGTTGGCATTTTCTAAGGAAGTGTTAATAAATAAGGGCACGCCGTCGGAGGCTCTCGTGATATTAGGGTCATTCAATATGCCATCATTACAATCGCTATCCAATACCGCTTGCGGCGACTGAGCATTTACAATGAGACCTTCGTAATCGTATTGCCAGTAATCTACCGACACACTACTTTTAGTTGATGCTTGCCAAACTATCCCTAGGTTAATGTTGTCAGCCGACTGTGGATTCAATTTACCGAGGACTTTAGCTGAAGTATCTGCAATAAAGTCGCCTGCTTGTGCATTCTCAGTGTTGCAAGTAACCCGTCCATTTGAGGTTAGAAAATCAACCCCAGTATTACTTGTTATTCCCCCTGTTTGAATTGCCGTTGGCGCTTGAAACGATGAACCATATGATGCGCGAAGTAAAACATCATCTGTTATTTTATATAAAGCAGCGATTTTAGGATCGGTAGTGGTGCCGACTTCTTCTCCGTGATCTTCATAGCGCAAAGCAAGCTGTATGTCTAAATTTTCCAGGGCAGGTATGGCAACTTCAACAAACACGGAATCGACATCTGTTTCGCCATTCACTGAAAGTGACCTTGATGATGCAACACTTCCTAAACCGGAACTTGTTATTCTGTCTGGTGTGAACGTAAACGTTTCTTGGCGTTTCTGATAACCAAATGCCACACCTACATAGCCCGCGTCTAGCTCAAAAACTTCACCGTTGCTCATTACAAAATCAAGCGTTTCTTGTGAGCTTGTGCGAATATTAGTCGTGGTATAACCAATGTTGTCATTGTAGCTATCGAGGTCATGAGCTGCGGTACTAATACCGTCCTTGGGCGAAATGAAGTCTGGTAACGCATATGCGATACCAAATGGATTGAGCGTGCCGTCCATTAAACCAGACTGCAAGCCGCTAGCGATGCTATCACCTTCTGCTATAAATCTATTCTCGTGTTCATAATTTTGGTACCAAGCTGAAACACTCCAGTTTCCTCTAAATGCATCAATACCAAGCATATGGCGGTCCGAGTTATTAACATAATCATTCCCACGTCCGTTCCTACCGGCAATTGCTGCTCCTATTGGTCTAAAGTTACCACTGGTTGTTAAATTAGCCGCCGCATTTGGATTTTGTTGCCAAAATTGAGCACCAGTTGCTGTCGTTGGGTCGATATATTGAAGACCATCTGCATCATCTACAAAAAAGTTGAATGGATGACTACTCGGGATTAAAAACCTACCGCCATATTCGCCATTGCCGTTTATTTGAGGGCCGAATGCGCGAGTCGTCGTGTTTTGTGCATAACTTACTTCGCCAAATGCCTTTAATTCTTCAAAACCGAATAACTGACCTAGATCATAGTCAAATTCTGCGAAAATTGATAAGCGATTATTCTTGGGAACAGGGCTGGTATGGTCAAAAAAGTTATAGCTACAATTATTCCCTTGAACAACTTGACCTGCCTCTTCGCAAAAAGGGTCAATGATCTTGGTACTTCCAAATGCACCCGTTTGTGGATCTAAAGTGCGATATTCATCAGGCGATCCGCTACTTGATAGTAATACTCCGCCTGAACGCTCTACAATAAAGTCGAAATCATCGCGATAGTTAATGCTTCCATTGTAAGCCGTCGCGTATAAACCAAAAGAACCACGCTCTCCATTACTGCCAAGCGCAAAATTAATTGTTTCTGTTTGGTTACTCGCATCTTCATAGCGGGCACTGACTTCCAAACCCTCAAACCCTTTGCGTGTGACTATATTGACCACACCCGCAACAGCTTCGGAACCATAAATTGCTGAAGCGCCGTCTGTTTGGATATCAACGCTTTTTACCATAGACAACGGTAACTGATTCAAATCGTAAAATTGATTTCCCAAATTATCACTTAGGGGACTCTTGCCCGCCCGGCGGCCATTAATTAAAACCAGCGTTGAGCCTGCGCCTAAGTTACGGATATTAAAATTTGATGAACCAATATTTTCACCACTGACAGGATTTACAACAGAGCCAGCATTTGCTGGTATGTTTAGAACGAGGTCTGAGATTGAACCGATGCTGCTTAGCTCAATGCTGTCTCTATCAATATACTGAACCGGTGCAGCACTTTCGGTATCAATTTTACGAATATTTGATCCCAGAACGCTGATCCTTTCGACGTTCTCTATATTTTGTGTTTCGGTCTCGTTTTGTGCAAACGCGTGGGGAGAAGCAATACCCAAAGCCGTAGTGATAGATGAGGCAATAATTAGTTTTTTGTGTTTTTTAAAGTTGTTGTGTTTGTTCATCTTGACTTTACCTTTTTATTTTAAGTTGTATCAAAGTTAAGCGTCTTGCTTTCTCTCAATAAGAATTTTGTCGAATGTTGTAATATTATTTAGCGCGCAGGAACGGATAAACCCCTACTAAATGAGTAAATTATTTACATTTAATTCACAGAAATGTCTAAATAACGTTACGCAAAAGGGGGATATTGAAGTGAGCAATATATGTAATTAAACGTTGAGGTGGTTTTCCACTATTGGTAGCAATAGGATTTCAAGTAGCGTTGTGTACCATCTGTGCTTGACTCAAATGAGGCAATAAATCATTGGTGTGCAGATTACCGACACGGCAAAATTGGCTTGCCAACTACTGTATGGGTCCTTGTTTTTCTTCAGACGCATACCAAAACACAGTCGAAAAGCATTGAATCTAGCAATTAACATGACCAGTAAGGCACAGATAAGGGGGGTAACGACTAAACTAAACCACAATTGATATTCGGCACTTCGCAACAAAATTAAATGGCTGTTAGATGCCACATAAGCAATGATTATAATGACACTTTGATGCAAAATATAAAGTGGAAATACGTATGGGTTTAGTTGTTTGATTAGTTTGTTTGGCTTGTTAAGAAACTGATACGACAGCGCAAGTATAGCCAGCAGTGGTAGAATTTTATTCGACACATATATACATTGAATGAGTGCGTTCCATAAAGTATTCGTTTGATCCAACCCAGTTTGCCAGATCTCGATAAAACCTATTTGCAGTGCCATCATAGCAACTAGGCTAAGTATACAGAGCAACTTTACGTGCTTTGTCAAAGTCTGCCAAAAAGCCTCGTGCAAACCTAAATAGAAGCCCAATAACAATACAATAAATCCATAATACTCTCGCACAGATTCGCCCTCCATCAGCAGTTCAATCATTGCAATGGGGATAACAAACAGCGGTAATAAATAACGTAATCTTGCGGCTAAAAAATGCCCAATCATTTTTGCAAGATTTGAATTTAAAATGGGTGAGAGTAGAATTAGTATTATGCTAAACCTCCATAATGAACGTAAATACCATAAGTGATTAACATCAAATCGAGGCCAAATGCCGGATGAGTAGTTAACAAAGTATCCCTTTGGTTGAACAAAAAAAGCATGAACAAAACCAATAAAATTTAAAGGCATATCACCCGCTTGTTTCATTTGTGCAAATAACTGAACAGGAACAATAAATAGCACGCCAACCAACAGCGGGAGCAATATCTGATTAGTACGTCTAACAACTAGTCTAATAACATTATAACTGCCACACATGTATGCTAAGGCAATGCCAGATACCAACCACAATAGTCCCATGCGCCAAGGAGACGTCAACAGCATTAGCGATTTGATCCAATCACTCGCCAAGGGATTTTTATAGTGATAACCCCAGTCAGGTACATACACCATACCAATGTGATACATCAGTAATACGCCAATAGCGATTACCCTGAGCCAGTCTAAACAATGCAGTCGGTTTGTATTTTGAGAAGCAGTATTATTCATGTTTTTTCTTGTATTTGTGTGATTTAAATGCAATAAGTATGAGTCGAATACTGCCATGAATGACCCGTCGTTATGTATCTAACTTGCTGAAATGAAACAATAAGTGATAAGTGGTGGAAATAAGGGATGAAAGGTAATTAATTGAGATGCAGTTTTCAAAAGAACACTTTCAGAAGCACAAATTTACCTACGAAATGCTAGCTTTGGCTTGCTACTTTGGCATTAATGCGACTATCAATGCCACCACGGTGTTGATGGAGGAAGCGAGAAAAGAGAGTGCATCGTTTCAAGTCTGGGAACCCTTTGCATGGGAATACTCTAGCGCCCTAGCAACGCTCTTTATCTTTCCATTAATTGCAGGGTTTATGCGCAAGTACCCTTGGGATTGGCAGACAACAAAAAGCAGTATTGGCCGATATATTGCTGCCGCGATAACCTACGGGGCCTCGCATATATTGTTAATGGTCGCGATGCGCGAACTTGTTTATTTATTATCCGCAAGTGACTACCAGTTTTCTGTAAGTTTTCAGCACTTTATGTTTGAATTTTTATATGAGTTACGCAAGGACGTTTGGAGCTTTTGTTTTTTTGTCGCCATGATTGGCGTATATCGATACATAGTTGCGCAATGGTTAGGGGATGCTCAATCAATCTCAAATAAAGCAGATAAACCAATTGATTGCCAACAAACCGAATCATTAGCGAATATTTTATTAGTTAAAAAGCTAGGTAAAGAATTTTTGATTAAAACTAAAAACATCGAATGGGTAGAGGCATGTGGTAACTATTCAAATTTACATATTGATAATGAGATTTACCCTATGCGCACGACGATGTCTGATTTTATCTTAAAAAGCCGTCACTACGGCTTAATCCGCGTACACAGATCATTTGCGGTTAATGTAAGCAGGGTGCATTTCATTGAATCCTTAGCCAGTGGTGACGCGGAAATAGTCATGCGGTCAGGGCAGAAAATACGACTTTCAAGACGTTATAAAAGTGACTTTGAAACATTAATCGCAAGCCATTAGAAGCAAGACGACTGTAAGGAGTATATTTTTCGTTAGTCAGTAATCGACTATCAATTTTATACTTCGTTTACGTGTACACTATGCTGTAGCATCATCAATCGATTATAAGGAAAGTTAAATGTATGGTTTAAAGTTATTAAGTGGCTTGGCGTGTGTTTTTTTACTCAGTGCCTGCGCATCTTACGGAACGGGTACTGACGTTGAAAAGCGTGTCGCAATATTAGAAATGCAACAAGACGCGTTGGAAAAACTATATCTAAAAAAGCCCGCAGCGAGAGAGGAATTGAACGCATCACCCGGTTATGCTGTATTTTCAAACGCTAATATTAATTTGTTCTTGGTGTCTGCTGGAACCGGCTATGGCGTTGTAAGCGATCAGATTCAGAATAAAAAAACGTATATGAATATGGCTGAAGGTGGCGTTGGCTTTGGTATAGGTGCAAAAGATTATCGCATTGTCATGGTGTTTCACAATCAAGCTGCTATGCGCAATTTCGTAGAACAAGGCTGGACCTTCGGTGGTAACGCAGATGCAGCAGCAAAAGCGGGTACAAAAGGAAAGTCGATTGAAGGCGAAGCCTATTATGGCGATGTTACGGTGTATACCATGACTGAAAGCGGTTTGGCTCTGCAAGCTACGGTTAAAGGAAGCAAATTCTGGAAAGACGACGAGCTTAACTAAGCTAGTATTTAATGTCAGCTTGAGGCACATCCTAAATTATGTGGTGGTCTTTTTTGCAAACCTGAGTGCTAGAACAGGTGGCTTAATTACAAAGGTCTGGTAAAGTTTAGCTATCAGCGAAACGTTAAGATTATAAGAATATTATGAAATGAAGTCACTGGCTGATACGCCGGTTACCACGCTCAAAGGTGTCGGAGCAAAAGTTGCGGAAAAACTAAAAAAACTCGGCCTTGTTACTCTGCAAGACGTGATTTTTCACCTTCCGGCTAGGTATGAAGATCGCACTCGAATTTATCCTATGGCGGACCTGCATGCCTATTTGCATGTGTCTATCCAAGGCGAGATTATGTCAGCCGACATTCAATACGGTAAACGTCGAATGTTGTTGGTTAAAGTCAGTGACGGGAGCGGTTCCGTTACTCTGCGCTTTTTCCATTTTTCTGCTGCCCAAACCAAGTCTTTAGCAATCGGAAATATTATTCGTGCCTTTGGTGAAGTTCGAACAGGCAAAGCAAACCTCGAGATGATGCACCCAGAATATAAGATTGTAGATGATCCTGAAAATACAAGCTTGGAAGAATCGTTAACGCCTGTTTATCCAACAACCGAGGGCGTAAGACAACTCACACTTCGAAATTTAACCGAGCAAGCATTGAAACAACTGGATAAAGGTGCACTTTTAGAATTACTGCCCAATGGTCTATATGAACAACAAGTATCGTTAACTGATGCATTGCATTTAGTGCATCGACCACCGCCAGACATTGTAATAGAAGATTTAGTTGAGGGAAGGCATCCCGCGCAAAAGCGTTTAGTGATTGAAGAGTTGCTGGCACACCATTTAAGTATGCTCAAAGTACGTTCGCAGTCAAATGCAGAACCCGGCATTGCGGTTACAATAGATGAGCCGTTAAAACAAAAGTTTTTAGCCACCCTACCGTTTAAACCAACGGGTGCACAAGCGCGTGTGGTGGGTGAAATTGAGCAAGACATGCAACATGCGCAACCGATGATGCGTTTAGTTCAGGGTGACGTTGGTTCGGGAAAAACCTTAGTTGCTGCGCTTAGCTCATTATCCGCGATTAGCGCAGGCTATCAAGTTGCCCTGATGGCTCCAACTGAATTGTTGGCCGAACAGCACACTCGTAATTTTACCGACTGGTTTACCCCTTTAGGAATCAACGTAGGCTGGTTGGCAGGCAAGTTGAAAGGCAAAGCGAGAATAGAAACTCTCGAACAGCTTGCGTTGGGTAATATTCAAATGCTGGTTGGCACTCACGCAATATTCCAAGAACAAGTAGAGTATAAAAATCTGGCGATGGTGATTGTTGATGAACAACATCGTTTTGGTGTGCATCAACGTTTGGCGTTGCGTAAAAAAGGTGAAAAGCTTGGCAAGTACCCACATCAACTGATAATGACAGCAACGCCTATTCCGCGGACGTTAGCAATGACTGCGTATGCTGATTTAGACACCTCCGTTATCGATGAATTGCCTCCAGGAAGAACACCGGTGACAACGGTCGTTTTACCTGATAGCAGACGTGGTGATGTCATTGAGCGTGTTCGTAAAGCGGCTGTTGAGCAAAAACGCCAAGTATATTGGGTCTGCACACTTATTGACGAATCAGAAGTATTGCAATGCCAAGCGGCTGAGGATGCAGCAGTTGCATTGAGAACCACCTTAACAGAGCTGAAGGTTGGACTGGTCCACGGGCGCTTAAAAGCAGCTGAAAAACAGCAAGTCATGGACGATTTCAAACAAGGCAAGCTTGATTTGTTAGTCGCCACTACCGTGATTGAAGTCGGTGTTGATGTTCCCAATGCTAGCTTAATGATTGTTGAAAACCCAGAGCGTTTAGGCTTAGCCCAATTGCATCAGTTGCGCGGCAGAGTGGGGCGTGGCTCGGTAGAAAGTCATTGTGTATTAATGTATTCAGGTCCGCTATCTAAAACAGCCAGTAAGCGTCTAGGTGTTTTACGTGAATCAACTGACGGCTTTTATATTGCTGAAAAAGACTTAGAAATTCGTGGCCCAGGTGAAATGTTGGGGACTAAACAAACTGGCATAGCCGACTTGAAAATCGCGGATTTAATACGTGATGCAGCGCTTATTCCAGATATAAAAAATATGGCTGAATACGTATGGCGCGAATATCCAAGCAACTCTCAAGCACTTATTGGTCGGTGGCTGGCATATAAAGAGGAGTATGGAAATGCGTGATCAAAATGCGCCTATCAATGCCCAAAGTGAGCAAGATGGTGGTATAGGAATAGTCATTCTTGTAGAGGATCGCGACCGCATATCTCCTCAAGAGGATGCAAAAAAGCTATCTGCTGAAACCGGTTACCCTATCGTAAAGCGGGGTTTGAACGATGCTAAAGTAAAATCAAATAAGTCGTTATCAAAACCTAAAAAACCACATACCAACGCACAAAAAATGGCAAAACGAAGCACGAAAGGGAATAGCTGTGTTGCCAACATTGATATTGATAGCCAGTGGCAACTCGTCTACACATCCAACGGTCTTGCACTACGGTTGAGCAATGAGCCAAGTTGGGGAGATATTATAATTGATTTCAATTCAGCCGCGCTTCATTACCGCAAGCAACATGGTGGTGGGCGCAATGAGGCGCTAGCTAAAGCAATTGGTATAAAAGGTAAAGATTCACTGTCAGTAATTGATTGTACTGCAGGAATGGGTAACGACAGTTTTGTTATGGCAAGTGTGGGTGCTCATGTCATCATGTTAGAGCGCAGTCCGATTATCGCGGCACTGTTAGAGGATGCGCTAAACCGTATTGAATCTGTTGCTGAATTATCCGAAAGATTATCGCTAGTCAAAACGGATGCAACAGACTATATTTTAAAGCAAGGTGCAAAAAAAAAGGCTAAACCGTTGGCTGACGTTATTTATCTTGACCCAATGTTTCCGCACAAAAAAAAGTCAGCTCTGGTGAAGAAAGAAATGCGCGCATTCCAACAGTTGTTAGGTGCAGATATCGACAGCGCGCAATTGCTGGACGCAGCACTGAGCCATGCCGGTAGCAGAGTCGTGGTTAAAAGGCCGGGCTCGGCGGACCCAATTGAGCTAGCGTGTGGACGTAAACCCGACACCGCAATTGAATCAAAAAAACACAGATTTGATGTGTATATACTACACTGATACTCTGAAACAAATAATCGTAAGTTGCCTTTATGCGAGTAACAATACTCTAATATAGACACACAATAAAATAACAAGGAGTGACCATGATTGAAGTAGGCGGCACATTACCAGAAGCAGTATTTAGTATTTTGCAAGATGGTGAAATAAAAAATCCAAATACAGGTACTTTATTTAGCGAAAAGAAAGTGGTTTTATTTGCAGTTCCCGGCGCATTCACTCCTACCTGCTCAGCAGCTCATCTTCCTGGATACATTGCATTGGCTGATAAAATTAAAGCGAAAGGCGTCGATGCCATTATTTGTATTTCGGTAAATGATGCTTTTGTTATGGGCGCTTGGGGTAAGTCACAAGACGCGCACGAAATCATGATGTTAGCAGACGGCAACGGTACTTTTGCCCAATTGATTGGTCTCGATATGGATACTGACGCATTTGGTGGCATTCGTTCAATTCGTTACAGCATGATCGTCGAAGACGGTGTTGTTCGCGCACTCAATGTTGAAGACCCGGGTCGTTTTGAAGTCAGTGATGCTGAAACTATATTGAAGCAGCTGTAAGTAATATTTCACTAAAGCGAACGCATTTAGTAAAAACAAAAGCGAGTAAAACAAGCCATCTAGTTGATGGCTTGTGATTAAACAGCGATAATGTTCTGTGTTCATAACAATGAGTAGTAACGTGACCAAAACAGAAGTTATTGTAATAGGTGCTGGCGCAGCAGGTCTATTTTGCGCAACTGAAGCGGGTAAACGAGGTCGTAAGGTCATTGTTTTTGATCATGCAAAAAGACTAGGTGGTAAGATCCTCATGAGTGGAGGCGGTCGTTGCAACTTTACTAATACGTATACTTCGCACGAAAACTTTCTATCTCAAAATCCGCATTTTTGTAAGTCCGCACTAAGTCAATATACGCAATGGGATTTTATCTCATTGGTAAACGAATATGGTATTAAGCATCACGAAAAAACACTCGGTCAACTTTTTTGTGATGACAGCGCTAAAGATATCGTCGATTTACTCTTGGCCGAATGCAAAAAAGCCAATGTTGATATTAAGAACCGAACAGAAATTATCGACATACAATATGTCGATAATCGCTATGTAGTGAATACCAGCCAAGGCATTTTCAGCAGTGAGTCATTGGTCATTGCAACGGGTGGCTTAAGTATGCCAAAGTTAGGCGCAACACCTTTCGGCTATAGAGTTGCTGAACAGTTTGGCTTGCCCATTATTCCAACAAAAGCCGCCCTTGTGCCATTTACGTTGCAGGAACATGACAAGGCCGTAATAGGCGAGCTCAGCGGTATTTCAGTTGATGCTAACGCAAGTTGCAACAACACCAATTTCAATGAAAGTATTTTGTTTACTCATCGTGGTTTAAGTGGCCCCGCAGTACTGCAAATCTCGAGTTTCTGGGACCCAGGACAAGAGGTGGAATTTGACCTTTTTCCAAACGCTGATTTGTTCCAAGATTTATTTGAGCAACAGCAGTCAAATCCAGAAATACAACTTTCTACAGCACTTGGAAAACATTATTCAAAACGTTTTGTACAAGCGGCTATTCCGTATTTTGAATTAGACAACAAGCCGCTTAAGCAATACAACGCAAAACAGTTGCAAAGCGCAGCCGACGCTTTTACGCAGTGGCGAGTTAAACCAAATGGAACTGAAGGCTATCGGACTGCCGAGGTCACACTGGGCGGCGTTGATACGGACTATGTTTCATCAAAAAACATGCAAGTTAAGGATCAAGAAGGATTGTTCTTTATAGGTGAAGTACTTGATGTAACTGGCTGGCTAGGGGGTTATAATTTTCAGTGGGCTTGGTCTAGCGGTTGGGCTGCGGGGCAGGTGGCATAAGTTGTTTTATGGGATAGTAAATCAAGACAAGTTGGGTGCTAGATCTCCTATTTATATCAGTTGAAATTTCCTTGTTTTTTGATTTTAAATAGATACAAACGTTTTTATAAATACAATGAGTCGATTCCTCAGCTTTTATTAATGGCAACTTCACGGGTATGATAGCCAAGGTTTTTAATCTCGTTCAATACCCTGGGAAACCCTTTGGGAACTAAAACAGTGCCGTTTATCCATACGCTGTTAGCAGCATAGGCTTCTTTTTCTTCAACTTTAATACGATTAAATTGGCTGAAATCTGGATGCGAATGCATATCGCCAAAAGTTAAAAGGTGATTGCCCTCTAAATAGCTTAGGCCCGTCTTCAAATGTAAAAGCCCTGACATTTCGACGATAGAACCACTTAAGCCATAACCCTCGAGAATATTAATCAATTGTTTTAGCCAAGTATGTTGTGCAATCCAATGGTTTGTATTTAAGATGCTAATTGATAGACGACTCTGGCTTGCATTATAGCAAGCATCCAAAATAAAATAACCGAACAAGCAATAAAGGTGAGTTGGACCAGTTGCCAAGTCAACTTAGTCCAATCAATTAAAGCGTACTGTTGTATAAATTTTAAGTTAAAAGCTTAGTCTAAAAATCCACGTTTGCCTTATATTCAGGACCTGCAAGCTTAATAAAGCCGTCTTTATCTTCACTCCAGTCTTCAGCAACGCCTTTGCTATAGTTCAAGTAAAGTTTGCCCTTGTATATCGTGAAGGCTTCTTCATCAATTCCCACAAAACGGCCTTTCGACATAGCATATGCGCAATAACCACCATATTGAGGGGCATACTTTTCTTGATCGGCGTCAAACAAGGCTTTATTTTCAGTGCTCGAAAAATACCAAACGGCGCCTCGCCATTCACTAGTAATGTGGTCTGCCCCTTCTACTGGTTTGTTCTCAGTAAAGTAAGCAACGGTATCGTAGCCATAGATAGCTTTATTATTGAAAGAGCCCGTTTCAATAGGGTCTTTAGCGAAAGCCAAGCTACTAAACACGCTCAACATTAATGCACATATCAGAATTATCTTTTTCATTGTTGTCTATCCCTGTATTTTAAAAATGTAAGGCTTTATCAATTCATCATTAATAAAAACCGACGTTGGTCTATTTACTTTTCAAATGGCGACACAAATATTGCAAAACATAAAGCTAATGGTCATGGTCATGGTTCAGCATCGCCACGTCTTCATCAGACATCTGAGCTAAGGTTTCGCCATAATCTGCTAATTTTGAACCTGTAAGCAGTTTTACGTTACTGGCATTTAGACGCACATATTGTAGTTCGCCCCGCTGCAATAATGTGCCTGATAATCTCACAGGTACGGCTACCTTGTCTGATAAAGGAATTGAGGCGCTACTGCCATCTTCATTCATCAATAAATAGCCCAAACGCTCACCCTGTTGATTCTTGACCGCTAGCATAGGCGGCACTCCGCCGAGCAGACACAAGCGAGCGCAGGCACGGTGTACTTTACCTCCGCCAGGTTTCATTACCCCAAGGAAACACTTTGAATCGATAATCTCACCTTCAAAAGTCACTTCTCCCAAATATTGATCGCTAACTTCAAGACCCATTTTATTCGACACCACCTGCACCTCAGCGTCAGCAGGAACTTGCAACATGACCCAATCGCCTCTATCGATGGGCAAGCCAGAAACGGTGATCCATTGATTTGCATAGGGTTGTAATAAGTCATTAGCCGACTTCTTAAATCGGTCTACTAAGATCACGGAGCGCTTTTCTTCGCCCACATGATGCAAGACCGGATAAGGGTCTAAGGTAAGGTAACCAGACATGGTTGACTGATTAGACAATTCCGCTACTCCTTTGCCCGCACTTTGTTGATTCAGTGATAACCAAACCCCTACGGCAATGGCAATCAATAAAAAGATAGGAACGACAATCTTATAAAAAGAAACAATTGACTGTGGGGCCTTAAGGTAGCCCACAAAAAACTCATTATTTTTACGCATTGGCTATGGTCTCCACGTTGATAAGCTGCTCGATCACTAACACTGGACGCTCTGTTCCATCTGGCAACCCCGCCGTGTTTAACATAACTTTGTCCGCTTCCATTTTTAATTCGTATGTGCCAACGCGCTCAGTAAATGGTGCGGGTGAACGGCCATCTTCTGGGCGATACTGAAAACCATGCCAAGGGCAAGTGATCAAGCCATCGATGATACAACCTTCACCCAAAGGACCATTTTGATGCTGGCAAACGTTTGAAATTGCCGCTAGCTTATTGTTTTCATAACGGAATATTGCGACGCGCTCGCCATTACTAATTTGAATCGTTTTGGCACGGTTATTACCAATTGATTTCCAATCGCCAATATCAATCCACTTGCCCGCACTTTCCTTCACATCTGCCATAACGAAAAGAATGATCAGTGCAAAGAATCCAAGTGGTTGAAAAGGAACGTCAGCTGAGTTATCGAAACTGCCTGGTGAGGTAAAAATCGATTCAATAGGATTCAATGGGCCAAATGAGTGATACCAAATAATTACTAAAATGGCGTGTACCAAGACAATAAGGAACATCGAAACACCCATATGGCGTCGATTGTAGAGAAGTGGTAGGAATCGAGAATCAATGCGTGCCAACGGACCTATACATAAAATTAATGTCAGCAGAATAAATCCAAGTGAACCGAACGCACGAATAAGCATTGTCATCGGCACCAATGCTTCTTCTCCTGTATGTATCACCACGCTGATAATCACAAAAATAGCGATATAAATGACGATGCTCAGCCATAGCGCTTTGTCATATGCTTTCTTATTATTATTCCATTGAACAGGGACAAATCTATGGCTCATGGTAATTTACCTCCTTCAACGGGAGTGGACGAGGGATGATACACGTCTTCTATATCAAAGCGGCCTTGATTGGCATGATAAACAATCCATACTAGAAAAGGCAGTAATAACAGCCATACCATTAGATGGATTTTTTGATGTTTTCTTTTCATCTCAATAGCTCCTTAGTTTGGCTTAAAAGCACGAGGCCGAAGCCACTTGATGATCAGAATTGGCCAAATTGCTAAGGCTGCTGGGGTCCATAGAAGTCTCACAAACCAGGGCGTGCCCGCTGCTGATGGGTCGATTTTACGATATCCAATAACAAAAAAAACGATGGCAAACATTATGCCAATTAGTAAGTAAATTAGGCTCGCTGTTAGCATTATAATCGTCCTCGCATACCGCCAAATTGCACACCCGTTAAATCTGCCATTTGAGACTTGAATGTGGTTAAATCGTCTATGCAGAACTGCTGTAAATCGTTATGCCCACAAGCTCTAGCAAGAATTGTCATTAAGTCAGTACTTGCGTTAAAAAAGCGTTCTAAACGTTTAGCTGCGTCTTCAACCATAAGCCGAGCACGAAGATCTTTTTTCTGAGTAGCAATTCCTACTGGACAGTTATTAGTGTTACACGCCCGCATACCCAAACATCCTATCGCTTGCAAGGCAGAGTTTGACAGCGCAATAGCATCAGCACCTAATGCCAATGCTTTGGCAAAATCAGCGGGCACACGCAATCCACCGGTAATAATTAACGACACACCGCCTGGACCATTGCGATCCAAATGATGTCTGGCGCGGGCCAAAGCAGGTATTGTGGGTACTGATATGTTATCTCTAAATATCGTGGGTGCAGCCCCCGTGCCACCACCTCTGCCATCTAGAATGATGTAGTCACAACCGATTTCCAGAGCGGCATCAATATCCTGTTCTATTTTCTGCGCTGACAGCTTGTATCCGACTGGAATACCGCCGGTTTTTTCTCTTAATTCGTCGGCAAAGTCTTTAATTTGTGCGACCGATGTCCATTCAGGAAAAGTCGCCGGCGATATTGCATCTTGACCCGGCTGTAGACCCCGAACTTCTGCAATTTTTCCTACTACTTTGTTGCCAGGAAGATGACCACCAGTGCCTGTTTTTGCGCCTTGGCCGCCCTTGAAATGAAAGGCTTGGCACTTTTGTACCTTGTCCCAAGAAAACCCAAAACGCGCTGAGGCCAATTCGTAAAAGTATCGAGAGTTATTTTGCTGCTCCTCTGGCAGCATGCCACCTTCGCCAGAACAAATACCAGTGCCTGCAGATTCAGCGCCTATTGCTAATGCGGTTTTGGCTTCTTCAGACAAAGCACCGAAACTCATATCGGAAACAAATAGAGGGATCTTCAAGCGTAAGGGCTTTTTTGCCCGTGGACCAATAATCACTTCCGTTGCAACGGCATCGTCGTCAAGTAAGGGTCTGGTAGCCAGTTGCGCAACATTAAACTGTAAATCGTCCCAGCTAGGCAATTCCAAATGAGATACGCCCATGGCTGCCATCGGGCCATGATGCCCAAGTCGACTTAATCCATTGCCCGCCAGCTCCCTGATCAATTTTACATGTGGCTCGTCTTTTGTGCCGGTATGGTCTTGAAATAGGCCTTGGTATGTATCGCGGGCATAGGGTTGGGGGTTAGCACTATGCCAGGCAGATATTTCATCTTCATCTACCCATACTTGCTCACTCTCAATCCAAGCCGAAAATTTATGCAATACCTCAGCGTTGTCATACTCACTAACGCCTGTATCTAAGCGATAGTCCCAGTTATGCACACCACATATAATATTGTCGCCATCCACGTGACCATCCGACATTAGAGCACCGCGGTGAGCGCAACGACCATATAAGACCGAAACTTTGTCACCGTAGCGCACAATCACTAGATCCACATTCGCCACGAGTGCATATGCAGGCGTGCGATCTTCTATTTCATTCCAACTTGCGATACTGACTTTTTTCATTGTAATAGACGCCTTTTAGTATATTTATTGACGGAAAAACTTCAGAACTAGGGATGCTGTGAACTAGACGAGTCCAACATCTGTAATAATCTCAATAATGGACGGTCCTCAATACGCTAACGCCGCGGATGATTGATCTGCGTGAGTGACTTCAATGTCCCTTACCCTGATTTTGTTTAACTCGACCATCCTAGCTGCTTCAATTTGTATGTCAGAAAGGCTCAGAATCTCGTGATTAAACGTCATTTTTTTGTTTTTTTGGCATCATGCCTTGAACATGTTTTCCATACCATTGTGCCCCTAATGAAGCCGTAATTCCGTGTAAAAGGACGCTCATCCATACAGCGTTAATCGCAACCACTAAGACGGCGTTAGCATAATCACCGAGTATTTGTTCTGACACTATCAGAGCAAATAAAGCGGTGGCTAAGCCTCTTGGGCCAAACCAACCTAAGAATAGTCGCGTAATTGGTTTGGATTGAGTGCCGATTAAGGAGATATAAATCGCGATGGGCCGAACTAAAAATAAGCTGACAAGAATATAGCCAGCTACCGGCAGCGTTAAATGTTCAAGTGCTTCTGGCAATAAACCTAAACCAACCACGATAAATGCTGCCCATACCAACATTTGACCTTCGCTTTCGGCGAATTGATAAATAAATCGGCAGTGTCCTTTCACAATATTGCCAAATGCTAAGCCAGACACAAAGGCAGAAATAAACCCATTACCGCCTAAAAGGCTAGCCATCAAATAAGATGTACCAGTGAGTGCTAGCACCCCGATACCTTGATATATGTGCGAAGTTAACTCACGTGATTCACCAAATAGAAATAAGCGACCGCTGCTCCAACCCATGAAAAAGCCAACCGCTATTCCCATTAGAACTTGGCTTGCACCAAATATTAGCCAGTCTAAATTGTCCCCTTGAGGTGCGTTAGACATAGCTACCAAGCTTGCCAAAAATAGTATTATGGGTAGCGCTAAGCCGTCATTTAAGCCACTTTCAACGGTTAAAGTTTGACGTTCATTTTCAGGGACGGATTTATTACTGACAACGGCTTCGCCAAGAGCGGCATCGGTGGGAGCCATAATTGCGGCAACTAGCGCTATCATTACCAGGGGCCAGTGCGGAAAAAATATATATCCAGCCAATGTCCCCAGCACAATTGATAAGGGTAACCCTATTAGCAACATGCGCAAAGGCCAAGTATTTTGCTTTTTGAGCTGTCTTAAGTCGATTTGAGAGGCATCTAAAAATAGGATAATAATCAACGCAATTTCAGCGATTAAATACAATACTTCTTTTGAATCATGTACTTCTAGTATGCCTGATTGTGACATGACCAAACCAAGAACGATGAAAAACATCGGAGCCGTAATGACAGTTTTTGAGAGGCTTTTAGCGAGCATGGTATATCCGCTAACGCAGAATAATATGAGTACAATGCCTATTTCCAATTTACACACTCCATTGGTGTTAGTGTTTGATCAATCATCTGCTTTCCATCACCTATTTTATACTTCAGCTTACTTGCTTATTTACATACAAATAATCAGAACACAGAATTCAATTTTTCAAAAATAGATCACAGCTTTGCGATTAGTTCTTCTTAAAGACCTATGTTGTTACATAAATCTTTCAATAGTACAAATAACAAGCGATTTTTAGCGAGGTTTTGTTCCCAGCAATATAGACACAAGGGCTTGGCGAATGAATAAGAGTAAGAAAGTATGCCGGTAACTTTGAAAAACGGTCTTTCAGTACAGTCGATATGGTTCGGAAACCTGTCACACTAAGTATCTAAAATTTTACCAAGGAAGGAAATAAATCACGCTTTACGGAATCAAAATACCGGCACTTTCGTTACTACTTTTAATCACTTATGTCAGCGCGAGCAATGCTGGCATCATTTTTAGCGAAAGCTGTGAAACAGATGGTGTGAATCAGCGTTACAATTCAACACAAGAAGGCACGTTCAATGGACCTAGAACAGCTCGAGATTGGCACTGGCAGCGACAATCCGCAAATCAATCTGGTAACACTAGTTTTTATGCTGTGCTACTGCTTAAAAAAGTACGCTACTCGAAACGTGCGCTACTAAAAATAAAGTAAGCTACTCAGCTATTAATAGCGAAACTCTTCTCAAAAAGCTGAAATTTTGGTCGACAATAAAGATGCTGACAAAGCAACAGAGTTGTTTACTGTTCCATTGGTCAGCTTTGCCCAAGTAAGCGGTTGTAGTTATTTTCTAGATTTTAGTTGTCATTTTTTGCTAGAAATGAGGTTTTTATCTATGGCGTTGACAGGCAAGTAAACGGCAATTGCTGACAGTCGCCGAATATTATTGGAGGGCTTTGGAAAAGAATTTAACACGTTGGAGTTTTGAGCACCTTTTGACATCAAAATAAGCCCCTTAAGCAAAAAAGCCGACATTCTTTGAAATACCCTTCTAAGTCATCTACATTCAATAAGGTTAAAAGCCGCGGTTAGGCCAGCTAATCCTTATGTTTTGGACGCTGTTGTTACTATGCCGTTATAGTAATCGTAGAAAAGTGGTGGTAATTATTATCAATAAATTGGTAAGGTATTGATAATAATAAAGTATTCATAATAAGTTGGTAACTTTAAAGAAAATAAATTTGAAATTTTTACATGGATAGGGGTAATATTTCTGTTAGCACACAACGAATTTGAAGACGGATGTTCGCGAAGCGCGCGCGCCCGCCGCTTGAATTGGTGTTGTAAGCCAATTAATGGAGAGTAAAGCGTAATGAATAGCAAAGTAAGATTGCCAATACGAATAATAGCGGGAATAGTAGTTTTACCTTTTCTCGCATTACTCATCTTCGCTGTCGTCGGTCTTTTGTTAGGCGATGGGTTTGAGTTTGATGTTACATTTTTTATAAGTGTTTTTGCAGTCATTGGTCTACTAACGATTGTAATAACAGGAAGCGTACCCAAGCGCTCAGAATCAGATGGCAAGTAACAAAAGCTTGAAGCGGGTGTTATGTTTAGATTGACGAGTAAGTAAATGGATAAACATTAATACAAAATTGAAAAGTGCGTTACACATGGGCTTTACGAGGAGAAGAGCGACTGAAAATCATGTGTAAAGTTAATGGTAACCTCTGTTGTGAGGTGGTAAGCACCCAATATCATTGACTTACTGCTCAGTACCTCCTATTTTTTAAGCGGCGCAAGCAAGACTAACGATTAGCTCATTCTTTCAATCGTCACTCACATCTGTTTTTAATTCGCTATTTTCGGGTTCGCGCCCTGCCAAATACAAGAAAATCGCTACGTTGCCAAACTGCCCTTTTTTACCAGATCAACTCGCTCTTAAATACCGAAAAACCTGCCGTTAAGCCGGTCAAATTCGTGTGCGAGCTTTGTGCCAGAAGCGGCTATTCACCCTCTACCCAATGAACGAGACCGATTAGCAGTAAGCGAACATAAGATAAATTGATGTAAAACTAACTTCAACCAAACAATAGAAAGTTAGGAACTAATATGGGAAGCTAGACTCTTATAGCTTTAAAAATAAATCTTATAGCTTTAAAAATAAAAAAGGAACTTTGCTTGAAAAATTTCATGTCATTTATGTTCGCTATTTCATTAGCCTTTCCACATTTGCTAAATGCAAAAATGCAGGTTATTCCTCTCCATAAAACCCATGAAGGTTATTTTGAAATAGAAGCATCGATAAATCAGGTTAACGCAAAATTCAATCTTGATACTGGTGCAACGGGTACCGTAGTTTATACTAATAAACTAAATGTTTTTGGCATAACTAAAGGCAAAAATAAAATTGATGGTGTGGCTATAGGTAGCGAAAAAACAGGGGTAATTGAAACATTTGCTGTTGAGATAACACAATTTTCGATCGGACAAACACAGTTGAATATCAAATCTATTTATTCTAATGAATCTTCTGGACTATTTGCTCCTGATGTAATGGGTCTTATTGGTTATGATGCTCTTTACCATTTGAACGCTTTGTTGGATGTAAAAAAAGCACAACTACTTATTCCTGAAAATAAAGATGACACTGAGTTATTGCTGAGCAAATCAACCACCGCTAAATATGAAACTATTAAGTTACATAAATCCCCAATGGGGTTTAATTTTGTTGATGTTCAGTTGAGTGAAAATGTCGTCAGACTTGTTGTCGATACAGGCGCCCCTGAACTCATTTTGGATGAGTCTGCCTTAATCCAATATGGTTTCCAGTTAGAAAACCACCCTACCGCAAAAACTGTTATTGCTGAGGGTCTTGAGCTTCCGATGAAAGTATATAGAAATGGGAAGGTCTTGATTGGTAATGAAATGGTCATCGATGATTTCCTGATTACTGACTTTTCAGCACTAATGAACGCCGTTAACGTAAAAGGTCAACCACCCGTGATTGGAATATTAGGGAATAAACACTTGGTTCAACTGAACAGTATTATTGATATAGCAAATGCTAAACTTTATATCAAAAGACCATAGCGCAAGGCTGCATGATAAGGCAACCATTTTTAGTGGATAAACCTTGATTTCGAATGTGATGAACGACCGCTATCTCAGTAAACCCGAGCCTCACGGCCAATTAATCGTGTGACTGGTTTTCGCTCTA
>NZ_PJAR01000029.1 GCF_002836745.1 Glaciecola sp. 33A | reverse complement strand
TTGGTAACCGCTAGGCTAAGGGCTAACTTGTTGGCTGATAAATGCTTAAAACTCATTAATGGCTCCCTAAAAATTTGATAATTAGTTATCTGACAAAAAGCAGGATGTAGACGCGACGGCTTCGCTGAGAACGTTAGTATTCAAAACCAACCGCTCCTTTATCCTTCATCTTCTTCATCTAAGGTCATGAGTGACGTATTACCACCAGTAGCGGTGGTATTAATACTGATAGCTTTTTCTGTTAATAATCGTTGAATCAAATTATCAAAATATTTTGAACTGATTACAGGTAAAATTGCACCTTCACGCTCTGCTAATTTCTCACTGATATAATGTTTACGGTCGCAATGACTATCAACAACAACACCTGATAATCCAGGCTGTGCCAGCAACGCTGTTAAATGGCATAACCGGGCAATTTGAAAAATATTTTCATCTTCCCCTGTTGCAATAAGTTCATCTCTAAAAGCGATTGCTTCATCATAAAACAAATCAGAAACAACCGAGATCACGGTATTACCAGTTGCCAAAGCCGTTACGACAGAAAGCAACCAAAAGTGAAAAGTAACATTTTCGTCAGCAAAACAGATGATGTTGCCACGATTTTCTAAATATAGAATATTAGACTCGCCTGTTGGACCCGGTAAAACGGCTGGTTCCTTCAAGTGTTTTTTAATATCAATTAATTGCGAGCGCGCCGCTTCTAGAGTCTGCGTTAAATCGTCTGCTAAATTATCAATGATATCGATATGAGCTATTTTTGCTAATACTTCGCTAACGCAAGATATACGGGTATTTAACTCGCTCAAGCGCCAGATTTTTTCTGCGGTACTAGCTCGGTCCATAAATAATACCGCTTCCGCATCGCTGTTTGAGGCTTCAGTTTGCTGTGGTAATAAATTGAGTTCCTTGGCACCGGGTGTTGTTATTTCTTTAACTAAACGCGTTAAATAATATGGTCCACCTGCTTTTGGTCCTGTACCTGAAAGACCACGGCCACCAAAAGGTTGCACACCCACAATAGCGCCAATCATATTGCGATTTATATACACGTTACCTGCTCGTGATAGCTTAGCCAGCTTTATGGCTCGCTGTTCAATGCGGGTATGGATACCCATAGTTAAGCCAAAACCTGTGCCGTTAATATCATCAATGACTTTTTCTATTTCATCGCCTTTAAAGCGAACAATATGAACACAAGGACCAAATACTTCCTGCTTCAGCGCGTTAATATTCTCTATTTCATAAAGTCGCGGCGCAAAAAAGAAATGTTCGTTATCTGCTATTTCATTTGTTATCTCATCAGAAATATCGCATTGGTATAATAGCTGACCATGAGTTTTCATATAGTCACTGTGAGCATTGAGTGAATCTAGCGCTTTTTGATCAATGACAGGACCTACGTCAGTACGTAGATTTTCTGGGTTACCCACATGCAATTCTGCTAATGCGCCTTTAAGCATTGTAATAACATTATCAGCAATATCTTCTTGTAAAAATAACACTCGAAGTGCGGAACAGCGTTGACCTGCAGATTGAAATCCTGAAGAAATAACATCATCAACGACTTGTTCAGGCAGGGCGGTAGAGTCAACTAACATACAGTTTTGTCCACCCGTCTCAGCAATAAAGGGCACTTGATCGCCGCCTCTATCAGCCAATGTTTGCGAAATTATAGTCGCTGTTTTAATAGAACCAGTAAAAATAACCGCTTGAATACGTGCATTAGGAATAATAACACTACCCACATCGCTGCCCCGCGCAATAACTGCTTGTACAACGCCATGTGGTAATCCAACAGATGTCATTAGTTCAATAGCGCGCAATGCAATTAAACTTGTTTGCTCGGCTGGTTTAGCTAACACCGTATTACCAGTAGCAATTGCAGCAGTCACTTGCCCTATAAATATAGCTAACGGGAAGTTCCAAGGGCTGATACATAACATCACACCACGGGCTTCTAAACGATCATCTTCTGCAAGTTCAATCGCTTGTTGTGCATAATAGCGACAAAAATCAACCGCCTCTTTGACTTCATCAATACCATCTTGTGCGGTTTTCCCTGCTTCTTTGATGCATAAGGCAATTAACTCGTCGATATGATGTTCAAGAACATCGGCAACACGGCATAATAAGGACGCGCGTTCAGATACAGGTGTTTGTGACCATGAAGCAAATGCGTTTTGAGCTGTTTCGATCATCGCGAGCATTTCATCGTTGCTGTGATGTCGTTGAAAGCCAATAATTTCACTCTGCTTTGCTGGGTTTCTAATAGCGACAGACCCCTCTGGCGCATCATCTTCAGAGAACAAGTTATCCATAAGCCAGTTATCCAGTGATGTTTTTAAAGGGCTTACTGTATTGATATCTGTTAAATCTAGGCCCTTGGAATTATCTCGACCGACACCTTTTTCATCATGGTATAACGCGATGGGTTTGATTATTTGGCCGTTATATTTGTCTTTTAAGCGATGCATTTTTTCAATGGGATCGCGAAGTAAAGATTCGACCGGTTGTGACTCATCAATAATGGCGTTAACAAAAGAAGAGTTAGCACCATTTTCTAACAAACGACGAACTAAATAGGCGAGTAGCTCTTTATGAGGACCAACCGGAGCGTAGACGCGACATTGAACATTTTCATTGGTAACAACTTGATCATATAACGAGCCACCCATGCCATATAGGCATTGAAATTCAAAACTTGTTTTGTCGTTGCCCGCCAGTTCAAGAATAGTCGCGACAGTATAAGCATTATGCGTAGCAAACTGTGGAAAAATAGTATCTCTATATTCTAATAATTTTTTCGCACAGGCGAGATAAGATACATCAGTAGAAGCCTTGCGAGTGAATACCGGAAAATGCGGATACCCCCCTTTTTGGCTGTTTTTAATCTGAGTATCCCAATAAGCACCTTTTACTAAGCGGACCATTATTTTTCGGTCAACACGCATGGTTAGTTCACGTAACCAGTCAACTATAAAAATGGCGCGTTTTTGATAAGATTGCAGGGCCATCGAAAAGCCATTCCAACCTGCTAACTCATCGTCACTAAATACCGCCTCAATAACATCAAGGGATATATCTAACCGCTCAGATTCTTCCGCATCAACAGTTAACCCAATATTGTAGCTTTTGGCTTGCAAACAAAGTGCTTTAAGTTTGGGAGCAGCTTCAGCCATTATCCGTTCTTTTTGTGCAAATTCGTAACGAGGATGAATAGCAGAAAGCTTAACTGAAATACCAGGCACTTTGCGAGGGTCGTTCTTACCCGACGCACGAGCAACTGCGCCAATGGTATCTATGGCAACTTGATAAGCTTTAAAATACTTTTCAGCGTCGACCATGGTTCGCGCACCTTCACCTAGCATGTCGTAAGAATATACGAAGCCTTGCCGCTCTTTCTTGGTAGCATGATCAGTTGCATCTTTAATAGTTTCGCCAATAACAAACTGCTCTCCCATAATTTGCATGGCGTAGTTCATTGCTTTACGAATGACAGGCTCACCTAATCGACCAATAACCTTCTTCAATAAACCAAAACTATCTTTTTCGCGTTCATCAGCATAGTCAACCATCTTTCCGGTCACTAATAACCCCCAAGATGAGGCATTAACGAATAGTGAATCACTGCTGCCTATATGACTGTTCCACTGCCCTTTAGATATTTTGTCACTAATTAGGGCATCTTGAGTTTGCTTATCTGGTACACGTAATAAGGCTTCAGCTAAACACATCAACACCACACCTTCTTCACTTGATAATGTGTATTCTGCCAGTAAGGCATCTATCGCACCGTTTCCTGATTCGTCTCTACGTATTTTTAGGGACATTTTACGGGCCTTTTCCCACGCCCTGCTTGCAGCATCATCGTTAACTTCTGCCAAGGGTAAAATATGCTCTACCGCAACACTTTCATCAATACGATAGAACTCGCGAATTTTTTGACGAATAGGAGACTCCGTGATGTTTGAATTATTAAAAAGCATGTGCTTCACCTCAATATTTTTTTTAAATAATGTTTTGCAATTACATAAGTTAATTACAATTTAATTTTTGCTCTAACTTTGACGGTCACTTTTTAGCTCTTCAGTCTTAAATAGGCGCATGACCCAAATAAAGAAGAATGGCGCGAAAAATAAAACCAATATTGTTGTGGCCGTAATACCACCCAGTACGCCAATTGATATTGCATTCTGTGCACCCGAGCCAGGCCCCGAAGCAAATGCCAACGGCATAACGCCCAAAATAAATGTCAATGACGTCATCAGAATAGGGCGAAGTCTCTGCTTCGCGGCAGTTACCGCAGAATCATAAACACTCATGCCTTCCTCAAGGTTAGTTTTTGCAAACTCAATAATCAAAATTGCATTTTTGGCAGCCAAAGCAATCGTCATTAATAAACCTACCTGAAAATACACATCATTAGCTTGTCCTGTCCCCCACGTTGCTAGAACCGCACCAAATATACCCAGTGGCACAGTTAACATAATCGCCAAAGGAATTGTCCAGCTCTCATATAAAGCCGCCAATGCAAGAAACACAGCTATTATTGAAATCATATAAACTATCCATGCCTGACCACCCGATTGTTTCTCTTCATACGATAGTCCGGTCCACTGTAAACCAATTCCTTTTGGCAAATTTCCAACCAATTTTGAGACCTGATTGAGAGCCTCACCTGAACTGACGCCTTTTGCTGCTTCACCTTGAACTTCACGGGATGATTTCCCATTGAACCGCGTTAGCTTGGATGGGCCGTATGTCCATTCACCTGATCCAAACGTTGACAGAGGCACCATTCCACCCGATGCATTGCGCACGTGCCATCGTTCTATATCAGTTGGCGACATCCGATACTCAGCGTCCGCTTGCGCGTATACTTTCTTTATGCGGCCGTTTTCTATGAAATCGTTGATATAAGAACCACCCAGAGCGGTGCTTAAAGTTTGATTAATTGTTGCAATTGGCACACCGAGTGCTCGCGCTTTTGCGGAATCGATATCAATATCATATTGTGGACTAGGCGGCAGTCCGTTGAAACGAACCCTATTGAGCAGACCGCTTTTATTTGCCTCTCGAATGAATTGTTGCATTGCATCATTAAGCGCGCCTTGTCCCAAACCTGCCCTATCGACTAGTTGAAATTCAAAACCACTTGAGTTTCCTAGCGCTGCTACTGCGGGCGGCACAATTGGAATGATCATGGCGTCTGGCACAGTTGACAGTGCCTTGCCCGCTTGTTCGCTGATCCGGAAGACGCTTTGACTTTCTCCGCGCTGCGCCCAAGGTTTCATTTTGATAAAACCGATACCTACGTTTTGACTGTTACCAGAAAAGCTGAAACCAGCGGCAGTGAATATTCCTTCAACCGCACCGTTTGTCTGCTCTAAATAGAAGTCCTCGATTTGCTTGTTTTTCTCAACGGTTTGTTGCAATGTTGAACTTACAGGCCCACTAACGAGGGTGAACATGCGTCCCTGATCCTCATCTGGCAAAAACGAAGTGGGTATTTTAACAAATACACCAACGGTAACCGCAATCATCGCTAAGAAAACTAACGGTAAAACAATTCGACTTGCCAATAACTTCACTAATAAATTTTCATGTCCTCCCTTCAATTTTTTAAAGCCCCGATTGAACAAGCCAAAAAATCCTGTTTTCTTTTCCGTTTTACCTTGTTTTAGAACGATGGCGCACAACGATGGGGAGAGAGTCAGCGCGATAAAAAGCGAAATGCCCATTGCTACAGAAATAGTCACCGCAAATTGTCGATATATTACGCCTGTTGAACCTTCAAAGAATGTAATCGGAATAAACACTGCCCATATGACAACCGTTGTTCCAATAAGCGCCCCTGAAATTTCTTTCATCGCCTTAACTGAAGCATCCTTTGGCGTCATATTCGGATCATTTTCCAATTTGTTTTCGATGTTTTCGGTAACCACTATCGCATCATCAACCAACATACCAATGGCTAATACAAGGGCGAATAATGTGAGAATATTTATTGAGTAACCAAAAGCATAAAGAAACGCAAACGTCCCGAGCAACACAACGGGTATCGCCACTGTTGGGATAAAAGTCGCACGCGATGTTTGTAAAAATGCGTAAAGGACTAAAATAACCAATATGACAGCAATCAACAGCGTTTTAATTACTTCATAAATTGACGCTTCCACAAAAGGTGAAATATCTAAAGGATAGGCGATTTCTAATTGCTCAGGAATGATGTCGCTAAATTCTTGAATTCTGTCTTTAACCGCTTGAACGGTTTGTAAAGCATTCGCATTAGGAGTCAACTCGATGGCAATTCCTGATGCAGGCTGGCGATTGTAGCGTCCAATGACACTGTAACTTTCCGCACCAATTTCAACGCGGGCAACATCACCTAAGGTTGCTTGGGAGCCATCCTGATTAACTGTTAGTAAAATTGCTTCGAATTCTGCTACGGTTTCAAGTAATGACTGCGACGTAATTGTAGCGTTGAGCTGCTGACCTTCAACACTGGGCGCTCCGCCAATTTGACCGGTCGCTAGTTGTACATTTTGCTCCTGAACGGCATTAATAACATCTCGTGTTGTGATGTTGAGATTGTTCATTAATTGTGGATTGAGCCAGATACGCATGGCATGCTCAGGGCCGAATGTCCTAATTTGCCCCACGCCATCTATCCGGCTGAGTGGTTCTTCAAGGTTAGACGCCAAGAAGTCAGAGATTTCATTTCGTCCATATGAATCATCCGTTGAATAAAAACTAACGATAAGGGCGTAACTGCTTCCCGCTTTTCTGACAGCAACGCCCAGCCGCTGGACGGCTTGAGGAAGAGATGACTCTGCTTGCGATACTTTATTTTGTGTTTGTACCTGCGCGATATCAGCGTCAGTTCCCGGCTCAAAAGTAAGGTTGATAGTTGCACGTCCTGAAGAGGAACTTTGCGATTGGATATAACGTAAATTATCGATACCAGTCAGACTTTGCTCAATTACTTGTGTCACCGTGTTTTCTAGTGTTTGCGCTGATGCGCCTGGATAAGTGACCGATATTGATATCTTAGGTGCGGCTATATTTGGATATTGTTCAACCGGCAGTGATGTAATAGCCAAAGAGCCTAAGCCTATAATAACGATGGCAATAACCCATGCAAAAATTGGTCTGTCGATAAAAAATTTAGATATCATTAATTTGAGCCTGTTTTATTATTTTCAGCATCGGCCGTAGTGCGGTCATCAGATGTCGTTGCTCCAGAGGACATATTATTTGAATCTTTCGATTTGATGTTTTTAGGAGCAACTTTGGAGCCTTGCTGCAACATCATTGTCCCCACTACAATAACGGTATCTCCCGTTTTAAGGCCGCTTTTGATTACCCAATTATTTTTGTAAGTGCTGTTGGTGACCACTGCACGCTTGCTTGCTATATTATTAGCATCAACAATCCAAACCGTCTTTGAGCCATCAGCCTCTATACTGACGGCTTTTTGCGGCACTATGATTGTTTCTTGAATCCCTATTTCCTCGATGCTTCCACGCACGAACATGCCAGGTAATAAAGCCGCATTTGGGTTTGGAAACACAGACCTCAACCGAATCGTACCGGTGTTTTCATCTATGGCTAAATCAGTAGCATACAGACTGCCTTTGTGGGGATAGACAAAATCGTTATTGCCAAATAAAAGGGTTACCTCAAACATGGCATCTTCGCCTTTTGTCATGCGACTGGTCATTAAACTTTGCTGCAAAGTCTTTGCACCGGCCGCCGACTGAGACAAGTCGACGTAAACTGGGTCAAGTTGTCTAATTGTTGCTAAAGCTGCTTGTTGTTGCGCAGTAACGAGAGCACCGTCGGTCACTGTCGATGGACTAATATATCCTGAAATGGGTGCATAAACCTTAGTGTAGTCAAGGTTGATTTTTGCTGTTTTCACCTCAGCCCGCGCGAGAGCAACAGCGGCTTCGGCTTGTGCCACACTTGCCTTAGCGCTATCAAGCTCTTGCTCACTTACGGCGTTGGTTTTTATCAGGCTTAGATAGCGGCTCTGTAATGCAAGGGCAAGCTCCCGTTCTGCTTTAATATTTTGCAAACTCGCATTTGTGCTTTGATAATCTGCCTCATATCTTGCCGGATCAATCTGGTAGAGTTGCTGACCTTCTTCAACAAGGCTACCTTCTTCAAAAAAACGCGATAGAATAATACCGCTCACTTGAGGACGAATTTCTGCTGTCTTGAAGGCCTCTACACGGCCGGGTAATTCGTTATTCATGGATATTATTTGTGGTTCTATCGTCATGACATTTACTATCTTTAAAGGACGCTCCCGCGTTTGCTCTTTACCCTTTTGAGAAGAGTTTGATAGGGACTGATCCGGATTGTCCGTGCAGCCCGTTAACAATAACAGGCTCAAACATGCCGTAAATATTAAGGTTATCCTCTTCGTCGGGGTAAAAGGGTATCTAACCTTTGTTTTTTGCCAGTAGGTGTGAAGAACACCAGATTCTGAATTCATAATGCTATTTTCCTCGTGTAAACCAAGTTCACTCAATTTTTTGTTCATTAACCTGCTCCGAGCCCTTTCGCTAGCATCCATGCACCTGCCGCAATCATAAATAAATTTTCGGTAAGCGATGCAAAACCAAGGGGGACGTTACTATCACCTCCCACACAGGCACATTTCAGTTTACGCTTATCAATGTACACGGCTTTAAATACTGAAATTGCACCAACTGTCCCGATGAATAGTGACATAGGACCAACGATGAAACCTGATAACGAAGCGAGCATTCCGACACCTACAAACAGTTCTGCAAATGGGTAAACATACGCGTAGCGTAAATTGCGCATTGCGAGCAGATCATAAGTAATAAACGAATTTGCAAACGTGTAGAGGTCTCTCAGCTTTTGAATAGCTAATACGGTCATGCTGAATGCGACAAAGAGTTCGATTATCTTTATTAAGCTGATACTTTCTGTATAAGCAAAGGCTATCGCTATTGCCATTAAAAACGCAACCGCGAAAATTGCTAAAATAGGCGTGTAAGTAGTGCCTGTTTGACCCGCAGGTTCCATATCAAAATAGTCTCTTAGCGCATCATAACCACCCTCGCGCTCACCCTCTATAAACGTTTGAGGTGTTGTTTCGACATTGTGCTCTTTCTTAAATTTGTCGGTTTCTTTGCGAGAGGTCAGTTTGTTATCCTCTACGTCAAAACCCTGTCTTTGAAGTAAGTCTTTCGAGCGAAGCCCATACGGACAGATATGTTCACTCGTATGCATGCGATATAACTTTGCTAACTTTTTCATTATTTTCTCCTTATTCAGTTATGGCTGATAATTGAATATTACCCCGCTGAATACGCCATTTTTTTGATAATTTTCGTCTTTGATTTGTCCTATTGTTGTTACTATTAAACCTCAGTTGAGTTTTAAACAAATACGACAGCTACCAATACTCAAATGTACCTTTGAGCTACTTTTGGTTGTTTAAAAATTAAAACTAAGTCGACTACTTATTCAATTTTTCGAAGAAAATAGCAAAATAAGCACTCCCAAAATACCTGCGATTAATGAGCCCAATAATATCCCTAGCTTTGCTTGTTCAATTAATTCAGCTTGCCCTTCGAACGCCAACACAGAAATAAACAAAGACATTGTAAACCCGACTCCGGCTAAAAAACCGACCCCAACTATTTGAGAAAAGCACACACTGGAGGGCAGTCTTACTAAGCCCATTTTCAAACCTAGCCAAGCAAAAAGGCTTATGCCAATGCCTTTTCCTAAAACCAACGCGAGCATTATTGCCAGCGTAATCAAAGCATCGGCTACTTTTGGAATTGCAGTGGGTAACATGACCCCCGCATTTAAAAACGCGAATAAAGGTAAAATAATTAGGCTCACAGGCTTATCTAGAGTGGAGCCCCAACGTAAAATTGGTGCGGTGGATAGCTTAGCAATATCCTCAGCCTCTTCAGCAAGGGCGTGTTGCTTTCCATTCTCTATAATGGATTTGTGCGGGTCATCCATTTCTTGAAAATTTTCAATGACATTTTCCATTTTTTTTCGAAACCAAATTTTATTAGCATGTGGTTGCGTAGGCACCATCATGGCAGCCAGAATACCCGCCGTTGTGGCATGAACACCCGATTGAAGAATGAACCACCACAGCAAAATGCCACCGGCTAAGTAAAAAATAGGTTTTCTTATCCCTAAAAGGTTCATTAAGAGTATTGATAGTAATGTGAGACCAGCCCAAGCAAGTGACTCGCCAACAATCTGCTCAGTATAAAAAAGGCTAATAACTGCCACAGCTCCCATATCATCTACAATGGCTAAGCCTGTCAGGATTACGAAAATTGCGCGCGGTGCTTTTGCGCCTAAAAGCGTCAGAATGCTGATCGCAAATGCTGCATCTGTCGCCATGGGTATGCCCCAACCTTGATAAGCATCAGAATTACCATACCAAATGATGGATATATAAATAAGCGCGGGTAATAGCATTCCACCCAATGCCATCGCAATCACCAATCCGGCATCTTTAATGTTACTGAGCGCACCGACCAAAATTTCATATTTTATTTCTAAACCCAAAATGAAAAAAAACAACACCATTAATCCATCATTTATCCAATAATGTATAGAGTGGCTTATTTCCCAATCGCCAAGGGAAACGGTTAATCTCATCGCGTTTAGCGCAGCATAGGTTTGTTGCCATCCAAAGTTAACTAATACCATAGCGATTATGACAGAAACAAATAGCGCTATTCCTGTAACCACTTGGCTGTCAATAAAGACCTCCACAGGTGAAGATACCTTTAAAAAACCGTGCTCTAGTGGAGCATGCTCACGATCCTTCTTATTAATTTTTAAGCTCAAATCAATTCGCCTTTCGGTTAATAAGTTTACGTTTAGTCCTTCGAGAAAATAACAACCGGAACAGCTGCCACTGGCATAACACTAATAATAAAGCCATTCCAGTGCGACAAAGGGGACTTAATCCGATAATTAAATCAGCCTTGTTATTAGTCGGGTAGCGCATAAGCAATCAACGCATCACCAATCGGTGTGTTCATAAAGTGATGCCCGCCAGCCATGATCACCACATACTGCTTGCCTTGGTGTTCGTAAGTCATCGGAGTAGCCTGTCCACCAGCAGGCAAGATATCTTGCCACAGTGTTTCACCGGTGTTTATATCAATGGCCCTGATTAAGTCATCTGTTGCAGCAGCTATGAAGATCAAACCGCCAGCGGTAATTACGGCGCCGCCATTGTTTGGAGTGCCAATATTGAATGGCAGCATCGAAGGAATGCCAAAGGGTCCATTGCGTCGGGCTGTTCCTAATGGCCGGTCCCACAATTGCTCACCAGTATCTAAGTTAATCGCCCTGATCCCGCCATACGGCGGTTCTTTGCACAACAGCTGAGTGAAGGGCATGCGCCACCCTGCGTTGACATCAATGCCATAGGGTGCACCTTTTTGTGGTGCTAATGCCGCATGTGAGCCGGCTTTTTGAGATAGCAATAGCTCGTCAGTTTCGGCTCTGGGAATCAGTCTGTTGTAATTGGGTATGTCATTGTAATTAGCTACAATGATGCGTTGTTTGGTGTCAACCGCCACACCTCCCCAGTCTGACCCTCCGTTATAACCTGGGTATTGAATCCAAGGCTGCTTAGTGGTGGGAGGGGTGTATATACCAGCATAGCTAGCTTGTCGAAATTGAATGCGGCAAAGCATTTGATCAATCGGTGACATGCCCCACATATCACGTTCAGTTAATGGCGGTTTTGCTAGCGTATGAAAACCGGAAAAGGGTTGCGTTTTTGCCCTCTCACTTGGCTCAACACCGCGATTAGGAGCCGCTTTTCGAATCACCTCCGTCAACGGTTTTCCGGTGAGGCGATCTAACACGTAAATGTCGCCTTGTTTAGTGGGTAAAATCAAAGCCGGTGTTGTGCCATTATTGGTGGGGAAGTCAACCAAAGTGGCTTGTGAACCTAGGTCATAGTCCCACACATCGATATCCACAGCGCGAAAGTGCCAAACTGGTTTACCCGTTAATACATCAATTGCCACTAAAGCGGTTGAATAACGAACCTCTGCTGCCGAGCGCTTAGAACTCAGGTAGTCACCGGCTGAATTGCCCATAGGCATATAAACTAAGCCTAATTCTTCATCGCCAGAAGCGGTAGTCCACATATTGGGTGTACCACGAGTGAAGCTGCCCGTATTTGGTCTGTCGGTTAAATTAGCTTGACCCATATCCCACGCCCACAAGTGTTCACCTGATAACGCATCAAAGCCTTGTAATACGCCTGATGGCGCGTCGATACTTACCCCGTCTTTGACTTGGTGGCCGGTGACCACTACACCTTTGATGATGGTGGGAGCCGATGTCATGGCAACCATACCGGGTTCAACTTCACCCATACCAATGGTAATGTCGGCAGCACCAGCATTGGCAAAATCCATGCACCGTTCTCCCGTCATTGCATCAACAGCAATCAAACGACCATCTAAAGTGCCCTCAATAATGCGTTTCTCACAAGCCTTGCCACTGTGGCTGCCATCGTCGTAGTAAGCAACCCCTCTGCAAGAAGCGCTATAGGGTATAAATGTTTTTTTCACATCTGGGTTATGACGCCAAACTTGTTGACCATTATTGGCATCAAGCGCAATCAAGGTGTTTGTCGCAGTGCATAAATACAGTAGGTCACCGATTTTAAGCGGCGTAGTTTCTGCGGCATATTTGCTTTGTGATGGGTCACCTTCTGGCATATCTCCGGTGTGAAATATCCAAGCTCGTTCTAAACTTCTGATGTTATTAGTGTTGATTTGTTGCAACGGAGAACTGCGTCTTGCTGCATAAGTGCCGCCATAAGCTGGCCAATCAGCACCTACTTTATGTAGCGATGGATCTGTATCGTAAGATGATGTGTCTGCTGCAATTACTGACGCGCTGACAGGCTTATTTGAACCATAAAAACCACCCACCAGGCACATGGAGATCAACACTAATGACGCTAATCCATAAGACTGTTTTAATTTCAGTGGGCTGTGTTGCATTTTTGCACTGAGTGGCAGCAGTAGAACTAACACCAATGACAAACCAAACAAGCGAGGAAGCAAAGCCCAAACCTGACCATCGGCTTCCCAAAATGACCAAATAATCGTGATTATATAGGTCACGATGTAAAGCCAAACACCAATAAATCGTTGCCTGAATATCAACCAACCGGATGCAACTAGCATGGAGCCAGCCAGAGCATAATAAACAGAGCCTCCAAGCCACCAAAGATAAATACCGCCAACTGACATTGGTAGACCCAAAAAAGCAATGAACAGCCCTAATATTTTGATCATCCTATTCACCTTTCAATTATTAATTTCAAAAAATTATTATTCTCTTTTTGTCTTAGAGGTGGCTCTTGGTTTCTAAGCCGGCGTGAACCTCCCTTAAGGAAACCAGCCGTTTTTTGTGCTCGTCTCAGGGCGCTAGGTGCACTGACTCGAAACTTTTGCGCAACGAAATTCTGTTCCCAGAAGGTGGCTTCGAACTGATGCTGAACGCGGAACAAACTTGCCCACGTCATGGTCGCAAGCACTCCTATGAATCGGCCGAATGGTGATGTCTAAATAGCCAGTTTTTATGTATTTGAAATCATTAGTGAGTCGTACTTTCATGATCATCCCCCCGTGTAAAAAAAATTAGTGTGCCCAATATATATATTGCATTCGATAAGCTCAATTAGGGGTATCCATACCAAATTGTGGAAACTACGTAGAGATTTTTGGGTTCACATTATGACTAACTGGTTTTTACTAGTGTTAACAGCACTACTTTTTGATAGGGGTTTTCCACATTGAAATAATAGGAGTCTCAAATAACGTCAACGTTTACTCAGAGGTAAACTGTGTTTCTGATACGCAGTTACAAACAACATCGCAGTATATTTCGATTGCTTTGAGGTTGTTTTTTTGGAGCAGGTAATTATGTTTAGAGTATTCTTGAGCCAGTCAAACCCTTGTAAAACATGTCATATTTCTGATTTATATACGAGTCTAAATATGAATTCTCAACCGAAGTTAAGCCTTGTCGCTAGACAACTAAACGAAAGAATGAGAAAAACGTTACACTATGGTAACCAGCAGTACGATTTAACCAACGCAGTGCGTTGACCAGTTAAACTGATACTTTAAATTTGGTGCACGAATAGTGCCGCCATTGACAGACTATTATTCAACGTAAATTTCATGCAATATTACTTCACGGTTTTGTACTTGGTCGAAATGTTTCTATCAATAACGTTTTTAAAGAAACATTTGTCCCAACTTGGTCCGATCACAAATTTTCTTTCATTGACGAATGTGTTTTATTTATTGCGATTACGGCACTCGCTCGATTAATTGTTTTGCAGGACTCCTGTCTGGACATTAGAACTGTGGTCGACTTTTAATCCTAGCTTCTTGGCATATTTCCTTGTAGGGAGAATGTAAGGCTGTCGATAATTAATGGAGAGGCAAGCATACCGATAACTTTTCGTTGCTGAAATTTATGAATAGCAAACATGAGGTATTTAAATGAAACTGTCAGAGAGTGCAAAACCAGGCTTATTACTTGCTTTGACTCCCGTTGTGTTAACGCTGCTAATTCTTGGGACGCAAATTTTTTACTTTGGTGTTTTCGAACCACATATTCCTCTTGCCATTGGCTTAGCCATAACTAGTGTTGTTGGTATTAAGCTAGGACTGAATTGGAAGGGTATAGAGAAAGGCATTTTTCACGTTATTCACGTCGCTTTACCTTCCGTATCCGTTTTAATAACGGTTGGGATGATCATTGGAGTTTGGATTGCCAGCGGTACGGTACCAAGTATTATTTATTTCGGCTTAAAAGTACTGTCGCCTGAACTATTCTTGGCTGCTGGCATGGGAATTTGCGCCGTAGTTTCCCTATCTCTGGGCACTAGCTGGGCGAGTGTAGGTACTGTTGGTTTGGCCTTAATGGGAATTGGAGAAGGCTTCGATATTCCTGCATATTGGACTGCTGGCGCTGTCGTTTCAGGTGCATTTTTTGGTGATAAAATTTCGCCACTTTCCGATACAACTAATTTGGCCCCTGCAGTCACTGGAACCGATGTTTTTTCTCATATAAAAAATATGATGGCAACTACTATCCCAGCTATGCTGATCGCTCTTATAGTATATTTGCTAGTTGGATTCTTCGTCATCGACACCCAAAGCATTTCATTTGAAAAAATCAACGACATCACTAATGCCTTAGATGAAAATTTTTATATTTCAGGATGGGTATTATTGCCAGCTTTGATTGTGATGGGCTTAGCTATAAAAAAATATCCCCCCATGCCATCACTATTCGCCGGCGTTTTAGCGGGTGGGGCAACAGCAATGATTGTTCAGGGTCAGAGTCTACAATCAATTTTTGATTTTGCGAACAATGGCTATTCAATAAACACCGGTATTGGAGAAATTGACAACCTGTTAAATCGAGGCGGTATTCAATCCATGATGTGGACAATTTCCTTAATATTGATTGCTTTAGGCTTTGGCGGAGCGCTTGAGAAAACAGGCTGTCTGAAAACGATTATTAATGCTATTAAGAGTAAAATCAGTAGTTTTGCTGGCACTCAAACCGCAGCTATTGGAACCGCGTTTGCAACTAACCTAGTAGCTGGCGACCCCTACTTATCCATCGCTTTACCGGGAAGAATGTATTCACCGGTGTATCGTGGTATGGGTTATTCAACGTTGAATCTATCACGCGGAATTGAAGAAGGCGGAACATTAATGTCTCCGCTAATTCCATGGAATGCGGGTGGCGCATTTGTAATTTCAGCTCTCGGTCTTGGTATTGCCGATGGTAATATAGAAAATCTTTTGTATATCCCCCTTGCTTTTGCCTGCTGGACGGCACCCCTGATCGGAATTTTCTATGCTTATACGGGGTTATTCTCGCCCAAAGCAACTGACGAAGAAAAAGAGCACTGGGAGTCCTCTGGTGAAGCAATAGCCGAATTTAATTCTGATGGTACACCAAAAGTCGAAGATGAAGACACTGAGGAAGAGGACGCCGATGACGAATCAGATAAAAGTGGGCAATAGCTGCAGCTCATCTATTAAGAACGTGCAGATTTCGCTGCAGCCGACTTGGTGTGCTTGTTGGCTGCGAGTAAATGACCGTCAGAAGATTAAAGATGCGCACGAATAAACCATTGGAACGGCTCCATATCAGTTAACTGACCAATCAGCATGTCTTCCGATACCGGATCTAGCTCTCCCATTTCAATCATTGCTTTGTGATGATCACTATTCACCCGTTGTAAACTGAATCAAGGGCGCCAAGATGTTCCATAAACGGTGCTTTACCTAAAGAATAATCATCCCAAGTGCAACGATCAGAAATAGATTACGCTGTGCCTCCGAAGCCGAGGTGTGCTGATGTTTATTAAATCGTAAACTCTACACGTTGGGTTAAACCTTAAATCAACACATTCGACTATTTCTTCTTTTAGTATCGTTAACTACTATAGTTATTTAGTGATGCGCTTTACGTAAAATGAATCCAAAATAACCCATAAAAAGAGGTTGCGTATCCTTGTTAAATGCAATTAGTTAAGTGCATAGGCAAGCGTGTCAAAACCTAGCTTCATTTTTGTACATCCCATTGTGCGTAATCTATATTCGCGGTGTTCGAACCAAATACATTTTTATTTTAGTCCTGTACTGCGGCGCGCCGACCCTGTTTGAAATTAGGGATAACCGATACTCGAGTGTGGGAATCCCTAATGTCGTAAAATTACTTTCTACTTTAGGATACACATCAAGCGCTCCACCCATGACAGTCCATGTTCATTCAGAATTCAGGTTATGTATAAATGAACATGCTAATTAGCACTAGCTAACGGAGGTTTACCTCTATTTTAAGAAAATGACTAAACTTGAGGCTATAAAAACGGGAAAAATTTTATATATGCTTGTCCGCGAAATATAAATATCACCGTAGCCGCTGATGGCGATATTGATATTGATATTGAATAAGAGAGGATTCATTCACTGCTGTCTATGCAACATGTCAAAGATAGTCCTTCAATTTATGAGTACCAATTGGTATCACGCTAATCCAGCCGCCTTGGCGCATATTCAGTTGTTGGATATGGAAGATTTCGAAAAAAGAGATGATTCTGCTACAGGCGTCAACAATTTGCGCACTATCGACAAGTTGCAAGCTTATGCTTGTGAAGCCAGGGACCACATTCACATCAAACAGTATGGAGCATAATATGACGACGCCTGTTTACCAAAACTTTATTAATGGTCAATTTTTAGCCAATCAAAGTGGTGAAACGTTTGCACTTAAAAACCCTGCCACGGATGAGGTGATTTATCATGTTGAAGTCGCTGATGGCTTTATTCTAAATGCCGCAATTCAAAGCGCTAAACAAGGCTTTTCTGCTTGGTCTGCCATGACGCCGATTGAACGTAGCCGCATTTTATTAAAAGCCGTAACCTTGCTACGTGAGCGAAATGATGAACTTGCAAAAATTGAAGTGCTTGATACCGGCAAACCCTGGCAAGAGGCCCAGTGTGTTGATGTAAAAACGGGCGCCGATGTTATTGAATATTTTGCTGGGCTTGCCCCCGCACAAACTGGCCAGCAACAATTGGTAGACGAAGATTTTTACTATACCCGCAAAGAACCTCTAGGTATTTGCGCCGGTATTGGTGCGTGGAACTACCCATTGCAAATTGCCTGTTGGAAGTCAGGCCCTGCACTTGCTGCGGGTAATGCACTTATTTTTAAGCCTTCAGAAGAAACCCCATTAAGCGCTATTAAATTGGCTGAAATTTTTACCGAGGCAGGTTTACCCCTTGGTGTTTTTAACGTCGTGCAAGGCGCGGCTGAAGTTGGCCAGTGGCTTACCCAAAACCCGGATATCGAAAAAGTATCCTTTACCGGTGAAGTGGGAACAGGTAAAAAAGTGGTCGCCGACGCAGCTGACTCTCTTAAGGCTGTCACCATGGAGCTTGGTGGTAAATCACCACTACTAGTGTTTGATGATGCCGATGTGTCGCAAGCGGTTAGCGCGGCGATGCTGGGTAACTTTTACAGCCAAGGCGAAATTTGCACTAACTGTACGCGTATTTACGTTCACAAAAAAGTCTATCAGCAATTTATTGATGAGCTTAAAACCCGCACTGAAAAAAACATTATCCCCGGTGATCCCCTCGATTCTAAGGTTAATTTTGGTGCGCTTATTTCAAAAAATCATCATGATTTAGTCATGGGTTATATAAATAAAGGGATTGCCGAAGGCGCAACACTTTTAACCGGGGGTAAAACATTGAGCCCCGCGTCTGCACCGAATGGTTATTTTGTGGCACCGACTGTGTTTGTCGACTGTACCGATGACATGACCATTGTCAAAGAAGAGATCTTTGGCCCGGTCATGAGCGTGCTGGTATTTGATGACGAAGACGATGTCATTCGCCGTGCTAACGACACTCATCTGGGCTTAGCAGCTGGGGTGTTTACCCAAGATATTAAACGTGCTCACCGCGTTATTCACCAACTGCAAGCAGGGATTTGTTGGATCAACAGTTACGGCAATTCACCCGCAGAAATGCCAGTAGGCGGTTATAAACAATCGGGCATTGGCCGCGAAAATGGTATTGAAACCCTTGACCATTATACCCAAACCAAATCAATTTATGTGGGTATGAGCAACATAGAGAGTCCATTTTAATGACTGCGCAAACATATGATTACATCGTTGTAGGTGCCGGCTCAGCCGGTTGTGTGTTGGCCAACCGATTATCTGAAGACAGCAGTAAACAGGTTTTACTGCTCGAAACGGGCGGTAGCGATAAAAGCATTTTTATTAAAATGCCAACGGCCTTATCGATACCGATGAATACGGATAAATACGCCTGGCAGTTTTATACTGAAGCCGAGCCGTATTTAGATAAGCGAAAAATGCATTGCCCTCGGGGCAAAGTGTTAGGTGGCTCATCATCTATCAATGGCATGGTTTACGTGCGCGGCCACGCAAAAGATTTTGACCAGTGGCAAGAGCACGGTGCCGAGGGTTGGGATTATCAATCTTGTTTGCCCTATTTTCAAAAAGCGGAAGCGTTTTATTTAGGCAAAAATACTTATCGTGGTGATAAGGGTCCGCTAGGGGTTAATAATGGCAATGAAATGGCCAACCCCCTGTACAAAGTATTTATTAAAGCCGGTCAGCAAGCAGGGTATGGTGCCACTGAGGATCCCAATGCGGCTCAGCAAGAGGGTTTTGGCCCCATGCATATGACAGTAAAAGATGGGGTCCGCAGCTCTGCCAGTCGTGAGTATCTTGACCCAGTTAAGTCACGTAACAACTTAAGCATCGTCACCGGTGCTTTGGCAGAAAAAGTATTACTTGACGGTAAACAAGCCATTGGCCTTGAGTACCGTGTTAATGGCACTACAATAACCGCCAAGGCCAATAAAGAGGTTGTGTTAAGTGCAGGACCAATAGGCTCACCGCACTTATTACAGCTTTCAGGTATTGGGGATAGCGATACACTAAAGGCCGCTGGTATTGAAGTTAAACATCACTTACCTGGCGTTGGGCAAAACCTGCAAGACCACCTGGAGTTTTACTTTCAATATAAGTGTAAGCAGCCAATTACCTTAAATGGCAAACTTGGTTTGATTTCCAAAGGCTTGATCGGTTTACGTTGGTTATTAACCCGCAAAGGCCTAGGCGCGACTAATCACTTTGAGTCCTGCGCGTTTATTCGCTCAAAACCTGGGGTTGAATGGCCCGATATTCAGTATCACTTTTTACCCGCAGCGATGCGTTATGATGGCAAAAGTGCTTTTGCCGGGCATGGTTTTCAAGTGCATGTCGGCCATAACAAACCAAAAAGCCGCGGTGCAGTGACCATTGTATCAATCGATCCAACGGTGGCGCCAAAAATTCAATTTAATTACTTGCAACATCAAGATGATATTGAAGGATTTAGAGCCTGCGTACGATTAACCCGTGAAATTATTGAGCAAAGTGCGTTTGATGAATATCGCGACGAAGAGATTCAGCCAGGTAAAGAAATACAAACAGACGAGCAAATTGATGCCTTTGTACGTCAAGCGGTTGAGAGTGCGTATCATACTTCGTGTTCTTGCAAAATGGGTGAAGACGATACGGCGGTGGTTAACTCAAACACTCAAGTACACGGTATTACAGGCCTGCGTGTGGTGGATTCTTCAATTTTTCCAACCATACCAAACGGAAACTTAAATGCACCAACCATTATGCTGGCAGAAAAAGCGGCGGACCTCATTTTAGGCAAACCACCACTTAGCAAATCACAAGCAGGCGTCGCCATGACAGATGATTGGCGAACTGTGCAGCGTAGTGCAGAGATCTAATCCGGCTACCTGCAGTGTATTTGTGCTGCGGGACTTGCAATGGCAAGCAGCATAAGTTGTTTGTGCTGCGTTAATGCGAGGCTAAAAATTCGGAGCAATGATGAAGTAGTATTACTTATTTTGCGGAGAAAATTATGACTATATGGCTTAATGCGGGGATTATTTTTACCTTCCTGTCTATTATTCTTATTTTATTTAAGTGGGGAAATGTGAGGGTTGTAGGTGTTACGCCGGTAAAAACCTTTACCTTTATTGCTATTTTATTTACCTCAGGCTTAGATGTTGGCTTGATTATGTTTCCACTTACTGAGTTTGCCGGTTATGCAGACGTAAAAGCAAGCCCGGAGTATGCGTTTGCCAATCCATTGGCCATTGAATTTGCTTATTGGGGCTTTCTAATCTGGGGATTTTACTTTGTTACCTGCTTTTATTTCTGTGTAATAGAACCAAAGGTGAAGTTTTTCGACATTCCCTGGGTGAAATTTCTCAATAATGTGGTGATTATTGGTACTTGTGCCTTTACTGCCTATTTGTTGCTCTCCAATCTGCCCTGGTATCTACCTACCATTGGCGATGGTGAATCAGTTGTTCCGACCTTCTATTTAATTGTGTTGGCAGCGATATGCTTTTCTGTGTATTCAAGCACCGACATAAAATACGTGCGTTTTTTAAGTATCTCGACCACTTGGTTATTTATGCTGTTAATTGGCTTTATGTGGCTTGGCGCGTTTACGGGCAGTGACAGTAAAGTGTCAGCATTCACCGATAATTTAGCGCTGATCGGCAGCTACTTTGGCAATCTCAATGAATTTGTGCTGCCGCTAAACGAGTACCATGAGTTTTACTTATTTTGGTGGTTTGCATGGAGCATCATGATTGGTCAATTTACCTCGCGTTTTGTCGGTGGCTTAAAAACCTATCAGGTTTTGGCTGCGATGTTGATTTTTCCGTCAATTCCCATTGCGATTTGGTTTAGCGTACTTTTCCAATATCACGAAGCGGATATTCCTACCGCTGGTTTGAAAAACTTTGCGATGGCCTTTGTGGGTATCGTGTTTGTGATCAATTCACTCGATTCGCTTATTCGTTTATACACCGACAACTTAAATATAACCGTTAAGCGTTTAGGTAAATTTAAATATGTTGCTTTAAATGTTGTCGCTCTCTCATTGCTAACCCTGTTATTTAAACTCGAATTTTTGAAAATTCAGTGGGTAGGCGCATTGGTAATTGGGTTATTTTTTGGTTGCGCAGCATTCATTGCTTTTAGCAAAACCAAAACGGTACGCAAAATAGATAGCTCGCCTAAAGACAACAAGCTCGACTACAAAAAAATTAAATCAACTAGCTAAAAGACCTTAGCTAAGGAGTAAATTATCACAACTCAAAAAACATTATTTGCAGTTGCACTACCATTGGTAATTTTTTCAGAGTCTACATTAGCCGATTGGTCAACCACTGTTAAAGGCTTATCTGATTATACCTTTAATGGTGTGAGCCAAACCCAAAACGATCCTGCACTGCAGGGCAGCCTTGATTATTCATTTGATGACACCGGTATGTATGCGGGGACGTGGGCATCAAATGTTGATTTTGGTGATGAAACTAATCTTGAATGGGATGTTTACTTTGGCAAATATGCCCAGTTAAGCGATACCTTAAGCGTTGACTATGGTATTGCTTATTACAGCTATCATGGTCAAAGCAATTCAAGCGATGGCGACTATTTTGAAGCCTACTCGAAGTTTGGCTATGTCAGTGATTTGGGCAAAACAGAGCTTAACTTTTGGTACAGTTGGGATTATTTCGGTACTGGTGCAGGTCATGTGATTTCGATGCTTGCCCATACTATTGAACTGGCACCCAATCATATGCTACGTGCCAGCTTTGATATCTCAAATTCACTCGATGGCAATAAATTTGCGTGGGACGGTAGCAATAAATCATATAAGCACTATCGTTTAGCGTATCAAACCAGTCTTGCCGGCTTTGATATTGTAATTGCAGCCGAGAATACTAGCTTAAACATCGATACTGCAGATGAGCGTATCGTTCTGTCTGTTGGGCGTACCTTCTCATTTTAAGTAATAATTTTCAAGTGCACAAAGCGGCCTATATATTCGCTTTTTTATTATCAAAACCGGCATAGACTGTGGTGCCGCGTAAAGCATCTGCAATGCCATGATTAATCTCATTGCAGTCCGCATGATTGGCTTTATCATAGATTGACACGTAGCTTTCGTGACATCGAAGAATTGCTGACAGCAAGAGGCGTTAAGATAAGTTCAGAAATGTAAAGACACGAAAGCAGCGAGTCGTGTCCAAAATTTGGGTTGAGTAGTTAAATTGCCGTTCTGCTCATCAAAAGTCGGTAACTTGACAGTGCCATTGTGAGCCTCGGTCTGTAAGCATAATCAAACCAGCTTTGGGTCTACGCTGCCAAATAGCATAAGCATTTTCCTGCATAACTTATCGCGATAATTAAAATTGCGTTGACTACAGGAGTACTATAATTTTGTATAAGTGTAAGCTGTCCACGCAATTGAGTTGTTTTCACCTACAGGCATACAAGCTACTTCTAGTTTCGTATATTTTTCTTGATCAAACTTAGGAAAGAAGACATCACCATCTGGGGAAAAATCAACAAGTGTCAGATAAATTTTATCCACTAAAGGTAATGAGGCTTCATATATTTGTCCGCCACCTGTAATAAAAGCCTCTGTCTCTCCCTTTGATTTAGCGTATTCTAGTGCTGCATCAATAGAGTTTACGACAATACATCCTTCAATTTGAAGTGCAGTATCTCTAGTAACAATAATATTTGTTCTACCAGGCAACGGTCTTCCAATTGACTCATAATTTTTACGTCCGGTAATGATGCAATGGTTCAAAGTAGTTTCTTTAAAGTACTTATACTCTAGTGGGAGGTGCCACATCATCTGATTGTCTTTACCAATCACATGATTTTTTCCCATTGCCGCAATCATTGATACAATCATAATATTTCCTTAATTATCTCGATACGACACCCTCAATATACGGATCATAGCCAATTACGTCGACGTCTTCAAACTTGAAATCAATTAGACCATGTCATTGAGCCATAAGAAATCACGTTATCAACCAAAAACTCAGTTTTAACGAATTGGTTTGATACATCATTAGGCCTTGAGTCACCATAAATTATAGTGTTAATAGCCGCAAGCTATGACGTAAATAGTTGGCTTTACTATCACTTTTAAAAAGATAGCCAATCTGATAAGCCTTTTACTGTGCGGGACGTTTTCGTATCTGCGGTGCCGGTGCCCGGCACCAAAAAAGACTCTACTTGACAACCTGCAAGTCTCTGGCCTACCGCCTGATTCGTTAGCGTTTTTAGCACTCTGGGCGAGGTTCCCGAGTTTTGTGCAAATGAAGTAACTCAAGTACAATGGAAATCCGCAGATTCTAGCTACAGCGCAGGACGCCACATTGGCGACATAATGAACATAAGGTGAGTTTATGGCATTGCGATACTGGGTAGTTTTGACAATTATGATTGGCGGTTTCGTTGCGTTGTTGCCTGGCATATACGTGCGTTTGGCTGCGGGTGATCCGCACATAACAGGCGCGCTGCTGGGCGGTCTTTTTGCCGCTGCGGCAACGGCGCTGGGTACGATCCCTGCTATTTTGACGCGCGAGCTTTCGCAGCGTCTTATCGATACGCTTATGGGCTTTGGCGCCGGGGTTATGCTGGCAGCAACGTCGTTTTCATTGATTATCCCGGCACTGGAAACTGCCGCTGATCAGGGCGCAGGTTCCTGGCTGGCTGGGGGGATTGTTGGCGGTGGCATCATACTGGGCGCTTTGGGTTTGCTGATGATTGAGCGGGTTGTGCCTCATGAGCATTTTGTCAAAGGCCTTGAAGGCGGCGCACGATCTGAGGTCAATATCGAGCAGGCAACGAGGCTCAAGCGGGTCTGGCTTTTTGTCATGGCAATTGTGTTGCACAACTTTCCTGAAGGCATGGCGATTGGTGTTTCATTTGCGGGCCCGGATCTGGTGGGTGCAAAGGCACTGGCGGTGGGTATTGCGATACAGGATATTCCCGAAGGCTTTGTGGTTGCGTTGGCCTTGATGAGCGTTGGTTACAGCAAAGGATTAGCGATTGGCATTGGTGCTCTTTCTGGTCTGGTGGAGCCTGTAGCGGCCCTGTTAGGCGTCGCATTGATAGGCCTTTCGGCTCATCTTCTCCCCTGGGGGTTAGCGATCGCTGCAGGTGCAATGCTGTTTGTGATCAGTCATGAAATCATTCCTGAATCCCATCGCGCTGGGCATGAAAGCTGGGCAACGGGTGGGCTTATCATTGGGTTTGTTTTAATGATGATTCTCGATACAGCACTTTGAATACCAAGCTTCTGTTTCTGGCCCTAGCCCTATGACCGACGAATTAAGAATAACGTTATCGCAACGATCGGCCCGTTGCCATGCCATTCTCGGTGGTCTTCGTGGTGCATCTCAGCACGGTGCTCTGACCACGTTTTGATTTTCATTTTGCCTCATGTTTGTTTACACAAGCACGACTCCCCGAATTTGAACGGCAGTATTGTTACACAGTCCTATTGACTCTCTTTGTTATCCTCTTTTTCGGTTGTGGTTTCTTCATTAGAAGGTAAATCGGTCACCGAAACTGTGCCTTCACCAAAGTTAATGGCTCTCACTCTCATAAGAGCAACAAGCAGGTTTCTTTGTTCCATAGAGAATTTATTACTTTTTGCTAATCGCATTCCGTTTATATTAACGCCGTAGTCTCTGCGCCTGATACTTCCGTATAGGTCGGTAATATGCCAGTTATTTATGTCTGCTTTGAACGTTGAGGCTGATTTAATGAACTCGTCGACAGAACCATCGGCGTATTTCAAAAGATGTGATTTAATGTCGTTTTCAAAGTCTTGAAACAGACTGGCGTTTCTTTCGTAGAAACTGGAAACGCGCACAACTCCCGCTCCACCATTAAACTGTGTGCCTCTATTGGAATTTACAAATTCACGTGCATTGTCCAATAGGCTTTTTTTTACGTTGCTCGCGGTATACGCCTTCCCACGAATATTTGGACTGCCTTTAATACCTTGATGGACACCATAAATGTAAAGAAGGTTATCGGGATAAAGAAAAGGCAACACTCTATAATGAATATCGTTGAGGCTTAAAGATGTATTGTCTACCACAAGTAATTTTTCATCGAGGATTGAAGCTCCTCCTGTTAATACTGGCCGGAGATTGTTAAGCGGGCAGAGGACGGCTAGTTCATTGCTGAAATCCGTCTGTAATTTTGAATCTTCTGAATGCGCCAGCATAATTGTGCCCATTTATTAAAAAAAATGAGGCGACAACTATGCTGACACAGCAGGGAAATGGATGATCGATTTCGGAACGTATAACTATTCTTGCGGTAAAAATCCATCTATAGATAAATAACGCTCACCGGTATCATAATTAAACCCTAGCACCTTTGCGCCTGCAGCTAGCGTGGGTAACACCTGACTAATAGCCGCTAAAGTTGCACCCGATGAAATACCGACTAACATACCTTCTTCAGTTGCGGAGCGTCTTGCCATGTCTTTTGCATCGTCGCCATCGACTTTAATAATGCCGTCTAAAAGTGTAACGTCTAAGTTTTTAGGAATAAAGCCTGCACCAATACCTTGAATAGGATGTGGGCTAGGGTCGCCACCTGAAATCACAGGTGATGCTAATGGCTCTACAGCAAATATTTTTAGTTGTGGCCATATTTTTTTAAGGGCTCGCGCACAACCGGTAATGTGGCCGCCCGTGCCTACGCCGGTTACAATTGCATCTAAACCATCGGGGAAATCGGCAAGGATTTCTTGTGAGGTATACTCAACATGCACATCTATGTTGGCTGGGTTTTCAAACTGTTGCGGCATCCACGAGTTCGGAGTTTCGGCCACTAGCGCTTGTGCTTTAGCAATTGCCCCGTTCATGCCCTTTTCCTTTGGTGTTAATGCAAACGTTGCGCCGTAGGCCAACATTAAGCGACGGCGTTCTACCGACATGCTTTCTGGCATCACCAATATTAATTTGTAGCCTTTTACTGCCGCCACCATCGCCAGACCCACACCTGTATTACCCGAGGTTGCCTCGATAATAATTGAACCGGGCTTTAATGAACCGTCTTTTTCCGCGGCTTCAATCATTGACAATGCAATACGATCTTTGATTGAACCACCTGGGTTCGATCGCTCACTTTTAATCCACACGTTTTGCTTGTCTCCAAACAAACGTTGAACTTTAATATGCGGGGTATTACCGATAGTCTCTAGAATTGACTGCGCTTTCATAGCTTGTTATCCAATTATTATATTTAAAAATAAACTAACTGTAAATTTAAGGCCACACGGATGATAAAACAAGTACCTTTTTATTCATAAATAATATATGTGAGTACAATATTGAATTGATTAAAAGTTTACGCAGGACGAAAGCAAATTTGCGCCTAAATCTGTTATGCTAAGAGTTAAGAATTTTATCAAAATAAAGAATGCAATTATGAAATTAGGTTTACTGTCTTTGAGTTTAAAAGTTGCTGATATTGAGGTCTCAAAAGCATTTTATGAGAAATTAGGATTTAGCCAAATGGGCGGACATATAGATCAAAAGTGGCTAATAATGAAAGACCAAGATAATCAAGCTATTGGTTTATTTGAAGGCATATTAAAGGAAAACATGCTGACCTTTAATCCAGGTTGGGATGCCAATGGTGAAAACATTGACGATTATATTGACGTTAGATATTTACAAAAAATGCTTGGTAACAAGGGCATCGACTGTGGCCAATTGATTGGTGAAAATAGCAAAGGTCCGGCAAATTTTATGATGACCGACCCCGATGGTAATATTATACTAGTCGATCAGCATAAATAGCGTACATCAACGCGGATAATAGGCAATAGATGAAAATTCAATTGGGGATATCAGCGCGTTAACCTATGTCACAATAGGGATTTTAAAATAGTACCTAGTCGCGAAGCACTTTCTTGTGTCTCTTCCCCCAGAAGTGACACAGGTTGCACCGCTAACGTTATTAGAAATTAGACTGCATGTCATAAAAGCAATGACCTAAGCCTTACTACTTTATCTGTTTACCTGCCGCTTGCAGATCTGCATGGTAGCTTGAACGCACTAGTGGACCAGATGCAGCATGGGTAAACCCAAGCTCTCTTGCAATGACACCAAGTTGATCAAACTCAACGGGGGGAACATAGCGTTTAACCGGAAGGTGATGCTTACTTGGTTGCAAGTATTGTCCTAAAGTGAGCATCTCTACATTATGTTCACGCAAGTCTTTTAATACGTCTGTAATTTCCTCAATAGTCTCACCAAGACCTAACATCAGCCCCGATTTTGTGGCTACTTGTGGATGGGTTACTTTAAAACGACGTAGCAATTCCAATGAATTTTTATAATTAGCCCCTGGTCGAACTTCACGGTACATATGTGGAGCTGTCTCCAAGTTATGATTAAATACATCCGGCGGAGCGGTGCTTAAAATGTCCAGTGCTTTGTCCATCCGACCCTTAAAATCAGGCACCAAAATTTCTATTTTTATACTGGGTACTTCTCTGCGTATCGCATTAATGCAGTCAACAAAGTGCTGAGCTCCGCCATCACGAAGGTCATCGCGATCGACTGAGGTAATGACCACATACTTTAATTTCATATCACGTATTGTTGCTGCCAATTTCTGAGGTTCTTCAGCGCTGACTGGTAAGGGTCTGCCATGCGCTACATCACAGAATGGACAGCGACGAGTACAAATAGCGCCAAGGATCATAAACGTAGCGGTTCCGTGGTTAAAGCATTCGTGTAGATTAGGGCAAGAGGCTTCTTCGCAAACTGAACTTAGATTATGCTTGCGCATAGCTTGTTTGATTTGATCTACTTTAGCCGTGTTACTGGGTAATTTTATTTTTAACCAGCTCGGCTTTTTTAATGTGGTTTCTTTCTCGCTGGTAACGATTTTTACTGGGATAAAAGCTAACTTATCAGCATTACGAAGCTTTTCGCCAGCGACATATTTTGATTGTTTTACAGTAGTCATGATATTGGTGGATCCTGTTGATACTCGATGCGTCTAGTCAATTTGATAATCATACATTGAGACAGCTTGATTATGCGGTTGGCAACATAGTTTCCAAGGTATCAATGGCATGCACTGGTGCACCTGGTCCCGACATTAGTGGCGCAATGGCAGACAGCACCAACTTGTGTTTAGCTAAGGTGTTTTTGCCAATAAATTCTTGAGTTGTTACAACGAGGTTGAAATGTCCGCCGCCCATATTTCTAACGGTAACTTGGGCGTCAGATATCTTATTTGTAATGATATCTTGAATTTTCTCATTAATATTCACGTGCTTATTCCTATTCGGATGTGTGTGGTTTTCCTAATAATTTAAGAAGCTTGCTATTGTTTTATTGGCGCGGGGTCTACCAGTACGTTTTTTATCTGAGCACTTTTTAGCGCCTCTAAGATAATTTCTTTTAACTCTCCACTTTGATTCAGTTCGTTTACTATATCACCGCCCCCGACCAACTCACCATTTGCCCATACTTGGGGAAAGGTTGGCCAATCTCCGTAGGCTGGCAATGCCGCTCTAATTTCTGGATTAGCCAAAATATCAATAAAAGAAAAGGGTTCACCACAAGCTATTAAGGCTTTTACTGCTGTGGCAGAGAATCCGCAACGTGGTTGCTCTGGCGTACCTTTCATAAAAAGGATGACGGCATTGTTATTAATGTGTTCTTCAATCTCACTCATGATGTCCATGTATTGCTCCTACTAAGCGGTTAATCAAAATGTGACTTAGCCATAATTTTTGGCTAGGTATAAAATTTTACTGACCATGGCACGCAAACCGTTGCCACGCATCGAACTCAAATGGTTGAATAAATCAATATCGGTGAAGAAAGCGTCGATATTAAAATCCGTAATTTGCTGCGGTGTTTTTTTATTAAATGCACTTAGGACGATAGCAGCGAGTCCTTTTACAATGAGGGCTTCACTGTCGACTGCCATAAAAAGAAGATTATTTGTTTTGTCGTATTCGCAAACCAGCCATACCTGACTTTGACAGCCGATAATAAGATTCTCATCAGTTCTACAAGAAGTGGGTAGTGTAGTAAGCTCTTTACCGAGGTCTATTATATAACGGTAACGGTCTTCCCAATCATCGAAAAAGCTCAGTGTATCTGCGATATCTGTAGATTTAATTTCAGTGCCAAAAGGGCCGTTGGATAAAGCCGGAATAGCCAGTTTATTCATCAAAATAACCCCATCTCAAGTTGTGCTTCTTCCGTCATCATTTCTCGACTCCATGCCGGCTCAAGTACAAGGTTCACTTTTACATTATCCACGTTGGGTACTAGGCCAACTTTGTATTTGACATCTTCTACTAATACCGGTCCCATGCCGCAGCCTGGTGCCGTTAATGTCATGGAAATCACGACCGTACTACCTTCAATTTTACAATCATATATTAAACCTAAGTCAACAATGCTAACGGGTAGTTCTGGGTCGTAAACAGCAGCCAAGGCTTTCCAAACATTACCTTCAACAACAGTGTCATCACCTGAGTTATCAAATTCTAAGATAATTGGCTCAAACCCAAGCGCATCAGCATCAGTACCATCAACTCGTGCCATATTACCGTTAACAAGCACGGTATATGCGCCACCTAATGATTGGGTCAGAGTTACAAATGTGTCTTTCTTAATGGTGATAGAAATTCCGTCTGGCACTAATAGCGCTGGGCACTCTCTATTCACTACAATTATTTTATTTTCCATAGCCTTCTTTAATTTTATTGGATTAAGTGGTTAGATCCCAAAACTTTCACCGCAGCCGCATTCAGTTGAGCTATTGGGATTAATGAACTTGATGACTTTGTTCAATCCTTCAGTAACACAATCAATCTCAGTACCATTCACATAGGGTAAGGCTTCTACTGTAATGTACAGTTTCAATTTATCGTCATTAATAATAACTAAATCCGCTTCGGTACTGGGTTTGTCAATAAAATCCAACACATATCTAAAACCATTACAGCCACTTTTCTTGACTGAAAAACAAAGGCCATCGGCCTGCTTATTTTCGATTTTTTGAGACAAGAAAGTACGTGCGCTGTCACTCAACGTGACGCTGGGCTTAGTCGGATCAAACGTCATTACGCTCATAATAAAATTACCTTTTTTATCGTCATTTTTGAGTTATAAGAAGGTTTTAGCTTTAGTTAAAGCTGCAAATAACATTGCCACTTCTTCTTCCGTGTTATACAGAGAAAACGATGCGCGCACCGTGCCTGGAATACCCAGTTCATTCATCAGCGGCATCGTGCAATGATGACCCGTTCGCACGGCAATACCTTGTTGATTGAGCAGCGTACCAACATCGCTTGGATGCGCATCACCCAGTAGAAAGGAGAAAATAGCCATCTTGTTCTGCGCGGTACCATAGAGTCTAATATCGTCCATATCCTGAGCCAACTCTATGCAATAGTTCATTAATCGGTGTTCGTGTGCTATCGCACCTGCGCGATCAATGCCACTGAGGTAATCGATGGCTGCTGATAGTCCTATCGCACCTGCAATATTTGGCGTGCCCGCTTCGAATTTATAGGGTAATGCATTCCATGTAGCCTCTTGAAACGTGACCGTTTGAATCATTTCGCCACCGGTTTGAAAAGGGGGAAGTTGCTCGAGACGATCTTCTTTACCGTACAATACGCCGATACCGGTTGGGCCAAATAACTTATGCCCTGAGAACACGTAAAAATCACAATCCAGATCCTGCACATCGACGCTATCATGACCAATGGCTTGTGCGCCGTCTATTACTGTAATAGCACCTACTTGCTGTGCACAGTGAACGATTTCCTTAACATCATTAATAGTGCCTAATGTGTTGGACACATGCGTCATGGCTACAATGGCGGTTTTTTCATTGAGTAGTGTCTTATAAACTGGAAAATTCAGCTCGCCTTTTTCATTTATGGGCGCAACAATCAGTTTCGCGCCACTTCGCTGCGCAGCTACTTGCCAAGGCACAATGTTGGCATGATGCTCCATTGTTGAAATAATAATTTCATCGCCTGGCTTTAAATGACTTTGGGCTAGTCCACTCGCGATCATGTTAATTGCTTCAGTTGTGCCTTTGGTCCAAATTATTTGATGGCTAAACTTTGCATTAATAAAGTGTTGTACGTTATTTCGAGCCTTCTCAAAAAGCTCGGTTGCATGATCACTTAAGGAATGTGCACCTCGATGCACATTGGAATTGCTATTGGCATAAAATTGGCTCAATGCATCAATCACAACCTGTGGTTTCTGGGTTGTTGCCGCGTTGTCTAAATAGACGAGAGGTTTACCTTTAATCTTCTGATTTAATAAGGGAAAATCTTGTCGGATCTTGTCCACATTAAATTGCTGGTTCTTAGTAATCGGCGTTATACTGGACATCGTCATTGTGCTCCTTCGGGCTGCAATGTGGCAAACAAGCTAGATGAACGTTGTGAAACAAAATCTCGCACATTATCGTCGGTTAGCTGATTTACTATTTCGGCTATAAAAGCGAGACTTAATATTCGTTTAGCCTCGACCTTTGGTACGCCCCTAGATTGTAAATAGAACAATGCCTCATTATCAATCTGACCTACTGTGGCGCCATGCGAACATCTCACATCGTCAGCGTAAATTTCCAGTTCGGGTTTAGTATTAATGGTGGCGAAATCTGACAGTAATAAATTTTTATTACTCAGTTCGGCTAATGTTTTTTGGGCGTCGGGATGAATATGAATACGGCCATTGAACACAGCATTGGCTTCGTTGTCTACCAGACCTCGAAAGACCTCATTGCTGGTGCAATTAGGTACAATATGTTCCATGCAAGTGTGGTTATCGATACTTTGCTGGTGGCGACCGTAGAAACTACCTCGGATATCCGCACTCGCATATTCACCTCGCAAGGCCACCGTAAGATCGTTACGCTTTAGTTTTGAGGCTAGGCTAATTTGATGTTGTTGGTAAGTACTATGAGCGCCTTGTCTTACACGATGACTGCATATACTCGTCACACTCTCATCCAGTTGCAGACGGCTATGCGTGATATGTGCGTGGTCATTAACAAAACATTCAATCACAGTATTAACCATTCCTGTATGCTTTAATGGCGCATCTTCATGTTCGATTATGGTCGCCGTACTGCCTGTTTCAGCAATAACTAGCAATCGCATCATACTGGTTTTTGGCTGTTCACCTATCGTCAGGTTGACAATGTAAAAGGGCTTGTCAACAGCACAATCCTTCGGAATATTGATCAGCAAACCGTCTTCAAGTTGTGCGCTGTTTAGACTAGAAAAATAGTCATGATAATAGTTATGACTGGTATCTAGGTGATCTACAATTAATTGTTGCTGAGCTTTGCTAGCTGCAGAGAACAAAACACTATAAGGGTTGCTATCATGTTGTGACAATTGACTAACGAACACGCCATTCACAAAAACCAGGCGATACGCGTCAAGGCCGTCGATAAAAGACTGCGCAAGTAATTCATCGATATCCTCTACACTTTTCGAATCGAGTTCTTGCATGCTTTGCGCGTCAAGTTGGTCATTAGCTAACAATTTCTCAAGCTTCAGATATTTCCAATCTTCAGTTTTTCGCGTTGGTAATTGGAGTACTCTTAAGCGCTCGCTTGCCGCATCACGAATTCCTTGCAACCACGGATTTTTACGAGATCGTTGCGCGCCGCTGAAGTCATTTGTTACTAGCTTTAGATTATTCATTGTTAAACCTTAAGTGGATTTGCTGATTGCTCAGTTCCACTTTCTAACCAACTGTAGCCTTTTTCCTCTAATTCTAATGCCAGCTCACTGCCACCAGATTTAACAATCTGACCGTCGGACAATACATGCACGAAATCAGGCTGAACGTAATCTAACAAGCGCTGGTAGTGAGTGATCAAGATAAAAGCACGGTCCGGGCTGCGTAAGGTATTGATACCATCGGCCACAACTTTGAGTGCATCGATATCTAAACCTGAGTCGGTTTCGTCAAGAAGACACAGCTTTGGCTCTAACATGAGCATTTGCATAATTTCGTTACGTTTTTTCTCACCACCTGAGAAGCCTTCATTGACTCCGCGCTTAAGAAAGTCGGTATGTAAATCAACCAGCTTGCATTTCTCACGAGCCAGTTTCAGAAATTCAACAGCACTTAAAAGCGGTTTATTTTGATAAGCATGCAGACATTCAAGAGATGTTTTTAAAAATTCAAGATTGCTCACGCCAGGGATTTCAACCGGATATTGAAAGGCAAGAAAAATGCCTTCGCGAGCGCGATCTTCAGGCTCTAGAGCCAATAAGTCCTTGCCTCCAAAAGTAATGGTTCCAGCGGTTGCTTCGTATTTATCACGACCTGCGAGTACATTGGATAATGTACTCTTACCGCTTCCATTGGGCCCCATAATTGCGTGCACTTCACCTGGTTTAACGTCAATATTTAAGCCTTTGAGGATCTCTTTGCCATCAACGTTAGCTTTTAAATTTGTAATGTTTAGCATCTGGTACCTTTTATATATTCTAGTAAAGTCTTTATCAGCGTGTTGCTATAACTGACATTTGTATCATGAATTTGCCTTGGTCTTGCTCAGATTACTATCCGACAGAGCCCTCTAAGCTTACCTCTAACAGTTTTCCAGCCTCCATGGCGAATTCCATCGGTAGTTCTTTGAAAACTGATTTACAAAAACCATTAACAATCATTGATACTGCTTTTTCAGGATCTATACCGCGTTGTTGGCATAGGAATAACTGGTCGTCACTGACTTTTGATGTTGTTGCTTCATGTTCGACTATTGCACTTGGATTTTTGCTTACAATATAGGGGAACGTATTAGCGGAGCATTTATCACCAATGAGTAGTGAATCACATTGAGTAAAATTGCGTGCACCTTCTGCTCTTGGCGAAATATTAACCAATCCACGGTATGAGTTGGACCCTTTGCCCGCTGAAATACCTTTCGAAATAATTGTGCTGCGAGTATTACGACCAAGGTGAATCATTTTTGTCCCAGTGTCAGCCTGCTGTGCGTTGCGCGTTAGGGCGACTGAGTAAAATTCACCGACGCTATTATCACCGAGTAATACAACGCTTGGATACTTCCATGTAATTGCAGAACCGGTTTCTACTTGAGTCCACGATACTTTTGCATCGTCGTGGCAGATACCGCGTTTGGTCACAAAATTATAGATACCACCTTTACCGTTTTCGTCACCAGGATACCAATTTTGTACGGTCGAATATTTGATTTGTGCGCCTTTCAGAGCGACTAACTCAACCACGGCTCCATGCAGTTGGTTTTCGTCACGCGATGGTGCGGTGCAACCCTCAAGATAGCTCACATAGCTACCCTCATCAGCAATAATCAAGGTCCGTTCAAACTGTCCAGTGTTCATTTCATTGATCCGGAAATAGGTAGACAATTCCATGGGACATTTAACGCCTTTGGGAATATAGACAAACGAGCCGTCACTGAAGACAGCGCAGTTCAGTGCCGCATAGAAGTTATCGTTGACCGGGACCACAGAGCCCAGGTATTTTTTAATTAATTCTGGGTGTTCGATGACTGCTTCTGAAAGTGAACAGAAAATTACGCCTGACTCAGCCAGCTTTTCTTTAAAAGTGGTGATGATAGACACACTATCAAATACGATATCAACGGCAACACCGGCCAGAGCCTCTTGCTCATGCAACGGGATCCCTAATTTTTCATAGGTTCGTAGCAATTCAGGGTCAACTTCGGCCAAACTTTTAGGCGCATCTTCTTGGCTTTTCGGGCTTGAGTAGTAGGCAATGGCGTCAAAGTCAATTTCTGGATAATTAACTTGTGCCCATGCTGGACGCTCCATCTCTAACCATTGTCGATAGGCATCTAGGCGCCATTCCAACATAAACTCGGGTTCATTTTTTTTCGCTGATATTTTTCTAATGACATTTTCATTTAATCCAGGATCAAATGTCTGCATTTCAACATCGGTGATAAAACCAGCTTCGTATTTGGAATTAATACGCTCATCAATAACAGTGTTATCGCTCATAGTGATCAACTCTCTTTATATAAGTTTGAAAAGTAATTTGAAAAGTAAATAGTGCTGAGTTATGTCGCCACTCCTATGATTTTGATTTAACTTAGTAAGACTCTAACGCTATTAATGATACCAATTTAGTAATGTATGTTACCCTACAAAATAGTAATAATCAATACGATACTAAATTAGTATTTATTGGTATTGCTTTTGTTATTCAGTGAGGCTAGCGACACCATAGGATTACTGATAATAGCGGTTTGATATACAGTGCAAAAAATAGCAAAGTGAGCTTTTATTCTGGAGTAAAAAGTAACACCAGTGGGGTATACTATATTTTTTGTAAGTGCTTAAATAAGAATCATATGTTTTTTGAGGGAGTCTTTCATGATAAGAATTAGCCGCATGGCAGATTATGCGCTGCTAGTGGTATTTAAAATGCGCAGTTGTGAGCAACTAATTACGCAAGAGCGCTTATGTGAGATGACTAGCTTGTCTCTACCAACGATGCGTAAATTAATGCGATCTCTGACTCATAGCGACTTAGTAACCTCAGTTAGAGGCCCTCATGGTGGCTATAAACTGAGTAGTAAACCGGAACAAATATCCATCGCACAAATTATAGAAGCCATTGACGGGCCGATAGCACTAACTGAATGCGCGAAGTCGGACGGCGGTGACTGTCAAATTGCGAGTAGTTGTGAATTAAAAGAGAATTGGAACATCGTCAATCGTGTTATTTCTAATGCTTTGCACAACGTTACACTGGATGCAATGGGAAACATGCCCATGGATATTAAACGCCTCAAGTCTGCCCTAATAAATCTGCCCAATCAAAACTAATAAATAATTAAAAATCAGTCCCACCAGGCACGTTTACGCTAACTCATTTTCTGTTGCTCGGCAAAGAGACCAAGGCTTTTGTTTTGGGTAAAGGTTGCTGATTTTTGCCAAGTAAAATATACATAAAACAACATAAGCTAATGCCAATAACCAAAGCGCCAACCCATTGGATCTTAATAAATTGCAGGCTAAATAGGACGGTCAGCAGCATCATTAAAAAGGCGTGTAAGCCTATGTATTTGTACCTACCAAAACGCGCGACAGTTAAGTTCATATTATCGGAGTACAAGCGGATTAACGAGTCGAGGGAATTAATCACAAAAACAATACCCACGAAAACCATAGCCAGATTGATAAACCCAGACGTCTGCAAGCCTTTTAAATGGAATACGTACAGCACACTAAACCACAGTCCGATTGAAAGGGACGGCCAGATAAGCATGCATAAAAACAATTTAAGTGTGCTCATATTGCCGACAAAACGGGCAGTAAATTGGCCAATCATGATGCTCCAGGCAAACCACCAAAACAAATAAAATGCGTGATAGTCATTGATCGGTAATATAAATCGGTCTAAATGTGCGAAGTAGTTAGTCAGTAGTGGCAGGGTGCTCAGATAGTCCGAAGCTGACACCTTGTCAGACAGCAACGCAACGCCACCAAGTCCGATAATGAGAGCAAAAAACAAGCCACCTGACGACAAACTTAGAATTTTAACAAACTTGATATCCGTACTTGAGTAAACTGAAAATAAAATAGTGGCACCGACAATGAGTGCGTAGTACCAAGGAAAGCCATCACCAGCGGCGATCTCAGGTAAATACCAGCTTAAGTTGGCAAACAATAGATGAGCAGTAAAGGCGCAGGTGCCGATAATGACAATGTTGTTGCTCCACTTAACCAGAGGAATTTCAAAAAACTTAACTTTAGGCTCAATTGCGCAAAAGTAAAAGCAAGTGACAAAATAGATTGCCCAGACTAGGAAGCCCCAGAAGCCAAATTCAATCGCCAATGGGTTAGTAAAAGCGTATTCACTGTTTTTTTGGATATCGGCATACACCGGAAACTCCGTCAGTGGGAACATAATCAGCCCCACATCAAGGCCCGATGTAAACAATATGGCAACAAAGGTAAGCGTCGAAACGGGGTAGCGGCCATTAAGCTTGAGATTACCCCAGCGGGCTAAAATAAACACCACCATAGCCATAAAAAACAGCATCCCTATGCTGACCAGCGTTAACACGTCAGATCCCGCTTTATCTGCCCGCCGCGCTGACGCTGTTGCCATTGTGGGTCTTTATAAACAGCAACATCGGTTGGGGGTAACACTTGCTGCTTTATAATATCGGCGGCTCGCTCAGCAACCATCATCGTTGGGCCATTGAGGTTACCGTTGGGCGCGGTAGGAAAAACTGACGAATCGACAATACGCAGACCCTGTAAACCACGTACTTGCATTTCTGCATCAATCACGGCCATCTCATCATCAGCAGCGCCCATACGGCAAGTACCGCAAGGATGATAAGCGCTTTCAACTGTCTCGCGCACGAATGCATCGATTTGCGCATCAGTAACAATGTCGGCGCCGGGCTGGATCTCATCACCTCGATAATCATCCATGGCGGGTTGTGCAATAATCTCACGCGATAACCTAACACAGGCGCGAAATGCCTCAATGTCATCTGTATGCTGCAAATAATTAAATTGAATACGGGGTGGGGTAAGCGCATCAGAATTTTGTATTTTTACTGAGCCGCGGCTTTTTGGCTTATTGTGTCCAATATGTAACTGGAAACCATGGCCGTTAAACGCCTTTTTACCATCGTAACGCATGGCCGCGGGTAGGAAGTGATATTGTAAGTCTGGCCACTCAACACCTTCTTTAGAACGAATGAAACCGCAGGACTCAAAGTGGTTAGTTGCCCCTAATCCGGTCTTAAATAAAATCCAACGGACACCAATGGCTAGCTTGCTTAATGGGCCTAACTGACTGTTTAGCGTGATAGGCTGTTTACATTTGTACTGAAAGTAAAATTCAAGGTGATCTTGCAGGTTTTCGCCCACGCCAGGGAGTTCATGCTGGGTTGCAATACCCGCCGCCGAAAGAGTCTCAGTGCGGCCAATACCGGATAACTGTAAAATATGCGGCGAACCGATAGGGCCAGCACTTAATATCACTTCTTTATTAACCAATATTTGGGTTTTGTTGTCGCCTTCAACTAATTCAACACCCACCGCCTGCTTACCTTCCAGTAACACTTTAGTCACCTGAATACCGGTTTTCACGGTCAAATTAGGTCGTTGCATAGCCGGTCGTAAATACGCGTTAGCAGTTGACCACCTTACCCCTTTTTTAACCGTCATGTGCATAGCACCGAAGCCTTCCTGCTGATAACCATTGTAATCCTTGGTTGCCATATAGCCGGCATCTACTCCGGCGTTGACAAATGCTTGATACAAGGGATTTTGCATATTGTTGCCGTTATTAACCGCTAACAATCCGCCTTCAGAACGATAATCATCAGTGCCAAAAGCCCAGTCTTCGGCTTTTTTAAAGTAAGGTAAACAATGCTGATAATCCCAGTTTTCTGCGCCATGAGTCTGCCATTCATCGAAATCCTGTGCATGACCACGCACGTACACCATCCCGTTAATAGACGAAGAGCCACCCAAGACTTTGCCTCGCGGGCAGTGCATTTCACGATTATTCAGAAAAGGTTCTGGTTGGGAATGAAATTGCCAAGCATATTTTTTGCTATTCATTGGGATCGATAAAGCCGTCGGCATCTGAATAAAGATGCTGCGGTCTGAGCCGCCGGTTTCCAGTAATAATACCGAAATAGCGGCATCTTCGGTCAAGCGGTTAGCCAGCACACAGCCGGCTGATCCCGCTCCCACAATAATATAGTCGAAGTTATCAGTGATATTAGACGACATTAGAACGGACCTTCAAGTTTTTCCATGCCGACATAAATTGATTTAGTCTGCGTGTATGACTTGAAACCTTCTATCCCATTTTCACGACCAATACCGGACTGCTTATAACCACCTACCGGCATCTCTACAGGGGAGTTGCCATATGCATTAATCCAGCAAATGCCCGCTTCCAATTGCGCTATCACTCGGTGGGCACGGCGTAAGTCCTGACAGAAAATACCGGCAGCAAGCCCGTAAATAGTATCATTGGCGCGTTGGATTACTTCTTCTTCGGTGTCAAATGTCATTACAGACATGACCGGTCCAAAAATTTCTTCGCGAATAATACGCATATCGTCATTACAATCGGTGAAGATGGTTGGCCCCACGAAATAACCGTTTTCACAGCCCGGTGGTTTAATACGTTCACCGCCGAAGGCCAGCGTTGCGCCCTCATTTTTGCCTGACTCAATGTATTCCAATACTTTTTGCATATGACTGTTGGAAATCAGTGCGCCTAAGTTGGTTGTTGGGTCTAATGGATCGCCGACACGGATATTATCTCGGGTACGCACCAACAGGCGTTCCATGAAGGTGGCATAACAATCTTTGTGCACAAAAACCCGCGTTCCATTAGTACAAACTTCACCCTGCGTATAAAAGTTCGCCAGCATGGCGCCCGTTACAGCCTCATCAATGTCGGCATCTTCAAATACGATTAATGGCGACTTACCGCCGAGTTCCATGGTTACCGTTTTCAGTGTGCCTGCAGCTGCAGCCATGACTTTTTTGCCAGTTCCGACTTCGCCGGTTAAGGATACTTTAGCGATTGCCGGATGCTGAACCAGATAGTTGCCAACGACCCCGTCTCCCTGGATGACATTAAATACGCCTTCGGGCACGCCGGCTTGAATAAATATTTCAGCCAATAGGCTGGCACTGCGAGGCGTTTCTTCAGATGGCTTGAAAATCATACTATTACCTGCCGCTAATGCTGCCGCGGCCTTCCAACATGCTATTTGCAAAGGGTAGTTCCACGCCCCTATTCCTAAACACACGCCCAGTGGTTCGTGTCTGGTATAAAAGAAATCATTACCGACGCTTTGCTGTTCGCCCATCACTGAGGTGGATAAATTAGCAAAGTACTCAATTGCGTCTGCACCGGTCTGGACATCAACCTCTACTGCTTCTTGCCATGGCTTTCCGGTGTCGAGTACTTCGATTTTGGCTAGTTCATCGTTGCGCTCTCTGAGTATCGCTGCGGCTCGTTGCAGTATCCTAGCGCGCTCTATAGCCGGCGTTTTAGACCAGATTTTAAAGCCTTCCTGGGCACTTTTTACGGTTTGTTCTAAGAGCGTTTCACCTGCTGTTTCAACAGCGTAGATTACTTGTCCCGTGCTAGGATTGATAACGTCAAAAAAGGCGTTATCATTGTTGTCGACATGGCGACCATGAATAAAGTTTTTAAGTAATGTAGAAGGCAACGATAACTCCGATTGGTGTTGGTAAGTTTTTAAATAACAGTGGGTTGTTCCAGTACACTGTTGATGTATTTTTTACAGTATCCTTTCGCTAGGCTGAATTTTTCTTGATTGGCCCGACTTAATGCACAGCGCAACCAAAAACCATCGATTAATGCAGCGGTGACTTCGGCAGCATCGTGCGCCGTTTTAGGATCTAATAATTGTTTAAAGCTGTATCGTAAATTACTCACAAGACGACGTTTATTTATCTCTTGTAGACGATATAAGTTGGGATCATGCATAGACTGTCCCCAAAAACTTAACCAGGTCTTAGTACTAGAATCGGCCTTTTGTATGCCTGAAAAATTCAGGTCAACAATCTTCATTAGCCGGTCATACGGGTTATCTGGCGAATACTCTATTTTAAGTTGAGAAAGCAGATACCGAACAGAAGCTTCAATCAATGCCTGTTTACTACCAAAATAATGACTAATAATGCCAGACGACATCCCTGCTCGCTTTGCAATAAGATTTATAGTCGCGCCTTTTAAGCCGACTTCAGCAACAACATCAATCGTCGCATCAATCAGTTGTTGACGACGCATTGACTCCATTCCTACTTTTGGCATTCCTTTCTCACATGATTAATTTATTAATAAGGTTCCAGCGTTGATAGCCTGAACCGATGTTCGTTAAGCACGTCGCCGGCCACATCGTAAAGGCCTAAAGTGACGACGGGATCGTCTTTTCCCCAATCAACATTCAGCGCACCGTAGTTAACCTTACTGGTAAAATTGCCGATGCGGTGTTTGTTTGGACTCACGTTTTTCCATTCCTGGGTCAAACCAGACGAGGTGATTTCCCATAATGGATAATCTAGGTCTTCATCATAGTAGCTGACTTCACCCCAATGAGTATCACCACTTATTAATACCACCCCATTCACATTATATTTTTTAATAAGCGAAAACAAACGCTGCCGGTCCGCGGGAAAATTTGCCCAAGATTCCCAGCCCGTAAAGTCAGCTAAAAGCTGCAGGCTAGATCCTATCACTTTTATGCGAGCAGGTTTTTTAAGTTCTTGTTCAAGCCACAGCCATTGTTTTTCTCCAATCATACTGGCGTTTGGATCGCTGTGAACGCTGTAAGGTCCCATGTTCTTAGGTTCGCGGACGTTGGTATATTCTTCAGTTGTTACATGAGTAATGTCATCTCGGTTCCAGCGAAGATCAGGTAAAATCACGTGGATACTTTCATCGCCTTCTCCATATTGATAGGAGGTATAAATACCATCTTCTCTGGTTCTACGCGGCGAATTCTCAGGCTCATCCCAGAAATTAAGCATAATTTGGCGAGAGGCTTCTTTCTTTGGATAATCTTTACCTGCATCGTTAGCACCGAAATCATGATCATCCCAAATGGCGATTAACTCAGCCTGTGCTTTTAACTTTTTAAAGCCGGGTTTTGCGCCCAGTTTGTCATATTTATCCTGCAGTGCTGACATATCCTCAGTATCGCCGTAGACGTTATCTCCAAGAAAGATAAAAACCTCAGGTTCATCATCAACAATACTACTAAAAATTGGAATATCTTTATCTTGATGCGAGCACGAACCAAATAAAATACGACTTGGTGCACCAGCCGAGACCGCAGTGGTGAAAAGTAATGTGCAAATTGCTAATAATTTAAACATGCGTTTTTTTACCTTATTATGCTAGTGAAGTAGCCACATACAGTTGTTACTGCATGTGGCCTTTGCCACGCTTTTTACATTACGCTTTTTACATTACGCTTTTTACATTACGCTTTTTACATTACACTTTTTACATTACGCTTTTTACATTACGAACTTGGCGTTAAATGTTGCCGTTCTCGGTGCACCTATCCAAGCTGCGTTAGGCGCAATTGTGCCAAGGTAGTTTTTGTCAAAGACATTGTTTATTGTGAAGCTTAGCTCCATACTTTCAATGGCTCCAGCAAATTCATATGCTGTTTTACCCAGGTACAAGTCACTCACTACATAAGAGTCAGTTTCCTGCGTATTGGCTTGATCTAAATAACGTTCACCAACATATTTTGTGCTAAAACCGGCATAAAAATCGCCTTTGGTATAATCAAAGCTGACCACGGCCATATCCTGAGCACTTCCTAATACGGTGTTGCCAAGGAAGCCTTTGTCGGTATACGTAGAGTCGTTTTTAGTATAAGAAATATAAACACCCAGACTATCGGTCAGTCTATAGTCTAAAGATGCTTCGATACCATCTGACTCGACACCTCCGTCGTTAACGTATCCGCCGGCAGCTGCTTCTAAGAAGTCGATGCCGTCGACGTCTTCATTACTGATAAACGTGATCCGGTTTTCAAACTTTATGTTGTAATAGGTCAAGCTGGCGTTAAAACCAGGTGTAGAATAACGCAGACCAAAATCGATGTTATCCGCTGTTTCCGGCTCTATTTGGCTCACGTCAGTGTCGTCACGCTCTAAAACACCATCTTTTATTGCAGCAAAGTTCTCAGCGTAACCACCAAATACTTCCAAGCCGCGCAAGGGTAAAGGGGCAACAAATCCAGCCGATATTAAGGCGTCTGAGTCAGATGACACGTTCAAGTTATTTGCTGGTGTAAACTGATCTTCCTTAGTAACGTCAACGTTGAATTTCTTAGCACCTAAGCGAAATTTAGCAAAACCCGCATCTATCTCGTTTTCAATATAATACATCAGAGTCTCGACTGGAAACTCTCGACTATACTGGATCCAGTAAGGGGTGTTCTCATAACGTGGGCCAGTTGCCGCGTCGATGGTTTTATGCCAGCTACGGTTTTCATCGCGCTGATAATCTTCATACCATAAACCACCGCGCACCGTATTTGGCATACCCGCAATCGTGGTGTTCCAAATTAAGTCGGCGTTTACGCCGTAACGCTCTTTACTATAATTACTATGACGATTTGAACTGACTGGCATAGCACCTTGTTCATAGCAACCAGGATCGATTTCAGGTCCGCCACCGCCATAAGGGTAGCCGATAGAACTGACACAGCCCTCGTTAGGTGACAACGATTGACCGTCACGATTAACAAAATAGATACTGCCCGCTGATGAGCCGCCGAAGGCTGTGGTCGAAGTATCTAGCTCGGAGTGCGGATTGCCTGCGCCGTCATCTGTGACGTCGGCCATATAATAAGGCATCCATTTACCCATACCTTTGTTTTTATGATAATAAACGTTGGTACTAACCTTAACTTCGCTGAGCATAAAGTCTGCTTGTAAATAACCAAAAAGGTTTTCACGTTCAGTACCCCAAGTCTTACGTAACGCTTGGTCTTGATACGGCACGCCCGTAAAGTTTTTGATGAGGCCATCCCAATTAGGGTCTTGTGCATATTGCTCAAGGCCATAAACCCGCTGATAAGTAAATTCTACAGCATCGTCGTAGCTCAAATAACCAGTTAAATCGACGTCGCCAATGCGACTGATTATTTTACCCTCAGCATGATCCCGTGAGTTAGTTATTGAACCGTCCATATAGTCATCATTTTGCTGCGTTGATATTGACACCCATGCAAATGTGTCTTGCGCAATCTCTCCCGTATCGTAACGCGTGTAAAATTTGCGTGCGTTGTATTCACCAAGAGTCGTACTGACGGTTAGTTTTTCGTCGAAACTAGGGCGTATTGTTGTAAAATCAAGCGTGCCGCCTAGCGCTTCGTTAGAACGAGAGCTTATGTCGGCTGTACCTTGAGATACTTCAATACTGCGTAAATTTTCGGTATCGATATAACGGCTGGCTTTTGTACCACCGCCGTAGTTGGAGTTGCCATTGGAAATCCCATCGACAGTCATACCAATTTGCTGAGATGCAAGATCGAGTTGAAACCCACGCATGGAAATACTGGTTGACCATTCGTCTGATCCAAAGGGGTCGCCTTCGTTCACTAATACACCAGGCAGGTTATCGATAATTGATAGTGCGCTGGTCATAGGAGTTTGCTGTTTTTTCATTTCCGATGATACGGTGCTGTTTGCATAAGAAAGGCTGCGGCCGGTAACTTGAATAGTTTCTATTTTTTTTTGTTCGGTATCCGCTCGCTGTTCGTTACTTTCTTCCGCGATAGCGGACAGGGAGGTTACAGATATTGCTGATAATACAGATAGTGCGATCACGCTTTGCTTCATAGGCAAATGAGGTTTCATAAAAGTTCCTGTTCAATGTATTTTAGTAAACGTTCTTAATGTGTGGGAATAATATGCCAACCGCAGTTATGTTAATTGAACGTTCAATTAAAATCAACTTTGCTTAATTTTCCGCTCAATAAAACCATGAATGGGATCCTTTTGATACGTTGATTGAGAACTCATATTATGAATTATAAAACCTTTTATAAGCCTTATTTTATATGACTTTAATAGTTTTTAAAAAGCCTATTGAAAGACATTTTTAAGGCCCTAATATGACCTAATAGATACTTCATGATACTCACTGTTAATGCTGGTTAAAAAATAAGCATTTTCAGGATCGGTCATGGATTGCTTTTTAAGCACATCCAATGGAGAACATTTAATACGTAAAATAATATTAGTGTTCTAACTATTAATTTTTGATTTCCACCGAGTTGGCCTGATCATCTTTGATTTCTAACATTAGCGGTGCAGCGTCTTTTACCGCTTTGATCGCTTTGAGAACAGACTTCGTTTTCGAAGCGACGCAGATGACTGTTTAGTGACTGAGTTCCAAGAACTATACATCGGGTTGGGCAAAATACCGATATCTTGGTCCCAGCCCAGTAGAATCCAGCTAATGTCTGCATCCTCCTGTGTTGTATTGTAGATATATTTACTGTTATCGCCGACCAGCGTTGTGATTAAGTGCGCAGTGATCACTCAACATGGCGTCCTCTTGCCGACATAATGACCTGCCACTCGGCTTCAGGGGAAAAGCAGATGAACCGCTTCTTTTGAAGCGACTTCTTGAAGCGACCTCTTGAAGAGTAACAATTGTGGCATTGGAGTTGCCATAATTGGCGAAGGTTTTTATTGTGCACAAAGTTATTTTGTTTCTCCGCCAACGCTACGTCATACCTAGCTGAGATTAAGTTCTAACCATGCCTAAACCCACTAGGTGATAACCCAACGGATTTTTTAAAGCGTTTTGAAAAATTAAAGATATTTGGATAACCCACATAACTCGCAATATGAGAGATAGGCCAGGACGTATTTAATAACAACGTTTTGGCTCGCTGTATACGCAAATGAATTAGTTGTTGTACTGGACTGTTACCAAACTTCGCTTGGCATAAACGATGCAAATGCGGTGATGAATAGTGAATATGATTACACATAGCATCAATGGTCCAATCAAACTGCAGGCGTTTTTCGATTTCTTGAAACAGCTTTTGTAGGCGATCATCAGAGGCTTTTTGTGCGTGCTCTTGTTGTGTTTGCCCTTTAAACGGTAGGTGCAGATAATGGCTAAGTATTGGCATCACACCTGCACGCAAAGTAGCGCTAGGCTCGGCGTATAATAATTCCATGGCGAGGTGCAGTGGTTCGAATTTTTGATTTTCTAACACCAGCGCTTCGCTTAACGCTGCATGTTCCCAGCATGCCGTGTTGGCAAGGTTGATCCAACAAATGTCCCAATGCTTAGCCGCTATACTCACAGCAAAGGCTTGCCTTGCTGGCAAAATGGCCAATGTATTCGGTGTCAGATCATATTGTTTATAAAGTGTGGTTAATTTGCCTTGCCCACTTAGGGTGTAAAATAAAGTGTGATCAGGTGGTGTTGTACGCGCAACGCAATATCTTCCTGATAAGTTTGAACAACCTGCTAATTCGATTTCCAAAGGCTTGATTTCTGCCAAGGTGGCAGATTCTATGAAGCGTTCATAACAGTTAGGACCAATATCTAAAATGTCTTTAAGCGTATTTTGCATAAGTAAAAATGAGAGTTTTGGATAAAAATAAGATAGATTTAAGCATAACCTAAGGGTTAACATTTAGCTATATTTAGAAGCGCATCAGTAATTACTATGAAGTGCGCCGTGTTGGTGTTGTGGGGCCTCCCTATTTTCGTTTTATCAAAAACCGAAAAGCAAAAGTCGCACGCAATCAACTCGTACAAAAAGAATCCGCAATAGCAGAAAGGAGTATCATGACGTCACTGCAACATATTCTTCAACGTCGCGACTGGGAATCTCCCTTGTCGGTGCAAGTTAATCAAGAGAAAGCTCACAGTCCACTTAATGGTTATAAAACTGTTGCGGATGCTCGTCAAAAACAACACCCGCAAAAACAGTTATTAAATGGCCAGTGGGATTTTAAATTGATTGCTAAGCCTGAAGATGTGGATGACTCATTACTCGCCGAGTTTGTTGATGACTGGCAAACGATAAACGTACCTTCAAACTGGCAGCTTCAAGGTTTTGATAAGCCGATTTATTGCAATGTAAAGTATCCTTTTGCGGTGGATCCTCCTTTTGTGCCAAGCGATAATCCGACGGGCCTGTATCGCACAGAGTTTAATATAGCGACTGAGCAGCTATCCCAGCGTAATCATATTATTTTTGAAGGCGTAAATTCGGCATTTCATCTGTGGTGCAATGGCCAGTGGGTCGGTTATTCACAAGACAGCCGTCTGCCCAGTGAGTTTGATTTAAGTTCCTTCCTCATTGCTGGCAAAAACCGTATCTCGGCAATGGTTATTCGTTGGAGCGATGGTAGTTATCTTGAAGACCAAGATATGTGGTGGCTAAGTGGTATTTTTCGTGATGTGGTCTTGCTCACAAAACCGCAAACTTATATTCGCGATGTTTTTGTTGTAACAGACTTAGACGCTTGTTATCGCGATGCGACACTCCAGCTGAAAACAGCGATTCAACCCCCCGCTGGAGTTGCACTAGCGCATCTCAAAAATCACACCGTCAGCGTACAAGTATTTGATGGTGATTCTGCTATTTGCGAGTCACAAACGCAAAGCACAAACAATAAACGCATCGATGAAAAAGGCGGTTGGGAGGATATTGTATTCCATAATATCGCCATTCAAAACCCCAAAAAGTGGAGCGCTGAAACTCCTAATTTATATCGCTGCGTGGTAAGTTTGCAAGATGACAAAGGCATTATCCTTGATGTCGAAGCCTACGATATTGGCTTCAGGAAAGTAGCAATTGATAACGGTCAGCTTTGCGTCAATGGCAAGCCAATATTAATACGCGGTGTAAATCGACACGAACATCATCCACAAAACGGCCATGTAGTGAATGAAGCTGATATGCTTGCTGATATCAAGTTGATGAAGCAAAATAATTTCAACGCTGTGCGCACTGCGCATTACCCAAATCACCCGCGTTGGTATGAGTTGTGTGATGAATTAGGCTTATACGTTGTCGACGAAGCCAATATCGAAACCCATGGTATGTTTCCGATGGGGCGTTTAGCATCTTCTCCACAATGGACTGGCGCTTTTATGTCACGCTATACACAGATGGTTGAGCGCGATAAGAACCATGCATCAATTATCATTTGGTCATTGGGCAATGAATGTGGTTATGGCACAACCCATAATGCGATGTATGCCTGGTCAAAAAGTTTCGATCCCTCCCGTCCTGTGCAATACGAAGGTGGCGGAGCGAACACCTCAGCGACGGATATTATTTGTCCTATGTATTCTCGAGTTGATACCGATGTAATAGACGATGCAGTGCCTAAATACTCAATCAAGAAATGGCTGAGTCTACCGGGGGAAACACGCCCACTTATTTTATGTGAGTACGCGCATGCAATGGGCAATAGTCTCGGAAATTTTGACGATTATTGGCAAGCCTTTAGAGACTACCCGCGTTTGCAAGGCGGCTTCATCTGGGATTGGGTTGACCAAGGACTATCCAAAATCGATGAAAACGGCACTCACTATTGGGCCTACGGTGGCGATTTTGGTGATGATGTTAACGATCGTCAGTTCTGCATCAACGGATTATTGTTCCCTGATCGCACTGCACACCCCTCTTTGTATGAAGCTAAATATAGCCAGCAACACCTGCAATTTACGCTCGTGCCGAAAGTAGCGAAAGCGCCGGATCAACTTTCGCAAAATCACAATCATTACAGCCTCAGTGTATTCAGCGATTATGTGTTTAGGAGCACCGACAATGAAAAGCTGATTTGGCGACTCATGCAAAACGGCCTTGAAATTGAACAAGCTAGTGTCGTGCTTAATATTGCCCCTCAGAGCAGTGTGATTATTGATATCGCACCCAATTCAGAGTTTACAGCGGGGAAGCAGTATCATATCAATATCGATATAGAACTGCTCAACGATTGCAGTTTTGCGCAAGCGGGTCATGTGCTGGCAACAGAACAGTTTAGCTTGGTAAACAGCTTGAGCTTGGTAAACAGCTTGAGCCTGGCAAACAGCTTGAGTTTTAGCAAACTACCGACTCAGCCACTAGTGGAATCAGGCGGTTCACAAATACCATTAAAGGTGAATGATGGTGAACAAGCAATTGCTGTCCAAGGGGCTAATTTTATAATCAATTTTAACCGTAAAACGGGCTTGATAGACAAATGGGAACACGCCAATCAGTTGGTTATTGCCAAAGGTTTACAGGATAACTTTTATCGAGCACCGCTGGATAACGACATTGGGGTCAGTGAGGTTGATAACCTTGACCCAAATGCGTGGCAAACTCGTTGGTTGCTCGCGGGCATAGGCAAGTGGCAACGCACATGTCGACAAATTAAGGCGGTATCATCCAGCGACGATGTGCGCGTCACTTGTGTGTTCGATTATGAATATGAGCAGCAAGGTAAAAGTGCAATGCAAGCGCAAACGCAGTGGATTTACAACATTAATACCTTGGGTGTTGTTACTATAGATATTGATGTGCGCTTAAATGAAGCCCTTCCGCCACTGCCTCGTATTGGGGTCAGTTTAGCTGTCAACAGAGGGCCCCACTCGCAGGTTAGCTGGTTAGGCTTAGGACCATTTGAAAACTATCCAGATCGTAAAGCGGCTGCACGTTTTGGACAATATAGTTTGGCCTTGAATGAGCTTCACACAGGGTATATTTTCCCAACAGATAATGGCTTACGCAGCGATTGCCAGCAACTTGAAGTCAATAATCTACAAGTGCAGGGTGCGTTTTTATTTGCCGCTAGTGCATATTCACAAAATACCTTAACAACTAGCAAACATACCAATGAGTTGGTGCAAGATGACGTTATTCACCTACACATAGATCACCAGCACATGGGGGTGGGTGGTGATGATTCATGGAGTCCTAGTACGCATAAAGAGTATCTACTTGAGCGTAAACAATATCGGTATTCGTTAACATTGCGTACGTCGTGACAAAGAGGGTGTGACAAGGAGGCTGTGACAAGGAGGCTGTGACAAGGAGGCTGTGACAAAGAGGCTGTGACAAAGAGGGTGTGACAAAAAGGGTGTGACAAAAGGCACTTCAAAGGTCAGGCTTCACTCGTCTTACTAAAAGTCCACTTCACCCCAAGCCGCTTGTAAATAAATTGTTAAATAACGTATTATACAAGGCTGTTATATATGCTACATGCACCTAGCGAACAAGCGTATAAATCTTGGGAGTTCTGAACATGGATATTGTGAATTTGATCCAACAATTGACTAAAAAACACGTAAGCAAAGCAGCTGTTTTGGCTGCTTTTTGCTTCATGCCGTTGGCACAAAGCCAAGCTGGTTGGGAGGTTTCTTGGATAGAGCGTTTCGACGGTGAAGGCGTAAATTGGAATAATTGGACAGCGCAAATTCAAGCCAATTACAATAATGAAATTCAATGTTACACCGATGACGAAACCTCCGCCCAACGTAACTTTGAAGTGTCAGACGGCACACTTAAAATTACTGCCCGCAGACAAAATATTAACTGTCCTGGTCAAAATGGGGTGAGTCGTTCTTGGACGTCTGGTCGGATTAACAGCAAAGACAAAGCTGAATTTTTATATGGCCGTATTGAAACTCGACTTCGCTTTTTGGAATTAAGAGGGGGTACTTGGCCCGCATTTTGGATGTTAGAAAACCGGATTGCAGAAGACCCTATCAAAGGTGATAACGATAACGTTAATTGGCCCAACCTGGGTGCTGGTGAAATAGATGTTTGGGAGTGGTATGCCAACTCAGGCGATCGTTACATCACCAATTTCTTCAATGTCGGTGATTGCGGTGGTGAAGTTCGGCCTACTTACCCTGGTGGTGCCTCTGATGTATTGGCCTTTCATACATATGGTATTGAATGGACTGCCGATGAAATTACTTTTTTTATGGATAACAATATTGTAGCTCAGCACGATTTATCAAATTGTTCTCAATATGAAGAGCCGATGTTTGTTCTATTAAACGTAGCGATAGGTGGTTCATTAGGTGGCAATGTTGATCCTCAATTAAATACTGCGACCATGGAAATAGACTACGTCGCTCATTGCGTTGCTAGTGATGCAAACGAATGGCAGCAATGTAATGAAAGCACACCAGTGGCGCTAGACGATGACAACGATGGGGTTGTTAATAGTTTGGACCAATGTCCAAATACACCTCCAAATGCTGACGTTGATGCAACGGGCTGCCAATTTATTACCGCGCCGGAAGAAGCCGCACCGACACCAATAAATCCGCAAAATGAGGTTATTTCATTATTTAGCGATAGCTATCAAAATATTGAAGGTGTGGACTTTAATCCTGACTGGGAACAAGGAACAATCGTAACTCAAGAGCAAATTCAAGGAGATAACGTACTAAAGTACGCGACATTGGATTATCAAGGTACTGATTTTGGTAATAATAAACAGGATGTTTCTGCCTTTGATAATATCTATCTGGATTATTGGACACAAAACGCCACGGCATTGAAAATCTTTATTATCAGTCCAGGGCCAGTTGAAACCTCTTTTGACGTTGATGTCGCCCAGCAGTCTTGGCAAAGTCTGGTCATACCGCTCAGCACTTATTCGAGTATTGTGGATTTAACCGAGGTCTTTCAATTAAAAATAGAAGGTAATGGCACGGTATTTTTAGATAATATCTTTTTTGGTAACAATACCGAGACGTCAGTCGACAGTGATGGTGATGGCGTTCTTGATGCTGATGATCAATGCCCGGGCACGGCTGCGGGTACACAGGTAGATAGCACCGGTTGTGCTGTTGTTGTTCCAGCGCCACAAGAACCTCCTACTGCGTCTGGATCAGGCGGCGGAGCTGTGCATCTATGGTTACTAATTGGCTTAATCGGGGTTACAATCCAAAGGCGAGCGGGGCTAATAGCTGCAAGCTTCGTGAAAATCGTATTTAAATAAGTAGCGACCAACAGATAATCAACGTCAGATACAGCTCGCGAATAGCCAGTATTGGTCTGACTAAATAAAAATAAAAGCCGTAAAAGAGAGCTAATTTAATGTCAAAAAGTGTTTATTTCGCGATTGTCGTTGCACTGGGAGGCTTCGTCTTTGGCTTTGATGCATCGGTTATTTCTGGTGTGATTGGCTTTGTAACAACTGAATTCAAATTGAATGACTGGCAGCAAGGTTTTGTGGTCAGTTCGCCTACACTTGGTGCCTTATTTGGCTCTTTGTTTGCTGGTTTTTTTGCGGACATGTTTGGTCGTAAAAAGGTCATTATCGCGATTGCTTTTTTGTATGTGGTGTCAGCTATTTTTTCTGCATTAGCGGTTAGCTACAGCATGTTAGTTACGGCTCGAATTATAGGCGGGATTGCCTTTGCATCCTTGGTTGTTGCTCCTATCTATATAGCCGAAATTTCGCCAGCAAAAATACGTGGCAAAATGATTTCTATTAACCAACTCAACATTGTTATTGGACTCTCGGTTGCTTATTTTGTTAACTATTATCTATTACAATTGTCGAGTAATCCGGCTGCATGGGTCAGTGCCTTAGGCATCGAGGACAATGTCTGGCGCTGGATGCTGGGTTTTGAAATTATTCCTGCATCTATATTTTTTGCGCTGTTGTTTACTATTCCTGAGAGCCCTCGATGGCTTGCTTTAAATAATCGCGAAACTCAGGCCAAATCTGTCCTCTTAATGCTTAATGGAAAAAACGCGACTGCGCCATCAATGACGAGTGAGCAGGCCGATAATTTTATTGAAGAAATCAAAGCAGACCGCAATGTCGCTGCGCAAGGTAAAGTAGACTCTATATTCAATTTACTTAAAAGTTTATTTTCTAAAAAAATGCGATTTGTCTTATTAGTTGGTTTAGTGGTGGCAATTTGCCAACAAGCTACCGGTGTAAATGCCATTTATTTTTATGCGCCAAGTATTTTTGAGCAAAGTGGCGTTGGTCAAAATGCCGCATTTTCGCAGGCCATTTGGGTTGGGGTTATCAACGTTGTATTTACCATTGTCGCCATGCTATTAATTGATAAATTAGGCCGGAAACCATTAATGTTGATTGGTCTTGCCGGTGTGTTCATTAGTATGTCCATCGCCTCCTACGGTTTTCACAATGCAAGCTACCAGCTTACCGAATCTTCTATTCAGTCTATTGAAAGTCCAGATCACCGAAGTAAACTAATGCCTATTTTAGGGAAAACTTTTTCAAATGACGTCAGCTTTAAAAACGCGACTATCGAGTTGCTCGGTGAAGATGATGCACGTGAACATCAATCTGTGTTAATTGAGGCCGCAGTGACAATCAATTCAGTTATCGTATTGATTGGTATATTGGGGTTTGTTGCCTCTTTTGCCGTCTCACTTGGCCCTGTGATGTGGGTGCTGCTTGCAGAAATTCTACCTAATAGGCTGCGCGGCGTCGGTATTGCCTGTATTGGTGCAGTCAATAGTGCTGTTAGCTTCAGTGTGCAATTATTGTTTCCCTGGGAGTTGGCCAATTTGGGTACAGCCATTACATTCTTGATTTATGGCCTCTTAGCGATCGTCGGCTTTGTATTAATATATAAAATGCTGCCAGAAACCAAAGGACGTTCTTTGGAAGAAATAGAAGGCGTGTTCGGCCTACGCTGATCGCGGTGATGAAGGCCAGAGCATCAATTCGAATCGAGTTTGGTAAATCTAAACTTCGACTATTAAAGCGACCAATACCTGATAAACTGTTGGTGTCATTGTTGACATCGGTATTTTTTTGAGGATCACATGCCAACCAGAGAACCAGTAAATTCAAATGAAGAAGGTGAGCACTTACTAGAGCTTAGACACCTTACATTAGACGATTATGACGATATCAGGGAGCTGCAGGACGCGATATATCAGCGAGTGGGTGGTACGCTTCCTTTCAAGCAGTTTAAAGCCCAAATTTCTACCTTCCCCGATGGGCAAATCTGCATTGATGACAAAGGCAAAGTTGTTGCGGTTGCGTTGTCAGTTATTGTTGATTATGAACAATTTGGTGACAAGCATACCTACGAAGAAATAACCGGTGACGCTTATATCACTACGCACGATCCAAATGGTGACGTGTTGTATGGTGTTGATGTTTTTGTGTCGCCAGAATATCGAGGCTTGCGTTTAGGTCGTCGCTTGTACGAGGCGCGCAAAGAGTTAGTGCGTAATTTGAATTTGCGCTCGATTATGGCCGGTGGTCGTATTCCAAACTACATTCAATATGCAAAAGAACTGACACCGTATGAGTATATCGAACAAGTTAAATCGAAAGATATTTTCGATCCTATTTTGACTTTTCAATTGTCCAACGGATTTGACGTAAAACAGGTCATGAAGGCGTATTTGCCCGAGGATAAAGACTCGTTAGGTTATGCCACCTTATTGCAGTGGCACAATATGTACTTCGATGCTGAGAAGCCAAACTTGTTAGGCGGTAAGCGTTCATCGGCGAGAGTAGGTTGTGTGCAATGGCAAATGCGTTACTTTGAGAACGTAGAAGCGCTACTGCAACAAGTAGAATATTTTGTTGACGCATTATCTGACTATAAGTGTGATGTCGCTTTGTTTCCTGAGTTTTTCAATGCACCGCTAATGGGCTTGAGTGATGGTGAAAGTTCAATTGATGCTATTTGGCATTTAGCTGAATATACAGAAGAAATTTTAACCGCTATCTCGCGTTTATCGGTATCCTACAATATCAACATCATTGCCGGTTCAATGCCTGTTGTTGAAGATGATGAGCTGTTTAACGTTGCGTATTTATGCCACCGTGATGGCAAAATTGAAAGCCAATATAAACTGCAATTAACGCCCCATGAGAAGAAAGAATGGATAATGAAGGGGGGCAACAAGTTGCAATCGTTTAATACTGATTTTGGTAAAATTGGTATTCTGATTTGTTACGACGTTGAATTTCCTGAATTAGCGCGATTGCTATCCGAACAAGATATTCAAGTGTTGTTCGTCCCTTTTTGGACGGACACCAAAAATGGCTACCTGCGGGTGCGTCGATGTGCGCAAGCTAGGGCGATTGAAAATGAATGTTATGTGGCTATTGCGGGCAGCGTAGGAAACTTACCACAAGTGGATAATGTGGATATTCAGTATGCCCAAACAGCAGTATTCTCACCCTCTGATTTTGCTTTTCCGCATGACGCCATTGTATCTGAAACGACACCAAATACTGAAATGACGCTCATTGTTGACCTTGATTTTGACAAACTAACAAAGCTTCAGAATGAAGGCTCGGTGCGCAACTATTTGGACAAACGTCGAGATTTATTCAGAGTGGAATGGTTGGGCGAGAAGTAGTTCAGCAAAAGTTGTTCATGAAAGCACTTTATGAAAAGCACTTTATGAAAATCAGTTTATGAAAATCAGGTTATAAAAAGCAGTTGATGCAAAAGCGGATATTCAGCGTTAAATGAACGTCCGCTATCATTAGCAAGATTATGTGAGTCAATTGCCTGACACTTTTTCTCCGTGTATCCAGCATCCTTTCATACGCATATCGTCGTCAAGTAACACGAAGTCAGCTTTATTTCCGCTAAGTAACTTTCCTCTATCTTGAATACCCAACAGGCGGGCTGGAACCTGGCTCGCCATGTTGAGCACATCTCCTAGCAGATCATTTGCGTCGGTCCATCTGGTGTGTTGCTTCAGCAAAGAATACATATTTCTTACTGCACTGTTCATGTCTAAACACGAACCGGCGAGACTGCCGTCATCCAATGTCAATTTGCCGGCCGTTTTGGTGATGGTTGAATTCAGCCATGCCAAAGTTTGCAGATCGGACCCCACATGTGCCATTGCATCAGTTACCAACATTAAACGCTCAGCACCAATGCATTGGTAGGCTAGGGCGCAGTTCTGCGGGTGGACATGGTGCAAGTCGGCAATCAATCCTGCGGTTACGCGTAAATCGCTTAACGCAATGTTAATCAGTCCAGGCTCCCTTGCTGTTAACCCTGACATAGCATTGAATAAGTGGGTGATACAAGTTGCGCCGGCCTCAATCGCCCTAAGTGCTTGATCACTATTTGCGCCCGTATGGCCCAACGAAACAATAACACCTTGGTTAACAAGGTCGGTGATCACATCGGGTGATACATTTTCTGGTGCAAGAGTCACTAAAACCCGACCGATATCACTGCGTGTAAACGTGGCTAAATCGATATCACTGATTGTTCTGACATGCTTGCTCGGATGAATGCCGCGCTTTACCTTACTTAAATTCGGTCCTTCAAAGTGAATTCCCAAGATACCAGATATGGGTTTAGCTATAGCCTCGGCAACAGCATTGGCTGCTGTTTTCATCACCTCACTGCTATCCGTTATTAGGGTTGGTAACATGCCCGTTGTGCCATATTTCGAATGGCCTTGCAGCATCGCAACCAGGGTTTCAAGTGAGGGTTCATGATTGAACAAAACCCCACCACCGCCATTAACTTGAGTATCGATAAAACCAGCACACACCAACCCATCTAGCTTTACATCTGCTTTTAAGTGAGTGGAGTGAGCTTTTTTGATACTGCAAATGATACCTTTGCTGACGTCTAAGTGCATGTTGTCATGCATTCGCAGACCGTCAAATAGTCGCTTGGCGAAATAGCTTGTCATGTAATTACTCATTTTGTGTTGGCTTTGTTGCTTGCGCAGCGTAATTGTAATGGTAGCGCACTCTCAAACAACATTGATAAATATTACGTAAACTAGTTAACATAGATTACGCATCGTTAGCTTATCAAATGCTAGCTTATCAAATGCTATTTTATCAAATGCTCGCTTATCAAATATTCGTCTATTTCGTGTTTACTGTGCAATTAATATCTAAGGCGTATCTAATGTGACAAAAAAACAGCGATATACTAAGCTATGTTCATTTCTTTTTGATTGAGAATACGATGTTAGATAAAAATGATACCGGTCTTATTGTCGTCGATGTTCAAGGTAAATTGTCGCATCTTGTGCACAATAGCGAGATGATGTTTCAGAATGTAGCCAAGTTGATTAAAGGCTGCATCTTACTGGAGTTACCAATCTTAGTGCTTGAACAGAATCCCGAAAAGTTAGGCAAAACAGCATCCGAGATCAGGCCCTTATTAAATAGTTATCCTTGCATTAAAAAATACACATTTGATGCTTGCGCAAGCCCTCGTTTTGTTGAGAAAATTAACAAAGTAGGGGTTAAACATTGGCTAATTTGTGGCATCGAAGCGCATGTTTGTGTATACCAAACTGCGATGGGCTTAAAACAAATGGGTAAGTCAATTGAAGTCGTTGTCGACAGCATAGGTTCGCGGGAAGATACCAACAAACAGGCTGCCATTACCAAATTGCTAAGCAAGGATGTGGGCATCACTAGCACTGAAATGTGCCTGTTTGAAATGATAAAAGACTGTAAAGATGATAAGTTTAAGGCGCTTTTAGACATCGTTCGATAAGTGTTTGCTATTACCGTCCAAGATCCACAACTGAAAAGGATAATTAAGAATGGCGACTGAATTAAAGATAGATATTGTGTCCGATATATCCTGCCCATGGTGCATTATCGGTTTTAAAGCACTGCAAGCAGCCTTAAAAGAAGTAGCGCCAGATATTACGGCAAGTATCGAATGGCAACCCTTTGAACTGAATCCACAAATGCCACCCGAAGGGCAGGAAATAAACGAGCATTTAACTCAAAAATATCAAATTTCTGAGCAACAAGCAGAACAAAATCGAGACGCTATTAGGCAGCGCGGACTCGACGTTGGCTATGCATTTGGTAACAGAGGGGGTGGTCGCATTTATAATACGTTTGATGCGCATCGTTTATTACACTGGGCCAAAACTCAGGGTAAGCAGACTGAATTAAAGCTGGCATTGTTTGATTTGTATTTCAAAAACAATGGCAATCCAAGCGCCCATGAGCAGCTTTTAAAAACAGCTAATAGTGTTGGTTTAGATGTTGCCGGCGCTAAAAAAGTATTGCAGTCGGATCGATTTACAGCAGACGTTCGCCAATTACAGCAACAATATCAGAGTGCGGGAGTGCAATCTGTGCCGGCGGTCATTGTCAACAATAAACACTTGATCAGCGGTGGACAGCCTGCTGAAGTGTTTCAGCAAGCATTAATTAAAATCGCAAATGAGAGATGAAAAGTTTCAGCTTTTCGCGCGCATTATCGTTTTTGAAAACAATAAGCAAAGAGGTGTTGGCAATGACAATGGCAGTTGCCGCCACAGTCACAGTAACATTAATGGCTTGTTAGCCAAAATTAGAGGAAGCCAAAGTGTCTGAAGTAGTACAAAAAGCATATAAAATTATTACTGTTGATTACCCTATCACGGCAAAAGGAGACGTCGTTGATACTTATTTTGATGATCAAGTTGCAGATCCATATCGCTGGCTAGAAGACGACCGCAGTGCAGAAACTGAAGCATGGGTAGACACACAAAATGAAACCACACAGGCTTATTTAGAAAACATTTCTTACCGTGAAGAAATTGCCAAAGTTGTGCGTGACTTACTAGATTATGAGCGCGTATCTGCCCCTTTCACTGAAGGCGAGTACACGTATTTTTATAAAAATGATGGCTTACAAAATCAAAGCCTTGTTTATCGTTCAAAAGGCGGCGGTGATGCGACCGTTTTTATTGACCCTAACAAATTTAGCGATGACGGCACGATATCGCTAGCGGGTTTGTCATTCTCTGCTGATGGTTCCACAGCAGCTTATCAAACGTCTACTGGCGGTAGCGACTGGCGCCAAGTTTATGTTATTAACACCGACACTACAGAGTTACTTAGCGACACCTTGATAAACGTTAAATTTAGCGGCTTGTCATGGTACAAAAATGAAGGTATTTATTACTGCAGTTATGACAAACCGGCGGGTTCTGAGTTAAGTCAAAAAACCGATCAGCACAAGCTTTATTATCACAAAATTGGAACGCCCCAAGCGGATGATCTCAAGATATACGGTCATACTGATGTTGAAAAACACCGTTATATTGGTGCTCAAGTCAGTGAGGATGATCGCTTTTTATTGGTATCTGCGGCAAACTCAACCTCGGGTAATCGCGCATTTTTAAAAGACCTTTCAAATCCAAATGCGGGTTGGAAAACAGTTATTGAGACCACTGACAACGACGTTTCGATGCTTACTAATAAAGGTGACAGCCTTTACTTAACAACTAATCACAATGCGCTTAATAGCAAAGTTGTTGTGGTAAATGCGAAGGCGCCGAGTGTCGAGAATTGGAAAGATCTGATCCCCGAAACGACCAATGTGTTGTCGCCAAGCAGTGCCGGCGGGTATATTTTTGCAGAATATATGGTGGATGCGATTTCTAAGGTTTATCAATACAATTTAGAAGGCAAAAAACTGCGCACAATTGAACTGCCAGACATCGGCTCCGTCAGCATGAACGGCGATAAGTTCGATGCAAACACCAGTTATTACACATTCAGTAATTACATTACCCCAACGACTATTTACGCCCTAGATATTGCAACGGGTGAGTCGATGCTGTTTAACAAGCCGGCATCAAAGTTTGATGCGTCTAAATTTGTTTCAAAACAAGTTTTTTATAAGTCCAAAGACGGCACTCATGTGCCTATGATCATCACATATCACAAAGATACCGAGCTGAATGGTAAAAACCCAACAATGCTCTACGGCTACGGTGGCTTTAACATTAGCCTAACACCGAGCTTTAGTCCTACGCTTGCAGCTTGGCTTGAATTGGGCGGTGTTTACGCTGTTCCCAATATTCGCGGCGGCGGTGAGTACGGCAAAGCATGGCATAAAGCGGGTACACAAATGCAAAAGCAAAACGTATTTGATGACTTTATTGCCGCTGCTGAATATCTTATTGATAACAAGTATACAAGCAGTAGTTATCTTGCTTTACGCGGCGGCTCTAACGGCGGTTTGTTAGTTGGCGCAGTAATGACTCAACGTCCAGACCTTGCCAAAGTTGTGTTACCAGCTGTTGGTGTATTGGACATGTTGCGCTACCACACATTCACCGCCGGCGCTGGCTGGGCTTACGATTATGGCACCGCTGAGCAAAGCCGAGAAATGTACAATTACATAAAAGCTTATTCACCGGTTCATAATGTGAAAGCAGGTAAAAAATACCCTGCAACGATGATCACTACTGCGGATCATGATGACCGAGTCGTACCGGCACATTCATTCAAGTTTGCTGCGGTACTGCAGGAATTCCAAGAAGGTGATAATCCAGTACTTATTCGCATTGAAACTGATGCAGGTCACGGTGCAGGAACACCTATTAGCAAAACCATTGAGCAGTATGCTGATATTTACGGTTTTGTATTGTATAACATGGGTGTTGAAGAGTTGACGTTAAGGTAATGGATTAATAATACGCCGACTATTTTATGGGTAGGACTTTTTTGATTGTAAAGTTGTGCCCATAGTTCGCTGGTTAATACGTCCAGATGCTAAGTATGATATTACTTTTCTGCAATCTAATCACAAGGTAACTATGTCTTGTTACCTTATTTTAGCCTTTGTGACTTGAAGGCTGTTAAAGTGCTCTCAAGCCTATAAATTATCTATCAAGAAAAGTACTCATCAATGAAATACATCTCACTAAAATGGTTCGGGTATATATTGGTATCGGTCATTGCTTGTGTTTTCTGCATTGCTTACCTAACACTGCCAAGTATGCCTGACACTCGCGCGTACATAGCTAAGGCCACAAAGTATGATGTTGAAGTCATGCGCGACGGGCTCGGAATTCCTCATATTTACGGCAACAGGGATATCGATACTGCATTTGGATTGGGCTATGTACAAAGTGAAGACGATTTTGAAACGCTTCAATCCGTGTTACTTGCAACGCGGGGTACATTGGCTGCTGAAATAGGATATCAGGCTACAGAGACCGATTTCGTGGTTCAATTTATGGGTGTCTGGGATGCCGTCAACGCAAATTATGAGAGGCAAGTACCAGAAAAGATCAAACAAATCGCACAAGCCTATGCGGATGGTGTGAACCTATATGCAGCTCAGAACCCACAACATGTCAGCCGCTACTTTTTACCCGCGACAGGCAAAGATATTATCGCGGGCTTTACGTTTAAAATGCCGATGTTTTATGGCTTTGACCAGATACTAAGTGATTTAGTTAACCTTGCAGTGCCGCCCGAGGTTGCTAAGTCGCAAAATGCACTTATTTGGCAACCCACCAACGCATTGCCCATTGGTAGTCAAGGTATTGCTGTCGCTCCACATCGTTCAGAAGACGGGCTCACGCATTTATTAATCAATAGTCACCAACCTCTCTCTGGCCCAGTTGCTTGGTATGAGGCGCGTTTGCACAGTGAGGAGGGATGGAACATGGTGGGTTCTACTTTCCCTGGTGCACCGGTAATTATTCATGGCCACAATGATCATTTGGGTTGGGCTAACACAGTGAATAAGCCTGATTTAGTGGATATTTATCAATTAACTATCAACCCTGATAACGAAAATCAATATCTCCTAGATGGACAGTGGAAAACGTTTAAAACAAAAGTGGCTAAAATGACCATAAAGTTATTCGGTCCGTTGAGATGGACTGTAAAAAAAGAAATTAATATATCCGAGCATGGGCCGGTGATGGCAACCAAGAGAGGTTCATTTGCACTGCGCTGGTCCGGTATGAACGAAGTGGGTACTTTAGAGTTTATGTTTGCGGCAAACAAAGCCACTAATAAAGAACAATTTGAAGCGGCTTTGAAATTAAATAGCATGCCCAGTATTAACTTTGTATATGCAGATAAAGCCGGCAATATCGCACACTATTATAACGCAAAGTTCCCCAAGCGCATCGATGGATGGCAATGGGATAGAATTCTACCGGGTGATCGTTCGGATTTAATTTGGACTGAATTTCATGACTTTTCTGCTATGCCAAAAACAGTCAATCCGAGTTCTGGGCTAGTTTATAATGCCAACAACACACCTTGGCTAGCGACTGATGGCGATGATGATGCGCAAGAAAGCCAATACCCTGAGTCGATGGGAATTGAGACCTTTGTGACTAACCGTGCGTTACAAATTGAGGAAAAATTAAAAGGCGTAAAGAAGATATCTAAGGGACTTTTTAAGGAAGTGAAATATGACTTGTTCTATCATCCAAACTCTTATCAAATCACGGTATTCCATAAATGGCTAGCGCAACAACAAAGCGTCGACTTAAGCCAAATTGAATTAGGCGCTCTGGATGCATTGCGCAGTTGGAACCTCTCAACTCACCAAGATAATCATGAAGCGGCTCTAGCGGTGCTGACGATGGCTCCTATACAAAAAGCCAATGGCAAACCAGTAGAGATGCACAAAATCACGCAAGCCTTCAAAAAAGCGGTCGCTGTATTAGTCAAATATCACGGCAGTTATACACCACCTTATGGTGACGTATATCGTTTAAAACGAGGTGAAAAGAATCTGCCAATGAGTGGCGGGCCTGATATTTTGCGTGCGGTTTATGGTCAGGAAATGGACCAAAATGGACAAATTGAAAACATTGCTGGCGACGGCTTTATGATGTTCGTGTCTTGGGATAAAAATGGAGTGGTTCAAAGTGACGCCATCCATCAGTATGGTTCGGCTACAAAGGACAGCAATTCGGTGCACTACAATGACCAAATGGAGATGTTTGTTGCACAACAAGAACGGCGCGTGTTGTTTCAACGCGCTGAGTTAGAAAAGCAGGTAGAGCGCCGTTATCGTCCCGGTCTTAAATAAAAGAGCGGCATCAACTTTGCGCTCTGGCAATCGTAGATTATTTGAGTGATTTTACGTTTGTTGCATACGGCAAGTATTACGTTTACTCTCCTAACTATCCCGATTTTTAGCAGTACACTAAGAATAATTTATGCCTCAAAAAGCCACATTTTTCAGCAAACAATGCCTTTTGGTGCGTGTGCTCTTAGTTTGTTTGGCTATTTCTGTTAATACAACCCTCTGTGTTCATGCTAGCGCGCAATCTATTCCTACTATTAACGTATCTCAGCAGTATCAAGACGGTGACGTTAAACTGGACGGCCCCTGGGGTTTTTACTGGGGCGAATGGTTGCCCTTAAATGAGTTAGATAGCCATAAATATCCAATCAGAATTATCCGGAAACTAGATTTTTTAGAAAATATCGTTGAAAAGGATGTGCACAACACACAGCCATTTGTATATGGTTATGGCACTTATCTTCTTGAAATAGATGGGCTAGAGGGAGTGTTTGAGCAACCCGCTATTCATATGCGCAGTGTCAGTGATGCATGGCAAGCTTGGTGGGTAAACGCAGATGGAAGCAGTCGCTATCTTGGCAATTCAGGTAAAATATCCAAAGATGGCCTGGACCAAGAACAACGCTACAGAACCACAATCTTAGATTTACCGACTGATAGTAACAAAGGCACCCTTGTTATTTACTTGTCCAGTCATACGTCTGTCCGTGCTGGTTTATTCGCGGTCCCAGTGATACAAGAACATGAGCAAGCAAGCCGAAGTATCTACATCGACTTGGCGATTAGAATATTAATCGTTGGTGTTGGTGTTTTTGTGGTTATGCAAAATTTAATTTTTTATGCTCAACGACCAAAGGAAAAAACACTACTTTTGTTAGTAATATTAGGCTTTGCAGGATTAATGCGAGGCTTAGTTGCTTCCGACTATTTTTACGTGTTCATAGGAGACCCTGCGCTATTTTTTACTATTTCTAAACTTGAATACGTCTTAATTATTTGGCCAGCAATAGCGGCGGTGCATTTCTTTGCGAATCTTTGTCCGTTTAAAGGTGATGTGCAGTTTGTACAAGTAAATTATGGCATATTGATAATCACTATCTTGGCTACTTGGCTATTACCCATGCAAATAGTGATGCTCTATTTGCTTGTATACCAATCGATATTATTATTTATTGCGGCAAGCATTCTGCTGATTGTTAGCAATGGGATTATCCAAAAAATGCCTGGCTCTCGATCTTTAATGATGAGTCTGTTGCCCCTATTACTTGCAGTGTGTAATGACATATATGCTACCTATTCTAGTCAATATAATTTGTTTATTACTGAATATGGGCTGTTTATATTCTTCTTCGTGCAATCTCAAATTCATGCATCGCATTACCTTGGTGCGTTGCAAACAGCAGAGCACTTAACCAATAATCTGCAGAAAGAAATTAATCTTAAAACAGAAGAGTTGTCGGTTCGCAATCAAATGCTGGAAACTAAAGCGCTTGATTTAGAGCAGCAAAGCAACAAAATAAAACAGCTTTCTAAAATTGACCATTTGACTGGATTGTTTAACCGACAAACATTAGATGAATACTCTACCGCGCAGTTCAAACAGACCCGAGAGCGACAACTTCCGCTCGCAGTTATCATGATGGATATTGATAATTTTAAGAAGGTAAACGATCAATATGGGCATGGAGTCGGCGATGGCTGTCTTAAGTTTGTCGCTGATTATTTAGCCAATAGTGGGCTGCGTAAAGACGATATTGTGGCTCGCTACGGTGGCGAAGAGATATTAATATTACTGCCAAATACTGACTTAGTTGAAGCTGAAATTATGACTAGACGACTTTGCGAGGGACTTAACCAGAAATCAGTTGTGGGGGCTCATCCTCCGATAACGTTGACCGCAAGCTTTGGTGTTGCAGAACGCATAACGAGCAAGGTAAATCGTATTGAAGACCTCATTGACGAAGCCGATAAGGCATTGTATAGCGCCAAGAAAAATGGAAAAAACAGGGTCGAAGTTGCAAATATCCCCAGGCAGTAACTGCAGTATAAAGCACTAGTTCTGTGCTCAGATTGCAAACGATCCTCATTGAATTGCAGTTTATGCAATACACTAGACTTCTTAAGAATTTGCTAAAAGAATGATCCCGTTACAATCTGCATGCTATTATTTAAATACATGATTTACGCAACCTAATTAAGTGCTATGTACGACATCCCCCAAATTGATTTAAAAGGTAAAGTGTCATCCCAAGAATGGCAAACAAGGGTAGCGTTAGCAGCCTGCTACCGGCTATTAGTTTTGCACGGTTGGGACGACTTGATTCACACCCATGTGTCAGCGCGTGTACCCGGTACGGAAGACTTACTCATCAATGCGTTTGGCCTCGCTTTTGAAGAAGTAACGGCGTCTAACCTAGTCAAAATTGATATTGAAGGTAATGTGATTGATAAAGGATCACCATTCTCAATTAATCCAGCAGGCTTTACAATTCACAGTGCCGTGCATATAGCGCGTCCTGAAGCGCAATGTGTTTTGCATCTCCATCACGCTGATGCTATTGCTGTTGCGAGTGACATCGAAGGCTTGCAACCTTATAGCCAATACTCGGCTTTTGCATTGGCCAGTATGAGTTACCATAATTATGAAGGCTTGGCGGTGAACCCGGATGAGGTCAAACGCTTACAAGCTAACTTAGGTACCGCCAACTTTATGTTGCTTCGAAACCATGGCGCATTAACGCTGGGAAATACTATCGGTGACGCTTTCATGCATATGTATGACTTGCTTCGCGCCTGTGAAATACAAGTCAAAATGCAGAACACCAACAATCGGCTAACAACAGTGCATCAATCCACAATCGATGGTATTCAAGCACAAGCTAATATTGTGCACACGGGTTTAACTGGCGGACAAAAAGCATGGCCAGCGATGATGCGAAGAGTAAAACGTGCTTATCCCGAGTTTGATTTATAAAACCAGATAATGATTAACGCGAGCGCTATTTGGCTACCATAATAGTCAAAATCGCGTTCAATAAGTAACTTATTGTGAGACCTAAAAATGAAAATAACCCACGTAGAAATTTTTGATATTCATTGTCCTGAGCGCCCATCTTGGCATCCTGTTTTTGTACGCGTGCATACCGACGAGGGTATTCATGGCGTTGGTGAGGCTGGATTAGCTTATGATTGGGGTCATAGTGCTGCCGCAGCAATGATTAAGGAAATAGTAGAAGCGGTTTTGATTGGTTTCGACCCATTTAAAACTGAGTTGCTGTGGTCTCGTATGTTACGTGAAAGTTTTTGGGGTTTGGGCGGTGGTCCTGTTTTATATGCAGCAATGAGCGCTATTGATACCGCATTGTGGGACATCAAAGGTAAAGCATTAAACGTGCCGGTGTATCAGCTACTAGGCGGCAAAACCAATGATGACCTGCGTACTTATGCTAGCCAATTACAGTTTGATTGGAGCCAAGACTGCGTTAAAATGCTAACCCCCGACGATTACGCGCGAGCCGCCAGTAAAGCAATAGCAGAAGGCTATGATGCGGTTAAAGTTGACCCTATTGTGTACGATGCTAACGGTGACTCAAGTTATGATCGGACCAAGCTATTTACACCAAAACAAATGAAGCTGTTTGGTGACCGGATGCGTGCTATTCGTAAAGAAGTGGGTGACGACGTCGATATTATTTTTGAAGCGCATTCACTGATGGGATGTGCCTCTGCTATTCAAATGGGCTCCATAGTTGAAGAAGTGGGTTGCATGATGTTTGAAGAACCCGTGAATTATTTAAATTCTGCGGTACATAAAAAAGTATCTCAGAATGTAAAAGTACCTATTGCCGGTGGCGAACGTTTATACCATCGCTGGGATGTGCGTCCCTACTTTGAAGATCAGAGTATTGATGTATTGCAACCTGATGTTGGATTATGTGGCGGCTTTACCGAAGCTAAAAAAGTCTGTGACTATGCCGATGTGTACGACATTCGAGTGCAAGCACACGTTTGCGGTGGCCCTGTAGCAACCGCGGCGGCATTACAATTAGAAGCCGCTATTCCTAATTTTTTAATTCACGAACATCATACTTACGCAATTAAGTCATGGAACAGAGAACTGTGTATTCAAGATTACCAACCGGTTAATGGTAAATTTAAAGTGCCTGATTTACCGGGTATTGGTATTGAATTAAATGATGATGTTGTGAAGCGTTCGCCACACATTACTGTGAAGTAGCGGGCTCGTTTTTAGTCACTATTTGTAGCTAGCGATAAGTTAGTTTTGCTGAACTCATAAATACGAAAAGCGTTGTCAAAGTACAGCGCTTTTTCATGCTTGGCATCTAATAAACCGTGTGCAATCATTTGCTCAAGTACTGAAAAAATCCGTTGCCAATAATCGTCGTAATTGAACGCCAACTCACATAGCGGAAAGTTGCTCGCGAGCATGACATTGGCATGACCAAACACATCAATACAGTGCGCTAACACAGCGTGTATTTGGCTTTTCTTATAACCCCGTTCGAGCATTTCAAAGCCCGAACATTTTACCGCGATATTAGGCAAACGTGCCAATAACTGACTGTTTATTTTCCAGTCACTAAAGGCCGAGTTAGGCTGCCCATCAAGGTCTGATGCTGGTGGCGCAAAGCCCGCGTGATTTAGTACCAACTGTAAATTTGGAAGATGCTGAAAAAAACTAAAAATCTGCACTACTAGCTGGCGATTGTTAACATCGCATTGCAGCTCAAATATACCATTACGTTTTTCTAAAGCACCTAAATTTATAAACGAATTTTTATTTCCTAACAACGTTGTTGTAGCAAGATCATTTGCGGATTTGGCATCGTGCTTATATAGGTCTGTCGAATTTTCGATCACGTCCATCGCTTCTACTATATGTCGAATACCCGCCGCGCTGTGGTGTTGCCATTGATTATCCAGTTCAATGATAAACTCTTTGGGTGCAAGCGTAATATCGATAAAGCCGATTGAGCGTTGTGGCAGACTTGCTCTGTTCTCCACATTTGTGAGTTCACGATGACCGTTTTTATTGTCAAAACCCGCTTCAATATGAACATACCCAGCAATTGAAAATGCTGTCTGCTGTTGTAAGTCGGTATCATTATAGCTATTACAAATGTTGTTTTTATCCAACCATTGAGGAGGAAACTCAGGCTTTAGCCAGTCATATTGACCCTGTTCTAAATCAAACAAATGGACGTGCGGATCAATAATAATTTTCATTCATTAAGCCGCCGTATAGCCGCCATCGATGACTTGCAAACTGCCGGTCACAAAACTAGCATCATCTGATGCTAAGAAATAAGCCATCGCGGCCACTTCTTCAGGTTGGCCAATGCGACCCAGGGGTTGCAGTGCTGCTTCGTGCGCATGAACTGCGTTTTTATCAGCACCACTTTGCTCACAATATCGATCAATCGCATTGTGATATAGCGGCGTTTCTATTGTTCCGGGGCACAATGCATTTGCACGAATATTGAATTTCGCATAATCCACAGCCGTCGTTTTTGCCATGGACGCTAATGCGTGTTTGCTTAAGTTATATGCGAAGGAATTTGTTTTTGCTACAAGCGCCTGCTCAGAGGCGACATAAAGGATCACGCCGCCACCGGATTTCATTGCAGGCAAAACTGCTTGCGTTGCTGAAAATGCACCCTTCACGTTTAGATTAAACAGGGCTAACAAGTCAGCTTCAGAGGTTGCTTCAATATTGGCAGAAACATGCTTACCTGCATTGCATATAAGTACGTTAATGCTATGTTTGCTCGCGATATCAGTAATAATATGACACACAGCATCATGATTTCTAACGTCGCATTCAATAAATTGACCATGCACCCCGGGCTGAATATCTAAATTAAACACAGTAAAGCCATTGGCTTCAAACTTAGCAGCAATTGCTGAGCCAATCCCTGAACTACCGCCGGTGAGCACCAGTGTTTTTTGCATATCGATATCTTCGCTCTTATTTATGGGCATTTATAGGTGCTAACGGGTATTAACAGAATAATAATTTACGCTATAATAATGACATGTTTATGCCTCGTTTAATACAATTCACCTTCTATCCACCTTGTAGCCACCTTGTAGCCACCTTCTATCCACCTTGTAGCCACCTTCTATCCACCTTCTATTTGCGCAACCACAAACCAATTCATACTCGGGATATAGCTCGATACCAAATAGCTTGATACTAAATACTGTTTTTTGCTTGTTGTGCTATCGACATAGTTGAATGGTTGAGGTGTAAGCAGAGTCTTTGCACTTGCCTCTGAATACAACTGTTGCAACGTAACTTTGCCTGCAACTTTGGGGTCACAATGCACCTGTATTTTACCTGTGCTATCAACAATGAACAGCTTACCATCCTCATTCAGTGATGATTTCGCTAACATATCAACAACACCCTCAAATGAAGTCGCAATACCCGAGAGGCCATTCCCATCGTCCTGCCGATAGTTAACATAAAGATCGACGCGTTTATTATTTTGGTCGTGATAAACACTAATTAGATTTTGTTCGTTACTTTTTAGGTAAGCAAAATACCAAGTATCAATTTCTGGTACCAAAACTCGTAAAAAACCTTCGTGGTTCCAATATCTATTGCTGTTGATGTCGGCAAAGGAAGCACTTGTTAATTCGTATTCGTTAACTAAATAACCTAATTTATTGAGTAATATAATTTCATCTGCTGGTGCAAATCCGTTATTCACCCATGCTTGAATGTGGGTGTCATTGGCGATGGTATTTGCTAACATTTTCATGCTTGATATTCGTTTGTCTATATTGCCAGCAATGTTTTGCATTGTTAGCGCGACAACTGAGTCGGACGTGCGGGTTTGAGCTTGTTCACTTACCCGCTGCTCAGCGTGCACGTTAAGTGCAAAATGAGATAGGATAAAAACAAAGAGGACGTGGATTAATTTACCTTGAATGATCGTTTTGGAACCCATGTTTGAATGCAGCCTAGCGTATAAAATATAATATTAGTATGCTAATAAATGCACACGGTATGCAAATACTTATTGTATTTTATGCGGATTTTTTGCGTGCACAAACGTCGATTAGTCCGAAAATCCCAGCTGAATAAAACGATGAACCCAGAATTTAACACCTGAGCGCCAAAATATCCGCAAGAAAGCCCTTTAAAGGCATATCTTTACAGCAATAGCTGGTGCGGATATAGTTGCTCAAATCTAAAAAAAGGTCAGTGTGCATGAAATCGTTTGTTGTGATAATGGTCTTGGTATTTTCCAGTTCTGCCTCTGTAGCAGACACTAGCGATCTGCCGCGGTGGCAGCAGCAGGCTGGTGAAGTCATCATTACTCGTGACACATGGGGCATTCCTCATGTGTATGGCAAAACTGACGCTAATGCGGTTTTTGGCATGATATACGCGCAGGCTGAAGATGATTTCAACCGTATTGAACTCAATTACCTTAATGCCATGGGCCGCCTAGCTGAATCAGAGGGTGAAAGTCAGCTATATCGTGACCTTCGCATGAAGCTGTATATCGACCCTGTCGACATGCAAAAGAAGTATAGCGAGAGCCCTGCTTATCTGCAAAAACTGATGAATGCGTGGGCGGATGGTCTGAACTACTACCTATACACTCATCCTGATGTCACTCCCAAAGTGCTCAAGCACTTTGAGCCTTGGATGGCATTGGCTTTCACTGAAGGTAGTATTGGTGGCGATATCGAAAGCATCAATATAGAGGCGCTTGAAAGTTTCTATGGTCAACGTAAAGGCGACGCGGTTATTACTGCACTCACTCAAGACCCTAATACAGAGCCACGAGGGTCGAATGGTATTGCTATCGCACCGAAAAACACCAAAAATGGTAAGGCACTGCTACTTATTAATCCACACACCTCATTTTATTTCCGCGCTGAAGTGCATATGCGCAGCGATGAAGGATTGAATGCTTATGGTGCAGTTACTTGGGGGCAATTCTTTATCTATCAGGGCTTTAATGAAAATACAGGCTGGATGCATACTTCCAGTGGGGCTGATTTCATTGATGAGTATCTTGAAACTGTCGAACAACGTAAAGATGGGCATTATTATAAACACGGTAATAGCTGGAAAAAACTACGCGAAAGAAAAATTAACTTGCCGTATAAAACCGAAAAGGGACAAAGCTCAAAAACGCTTACAGTTTATTATAGCCACCGCGGCCCTATCGTTAGAGAGCTCGATGGTAAATGGGTCAGTGTTGCGTTAATGCAGAATCCAATTGACGCACTAAAGCAGTCTTATGGTCGCACAAAAACCAAAAACTACGCCGACTACAAAGAGAAGATGCGGTTACATACCAATTCCTCAAATAACACGCTGTTTGCCGATGCAGAAGGCAATATTGCCTATTTTCATGGCAATTTTATTCCTCGCCGAGATCCTTCATTTGACTGGACAAAACCGGTCGATGGCAGCAACCCCGATACAGATTGGAAAGGTGTGCACACACTCGAAGAAACCGTTAGTGGTCTTAATCCAAAAAGTGGTTATTTAAATAATACCAATAACTGGCCATGGATGATGGCAGGGCCAAAATACAGTCCCAAAGCTGAAGACTATCCCAAGTATATGGAAAATTTTCCAGAGAATTATCGTGGTATTCACGCTATTGAGGTACTCGACGGTAAGCAAGGCTTTACTCTTGATAGTTTGGCTGAGGCAGCCTATAGCGATCACTTAACTGCCTTTACTGTTTTGCTGCCGGTGTTATACAAAGCGTATGATGCTGCTCCAGTTGCAGACCTTGCGGACCAGATCGCGCTGCTTAGAGCATGGGATCATCGCTCAGGCGTCGACTCAAAAGCAACATCACTGGCGGTATTTTGGGGCCAAGAGCTCAGACGTAAAGCTGGCGATAATGAAACCGCGAGAATCAATGCCGCAGATCGGGGTCTTAGTTTTAGTCAGTATGTAGCTGAGTATACCGCTCAAATTGGTGTACTAACATTATCTGAAGCAAAGGCAAAGCTGATAGCTGATTTTGGCAGCGCAGAAACGCCTTGGGGCCAGATAAATAGATTTCAGCGTTTAACAGGTGACATTGTTCAACCCTTTGACGATGCTGCACCAAGTATTCCGGTTGGCTTTACTTCTGCTAGATGGGGATCATTAGCTGCGTATGGTCAGCGTACATTCAATGATACCAAACGTATATATGGAACACGCGGTAATAGTTTTGTCGCTGTAGTTGAATTTGGTGATAAGGTCAAAGCAAAGGCGATTTCCGCAGGTGGCCAAAGTGGTGATCCCGCAAGTCCGCATTTTAATGATCAAGCACCACTTTATGCAGCTGGAAAATTAAGAGATGTGTATTTTTATGCAGAAGATATTAAAAAAAATACCGTGCGTGAATATCATCCGGGTGAATAAATAGCATACTAATTTGTTGATGCGTTTAAATATTGGCGTGATCGGACAGTAACGTTTGAGACCAATAATAAATCGTTAATTTTCTTAGGATAATACGGCTTAAAATGCGGCTTAAATAGGTGTGAAATCGTGTTTATCATTCATGGTTTAATGTGTTAACTTGCCTGTACATATTGAACTGAGGTGACGTCGTGATGCGTGCAAACAATTTAACTGAGATGGTGGGCAATACAGACCTACTTAAAATAGAATCACTATCAGCACTCACCGGCTGCAATATTTACGTAAAATGCGAATATCAAAACCCAGGTGGTTCAATTAAAGACAGAGCTGCCCTGCAAATGGTGTTAGATGCCCAAGAAAAAGGCGATTTAAAGCCAGGCATGACAATAGTGGAAGGCACCGCTGGCAACACTGGTATTGGACTTGCAATCGTGGCTAAGGCGCTTGGGTATAATCTTCAAGTGGTAATGCCAAAAGGCCAAACCATCGAAAAAGAACGCTTAATTAGCCTGCATGGTGCACAGTTACTGTTAGTCGATCCTTGCCCATTTAAAAATCCAGCGCATTTTTATCATACGGCTAAACGCATTGGTGAAGAAAATATAAATTATTGGTGGGCAAATCAATTTGAAAACTTAAGTAATTATCGCGCTCATTACCTGCATACAGGACCCGAAATTTGGCAACAAACTGAAGGCAAAATCGATGTGTTTGTATCCGTTTGCGGCACCGGTGGAACCATTGGGGGAAGTTCAGACTACCTTAAACAGCAAAATGAGAACATCAAAGTTTGGCTTGTTGATCCGGATGGCTCTGGGATATATAATTTTCTAAAAGATAACGAATACAAGTCGCAAGGTGGCTCATTTACTGAGGGCATCGGTATTATGCGCACCGTCGATAATTTCCGTCAGGCCAAAATTGATTATGCGGTCAACTTACCCGATTCTGATTTAATTACCGTTGCACATTATTTGGCGGCCAATGATGGTATTGTGCTTGGCAGTAGTTCAGCGCTTAATGTTGCCGGAGCGCTTCGTGCGGCAGCTGCATCAGGCCCTGGTAAAACGATAGTAACCTTTGCTTGTGATTTAGGTGAGCGTTCATATTCAAAGCTTTACAATCCAGACTTTTTAAATGAAAAAAAATTAACCCAGCCTAATCCAGATGTTACCGCTTTGTTCGAGCGCTATAAGGCGCAAGCGATGGATAACGTCGTAGTCGTGTAAATTTACGTTTAGCTAAGTAATCGGCTTTTGCAATCTATGGCCTTGTTTATTTGCGTATTAGCAGTGTGCATCTGTGCCCCGTAATGACTTATTATAACGGTTTTATAGTCATCAGTTTATTTTTTAAATAGTGAGAAGGGCTATGTCCATACCAACGTTTAAATGCACGATTAAACGAGCTTTGGTCATTAAATCCTAATTTTATTGCTGTTGTGCTCAAAGGGTATTTTCCAATATACAGTAGCGATCGTCTTTTTCGTTCACGCTCTAGTAAGTTAGCAAAGGATATTTGTTCTTGTTTTAAGCGGCGCTGCAAGGTTCGAGGAGTCATGTTCAATGCACTTGCTACACGTATTAATGTGCAATCGTCCAATTCGTTTTTAGCCATTAATAAATGGTTAATCTTTTCAGTGACTAATTGCTGGCTTTTAAAACGAGACAGTTGTTGCTCTGATATCTGTTTAAGTGCAAGGTTAATTTGAGCGTTATCAGTTCTAAAAGCCTGTGTTAAATAGCTGCTAGGGAATACAATTTGGTTATATTGAGCATTGGTTTCAATTGGACAATTAAACCAGTTGGCTAGTATTGTTGTTTCAGCCTCGGGCCATGCTTGTGTGAAACAAATGCGACTAGGTGATAACTGCGTGTTTAATAGTTGACGAATAACGCTAACCCACGCAGTCATGTTACGTAAAATAACCTGCGGACTGCAGTTTGGGTCCGGTAGCCATCGGATAATAGCAATATCAGCTTGCTGTTCAAATTGGGCCTTTCCTATATCAGCCACCAAACTATCGTAAGTAAGAAGAGCTGAAATCGCACTTGCTAAGTTATCACTCGATTCTATTAAATATCCCAGTACACCGAAATCAGCGGTACGAATTTGCTGACCAAGTTTAAAACCGAATAAAGGCTCATTTAAACTGTATTTTGCATAATCAAGTAGTGCATTATAGCTACGTAAACTAATTCGAGGCGCAAGCTGTCGTGGCTGTTCATTATTGTACTCATGAAAATTAATAGCCACTAACACTTTCCGGCTGTCGAGGCCCAAAGTGTCTAAGTAATCAAGACTACTGGAAAAATAATGATCCGCAAGCGTGCTCATTTGTCGCCTAAAGCTAAAAAATGGTCGTGTTATCACAAGTTTGCCACGCAATATTTTTATATACTAGTAGCATTATCAAATAATCACGGTTGCAAGTACGATGTCAACACGCTCAAAACAGCATATCCTGACCATACTTCCAAAAGTGAGAGATATCTTTTTCGGTAATGAGAAATCACATGACTTTTTTAATCTGCGATTGTTAGTCATTAAAAGACAAGATGTAGGTAAGATTAAAGGTAATAACAGCGTTACTATGGAGATCAATATGCTTAGCGCCAAATTTAAGAGCAAATTATTGGCACCGATGATGCGCATAGTAGCTATTTGGTTTGAAGAGGAGCTTGCATGACTATCGAGATTATTTTACTCGCCCTTAGTCCTATCTTTATTCTTTTTGTGACGTATGAATTTATTAAGCATAGACACTATTACGATATCAAGGACAGTATGGCGAATAGCGTGCTTGCGCTTATGCACCAAGCGTCTGACGCAATTGCGTTGCTTTTGCTAATGCCGTTTTTTTATTGGCTTCACGATTATCGATTATTTGATATAGAACTGTCTGCCATAACCGTTATGAGCGCATTTATAGTGCAAGACTTTTTATATTATTGGTTTCATAAAGCATCGCACCATATCCATTGGCTATGGGCTGCGCATGTCGTCCATCACAGCTCGACAAAAATGAATTTTAGCACCGCCTTTAGGCAAAGCTTAATGTATCCGATCGCGGGTATGTGGTTGTTTTGGCTACCCATGATATTAATAGGCTTTGATCCCATTACTGTATTTACCGTGGTAGCGCTTAATTTGGCGTATCAATTTTTTGTTCACACACAAATAGTGAATAAGCTAGGCTGGTTTGAAAAAGTATTTAATACGCCTTCACATCATAGAGTGCATCATGCTATTAACTCGGACTACATCGACAAAAACTTCGCAGGAGTCCTTATAATTTGGGATAAATTATTTGGTACTTTTACTGAGGAAAAACTAACAGAACCTTGTAAATACGGCATTGTCGAGCAGATAAATAGTAATAACCCACTTACAATTACATTTCATCAGTGGATTTACTTAGGTAGAGGTGTTCTCAGTGCAAGAGGCCCTAAGGCGAAATTTAAAGTGCTATTTGGCAATCCGAAGCAGTCTTTGCATTAGGTTCATTGATCGTCACATATTGCCGGCTAATTCTGCTATCGGACAAGGTCTAGCAATACCGTATCCTTGTGAATAATGAACCCCAATTTCTTTTAATTTTAATTCGATATCACTGTTCTCGACAAATTCTGCCACCGTCTTTTTACCCATCACTGTCGCCACTTCATGAATTGACTTGACCATAGCATAATCAATAGGGTCCTCGACGATACCTTTAATAAAAACACCATCAATTTTTAAATAATCAACTGGTAGGTATTTTAAGTAAGCGAATGAGGATAATCCAGTACCAAAATCATCGAGAGCAAAGCGGCAGCCTTTCTCATGCATTGCATCAATAAAGGCGATGGCGTCAGTAAGATTGGAGATAGCCACTGTTTCTGTTATCTCAAAGCAGATTTTGGCAGCCGGAATTTTATAATACAGAAGTTTATCGATTACTGTTTGCTGAAACTCAGGCGCTGTTAACGACGGACCGGATATGTTAATTGAACAAAGTTCCAGTTCTGCAAGATGCTCTGGGTGCATAAATAAATATTCGAATTGATGTTCAATCACCCATTTATCAATTTTGGTCATTAGATGATAACGTTCTGCCGCCGGCAGAAAAGCGTTGGGTGGGATAATCCCCCCATTATCATCAAGCATGCGCAAAAGCACTTCATAGTGAAGGCCCGTTTCAGTTGTTGTTATGTTAGGTACAATCTTTTGAGCGTAAAGGCAGAAGTCATTGTTTTCTAGGGCGTGATTAATTTTATTCACCCATTCCATGTCGCCATGCAGCCGCGATGTGTCCGATTTGCCTTCCTGATAAATGCGAAAACAATTTCTACCAGCATCTTTCGCCGTATAACACGCAATATCTGCATCACGCAGTAAATCGGTGGTGTTTTTAATTGTTTGAGTCAGTGACGCGATACCAATGCTTGCCGTAATTGCAAAGGATTTTCCTTCCCAAAAAAATCTATACTGACCAATTTGATCAATCAGTTTTTGCGCGATTAAACCGACGTCCTTGATATTGCAAGACTGCATTAAAATACCAAATTCATCCCCGCCCAATCGCGCTAATACGTCGTTGCTTCGAATATGACTGTTGAGTAGATGCCCAATTTGGCGTAATAATTCGTCACCCGCTATATGCCCACAGGTGTCATTAATGATCTTAAACTGATCGAGATCGACGTAACAGAAAACAAACTCAGGCTGTTTACTTTGCATCGCCTGATTTAATAAAATTTCAAATCCTCGGCGATTAACTAAACCAGTCAATGCGTCATGATTAGCTTGGTAGGTCAGTTCTTTTTGGCTAGTATAAAGATCCTGCTCTCGTCGTTCACGCTCCTGAATGTCACTAGACATAATCCTCAACATTCGATTAATACCTTCCCCTAAATCGTCTAGTTCATTTTTCTTTTTAACATTGAGCACAGGTATATGATTATTACCGGGGTTGCTTGGATCTAAATCTTTGAGGGCAGAACTGACAGCGATAACCTTTTTCGTAACGATAAGATAGAAGACAAAAACAAGAATGAAGGCCATTAATATATTTCGTACCAAACCCGAAATGAGCACCAATAGCGAACGGTCTACGAAGCCTTCAGAGGCTAAAGCCGGATCTATGTAAATGCTTAAGTTACCAATGTTCTCTCCGGTCGCCGAATATAGAACGTGATTAAACTCCTTAATCTCACCAAATATGTCATATTTCTGAGTATGCTTTTTATCGGTAGCTAAGTGAGAACTGCGTTGAGCGAGTATTTCATGCGATTCATTAGTGATACTAACGGATGTGATATAGTGATATTGCAGAATCCCTTTAGCTACTTCTTCTGCCGCGGGTGAGTCTAAGTGAAAGGAAGCGTCAGCAGCGGCAAACTGATTAGCGGCCAAAATTTCTGTTGCAAATTTCTCCATAGCGTCCTGCTCACGAAGGTAGTCAAGACCTATTTGCAGAAAGCTGAGTAAAAAGCCAACAATTAGAGTGACCAGAATACAATTTTTAGCCAGTGTATATGAAAGGCTATCAGTAAACGGACGTTTGCTGATTGTCATTTTTTATGGCTACCCTCGCTCTCGACTTGCCGTTTCTTCAGCGCTTTATTCCATAAATTATCAATCCCGTTGCGAGTTTTACGGTCGAGTTCAGGCATCAAGACGATAACTGCCTCAGGATCATTTAGCGATTTTGCGTAAAAGCCTTGTTTTTGCTCCGTTGTCGCAGATTCGACCGTTCTCATATTGACAGGGTTAGTGCTTAAACCTTGCACTAGCACCTGAGCTTGAAATTCGGCACTAATGGTAAAGTTAAGCCATTCTTCTGCTATGCGTTTTAACACGGGGTTATAGGCCAACTCCCTACTCAAAACGTGATTATCAATCCAGCCCGGCACGCCTTCTTTAGGATGAGCCCATTTCCAAACTTCACCTCGTTGTTTTAATCCAGGTAGTGCAAAACCCCATGAGGACCCTAAGGCTTTGTGTTGCAGATCGTCTGCGGTATCGACTCCTACCCAAAGTGATTGTGTATTGCGCACCAACGCTGCGAGTTTGGTTTTAAATGCGGGGTTATTTAGTTGTTCAAAATCAGCCAAAGCAGCGGCGCTATAGCCCATTGCTAACGCTGTCAGATAGACATTAATCTCGCCATAATCAGCAATACTATATTGTCCGCGATACTTTGGTTCCCATAGCACGTTCCAGCTATCAGGCGCTTTATCAAACATCTCAGTATTGTATACTAAGCCGTAAGGCCCCCACGCAAATGGCAGACCATAATGTACGCCATCTTTGACTAAGTGATTTAACTGCTTGAAGGACGGGTTAAGTTCTTTGTAATTAGGTAAATTATCTAGATTTAAAGGAAGCAACAGCCCTGAGTCAATCATTCGAAAGCGTTTATCATTGATCCTGTTGTGCGCAGGACTGACGATGTCCGTCTTTTTTAAACGTAGAGCCTCAAAACCATCCTCAGCTTCTGCGATGTACTCTACCTTGAGAGTAAGCTGAACCGAATATTTATCTTTTATATGTTGTATAAATTGTTCACGTTGTGCCTCAGGCGCATAGCCTTCCCAAACTAGAAGACGCAACACGTGACTAGTTTCAGCAAACACATGACTGGGAACCAGCATGAATAGGAGTACTAGCAAGTTGAATATTGGTTTTGGAGCGGTGTATCTTAACATTAAGTTAATGACTCCCCCAGGTGCAAATAGCGCTCATTGATGTTACGTTTATACACATTAGTAAAAATTCAACAAGCCAATCAAGCCTCAACAACGAATTTTTAGTGTGTTTAAGTTGGCAACAATTCTTCCAGTTTTTAACATTACACCGCGTTGAAAAAATACACAAGATACTTGTTCTATACCCAAGAATAATACAAGACATGTATAAATTGAGTCAGCTACGGACCCTAGCTACTTCGCAATTGCGGCCAGCGAAGTATAAATACGTAGATATCGCTTATTCATACTTCTTAAACCAAGCTAAAATATTCTCCACTTTAGCCACTAAGCGTGAAGGTTTGCTCGCTATACTATGTGACGAACCGGGCACCTTAACCAACACGGTATCGACCTTTAGAAGCTTGAGTGCTTGATAATATTGCTCTGCTTCAGACATGGGCGTGCGTTTATCTTCTACCCCTACTATTAACATTGTTGGCGTGGCTACATTACCCACTAACGACAGCGGTGACCGTTCCCAATAATGCTCAACTTCTTCCCATGGCAAGCCCGGGAATTGATACGGAATTTGATATATACCACTGTCGGCTGTAAGTACTTTAGACAACCAATTAATAACAGGTTTAGCCACTACTGCTGCGTTGAATCGGTCAGTCAATCCAATCGCATAAGCGGCAGCAATGCCGCCAGCAGAGCCCCCGGTAATGTATAGCTTTTCAGGAGCAACTAAGCCTTTATCAATTAGCGCATCGATCCCTGACATGTGATCAGAAAAGTCATATTTTGATGAATATTTGTTTTGCAACAAAAGGGCGAAACGCTCGCCATAGCCAGTGCTTCCTCGATGGTTATTATAAAATACGATATAACCTTCTGCAGCCATGCGCTGTAACTCAGCAGAAAAGTGAGGGCCATATGCCAAATGCGGACCACCGTGAATTTCAGTAATTAAAGGATACTTTTTAGTGTTGTCATAGTCAGGTGGCAAGATATACCAACCATGAATTTCTTCACCGTCTATTGACGATGCGTAAGTAAACTCGTTAATAGCACCCAATGTTTTATGCCCTAATAAATCTTCATTCAATTGGGTTAGTTGTTTTTGCTTTTTGCCTTGCAGCGCATAAATATCGGCAGGGCGGTCGTGCCTTCCTTTGGTGAAGGCAAAAGTACCGCTGGCATAATCAAAAGTGCCACTAGTATATGGTCTTCCCAGTGTTGTACCGCCAAGGCCAGCAGTTACCTTGTTATGCTTTGCAGTCGACAGCGTTACAAAATCAATTTGTGTAATACCTCTGAGCATTTGCTGGTAGTAAAGCCCGGCGCTATCTTTCCAATGAAAATTAGACAGTGAACTATCGACGTTAGCCGACAAATTACGATCATTTTCACCACTGACTTCCATTACATGTAGATAGGTATTGCGATAGGCTAACTTTTTATCATCTCGTTTTGAGTAAGCTATGTATTCGCCGTTAGGGGACACCTTCGGATTGTTTTCACTGCCAGCAGCCTTGGTTAACTGAGTGAATTTTCGGTTCATATCGAGGGCAAAAATATCCGATTCACCAGGTTCATATTCCCAGTTATCTGAACGATTAGCTGAAAAGTAGATCTGTTGACTATCAGTTGCCCAGCTCAGTGAACCGCGATGATGGTAGTTGCCTGATGACAGCTGTCGAGCCGTGCCGCCTTCCGCAGGAACAACGAAGATTTGTGTGAATACCGGATCAAGCACACCTTGACCATCTGCTTGATATCTTGCTTTGGTAATATATTCAAATGGTTCTGCCCACTGCGCACCTTTAGGTTTTTCTGGCATGTTCACTTTAAATGGTTTTTCGTCCGACTTAACATTCATGGTAAACGCAATACTTTTACCATCGGGTGCCCAAGCAATAGATGATGGGGAAGAGGCTACGTTGGTAACTAGGGCTGTTTGACCCGTGTCCATCCATCGCACATAAAGTTGTGGTTTTCCTTCTGAATCGGAAACGAACGCTAGACGTTTACCGTTGGGCGACCAGCGAGGAGAATAATGATTCTTTTGTGAGGAAACAATGGGACGATGGCTTTCACCATTAGCATCAACAATCCATAAGCTGGAGCGAGTGCTGTCGGTCATAATGTCATTTGATCGTCGCACGTAAATAATATCTTGGCCGTTCGGTGACACTTGAGGATCAGCCGCGTACTCAAGCTCAAAAATATCCTCTGCTTGAAAGTGAGGATGTGCGATACCGTTTAGCTCTTTGCTAACAGAAGCTGCGGGCTGTGCTTCTTTTGCGTGTAGTACACTCGCAGAAAATGCGGCGCTTAGTAAAAGTAAACTTCCTATAATTGAATATGTTAAAGACGTTTGTGGTTTTTTTGCAGTATGCCTTGCTGCCTTTGCATTAATGCTTAGCTTCATTATTATTACTATCCCTAAACTGTTTGTATGCATCCAAGGCGGCTTAATGGCCTCTTTTTACATGCTGGCTGTTATTGTCAATAATTATACCTAGACCATAAATGATCACTGATTGACTGCCAACTATTTTTGCTAAGTTACTATTCATTTTGTTTATTCCGGCTATCAAGACCTTGTTAGATAAGAGGATCAAGGTAACATGGTTCATACATTAAAAAATAAGGTGTAGGTTATTTATGAAAGCCCAATTTACTACTTTTATTCCACCTTTCAGAACATTGATGGGTCCGGGCCCTTCAGATGTCGACCCTCGTATATTAAACGCACTATCTCGTCCAACGGTTGGGCACTTAGATCCTGCATTTATCCAATTAATGGATGAAGTGAAATTATTACTACAATACGCTTTTCAAACTGAAAACCAGCTAACAATGCCTGTTTCTGCTCCTGGCTCTGCTGGAATGGAATCTGTATTTGTTAATCTATTAGAACCTGGCGACAAAGTAATAGTGTGCCAAAACGGGGTGTTTGGTGGCCGTATGCAGCAAAACGCTATACGTTGTGGTGCAACCGCCGTTATGGTGCAAGACAATTGGGGTAAGCCAACAGACCTGCATAAATTGGAAGACGCCCTAAAAGCCAATCCTGATGCCAAAGCCGTTGCTTTTGTGCATGCAGAAACATCAACCGGTGTGCGTAACGATGCAAAGGCTATGTGCGCATTGGCAAAGCAATACGACTGCTTGACCATAGTCGATGCGGTGACATCTCTAGGCGGTATTGACCTTGACGTAGACGGATGGCAAGTAGATGCTATTTATTCAGGCACGCAAAAATGCCTATCTTGTGTACCTGGTTTATCTCCTATTTCATTTAGCCAACAAGCCGTTGATGTTATTAAAAACCGTAAAACCAAGGTGCAAAGTTGGTTCTTAGATATGGAGCTCGTTATGGCCTACTGGGGTCAAGGCGGAAAGCGTGCCTACCACCATACTGCGCCCGTAAATAGCATATATGCCTTGCATGAATCGTTACGGATTTTGCACGAGGAGGGGTTACAAGCAGCTTGGCAGCGTCATGCTGATATGCACTTGGCACTTAAAGCGGGCCTAGAAAATATAGGTCTTGAGTTTATAGTTGAAGAAACCTACCGCTTACCGCAGCTTAATTTGGTTGGTATTCCTGATGGGGTTGAAGATGCTAAAACCCGAGCTCAATTACTCAATGAATTCGATCTAGAAATAGGTGCCGGTTTAGGTGAACTAGCTGGAAAAGCTTGGCGTATAGGCTTAATGGGACATGGCAGCAATAGAAAGAATGTCGATTACTGCGTTAACGCATTAACGTCGGTTCTTAGACGCTAATTAGGCAGAATAATAGCTGGGTTCATTTGCTTAAAATTAAATTTCAAAGTAATTGGTAAAACACTTATACAATTGTGTGCCACCTAGCACACTGGCCGATGGAAAGTGCAATATGGGTATTAAATCACATGGTGCTTTGACAAAACTAATGGCTTGCTCATCATCAAGTAAATCAATGTTAAGCACTTGCGCCATCAATTCACCTTTTTTAATAAACTGCCCTGGCTTTGCTACATATTCGACCATCCCACCAAAACGGCTGTACATTATCTTATAGTCTCTTAGATAGACGCCATAACGTGTTATATTTTCGGGCTTTTGTAAGGGCGTTTCAAAACATTTTTTGTATGATAAGTATGAAAGGATCCCTTTGGAATCGGCCTTGCCGGCATCAAAATCGATGACTTCTTGAGAACCCATTTCAACTGTAAACGCTTCAATCCCAAAGTCCCACTCGGAATCAGGAAAGCGCTCTATCAAGGACTCCGTTAAACACCACCAAGGACAAAATGTGGCTTCATCTAAAGCCCCAGAAAATACGTTATTAATTAAGATTACATGCGGAATATTGAAATATTTAGCTGATTCTCTGGCATACTCAGGAACATAAATATGTCGAGTAGAAACAGGTCCGTTGTGAAGATCTAAAACGATATCCGCTTCTAGTGCCATGAGTTGCAATTTTAGGTTTAAACACTCGGCCAGTCCCAGTCCCCATTCATTGTTTAACCTTTCTTCAATCGACACTCTCAGTCTGCTGCGATATTCTTGCTTCAATTCACTGATATCCATATCAGGATTTATTTTATCGGCAAATTCAGAAATTAATTCTTTATTGTAGTGGTAGGCTCTATTCCAGTTTTGGCCGTTAACCGGATCGAAACGCCCCAATGTATACTCTCCTGACTTTAAATTACTACCGACTGGGTTGCAGTTGGGAACCAACGTAACTTCTCCTCGCAGTGGCGCACCTTGGAGTTCTTTGAGAAGATGAAGCAGGACCACGTTTCCTTGAACTTCGGCACCGTGTATTGAACTTTGGATATACACTTTGGGGCCGGGCACATTGCTGACAAACTTATACACGGGTACGTTCAAATTTCTTCCTGAGACGTTTTGTGCGACCACAAGATATTCTTTAGAAAACTTTACTTTTAATGATGACATTAGACTTAAACGTTCTGAAGGAAGCATTCCCTCAGTGTAAAATAGTGCCCTGCTTAGTCAAGGCTTTATAAATCATTCACCAATTACGCAGCGTTATAAAGTTCAGTATTGAAATTGATTTTGGTGATAGTCATATAACATTTTGTTTGACTAGCCAGCGCCATTTCAGCATGTTATTTTTTTACTACGATATCAGCGCATTTCTGTGCCTTATTTTTGTGAAAAGGGTGATGAATACAGCGTCAATATGGCTATAAATATAAACAGCCACAAGCTGCACTCTTCAAAAAGAAGCTTTATCACTAGTAAACAACAACCGGCTTAACAACGTTTAAAAGGAAAATTCAAATGACCAAATCAAAACAGCTATTTAGTACCATTTCATCCAAGGGTGAACTTTCATTCTCATTAGTAGAAGTTGATGTACCTAAGCCAAAACCTCACGAAGTTGTTGTTAAAATTGAAGCTGCACCGATTAACCCATCCGATATGTGGCCAATGTTTGGTCCAGCTGACTTACGTGCAGCGAGCTTTTCTGATGACGGTAAAACACTTAAAGCACCGTTACATAAAGGTATGTTATCAAAAGTAAAACCACGCCTAGATCAAACATTACCAATCGGTAATGAAGGTGCGGGAACTGTCGTCGCCGCTGGTGATAGCCCTCAGGCCCAAGCGTTAATTGGTAAAACGGTTGCCGTCCTTTCAGGTGCTACCTATACCGAATATTGCTGTGTACCAGTTCAAGCTTGCATTGTGCATAATGAAGGTACAACGCCAAGACAGGCGGCATCGTCTTTTGTCAATCCACTAACTGCCCTCAGTATGGTTGAGACGATGCGTCAAGAAGGTCATCAGGCATTAGTGCATACTGCGGCAGCGTCGAGCTTGGGCATTATGCTGAATAAAATATGCATTCAAGCCGGGGTTGATTTGGTAAACATTGTTCGTAAACAAGAACAAGTCGATATGTTGGAAGCGTTGGGTGCAAAGTATGTTGTTAATTCAAGCGCTGAAAACTTTCAGAAGGATTTATACAAAGCCATCAATGCGACGGGTGCGACGCTCGCGTTTGACGCAATTGGTGGCGGTACGGTAGTGAGCGATATTTTAACGGCAATGGAAGCGGTTGGAAGTAAAGACGCAACGGGCTTTAATACCTATGGTTCAGCGCAAAATAAACAAGTTTATATTTACGGTGGACTGGACTTCTCGCCGAGTGTCTTAAACCGAGCGTATGGCATGACTTGGGGAATTGGCGGATGGTTGCTAATGCGTTTCTTAGGTAAGTTAGAAATTACCCAAGTAGTGGCTATGCATAAACGAGTGGCCGATGAAATCAACACTACTTTTGCGCTCGATTTTAGTGACGAAATTAGCTTAGAAGAGGCTATGCAGCCTGCAAATATTGCGCGCTATAATGCAAAGAAGACGGGTGAAAAATTCCTAATTAATCCGTCTAAGTAAGTTCTGGTGGCCAATTTTTGAGGGCTTCAATTGAAGCCCTTTTTCATAGCATTACCTGTCTTTCGGAAAAACCACATTTTCAGGGTACTTGGCAGTGATTGTAGAGAAAAAACCATATACCTTTTGCATGTCGTTCTCGAAATTACCTTGACTCAAAAATACAGGCCCAAACACAATGCGTTTGCGCTCATAATCAAAGCCAATTAATATAATGTGGGCCTTTGCTTGATGTGCAATGGCTAAAAAACCGGTTTTCCAAGGAAATTTAGGAGAACGAGTTCCCTCAGGAGCAACCGCTAAAACCATTTTCTCTTGTGCATTGAATTGACTCACTACTTCACCAACCACACCGCGAGCTGATTTTCGGTTAACAGGTATGCCCCCAATTAATTCAAGCAACTGTTTGACCACGGGTACAAAAATGCTGTGCTTTCCTAAAAAACGGATTTTGATTCGCAGGGCAAACAACAAGGTGACACCTAAAAAGAAATCCCAGTTTGAGGTGTGTGGTGCAATAGCTAACACCAGTTTAGGGTGCTGTGGTAATTCTCCTTCGAACTTCCAGCCGGTGATACTGAGCAGTGAGTCACCAAGCCATCCTGTGAATTTATTACCCCCTTGCGGCGGACTATTCGGATTATCAGTGATTGAGTTATTAATAACTTACACACCTCTTGTTGAAAGTGACACCAACGTTGCTTGCAATGAGCACTTCAAATTTCATTAACCTAGGCTTCATAAAGCTGCGTTCCAACTTGTTTTCATTCTTCCATCATAGTGAGTTAATTTTGCATAAACAACTTTTTAAAATGCTTGCTTGTATATCAGGCCCATGGGTAACATGTGTCTTGCGTAGCGTTACATCTTTTGGACCAGCGGAGAACTTCACCTACAATGACCACCACGACCAACCAGTTATTGCTAGGTGACTGTCTACAAAAAATGAATGAAATTGCCAATTCATCGGTTGATTTGATTTATTTAGACCCCCCGTTTTTTACTGAGCGTAAACACAAGCTTAAAAATCGGCAGCGGACCAAAGAATTTAGTTTTGATGATACTTGGAAGCAAAAGTCTAGCTATGCTGAGTTTTTGCACCAACGGATCCTAAAAATGCGAGATTTATTAAAAGATACAGGCAGTATCTTTGTGCACTGTGACAAAATGGCTAATCATATTGTTCGAGGTGTGCTTGATGATGTGTTTGGCTCTGAGTATTTCCAATCGGAAATTATATGGCAATACAAACGCTGGTCCAATGCTAAAAAAGGGCTTTTGCCAAGCCATCAAAACATCTACTTTTATAGTAAAACGCACGACTTTACCTTCAACAAAGTTTTTATGCCTTATTCAGAGGCAACCAATCTCGACCAAATATTGCAAAGACGAACCCGCGATAAGCACAACAAATCTATCTACGCTCGCGACGAACAAGGTAGTATTAAACAGGCCGATGCCAAGCAAGGTGTGCCCTTAAGTGACGTTTGGGATATTCCTTACCTGAATCCAAAGGCAAGAGAGCGGGTGGGATACCCAACCCAAAAACCGTTGCTGCTATTGGAACGAATTATTGCACTTGTTACTAATCAAAATGACCTTGTATTAGACCCTTTTTGTGGCAGCGGAACGACCTGCGTAGCAGCAAGTTTAGCGAACAGAAAATACATTGGTATCGACCAGTCAGAAGATGCTATCGAACTGTCGCAAACAAGACTAGATAAGCCAGTTAAAACCCAATCTACGTTAATGCAAAAAGGCCGTAAGGCTTTTGAAAACGCAAATATACAAGCGTTACAATGCTTAGCGGATATTGCTTATAATCCGGTGCATAGAAACCAAGGTATTGATGCCATATTGGTCGAACATCATCACGGTGCGCCAGTATTGGTGAAAGTACAAAAAGAGGCAGAAACGCTGCAACAGGCTAAACAATTACTACGTAACGCGATGAATGTTAAAGCATCAAAAATGGGTTTTTTAATACAGACTCAGCTAGCACAAGATGAATATAGCGCTGAGGCTAAACAAGATACACAGGAACAAGATATAAGCGCTAATATTCATGTAATTGCAACGGTTGAACTTAGTATTAAGCGAAGGTATGAGTAGAATCTGCATACCGCTATAGTGGATAGACTGGACTGAGTTGAAAAAGGTCTGAGATATCTATTACATTTCATCAATCAACATAAGATGGAATATCTATGAAAAACAGCTATAGCTTTAAACTTCTAATCGTTATTGCATTATTTTCTATCAGCTCGACCATTCTCAAAGCCGATGTTTTCTAAGGTGCGGCAACAAAATCGTAAATGAGGGAGACACAACAATTGAAGTTGAACTAATATGCGGTCAACCATTTGATTCGGAATTACTTGGTCAAGTTAAACGTTAATACGATCGCATACAATAATTCAGTGCTAAATTAAAACGTAATTGACTGGTGACAAAATTATGCATATTGTTTGTCGGTAGACTACATTGTATTGGCCCACAGTCGTGTTGCTTTTGCATCGCCAAGCAAAGGACAAAAGTAAGAAAGTCATTTAGATTTGTCTTAGCCTAGGCAGGTAAAGCAAACATAGGCTATCTTTGTATCGAGATTAACAATCGAAGTCCTTGGACTCATATAGCTTTGGAGAATATTAAAGTGTCAAAAAAAAATCAAGATCCAGCAAAAAAGAAAGTGAAAAGTGACAAAGTAAAAGACAAAAGCATGCTTGAAGACATCAATGCCAAGCTGAAGTCGGGCCAAAAAGAACTACAAAAGCAAGTCGACGAACTACGGTCTCAGGTTAAAGCCTTGAGTAAAGATACAGGCAAAACTGCAGGTAAGTTAATTAAAAAAATTGATAAAAACTACCATAAAAAATTGGCTCAGTTGCACAATGAGTTTGACGGACGAATGAAGTCTGTGCACAAAGCACAAGATAAAATAATTGGCCAATTGCCAACAGAACTGGTTGAAAAGCTTCATCTGAAAGCTAATAATGTTGTAAAGCCGACAAAAAAAACCTCGAAAAAAGCCACGGTTAAAGTGGATGATAAGAGCACCGAAAAATCAAAAACGGTAGCAAAAACAACAAAGTCAAAAACACTGCAAAAGGCACCAACTATTGCTTCAATAAAGGGTATTGGTCCGGTGATCCAGCAAAAGCTTGCTGATGCAGGTTTTACCAGCCTTGAAGATCTAGCCAACATTCCAGCAAGTAAGACTGAGTCGTTAAAACCGTTTGAAAAAATCAGAGGGTTTACTACTTGGCAACAAGAAGCCCAGGCATTACTCGATAATAAGTAGCATTAACTGCCGCGCAAGATTGGCCCGAACGCACAAGGCTTGAGTCATTAAATGTAACAGGACGACGTCTGACCCTGAATGCATTTTGGGGATGTAATGACCAACAAGAACATGAAATATGTTAAAAAGGATGCGCTAGGCATCCTTTAAAATGTGCTTAATTACGTAAATAATAGATTAAAAACTGTAA
>NZ_PJAR01000028.1 GCF_002836745.1 Glaciecola sp. 33A | reverse complement strand
ACGTTCAAACTTCTGCTTTGCCATTTTCTTTATTTCCTAAGTTTGGTATTCATTACAATATTGCAACGAACGAACTTCTATAGTTAAAATTAAAATTGTTTACGTACGGGAATCGATTATTGCCTTAGCGACATTATTTGGTGCTTCCGCATACTTATAAAATTCCATTGAGTATGACGCCCTACCCTGCGTTGCTGAACGCACAGCGGTGGCATATCCAAACATTTCTGAAAGTGGTACTTTAGCGCGCACAATCTTAATGCCAGCTACACCGTCTTCCATACCTTCAATTATCCCACGACGGCGGTTTAGGTCTCCGACCACATCACCCATCCAATCCTCGGGAGTGGTTACTTCAACCTGCATAGTCGGTTCAAGTAACACTGGGTTGGCGCTAGCCATCCCATTCTTGAAACCCATCGAAGCAGCAATTTTAAACGCCATTTCAGAAGAGTCAACATCGTGGTAAGAACCATCGAATAAGGTTACTTTGATGTCTAGAACAGGATAACCTGCTAGTACACCATTTTGCATCTGTTCCTCGATGCCTTTATCAACCGCTGGTATAAATTCTTTTGGCACAGTGCCACCAACGATCCCATTTACAAATTCGTATCCAGCGCCTTCTTCATTTGGTTCTACTTTTAACCAAACGTGCCCATATTGACCTTTACCGCCGGATTGACGAATAAATTTACCTTCGACTTCAACAGCCTTACGAATAGTTTCACGATAAGCAACTTGTGGATTACCCACGTTGCATTCGACATTAAACTCACGCTTCATACGGTCAACAATGATGTCTAGGTGCAATTCACCCATGCCGGATATTATGGTTTGACCTGACTCTTCGTCGGTCTTCACTTTAAATGACGGATCCTCGGCAGTTAATTTGCTTAACGCTATCCCCATTCTCTCCTGATCACCTGTAGATTTGGGTTCTACTGCGATAGAAATAACCGGTTCTGGAAAATCCATTTTTTCTAGTGTAATAATATTATTTGGATCACACAACGTTTCACCTGTTGTAACATCCTTCAATCCAATCGCCGCAGCGATATCGCCAGCCCGAACTTCTTTTAATTCCGCTCTATCGTTCGCGTGCATTTGCACCATGCGACCAATACGCTCCTTTTTGCCTTTAATTGGGTTATAAACAGTATCGCCTGTTTTAATAACGCCAGAATAGCAACGGAAGAAAGTTAACGTTCCCACAAATGGGTCGGTTGCTATTTTAAATGCTAAGGCCGCAAATGGAGCACTGTCACTTGCTTCCCTTGACGACTCAGTTTCGTCCTTGTCATCAAGTACCCCTTTGATTGCAGGTACTTCTGTTGGCGCTGGTAAGTATTCAACAACAGCGTCAAGCACAGCTTGTACACCCTTGTTTTTGAATGCAGAGCCGCAGCATGCTAAAACAATATCATTACTGAGAGTTCGAATGCGCAAACCCTCTTTAATTTCAGCTTCGGACAACTCTTCGCCATTTAAATACTTGTCCATTAACTCGTCGTTTGCTTCTGCCGCCGCTTCAACCATTTCAGTTCGATACTTTTCAGCCTTAGCCAAATACTCGGCTGGAATTTCTTCATAAGAGAAGGTTGCGCCTTTATCGGCTTCGTTCCAGTTAATCGACTTCATTTTAATAAGGTCAATTACGCCTCTAAATTCTTCTTCTGTGCCAATATTCAGCTGAATTGGTACACAGTTTGCACCTAACCGTTTGCGAATTTGATTCACAACACGTTCAAAATCTGCGCCCGTTCGGTCCATTTTATTAATAAAAACTAAACGCGGTACATGGTATTTGTCGGCTTGACGCCAGACTGTTTCTGATTGCGGCTCAACACCTGACGAACCACAAAAAACAACAACCGCACCATCTAATACACGCAGTGAACGTTCAACTTCAATTGTAAAATCGACGTGCCCCGGTGTGTCTATAATATTGATGCGGTGTTGATCGAACTGCTGCTGCATACCTGCCCAAAAGCAAGTCGTTGCCGCAGAAGTTATTGTAATGCCACGTTCCTGTTCTTGTTCCATCCAATCCATAGTGGCAGCGCCATCATGAACTTCACCGATTTTATGTGAAATACCGGTATAGAATAAAATACGCTCAGTTGTTGTGGTTTTACCCGCATCAACATGTGCAACAATACCAATGTTGCGATAGCGTTCGATAGGTGTACTACGTGGCATACTTCTCTCTTTTTCCGTAAAGTTCGAGTGATTAACTCAAGACTACCAACGGTAGTGAGCAAACGCTTTGTTCGCTTCTGCCATGCGGTGAACGTCTTCACGTTTCTTAACCGCACTACCTTTGTTGTCTTGTGCATCAAGCAACTCAGCTGCTAAACGTTGTGCCATGGATTTCTCACCACGCTTACGTGCCGCATCAACCATCCAACGCATACCAAGAGCGTTACGACGAACTGGACGAACTTCTACTGGTACTTGGTACGTAGAACCACCAACACGGCGAGATTTAACCTCAACTGTGGGGCGGATGTTCTCTAGTGCATCTTCAAACACTTCTAGGTGTGGTTTAGACGTTTTTTGAGCAACAATTTCAAGGGCACCGTAAACAATTTTTTCAGCGGTGGACTTCTTGCCGTCGAGCATTACGACATTCATGAACTTAGCAAGCAACTGCGATCCGAACTTAGGATCTGGTAGGATTTTACGTTGACCTACGACTCTTCTTCTTGGCATCTTAATTCTCCGTGGAATTCAGGTATAACCCAAAACTCTAATTTAATAGTTTGGCCTTACTAACGGAGAACCGTTAAGACTTAGGCCTTTTCGCGCCGTACTTAGAACGGGCTTGTCTACGATCGTTTACACCAGAGCAATCCAATGTTCCGCGGACTGTATGGTAACGAACACCTGGTAAATCTTTTACACGACCACCGCGGATAAGTACCACGCTGTGCTCTTGTAGGTTGTGGCCTTCGCCACCGATGTATGAAGAAACTTCAAAACCGTTTGTTAAGCGAACGCGACATACTTTACGTAATGCAGAATTCGGCTTCTTTGGCGTAGTTGTATATACGCGAGTACACACACCACGACGTTGTGGGCATGCTTGTAAAGCAGCTACGTTCGATTTCTCGACCGGCTTTTTACGTGGCTTGCGCACTAACTGGTTAACTGTTGCCATTAACTAGCTCCTGGTTAAAATTAAATTCTCAAATCATTATATCGCTCAAGCGAATATTAATTGAGTTCTGTTGCAGACACATCTACTAAACGAATATCGCTAAGCTAAATACTATCTACTGCTCGTTAGCCCAGTAAAATCAACGATTAATGCTGTATTTCGAAAACAAAAAACCGCGACTTTATTTTCCCAAAACATGTGATTGGCAAAATTGGGTCGCGGAATGTTATAGATCATAGGCTGTAATGTCAAGCGGGGAGCATGTTTTCACATACTCCCCGCTTCAATTTATAGACATTTTGCTATGTTCAATTTACTAAGCGTTATCGTCGCCTGCATTTAGCAGTTCAGCCATTGCTTTTTCAGCTTCATCAGCGGCCATTGAAGGCTCGACTGGTGCGAACTGAGCAGCTTTTCTAGCAGCACGTTTTTGATGATACGAGAAACCAGTACCAGCTGGGATCAAGCGACCAACAATAACGTTCTCTTTCAAACCACGTAAATCATCTTCTTTACCTTGCACTGCAGCTTCCGTTAACACTCGAGTTGTTTCTTGGAATGAAGCAGCTGAGATAAATGACTCAGTAGAAAGTGACGCTTTAGTAATACCTAACAGCTGAGTTTCATAGCCTGCTGGGATCTTACCTTGCTTTTCCATTTCACGGTTAGCGATCTTAACTTGAGAAACCTCAACTTGTTCGCCTTCTAAGAAACGTGTATCACCAGGAGTCGTAATCATACATTTACGTAACATTTGACGAATAACAACTTCAATGTGCTTATCGTTAATTTTTACACCCTGCAAACGATAAACTTCTTGTACTTCATTTACGATGTAATTAGAAACAGCACTGATGCCTCTCAAACGCAAAATGTCATGTGGAGATTCAGGTCCATCAGCAATGACTTCACCTTTCTCTACAGACTCACCTTCATAAACATTCAGGTTGCGCCATTTAGGGATCATCTCTTCATAATGATCCGCATCTTTTCGAGTAATAGTTAAACGTTTCTTACCTTTGGTTTCTTTACCGTATCCGATAACACCAGAAACTTCAGCAAGTATTGCAGGCTCTTTAGGCTTACGTGCTTCAAACAAATCAGCAACACGTGGAAGGCCACCCGTAATATCTCGTGTTTTCGAACTCTCTTGCGGTATACGTGCTAACACGTCACCCTCTTTTGCTAACTTACCATCAGTAGTTTCGATGGTAGTAAAGCTTGGTAAGCGAATTTCTTGAAGACCAAACTCTACGTTATCAAGAATAAGCTTAGGCTCTTTAGCATTCGCTTTAGAAAGATCTTTAACAACGATACGAGTCAAACCGGTCAATTCGTCTTGTTGCATTTCCGTATTTGAATCGTCGATATCAGCAAAGCTGATCTTAGAATCACGCTCAGTCACAATTGGGTGACTATGTGGGTCCCAGTTAGCAACGATATCGCCAGAACTAACCGATGCATTATCATCGACATTCAACACCGCACCATATGGCACTCTGTAACGTTCTTTCTCACGACCTTGGTCGTCAATAACCGTTAATTCAGTTGAACGTGAAATGATAACTACTTTCTTATCAGAGTTACGTACGAATTTTGCGTTAGAGAATTTCAATGTACCGGTTGTTTTAACTTGTACATTGTTTTCTGCTGTAGCACGAGATGCTGCGCCACCGATATGGAATGTACGCATTGTTAACTGTGTACCAGGTTCACCGATAGACTGTGCAGCAATAACACCGACAGATTCACCAGAACCAACCATGTGGCCACGCGCTAGGTCACGACCGTAACAATTGGCACAAACACCAAAGTCATTATCGCAAGTAATAACTGAGCGAACCATAATTTGGTCAACTGAGTTAACTTCCAGCAGATCAACAAGCGCTTCGTCGAGTAATACGTTACGTTCAACAAGCACTTCATCAGTACCAGGCTTAACCACATCTTCAGCAACAACACGGCCTAAAACACGTTCGCGTAAAGCTTCAACAACATCACCACCTTCGATTAATGGTGTCATTTTAACACCTTCGAATGTGCCACAATCGTCGTTATTGATAACCAAATCTTGTGCAACGTCTACCAAGCGTCGAGTCAAATAACCCGAGTTAGCTGTCTTCAATGCGGTATCGGCCAAACCTTTACGTGCACCGTGAGTAGAGATAAAGTACTGCAGTACGTTAAGACCTTCACGGAAGTTAGCTGTGATTGGTGTTTCGATGATTGAACCATCCGGCTTAGCCATCAATCCACGCATACCCGCTAATTGACGAATTTGTGCAGCACTACCACGAGCGCCCGAGTCAGCCATCATGTAAACGGAGTTAAATGATGTTTGCTCTTCGTCTTCACCATTTTTGTTTTTAACAGTTTCAGTTTTCAAGTTATCCATCATCGCTTTCGCTACGTTTTCATTGGCAGTTGACCAAATATCGATAACTTTGTTGTAACGTTCACCGGCAGTTACAAGACCTGATTGGAACTGCTCTTGGATCTCAACAACTTCCGCTTCCGCAGCGTCGATGATTTCTTTCTTCGCATCTGGGATCACCATGTCATCGATACCAACTGATGCACCCGCGATCATCGCGTAGTGGAAACCGGTATACATGATTTGGTCAGCTGCAATTACAGTGTCCTTCAAACCTAAAGTACGGTAGCAAGTGTTCAACAATTGTGAAATTTGCTTTTTACCCATCGCTTGATTGATTATTTCAAAGGGTAACCCTACTGGCAGTGTCAAAGAGAAAATCGCGCGACCGACCGTTGTATCGGTTAGTGTTACTTTCTCAGATTTGGTGCCGTCTTCTGCAACAACAATTTCCGTAATCCGCACTTTAACGCGAGCATGAAGCTCAGCGCAGTCTGTACGATATGCTTTTTCAGCTTCGAACGGACTGGTAAATACCATACCTTCACCTAAACCATTAACACGGTCACGTGTCAAATAGTAAAGGCCCAATACAACGTCCTGTGAAGGAACAATAATTGGCTCGCCGTTTGCCGGTGAAAGAATGTTGTTAGTCGACATCATTAATGCGCGAGACTCTAACTGAGCTTCGATCGTCAATGGTACGTGAACCGCCATTTGGTCACCGTCGAAGTCAGCGTTGTACGCAGCACATACTAATGGGTGTAATTGGATTGCTTTACCTTCAATCAGTATAGGTTCAAATGCTTGGATACCTAACCTGTGAAGTGTTGGTGCACGGTTAAGCAACACTGGATGTTCGCGAATTACTTCGTCAAGAACGTCCCATACTTCCGGCGCTTCACGTTCAACTAATTTCTTAGCTGCTTTGATCGTTGTCGCTAAACCACGACCTTCCAGCTTGCCATAAATAAACGGCTTGAATAGTTCAAGTGCCATTTTCTTAGGAAGACCACATTGGTGTAAACGCAATGTTGGACCAACGGTAATGACAGAACGACCTGAATAGTCAACACGCTTACCAAGCAGGTTTTGACGGAAACGACCTTGCTTACCTTTAATCATGTCAGCAAGTGATTTCAATGGACGCTTGTTAGAACCAGTGATAGCACGACCACGACGACCATTGTCTAGAAGGGCATCAACTGCTTCTTGCAACATACGTTTTTCGTTACGTACAATAATGTCAGGTGCAGCGAGGTCTAGTAGACGCTTCAAACGGTTGTTACGGTTAATAACACGACGATATAGATCGTTCAAATCTGAAGTCGCGAAACGGCCACCATCTAATGGTACCAATGGACGCAATTCAGGTGGTAATACCGGTAGTACTGTCAGGATCATCCACTCTGGCTTATTACCAGACTGTTGGAATGACTCTAACAGTTTCAACCGCTTGGTAATTTTCTTACGTTTGGTTTCAGAATTAATTGAAGGTAATTCTTCACGCATAGCGGCAACATCTGCTGCTACGTCAAGTTGCTTAAGCAATTCAAATACTGCTTCTGCACCCATTTTCGCTTCGAATTCATCGCCATGCTCTTCCAAAGAATCTAAATATTCTTCTTCAGTTAGTAGTTGCCTTGCTTCAAGCTCTGTATAACCGGCTTCGGTTACAACATATGATTCGAAGTAAAGTACACGCTCGATATCACGTAGTGTCATGTCCAACATTAAACCGATTCTTGACGGTAATGATTTAAGGAACCAAATGTGCGCAACTGGACTTGCCAGTTCAATATGACCCATACGCTCACGACGTACTTTCGTTAGGGTAACTTCAACGCCACATTTTTCACAGATAACACCACGGTGCTTCAAACGCTTGTATTTACCGCACAAACATTCGTAATCTTTTACTGGACCAAATATACGGGCACAGAAAAGACCATCACGCTCGGGCTTGAACGTACGATAGTTTATCGTTTCAGGCTTTTTAACTTCACCAAAAGACCATGATCTAATCATGTCCGGTGAAGCAAGACCAATTTTGATATTGTCAAATTCTTCGGTCTTATTTTGTTGCTTAATAAACTTTAGTAAGTCTTTCACATATCTCTCCCAACGGAGTCATTGTCACGACCCTGAATCCACCTAAGTGAAAACAGGGCCAACCTGTTTAAGCTCAATCGATGCGCTTACCGTTTTTGTTCTTCAAGCTCAATATTAATACCCAATGAACGGATTTCTTTCAACAATACGTTGAAGGATTCTGGCATGCCAGGCTCCATTCTATGGTCACCGTCAACGATGTTTTTATACATCTTAGTACGGCCATTAACATCATCAGACTTAACAGTTAGCATCTCTTGTAAGGTATACGCAGCACCATAAGCTTCTAGCGCCCAAACTTCCATCTCACCGAAGCGTTGACCACCAAATTGTGCTTTACCACCAAGTGGCTGTTGCGTAACCAAACTGTAAGAACCAGTAGAACGTGCATGCATTTTATCATCAACCAAGTGGTTAAGTTTTAACATGTACATGTAACCTACAGTAACAGGACGCTCAAAAGCTCTACCTGTGCGGCCATCAAACAACGTAATTTGACCACTTTCAGGAATGTCTGCTAATTTCAGCATTTCTTTGATTTCTGACTCACGTGCGCCGTCGAATACCGGAGTAGCGACAGGAACACCTTTGCGCAGATTTTCAGCTAAACGCTTAATCTCATGGTCAGAGAAAGTATCAAGATCGACTTCCTGATGACATTCACCAAGGTTATATATCTCCTTTAAGAAGCTACGTAACTTGGTAATCTCTTCTTGCTCTTTGATCATACGATCAATCTTTACACCTAAGCCATGGGCAGCCATACCTAAGTGAGTTTCAAGAATCTGACCAATGTTCATACGTGACGGAACACCCAATGGGTTTAATACGATGTCTATCGGCGTGCCGTTGGCATCGTATGGCATATCTTCAACAGGTTGAATCGCTGAAATAACACCTTTGTTACCGTGACGACCAGCCATTTTATCACCCGGCTGAATATGACGTTTGACAGCAAGATAAACCTTGACGATTTTTAACACGCCTGGCGCTAAATCATCGCCTTGAGTAATCTTACGGCGTTTGTTTTCGAACTTCTTATCAAAGTCATTTTTAACTTCTTCATGTTGCTGTGCACTTTGATCAAGCTCCGATTGCGCGTCTTCGTCTTTCAACGTGATATCGAACCATTTGTCACGTGGCAGACTATCTAATTTAGCTTGGTCAATACCGAACTTAAGTAATAAGTTCTGCGTACGAGCAAAAATACCGTCAGCAAGAATACCGAATTCATCACCTAAGTCTTTCTTCACTTGACGCAACTGCATATCTTCAATTTCTAAGGCGCGCTTGTCTTTCTCAACGCCGTCGCGTGTAAACACCTGAACATCAATAACGGTACCGCGAACGCTGTTAGGCACACGAAGTGAAGTATCTTTAACGTCAGACGCTTTTTCACCAAAGATTGCTCGTAATAGTTTCTCTTCTGGCGTAAGTTGAGTTTCACCTTTCGGTGTCACTTTACCGACTAGAATGTCGCCACCCTTCACTTCAGCACCAATATATACAACGCCTGATTCATCAAGCTTGCCTAACGCAGATTCGCCTACGTTTGGAATATCAGAACTGATTTCTTCTGGACCTAACTTGGTATCGCGAGCGATACAGCTAAGTTCTTGGATGTGAATAGTTGTAAAACGATCTTCTTCAGCTACACGCTCAGAAATAAGGATTGAATCCTCAAAGTTGTAACCATTCCAAGGCATAAATGCGATGCGCATGTTTTGACCAAGCGCTAATTCACCTAAGTCAGTTGACGGACCGTCGGCCAGCACGTCACCAGTCACGATGGGGTCACCCACATTGCACGTTGGTCGTTGGTTAATACATGTATTTTGGTTAGAACGTGTATATTTAGTTAAGTTGTAGATATCGATACCAGCTTCACCGGCTGTCATTTCTTCTTCATTAACTTTAACTACAATACGGCTTGCATCAACATAGTCGACTGTTCCGCCACGTTTCGCCACAACAGTTACACCCGAATCTACTGCTACCGTCTTCTCCATACCTGTTCCGACCAATGGCTTATCAGCCCTTAGCGTTGGTACAGCTTGACGTTGCATGTTCGAGCCCATCAAGGCTCGGTTAGCATCATCGTGTTCTAGGAACGGAATAATACTTGCTGCGACTGATACTATTTGTTGCGGTGACACATCCATATAGGTAATGTCATCTTTTTGCATTAAGGTGGTTTCACCACGGTGACGACAAGGTATCAAGTCTTCAACTAAGGCGTTTTTATCATCCAGTAACACGTTTGCTTGTGCAATCGCGAATTGACCTTCTTCAATCGCTGACAAGTAATCAATATCGTCGGTAACGATACCGTCTACAATGCGGCGATACGGGGTTTCTAAGAAACCAAAGTCATTCGTTCTGGCGAAACTAGCAAGTGAGTTGATCAAACCAATGTTTGGACCCTCTGGCGTTTCAATTGGACATACACGACCATAGTGAGTCGGATGCACGTCACGCACTTCGAAACCAGCTCTTTCACGCGTAAGACCACCCGGACCTAAAGCAGAAATACGACGCTTGTGCGTCACTTCTGATAGCGGGTTGTTCTGATCCATAAACTGAGATAATTGGCTTGAGCCAAAAAACTCTTTTACAGCAGCAGAAATAGGCTTCGCATTGATCAAATCTTGCGGCATGATGGCATCAAGGTCGCCAAGGCTTAAACGCTCTTTAACAGCGCGTTCGACGCGTACTAAACCAACACGGAATTGATTCTCTGCCATTTCACCAACAGAACGAATACGACGGTTACCTAAGTGATCGATATCATCAACTTCGTCTTTACCGTCACGAATAGTGATAAGTTGCTTCATTACCGAAACAATATCATCTTTCGATAGCGTGCCTGAACCAGTGAGTTCTTCACGGCCTAAACGACGGTTGAACTTCATTCTGCCGACAGCAGACAAGTCATATCTGTCTTCGGAGAAGAATAAGTTATCAAACAATGTTTCTGCGGCGTCTTTCGTTGGTGGTTCACCGGGACGCATCATGCGGTAAATCTCTACAAGCGCTTCTAACTTATTAGTGCTTGAATCGATTTTAATAGTGTCCGAAATATAAGAACCATGATCAAGCTCGTTGATATACAAGGTTTCAAATTCAACAACACCCAGCTCACGCAACTCGAGCAAGTTTTCTAACGTTACTTCGTCGTTCGCGTTTACTACCACTTCGCCAGTTTCTTCGTTAACGAAAGTCTTAGCATAAATTTTGCCGAGTAAGTATTCAGCTGGAACTTCCAACTCAGTGACTTTTGCTTTCTCTAACGCTCGAGTATGGCGAGCAGATACTCTTCGACCAGCTTCTACAATCACTTCACCTTTGCCATCCATGATGTCAAATTGTGCAGTTTCACCGCGTAAACGATCAGGAACAACGTCCATCAACAATTTATCGCCAGTAATGCGAACATTGGTTTTATCGAAGAATAAATCAAGAATTTCTTCTGTGCTCATTTCTAAGGCACGAAGGATTATTGTCGCTGGTAATTTTCTACGACGGTCAATACGAACGAATAAATTATCTTTCGGATCGAACTCGAAATCCAACCATGAACCACGGTATGGAATAACGCGCGCATTATAAAGTACTTTACCAGACGAGTGGGTTTTGCCCTTGTCATGATCAAAGAATACGCCAGGTGAACGATGCAGCTGAGATACGATTACGCGCTCAGTACCATTGATCACAAATGTACCGTTTTGAGTCATTAGTGGGATTTCACCCATGTAGACTTCTTGTTCTTTGATGTCTTTAACAGTACCTGGAGCGGCTTCTTTATCAAACAAGACAAGACGCAGCTTGACTCTTAAAGGAGCTGAATACGTTACACCACGGATTTGACATTCTTTTACGTCAAAAACAGGCTCGCCTAAGCGATATGCTACGTATTGTAACTCGCTGTTACCGCTGTAACTTTTAATTGGAAACACAGAGCGGAATGCCGCTTCTAAGCCGTATTGACCATCAGGATCTTGGTCAATGAACTTTTTGAATGAGTCCAGTTGGATTGAAAGGAGGTATGGAATTTCCAATACCTGCGGGCGCTTGCCAAAATCCTTACGGATACGTTTCTTTTCACTATTAGAGTAAACCATGGGTTCCTCAGCCGACTGATTTTAGACCCAACCTGCTACACGTACTATCTTCATGTGTAACAAACTTCCAGTACCCTTTTAATAGGGCATTAACCTCAGCACATATCATCGATTAAATTTTAATGTCAATGAAAACAACTACTTACAGCTAATTGCCAACGCATTTTTAGATAGCAAACAAAGGGTGAAATATTGCATATCATACAGCGCAAAAAGGCAGGTGATTAAAAATCACCTGCCTGAGCCTATTAAGGCCAGTAATTAAAAGTGCTAATTACTTGATTTCTACTTCAGCACCAGCATCTGTTAGTGCTTTTTGCAATGCTTCAGCGTCGCTTTTAGAAACGCCTTCTTTAATTGCTTTTGGTGCAGATTCAACTACATCTTTAGCTTCTTTCAAGCCAAGACCAGTTGCGCTACGCACTGCTTTAATAACAGAAACTTTGTTAGGACCGAATGAAGTAAGAATTACGTCAAACTCAGTTTGCTCTTCAACAACTTCAGCTGCTGCAGCTGGACCAGCTACTGCTACTGCTGCTGCTGCAGATACATTGAATTTTTCTTCTGCTGCTTCGATCAGTTCTACCAATTCCATTACTGGCATTTCTGCGATTGCGTTTAATATATCATCTTTGGATAGAGCCATTTCTCTAAACTCCTGGGGTTTTGAATGTTAAAAATTATAATGCCAAAAAAGAAAATTATTTTTCTTCTTTGATCGCCGCCAATACACGCACAAACTTGCTAGGAACTTCGTTAATCGTACGAACGAATTTCTCAACAGGCGCTTTGAAGGTTGCAAGTAATCTTGCAAGTGCTTCGTCGCGGGTCGGTAGTGAAGCTACTGCATCCAATTTCTCTGGACCTAATAGACCGCTACCAATTGACAATGCCGTTACCTGTAATTTAGGGTTAGTTTTAGAGAAGTCTTTAAACAAGCGCGCTGCCGCGCCTGGAGCTTCAATAGAAAAACCATAAATTAAAGGACCAATTAAGGCACTGTCGATGTCTGCAAATTTACTGTCTGCCAATCCACGTTTAGCTAGAGTATTGCGTATTACTTTGAGGTATACGCCCTGCTCACGAGCTTTAATGCGGAGTTCAGTCAGTTCACGAACTTCCATCCCACGGTATTCAGCGACGGCAACGGATAGAGCGCGAGAAGCAACTTCATTTATTTCAGCTACGATCTCTTTTTTTGCTGCTAAGCCTAATGCCACTGAGTTCACCTTCTTAAAATCTGAATTGAGTTTGCGTCTTTCGACTCTTACTTTCATCAGTGTTTACAGATTGATACTTAATATGCTGGATGAAAACATCTGAAACATACCTTGTACCGCTCTACGGTGTTCATTCCCAGAGAGTCTGAGTTGAAACCACCGTCTGCGCAGGTAGTATTAAGCTATGACATTCGCTTCTTTCGAAGTGTGTGAAAGTTCTCTTACTTCTTTCACTGCCCAGCGCCTGCGGTCTTGGACGGGAGTTGACTTACGCTTTTGGCGCAAACAACTCCAACCCACAACCTTAAAGAGAGAAGCTAGTTAAACTTTTTGAATCAATGAACTCTGGCTTACGACAACGCCAGCACCCATTGTTGTGCTTAAACTAACTTTTTGTATATATGTTCCTTTAGCAGAAGAAGGCTTTGCTTTCTTCAATGCTTCTAGCAATGACTCAAGGTTTTCTTGAATATGGTTTGCTTCAAAAGCAATTTTACCAATGCTAGCGTGAATAATACCGTTCTTATCGTTACGGTATCTAACCTGACCCGCTTTTGCATTTTTAACTGCAGTAGCGACGTCTGGAGTAACCGTACCCGTTTTAGGGTTAGGCATAAGACCACGTGGACCAAGAATTTGACCTAGAGTACCAACGACACGCATTGCGTCTGGGCTAGCGACAACTACATCAAAATTCATTTCGCCTTTTTTTACCAACTCAGCGAGGTCTTCCATACCAACGATATCGGCACCAGCAGCTTTTGCAGCTTCAACATTGGCACCTTGAGTGAATACAGCAACACGAACATCTTTACCAGTACCGTTTGGCAGTACCGTTGCACCACGAACGTTTTGGTCAGATTTACGTGCATCGATACCCAAGTTAATTGCAACGTCAACGCTTTCTGAGAACTTAACCGTTGCAAGTTCTTTAAGTAACGCTACCGCTTCATTAATTTCGTATTCTTTACTTGCGTCAACTTTTTCAAAAATGTTGCGCATTCTTTTAGATAATTTTGCCATTCTATTAACCCTCTACTACCAAGCCCATGCTACGAGCAGAACCCGCGATGGTGTTTACGGCAGCTTCTAAACCAGATGCTGTCAAATCAGGTTCTTTTAATTTTGCGATCTCTTCTAACTGAGCGCGAGTAACTTTACCCACTTTTTCAGTATTAGGACGACCAGAACCACTCTTGATACCTGCAGCTTTCTTTAGTAAGAAGGATGCTGGAGGAGTTTTTGTTACGAATGTAAAAGAACGATCTTCGTACACAGTAATCTCTACTGGTACTGGAGCGCCTTTCTCAAGTTCCTGTGTTTTCGCATTAAATGCTTTACAGAATTCCATGATATTCACACCATGTTGACCTAGCGCAGGACCAACGGGTGGACTTGGGTTAGCAGCGCCTGCCGCAACCTGTAGCTTAATTAAGCCAGTGACTTTCTTCGCCATTATATTTACTCTCTATTAGTGGGTATAACGCCTTAAAGATACAGAGAATATCTTCTCAAACGGCTTCCCGATGCATAAAAAAGGGCGCAAAGTATAGGCTTTTGATGATTTAAATACAAGCCTTAATTCAAGTATATCGTAAATACCTTGAATAAAATAACCGACGTTATTGGGATAGTAATATTTACGCAAGCTCGATTGACTAATGCTAAAAAAGGCCACCTAAAAGGTGACCTCTTAAGTATTCGTTTAAAACTATGACTAGCCTTTTGGCATAATTACAGTGTCAATCACGTGAATAACACCATTAGATGTCTTAATATCTGTCGTTACTACGTTAGCGTTATCAACTTTAACACCACCGTCACTTACTACTACAGTAATATCTGAACCTTCTAAAGTCGTAGCAGAAGTCAGTTTAACTACGTCGGCTGCCATTACTTCGCCAGCTACCACGTGGTACGTTAAAATTTGTATTAATTTATCTTTATTTTCTGGCAACAACAATGACTCAACTGTTCCTGCAGGTAATTTTGCAAATGCTTCATTCGTTGGAGCAAACACTGTCAATGGGCCGTCAGCTTTCAATGCATCAACTAAACCAGCCGCTTTTACAGCAGCAACCAATGTAGAAAAATCGCTGTTGTTAGCCGCTGTATCTACAATGTCCATTTTCTTTCCATAGCTTCCAGCCATTACGTTTGCTGAAAAAACCGCAGCCAGTAGCATTGTTGAAACCAATTTCATTGTATTATTAATCACGCTTTTCATAATTCTTCCTTAATGGAACGTTGTAGTTGGGACGAGTACGACGATTCGTACTTCAGCACATATATACAAAGGAAAGTCATAATTAGTTGCTTTATTACAATTATTTAATAAAGCGACAACGGTTAGGCTTTATTAGGAATGCCTAGTTAATCATGAGCAAAAAAAATCCAGTGCTTAAGCTGGATTTCTTGTTATTGAATTTTAGTAAAATAGTTAACCTTTTTCTACTTGACCAAATTCTAATTCGACTGGTGTTGAGCGCCCAAATATCAATACGGACACTTTCAAGCGGCTTTTTTCGTAGTCTACTTCCTCTACTGTGCCATTGAAATCCGCGAACGGACCATCAGTAACACGAACAACTTCGCCCGGCTCGAACAATGTTTTTGGTCTTGGCTTATCAACGCCTTCTTGCAGACGATTTAATATAGCATCAGCCTCTTTCTGGGTAATTGGCATCGGACGGTCGGATGTGCCGCCGATGAAACCTAGAACACGTGGAATACTTTTAACTAAATGCCAAGAATCTTCATTCATTTCCATTTCAACTAGCACGTAACCGGGGAAGAATTTACGCTCAGATTTGCGCTTTTGACCTGCCCGCATTTCTACTACTTCTTCGGTAGGTACTAAAATCTCACCGAAGTAATCTTCCATACCGTGCATTTTGATATATTCGACCAGTGTCTTTTGAACACGACCTTCATATTGTGAGAATGCTTGCACTACATACCATTTTTTGTCAGACATGCTTACACTCCGATGTTGGTAATTAAGCCAATTACATAAACTAAAACCATGTCAATCAGATATAGCATCAAACCAACAACTGCAGTGGCCAAGAGAATAATAAGTGTCATTCGATTTGCTTCACTGCGGCTAGGCCAAATAACTTTGCGAACTTCAGTGCGGGCATCTTTTGCAAATACCAGAAAGTTACTACCTTTTTGCGTTGTTGCCGCAATGCCTAAGGAAATAACCACGATACTAACAGCGGCAAGTGCCCTGTATAACACAGATATTTCTTCATACGCACTGTATGCGTAAACCAAACCACCTAAAAGGGCGATCACTATAATCCATTTTGCGAGGTCTAACGGATTAGACGCGTTTTCTGCCTTATCACTCATCAGTGGTTACCCTAAACTAGCTGCGCCTAAAATTAGCGAGCTATTAATTAAATTGTTACGTCGGACCTATGCCACTATAAAAAGTGGCAGGGGTGGAGGGACTCGAACCCCCAGCCATCGGTTTTGGAGACCGCTGTTCTACCAATTGGAACTACACCCCTAAATCCGTGCGATACATTTTTCAGCTGCAATTCCCTTGTGATGTTGTGTTCTTGAAAGGAAGTCATCAGCGTCATAAGGGAGGGAGCAGTATTATACTCATGCAAACAAGTTATACAAGTACCTTGCACCGCTTAGTTGCACTATTCTAGCAAATTAATGCTTTGTAGGGCTAACACTCTATTTTTAATATGTGGGTAGAGCTCAAAATATCACCGATTGTTCGAGAACAAATCCACTTTTGCCAAGGTCTGCATTAATTAGTATTACAAGCCAAGATTGAGCATCCCAATACAATATGAGTGAACAGAGTATAGCGTATTTATTTTAAGGTATGTTTTACCTCTGCCTCTAATTAACACCAATAAATCCGCCGGTTTGATGTGCCCATAACTTGGCGTAAATTCCATTTTTTTCAAGTAATTCTTGATGGTTGCCTGACTCTACAACCTTGCCTTTGTCCAGCACTAACAAACGGTCCATTTGCGCAATAGTAGATAGTCGATGAGCAATAGCTAATACTGTCTTGCGTTGCATAACTTGGTCCAAGCATTGCTGAATAGCCGCTTCAACTTCTGAATCTAACGCCGACGTTGCTTCATCTAGAATAAGGATAGGCGCATCTTTTAGCATAACTCTGGCAATCGCAATACGTTGCCTTTGACCACCAGATAGCTTAACTCCGCGCTCTCCAACATGAGCATCATAACCTGTGCGGCCTTTTGCATCGCTCAGTAACAAAATAAAGTCGTGCGCCTCAGCTTGTTTAGCTGCTTTTATCATATCCTCATCTGTGGCGTCCGTCCGACCATAAATAATATTGTCGCGCACACTGCGGTGCATCAATGAGGTGTCTTGCGTCACCATGCTAATATGCCTGCGCAGACTCTCTTGCTTAACGCCGGTAATGTCTTGTCCGTCGATAACAATTTTTCCAGATTGAATGTCGTAAAAACGCAAGAGCAAGTTTACTAAGGTTGACTTACCCGCACCCGAGCGTCCTACCAGTCCCACTTTTTCCCCTTCTCTAATGCTAATATTTAAGTTTTCCAATACTTTTATTTCAGTATTGTTTTTGGCTACATATGCAAAATTAACGGCTTTGAATTCAATCCCACCACCCTTCACTTTCAGCATCGGCGCATTGATTCTGTCTTCAATAGATGCGGGCATTGCGAGCGTATTAATCCCATCTTGAACGGTCCCAATATTTTCAAATAACGCCGAAACTTCCCACATTATCCACTGCGACATACCATTTAAACGTAAGCTTAAGCTCACCGCTATCGCAATATCACCAGGCGACACAACGCCATTTACCCATAAGTAGATTGCGAGTGCCGATATTGAAAAAACCAACAACGAGTTGCTCGCCCAAACGCAAGCCTGTAAAACCGTAACCAAACGCATTTGCGGGTAGACGGTCTGCAGAAACCCATCCATTCCTTCCCGCGCGTAGTCTTCTTCACGCTTGTTATGCGAAAACAATTTGACAGTCATAATATTAGTGTAACTATCAATAATTCGGCCCGTCATAATAGAGCGAGCGTCTGCTTGTTTTTGGGAAATTGCTTTTAGTCTAGGGAGGAGCGCTCGAAGAATAATCACATACGCTACTAGCCAGATGATTAATGGCACACTTAAACGCCAGTCAGTAGAAAAAACCAGTACGATAATACTGATAAAGTACACGCAAATATAAACCGCAAGGTTCATGATTTTCATGACTGTCTCGCGCACAGACAACGCGGTTTGCATCACTTTTGTCGCGACGCGCCCTGCAAACTCGTCTTGATAAAATGATAAGCTTTGCCCTAAAAGATACCTATGTGCTTGCCAACGAATGCGCATCGGAAAATTACCCAATAAAGATTGATGCGTTAGCGCCGATTGGAGAATTACCAGTACCGGTAAAAAAACCATCACAACTAATCCCATCCAGATCAAGCTATTCATTTCTTGTGCAATAAACGTGGCTTTGTCACGAGTTGCAAACCAATCAACAAGTTGCCCCATATAACCAAACAACGACACTTCTAAAATGGCAACCACGGCGCTAATAATTGATACAGTAATTAGTACTTTCCACATACCCGAAGAATAATAACGACAGAATGCGACGAAGTCTTTAGGTGGCTGCACGGGGGCATCTTCTGGGAACGCTTTGGTTAGATTTTCAAAAAATGAAAACATGCTCTCTCTTTATTTAATTAGATGTAAATTAGGTAGTAGGGTAGCGACAAACTATGATTTTTTGGTTTAATTTATTCGGTGCTCAAGCTATTGATACTTAATTTTGACTCAGATACTAGAAGCTGTTTAGGAAATGCATCATACCGCTTCAGCATTATACCAATTCCTCGCTATTATTACATCAACACAGATAGGATTGCTGAACCAGTCCAACAATCTTTTCCATGTTTTACAGCTGTTGCTGAGTGCCAAAAATTAAAAACGGTAACTCAGCAGTAAGCAACTGTCTCCTTTACTGAGTTCACTAAAGAAACTTCGTAAAAAGCGTCAAAACCCAGTAGATAACAATACCGAATTGAATTAAAAAGAAAACAAATCGAGCTTGAATCGCTATATTAGTGGTTGATACTAAATGCACGATTGATTGGCCCAATCTTGCCGCTAATAATATATAAGCAAGTCCATTGGTAATAGCTGTCGAATCGGTTGCAATAGCTAATAGGAGGACGCCGCCAATAAAGCTAAAACATTCAACACAATTTGCCTGTGCACGAGTCAATCTGTTACCAAACTCCGGCACATCTGAACCGTCGGCCTGAAACTTAAGGCCTTTAAATTTACCACTCTGCGATAAATAAGTGCGGTAAAAAGCCAACGCTAATAACAATACTAGTGTCCAACTTATATAACCTAATAATACAATAATTGATGCATTCATATTTCTTCCTTTTTAGTTAACTTAACATTCTGACAAACCAATATAATAATCGTATCTTATGTGAATGCCCGTAAATAGCTATCGCAAACATTGCAGAGCAAGAGTACGTATGGCTCGTCTGCGTCATCTAATAAACCCTTTAATGTTACAAGTTATTTCAATTTCGTGTTTGTAGTTGATTCTTTCTGCTTTGGCTATAATGTAGTGAACATCAAATAACAGAACCATAGGACATCAAAATGAAGCACCTCAAAAAGGCCCTATTAGGCCTTAGTGTAGCTATTGCGGTTGGCGCCTGCACCCCAGCACAACAATCAACAGAAATAACGCCGATAGCGGCTGAACAAAAAGTCGCACTGAAATCAGGTATTCGTACTCAGAACATGGATTTAAGTGTACAACCCGGCGATAACTTTTTTAATTATGTGAATGGTACATGGTTGAAAACGACAGAAATCCCTGCAGACAAAGCTTCTTACGGAAACTTTGCAATTTTGGCAGACGAAGCCCAAGAACATGTCAAGGCCATTATTGATGCAGCATCACAGGGCGACTACGCAGTCGGCTCTGATCAGCAAAAAGTTGGCGATATGTATAGCTCATACATCGACATCGATAACCGCAATAAAGTGGGCATCAAACCATTAAAATCGGAGTTTGATAAAATTGCTAAAATTACTAACTACGATCAACTCGTCGAATACTTTGCGTATTCAGTCAAATATGGTTACGGCACGCCAATCAGTTTTTTCCAATATGCTGATTTTAAGTCACCAAACGATTACGCACTCTATGCATGGCAAGCCGGTATTGGTTTACCTGATCGTGAGTACTATTTTAAAGAAGATGAAGATGGTACAAAAATTCTTGCCGCATACCAAGCGCACATTGAAAAAATGTTTACTTTAGCTGGTATAGAAAATGGCGCTAAAAATGCTGAAATGTTGTTGGCACTTGAAACTAAAATTGCCCAAGAACACATGAAAAAAGAACAAGCTAGAAATTGGGCTGAAAACTATGACAAACTGAGCATGGAGGAATTAAAAGCCCTAATGCCTAATTTCAACTGGGATGTTTTCGTGAAAGCATCTGGTTTTGACATGCCTGAAAGTATGATAATCATGCAAAATGACTTTTTAACAGGGATCGATAAAGTGATTGCTGAAACGTCACTTGATGATTGGAAGTCATTTTTACAATGGGGCGTAATTAATTCCTCAGCTAGTTCATTAAACATGGAAATGGATAAAGCAAACTTTGACTTCTACAGCACTATTTTATATGGCGTCGAAGAACAACGTCCAATGTGGCGTCGTGCGACCGGGTTACTGAATAGTACATTGGGTGAAGTAATTGGTAAAGTTTACGTTAAACAGCACTTCCCGCCAGAAGCAAAACAGCGCATGCAAGTCATGGTTGATAACCTGATTTCCGCTTATGAAGTAAGTATTAAAGATCTGGATTGGATGACTGATGAAACACGTATTCAAGCTCTTGAGAAATTATCTAAGTTTACGGTGAAAATTGGCTACCCTGATAAGTGGAAAGACTATTCTGCATTAGAGGTATCTGATACCGACTTGTTTGGTAATTTACGCAATGCCGCAAATGTGACGTATGCTGAAGAATTAGCCAAACAAGGCAAGCCTGTAGATAAAACTGAATGGGGTATGACTCCACAAACAGTAAATGCTTATTACAATCCAACGGCAAATGAAATTGTGTTTCCTGCGGCAATCTTACAACCTCCGTTCTTTGACTTAGAGGCGGATGATGCAGCTAACTACGGTGGTATCGGCGCAGTTATCGGTCACGAAATTGGTCATGGCTTTGATGACGCCGGAAGCACGTTTGACGGAGACGGCGTGTTACGCAATTGGTGGACTGATACTGACCGTGAAGAATTTAAAACCAGAACAGCTAAACTGGTGGAACAATATAATGCATTTGAACCGTTAGAAGGTATCTTCGTTAATGGTGAGTTCACATTAGGCGAAAACATTGGTGACCTTGGTGGCATAAGCATTGCGCTTAGAGCATATCAAATGTCATTGAATGGTGGAGCCTCACCTATATTAGATGGGTTTACAGGTGAGCAGCGTGTTTTCCTTGGTTTTGCTCAAGTATGGGCTGGTAAGTACCGTGATGAAGCATTAAAAAGCCAAATCAATACTGACCCGCACTCGCCTGCTCAATTCCGTGCAAATGGAGCGGTTCGTAACGTTCCTGAGTTCTACACCGCGTTTGACGTGAAACCAACTGATGCACTTTATCTTCCAGAGGAAGAGCGTGTGAAAATTTGGTAATCTTTTAGCTATAGGCGAATGTAAAACAGCTTCAAAGGGATCGACTAGATCCCTTTTTTATGTGTTTTATTAACGGTATTAATGCCTTCATACTGGAATTAAGATTTACTTGTAAACGGTATATCGTAAAAAGCAGGGCTTACTTGATTTAACTTATAGCTTTCTGGCCTTAAAGCGTTTCCCTTTGATACGGCGTTCACGAAACTGACTTAAAACACGTTTTACGCTTCTCGCTTTTATAGCAATATAGGTATTACGAGCAGAAATCGAAATTTTACCAATATCTTCACCTGGCACTTCAGCCTCTTTGGTCAACGCGCCTAAAATATCACCCGGGCGTAACTTGTCACGTTTACCGCCATCAACTGCAATACAAACAAATTCAGGCTCTCTTATTCGGTTTGCATGAAAGCGCACACCTTGAATATGTAGCTTGCTGATTTTGGCATCCGTTTTCGCTGCTATTTCGTCTAACTTACCTTCTTCAGTGTCATCAATTAAGGTGATCGCTAAGCCTTTTTCTTCGGCTCTACCGGTACGCCCGATTCGATGCGTGTGAGTATCTATATCTTCACTTACTCTGTGGTTAATCACTAAATCAACACGTTCAATGTCGAGTCCGCGCGCGGCAACATCAGTGGCCACCAAAACGCTCACGGTTTTATTCGCAAATCTGGCTAACACTTGGCTACGCTCGGATTGTTCTAAGTCACCGTGTAAACCGACTGCAGTGAAGCCCATTTGGTATAACTCATCACTGAGTTCTCTGGTTTCACGTCTGGTTCGGCAAAATACAATAGTCGACTCAATTTGATGATGAGTTAGTAAAGCTGCCACGGCCTGAGTGCGATGTTCGTTATTAATCCGATAAGCTTGTTGTTCTATGTTGGGACCTGATTGCCCATCGTCAACCTTTATGATCTTTGCATCGCGTTGATATTGATCCGTAATGCTTTTTATTTGAGCGGGGAAAGTGGCCGAAAATAACAAGGTTTGTCGTGTTGCTGCTGAGGATGTTCGTGAAAGATGATGCATGACCACCCGCATCTCATCTTCAAAACCCATATCAAGCATACGATCAGCTTCATCAAGAACAAAACAATTCACTTTTTTTAAGTTCAATGTGCGCTTACCAATATGATCCATAATGCGCCCTGGTGTGCCAACAACGACATTCGCACCGTAACGCAATGATATTATTTGCGGACCCATTGGCATGCCGCCAACCAAAGACACTACCTTTAAATTAGGCATGCGTTTAGCCAACAAGCGAATTTGTTCAGCGACCTGCTCGGCTAATTCCCGCGTTGGACACATGATAAGGGATTGTGGATTTTTAGCTTCAACATCAATTTTACTTAGCAGCGCTAATCCAAATGCGAGTGTTTTCCCACTGCCTGTTTTTGCTTGTACAGCAACATCAGCACCTGCTAATACATCAGGTAAGCACGCTTGTTGAGTTTGCGTCATTTGCGTAAACTCTAAAACATTTAAGGCTTCCATCAAAGGTTCTGATAAACCTAAACTAGAAAATGAAGTCGCGCTATTTGTTGCAGTTGATGTCATGCTAATTTCCATTTTAGAGTTTCACCTGCAAAAAATGGCACTATTTCCTCATCGGTGTCACCGTTTGTGGGTAATTTAATACTGCTAGGGACTTCCCAGCTTTGTTGGTTGAGTGTGATGGTACCTTCATTACGCGGCAACCCATAAAAATCAGGACCAAAGTGACTAGCAAAACCTTCTAACTTTTCAATAACACCTAAATCTTCAAATACCTGCGCATACAATTCAATCGCACTCCATGCGCTGTAACAACCAGCGCAGCCGCAGGCATTTTCTTTTTTATTTTTTTCATGTGGTGCTGAATCGGTACCTAGGAAGAACTTATTAGAACCTGATGCAACCACTTCTCTCAATGCTTGTTGATGAGTATTACGCTTTAACACGGGCAAGCAGTAGTTGTGGGGACGCAAACCACCAACCAATAAATCATTGCGGTTTAGTAATAGGTGCTGGGGCGTAATGGTCGCTGCCACATTGTCTGAAGATTCAAGCACAAAATCGACCGCTTCTTTGGTTGTAATATGTTCAAAAACCACCTTTAAGTTAGGGAAGTCATTTACGATGTCACGCAAATAAGTCTCTATAAACGCTTTTTCTCGGTCAAATATATCAATATGCGCTTCAGTTACTTCACCATGAATAAGTAACAACATACCCACTTCTTGCATTGCTGCAAAAACAGGGTAAAGCGTCTTTATGCCTTTAACTGCGGCGTCCGAATTGGTTGTCGCCCCAGCAGGATACAGTTTTGATGCAACAATACCCGCCGCCTTGGCATTTTTGATTTCTTGTGCAGAAGTTTGATTAGTTAGGAACAATGTCACCAATGGCTCAAATTCAATGCCTGCAGGCACAGCATCTAAAATACGTTGTTTATACTCTAAGGCCATTTGAGTTGTCGTAACCGGCGGCATCAAGTTAGGCATAGCGATGGCTCGTTTAAAACAACGAGCAGTTGCTGGTACTGTTTCTTTCAGCATTTCACCATCACGAAAATGCAAATGCCAATCGTCTGGAGTTTGAATAGTAAGCGTTGTCTTCATGCCAAGTCCATCCTGAATATGAGTCTACAATAGAGGTCAAAAATTATGCCCGATAGTATGCCTTATTTAGGACCTAAGCGGGCAAAAAAACGACGTTAATTAATCATAACTTTTGTTTACTAGGCTATTTAAAGGAGTTAATGTGATTTTTGCAATAAACAATGGCTTTTCTTCCTTACCATAAGCAACACATTCTTGGATCACACGCTTTTTGCTGCTTGATTCAGGGCCAAACTCATTGGCATCCTCTGAAATATCTGGGCCCACAAGAATATTAATCGGATCGTTACTACGCAACTCTTCTAACTGCTGTTTGTCGATACAAAGTTTCTGAGTTTTATAGATCATAGGATGGGAAATTAAATCAATATCCTCAAAAACAGCTCTTTCAAGTAATGCCGAGGAAATCAGCCCCAATGGATACATTTCAGGAAAGTCGACTTTGTCTGTGAATTCGTCAATAAATAAACTTTGTTCTGCGCCAGCACTGGCCAGAAAGTTTTTCGCGTTACCAACGATCATATATTTACGTTTTAAGAAATAACTAGTACCCGGCACTAGCTCTCTATCAGGCAGTGCATTTAACATGTGCATCGGTGGTAATTTGGTCGGTAATGACAACGTCATCTGATTGGCTTCGCGCTTGAATCCTACAATCGCAGGCTTTTTATTCGCCTTTAAAATAAAGCGTCGACTGTAAACACTAGAACCATCACCACTGGACCATTTACCTTGTTTAAGATTTACACTCACCTCATCATCAGGTACTACGCAGTGCACAAAATTAAATTCATATCCACTGAACCTAAATTGCCCAACATACAGGTCATTAGCACTATTCATTGCTAGTAACTTGCACTGATACTCAACAAAACCCCCCAACTGAAAGCCAAGTGCTATGGGGCCCTCAAATAGATTTCCTCGTAACCAATGCCAACGACTCTTATCGTGAAACAAGTTGAAATCGTCCGTAGAGTTTCTGGCAATATCAATATGTAATTGAGACATTAGTAACATGGGTTTCTCTCATAGTTATTATCTTATTAACAAACTATCTATAACTCGTAGTAAAAGTTTAGGTCAGAATAGGTATAATGCGAATAAACTATCGGCATCTCTCGTTACTTTATCGACTTGGCACACACAAGCATAAATTACAAATAATTATTGATTGTGATAGAGCGCTACCAGAGCAGCCAGCGAAAAAGAAACTAATATTAAATAAACCTAAAAGAAGCACTAACAAAATGAAAGAAAAAAGGATAATCTTGGTCATATAAAGATCACTGTTATCGACAAAATAGTTCAACTTCAAAGACACTGGAATTCATGCCGCACGCTATCAGTATTCGTAATATATCGCCACGACTCAACTTTGGCAACAAGGCCCTTATTTGGTTTCTTGATCGCCTGCTGGGCATCAAAAAAATGGACCGACTCTATCGTCAGCATGAAATGCAGGGCTTAAGCAAAGAAGATTTTTCTGACAGACTCATTCAAATACTTGCATTAGATATTCATGGTATAGCGGAGTTACAACGTAAAATTCCCAGAAGTGGTCCTGTAGTAATCGCCAGCAATCATCCTTTTGGTGGTATAGAAGGGGTCATATTAGCGCGCATCATTGGCGAGGTTCGACCTGACTTAAAGGTATTAGCCAACAGAGGTCTGGGAATTTTTAAGGAAATTTCTGAGTACTTTATTTTTACTAACCCCCTGTCACCCAACGATCCCAAAAACGGGCCTTCGTTACGCCAATGCGTCAAGCACGTTCAATCTCAAGGCGCTCTACTCATTTTCCCTGCAGGTAAAGTGTCTTATTATCAAAAGGCCAAGTCAGGTATAAGCGAGCACATTTGGAATAAACTGGTTGGTCGCTTAGTAAGCATCGATAAGTGTCAATATGTCCCTATTTTTGTCAATGGTAAGAATAGTGCGAGTTTCTATCGCATTGAAAAAGTCTATTTTAAGCTAAGAATGCTTTTGTTAGGACACCAATTACTAAATAAAACCGGTGCTAAAATTGTCATCAATACTGGCAATGCCATTCAGCACAAGCACTTTGACAAACAACTTAGTCATAGCGAAAAAGCGATGTTATGCAGAGCATTAAGTTACGCTCAAGAGCAACGCTGGCGATATCAATGGCCTAGGGACAACGTAACCGAACAATTACCTATTATTAAAGAAATTAAATCGGCGCAATTAGTCGTTGAAATCGAAGCTCTGCCTAGCGATCAATTATTACTTGAAAATAAAGATTATTCGGTTTACTTCGGATACCAATCACAGCTTCCCTCAGTTGTTCGAGAGATTGCTCGATTACGTGAAATTGTTTTTCGAATGCACAACGAAGGTAGCGGTCAGTCCTTAGATATAGATAACTTTGACGCAACCTACACCCACCTTTTTATCGTGAAAAATGTGAGTAAGAAAATAGTAGGGGCTTATCGCATAGGATTTACTGACAGATTGACGCAAAAACAGAGCCTAGAAGGTTTATATTTGCAAAAAATGTTTAATTTTAAATCCACCTTTGCAAACCAACAAGGTCCTTGCATGGAAATGGGCCGGTCATTTTTAATCCCTGAAATGCAAGGCTCATATCAAGGTCTGCTGTTACTTTGGAAAGGTATAGGAAGGCTTGCGGCTAAGTTCCCCCAATACCGAACCCTTTATGGAACGGTATCAATTAGTAAGTTATTCGACCCACGCAGCGTGAAGCTAATTGCACAAGGCTTAATAGATTCACAAAGTGCCTCACAGGTTGAACCGGTCAATTCATTTGAATTTAATACACACATAGAAATAGACGAGTTAGCGCAGAAAATCAATTTACGAGATCATTTCACTGCATTTTTAACAAGTATTGAAGAGGATGGCAAAGACATTCCGGTTTTGGCTCGTCAATATCTTAAAATGGGCGCTAAATTTCATGCATTGGGCATAGATAAGAGTTTCAATCACACCCCCGGGTTGCTGCTGAGTGTACATTTACCCAGCGCGCCAGAGAAGTTATTAAAATTGTATGTTGGCCAAGACTACAAGGCTTACCGTGATTGGGACGCCAATTCACCATGCTGAATAGTATACTAGACTCTTGTCAAAGTATTAAGAGCCTTACTCTTGGTGTATATTTATCAAATGATGCTAAGAACAACATTAGTTCTTTTTAGTGTAAGCCGAGATAATGACAATTCTCTGGCCATTTACTTTACCTTCAATATGCAAAGGATTGTCGCTCAAGCCAATATTTCGCACAGGAGTCCCTCGTTTAGCAGTAAAATTAGCCCCTTTTACATCTAAGTCTTTGATAATAGTAACGGCATCACCTGCAACTAGGGCCACTCCATTGACGTCAAGTGTTGGCTCATGGTCGTCCGCTACGCCTGCATCGCCCCATGCTTTAGTTTCCTCATCCATATATAGCATATCTAGTGCATCTTGCGCCCAAGATTCAGTGCTGCATCTGTGGAGTAAACGATAGGCCAATACCTGCACTACGGGCACCAACGACCACATCGAATCATTCAGGCAACGCCAATGGCTAACATCTAATTCAGTATTGTCTTGTAATTGCTCAGAACACGTAGCGCAGACTAAAACAGCACAATTAGGGGTTTCATTGGGTGAATGCGGTAGTGGATAAACAGATAAATTTTCGCTGCTGGTACAAAGCTCGCATTTGTTACTACTACGATTGTGTAAGGTGGTTTCTATAGACATATGTTAAGACTGAATTGAGTACGCTATATGCATAATAACACGCAAACACACAAAAATAATGTGGATTTAGAACAATTTATGCTGAACGGGTACTATACGAGATGGTGGAAGGCGCGTACCCAAAGAATTCAGGTAAGTCTTTGCCTTGCATATGTCGAATAATGCGAATAAGTGCATAATGGTGGATCGCATGACTCGCTACAAATACGAGTTCCCGCTCGAGTGTTGACTCACACGTTGCAGCTTTGGTATGACTTATATCTATGTCCGTGGTGACTAAAACGCGTTGATTCAGTAACTGAGTACTACATGTCTCCTTTAACCATACCGTTATGCTTTCACATGTTACAATTGCAGAATGCGGAAATTGTTCAACATCTGCATGTCGGTTGCGCTTATTGTAGTTGATTTCGCCGCTCATGCTTGCATGTTTTAACGCCAGAAAATGATCAACAATATGGCGTATATGAGCACCAATGCTGCTTGAAAAATGAGGAGCCAATACTTCTTGGTAATCGGCTAGACTGATGTCCTCAAGCAAACTAATTGCTTGCTCTATTACATCTACATAACTATTTGACATGTTGTCCCTTTCACTTTTTAGTTCTTAACATTGCTTGCTACCACTTCTTGATTTCTTCATTTTTTTGCATACCTAGTATAGACCCCAGACTACTATAAATTATTTCATTTTTATTATATTTATTAAAAATTGACTAAAAAATTGCGTTTTAAGTGTTCAAAATCAATTTTTTCTATCGGTTTAGTACTAAACAAGCATTTCGTTATAGATCCATGCTATCGGCATCAAAAGAATCACTTCTTCACTTTTTCAGCACTTAATCTTTGCTAATTTATCCCGATTCTCTAAACTACATCCATTTTATAGCGATAGCCGCTAAATAATGAAAACATGCCTACGCATACGTATTCATTCATAAGCATTAACCGATTGCTGTTACATTTATTTAACTACTTGCAGAGATTTACAAAATGACTGAGATTCCTATTCATGACTATTATCCTCACGCTAGCCAACTGGTTTATGGTTGCATGGGATTAGGCGGCGGCTGGAATGATACTCCCGCACAAGAAAAAGACGTAAAACAAGCGCAGCAAATTATTGAAACGTGCCTTGAAAATAAAATTAATACATTTGATTTAGCCGATATTTATACCTTCGGCAAGGCTGAAGAAGTCTTTGGTCAAGTGCTAAAAGCAACACCTTCTTTACGTAAGAATATACTATTGCAAACCAAAGTCGGCATTAAGCTAACGCCGACACATGAAGTGAAACAATATGATTTGTCGCCCGAATGGATAACCTCGGCATTAAATAGTAGTTTGCGGCGCTTGAATTCCGAGAATGTCGATATTTTATTTTTGCACCGTCCCGACCCCCTTATGGATCTTGACGATTCCGCTGTCGCGTTGGAAAAACTGCATAAACAGGGTAAGTTTTCCCACTTAGCGGTTTCAAATATGCACGCAGGTCAAATCGCGTGGCTGCAGTCAGCAATTTCGTTTCCAATTATTGCGAATCAATTACAAATGAGCTTGCAACACGCCGACTTTGTTGAAGAGAGTATAACAACTAATATGAAAGACGGTTGCAACAGTGGATTCCCGCGCGGAACGATGGAATTTTGTGAGCAGCAAAATATACAACTACAAGCATGGTCTCCGCTTGCGCAAGGTATTTTCACAGGAAATCCAAGGCACAAGCCAACACTCACAGAGCTGGCAACAACAAAATTATTGACTCAGCTTGGCAATCGTTATTCAAGCAATCCAAACGCAATATTACTGGCTTGGTTGTTGAAGCATCCGGTCAATATTCAACCCGTGATTGGCACCACTAATGTAAAGAGAATTGTAGAGTGTACGCAGGCGAGCAAAGTGAATTTATCCAGAGAAGATTGGTATTTATTGCTGCAAACTGCACGCGGACAAGAAGTTCCTTAAACACACTTTTGGGTTTACAGAAAAAGTAAATCAGTCACCCTTTATGTAAGCGGAAATAACGATACGGAATAAGCATTGATATGGGAATACGCAGTTTGGCTAGTCATCAAATAGTAAAAATACTTATGTTGAGTTTAATACTGCTTGCCGCAGGCGCTTGCTCAAAGCAAGCGCCTGCGTTTTTAAAAAGTGTTGATCCTATTGTTATTGATGAAAATGCTGGGTATTTAACTAGAGATGTAAAAGAGGATGTTTTTTACTTTGTGATGCCCGACCGTTTTAATAATGCAGATCCAGATAATGATAATGGCGATCCTAATCGGCCTATTTCTTTTGGTGGGCTAGATAAAACCTCCAAATGGGCATTTCACGGTGGCGATATTCTGGGTGTAGAGACTAAATTGAACTATCTTCAAAACATGGGTATAACCGCCATTTGGATGACGCCTTTATTACGCAACCGTGCAATTCAAAGCGACGGCTTCGGTCACCTTGGATACTGGATTATGGACTTTACAGAAATTGATCCTCACTTTGGTACAAATGAAGATTTACGCAGTTTAATTGACGCTGCTCATGCACGCGGTATTAAAGTCTTTTTTGATATTATTACTAACCACACAGCCGATGTTATGAGATATAAAGAATGCCTTAATGCAGATGGTACTTTTATTAAAACCCAGCCTGGCTGTGAATATAAAAGCACTGAACAAGTCGCAAATGGCGATACCTATACTCCTTTTGTGCTTGATCCACAAAAAGCATTTCAGTTTCCAGAGTGGCTAAGCGATCCAACATATTACAACAATCAAGAGGACCGTTTTTGGCAAGTAAAAAATGTTATTAGTGGTGACTTTGCTGGACTTGATGACTTAAAAACCTCTGACCCTAAAGTTGTTGCTGGTATGACTCAAATCTTCAAAAATATTATTGATGAATTTAAACCAGACGGATTCAAAATTGACACTGCAAAACATGTTGATCTTAGGTTTTGGCGGAGCCTTGGACCCGCAATTATTGCTCACGCCAAAACAGTGGGTATACCTAACTTTCACATTTTTGGAGAAGTTTATGATGGCAATCCAGCGGTACTCAGTAAATTCACGACCGCAGGTAAACTGCCTTCAGTCCTTGATTTTGGCTTTCACTTTAATGTGAAAGACAGCCTGTTTGAGAATAAAGACATAAACCGATTAGGTCAGTTATTCGACAACGATGACTACTACCGAGATGCCGATTCAGCACCGGATTTACTCATGAATTTTTTAAGCAACCATGATACTGGCCGTGTGGGTTGGTTTATAAACCAAGGTTTTAAAAATATTTCAGAAGCTGAAAAACTACAACGAAGTGTCCTAGCTCATGCATTTATGTTTATGTCGCGCGGTATTCCTGTCGTCTATTATGGTGACGAGCAAGGTTTTACTGGCTATGGCGGTGACGTAGATTCGCGCGAAGACATGGACCCTTCATTAGTGAAAATGTATAACGATAACGCACTTATTGGTACTCGCCAAACTACAGCGGACGATAACTTTAATCAAAAACACCCCATTTATCAGTCACTTCAAAAATTCGCTAAACTAAGAGCAGACCACAAAGCATTACAAACCGGTGTTCACCAAAACAGACTGATTGATAACGTTAATAGAATTGTTGCTTTTTCACGCATCGATGCTGATGAAAAAATTGAATATTTGGCGATTTTTAACATGGGCATGCAAACACGAAATATATCAATAAAAGTAGATTCACTAAGTTACTCTAGTGTATTTGGTAATAATGCAAAAGTGCAGCAAGGTCAATTAACGACCACCTTAGAGCCCCTGAGTTTTGTCTTACTCAAAGCTCAGCAAAAACATAAAGGGAGTGAAATTTTTGATATCGTGATGCCTGGTGTATACAGAGACAACGCTCGGTTATTTGTCCCTATAAATTTAATATTTGGCGAACAAAAAGCACTTCCATTCGCCGAAGTTGATTTTTACTTAGTCGATAAGAACGGCCGTGAGTCTTTTGTTGCAATGGATAATACACAACCATATAGAGCCGTTTTAATGCCAGATGGCATACAATCAATGCGAGAACTCAAGGTGATTGTTCGTGATGGGATCGGCAATGAAATGATCAAACGCTTCGCTTTTTAGCGACATTAATACTGCAGCAATATCTTTACTAACAATAATGTCGATTTATTCATTAATGACGCGTGCAAGCAAGCCGACTAACGACAACAATAGCAGTCCTGCGTCAGCTAGTGTATGGCTAGGTCATGCTAGAAGAAAGGCGCATTTTCTAGTCAAAAAAAACCAAGGCAATTATCTTGGTTTTTTGTTATTTAAGCAAATTTTAGATTAAGAATTACTCAACCCGTGCTTTGGGCAGTATTATAGAACTCTCTACGTAAGTCTGGGTTGCTATTAAACGCTCCCCCTAACGAACTGGTTTTGGTATAAGATTGGCTATCTCTAATACCCCTCGCTTTAACACAGTAATGCGTTGCGTTAATACTAACCGCAACATCGTCTGTTCCGGTTAGCGCTTGAATGGCCACCATTACTTGCTGGGTTAGTCTTTCTTGCACCTGCGGGCGTTGCGCAAAAAAACCGACTAAACGATTTATCTTCGACAAACCGAGTACCGTGTCCTTGGGTATATAAGACACCGTGGCCACACCATCAATGGTAACAAAATGATGTTCACAGGTGCTGGTCAGACTGATGTCAGTTACCTGCACAGGTTGGTCGATGCTCATTTTGTTTTGAATTTGAGTTATCTTTGGAAAAGCACGGTAATCCAATCCAGAAAAAATTTCATTCACGTACATTTTAGCGATGCGATTTGGCGTATCGTGTAAACTATCATCACTTAAATCTAATCCAAGGGTTTCCATTACAACGCGCATTGCTGCTTGAATTTTTATTCTTTTCTCTTCGTTACTGAATCCGTTTTCGGCCATCGGCGTTTCAAGACCTTTGGCTTCCAATGCTCGGCGGACAATAGTCGCTTCAGCTGAAATTAAGTGTTCAGCCGCTCCGCGAATTTTTATAGCTTCATGTGCTAACATTTGGTCTTCCGTTTTATTATGTATAAAGGTATACGTACTACATTGTCAGAAAGGTTTACTTTTTCACCTCTGTCTCTTAAATTTTTCAAAAAAAGTTAATTTTGTTCGAATTTAAGAAAAGCAACGTATATTCTTTAAGCTTCGATTCACTGACCTATCAATTGCACACACCATAAGGATTCGGTTTCTTCATGACTTCACCCATACTCATTACAGGTGGCACCCAACGCCTAGGCTTGGCAGTCGCAAAAGACTTATTAGCTCAGCACCATAAGGTTATTGTAACATATAGAACGAAAAAGCCCTCAGTAGATGAGCTGACAGCATTGGGGGCAATGTTAATCCAAGCTGACTTTTCAACTCAAGATAGTTTATTGAAGCTGATTTCAGACGTAAAAAATCAAACCTCGTCGTTGCGTGCGATTATCCACAATGCATCAGATTGGGATCAAGAAGCCGACACTGAGGATTACAACGAACTATTTCAGAAAATGATGCAAGTACATGCAAATGCGCCTTATCAATTAAATTTAGCATTGCAAGATATGCTGTCAGCGAACGATATTGTGAGTGACATCATTCACATGACAGACTATGTGCAAGTAAAAGGCAGTAAAAAACACATTGCTTATGCGGCCAGTAAAGCTGCTCTGCACAATCTGACTTTGTCTTTCAGTGCATTGCTAGCGCCAAAGGTAAAAGTCAACAGCATTGCACCTGCCTTGCTCATGTTTAATGAGGACGACTCAGCTGCTTATCGTGCAAAAGCACTTAAAAAATCTTTACTGGAAGTTTGCCCCGGTGCACAAGAAGCAGTGAAAGCCGTTAATTATTTGCTAAGCAGCCATTATATAACCGGACAGACATTGCACTTAGATGGTGGTCGGCATTTAAAATAAGCCAGTTATTTAATCACCGTTGCTAATTCAAAGCACTTTTTAATGCAAAGTGCATTACTGATTTAGATAAAGAAAAAATGGTCTTGAGCGCCAATATTTATGACTTGCTGAATGAAGATTATGCTCAAAGAGCTGACGTTGATTTTGTTAGTTATCTATATTTTGATAGGCAGCCGCATCGAACTTTCTTAACAACATGGCAATGGGCGCAATAATCGCTATAATCCAAACATTCATTTTAAATACTCGTTTTAGTTAGGAACTCCGCCAACTATGTCCTTTAAAAATTCAGTGCAAGATTTGACCCTTCTCCCTGAGTGGGCTGAGCAAGAAGCGGTTATTCTTGCATGGCCCAACGTAGATACCGATTGGCATCCATGGCTTCACGAAGTACAAATTACTTACGTTGATATAATTAATGCCATTAATGATGCCAATGCGATTGTTATTCTGCTGTGTCGTAAACAAGAGTTAGTTTTAATCAAAAGCCTTATTCCAGACACGGCAAAGGTGCTCTGCGTGACCTGTGACTACAATGACACATGGGCTCGTGATTATGCGTTTTTAACTTGCGAGTCAGCTAATGGTAACGTACCGGTAAGTTTTCGGTTTAATGGCTGGGGTCAGAAATTTGATGCCACTAAAGACGACACCATAAATCGACTCATTTTGGCTAGTCTTTGTCAGCAACCTATGCAGCATTGTGACATTGTGTTGGAAGGAGGCGCGCTTGAAATTGACCAAAATCAACATCTAATATCAACCCGATCATGCTTATTTAACGCATCAAGAAACGGTACTCTAACTGAAAAAGAATATGTAGATGTATTTACTCATAAACTGGGGGCAGCTAACATCAGTATACTCGAGTATGGTTATTTAGAGGGCGATGATACCGACGGACATATTGATACTTTAGTGCGCTTCACTCCGTTGCACGGTTTAGTTATTCAAGGCGCTTACAATCGACCCAATGACAGTCATTTTGACGGACTATTTAAGTTGCGAATGGAATGCCAGAAAGCGCTTCCAACACATGCAATTTACGAACTTCCTTTACCCGAAATGCACAATCAGGATGGTGAGCGATTACCTGCTTCTTACGCTAATTTCCTAATTTGTAATAAATCGGTATTATTTCCCATTTATAAGCAAGAAGAAGATGTAGAGGCTTTAAAAATCATTCAAAATGCATTCCCAAACCACAAAATTGTGCCTCTTAATTGCGCACCACTAGTTCAGCAATTCGGTAGTTTACATTGCATTACAATGCAGGTGCCTTGCGATACCATAAAGCCTGAGATTATTGAAAAAGGCCAAACTGGAGTGTGCGAGCTATGAGTACTCAATCGTCAGATAATCTGACTAAAAAAGCGGGTTCAAAGGCAATGAAATCGACCTTAAAGATAGGCGTAGTTCAGCAATCTGTTGGATCAAACAACAAACTTGAAAACTGGACTAAGAGTGCAAAAAGAGTCAAGCAGTTAGCTGCTGGTGGCTGTGAATGTATTTTATTGCAGGAGTTACACAGTACGCTATACTTTTGCCAACAAGAAGACGTGGACGCTTTTGATTTGGCAGAACCAATACCAGGCGATGCAACGGTTTATTTTGGTCAACTAGCAGCCTCACTAAACATCGTCTTAATCACCTCACTATTCGAAAAACGCGGATCTGGTTTGTATCATAATACTGCGGTTGTCTTTGATCGAAGCAAAGAGATAGCGGGCAAATATCGTAAAATGCATATTCCTGACGACCCTGGATTTCACGAAAAATTTTATTTCACGCCAGGCGATATCGGCTTTGAACCTATTCAAACCAGTGTCGGAAAACTTGGTGTTTTGGTTTGTTGGGACCAGTGGTATCCAGAGGCAGCGAGGTTAATGGCAATGGCTGGCGCAGATATTTTATTTTATCCAACGGCAATCGGCTGGGATAAAACCGATACGCTTGACGAACAACTGCGACAACAAGATGCATGGCAGACCATTCAGCGTGCTCATGCCATAGCAAATTCGGTTCCGGTTGTTGTTGCTAATCGCGTTGGTTTTGAACCTTCACCCATTGCTAGCGCTCCTGGCATTCAATTTTGGGGACTCAGTTTTATTGCCGGCCCACAAGGTGAAATACTAGCTCAAGCAAACAGCGCAGATGACCAAGTGCTGGCAGTTGAACTCGATATGCAACGCACTGAAAACGTGAAACGAATTTGGCCGTATTTCAGAGACAGAAGAATAGATGCATATGCTGATTTAACGAAACGCTGGCGTGACTGAAAATAACTAGGCTTCTGTGCTATGCGACTTGATGTTAAATATTTTTTGCTCATATAAAAAGTATTTTAATGATGGTTTACCTACCGTATTTTTAATGACTTCATGGTCAATAGAAAGGCCTCCGGTATACTGCCCAAAAGCGGGCATGAGTAATATTTCACTGCCAACAACAAAACACTTACCTGACATCGTGTGTCCCATTTTTTTGACACGCATTTTAGGATGAAAATGTCCTATTATTTGAGCTTCAATTGGCTGGTCATCTTGCATTTCTTGGATCTGTTCTTCAGGCTCATGAACTAATAAAAGGTTATTTACTGTCAGGTTTGCGCTTGATTGACCGGCTATTTGTTTAGGTATTTCAGGGTCATGATTGCCGAGTACCCATTGCCAATTTAATACCGAGTTGACCATGCTATTAAGCTCATCAACATTACGTAAATCCATTCGACTAATCGCGTTGCCATCATGAAAGCTATCGCCCAGGCAGATAACGCATGTGGGTTGATAAAGGGTCAATACATTTTGCATGCTATTCAGCGTTTTTTGAGTGTCTAATCTTGGCAAAGGGTTTGCAAATTGTGACAAAAAGCTGCCCTTTTCAAAATGCAGATCAGAAAAAACTAACAAGTCATAGGCCGGCCAGAATAAGGTGCCCGACGCATCCAAAATGATACGATTATGCGCAAAGTCAATGATACAGGCTTTGTGCTTTTTTAATCTTGAAATTAACCCATTCTCTAATATCAAACTGCTTTTCCTATATTGCTGGGATTAAGCAGATCTTTGACTTCTTGCAGCATGTTTTCTGCCTCTTGATATAAACTTGCCTGTTCTAGTAAAGACTCAGCACCTTTCCCTTTTATTTGCTCAGACTTACCGTTAAGTACGATAGAAATTGCCATCGGTGAGGCTTTAGGCAACGCGTTAAAATCAAACTGCTGATAGAATCGTGTCAACATATCAGCTAAACGCTGCAAATCGAGTAATTCACGTTCAGCGTCTTCTCTGGTAACCCGCAAGAGAATGTGCTCAGGATCATGTTCACGCAATGTGTCATATATCAAATCTGTTGAAAATGTGACTTGCTTCATCGTTTTCTTGGTGCTGTGATATTGTTGTTCGATTAGCCCACTGACAATAGCCACTCTGCGAAACGAACGCTTGAGCATTGGTGCTGCCAGCATCCATTCTTCCAATTCAGCGCCCAAAATATCAGGATTAAATAAGCTTGTCAGATGTTCGCTAATGACGGCCTCTATAGAAGAAATTGAAAGCCCGTAGTCGGTAATACTAAAACTAAGTGGTTTGAGCCCCATTTTTTCCATACGCCTTGTTATTAACATACCTAAGGTTTGATTTGCTTTACGCCCTTCAAATGTATAAAACAATGTGCACTGTGTCTGGCGGTAAGGAAATTGCTCAATGAGTATTTTATTGGCTTGCGGGATCATCGAAAAAGCACTTTGTAATTCAAGCCAATCGACAACTTGCTTAGGCATTTTATTCCACTCTTCGGGACGATTCAGTAAGTTACGAACACCATCAGCTAGAAAGCTACTCAATGGCATTTGCCCACCTGAATAGCTAGGAATTTTAGGTTCTTTAGCTTTTCCAGGCTTAGCCTCAACAATCATGTCTCGAATACCTTCAAAACGCAGTACTTCGCCCGCGAAGTAAAAAGTGTCACCGGGCACTAGCGTTTGTGCAAAATACTCCTCTACTTCGCCGATAATTTTACCTTGATGGGAGCGCCGTAAGCGCTTCACTTTTAACCTACCCGCTTCAACAATTGTCCCTATGTTTTGACGATGGCGCGTAATAACGCGTTTTGACGCGGGTTCAAACAAACCATCTTCACATCGTCTTAGTCGGTTATAGCGCTCATAAGCCTGCAGTGCATAGCCACCATTTTCAGTAAATTGCCAGAGTTGGCTGAAAGTGAGTCGATCAAGACCACCATACGGACTGGTATTAACCACCTGTTGGTAGATCTTCTCTTCATCTGCGGTTTCACTGCACAAACAGTTTAGAATGAATTGTGGTAACACATCGAGTGCGCCTAACACTGGGGTGTCGCCGTCCAATTCATTGCGTTTAATCGCATTAATAGCGGACTGGCATTCCAAGGTTTCAAATCGATTTGCAGGCACTAGCAGTGCTTTAGAAGGCTCATCCATAGTATGATTTGAACGCCCAATTCGTTGTAACAAGCGACTCACTCCTTTAGGTGCACCCACCTGTATGACCAAATCGACATTACCCCAGTCAATACCTAACTCTAACGCAGAGGTTGCAACAATTGCCCTTAGTTTTCCTGATGCCATCATCGCTGCTGTTTTTATTCGTTGCTCTTTGCTTAACGATCCGTGATAAATCGCTATGGGTAACAACTGACTGTTTTCATTCCACAAATGTTGAAAAATCAACTCTGCTTGAGCTCTCGTGTTCACAAAAATCAAGGTGGTTTGCGCTTGAGCAATTTGTGAATAGATCTCTTTAACGGCATATGTGCCCATATTGCCAGCAAAAGGCATACGCTCTTTTGATGTTAAAATTTTGATCTTTGGTTTAACCGGACTGTTTAGCTGTAAAATATCGGTAGGTTCGCCATTAACGCCCAACCAAGCTGCCAATGATGCTGGTTCCGCCACCGTTGCCGATAAGCCAAAACGTATCATTTTTGGGCTTAAATATTGCAAACGGGCCAACGCCAAGGCAGTAAAATCGCCGCGTTTGGTGAAGGCGAAACTATGTGCCTCATCTATAATCACATTTTTGACGTTCCCAAATATCTGAGCTGCATCAGCATATGACAACATCAGCATCAGTGATTCTGGCGTTATCAATAAAATATTTGGTGGCTTTTTACGCTGTTGTTGCCGCTGATAAGAGGTCGTGTCACCCGTTCGAGCGCCCAAACTAATGCCAAGACCCATTTCATCAATAGGCTGTTGCAAATTTCGATGGATATCATGCGTCAGCGCCTTCAATGGTGAAATGTAAAGTGTGTGAAGGCCTGTTTGCTTTTGCTGTGAAAGGTCGATTAGTGAGGGTAAAAAGCCCGACAGTGTTTTCCCTGCGCCGGTTGGCGCAATAAGTAAGGTTGATCTATTGTTGCGAAAAGCAGCAATCATCTTTTTTTGATATGACCGCAATGTCCAGCCACGTTCTGCAAACCAGAGTACAAAGTTATCAGGAATAGATTTCATTAAATAAATGTCAACTCTTATTGATGCAAAAGGCTTAGTAATTATTAACTCAAGCTACAGACAAATTTGCCACTACTTTGAGCAAAAGTTGAAAATAAACGGACTAAAGAGTGATTTTATTCGTAATAAAAGTAATCGATACTTAACGTTTCATAATGAGTTATATGCAGCATCCTCGATATTGGATTAACAGCAACGAAAATGGTTTGTACTGCGAGGCCCTCGACGCCTATATAGACCCTGTAAATCCAGTGCATCGGGCCATCATTACACACGGGCATGCTGATCACGCAAGACCTGGCCACGGTGAAGTATATGCCACTCCTGAAACCATGGCCATAATGCGTATTCGATACGGCGATAACCATGCTGAAAAACAAATAGAGTTAAATTATAGTAACAACATTTCGCTACGCAATGGCAGCTTAATGTTTAAACCTGCGGGCCATATTCTTGGCTCAGCACAGGCGGTCATCGATCACAGCGATCACCGCCTGGTATTATCTGGCGATTACAAACGTAGCCATGACCCAACCTGCGCCGCATTTGAAGTAACGCAGTGTGATGTGTTTGTTAGCGAAGCAACATTTGGCTTACCTGTATTCAAACACCCACCAATTAACCAAGAAGTGAATAAGCTGCTAACATCACTCGCTCTGTTCCCAGAGCGTTGCCATTTGGTCGGAGTTTATGCACTTGGCAAATGCCAAAGGGTCATTTTGGCATTGCGAGAACTGGGTTATCACAAACCTATCTATATGCATGGTGCTCTATTGAAGCTGTGCGAGTTATATAGTAGCTATGGTGTTACGCTGGGCGATATGATTCCTGTTACAGAAGTCGAGAGCCTTAAGTCATTAGCAGGTGAAATAGTATTAGCGCCACCCTCCGCTCTACATGACAGATGGTCACGTAAATTACCCAATGTTATGACAGCAATGGCATCTGGGTGGATGCAAATACGCGCTCGGTCCAAGCAACGTAAAGCCGAGTTACCACTTATCATCTCTGATCACTGTGATTGGCCTGAGTTACTGCAAACACTCAAACAAGTTAACCCACAGGAAGTATGGGTGACTCATGGGCGTGAAGCTGCGTTAGTGCATCAAGCACAATTGATGGGGTATCAAGCAAAAGCCTTATCCTTAATCGGCCGTTCAGATGGCGATGATGATGGTGAATAAATATGCAGGTCTATATCACAAAGCAGACAGGGTCTAATGGAAGCGTTTGCAAAGCTGGTTGACAAACTCTACTTCACCTCCAGTAACTTGGCTAAGTCGGCTATTTTACGCGACTATTTACGCACAACATCGACCCCGGATAAAGGCTGGGCGATCGCCGCAATTGCAGGTACTTTAAATTTTGATTTATTCAAGCGAAAACTAATCAAAGATTTAGTCAGCACACGAGTTGACCCGGTATTGTTTGATTTATCGTATGATTATGTGGGTGAAATGAGTGAAACCGTCGCACATTTATGGCCCACTCCAAGCAGTAAAGAAGACAAGAAAACCAGCAAGCAATTACCTAGTTTAGACGAGCTTGTGAACTCGTTCAAACACAGTAACAAACAACAAGTTGAAGATACTCTCGTTGAATTATTAGATCGCATGACTGCGGACCAACGTTGGGCATTAATTAAATTAGGCACCAGAGGCTTGCGTATTGGTTTATCTGCTCGATTCTTAAAGAAGGTCTTAGCTGAATACGCTAATGAGCTGCCACAAAATAGCATTACCACTGAAGATATTGAGCGTATATGGCACGGTGTAGAACCGCCTTATCTTGACCTATTTGATTGGTTGGAAGGCAAAGTAGATAAACCCGATGTATCAAAAAAGATTACGTTTCAACCGGTCATGCTTGCGCATCCGATCGGGCCCGATGAGCTGGCTCAAATTAACTCACAGTGCTGGCAAGCTGAGTGGAAATATGACGGCATACGCGCACAACTCGTTTGTAATGAAAATGGCAAAGCCCTTTTCAGCCGCACAGGTGATGACATTAGCGGAAGCTTTCCTGATCTGCTTGAAAGTATCGATGAAGACAACATATCCGGTGTATTTGATGGTGAACTACTAGCGATGCAAGCAACGCAAATAAACAGCTTTAATCAGTTACAACAGCGCTTAAATAAAAACAAGCCTAGTAAAAAACTGATGCAGGAGATCCCAGTTGGAATGATGCTCTATGACGCTTTATTTATCGACGGTATTGACCTAAGAGGGCAAGTATTACGCCAGCGTGTCCTCACACTAACAGATTGGTTTAAAAAGCAATCAATTCAACAACCGTTAATAAAGCTGCTAAGGCTTTCTGAGCCTTTGCTGTTTAACAATCTTCGAGAACTTCATGCGCTGCGAGATAAAGCAAATACCTCTAACAACGGTTTTATTGAAGGACTTATGCTCAAAAATAGCAATAGTCTTTATGTGGCCGGCAGGCCCAAGGGACAATGGTACAAATGGAAGCGCGATGCAAAGCTAGTAGATGCCGTTGTCATGTACGCACAACGCGGCCATGGCAAACGTTCATCCTTTTATTCGGACTACACCTTTGGTTGTTGGCAAGATGATAAGTTACTACCTATCGGCAAAGCATACAGTGGTTTTACTGATGACGAGTTAAAACAAATAGACAAATGGATACGAAATAATACCATCGGGCGCTTTGGTCCGGTCAAAGAAGTGAAAAAAGAGTTAGTTTTTGAAGTTGCCTTTGACTCGGTTCACCATTCAAAAAGACATAAATCGGGAGTTGCATTGCGCTTCCCTAGAATTCATAGAATACGCTGGGACAAGCCGGCAAGTGAAGCAGACCGGTTGACAACGTTGATATTGATGATCGAAGAATAAGCCAAAATCGTTACCAAGAACTCGACGTATCTATACTACTGACGACTTTCCTATAGGGCTTGTGTAACAACTACTAACAATCTAATCAGATTACATACTTGTACAGTTGAGTCATTTCTAATAAATTAAATACAACGTTAATTATTTTACGCTCCAGTATTGGAGCTAATAAGTGAGGACTTATGTCAGGACAAGGATCAGGCGGTAATGTAATTGCTGCAATTTGCTCATTTTTTATTCCCGGTTTAGGACAATTAGTACAAGGTAGAATAATGGCGGCACTGACTTTTTTTATCGTCGCCACAGTCAGTTACGCTTTATCCGTCACCGTTATTCTGATCTTTATGTGGCCTATCGGCGCAATTGCACACATCTGGTCAATCATTAGTGCTGCAAAATACAACGGCACTAGCGGATAAAGCAACTCGCGCGCAGAGTGCGCGCGCATAACGCATAAGTTGTCCGATTAAATTAATCACTTTTATTGCGCGCTGTTTTCAACATTTAAAGACGATGCTTTTACTGTGATTGCAGCATTTTATTTGTTACGGCAACTAGTTAGTAATTTATTGCTTTTCTTCAAGCCCCTGATAAAAAGACGCTGGTAATTTGGATGCAAACGCGACCATCAGAAACATGAGATGAATATATAAAGATTGCATAAATATCCTGTACGAGAGTAAATCTAGTCCTGATATCCAAAGCGATAAACAAAGATAATACAACGCAACAATCCAAATGGTAACATTCACTGAAATTGCATTTTGTTGGCCAACAAATCGTTGGTTAGGGTCCTTAATCAACGCCAGCCTTTTATTATTCATAATAAAATAAATCGTGATAATGAATATGCTATCTAAAAAAGCCAAGCCCAATAAATTTAAATATCCTCCAAAGCCATCAAATGGATGATTTACAAAATAGACAACGCTACCAATAAATAAAAACTGTCCGCTGAATATGAATAAAATCATCGGCTTTGAAATAAAATCACGCACCCCCCTAACTTTAAGAGTCGCAACCCGTTTATCGTCACTATAGTCGGCCAATAACGAGAAGAAACGTTTTTGGATTGCCGCCATCACCAACACCGGAATAATAGCAATGAAGAATAAGCAGGTTAAACCAGCCTGGTTATCCCAACTAAACAATTCAGCTTGATTAACAGCAGCGTAAGCTACTATCGCAAATGACAATAAGAATAAGCCTCCAGCTACAATTTTAAAAATGCTAATGTTGGACAATAAGTAATCCTCAATTGCATTTTTTGCATTCGGGTACTGAGTCATTCCGTATCTTCTTGCAAAATCGATAAAGTTATTACGGATGATCATTGGTACAACAATTAAGGTAATAATGACCTGGCTAAAAAAAAGCCAGTAGGTTGTGTTACTTATCCAGTCGAACATAATTAGCCCTCACTTTTTGGTATTTGTCATTGCTTGGTTAAATGCAATACGTATTTCAGAATCTGTTGCTCCGGCTTCACGATAACTATTTACCGCAAAGCTAACTTGTGAATATAGCCATCCATTTAAATTAAATTGCACATTATCCAATGCATTGGGATGTACATAAGTTCCCCTGTAGCCTTTGGTTTCTATTACTTTGTCACGCTCGAGCAGTCTATAAGCTTTGGCCACCGTTTTTGAATTAATGTCTAGATCGTTTGCAAGTTGCCTAATAGAAGGTAAGGCATCACCGGCATAAAGCTGCTTTGCTTCTATCGCTTTTTTGATTTGAATAATCAATTGATTAAACAATGGTTCTGGCGAGTCCAGCTCGATCGTAATCATAAAATGCGCCTCATTGGGAGTGACTACTCAATTTAATAGCCTTAGAAATCGATATTCATGTTGATGTACCATGTCGTATTAACTCCGTTAATATTGCTCGTTTCTATTTCTATTTCTATTTCTATTTCTATTTCTATTTCTATTTCTATTTCTATTTCTATTTCTATTTTAAAAAAATGTTTATCGCCTTGAGTTTTAATAAACATATTCAGAGCAATTAATTATATGACCCCATACAACAAGTGGTACATACAGTAATAGGTAATATTACTGTTAGCAAGCGTTATTTGAAGAGCTACTTAGAAATATCCGTAAGGAATTTACAGGAATTGAAAACCCCGCGTTATCAGAAGATTGAGTTGGCAGTACCCGTAAACAAATTCTCTCTTGCAAGGGAAGTTACAACGGTTACACTAAGTGACGTTCAAAATAATAAAAAATAGTTATGAAAAAAATCTTAGTCGTTCTCTTTAGTTTGTCACTATCCGCCTGTGTCGTGTCTATCAGTGAAAACGGCAGTTATGTGCCGCAACCACAAAGTAAAACGCCATCTTTTAACACTCAACAAGGCTTTTCTGAGCAACGTTTACTGCGCATCAATGACAAGATGCAAGAATATATCGATACAGGCAAACTTGCAGGTATCACAACCTTAGTGTCACGCAATGATCAAATCGTTCACTTCGCTGCGCAGGGCATGCAGGACAGAGCCGCCGGCAAAGCCATGCAACGTGATACCATTTTCCGGATCTACTCCATGAGCAAGCCGATTACGGCTGTTGCCGCATTGACCCTCTGGGAGCAAGGGAAGTTTCATATGAATGACCCTATTGCGATGTACTTGCCTGAGCTTGCTAATTTGAAAGTATATGTTAGAGGCAGTGGCGAAAGTATGGTTTTAGAAGATGCCAAATCACCAATTCGGATTGTTGACTTATTTACTCATACTGCGGGTTTTAGCTACGGCTTTACCGGAAGTGAAGTTGACAAACTCTATCGCGCTTCACCGATGATGCAGGGCAAGGCAACACCCGAAAATGTATTAACAGAGCTCGCTAAACTGCCGCTTAATCATCAACCTGGTACACAGTGGAATTATGGCGTAAATACTGATGTGATTGGCTTTTTAGTGGAAAAAATCAGTGGTATGAAGCTGGGTGAATATGTAAAGCAAGAAATTATCACTCCGTTAGATATGCAAGACACTGGTTTTTATGTACCTGCTGAGAAAGTGCATCGTTTATCCCAGATATACAACAATAATAAACAAGGTGAAACTGCGGTAATGGAAAACGAACCCTTAGGTGACTATCTGAGTGATCCAGCGATCCACAATGGCGGTGGTGGAATGGTCTCAACAATCGACGATTACCTGACATTTGCTCGCATGTTATTAAATAATGGTGAAGTCAATGGTGTGCGAATTTTAGGGCGTAAAACAGTTGAATATATGCGTTCAAATCATCTTCCTTCTAATTTGCTGCCCTACAGCGCTTGGGCTAACGGAGAAGGTTATGGACTGGCAATGTCAGTTACCATGGATACCGGCGATCTAAAATTTATGGGTTCTGAAGGTAACTTTGGTTGGTCAGGTGCAGCATCAACCTACTTTAGAGTTGACCCAGTTGAAAACATCATTATTATAGGTATGGCACAGTTTATTCCAAACGGAACACATCGTTACGCCGACGATTTACGAAATTTAACCTATCAAGCGTTAGTTGATGAAAAGTAATTCGAGTAACTAACGCCTGGTAGAGGTCGGGCTTGCTTTATCTCATCACAGCCGATTTAAGGTATTGTTAGAACCCGGCAAGTACAATCTTTCCTTGTGCTTGCCCTGCTTCTAAAAGCTGATGCGCTTTGCGTAAATTGATCGCATTAATCGTACCCAAGGTTTGAGTTAACGTTGTGCGTACTTTTTCTTCTTCCACCAATGTAGCTATCTTATTTAGCAACACTGATTGCTCGCACATATCCTTCGCTTTAAACATGCTTCGTGCAAACATAAATTCCCAATGAAAAGACAAACTCTTCCTTTTAATAAGACCGATATCGATATTTTTTGGATCATCAATAATCGCTATTTTTCCAAAAGGAACTAGTAGATCCACAAAAGTTGAAAAATATGACTCCGTTGCATTTAACCCTGCAACATGAGTTACCTCATTAATACCAATATCTAATAGCTGTTGTTTAATATCATGATGATGATTAATCACATGATCAGCCCCTAATGATTCAACCCAAGCCTGAGTGGTATCGCGTGAGGCGGTAGCAATAATAATTGCATTGGTTAATTGTTTTGCAAGTTGAATCAAAATTGACCCGACGCCGCCAGCCGCTCCGGTTACTAATAAAATGGGACGATCTGTATCCACATTTCCTAGTTGTAAATGTTCAAACAGTAATTCCCATGCGGTAATAGAGGTAAGGGGCAAAGCGGCAGACTCCGCAAACGAGAGATTAGCAGGTTTCATTCCAACGATACGCTCATCAACTAACTGGTATTGTGCATTAGAGCCGGGACGAGTTAAGTCACCCGCATAATAAACAAGGTCTCCGACCTGATAGTTTTCAACGTCTTGACCAATTTCAATAATGACACCACTTGCGTCCCACCCTAAAATCTTAGCTTGTCCATCTATTGGGGGCATATTTTGGCGTATTTTGTAATCCACTGGGTTAACCGAAATGGCTTTTACCTCGACCAAAATATCACGACCCGTGGCTGTTGGTGTCGGCACTTCTGTGTCAGTTAATGAATGGATATCATCGATTGGTAGACTGTTTGTAAATGCAACTGCTTTCATAGTAAAACCCTGGTGTTTATTAAATTTATGCCTTGGCGCTGGGTCTTACAGAAACACGTTTGTACCATTCGTGCAACGCACTATGTTGGTCTTTCATGCGAACATCCACCACACGACCAAAATCAATTGAACACATTGTCGTGATATCAGCGATCGAAAATGTATCGCCAGCAACAAATTGGCTTTTTTCAAGCTGACGATTTAACACATTTAAAAACTTTGACGCATTAATACCAGCGTCAATACCATACTCTTTAATTGGATTCATTCGGTCTTTAAAGTAACCGGTTGTATGTTGAAAACACATACCAATTTGCATAAATAAATAGAACTCCACTTGTCTCGACCACATTGCTATCTGGGCTTTCTGCAGAGGCGTTTCACCAAACAAGTAGGGCTCCGGTTGGAGTGCTTCAAAATATTGGCAAATGGCGTCACTTTCACTGATACAAGTCCCATCATCCAGTTCCAATATTGGGATTTTACCTATCGGGTTTTTAGCGCGCATTTCTATAGACAGGTTCTCACCTTTTTGTAGGTCAACTTGAACATACTCCATAGGAATATTCTTTTCTGCTAAAAAAATCCTAACTCTTCTTGGAGTGGGCGCCGTTTTAGTGTCGTAAATTTTCATCAATCAATATTCCTTTTGGGTTCAGGTCCAATATAATGCATTTATTGCATCTGACTATACTGCATTAGACCATGACGATATAGGGCAACCGACCGCATCAGCTATTTTTATTTTTTATAACATTGAATATAGTTAACCGACAAACTTTTAGTCAATCGCCAACGTCGACTTATCGGATTATAAGCCATGCCCGATTCGGATATTTGAGTTAGTCCTGCCGAGCTAGCCATCTGATTCAGTTCCAGTGGTCTAACAAACTTGGTCCAACTATGAGTACCTACAGGTAAATATCGCATGACATATTCAGCCCCTAGTATCGCGATGATATATGATTTAAGTGTTCTGTTGAGCGTTGCAAGAATAACAAATCCGGCATCCTTAGTTAAATCGCCACACTGTTTAATTAACGCGGCTTGATCTGGCACGTGTTCAACAACTTCGGCGTTAATCACAACATCAAATTTCTCATCTTGTTTGCTAAGGTCTGATGACAACATGTGTCGATAGTCGATAGTTAAGCCCGATTTAAGCGCATGTCGCTTGGCAACCGCAATACTCATGCCACTGGCATCAATACCTACAACCGCTGCTCCTCTGGCTGCTAGGGGCTCGCAAACCAGTCCACCGCCACTGCCAACATCGAGGATAGTAAGCCCTTTTAAGCAGTCAGCTTGACTAGGATCTTTACCGAAACGCTGGCAAATTTGGGGAATGAAGTAGCTAATACGAGCCTGATTAAAAATCAATGCCGTCTTATATTTTCCATTTGGATCCCACCAAGATTCAGCGAGATTATCAAATCGCTCTATCTCTGCTGCAGAAACATTGCTAGAATTTTCATTGGTTTTTGAAATATGACTGAATTTACTCTTGTCTAACATAGTAATAACTACCCTTAACTCGAAATAAATGAGTAATAATATTAATACGCAAAATAAAGCTTAAGGATTACAAATGGCGAATCAAAAAAACGTACTGGGGACGACATTGAAATTATGTTGTGGAAACTCGGGATATACTCGGGAAGGTTTTTGCTACGTACCTGAGGGTGATGCAGGTAATCACAGTGTTTGTGCAATAGTCACAGAAGACTTTCTTAATTACTCATTAGCTCGCGGTAATGACTTAATCACACCAAATCCAATGTATCAATTTGAGGGACTCAAACCAGGGGATAAATGGTGTTTGTGTGCAATGAGATGGCGCGAAGCCTTATATATGGAGGTTGCACCTAAGATTGACCTCGAGGCAACAAATGAAGCTGCGTTGAGCATCATTGGGCTAGAAGAGTTAACAGAATATAGCCATAAAAACTAATAGGCTACGTTTTTTAAATATAAAAAAACCCGCAATTTTCATTGCGGGTTTTTTATTGCTTTTGTTTACGTTAGAACTTATAACGTCTTCTTGCTAATCCACCTAAAGTAAGCAGAGCGACTAATAGGAAACCTAAGCTACCACCATCAGATTTCTTATCACCTAATATGATAACTGCGGTACTTGCGCGAATAATTTCAGCGCCGCCAGTCGTTTGCGTTAACACTACGGAGAAACCTAGATCTTCATTTAGATCAGTATTCACTGTATTGATTGTAATTGTTTTAGCAGATGTATCACCATCTTCCCAAGTCAATGTACCTTCAAGCGCAATAAAGTGCTCACCTTGCCTCGCGGTTCCGTTACCTAATTCATAATCTACGCTTATTGCGAAGTCTGAACCATCAACTCGGTTAACTGACACTAGTGCAGGCTGACCATTGATCACTTTAGTTTCGACTGATGCTAATGATACGTCACCAGAAACTGGCGCTGTAACACTCAATGCGACTGCAGTGCTTGAATCAGCATAAGGTGTGTTTCCAGACGTGACCATTTGAGCAGAGTAGCTACCTGTTTCAACATTAGTAGTATCAAACTCTAACTCAATATCAGTAGAAGCACCTGCTGCTAATGTCCCAGCAACCATAGATGTTTGAGTAACCCAAGGAAGGTTCTTCCATTCACAGAAGTTAGTCTCGCCGCTTTCAAAAGCGATTAAACCAGCGAGTGAACGTGAAGGCGTCCAAAGGGTACCGTCACATTGCGCTGCTAAACCTGATTGCTCACCACCCTCTAAAGGATCAACAGGTAATGCGTCACTAGCTAACAAATTAAAGCCCGTTAGTGCATCAAACTCAGGAGAGTTAGCGTCTAATATAGTCACATCAAATGCAGTCGATGTATTTTGCATTACATACAATTTACCAGAAACTGGATTAAGCGCTAAACCAGATACTGCAAGACCAACATTCACAGAACGCAATATCGTACCATCAACTGTAAACTGGTGAATGATACTGTCATTCCAAGAACCTGCGTAGAACGTATTGGTGATCGGATCGTAAGCTAGACCGCGCTGATTTGTACCAAATGCAGGACAAATCTGCTTACCGGTTAATTCTAGCGCAACAGGATCAATTTCATGGATACAATCGTTGTTGCCTGCTTCGACTTGCCACAACATGCCAGTACGACCGTTGTAGGCCATATCAGCAGCAAAAATACCAGAAATAGTGGTGTTGTCGATACTATTTCCTGTGTAAGCACCGTTTGGAGCATATTCATAAATTGCATCAACAGCAGCACCACCAGCCAGAAGGTCACCTACGTAGAAGTTACCCGTATCTTTATTAATACCTACTCCCCAAGGGAACGCCATTTGGTCTGACAGACCAAAACCACCCAATACGTCAGATGTTGCTTGAGGTAGCTGAAATGACTTTTGTTCAACAATAAAGCGCGCCTTTTTTGCATCTAAGTCAGTTAGGTTCTTAGGACCAAAATGACGTGAAGATGAATGGAAAGGACCGGTAACTTGCGCCGTAGAATTAGCATCAGGAGCCTGCGTAAAGAGAACTATATAGTCACCTTCAGCTGTCCCCGTATTCTCCAATGTAATTGACGACGTACCAACACGACCTTGAGTAACGCTTATGGTTGCTAAAGAATCAGCAATATCAAACTGTGGTGCGTTCAATGCAATTGGTGTTGTAGGAACAACATCAGCAGCAGTAACGTCAACAGTTTCATAGTTAGCGAATGATACAGAGATTGTATCTTCGTCAGCAGGAACAAATATCGAGAAGTATCCACCAGGGAACTCGACACTATCTGTCGCTATTGTTGACACTGAATCATCACTAGTTGATATAGTGGCGCCATTTAATAGGCTACCGGTGTTTGCATCAGAAACGACACCGTTAATAATAGAGCCATTTAGGGCTTCACAAGTGTTACCACCAATTTGAACATTATCAACAATTGCATAATATTCGAAATTTGCTGAATAATTCCAACGAACTTGAAAACTAGTGGCACCTGTAATTTGAGCCGCTAAGTCAACGGATAAAGTTTCAGCCGCGTTGGTCGCACTCATATTAAGGATTGATACCCAAGCACCACCATCAACACTAAGTTCTAGGTTGTATACGTCAGAGCCAGCGAAAGTTCTGAACCAGCTATCAAATGCAAGCATAGTAGATGAAACATCAGCAACTTGAATTACGGGACTAGTTAAGGTACTCGCAGTATCGCCATTACCAGCATCGTCGCTGTCAATAAATGCGGCTTCACCAGAACCCAATAGAATACCGCGGGCACTAGCAGAACCAGGACCCCATACGTAGCCTGTGTCACCAGTATCAGCGACGGTCCAATTAGTAGGAGGAACGCCACCCGTAAAGTCTTCAACGAATGAAGGCACCGAGAAATCATAGCCTTTTGCAATACAGCTTGCCAAAATAACCAAATCGAAATTTTGTGGCATACCGGCGGTCGGCGTAAAATCTGCGCTTTGAGCAATGTAACCGGCATCAACAGACATTGCTGTCATTTTGATTAATGTCCCTTCGAACAAATCAATACTGAATGCGCCAGTAACAGGGTTTGTAAATACAGTTAAACGAGTACCAGGAGCGTCAACAACAATTTCAGCAAACAATGGTGAGTTGAGGCCTGAACCGTCAGCAACGATGCCATTAACCGTAATCGGCGTTGCAGCAGCTAGACTGAAGTCAACTGTTGTTTCTTCATCCTCAATTACATCTACACCCGTTGTTTCCGAAACATCCCAACCATATTTAAATGCTGAAACAGTGAAGTCTTCTCCGACAGGTAACGTTGAAGTGTAAACACCTTCGCTATTTGTTATTGAAGTTAATGCACCAATAGTGACTTGAGCACCCGCAATTGGGTTGCCCGCTGAATCGCTAATAATACCTGTAATCTTGCCCGAAGGGCCTGCAACACAATCATCAAATTTCACGCTGCCGATGTAGGTACTCCAACCACGAGTCTCTGCATTTTCGGCCTTGTAATATTGAGTGGTGTACCACATGGTGCAATCATCAGTTGGATCGATGCTTAAGCTTGAGTAATCGCCCCAGCGGTTTATGCCGCCTTGAGATGCTTCACCTGCTTTAATCTCTATTTCTGGCACTGTTAATATATTTGCAGCGTCAGATTGTGAACGGCCACTAAAGCGAATTGACGGAAATAAATCATTGCCAGATACGCTATAACCAACACCGATGTTACCAACAGCATCCATAGCAGCACTGCCCATCCAACGTGAATTACCGTCGTCTAAGTTGAATGTGCCGTTATTTATTGGCATAAGATCGCCATTAGTATCCGTCTTTTGAAAACCGTCATCATCGATATCAATTTCATACCAACGAACGCCAGCAATATCATTATCCGATGTTGAGCCAATCACAGTATGATTAGCAATGAGTTTATTCTCAGAGCCACCCAAATTGCGATACGCAAGACGGAACATCATTCGGCCACCAATCGCATCTAAGTTTTGCTCGTTTGGTTGCTCGATACAGTCACGATTAAAACCACAAACTGCACCACTATAAGCGCTAACAGAAAGTGTGTTTGCTAGTGTGAATGAGCTATTGTCTGTATTATCCCAATCGACATCGAAATGCCATAGGTTTAATTCACCAGGATTATCTGCAGTAACAAAAAGACCCGGCATACCCGTTGGCGGCAAGAAAATACCGTCAATGTCAGCTGGCATTGGAGTAAATGCATTCGGGTTTGATGTCTCTAGATCAAAGATGACTTGTCTAGCAGGTTGACCCGCTAGCATTGCATCACGTTCATAGGCAACAACGCCCGAACCCGTAAAGCTACTACCTGTAAACTGGTTCACACCAGCATAATATGCGTCAGTCCATACACCGTAATGCGGATAATCGTTAAATTTGACATTACTGTAAAGGAAATCATATCGGTAATATGAGCCGGTTGGATCTCCTGTTTGAGAAATCGCAATACAGGCACGGTTGTTGTCAAAACCACTCGGGATAGCAAATTGAGTAATCATCCAACGATCGGCTTGTGAATCATAAAGAACGATAGGATCACCGTTATTATTCGATTCACAAAGACCACCAAAATCATCCCACAATACATTGATTGCAGTTGGCGCAAGAAGTTCGTTTCCTTCCTTATCCCATATACTAAGAGCCACATTGACCATTTGCACAATATGATTCGGACCAACATCGGCATTTGTATCAGGTGGAGCAACGCCAGAAACGTTACCCATGCCATCGAAGCCAGCACCAAGTGTTACGTTTGCAGCTAAATTACGCTGAAATTTACCCCCACTTGTTAGTTCATATTGAATTACGGTGTCGGCGGGCACATCTGCTGCTTTTTCTAAATAAGAAGACACTAGCGGATAGTTGAAGTTAGGCACAACGTAACCTGCGTCTTCTCCTGGGACTTTATCACCGGCCGCCCGCATTTTATCTAAACGTGCGGAAGTTAATCTAGGGAGTGGCTGAGCAAGATCACGCAGCGGCTTACTTAATTTAGGTTTTGAAAGAGTAGTATGTATATTTGCGTTTTTGTCATTGGCTTGTGCAACACCTGCAACACCAGCTAGGGCAAAAATACCCAAGCCACAATAAGTGGTTATTTTTTTTATATATGTAGACACGTTCCCTGCCTTTTATTTTTGTATGTGACATTATGTGCGCACTTACTTTATAGGTAAGTATTTTATTCGCTTGTCACTATAGTTGAAGAGGTTGTATGGACAGAGATAGACCGTCCATGCTTTTCCCTGGTGGATTCAATTTGAATCACTCAAATTATAGTATGCCAAGTTGAAAAGATAAGTAAACCCAAAAAAGTAAATGAATTGTAAGTGAATTAATTTTTTGCAGACAGACGTCGATCATCAAAGCATTCCAGATCCGATTGACTACTCTTATTTTTTAATGTCTTTTTCGATGGGTTTTTTAATCAGTTCTTTAGGGTGAGGATGATTCGGAATTTCACATTCACCAAACTCGTTACGGAATTTATCATCGCAAGTTGCTACTAATTTATTTACAGAAGATTCGCTTAAGTCTTTTAAACTTATAGATTTACGTTTTGATTGTTCGCATTTGATTTTATCTTCTGCATTTGTGCAGTCTATTGCTGATACGGCTAATTCGGGTTGTTTATTTCCTTCATTCATGGGTTTATCCTTACATGCAAATAAAATAAATACCGCGATTATTAAAGTAAAAGTTAAACGTAAACGCTTCATGCCAAAATTCCCTTATGCTATAATTAAGATGGTGTTCAGATTACCTTTATATCCTTTCGATATTTGAGTAAAAACAAAATAGCTTCTGATTTAGTATGGTCTACAAATGCACTTTACTCGATAAAACAAGTCAATAAGTTAAATAATAAAGCGGATAAACAACGTAATAGTTAAATAATAAGAATAATAATATGCAGCTTAACACTTTCTCCTTTTCACCAGTAATAAGAGTATTTGCCCTATGCAGCCGAATAGGTTTTTTCGCGTCAATAAAATCAATTTCTATTTAAGTTTATGTACAATCGCTAATCTTCCTTTTGTTGCAAACAATGCAGTTGCAGCAGAAGCATCTGATAACACTTCTAAAATCGAAACCATTTCAATCATGAGTCAACGTAACCTGCTAGGTAATGAAGGCTTGGTCAATCAAAGTGTCGTCGGTATAAGCTTTGCCCAACAAAACGATACCGAAGTGAGAGTAGCCGATTGGCTAGCAACGTTACCGGGAATTGATACTTCAGGACAGGGCGGGTTATTTCAAAGCTATAGCATACGTGGCTTTAGTCGATGGCGATTGCGCACTGAAGTAGATGGCATTCCAATTTTTACCGACCGCCGAGCAGGAAACTCAGTATCATTTGCACCACAGGCGCTAATGTCAGGTTTAAGCGTCACAAAAGGACCTAGTTCAACCTTATATGGCTCGGATGCATTGGGAGGCGTTGTGAGTTTGTTTACAAGCGAATTTGGTTCTAATTCGCTTGGGCTTGTCACAGAGACTGGTGGTGGTAACTCAGAAATATCGGCAACTTATGGCAAGGATACTATCGAACATCAATTCCAAAGTGGAATAGTACGTCGCGCATCCAGCCGACGTGAAGACGCCAATGGTAACAAATTAGACGATGGATTTAGCCAAACAACCGGTTTATTGAAGTACAAAACCAGTATTAATAATATTGATATAGAGTCTATGTTACTGACCAGCCAAGGAACGGATATTGGTAAAAGTTCAAGGTTGTTTCCAAATCAGCAAGTGACTTCCTACCCGGACGAGTTTCACAATTTGGCAAAAGTGCAAATTAGTCGGCGAAATGACTGGCTTTTGAGTATTTATCATCATAATCAAAACTGGGATACAGAGACGCTGCGAGTCGATTCCAGAGAAAACTTTACCGAATATCAATCCAATACTATCGGCGCAACGGGCTTATTATCATTTTCCGTTATGCAAGGAAATGGTCGCGCAGGGTTCGATGCGGTCAGTCGACGAGGTGTTGATATTAATGACAAGGAATATGACTTAGCCGGTAATATTCTAGCCGATGTGAAAATTTTAGAAGGTCACCAAAATAACATTGGATTTTTTGTTGATCAGCACTGGCGATTTTCTGACTACAGTTTATCTGGCGGAATTCGCTTTGATCAGATAAAACAAAAGGAAGACACTACTAACACCTCTCATACGGCAAAACGCATAAATTACAGCTTCAATTCTGAATGGTTACTCACTGACAAGGTCGTATTACACGCTGAATTTGGCACAGGCTTTCGATTCCCGACCCTGTCTGAACTTTATTTTAACGGCCTAACACCCCGCGGTAGCACCATTGGAAACCCCGATTTAAAATCAGAAAGAAGCCAAGGCGGACAATTTACGCTTGATTATGCCTTCACTGACAATCTGCAGTTTAATTTACAAAGCTATTATTACGCTCTTGATAACTATATTGAACGCTTTGAACTAGCTAACCGCGATCGAACATTTAGAAACATTGACAAAGCCACCATTAAGGGGCTTGAAGCCGCTGTCAAATGGCAAGTAAATGCTCACATTACGCAAGAAATTGCTTATCAAAAGCAAAGTGGAAAGGATGATCAGGCTCAAAATTTAGCAGATATTTTAGGCTCACGCATCGATATCAAAACGCAGTGGCAGCGAGGGAATTGGACAATCTATAATCTTATTCAACATGGCTTAACCCAAGATGAAGTGGGTGATGGTGAAGGCGAACTCAAAAGCTATATTAAATGGTCATTGACCGCTGCAATGCAAATTACAGATAACATAAACCTGAGTATATATGGTAAAAATTTATTAAACCAGGACACAAGGGCTTCAGCTGATGAAGATGCAGCACGGCTACAAAGCCGTAATTTTGGCCTGAAATTAAAATATCAATTTTAGTTTATTGATTAAATCGAAACAATGGTGCAGCTAAATTCCAGCGCAGGATTTATGTAGCTCATATAACCGAGTCTTGCTGTTGTTCCCACTTAAGTAATTTTTGTTTAGCTAGGGCATCAAGTTGTTGCTTATTTTGTTCTATCCACCATTGCTCCATAATGCGTACATTTTTCAGGTTGGCTTTGTAAAACAAATCAACTAAATCGCCAAAGAGCGGTATAAAACCCAAACCAAAATCGATAATAGTGTTACGCAACATTCTCTTTTGCAGCGGCGCTGGCAAACCTAACTTGCGTCCTAATTGAACAATTCTTAAGGACGCTATTAGCATTGCTGTATCACCTATAACTGGAACCATACCGATCAAAAAGTCCAAACCAACGGATATACCGATGAATGGGATTTTTACCGCTGTATCTAGTAAGTTAGCCAATTGCTGCGCTTGCAGCAGAGCATCGGGCGCGCGAAAATCATTATCTTCAAGCCCATTCCCAAGTGTTTGAGTCGAATACTCTTTCATAGCTTCATCTTTCACAGTATTAACCGTGTTAGTTTGCTTTTTAGCATCTTCTTGCGACATTACTCACCTGAACCCAACGTTTTCGCGAGTGTGCTACGTTGCTCATAATCGTTTGTTTTACTGGGGTCGAGGTTCCAACCTTGCAAGTTATCTTTGATCACATTAAGCAACATTGTTAAATGCGCTTCGTCGCTGTTCAACGCCTCGATGTATTCATAACGCTCACCGCCAGCCTCTTCGAAGTACTCTCGGTTTTCTTCACCAATTTCTTCAATAGTTTCCAAACAATCTGATGAAAAACCGGGGCACACCACTTGAACCGACTTCACGCCCTGTTCAGGAAATGATTTTAAAGTGTGGTCAGTATAAGGTTTTAGCCATTCTTCACGTCCAAATCGGGATTGGAATGTCGTCATATGCTCAGATTCCTGAAGACCTAACTCTTGAGCAATAAGACGAGAAGTTTTGTGGCACTCGCAGTGATATGGGTCACCGTTTACCAAGTAGCGTTTGGGAATACCATGATAAGAAAAAAGTAACTTGTCCGCTCTCGGGTGCGTTTTCCAATGCATTTTAATTTTATCAGCAACACATTTTATGTATTCAGGATTGTCATGATAGTGACTTACAAAGCGAAAATCTGGCAGCCAGCGTCTTTTAACAAAATCTTCTGCCACAGCATCAAACGTTGAACCTGAAGTAGACGCGCAGTACTGAGGATACAGGGGAAGTACTACAATTTTCCTAGCACCTTGATCAAGCAGTTCATCAATCGCGCGACTCACCGACGGCTGTCCATAACGCATTGCGTAACTAATCACTACATTATCGCCGTATTCTGCTTTGAGCTTTTGCGCGAGTCCTGAAGCTTGATTTTTTGTGTGTACGAGCAATGGCGAACCTTCATCCGTCCACACTGTTTTATAAGCCTCAGCAGACCGCTTTGGACGAATATTTAAAATAATAAGGTTAAGTACACACCACCAAATAATTTTTGGCACTTCAACGACCCTAGGATCAGATAAAAATTGTTTTAAATAGGGCTTAAGCGCTTGTTTAGTAGGCGCTCTAGGTGTACCAAGATTAGAAATTAATACGCCAACTTTATCTGCTTGAGCATGCGTAAAGGATGATTGTGATTTATATTTCATAGCTTCTTTAGTGTTAGATACTGATTCTAATTTACCGTATGGTCCATACGGTGCTAAGTCTCTTTTGGACCTAATGCAGGCCCAAAAGTATCTGCATTTTCATTTTTAATCTACGGCGTGTAATAGGTTGGCGCGCCTGGCCCTACTGGCAAACCAAATGCAAAAACCCACAAATAGAATAATAAAGTCCAACCTACCATGAATACTAACGTATATGGCAACATTGTGGCTATTAGAGTTCCTATTCCTAGGTCTTTCTTATAGCGAACACCTATTGCTAATATGAGGCCAAAATAACTCATCATGGGTGTGATAACGTTCGTTACTGAGTCGCCAATTCGGTAAGCTGCTTGAATCACTTCTGGAGAATACCCAATCAACATCAACATAGGTACAAATATGGGTGCCGTAATCGCCCACTGAGCTGACGCACTGCCAAGTGACAAATTGACTAATCCACACATCAGAATGAATAAAACAAACACTTCAGGTCCATCTAAACCGGTGGCTTGAAGCATTGCAGCCCCTTTTACTGCGAGCACAGTTCCCAGATTCGTCCATTTAAAGAACGCAACAAATTGAGCTGCAAAAAAAACAAGTACGATATACAAGCCCATAGAACTCATACTCTTTGACATCGCATCAATGACATCACGATCGTTTTTCATCGTACCAACAATTTTTCCATACACAAACCCTGGGATTGCAAAAGTGACGAAGATATAAACAACAATCCCTTGTAGGAATGGTGACCCTTTGACCAGCCCGGTTTCTTGGTTTCGTAAAATACCATCAGCCGGAACGACAGTTAACGCTAAAATCCCTAATAAAATTAGGAAGCTTAAACCAGCCCATTTCATGCCTTTTACTTCAATTGCGGTAGGACTATCGAGTTGTTGTTTGCCTAAGTCTATTGATGCATCATCAGGGTTATATTTTCCTAGCCTCGGTTCTACTATTTTTTCAGTAACAAAAGCGCCCATCGCAGCAACAGCAAAAGTACTAACAATCATGAAGTACCAATTCACTTCAGCACTAACTGTGTATTCAGGGTCAATAATACGAGCTGAACTTTGAGTAAATCCGGCAAGTAACGGGTCTACGGTTCCAATCAGAATATTTGCACTGTATCCGGCAGACACACCAGCAAAAGCCGCCGCCAAACCAGCCAGCGGGTGTCGACCTAATGAATGAAAAATCATTGCTGCTAGGGGGATCATTACCACGTACCCTAATTCTGAAGCTGTGTTAGAAACCACACCAGCAAAAACGACAACAACCGTGACCATGCGCGGTGAAGCATTCATTACCATTGAACGCATTATTGTACTCAGCAATCCAGAATGTTCAGCCAATGACACTCCGAGTAATGCAACCAATACTGTGCCCAGCGGCGCGAAGCCCGTAAAATTGGTAACTAAGCCAGTCACTATTCTACGCAAGCCATCACCATCCATAAGTGAAATAACTTCAATCATGCCGTCCACATCTCGGCCTTTACTGCCGATTGGACGCGGATCAACAACACTAACGTCAAAGTAACCTAATACGCCGCTCAATAAGACAATAACCACCGCCAATAAAGCAAATAGCGTTATCGGATGGGGAAGAAGATTACCTAACCATTCTACGGTTGAGAGAAATCGTGAAAACCAACCAGATTGAGATAAATCTTGCGGTTGTTTAGATGGTGGGCTTGAAGGTGAATTGCGGCTACTCAAATGTCGCTCTCTTTTATTGTTTTTGTTAGAGCGTTAAATAATACATAAAATACGGCAGCATTTCATAAAAAATTGTAATGTACCGTTGTTGTTTAGGAATGTAGTTCACTAAAGCAACAAAATCTAGAATTACATTTAATCTTGTGTAACTTTTAGTTAGAGCTAGGGTAACTAAAATAGTGGTGCCTGCATCAAACAATGATTTCATTACGTTAATTGCACAGACTCATTATTAGACACAAAAAAAGGGGCAGTGCTAATTACCCGCACTGCCCCATTACCTAGACCTGAAAGAATATTACTCTCTTTTGCCTGCTTGTGAATTTAAGTAATTAAAGAACTCACTGTCGGGCTCTAACACAATCACATCTTGCTTGCTGTTAAATGCATTTCTATAGGCATCCATACTTCTCAAAAATGAGTAGAACTCGGGGTCTTTAGAAAATGTTTCAGCATAAATTTTCGCTGATTGCGCAGCACCTTCACCACGTAACTGACGCGCATTACGTTCTGCGTCTGCCAACATAATCGTGACTTTAGCATCGATATTTGCGCGAATAATTTCGCCTTGCTCTTTACCTTCTGAACGATACTCTCTTGCTGCAGCAGCACGTTCTGAACGCATACGGTTAAATATTGATTCACTGATTTCAGTGGGCAAATTGATTTGTTTTACCCGCACATCAACAATCTGAATACCTAATTCATTAGTACTGCCTGAAGCTTGTTTCATTGCTTCATCCATCAATTCACTACGCTCACCAGATACTATCTGTTTGATTGTACGAGAACCAAATTCAGAACGAAGCCCGTTGTTTACTTTCTGTTTTAATAGACTTTCTGCTTGGAATCTATCGCCACCCGTTGACAAGTAATAACGCTCAAAGTCTTCGATTTTCCACTTTACATAGGAATCGACAATCAGATCTTCTTTTTCTATCGTCACGAAACGGTCTGGTTGCTCATCCAACGTTTGAATACGAGCATCCAATACTTTCACTGTATCAAAAACAGCTAATTTAAATTGCAGACCTGGTCCATAAACCTGAGTTTTACCTTCATCATCTGCAACTACTTTACCGAAACGTACAACGATACTACGCGTTCCTTCCTTGACCACGAAAATAGATCCGTAACCAATGGCCAACAGGATGATTATTACTATAGCTAGTAAATTCTTCATACTTTAGTTTCTCCCCTGTCTATTATTACCGCGTGTATTGTTGTCTTGCGTTCTATTCAACAACTCTTCTGCCGCTGGTGAGTTACGCAATCCTTCCAATGTGTTTCTATCTTGAGCTCGCTGCGCTTGAGTCTGTGAGCTTGTGCGATCCATAATCTTGTCTAGAGGCAAGTACAACATGTTACCACTACCCTCGGTATCAACAATTATTTTAGTGGTACTCGAAAATACCTGCTCCATTGTCTCAAGATATATACGCTGTCTCGTCACCGTTGGTGCGGCCAAATATTGTGGTAATAACTCCTCGAACCGAGCTACCTCACCCTGTGCTTCCAGTATAGAACGTTCTTTATAAGCCTGAGCTTCTTCGTTCATACGATTGACTTGTCCACGGGCTCTGGGCTCGATTTCTCTCGCATAGGCTTCCGCTTCACGAATAAATCGAACTTCATCTTCCTGCGCTGCAATAGCATCGTCAAACGCCGCTTTTACTTCTTGCGGTGGCCGTGCATCCTTGAAGTTCATGTCGATAACCGAAACACCCATGTTATAGGCACCAACAATACTGTTCAATTCATCACGAACCCGTTGTCTGGCAGTCTCACGACCATCAGTCAAAATGTCATCCATTTTCATATGACCTACAACATAACGAATTGCACTATCTAACGCTTGGCTTAAACTTGTTTCCGGGCTAACAACCGAGAATCTCCAAAGGTACGGGTCGGCAATACGATATTGCATTTCCATTTCAACTCGCACCATATTTTCGTCTTCAGTTAACATTGAACCAGCGGATCCTAGAGAGCTGATATTTTGTACGTTTACAGGAATAATTTCATCAATAAACGTCATCTTCCAGCTTAAACCAGGCTGTGCTAGCTGACCTGTGTTTTCACCGAATCTCAATATCACCCCGCGTTCAGCTTCTTTAATAGTATAAAAACCACTTAAGCCCCAAATAACAACAATGATAGCAACAAGTAAGCCCAAGCCCAAGCCAGTGTAGCTTTTACCACTACCCCCGCCACTGCCGCCTGACTTACTAAACTTGCTAAATAAATTTTTCAGTACTTCATCAAGATCTGGTGGACCTTGTTCTTTACCGCCGCGATTTTTCCAAGGGTCGTTTTTATCACCACCCGGCTCATTCCAAGCCATACAGACACTCCGTAATTAAAGTCATTTATACTTACATTTTTGTTTTACTAATATTTATACTAGAAGCCGATTAGATTAGATTTTTAAATTTACAAATAACCGTCACAAAATGTAATTATTGAGACGATTATCTAATTGTTTATCTATTTTATTCCAATCACTCTCAAGCATCTTGATATCTACCAGCCAATATCCATCGTCTGAATAGCTTTGTCGTGCAATGCAATTAAGATTATAGAGCATTCCACGCAAACTGCCTTCATTTGGTGGAACTTTTAACCGATATTCAACCATCGTCTTGTGTAAACATTCAGTGAGGGCATTTTTTAATAAATCAATACCCAAACCTGCTTGCGCTGAAATCCAAACACGAATAGGACGACCAGTATCGTCGCGATCAATTTTTGGTACAACGCCTTCTAACCGATCTATTTTATTACAAACGATTAGTTGCGGCACTTCACCAGCGCCAATTTCATCCAATACCTCATTTACTTGGTCGGTATATTCAAGATATTGATCGTCCGCATAATCAATGACGTGCAATAAGAGATCAGCTTCCTGAGTTTCCTGAAGCGTGGCTTTAAATGCTGCCACTAAATCATGTGGCAAGTGACGTATAAAACCCACTGTATCAGCTAAAATAGCATGACCAACTTCTGCTAACTCAATTTTACGCAACGTTGGGTCCAGTGTAGCAAACAATTGATCAGCTGCGTAGACCCCTGCATTGGTAATCGTGTTAAACAGTGTCGATTTTCCAGCATTGGTGTAACCCACTAGCGATACGGTTGGAATTTCAGCACGTTTTCGAGAACGGCGACCTTGCTCACGTTGTTTTTTCACTTTTTCTAGGCGCTTAATAATTCCTTTTACTCGTGCTCTAAGCAAACGTCTATCGGTCTCTAATTGAGTTTCACCTGGACCGCGTAAACCGATACCACCTTTTTGCCGCTCTAAGTGAGTCCAACCACGAATAAGTCTAGTTGACAAATGACGTAATTGCGCCAATTCAACTTGTAATTTCCCTTCATGAGTCCTCGCTCGTTGCGCAAATATATCAAGAATAAGACTCGTACGGTCAAGGACTCGGCAGCAAATAAGCGCTTCGAGGTTACGTTCTTGTGAAGGAGAAAGTTGGTGATTGAAAATAACAACGTCTGCGCCAATTGCTTTTACGGTATCGGCTATTTCTTGTGCTTTGCCGCTACCAACAAAAAATTTGGCCTGAGGAGACCGTCTAGATGTTGTAAGCACTGATGCTGCGTTTACACCCGCTGAACTTACCAGCATCTGCAATTCGTTTAAGTCTTCATTGTTACTGTTATCAGAGAAATCAACGTGAACTAAAACAGCCTGTTCACCGGCTTCGTAACGATCAAACAAATAGAACCCCGTTGTTATGACTTTTGATTAAACATGCCTTTTAGTTGAAGCACGACTTTCCATCGAAATGACTGGATTACGGGCAAAGTTATTGAGGCCCGCCGACATTATTCGCCTTCACCGTCACTTTGAGTAGGCATTACAATCGCTCTAGAAGGCACCACGGTTGAGATTGCATGCTTGTATACCATTTGGCTCACCGTGTTTTTCAATAAAATGACAAACTGATCGAATGACTCAACTTGACCTTGCAACTTAATACCATTTACAAGATATATTGAGACTGGAATACGCTCCTTTCTTAATGCATTTAAGAACGGGTCTTGAAGTGATTGACCTTTAGCCATTTGTGATCCTTACTCTTTATTATGTTTTTTATTTTCGGAATACTCTCACTACTTAACAAGTGTATACTATTCAAGCAAAAATATATAACGAATTTTATCGAATATGTTGCAATATCAGTTTGATGTTTTCTGTATTGCCTGTTTCTAACGAAATAGCGCCTTCCCAGCCTCTTAACCACGTAATTTGACGCTTAGCTAACTGCCTAGTTGCGATAATTCCCATTTCCCGCATTTCATCAAAGTTGCATTCACCATCCAAATATTGCCACATTTGGCGATAACCCACACTGCGAATAGCAGGCAGATTAATGTGTAGTAAATTATGTTTACGTAGTTTTCTTACTTCTTGTTCAAAGTTATTTTGTAGCATGAGATCAAACCTAGTAGCAATACGCTCGTGTAACAACGCACGATCATTTGGCATCAAACTAAACTGAGTGAATTCATACGGTAAAGGATCCCGTTTTATGCCTTGTAAATCTGTCATAGTCTTACCAGTCAATGCATATACTTCTAATGCCCGCATGATACGTTGCGGATCATTCTGATGAATACGGGCACCACTTCCTGGATCAATATTGCTCAACTTTTGATGCGCCGCTAGCAATCCGTGTTGCTCAACAAATAATTGTATTTGACTACGTGTTTTTACATCGGCATTTGGCAAACTAGACAGCCCTTTTATTAAGCTATTAAAATACATCATGGTGCCACCAGCAAGAATAGGAGTCTTTCTTCTGCGCAATATATCTTCAATACAAACAAGCGTATCTTTACAAAATTCAGCCACAGAGTATGCGTTTTCAGGATCAACAATGTCAATCAACCAATGTTTAATATCACCTCTTTCTTCAAATTTCGGTTTCGCAGTACCAATATCCAATCCCCGATAAATCAGAGCAGAATCGACACTAACAACTTCGCCATTTATCCTTTTAGCCAAGTCAATGGCTAACGCTGTTTTACCCGACGCGGTTGGTCCCATAATAGTAATGACTTGTGGCAATAGGGGTTTGTTTGGTTTTTGTGGTATCGCAGGATCACTCATTTAATTTTTATCAATTGAAAAGGTGACTATGGGTATATCAACCGTTGTAGCCGACGTCGCAATCAGCTGAATTTGCTCGGTTTGCGACATTGCATGAAACCATGTATGTAATTCAGCAACACTAAATTCATACGATTGAGCCCAACAAAAACAAATGTATTGCAATACCGTTTTAGTATTAAAGAGCGGTACTTCTGTATCTAGCAGCTTAGGTAAAATCGACACCCATGGAAGCGGCCTCAAGCAAGCTGGTACTTGTCTCAAAATCCACTTAGCGCCATGCAATTGAATGTCGAAGCCGAGTTCCTGTAGAATATTCAGTCTGTTTTGCAAAATATCTTGCTGATCTTGCTTGTCTGGCGTTAATTGAGATCCAGCTATATTTTGTTTCACGGAAACTGGCATCAATAATGGTTGTTGCACATCTGAAGCCAGAATTTGTTTATATAAAACATAGCTCGGAACTTGGTAGGCGGGCAAAAAGCACACGTTCTCATTGCGCACGAAAACAAGTTGCTTTGATTCAGTTAACAGAAACGAGAAGCCAGATTTATCAGGACTATCACTATTTACAGAGTTTCGATAAGGTTCGGTACTTGGACTCATTAGGTTGTGATATTGATTGGCTGCACTTTTATTAACCTGCCCGACGCCATGGTGGCTTTTTGTGTTATTACTTTGACTCTCGAAGCCTCTTGCTTGTGGTGTATAACCTGATTGCGTTCCATGCCTGTTTTCACCTGAATTATCGCCTGATGGCTGCTGATACGCGTGTTTTGGTATTTCGTATAATGAAGTAATATTGGCGTTAGCAGAGTCAGCTTGTTCGTTTTTATCAAACTCAAAAGCATCGGTAGAAGTACTCAGTAACAATGCATCTGAAACACTTTTATAAATAAGATCGTGCACTTGGCGACTCTGATGAAACCGCACTTCATGCTTGGCTGGATGCACATTGATATCCAACTCCGCAGGCGGCATGGTAATAAATAAAACAAATGCAGGATAGGTTTGCGGATCAATCATGCCCTCAAATGCTTGTCGAATAGCGTGTAAAATAACGCGGTCCTTCATCATTCGGCCATTTACAAAACTATATTGCAGATCGTTAGTCCCACGCCCCTGACCAACTGCGTTACACCATCCCATAACCGACACGTTTTCATATTCACCGTGTACAACAATACTACTTTGCAAAAATGCCTGACCACACACTGCTGCTATTCTTTTATTTTTAAGCTCTGGCAATACCGCAGGAAAGCGATGTACAACCCGACCATTATGCTTGAGAGTAAAGCCAACTTCAAAATGACTTAGTGCCATTCTCTTAAAAACTTCTTCAACATGCTGAAATTCTGTTTTTTCAGCACGTAAAAACTTTCGCCTAGCTGGTGTATTAAAGAAAAGATCGAGCACTTCAACCGATGCGCCTTTTGGATGCGCGGCAGGGTTTAATTGAATTTCCATTTCTCGGCCTTCACAATGGGCCTGCCATGCTTGTGCTTGGTCATCGGTTTTTGAAGTCAGCGTTAAACGACTCACGGAACTGATGCTGGCCAACGCTTCACCACGAAAACCTAAACTCGTAATAGACTCTAAATCGTCAATATCTTGAATTTTACTCGTCGCATGACGACTTAATGCTAAGCTCAACTCATCTTTTGGAATACCGTTACCATTATCGCGGATCAGCATCCGCTTATGGCCGCCTTTATCAATTTCAACCAATATATCGGTAGCCCCCGCATCGATGCTGTTTTCGACGAGTTCTTTAACCACGGATGCAGGACGTTCAACCACTTCGCCAGCGGCAATTTGGTTAGCAAGTCGGGCGGGGAGTATTTTGATAGTCAATGCTAGTATCTTCGCTTATTTAGGTCGTCGTTTTTGTTTAGTTAATTCTCAGGAATAGTCAGTGTCTGCCCGATCCTTACCAAATCACCTTTTATATTATTTACTTCTCTTAAGCTGTCTAAATCAACATTGTAGCGTTGCGCCAAGAGTGAAAGTGAATCACCGCTTTTTACCCTATGCTTTCTTGGTTGGCTGTCGCGCTCTTGAGCCCATAAAGTGCCTTCGGGCGGTGCATTTCTAAAAAATAATTGAATCGATTTAAATAGTGAATCAGCTAATTGTTGACGATATGCCCGCCAATTCAAGTTTTTTTCTTCGTGAGGATTAGAAATAAATCCAACTTCAACTAAAATAGAGGGTGTTTCTGGTGCCGTCAATACCGCTAAACTCGCGCTTTGAGGAACTTTCTTGTGCATCCTCGTTACTTTTCTCATTTCTTTAATCACTTTGTTACTAATGTCATAGCTCGACGCACGAGACAAATCCATGGACATATTAAAAATAGTTTCTGCAAAATAACGCTCCGTATCCCTATCACCAATAACATCAGCCGCTGAGCCTAGCAATTCCGAGTCCCTCTCTGTTCTTTCTAACAAACGACCTAATTCACTGTCCGCTCGACCCTTAGAAAGGACCCAAACAGAACCGCCTCTTGGTTGCGGAGTGGTGAAAGCATCAGCATGAATCGAGATGAGTAAGTCGGCATTTTCTTTGGTTGCAAAATCGGGCCGGTCATTAGGGCTAATATAATAGTCACCGTGACGCGTCATAATAGCGCGTAAACCAACCTCTTCGTTAACACGTTTTTCAAGCATTTTACTTATGCTTAATGTGATGTTTTTTTCGTATGTTCCTTGAGGACCAATCGAACCGGGATCGACACCACCATGACCCGCATCAATAACAATAATGATATCTTTATCACGTCTGGGTGCAGCAGTGCTAGTAACTACTGGGGTCGGATTAAGGTCCTTTAGGTCAATGACAATGCGGTAGCCAAAATCGGCCCCGGGTTCCAACGAAAATAATTGTGCGTCTATGTCTTTGTTTAATTCAATAACCATACGCATATCAGAAGCTAGCTTAGGTTTTGAGTAGCGTATTTTTTTAATCAGGCGACTGGTGTTATCCACTTTGCTGAAATTGAACTTTCGATTGGTATCTTTGAAGTCAACCACGAGTCTTTCAGGCGACTGCAGGTTAAAATAGGAAAAACGTGTTTGCTGCGATATATCAACAACGATGCGGGTACTGTCGTTGCTTGGAGATATCCTGATATCAGTAATATTGGATTGTGTTTGAGCATACGCGGTCAGGCTAACGAAAAGCGCTAGTATCGAACTCACTACTTTGCATGCAACTGCATTCTGGTTCATTGTATTTTTTATTCTTATTTTTCCAACAATTTCGAGATAAGATTAACACAGTATCAAACGATACAAAATTACCCTTCGGACTTACTATTTCTGCGTATTAGTGGCTGGCATATTAACATCCACCGATCTACAAATTTTATTAATCCAGAATAGTTATCGCGTTAACGCAGATAATAAACGTTCACCAGCATCAGATGTTGCTACAAACTCAAACAATCGATTGTCATCACCAACGTTGTCAATTTTAATGTTCACCTCTACATCAGCCTTTGCAAGTAAACCCCACCCTTTTTCAGCCCATTCAATCAGACACATACTGTTGTCATTAAAATAGTCTCTGATGCCCATAAATTCGAGTTCTTCAGCATCTGCTAAGCGATACAAATCAAAGTGGAATAACTTGATGTCCTCTATCTCATAAGGCTCAACCAAAGTATAAGTCGGACTTTTCACATTTCCATTATGCCCCAAGGCTTGGACCAAATGACGTGTAAAGGTTGTTTTACCAGCCCCCAAATCGCCATTGAGATAAAAAGTTAAACCGCCTAGACCTTGCTGTATAATTACCTTTGCCAACTGTATCGCAATACGTTGTGTATCGTCTTCAGAATGAGCTACAAATTCGTTCTTTATCATGGTCCCCATACACTCTACATTACTCATTAATTAACATGCGCACTGTATCAAATAAATCACTCGCAAGCATGCCTCTTTGACCTTGTTTCTCGGCAACTATATCACCGGCTTTTGCATGCAGGGAAACGCCATATTGGCACGCCAGGGGAGTACTTACTCCTTGCGCCATCAATGACCCAATAATACCAGTAAGGACGTCTCCCATACCTGCCGTTGCCATACCTGGATTACCGTGCCTACAAACCCAGGCGCTTTTTTCATCATCAATAATAGTACCAGCGCCTTTTAGGACACATGTTGCATGATATCGTTCCGCAACTTGGCGAGCAAACACAAATCGATTATTTTCCACTTCTTCAACAGTTACGTTCAACAGCCTCGCAGCTTCGCCACTGTGAGGTGTCATTACATAATCGTCGATGCTAACGAATGATGCAGTGCTTGCCATAATATTCAGGGCGTCGGCATCAATTACCATGGGTTTGGGGTTATTTTGACAATAATGCAAAACTGTATCGTAGGTTGCGCGGCTCCAATTATCTTGGCCCAGACCAGGACCAATCACAATACAAGTTGCCCATGCTAATGCATCCTCTAAATTAGTAGAGGTCACCATAATTTCCGGGCGTCCTGCACTAATTTGTACTTTTGAGCTTTCATGGGCATACACTTTTACTAAGCCTGTGCCACTGCGCAATGCTGCTTCAGCACTTAATCTGATCGCCCCAGCCATGCCTGAATTACCGCCGACACATAATAGACGACCGTAGGACCCTTTATGACTATGCACCGGTCTTGGAGCAAGTCCTTTAAAATGTGCAATATCAAGTGCACTCGCATCACTTCGTGCGATTTCAGCAAACGCTTTACCAATACCCAAATCTTCAAATACCAGTTGTCCACAAGATTGCTTGCCTGCCCCGGTGGTTAAACCTAGCTTGATGCCGACAAAGGTAATAGTGATGTCGGCTTGTATACAGCGACCAAGTGATTCTCCGGTATCTGCATCCAACCCACTGGGCAAATCAACACTAATAACAGGTATCGCTGAATCGTTAATAGCGTCAATTACATCAGCAAACTCATTGCGAATAATACCGGCAATCCCAATGCCCAGAAGTGCATCAATAATTAAGTCGCAACGAACGAGTAATTCAGGGCTAAAAGCTTCAATTTTACCTCCGTTATCTAACCAAGCTTTTTGAGCTCGAGCAACATCACCAATGACTTCTCGTTCTGGGTCAACTGCACATAAAATCACTGTTTTACCTGCATTGACTGCATTTAATGCAGTGACGTACCCGTCACCTGCATTATTGCCAACACCCACCAATATTAAATAGGTTTGTGTATTGGGCATTAATGAGATGCAACGTTCAAATACGACTTTGCCCGCCCGCTGCATTAGTTCAAATTTCGACAGACCCAATTTAGCGGCTGCTTCTAATTCAAAATGCTTAACTTGATCAGCACGATAGAGTTTCTGTGTTAGACTTGGAGCTGTATTTTTATGCAACATGCGAGTGTGTCCGTAGAAAATGTCAGTTATTAATTCAATAGATTTGAGCCAGCTCACAGACAATATCAAGACTTGGGGTAAGTCGCTAGGTTTTCAGCAAATTGGTATCAGTGATGTTGATCTAAGCCAGCACGAAAAAGCATTAAAAAACTGGCTTGAGAATGATTATCAAGGCAGCATGAGCTTCCTTGAACGCAATGTAGAAAAACGCTTATCACCCAACGAATTAGTCCCTGGCACTTTGCGTATTATCAGCGTCCGCATGGATTATTTACCACCAGATGCTTCCTTCGCGAGTAATTTAAAGTCATCATCTACAGCCTATATTAGCCGCTATGCTTTAGGTAGAGACTATCACAAAGTCATTCGCAAAAAATTGCAAAAGCTGGCTGAACAAATTCAAGAATATACCCAAGATTTTTCATTTCGTCCTTTTGTAGACTCAGCTCCCGTGCTTGAGCATGCCATTGCGGAAAAAGCCGGCCTTGGGTGGACAGGTAAACACTCACTTACAATTAATAAAGAAGCCGGTTCGTATTTCTTCTTGGGCGAACTATTCATTAATTTACCGTTGCCTGTCGACCAACCTGTTGAAGAGAACTGTGGTAAATGCACGGCTTGTATTTCAATTTGTCCAACGCAAGCAATTGTAGCCCCTTATGTTGTAGATGCGCGCAAATGTATTTCTTATTTGACGATAGAGAATGATGGCGAAATACCCATCATTTATCGCAAAGCGATAGGAAACAGAGTTTATGGTTGTGATGATTGTCAGCTTGTCTGTCCCTGGAATAAATATGCAAAGGTAACCGAAGAGAAAGACTTCTTTGCAAGGCAGCACATGCACAACCGCTCATTGCTTGATTTATTCAAATGGACAGAAAACGAATTCTTAAAGAACACAGAGGGTTCGGCTATTAGACGCATTGGTTATCGTAAATGGAAACGAAATATTGCCGTGGGACTAGGCAACCAAATAGCTAAAACACCGCAAGAAACGCAAGAAATCAAAAGCGCATTGGAAAACGCGCTGGATTTCCCCGATGAGATGGTGCAAGAGCATATTCAATGGGCATTAGCTGAGGTAATGCAATCTGATGTCCAACCCATTAATACAAACGTTGCCCGAAACAAAGAAGAAGACGGCAGCGCAAGCGACGGTAGTCTAGGTAAAAACACCGTAAACCGTAAAACTCAGCGTTTGGCCAGAAGCGTAGAGAAAGGAATGCCTAAGCACAAATGAAAAAGCCGACTTGTTAATGCCAAGTCAGCTTTTGTTGTTTTTGCGCATTATTAATAATAGACAGGAGCTGCCATACTAAAAATTACTTATTTGTGATATTGAGCACTGTATTTGTGAACAGCGTCAACAAATACACCTGCATTTTCAGGTGGCACGTCTAAGTGAATACCATGACCTAGGTTAAATACATGACCTTCACCTTCCCCAAAACCGGCAAGTATATCTTGAACTTCTTGTTCAATACGTTCAGGTGGTGCATATAAAATGGATGGGTCCATATTGCCCTGCAGTGCCACTTTATCACCAACGCGTGCTTTTGCATCCGCAATATCAATAGTCCAATCCAGACCAATAGCATCGCAGCCAGTTGCAGCAATCGACTCTAACCACATACCACCATTTTTAGTAAATAATGTAACCGGTATTTTTTGACCGTCGTATTCGCGAGTTAATCCAGCAACAATTTTTTCCATGTATTGCAAAGAAAAAAGTTTATAGTCGCGAGGACTCAATACACCGCCCCAAGTGTCAAATATCATGACCGATTGCACACCTGCTGCAATTTGCGCATTCAAATATAAAATCACTGACTCGGCGAGCTTATCTAATAATGCGTGCAGCATGGCTGGTTCTGCAAATGCCATCTTTTTAATTTTAGTGAAGGCTTTGCTTGAACCGCCTTCCACCATATAAGTAGCTAATGTCCATGGACTGCCAGAAAAACCAATAAGAGGCACTTCGCCTTTCAAATTCTTGCGAATAGTGCGCACTGCATCCATCACATATTTGAGTTCGAGCTCAGGATCCGGAATAGGTAATTTGTCTACGCCTGCTTTATCAACGATAGGTGACTTAAACTTTGGACCTTCGCCTTCTTCGAAATATAGACCTAAACCCATCGCATCAGGAATAGTCAGAATGTCTGAAAACAAAATTGCGGCATCCAAAGGAAAGCGTCGAAGGGGTTGCAGTGTGACTTCACAGGCTAATTCAGGATTGGTACACAGCGCCATAAAATTTCCGGCTTCAGCGCGTATCGCTTTGTACTCGGGTAAATAACGTCCGGCTTGACGCATCATCCATACTGGGGTCACATCAACAGGTTGTTTTAAAAGAGCGCGTAAATATCTATCGTTTTTTAGTGGGGTCATGCTTTACTCATTGTGAAATTTGAAACTGACTCGTTAGCATATAAATGCTTTTTAATAAGTTACTTATTGTGCAGCGACTTATTCAATTTATCTAGTTCGAGACGACTTTACATTTATTATACCGTCTTTTTTGCCATTATTTTTTGCGTTTCCTCAATTAATCCTCCAGCAATGGAAAATTTTGGTGGCACTACGGGTAAATCATCGATATCAAACCAATCAGCTTGAATGATTTCTTTACCATCAACAACAATGTTCCCACTGTCGTATTCAGCTAAATAACCAACCATAAGAGAATGCGGAAATGGCCAAGGTTGGCTACTAAAGTACTCTACGTTTTTGACTTTTATACCAACTTCTTCAAACACTTCCCTATGCACAGCCTGTTCCAGTGTTTCACCACTTTCTACAAAACCCGCTAAGATAGAAAAGAAACCTGATTCTTTTTGGCGTTCACCTTGTGCTAGTAAAATTTTATTTAGACGACGTATCGCAACTATAATACACGGAGAAACGCGCGGATAACTTCGATGCTGGCACGAGTGACAATGCATTGCCATTTCCCAAAACACGCGATCCATTCGCGAACCACAACGGCCACAAAACCGGTGCGTTCGCAAAAATACAGCATACTGCCAAGCTTGAGCAACGTGCTGGAAGTCCTCTTTTGGCATCATCATAACAACTTCACGCAAACTAATTGAACGCACAGAATCGTGTTCGACTTTTTCCTTTTGCATATCAACAAGGTGATGTTCAACATGCTCATTTGCGTATATGTGAACGGTTTGATCCGCATATTCAGAAAAAATCTCTTGTGCAAGGTCAGACAATAATTCAACCCCCGCGCTTAAATCGGCCTCTGCTGGCACTAATAATCGGTCATTCGAAAAAATAAAATAACGTTTAGTTTTCGTTGTTGCTGTCATGGCTAACCTTACTAAATGCCTGTTCTTTCACAAAGCGGATTGGGTTTGGGAGCGTAACGCTATATTAATATTGATATATATGCAAAGGCAACTGTATCCTGAACAAGTCGGTCGATAGAAATAGTATTAATTGTTGCTATAATTATGTATAAACGTATCTCCTTTGCTGTTGTCGAAGTAAACTCCGGTGTTATACTGCCATTCGAATCAACTGCATTATTTAAATGTTTGTAAACAGGAAAATTACTTTGGTGTTATCCAAACAAAACCAATCTCTTTTGGTAAAAGCAAAGTCCTACTGCAAAGACAAAGGCGCGCGTCTCACGCCTCTTCGCGAACGCGTTTATGAGATCTTAATAAATCAGGATAGCGCTATAGGTGCTTATGATTTATTAGATGAGTTGCGTAAAACCGAAAATAACGCTAAACCACCAACCGTGTATAGAGCGTTAGACTTTTTTCTTGATTTAGGACTCGTGCATAAAGTTGAATCAACAAATGCGTTTATGGCTTGTCATCATTTTGATAGCAGCCATCCTGTGCAGTTTTTGATTTGCGACACTTGCGGCGACGTACAGGAAATTCAGTCGGCTGGCGTAAAGGAAACCCTCGAAGCGCAGGCAGATCAAAATGCGTTTGTGATCCTCCGCCAAACGATAGAAGCCCATGGCGTTTGCCAAAAATGCCAATAACGGTAAACGTTGAGCTAATAAACCCTTTGTTAGCTTCACTATAACCACTGCAGCACGAAGATAATACTCACTTTTGGGTTAACTCTAGGTAGCCATATTACAAAACCTGATTTAGCTAATAAGTCTTGTGTAAAACTCGATTAAAAAATCTAGGTTTAGTTGGAAATTGCTTTTAATCTAGGTGATAATTATAGCAATGCATCAACTATACTAATTTGGAAAAAAGGAATTCAGTCATGAAACGCTCTTTGATTTTCGCAACGGTTGCGCTAGTCGCTACATCTACTAACGCACTTGCCCAAGAGGCCCCGCCCTATGAAAACTGGCTCGGTGGTTTCGCACAATATTACAGTCCAGATTCGGTTAAACCTGAGCCTTTGGGTTATTTAGATGATGGTAAAGGATTAGGGGGAGAATTAGGTTTCCGTTTCGATCCTAAATGGGCTATCCGTTTTGAACTTTCTCGCATTTCCCTTGATATGCAAGGTCCTGACCGGCCCGGGCTTGGTGATGATGGCGTCATGTTGGGTGCTGATGCAATGTACTTCTTAGATAATGATATAGCGTATTTTTTTGGTGGTTTACGCGATCAATCTGTCGCAGATAGCTATCGCATGATTAGCTACGGTGTTGGTAAACATTGGGAAGTTAGTGGCAGCATGCGCGTAATTACAGAAGTTGCGGGATACCGTGATTTGGGTCAGGGATATAATGAATACAGCGCAAAATTGGGTTTAGCTTATATATTTGGTCAAACAAATACTCCTCCAGTGCGCAAAGATACCGATAACGATGGCGTTTATGATGCTGTAGACCGTTGTCCTAACTCGCCAGCTGGAACACAGGTAGATCCAACAGGTTGCAGCGTTGATATGGACAATGACGGCGTATTAAATACTGTTGACCAGTGTCCAAACACACCAGCAGGAACTAAAGTTAATGCAAAAGGTTGTTCCGTTGACTTAGATAAAGACAGCGACGGTGTATTGGATATCGAGGACAAATGCCCTGACACTCCAATGACGGACAAAGTAGATGCTGATGGTTGTAGCGTGTTATTAGAAAAAGAAGTGTCTGTTGCACTTGACGTTTTATTCGCTAACAACAGTAGCCAAATCAAAAACTCTGACGCTGATAACGTTGTTAAGTTTGTTGATTTCATGAAACGCTACGGTAGCACAACTGCTGTTATTGAAGGCCATAGTTCTTCGGTCGGTGCTGCTGAACATAATCAATTTCTTTCGCAAGAGCGAGCGGATTCGCTTAAAGACATGCTGGTTACCAAATACGCTATTGATGCATCTCGTTTAACTACTGTGGGTTATGGTGAAACGCAATTGAAAGATACTGATAACAATGCACAAGCGCATAAAGTGAATCGTCGTATTGAAATTAAAGTTTCTGCCAAAGTATCAACTACAGCGACCCGTTAATTTGATGTAGTACACGTTAAGAAAATAAAAGCATCGGCTTGCAAAAGTCGGTGTTTTTTTTACCCGAGTGGTCCTGTATTTAATGATTAAAACAGTAAGACTTTAGTCATATTGTCGACAAAACACCGCATTTAATTTGACTTTATACCAAATAATAACTATATTGTCGACAATCTATCCACCTAGACAAATTTAATGATCGCCTTTACCGAGCAAGCTATCACCGGAGCAGACAAAACTTTTTTTCAATTAAGGAGTGATATTGTTGAGGGTGAAATTAAGGCGGGTAGTAAACTAAGTGAAATGGAATTGTCGACAAAATATGGCGTAAGTCGCGCAGTTGTCCGTGAAGCAATTAATCGCTTAGAAAGTTGCCACTTGGTAGAACGTAAACCAAATATAGGTGCCCGGGTCGTCGCATTAACACTCGAAGGTCTTATTCAACTTTATCAAGTTAGAGAGTCACTCGAGGGCATGGCTGCAAGATTAGCCGCAAAGAATATGACCGATACCGAAATTGAAGACTTGAAGGTGTTGCTAAACTCTCACTTTCAAGAAGTGAAAGGAAGCCAAACATACTATCAAGAGGCTGGAGATGTCGATTTTCACTATCGTATTATTGTTGGTAGTAAAAATGATCATCTTATTTCGATGTTAGTTAACGGTCTTTACCATCTCATTCGCATGTATCGAGTGCAATTAGGTATGGCTGGCCCGCGGGTTAGCACCGCGTTTGAAGAACATAAGAACATAGTACAAGCCATTAGTAATCGAGATGAAGAACTTGCTGAAATGCTAATGCGTAGGCACATTCTCTATTCAAAGCAAAATATTGAGGCTAGGTTGCGATAAACCGATTTGTGGTTTTTTTAACTTTACTCCCACTGAAAAGCAACGAGGTAAATTATGAGCGCAGGTAAAAAATTTCGGCAGGCACTAACTGACAATAACCCCCTTCAAATCGTTGGTACGATCAACGCTTACTCAGCAATGATGGCGAAAAAAATTGGTCATCAAGCTATTTATCTTTCTGGTGGAGGTGTAGCTAATGCATCCTACGGGCTGCCTGATTTAGGGATGACCTCGCTCAACGATGTCTTGGTTGATGTTAACCGCATTACTTCAGCTTGCGATTTACCATTACTGGTTGATATTGATACTGGCTGGGGAGGTGCTTTTAATATTGCTAAAACCGTTCGCGATATGGAAAAAGCGGGCGCCGCAGCAGTTCACATGGAAGACCAAGTTGCGCAAAAGCGTTGTGGACACCGCCCTAACAAGGCCATTGTGACTGTCGAGGAAATGGTAGACAGAATAAAAGCGGCTGTTGATGCTCGCACTGATCCTGATTTTTTCATTATGGCTCGCACAGATTCCTTCGCTCAAGAAGGTTTAGACGCCGCAATTGGACGAGCAAAAGCTTATGTTGCAGCAGGTGCTGACGGTATTTTTGCTGAAGCGGTAAAAACTGAAGCGCATTATCGCGCATTCGCTGAGGCCTTGGACGTGCCTATTTTGGCAAACATCACTGAATTTGGTCAAACTGAGTTATGGAACAAAGAACAACTTGGAGAATGGGGAGCCGCTATGGTGCTCTACCCTCTCAGTGCTTTTAGAGCAATGAACAAAGCTGCAGAAATGGTATATGAGTCGATTTTGGTGAACGGTGATCAAAAAGCCGTCGTCGACTCAATGCAAACGCGCATGGATTTGTACGATTATCTTGGCTATCACGATTACGAACAAAAGCTAGACGCTTTGTTTGCAGATAATAAGAACCTATAATTTAGACCGACAAAATTTACGGAGAAGACCAATGGCAAAAGTATTAAGTGGCGCTGGATTACGCGGCCAAGTGGCTGGGAAAACAGCTTTATCAACAGTAGGTCAATCAGGCTCTGGCCTAACTTATCGTGGTTATGATGTAAAAGACCTAGCTGCAAAATGCCAATTTGAGGAAGTTGCTTACCTAATCCTTAAGGGTAATTTACCAACACAAAAAGAGCTTAACGCCTATAAAACGAAGCTAAAAGGACTGCGTTCACTGCCGTCTGCTCTCAAAGAAGTATTAGAGCGTATTCCTGCTAATGCACATCCAATGGACGTGTTGCGAACGGGCTGTTCGATGCTAGGTAACCTCGAAATAGAAGCTGATTTTTCTCAACAAGATCAAGTTACGGATCGAATGTTAGCCTGCTTCCCAAGTATTATTTGTTATTGGTATCGCTTTTCGCATGACGGTATTCGTGTTGACGTTGATACTGATGACGATTCAATTGGTGCACATTTCTTACATATGTTACATGGAGAAAAACCAAAAGAACTGCATGAAAAAGTCATGCACGTATCATTAATTCTTTATGCTGAACATGAATTTAATGCATCAACCTTTGCTGCTCGCGTTTGTGCATCTACTCTTTCTGATTTACATTCGTGCGTAACGGGTGCAATAGGTACACTTAGGGGACCATTGCATGGCGGTGCAAATGAAGCGGCAATGGAAATGATTGAAGGCTTTACCTCGGCTGAACACGCAGAAAAAGAAATGATGGGTAAGCTCGAGCGTAAAGAAAAAATAATGGGCTTTGGGCATGCGATTTATTCTGAATCAGACCCCCGGAATGACATTATTAAAGGCTGGTCTGAAAAGCTAGCAGCAGATGTAGGTGATACTGTTTTGTATTCAGCGTCTGTTCGCTGTGAAGAAGTCATGAAGCGTGAGAAAGGCTTATTCTGTAATGCTGATTTTTTTCATGCGTCAGCTTACAATTTCATGAAAATACCGACTAAATTATTTACCCCTATATTTGTTATGTCTCGATTAACAGGTTGGGCTGGCCATGTTATGGAGCAACGCGCTGATAATCGTATTATTCGTCCGTCAGCTGATTACACAGGTGAAGAATTGCGTCCAGTCGTAACGATCGAAAACAGATAGTTATTGCACTTATTCACTGCATTTACTTATTACTACACCTACTAATGATACAAAAGGCGCTTCAAATAGTGCCTTTACGTTAAGAACTTTGTTGCTTTTGATGCATTTTACTCATGCCAGTCGGTGTAAAGGCGGTCATACAAAGCACCATCATTAGCAACTGATAACCTACAGAACTATAGGATTTGTGATGAACTACGATTACAGAAAGCCCTTACCAAATAGTCAGCTAGACTACTTCGATACCAGAGAAGCCGTAAATAACATTAAAGTAGGTGCATATGAAACCTTGCCTTATACCTCACGAGTGTTAGCTGAAAACTTGGTTAGAAAGTGCGACCCGGCAATCTTAACTGACTGCCTAAAGCAAATTATAGAGCGCAAACGTGATTTGGACTTTCCTTGGTTTCCTGCAAGAGTCGTGTGCCATGACATTCTTGGCCAAACGGCGCTGGTAGACTTAGCCGGTTTAAGAGATGCAATTGCTGCAAAAGGCGGCGACCCTGCTAAAGTTAATCCGGTGGTACCCACTCAATTGGTTGTTGACCATTCATTAGCAGTAGAACATAGTGGTTCCGACAAGGACGCATTTGCCAAAAACAGAACGATTGAAGACCGTCGTAATGAAGACCGTTTTCATTTTATCAATTGGACAAAAACAGCATTTAAAAATGTCGATGTTATTCCCCAGGGTAACGGCATTCTGCATCAAATCAATTTAGAACGTATGTCACCGGTAATTCAAGCCAGAGATGGCGTGGCTTTCCCTGACACTCTAGTTGGAACTGACAGCCATACACCAATGGTCGATGCGTTAGGCGTTATCGCTGTTGGCGTTGGTGGCTTGGAAGCTGAGAGCGTTATGCTAGGCCGAGCTTCATACATGCGCTTACCCGATATCATTGGTGTTGAATTAACCGGTAAGCCTCAATCAGGTATTACGGCAACCGATATTGTGCTGGCGCTAACTGAATACTTGCGTGCTCAAAAAGTGGTTTCTTCCTACTTAGAGTTTTATGGTGAAGGCACCAAACACCTCACGCTAGGTGACCGCGCTACCATTTCAAATATGACACCAGAGTATGGCGCAACAGCGGCCATGTTCTATATCGATAGACAGACTATTGACTACCTAACGCTCACTGGCCGTGAAGATGACCAGGTTAAATTAGTTGAACATTATGCTAAACACACCGGCTTGTGGGCAGACGCTTTAGTCACTGCTGAATACGAGCGAGTATTGGGCTTCGATTTGTCATCTGTTGGCCGTAATATTGCAGGTCCTTCAAACCCACATAGTCGTGTGGCTACTGCTGATCTAGCTGCAAAAGGTATTAGCGGCGTGGTTGAAAATGAAGAAGGTAAAATGCCAGATGGCGCTGTGATTATCGCCGCTATTACCAGTTGCACAAACACTAGTAACCCGCGCAATATGATTGCGGCGGGTCTCATTGCCCGCAACGCCAACAAGTTAGGATTGCTGAGAAAACCCTGGGTGAAAAGTTCATTAGCGCCAGGCTCAAAAGCAGTGCAACTGTATTTAGAAGAAGCGAGACTGTTACCTGAACTAGAAAACTTAGGCTTTGGTATTGTCGGCTTTGCTTGTACCTCATGTAATGGAATGAGTGGCGCCCTTGACCCTAAAATTGAAGAAGAAATTAAGCAGCGTAATTTATATGCTACCGCTGTGTTATCCGGCAATCGTAATTTTGATGGGCGTATTCACCCACATGCTGACCAAGCGTTTTTAGCCAGTCCACCCCTTGTTGTTGCTTACGCTATTGCCGGCACTATTCGCTTCGACATCGAAAAAGATGTATTAGGCAAAGATGCGCAAGGCAATGATATTCGCTTGATGGATATTTGGCCAACCGACGAAGAGATTGATGCTGTAGTAAAATCTAGCGTTAAACCGGAGCAATTCCGTAAAATTTATAATCCAATGTTCGACTTAAGTGTCGATTATGGTGAAGACAACGACCCGCTATATGCATGGCGTCCACAAAGTACTTACATTCGCCGCCCTCCATATTGGGAAGGTGCATTGGCAGGTTTGCGTAGCATGCAAGGAATGCGTGCATTAGCCGTACTAGGTGACAATATAACCACTGACCACTTATCACCATCCAACGCCATCCAAATGGACAGTGCTGCGGGAGAGTATCTACATAAGATGGGCCTACCAGAAGTCGACTTTAACTCATACGCAACGCATCGCGGTGATCATTTAACAGCGCAACGTGCCACTTTTGCCAACTCAAGATTAAAAAATGAAATGGCAATCGTTGATGGTAAAGTGCAGGAAGGTTCGTTCGCTAGGATTGAACCCGAAGGCACAGTTACTCGAATGTGGGAAGCAATTGAAACTTACATGCAGCGCAAACAGCCTCTTATTATAGTAGCCGGTGCTGATTATGGTCAGGGTTCTTCACGCGACTGGGCTGCTAAAGGCGTTCGCTTAGCGGGTGTTGAAGTAATTGCAGCGGAAGGTTTTGAGCGCATTCATAGAACTAATTTGATTGGTATGGGTGTACTACCGCTGGAATTTGAAGTTGGTACAACACGCAAAACTTTATCTATCGATGGTACTGAAAGCTATGACGTTGAGGGTAAACCAACACCTGGAGCTTTACTTACACTGGTAATAAACCGTAAAAATGGTAAATCAATAAAGGTTCCTATGAAATGCCGTCTCGATACTGCTGAAGAAGTCTCTATTTATGAAGCTGGCGGAGTTTTGCAGCGCTTTGCTCAAGACTTTATCGAAGCTACCGTATAATTTGGAGCTACACTATGAACTTTACACCACAGATAAGAGTGCCTGCGACCTATATGCGTGGGGGCACCAGTAAGGGCATATTTTTCAAAATAGATGATTTGCCAGAAAAAGCCCAAGTCCCAGGTGAATTTCGCAACCAATTATTACTGCGCGTAATAGGCAGTCCAGATCCCTATGGGAAACACACCGACGGTATGGGCGGAGCGACATCAAGCACTAGTAAAACGGTATTACTGAGTAAAAGCGAAAAAGCCGATCACGATGTTAATTATCTTTTCGGCCAAGTCGCAATCGACAAACCGTTTGTCGATTGGAGTGGAAATTGCGGAAACCTAACTGCTGCTGTCGGCTCGTTTGCGATTAGTAATGGTCTGGTAGACGCAACTCGCATTCCAGAAAATGGCATTGCAGTGGTCAGAATTTGGCAAGCCAACATCAATAAAACTATTATTGCAAATGTACCAATAACAAATGGAGAAGTTCAAGAAACCGGTGATTTTGAATTAGATGGGGTCACCTTTCCTGCTGCAGAAGTAACAATAGAGTTTGTCGATCCTGCTGATGGCGAAGGTAATATGTTTCCATCAGGTAACTTAGTTGATCAATTAAATGTGCCAGGCATAGGCTCATTTAAAGTCACAATGATCAACGCAGGTATTCCGACTTTATTTTTGAATGCAGATGAACTTGGTTATACCGGCGCTGAATTGCAAGATGCGATTAATAATGATGGTAAAGCATTGGCTAAATTTGAAACTATCCGAGCTTATGGTGCGGTTAAAATGGGACTGATATCAAATATCGAGGACGCTATTGCTAGACAACACACGCCTAAAATTGCCTTTGTGTCAGCACCACAAAACTATGTTTCATCAAGCGGAAAACAAATTACTTGTGACGACATTGATTTAAACGTTCGCGCCTTGTCTATGGGTCAATTACACCACGCTATGATGGGTACAGCTGCAGTTGCTATTGGCACGGCGGCGGCTATCCCGGGTACACTAGTGAACTTAGCTGCAGGCGGCGTTAAGCGCGACTCGGTTACATTCGGGCACCCGTCAGGTATTTTGAAAGTAGGTGCTAAAGCGCAAATTAAACAAGGTCAATGGGAAGTTGATCGAGTTATTATGAGTCGCAGCGCGAGAATTCTCATGGAAGGAAATATTCGAGTCTCGCTCCCAGAGTGACTTGATTTCGTCCATCTGCATCCCGATATTTTAGAATATGTAAAAGACTATTCAATAAGCCATGCGTATTAAATGCATGGTTTTTATTTTATTCATATCTTTGTGGTGATATTGAGTTCTAATAAGCATATATTTTGTTGCTATTTCATGACATCTTGTATTGACGAGACGTCGATGCAGGCGCAAACACCTTTAACACGATAAGGAAGCAATATGGCAGATCCAATTTATACGCCCCCAAAAGTTTGGACTTGGGATTCAGAAAGTGGAGGCCAATTTGCCAATATAAATAGGCCTGTTGCGGGCTCAACTTCTGACAAAGATTTACCTGTTGGAAAGCATCCGCTGCAACTGTATTCATTAGCAACACCTAATGGTGTCAAAGTGACCATGATGCTAGAAGAGTTATTAGTGAAAGGTTTTAAAGAAGCAGAGTACGATGCTTATTTAGTCAACATTATGGAGGGTGAGCAATTTACCAGCGGCTTCGTCGGTGCTAACCCGAACTCTAAAATACCAGCACTAGTCGATCACAGTACAGCAACACCCACGCGCATATTTGAATCAGGCTCAATACTGTTATATTTGGCGGATAAATTCGATACATTTTTATCAAAAGAGCCGGTTAAACGAGCTGAAACAATGTCATGGCTTTTTTGGCAGATAGCCAGCACACCCATGCTTGGAGGCGGTTTTGGTCACTTCTATGCATATGCTCCCGAAAAGTACGAGTACCCTATTAACCGATATGCAATGGAAGTAAAGCGTCAAATGGACGTGTTAGACCGCCAGTTAGCTGAAAACGAGTTTATAAGTGGTAGCGAATACACTATTGCTGATATGGCGATCTGGCCTTGGTATGGTGGTTTAGCACTCGGTAAATTGTATGAAGCGGGTGAGTTTTTGCAAGTTGAAGAGTATAAACACTTGCAACGCTGGACCAAGGCTATTGATGCGCGTCCTCAGGTTAAGCGCGCCAAAATGGTCAATCGCACTTGGGGTGAGCCTGCAGGCCAACTGCATGAACGCCATGATTCAACCGACTTCAAAACAAAGACTCAAGATAAGTTAGCTTAATCATCTATAATCAAATATATTTAATTTAGCTATCCTCCATTAATCAGGCCTATCATACAGCCTGCATTAATGGGCTCATATTTGCGCGAAAAGGGCTTTTTTTAGCGGTTGCTGAAGGAGCTCTGTTATTTGTTCAGCGGGCAACGGTTTACTAAAATAAAACCCCTGAATAATGTCACAATGAAAACGATTTAAAGCTTTAAGCTGCCCATGTGTTTCTACCCCTTCAGCAATAACCGTCAGTTTCAGTGTATTTGCAAGCGTAATAATTGCCTCAACAATTGCAGCGTCTTCTGGGTCTGTATCAATAGTGATAATGAATGAGCGATCAATTTTAAGAGTATTTATCGGAAATCTTTTTAGATAACTAAGTGATGAATAGCCCGTGCCAAAGTCGTCAAGAGCGATAGCTACGCCCAAATCACGAATCTGATTTAAGCGTGTGATATTTTGGTCGATATCATTCATTATTGCACTTTCAGTCAATTCAACTTCTAATAATGATGCAGGCAATCCACTGTCTTCAAGCGCCCGTTTTATCATATTCAGCAACGATGCACGCTTAAACTGAATGCTAGAGAGATTTACCGACACTCTAAAGTTTTGCATACCCGCGTCCATCCACTCTTTAGCTTGAACGCAGGCTTTGCGCATTACCCACTCACCTAAGTCGTTGATAATGCCAGAATCCTCAGCAACAGGAATAAATTCACTGGGCGTTACGTTGCCTAGCTCAGGACTTTCCCAACGCAACAATGCCTCTACGCTAATTATTTTCTTGTTCTTTAGACAAACCTGAGGCTGATAATGTAATGAAAATTCATCATTGTTTAAAGCATTGCGCAGACACCCTTCTATTTGCAAAAACTTCATCGCGTTTTCATTCAACGATTCCGAATAGAAACGATAACCATTTCGGCCCATAGTCTTTGCGTAGTACATTGCAACATCTGCATGCTTTTTCAGCTCTGTCAAATTAGCACCATCTCTGGGGTACACGGCAATGCCAATACTCGGTGTTAATGCAACTTCGTAATCATCAATTGAAACTAATTCAGAAATACAGTCTACCAATGATTGAGCAACTACCTTTACGTCACCATCGTTCAAGGTATTGTTTAGCAGGATCATAAATTCGTCACCGCCCAATCGACATACCTCAATTTCAGTAGTATTTTGCAGAGTTTCTGGGATGCAGGTTTCATCTTTCAAACAATGAAGAATTTTTTCACTGATTTTTTTAAGTAACTTATCACCAAACTCATGGCCTAGGGTGTCGTTAATGCGCTTAAAGTTATCTAAGTCGATGTACATAATACATAGATTCTGTTGTTCTTTGACAGCACACAGAATTGCATTTTCCAGGCTTTCATCAAGGCTTTGTCTGTTTGGTAGTCCTGTTAATGAATCAAAATAAGCCAGACGACGCATCTTTTCTTCGCTTTGTTTTAGACTATTAAAAGTTTCGCTGCCTTTAAGCATATAACGCACTCGGTGAGCAACCATAGGCCATCTAATTGGCTTAGGTAGAAAATCTGTAGCGCCATGCTTATAAGCACTCTCAATAGACAATATATCGTCGGCTCCAGTCACCATTAAGATTGGTGTATCTTTGCCTTTAGGATGTTTCCTTATTTCAGCACAAACCTCAAATCCACTCAGCATTGGCATATGCACATCAAGCAGTACAATACTGGGGAAATGCTTTAGATATAGTTTCAACGCGTCCAGGCCATTGGCTGCCGTCAGTACGTTAAGATTATCACTGCTTAACGTTTCTTCCATCAGCAACAAGTAGGTTGGGTCATCATCACAAACCAATACAGTCGCATCAGTGCAACTATTAAGCGAGGGTTCAGTCATACATCTTCTCAATTAATATTTTTAAGCTTTCAAGTGACTTATCGAAAACATCTTGAAGTTCATCTAATTTTTCGGCGTCATCTATCGGTTGATTTTTTTTGGCAGCCGTTTCAATAGCTAATAATAGCTTCGTAAATGCGATGGTACCGAGGTTGCCAGAAAGTGATTTCATTGCGTGAGCTAATTCCATTGCGGTGGCTCTATCGCCGCTCCTGCAGGCCTCGAGTAATGCAGGCATTTGTTCAGTCATGACCGCATTAAACGAATCGGCAACACGTAAATAGAGTTTTTTGCCCGTTCGAATTTCAATTTCACGAATGCTTTCGACCGCGTCGGCATCAATCCAATGATCAACTTCTATACTTAAATTAGGCTTAGAACTTGACAGTGCATCCAGCGGACTAATCTTTATTTGTTTTTCAGGAATATGTTCAGCAATCATACTGAATAATTGAGAGGCCGTAAAAGGCTTCAACATAAAGTCATTCATACCTATTTCTAGGCAAAGTCCTTTTTCTTCGTCGAATACACCAGCGGTCAACGCAATAATAGGTGTTGGAATGGACCGTGCGGTGGATTTTTCGTTTTCACGGATAATACATGTTGCCGTTAGCCCGTCCATTACCGGCATATGCAAATCCATAAAGATAAGGTCATATTGGCTTTTCTGGGTCAAATCGACTGCTACCTGACCATTGCCAGCGATATCAACTTCACATCCGAACATTTCTAGCATAGTGACAGCAACATCTTGATTAGCGACAACATCCTCAACTAAGAGTATTTTTGCACTAAAACGAGAATTATTTTCAGTTAACTGACTTAACTCAGCTGATGTCTCTGTCATGTCATTTTCAAGGTTACTTGCATATAGGATCTCTGCACGCACAGTATCTAGACGAATTGGTTTTTCAATACGGCGTAATCCAAACTCATTAACGGACTCGGCTTTTTCAGTAGTCCGTAAAAGCACGCAGTAGTCTGTACTTTCGAGCGTTGTTGAAATAAAGGCACGATTTAACAAAAAATCGGGATGGTCAATGAATATGAGCGCATTGTCTGCTGGAGCAACGTCATCTCGCAGAGCCTCAATTGTGGTTTGCAAAGCTTGTACTTGTAGGCGCTCGAAGGTATTTTGCATCATTTTTGCAGCTATATCATTAGTGCAAATTAATAGAATAGGCCGCATGCTTAAATCTTCCACTTTAGAAACACCAACATACTTCTTCTTTGGTAACGTTACTGGAAGGCGAACAGTAAAAGTAGTCCCCTCGCCCAAAGTTGAGTCAACATCAATTTTTGCCAGCATTTGATCAATTATTTTACGCGTAATTGATAACCCTAAACCAGTACCGCCGAAATTTCTGGTTGTGGTTGAATCAGCTTGCTGAAATTCATTGAAAATCTTATCGAAATGCTCTTTTTCTATACCAATGCCGGTATCGGTAACAGAAATTACAATCTCTTTGTTCACGAAATGAACTTCTAAATTAATACCTCCCTTAGACGTAAACTTAATTGCATTATTCAGTAAATTAGACACAACTTGGCGTAATCTATGGACATCACCTAGAATATATCTCGGGCAATCTTTGGAAATACTATACCCTAGTTCTAACTGCTTCTCTGACGCTCTCACGGAAAACAAAAATAGCAATTCTTCTATTAATGCATGAAAATCAAACTCATGGTTTTCAAGTTCAATTTTATCCGCCTCTATTTTTGACAAATCGAGAATATCGTTAATGAGTTGCAAAAGACTCTCACCAGCTCGACTAACTGCATTCGCGTAACGCTTTTGATTTTCATTTAGCTGGGATGATAAAAGTAATTCACTCATACCAATAATGCTATTCATTGGCGTCCTAATTTCGTGGCTAACAATCGCCAAGAAGTTTGATTTAGCTTGAGCGGCTTTAATTGCAAGATCTTTAGCCTTACTTGTTTCTTCTACAGCAATGGCAAGTTGATTATTTGCTTGTTTAAGTTCGGTAGTTCTTAAACTGACTTCTTTTTCAAGTTGAAGGCTGTATGCAATTTGCTTTAACTTTTTTCGCTGTGCCATGGTAAATAGGCGGTATGCAATAAACACGAATATCCAAAAGTAGATTAAATAAGCATAACTTGAGCGATATACTGGCGGGTTAACGACAACATGAATTTTTAAAGTATCGTCAGACCAAATACCATCGTTGTTGCTTCCTCTCACTTCAACAACATATTGTCCATCTGATAAAGTGGAAAAATTCACCTGATTAGAATTAACTAAGTCGATCCAGTCGCTGTCAAAACCACCCAGGCGATACTGATAGAGATTATACTCGGGACGCGTGTAATCAAGGGCAGCAAAGCTAAAGCCAAAGTCAGCTTCGTCATAATCGAGCTCTATATTACCTTCACTATTAAAAGCGCGATGAATGGGAATTGAGTCGTTTAATCGACGATACTCAGTTAATACAATTGGTGGTTTATACAAATTGACGGGGACATTATTCGAAATGAAAGTATTAAAGCCATTCGAACCACCAAAAAACATTCGCCCGTCTTGACCTTTGAAAAATGCACTACTATTAAAATCTATACCTTGTAGCCCATGATTAGTATCGAAATTACTAACTTTATTATTTTCCGGTGATATAAAGCTAATTCCTTTTGACGAGCTAACCCATATATAACCGAGTTCATCAGAAAGCAATCCATACGTAAAGTTAGTCGCTAAGCCTTCATTTTCCCCAGTATATTCAAAATTGAATTGTTTGTTTTTCAGGTCTGTTGTTGAAATCCTGCCGACACCTTTATCACTGGTGCTAAACCAAAGATATTTATCAGTTAACAAAACGCTGTAGATATCTTTACTTTTTAAAGGAATATTTGTAAACTCTTTGGTAGTTAGATCAAAATGGTCTAATCCTCCACCATTAGTGGCGACCCAAATAGTACTATTTTCTCCCACTACCATATGAGTGATTCTATCATTCGACAGACTTTGTCTGTTGTTATCGTCATGCTTAAATCGTTGTATATTACCAGAACTGGTAAGGATATTAATACCACCTCCATAAGTACCGACAGCGATATTTCCATTACCAATTTCCATTATTTTACTTATTTTATTAGAGCTTAGCGTCGAGTCATCAGTTGGATCATGCTCGTAATGAATAAATTTATCACTGCCGTTCTTTCGAAAGTGCAGACCGTTAAAAACCGTTCCTACCCATAAGTTTTGTTTAGAGTCTATTAATAGACTTGTTATGCGATCATCTTGCAAAGCACCTTCTATACCGGGCTGAGCCTTTATATAAGATATGGTTGACTTATCAACATCAATGACATTAATACCATCCCCCATAGTGCCTACGTACAAATCGCCATTTTTAGCCTCCGCAAACGAATAGATAGCATCGCTCGACAAGTCTTTTCCTGTTAGCGTTTTGCTATTTACAAGCTGGAAGCTGTTAACTGATCGGTTCCATTTACTGATACCATAAAACGTACCAACCCAAAGAACACCTCCTTGATCTTGTAACAAGCTCAATACTTGACCTTCTGCTAAACTGGAATCATTTGAATCACTATGAATGTATTGAATAAATGATTCTGTATTTTCATCCCATTCACAAAGACCGCTGTCAGTGGCAACATAAATATAACCACCATTATCTTGAAAGAGATCATTGATTGAGTTTGAGCAAATACCAGATAGATCGTCGATACTCGATTCAAAATGTCTTTGGACTCCATTAATAAGATCAAATAAAATTAGGCCTGAATTCCTTGAACCAAGCCACACTCGATTTTCTTCATCTATAAGAATCGAGCGGATATTGTCAGTCGGTAATTTAATATCTGATTCGAGGTCAAAAGCTATAAACTTATCTGTACCAGATGCCCTATAAAGTAAACCTGCATCTCTAGTTGCCACAAAAACATTGTTTTGATCATCAACAGCGATATCCCATATATGGTTTGACTGCAGCCCGCTCTTCTTATTGATTTGCTCAACGAATTTTTTTTTCGTTATATCAAAAACGGCGATGCCACCATCTAGGGTGCCAAACCAAACTTCGTTTTTTTCGACTTGCGATATTACTGTAAATTTCAGACCTTGAGCAAGCGGATGCTCTTTTGGATCAGTGAAATTTTGAAACCAATCTCTTTCGGGTATATAGAGGCTGATAGCATTTTTGCCCGCAACCCACAAATTGCCTTCGCTATCGGAAAAAATATCAACAATCCAACCACTGGGGAGACTATTTTCATCTTGTGGTTCATGCTTGTACTTAGTTACTTTTTGACCATCGTATTTGTTTAACCCATCTTGCGTGGCTATCCAAATAAATCCATCATTATCTTGTTCGATATCATTAATCACGGGTCCCGAGAGTTCGTGGCGTTCATTCAATGTAGAAAAGGAGATATCGCGACTTAGTTTTTCATAAAACAATTTAGCTTCAATAGTTTGCGCCATCATTAATCCGCAAAAGAATAACGATATTGAAAACAAAAACTTTGGACTAAGTATCTTATTAATTATTAAGGCGAACATACTTACTACTGGTAAATTTCTTATAAACTAACCGTAGTCTAAAACATTTATCAATTCAAAACCAAAATAACTTTATCGAAAGGTATAAAAAAGGCCTACAAATAACTATCAGGCCTTTTTATAATTAACTAAATGATTTAAATTATTGTTATTCTTTAGATAATTCTAACTTAATAATATTGCTTGGTTCAGTAGAAGCGTTCGCAATATTTTTGACCGCCCACTTTTTGATCAATTTCATCTGAGGACTAATTCCACTTACTCCGGAATCATTTGCTGCACTCTGCGCGTGGTTGACCTCCGTTACTGAATGCCAGATGACACCAT
>NZ_PJAR01000027.1 GCF_002836745.1 Glaciecola sp. 33A | reverse complement strand
TATCCACTGCGCTTTGCACGTTGTAACAAACGCGTCTTTCCATGTGATGCGTATGCATTAAACGGGCATCTGGGTCAGTTTGTGACACTTGCTTATCAGGGTGTTCATTCACTTCTTTTTCAAGCGCTTTACCTTCAACTAAACGCGCTTCAAGCTATGCCAGTTTTGACGTTGATACTGTGGTGTCGATATCCTCTTCATCGCCGTCTTTGGTGTCCATTTGATTTAAGTATTTTCAATACTTTTCTCTACTCGGTCGATATGGAACCGGCGAGATGATTGAATACGATTTAAGTAACCGCAGATATAGAGTTTTAGCATCGTGGATGGATGATAGCCTGGGCGGCCAGTTAGCTTAGCATTAACTGCCTCGAAACCAAGAGCGAGTAAATCAAGTTGGTCGACAAACACATCGATGACTCTTATTGGACTGTCTTCGGTAACAAAGTCATCAATTGCTTCAGGGAAAAGCGTTGTTTGCGCTCTTGATTGACCTTTAATATGGTGAGACATTGCAGATTTCCTCTGATTTGGCTTACCATCTATTATACTAAACTTGACTATTAATTTGGATCGCTTACTAAGACTGATTGACCATAAGCATTATCTGCTTAGACCAAAAGGTGATCAATCGTTTTTATACAGGCTGGGCAGATGGCCGACGGATAGAGGAAGTTGATATTGAAGGGTTTTAGCAGCAGAATACAGCAATTTAATTCTTCGTTCATATGTCTGCAATTGTCGGATCTGCTGCTATTAGAATACTAACCATTGACTACGAAAAATATAATTTCATGCCCATTCAGTTACAATCTTTAATGCCTAGTTTCAAACTTTAATATACTCGGACATTTGGTGAAAGGACATGTTGTAGCGATACCGCAATATTGTCACCTCCCCAAATGCCAATTACATATCCGAAAACCGATTAGCCGATTGTACTATTCGCTTTATTTCGTTTTCCTCAATGTCTTTTATCGCATCAAGCAATTTTTTTGCGCTGTCTATATCGACACGGAAATAAATATGAATGTACAACTCAATAACTTGTTCGTGATGGTTTACTATTTTTTCCATAATGTGCGACATATCTAATTCTTCAAAGAGTGAGTCACAATGGACATACTCAATAATCGTGTGTTTTTCGATATAATCGACACACCAGGTATTCAATGCTTTTTCGTCAGCGGTATTTTCAAACCCCTGTACAATGTTCTCTAAATTCTCTTCATGCTCTGATAAGTAACTAAGAATCATTCTTGCTCGTTCATCTTTATTTTGTTTAGAGCTATGTTTTAAGCTGATTTTTAAATTTTTGTGAAATAAAACCGTCCAATTGAGTACATCTCTAATTGTTTCAACTTGCATATTGTTACTCCTAATTTTAGTAGTATCTGGCTCCGCTTATTTACTCAGGACTAGTTGCATTACGCGGTAACGCCAAGGTTTATATCTCGCAATATTCAAGCCCAAATTCAGCATATCTAGAACTGCCAAAAACCTTAGCCGCACTTAACTCAACGAAAATTGCCCACCGGCTCCGGCTCACTTATGTAATCTATATCGATGGCTTGGTTACTGACGATGCAAGACAAAGTGATCAGCGCAAATTGAATTGCAGTTGTCATTTTTTGTATCTCCCATGCTTGCTTTCCCCCCTGGCGATAGTCTAACTAAACACTTTTTCGTTGTAATGTTTTAAATTCTCCTTCATTTGAACCAGATGCAGCAGTCGAAGGCTACAAACTACAGCGAACCTTCAGGGTTTAAAATTAGGGATAACCCTTACTTGAGCTCGGGAATCTCTTATTTCATAAAATTAATTACCGCTCTATCATACCATTCAAACATAGATTGATCGGGTCACTTTGGACTTAGTTCATCCTGCATCGAACACGAGATTAGGAGGTGATACTGATGGTTGTCGACTCGCATCTAAGCGACGTACAACGTATGTTAAAGACCCCCTGCTCGCTGGTTATTTACACTTCTCTTAAAAAGTACATATTTGCAAAAGGCCCAACATGGATCTCCTATCATCAAAACCATTTATTAACCCGGTAATACACCGCGCGGTAAAATGGCACTTATTGCTGAAGGAGGTGGTCAGCCTCTAATCGGAGTAATCCGCAACAAATGGGTGAAATATTTAGACCAGTGGTTAAAAAGGCACTTAAGAAAACCATCCCCCTGATAGGCATTTGCCGGGGAGCCCAGCTGATTAACGTGGTTTTGGGAGGCTCTCTTTTTCAAGATATTAGATCGTTACGCCAGCATACTTACAATCGGCCTGCAATGGCATCCTGAATACCTTATTTACCTTCACAATTTGCGATATTTCGTTGGCTTGTTAAGTGCACCAAAAGACGTACCGTTTAAATGCTCGATTGCGCCTGCTTGCCACATGTTTTATACCATTCCATATAAAAGAGTGCTCTAATTGCTCTCCGAATTCAGGAGCAGAGCAAGATTTGCTTAATCAGGAGACTTTGCTTTTCTCTGTGCTCTGCGTGTCCTCGGTGGTTCAAACATCTTATTCTCTGGCCTTTCAACTACTACAAACCCGTGGCCAAAATGACTTGACCACTTCACCTATTGTTTTAAGGGAATATCTTCAAGTAGCTTTATGATAGTCCTATTATTTTTATGTTTAGCTATATCAATGAGATAGTTTTTTTCAAGCTCTTGCATTGCTTCGTTTTCCAATAACTCTTTTACCAATAATTTTTTTACCAATTGTTCTTCCTCATTCACTATGGAGGTGTTCAAGGCCGCAAAGTTTCCAATATTCGCTTTATTTTGATGCGTCTTGTTCGTTCTCATTAGTTTTACTCCGTTAATTATCCGTTATTAAGTTTTTAATTTAAGCAATATTATCGTGTCTGCTACATTCAATTTTCTGTATAAGCTAAACATGTAAAACGATCTCTGATGGTGTTTTCAGAAGCGTTTTTGCAATCAGTTAAAGTCACTTTTATTTGGACGTCTAAAACTCACTCAACCAACTGGATGCATACTAGTTTTTAGGGCTTAACTCACCGGTTTGGGTGTCTTGCAAATACTGAAATAGTTCGCTGTCAGTCGACAGCACCAATGTCGTATTTTGACCAAGGGTCGGCTCAAGAGCCTGCAAAGAACGGGTAAATGCATAAAATGCGACAGCTTGTTCATTTTGATTGTAGGCTGAAGCGTAGATAGCGGCGGCTTTTGCGTCGGCTTTACCTCGAATTTCTACTACCTCACGATAGGCTTCCGATTGAATCTTATCCAGGTCTCGCTCTCGATTGCCTCGTATGCGTGCAGCTTCACCTTTACCTTCTGACAAAAAGCGTTCCGCTATTTGACGACGTTCGCTTATCATGCGCTCGTAAATTTTAGGCCGTACGCTTTCATTATAATTAATGCGTTTAAAGCGAATATCCATGAGCTCAATACCGAACACTCGGACTTTTTCAGCAGCTGCATTGAATATATCTTGCTCTACGACTAAGCGGCCCTTAGTAATGGGCACCAAACTGCCAATATTCTGCTCTTTTTCAGCTTGGGTGAGTGATGCGTCACGTAAAGGCTGGCGATCTTTAGTGGTTCGAATAATTTCAATTAGCTCGTGTGTGGCTACTGCGTTTCGGGTTTCACTACCAAAAATATCATCCAGTCTAGATTGTGCGCTGCGCTCATTGCCCAAACGTAAGAAGTATTGCAGAGGGTCAGTCACCTGCCAACGTGCATAAAGACTGACAGAGATATAGAGTTTGTCTTTGGTCGGCATATCAGACGGTGTACCTTCCCATTCCAATACTCGCTTATCAATAGTATTAACTTTCTGAACAAATGGCAGCTTAAGTTGTATACCAGCGTCAATAATGGGCTCTCCCACTGGTTTGCCAAACTGGGTAATAATCGCCTGTTCTACTTCGTTGACGGTATACAAAGCGCTATACAACGTCACTGCTACAACCGCGGCTATGATACTGCTGCCGGCTATCAAATAAGGTTTCATGGTTGTTGTCCTTTTATTTTTTGAATGCTGGGAGGCGTTAAGTTGAGCAAGGGCAATACACCGAGCGCTGCGTTATCAATAATAATTTTGTCTTTAATCGTTGGCATCACTTCTTGCATTGTTTCTAGATATATTCGCCTGCGAGTTACTTCCGGTGCCTGCTGGTACTCAGCAAACAGTGCATTAAAACGGAGTGCGTCGCCCTCGGCCTCATTAATTCGTTTAAGCCGATAACCGTCGGCTTCCCTTATACGTTGGTCACGTTCCCCCTCGGCCAGCGGAATAATGCGGTTATATTCACGTCGAGCCTCGTTGATCAGCTTCTCTTTTTCTTGCTGAGCTTGATTAACTTCATTGAATGAAGCCTGCACTGGGACAGGAGGGTTAATATTTTTTAGCTGTACCTGATCAATACTTATTCCCATCACATATTGACTTGCTAATGCTTGCATCTTTCTCAAGGCTTCAACCTCAATCTCTTGTCGGCCGATAGTAATAACTTCATCCACTGTTCTATCACCCACCACTTCGCGCATAACTGATTCCGATACATAGCGCAAAGTGCCAGCAGGATCACGGACCTCAAACAAATAATTTTTAGGATCGGCTATGCGATATTGAATCACCCATTCAACCAACGCAGTGTTTAAATCACCTGTCACCATTTGGGTTTCCGCCACTTGATCATTTGCTGGTGAAATACTGGACCGAGTTGAACGAATATTATTATTTGGATTAATGTTCTGATCAGGATCAGTAGCGCCGGGGGTAGAAAACCCAAACTCCTGTTTTAACTGACGTTTGGTCGGTACTATATTGACTCGATCAATTCCTAATGGCACTTTTAAGTGTAAGCCTGGTCGCAAAACTTCTTGGAACTTACCAAATCTTAAGACCACAGCAACAGAATCACTAGGCACTGTGTATAAAGAGGTGTAGGCAGTCATACTCAACAGCACCAAGATTAAAACTGATACACCAGTTTTAAACTTACCACCCGACAACATCTTATATTTATGTAACATTTCACTCGCTACTTTATCTAAATCGGGGGGGCCACTTTTACTTTCATTTTGTGGGGACATGAAGTTCTCTTTTTTTAGAAACTAGAAATCGTTTTATGAGTCTATTCTTATCATCATTTGGGACTTTCATCATGACCTCTTATTTCTCGCCAATTACGTTAATGCAAAAGACTGTCATATAAGCCTAGAGTAATTAATTGAATAGGTATGTAAGGGATAACACTTAGAGTTTATTCTTAACTAACGGGTATAAATAATTAAATTGATTCCGCTTTCGTATTCTGAATAATCGAAAACTTTGTTGTATAAAGGAGTATCGTGGTGAGTGCTTTGGAGAAGTTAACACCACAGATGGAATACCACTTCTTAGGTTAATCCAAAAATATCATGAACTCACTAGTGGAGTTTGGGTGCAAAAAGAGGCCGTGTATCAATACTTTTTTATGGAGATAAACGTGAGCATAAAAACAACTGCTTTTAAGATACAAAATGCGAAAAACACCGAAAAATATACACTTAACGAATGCCCTACCAACATCGCCCCGCTTTATCATTCTAAGAAACATTATAAAAAAAAGCTTAAAAAGCAGGTTAAGAAATTAAGTAAGCTACAACAGTTATTGTATGGGTCTAACAGGTATTCCCTTTTACTGATATTCCAAGCAATGGATGCGGCCGGTAAAGATGGTGTTATTCGTCATGTTATGTCTGGGATTAACCCTCAGGGATGTCAAGTCACCAGCTTTAAACACCCTAGCGCGGTTGAATTAGAACATGATTTTTTATGGCGAACCAACCAAGCATTGCCTGAACGAGGGCGTATTGGCGTATTCAATCGGTCGTACTATGAAGAAGTATTGATAGTGCGAGTGCACCCTGAAATACTCGAAGCTCAGAAAATTCCAGTGGACAATCTGGATAAAGACGACTTATGGGAAGAGCGTTTTCGTTCAATCAATAATTTAGAAAGACACTTGTATAACGGCGGTACTCGCATTATAAAGATATTTTTACACCTTTCGCAGGATGAACAGCAATCACGATTTATTGCACGCATTGATAATCCAAACAAAAACTGGAAGTTTACTGATGCGGATATTCAAGAAAGAAAGTTTTGGCCAGAATATCAAAAGGCTTATCAAGAGTGTTTACGAGCAACAAGCACCAGCAATAACCCTTGGTATGTTGTGCCGGCCGATGATAAAAAAAATGCACGCTTAATTGTTGCCAAAATCATGCATAAAACATTGAAGGCCTTGAATATGAATTATCCGATTAGTGATGAACAACGTAAGCTTGACTTACAGCTATTCAAGCAAAAACTTCTGAAGTAAGCAGTCTGTTATTGTTGACCTAATGCATGGATGCCGATGCGAGCCCATTCCTTGGCAGTGCGCTGATGCTATATGCCGGACCTCACTGTCTTCCGGTATTTTACTCAATATGTTATTGGACACCGGACCTATTTGCCGTTAATTGCATCATAAAACAACAAACAATCTGCATCGTAATATAAATTGATTATGCGGTCTTCCTTACTTGCAGCTAATTATATTGATTCTCCGAATCTTCATTTATCTTTGCCAACATATTTTTAGTGACTAATACTATTCTACCTTGGCTAATTCGGCATCCCCTCACCAAATCCAAGTGTCTATCAATACTTATATTCATTTCATCAGGAATAGTGCAACCGGTGTCTATAATTGCTCAATGAATATCAACATTGCGTCCAATATCTACTTGAGGAGGAATAACGGATAGCTCAATTAGGGCATTGCCAATACCAACAAGTAAATACCTGATATAAATGCTGCTATAGTCACCCCCCTACTTTTTAGATTGATATCTGTATCTTTGCTCATTTGCGGGATTAAATCTGCCGCACCAATATAAATAAAATTGCCCGCCGCAAAGGGAATAAGCCAAGAAACATCGAATTGAAACGATAATATATAGGCAATTAATCCTCCAAATAAAAAAGTTAGCCCCGATAGAAAATTGAAAAGTAGTACTGAAAGCTTGGACCAGCCACCATGTATTAACACAGCAAAATCTCCTAACTCTTGCGCCACCTCATGTGCTGCGGCTACAAACCAACAAACAATGCCTAAACGAATATCTATTATAAACGCACCGGCTATTGCCACACCGCCCAAAAAATTGTGGAGCCCATCACCAACTAGAATCAGATATGTCAAAGGCTCCTTGCGCTTCATTGGCAGTTGATGATTATGATGCCAATAAAAAAATCGCTCAAGGACTAAAATAGCTGTAAATCCACAACCGATTAATATGCCAATAGTCATAATGCTGAGATTGGCTTTAAGGGCGCTTGGGATCAAATGAAAAAACGCTCCACCAAGAAGCGAACCGGCAGCAAACGTTACTAAAAGTTTTAGCACTTTTTCAAGGGTCGATGGGATCAGTAGCAGAATTAAACTGCCTACCAGTGCTATTGAACTCATCGATACTCCACTGATAATTATCCAGCTCAGTGTCGACATTAAGCTGCTCCTACTTTCAGTTGTTGCGAGGTAGTATAAAAAGCGAAGATTAAGATTTATTAAGTCAGCCGCGCTCAAATGGAATTGTTGTTAGATTCTCATTTTTGTCCGATTGCTTCTATTGTGGATACCCCTTACTAGAGAGCGTCAATATGAGGAAACCCCTAATATTTGTAACTTTCGTTTCTAGTCAACATGAAGGTTGCTGGATTTATAGAATTTCTCAAAATAAAAACATCTCACTTTTTTGAGTCCACCACTCCCAAGCTAGATGGGCTCTTTTTTTAACTTAAGGCGAGGAGTTTTATACAGAAAAGAAGCATGTTCATTCCAAAATTACAATTCACTAATATTGATAATTCTGAAAATACGATAGACTAGTAGCTCGATTTTTGAATATAAGTTTGGTGCGATTGCCACAATGCAAAAAAACTAATTTAGTTGCTCATAAATAATCTTAATCCTGACTAATTCTGCAAGTGTTCTCACTTTTAGCTTCTCCATAACATGAGAACGATGTACTTCAACAGTGCGCTCGCTGATCCCAAGATCTGCTGCAATTACTTTGTTCATAGACCCATCCGCTACTCGTTCAAACACTTCGTATTCACGAGCTGATAACGAATCGACTTTACTTTTACTATTGTGTTCGTTGATTATTTTTTCATCAATTTTAAGCGCTTCATTGATGCGGTCAATCAAATCCTGTTCCTTAAATGGCTTACGAATGAAGTCGATTGCCCCTAGCCTCATAGCCTCTACAGCCATGGGTATATCCCCATGGCCAGTGATAAAAATGATAGGTATTAAGCAATTAAGCTGTTTAAGTTTGCGTTGAACTTCTAAACCACTCATCTTGGGCATGCGTATGTCTAAAATTAAACACCCTGTCATTTTGGCGTCATATACGTCTAAAAATGCGCTACCTGAAGCGAAACTTCGCGACTCTAGGCCAATTGATTCAAGTAGCATTTCCAATCCATCACGGATACCTTTATCATCATCAATTATAAAAACCGTCTGTTTATTTGTCATTGGGGATCCCTTCTTCATGTATTGGCAAGGTAAAGTAAAAAATAGCGCCTGCCGGTTTATTTTTAGAAAAGTGAATATGGCCACCATGCTCTTCTACTATGCTTTTAGAAATTGAAAGTCCAATACCTGTGCCATTCTTTTTAGTGGTCGAGAATGGGGTAAACAATTCGTTAATCATCGAATTAGGAATTCCACAGCCCGTATCTATTACTAATATTTTAATATAATTATCAGCTTTAATTTTTATTTGAAGTTTTATTTGAAGTTTTATTATCGCGCCATTTTTGCAATCTATCGACTGCATTGCCTCCATGCCATTACGCAGTAAATTGAGGATAACTTGTTGTATTTGTACGCGATCAACAAATACATTCTTTTTCTGATGACAAGGAAGCAGTTGTATTTTGATATCACGCAACCTAGCCTCTGACTCTGCTAGTTTTTTCACTTCATCTATCAACATATTGCTATCAAGTACTTCTTTAGACCGGTCTCCCTGTCTTGTCATCATCTGCACACGTTCAAGCACCGAGCCTGCACGAAGAGATTGTTGACTAATCTTATCAAATAACTCTGGGAGTCTTTCAAATTTACCTATTTCGCAGAAATTTTTAGCGGTTTGAGAAAACAGTGAAATAGCAGTTAAGGGCTGATTGATTTCATGTGCAATACCCGCGGCCATTTCACCCAACGCATTTAGTCTGTCTGCGTGAGCCATTTGTTCGATATGCGAACTGGCTTCGTCTTCTAATACTCGTTGTTGGGTAATATCTCGAATCAGCTCAACATACATTTTTTCCTCATGGTTGGGAATTTCACTGACAGATAGGTGAATGGGGAACGTTGTGCCATCTTTGCGCTTGGCCACAAGTTCTCGCCCGGTTCCAATAATATGGGTTTTGTTGGTTCTTTTATATTGGGCTAAATACTGGTCGTGATGCTCGTTATAGGATCGTGGTATTAGAGTTTTCACATTTTTATCTTTTACTTCACTAAAGGTATAGCCAAACATCTTTTGTGCCGCATCATTAAAGCTTAGGATCAGTCCCTTATTGTTAATAGTAATAACGGCCTCGACCACGGAGTTAACTATTGCTTGAGAAAATGCGTAACTTTGAAGCAGGTCAACTTCAGCCTGCTTAATAGAGGTGATATCCGCAATGAAACCTTCAATTATGAACTCGTCATTTATAATAGAACTTACTGGCTCTCCCCTTTCCAATACTAAGCGCACATCATTATTTTTAGTTATGATGCGATATTCAAGTTCAAAAAGGTGCTTTGTTTTTAGGGCTTGGTTAATGGTTCGGCATACCCGTTCATCGTCGTCGGGGTGAATCAATTTACCCCATAATATGTTTTGTTTCTCGAATTGCTTTTTTGAATACCCCGTCAAAAGCGTACATCCCTCACTAACGAATATCATGGGCCTGTTAGTTCTATTAGAAGCTTGATAAGCCATCCCCGGAAGATTTTTGAGTAGTTGTTCTGTTTTCTTGCGGTCATCTTTAGTTAGTTTTGTTTTATTGCGTGCAGACATTAATGTATAAACTGCTAGGGTAATAAAAATGCTCAATAAAATGCCAAGCACAATTAAAAGACTGAACATTCTGAAGAGTATAAAGGGGCGAAATTCATTGTTGGGCACAAGATTAACTTGCCATCTCTGACCCAGTATTTCAAAAGCTGCTTGCCTGTCCCATGTCCCTGAAGTCGGTGGGTGTTTAGTTTGGTCTGAATAGACTTTTTGATCGTCAATAAATAAAGTGAGCTTATACTCTGCTAGTAAATAGGTAGGTAATACAGATTTAATATAGGGATCAAAAAGAAGCACATTGACGATGAAACCTTCTACTTTTTTACTGGTTAGTGTTTTGTTCAAGACTGGAACGTAAATCCCTAATCCTCGGTTCCCATTAATTGAAGTCAGTGGAACCGCTATCACTTTACTGTTTTGTTGTTGATATTTTAATTTGGCTAGTAGCGCCATGGGCTGTGAGGCCAAATCAAAATCTATCGCTGTTTCACTCCCTTCAATCGGCATTCTTCTGAGGACGTGAAATGAACTATCCACCCAAACAATTGAATGGTATCCCTGCTTAGAATAATACAAAGCCTTGCTGAGTAGATCCCATTCATTATCTGACATAATATTAGAAGTTTCAGACAATTTAGCAAACTCGGTAAGCGATTCCATCCGCCTGTAAATATCTTCTTCAAGTACTGTTTTAATTCCATCTGCAGTACTTTGTGTTACCCGGTCAATGTGTGCTCGCTCTTGTCTCTCGATATACAACAGAACAAATGCAATGAAACATGCTGAAAATACACCTGCTATAACTGAATACCACAAGATAGCGTTCTGCGGTGAAAAAGAGATGTGCCTTTTGTCATTTTCCAATATTATATTCCACCTAAACTAATCCTTATTAACCAATATGGATTGCCTGTTTTTTGATGTCAACTATATAGAGGTATATTAGGTGATGGCTTCCCGGATCACTGATGAAATAATTAGGTCTAGCCTTAACTGTCCATCTTAGGGTCTTGCGACTGCCTCAACTATCTGCAGAGTGATTGATTATTAGGAGGGGGGATAGCGATGTCCGGCATAAATAGTAGTATTTTTCATGCCCAGATTATCGCATGTTTCTGAGTCAACTCGTTAACTTGGCATTACCGTAGAGTAAGTTGATGACGCCGAATGCGCCATCGTAGATAAAGGTAATTCACTCAACGGAGTTTAAGAACGTGCGGATTTCGCTGCATCTAACTCGGTTTGGCTGTTGGCAGTGAGTAAATCACCATCAGAAGATTCAAGATGTGCACGAATAAACCATTGGAACTGCTCAAGATCAGTCAACTGACCAATTAGCATATCTTCCGATACCGGATCAAGTTCTGACATTTCACCAACTGCTTTGCGATGGTCGCTGTTTACCCCGTTATATACCAAATCAAGGGCACCCAAATGCTCGATGGCCAATGCTTTACCTAGCGAATAGTCATGCCAAGTGCGACGGTCAGCAATAGATTGTGGGGTTCCTACCGGTGAGCCGCCCAACGTAGCTATTCGCTCTGCGATGGTGTCTGTCATCTCGCGTACTGCGTCTACTTGGGGGTCTAGCATTTCATGAACACCGATGAAATTGGGACCAACAACATTCCAATGAACGTGCTTTAGTGTAAGGGCTAAATCGACCAGCGCTACCATGCGATTATCTAACGTAGCTATTGCTCGATCAGTAGACGTTTCGTCCATGCCTGGCACTGTGAATTTCGTTGCTTTTTGCTGATTGCTTTTATTACTTATGGTCATTATTTCTCCTGTATGGTTCAAAATAACCGGAGAGGTGTAACTTGCCAAAATCGGCAAAAGCGCCTCTCCTTGACTCATTCACGCTATCAAACTAGCAAGGCCTTTGTCAAATAAGAGAAAGGAAAGCTCTTTACGATAGGCCTCACGCGCGGGCAACGTGGAAAAAACAGTCCAAAACTAAACGACCTGGAAGGTAGTCAAATCACTAAACATTATCACGTCATAGGGATGTCGTGGCTAGCAGGGAGTGCTCAGCGTCGGTGGCCGGCGAGTAAGTATAACCCCTATTGCATAGATCAGGGTGGTGTATTATTGTTCATAAACTCCTAACCAAGTAATCAACGATTACCAATCGAGTATGCCGATGAAGAACACATGCACCGATATCGACCAATTCATGGCTGGCTTGCGCAAGCGCAATCCAGGCCAGGAAGAATTTCACGAAGCCGTCCAAGAGGTGGCCGCCGACGTGCTGCCATTCATCGCGAATCACAAAGACTACCAAGGTGAATGCCTGCTGGAGCGCCTAACCGAACCCGACCGCATCATCTCATTCCGCGTGAGCTGGGTCGATGATGAAGGCAACGTCCGTGCCAACCGTGCTTGGCGAGTGCAGTTCTGCAACGCCATCGGTCCTTACAAGGGCGGCATGCGTTTTGACGCAACCGTCACCGAGAGCGTGCTGAAGTTCCTCGGCTTCGAACAGATCTTCAAGAACAGTCTTACCGGCCTGCCTATGGGCGGTGCCAAGGGTGGCTCTAACTTTAATCCGAAAGGCAAGAGCGATGGCGAGGTGATGCGCTTCTGCCAGTCACTGATGACCGAACTGCACCGCTACATCGGCCCGGATAAGGACGTGCCCGCGGGAGACATAGGAGTCGGCGCGAGGGAGATCGGCTACATGTTCGGCCAATATCGTCGCCTATCGCACACCTTCACCGGTGCAATGACCGGCAAGGGAATCTCGTTCGGTGGTAGTGTCGGCAGGAAAGAGGCGACTGGCTACGGCGTCGTCTACTTCATGCGCGAGATCCTGTGCGCGGTCGATGATGGCATTAAAGGCAAGACAGCCGTCGTCTCTGGCTCCGGGAATGTAGCTCTCTACTGCATCGAAAAGTTAGTGCAGCTCGGAGCCAAGCCGCTGACCGCTAGCGACAGCTCTGGGTTCATCCACGATCCTGACGGCATCGACGAGGAGAAACTCGCCTTCCTCAAAGATTTGAAAGAAGTGCGGCGTGGGCGCATCGAGGAGTATGCGGAGAAATTCGGTTGCACTTTCACAGAGGGACGCCCATGGGGAGTGAAAGCCGACCTGGCATTTCCATGCGCCACGCAGAACGAGATGAACGGCGACGAAGCGAAATCATTGATCGACAACGGGCTGATCGCACTGGCCGAAGGCGCGAACATGCCCTGCGAATCCGAAGCGCAGCACCTGCTAAGGAAGCACGTGCTCTACGCTCCCGGCAAAGCGTCCAACGCAGGCGGTGTGGCCGTATCTGGATTGGAACAAAGCCAGAACTCACAACGCATCAGCTGGTCGCTCGAAGAAGTCGACAAGCGTCTGCAGGGAATCATGAAAGACATTCACGACAAGTGCATCAAACACGGCGAAGGTAAAGGGGCGGGTGATAAAACCGACTATGTGCGCGGGGCAAACATCGGTGGCTTCATCAAAGTGGCGGATGCCTTGCAGGAGTGCGGCGTCTTATAACTTTCATTGCAACAGGCCAACCCAGAACACGCGGCCGCCATATTCAAAAAGTACTGTGTATTCGATGGCCTCAGCAATGCGCTCGGTACTATCAACTTATTGGTATTAGACGGTAAAAACCAGTTTTCAACCGCCTACGCCTAATGTTGAATGGAACTAGCCTGCGACCATTCGTTAAACGCTCGTTCTCGAAAGAACCGATAATTTGTAGCACTCATTAAATGGCGAGCAAGCCGAAATAGATTATTAACCACTCCATGACAGCAAAGAACTCGTTGAGCCTGGCGTCGTGATTTAAATTTCCTCATCTGCCTTTCCTGTTGTTGACTCGGTTGATGGGATAATTCGCATCGGTTGTTTTCGTAAGGCTCGGTTGAGTGTTTCACGCTAGATATTAGCTCTTTCTTTGCTGCTGAATAACTGCCTAATTTATCGGTGACTATCCTGATTTGACTACAATACATTTGACCAAATTTTTCACACCAATTTCTGATAGTTTCGTAACTGACGGCAACGCCTCTTGCTGCCAGCAATTCTTCGATGTCACGAAAGCCGCGTGTAAACCTATGATAAAGCCATACAGATAGTCTATCCGTTGAAAAACTTTTCTGTCCCCGCCTGCTTAACCAAAAGTTATCAAATTAATTATATAAAATAGAGGCTATCTGCATCTTAATAGCGAATACGAGTCTTTCTTAAACTATATTGATTGCATCTCTTCTTGACCTAATTTCTCTCCAGCAACCTCGTAGCTGCCGTGGAAGCGAACGTCAGGTTTGGTTAAACTCTTTAGCGATAATAGGGTATGAAAAATACTACTATTTCTGCTGGATACTTCTATCCATAGGCAATTATCAGTCGTGCTATGTGGCTTTATCATAGATTTGTTTCTTGTCATGGAGTCGTTCATAATCTGTTTAAGCTTGGTTGCTATTTAACGAAAGCGAATAATAAAGACTCATCCGAGACAGATCCTCCGTTGAATGGAGAAGGGCGAGCTATGTCTAAAATTGGGCATAGGTAGTTAACGTGCCATTCAATTCAAGCGTCCTGTTACCTTGACAGTCCGCTATTAAATTGTATATAACTTATAGACAACATCTCACTTCCTGCATTTTATAATATCATTTGAACTTGGTGTTAAAATTTATGACTCAGACTAAAAATGTTGAATTGCTTCTTCGAATAACCGAACTGAGTAGCCAGCTTGAAGATGCTCATAAAGCTTATAAATGCGTTGCTTTGCAAGCAGAAACTGTCGCCAATATTGCAAAAAATAAAGAAGAAGAGTTACAAGCTCAAATTATAGTCTTAGAAACTACACTGGATAGAACGAGAAAAATTAATCGAGACCAACTCAAAAATGATAAATCCAACTATGCGGAACTCATGGCCACGGTCGAAGAGTTAGATGTCGCCAACATAGATAAAGGTATATGGGCTGCTCAGCTAGTCATAGCCAAAGAACAATTGGTCTCCGAAAATCAAGATAAAGATGCACGTTTAGCTGCGCTAGATATCGCCAACAAAGAGAAAGATCAACGAGCGGCTGAGTTAGTTATCGCCAACAAAGACAAAGATGCACGGGCAGCTGAGCTAGTCATCGCTAAAGAAAAACTAGTTTCTGAAAACCAAGAAAAAGATGCGCGATTGGCTGCATTGGACATCGCCAATAAAGAGAAGGATCAACGCGCTGCTGAGCTAGTCATTGCTAATAAAGAAAAAGATGCGCGTGCGGTGGACCTAGAGAGAGCCGGAGAAAAAGCTAAAGCTTCACTGCAAGAAAAAGAGGTGCTTCTTAAAGAAGTGCATCACCGAGTTAAAAATAACTTACAAATAATTTCCAGTATGTTGTCACTTCAGGCACGAGCTGAATCTGACGCAGCCTCTAGAAAAGCGCTAGAAGAATGCCAACGGCGCATAAAGGTTATGGCTCGCATCCATGAGAGTCTTCATCGATCCAATAATGTCACAGCTGTTGACGCCAGAGACTACATCAACGCGATTGCAGCAGACACGGTTGATAGCAGCCAGATTAATAGTCAACATGTGGAGACTCTCGTCGAAGTGGACAAAATAAATATCGACATAGATACCGCAATCGTTTGTGGACAAATTTTCAGCGAATTGTACTCTAACTGTATAAAACACGCCTTCCCTGACGAACGTTCTGGAAGCATTAAAGTGATAATGCGAGGAGCTGAAGAAGGAAGGATGGAATTGAAAGTTGTTGATGATGGTATTGGACTTCTGGAAGGGTTTAATATTCATGAAAGTGCGACTCTAGGTATGAAATTGGTAGGTGCACTGACGACACAACTCAATGGCAAAATTACTATAGACGGTTCCTGCGGCACTTCTGTGCGGATTACTTTTGAGGGGAAAAAATTATGACCAAGAAACGTGTACTTATCGTTGAAGACCAAGCCATCACTGCATTCGATGAATCAGAGATCATGCGTGAGCTTGGTTATGAGGTAATAGGTATTGCCATGTCTGCTGAAGAGGCGATCATCCAATCTCACAGGGACTTGCCAGACCTAATTTTAATGGACATTAAGTTGAACGGTGAAATGAATGGTCTACAAGCTACCTTAATAATCCAAGAAAGGGACAACATACCTGTCATTTATGTAACCGCCTACGGAGACAAAACGGTATCTGTATCTGGCGAGTTGCCCATACCTAATGGTATCGGTTATATCGTCAAACCATTTAACAAAGAAGAGTTGAAAAGCGAGGTCGAGAGAGTGTTATCTTCATCAAAGAGTTTGTAAAAGCTGATTAGATAGCACTTCAAACACCCAGTCTAATGCGCCGGCTCCCGACTCCAAGGAAAGTGGTGCGTGACCCCTTCCATTGGTTGCCAAGTAACCTAATTACCCGGCTAGTCGTATCATCATAGCAGGTTAAAAAGTCATGAGGAAAGTGCTTTAATATGGTCCATGCAGTCTAACTAGGGTATTCACAGGCAAGGCCAGCAAAGTGCCTTAGAGCCAACCGTCATAAACCACAGGCTTTTCTCGATAGCGCTTATATCGAAGTAACCCTTATTATTGTCCATAAACATAATTATTGCTGACATAATCACTGTTAAAATCGCCTTTCTTCGGTTCATCCATACTCAAATATGCAAATGCCAAGCTATCATGGACTTGCGGAGCATTCGGAAAAATTGAAAAAAAATAGCTAAAAATATCAATCGATTCTTTCCATGAGCTTGCTTTCAGCAATTGCATTCCTAATTCATTGATAGTTCCTCCGATAAACTGCGTGTACCCCTTAGCTGCGTAATATTTTTGAAAGTTTATGTAAAAACTCTCTTTGCCATCTTTTTTGTAAATGCCATATGCATAGTTAATCTCAAGAGGATGAGTTTCTTCATAAGTGCCCACTTTAATGAACGGCTGAATTCTTCCAGATATAGACTCTGCTATTAATTTATCGGCATTTGCCAAGACGATTACTTCAATTCCATCTACCAAATTAACTTCTACAGCAGCACTCACAACAACATCAGTTAAAGAGCCGTCGTATCAGTAACTATATCTAGTTGATTGGTGTTTTGCTGTGGTATCGACTTTAAATGATGTATTTTGTAAATTTATGCGTTCGTAAATATCCTTGTTCAAAAGGTCTTCAAAGGATTGGTTTGTGACTTTTTTCTAGTGTGTCAAATGCTAGTTGGTTTTCTCTGTACTCTGCTGTGAATATATCAGCGAATCCTGCACGATAATTGAGTAGTCCTTTATAATTACTTTTGAGGATATTTCTGTCGGAAAACCTAATTCATATTGGTCAATTGTATCTTCTAAGCTTAGTTTTCCTAACTCTAACTTCTGAAGAATAAGCACTTTAGTATAATTTTTAACTATTGAACCCAATGCAAATTTTGTATTGATTAAGTTATACTTTTTTCATTTTTATCTTCATAACCGTATGAGGCTTCAAAAAACACTTGGCCGTCTTTTGCTAGCAACAAACTTCCTGAAAATCCTCCCGTTACATGATATTTAGATGCAATCTCCTCAGCAATGATGGTTAATTGGGGAAGTCATTCTTTCGAACGGTTTGAAGTGGCATTAGCTGCAGAGAAAAAGGCGCTAGCAATAAGTAAAATTGTTGTAATATAAGGACGACTGAACACTTTAAACACAGCCCTCTGTCGAATTAAAACCATCGATAAGGCGGCAAAAATAGCAACCTACTGCCGAGCATGCAAGAGTACGCTAGTAGCTTTAAAAGACAGTTTTGATAGAGCATCGTTGCGGCTGCTTTCTGCCTATTTGAGACCGCCATCAGATTATTCTTGCAACCTTGGCGAATGGCACTGCGCAGTAATCCAATAAAAAGCGCTTACTGTCCGCTTTCTTGCATTCCGGCTAATTCGCTTATCCATAAGCTCTGAGTTCCAAACATTGATTTATCGAATTATTATGGTAATTGGGCTTTGGATTTTCTCAGTTCCAAACTTTACGAAGTTTTTACAAAGTCTAGGTAGGATGAACCGCGTGTTGCGAGACGTTTCAGTTTCACACATTAATACACTCAAATCGGAGAGTTAATATTAAAAGAATGTCTAATTGGTTTGAGAGTGTTCATTGAGAAGCCAAAAGATTCAGGTTTCATCTTGAATGGGTTGAAGAAACAGTAGATGAGTATGCAGATGTTTATCAGTCGCAAGACCTAAAATACGTCAGGCAAAAAACTAAGAGCGAAGTTATTCTGAACGCATTCGATCTTACTAGATGCAATGTCAGCGAGAGAGCAAGCTTGTAATATACTACAACATCAACACGGTATTCACTTAAAAAATATAAAATTAAACAATCAGAAGCCTAAGCTGGCAGATAAAACGCTAATTCAATATTTTGTTCGCTGTGCCAACAAGCGTACTACTATTTTTAATTAGATTAATCAAAACTTGGTCACATAGCGGTCACAACCCTACAATCACCCCAAATCTAGCCGCAAAAAAACTCAAAACAATGAAAAAGTGGTGCACCCGGCGCGATTCGAACGCGCGACCCACGGCTTCGGAGGCCGTTACTCTATCCAGCTGAGCTACGGGTGCTAAAAATTTTGCGACGAGATATTAACATATTAAAATAGTAAGGTGTAATGACCTTTGCTTTTTGTGTCGATTTTTACTACTGTAAAGTGGCCATGTCATCTATGTGCCAAATTCTAAACTTACTGGATAATTACCGGTCGTAAATAAATTCAATAGTCACTGATAAACTATTGGCTAATTATTACACGTTTACTTTCCAAAGGGGCATAAAAAGATAGCGTACTAATAATGCTTTTACTTTCCAAAGGGGCATAAAAAGATAGCGTACTAATAATGCTTTTACTTTCCATTGTTAGATCTATCTCAATAGTAAAGTACTTTTTCTTCATATCTAATCGCTGCCCCACCTCTTAAACAGAATGCCGACCATCAATAACTTGTCTTACTGCTTTATCTTTAAATTCCGGTGTATAATGTTAGTTGCTCATATGTTTCCCCTATGCTGATACTAGACGATCTTTGTCTATCAGACTGAGGGATGTCCAGAAATGCTTATACAGCCTCATTTTTAACGCCCTTTTAATCCCATAATTTCACAGCTACATCTGATTCACATGTATTTTATGTAAGCTTGTTCTATTAACATGCATTTACTGCTCTAATTTCATCACCAAACAACCTAATGCAGTTTTTATTTCTGAAACTGGCAAAGGGGCTTATTCCTTGTTTTCGAATATCTATCAGCTGCTGTTCTGATAATAAATATTCGCCACAGGCATGTAACTTTTGCTCGTCACCAGCTGTATATACAAAGGCAGGGAGTTCTGTGATGTTTGCATCAAAAGGCACGAAGCCATGATATTGCCTGACTAATAATCTGGCACAGGCAAAGGACGAATTCCCCCATAACAATTCATTATGCTGATGTGTCTGGCGAAACTCTTCAAACTTAAAGCCATCGACCTCTTCGTGCTTTGCACCATAAGGAATACGCAACAGTACTCTTGGATATGTAAGCGCTACATGACTCGACTGAGGCGTTTTTCTAAATTCGGTCCAAAGCGATGTTTCATCAGCTTTAATTAGGTCATCGCCTGCCGCTGCGACCAATTGACATTTAAGTGTTTCAGCCAAACTAGCGAGGTAATTTAACCTTGTAATATCCTCATTGTCGGCTGAAAACAGATAATTACCAATCAGCACATCATAAGTATCAAGATCGGTGTCTTTTATATGTTGACTGAGTTTAGTTACTAAAGTTGGATCACCGGCGACTGCGCTTTCAAGTGCTTCGTCATCGGTATTGATGATATAGAAAAGTTGATTTTCATCATCATATTCTTCATTAAAGACAACATCTCTAACAGATCGCCACGCCGACTCTAATGCCTGAAATTCCTTGGCATGTATGATTGAATTCATTAATACTTCCATAGCGGTATCAATAAACATCATCAGATTTTGATGTTCAGGTGTTGCATTTTTAATGATATGCGGGCTCAGTAAGTGAGCCAAAAAGCGATCTACACTTCCTTTGCTTTCAGCGCCAGATTCAGTGAGTGCAACAGGGGCTGACTGTTTTTGCCCCAAAAGACGCTCAAACATATCATCACTATTTTCTGCCACCACGGTTTTACTCATGTTATCCGTATCTATTCCTTGTGACTCTGGCTCAGAGCCTAATTGAAATCTTGTGATTATCTCTTGAGCCGCTTGCTCAGAAGTCACTGAATGGCCTAGCTCATTTTTTAAACGACGTAAATTTTTGAAAATACTGGTTTCAAATATACTATCAGGATGAAAGTCTTCTAATTCGTTAAAGGTAAGTTGGTGCCCCGAAGGCAAATCGACATAAGGGCAAAGCTTAGTCATAACTTTATCAAAGTTATCGATATCAATTTTTACGATTTTGTTAACTGTGTTGTTTTCAATTGCCGATTGAGCACCGCTAAAACCACCCATAAAATATACTCTCATAGGTGTATCTGGCTCACTACGCTGGGCATTATTACTGTTAAATCCATATTCAAAATCGAGTCGACCTGACATTATTTACTCCAAAAAGGTAATCTGATTAATTTTCTATAAGTGGCTAACGACTATACTTCTATTATCGCAGTGGCATCCAAAGGATATGCTAAGGTCTGGTTTGACTAAAGGTATCTTTATCTCCTGTGTCGGCCCAACCGCGACAGGTCCATGCTTGATAAGCGTCTGCATTGTTGACATGCGTTAACATATAAACATCAAGAACGATAGGATTGGCACAACTAATATTAACAAAACACCCATGTTAATGTTAAAATGGATGTCTTTATAATCGTTTGTGTTAGCCCGCTTTAGTGCTCACATTAGTAGTAATAAAAGTAGCTGTTCCCGGTTTAACCGATACTGGATCGGGTTGCGGTCCTGCAGGTGTTGGCATCATCGCTGGGGAGGAAACTTGAAACTTGGCTTGAAACGTTCCACCTTTTATTAAAATCTTTTTACCATTGTCAGTCGTGGCTGTTTTGTTTGTTGGTGTTAATGTCACGCTGACTGTGCCTACACCCGGAATAACAAAGGGAGGACTGATATACGGCATGGGTGCTAATAACATCTTCGGTAATTCATCACCTTCTAAACACACAGGCATACCCATAACCATGAAATTGGCACTTGATCCAATAAGAGGAATGGGAGGGATCAAGGTGGGAACAACAGCCGGCGGCGAAATGGTGATTTTTAGCATATCTGACGTTCTTAATATATAGTCCGCTGGCATCGTCTCACTCCTATTATTAGCTTGTTTAGTATATTAACTGGTACTTACCCCTATAAAGTAAGCTCATTTATAATACGGCAATTGTAGAAAAATTCCATTCATAATAATCGGAAAAGCACAACCAATGCGATAAGATCGCCCCGTTGATTGCTGCCTCAATTGTCAAACTGTCACCATGCCTTCGCTTCAGCCGAGTTGTTCTTTTGCTCATGTCCCCTTTTTGTAAGCTTGCTAAAGTTTCTGGTTAAATGTTGGCAATGATATTTCAAAAAAATAGGGACCCTCTCCCGTAAGCTCACAGAAAGTATATTGTCGTGGGATGGTACTAATTATTAATTAATCAGATGTCATTTTTGAGTTTTATTGACTTATAAAATATGACTCTATGCCTTTTTTTCTTTCACCCTAATAAAGTTTTCATGGCTATAGACACTTGTAAACACGATTGTTTTTTTGTCGACGGCGACTGCAAAAGTAAGCTCCGAATCTGTCTGCAAAACTTCATGGCGATACTTTTTAACCTCGTCACAGAGAAAATTATTACAGGTGATAGAGCGCACATCTCTTGGTAAGGTACATCCTTTGTTACCTTGAAAAACGCAAGAGTTTTGATAACTTTGTTTAGGGAAATAATCACTGTATAAATCAAGCAAATCTTTTTCAGAAAACTCAGCGGGTTTAGATGCTAACAAGTTTTTTAATGTTGGGTAATCGACAAATGCATGTGTTTGTCCTAGCCGGCAACAGTAACCCATACAGGTAGCACATGCATTTCCTAATAGTTGAGCTTCATTTTTTGGTAAAGGTGGTTCGAGTTGCTCAGAGTAAACGCGATTGGCAGATGGATTATGTGTTTTAACGTCTTTATATATCATGCTGACATGGCGTAAAAATTCGAGTTTCCGTTTCTGACCTAACTCTGTTAGCTGGTTGGTATTTGCAGGTAACAAAGCAATCAGTGGAGAGGTTTTTTTTAATTCTTTACGTAATCGTGATGGTAATTTTCGGGTAGGGGTGTGCTTTATAAATTTTTCAAGTTCAGCGATCACCTGAGCGGTTAAGCGCTGTTTATTTTCAGCTACGTAAAGTTGAACCTTAGCACGCTGGCAAATAGGCTTTTCACAATACGGGCTCCGGGCTTGCTCAATAAAAGATAAAGTCTCTTTGCAATGCGCGCACTGATAAGGTGACATGGTAATTTACTCCTTTTCAATAAATAGTTATGTTACTAAAGATAAATATTACAGAAAAAACAAGGATGCAGTGAGTTATTTGAATTAAGAATTGAGGATTGAGGATTGAGGATTGAGGATAAAAGCTCAATAAGGTTAGTGACCTCCTGATATAACTTGCCCATCAACACTTGAGCTATTCCTTTATTTTATGGATGTAGATACCTTTGTATTGATGGCTAATCATGTGCATTTGCTCGTCACGCCTGAAATGGAAAAAGGGGTGAGTCAGCTGATGCAGTCATTGGGACGGTATTATGTTATCTACATCAACAAAACCTATCAGCGCACGGGTACCCTATGGCAAGGTCGCTATAAATCGACCTTGGTTGATAGTGCTAACTACTTTTTGTTGGTCAGTCGCTATATTGAGCTCAACCCTGTCAGAGCAGAGCAGTGGGTTACAGGCGGTGGAGCACCTCGGGCGCTTTGGACATTACATTCCCGCCTTAACGCTTCAGGAAATACGCGATGCAACCAACAAAGCCTGGGTGTTAGGTGAAGACCGTTTTAAACGACAGATTGAGCAGTAAACGGGAAGTAGGTCAGAGTCACTGGTTAACGGTGGAGATAGAAGATCTAAGACCTTTAGAGAAATAACGTAGCCATCACTGCGTTTCAACGTCTCTGACCCCATTAGTTGTCGATTTGATGTTAAAACACATTTTGAACTTCGAGAATTGCATATGCATATGGATAAAAACTGACTGTACTTAATTGTAAGTTGTTAGTTACGTTCAGTCAGTATTTGTTGCTTAACCCAAGTTTTAGGAATAGCCAGTGACTATACTCATAAAACTTCGTATCTATAGGGATACTCATTACAATAATTGCTATGAGAATATTTTACATCGTCCAGATAAAGCTTAATCTATGTAAATAATATTCATATCGAAACATATAAATTAAGCAAGCGCACAATAAGCAACCGAGTAACGTACATCGTTTACCAAGGTTTTGATTGTTACAGTATAAGCCTGAAAATAACTCGCTGATGTAAATGGTTTGCCTGGGCTGTTATAAATGGCAGTTAAGGCATCGAAAGTAGGCCGGCCTAAGTTGATTTGATTAGATAAACCTTTAAGTCCACCAATCGCTGCTTTAGCAATATAATGCTCATACATCCAAGTCCCAACAGAAGCATTCTTATCAGAAATCTTATCATCAGACATTTTTTTTCCACGATAATCACCGGCCGCAATATTCGCAGCTATAGATTTACATGCCTGCGCGCCGCCATTTTCTAATGCAACATAATCCATATAACTCATTAAAAAGAATGCTGATTCAATTTGATAAAAACCGTCAGCTATTTTGCAAAATTGCTCTACCTTTTTACCTGTTTTTAAGACATTTATAATAGCAGCTTTGGCTTCCTCGCGACCGATATTAGGCATAATGATTCCTTTTGTTTTATTAGTAATAAAAAAGACCGATTAAGTTGATTATTTAAATAGTAGATTTTTAAATTCTTGATCTCATAACAGTATAGATAATATTAACGCCCTATCCGATATAATCAACCCATAGTAATACAGTGAAAATCCGGCTTACCATTTTCTGAAAGTGAGTATAGGTAGAATAAAACATCATTTTTCATAAAATGTCAATTCATATTGTCTTATATTTTATATATCGTCATCCCTTCTATATTAATGTTGCCCACAAACCTCATGGGCACCTTTTTAAACTAAATCCCTAATGACTCGACCCATAAACAAACTCACCACCTTCAGCCGTCACTTTCACCTTAGAAATAGGTGAACCTTCCAGCAAATGCGTCAAAAACTGATTACTAATTTCCGGCAACAAAGTATTGGTCAAAATAGAATCAATCATCCGTCCACCACTTTCTAGTCCAGTACAACGACTGACCACTAAATCAACCACCGAATCGTCATATACAAAATCAATGCCTTGACCTGTTTCAACACGATGCTTAGTTCTATCCAGCTGTAAGCGGGTGATAGACTTGATCATATCGTCTGATAAGGGGGAGTAAGGGATAGTCACGATACGCCCGAGTAAAGCGCCGGGGAATACCCCTAATTGTGGCTCCCGTAAGGCTTTGACCAATCCTTCTAATTAATAAGACACCCATTTTAAATTGATAAAGATTATCATGGGTGTCTATGTAAGTTCCGGACCTGAGATGAACGAGGCTTGGGCATAAGTAACTCCTTTCAATTTGCGCTATTTTAATTGGTGTTATCAAAGCTTAGTGCAGTAAAAAAAACAGTCAAATTATTATGGGTGGCCTATTAAAGTTGTTATTAGAATTCCAATCGTCTTAAAAATATAAGTTACAGTAATTATCCACTATAGAGAGCATCGATTTATATTAAATTAAGGCTAAAGTAGGGAGTCCCTTCCTTTCATGACGGAAACTCCAATTCAGTATTTTTTGAATATAGGATTAGCTATATCCTCTTGTCTGCGCTTCTTGCAAAGAAATCGTCCCTTGAGTATTTGTTGTAGATACATCAAATGGTGATGAAATATGATTATCCCATGCAATGCCATTCATTCCTTTGCTTTTTTCCATAGCCTCGAGTTTAATCGTATTTACTTTAAACATACCAGGATAATCTTTCAAACTAGGAATCCAAAACCTGTGCTCTAATACTAATCCTTGAGCTTGGTCTTGAAGTGGTTTTAGATGTTTTTTCACTGTGTAAACTACTTCTCCTTTCCAGGCTTGTTCGAAGAACTTTTCGAATATAGCGTTAACCATTACGCTAGTAGGGGCACAACATATAAGGTAAGCACCAAGAATAGGACAAGTTTCAAACAACGTTATATCGATATTTTCAGGTTTTTGCATTAAAATGTTTGCAGCGTTTCTCTCTTTTACATCACGATATATTTCCATTATTAGAACAGTGAGTTTGGCAAGCTGTGCGGTCATGCCAACAACAGCGTTGGTTAGTGTGCCTGCATCAAGTAGCAAACCACCAAGTTTTCCGCCAAACTCTCCCGTTGTTATGGCTGCACGTGCAGCCACTGAAGTTCTTTCCCGTTGTAATAATATTATTAGGGCGGAAATTGCACTATTAGGCTCTCCTATACTAAGGCTTCTTTCTTGATGCATTCTAGCCTCTTTTATTTGATATTGTTTATAAGAGGCCGTAGCAATTTGCTTTAATGCTGATGCGCCAGTAAAACCAACACCTAAGATTGGCGTCACGGATGCGGCCAACTCAACGTTAAAGGAAGGAATTAAAGACATTATGTTGAATACTTCAGTCGAACTATCTTTGGGAACTAAATCACTTACATATTCTTTGCTTATGGTGTTAACATTCTTGGCAAAAGTCCTCACGTTCTTTATGCTATCTTTTTTGGGAACTTTAACCTTATTCCAAAAGCTAGGTCGCCATTCAAGCTCCTTTTTTTTAAATAGGTCAGTGAGTATTGCTCGCGATTCATTTTTTACCGCACTTAATGCAAGTATATCGCTTGATGTTTTGGCTGGACCATTAACTTCCATCACTTGTCGATATAGGTCTTGAACAGCACCATTGTTATTACGTTTACTAGATTTCCAGTTTGCGCCTTCTGATTTTACGTATTGGATTACTGCTTTGCGTAGGTCTTCAAAATTAGATACATTTTTTGAATTACTATATCTCTCCAGTGATATATCAACTTTTTTTAAGATAGCACTACGGGTTGCTAGTGGCCCAACATAAGTTAGTTTCATCCACCTTTTATATTCAAGTATTACTTTAGGCATATTAGTGCTTCCATTTCATTTTTGTAAGTTGTATATGGGAGTATAAAGTTATGCTTTATTCATTCCCTTTAACGTTAATTTTGTCTCTACCGATTGTAAATACTCACATCATTATATAAATGATGTGAGTATCTCCAAACCAAAGGGGTCAGAGACGTTGAAATCAAAGTCTCTTACCCTGTTGATTATCTTCTAAAACAAAAGCCCACAAACCTCACAGGCACCTTTTTAAACTAAATCTCTAATGACTCAACTCATAAACAAACTCACCACCTTCAGCCGTCACCTCCACCTTACTAATAGGTGACCCCTCCAGCATATGCGTCAAAAACTTATTACTAATTTCCGGCAACAAAGTATTGGTCAAAATAGAATCAATCATCCGTCCACCACTTTCTAGTTCAGTACAACGACTGACCACTAAATCAACCACCGAATCGTCATATACAAAATCAATGCCTTGCCCTGTTTCAACGCGATGCTTAATTCTGTCCAGTTGTAAACGGGTGATAGATTTGATCATATCGTCTGATAAAGGGAAGTAAGGAATAGTCACGATGCGCCCGAGTAAAGCGGCGGGGAATACCCCTAATTGTGGCTCCCGTAAGGCTTTAGCCATACCTTCTGGCTCTGGCATTAAGTCTGGGTCTTTACACATGTTCATGATCAAGTCGCTGCCGACGTTGGATGTAAGTAAAATAAGGGTGTTTTTAAAGTCAATGGAGCGGCCTTCGCCGTCTTCCATGACGCCTTTATCGAATACCTGAAAGAAAATTTCATGCACGTCTGAGTGGGCTTTTTCCACTTCATCCAATAAGACCACGGAATAAGGTTTACGGCGCACGGCTTCGGTTAAAATGCCGCCTTCGCCATAACCGACATAGCCTGGAGGTGCACCTTTTAAAGTGGATACCGTATGGGCTTCCTGGAATTCACTCATGTTGATGGTGATCACGTTTTGCTCGCCGCCATACAAAGCTTCAGCCAGTGCCAAAGCGGTTTCGGTTTTACCGGTGCCGGATGGGCCGCATAACATAAATACGCCTATGGGTTTGTTCGGGTTATCGAGTCCTGCACGAGAGGTTTGAATACGCTTGGCGATCATTTCCATGCCATGATCCTGGCCGATGACGCGTTGCTTCATGATGTTGGCGAGGTTAAGCACAGTATTGATTTCATCATTGACCATTTTGCCCACCGGCACGCCTGTCCAATCCGCTACCACTGAGGCAACAGCTTGCTCATCACAAGCGGGCAGGATAAGCGGGTTTTCACCTTGCAGCTCACTTAGTTTTGCATGTTGCTCATCCAGCTCGGCTTTGGCTGCGGTGATGGCGGCGGCATTATCAATCAATGTAACGGGAGTACCATCAGCATTCTGGGCTGCTTCTGCTACTTGCAGCGCTGAGGCTTTTTGCTCGGTGAGTAAATCACGTAAGGTTTTTCTTGCGCTGAGTACCGCATTCACCACTTCTTTTTCTTGTTGCCATTTTTCGGTTAAGGCTTGTTCTTTGTCTTGCTCAAAGGTTAAACATTCAACAATGTCATTCATACGTTTTTGGTTAACCACACCAATCGCCGCTTCTTTTTCCAGCACGTTTTGTTCAACGGTTAAGTTTTCAATGCGTTGTTTACAGTCTTCGAGCTCTGCTGGAGTGGCAAATTGGCTTACTGCCACACGTGCTGCAGCGGTATCTAACAGGCTCACTGCTTTATCGGGTAATTGCCTAGCAGGAATATAACGGTGAGACAGTTTAACGGCGGCTTCTATGGCTTTATCAAGCATTTCTACCTTGTGGTGTTTTTCCAGCATGCCGGCAATATTACGCAGCATAAGAATGGCTTTTTCTTCACTGGGCTCTTCAACTTTGACTACCTGAAAACGACGGGTAAGGGCAGGATCTTTTTCAATATGCTTTTTGTATTCTGCCCAGGTGGTGGCGCCTATGGTCCGCAGTTCACCCCTTGCTAAAGCCGGCTTTAATAAGTTAGCGGCGTCGCCAGTACCTGCTGCGCCACCTGCACCGATTAGAGTATGGGTTTCATCAATAAACATAATAATGGGAGTTGGGGAGGATTTGACTTCTTCAATCACTTGTTTCAGGCGGTTTTCAAACTCGCCTTTCATGCTGGCACCGGCTTGTAATAAACCAATGTCTAAACACAGCAATTTGACGCCTTTTAATGCTGGGGGCACATCACCTTTGTTAATACGGTGGGCAAAGCCCTCGACTACGGCAGTTTTACCCACGCCGGCTTCACCCGTTAAGATAGGGTTGTTTTGACGGCGGCGCATTAATATATCAATTAATTGTCGAATTTCTTCGTCACGGCCAATGATCGGGTCTAACTCGCCTTTAGCGGCTTGCTCGGTTAAATTGGTGGTGAACTGATTTAAGGCTTCTTGTTTACCCATGGTCGCTGGCGACATGGCGTCACTTGCAGAACCTGGCTGGGCACCGCCTATGGCCGAGCCATCGCTCGCTTGGGTATTATCTTCACAGGAGCCTGCTACTATCTGCGCGAAGTCATCGCCTAATTGTTCGGCTTTGATTTTTGCAAACTCGCCAGACATATTCAATAAGCTACTTTTTAGCTCACGGGTTTTTAACATGCCTAAAATGATGTAACCCATTCTCACTTTTGAATCACCGTACACTAAGCTGCCATATACCCAAGCACGCTCAATCGAGTCTTCAATTTTGCTGGAGAGATCGGATATGGAACTGGCTCCCCGGGGGAGAGCGTCTAGGGCATTAGTCATATCTTTGGCTAAAACGGAGGGATTGATATCAAAGTGGGCAATGATCCGGTGTAGGTCAGAGTCTTGCAGTTGCACAATTTGCTGAAACCAATGAATGAGCTCTACGTAGGGGTTACCACGTAATTTACAAAATACCGTGGCACTTTCTATGGCTTTATAAGCAATAGGATCTAACTTACCAAACAGGTTGACGCGACTTATTTCAGCCATGGTGATTATTCCCTTATGTAATAATGATTAACATGTAGTCGTATAGATTAAAATGGGGTCGCGCTGTGCTAAGTGGCTAGACTTATTTTGACACCATGAATTAATACCCAGTTGTGCTGACCCTAACTGACAAGATTGCGTCTGGTAGGCTTTCAATAAAATATTGATTGAAAATTCATATTCTTGTCCTACCGATTTTTGGGTAAGCTTGATAATATTTTTAATACGATGTTTGTTGTTCAGCAACCCAATGTATTGGTCGTAGTTAACGGGGCCAATATTAATCGCAAAACTAAAACTACGTTGATAGGTGCGCCCACCTGCGATGGTATCCATCCCCAGCGTGGCATTAGCTTGACCCAGTCGGCTTTGCTCCGATGGTTCTATGGTGCACCAACGACCCTGAAATTCTTCGATACCCACATCTAGGTGTAAACTTTCCGACAACAACTGACGTAGAGTTTGGCTGCTGCGATTTTTTTGGCTGTATAACCCTGACAGATATTGGTGGATATTTTGGTCTTGATTAAAGCTGTCTTGCCCAGCGCCCACATCACCCGAAAAAGCATTGACCATACGTTTAAAGTTGTCTTGCTCAGGCCTGTCATGACTCACCGTTGGCTCTGCGTCTGCCCATGCCCGATAAAACAACGAGATAAAACGATGATGAAAAACATCTAAAAACTCAGCAAGGGTTTTATCTTTTAGGCGATAATTCCTTTCAATGGCATATTCCGTCAAGTGAGACGGCAAAGGGCCGTTGATCCCGAACATTCCCCAATAACTATTTTTGAGTTTGTAATCACCATTAACCGACCCAAATCTAACCTCGGTAAACGCTGATGAGTGAAAATGTAATAAAGGTGTTTGGCCAAATCGTACGCAATCTTGTTTCGGCGAAACAGAATAGCCAATACGCGCTGTTAAAGGCGCATTCGCATCCAGATAGCGCAACAGGGGGGCAAATCCTTGTTGATACAGCTCATCAGGATCCTTAGATAACTCGTCTAAATAGCGCTTTGCGAGCCGATTCGAATTGGCCATCGATATATTTCCCCCCTATCAGATGAGTGTAAAATAAGTTGGGTAAACGAATTGATACTGACGTATTGAGCAAAAAACCGCTCTAAAACCATGCCCAGCATAAAGGTGCTGTTGCCTTCGTAAGCGAGCTCATCTACGGTGATGTCGATGGCCACACCCCGACCAAAGCAAATCGGTCCAGCAAAGGGTAAGCGGCTGGTGATCTGCCGAGTTGTGAAAGCGATGATGCCATCCACTTGTTTTATTTGGCTGTGGTCTTTCTTATTCATCATCAAGCCCAGCAGGGTTTTCAGCGTAGTCAATGCAGACACACTGTCATTATCACTCATGCCCAGGAAGTTAATCGACAGTTGCTGGATCAGATCCCAAGCAATATTACCTTCACTTAAGGGCGAGCTTGGGCGGGTGGGCTCGCCAACACAACGGACCGATTCACATGGTGCCCCAGTTTCGATAGTGAAGTCGGTTTTACTTTTACCCAAGGGCATCATAAGGGGTAAATCCCGGTTACAACACATTGTTTCAACGGCGAGCTGGCGTAAATTATCGGCCACGGGCGCATTTTTTGGGTCAACCAGTGATACGTAGACTTCTGTCCCTATATAGCTTGAACGATGGCCAAACTTTCGTTGATTGCCATTAAGATTACGGGTATTTCTGCTTAAGGTGTAATAAGCGTTACGCTGACTGTTGTGACTCTCGTCGGCGCCATAAAGAGGTAAAAAATCAGTACTCGATTCAATACCCGTATTAAATCCTTTGATGTGGCTAATCGAACACACTTCAAAGTCCAATGGCCGCAATTTATCGGGCACCACATGAAACTCACTGGTTGACCTTGATACATTGATACGTTCGGCACGCTTGGGAAATAAATTAATAGCTGGGGTACAGTGCAGTGCAAAATTGTCCGCTGAGACTAAATTTTCCAAGCGGTTGTCGTTATGATCCAGTAATAGCAGCAGTTGTATTTTTTCTTCATTACACTGGCTCAGGGTGGCCTGCAAATTATCTAACGACAAAAACAAAAAACGTCGGGCAAAGGCGAAGTATTCTTTAAGCAAGCGAAAACCATCAAATTGACGATTGCAATAAGGCAGTAACGCCTCGTCCTTATCATAACCATGTGACGTCACCTGCGTGCTTGCCTCTGCATGGCGCCAAAGCTTGTCACCACTTTTATATAAACACCCTTGGTAGCCTTTAAATATAGCTTCAAACAAGTACATTGGGAAAGACTCAGCTCCGCGAATATGCAGCATCAGCGAGTCCAATGATAGGTCTGAGAACTTGGTACCGGGGATACTTTCTAGGGTGATCATAATCCCGCTCTTTGGGGTGTACCCCAGCGGAGTCTTAGTGGTATACGACGCTAGTTCCTGAGCATTTATATACTTGGCTTTAACTAACTTTATGGGCCATAAGGTCACGTCGTTTGAAGTTCTGTATTCGCAAGGCGTTTGTTCGCCTTTTCCTAGTAGACTGTGCAGGGCGGTTTGCCTGGGTATCGCTACTCCTTGGGTCAAACTACCCTCATCATGATCAGGATTAAATTGTGCAATCAACATCGAAGGAGAAGGTTGTAAAAAAGTGGGGAAAAGCTGCTCCATTAAATGCTGGGTAAATTTTGGAAAAGAAGCATCAAGTTTTACGTGAATACGGGCTGACAGGAAGGCAAACCCTTCCAGTAAACGCTCTACGTAGGGATCAGAGCAATCAAACCCATCGAGGCCAAGACGACCGGCAATTTTAGGGTATTCTTTGGCAAATTCAGCACCCGATTCGCGAATGAATTTTAATTCCTGATTGTAAAATTTTAAGAATTTTGCATCCATTCTGTGTCACTTCCAACTATTTAGTTTGACGATACCGTTTTCGATATCTACTTCTGTTTTTAAAAACAATTGTAGCGGCAGAGGTTGAGCCCAAAGATCACCAGTAATCTCAAACGATAAGGTATTGCTGCTCATCTCTTGTCTGGCCAGGGAAATCTTTATTTTCAACGATCGGGGTATAATACGCGGTTCATAGTTTTTGATGCATTTGGTCAGTTCTCTTTCAATATGTTTGGCACTGAGGCTCATTGCCGTCAGGCCAGACAAGTCGATGATCCCGTAATTAAAGCTGGATTTTGCGACTTCAGGGTAATCTGTCAAATCAAAATTGGCTGACGCTGCCACGCAGTTAAGTAACCATGCCAAGTCTCGCTGCACCAGTTGCTTTAATCGCGACACGGTTATAACCCGCTTATCTCTGGATTCGGATAATTTATCCGGTTCATCATCTGACAAACGGTCAAGTAATGACAATTGTAAGCGTTCTTTTTGAGAAAGTTCCGGCATTATTGGTGAGTAAACTTAATCGTTTTAATATTGAGTAAGGGGTACTCATTTTTATCAGACATAAAAACGCGTTGACCGTTGCCCACATAAAAATCAGCAACAGGCTCTTGCCAGTCACACGTTCTGGCAAGCAACTGAAGGTCGCTGGTCTCAGCGTTAATAGGGTAACGTACCGGTATAAACACGATAAGCTGTCCTTTGTTTTTTAAGGTCAAATTTGCGGCACGCCATACCAAGTCTCGCAGGTCGTCTACCGGTTCAAAATTAATCTCTGAAATATACTCAAGTGGCAACCAGTAATACCCACCGTTTAACATCACCTCAATCGCGGGGCCAAATCTTACATCAGCATCACTAAGCCACTCAAAAGGTTGTTCATCAACCGTGCCACTTATCATCGGAGCGAGTTCAGCTCCTTGTTGAATTAATTGCTTAGCTTGCTCTATCTCATTAGTGCAATAAAGTTGGTAAGCCTTAACATAGCAAGCTAACCAATCTGAGGGTTCACCGAAACAAATAGGCTCTACGTCACCTGAAAGCACTTTTTCGCGTTTTAACTCACATTCAAGCAATTGTGTATAGGTATTAACCATGGCTAATGTTGAGTCTGATAAGTCTTTTAACACATCAAGCTGCGTTTTCGCTTTTTGCCAATCACGCTTGATACAAGACAGCTGAAACAAAAAAACACGTAGGTTTACGTTACTAGGGTCTTTTTTTATGTCGCTAAATAGTTGCGCTTTACAAGCGATTAAGTCACCTGACTTTAATAGACTTTCGGCATTCATTATTACTTTACTTATATGAACTTAAAGATGGTCTATCCCGCTAATGAAATAGACTAAGATAAAAATAAAATAGCCACTCAAATTTGTGAGTGGCTTTTTTTAGTTTAAGCCGTTGTGTTTTGCGCAATATCCCACTTAAACTCAACCGCTGCATCAGCGCCGCCATCAGCTTTTTGAGGCAGATACGAAACCTTAGCAATAGCAAAATTTAGTGTAATATTTTCAGTCAGCTTGTCTTCTCCACCAGAACCACCGGTGGATAGTGACGTTATCATTACTTTTTCCATCTCAATGACTACGTACTCAATAGGAGCGGTGCCGCCCGCCTTGCGTACAATAAGTTTTGCTTTTTCAATGTGTTGACCAGTCGCTATTTTCCCCATTAGCGTCATAGACGATTTATCAACATATTTAGTAACACTGATATCTTGAAAATTGGCTTTACCTGCACCACCACCACCACCTGCATGAAAGCTACCACTTTGCGATAGACCCCAACTCCACGCTAAAACATCAATAGATTTGGCATGAGTTTTATCTTGAGACTCACCTTCAATCCCATCCAATTTTAAAAACATATCAACAGCCATAATTACTTTCCTTTTATTAGTTTATTGTTTATTAGTTTACTCGTTTAATGCGTTTATTTTTCAGATGGTAATTTTGACACCAATCGTAATGATGCTGTTAAACCTTCTAATTGGTAATGAGGGCGTAAAAAGAATTTGGCGCTGTAATAGCCTGGGCTTCCTTCTACCTCCTCGACTACTACTTCCGCTGCAGACATAGGTTTACGGGCTTTGGTTTCTTCTGATGAATTTGCAGGATCGCCGTCTACATAATTGTTAACCCAATCTTGTAACCAGCGCTGCATGTCAGCACGCTCTTTAAATGAACCTACCTTATCTCGCACAATACACTTCAAATAATGGGCAAAACGGCAGGTAGCAAATAAATAGGGCAAGCGTGCCGCTAATGCAGCATTTGACGTCGCATCCGGGTCATCATATTCGGCCGGTTTTTGTAAAGACTGCGCGCCAATAAAAGCTGCCATATCACTGTTTTTACGATGAATAAGCGGCATTAAACCACAAGACGAAAGTTCCGCTTCACGGCGATCGCTAATAGCCACTTCTGTGGGGCATTTCATGTCTACGCCACCATCATCACTGGGGAAGGTATGTACAGGAAGACCTTGTACGTCGCCACCAGATTCAATACCTCGAATACGTGAACACCAGCCATATTCTTTAAATGAACGGTTAATGTTTACTGCCATAGAATAGGCGGCGTTAGTCCAGGCGTATTTAGATGAATCGGGGCCACTGACATCTTCTTCAAAATCGAAAGCTTCTACTGGGTCCGTTTTATCACCATAAGGCAGACGGGAAAGTACTCTGGGCATAGTCAACGCAATATACTTGGCGTCTTCAGTTTCACGTAGCGACCTGAATGCAGCGAAGTCCGGAGTAGAGAAAACTTTAGTCAGATCCCGTGGATTACTTAACTCGCTCCAATTGTCTAATTGTAAAAGTCCAGGTGACGCTGCCGTAATAAAGGGAGAGTGTGAGGCGGCACAAATTTTTGACATATTAGTGAGCAAGTTAACATCAGCAGGACTATTATCGAAATAATAATCACCTACTATTGCGCCAAAGGGTTCGCCACCAAACTGACCGTATTCTTCTTCATAGAATTTCTTAAATATTGGGCTTTGGTCCCAGGCTGTTCCGGCAAATTTCTTTAAGTTTTTGCCGAGCTCTTTCTTGGAAATGTTGAAAACACGTACTTTAAGGAATTCGTCTGTTTCAGTGTTATTCACTAAGTAATGCAAACCTCTCCAGGTGCCTTCAAGTGTCTGGTAATCTTCATGATGTAAAATTAAATTAACTTGCTCTGATAGCTTTTTATCAATTTCAGCAATAATGGCCTCAATCGAATTAACCGTATCTTCAGAAATGATATTTGCATCTGCTAGTGCGTAACCTGCCAAGGTATTAACCGCTTTTTCAACTTCAGTTTTAGCATTCTCAGATTTAGGTTTAAACTCTTTTTGTAATAATGATGCGAAGCTATTTTGGTCAAGATCTTCCCATGCGGTTTGTTCTGTTTGTATTGATTCTTGTTCAGCCACGTTTATTCCTCCCCACTTTCGTCTGGTTTAGGTGCCGCACTTAAGGTCGCTAATAAGGTAGGATCGGCCAGTGCCTTGGCGATCAGCTGCTCTGCGCCCTCTTTACCGTCCATGTAAGTCACTAAATTGGATAGCTGCGTTCTGGCTTCAAGCAATTGTTTGAGGCCGTCGGTTTTCTTGGCAATAGCTGCGGGTGTAAAGTCGTCCATGCTTTCAAAGTTGATTTCTACCGATAAGTTACCTTCACCGGTTAACGTGTTGGGCACACTTAACTGCACGCGAGGCTTTGCTGCTTTTAACCTATCGTCAAAATTATCAACATCAATCTCTAATATCTTACGTTCCGATAATGGTGCTAAAGGTTCGGCCGGGTTACCACTTAAATCTGCCATAACACCCATTACAAACGGAATTTGAACTTTTTTTTCTGCACCATACAGCTCTACATCGTAATCGATTTGAACTCTCGGCGCTCTATTGCGCCCGATAAATTTTTGACCACTAGCCACGTTGACTCTCCTACTCTGTTAGTAATAATGTAATTTTTTACTTAGCGAATGTTGTTAGGTTTTTAATTCAGTTTTATTTACCAGGAACTGCCTGATGAACCTGTACTTCCAGTCGTATTTGCCTCGGGCTCTTGGTCGGTAATACCGCCGAGCTTTTGAACTTGTTCCAGCGCATCAGGGAAAATGTCTTTCACTATGTCGAGAAAATCTGAGTTGACGAGTTTCTTCGCTCTATTGATCAAAATCGGCACAGGACTTGATGGCTCACATTGCTGGTAGTAAGCAAGTATCAAATCAAAACATCGTTCTACATCGTTTCGAGAGGTTAATTCCATATTGGCACTATCAAAATTGGGATGATTTGGTGTATTAGAAGACGTTGAACCATTCGCAGGTTGCTGTGAAGTCGGTGACTCGGTAATTTCTTCTGCCTCAGTAATTACTTCAATATGCAGATTGCCATATTTTTGCAATGAATTACCAAGGTGAGTCAATACATCAATGGTTGCGTCACAGTTAACGTTGTACTCATTTCCAGCGCGTTCAATAAACGTATTATTGATCTCGTTTAAGTGCGCAATACATTGGTTTACAGCAGTGTAGGTGGCGACGATCTGTTCAGGATCGGACTCTTTAAATATGCCGATAATTTGAGGTATTGCTAAGTCACCTTCAATTTTAGAGCCTGCGGGACCGACAGCGCGATCAATGACCTGTAATGTGACGCCACCCAACCCTTTGGAATGGGCGATAGGGAGTTTTTTTATAATGTTGATTACAAAATCTTTGTCACATAAATGACCCAGAGCAGATATTCTTTCTAAGGGGTCACCGTCATCTTCGTCTAATGGGGGCAGTAATTCTTGCCAATGCCCTTTCACTTGTTGCGCCAAACCATTTAAGCATTGTTCGAATTTGACTAAGCCCTCAGTATTTAGTACCGCCTGCGCAAGCACACTAATTAATTTAAGGTCTCGAGTCTTTTCTAGATATTCAAGCGCTTGCTTTTTGACTGTTCGCCAATCTGGAGCCTCTGGTGGGATCGTTGACTGCCCGTCAAATCTTTCGGGTGTTCCCTGAGATGCAAAGAAGAAATTTTGAAAGCCGGGGTCATCCTCAAGATTTACACCGCATGCTTCACTATTCGACACTTCTGAGCTGATTTTCTTATCGTAATCCATTTTTTTCTTATTATATTACATTTAAAAAGTCTTTAAAGCTCTAGTCTAGAACAAACAAGAAGCCAGTTGCAGTAGAGACAATGTAATGTAAAAAATTTACGTAATCCACAATAATACAAAAACATAATATAATGCAAGCGCAAAAAAAAAGAATGTGAGAGAAAAGAATGTGATAGATTAATAAAGTTTAGCTATCGTTTAAATAAAGTATTTAATTTAATGCAGGCAAGGCGATTAAGCGCTGACTGTTTTTGGAGCGAATATTAAAATGTGCAAAGCATTGTTATCCTTGAAGTGGCATTAATCTCTGGTAAATGATTTTAATTAGCCAGTTCACCAAAGCATGGGCGCTAATAAGGCTTTTTTTATCAATCGAAGGATGCATACATGCCCGCTGACAACAAATTTGTTGCGATTTCTACCCCCCTTGGCGACGAAAAGTTATTATTGCGACAAGCACGAATAAATGAAGAACTTGGCCAACCGTTTTCCATAGAAGCGGAACTTTTGAGTAGCGATGAAGATATTTCATTGGACGATATATTGGGACAAAATGTTACTATCCGTCTAGAAACCGAAAATGAAACCCGCTTTTTTAATGGCATCGTTACCGAATTTTTTCAAAAAGAAAATATCGATAGAAATGCCTGTTTTGGGGCAGTGATTAAGCCCTGGTTCTGGTTACTTTCCTTAAGTGAAAATTGCCGAATTTTCCAAGAAAAAACCTACCCTGATATTATCAAAATGGTCTTTGACGACTTGGGTTTCTCTGACTATGAAGACCGACTTAAAGATACATATAGCCCCCAAGAATATGTAGTTCAATACAATGAGAGCGATTTCAACTTTGTATCCAGACTAATGGAGCAGGAAGGGATCTACTATTATTTTATCCATACCGATGGTAAACACACTTTAATATTAGCTGACGACAGTTCGGTGCAACCGGATATTGGCGATGTTCCTTTTTACGAAAAGGAAGAGTCTGATTATCACATCGGCTTGGAAGGAATAATAAAATGGGAAAACTACCGAAAAATCCGCACTGGGGGAGTGAGTCTGGCCGACTTTGATTTTACGTTGCCTTCTAAAAACCTCAATGCGGTCACCACAGATCCTAAAACGGGATCACTTGCTTCATTACAAAAATTTAATTATCCCGGAAAATATACAGAACGAGATAAAGGTATCAGCTATACCAAAATTTTGATGGAGAAAGAAAACGTTCGTTACGATCAAAAATATGCCGAGGGTAATTTTAGAACACTCTATGCAGGTAGCCAATTTGCGTTGATTGATCATCACCGTGACGATCAAAACGACAATTATTTAGTGGTCAATTTTTCCTGTATCTTAAAATCTGAACAATACATTCCAAGTCCAAATGAGCAGGAAACAAACTTATTCACATGTAACTTTACCGCGATCCCTTCGAATGTAACCTATCGTCCACAGCAAGTTGCCATTAAGCCCAGGATCACCGGGCCACAAACAGCTATGGTAGTGGGTAAAAAAGGCGAAGAAATATGGACCGACAAATACGGCCGGATCAAAGTGTTGTTTCATTGGGATAGAGATGCAGAGGCTGATGAAAAAAGCTCTTGCTGGATCAGGGTATCACAATCATGGGCGGGAAAAAATTGGGGAAGCATGCAAATTCCCCGTATTGGACAAGAAGTCTTAGTGGACTTTATTCATGGAGACCCTGATCGCCCAATCGTTATTGGTAGCGTATATAATGGCAGTGCTATGCCACCTTATGACCTGCCCGCTAATGCCACTATGTCAGGGGTCAAATCACGATCGACTAAAGGGGGGGATGGTTTTAATGAGATTCGTTTTGAAGATAAAAAAGACGAAGAACAGATTTTTATTCAAGGACAGAAAAACCAAGAGATCAATATTAAAAATGATTGCTTTGAAACAATAGGTAATGACCGTCATTTAATTATTAAAAATGACCAAACAGAACTTGTTGAAAATAATCGCAGTGAAGAAGTTAAAGCTGACCACGTTGAAAAAATAGGTAAAGACCGTCATTTGGATGTTATCGGCAAAGAAGCAAAAAAAGTAGGGGACTCATTATCGCTTACCGTTACAGGTGACGTAACTGAGGTCTTTAAGGCGAATCATTCAATGCAGGTGTCCGATGATAGCTATGTCAAAGGTAGCAATATTTGCATTGAAGCGACTGACAAAATTACGCTTAAAGTCGGGGGATCATCAATTTCTATTGAAGGTGGAGGCATAACAATTAAAACAGATAGTGATATTGAATTGGATGCCGGTGCGAAAATAGATATCAAATCAGGCGCCGATACTAAAATTAATGCCGGGGCAAATGCCGAAATCAAAGCGGGGGCAAATGCCTCTGTCAAAGGCAGTATGGTGAAAATTAACTAAGTTGCTTGGTATTATCCTCAAAATAATGAGCATTATATTTTGCCTATACCATCAAACGTAAAAATGAATAGTGAAAGAGAATACTGTGTTAGCAAAAAGCGGTAAAACAGTAACTGCAGTAGAGTCGACCGCGGCTGATGTTGCAAAGCCTGGTGATGCGGCAAAAATAAAGGCGAAGCATCAGGAACAAAAGTACCAGCTTTTTAATGACAGATTAAAGTGTTATTGCTATTAATCCCTATATTAGCAATATTGATAGTGGCCTCAAAGCTATTGGTAAACTAAAAGTATTAAGGATTTGTTTGTACCTATGTCATATTTGAAATTGAAACTTTTATCGGCCACAGTTATTGGTCAAAACGATGAATGTAGTTTTACAGACCTCGGCGGTTCGATTGGACGGGCTCCAGATTGTGATTGGACCTTAATCGATACGGACAGATTTGTGTCTAAAAAACATTTGCTGATCTCGTTTAGAAATCAACAGTTTATTCTTACCGATGTAAGCAGTAATGGGGCTGTCATTAACAATGCTAACGCTCCGTTAGGCCACGGCAATGAACACGTTTTGCAAAAATCAGATGTCCTGGTTATTGGTAAACACTCAGTACAGGTGGAAGAAATTAATCTGCAATATACGGAGGATAGCACTGCGCAGCTAACAGATAATCAGACTGACGGCGACTTGTTGGGTTTGGTAATGGGAGCTGAAGCTGCTGCGCCACTAGAAGCAAACCCGTCAAGTTTTTTTACACCATCAGGACCACAAAATTTTGGTCATAATGCCAGTCCGTCGGGCGACCTAGGACTAAAGGAACTATTATCTGAACCGTTAATATCACCCGCCGCGAGCACGCCCCAAATACCAAGTAATCAATTTAATCCTAGTGCTCAGACGAATTCACCCTTCTCCACTGCCTCTGACAGTGTCGTAAAGGTTGGTGATGGCGTTATTCCCGATGATTGGGAGATGTTTGATGTTGGTGACCTCAAACCAGCAAACGATACTCAACAACCTGCACCCCAACAAGAGATCGCTAATCCCTTTGCTGAGGAACTAGAAAAGCCCATTTTTGAACCTTTAACACCTACATCTGCAGGGTCCGAGTGGCTTACGCCTACCCCTTCACAAGACATAAATAACCAGGGGGCTCAGGTTCTTGCTCCCACGGTTGCTCCTGCGCCAGCACCTGATGTTTATGATTCAAAGAATGAGCGTCCTGTTATTCCGCCATCAGTCACCGCTGATATCCCACAACAAAATAATACAAACCAAGGGGTTAGCGAGAAAGTCTCACTTGCAGTCAGTGGTGACGATACATTTTTTTGCATGTTGTACGAAAAATTGGGCTTGCCGAAAGAGTTTATGAGTACGGTCGATAAAGAAACCTTTGCCGAGGACGTTGCCACCGTGATGTTGTCGACCACAAAAGGGGTGATGTCTCTTTTAGCCAGTAGAACGGCATTTAAACAAGAATCCAGACTGTCAGCAACACTAATACAACCTAGATCAAACAACCCAATCAAGTTTTCTATTGACCCAGAGGATACTTTGGAAATGTTGCTCGTTAAGAAGAAAAAGGGGTATATGACGACAGGCGATGCATACGACGAGGCATTAAAAGACATACAATTGCATCAAATGGCATTTATGGCGGGATTACAGGGTACACTTATTGGCTTGCTCGCCGAACTGGCCCCCGAAACCATTGAAAAACAAGTCAATGAAAAATCAAAACGGTTTATGGGGTTAAATGCTAATTCACAGTGTTGGCAGTTATACAAAGAAAAGCAAAGTACGTTAGCCAAAAGTGTCACTGAAAATCTTAATGAAATACTTGGCTCGTATTTCTCTGATGCTTATCAATCTCAAATTAACAATTTCAAAAATGAACAATAGAAAGGAAAAAAATATGCTAAGGCATCTAACAAAAATCAGTATTATTTACGTGTGTTTTGCACTCACAGCTTGTTCCAGTACAACTGAAAATACCGTGAATTTTAATTATTTCATTACTGCGTCTGCAGATATCAACCCTGACATAGCGGGGCGTCCGTCGTCTGTTATTGTGCGGATATATCAATTATCAAATAAAATTAATTTTGAAAATTCAAGTTATGATGCACTTTTTGAAAGTAACCATAATGCTCTTGGTACAGAATATATAACGTTAGACGAGTATTTGATTGATCCAAATAGTAAAAAAGAAGTTGAACTGAAAATATCTGAAAATGCTAAGTATATTGGGGTTGTTGTAGGTTATCGCAGTACCGATATGGTGACTTGGCGGACCGTAAAAGCGGTGCCCGAAGGTAGTTTATGGAGCAGTTCTGGAATCGAAATTAAAATAGATAAGCTGTCTGTACGTGTAGTAGAAATATAAATTTTAATAAATAGAATATAAATAAAGGATCGGTTGATATGGCATGGGAAAAGAAGGTAATTTGGTCGGAAGGAATGATGCTCCAACCCCATCATTTTCAGCAACAATCCAGATATCATGAATCTCAGTTAAGATATAGCAGTTCTTTATGCCGCCCTCATTTCTGGGGAATGTCTTCTATAGAAATTGATAAATCTCATTTGAAAAATGGTAAATTTTGCCTAAATGCCGCTGAAGGCATATTGCCAGATGGAAGTTACTTCAACTTCCCGAGTATTGATAGCTTACCTATGGCCATCGATATAAATGAAAATTTATTGAATACAACCATCTATTTAGCGGTGTCAATTAGACGCAATGGCAATACAGAAACATCCCGTGACAGCGCGATTCGTAGCCGATATTCAATAGCTGAACATGAAGCAAGAGATGTATCTGGCACATCTTCGACAAAACAAATTGTTGAAGTATCTGGACTGAGCTTTAGTTTACGCACTGACAAAGATGACAATAATGAGTTTAGCTGCATTCCAATTGCCTTTGTAAATGATGTGAGTGCCAGTAATAACGTTAGTTTACAAGAAAATTATATCGCTCCTAGCCTAAATATTAAGAGTAATGCTTTTATCTCTGGTTTTTTAAGTGAGTTAGTAAAACTAGTTAAACATCGCACCAGTGCACTTGCTTCCCGAGTGTCTGTAGCAGGTAAAGCGACCACGACAGAAGTAACCGACTTTTTGATGCTGCAGACTCTTAATCGACACGCCCCTATTTTGAACAATCTAGACCAGGCAGAAATCCTAGCACCCTTTGAATTGTATGAAAGATTTATTGGTCTAATCGGCGACATGAGCACTTTTATCAAAGCGGATAAGTTAGTACCCGAGCTACCAATTTATCAGCACAACAAACTAACTGAGATGTTTAGTTCTCTTATTGAGGAATTACGACAAATATTCAGCGTTGTTTTAGAACAAAACTCACTCAACATTCCGTTGCAAGAGAAGCAGTATGGGATCAGTATTGGTGTCATTGCGGATAAAACATTATTCTCTTCTGCATCCTTTATACTTGCAGTGACCGCAGACATATCAACGGAAGAACTTCGTACATACTTTCAAGCTCAAGTCAAAATCGGGGCTATTGAACAAATCAAAGAACTGGTTAATGTTCAATTACCGGGTATTCAACTCAATAATTTAGCAGTAGCACCGCGAGAAATTCCTTATCAACGCAATTATATTTATTATGAGTTGATTCAAAATGGTGAATATTGGAATGCCCTGGCAGAATCTGGCGGTATCGCATTGCACGTAGGGACGAAGTTCCCAAATTTGAATATGGAACTGTGGGCCATTAGGAGCAAGTAATAATGCAAGACGATGATTTGTCTAAGACTATGATTATTCCTAACCCGGGTGGCCGACGAAAATCAGCAAGCTCACAAGGTTTTGAATCTTCACCTATAGCATCTTCTCAGCCTAACAATGTAACAGAACAAGTTAATTTGAATGCTTCCGCACAATGTGACGGCGAGAATATTATTTTATCCTGTGCCAGCGATCTAGTCATTTTAGCCAGTCATATTCGTTCATTAGAGCCCAGCAACAGTATTGAACAACTTCGAAGAGACATAGAAACCTTAATTACTAAGTTTGACCAACAGATTAGTCAACTCAATTTAAGTAAAGAAGTAGGGCTGACTGCACGTTATCTCATCTGTTGTTTAGTTGATGAGTTAGCACTGTCTACCCCTTGGGGGTCAGACAGTGTTTGGAGTCAACAGACCTTATTAAGTAAATATCATAATGAAACATCCGGAGGAGAAAAATTTTTTATTATCGTAAACAAATTGCTCGAACAACCACAACGCAACATTGACTTAATTGAATTATGTTATGTTTGTTTGTCATCAGGGTTCTGTGGAAAGTATCGACTCTCAAAACAGGGAGAGTCTGAATTACTGCAAATAAGTCAACAATTGTACGGTCCAATAGAGCAAATTCGCCCGATTAGTCGTGACTTGTCTCCTAGTTGGCAAGGTGCAGGGAATACAGAAACCGGTTTTGTTAAACAATTTCCACTTCCAGTATTTTTCTTATTTATGGGGTTCATTTTACTAGTTGTGTATTTAGTATTTTTATCCAATTTGCAAACCAAAGTAGAACCACTATATCAGAAAATAGAGTCTATCGGCTGGGAGCAATTAGTACCCAAAGCCGCAGGTCCTCAATCAAACCTACTTGATATCAATAGTGTTGCCAATTCATTAAAGGACGCACTAAGCGTCTATATTGAGGGAAAAATTGTATCTGTTGATGTTCGAAACGATCAACTTATTATTCGTTTTGTTAGTACCGGTTTGTTCAAGTCAGGGAGTAGCACAGTCAATGAACAAGCGCTGCCTGATGTGAATGTTTTAGTCAATGCTATACAGGATTATGCGGATCGCATACTGGTTGTGGGGCACACTGACTCGACAGGTCAACCAGAATCAAATTGGGTCATCTCTCGCAAGAGAGCTGAAGCTATTGCTAAATGGTTAACAAAAAGCAACAAACAGTTGCCGAATACCATGACCAGAGGCGTCGCTGATACGCAGCCATTGGTAACTAATGATAGTGATTACAATCAAAGTATTAATCGCCGCGTAGAATTGACTCTGATTTTGAAGGATGACCTCATATAATGGAAAAGATAAAAAAAATAACCGCTAGCAGATGGTTTATCCCAGTCATCTGTTTTCTACTTTTTTCCTTGTTAATTTATTTTGCTGGGCCTTACTTTAATTTTGCAGGTTATTTTTTCCTAGCCTCATTAAGCAGCCGGTTTATTATTATTCTTTTGGTGTTGTTTATTTATTTAATTGTTCAATTTATCAAATATCACCGACAAATGAAAAAACAGCAAAATTTGGTTAAAGACATCACCGAAGAAGATGGGCTCAATGATATTATTAACTCTGAGTCTGCGGAGTTAAAGAGTAAGTTTGACGAAGCCTTTAACATGTTAAAAAATAAAAAAGGCAGGCAAAATTCACTGACTGATATGCCTTGGTATATGATAATTGGCTCTCCAGGAAGTGGGAAAACCACTTTACTGTCTAATTCAGGTCTGCAATTCCCACTCTTCAATGAGCTTGGAAATCAAGCAGTACAAGGCGTTGGAGGTACTAAAAACTGCGATTGGTGGATAACTCAGGATGCAGTATTGTTGGACACAGCAGGTCGATATAGCTCCCAAGATAGTCACCAAAAAGCCGATCAGACAGGATGGAATAACTTTTTAGGCTTAATTAAAAAATATCGTCGCAAACCTATTAGTGGATTAATAGTCAGTTTTAGTATGTCAGATCTGATGACGATGAATGAATATGAAATGAGTCAACATATTTTGCAAATGAAAAAACGTATTGCAGAAGTAAATGACTTTTTTAAAACCAGATTTCCTGTTTATATTGTGATTACTAAATCCGATATGCTGGCTGGGTTTAGTCAGTTCTATGAGACCTTTTCACATAAGGAAAGAGAACAAGCATTCGGTATTACTTTTGATAAAAACAATAGTATACAAGGTAATTTGTTAACGCATTTTTCTCAAGAATTTAGACAGTTAACCCAATCGATTACAAGGCGCCAGTGGCATCGAATTTCGCTAGAAAGAGATCCCAATCGCAAGTCACTCATTTATAGCTTTAGTGACCAGTTTTCATCGTTAAAACCAACACTTGACAGTATAGTGGGTAATTTAGCCAAAGTTGATGAAGGATTGACCTCAGGTATTGTAAGAGGTGTTTATTTTACTAGTGGGACTCAAAGTGGAGCACCTATTGACCGTATTATCGCTAAAGTATCTTCCGCTTTTGGTTTGAAAAATAAAGCAAAAGCGTTATGGAATAACGACCAGCGTAGTTATTTTATTAAAGAGCTGCTGCAGCAAGTTATTTTCCCAGAATCAGACCAGTTTGGCGTATTAGTCGGCTATGAAAAACGAAAAAGCTTGATAAAACGCATAACAATGGCTAGCGCTAGCGTTTTTACATTATTCATTATAATAGGTTTTTTTATTAGTTTCGGCAATAATGCACGGTATGTTGAACTAAGTGAATCATCTGTAGATAAATGGAGCAAACAGTATGAAAGCTCAGTTTCCAGTGGTGCTGATGTAAGGAGTTATATCCCAGCCCTAAATGACTTTGCCGATAACATTGCAGCAGTCGTTGAGCAAAGTGAATCTCAGTTTTCAGGCTTAGGCTTGGCCCAGTCGAACTCATTAGAAAATGCACTGACAGCGAGTTACGACAGACTGCTCTCTACAGTCCTTATGCCTTATGTAAAAAAACAGGTAGAAGACCAGCTAAGGAGTAGCGACGATATAAGTGAAAAATATCAAGCATTAAAGGCTTATTTAATGCTTGCAAATGCAGATAAAAGAGACCGTACTTTTCTAAGGTATTGGTTGTTTAAAAATCTTAACAGTAATGAGTTTTTTACAAATACTGAATTTGTTCAGGTATCCGCTCACGCTAACAACCTTGTTAAAAATAATATGTCATTTGCTAGTGTGGATCAGCCTTTGGTGGACAATTCGAGACGTATTTTGCAATCACAAACTGTATCAGATATTTATTATGCACAATTTAAAATTGCCTACATGAATAAGTCAGAAGATATGTTATCAATGGCCCAATTAGCGGGATCAGACTGGCGTACCTTGTTAACAACCACTCAAGATGACATTCAAACTATTGCACGCCTTTTTACACCTGAAATATTTTCGCTGGTGTTGGATGAGGAAATTGAAAATTACCTAGACCAATTAGAAACCGAAACATGGATATTAGGCGAGGGTAATGTGATCAACAAAGGCGCATTGTCATCACAGATTGAAAAATCATATGCACGAGACTATGTAAATAACTGGCAACAATTATTGCAATCAGTTTCTGTAAAACAAACAACCAATATGGCAGCATTAGATTCAGCATTAAAGTTAGCCAGCGGAATAAGCTCACCACTATTTCAGTTACTTGAATCGGTTTCCCAAGCAACAAAACTGGTGGAAATTAGCTCTGACCTACAACTATCAAATTTGTCTGTTTCGGCTGACCGAGCTACTGATAGGGCTAAAAGACTCAGTAGCTTGCGCAGCACTGATACTCCCGAATATCTGATCACCTCGCAGTTTAGTAAATTGCACGAGCTTTTAAGCGAAGAGCAAAAAACCGTTGTTCTGCAAAGAATGTCCTCGATTGTTTCGGATATTTCTGTGGCGCTAGATTTTGATTTTAGAAATGAGGACGTCAGCGGTAACGATGACATCTTAAAACCTTTACAGGCCTTTGCTTTTAGTCAACCCGCTCCCCTAAATCGTTGGGGTGCGGAAATGGCCAATAGTATTAAAGCAATGCGCAACCAAACACATAGAATCAAAATTGAAAATCTTTGGCAGCAAAGTGTATTAGCTAAGTGTAATGATACTATTAACTTTAAATATCCTTTTGAGCGATCGGCACAAACAGATGCGAATCTGAGAGATTTAACCCAATTATTCGGGTCATCAGGTAGCATTTATCAGTTTTTCTCTGAACATATACGTCCATTAATCAGAAGTAACTCTTATCCATTCCAATGGAAAGCGAACATTGCTGGAACCTATGGTTTTGATGATGATGTATTGCCATTCTTTGAGCAAGTAAACAAGATACGGGATAGTTTATTTGCGAACGATAGCGATAGTGCCTCACTTACCTTGGCCTTCAAGCCCATTTACTTAGATTCTCGGGTTTCAAAGTTCAAAATGTCGATCCACGGTCAAAATTTGAGTTATCAATTTGGTCGACCTGCAAGTACCAATATTGTGTGGCCGCCACAAGACTTCGGCTCAAGCAGTCAATTTGCTTTTCAGCGTCGTGATGGTAGTGATGTGGTTGAAAGCAAAAATGGGTTATTTGCATTATTTAGACTTATTGACAACGCAAAACGCAAACAGATAAATGAAAATAAAGTAGAGGTGACATTTGCTAAAAACGATTATGAAGCGATATATGAAATTACTGGGAACGGCAGAGTGAATCCCTTGATTATGTCCCAGTTGTCTAATTTCAAATGTCTCCGTGAATTTTAGCGAGACATAATGAAAATTGGATATTTTGGCAAGCTACCTGGCTATGGCGATTTTGTGCAACGCAACGTGTGTCCCGAATTTATAAAATATTGGGATAATTGGGTATTAAAGTCTTTGAGCTCGTCTAATGAACAATTAGGGAGTTTATGGAGAAGCAAATACTTTAACAGCCCCATTTGGCGTTTTGTTATTAACCAAAAGACAGTTAGTGATACACCTGTTGCTGGGTTTATAATGCCAAGTGTTGATAAAGCGGGTCGATGTTACCCTTTCACTGTTGTTTGCCAGGCTGAAGCAGACGTTAATCCATTTATATTTGCACGAAAAGTTGACCTCATACACGAAGTCGGAGAAGACTTTGCATTAAGTTTATTGGAAAATAAAAGGCCAGACCTCGACGAAATAACCATCGTACTGAATGATATTTATCAAAGCCTTAAAGAGTCCACATGTCAAAGTGCAGAGGTTAAAGAGATATCTTCAATTATGGAGCTTGGTTGTGTTACAGGAATCGATGCACTTGAGTTTACCGTTGGTAATGAGTCTTTCTTACAAATGTTACTGGCAAAACAGAATACCGATATATCAATTTGGTCGATGGGAAATACCGAGGGGACTAATCCACAGATACGATATTTCTCTGGGATGCCCCCAACAGACAACTATTATTCTTTTTTAGTGACCGAATAGAACTAAGAAATATCGTATAACAACCTTAGGTTATCTACTTAACGGTAAGGTGTCATCTAAATATGATGTGCTTAAAGGAATATTGTTCATTCCATCAGATATCTCTAAAGACTGTTGATTGTCAACCACTATAACAGTGACATTATCACGAGCTTTGAGTTCTAAAGAAGTTTGAATTAACAAAGGTGCAATAGAATCTAATGGCGTATTAAGTAACAATTTTTCAATCTCCACATCATCAATAACTTTGTTAAGACCGTCACTACATAAAAAGTACTTATCTCCATCCAGTCTTACATCACTTACGACATCCAAGTCCAACTCTTCACAGGCACCAACCGCTCGAGTAATAACATTTGCATTTGGATGACTTTCGGCTTGTTCAGGAGTTAAGAGTCCCTGTTGAACCATTTCCTCTACTTGGCTATGATCTTGCGTAAGCCGTGTGAGCTTATTATTGCGTATCCGGTATATGCGACTATCACCGGCCCAAATACAGTGAGCATATTGCTGATCAAAAATAAGAACCACTACAGTACTGCCAATAACAGCTTGTTTCTCACTAGCCATTGCAACTAAACGGTTATTGACATCCTGTAATACATGTTTGATTTGTTCTGTCCTCAAAGGATAGCTATTCGTATTTGCGATAACCTGCAAACTATCTACTATCAATTTACTGGCGACATCACCTTTGGCATGGCCTCCCATTCCATCAGCAACACACCACATACCTACATGAGGGCTATCCAAAAATGCATCTTCGTTAACCTTTCTTATTGTACCAATGTCTGTCTTCGCTACCGATTTCCATGAACATTCAAGCATAATTATTAATTCCAGTGAGGCCGATTTATAAATCACATTACTATTTTTAGACGGGTCAATTTCCCTATCACTTTTAATACACTAATTATAGATAGTATAGGGATAAATGTCTTTGATTGCTGGTATTTTTTTAGGTAGACTGAGATATAAGCACTGCACGAATTTACTCACATATTGAAGCCATTCTTGCAACAAAAATCAAAAAATCAAGGAAGTTTGATGGAACAAGATATGTTGGACAAGACGATTGGGCGTTACGAGATAAAGGAGATGATCGGTGAAGGCGCAATGGCTAAAGTCTATCGTGCCTATGATCCCGAAATAGACCGTTCTGTGGCCTTTAAAATACTCAAAGAAGATCATTGTGTAGATGAAGAATACTTATCTAGATTTTTACGGGAAGCAAAAGCCGCTGGAGCACTTTCTCATTCGGGCATTGTGACAGTTTTTGATGTGGGTAAATTAGAAAATGCCCCTTATATCATGATGGAGCTTTTAGCGGGTTGTGATTTAGGTGAGGTGCTTAAAGATAAGAAAAAACTCCCCCTAAAACAAACTCTGATAATAGCTTTACAATTGGCTAAATCCTTAGATTATGCTCACAAATCTGGCATTGTCCATCGTGATATCAAACCTGACAACATTATCGTAATGCCTGATGGCGAATCGATTAAGGTTGCAGACTTCGGTATTGCGCGGATGAATGAGAATAAAGAGTCGCAAAAAACTCAGGTCGGCGCTGTATTGGGAACACCTCGTTATATGTCACCTGAGCAAGCATTAGGTGAATCAGTTGATGGTCGTTCAGATCTATTTTCTGTAGGCACCATAATGTACGAAATGCTAAGTGGGAATAAAGCTTTTGATGCCAGCAACATGGCTACCTTAATGATACAAATTGCTCAAAAACAACCTGAATCCCTAAAAACCGTATGTCCGGATATACCTGCTGGCGTGCGTCAAATAATACAAAAGCTACTGCAAAAATCTCCTGATAAAAGATTTCAGACGGGTAACAAATTGGCAGAAGCGTTAGGCAAAGAATTAAGTACCTTGAATGACCAACAAATCGAGCAGAAAAAACACAAATATATCCCTTTAAAAATACGTTGGACCTTGTCCGTTGTCGCTATTGTTGGCCTAGTGTCTTTTATAAGTATAAAAATTATATTTAATATCCAGTCAGCTGCTATGACCAAACAGGCCGTGGACTCTGGTTCTTCTTTTGCAAAGTTTATTTCTACTAATACAGCAATACCTATGCTCAGTGAAGATTGGATCTCCCTAGAAACGTTTATAGGTGATGCCGCAAGTAGAGATACATTTTCTTATTTAATTGTCACCGACCGAGCAGGCGTTGTTAGAGGAGCCAGTGACAATAGCTTAGTAGGCAACATGTATGAGCCAAATGAAAATGCAGAACTTATCAGTAAGACTGAGGATGTTTATACTACTAGTGCAGAGACAACGGATGGCAAAAAAATGTTTAACATTAAAACACCTATCCTGTTTCAAAGCACTGAAGTGGGTCACATAATTTTAGGTTTATCCCAAGATGGCTTAGATGAAGTCAAGAGCATTACAGGTTGGCTGATGTTTTTCCTAGCCTTAATAACAACCAGCTCTGTTGCTGTCGTTATGTTTATATTTGGTGGTTTGATTGCACGACCGCTTAACGTTTTAAATCAGTCTTTAAAAGAATTTTCAGCAGGCAATTTAGATACTCGAATATCGCTTACACGGAATGACGAGATAGGCGAAGTGTTTAATGGTTTTAATAACATGGCTGCAGCAATTCAGGACAGATATACGGAAGTTACTGATGAGTTAACGCAAACAGGAATTGATAAGACTGAGATCGTTAAGGAAAAACAAGATGATTTGGCTACACAAGCTGAGCAGCCAAGTTTTAAGGAAGTAACAGATCAAGAAACAGAATCTAAGTTACCTTCACAGGTCGAACATAATATTAATGATGAGTCAGATTCAAAAACCAATAGTCAGATTGGACTCGAAATAGAGCCCAGTAAAATGAATCAGGATATAGACGCCGAACAACCTGAAGGGTCTATTTCGGCTCTAGTGTCGCACTCAGAGCCTGAGTTAGATTTAAATCCTGATGAAACTATTATTTCGACTAGTCAGATTAATGTTGATAAAAAATCCAACCTTATTGCTGATAATAAGGATACGTATGGCTCAGCCGATACCTCAGCTAAAACAGACAATCCGTTAGAGATCTCTGAAGATACCAAAGCAGATACGTCAGCTAAAACGCCTTCTGTTAAACGTAAACTGCGTAAAAAGCCAGTTAAAGCGAAAGAAGAAAGTGATATTACAGATAAAGTTAGCGATGAGGAAAATGGCGGGACTAATACCAAGACCGATGAGGGTATAAAAAATTGAAGTATTTACCTCTCCTTATTTTGTCATGCTTGTTAGCAAGTTGTGCCTCAACTCAACGTCAAGTGATTGCAAGCAACGATAATTTTATTGTGATACAGACAAGTGATAATGACACTTATGGGTCATTAGCCGAAGAGTTTTTAGGCAGCAAAAAATATTCTGAGGTGTTGGAAAGATACAATCCAGAAACGTCAATAACTACAGGTACCTTTATTGCAGTACCCAAGCGGACTATCAACCAGTCGGGTGTTTTTGTTGACGGCTACCAACGTGTTCCCATTCTTTGCTATCACCAATTTACTGAAGACTCTGAAAGCCAAAATAAAATGGTTGTAACACGTGCAGAATTTGAAAGTCAAATGGATTATCTCGCTGCAAATAACTACCAAGTATTAACGTTGAGTGAGTTAGGAAGTTTCATCAATGGTAAGAAAGAGTTACCGATTAAATCTGTTGTGATAACCATAGATGACGGTTATAAAAGTTATCTTGATGTTGCGTATCCAATTCTTAAGAAGCATAACTTTCCGTCTACAATGTTCGTCTATCCTGACTTTATAGGGGCTGGATCAGCACTAAAATGGGGGGATGTCAAATTCCTGAGTGAAACAGGTTTGGTGGACATTCAATCCCACTCAAAGTCCCATGATAGCTTGTCGCCATTGCCAGGTGGTGAATCAGGCAAAGACTATCTGGCACGACTTAAGATAGAAGTTGAAGGTGCAGAAAAAATATTGTTTAGCAGAATAGAACAAACAATTAATCATTTTGCCTATCCATATGGGAATAGTAGTTTGGAAATTGTTGAACTGCTCGAACAAAATGATTACGAGCTGGCAGTAACCGTTCAAAAAGGCAGTAATCCCTCGTTTTCAACCCCATTTTTGCTGCATCGAACCATGATATATGGAGGAGATAGTCTAAATACGTTCAAAAAAAGTTTAGACACTTTTAGTCAGGTAGACCTAAAATGATAAAGAAAATAATCTATGGTACCGCTATTATTCTTTGTTTTTCTTGCAGCACAAGTTTTGTAGATAACAGTGCTTTATTAGAACAACGTGGTCCTGTTGCTCAATCATTAGAAAATCAGCAGCGCCTCGCAGAAGCGTTGACGCAATGGAAAGTTTTACACATAGCCTATCCTAAAGAACAGATCGTCAATGACCATATTCGTCGACTTGAATTTTTAATATCAGATCGTATTATTGAGCAACTTGGCATATTGGACAAAGCTAAAAAAGCAGGTAACCAAAAATTAGAACGAATAGTCTACTTGAAGATATTAGCCTTAGAGCCAAGTAACGAAATTGCGATGCAAGAGTTAAGAAAGTTTGAGTGGCAATTTGCAATTGAAGAGGCCAGTTCAAAAACGGCAAACATTAAGAAATATTTTATCGAGTCCCAAGAAGAGGCCAAAAGTTCAATCCAACTAACACAGTATCTTGAGCAGGGTGACAAGCTCATACAAGATAAAGAATATAAAAGGTTATTACAATTAGCGGATAAATTCGAGGGGTATTATCCGAGACATAGGCAGCCAAACAATTATCGTATATTAGCGTATACCAAATTGGGGGAGAGCCAGCAGCAACAAAAAAAACCGGAAGAAGCCATTGGATACTACCAACAAGCGATAAATATCGCCGCTCTTGATAATAAAAAATTACCTGTAACACAAAAAAATATAGATATACTCTCAGAGTCAATTGCAAACAGGTATTTCAATTTAGCGAATAAGGCATTTAAAACTAATTTAGATAAGGCTATTGAATACTTCGAGCTTTCTCTTAAGTATCAGCCAAATAATACAAAGGCTCGCCAACTAATGCAGCGAGCCATCAAGATTAGGCATAATTTGATGAAAATTAAAAAACTAAACGCTAATTCTGATTAATATTATCTAGTTTTTCTTTTAGTTCTAAAGCTTGAACTCTATATAATTTTGCACTTGAATGATTAGGATTGACCGTTAACACCATGTCCCATTTTTCGATAGCTAGGTCTAGTTCTTGACGGCGAAAAGCTGATGATGCCTCTCTGTGGTACTTATCAGCAATTTCTTTCTGCAGCACAAGCATTTCTTCCATAGCTTGGTCATTGTTCTCATCAAGATCGGTAGCCATTCTAAAGTTTTCAAAGGCTGCGAATGTCTCCTCTTCTAGCAATTTTAGCTGCCCTACTTGAGCATAGTATGTTGCTGCTAGCAGATTGTCTGTTTCAGCAATTTCTTTTGCACGTCCGGTATACGCTGCTATTGCCAACTCTCTTCCTAACGTATTGAACTGACCAAATGTCTTCAGCCGCGTTAGTTTTTCAATAGCAACTGTAAAATCATTGTTCTGAATCAAATCTTGTAAATCATTTAATATAGACTCCGCCGTTTCCTTAGGCGCAATTGGAATAACGTCTGCTAACACGGAAACATTTTCGGGCAAGTCAACTGAATCGGATGTATCATCCAGTGCATCACTGGATTTTTCTCTCATGGCTAACTCATCAAAAGACTGCTCATTTGTTTCTGCTAATGTCTCAAGCTCTAAGGAGTTATCTTTATCACGTTGAGCCTGTGCAAGTTGTGTCAAGGGTATTTTGATTTCTTGTCCGATGTTAACGCGACTGGGATTGGAAATATTATTGTATTTAGCTAAAGCATAAAACTTTAATGGTGAACCCAAATACTTTTTTGCTAGTGTAGAAAGGCTGACTCCAGATGTTAAGTTAACGTTAAAATGCTCAGAAGGAAAGTATTGACTTGAGTCAGTCGAAATTTGTTCAACCAAACTTCTCGCACTATTGCTGCTAGGCACTTCGATCAAATAGGCCTCTAGTTCTGCTAATGCTGGCCCTTCTTCACCGTTCTCTAGCTTCTCTAAAGCGCTGCTAAAACGCTGTCTGGCTGTCAATCCTACTTCGGCAGTGAACATTTGTTTATTTATAGTAGGTGGAGCTGCGTTTCCAACCGAACTATCCCCACCTGTTGCACCACATCCTGATAAAATTAGCCCAGCCACTAAAAAGGTAGCTGATAATTTTAATTTATTATCCATATAACTAATCATTTATAACCCCTGAAAATAAAATAAACGGTGGCCGACACCCCACATTTTTCGATATATAGCAGTCTAATACAAATGTAATACGGTAGCTTGCCTTTCCATCTGAATTATTTCATTTTTTAATAAAATATTGAAAATAAGACACTTATTCCAAACACGATACGATTTTTTGCCTCTTTTTTGCAAATATAAAGTTGATGCTCGGGTTGTTGATTATCAAATGATACTTCTATCATTAACTCTTTGAGTTACTAAGTCGATTACTTGGTATTTGTTTAAAAAAGGCAGCCACTTCCCTCCCGCTAGTGGTGAAGTTCGGCTAAGCCTTCCAATTGAAGTGGTTATCCCTCATGGTTTAGTTAACTGACTTAAATGCATAAATAGGTTGATTACTGTCGTCTGACGCTGTAATCAACAGACCCGCAACATGGTATGGGCGACCATGGTTAATTAGATAACCTTTGATGTGATGATGCAGAATGTTGCCCGTGAGATATAACTTTTTATCTTCGTTAAGCTCTAAGTCTTTAAAAGCATTGTTTGTCAACGATACATCGATGCCGTTAACAAAAGTATAAGCATCTAATACGATATAGCGAGGTTCTGATGAAGCTCTGAATAAAAAAGCACCAAGGTTGCCATCTTGAATACCACTAGAGTCACCTAATGTGACTAGCTCAAATATGGCTGACGTTTCAGTCGGACTTAGAGAATGTACACCATGATTTTCCATATTCTGCTTTTAGAACTTTAGCGCGTGTTATTGTTCGCCTTCTGACTTTTTTATGCTAACTGTGTGTCATTTACGTTAAACGCAATGTGCCCTAAAGCGGATAATAGTTCTGCATTTCGACCCCAGCCTTCGGAGGCCGATACTCTATCCAGCTGAGCTACGGGTGCATTGTTATCCGACAATTTGTCGTTGTCATCGATAATAGACCGTGTGTCTAAAGATTTAAACTGGATTTTCCAGTCTTATTTTATGTCTTTTGCTTTTGCGCTAACGATCTCATCCAATAAAGCCATCATTAACTTGGTACCCGTGCCGGATGCAATGGCATTAAATACGTTTTCGTCATTCTGGCCTTTTTGGCCACCGGCTAAATCACTAACCGAACGAATAACAATCCAATCGACGTTGTTTATAAAACAAACTTGACCAACAGCAGCCGATTCCATTTCCGTTACTTGCGCGTTAAAGACATCTTGTAACCACATTCGATACTTAGCACTGTCAACAAACACTGACCCAGTTACACCATTGCCACCGATACTTATTTTGATTGGTTTACCAGAAGGCATTTTGATTGTATCGACATTCATTAGGGCTTTTTTAGCAAGCGCTAATAAATTGTCGGAAACCGTAAAATAGGGCATTTTTTGTGGGCTTGCGATCCCCTCTTTGACGATCGCAACTTCTCTTGGAAACTGATAACCAAAATTCTTATATTTAGGCGCGTTAGCGTCGATTTTTGCTCGTTCCTTGTGACGATTTGAAGCCGCTTCATAATAACCAGGAAGCACATATGCACCTTCATTTTGAGGATCTGGATTAACATAAACTGACTCGTCATGATAATACCAACGTTCAGGAATAGCGATATCTCCGGGTTCAAAAATAGGGTTAACAGCGCCAGCAATACCCATCATGACAACCGTGTCAATGGGAAAATAATCAAGGGCCATTTGTATCGTCAGTGCTGCATTGACGACACTAATGCCTGTGGTAAAAATAATCACTCGTTGGCCTTTGTACGTCCCTAGTTGATATTTAACACCTTTGATAATGATCGTTTCATCGATTTTTGCGCTTTCGATTTTGTCAAAGGCACCATCAATTGCGTTAATTTCAGGTTCATATGCAGCAACAATAGCCGTCCATTTATCGCTATCGGCGAATTCACGAGGGCCATACTTCTGTTCGGCCGATGCAACACTATATAATGCAGGTAACATTATAATCAGAGTGAGTAAGACAAGTTTACGCATGCTTAGTCATCCTTGAAATTTGTGTCAAATGTTGAATGCGCATTAGCCATTCTTGCTTGTCATTATCGGGTAAAAAACTGGCGCTAATGCTATTGCTGATGAGCCTTACAGTATTCTCCTCTGTCAAACCAAGTGTGTCGACTAAGGCATAGAAATTTTCATTTAAATAGCCACCAAAATACGACGGGTCATCGGAATTTACCATTACCCGCAAACCCTCATTTAACAGTTCAATGATATTGTGCTCGCTCATATCGTTAATAACACAGAGTTTTAAATTGCTCAGCGGGCATACCGTCAGTGGCACCTGATGTTGCTTCAAATAGGCCATTAATTTAGGGTCTTCGACGCTGCGAACGCCGTGATCAAGGCGGTCTACTTTGAGTGAATTAATCGCTTCCCATATGTATTCGGGTGGACCCTCTTCTCCCGCATGAGCAACTAACTTAAAGCCCAATAATGCAGCCTGTGCAAATACGCGTTGAAACTTTGACGGCGGATTATGCAATTCAGCACTGTCTAAGCCAACGGCCTTAATCATTGAATAATAGGGCTGCGCTTGTTGTAGGGTTTGAATAGCTTTGTCTTCACTTAAGTGCCTTAAGAATGACAAGATCAAGTAAACAGAAATACCAAGTTCTGTTTTAGCTTTCTCAATTGCTCTTGCAAACCCAGGCATAAAAACGTCGTAAGGAATGCCTCTTTGAGTATGCGTTTGCGGGTCAAACATAATTTCAGTATGCACAATATTTTGTTGGTGACATTTGCCTAAATAAGCCCACATCAGCTCGAAGAAATCGTCTTCGTCGCGCAACACCTCCGCGCCCTGATAATACAGGTCAAGGAAACTTTGTAGGTTGTTGAACTGATATGCATTTTGAATGGCTTCAACGTTTAAAAATGGCAGCGTAATATGATGTTTTTGTGCTAGGCGCCACATTAATTCGGGCTCTAATGTACCCTCAATGTGCACATGCAGTTCTGCTTTCGGCAACTGTTGAATTAGTTGCTTGAGTTTGCTCATTTTGCTTTCAGTGCTCATTATTTGTATTCCTGTCGAAAACCAATGTTGCTGCCGACAAGGTTTGAATTTAATTCACTTACCGAATCGTTTCATTCTGATGCGCATGCACAATACTAAGTAAGATAGCCTTTTGATAATCATTTTTTGACTAATTACTCAAATTCTTACTTTTTTTATGAAATGTGCAGTCTTGTCAGTCATATAGATATTAATCAAGCCTTCTAATAAAACAAATAGTCAGTAATACTAACGCAGTCGGGATTGCCTTGCTCATTGCTGGTAGTATTGCGATAAACAGCATTCTAATAAAGAGCTTAGCCACGGCAGCGTGACAAAATGGCGAAATAAAAACAATAAGGAAAGCCAATGATCACTCGTTTTTTAGATAAAACCTTTTCCCTCAGCCAACATGCAACAACCGTAAAAACTGAGATTATTGCCGGCTTAACCACCTTTGCTGCCATGTCCTACATTCTTATCGTCAATCCCAGCATTTTGGGCCTAAGCGGTATGCCAGTCGCCGGATTAATTACAGTGACTGCATTAGCCGCGTGTGTTGGCACCTTACTAATGGCATGGCTAACAAACTATCCTATCGCGCTTGCGCCGGGTATGGGTCTCAATGCGTTTTTTGCTTTCACTATTTGTTTAACGCGCGAAATTCCTTGGGAAGCGGCCTTGGGCATTGTTTTTTACAACGGCATATTATTTTTATTACTAACACTGTCTGGCTTACGACAAAAAATTGCAGATGCCATTCCCGCCGCGCTCAAGATCGGTGTGCAATGCGGTATTGGTTTATTTATTGCCTTTATCGGTTTAAAAAATGCAGAGCTCATTATAGACAATCAGGCAACTTTTGTCGGTCTGGGTGACTTGTCGCAGCCTGAAATATTACTGGCTTTCCTAGGCATTATTTTCACTATTGTATTGGTAATTAAAAAAGTCACTGGGGCTATCTTAATATCCATTGCAACATTGACTGTCATTGGTCTGTTCGTTCCCATTGAAGGTGGCTATTTAACAGCCATGCCCGACGGTATTGTGGGGCTTCCAGCGCCTATCTCTGATACCTTTTTTGCCATGGATTTACGTTATCCCATCGTTAATTTTGCAACAACTTGGGACTTAATTTTTGCCCTTATGTTTGTCAATATGTTTGATACTATTGGCACTCTCATTGGTGTATCTAAACGCGCAAAGCTAGTAGACAGCAACGGTAAACTCCCCAAAATGGGCCATGCTATGACGGCCGATGCCGCATCTAGTGTGGTTGGCGCAGCGTTTGGTACATCACCGGTGACCAGTTATGTTGAATCTGCGGCAGGCGTCTCTGCTGGCGGGCGTACAGGATTAACGGCGGTTGTAGTGGCTATTTGTTTTTTACTTGCCTTGTTTTTGTCGCCACTTATGCTGGTCATTCCTATTATGGCCACAACACCTGCACTAGTTATGGTGGGTATTTTTATGATGGATTCGATTAAAGAACTCGATTTTTCGGACTTGGCTAGTGTAGCTACCGCTTCCATTGCGTTGATGGCAATGCCGCTAACCTTTAGCATCAGCGAAGGAATTGCTTTGGGTTTCATCACTTATGTTGGAATTAAGGTCGGCACCGGTGAATTTAAAAAGGTGAGCCTGATTACCTATTTTATGGCAGCAGTATTTTTGCTTCGATATATACTCGATCTGAAATAGTCCTCAGCATAAGCTGGTTGGACTGTTTACATAGCATTTTAAGGCCCCGAGTTTGTGGTCATATGTGTTGGCTTAGTCGTTCTCAATACCTAAGCTAGATAGGATTTAAAGGCCATTATTGCATGAAATATCGAGCGTGCACCGACCTGATCCAACACGTCATTATGGCCTAGCTGACGCTGAGTTATCTCGGCAGTAAGGGACGGCTTTTCTCAAAAAATATCTTGCTTAATATAAACGGCAATTAAATAGAGGCTTACGAGCGAGTCATGCCTCTACTTTTCATGCATCTGCTGTAGATCCATTTTCATTGTGTACAAACTGTTATATAATATTCAGTTGATCGTGCTTTTTACTTGATCCGCGCTTTCGAATTTTAAAAGCTTTTGTATGTCATTCTATAAGCCACGAGGTTTATACAATGGGTATGAGTGAACAACGAGCGTGTTTAGCACTTTAGCTATTTTTTCGCTACCTTATTAATCCGTAGTTTAACCTTTGAGCGTAAACAAAATACCCTATGCCAGATAGTAATCCAATTTTACAGTTACAAAAACTTGCCGGAAGACGCACTTTCGACAAAGGAGAGATGCTGTATTTTCAAGAAGCAGTCCATCGCTTCACTAGAAATCAGTTAATAGTGACAGCTATAGTTCAAGAAATTCAGGAGTTCACTGTGAAACTTTCTATCGTAGAGGGCCAGTACGAAGGAAGTTGCAATTGTTCTGATTCTGAAGGGTTCGACTTTTGCAAACATTGTGTTGCTGTCGCGCTCACCGACATTTCGCGTGAAGCCGAACTAGAAGTTTTGCAAGAAGGTGATGAAATTCAGCGGATCACTGGATATATTGAAAGCATGTCCGAAGCGGAAGCAAAAGCAACGCTATTAAAACAAATTACTAGCGACATTGATAAAACCGAACAATGGGTTCTGTTTGCCGATGTTCGCAATGGAAAAATAAATAAAAAAGCGTTAATAGATATTATTAATAAAGCGCTCCCTCTGCGAGAAGTGTGGCGTCAAAACAGAGTAAAAACCTACTTTGAGACCGCAATAGAAAAGTTTAACCGGCTAATTTCAATATTACATAAATTACCAACTGATCCCGCGTTTGAACTTACCCAAACTGCCTTACTGAGATATAACAAAGCGCTTGGGAAAATTAAAGATGACAAAGGCTATCGACTCAAAGTTGAAGTGACCCTGGTGCAGGCTTTCGCAACCTTCACTAGTGAATTGAATTGGACGCCTCAGCGTAAGGTGAGCTTTTTAATGTCACTTTATCATCAGCCATTTTCTAACTTTTCTTTGCCATCAATTTATAAGAGATTCGTACAAAAATACCCTGAGTTAATCGAATTGTTCATTGAGAAGCTAGTTAATCTCGAATGCCAATTTGAACAAACAGATACTAGCTCGATCCAAATCGACAAAACGGTAGACGATACGCATATACTAATACTGACTGATCTCGCTCTATACTACGCAGAGAGCGGTCCAGAAGTGTCAACTGAAAACAAACTTAAGCTTATTGAATGTAAGCATAAGTTGGCTACTAATCTGACTGAGTATATAGAATTAGCTGAGTTATGCGTTTCATTAGGCTGCAAGGATGTAGCTAGAAAATACATTGCGGAGATCGAAAGTCATACACTCAATTATAGGCAAGAAAGTAAGCTGCTGACGCTGAGCGCTAATACGCAAGAGCAGGTAGAGGATATCGACGCTTCGCTGGACTTACATTGGTCAGCATATGAACGTTCGTTAGAAGTAAACGATTTCCAAGCTGTGCTTAGTTTGCTTGAGGCCTCAGATAATAAGAGTGAAGCCGATGTTCAACATTGGTTTGAAAAAGCTCAAGCGCTATTGATTGGGCGCTTAGATGATACCGACAATCAAGATACTTTATTTGAACTGTATCTGGCATGCGGCAAAAAAGATATCGCGATAGCTGAAGCCCAAGACGTAATTTTGTCGAATCCATTGCTGCATAAAATTTCGAAGTTAGGCATAGAAATGCAACCAGACTTAGGTTTTGTCTTGTATCGCAGGCTTATCAGGACATATCCAAAAAATACCGATACACAAGGTTATGAAACTGCGATTACGTTACTAAAAGAACTAAAGTCTGCGTTAAAGAGTAAAAAGCAGCATCAATCCTTTGACTTTTTAATCAGTGAATTGATTTTTGATTTTAAGCAAAAACGAAAATTTATTGCATTGCTGCAGGGTCAGTTTGGCTTGTAATTCAAAATATTAACAAAAACCATTTGTTAACCGATAAGTACACAGCAAAGAACTTTTTTCGATAAATACCCACAGGGATAGTGCAACTAATAGTTGTTTACCCCTGACTAATGTTTATAATCAGGCTAAGTTGTTGTGAGCTAACACAAATTGCAGGAGAAAGTAGTGAAATTCAGAGTATTAGTAAGTCTTCTCATATCCGCGTTATTTTTCGTCAGTGCAAACGCACAAGACATGACAGATGATGATATTGCCCAACGGATTAAACCTAGCGGTAATGTTCATATTGCAGGCGCAGCACCGGCAGTTGCAGCGGGTCCTCGTACCGGTGAACAAATATATAATGGCGCATGTGTTGCGTGCCATGCAGCAGGTGTTTTAGGTGCTCCTAAGTCACAAGTTGCGGCTGAATGGCAGCCACGTTTAGATGAGAAAGGCTTTGACCAAGTTTGGAAAAATGCGCTTGTCGGTATTAACGCAATGCCAGCAATGGGAGCCTGTGGTGACTGTTCCGACGACGATATAAAAACAGCAATAAATTATATGATCGAAGGGATTTAATTCTTTGTAGATTACATGGAAAACGTTTACCTGAGAAAGTTGTAGGTAAAGGGTTACCAAGGGTTTTTGTTTAAATGAATAAAGATGATACCGTTATAGGTGAGCTTTCTGAACAAGAATTGCGCGAGCTAATTCCACAGCTTCAGAATCTCACCGACAAGTATAAGCGCGCTGAAAAAATTCAGAAGGCACTTTTTGAGATCAGTGAATTAGCGAGTTCAGTGAGTAGTCTTGATCGTCTTTATAAAGCAGTTCATGGCATTGTTAGCGATTTTATGAATGCAGACAACTTCTATGTTGCTTTTTTCGACCCCACCGATAAAAACGTCGATTTTGCTTACTTCGTGGATGAACTAGATGAAGAAGTAATTTCGTTAGTTCCATATGAGCGTATTATGGATGGCATCACTGGTTATATTCTCAAAAATGGGAAAAGCTTGGTGATAACCAAAGAAAATACTGAATCTGTTTTAGAACAAACCGGTATTCAGATGTTGGGAACGCCTCCGGTCGACCTTATTGGTGTGCCTTTAAAGCGTAATGCTGAGGTAATTGGCGCCATGGTAGTGCAGAGCTATAATGACGATGTGCGCTATAGTCCAGACGATTTCGAAGTTCTCTCATTTATCTCACAACACATTGTAACAACCGTTGATCGAGTTAAAAGCCGCGAAGTGACTGAACGAACCATTCGTGATCGCACTAAGCAGTTACGCAGTATCAATGACGATTTACAAGAAGAAATTCTCGAACGCCAAAAGATTGAATCACTGCAAACCGCGCTATTTGAAATATCTGAATTGTCAGTTTCTCTGGATGATGATATTCCTCGTTTTTATTCAAAATTGCATGAAGTCCTGGCTCGCTTAATCAGCGCACCAAATTGTTTTGTTGCCGTGTTAACCAAAGACAAAGATAAACTTACCTTCCCATATCTTAGTGATGAATTACATGACTCTGTTGATGAGCGACCATTAGGTTTAGGTTTAACCGAATATATTATTCGTCACGGGGAAGCTTCATTGATCGACAATTCAAAAATTTTGTCCTTGGTCGAAGAAGGTGAAGTTGACGTCACTGTAGCGCAGAATATGATGGAGCATAATAACTCTTGGTTGGGTGCACCATTAATCATAGACGGTGAAGTGCAAGGCGTCATTGCGGTACAAACCTACGGTAAGCTTGAAAAGTATACACAAAAAGATTTAGAAATTTTACGCTTTGTATCTCATCATATTGCTGTAGCAATGGAACGTAGAAGAAGCGCTGAAGCACTCAAGGAATATAACCTGCAATTGACGAACAAGGTACAGGAACGAACCGAAGAGCTTAACCAAACTAACGAATATCTGAAAAAACAGATAGAACAGCGTAAAGAAATTGAGTTAAAACTAATTCATGACGCACATCATGACGCGCTTACCGATTTACCTAATCGTGTTATGTTTAATAGTCGCCTAGAGCTCGCCATTGCTAACAAAAAGCGCCACACCGAAAATAAATTTGCGGTGTTGTTTATCGACTTAGACCGATTTAAGGTGATTAACGACACCTTAGGCCATCATGCAGGAGATGAGTTTTTAGTCGAAGTTAGCCAACGTATTTTATTATGTAAACGTGGCCACGATTTATTAGCTCGTTTGGGCGGTGACGAATTCGTTATTCTATTAGACAACTTCGAAGATATTAAAGCAGTTGAAGAAGTAGCCTCCCGTGTTATCAACTCTGTGTCCATCCCATTTATGCTAGACGGTAAGGAAATGTTCAGCGGTGCGAGCATCGGTATTACGCATCTTGATGACAACTATATGTCAGCCGATGAAGTTTTACGAGACGCTGATGCAGCTATGTATCATGCTAAAAGTCTGGGTCGGGGACGCTATGTAACTTTTGATAAAAGCATGCGCGAAAAACTACTTGGAGATATTCAGTTAGAATCAGAATTCCGTAGAACGTTAAGAGAGAAAGGTTTCGATTGCATATTGCAGCCCGTTGTTAAGCTTGAAGATGAATCAGTACTGTATTTTGAATGCACACTACAATGGCACAATGAGTCGTTTGGCAAAATAAACCGCGAGCAATTTTGGCAAATCGCTGAACAATGTGGTTTGACACTGGAATTAAATCAATTCTTGTTAGATGGCGCTATTGGTTTACTAGGCCAATGGCATAATGATGCTGAACACGCAGGTCAGCGCATTGGCGTCAGTTTATCAGTTGAACACCTAATGAAAAAAGACCTCGTGGACGAGCTCATTGCAAATGTAAAGGAAAGCGCATTTGACACTGAAAAATTGCTACTGGAGTTTTCAGAAAGTGCGCTGAGCAATCGTTCACAATATATATTGCCGTCTATAAAGAAGTTAAAGCGCCACGGTTTTGGTTTAATTTTAGATAACTTTGGTAGCGGCACCGCGTCATTAAATTATTTGTTCTCGTACCCATTTGATTTTGTCAAAATTGATGAACGGTTTATTCAATCTTTTACGCGCTCCGAGAAGAATTTACGCTTCATTGAATCGGTTATTTTAGTCGCGGAAAAAGTGGGTCTAATTGTTATTGCCGAAGGCGTTTCAAGTAAAAGTAAGCTGGAGAGTTTAAAGGGCTTGGGCTGCGAATACGGCCAAGGTGATATATTAGGTAGCACGATATTACTCGACTTTGTGGATGATGATAGCTGACCCGCATTAAACTTATAGCAGGTCTCGTAAATTGGCTATCCCTTTAGTGCCTTTTTCTTTTCTCTCTTCGGGCGTTGCTTTTTTCTTTTGAAACTCCCATTCAATATCGTCCTGCGGCAATTCATAGAGGAAACGAGACGGTTCAGGCTGAATAACTTCACCAAATTGACGACGCTCTCTGGCGATGCTAAACACCAGCTCTTTTTGAGCACGTGTAATGCCGACATATGCTAAACGACGTTCTTCATCAATATTATCCTCTTCAATACTACTTTTATGTGGCAGCATTCCCTCCTCCATGCCGACCATGAAGACATAAGGGAATTCCAGCCCCTTGGATGAATGCAGTGTCATCAATTGCACCTGATCGGCTTCAGTGTCATCTTCACCTCGCTCCATCATATCCCGCAAAATTAATCGATTCACAATTTCTTGTAAGGTCATTGGTGGCTCTAAATCGTCGCCCTTTAGCATCTTGTCAACCCAAGCAAATAACGTACTGACATTTGCCATTCCCATTTCCGCCGCCTTAGGACTGGTACTTTGCTCATACAACCACTCTTCATAGCCCATGGCTTTGATGAAATCGCGTAATACGGCAACGGTATCGCCACGCTTTGCGTTGTCGGCGGCTTCAACTACCCAGCGTGAAAACTGGTCGACCGATTGGTAGGCTTTTGCACCTAATATGCTATTCAGACCATCGTGACAACAAGCCTCAAATAAGCCCGTTCTATTGGCGTTTGAAAAGTGCCCCACTTTTTCTAGAGTTGCACGTCCAATACCTCGAGAAGGTGTATTGATGACTCTAAGCAATGCATTGTCATCATCTTGATTAACCAGTAAACGTAAGTAGGCCATAACATCTTTAACTTCGGTGCGCCCAAAAAATGACGTTCCACCACTTATTTTGTAAGGGATCCGGTTTGTCATTAATACTTTTTCAAACAAGCGAGATTGATGATTTCCTCTGTACAAAATAGCGTAGTCGCCATAGCCCGTGTTGTTCATAAAGCGATGCGCCATTAGTTCAGCGATTACTTTTTCAGCTTCGTGTTCTTCATTTTTAGCGACCACGACTTTGAGCTTTTGACCATACGGCAATTCGCTAAATAGACGCTTTTCATAAACATGCGGGTTATTTTGGATCAGAATATTAGCGTTGTGCAATATCCGTCCTGATGAACGGTAGTTTTGCTCCAACTTAATCAGACGAAGACTTGGAAAGTCCTTTTGTAGCAAAACTAAGTTTTGCGGCCTTGCACCTCGCCATGAATAAATAGATTGGTCGTCATCACCCACCACCGTGAATCTGGCTCGCTGACCGACCAATATTCGAACTAATTCATATTGACTGGTGTTGGTATCCTGATACTCATCCACCAGCAGGTATTTGAGCATACTCTGCCATTTGTTACGCACCGCTTCATTGGTTTTCAGCAATAGCGTGGGTAACAAAATAAGGTCGTCGAAGTCCAGAGCATTATATGCTTTGAGGTTTGAGGCATATTCCACGTAGTAGTTTGCTTGCTCAATTTCACTGTCGCCACGGGCCATTTTTAATGCAGCCTGAGGTAGGATCAGATCGTTTTTCCAATTTGAAATCGTCGACTGCAATGCTGACAGTAAGTCTTTATCACCATCATATTCTGCTTCGGTAAGGTCGCGTAGCAGGCTCATTGAATCTTTATCATCAAATAGTGAAAAGCCCGCTTTATAGCCTAACTGTAAGACATGCTTCTTGATAATACTGAGTCCAAGTGTGTGAAAAGTTGATACTTTTAAACCACGTGCTTCTGCTTTGCCTAGCGTTTGTGCAACACGCTCCTTCATCTCTCGAGCGGCTTTATTGGTAAAGGTAACCGCCGCAATTTGTCTTGCTTTGTAACCACATTCACGCACTAAATAAGCAATTTTATTAGTAATAACACGGGTTTTCCCGCTGCCCGCCCCTGCGAGCACCAAGCAGGGACCTGATACATATTCGACGGCTTCTTGTTGGGCATCATTTAAGCGCATTTAGAGTTCTCAAGGGGAAAAGGTTGCAAAGAAACGAATTATAACAAATGAGCAGTTAATAACGCTTTTTTCTTTTTCATTTCGGGATACAATCACAACCTGAACGTGAAGCCAAGGACAAACAATGCTAGATCCCAAGAAATTAGAAGAAATTGCTAAAAATATCAGTAATGCGATACCCGCCGGTGTGAAAACAATGGCAGGTGAAGCGGAAGGTAAAGTAAAGCAAGTGCTGCAAGCCCAATTGTCGAAGCTTGATTTAGTAACGCGCGAAGAATTTGACGTTCAAAACCAAGTGCTTATTCGTACTAGAGAAAAAATGGAAGCAATGGAAGCGCGTATTGCAGCATTAGAGTCTGGACCAGAATAAACTACTAAACTAATGAGCAATACCTCATAAAAGAATTGTTGACCAAGTTTGCTATATCAGTAGGCCAAGCAGTAAGCCAAATGCGATGACCAAACCAACCCAATGGTTATGCAAAAAGGCAGCAAAACACGCGTCTCTTCGGCGCGTTTTTATTAGCCCAAACTGATATATAAACATCACTGCAGCGAACATTAAGCCAACAAAAAAGCTCAAGTGCAGATGGGTAATCCAGCCAACGTATGCCAACAAAATCAACGTTACCGCATTTAAGAATACAATAACGGCGACGTCAAAACGGCCAAATAAGATGGCGCTGGACTTTACCCCAATGCGTATGTCGTCTTCTCGATCGACCATCGCATACGCTGTATCATACGACACCGTCCAAGTTAAGTTAGCTAGATAGATGAGCCAAAGCCATGCCGGTAATTCTCCAGTAATGGCCATAAAAGCCATCGGAATAGCCCAACTAAAAGCAGCGCCTAATACTACCTGTGGCAAATGTGTGTAGCGTTTCATAAACGGATAGAGGCTGGCGAGAAATAAGGCACCCAGTGACAGTATAATAGTGTTTGCATTGAGAAATAAAACCAAAACAAAAGCCAGAACGACTAGCAGATAAAACAGTTGCAATGCTTCTTTGGGTTTTACTTCACCAGAAACAATCGGCCTCGCTTGTGTTCTTTTGACTGCACCATCAACGTTGCGGTCAGCATAGTCGTTAATAACGCAACCGGCAGACCGCATAAGGAAAACGCCTAAAATAAAAATAACAGTGATATGCCATGGCGGCAGTCCATTTGCGGCCCACAGCAAGCCCCAAACCGTTGGCCATAATAATAAATAGGTGCCGATCGGTTTATCGGCCCGCATTAAACGCCAGTAAGCATTCCTGTTTTGCCAACGCAACTGCATCATTTAACTATCACATTGCTGATTTTCCCGAAAGCGGGATCGCTAATGTAACTGGGACAGTCAGGTAAAAAGACTTCAGCCACTAGTAGATGCCAATCCTCAATCTTGAATGCAGAGCGCCTACCCCACAATGCATTAATTGCAGCGGGTGATGGCGGATCAATAGCAAGGCCCGCAATTGGATTATTATCCAATTGCGTAATGACAAATTCGCTACGCACAAACTTATTGTCGTTGAAAATTCGCTGGCCAAGAGGTTGATTACCTAACGTTGCCCAGGTCGTTTTACATAAATGTTCAGGCAGCACACTGCGAGCAAAAACCCATGGCTTGCCATCACCGTATAGGATAACCTCTCGTATTTGCCATCGATGCTTGTGGTAGTCTACTAACGCGGCTTGCTCGCTTTGATCGGCATCTATTGTAGCCTGCCCCAATACCTTGACTTCAAATTTATTAGTGAGCGCCTGCAAGCGCTCTGTCAGAGAGCCGGTATGAAGTAACCAGTCAGCCAAGTGCTGATTAGGAATATTGTATTGCGACGCACTCTTCCAAGCTGCGTGAATACCCAAGGGAAATTGATTTATTTGCAACAAGTGATTTAGAAAACTGAGTTTAATCCGATATAATAAGTCTAACACAGCAAAGATTATATCTGCATCCGTATTGTACTTTACCAGAGGCACTAACATGAAAATTTTGCGTAAACTATATGAAACTCAGCGTGTGCAGACTAAAAAGCATAGATATGTTTGTTCAATGTGCAAAGGCATGGCACTGCTCACCCTCGCAATAGGGCTGTTAACGACACCTGAACTGGTGCATGCGCAACAGCGAAACTATGCTTATGTTGCCTTGGAGCCCGATATCGTTACCAACTATGCTGGCGATAACTCAAAAAAGCTTGGTTATGTGCGCGTGACTATTGAAATGATGGTAGCGGATCCAGCCAAAATAATTGACGTGGAACACCATATGCCATTGCTAAGAGCAACCGCAATAGAAGTATTGGGAGCGCAACCTGAAGACAAAATACGCTCCTTGACTGGGCGCGAAGATATACGCAGAATAGTATTACAAAGATTTAAAGATATTATGAAGCGCGAGACCGGTGAAAATGTCATTGAAAACATCATTTTCACCAAATATTTACGCCAAGGTGGCTAGTTTCTAGGGCGACGATTTCCGGCTAATTGATGTGTTGCCAACGCCATTAAGCAACCTGAAATTAAGCCGAACAAATGTGCCTCGTTTGCCATGTTGACCCACAGTACATCAAAATAACCGAGTACTAACCAACCCAGTAAGAAATACACCAAATTATTGGGTAAGCCCATACCCCATTGCGGGCGAAGCAAGCCTATCCACCAGACATAGCCAAACAAAGCGTAAACGACCCCAGATAAGCCACCAAAATTAGGGCCTGAGACAAGCAGTTGCGCAATGTTCGAACTTATCGCAGCAATTGCAAATATAACGGCGAGCGATACGCTACCAAAAGCACGTTCTAACTGTGAGCCTAAGAGCCACCACCAAATTAAGTTGAAAATGATGTGGATAGCACCAAAATGCAGGAAGGCAGGGGTAAATAAACGCCACCATTGTTGGCTTTGTAAAAGTTCATCTATACTGCGAATTGTTAGATTCTGATAAATGACATTGGACGCGCCGAGATAACTAAGTAAGAAAACACCGAGACAGATAGCAAGTACCAATGACATAAACGGTGTGGACTTTAGGTCTTGCAGCCAAACAGGTAATCCGGCATTTTTAGCCCTTGCGCGTTGCGGTAAGTCTTTTGGTCCAGCAACCGATTTCCCTACCTCCCAAGCCGCTTGCTGATATTTGGCTTGGTTTGGATTAGTCACAAAATCTTCGGCAATTTTTAGCGCCTGTTGCACATCATCAGGGTTAAGGACAATAATTTGATAATGTGACGTTTCATTTGGATCATGTCTCTTGTCAACCGACTCTTGGTTGACGTCTGCAGTGTCATGTTCGGGTACCGCAGGCTTTCCTTTGCCAATACGAACATCAATGTTACAACTAGTGAGATAATCGGCAAGTAATCGCGCCGGCTTTTTATCAGAAAAAGCCAGTATCGGCGTGCCATGCTTACCTAAATCACTCAAGAATCACTACCTTGGACATCGCTTGACTGCGACGGGAATTGAGTTCGCCAACCTTCGAAACCACCGTCCATGCTATAGACTGTCTCAAAGCCTTGTTGCAGTATATATGCCGCCGCTTGCTGGCTACTGTGCCCATGATAACAAACCACAATAACTGGCGTATCAAAGTCATTTGCATCCATAAAACGCTGAATACTGCCATTAGTCAGATGGAATGCGCCAGGAATATGGGCTTGCTCAAATGACTGGTCATCGCGAATATCGACAATTTTCGCAGCATCTATATCTAGTTTTGCTTTGGTATCTTGTATTGAAATATGTTCAAACTGTTGCATTTATTTATCCTTGCCAGTCAAGTAAGACTTTACCGCTTTGCCCTGAACCCATCACTTCAAAACCTTTGGCGAAATCATTAATACTGAATTGATGAGTAATCATCGGACTTAAGTCCAAGCCACTTTGCAGCAAACTTACCATTTTATACCAAGTCTCGAACATTTCGCGACCATACACACCTTTAATGGTTAAGCCTTTGAAAATAACCGTGTTCCAGTCAACAGCAACACTCTGCGGTGGAATTCCTAACATTGCTATCTTTCCACCGTGGTTCATTTTATCCAGCATGTCGCGAAATGCAGAAGGAACACCTGACATTTCTAAACCAATATCGAAACCTTCGGTCATACCTAATTCATTCATTACATCGTTTAAGTTTTCAGAAGCAACATTGACTACCCGTGTTGCCCCCATCTTTTTGGCCAGGTCGAGTCGATAATCATTGACATCAGTGATAACAACGAAGCGAGCCCCGGCATGCTTAGCCACAGCTGCAGCCATTATGCCAATAGGTCCTGCACCAGTAATTAACACATCTTCACCGACTAAATCAAACGACAGCGCAGTGTGTACAGCATTCCCAAAGGGGTCGAAAATAGCGGCCATGTCGTCGCTAATATTAGCTGGGATCTTAAATGCATTAAACGCCGGTATCACAAGGTACTCGGCAAAAGCGCCCTGTCTATTGACACCAACGCCCGTGGTGTTACGGCACAAGTGTCTGCGACCAGCTCGGCAATTTCTGCAGTGTCCGCATGTAATGTGTCCTTCGCCTGAAACCCGGTCACCTTTTGTAAAGCCAGCGACTTCTTGTCCTATTTCAACCACTTCACCGACATATTCGTGGCCCACAATCATGGGAACCGGAATAGTCTGCTGAGACCATTCATCCCAATTGAAAATGTGCATATCAGTACCGCAAATGGCCGTTTTACGAATCTTTATCATCAAATCATTCGGCCCCATTTCGGGCACCGGATTATCGGTCAGCCAAATACCGGGTTCTCTGTGTAGCTTAGCCAACGCCTTCATTTGTTTTGCTTGTGCCCCTTTTAATGGTGAATTCATTAAATTACTCCTAACTCTTTACCGACCTCAATAAAGGCATCAACCGCTTTATCGATATGCGCAATGCTGTGCGCTGCAGACATTTGCGTGCGAATACGAGCACCACCTTTAGGTACAACAGGAAACGAGAAACCCACGACGTAAATACCGCGCGCTAACATTTTGTCTGCCATATCGCTGGCAAGTTTAGCGTCACCTAGCATGACGGGAATAATTGCATGGTCTTTGCCTGACAAAGTAAAACCTGCCTTTTCCATGCGTGTTCTAAAGTGCACAGAGTTACGAATTAACGCATCGCGAAGGCCTTTGCCATCTGCCAGCATATCGAATACTTTCAATGACGCCGCTACAATCGGAGGCGCGACTGAATTAGAGAACAGATAAGGTCTAGAACGTTGGCGCAGCCAGTCAACAACTTCTTTTTTCCCTGACGTGTAGCCACCTGAAGCCCCGCCCAAGGCTTTACCTAAGGTACCCGTAATAATATCGACTCGGCCCATGACATCACAATACTCATGACTACCACGACCGTCTTCACCTACAAAGCCCGTTGCGTGACAATCATCAACCATCACCATAGCATCGTATTTGTCAGCTAAATCACAAATACCTTTCAGGTTAGCAATAACCCCATCCATAGAAAAAACACCGTCAGTGGCAATCAGTTTGAATCTGACACCATCAGCGCTTGCCTGCTTTAGTTGTTCTTCCAGAGCTTGCATATCGTTGCTTGCATAGCGATAACGTTTTGCTTTGCTCAAACGCACGCCATCAATAATACTTGCATGATTCAATGCATCAGAAATAATCGCATCTTCAGCATCCAGTACGGTTTCGAATAAACCACCGTTGGCATCAAAACAAGAAGGATACAAAATAGTGTCTTCTGTGCCCACAAACTCGCTAATTTTTTTTTCTAGCTGCTTATGAATATCTTGGGTGCCACAAATAAAGCGAACCGATGCCACACCAAACCCGTGGGAATCGAGACCTTGTTTAGCCGCCGCAATCAAATCAGGGTGATTGGCGAGACCTAAATAGTTATTCGCACAAAAGTTAATGACGTGATCGTCACCAGCTACTGTAATATCTGCGCTTTGCTGTGACGTAATAATACGCTCTTTTTTGTACAAACCATCGTTTTTAGCGGCGTCTAATTGAGCTTGAATGTGTGAGATGAAACCTTGCGACATGATGAACCCTCAGTGGGTGAAAGCGTTTACATAGGGCCTATTGCAACCCAGCGCTTTATAAGTGAATTTTCGACCTGCGTATTGTCCAGTATTGTTTACTCAGTGTCCAGTTCACTTAGGGCTTGATCAACTTTTTTCAATACTGTTAGGACCAGTAGATACGTCATTAAATCTTTACCCTTGGCCCTTATCCCCCAAGGAAGATGAGCCCAGTTTTTGCCTTTTTGGCTTTTTATTTGAACATCGTACACTGATGCCACCAGCCCTTGCGATAAATAGGGCCCTGTGCGCCTGAAGTTACTATGCGCATACAAGCCAACAACGGGTGTGCCCATCGTCGTCGCCATATGAGCAGGCCCGGTATCCGGCGCTAATACCAATGCTGCATCAGCCAGCACGGCTAACATTTGTTTCAAACTTGTTTGACCTACCAAATTCAGTGCAATAATATTTGGCGTTTGTAATATTTTAACTGAAATCTCAAAATCTACGGGACCAGGGCCACCACAAAGTACAACTTTATAACCTTTTTCTATTAAATTTTGGGCTACCGCTACATAACCCTGAACAGTCCAATTTCGTTCAGCCTTAGATGCAGCGGGACTAATGACCGCATATTTCCCTAGCGCAGCGGTTTGCTTTTGAGCCCACTCCCAATCCGTTTTATCGAGCGGCATATCCCATTGCGGATCAGGGTCTTTAGGAATGCCTAACTTATCGGCAAATCCCATGAAGCCTTCAAGAACGTGTGCATATTTTTGTGCTTCAATACGTTCATTAGTAAACCACCAGTGACCTTCTTTACTGCGCTTCCAGTCAAAACCTATTCGGCGCTTTGCCTTCACCACTGTGGATAGTAAGTTAGCACGTAAAGCCACCTGCATTACAAACATAGCATCAAAGGTCCGCCCCGCGAGCGCTTGCCTTACCTCCTGTTTGGCTTTTTTGCCGGCTTTTTTGTCATATACAATAAAGTCAACACCCAACATACCTCGCAGTAGTTGATGCTCTATTTTACCGATGATCCAGGTAATTTTAATGTCTGGCCGATGTTGACGAATGCGTGTCACCATCGCAACGGCATGACATACATCGCCGATTGCTGACAAACGTAAGATACAAAGTTGAAAAGCTTGGCTCAAATGAATACCGTTGTGCTAACTACATGAATTTTGGTATGTTACAGCATATTATTAGTTTTTGAAGCGCGCAGCACCAATATGTCAATGATCGAGACCTTTCCTGTGGGGCTAAATGAGTTTATTTTAGTGCCCAAACAAAGTACTTGGACACCTTCCTCTGATGCGCTAAATGATGATTTGCTAAGTCTTCAAAAATGCTTTGATCCTAGCTGGTTAATGGCTGAAAACTTAATTACACATACCGCTTCTGGGCGCGGGTTAGTTTACTTTTTTTTTATATTAGGAGAGAACTGTGTTTTACGTCACTATTATCGGGGTGGTTTAGTCGCTAAGTTGTCAAACGACGCGTTTCTATTTAAACAAACACAGCAATCTCGCCCTTATAAAGAGCTCAATTTACTGGCTACGTTACACGCTGCCGGTTTAAATGTGCCTAAGCCCATAGCAGCGAGGATCAAACACACGAGTTTCACTTATACAGCAGATGTCATTACCGGCACTATTCCGCGAGCACAAGAGTTGCATGAATATATATTACAGCAAGCACTTCAACAGGCTGTATGGGAGAGAATAGGCGTAACATTACGCAAAATGCATGACTTACAAGCGTGTCATTATGATATCAATGTGAAAAATGTATTGTTACAAGCCCCCGCTTACAGACAAGAAAAAACAGTGGCAAGAGAAGCTAACAACGGCGAAACGTCAGACCCATTGGTGAAAGCACAGGACAACACCGACAACGCAGACGAACAAAGTATAACTATCTACTTATTGGATTTCGATGGTTGCGCTATCCGCAATGGTGACAAGTGGAAGCGCGCTAATTTAGTCAGATTTAAACGTTCTTTAGAAAAACAAAGGGCGAAATACTCGCCCTATTATTATGATGAATCTTGTTGGACGTCGATTGAACGAGGATATCAATCTTGATGACCTAAATTAGCCACTAATCAAATGCGTAAGTCGCGCTAAAATAGAGCAATGCGTCAACTTCGTTATCTTTAGTCACAAACTGACGTGATTCAATACTACCGCCCGCTTTTAATAACCAGTCGCCAAATGGACGCTGATAAAACCCACTCACTTGCACTACGTCTTCGGTAACATCACTGGTAAGCACTGGAGAAGGTCTCGTACCATCTGGGTTTAACTCGGCTTTACGCAAAATAATCTCAGCAATAGCGCCACCATCAAAACGGATATTAGCGCCTACGGTAATTTGTTTAACATCACTGTCAAAGGTACTGCCGATGACTCTTCCTCTAAAGCGATAACCACTGCTATATACGCCATTTTCATAATAGCAATTGGTAATAGTGCTGCCATTTCCAGCGCATGCAATGTTGGTATCACTGGTTTCAATGTACACTTTGGCATTCGCAAAATAAGTAGAAATACCAACTAAATTGGCTTGATCCGTAATATTAATACCATCTACGGCGTCTTCACCAATACGCTGGGCATACACTGAAATAGGACGTTCAAAAAGGTCAAAGCTATATTTTATATCAAACCCGGCAAGATGATTACCTTGTTTGGTTAAGTCTTCATCACCACAAACATCACGATTTCGAGTGCAAACAGCTTTAAATGTAATGACATCGATAAAATCTCCTAAGCTGCTAGGCTGACCTTCACCGCCCCACATTGCCGCCCAAGAAGCACCAAACTCAAAGCGTTTGAACGGGCTAAAGGTGAAACGATTTAACAATAAATTAGTATTAGGTACCGCTCTGTCACTTTCAAGTTGGCCAAGTTGACTGGTAAAATACCAAGGGCCTAACCAAGACAACCACGGGCTTTTAGAGGCGACTGCTGATGAACGCGATAACGCAACGGTTGGGATAGGTCTTGTGTTGTTCGACAATATCAGACTACTCGACTGACCGGGTCCCCACCATTGATCAATCGAGCCTGCACGGATATTCCAAGCCCCAAATTGATAGGCTAAAAAACTGTTGTCGAGATTTTTCTCGCCGCCCGATTGATAGTTAACACTTAACTGCCCACTTAAGCGCCCCCAATAAAACTCGTTGGTCACTTTAGCCGACGCTTTCACATCACTGATACCATCAAACGAGGTTAGTCTGGGCTGGTCACTTGACGCTTGCAGTTCCAAGAAGGTTCTGCGTCTTTCTTGCTTTTGTAAATTCAAGTAATAGCGCAGTCGTTGTGCCGCTTGTCTTGGCATTGGCTGCATTTTACCTTCGTCCAATGAGAGTATTTGATCGGCAACACCCTTCCAAGGAACGGGAAAAGTAAGCACGGTGGCATCTAAGTAGCCCCATTCTTGCAATGTTTGCAGGTCATAGTGCAGTTGCTTGTCAACCGTGCCAACCCAAGGCGAACCCAGTACTGGAGCGTTAAAAGCAAGAGCTAAAAAAAGAATAGCGAAGACGCGAAAAATCACAAAATAACCCAATCCGTGTTAATAAATAAATCCGGCACCAATGTTAGCGCATTGGCCTAGAGTTAAACACTTTTTATCGATAATTAATTGCAATTATTATCTGCTTTCAGTTACTGTCTGTTCCCATTCAAAACAAACACCACAGGCGCAGTAGTTATGACACAAATAAAAGCGATTTATCCTGGCACTTTTGACCCCATCACTAACGGTCATGCCGATCTTATCGCTAGAGCATCGAAAATGTTCTCACACGTCATGATAGCTATTGCATGCAACCCTAATAAGCAGCCGTTATTCAGTCTAGAAGAAAGGGTCAATATGGTTAGGCAAGTGACTCGTCACTTGCCTAACGTGGAAGTAAAGGGCTTTACTGGCTTACTAGCCGATTTAGCTAGAACTGAAAACGCTAATATTCTTATTCGTGGTTTACGTGCAGTATCAGATTTTGAATATGAATTTCAACTGGCTAATATGAATCGACGACTCAACAGTGAACTTGAGAGTGTGTTTCTAACCCCATCTGAAGAGAACTCATTTATTTCTTCCACCATAGTGAAGGAAGTGGCATTGCATAATGGCGATGTTAGTGGTTTTTGCGCACCAGAGGTATTAGCGGCATTGCAACAGAGGTTACATAAAAATGGATAATGATGATGGCACACTAGCAAGCACTAGCGAGGTTTGATTTGTTCACTTGGGGCTGTTTATCTATAGGCCCCAAGTTTAGTTCCAAAGCTCAAAATTTAGCCGCAAGCCCACAGGCTATTTTTGGCATTGAATGCAATAAAATGTATTTCGTTGTCCAATAACCACCGAGCGGATCGGTCTTTGACACACCTCACAGTCATCACCCGCACGACCATAAACCAGTAAATGCTGCGCAAAGTAGCCGGGGCTGCCGTCTGCTTGTGCAAAATCTTTAAGCGTTGTTCCTCCCTGATTAATGGCGCTGGCCAATACTTCTTTAATATTATTGGTAAGCAATTTATAGCGTTTTAAACTGACTTTACCCGCCGCTCGCCTTGGGTCAATACCCGACTTGAATAACGATTCATTGGCATAAATATTACCCACACCAACAACAACCGCATTATCCATGATGAAGCTCTTCACCGGCGATACCTTACCCCGTGATTTGCTAAATAACACACTGGCGTCAAACTCATCGGTTAACGGCTCTGGTCCCAACGAACGCAATATCTTCAATGGCAATTCAGTTGGTGACTGCCACAAGCACGAACCAAAACGACGAGCATCATTAAAGACGAGCTTTTTACCCGTCACTAACTCAATTTCTATATGGTCATGCTTTTTGCGAGGAAGGCCTATATCTACCACGCGCATCTTTCCAGACATCCCCAAGTGCATAACCAAGGCGCCAACATCCGTATTAATAAAAAGGTACTTGGCTCGACGCGTTACTGAATTGATTGCTTGTTGGCAGGCTAACTGGACCTCATCCGGCACCATCCAACGCAACTGTGGTTGATAAACGGCTATTTTGCTAATGACATTGCCTTCTAAAAACGGGGCAATACCAAGCTTAGTGACTTCGACTTCAGGTAATTCGGGCATGGATTATGTTACCACTGAGTAAGTTGTTCGACTGTTGGGAAGTCCAATAACATGACTTCGTTGTCGAGCATTAAATAAGTTTGTTGGTGAATAGTCTTAATAGATAAAACACGGCCGTTTCGTTCACCTGCTAACCATAAAACCACCACAAAGTCGGGGGATTTGAGTAATTCAGCGCTGACCTCACGTTGTGATTTAACCAGTGCTCTCTGCCAATTATTGACTAATGCGGCTAATGCGCCTGCTTGTCCTTCTAATGCAGCAGTGCTTGCCATAGGACTCGAAGAAGAAAAACGCCACGTTTGACCAGCGCGCTCAATAACATCTTGATCAATCTGCAGACTCAATAGAATGGCTCCTTGTTCTATTATCGGTTGCGGTAACTGGGAGTCATCAGAATCGAAGCTGCTGATATTTAACATCAGGATCATTGCTAACATGGTAAAAATAATAACGTTATTCCATCCTTTTTGAGATAGTCGAAGCATTGCGTTCCCTCGTTTTATTCTTTTTAATTACGCCTAAAAGGCTTTTATCTACTGTCTGATGGATGTCAATTTGTGCGTAATAGTCAATGTGTAAATCGTATCATTTTAAGCGCCTGACTTTCTTTGCGTTGATATGTTGTTAACTCAAGTTAAAACGTCCAATAGCCAAATTTATTTCTGGCTTTTAAATTACGAATAAAGTTGTTTGGCTTATTTTTCATTTTTTGTAAATCAGTGGCGGCGTTATCAACGGCCTGCAAAACTCTTTGTGACGACTTGCCATCTGTATATGGATGGGTGTATTGAGTAAAGTCTCGAATTTCCTTCATTAGCTCATCGGGTTGTGTTAAGGCATATTCAATCGCACTTTCAAGCTCTTCTGGGTTAGTAATATTGTGTAAGTAAGGTGTTGGTGCTTCATTGTTAATAGTGACAACCGGTTTATTTAATAAAAGATAGTCGGTAATCATTGACGAGTTATCGCCGAGCATCAGATCAGCTTCAACCATATACGGTGCGAGCTCATCTGTTTCTAAAAATGTGAGGTTGTCATGTTGAATATTTTTATATGCTGCAACTGTTTCTTTAGCCATTTTAGGGTGAAAAGTGACTATCCATTTCCACTTAGAATGACGCGATAGCTTGTCAATATAAGGTAATAAAGTGGGTGCTTGCGTCATTCTTAGCGAAAATGTCGAGCTAAACAAAATGACTGGCTTTTGATTTACCTTTTTACTGACTAGGGAGGATGAAAAATACGGGTCCATTTTACAGTAGCCCGTTTCTATGACTTGGAAGTGTTTATGCTTTGCCGCTAACGCTTCGAATGTGGCTGTTGATGATTGACCGTGCGTGCAATATAAATCAAAACAATCTCTAATAATAAAATGATAGTTTACATTATCTTTCTTGCGCTTTTTGAAACCGACAAAACCGTGGAAGATACACACTTTCAAACCAGGTAAAAAAGTGGGAACCATATTTCCGGGGACAAAAACGGCAAATGGGTTGAATGCGATTGCGCCTGCTATACAAGCAATCACTTGCTCATTTGGTCTAAAAAAAGAAACGTTCACGTTTGCACCTTCGGCAAACCAGGCAACCTCACCACCCTGACGCCTAATTTCATTTTGCAAAGGCCGCAAAACTTCAAAGGAGTAATTTTGAGAGATGTAAAACAGATATTTCTTCATTGGACCATTAACTAGAACGACATCTGTGCTTATTAGACAGGTTGCAGCGCAATTGATCAATAGTGTTTATCAACGGCACGTTTGTTTGCTTGCATGATTTTTGGTGCTTGAGCTGTTTGCATAAAAGTGGCTGGGGTGAAGTCTAAAAACAAAAAACCCAGCAAAAGCTAGGTTTTTTTAGAGACGAAAAGCAAGTTAATTACTTGATTTTTGCTTCCTTGAACATAACGTGTTGGCGAATTTTAGGATCAAACTTCTTGATCTCCATTTTGCCCGGCATGTTGCGTTTATTTTTGTCTGTGGTGTAGTAAAAACCAGTACCAGCAGAAGAAACTAATTTAATTTTATCTCTCATGGTAATTCCTTAAACTTTCTCGCCACGAGCACGGATATCAGCTAATACTGTATCAATGCCCTTCTTATCAATAATACGCATACCTTTAGTGGTTAGGCGTAATTTCACAAAACGGGTCTCGCTCTCAACCCAAAAACGGTGAGTTTGAAGATTTGGCAAAAAGCGACGACGAGTCGCGTTTCTAGCGTGTGAGCGGTTGTTACCAACTGCAGGACGCTTACCTGTAACTATACAAACTTTTGACATCTTATTGTCTCCAGAAAAACTGTTTGCCGTCTAACCCAAGCAAACAAAAATTGCTGTTAAACGTCTTTAATAATGAGGGCGCATTTTATACAGTAAACGCCACTTTAATTCAACAAAAACTTCGCTTTTAAGCTGTTTTTTGCATTTTTAACGGATTAGCGGTCTATTTTTGCTTCCAGAGGTCGCAAAAATCATTACAAACTATTCAACTGAGCGCTTTTATTTTTGATCAATATTCTAGTAATAATGGCTATATCGCCGCACGTAGTATAGCAAACTATTGATGTTGCATAGCAGTTCTTTTTTATTAAATAGTGCCTTTTTGTGAAACGCAAAATAGTTTGGGCAACTGCTTAGATATTTGCTTCGATTGAGGCAATACACTCTATTTAGTTATTTTTAATACTCCCACAAAATAAGTATATATTTGGATTACTTGGATATTAAGATGTGTTTATATGGATTTGACTTGATTTTTCAAGGAAATTCAGCAGACTTGCGACGCAGTTAATAGCGAAAAACAACGTTAAAATTTGACGTGTAACTTTTAAACTAAATCAATTTGTACAGATAAGGGTACTTATGTCCGATGTTTTTACTCCACTAAATCATTATTTCGACGGAATATTTGTTATTACGCTTGACGGTTATGAGGCGAGGCAAAATAGCATTAAGCAAAATATGCAAGGACTGAATTTTGAATTTTGGTTTGGGACCGACAAAAGAAAATTAGACGACCGTGTTTTGCTTGATAATAGTCAATATGATAATGAATCTCATCAAAACATAAAAAGAACGCATCGCTCTATGTCTTTATCTGAATATGCTTGCGCTTGCTCACATCGCGGTATCTACCAACATATGCTGGACAATAATCTGCAACGTGTACTCATATTTGAAGATGATGCTGTTCCTGATCTGCAAGAGCTTAACTACTTTACGCAACGCATTGCGACTTTACCTGAGGATTGGAAAGTAGTGCTATTTGACTACTATGGTTCTCATTATGCAGATACCAAGGGGCTGTTGAGGCGTCAAATATACAAAATATATCACTATTTGAGAATTTCTAACTGGCATACAGTCTCATTGTCATTGATAGACAAAATGTTGATGCGACCATACAACACCCATTTTTATCTCGCAGGCCGGCTGTCTGGAGCTCATGCATATAGTATTTCTTTAGATGCCGCTAAATATTATTGTGATTATCAACAGCCTGTGAAATTGCAAGCAGACAGAATTTTTTATTACGCTGAAGGGCTTGACAGCAATCGCGTTTTTGCTTGTAAAAAACCCATGTTTTTAAGGGGGGAACTATCAGAAGTGTCTTCTATTCAAAAGCAACGGTAATTTAAATATCCGCAGCAGTTGGTTACTGCCAAACCGCTATTGCTGGTTTAATTTTTGTATACGCTTTTTTAACTCTTTTTTATTTTTAAAGAGAAAATAGAACCCACTCACTACTTTTTTAAAAAAGCTTTGTGTCGCCTTGTTACGATTAAGATGACGATCAATTTCACTAACTTCATCATGATTTACTTTTACTATGTATGGCTTTAGCCCAAACACATTCAATTGGGATTTCCACCAATATTGTAATTCAATGTCAATAGGCCGATTAATATTAGCGCTCGTTGCTAACAGTTTTTGAGCTCCGCTTAAACTAATAGCTTGCGCACAAGCTCTACTCGGTATCTTATTGTAAGTAATCAACGAAAAATCACCAACTGGAATTTGATGTACCGCTTTACGTTTAACGGGCTCTTCAGCTAACTTAATTAAATCCCAAGGCTGCTGTATATCTTTAATCGCCTCTAAACCCTGTTTAATATGGTCTTGCAGTAATATATCGTCTTCTAAAATAACACCATAGTCCAACTGCTCATCAACGATTTTTTGCCATACACGCACGTGACTTAGATAACAGCCTAACTCACCGCTAGTCATGTGCTTATGATACGAAGCATCACTAAAATTGTACAAAGCGTTGACCGTAGACACATCTAGCGTATCACCGTTTACAGCCTCAACACGGTCAAAAGACAAACTATGAGCTTCAAGCTGACGCGCACAGGCTGCTAGTCTATCCGTAGACCTTGCCAAATTAATTAAACAAATTTTCCATTTTTTCATGTGCAATATAAAACTATAACAAACCTCTTTGCGCAAATGATACCGCAGTTCCGTCGCCGATAACAAAGTGATCTAATACTCTAACGTCGATTAATTCCATGGCTTGCTTAATTCTCTTGGTTATTTGTATGTCTGCTTGGCTAGGTTCTGCAACTCCGCTGGGATGATTGTGGGCTAAAATAACTGCGGCTGCATTGTCCTCTAGGGCTTGTTTAACTAATTCTCGAGGATACACTGCAGCGCTGTTAATTGTGCCTCTAAACATATGCCTGAACGCAATGAGTTGATGTTGACTATTGAGCAATAACATTGAAAAGACTTCGTGTGGCTTATCTCGCAATTCAGCCAATAAATAGTTTGAAGCAGCATCCGCTTGGGTGAAACAATGTGGTTTTTGTAAGTTTTCAGCGAGCGAGCGTTTAGTTAACTCAAAGCAAGCCGTCAGGGTTGCATATTTTGCTACACCAAACCCTAAACTAGCCGTAAGTTGGCTTTTACGTGCGTTCATTAAACCACGCACAGAACCATAAGAATTCAAGGTCTCACGCGCAATTTCAAGTGCATTTTTACCTTTCACGCCAGTATTTAGAACGATGGCAAGTAGCTCGGCGTCAGACAATGCTTCAGCACCAAATTGCAGTAACTTTTCTCTTGGGCGTTCATATTTAGGCCAATTAGTCATTTTCATGTTTCCATTCCTTGGTTAACTTTGTCACAATGCTATCCATCTATCCCTTTGATGAACGAATGCAACGCACAGTTGTACTCGCTATAGCAAAATATGCAACTTGAACAAAAGAACGTTTTACTTGGTATTAGTGGTGGCATAGCCGCCTACAAAACTCCCGACCTTGTTCGTAAATTTATAGCTCAAGGCGCAAATGTGAGAGTTGTTATGACTGATTCTGCAAAGGAATTCGTCAGTCCATTGGCCTTACAGGCAGTATCTGGGAATAAAATAAGTAACAGCTTACTGGATGAAGATGCTGAAGCTGCGATGGGTCATATTGAGCTTGCTCGTTGGGCAGATATTTTTGTTATTGCTCCAGCAACTGCTAACGTTATGGCCAAACTCACACACGGCCTCGCAGACGATCTGTTAACAACCCTGGCATTGGCCACTGCAGCGCCAATAGTCATTGCACCGGCGATGAATCAGCAAATGTGGGCTGCGCCCGCAACCACTGAGAATCTGCTAAAACTGCAACACCGAGGCGTCATGCAAATTGGTCCTGCCAGCGGCCAACAAGCGTGTGGTGATATAGGCTATGGTCGCATGACTGAACCTGAAGATATTGTTGCCTTCGTTGCTGATTATTTTGCAGGGCAAGCAAATGAAGCGCCGGCTCTATTTGCAGGCAAAAAAATAATGGTCACGGCTGGGCCAACCCGAGAAGCATTGGATCCAGTGCGTTATATATCAAATCATAGCTCCGGAAAAATGGGCTATGCAATAGCTGAAGCAGCGCGCAAAATGGGTGCCCATGTGACTCTCGTTTCGGGTCCGGTAAGTATCTCCGCGCCGCCAAACGTTGAGCTCATTTCCGTCACCAGTGCACAGGAAATGCACGATGCCGTCATGCGCGATATTCAACAACAAGACATCTTTATTGCTTGTGCTGCCGTTGCTGATTTTAGACTTGCCGACATCCCAACGCATAAAGTGAAGAAAAAAGACGGTATATTAACGCTTTCATTCGAGCCCAACCCGGATATTCTTCAGGTAGTTGCGGCACAAGCAAACCCGCCCTTTACACTGGGTTTCGCAGCCGAAACAAATGATATTGAAGCCTACGCAAAAAGCAAACTTGCGCGCAAAAAATTAAATATGATAGCGGCCAATGATGTGTCATTATCTGGTTTGGGATTTAATTCTGATCGAAATGCCTTAACGGTTATTAGTAAGAATAGTAAAGTCAGCCTACCGGCTGCCAGTAAATACACACTCGCCATTGAGTTGTTGAAGTTGTTGAGTAGTGAATATTCAGCCAGTCAAAATAATAAGAAAAGCAAATAGGTACCATCATGCCCGCAACAAAAAGACCCAACAGGCGCGCGCAGATACTGCAAGCCCTCGCAGGAATGTTAGAAAGCAATCATGGTCAGAGAATTACAACAGCTAAATTAGCTGAGCAAGTCGGCGTTTCGGAAGCAGCTTTATATCGTCACTTCCCAAGCAAAGCGCGTATGTTCGAAGGTTTGATTGAATTCATTGAAGAAACCCTCTTTTCTCGCATCAACAAAATTATGGATGAAGAAAAAGAAGCAGCAACGCGTTGTCAGCTAATATTGCATCTCATTCTTGGTTTTGCTGAAAAAAACCCAGGAATTACGCGTTTGCTTAATGGTGATGCATTGCTAGGAGAACAAGAACGCTTGCGCGAACGTATCGCAAAATTATTTGAACGCTTAGAATCGCAACTTAAACAGATATTACGTGAACGTAAATTGCGTGAAGGCAAGTCGTTGGATGTAGATGAAGCTATTCTTGCTAACATGCTGATTTGCTTTGTCGATGGTAAAATTAACCAGTTTGTTCGCACTAAATTTCAACGCACACCAACCCATCAGTTCGGTGAGCATTGGTTAGCAATTAAAAATCATTATTTTGCAAACTAGGGTAATCCTGATAAGTAAATGTAGCGTGTTTAAACACTCTCGTTGTGAATCCCGTTTATTTCACTAGCATTCATCTACGTTGCATTCACGTTAAATTTTGAGGGGCACACGAAACTGAAAACCGTCATTACTTTTGGCACCTTTGATGTGTTTCATTCGGGTCATGTAAATATACTACGTCGGTCCAGAGAAATGGGCGACCGTTTGGTTGTTGGCATTTCATCCGACCAGCTTAATTTCAGTAAAAAAGGCCGCAATCCTATTTATCCGCTAAGGAGCAGAATGAACATTCTTCATGCAATTAAATATATAGATCAAGTATTTGTAGAAGAGTCCTTAGATTTAAAGCGTAAATATATTATTGAGCATCAAGCTGATATTTTAGTAATGGGCGATGATTGGACCGGCAAATTCGACCAATTTACAGATATTTGTGAGGTAAAATACCTCACCAGAACACCGTCTATTTCAACTACTGAAATTATCGAAGTTATTAAAGATATTTAGCAGCAACGCTTGCGTTATGCCCATTTGAGAAGATAAATTATGTTGCACAAAGCGGGTTTGAATTGACAGCTATCGGCGTTAATTTTCTAACAAAAAATGAACAATACGCTCACTGCATTTTCCATCTGTTCTACCCGCCATCGAGAATGTAATCTTTTGTCTCAATGCTGATTTTTCTTCTTTATTGGCCAAACAATACTGAACTTTTGATAACACCTCACTTGGCGTTTTTGCGCGCTCACACAGCTCCTCAAATAAACCGATATCTTTGTCCATACGCTTCGTAAACCTGAATTTAAAGAGTCCTTTGTAGCTCCATCTAACATGGTAGAAATCACACCAAACAACGGGTTTATCTAACGCTGCAAATTCAAATACAGTTGATGACGCTTCAGATAAAAGAACATCAGAAACTTGCATAAAAGGTAACAATGAATAGCAGTCTACTGAACCAAGATAGACATTATCGTAGCTAGACCACTTCTCTAATAAAGCCTGCTGTTTTCGATATTTCGATTTAGTCAGGCTGAAAAAATGAGGTTTTATTATTAAATTATAATTAGCTAAGTCCTGCGGCCAGTCTTCACCAAAACATTCAATGCTAGAAGGATAAAAAGTGGGTGCATACAGCAATGTTTTTTTGTTTGGGTCTAGGCCCAAAGATGTTAAAGATATAGCTTGCTCGACACCATTGAATAATGGGTCTAACTTGGCATAACCAACATCGACGAACGTTCCTTTTGGAAACATTTCTTGCAGCCGTTGTTTACGTGTATCCCCTTCAACAAACCTGACATCAAACGGAAATTCACTAGACGAATAATAACAAGCTTTTGGACCTATGCCGTGTTGCATAAAAGCCATTTTGATAGACGTATCGTTGAGGGCGTTGTAAATAGTAGCGGGCGCTTTACCAAAAATAATCCAATCGGGTTTATGCTGAAAATAATACTCGATTGCCGATTTTTTATCACTTACGGTGACGTAATCAAAACCTTCGTCATTAATCGCTTTCTTGGTGATATCAATGACGTCATTCTCAACATAAACAACAAACAGTACCTTAGTTCCTTTATCCCACAAAGCCTGAGCGACAGGTAAAAATTGCGGCAGGTAGTATAAATGTAAGAGGTCGAAATAAACAGTTTTCATATTATCGCTATTAATGTCAATATTACTATCAACCATATCAGAAATTAACGCGGTGTAACATTCGACATTAGTTTACCTAGAAACAGGCCTTAGGTGGAATAAAAAATTATTTTTAAAAAGCAAAACACGGTCGAACTATATCTTTAACACCACCCCCGATAGCGTGCATTAATACCGTAAGTGAAATATCAAAACCACGGCTCAATGTGAGCCATGGTTTTGCCTATTTTTGGTCTAATACCTACCACTCATTTGGCAAACGTTTCGCCAAAGAAGTCACCTTCATTCCAAGTGGGTTTTTGTGCTTGATTTGCCAAGGCTAAGCCAATTTGAAAGTTTACTTCAGTAAATGTTTTAGCCGCTTCCCACTTAAATGCTTGAGTCATATCGTCACCTGGTTTATGGTAATTTGTAGATAAAAATTCACCAAATACCTTACTGCCATCGACATTAGGGTCCTTAGCTTGCAAACCCGGTACTAAGAATACGGCTGGAATACCTTGCTTCACAAAACTGTAGTGATCGGAGCGTGTAAACAAATTTTGCTCTGGCCAAGGGTCATCACTTAATGTAAGTCCTACATACTTCGCAGCAGCTTCTACAGAAGACTTCATCGAACTGTGATTTGCACCAAACGCGATAATGTCGGCAAACTCATAAGTGAGGATAGGCATATCTAAGTTTACGTTAGCAACCATACTGCCCACCGGCACGGTTGGGTTACGTGCGAAGTAGTCCGCACCCAATAGTCCTTTTTCCTCCCCTGTTACCGCAATGAAGATAATTGAACGTTTTGGTGGCGTCGGTAAATTGGCAAATATACGTGCCGTTTCCATTAATACAGAGGTACCGCTGGCGTTATCCATAGCACCGTTATTAATTTTGTCCTTTTTCACGGTTTTAGCAATCCCGATATGATCAGAATGCGCTGAAAAAACGATATATTCATTTTTTAATATTGGGTCACTGCCCTCTAAAATAGCCACTACATTTGGACTTGTGAGATCTTCATGTGTGGTTTGTCTTTGTAAGCTAACGGTTAGCGGTAGCTCAAATCCTAGTGGTGATTCATCCTTTTCTAATTGAGCAAATATGTCGTCAATGGGCGTTGGACCCTGAGCAAACAATTTTTCTGCGGCTGGTAAGCTCAAATAAGCAGCCCCTTTTAATTCAGGGTTGACGTTAGCTGGAATGCCATTGTTTTGGACCCAACGCATACGGGGTGAATAAATGTAGTTAAGCGAGTTCTTGTAAGGCCTTACTTTTTCATTACTCGGTGTTGTTAGCGTAATATAACCAACGGCACCATGCTCCACTGCATACGTTGACTTTTGCGAACTAGAAGCAACATGAGCCCCCTCTTCAGAAGGGAATGACCTAGGCTTGCCTGACAGCGCGACCACGATTTTACCTGTAACGTCTAGCCCTGCGTAATCATCGTGATTTAGGTTTGGGGCAACAATGCCATATCCAACGAAGACCAGTGGCGCGGTCACGTCAGATTCAGTTGAGACTAAATCAGGACTACTTAAAAAGTCATCTGGATAAGATAATTCAAAGTTTTCGTTAGGGCCCTCAACCTTGAAACTAGGTGACTCTTGAACCAGTAAACCTTTGCGAAAATTTATGCGTTGTACAAAGCTTGTTTTGCCATCAACTTGGTCGCCCGCCGGTTTTAAACCATATTTAGCAAATTCACCGGCAATATACAAAGACGCAATTTCATGACCTTGTGACCCAGTTTCACGACCTTGTAACAAATCGTCGGCTAGAAAATGCATGTGCGATTTAATATTTTCTACATTAGGTGTCGGCACAAAAGAAGCGCGCTGCGTTTTAGCTGCCTCTGTTGTGGACTGGTCATTGGCTGAGCAACCTAAGACTAAAACGCTAGTCGCTGCCGCGAGTGTCGCCTTTATGAATACTTTTATTAACATGTGTGTTTGACGCTTCATATAATTTTCCATAGAGAGAACCATCGTGGATACTCGATGGTTAATGATGATGACTGGTGGGTGTTTTTTCAATTTATCTCTATCTACAAGTCTAAACTGAGTGCGTAAACATCACCATTTTTACTGCCGTGTTATATCACAAGTTCAAATGAATTTGCTGCTTAAGGGTGGTTTTGAAATATTGTGTAACATTTTCATTTTCTAAAGTAGTTAGCATCATGAGGTACGTAATAGGAAGAGTAGCAAAAAGAGTAGCAGGAAAACTAGCAAGAAGAAAAACACAAGCAAATTTGGTTTTTAACAAAAAGACTGCTATATATCGCTATAGTAGAATTAAAGAATGTGTATTCTTATGTTACTAGTAGGCTGTTTATCGATTCTAAATAGACTTAAAATGAAACGCCACAAAACGTGCTGAAAAGAAGCCCAACATGCCGAAACAAGCCCAATATGATTTACCCGAAATTCTGACTTATGCCGCTGATATTTTTACACAACAAGGTTTCGCGAAAACATCGATGGAAGAGATTATTGCGCGAACACAGTTTAATCGGCGCGCGTTTTACATCGAATTCAAAAGCAAACAGGGCTTTTTACATGCCGTACTGCAATATTACATTAAGCATCAGTTGTCGGCATGTCAGGAAAGTTTGATTGCTCGTGCCGAGTATGGCACACAAGCTATTTACGACTATTTTAGTGCTTATCATCAGTTGATATCTAAACAAGGTTGCTTACTAGTTAATTGCATTAGTGAGCTAGGTAGAAATGATGAAGTAGTCCAATCTATAGCTCGACATTATTATGATACGTTACAACTGTGCTTCATCGCTTGCTTAGAAAGAGCGCAACGACATCAACAAATTCAATCAACAATCAATATAGAGTCGGTGGCATTACAGCTCACCTGCTTTACTCAAGGTTTTGCTATTTCGAGCATCCTGCAAGACGGCGAAGACGATGTCATTATTGCCATGAGCGAGCTGATGTCGAGTATAGAAATATGAAACAAGCTGCACTATTGAGCAACTTGTTACGCATTTAGGATTACAATTATTACCCTATTACCCTATTGAGCTGGACAGCGTCAAAGAGGTAACTCAAGGAAGCCTTTAGAGCTTCAAAAATAACTAACAAAATAAGAGCGGTCTATGAAAAAGCTAGTTTACTCAATTGCAATGACGGTGTCTGTGGCCTTGTCTGTAGGATCTTGCGGCTCAACAATACAGCCAATAACAGAACCAGTGTTAGCGACAGTTGAAGTGTTGCAAAAGCAGACTTCAACGCAACTGCAAACCCTGATAGATGATATTTGGCAATATGAATTGTCAATTTCACCGGGCATGGCAAAATCCAGAGGTCAAAAAACAAAGCGTGCATTGGGAGATATCAGCATAGCGGCTCTGGACGCTGAAGCAGCAAAATTTCAGAGCTTCTTAACAGCCTTAGATACAGTTGATTCAACGCAATTATCTGACTCTGAAAATATCACCTTGCTGATGCAAAAATATCGTATTCAGAACTACGTCGATATGCACAAATTCAAAGAATACCGGGTACCTATTACCTCTGAATATGGTTTCCATAGTGGATTGGGTCGCCAAGCTAGCAATGCTCGTATTACCAATGCACAGCAACTGGCTGACTATATGATGTTGTTAACCGAAATGCCAGGGCACTTTTCGCAGCAAATTTTATATATGCAAGAAGGTATGCAAGCAGGCCAAGTTCAACCGAAAGTGGCCTTAAAAGGTTACGAAGAATCGGTACTCGCTTTTATTGCAGAAACACCTAACGAAAGCCCTTTTTATCAAGCTTTTGCGGACATGCCTGACGAGTTCAAAACGGACCAAAATTTGCAAGTTGCCAAAAACGCAATTGCTAAGGTTAGTGAGAGTTATCAGCAGTTTTATGACTTTTTAACTAACGACTATATTCCAATGGCGAAGCGCGATATTTCGGTGAAAACCTGGCCAGAAGGTGAAGCTTTTTATCAAAACCGTATTAAATATTACACCACTACAGAGATGACAGCTCAGGAAATCCACCAACTAGGTTTGTCAGAAGTGGCACGTATTCGGGCAGAAATGCAGATTATTGTTGATGAATTAGAGTTTGACGGTAACATTAACCAATTCATCGAGTTTTTGCGCACCGACCCTCGTTTTTATGCACAAACACCCGAAGACTTAATCATTACAGCCTCATACATTGCTAAAAAAATGGATGCTCAGTTACCTAAATTATTCAAAAAGCTACCACGAACACCATACGGTGTAGCGCCTGTGCCAGAAAGCATCGCACCTAAATATACCACAGGACGGTATATATCCCCTAGCAGTGACGACCAACCAGGCTATTATTGGGTTAACACATATGCACTCGATAAACGTCCATTATATGCCTTACCAGCACTGACCTTGCATGAAGCCGTTCCTGGTCATCACCTGCAGATATCATTAGCTGCGGAAATGACCGAACTACCCGAAGTTAGGCGTTCAACCTACATTTCAGCGTTCGGCGAAGGCTGGGGGTTATACTCAGAATACCTTGGATTAGAAGTGGGTATGTATGACGACCCGTATGACAATTTTGGTCGTTTAAGCTATGAAATGTGGCGTGCTTGTCGCTTAGTCGTCGACACCGGCATGCATATGTTTGGCTGGAGTCGCGATAAAGCCTTAAATTATATGTTAGAAAACACCGCATTGTCTGAGCATAACGTGCGTACTGAAATCGACAGATACATTTCATGGCCTGCACAAGCATTGTCATACAAAATTGGCGAAATTAAAATTAAACAGCTGCGTGCAGAGGCAGAAGAAAGATTAGGTGATAAGTTTGATATTCGTGAATTTCATGATGCCGTGCTAGCGCATGGTTCCGTTCCTTTATTTGTACTTGAAAAAAACATTAAACGTTTTATTGAACAAAAAAGCGCAGTGGAAAAAGATAACTAAAATGATATCTACCTGATAATAAGTCGGTGTGTAGCCAAAGATATATAGTCGCAAAGCCATTATTTGTCAGGTAAGCTACATGTTAAATCAAATCAAAACGATGGCTGGCCTTTAATCTGTTGAACTATTTTAGAGTAAACTTGATTCAATCCTGTTCATTGTTTTACACCGAATTCCTAACAAGGATGTAACATGAAAAAAATTATTATTCCAGTGGCCGCGATAGTCCTAATTGGTGTTGTTGGTCCAAAGTTCACTGGTAACGGCATCAATGAAGGACTAGATAACTTCGTTTCTATCCTAGATAAATCACCTGGTTATATCGCCACTATTGAGAGTCGTGAAACAAACTGGTTCTCAAGTTCTGCGCTTATCAATGTCGGTATTGATCCCCTTATGTTTGCTGGATCTGGTTTGGACCCTGCAGAAATTGCGCCTTTTGAAGACTTGTCTGCAACTATTAATGTGACTGTACAGCATGGCCCATTTCTGACGCTTAACGGTTTAAGCTTAGGTTTGTCTGCGTGGAAAGCGGAAGTTGATCAATCTGTATTTCGCGAATTCTTAGCTTATGCTGAAGATGAAAAATTGTATAGCGTTACCGGCAGCGTCGGTTTATTTGGTGGTGTTAGCTTTGAAGATATAATGCCTAAGTTTACTGTCATTCCTCAGGATGGTGGCGACGAGGCTATCACTTTCAGTGGCTGGAATGGTAAAGGCACGGCATCTTCTGAGAGTGCCGCATATTCTGGTGCTATTGATTTAGTTACCGTGAGTGCTGAAGGTGTTAGTTTTGAAATGCAATCAATGATCTTTGAAGGATCACTTGAAGGCGACTGGACTGCACCAATGCAAGGTGATTTTTATAATTCAGCGAGTCAATTAGCAATTGCTTCAATTAATTTTGATATGCCTATGCTGGATACAAATGCAAAACTTGAAAAACTTTTTATTGATGTGAAAACACAGAAAAGTGAAGACGATAGTTTAATGGATATGGATATCACCTATGCTGTTGGATCTATCCAAGCTCCTCAGTTTTCTGGTCGTGATTTAATCGTTAAAACTGAAGTAAATAATCTGGAAAGAGCGTTCTTTAAAGCATATCAAGAAGCGTCAGCAAAGCCAGCACAGATGGAACAATCAATTGCAGATATAATTGAAACTAAATTACTCCCTCAATTACAAGCCTCTCCTGAATTCAACATTACCGAAATGTCTGGCAAAGTGGCTGAAGGTAATTTCTCAGGTAAAGTAATGGCAAAAGTCAGCGCCGTTGACAGCTTACCAGAGCCACTTGAGGATCCTGCATTTTGGCTGTCAAAAGCGGTTATAGATTCAAATCTAAAACTGGATAAAGCAATGGCACTTTGGGTTGGTGAGCAATTTGTTGCTAACCAAATTCAATCTGATCCTAATGCTGCTGGTATGACGGATGAAGAAATTAAAGCGATTGCTGGTGAACAAGTCGAAGGCATGATTGAGATGTTTACTCAGCAAGGCATGATTACCGTTAATGTTGATGGTGAATATGAAATGACCTTCACTATGCAAGACGGTCAAGCAATGCTAAATGGCAATCCGATGCCGCTTCCTTTCTAATTACGTTAAGCGGGAAAGTAATGCGCCTATAAGTAGCTATTGTAGTTAGCCGTTGTAAGTAAATTTTAAAAAAGACCAGAGTTATCGACTTAACTCTGGTCTTTTTTTATGTTTATTCTTGTGTGCTAGCCAAATAGAATAGAGAGATCACTGAATTTTAAGCAATTTTGAATGAAACACTTTTAAGCTTATTTTAGATACTACTTTGTGAGATCTAAATAGTTAATTAAATCATAATGTTACTTTTTTTATATGGGGTTTTCGTGTGGTTAGCAAAACATTTTGTTGATCATCAAACACAAATATTTATACTGTACGTATATACATGTGAACTAGTAATGATTAGGTTAAAAATGAAATCTCTCCTGCATGATTTACAGAAAAAACAGCTCGTGTGGACTGCCGCTAATCTCGACCAACATAAGGAACGTGTTGCAACAGGTTACAAGCAACTTGATGACGCTCTCAATGGTGGCTTTCCGCAGTCTGGTCTTATTCATATCACCTCAGTAATGGGATGCGGCGAAATGCGTTTAGTCGTTCCCGCGATTGTAAGCAGACAGCGAGAGAATCGTTTATATGCTTTTATTGCACCACCATATCTGCTTAATGCAGAATTTTTAATGGCGCAAGGTATCGAACTTGAACAGGTTTTGTTTATTCAAGCTGACACGCCAGAACAAGCATTTTGGAGCGCAGAACAATGTGCAAAAAGTGGCGCTTGTAGTGCGGTTTTTATTTGGCAAACGAAGCTACAGCAAATACAGGCAAAAAAACTGGAACTGGCAGCATTAAAAGGTGACTGCTTGAGCTTTTTCTTCGCCGATGCAAAGCACCAAGCCGATAATTTACCAGTGAGTTTGTCATTGTCTATCCAACGTAAAAACAGCCAGTTGGAGATTTGTGTCAATAAACAAAAGGTGGGGTGGCCAATACCCGCTTTCAGCGTCAAAGTTCCCTTTAAAGCGAAGCTTGGGTCGCCCATGCGTTATCGCTCAAAACCTAAACCTGCGCACAATGTCATTGCATTTAACGCCAAAAACTAAGTAACCAGAACAGATGCAGTTTGATACCTCTTCATTGTGGATATATTTATATTTACCTAATTTGCAACTCAATATTCAGCAAGTACATGCCGAACACCTGAGTGCTGGCGATAAACATCGTGAGATTGATGAGTCGCCAGCTCAAATCATCTATCATCCAAAATTGAACCAAGTATTACAATTGAATGCGCAAGCTCAAAAACTTGGTATAAAGAAAGGAATGGGCCTCGCTAGCGCAAGTATTATATGTAGCCACTTAGTGGTCAGTGAATATAAAGAAACTATTGCGATACAGGCACTGCAGGAACTCGCGAATCAACTTTACTTGGTTACTTCAGACATTGTCATCGATGAGCCCTCGGGTCTGTTTTTACGCGCGCAAAATATGTTGCGCTTATATGGGGGGTTAGCGCAATACTGGCAAGTCATTATGGAGGTTATCAGCAAGCAAAGTTACGACGTTTATTATGCGAGCGCTTACTCCGTGAATGTAGCTAAACTGATTGCTAAGCACGAACAGCACTATGTTGTTGATAACAAAAAGCTAATCCATAAAAAATTGCAAGAGTGCTCATTGTTGCTTACCGACATTGATAAAAAGGACATTGAAAAGCTACAACGTATCGGCATTAAAAGCATTGCCGATTTATTTGAGCAACCCTTGTCAGCCTTTGCTAGCAGAGTGTCTAAGTTTAGCTTACAAATTATGTCGGAATTACGCGGTGAATCGGCGGCAAAGTTACGTTTTTATCAGCCACCACAGCGCTATGAACATTATCTTGAGCTGTTGTATGACCTTGAAATCACGGCCAGATTACTGCCTGTTATTGGAAAATGTTTGGATACATTAGAGGCTTATTTATTGGTCCGAAATGGATTGGCGCTGAGCATTAATATCACTCTATTTCAACGTGAACATGAACCTATTACGCAAGTTATCAACAGCGCTCTGCCTATTTATAAAAGTGCACATTGGCTGGACATTATCGCACTGCGTTTTGAACACCTTGCTCTAAGTTCAGGGGTCTACGGCATTACTATTAGATGCGACAAAATAGAGCAGGCCGATGGTTGTGAGAGCGATTTTTTTAGTGAAAAGTCAACGCATGTTGCAGCCATGACCTTATTATCGCGATTAAAAGCCAAGCTAGGTGAGCAGCAAGTGAAACTAATGCAATACCACGATGATTACCGTCCTGAATGCTGCACTCAGTTATTCACTAAAACCATCAATAAACAGCAGAAAAATAATAACCTTAATAAACCTCATTTTTTGGATCGTCCAGGTTTTTTACTTAGAGTACCCATTCCACTGAATACAAAAGTAAGTATTATTGATGGTCCTGAACGCATCGCTTCAGGTTGGTGGGACAATCACGAGGTTCAACGTGACTACTTTTTAGCGCAAAGTCATCAAGGCCAACAAATGTGGATATTTAGAACCATCGACGATAACTGGTTTGTGCATGGCTACTTTATCTAAACCTAAGCGGCATATTGGCTTTGCCGAATTAGTCTGCCAAACTAACTTTTCATTCTTACATGGGGCGTCACATCCTCAAGAAATGGTACGCCAAGCTTATTTTTTGCAATACAAAGCGATAGCAATAACGGATGAATGTTCAATGGCCGGTATTGTGCGAGCCTATGCCGAAATATCCCAACATCACTTACCCATTAAGATGATTGTTGGTAGTAAGTTCGTATTTGACGGTAATACCATCGTACTCCTGTGCCCGAATAAATTAGCATACAGTGAGTGTTGCAGAATTATCACTAATGCGCGACGACGCGCTAACAAAGGGGAATACGAACTCAGCGAATGGGATTTGAAATCAATTAAACACTGTTTGTGTATTTGGCTTCCCTGTGGCAATGAAAGTAAAGATCAAGATTGGGCCCGCTGGCTAATAAAACATTACTCTGGGCGTGTGTGGTTGGGTATTAAACGATGGTTAACCGCCAACGAGTACGAATATATTAGTCATTGTGAAACACTCGCTGAACACTTTCATTTAGAAATAGTTGCAACCTCTTGTGCACTCATGCACGACCCTAATCGACAAGCTTTACAGCATTGCCAGCATGCCATTCGCGAAGGAAAATTAATTAAGGAATTGGGCCGTCATGCATTGTCTAATAAAGAAGCTTGTTTGCGGCCATTGAATAAATTGGCTAATTTATATCCCACCGAATGGCTAGATAATTCGGTATTAGTGGCCAAGCTTTGTACTTTTGATTTATCTGAATTAGCCTACCAATACCCGGCTGAAATATTGCCTTCCAAATATACGCCATCAGAATATTTACGAATATTGGTCGAGCAAGGAATTCAAGAACGCTTTCCAAATGGTGTTAGCCAAGGTATTCGCGACATCATCGAAAAAGAACTAAAACTCATTCACGAGCAAGCGTATGAGTACTTTTTCTTGACCATTTATGATGTTGTACAATTTGCTAAGTCAAAACATATTCTTTATCAAGGACGTGGTTCGGCAGCTAATTCTATTGTCTGTTATTGCTTAGAGATTACGGCCGTAGACCCGCGTCAAATTAGCGTATTGTTTGAACGTTTCATTTCCAAAGAGCGCAATGAGCCTCCTGATATCGATGTCGATTTTGAGCACGAACGACGTGAAGAGGTGATTCAATACATTTACGCAAAATACGGTCGTGAACGTACCGCTATTGCAGCGACTGTTGTGTGTTATCGCTTTAAAAGCGCATTACGAGAAGTGGGTAAAGTCCTTGGCGTGAATACAACCGACCTTGATTATTTTATTAAGAACGTTAACCGTCGCGATCGCGACCTAAGTTGGCAATCACAACTGAGTGAACTGGGCATCGACCCTGACTCACAAAGTGGTAAACATTTTATTCACTTAGTTGAACAACTCATTGGCTTTCCAAGGCATTTATCGCAACACGTAGGTGGCTTCGTGATTTCAGCAGGGCCATTGTATGAAATGGTACCGATTGAAAACGCATCAATGCAAGATCGGACTGTGATCCAATGGGATAAGGATGATTTAGAAACCTTAAAACTACTTAAAGTAGATGTATTAGCCTTAGGCATGTTAACCGCTATTCGCAAAAGTTTTAGCTTAATAAAGCAGTATTATCAGCATGACTACAATATTCCCTTTATTACCGCTCTACCGGACGACCCTCAAGTATTTAAACAAATCCAAAAAGCGGACACTGTTGGCGTTTTTCAAATCGAATCACGTGCACAAATGAGTATGTTACCGCGCCTCAAACCTAAAAAATATTATGATTTAGTGGTACAAATAGCAATTGTTAGACCAGGTCCTATTCAAGGCGACATGGTGCACCCCTATTTGCGGCGCAGGGATGGCAAAGAACACGTTGAATACCCTTCACCCGAAGTTCAAAAAATACTCGAGCGCACAATGGGCGTTCCCATCTTTCAAGAACAAGTTATTCAACTAGCAATGGTCGCTGCCGGCTTTACCGGTGGTGAAGCCGATGGATTGAGAAGAGCGATGGCTAGCTGGAAGAAAAACGGAGACCTTTATAAATTCAAACAGAAGCTTACCGACGGTATGACACAAAGAGGTTATAGCCATGATTACGCTATGCGCCTTTTTGAGCAAATTTGTGGTTTCGGTGAATATGGATTTCCGGAGTCACATTCCGCATCATTTGCGGTACTTGCTTATGTGTCAGCTTGGTTGAAACATTATTATCCGGAGGCCTTTTATGTTGGTTTGCTTAACAGTTTACCCATGGGGTTTTATTCCGCCTCGCAGATTATTCAAGACGCCAAACAACATCACGTGAAAGTACTTGGTTTTTGTGTCAACAAGTCAAATTATGACCATAGTTTACAACGCTCAATGCCCAGTATTAAGAGCGCTACTGAACTTGAAGATAACACAGGTTTATCTATTCGAATGGGCTTACGTCTAATTAAAGGGCTCAAGTCCGAGTCAATAAACACCGTCGTTAAATACCGACCGGTAGGTGGTTATCAAAGCATTGACCAGATACGTCAGTTAGCGATCCCTTCTCCTTGTTTACAGGCGCTAGCCAGTGCGAATGCCTTTTCAAGTATGGCAGATAACCGTTATCAAGCTCGATGGGAATTAATGGATTCAGTTATGGAATTACCTTTGTTTGCACAGCATACTAGCGCTAATGACAGCTATGCAAAACAGCCCTCATTATTTGATAATTTAGTTGAAGACTATGCCAGTACAGGCCTTTCTATCGACTTACATCCTATTGCCTTACTTAGCCAGGCGAATTTGTTACCCAAGTTTTATTTGGCGAATACTTTGGCCACTGTACCGCATCAAACGCTAGTCAGTGTGGTTGGTGTTGTGACCGGTAAACAAAGCCCTGGCACCGCTGCAGGAGTCACATTTATTACCTTAGAAGATCATACAGGGAATATTAATGTTGTAGTGTGGCAATCGTCTGCGAGGGAACAAAAGAAGGCTTATATGAATGCTAAAATACTACAAATAAAGGGTATTTTGGAGCGGGGTGATGGCGATGTAATACATATTATTGCAGGCAGGCTGATTGACCAAACTCACCTGCTTGCGCAATTAGACACTAAAACGAGGGAGTTTCGGTAACCACCTGATTGATCTGGCGAGTGGTGAGAGTGAGTCCGTCTACCTTAAGCAAATTACTTTGTGCTAATGACGATTCGACCAACAACATTTTTTGCATATTGGGGTGAATATCAAATTGAGGTAACACTGATTGTCGCCCTAAATCACGACTTTCAAGCTCCCCAGTATCGAGTGCCACTCTATTCATAAGATAAAGACCGTTATGATGGCTAATAAAAAATAGGCCATCGTTAAGAACATGAAAACCACTGCTACTTATCGAATCTAGGTCAGCAAACTTCATATTTTCATGTAGTAAATCGGGAGAAAATACAGGTAATTCAGACTCTGATTTACGTACATCGGATTCACTTGAACTGCTTTTATAAAGATAGCCTTGGGATTTTTCATCTACTAACAGCCACTGATTTTTACCTACCGGTTTAATAAACTGCAGTCCCTTGGCTTGCACCTTCACTTTATTAGACACAACGTCATGAGCGTATATCACTGAACCCTCACTTTGGGCTTGTTGATACAATACTATATCGTCGGTAATCCACACTGGGTTGGTATTTTTGCTGGCAGTGGAAGTTAGGAACATAAACGTTCTCATGTTTAGGTTATACAAAAATATCCTGCCATCGAGTTCACCAGCAAATAAGTTTTCATTTGGACTCAATACCAACGAGTTAATATCACTGGTTCTTGGTAGCTCATAGATTGACTCCACACCTTTACCGTCGACGTAGCGTTTAATCGCTAATACGTTGTCGCAAAGAGATAAAAAATAAATTCCGGTTGTTTGTCCAAAATACTGAGGGAAACGGTCATTCGAGGTTAATGAAAATTGGTTTGTACTTATATAGGCTTGACTGTTGAACACAAACGGGCGTTCAACAATATTTATTAAGTCAGCCTCTCTTTCCTTTATTACAAAACAATACTCACCGCACTGACTGACCACTTCACTGGCCTTAACTGGTAATTCTCCCCAACTGTATAAGCGCTGCTTAGCGATATTAAGATTTAATAACTCACCGCCTTCGGTTGAAAATGTAATTGAACTGTTGTCCGCTGCCCACACTAGGCTATTGGAAAGCCAAGGAACTCGTTTGACCAATTTGGTTTCTTTAGAGTTTAATTCTTGAATGTATATGTCAGCGTGGTTTGCATCGCGAATTAACACTCCAAGAAATTCGCCATCAGCAGATTCCTTAGCATCAATAACACGAGAGCCTTTGGGCACTGGGAATGCTAACACCACAGACTGTGTTGATTCTATATTGTAACGAATTAGCCCAAAGTTAATTGCTTGGACTTGAATATTCACATTTTGGTCGATGACCTCAGTATACGCTGTATATGAGTCGTCGCTGAGTTCAGCTTCATTTTCAACGTTGTCGACTGGTGACAACAATACATCCGTGGTATTTGTCGAGTCGCTATTTAGCAAGGCACTGGATGTAAATGCATCGTTTGTGTTTGCCTCATCAAAAAGGTATAGGTTATTGTCATCTTGAGAATAAGAAATAGCGTTAATGCGCTGCGACAATATTGCGTTATCTAGTTTGATTTCTTGGAAGTCCACTACGTTAAAATTGGCGTCAAAATTAAATAGTATAAGTGACTCTTCATTACCGTCTTTTCGCTTAACGATCGCCTGACTTGCATCAGAAGAAAAAATACCCTCTACATAATCTGCTGAGTCCCAAGTCACTCGCTTTGAAACTACCGCATTAAGGTCTTTCACATATAGTTGTAAAGACGTGTCGTTTATCCCTCGATGAGAAAACAGTAGTCGCTCATTTTTTGATAAGTAAGGGCTTACTTCTGCACCTTTCATTTGGGTGATTGTAGAAACGAGGACGTCTCGTTTTGGCTTGTTTTCATTTCGGTTAAATGTACCAAACTTAGCCTGAAGCAAGAGAGTAATTGAGATAATTGCCACTGCAGAAGTGCCATACATGACATATTTTGATTGCCACCAATTGGATTGATTAAATTCAATGTGCACCGGCATGATGAACAAATATCCTTGCAGCGGAACAGTCTTAAGAAACTTAGGGGCTCTTGCGTTATCACCTAATGCTATTCTTAACTTTTTAACCAGAGAACGAATTGCATCATCGCTTGCTTTTTTGCCCATCCAAACCTGTGCGATTATTTCATCTCGACTAACAATGTGATCTTTATGTCGAATGAGTAATAGTAGAAAGGTAAAAACTTGGGGCTCTAACCTGACTGGCTTTGTGTCTTTAAGGACCGACCCGGAAGGCGTTTTAATAACAAAATGGTCAAAAGAAATTTCACTCTCACCAAAGTATTGTAGTAAAGAATCTTGCACTTAACTTCCTATATGACTTTTTGTGAACAGAGATCGAACGCATATAAAACGGGGGATAGAGAGAATGCCATAATATCTTTAAATTTTCAATATCGGTGATTAAATCATCAATATGACTATCGGAAAAATCCATTACTGTGAAATTAATTGTCGCTGGTGTGTTGAATTGAAGATCGAAAAAAGTATTTAATTAATCACTTTTTCACACCTTTATGCCTTTTATTGGTCAACCAAAGCTGCTCACAGGTGCAGTTAAAAGAGATAGTGACTCATTCAAATAGGATAGTGTAGTAAAAACGCTTAACCATTACGCGTAACAGCATGCAGCGGTTTAATAGATTTTGTTATTAAAG
>NZ_PJAR01000026.1 GCF_002836745.1 Glaciecola sp. 33A | reverse complement strand
CTTGGATTCAAATATTAACTAGGAAGTAAACATGCAGTCTTCACACATAAAAAAACTATCATTTGTTGCGATATTGTCAGTCGCGTTTTCATCATTTACTCACTCTGCAGATATTGCTCGCGAATTACGCACCAATGCAGATAAAAATAGCGTTCCTAAAAATTTCTTCGAAATAGGCATAAATGCAGGAGTGGATATTGGCTCATCTTTGACTGATGAGGATGGCAAAGAAACTGGCATTGGCATTAACGTGAGTGGCAGTTACAACTGGAATGATTTTTTCATCGATGTAGGGATGGAAACGTCCGAACCATTGGTCATAGGATATAACGCTTACAAAAGTGAAAACTGGTCTTTTGACTTAATGTTAGGCGCCACAGATGGTGGCATATCTAAAGACACCGACGATCGATTTATCGGTATCACAAAAAGACAAAGCAGCACTATGTTAGGCGGACGCTTAACAGGGTATTTTGGTCAAAATATTTTGCAAGTGTCAATTAAGCATGATGCCAGGGGCCGAAGTAAAGGTACTGTTGCATCGGCCTTGTTAGGGCGCAATTGGCAAGTGAATGACTGGAATTTTCATGGCCTAGCAGGGCTAACTTTGGCGGATGCAAAATTTAACGATTATTACTTAGGTGTATCAGACGCAGAAGCAGCCATAACTGACTTTGAAGCATACGAAGGCAAAGCTTCAGTCAGCTTTAATTCATCAGTAGGAGTCACTTACCCTATTTCAGAAAGTTGGGAGTTTCGGGCAACCGCTCATGCAGGCTCAAACTTTGGATATAACGACAGCCCTTTATTTAGCAAAAAGAGAGACTTTTATACGGGTATTAGTTCCAGTATTACCTACAAATTTTAAGAATATAAGCAAAATATGACGCTTGTTCATCTTTATCACTTAAGACTTTGCTGAACAATACCTCGAATAACTTGTGGCTGCTTGGAAAACAAACAGCCACTTAAACATAAAAGAATATACCCATGAAACTCTCACCATTTTCGAAATTACCCTTTATCTGCTGCATCACAATGAGTGTGTGCCTAAGTGCTTGTAACAATGATAAAGAACAAGCCGATATTCCAATTAATAACATCGAACCATTAGTTGGCATTTGGCAGGCACCCGCTTATGGCTATACGCTGGATATGCAGGCCGATACTCATCAGTTTTATCAGTTTACTTCAGAGTCTTGCCAAAAAATTGAATTTGATTTCGATCATGATGAGTTAAAAAGCAGTCTGCAGCTCAGTGATGACAATAACTCTATTGTTAACACTTTTACTGGTGCCAAAAGTCCTGGCATCGTGATGAACAAAGAAAATAGTTTGCCCGATCTTTGTGTGAACGACTTAGTAGCCAATAAAGGTGATGCTAATTATCAATTTGATGCTCAGCGAGATTTTGAAATATTTTGGCAAACCTTTAGTCAATATTATGCGTTTTTTCATATTGAAGATGTAGATTGGAATGAAGTGTTCCAATTAGCAAATAACCAAATTAGCCCCCAGACCACTGAAGCTGAATTAGTTGAGATATTAACTGAAATGGTTGCCCCCCTAAAAGACTTCCACGTGCAGATCGGCAACGAGGACTTAGATATCGCCTTTTCGGTGCAAAGAAAGGCCTCATTATACGCAATAGCGCTATTAGACTTTATCTCAACCCAGCAAGTTGAATTACCCTTTGGGCAAGAACAAGAAGAGGCCTTTGAAATTTACTTTGAAAATGCTGAACAACAGTCTATTGATGCCATTTTGAGCCATGTTGTGATGGACTCGGAAATTGAAGTAAATGATAACGAAACAATGTTTTGGGCAACATTTGAAAATAATATTGGTTATCTCAATGTGACCACCATGGACATAAATGAATTCGGTGATAACGATAATAATGTCGCACAAAATAAAGTAATATTAACCGAGACCTTGGATCAAGTTATGCAATACTTTGCCGATGTAGATGGCGTTATTATTGATGTGCGAAATAATGATGGCGGAGATGATTTTGTGAGTAGGATGATCACTAGCCGCTTCATAGATCAATCTTTACACGTGTATAGTAAACAGGCGAGATTGAATGACAGTCGCACCCCTCTGCAACAAGTTAGCATTGAGCCACAAGGCAGCATTCTGTTTCTAGGCCCTGTGGCGGTGATGACCAGTGCATCCACCTATAGTGCAGCTGAGACCTTTGCAATGAGCATGCGTCAGCGAGCAAATACCGTTTTAATCGGCGAAGCAACCGCAGGTGGCTTTTCTGATGGTCTCGATAAATCACTACCTCATGGCACAACATTTAGTTTGTCAAACGAATTTTACCTCACACCTGATAATGAAGAGTTTGAAGGGGTCGGGGTGCCTGTGGATATTGAACAAGCATTTTTTACCCTAGAACAACGAGAGCAAGGTATTGATTTGGGTTTGGAAAAAGCGCAAGCGTGGATTATTCAGCGTGTTGAGCATTGATTTGTGATGATGCATAGTCAAAATTCCTCTGGTTTACCTGAGCGCTATTAAAAGTGTATTGCGGCGGCGCGTGCCATGGTTGTAGCAAACTAGGCAAACTCGCTGTGATCGGCAATGTTGTTTTATCTAAGTGCGTGAGTATTTTCTTGATCACGGTGGGTTAGCCCGTAACCTGTCTGCGATGCAAGCAATTATCGTAACATTGGGCTTTTAGCATACCAGTTGAGCGATTTGGTTCAGTATTATTCTTTTGTACAAGGCAACTTCGAAGGTTTGCAATGAAAGAACGCATACAATCAAACTTTCTAATCTCAAGGATTGCTTGTGGTACAAACTTCTCATACAGATTTGAATGGCATATGGCCGGTATTGCCCTTTTCAAGCGAGTTATTCAGGCAAAAAGTGGCAGCGTGCTGCCGTTTCGGTTTTCTTGTATTTGGCATCATTTGGGTTTAAAGGTGATACACGTTGCGATTTTATATGAAGTAAGTTTCCGGTTGTTTAGAAGCTGATAATGAAGCTACTTCTTGTCACTACCATACGTATTTTTATGCAGTTTAAACCTGCACCAATAGTCAGCTAGCCACTCGTCAAATTAACGAAATACCTACTTGTTGAATAGATCTGGGATGTCGTTTATTTTACCTTTACCCTATTCTCAGAATTGTTAACACCAGTCGTTTATTTTTACATAAACTGCTGATAGGCTTGCAAAATAGTCTGTTTAACAGTATTCATAGGAACCGTTTTTGAAAAAGTGTTGAAATAAAAAGGTATAGTTGAGGAAAGACTCGTCGCTCTGATGTTGATTGCTTTGAATATTGCTCCTTATCAATTATTGGAGGCAAAAAATTTAACAGCATCTATGAAAATACGCTAGATATTCAATTTTACCATCTTCCAGAGCGCAAAGAGCAAGCTGAGCTATTTAACGTAGACCCGTTATTAATAATCTTCTGTGTGACCTATAAACGGTATTTAAAACAACAAAAATTTATTACATTGTCGCTGATTGATATTCGATATGAAAGAGTAAGGCTATACTTATTATTGGTCTTAAGTGGCATACTGAAAACAATTTTTACATTAATATCAGGCGTACATTAATATAAGGCGTACATTTATCTACACTTTAGTACACTGATATACGTCATTTTTATACTGTTACTATATTCTCGCTTTACTTTAAAAAATATTATTGGAAAAAATTTGTGAAAGTTTTTATTAGATTATTATTAATGTCATTGTTTGTTACCAGTATATTCAATGCTTCTAATTCAGTTGCAGCTGGGGAAGCTAATAGCAGTAATACAGGGAATATTAGAGACGGCGCATACTTTGATATCGGCTTAGGTTATCGTTATAAATCAGATCCGTTTTTATTCGATGATGAGCCAAATGGCTCTGGTTTAGCTTTATTCGCTAATGGTAGATATCAAAAATATGGATTATTTATAGAACTCCCTCGTGGCACATCTAAACAACAATCAACAATCATATCATTTGGATATAACTTTCTTAATACTGAGAACTGGTCATATGATCTCCAGGTTGCGATGAATCATCCTCAATTAGAGCACCAACTACCAATATCCAAAGATGTAAGTACAAGAATAAGTCATTCAAAATTAGGTTTACGTGTTTTAGGTGATTTTAATAACACTCATCTTAAATTGATTGCTGCTGCTGCTAGCGGAGGTGACGGACTTTATGCATCAGCTTGGCTAAGTCAAAACTACCAATTCTACAACTGGAATTTTTACACCAGTGCAGGTATCGAGTATCGTAACGAAGATGTAGTTAATTTCTTTTATTCGATAAACGAAGTTGAGGGTTTACCTTTATACAAGGGTAAATCAGGCTATGAATATACTGGTCAGGTCGGCTTTGATTATCCAATAAGTGAAGACTGGGTGTTTGAGGGTTTTATGAGAGGCACACTTTTGCCAAGGGGAATTTCAGATAGTCCGCTAGTTGATGGAAATTCTATTATTGAAGCAGGAATATTGGTGAAATATGTATTGTAAGCAAACCTCAAATACGAGCAACCTAAATAGCGGCACTTTTTTGCTATCATTACTACTTATCAGCATCAGCGCGTCTGCTGATGAGGTAACTACTTTACCTAAATTAGCCATAAAACCCACACAATGTGTTTCAATGCGTCAAGGGCAAGATTGTTTTGTTAATGTCGATGTTAGTTGGCAGGTTGATAAAAAAGGTGACTATTGCCTTTACTCAACACAAGCAAGCACCCCACTTAAATGTTGGTCAAATAGCAATATAGGAAATTTTCAAGCAGATATTTTCGTCACTCAAAATGTGACTTTTACCTTAAAGTCACAAAATAATAATGTATCTATTATTAGTTCAGTATTGGAATTGGCTTGGGTACACACAACGCAACGTTTGTCTCATTCATCGTGGCGTGTGTTCTAGAAAACACCTTTCACACATCGGTTTTTAAGCTGCAAATAACCAAGCTACAAAACGCTACACTTTTAAATAATTTTGTACGCTATTGTTTTCTTCAGTTCTTTATTATGTATGTAGATTTTTAGATATACATAAATAAAGGCATTAACACATGGCTATAACTCACTCATTCAAATTATTATTAACCTGCGCAATAATATTGCAACTAACTGCTTGCGGAAAAAGCTCAAAGGTCATACCTGACCCACTGCCACCCATACCACCGCCAGTAGTTATTAATTATCAGGATGTGATCGACGATCTTATATCGACCGAGATACCGGGCATTATCCTGCTGGTAGAAACACCACAAACTCGTTTTATAGGCAGCGCGGGCGTTTCTAATTTGCAAACACAGCAGGCCATGCAAGTTGGCGATATGATCCCCACAGCCAGTGTCGGTAAAAAAATGATCGCCCTGCTCGCTGCACAGTTAGCCGATGAAGGGCAACTCAATCTGGATGACACATTGGATACCTGGCTCAGCGAAAGTATATTGTCGCGCATTGCTAACAGTCATCAGATGACCTTTCGTCAACTATTAAACCATACTAGCGGCGTATTTAATTACGACGAAATTGACGATGGTGATGCATATATCGACTTATTACTTGATGCGCCTGAAGTGCTTAAAACTGATATCGACTTTATCGAATTAATATTTGACCACCCTAGCTATTTTTTACCTGGCGAAGGTTATGAATATTCGAATTCGGGTTATTCGTTGGCAGGGCTTATTATGGATGAAGTGTTGGGTGAACATCATTCTGTCGCCATGCGAAATCGTTTTTTTGACCCGCTAGGTATGACAGCCACCTATTATAAAGGCAGTGAAGCTTTCGTAGGTGATTTTATATCTGGTTATTTGACCACTGATGACGGTGATGTCATTGATACAAGACCTATGTTAATTAATACCAGTCAGGCCGATTCACCTGTTGTTTCAAGTGTTGAAGACATGGCTACCTTTCTCAAAGCGCTAATAACAGATAACAGTTTTGCCAATGAAACGGTCAAAAACACTCTGTTTGGCGAAGATAACCTCATTACACAAGGTGCTAATGAAAAATCAGGACTGGGTATTGGTATAGCCACAGTCGATGGTCATCGAGTTTACGCTCATGAAGGATTAACGTTTGGGTACATGGCGCAAAACGTATACATCGAAGATACAAATACAAGTATCGTCCTGCTTTTTAATTGTGGTAACGGTGGCGTAAACACTTGTTCAACAACTTTTGATGGTTTGATTAAAACAGTGCTGACAAACGAACTTTAGTCACCATTCAATCACTCGGGCTCTCAGGTGAGGCCCTGAGTGATATATATTTTAGCAAGACTAAGCTCGATATTTATAGCTTCAGTCAGCTGCGAGACTTAGAAAATTTTATCTATTCTGTCACTAAAGGCAGAATAATTTTAATATAAAGAGAGAAAAAAATGATTTTAATTAAGAAATTAACGATAGTAACCTGCTTTTTAGCACTGGCAGCATGTTCGAGTATTAATTCAGCGAAAGTGGCAGAGTTAACGGGTAAAAACGGAATTATAAATACCGGCCAAATTGTCAGCATTGAGAGAAAACAAGTAGATGCCAGTTTTTCTAAACGTGCAACAGGATCTTTAATAGGTCATTTTATTGCTCAAGGCCTAGGCGCTAATAGAGGCTTAAAATTCGCAAGCGCAGTCGTCGGAAGTACTATTGCCAATAAGGAATATGGTGAGTTTGTAGATTTAATAGAAGTACAATCGACAGAAGGTCAACGTTACAAAACATTCGTGCCAATAGACTATTTTTCTTTAAATGAGCAAGTTGATTTTATTGCTGAGAAAACAACAATTACTACAATTGCACGCATTAAGCGTAATGCGGAATAAATAGATAAATACCTATGGCATTTTTATACTGGCTGACTAACTGCGTTAAGTAACCAGAGTCAGCTAGAAAGGGATTATGTGGTAATCGATACATATTATTGATTGCCAAAAAAACATAAACGATTAGCTTATTGTCTACGGTTCTGAATAATGCGAAACTAAATTTGATAAAATTATTTATGCAATTGTATTGATCGCACTTTAAAGCGAATTCACTTGGCTAATAACAAATGACAGAAAAACACAGCGACCAGCTGAATAAAACTATCGCACATATTTTGATTGTTGAAGATGACATAAGTTTAGCTCGATGGATGGAAAAATACTTAGCGTTAAAAGGCTTTACGGTTTCGGTAATAACCCGTGGCGATTTAGCGGTTGATTTTGTCAAGCAACATAATCCCGACATCGTTGTTCTAGATGGCATGTTGCCAGGCTTAGATGGCTTCGATGTATGCAAAGCCTTAAGGCCTGCCTTTACCAACTCAATAATCATGGTAACGGCAAGAGATGAAGAAATAGATGAAGTATTAGGTTTAGATGCTGGCGCCGATGATTATTTAACCAAACCTTTGCGAGCAAGAGCACTTTTAGCCAGGATAGAAAAATGTTTAAAACGTCAATCACCCGATACGGTTCAAGAGCCTATATTAGAAGATAACGTTAATAATGACGAAAGTATCAAACTAACCCTTGGCAATTTTATTATTGACTCTCAAGCACGCTCGGTCATTCTTGATGACAAAACAGTGAATATATCTACCAGTGAATTCGATTTACTCTGGATACTGGCGCAACATGCCGGTAAAACGGTCACCCGTGATGAGCTAATGATCTTACTGAGGGGGTTTGAGTATGATGGTTTTGATCGCTCGGTCGATTTACGCGTCTCAAAATTACGTAAAAAATTAAATGATAATCCTAACCAGCCCTATCGAATTAAAACGGTTTGGGGAAAAGGCTATTTATTTGTGAAGGACGCTTGGTAAAATATGCGTACACTGAGCTTTTCACTTATTCTCGTTGTCGTAATATCAACACTCGGATTGGGCTGGTTATTTGATAACATTTATCAACAGTTTTCCTCTCCTGAATTAAATCCAAACACAGCTAATGTAGCCAAACAACTGGGCAGTGATTTAGCACGGGCAGCAAATGAATCGAGCGATGGAAATGCTTTTTTGTCACATTGGCCGAATACAAAGCAATACTCAGTGGTATTGCAAGATGTAAAAGACTCACCTTTACCTCGCGCTTTAATTAAACAAATGAACAATGCAGAGCCTGTAGTTTTAGAAACCATTGACAATATGGCTTATCATTATTTATTGCCCGCTAAAGAACAAATACTTATTTTACGCACCCCAATGTTAAGCCCTAAAAACAGCTACTCTGTAACTCAATACATTTGGACGGCTGCATTTTATCTAATATTAATATCTATTTTCCTCCTTTGGGCTTACCCACTTGTTAAACAACTTATGGCACTTAGGTTAGCCGCTAAATCATTTGGCGAAGGAAAGTTAGATGAACGTATATCGCCGAGTTCGATATCTTATATTCGTGATATTGAGCTTGAATTTAATCAAATGGCTAAGCGAATAGATAGTCTAGTGAGTGATGTGAAAATGCTCAGCACTGCGGTTTCCCATGACTTACGCACACCATTAGCAAGAATAAGGTTTGGTATTGACACCATACAAGAAGTGCATGATAAAACCTTACGAAACGAACTAGAACAACAACTAAGTGACGACGTAGATGAAATGACATCTTTGGTTGAAACACTATTACGTTATGCTCGGCTAGATCAAAATATGTTAAAAATCAAAAAAGAGCCGGTAGATCTTGCGATGCTTATTCACAAATGTATAAGCCGTAAACAATCCGATAACTTAACACTACAGTTTTTCAACGAGCATGATAACAACAGTATTTTAGCTGACTCAAAATATATCGAGATGGTTGTCAATAATATTATACAAAATGCGATTAATTACGGACGTGGTAAGGTCTTAATCGAGCTTGATTATCATAATAATACCGCCAACATTCACATTTCAGATAACGGTGACGGCATCCCATTAGCGCTCAGAAAGGAAGTGATCAAACCTTTCTTTAGAGCAGAAAATAGAATGAATAACGTAAAGGGACACGGAATTGGATTAGCTATCGTAACCAGAATATTAGATTGGCATATTGGAAAATTAGTGATTTCTAATGCCACTGAGTTGTCAGGTAGTAAATTCACTATCACGCTTCCTTCAAATCATTAATAGCTATTCATGTTGAAAAAAGTTGACTAGTTAATTCGTTTTCTAGCCTCTTCCTTTTCTAATTCATCCAACATTACGAATTCATCATAATCAATCCCCACTGAATCACACATTTTCTTGTCTTTCTTAGATCTGTAAATATCAAAAGGTAGCACCATAATTGAAGAAACAGTTAATACTAAAATAACCGTTATTAGCAATGTTTGAATGCCTTTATCTAAACTCCAGCTACCTCCCCCTACTTTGAAGATAAATAGAAAGATACATACAAGTGGCGTAGCCAAATTAATGGTGGAAAAATAAGAATATTTTCGAAACATAACTTTAACAGATTTAATTTCCATTTTATTTATCCAAAGTTTCATTAATTTTAACTGCGGCTGTTGCAACCATTCCCATAACTTGACTTAGTTTAGTGTTTTTTGTCGCACCGCTAGCTAGTTGAGAACTGGTAGATGAAATTGCGCTTTTTGCTGCTGCACCTAAGACTATGTTTGTAGGATCTTCCTTATTACCTTGATTGCACATTGCTGCTTCAGCAGTCGCCACCACAGCAGAAGAAACTGCTTCAGTAGTAAAACCAGCTACCGTATTTGCGGCTATATCTGTAGCCGCTCCAGCAACTTTCGATGAAGTAACCTTGGTAACTAAGCTAGCAGCCTTTGCAATTTTATCACCAATAACAACACCTATTGCTCCTAGTGCAAACGCCCCTCTAATTTTCGTAGTGTTTAACTTAGTTACATCCCCCTGCTTTCAATCGATTATAGTCCACTTCTAATCCCGCACTAAAAAAAGGCACCCCATAAGAACTTTCCAGTTGGATCAGTATTATTTACTGGGTCGTTAGCAACATAAGCATAAAGATTCATCTGGTCTTTGTCGCCGATGGGGTCAGTTTGTAGAAATCGCCCTAGCTTTGGATGATACATCCGTGCTTTTTAATAGTCCTACCCCAATTTCATTAAGGTACAACTGACCTGTTTGACAAGCTAATATTCGCATAGTACAGGCGATACTGAGCCACAACAACTCGAGAACAACCCAGATTTATACCCGACTAATTGGACGGTATTTATCAAGGGCGATCAGCCCAGCGGAGATTGAATAATGTAAGCGGACGACTGTCCGCTTAGGAAAGTCGGAAATACCATCAAAACTCTCAATATCAAAGATTGCTTGTGGCACAAACTTCTTTCTCAATTTTGAACGGTGTACGTCTCCTTTTGCCCCATTTAAGCCCGTTATGATTTGGCAAAAAACACAATACGACGACCTTACCCAATCAGGCAAAAAAGGACAGCTTACTGCCGCACCTATTTTGTGTAAATTAATCTTGTTTTAGCGTTTTTTGATAATCCCACCTAACACAATTGTCACCGGCAATGTAAAAATGACCCACTAACAATAAAGTAAAATTGACCCACTTGAGGCAATATAACTGCTGATTCTGAAAATGAAAAGGCGGCGTAAACACAACGTTATATCAGGAGGCTTCCGTCTAACACAGCTCTGTGGTCTGTATCGAGAATGGACTTTGAACAGCTTACGTTCCAAAATTGTTTACACTTTGGGAATATCATAATTATCGCTTGGGCTCTTACTCTCTTTACAAGTGCGTCTTTTATGCTAAATTTAGGCTGCGTTTAGCAGATATTTTAAGGAGGTGATCATATGTCGAGTGTTTTGAAAATACGTGAATCAGCTATGAGTGAGAGTCGAATTTACTAACCCTTCTTTCGTTGTCACTCTGGCTGGCTGATTTGCTGGCCAAAGCACGGAAAGTCGCATTTTATGCGGCTTTTTTTTTAATAGCTCTTGAAAGCAAAGCTTATGACAGCTCGAACGCAAAAGTTCGCCCTCATCCAGTCTGCTTGACGTTTTTGATACACTCTACTTGGAATATGCGCATTTTCTGCGTTAAACACCACACCAATTGGCTCTTTTGCATGGTAGTTGCGATTAAGCTCTTGTAAATATTGTTCAAAATTTTCAGTTGTTTCGACTGCACAAGTAAAAGTGACAATTATAATTGGGAGTTGCGTTCTGTCTATCGTTACTTAAGGTTCCATGCGGCATCCTGAATTGTTTGTTGACAATGCCGAGCGAGACAGATGTTACTTAGGCCTCTCAGTGATATCCTCAATTCATCAAATGTAATTCTCTATTTTTAAATGGCCAAGGCACTGAAATACTTGTTCTTATGAGACTTTCAGTCGGTGAAATGGTGCTAACTACAGTGACTGAATTGCACCTATCCATTCAGTCACAATTTTTTCTGAACTGTTAAATAAATTCAAAAAATAATTGGGGAGAAACTTACCTGCATCTTTGCAGATAAGTATTGATGCCCATCAGAAGATGTTACCCATATTTCAAAGCCTGACCTATCTGAAGAATGAGCAAAATGACTAAAGATAAGTAACTTGCCAAATTGAAATATTTTACCCACTGTCTCGAGTATTGTTTTTTCACGTGTATAACTTACCTCGCCTTGCCTGAAGCCGCTAATTGCAATAGGCTCGCACACCGCATATTGACGTCTTAATAAGTGCTAATCAATACTAAAAAAGATATTTTTTGCTGCATCAAGTAATAGCGATCCTGAATGCTTGTATGGTTTAAAGTTCTTTGCCTTGCAAAGACACTATTTTTTCTTCGCTGTGGACCAACTGCTCTAGCTCAAAAAAGCCAAATTTTTGATGAAATTTTAGGGAGGCCTCGTTAGGTGGTTGAATATCTATTTCAGCAACAAGTCTTGGTATTGCGTTGTCAACAGTCCATTTAAGCAGATAGTTGTATAGGTGAGAGGCAAGCTTTTGACCTCTAAAGTCATCGGCAACAACAATACGATCAATATATAAAAACTGAGCGTATTTTTTATTAAACCACTGATAATTAATGCTTTCGTATTCAGTGTTGGCCGTAAAAGCGAGTAAAAATGCAGCTACTTGTTCGTCTATTATAATGACTTTTGCCAATACCGCTTCTGCTACAAGTCTTGTCAATTTAGGCCCGTCTAGAGGACTTAGCACCGCAACAGATATTTCATTTAGCGCCAAAATAGCAGATAAGTGTTGTGTTTCTATATCGCAAATATCCATTTTTTCCCCTTTTAGTGATTCACGCTTTACTAAAGATCTTTCGTATATGTATGAGATGCCTATATAGAATAAGACATGAAGAAATGACCCACAAGGCTTTTGTTGGGGATATGTTATAAGATGAACAGGGCCTTTACGTCATGTTCTTGTACTTCACTTCGATTTGCAATTACCAGTAGCGTTAAAGAGCAATTCAAAAAAAGGCACATTATATAAAGCAAACCATCGTAGTAACGGAACTTACCCGTTGGTGCATTTTGTTCCCATAAATACCTTAACATTTCGTCTGAAAATGACCGGGCACTGGCTGTAGCGCCAAAACCATTCATTGCGTTTCGACCTTCGCCACGATAATTTACGCTCGGCTCGCAGGTGCCATCTAAGTAGTAAATAGCAATGAAATTACCAAATGCAGGCAAGTAGTAAGAAGCATCGGCGAAACTCTCTACCTGCAAGCCAGTCAAAAACTCAATTTATTGATAAACTGGGTTGATAGTTTACCGAGTTGTGTCTGTTTTCGTAAAGACCATGTCGCAGAATATGGATTGTTAAAGCATCAAGGTATTTCTTCTTTGTCATGCGCCAAAGTCAAAGTCTCTTTGGAAAGTAAAATCATCAAAGACAGTTGTTTGTTCTGCAGCTTCAAATGGTGGCGCTCTAGCGCTGTTAGCCGTGATGGATGAGCCATGTTTGTCCAAATGCGACAATAAGTACATAGTGTTAATTCGTCTTACACTCACACAGAAGCGATAGTGAGCAATTTATAGACGCAGAAAAAACAGTAGGATAAATTGAAATGATAATGCCACCTTCAACCCGACTTAAGTATAGATTGATGACATTAGCCGACGGCCAACGTTTACTAGATGTCGACAGTGATCCAATGGTAATGAAATTTATCAGTAATGGAGTACCTACCTCTGAACATGATCTAGACAATATTGTATTGCCACGATTAGCCAAATACTTGCAACCAAATAAAGGATGGGGCATTTGGGAGGTCTGCGACAAAGTATCTAACGATTACTTAGGCTGGATTCTTGTGCGTCCTATGCATTTTTTCAGCACTCACCCTGAATTTGATAATTGGGAGTTGGGTTGGCGATTCAAGCAGTCAACTTGGGGGAAAGGTTATGCAACAGAATCGGCTAAACATATTATGCAAACGCTAAGTGACAAACATAAGGTCTATTCGTTTTCGGCTATTGCAGTGGCTGAAAATATCGCGTCGATCCATGTTATGAAAAAAATAGGCATGTCCTTTGAAAAATCTGCATTTCATGTTGACCCATTAATCAATATGCAAATGGAGTATTTTAGAATTGAAGTATAATTCTATAGTTCTATAATTAATAAAGAACGGTTTGGTAATATTTTGTTTGAGAAAAGCCGCTAAACATGAGATTAGGCGTAAATCCTATTCATAAAAACAGCTCAAGTGCAGTAAATAATACTATCGCAAATGTTTACAAGCGTGAACATGTCCGTTTACGCGCTATTCTGTTACGCCTTTTAGGCGTCCAACATTTGCTGCTTGTAGATGACATTCTTCAAGACACCTACGTGAAAGCACTCTCTAATTGGCAAACTATACCAAACGGTGAACCTGAAAATCCGGCAGCTTGGCTTACGTTAACAGCCAAAAGAGCAGCGCTCGATGCTTTGCGCGGGCAGAAAGTTCGACAACAATATGCAAGCATGATCGAAAACTATCCCGCGCTCGCTTCTGGTTGGACTGCAGCGGGAGAAGTGAATGAGCACCTAAAAGCTATGACGTTTGAAGATACACATTGGTTTAACAAAGCAACAAGCGTATGGTATCAGCATTCTAATTTTATTTGGAAAAGCTATGTTGAAGAAAGTTCTGCATTGTCTTTTTATCGTTTATTTTCTTATTGGCTTATCAGGCTGTGTTGCTGTGAGTGTTGTTTCAACTGCGGTAGGCGTTACTGCAACTGTGGTTGGAGGTGCTATTGATGTTGTGGATGCAGTTACGCCTGACATTTTGGATGATGATGAGCAGGAAGACGAAGCCGATGATAACGACGGAGATGAGCCAGAAGGTGCAGAAAAAAATCAACAGTAACTAAAAACATCGACTGTAAGTGAGCCATCTTATTACCTACAGAGTCTTCCTTGACCAAGGGTACGTTGAATGGGATAGGGCGAGTTGTGTCCAAACTTCTCGCGGCTTCAGTCTGGGTATATTGTTGCTCAACCACCAGGCTAATGGCGTCTAACTTAAATTCTTTTGAATATTTCTTGTTAGTAGTCATAATGCACTCCAGTTCTGTGTGTTATCTCTTAACCGGAGTGTCCGAATCAATTAGACAATGTCAGTTAAGGCAGTTTCATATCACCTGCTACAATCCAACCTAGTCGGCGCATCATATAAGCGACACTCCAAGCAATAATAGCGGGTAGTACAAACATCAATAATATGATTGCTGTCCATAACTGCGTGCTGTTCATTATATCTTGCGAGGCTTCAATAACTCCAAATACGCCGACTAAACCTGCGGTGCCCATACCGGCTCCCGTTGCTGTGCAGGCTAGCTGAAAACCGACGGTAGCAATAGGACCAACGATAGCACTGGCGATTACAGCAGGTAATAAGATTAAGGGCTTTTTTAGGACATTTGGGATCTGCAACATACTGGTGCCCAACCCCTGGGATATCACCCCGCTGATGCCATTATCCTTGTAGCTGGCGACCGCAAAGCCAATCATGTGGGATGCGCAACCGACCACTGCCGCCCCACCCGCTAAACCGCCAAGTCCAATTGAAATACAGATAGCCGCGCTGGACGTTGGCAATGTTAGCAAGATACCGACGACTACAGCGATGACAATACCCATTAACAGGGGTTGCAGCTCAGTTGCTGCTTGGATACCTAAGCCAATGCTATTTACCGCGGCTACAACAGGCGGATTGAGAAGCGCGCAGACTACTAGGGCCACTACGCATACCACTAAGGGAATAAGCAATATATCAAGTTTGGTTTTGCCCGCCACCCAAATTCCAGCGCGATAGGCAAAGACAGCAGCTAAATACGCACCAATCGGATTACCCGGCAGTGCAATGAAAGCAGCAGGGCCTGCTGATTGCGGGACAAATAGTATACCCGCCATCAACGCTTCAGAATGCGCGCCAAGCATGCCTGCTACCAAGCAACTAAGCATCACCAAAGTCGGCGCTTTTAGGTAATAAGCAATACCCACACCAATACCCGCACCCATCAGCACAGAGGCCAACTTGCCGACTGCTACCAAGGCTGGTAACTGCAACCAACCGCCAATCTGCGAGATGATCAGCCCAGCGATCAACGTAACGAATAGCCCTAACGCCATACCGGTAAAAGCATCAATAAAATACGTTTGAAAGAACGCTTTAATCCTATTAGGCGGCTTTGTTACCTTGCTAGATACACTCATAAGCAGACTCTTGAGGTAGAAGATGATAAAAAGATATAAAAAAGCTCCCTATATACTACGACATTTAAATTTGGTAACCAGTAAGACACAAGCAGCATTTTGCAGTGCGCACAGACTGAGTTCTTTATAAATTTACTGTGCCGGCTTTTGCATTGAATGCAAGAAGAATAAACCACCAAACTGTTACACGCAACATGGCTTCGCTTGATCATAAAGTATCAAATATAGATTTATCTTCTCAAACGGTTAAGTTTATTAAATACTGTAAAAGCGTACCTGAATGTTCAGCTATTTTGATAACATCCAATGCATCTAACCTGACTTCGGGTTAATATACCGGTATATCTTTATCGGAGGGTTGAGTATGGGTTATTGGTATTTGGCAATAGCGATTGCTGCTGAGGTGATAGCAACATTAGCACTTAAAGCATCAAACGGTTTTGCTAATGCAACCTTTAGTGCTATTTGCGTGATTGGTTATGTAATCTCATTTTATTTTTTATCTTTAGTACTGAAAACGGTTTCGATCGGTATCGCATACGCTATTTGGGCAGGTATGGGCATTTTGTTAATTACTTCAATTAGTGCAGTTATGTATAAACAAATACCAGATTTAGCTGCATTTATAGGTATGTTCTTAATTTTAGCTGGTGTTGTGGTTATTAATGTATTTTCAAAAACCGTGAGTCATTAAAAATATAACAAACTGTTAAGGCAGGACAAAATACTGTTGGCTGTTTTTGTCCTTCATCAATTTAGTCAACTCAGTTTTACCCCTCAACAGGGCGCTAAAATCGTAAGACGAAACCAAAGAGAGAAAATCACACCATGGCTAACGACGGAAACTACAAGAAAAGCAAAATCGGTGATCATCAGCTTAAACCTGAGACCATGATGATGTCCTACGGTTACGATCCACAATTCTCTGAGGGCTCTGTTAAACCGCCTGTTTTTTTGACCTCTACGTTCACGTTCCAAACACCTGAAGAAGGCGAAGAATCTTTCCACATTATGGCTGGCCGCAAGCCTGCTCCAGAAGGAAGTGTTGGCGGTCTAATCTACAGCCGCTTCAACCACCCTAACGTCGAAATAATAGAAGACCGACTGTCCCTTTTTGAAGGCTCAGAATGCTCTGTGGTCTGCTCCAGCGGCATGGGTGCAATAAGCGCTATTATGCTTGCTTACTTGCGCCCTGGCGATGTGATTGTGCAAAGCGCTCCTCTATACGGAGGCACCGAAACCCTTATCCGCAAATTTCTACCTCAATTCAACATAAAAACGGCTGAGTTCGATGATGGGCTAGATGAGGAAGGCATGCTCACTTCTCTGCGTGATGCCGGCAAAAAAGGCCGTGTTGCCATGGTCTTTATTGAATCACCAGCGAACCCAACGAATTCGCTGGTCGATTTTGAAGCGCTAAACCGCGTGTTAGACAACGTAGAGACAGAAACAGGTCATCGCCCTATCACTGTGTGCGACAACACACTGATGGGTCCGATCTTCCAGCAAGTGGTGCCCCAAGGCATCGATATGGCGATGTACTCACTAACCAAGTATGTGGGAGGTCATAGCGATCTCGTTGCGGGCGCCGTCTGTGGAAGCCGTGAAATGCTGCGTCCAGTTCGCGCTACGCGCGGCATTATTGGCCTGAACCTCGACCCACATACCAGCTGGATGATTTCGCGCTCACTCGAAACCTTAAGTATCCGTATGGAAAGAGCCGCTAGTAGCGGGCAGAAAGTAGCAAGATGGATCGCGGATAATGCCTACATCAGTGCAAAAATTCTGCATCCTGACTTCATTCAAGATAAAGCTTACCAAGCTGTCTATATGCGACAATGCTCAGGGCCTAGTTCAACATTCTCGTTCATGCTGGATGTGTCGAAATCCGACGCCTTCCGACTGATCAACAACCTATCTATTTTTAAATCTGCCGTGAGTCTCGGTGGCAGCGAGAGTCTCGTTTGCCATCCAGGTAGTACAACTCATTCTGGCGTATCTGCAGAGTTACGAGAAAAATTCGGCGTGACCGACGGCCTTATTCGCCTCTCAATTGGCTTAGAGCATCCTGACGATCTCATCGCCGATCTGGATAATGCATTTAAGATGACATTTCAAGGTTAAAAAGCGGCGCATACATAAAATACAATGCCATTGACTGATAACAGTATTAAGTCAGTCAATGGCACTGCTAAGAAAAAGACAATAAGTAGCGTGTTGCGCCTTAAAAATTCTTACGCACCGACCGTTTTTATCATTCACCCATCTATAGTAAATAAAGTATAAACTGATTCGCCAACACTTAAATCCATATTCACATGCTAGTTTGCTCAGCCCAATTAGCATGCTTTAAAAGATGATATTTTTATTAGAATAGAGCGACTGAAGAACATCTAGTCTGCGCGAAACATTGATAAATGCACCTTGAAAAAGAAATCAATAAGTCTATATAAATTAAAGACGTCCAATCGTTTTGGCAACAACCATATGTTCTTTTTCAAACCGATTCTAAGGTCAAATTTTAGGTGTAATTGACATCAATACTTAACTTTACGTTTTCCTTTTAGGCATCTGGGATAAAGACACATTTCAGAGCGACTAAGGCCACTTCAAAATCTAAAGTTCCAAAACTCCCTACAAATTACTCAAAAAAAGTGTTGATAAAAGTATACAGCTGATCAAGAATGATAATTGTTATCATTAAGATTACAGGTTAATTTTTTAGCACTATTTAATAAGTATAAAGTCGCCATGCGGCAGAGGTTCATTTAAATGAAAAAACGTAACATAGCTTTGGCACTTGCAGCCACTTTAGCACTTGGCGCTTGTGTTGATGATGGTGAAGATGGTTTAAACGGCACTGATGGCACTCAAGGCATCAACGGTGCTCCGGGCACAAACGGTGTTAGTGTATTTGTAACACGTAACGACGTTGTTAAAACTAATGCAAACATCGCGTACGCAGCTTACGCTGATTCACTTATTTCAGTGGTTGAAATGCGAGACACTCTCGAGTCATTCATAAACAACCCGACACAATCATCATTTACACAAGCTAAACAAGCTTGGTTAGCCTCCCGTGAACCGTATGGTCAAACTGAGGTTTACCGATTCAGAATCGGACCAATAGACGCATTGGCCGCAGACGGCTCCATTGGCGACGATGGCGACGGTCCTGAGGGAAGAATTAATGCTTGGCCACTTGGTGAAGCACTTATCGACTATGTTGCGCCTGTTGTTGATGGTAACTCTGGCCCCGAAAGTCCGGCAAACGTGTTAAATGGAAACATTATTGCGAATGTAGAAGATTATCCGGTAATTGACAAAAGCACTATTGAGTTGGTATTTGAATTTGGTGAGGACGAACGTAACGTTACAACGGGTTACCATGCCGTGGAATTTTTACTGTGGGGCCAGGATCTTAATCAAGACCAAAGCGGCGCTGGTGAACGTGATTCTAGTGGCGGCCAACGTCCTTTGTCTGATTTTTTCACAACTGACAATGGAAACACCAACGCTTGTACTTCAGGCCAAATTGGCGTAGTTGAAACCCTATGCGAACGCCGCGGTCAATATTTGTTAGCGGCTACAGACATACTAATTGATGATCTGACTAAAATTGTCGAGGCTTGGGAACCCGGTGCTGGTGTCCATTATATGGCATATGTTGATGGCGGTGATGTGTCATTAGCAAAAATATTTGAAGGTATGGGACGTCTAAGTTTTGGCGAATTAGCCGGAGAAAGAATCAATATTGCCCTGACAACAGATTCACAAGAAGACGAACATTCATGCTTTAGTGACAATACTCATCGCGATATTTTTCTAAATGCAAAAGGGGTTCAAAACAGCTTTTTAGGCACTTATACTCGCATTGATGGCGAGGTGATCGAAGGTGCTTCGCCCTTCGACCTAATGGTAGTTGAAGGTCATCATGAGCTGGCTAATAAATTACGTGGCTCGCTTGAGACAACAATGTCAAAAGCTGCTGTTATTGATACTAAAGCCAAAACCGGGACACCTTTCGATCAATTGATTCAGGAAAGTGTTGAGCAACCAAACATCATTGCGGTCATTGAAGGGTTAGTGCAACAAACTGATGATATTGAACAAGCCATCACCGCATTGGGCATTACTACTAACGACTTAAGACAAGATACAGGTGAAGAGATTGGAGGCTAACACTTTTAACTAAGTAGCACGACATTGTTGAATATTAGGTATTAGGGGCTTAGCCCCTTTTGCCGTTCCTTACGCCAATTAACTATCGTTGAGTTGATTGCCTTAAGTAACAGCAAAAAAGCTAAATTAGATTTGCATAACAATCGATATGGCTCATCGCTTTATAAGTTTAAATAACTTAGCGTATCACTAGAAGAGTTCTTGTATGACAGCAGTAAGAAAGACCAATATACCTGCACAACTGATGAGTTGTGCTTTTATATTTTCACTTACCTTATATGGCTGCGGGGGCGGAGGTTCATCAACAGAAACCCCAATACCTGTGCCACCTTTGCCACCTCCATCAGCACCACCAACACCTGATCCACTTGATCATAGTGGCTTACCGCCACTTTCTTCTAACACGCCAGAAAATACTGAATATTTAGCAGGCGGTAATGCAACGTTATTTATTTCAAATGAAGATGCATTCAGTACTCGTCCAAATCCGATTAAAGAAAATTTCAGGCTGGATGGTAACTTCACTCAGGGCGACCACATTTTTAGAACGCCACACGCAAATGCAGGCCCTCTGCTGAACACGAACAACTGTCAAGGCTGTCATTTGAACGATGGCCGTGGCGTATTGCCTAAAACTAACAGTGACCCACTAACCAGTGCGTTGGTTAAAATAGGTGATGCATTTGGAGAACCTGATCCTATGTATGGTTCACAAATTCAAACCTTTGCCATTCAAAGTTTTGATACGTCTGATTTTGAATCAGGTTGGCCAGTTTTTGATGGCTCAACTAATGGTGATCAATTATTTGGTGAAGCCTTTACAGAAATACACTATGAAAACATCACTGGTACCTATCCAGATGGTGAATCTTTTAGCTTACGTAAGCCAGTATATAAAGTTCGAGACAACAGTTTTGGGCCTTTTGTTGAAGACATTCGGTTTTCTGTACGCGTTTCGCCTCAAGTATTCGGTGCTGGTTTGTTGGCTGCCATTCCTCAGGAAAACATATTAAAGCTGGTTGATGAAAATGACGCAAATGGCGATGGGATCTCGGGTCGCCCTTCAATGGTGACAGACATTATTACAGGACGAAAAGTACTCGGCCGCTTTACTTATAAAGCACAAACACCAAGTGTGTTGCAGCAGGCTGGAGCGGCCTATCAGGGCGATACTGGTGTAACAAGTAGCTTGTTTCCTGATGAACCCTGCATGCAAAGCCAGTTGTCTTGTGCAGCGGTCGCTGAGCTAGAGAATAAAGTCGGCGATGAACATGATATAGCTGATCGTCAACTGGCATTAGTTGAATTTTACAATCGTGTTTTAGGGGTGCCAGCTAGACGAGGCTATGAGAGCTCAAATCAGGTTTGGGATGCACAATTGGTCACCGGACGTAAACACTTTTTTGATGCTGGGTGTGCAAGTTGCCACACGCCTAGGCACGTTACAGGCGAAGCACCGGGTAGTGTCCTAGGAGAGATAACATTAACCGGTTTGGAAGAAAATGCAGCCCCCATAGATATACTTTCACAACAGACAATTTTTCCATATACCGATTTACTGTTACACGATATGGGAGGTAGTTGCCAAGTTAGCAGAGAACTAGCTGACCGCAGTCAGTGCTCTGAAGGCCAGACATGCTTTTATGTGCAGCGCTGTGAAGGTTTAGCGGACGGCCTAATCCAAGGAGATGCAAGTGGTTCTGAATGGAAAACACCGCCTTTGTGGGGTTTAGGCTTGGTACAGACGGTTAATCAGAACGCAACCTTTTTGCATGATGGCAGGGCACGAAATATTGAAGAGGCGATCTTATGGCATGCCGGTGAGGCAGAGAGTACGAAGAGTCGTTTTATGCAGATGACATCGCAGCAACGTCAAGATTTGTTAGCCTTTTTAATGTCACTTTAGTGGAATAGTAATGTTTGAACGAATGACAAAAAAAATCAGAAAATCGGCGACTAGTTACACAGTTTTTATTGGAACTTTAATGTTATTTGGATGCGATACACAATTTGAAAGTGCAACTGACTCCCCTATTGATGAACGTATTACGAGTAAATTAAGTGTGTATAAACAAAGTGATTTTTTGATACCTGAATTTGAGCAAAGTGAGTGGTTGCCTGCTGGAGGCATGACCGCTAAACAGTTTTCAAATAGAACCTATATTGATACAGGTAGAAATTTGAGCGGGAAACAACGTTTGGATTTTTGGACTGGGTTCTCACTCTTTCGAGATCCATGGGTCATTGCGCCAAGTTCTACCGAAGATCGAGACGGATTGGGCCCTCTGTTTAATACTCGTTCTTGCATAAGCTGTCATTCAGCTGGGGCGAGAGGCCCTGCCGCAGTTGAAGGGGAATCAACGCCCTCTTCGTTGGTTGTTCGTTTGGGATTGCGAGATGAAAATGCGACTCAAGCAAGCCAACTACAAAAAGTAAATGCTTTTTTCTTAAGCCGCACTTATCAATATTACGGTGAACAAATTCAACCTAGAGCTATCAAAATATCGCACCCAAGTTTCGAGAATGAACTAAAAGGAGAAGCCAAGTTAAACCTTAAATACAAACGCAAGATTGGTCAATACGCTGACGGCACTAGTTACACATTACGCAGTCCCTCATATCAACTAACATCACTCGCTTTTGGTGAGTTAGGTGCAAACGTAGGTATCTCTCCAAGGTTAGCTCCGCCTGTTTTTGGCGCCGGTTTATTGGACGCGATTGATGAACGGGACTTACTTGCCCAAGAAGATATTAATGATCGCGACAATGACGGTATTAGCGCTAAATACAACATAGTAAACAATGCTGTGGGAAAATTTGGACTTAAGGGTAAACATGCGACTTTACGGCAACAAGTCGCTGCTGCGTTTCGAGATGATATTGGTATTACCAATAATATATTTTCATCTGAAACCTGCAGTCAGTTTGAGGATACGTGCCACAAAGCCTCTAAATTAGGAGGTCACAAGTCAGTTGAAATACCCGATAAATTGATGGATTTGGTGGTTAAATTCAACACCTATTTAGCCGTTCCTCCCGCACGTAATTTAGATTCAAAAAATGCACGCGCAGGCAGAAGTATTTTTTACCAAGCAAAATGTGACGTTTGTCACAAACCAAATTACACCACGGGTCAACAATACCCAATTGCCGAGCTTGCAGGTCAAAAAATATGGCCGTATACCGATCTTGCTCTACACGACATGGGTGAGGATTTAGCCGACAATGTAACTGAAAATAGCGCGACTGGAAGAGAGTGGAAAACCCCTCCTCTATGGGGACTTGGCTTAAGGCGCCTTTACAAATCGGACGCAGTTTACCTGCATGATGGAAGAGCACAAAGCATTGAAGAAGCAATTTTATGGCATGGAGGCGAAGCGACTGCGAGCCAACAGCATTTCACTCAACTGGACGCTAACGCGCGCGCTCAGTTGTTAGCATTTTTAGATTCAATTTAGGAGTAACATGTCAATGATTTCATTAGGAAGTACAAATCAATACAAATCACCGTTCGGCGGCAATAAAACGGTCATCGCAGCGCTCGCTGTTCTGTTTTTAAGTGCATGTGGCGGTGGTGGTGGTAGTGACACACCAACGACACCAGCACCTGCTCCTGAAGTTGTACCGGTAACTCCGCCAGCAACCATCGATTTACCTGCTGAATTTACTGTCTACTTAACTGGTTTAGCGGACGGCATCGTTATTCCTGCTTATCAGTCAATGCAAGCTTCTGCTAATGACTTAATCACTGCTACATCAACATTTTGTGCATTGTCATCTCCGACCGTGACGCAATTAGATACCGTTCGCGATAAATGGATAGTTTTGAACCTAGATTGGCAGCAAGTGCAATGGGTCAAAGTGGGGCCAGTAGTGAGTCAAAACAGGCTTTTTCGTATCCAGTTTTGGCCTGATAATAATGATGCTGTGAGCCGCGGCGTATCGAATTTGCTGCTTCAAAGCAGCACAGTATCAGCCGACGATGTGGCCAGTCAAAATGTCGGCGGTCAGGGCCTTCCGGCATTGGAACTTTTGCTATTCCCGAGTACTGAGAATGAAAATCTAATTCAGGCTGAAAATAGAGACAAACGCTGTGAAGTTGCAACTGCAATTAGTCAAAACTTAGTTAATATTACAACCGACATTAACACGGAGTGGAGCGCGACAGGTGGTAATTACCGTAATCAACTTATTACCGGTACGGGGGAATTTACTTCTATCACCGATGCAGTTGAAGAGTTAACAACCAACTGGCTCGAGGCATTAGAAATAGTTAAAGATGAAAAAATGCTGTTGCCGTTAGGAAGTGAAAGCCCGGGCAATGTCGGTATTGCTGAGAATACATTGAGTGATCAATCACTGGCTAGCATAGAAGCAAATTTGCAGAGTTTTGTTGACTTATATAGCAACGGCGACAACAAAGGTTTTGATAGTATTTTGACTAATACACTTGATCAAGATGCAATTAATACGCAGATGTTAACGGCGATAAACGCAATGCTAATTCGTATCAAACAGATTAATCAAGATTATGATTCTTATTCAGCGGTGTTGGCCAGCGAACAAGGCAGGCAACAAATTGACGCTTTAATTGAGGAGATAAGAGTAACACGCGACCATTTATCAACAGGTTTTATTCAGGCCTTAGACATAAACATTGGCTTCAACTCTAATGACGGTGATTAGGATCCGTGCTTATTTTATGTGCTTGAGATACTCAAGAATTTAGTGCAATCAAATAAAGGAAAGGAAGATTAATTGTGGTAATTAAGAAAGACGCTACGCCCCATTTGACTCGTTATCTAGCATTGACAATACTCGGTTGCATGGCCTTTTCCAGTGTCAATGCTGCGGATGACGTGTCCATTAAATCGATTGAAGTAATACAAATTTTTGGTAAAAAAAATTCACTTAAAACTGCAACCGGTTCAGGTCATGTGCTTACTGAAGAGGCGCTAGAGCAATTTGAATTTGATGACATTCATCGCGTACTGCAAAGCGTTCCTGGTGTTTACATTCGCGAAGAAGATGGTTATGGGTTAAGGCCAAACATAGGTTTACGCGGTGCGACCAGTGAGAGGAGTAGTAAAATTGCCTTAATGGAGGATGGTATCTTACTGTCGCCCGCACCCTATTCGGCTCCTGCTGCATATTTTTTTCCGATTGTGTCGCGAATGACCCAAGTTGAAGTTTTAAAAGGACCCGCTGCTATTATATATGGGCCAAATACCGTCGGTGGTGCCATAAATATGGTTTCACGCAGTATTTCTGAAGATTACAATGGGCAGGTGGATTTTGCTGCAGGCCAGCAAGATTATCGTAAGTTTCATGCTTTTTATTCTGGTACCTCACAAGAGCTTGGTTTTTTAATCGAAGGCATTAACCTCCATTCAGACGGCTTTAAGGAATTGCAGAATGGTGACTCAACCGGCTTTGCTAAAAATGAACTTATTGGAAAGTTAAAATATACACCCAGCGATAGCCACTACAAGCAGAGTTTTGAGCTTAAAGTTGGGTATTCTGATGAGGTGTCTAATGAAACCTATTTAGGTATGACCGACGCAGATTTTAGGGCCAATCCGTATTTACGTTATCCAGCCAGTCAGAATGATAAGTTTGATTGGGAGCATTTTCAGATACAAGCGTCGCATTACGTTGAGTTAAATTCAAAAACAACCCTATTTACGCAAGTCTATCGTCGTGACTTTAGCCGTGATTGGGACAGGTTGAATGCCTTTGCTGGAAATAGAACAATTGAAACGGTTTTGCGATCACCGGATACTGGTTTGAATAGCTTGTTTTACGCTGTTTTATCAGGACAGCGCGATTCACTTACCGACGATGAAGCGCTACAATTCACCTTAAATGATCGCACTTTTCTCTCTCAAGGTGTTCAGTCTAAGATATATTGGGATCTTGAGCTTTACGGCATAGATATGACTGTTGAAGCAGGCGTTCGGGTGCATCAGGACCAAGTTGAACGCTTGCACAGAGCGCGTCTATTTAACTTGGTGTCTGGCGAATTAGTTTTTAGTGGAAGACCAGAGTCAGTGCTTACTGAAAATAAGGATAAAACAACCGCAATTGCTGGCTACCTTAACTCCAAATTCTACATAGATGATTTAACTCTGTCAGCAGGTGTTCGTGTTGAAAAAATAGATGGTAAAGCACAAGACTTTTTGCTGCAAACTACGTTTAGTAACGACGATACCGTTATACTTCCTGGCATTGGTGCGTTTTACCAATTGAACGATAATGTAGGTATTCTTTTTGGCGTGAACAAAGGTTTTGTGCCAAATAGTCCAGGACAAGCCGATAGTATCGAGCCAGAAGAAAGCTGGAACTTCGAATTTGGCTTACGCTCAAACTATGCTGACTGGCAGTTTGAAACCGTTGGATTTTATAGTGACTACAGTAACTTAAAGGGTACTTGTACTTTCTCTAGTGGATGCACAACTGCGTTAAATCAGGAGTTTAATGGCGGTCAAGTAGATATATACGGTGCTGAATTAAGCGCGTCTGGCGATATTAGCTTTGACAATGGTTTAAGCTTACCCATTTCGTTTGCCTATACCTACACACAATCTGAATTTCAAAATACTTTTCAATCTGATTTCTCGCAGTGGGGCAGCGTCAGTAATGGTGATGAATTACCTTATTTGCCAGAACATCAACTTAGCATTCAAATATCACTGCAAGCGGAAAAGTGGGAGTTTGCAGCATCATTTAAATTTGTCAGTGAAATGCTTGAATCTTCTGGAGCAGGAACGGAATTAACAGGCGTTAGCACAGTGTCAAATGATCAACTCGATCTATCTGCGTGGTATCAATATAACCAACAAATGAAACTATATCTGAAGTTAGATAACGCAACTGATGAAGCACAAATTGTATCTAGAAGACCTTTTGGAGCGAGGCCCGGCAAGCCTAGACAAGTTATTGCAGGTGTGAAATATCGTTTTTAGTTTATGCTTAAACTTTGCCTTGTAAACAAACGTGTCAACGTTAATTCTTAACCAAAAAGTACAAAGATTCGAACTTAAATCAGTTGTGAACGAACACCCGTAATAGGAAATAGTAAATGAATAGACGCCAGTTTTTATTGGGTAGCACTCAATTAGCTTTTGCAAGTTGGGCATTGTCAGGTTGCCAGAAGTTGGGCTCAAGCACTTGGTTGGTCAGTGCTGTTAAAGATAACGATGGTAAGTTTGCAGTTGTAGCAATTGATCATGCAGGTAAGCTCATCAATAAAATTGCTTTACCCGAAAGAGGACATGATTTACTCGCACTACCCCGTAAACCCGGTCATGCAATAGTATTCAGCCGTCGTCCAGACCGTTTCGCAATCGAAGTTAACTTTGCTGAAGGCAAGGTTGTTGATTCATTTACAAGCCAGAATGATTCCCACTTTTACGGTCATGGTGTATTGTCCTCAGACGGCAATTTCTTATTTACAAGTGAAAATTTATACGAAGCAAAGCAAGGAGTGCTTGTCGTTAGAAATACCGACAATTATGCAGTAGAAGCACGATTTAATTCACATGGTATTGGTCCACATCAGCTGAAATTGATGCCAGACAATAAAACACTGGTGATTGCTAATGGCGGCATTTTAACGCATCCAGATTTCCCACGTTTAAAACTTAACCTCGACTCAATGCAATCAAACCTCGCATACATTAACAGTCAAAACGGCGAACTACTAAATCTAGTTGAACCATTAAATAAGCACCAGAGTCTCCGTCATTTAGATGTAAGTTTAAAAGGCGATGTCATTGTTGGCGCTCAGTATCAAGGTAAAAACAATCAAGTTCAGCCATTAGTCTTTTTACATCGCCAAGGTAATCAAATGTTGACGGAATTTGAGGCAACTCAGGAGCAATGGAGAGATATGCAGCAATATACAGCGAGCATATTGGTTGCAGGGAAACAGGCCTATGTCACTTGTCCACGAGGCGACAATTTGTATTTTATGGACATCGAAGCACATAAAATATTGAATTCGCAAAAAATTAGCGATTGTGCGGGTATTGCCAAATCTAGTTTGGGGATTACTGTGAGTAATGGTTTTGGACAGATAACCAGTATAAAAGGCCAAGTCAACAACCCTCAGGTTAACAATCATCAGTTTAAAGGCCTTCATTTTGATAACCATATGATTACCATTGATAGTGCATAGGAAAATTAAACGTACCCTTCTTTAACGTCCACCTTAAGAATACCTGAAAGCGCTTCAACTTCCGCTTCCAAGTATTCGCAACATTCTTCCTGCATAAGCAATAAAGACGGCTTAAGCCTTTTCTGTCTGTCACCATCGCTTGCCGATTTTACTAAGCTCAAAGATAGATATTAAGGTGAAAACTTAATATCTATCTTTTCTCTAACTTGTCGACCCAAATATGGCCTAATTTAAAAAAATAATTTCTGATTAGCGTAAACTTTTCGCGACAGACATCCATTTTTTTGCAAATAAATAATAGTCATAATACGAATGAGTCGTATTGTGATTATTATCTTATTATGTATACTCCTTCACAAAGTAGTGCACATAACCCGTATTTTTTGGTCAGAAGACTTGGAGAAATAAAATTGAAATTGAAGTTAACAGTCATTGCAACAGCTGTATTAATAAGCAATATTGCATATGCTCAGAGTGAAAAAGACATAGAAGTGATCGTCGTAAAAGGACAATACCTTTCTATTAACGAGTCAAACTCAATCAAGACGCCTACTCCAATTATTGACGTTCCGCAAAGCTTATCTATTTTTACGGCAGATCAAATAAGTGAACGCGGGATCACCAGCATAGGCCAGATGATAGACTACACGCCGGGCGTAAACAATTCCCAAGGTGAAGGACATCGTGATTCCATCGTGTTTCGCGGGAACCGTTCAACAGCAGATTTTTACATAGATGGCAACCGAGATGACGTCCAATACTATCGCGCGCTTTATAACGTGGAACAAGTTGAAATATTGCGCGGCCCAAATGCGCTGTTGTTTGGCCGCGGCGGCACTGGCGGCATTCTAAACCGTGTATCAAAAAAAGCACAAGTGGGCGAGAATTTTAATGCTTATAAAGCATCATTGAACTCATTTGGCGGATTTAACCTTGAACTTGACTCCAATTTCGATACGAGCAACACATCTTCAATCCGCATAAACGCAATGTATGAGAGCTTAGAAAATGATCGTGACTTTTTTGACGGTGAGCGATATGGGTTTAATCCAACTGCTCACTTAGAACTGAGCGATAATACCACGGTTGATGTGTCTTATGAGTATGTTAATCATCAGCGATTTATAGATCGCGGAATCCCCACAGGAACCGATGGAAGACCTGTAGAAGCCCTCAAAGATATCGTATTTGCCGATCCTAAAAATAACTATCATGAATTAGAGGCGCATATTTTTAGAGCCAATATAGCGCATCAGTTTACTGATAACATCAAAGGTAATTTCAGCGCGTTTTATGGCGATTATGATAAGGTTTACGCGAATTTTTATGCTAGCGATTATGACCAAAACACCAACATCGTTGAGTTAGACGGCTATATTGATAACACTGTGCGCGATAATCTAATTTTATCGAGCAATATGATTGCGGAGTTTCAAACTGGGAATTTTGAACACACATTGATCGTGGGTGCTGATTTTGTTCAGACAAACTCAGACCAAAACCGCTTTAACCCTGTGTTTAGCTCGACGGTTGATGATCGTGAGTTTTTTATTGCCAGTAGGCCAATTTCTTTAAGAGGTTTTACTGGAGTTAATGCCAGCGGTGAGAGTTTCACTACGGACTTTACTGATTTAAATGATGATACCCGAGTAGGCTTAGATGTATTTTCACTGTATCTTCAAGATGAAATTGAAATTTCTGAAAACCTAGATATTATCATTGGCGCACGTTTCGACAGCTTTGACATAGAGGTATTTAATGCCGTTCCAAGCTCTCTTGAGACACGCTCACGCAAAGATGAACAAGTTTCACCGCGCGCTGGTATTATTTACAAACCTCAAGAAAATGTATCAATCTATGCGAGCTATAGCGAATCATTTTTACCTCGTAGTGGTGAGCAATTTGCAAATATTAATGGTAGTAATAATCAACTTGATCCTGATACTTTCGCCAATCAAGAGATAGGAATAAAGTGGGATTTTGCCGACGGTCTGAGTTTAACCGCTGCGCTATTTGAGAATGAACAAAGCTCGCCGCAAGTAGCAGATAACGACCCTTCAACCCTAGACATAATTGATTCTGAAATATCAGGTTTTGAACTGCAACTCGCAGGACAAGTTACCGATGCATGGTCTGTCTCCTTTAACTACAGCACGCTAGACGGAGAAATAGTCGACCGCAACGGCGGCACAGGACGGTCACCACGAGAAGTACCAGAGAGTAATATCTCTATTTGGAATACTTATCAAATTAATGATGTTATGGGTCTCGGCTTAGGCGCAACTTACCAAGATGAGAGTTTTATCGACAATTCAAATACGGCAATTTTACCAAGTTATACGCGGGTTGATGCATCCGCTTATTACGATGTCAGTGACACTATGCGTATTCAACTAAATGTTGAAAACTTAACAGACAGGTTGTATTACCCAAACTCACACTCTACTCACCAAGCGACAGTTGCTGCACCTTTTAATGCTAGATTATCGATAATCGGCGCGTTCTAAACCGATGAACAGGGCCACATTTCCTGGCCCTGTTCAATTAAACTCCCTTAGGTACCTCTATCAACTAGTGTTAAGAATAATTTTTTCTGCAAAATAACTTCTTCAACTCATACTGGTTTTTGGGTTGTGAGCTGCCCCAACATTAGGCGCTCATGCAATAAAAAATGACATGTGCGCGAGCGTCGACCGCGGTGTGGGCCGGATCATCGATTACTACGGACCGGTCCAGGCCCAACGCCTCCAGCTCCAGCATCACCAGCGTGCCGGTGGTGTATTGGCTGAGCGTCTGGCTAATGCGGATGCGGATCTCCTCGCTGGGTTTGATGTCTCCGTGCAACAGATGCGACTGGATTAACTTCTGCGTAACGTTCATGCTCATGATCTTCCTCCCAACTTTGATAGGATTACGGGATCACGCAGAGTTAATGTAGCAATCCTATTTTCAGCGCGGCAAATTAGAAGCACCCATCAAAAACTCATCCGCCGCACGCGCGGCCTGACGACCTTCACGGATTGCCCATACGACCAGAGACTGGCCGCGCCGCATGTCCCCCGCGGCAAATACTTTGTCGACCGAGGTCTGGTAGCAACCGTCGCCATCGGTGGTTGCTTTAACGTTGCCGCGCCTGTCTTTGTCGACAGCGAATGCGTCCAGCACTTGGGTCACTGGCGACACAAAACCCATCGCCAGCAAAACCAAATCCGCTTTCATTTCAAATTCAGAATTTGGCACCTCCTGCATCTTGCCGTCTATCCATTGGACGCGGGCTGCAATGAGCTTCTCGACCTTGCCGCCCTTCCCTTCGAAACGCTTGGTGGCAACCGCCCAATCCCGGTCGCAACCTTCTTCTTGTGACGAGGAGGTACGCAACTTGATCGGCCAATACGGCCATACCAACGGCTTATCCTCTTGTTCCGGCGGTTGCGGCATCAGCTCAAATTGCGCCAGGCTGGCTGCGCTATGACGGTTGCATGTGCCTACACAGTCTGAACCGGTATCGCCACCACCGATAACAACCACGTGCTTACCGTTAGCCATGATCTGGTTATTGAGTTTGTCACCTGCATCCACCTGATTTTGCTGGGGCAAGAATTCCATCGCAAAATGGATGCCTTTAAGCTCACGACCAGGCACAGGGAGATCGCGCGGCAATTCGGCACCGCCTGCAAGGATGATGGCATCAAAATTTTGTTCGAGTTGCTTCGGCGAGATGGCTTTTTTGGTCCAGTTGATGATGTTTGACGGAAAATCTTCGCCGATCAACACACTGGTGCGGAACTGCACGCCTTCGGCTTGCATTTGCTCAATGCGGCGGTCGATATGCGATTTTTCCATCTTGAAGCCCGGAATGCCGTAACGCAGCAAACCGCCAATCCGATCGTTTTTTTCGAACACAGTCACATCGTGACCGACACGCGCGAGTTGCTGGGCTGCAGCCAGACCAGCTGGGCCGGATCCAACCACGGCAACTTTTTTACCCGTTTTGAAGGCCGCTGGTTGAGGCAGTACCCAACCGTTTTTCCAACCTTTGTCGATGATGAAATGCTCAATTGATTTAATGCCAACCGCATCGTTGTTGATGGCAAGCACACAGGCAGATTCACACGGTGCAGGGCAAATGCGGCCGGTGAATTCGGGGAAGTTGTTGGTCGAGTGCAGTGTCTCTAACGCTTCGCGATAGTTACCGCTGTAAACCAGGTGATTCCAGTCGGGGATGATGTTGTTAACCGGACACCCGGTCATGCAGAACGGGGTACCGCAGTCCATGCAGCGCGCACCCTCTGTTTTCGCTTCTATATTTTTCAGCGGCAGAATGAACTCTTTATAGTTCTTGACACGTGAATCGGCTGGTAAATACGATTCTTTCTGACGCTGAAATTCCATAAAGCCGGTTATTTTACCCATTGCCTACCTCTGTCTTATCTAACTCTCCTTGCCAAAGAGAGGGTTCGGGGTCAAATACCCCATACTGACCTTCCCCTAAAGGAGAAAGGCACTGGTGGAAAAAACTTATATTGCGGTTTTTTCTTTCTGCCGAATAGCCACTCGCGCCAGACTCATCTCACTCAGCGCGCGCTTGTAATCGCTCGGGAATACTTTAATGAATTTGTCGCGCCCATTGGACCAGTCATCCAGCAAATCTCGCGCGCGCGTGCTGCCGGTGTACTTGAAATGGCGCTCAATCAGGCGCTTTAGAATCGCTTCGTCAGTCTCACTTTGGTCACCGCGCAGCAAGCTATGCCAAATCGAGCGATCGACTTTCGCTTCTTGCTCGGCGCGGGCGAGGACAGGTTCCAGCGTGACCATTGCCATATTGCATTTTTTGGCAAAATCACCGTTAGGATCCCACACGTAAGCGATACCACCCGACATACCGGCGGCAAAGTTGCGGCCTGTATCTCCGAACACCACCACTGTGCCGCCCGTCATATATTCGCATCCATGATCGCCGACACCTTCAACCACTGTAATGGCGCCGGAATTGCGCACTGCGAAACGCTCCCCAGCGACGCCGTTGAAAAATGCCTCGCCGGCGATCGCGCCGTATAACACCGTGTTACCGATGATAATATTGTCGTCTGCCAAACCGAGAAACTGTGTATTCGGACGGACAATAATGCGCCCGCCCGATAAACCTTTGCCGACGTAATCATTGCCTTCGCCGACTAGATCTAGCGTAATGCCATGCGCCAGAAACGCGCCGGCCGATTGGCCTGCAGTCCCTAGCAACTGGATGTGAATGGTATCGTCGGGCAAGCCTTCGTGTCCGTATTTTTTTGCAACGACGCCAGACAGCATGGTGCCAACCGTGCGGTTAACGTTACTGACAGGCAAAGTGAACGAGACTTTTTCGCCTTTTTCGAGCGCTGCTTTCGCTTGCGCGATCAGTTGATGGTCAAGCGCTTTTTCCAAGCCGTGGTCTTGCTCCTCCGTGTGATAACGAGGTACCGATACAGGTACTTCCGGCTGATAGAAAATCTTGCTGAAATCAAGCCCCTTGGCCTTCCAATGCGTGATCGCTTTTGACTTGTCGAGCAAGTCGACGCGACCAATCAATTCATCAAACGTGCGTATACCGAGTTGCGCCATCAACTGCCGCGCTTCTTCGGCTACAAAGAAAAAATAGTTGACCACGTGTTCTGGCTTGCCGGAGAACTTGGCGCGTAATAGCGGGTCTTGTGTCGCGATACCGACAGAGCAGGTATTGAGGTGGCACTTACGCAACATAATACAGCCTTCAACCACTAGCGGCGCGGTTGCAAAACCGATCTCGTCCGCGCCCAGCATGGCCGCAATGACAATATCTCGGCCGGTTTTCATTTGGCCATCGGCTTGTACCCTGATGCGGCTGCGCAATCCGTTCAGCACCAGCGTTTGCTGAGTTTCCGCCAAGCCCAGTTCCCAGGGTGTTCCCGCATGTTTGAGTGAAGACAATGGCGTTGCGCCGGTGCCGCCATCATGACCGGCAATCACTACGTGATCAGCCTTGGCCTTGGTGACGCCGACCGCGACCGTACCAACCCCGACTTCGGACACCAACTTAATGGAGATCGACGCGCTAGGGTTTACATTTTTCAAATCGTGAATAAGCTGCGCCAAGTCTTCGATCGAATAAATATCGTGATGCGGCGGCGGCGAAATCAAGCCCACGCCCGGCACCGAGAAACGCAATTTTGCGATATATTCAGACACCTTGTAGCCTGGCAACTGCCCACCTTCTCCCGGCTTGGCGCCTTGCGCCATCTTGACCTGGATTTGATCAGCGGAATCCAAATACGCTGCTGTCACGCCAAAGCGACCCGCTGCGACCTGCTTGATCCTGGAACGCACCGAATCGCCATCTTGCAACACAATATCGGCCTCAATCTGGCCATGGCCGATAACAGATGCCATGGTCTCCCCCTGCTTGATCGGGATGCCTTTCATCTCCTGGCGATAACGGCTCGGATCTTCACCACCTTCGCCAGTGTTGGACTTGCCGCCGATACGGTTCATCGCAACCGCCAACGTGGCGTGCGCTTCGGTGCTGATCGAACCAAGTGACATTGCACCAGTGGCGAAGCGCTTGACGATTTCTTTCGCCGGCTCGACGTCATCCAGCGCGATCGCCTTGTGCAGGTCCAGCTTGAATTCAAACAAACCGCGCAGAGTCATGTGCCGCTTGCTTTGGTCATTAATGATCTGCGCATATTCTTGGTAAGTGCTGAAATTATTGGATCGGGTCGAATGCTGCAGCTTGGCAATCGCATCCGGCGTCCACATATGCTCTTCGCCGCGCACGCGAAACGCGTATTCACCACCGGCATCAAGCGCATGCGCCAATACCGGATCACTGCCGTAAGCTTGCTGATGCAGACGTAACGCCTCTTCTGCTACTTCGACGACGCCGATGCCTTCAATATTGGATGCAGTGCCTTTGAAATATTTGTCGATAAGCGACTTATTCAAGCCGATCGCTTCGAAAACTTGCGCGCCGCAATAAGACATATAAGTCGATATGCCCATTTTCGACATCACCTTCAATAAACCCTTGGCGAGCGCTTTCTGGAAATTTTGGATGGCTTTTTCCGGCGATAAGTCACCGGACAATCTGTTGGCCATTTCCGCTAGCGTATCCATCGCCAGATAAGGGTGGATGGCCTCTGCGCCAAAACCGGCGAGTAGCGCGAAATGATGCGTTTCGCGGGCAGAACCAGTTTCCACCACCAAGCCAGTTGACGTGCGAAAACCCGTGCTAACCAGATGCAAATGAATTGCCGACGTCGCCAGCAAGGCCGGTATCGCTACTTGCTTGGCGTCCACCTTACGGTCGGACACAATCAGAATATTATGGCCCGATTTGATCGCATCCACCGCTTGCGCGCACACCGATGCCAGACGCACTTCCATGCCGCCTTTACCCAGGGCCACCGGATAGCAAATGTTCAGTTCGTAGGATTTGAAATTACCGCTGGTGTGGGCGCTGATATTGCGCAGTTTGGCGATGTCTGCATAGTCCAGAATCGGCTTAGATACTTCCAAGCGCATCGGCGGATTGTTGTTATTGACGTCGAGCAGGTTTGGCCTAGGGCCTATAAAGGACACCAGTGACATCACCATCGCCTCGCGGATCGGATCGATCGGCGGATTCGTCACCTGCGCGAACATTTGTTTGAAGTAGTGATACAGCGGTTTGAGCTTGTCAGACATCACGGCTGGCGGCGAGTCGTTGCCCATTGAGCCCGTCGCTTCTTCGGCATTCAGCGCCATCGGCGACATCAATACCCTGACGTCTTCCTGGGTGTAGCCAAATGACTGTTGACGGTCAAGCAAGGATGCGCGGGTATTTGCTGGTGATGTTTGTGTTTTGATGTCATTGAGCGTGGTTTCGTGAAGCTTAATGTCGTCCAGATTGATGCGCACCGAATTAATCCATGCCCCGTAAGGCCTGGCATTTGCGTAGGTATCTTTGATTTCTTGGTCATCGATGATGCGCCCAGCTTCGAGGTCGATCAGAAACATCTTGCCAGGCTGCAGGCGCCATTTCTTGATGATTCTGGATTCTGAAATGGGCAGCACGCCGGATTCTGATGCCATCACCACCAGGTCGTCGTCCGTTACGATATAGCGCGCGGGACGCAAACCATTGCGATCCAACGTGCCACCGATGCAACGACCATCGGTGAACGCCATAGCGGCAGGACCATCCCACGGTTCCATCATCGCGGCATGGTATTCGTAAAAGGCGCGGCGGTTGTCGTCCATCAACGTATGGTTTTCCCAGGCTTCGGGGATCATCATCATCATCGCTTGCGCGATCGGATAGCCTGCCATCAACAGCAATTCAAGCGCGTCATCGAAGCACGCTGTGTCAGACTGCACGTCGTCAATCAGCGGGAACAATTTTTGCAAATCGTCGCCCAGCACGGTGGATTTCATCACGCCTTCACGCGCGCGCATCCAGTTGACATTGCCCTTGACGGTATTGATCTCGCCGTTGTGAGCAATCAGGCGAAAAGGGTGAGCCAGCGGCCATTCCGGAAAGGTATTGGTTGAAAAACGTTGATGCACCAGTGCCAGTGCGGAAACGCAGCGCTCATCCTGTAAGTCTTTGTAATAAAGGCCGACTTGATCTGCCAGCAGTAAACCCTTGTAAACAACGGTACGGGCCGACATCGAAGGCACGAAAAACGCTTTGCCGTGGGGCAAATCTAGCGCTTGGATTGCGTGACTAGAAGACTTGCGGATCACGTACAGTTTACGTTCCAGCGCGTCGCTCATCGTGATGTCCGGACCGCGACCTATGAAAATCTGGCGGATCATCGGCTCTTTTTCACGCACGGTAGGCGACATCGGCATCTCGGTGTCGATTGGCACGTTGCGCCAACCCAGCACGACTTGGCCTTCGGCGCGAACCACGCGCTCTATCTCTTGCTCGCAAGCGATGCGGGATGTATTTTCCTTCGGCAAAAAAATCATGCCTACGCCATATTCTTCGGGCGGCGGCAGTTCAACACCCTGCTTGGCCATCTCTTCGCGATAGTATTGATCCGGCAGCTGAATCAGAATGCCCGCGCCATCGCCCATCAACTTGTCGGCACCGACCGCGCCTCGATGGGCAAGATTCTTTAGGATGAGCAATCCTTGCCCAACGATCGAATGACTTTTATGGCCTTTGATATGGGCGATAAAACCGATGCCGCAGGCATCATGCTCGTTGGCAGGGTTGTAAAGGCCGTATTGCTGGGCGTGTTTGATTTTGGCTTCGATGCCGTGCTTGTGCTCCATAGCGCACTCCTCATGCATGTTGCGGGAATCCGCTAACCTTTATTATAGAACTGTCTTTCAATTATAACGTATTGCAATGGTTACCTGATACTAAGCCCTGACCGTATTTTGGGGCATTTTTATTGATGCCAAGTTGCATTGCAAGTATCCCTCACTAGCAGACGAAACCAATTTATCATCATTGCTAATGGGTCCTAATTAAGAGTGTAGCTTAACAATCCTATCAATACTTATTAATATCCTCAGTATTTGCTTTGACAAATATCCTTCTAATTATTAAAAGGCAGAACGTTGAGACGATCGCTGCAAATAAAGATTGCTCAAGCACACTGGTATTGATTGAGATAGGTAAGAATCCGAGCCTAATGATCGCCCCTGTTATCATTGTACCTACCCCAAAACTTATAGACACGTATGCAAGGTTCATTATCATCTCTATAAGAATTAAGAATAAGTCCAACACAAGCCAACCATTGCCATTAATAATCGATTTCAAACAGCTTGTCTTCTTAAGCGCTTCACCAAAGCTCAATGTAATCAAGATTAAGGAAATCGTCCACATAATGGATTGAATGCCACCGCGATTTAACAGGCCGTCAATTCCGCCAATACCGGTGTTTATTGAATAGCCATTATCCGTTATCGCGCATTCGGATAATTACTATTGCTGCAATGGAAAGAATCAAAATAGCTATTGCTTCGTACAAAATATTTTCAGGCGCCATATCTTTGCCCTGCAAAACAATCAATCGAGCGATTGCTGTGATAGCAATAAAAATAGGGTAAACAAATGCCGAGCGCGGATCCGAGTAGAATACAGATACCATGCCGATAACCTCGAGATAAAGAAACATTAGCAGTATGTCTGCAAGACTGATGATTTGAGCGACATAAATTGTGTGGATTTCAAAAGCTACGGCTCCGAGCGTCATCACAACGACGATAATTAATATTATCCGCTCAATTAAGTGAAAGATACTAAGCGCCAAAGACCTCTTCCTTTTTCCTGCATTTGACCCTTCAGTATGTTTTATCGTATCAGAGTTGTCGTTTTCGTGACTTTTTTCGTCTAGAGTCATAAATAAGATTCATCCATCTATTAAAGAAGTTTTTTATCTGAATTACTTGCTGCATGGTGGCTGTAACAAGCCAAACCATAGTTAGCACTGAGCGCATCGTTTAGCTGTGTATACTTGCCAAAGTAGGCATCCTAGTCAATATTAGTGCCTTTACCAATATCAACATTTGATACCCATATACCCGCATAAATGCCTCCGTTATTCAATAAATAATAAAAGCTGTTTTTAATGGCAGGGGCGTTTTTTGTTTGGCTCACCCCGTTAAAGCTATAATCAGATAAACCCGCAACCGTGGTCAACCAATCAACTAATTTAAGCCTTAAAAAACCAAAAATTACAATGTAACTATAAATAATTTTTTTTGTGTTGTCATGATTAATTACTTAGCTAATGTCTAGCTAATTTTTTAATTTTTGTGTGGTCAATTTTGTTTTATTTAGCAGCACTATCTATAGCACTTACTGTTTTAAATTTGCTGTAAGCAATATATGTAGTGCAAGCAAAGAACAGTCCAATTACTAATGCACCAACCCATTGAATCTGTAAAAACTCCAATGGGAATAAGAGGGTTAATAATGAAAGAGCAACAGCATTTAAGGCAATATAATTAAATTTACGGTACTGTCAAGTTTCCGAATTCGGATGAACACAACCACGATTTAACTGCCTCTGCCAAATTTTGGACACAACTCGCCCTATCCCATTCAACGAACGCTCGGTCACGGAAAATTCTATAATGACTCGCTTTCATGGAATGGCGACGAGGTTGATGGGACAACTCGCATCGGTTGTTTTCGTGCGGCTGGGTTGAGTGTTCTACACACGGCATCAGTTCTTTCTTGGCTGCTGAATAACTGCGTAATTTATCGGTGACTATGCTGATTGGTGCGTATTGTTGGCCTTTTAATAACTTTTTGAAAAAGCTTAGCTGCATGTTTATTTTTACGTTTCTGAACCAGAATATCGATTTCATCACCATCCTCGTTGACAGCCTGCCAAAGGCAATGCAGCGCACCATTGATCTTGATGAATACCTCATCAAGATACCAAGTATCACCCAATTGCCCTCGGCTCTTCCTGATCTGACTACAATACCTTTGCCCAAATTTATCACACCAATTTCTGACAGTTTCGTAACTGACGGCAATGCCTCTTTCTGCCAGCAATTCTTCGATGTAACGGAAGCTAAGTGCAAATCTGTAATAAAGTCACACAGCGTGACTTATTATTTGAGGTGGATAGCGATATCCGGCATAAATATTAGTATTTTTTATTTTCAGATTATTGCATTCTTATGAATCCGCTCGTCAACTTGACAGTACCTGTTGGATAGTTAACTTACGACCAGAAATAAAACGTCTCAAAGTAAATCACTTTTACCCCCGCAATAAAAATAAATTATAAAGATATCGCAACCCCAATAACTTTAAGTTGATTACCGAATTTTAAGACTGACTGCGAGTAATCCTGATAAAAGTAGAGGCAAAGAAAATATAACAAAGTTAAGCTCCATACTAAAACCAGAAGCGATAAATAGTCCACCAACATAAGGACCAACAACAGCACCAAAGCGTCCGAGCCCAAGCGCCCAACCAATACCTGTCGCTCTGATTTCAGTTGGGTATAGTTTGGCTGATGCTGAATACAAACCAACAAAACCTCCTTGTAAAAAAAATCCAATCACAAACAACAAAACGAATAAATTGACATGTTCAAACATTAAACCAAATAAGAGCATCATGATGCCTGCAAGGCCTAAAAAAATACCAATCAGTTTAGTCAACCCCATGTGTGCTGCGAACCAACCCAACAGAAGCGTACCAATGACACCACCACCATTTAGTGCGACTGCTGAAAAAACACCATCGGATTCACTTAAACCAGCATTAATGATCAGCTTTGGAAGCCAACTCATTAAAAAATACAATGACACAAAGACCAAAAAAAAGGTTAACCATAGACGTATTGTTTTAGCACGCATATCAGGCACTAGTAGGCTCAGGACACTCGCTTTAGGCATGACATCGCGATGCTCTGATGGAAATGAATCAATTTCTTGTCTTTGCATACCCGTTAACAAGATGTTGGCCTTTGACAATGCTTGGTTTGTCCCTACAGTTCGCAAAAATTGTAGCGATTCAGGAACAAAAAGGTACACCACCACAGTCATCAATAATGTCACCACACCTAGACCCATAAAAATAATTTGCCATCCATATACAGGTAATACAGGTGCAACAATAATACCTCCTAATGTCGCACCCAGAGGAAAACCAGCAGCCACAATGGCCACACTAAAACTGCGATATTTAGTGGGGGTATATTCAGCAGTCAGGGCCGTTAGATTTGCTAACATGCTGCCGACGCCGAGCCCTGTGATGGTACGCAAAACGATTAACTGCCAAAGCGTTGACGTAAAGCCTGTTAATAGCATAGACAAACCAATCACAAATACACTGCCAATCAGCATTTTACGGCGGCCTATTTTGTCAGCATAAGGCGCAATAAACATCGCCCCCATCATCATTCCAGCCAATGTTACGCTAAAAATGACCCCTAAGTTAGTAGGGCTAATGTGTAATTCTTCACTGACGCGTTGTGCGACGAAAGACATAGAGGTGATATCGAATCCATCTAATATCATCAGCAGAAATGAAATCGATACAACAAGAATCTGTGTAGAAGATATATTCCCATCATCTAGAATATGTTCAAATGAACGGGTTGGCGGCGTTTCTGGCGCTTGTTGGCTTATGTTCAAAATTAGCACGACCTTTTTATAAGATGAATAACGAGAATAAGGAGCATATTTGATAAATTCAAATAAGCTCTCTATAAACCGGAGTTAATAATTAGATTTTTCTTCGATTTGGCTATGCTGAGCGCATATTGGCAATATATTGTTTGTCGACAAAACGACAACAAATGACAAGCTATGTTTACATAGTAATTTCATCTTAAATTCTGTTTTCCTTAAAGGTGTTGGCATTTTTTGTGATCCATTAGTCGTTAAGAGGTAATTATTATCTATGTTTCTTATATTTACGTGTAATTTATATGATATATTACGTTACTAGTCAAGTTTTAGTCGATTATATTCGTATTATTAATTCAAAAAATAGATGGACAACTCAAACGATCCCATTGCGCTTGATGTGATCGTTTCACGTGAAGTTTAGAGTTAACGTCTTTTAGGGATAAGTATAAAATAAACACCAAGGCGAATGGGTTCGATAAATTTAAACTTGCCTCGAATGATTTTGAATTCCGCAATATCCGTTTTACTGGCTGATGAGAGTAAGCAGTACATATTGATTAAGAATGGAAAAGTCTGTTAAAAAAGCGTAATCAACATTACTGCTTGGCGTATTCTGATGCTTTAAAGAGAATTTGGCACATGAAGCGTGAGTCACATTGCAACCCACGCAGTGACCAAAAACTTTTTCTAAATTTAGCTGAATTTTAATATTTAGGGTACTTTGGACTAAAAATACTGATAATTGAAACTGCCAGTATTGCTGGTTATTACGGATACAAAGTAAAGCAGCAGCTAGTATGAGAGCGTGGCCTAACAGCAGCCCTTATTTATTCTTGCTATTGGTTTCGATAATATAGCTGCACGTTAAAATTTTTTAAGTGCGAAGCGACAGTTCTATCGCTTACAAAACAGAACTGAGGGATATCTCAGCCTAGTCTCTAATAACTACAGCTGATTAGCGAAAAATTTATTTACCGTATCCAGCAGGCATAAGAAACTCCCACACTGAGGTTTCACTGCCTCTTTCGCACGGTACTTCAATAACTACTGGGCCGTACTCTGAATCTATAATTGCTTTTTTGAGCAACGCTTTAAAGTCATCAGCAGAAGTAGATCGATAAGCTACCGCTCCAAAACTCTCAACAAGTTTAACGAAGTCTGGATTTTTTAACTCTGAACCAAATATATTGCCGTCGAAAAAGTCAATTTGATCTCGTCGCACATTGCCAAAAGCATTGTTATTGAAGAGAAGTACGATTAGGCCAATATTAAATTGCACAGCCGTGGCAAGTTCTTGAACGCCAAACATAAAACCGCCGTCACCGGCTATCGAAAAAACAACTTTATCTGGATTGGCAACTTTGACACCAAGTGCAGTTTGAAAGCCATGCCCTAAATTGCCTTGATAACCGCATGTAACGAGATGACGAGGTTCGTAAATTGGAAAACCTAACCAAGACGCGAAGCCCACTTGGGAAATCTCTTCAACAATAAATCCATCGCGAGGTAAAAGATCTCGCATAATATTGAGATAGGTCATCTGTGGTTGAACTTTTTGTATCTCTTGCCAACTTTGCGCTTTCACTTCGTTGAAGTATTTTTCTCTACAGACCCGTGGTGAGAAGTCTTTTTCTAACTCGTCTATGATGGCCTTAGTTGCAAGCTTAGCGTCTGCTACAACGGAAACATCTGCACGCAGACGTGTCAGCTGAGTAGGATCGATATCAATACGCACTAGTTCACACTTAGGCCTGCCTAATTGCCAACGAAATGCGGGCAATTCCATCCGCGAACCAATACCAATCATCAAGTCTACTTCTGGGTAGAGTTTATAACCGGCAGCGCAATTAAATCCATAAGGGGAATCATCACTGACAATCCCACGACCACCGCGGAAAGAGACAACCGGAGCTTGCAACAACTTGGCAAGTTTAAGCAATTCGTCCTTCGCATCAACGGCTCCACTTCCTACCATAATCATTGGATTTTTCGCCTTACGAATTTTTTCTGCAGCCGCTTTAATTTTGCTTTCGCTTGGCTCATAAGCGGGATTAGGAATTGCTGGGAATTGCATATCAACTGTCGCTTTTAGGCCGAATATATCCATAGGCACTTCCAATGCGACAGGTCGTTTACGTCCAGAAGTAAGTTTACTAAAAGCATTAGACATAATAGCAGGAGCATCGACTGGATGATTAATTCGCGCCGCCCATTTAGTTAACACTCGTAGAATCCCAAGTTGGTCATCCAATTCATGCAGCATACCATGCCCAATTCCAACAAATTCACTAGGTACTTCACCAGTAATGCACAATATCGGAGTGTTATGTGCAGTGCATAGCGCGGCAGTAGAGTTAAGTACACCAGGTCCGGGAACCACGCAATAAACACCCACACGCCCGGTCGATTTGGCATAGCCATATGCCATATAACCGGCACCTTGTTCATGCCGAGTGACTATTAGTCTAATTTTGTCATGATATCGACTCAGTGCATCAAAAAAAGCATAGGTTTGTGCCCCTGGTATACCGAAGATTGTGTCTACACCGTTTTTTATCAAAGATTGAATGATGGCGTCTGAGCATGTAATTTGTGTCATAGTCTAAATAGTTCCATTAATTTAATTAATTTTGTTTATTGCGTTCAAACACGTTAGAACAGTCGTTAATCGTGATATCGAGCAAAGCGGAAAAGTCACTCTAATTATCAATACGCTCCGTATATTGAAAATATCCCCTTACGCGAATAACCGATAATAAAAATATATGAGCATGAAACTTGTTAATATAAATATTCCACAAATGCTCCAAATCTTCATCAATAAACTAGGTTGCATATCGATCGGTACTTGGTCACTCCACATAGCGTGATGGTTCAGATATGCTATTATTGGACTGATAACGAATACGATTACTGCAGTGATATCAATGAACTTAGCGAATGATTCGAGCATAGTTGCTAGTATGATAATAGCGGCTACGCATATTATAACTATTGAAGTATTGTAAAAACGCTTGGAGCTTTTTTTTATTTCAGCGCGACCATAACCTACTTCTAAAATTCCTACTAAAATTCGTGTCACCCCGTCAACAACGGCTAATAATGTTGAAAACATTACGAAAATTGCGATGGTAGCGATAAGAGGAAAACTCCACGGACCGATTGTTTGAGTAAATAATTCCATCAGCTGTCTAGAAAAACCCGAGTTACTAACTTCAATTTCAACACCAGTATTATTCATCAACCCTGTGCCCAAAACCAAAAAACAAAGTGCAAGTAATGTACTTATTACATAACCGACATTAAAATCTAGTCTAGCCTCTTTAGGTGTGGGCAACTTACCCGTATCTTCAGCCCGAGCGCACGTCCACAAAGACTGCATCACCGACCCATCTGTAGGTGATGGCATAAAGCCGATTAGCGCAACAACATAGAGTATGACAGTGGAGTCAATCGATGGCATAGTAAAGAGTGACAGTGACCAATCCATGGTTCTTGCAACCAATATAACGGTTAGGAAGATAAGTAAACTAAAGCATGCTACAACGTACTTAGTGAATTTCTCCAATAAACTGTAATGACCACTAAACAAAAATAAAGCACAAAAAAATAACAATATGCTAACGCCTAAGACTGGATCCACTGAAAATCCAAACGCAGCCTGAACTAATCCCAAAGTGAAAAGTGCAATAGCACCCACCACAAAGACCATGCTAAACATTGCTGTCAGCGCGTATATTCCGAAAACGCACCGCCCTGCACTTCGGTAGCTGGTGATTAAACTCTTCCCAGTGGCTGCTGCAAACTCACCACCAAACCGCAGGGCTGGATATTTAACCAAACATGCCAAAATGATAATAAAAGTGAGACCCAATCCGTAGTCAGCTCCCGCTCGCGTAGACTGAACTAAATGAGAAACACCTACAGCGGCTGCGGCATATAAGATACCCGGTCCTAGCACACTAAAAAACGAGCTTGATTTACCTTTCATATTTACTTTCTCTTTGGTTTTTATTAAATAATCCAATTAAATATTAACCGCTTCATCATTATACTCGCCAGTATGACACTGAAAATCAGCAACCAAACTGTTGGGACTAACCTGCAATTGTTCACTGACAAATAATGCGAAAAAAGAGATTAATATGATATTGAATAAGTCTAAAACCGTCAAAAATAATCGAATTAGCACGACTACAATGTAAATTTAGACGACTTTAAATGGACCAAAATATACTAAAAAGAGTGAATAAAATGACTTTTTTTCATATTTTTCTACTCGTTAGCAATTTAGCTTACGCTAAAAATGCGGAAAGTTGAGAGAAGCATTCGACATAACCAAATGCCCCTCTTAACAACTTAGGTTACCTAGTAGAAACTATATCTAAAAGAAACATACCATTGACGACCTCGCTCTCTAATGACTTCAGTAATACCAACGTTAGACTCATAACCTGCGGTAATATATTGTTCATCGGTTAGATTCTTGAGTCCAAAGTCAACACCATAAGTCTCGTCAGGTGAGCGCCATAGAGCGGTTAAGTCTAAAAGAGTCACTTCTGGCGTAATTATACCGAGAGAATTATCTGGATTATTAAAATATTCAGTGTGATAATTAGCACTGAATCTGCCGGTAAAGAATGACCCGTTTGCAAATTCAATGTCTCTTGCCAAACTGATATTTCCAGACCATTCTGGTACGTGGTCAAACTTGCTATCAACGGTAACAACTGCACTTAATGGTGGTGCCACGTCGATATTGGTATATTTAGCATCAGTGTATCCTACAGCTGCTTCAATAAACCAATAGTCCGCAAATGCTAATTTGGATTCAAGCTCAAATCCTGAAATCTCTGCACTACCTACATTTGCTTCAAAAAATCCGACAAAACCAGGATTCTGTGTTCTTACTTGAATGTCTGTATAATCCATCGAATAAATAGCACCATTTACCGTGAAAGGTTTGTCACCGCTATCGTATTTAAAACCAGTTTCGTATGATTTAACGTATTCAGGTCCAAAAGAAGGAACAGTTTGCAAAGCAGGAAAAATACGTTGCACGAACCCACCTGAGCGAAACCCTTCAGAATAAGATGCATATACCATTAGCTCATCATTAGCTTCGTAAGCAACGTTAATCATTGGAGTTATTTCTTGGGTATCTGCCTTATTTAAACCAAGGGGCAGAAGAAGCGTACCTGGAGTGAGACCAATATTGCTGCTTATTACTACTTGAGTTGGATCAAACGTTTTTTCTTCATCTGAATATCTCAGACCTACGGTCGCGTCTAATTTTTCAGTAACGCTATAGGTAGCTTGTGCATAAATGGCTGAACTAGTCGTGGTAAAATCATTATCACTGTCAAAGTTAGCAATCGCAAAATTAAGATTATTTCGGTTATTACCTTTTTCATCAAAATAGTATATCCCTGCAACCCAATTCAATTTTTCATCTTTTGTTGCGCCCAAGAGTTGGATTTCTTGAGTAAACTGAGACGCTTCAAAAGAATCAAAGAAATGCACAATTGTTAACGGTGAACCATCAGAGTCTTTAGCAAACTCTGCGTCTAAATCGCGGTAAGCTGTGATAGATTTTAACTGCAAATTGTCGTGAATATCCCAAGTAATCTGCAAATTAGAACCCCAAGCGGTAGTATCAGAATATGTAGGGGCAGTGCCTAAATTCTCGCCTTCGCTCACGTATTGGTTGTTGTAACAAATAGGATCAGTAGAAGTAAAACCACCCGGGAAACCGCATGTTGCGCCTTGTAATACATTGTCATAAAATCCGGCAAACGATCCAGCAACCATCGTACCTGAGTCAGTCAATTGAAATGCTGGGCCATTCTCATTTTCGGTACTGTGGTCAAGCGTTAGCATTACTTCTACGTCATCGGACGCTTCCCACAGAAGTGAACCCCGCAAAGCCACCTTGTCATCATCACCTAAATCACCTCCAGCAGGGCGCTTGACATAACCATCTTGGGTTGCGGTTAGAGCAGAGAAGTTACCAAATAAAGTATCGCTAAGAGCACCATTTACAGATACCTTGAGCTTAGCCAATGAATCAGTACCGACCGTGGCGTCAATATAGCCCTCAAATGAATCTGTTGGTTTTTTGCTATAAATCGCAACTGCTCCACCTACACTATTTCGACCAAATAACGTGCCTTGAGGACCTCGTAATACTTCAACACGATCAACATCAAGTAAATCAACAAGGGCACCAACAGTTCTGGCAATGTATACACCATCGATATAAAAGCCAACACCGTTGTCGATTGTGCCTAAAAAGTCACGCTGACCAACACCGCGAATGTACACCGACGCTACAGATGATGAGCCTCCAGCGCCAGGACTATTTTGATAAGTAAGGTTAGGTGTTACGCTGCCCACTTCTGAAATATTTTCAATTCCTCTGGCCTCGAGACCATCTCCAGAAAAAGCGGTCACCGACAAAGGAGCTTCTTGCAAACTCTCCTCTCTTTTCCTTGCTGTTACTTGTATTCTTTCCATCATCGCATCAATTCCAGATTTCTTTTCTGCACTGGCAGTATCTGAAGTACTTTCTTGAGCATGAACAGGTGCCAATGCAATAGCAGACATTACTGCTATTATTGCAGTGTAACGCATATTAAATATGGTTCGATTTATTATGTTTGGTTTACCATTGTTATTCATATTCTATGCTCCGTTTATTATGTTTTTTTATTATGTTTCTGGTGCTCCCAGACAATTTGTATGATTTTTTACGTTATCTGTCAAGTAATATTTCACTAATACTTTGCTATATTTTTGAACAACAGAGCTTTTTAAATTCATTTCATTACATTTATAAAATATTCAAAAAGGTAATGAAGGTGTCTAATCACCGTCAGATATAATATGGAAATAAATGAAGAAGTACTGGTAGACCAAATGAGTCCAAACCAGCTGCAAAAAATTTTGGATTCCAGCATTATCTGTTTAATGGTTGCCGAAAATATAAACTGTCAAATTAACTAATAGCGGTGAAAAAGCGATTATTAAAGTAACCAAAACTTCCAAAGATTTGTTGACAGTCTATAGACTGATTTTTAGATGAAGCGTTTACGCGTTCTCAATTGAACATTGCAAAATGTTTTTTAAATCTAGCTGGGTTTTCATCTTTACTGGGACTATAAACTAAAAATACTAACATCGATTTTATTGATAAAGCACACAAAAAAATGCGCTGCCGACAGCAGGAAATCTGATTCTTTATTCGTTATGGAAAATTCGGAAACATGTCTAATGACGTTATTAAAGAATCAATAATGGCTGAATTGTGAAATACAATTCGGCCTATCAGCGGCCATATGAATCCTCTTAATTGCTACCAATTTTAACTAATTTATCATGTTCTCTTTTTATGACATAACTTCTTATATCTTCGGAATCATTTTCACTAAACACCGGCTTAAATGACACCATTCCCTTAGAAGATAAAACACCATCGATCACAACCTGATGCCAAGCACCTGTATATAAATTGAAAGGACTGTAACGGAGGTCAGGTAGAACAGCTCCTGAAACAGCTGTGTCGCCGTGACAGTTAAAACAAAATTGTTGATATAAAACGCGACTATGAGCCACTGCTGCTAACGAAACAACTTGTGGTGGTTGATTTAAAGTACGCTTTACTGAGAGATGTTTTTTCAGCGCCGCTGAATACGCCCTTCGATAGGGCCAACACGAAATTAATCGAGTACCTCTTAGAAGACAAAGTATGCTAGGTAAGGCTGACAATGACATAGCGATGTTAAACTATGTATCAATCAGCAAATTTTAGCCTAAATCGTTTTGCATTTCTGCATGCTGCATCATACGCGACCAACATATTCTAAATATCGTGTTCAGCTACAAATCGGGCAACGAAGTAAACGTGAAAGAGACCAGTCGGAAGACACAGGGAAAAAGGAATAGTAAAAACACTTTATCAACCTTGTGTTTTCTGATCCTAGTCATTTGCGTGATAAATTATTAGAAGCAGCCACTTGGCTTACCGCAGAGGAAGTCAGTAGACGTGCTGGTTCAACGAATATAAATGCCTCAGCCCTGCCTAACCGGTGGTAAAAAAGTAAGAGGATTTTTGCTATTACCAATGGTAATAAAGATCTATTCCCAAAATATATTTTCGGGGACGATGGCAAACCTCTACAGATAGTTTCAAGCGTACTAAAATGCTTTCATGATAAAAAATCAAAACGGCATTATGGTTTGCTAGTAAAAATATATGGTTGGGCGGCAACGCGCCGCAAGATATGTTGCTTAATAACGCTTCGGCTGTAACCAACGCAGCTGAAAAAGAAGTGGCTGATAATGTCTTAGGGTAACTTCACTTCATCGTTTATAACTCTGGCTGCGGCCCCTCGTCCATTAAATGAACAAATATATTGATGCGCACTGTGCTGTTATCAGAATCAGCTTTTTGATATTCCTAGGGCCTATTTTATAAACCCTTGGTCAAAAAGGTTTCACCATTATGTGCATCGAGGTTGCAGACATTTCTGCAACGTTAATATTCTTTTAATCGTCTAATGTTCTGAATTTTTAAACGCAGCTTCATCCACAGTAGCCGCGTAATCAGAACCACACCATGCAAGACCGTCACTCAATAATAAAGATTTTTGGTCATACTGAAAATTAATTACGCATTGCGCCCATCCTCTTGGGATTGTTCGGCTTGAGTTTTTTTAACTTCTGCAGCTCTAGTGTTTTGCGACCCCTTCAAAATCCCATCTAATGAGACACTAAATTGTTTAGATTTGATAATATAATTCAGAGTGCCTTTAAAAAATAGCACGCCATTGCTTTTAGTGCGCCTCAATATTTAGTCCGCTCTAATAAAGTTATCATCTCGTCTCGCCTACTACTAAAGATTCCCGGAAACGCAGCAGAAGTGCAAGCTATAACGCTTCAAACCTCTTGAGCATAAGCATGAAATGCTTGTTCAAATTTTCGTTCCCAAACTTGCCAGCGCGATAATCAAGCCTCGTGAAATAGTCTCTACCAAGATCGCCAAGATAAACTTATGGGCCATGGCCTCAGCTAAAAGTTGCTCAACCCATGCCTGAGCAAATAACTACGTTTTCTCAGTATTTAGCGCTTGTTAATATTCGGTTTGCATTAGGCGCAAAAATTCACGTAGGGTTATGTAGAAAGCGGTTAATTAACAGCGTTATTCATGCTCTATCAGCCACAACTGGACTTGATACTTTTGAACTCACTCACAATCACACCTTTGCCGTCATGCCACTAAAGACGATGCCAAAAAGCACTGCCGCAGCGCTTCATGATGGTACAGTGTTAACTCAGTAAGATATTGATTACTCGTTTGACCTTATTAAAAACTTTACACCAAGCAAAACGTCTATGTTAATAGATAAAGATAGAGTAATTGAGCTAGACGCGATTGTGGGGTCAGTGAAGCGCAGCTATCAAAAACAAAATTTGATGTTCCTCACGTTCGTGAATTTTAGCAAGGTCTTAATGATGCTGTTTGGTAAAAAATAAAAATGACTGTCTCGGATGGTGCCTATAGATTTTCAAGGCTAGCAACATTTGCATTTCAGTCAATAACAATTTAGGCCCTGAGTATTCACTTCTTCAATTTAAACGAACTACACAGCTTAAAATCGGTCAAATCTATACACCGAAGGGTTGACGAGCGGTGAAGCGTTAGTCACAAGATCTGCAGCAAGTGCTCCTGCGGCAGGGCCTGTACCAAAACCATGCCCAGAGAACCCAATAGCTACTGTTAAGCCGTCTACCGCATCTATTCTATCAATCACAGGGTTTGAGTCGGGCGTAATGTCCATAAGACCTGCCCATGTTTCTGCTATTTCTACCTCTTCAAACAATGGCCATACTTCCCGAAGGTTGGTCAATGCTTCGTCAACGATGCTTTGATTTGCATCGGGGTTAAGCGTTCTTACTTTTTCAAATGGTGAAATTTGATCATTTCTCCACTTTCGCTTAAGAGCCAGATCATCCAAAAAGTATCGACTTAAAGACACATCTAAGGCACCACCTTGGGTACGTAACTGCTTCAGGTAGCGGTGTCCCACTAATAAATGGTCTAACGATAATGGAGCCTCTAGCCTAGCACGCTGAGTAATAATATAACCACCATCATCGTGTTTTCTAAATGAGAAGTTAGGCCCGCCAATTGCTATATCTGTTGGGCCGTCGAGAGGTTTTGTGCGAAGTGCCGAGCAAATTAGCGGCAGCGTAGGATAACTTATGCCTAAGTTGCCTAAAAAGCGGCGTGACCATACTCCCCCTGCAAGCAGCACTTGTTCACAACGAATTTCACCTTGCTCGGTCATTACGCCACTCACTTTGCCACCGGCGGTAATTACGCTCCTTACCGCACAATTTTGAATTATTTTAGCGCCTCTATTAATTGCTGCATTAGCAATAGCGGTTGCAGCCAAATGAGGCTCCGCTTTTCCATCAGATGGGGTATAAACACCCCCAGCCCAGCTGCCTGCCCCGCGCGGTGCATACTCATTTATTTCTTGAGCACTGAGCATTTTTGAACCCAATGATAATGATTTAACCGATTCTAACCATGCTTCATGCGTTGCCAGCTGTGCTTCATTTTGCGCTAAAAACATTATGCCTGTCTGCTTATAGCCGACGTCTTTGCCTACTCGTTTAGCCATGTCAGCCCAAAGTTGATCAGCCGCTATAGCCAACGGAATATCATCAATGTGACGACTAGTTTTGCGTATCCAGCCTAAGTTTCGTGAAGATTGTTCACCTGCAATATGCCCTTTTTCAAGCAGTACTACAGGAATATTGCGCTCTGCTAAACTTAAGGCTGCCGACACACCCACAATGCCACCACCAATGATAACAACTGTTGTGGCCGCAGGTAGTGTGCTTTCGGTGTTGATTAACTGTAGTGTTTTAGTCATAGCATTCCTAATCTATTTACAAAGATATGTCTTTAGCGTTTCAAGCTCGTTCTATGCTTTTGTTGTGTTTATATATGTTGTTTTTGCTTGCGCCGCTCCACGATAAGCCGTGACTTCAATTTCTACTTTGTAAACCGTTGAACCAAGCGGCGGACAGATAACTGTGCTCGCAGGGTCAATGCCCTTAAACTTGTGCCCAACAAAAGTCATAACCGCATGCACATCATCTGGTGATTGTATAAAAACACGAGACACTATTACGTCTGACAACGAGGAATCTACTGCCGCTAGCGCCTTTTCACAATTTCTAAACACTTGTTCGGTTTGCTCTAATGCGTCTTCTGGAATTTCACCGGTGTCTGGATTACGGCCTGCCGTGTTAGAAACATAAATCCAGTTATCAACCGCTACCGCTCTCGAATAGCTGCCAATCTCTTCAAACTTAGAACCTGTTTTTAATTTTAATAGTTGAGTCACTGTATGTTACCTCGTGTTGACTATTGATAATAACGCGCCTAACAAAATGCGGGGTCATCCCAAAGGTTTAACTTTACGCCAATCCCTTTTTCAAGCGCATTTCTATATACAACGGTTGCCCATGCTACATCTTCGACCGGCATGCCACCCACTGATAGCATAATAATTTCTTCATCATTTTGACGACCGAGTGTCGCACCCGCTACAATTTCACCAAGGTCTTCTAGACTGCTCAAACTCAGTAGATTTTCATCTACCATGTCCATGAACCGTATCCCAATTAATGGAATATGATTGTGCGCGGGCTTGGGCACTTCTTCATGCCACGCTTCATATAGGCCTGTATTGTCTAGTACTTTGCGTATATCCGCTTGTTCCATGCCCTCATCTAAGCGGCATGATGCAGGCATTGCCAAGTATGCGCCTGGTTTTACCCACGCCCTTTCCACTATTGGATAAGTGTTAGCGTCGCCCGTTTCACCAGAGTTACAATAAGTAACAATATCTGAACCGCGAACCACCTCTTCAATGGTGTCGACTATATGGACATTACAGATTTGTGGAAACGTCTTGCCCAACCAATTAGTAAAATCATCCAGACTTCTTTGCCCACGACCTTTAATTTGTATCGTATCAATTTTAGAGCAGACTGCCATAAATGCGGCAACCGACGTTTTGGCCATGACACCAGGCCCCAACAGGCCTATTACTTTAGAGTCTTTGCGCGCAAGATAACGCGCCCCTACCCCAGGAATGGCACCTGTACGGTAGGCCGACAGCAAATTAGCCGACATATAGGCTAATGGCGCAGCAGTGTCTGGATCACTCAAAGTAAACATTAAAATAGAGCGCGGTAGTCCTTTTTCGCGGTTTGCTACATTTGAGCCATACCACTTAACACCGCAGGTTTGAAAGCTTCCTCCAAGATAAGCAGGCATCGCCATTAAACGTCTATCAGCGGTAGGCTTTGGCATTTTAGGAAAAGGTGACACTTCAGGGAACGTAATCATTGCTCCATGAGAATCGCTGTTTGGACCTGCCATGCGGTAATCACCTTTTTCCAAAAGAATAAACATTTCTTCCATAGTATCGATACACTGATGCATATCGGTAACGCCTGCTTTTATCATGTCTTGTTCAGACAAATAAATGAAGTCTATCTTATTGTTATTTGACATAGTTTTACCTATTACTTGGTTCTTAAATATTGTTGTAACGGATGCGTTTAAACGAACTTTTTAGTGCTTAAAAAAAGCGATTCTTGCTCGTGATTTTAAAAATATTAGAACACTTCATAGTCCGATGTATTGAACTTTTGCGACATATGTTAAAATTCGAGTGAGTTATTTAGTTGAATGTAACGTATTAAATGGTAATTCTCCCTCAAACGAGAGGCCGTACATTGGTCACCCTCTCTGTCAGACTACTTCTCGTGTTTAAAATTTAACCTCTAAAGTTAATGCGAGGCTGAGGAGTAACAATGCAACATTATCCATCCGAAAGAAAAAAGTCGGCGCTGAAGAAGATGCGGCCACCTAGTAATATATCTATTACAAAACTTTCATAAGATATGGGGGGAAGTCGAGAACGAATGATCCTCGGCGCATTGTGCTAGTGGGCCAAATGAGTTGTGGAGTTAGGATATTAGATGGCTGCCAAGCCCTGCAAAGGGTTTCTACTTTCACTTATATTTAATATTGGATGTGTTTAGTTGAGAAATTGTGGGCTGGGAAATACATGTTTAAGAGTCGGCAGCTCACGCCGCCACACTTATTCGGCGTACCCATTTACGTAAAAATATACGGTACAAACTCTTGTTATTACATTCGGATAACGGTCGACCAATGAAAGGCTCTTTGATGCTGGAAACGTTATGTCAAATAGGCATTGCAACGTCATTTAGTCGCCCTAGGGTCAGCAAGGAAAATGCTTATTTTGAGTCGATATTTAAACGTGTAAATACAGACCTGATTACCCTTACAAACGTTTTTTAAACATAGGTGAGGCATGTGTTTCTATGCCTAACTCTGTCACCACGGCTTCGCCTATCTCTTGATACAACTTCTATACACCATAGTAATATAGTGTGTCTAGGCATCGACCTAATGCATCATCATTAATGTGGCCTCTGAAAAGAGAGCAATAGATCGAAGTTGGGGATCTGTGTCAAGATATTTTTAAAAAATAGATAAACCGCTTATTTAATAAGCGAATTCAATTAAAAATAGGGGGGCGAAATGACAGATGAAGAACCACCTACAACTGGATTATTATTATGGCTAAAGTTACGTGTAATAATGACTGCTTCAGAAATATTGTCAATGCCTCTTGCCTCAGGGCCAACGCCAGAAAATGCGGCGAGTGATAAAGGTGCATCTTGTAGACTCTCTTCCCTTTTTTTTGCTGTTACCTCAATAACCTCCATCATTACGCTCACCCCCTAATTTCTTTTTCTCTGAAGTTCCCGCGTTCTCTTCAGTCTCTTGAGCATAACTAAGGAATGGTAATATCTTATAAATAACAACAAGTTATGATAATAATTATATAGTGACCAACCGCCTTTTATTTGTTTTTTCTGACCGACGTATTCATCTGCTAGATCCAATAGTGAATGTGACAGTTCCTCCTAAATTTACATGATATTTCACATAATTAGTCAATTAAGTGTTTTTGGATATTATTCCTAATAACTGATATAAAAATTCACCAAACGAAATAACTTTGACAAATAAACCCAATTATAGGTATATTATATTTAAATGATTTATTACGTAATTAATTAAATATTAATACTATATTACTCGGCACGCTTGCATGCAATGACAAGTAATATATACAGAATACGAATGTTCTTGTACATGTTATAAAAGTGGGGGAATAAAAATGACAGATACTGAGTTTGATTTCATTATTGCAGGTGCGGGATCAGCCGGATGCGCTGTTGCTGCACGTCTTATCCAAGCAAATGCAGGTACAGTTCTTCTTTTAGAAGCAGGTCCGAAAGACAGTAGCTTGTTCCATAAGATTCCGGCAACCGTTCTTCAGGTTTTTCAAAAGAAATCTTGGGCATACAAAACATTGCCTCAAACCGAATGTGGAAATCGTGAAATGCTTGTTTCTCAAGGTAAAGTCCTTGGCGGAGGAAGCTCAGTAAACGGGATGATTTATTTGCGTGGTCAAAAACAAGACTATGACGATTGGAAAAACGATTGGGGTTGCAATGGTTGGAGTTACGACGATGTTTTGCCTTTCTTTAAACGCGGCGAAGCAAACGAAAGCATGGGTGATAAGTTTCATGGTGAAACGGGCGCCGTTCCTGTTAGTGAAAATAGGTATCGCCACCCGTTAACATCTGCCTGCATTCGAGCCTGTCAACAAATGGGTCTGACTTATACGAACGACTTTAATGGTGCTTCTCAGGAAGGTGTAGGGTTTTATCAGACCACAACTAAAAATGGGGCTCGCGCTAGCTCATCAAAAACGTATTTAGAATCTGTCATAAAAAGCCCAAAGTTAACGGTGTTAACCGATACGCTTGTACACAAGGTTACGATGGATGATAACGTTGCTAGTGGTGTTGAGTTCTCGGTCAAAGGTGGAAATTTCACCAGAGCTAAAGCACGAAAAGAGGTGATTGTTTCTTCGGGCACATTTGGTAGTCCGAAAGTATTGATGCTCTCGGGCATAGGACCTAAAAAACACCTTGACGAAATGGGTATTAAGATACTTGTTGATCTTCCTGTAGGCGAGAATTTACACGACCATATGCACATGTCAATAAATGCGACAACAAAAGAAGACATCAGTATTTTTGGCGAAGACAAAGGTTTCTCCGCTATAAAGCACATGATTCAGTGGCTAGGGTTTAGATCGGGCTTAATGACCAGTAATATTCTAGAAGGGGGTGCGTTTATTGACAGCGAAAATGTTGGGCGCCCTGATGTTCAGTTTCATTTTTTACCGTTATTAGATAATTTTGATAATACGCCCGGAGAAAAGCCAGCAGCTGAAGGACATGGCGTTTCGATAAAGGTAGGTCATCTACGATCAAAATCACGAGGCGCTGTTCGTTTGAAATCAACAAATCCTGAAGATTTGGTTGAAATTGATGCGAAAATACTGTCACATCCCGATGACTTAAAAAATCAAATACGTGCGGTACAAACTGCTTTAAAAGCAATGGAACAACCGGCGTTAAAGCGAATTATTAAGAAAGTAGTTGAACCTTGTAATGTGTCCATTGATGATTATAAAGGATTAGAGAGTTTTGTTCGAAAAAACATCAAAACAGTTTACCACCCAGGCGGCACATGTAAAATGGGCACCAACCCCAAGGATTCGGTAACAGATCTTGAGCTTAGAGTACACGGTGCTAAAAACCTGAGGGTAATTGATTTATCTATTTGCCCACAAATTCCAAGTGGTAACACTAATGCGGTTGCTATGATGATTGGAGAACGTGGCGCTGACCTTATTATCAACTCACTTTCTTAAGGTAATTGGCCGTATATTTATTTTCATGCCTATGCAGATAAACCGTTAAGTCAATACCCGATTGTAGTGAATGTACAGAGGTTGCGTGCCTAGTCGAATGCGGAGTGATTTTTCTTCCTTTTAATAATGTGTAAGTTTCTTTTGCTCCATTTACCGCACATTTGAGCCGCTGCGCAACTCCGAAACGTGAAATGTGCCCACCATCATGATTCCAGAATAGCTAACACTCTTTGGTGTTAGCTATTTGGCTAGGATCCTCTACCGCGACATAATTTAAGAAGGCACGTATCGCTGACTTTTTTGTGACCAACATAGTGTGACAGTCCTGCTATACGACAATCTATATCGACTTCAGTATGATACTGGGCAACGACGCGGCGGCAAATAAAGGTATATCTAAAATCATATAATGTGGGATAGCGGCCATTAGATTTGATTGACAGCCCTACAACTTTTTGTATCCGTCCAAAAGCGTATGCCGCTGTACGCATGTCAAGAGCACGATCGTTATTCAATTGAAAAAGGATACCGCCGAACCTTTTACATTAATATTGTCGTGATAAACGACATAGGATTTCAATGCATTGACTGTTCATATAGACAACGGCACTAAGCAGTGTCGCCAACCTTTACTTTTTTGGATAACAATTTCGCCAAGGTCCAATCTTACTTCTTGATTTTGTGAGCGAACGGCTTCGCCGGGTCGCAAACCCGTTGATACAAGCAGTCCAAAAAGAACTTGAACTGTGACGGATGTCAAGCCACCTTTAGGGCAAAGTTCAAGCGCACCATTCATTAATTCATCAATTTCGATGTCATAAAAGATATAAAGTGGCAACCGTTTCTGACATGCTCCAAGAAAGCGAGTAGGAAGTGCAATCATGTCATGTCCGCGCATAACTAAATAACGCGAAAATGGTCTCAAGGTTTCAAAGCGTTCAGCAACTGGTGTTTTCGACGTTGATTTCGACGTTGATTTCGTAAAATCAACCCATCGCAGTGCAAGGCTCATGTTCAGGGAAGTACTAGATACTGAGATATTGATGTATTGATTAATCATGGGGCACTCCTGCTTAGTGAAAGAATAACCATTACGTTGAGCGCTTTTAGTCTAAATTGCAGGGTTATTGAGGGTTGTAGGAGAGCAATACAGGGGCACTTAACATAACGGGGAAGTGCACATAATTCCTATTATGTTGTTATCAACATAATAGGAAGAACGCCATGTTCCACAACACCCTGCATGTTGGGGTTATCGGAGATGTCGTTACGTCCTTGATTGCCACGGCAAGTGAAGCCGGTATTAATATTTCAGGTTACATAAGATAAGGAATATTTAATTGCTTACCCATTTTGCTTAGATTTAAATTTCGAACCAAGCTGACACTACTAATAAACATCAGCTTGGATCTATAGCTTACTCAATACCAGATATACTTTTAAGACCATTTTTAAGCGTTCTAATTTCATCTTCTGAGAGCTTACTCAGTAAACCTTTTTCATGATGTTTCGCGATGGTAACGAGCTTTGACTGTAAAGCCCCACCCTTCGTCGTTAACGTAACGGTATCGTTGCTATATTTTACTACACCCGCTTCGCTCAGCATTTCCAAAGATTGCTTCAATTCTTCAATAGGTTGCATCACTAACTTACTTAAATCCACGAAAGGAAGTGACAATGATTTATCCAACAACGTGAGTATTCGCCAGTCTTCAGGCGTCACATTACACCCTTCTATTAGCGCAGGATAAAGCTCTTTTCTATAAAGCGAGATGGTTGAATTAAGTTGATACAACAGAAAGTCATTTAAAAACTCGCTTCCCGTACTCACACTCGAATATGAATCTAAGTTTGGATGCTGAGACGCAATCGAATAGCTACCACGTGAGAAAACGAGGGGGGTCTTAGATTGGTTATGAGAATAACTAATCACTTCACCCACTATAATAAGATGGTCGCCACCCTCATAAACGTTCCACGTCTTACACTCAAATTGAGCGCCGCAACCTTCTAGTAAAGGCACGCCGCCTGTTCCAGCTATATACGACACATCTTTAAATTTATCTTCTCCACGTCCTGCAAATCGGTTCGAAGTAGCAACCTGAGATTCGCTTAACACGTTAACCGCAAAATATTCGGCGTTTTCGAATATTTCTGCACTGTATGCGTTTTTATCAACGCTCCATAGTATTAAAGCGGGATCCATAGACACACTGTTAAAACTGCTTGCTGTGCATCCTATAGGGTCGCCATCATCGTCGAGTGTTGTGATAACAGTCACACCAGTAGGAAAGTGGCCTAAGGCATTTCTAAAATCTCTCACATCAAATTCAGCATTCTTTTTCATAATATTGTCCTAATAATTTTTAACGTCCTGCCTTGTTAGCAGGCAAAGTGCCAATACCCCAGTGTGCTTTGGGATATTCGGTAATTAACACACGAATATTTTGTTCCGGTGCCCCTATAGACACTGTTACCGCTTCAGAAACCGCTTTAATTAGTGCTTCTTTTTGCTCTACTGTGCGCCCTTCCATCATATTTACATTAATAATCGGCATGGTGTGTTCCTTATTATTTTATTAAACAAATTTGCCTGACAACGTGCCTAAATCTTGATAACGAACGGTAAAATTGTCGCCTTTTTTAACCGGTACAGCCGCTGTGATAGCACCGATCATGACGAAAGAGCCCGCCGGTAATTCTTCACCGCGTTCGCCAAGCATATTAGCTAACATAGCTACAGATGCGGCTGGGTGTCCTAATACAGCAGCGCCTGCGCCGACTTCAACTACAGTGCCGTTTATTTCCATTACCACACCTAGATTTTTCAGATCTAACTGCGACGCTTGCTTCATTTGGCCTCCAGTTACAAAGCGAGTAGAAGAGCTGTTGTCAGCAATTACGCTTTTCAAATCAAATTTGAAATCTTTATATCGTGAATCAATGACCTCTATTGCGGGCATTACAAAATCGGTTGCCGCAAGCACATCTGCAATATGAACACCGGGTCCTTTTAGCGCTTTTTTAGTCACAAAAGCCAATTCAGCTTCAATTTTAGGGTGAATTAATTCATCAATTCTTATTTCACCGCCATCAGGCACACTGAAATAGTCTGCTAGAAATCCGTAACATGGGTTTTCAACACCCATTTGTTTCATTTTGGCCCACGATGTCAGCCCCATTTTCATACCGACTATTTTTGTACCGCGGGCTTCTTTACGACGTCTAATTTCCCATTGAATGTCAAACGCATCTTCATACGTCATATCAGGATAATCATCCGTGATTTTGGTTACTTCATATGCTTGTAACTCTGCATTTTCCAAATGTTCAGCAAGCTCGTTGACTTGCTCTTTCGTTAAATTACCCATTTCTACAATCCTATTTATTTGCTGCTAGTTGCTTGCTTAACGTTATAGCTACATCTTCAATCATGTCTTCTTGACCACCAACGGTCCCAAGTCTGCCAAGCTCCACTAAAATGTCTCTGGCTGATACACCATACTTTTTTGCTGCACGTTGGGCGAATAGTAAGAATGAGCTGTAAACGCCAGCGTAGCCTAACGTTAAAGCTTCGCGGTCGACCCTAATTGGATGATCCATCATGGGCACAACAAGATCTTCTGCTACATCCATGATGCTGAATAAATCTACGTCACTTTTTACGTTCATACGCTCTAATACGGCAACGAACACTTCCAATGGTGTATTGCCTGCGCCAGCACCTAAACCGGCAACAGAGCCATCTATGCGAGACGCGCCGGCTTCAATGGCGGCCAGAGAGTTTGCAATAGCCATGCCCATGTTGTGATGACCATGAAAACCAATTTCAACATCCTTTGGCAGTTCACGGCGCAATAAGCCAATCTTCTGTGTTACTTCAGTGGGTAACATATAGCCAGCTGAATCAGTGCAATAAACACAGTTCGCGCCATAGCTAACCATTTTCTTAGCTTGTTCAAGTATGGTTGATGCAGAGGTCATGTGAGCCATCATCAAAAACCCCACCGTATCCATGTTAAGTTTGCGAGCTAAGCCTATATGTTGTTCAGCCACATCAGCTTCGGTACAGTGAGTCGCTACGCGTATAGTAGATACACCTAAATCTTTTGCCATGCGCAGATGATCTACCGTCCCAATACCGGGAATAAGTAAAGCAGACACTTTGGCTTGTTTCATGTTTGGGATTACAGCGTTTAAATAGTCTTCATCAGAATGAGCGGGAAAACCATAGTTCACAGAAGAACCGCCTAATCCATCCCCATGTGTTACCTCAATTAAAGGAATACCAGCTTGGTCTAGTCCCTGTGCTATAGAAACCATTTGATCAATACTGATTTGATGTTGCTTGGCATGCATGCCATCTCTAAGACTCATGTCATGTAAAATCACTCTTTTTCCAGATAAATTCATTTTGTGATTCTCCTTTTAAGCGCGCGATGGCAATTGAAGACTGCCAGATGCCGACTCTTCAGCAAACATTTCAGCTGTTCGTAAGGCCGCGGCTGTCATGATATCTAAGTTACCTGAGTACTTAGGCAGAAAATCGCCAAGCCCTTCTACTTCTAAAAAAACTGAAACTCGATTGCCATCAAATACCGGGCCATTCTTAATCCGATAACCAGGAACGTACTTCTGCACTTCCTTAACCATGTTAAGAATCGATTCAGTGATCGCTTTTTCATCAGGCTTATCTTTAGTCAAACAATGCACAGTATCTCGCATCATTAAAGGAGGCTCCGCTGGGTTGATGATAATAATGGCTTTGCCTTTGTCAGCCCCGCCAATTTCTTCAACGGCATTTGCAGTTGTACGTGTAAACTCATCAATGTTTTTACGAGTCCCCGGTCCTGCTGATTTAGACGAAACAGTAGCAATGATTTCACCATATGCGACATCTTGTATTTGTGATACCGCGGCAACAATGGGAATGGTCGCTTGACCGCCACAGGTAACCATATTCACGTTCATCTCTAGCTTTTTAACATGTTCTTTTAAGTTCACTGGCGGAATACAAAATGGTCCAATTGCTGCTGGTGTTAAATCAATCATGAGCACACCTAGTGCATTTAGTTTGCGGCTATTTTCTGCGTGTATGTATGCAGATGTAGCGTCAAAAGCGATACGAATATCGTCAGCTATAATATGTGCTAACACCCCATCGACGCCAGTTGAGCAGGTTTTAACACCCATTTCTCTGGCGCGTTTTAAACCTTCTGAGGTTTCATCTATTCCTACCATCCAAACTGGTTCAATCCACTCTGAGCGCTTCATTTTCATTAACAAGTCGGTACCGATATTACCCGGCCCGATGATGGCGGCTTTTAATTTATTGTTCATAATTTAATTTACCTATAGTCATTTGAAAACGCTCGGTTATACGAACCGTGCCGAAACACTGCCAATTCCGCCAATAGAGACACGCATGGAGTCCCCGGCTTTTACCGGTTCCAATGGGACAAGCGAGCCTGACATTATGACTTCACCCGCTTTTAAGGCAATACCATATTTACCTAGGGTGTTTGCCAGCCAAACTACACAATTCACTGGACTATTTAATGCCGCTGCACCTGCCCCGGTTGATATAATGGCGCCATTTTTTTCTACCACCATTCCACAAGTAGCAAGGTCTACGTCACGCGGGTTAACCGCACGATCTCCAAGTACAAACACACCGCAAGATGCATTGTCTGCTATCGTATCCTGAATTTTTATTCTCCAATCCTCGATACGGGAATCGACCACCTCAATTGCTGCCATAACGAAGTCTGTGGCAGCCAATACATCAGCAGCCGTTACGCCAGGGCCTAATAGATCCTGCTTTAAGATAAAGGCGACTTCACCCTCGGCTTTGGGCTGAATTAATTGGCCAGTAATAGGCACATCTCCGCCTTCACTAAAGACCATTTTGTCTGTTAAAAAACCGAAATCCGGCTGTCCAACTTTCAACATGTCCATAACCGCTTTTGAGGTCACGCCAATTTTTTTACCAATAACTCGTTCGCCATCCGCAAGACGTAACTTATTTAAATATTGTGACACTTTATAAGCGTCATCGATCGTTATTTCAGGGTATGTTTCTGTCAGTGGTTTAATGCACTGGCGCGTGCGTAAAGCCTTGTATAGCTGTTCACCACATTTTTTTATAATTTCGTCATTCATAGTTAATTCTCTACATTTTAATACATATGTTTTTTAGTTCGGTATAAAACTCAAGGGAATGAAGGCCACCTTCACGACCGATCCCCGACTGCTTTGCTCCGCCAAAAGCCGTGCGTAAATCTCGCAAAAACCAAGAGTTGACCCATACAATCCCCACATCTAATTGTTGAGAAACACGAATAGCTTTAGACGTAGTTTCAGTCCATACCGCTGCGGCTAAGCCGTAAACGGTTGCATTAGCCATGTCAATAACTTCATGTTCAGTATCAAAAACTTGTATGTGACAACAGGGGCCAAAAATCTCCTCTTTTACCGTTCGAGAGTTTTCGTTCAATCCAGTCCAAATTGTAGGTTCAATCCATGCTCCTTGGTTTAACGCATCACCCATATCAGGCACACCGCCTCCAAGTATGACATTCGCACCTTCGTCTACCGCCAACTTATAATAACTAAGAACTTTGTCTTTATGTTCTAAGCTAACTAAGGGCCCCATGTTAACGCCGTCGTCGTCGGGTACCCCTATCTTAAGTCCCTCGACATTATCTTTAAGGCGACGAACAAATTCGTCAAAAATAGGACGTTCAACATAAACACGTTCAGTACCTAAGCAGACTTGCCCACAATTGGCAAAAGCTGAACGCATGGTACCCTCAATGGCTTTGTCCATATCACAATCAGCAAAAACGATTGCGGGATTTTTACCTCCACATTCAAGCGAAATATTACGTAAGCCAACAGACGCAGCACGCATGATGGCTTCGCCTGTGCTGGTTTCTCCTGTAAAGGTAATACCATTTACATCAGGATGCTGGGTTAGATATTCTCCTGCAGAATCTTGACCAAAACCATGTACCACATTGAATACGCCTGGTGGAACACCACATTCATTCATTACTTCGCCCAATAACGTGGTCGTTGCGGGCGTTTCTTCGGAAGGCTTAACAACAACAGTATTACCACAAGCCAACGCCGGTCCTACTTTCCAGGTCATCAGTAACAGCGGCAGATTCCAAGGGGATATAACCGCTATTACACCTTTCGGTTTACGATAGCCAAGATTTAACGCACCTGTCCCGTCGGGCGTATCCATATTAAATGATTCGGTTGCCTCATTTATTAAGGTATCTGACAGAGTTTTGAAATTCGCTGCACCTCTAGGAATATCAATATGTGACGCTAGCGATCGAGGCTTGCCAGTATCTAAACACTCAGCCACAAGAAACTCTTCAAACCTTTCATTGATACGATCAGCAACTTTATGTAATAACGCCAATCGACTAGCTTGGGTTAATTTAGCCCAAGGCCCCGTCAACGCTGCCTTAGCAGCACTAACTGCTGCGTTGATTTCAGGTTTGCCCCCCTCATGTACCAAACCCAGTAGACTATTGTCTACGGGATTGCGGTTTTCGAAGGTTTTTCCGCTCTCGGAACCACAATAGACACCATTAATAAAGTGTTTGAATTCAGTCACATTACAACTCCATAAATTAAGTTAGTACTTCTAGATATGTAGGGTGAATTACCAGTTCGTGGTAAAAAATAGCCTTACCTAAATCTTCAGCTTTCCAGGTAACTGGGGGATGATCGGGATAATGATAATCGCCGCCACAAAACACTTCATTGCGGTTTCCTGAGCGGTCAAAGAAGTAAACTGTTTGTCCGCTCGTTAATCCATGACGCGTTGGACCAATATCCTTTTTAGTTTCAGTCATGGTAAGTAAATCTGCCGCCTTGAGCAGGTCTTGCCATGTTTCTAAGTGAAAAGATACATGATGAAGTTTTCCAAAATCAGGACATTCAACAAAAGCGATGTCATGCGCTTTCATACTGCAACTCATAAACGCACCAGCGATCGTGTTGTCAGGTGTCACAACTTGCTCAGATAAATCAAAACCGAGTACCTCACTGAATAACATTTTTGTTGCGGGCACATTTGGACCCATTAATAAACAGTGATCGAATCGCTCAGCTTTCATTCCCGTTAAGTTTAGAGGCCAAGGATCTGGGTTTATTTTGGCTAAACCCCACTTTCCAGTTTGTTCTTTTTCAGCATATAATTCGAAAGTATGACCTGTGGGTGTAACGAAACATACACGCCGTCCACAAGAATCAAGCTCTCCAGCTTCATGTTCAAATACTTCACAACCGTAGTCTATTAGGTCGTTTTTTAAGCCATTAAGTACTTTTTCATTCAATACCTTGAAGCCTATAAAATCCAAACCGGGAGTGTCAGACTCAACTAATACTACCGAATATTTATCTACTTCTGTCCAACCCTTTAAATAAACACGTCCTTTATCATCACGATCAACTTCAATTAAACCGATCAGATCTCGATAATGTTTTAATGCTTCTTCCATATCCATTACTCTAAGTTGAATATGTCCTGGTCTTATTACACCTTTACGCATTTTTGTCTCTCCCAAGTACTGTTTTTTGGTTAGGGTCGACTAAACACATTAGGCGACCAGACGTTGTGGTTAATTGCTTTACGTTAAGCTTTAACTCGGCATATAGTTAAGTCACTCGCGGGTAAAATCCGACACGCTAAAGCGATCCCCTTAGCCTCTTCTTCTATTGAAACTTTTGCCCGGCTCATGACTTTCGTTTCGTAGTCACCCTTAAGCACGATTACTTTACAAACTCCGCAACCTCCAGAACAACAACCTACCGGTAAGAAAGTGTTACCAGTTCTTGTCATCGCTATAAGAACGGTCTGCCCTTCAGGGCAGTTAAAACTTTTTCCGTCTATATTTATGCGATAAATCATCATTCTTTCTTTTATGCAATGCCTTAAAGGTCAATGACCAAGCGGCTGGATTTAGCGCGTGAGCAACATAGCGCCATTTGATCATTGTCTGCTTTTTCTTCGTCTGTTAGAAAGTGATCTCGGTGTTCTGGCTCACCTTCCAACACGTCGGTAATACAGGTGCCGCAGACCCCTTCTTCACACGACATATTAACTTTTATGCCAGCCTTGCGTAACGCTCTGGCTATCGTTTCATCACTTCCAACCATCACTGTTACATCGCTTTGTTCGCAATAGACCTCAAAACTTTCGCCTGTTTTATCTACCTGAGCATTAAAGTACTCAGAGTGAATTTGCGCAGGTAAATAACCCATTTCACTTGCACTACTGATTACCCAATCCATAAAACCTGTCGGGCCACAGACATAGATGTGTGTATTCACGTCAACAGGTTTGAATGTTGTTTGCGGAGAAAACAACTGTGACTTACCTTCATCGTCATGATGAAACACAACACGCTTACCGAACGTGTCAACTAATTCTTGTTCAAAAGCGCCAGCTCCTTTGGTACGAGTACAATAATGAAGTTCAAAGTCTTCATTTTTCCGTAACAGCGTATATGCCATTGCTATCATCGGTGTAATACCGATGCCGCCGCCTGCAAGTATGCTTTTTTGTGCGTTTTCATTAAGAGGAAAATGGTTACGTGGAAAACTAATACTGATGATTTGTTGTTCGGAAAATTCTGCATGAAGTTTTACCGATCCCCCTCTTGATTTGGGATCACGAAGCACACCAATTCTATATATATCGCTTGATACTGGATCGCTACACAATGAATATTGACGTATAAGATCATCACCTATATGCACGTCAATATGCGCACCAGCAGAAAAGGGGGGTAAAGGTTTACCGTCTGCTGAGACCAATTCGATTACCGCAACGCCAGCACCCTGCTCTGTGCGCGATTTAACAATAACGTCAACTAGTTCATTGTTCATATATATCTCCTAACCATGCTTAACGCATGTATATTCCGCCATTAATATCCCAAGTAGCACCCGTTACGGTATTAGCTTCTTCTGCAGCAAGCATCACAACCATAGAGCCAATAAACGTGGGGTTACTCATCGCCTTCACGGGGATCATGTTATTAATAATATTTTCGAGTTTGTCTGCAGGAACCTTTTCTCTAATAGATGGCACATCAACAGGCCCAGGGGCTATTGCGTTAACGGTTACCCCAGCATCGGCAAACTGTCTAGCGAATATTTTGGTCAGCGTCATAATGCCGGCCTTTGAGGATGCATAATGCGCTCCTGAAGCAGTCCCGCCCATTTGTCCAGCTAGCGATGCTAGGTTCACAATCCGTCCAAAACCCTTATCTGCAAAGTATTGTCCAAATACCTGGCAGCCTAGAAAATTACCTCTTAAGTTTATGTCTAATACTTGGCTAAATTCTTCAGGCATGATTTCCATCACTGGAGTAGTAGGTGTAATCGCAGCATTATTGACTAATAAATCACAATGCCCGAAGGTTTCGATCGTAAAAGCAAGTGCTGCAGTGAAGTCATCTTTGCTCATAACATCAAGCTTGATACTTTCGACGTTTTCAGCACTATTATCAAGGCACTGAGCCGCTTGTTTGGCTGCAGTAGCATCGATATCGCTGACCACTACCGAATAACCAGCTTTGAGTAACGATTCACAGATCACATAGCCCAATCCTTGCGCTGCCCCAGTAACCAATGCTACTTTTGTCTTATCAATTCTCATATCTGCACCTAGAATAAGTAGCTAACAGTTGTTAGGTACTGACTGGAGTTCATTATTTTGACTATTTTTTCAGCAATTTTAAAACTGTCTCCGTCCCTAACTAATTTAAACTGCAGGTTTGCTGGATAGCAGCGAATACCGTTTTTATTGTTTTCATACAGACTATATGCACAACGAACGCGCACCAATCCGTCTACGTCGTCAAGGATGCGAAATCTGGACGTTGTCCTCACCGTTTTTTCACTTAATTGAGTTGAAACTGCATATCCACTAGTTAAACGCTCTATGCGTAATATCCGCATCTCGTGGTCGTCATAAGCCACGTTCAAACTATTTGCATAGTCAGTCGCATTATGGTCAACAGGAACGATATATAAACCTGATTCGAGCCAAAGCTCTAACCATTGGAGGTAATCCTTATTATCAAGGATATCCGCTTCGATATTCAAAAAGGCGGTCACGTCGGCTAGCAATTGAGTATCTAGTTTCATTTCTCTGACTCCTTAGTGTTCACTTGGCGTAGCCATTAACTTTTTATATTGCTGATAAGCAGCACGCATACCCGTCTCGGAACATACAGCCCCTCTGACATTACCATCCGCTGAAGTAGAAAGTTTTGACATACCGCGATTAAGCATTATCCAACCATCGGAACCAGCCATCGAACCCGCCTGAACACGCTCCCATGCCTCGCCATCATCTGGAGTACCGAAGCCCATAGGTCCTTGAAAATGTTCGTGTATACGAATCCGCTTTTGATTGAATACTTCTGGTGCACCTTCGCCTCCAAGCGCGATATGATGGATCTCTGTTTCATTAGCACTAATGGGTACTAAATTTCTAAAAAATGCCATTGAACAAGCTATATTGGGAAAAATATTTAAGTTAAATCCACCACCACCAACCGCTCTTACCAGTCGTCGTACTTCAAGATCTGAGTGCCCTTCATTGGCCAACTGCTTTGCTAAATCCGAATAACGTGCTGGAATTGGCTCGTCTAGATTGTCCTCTAAATCGACCAACTCTGGAATCATCACCATCACACTGTGCCCATGACCAAGATCTTCAACGAAACCGTCACCATCTAAAAAATCAAATACTTCGGCAGCTTGTTCATCAACTGAGGCGATGAATGACTTGTGTACAATAGGGAAATGATATGAGTCAGTTGTATTTTCTAATTGAATCTTCCAGTTTCCAGGAAATCTAAATCTCTGGTCACCCAACGCTTTCAAAGGATAGCCGCCTCCCTGCTTAACAAAAAGGTCAATCCATTTTTTCGCGCCTCCTAAAAAATCATCTAAGGGCTCAAGATCTTTTTTCAAAGTCGCAAAAATCATTCCTTTATATGATTCAGTCCGTACCTTAATCAAACCAAATTCTGCTTTATCAAGAATGTTTTCATATTCTTCTGGCTTAGGTACTGCACGCAAACTTCCGTCAAGCCCGTATCCCCAGCCATGATAAGGGCATGTAAACGCTTTTGTTTTACCGCTTTTGCCTTCGCACACAGTAGCCCCGCGATGACGACATCGGTTAAGCATCACATGAATTTTTTTCTTGCGATCGCGCACAACGATCACAGGCTGTCGTCCGATAGTGGCTGTTTTGTATGAACCAGCATCTGGCAACTCACTTTCATGGGCTAACCAAACCCATGTGTTGTTGAATATTTTTTCTAACTCTTCTTCGAATATATTTTTATCTGAATACAGTGACTTATGAACACGATCGTCTAGCACCAAGTCCGCGATGCTGTTTATACTTTTTACTTTAGTTTCAGTTTTCATTCTAAATCCTATTTAGGTATCGGCAATGCTGCACTGTTATCCCAAGGTACGCTCATTGGTCGGCTAAACTTATTTTCGGTTTTAAAGTGGGTAATTTGCCAAAATTTGCCCGACAGCCTAAATTTGGCCGTAATTAGAGCGCAACTTAACTGTGACCTACCGTCAATAAAATCCGATGGTTGCATTAGAATCCAACTTCCTTTAGCTTCATTTCCATCTACTGTTATAACTTCATTACTCAACAAATGTACATTGAGCGAAAAGTGACCAGGCGCTTTAATGTATTTGGCAAACATCTCTTCAATCGCATTAAAGCCCACATGGCGACCAAAGGTCTTAGAATAGCGTTTACCCTTGCCTTCCCAGATAGCATCTTCAGTGAACAACTGCATGAGAGATTCAAGTTCAAAGCCGGGTCCTAAATCGTTACAAAGGCCCATGTAATTGCTCATACATGCGCTTACGTGCTTTTCAGTTTCTAGCGCGCTCAGACGTTCTTGTAATACTTCTAAATTGAGTAGTGAAGTCATATGTATTTCCTTAAATTAACTAGGCACAACCAGCTCACGGCCTATACGTGCTTCAACTTTCGCGTATTTCCATAAAGAATAGGTACCATCACCAACAGGCGTTGAGCGGAAGAAATCACAACTTGCAATGACTGTTTCAATGTCGGGAACATCGGCCATAATGTAGGCTGTCCACGGCGCGGCTGCTGAAGGGCCAACCATAATTCGATCATCGTCCATGATGCCTAATACATTTACCCCTGGTAGATCTGAAATGCCTTTCATCATGGCACTGAATGCTTGCCAAACATCCTTCATGACATCTTTAGGTGAATCCATAAAATTTTGATTAATACCAATACAAAACAGCACACGATGGGTCGTTAATTTGGTCATTTTTTTTCCTTAATATGTTCAATTAATATTTACAAATAGCCAGGGAAAGGTTGATGTCCAAACATCATTGCCCCTGCATTTTGGTATGTGACTTCGCCCATGAAAGCATGTTGAGTTACTAAATTTGCGTCACGGAAACAGCGAGAAAGTGGATGATTTAAATAGGCCCCTTCCATGCCTGACAATTGGTATGCAATGCGAGTAGCGTCAGAGCACTCTCTGGCTACATTAGTAGTCGCTAATCTAACCATACTAATTTGGTGACGAGTGGGCACTGAACCTTCCATAATCGCAGCCCACACCTCATCAGTTGCTTCATAAAAGAAGGCTCGGGCAGAACGCAATTTTGCTTCTGCCTTTGCTATTTCAATTTGAGCGTAATGTCGTTCACCTAAGTTTGGTGCACCTGTAACAGATTTTCTCCCTTTGGCTGAATTGACCACTACATTAATAGCTTCACGTGCAACCCCCAATGCAGTTACAGAAAGTACCTGCGCAGCAAACGATAGTGCAGGATATTTAAAGAATGGTGAATCAATAGTAGGTGCTCCCCCTCTTAAAAAAGTCCATTCTTCAGGTACAAAGGTATCTTTAACCACTAAGTCAAAGCTCCCAGTACCCACCATTCCGTGCACTTTCCATGTTTGTTCTATTGTTACTTTGTCAGCCGGAAGAACAGCCATTTTGGGTAACTTTGTGCCATCATCAGGCATAATTCCAACACCTAAAAGTGACGCGCCCATGCAGCCACTACCCCACTGCCAGCGACCATTGACTATATATCCACCTTCGACTTTTTCTGCCTTTTGTGGCGGAAAGACGCCTCCGGCAAAAACAATATCAGGTGATTTGCCCCATACTTTATTTAGTGTTTCTTTAGGCAAAGCTGCAAGATAAGCAGGATTCATTCCAAAACTAGCAACCCAACCAGCAGAGCCATCTGCTGCTGCAATAGCTTCAATTACCTTTAAAAATTGACTCGGTGTTTTACCACCACCACCAAAACTTTCAGGAACAAAAGAACGGTAAATACCGATTTCTTTAAATTTTTCAATAATGTCTTGCGAGATGTACCGCTGCTCTTCAAACTCAGTCCTACGTTTTCTTATGTCAACAAGCAAATTGTCGAACTTGATTTCGCCTCCCCAAAGACTTTTATCTACTGCATTTATATTCATAGTTATTCTCCAATCCTAGGCGTAAATTTTATGTGCATCGCTAATTCTTTTGGCGATATAGCAAATGGTTTCGTCGCTTCCCTTGGCGCCAACAATCTGGATAGCAGAAGGTTTCCCGAGACTATTAGAAAGGGGAATTGTTATCGCTGGGTGGCCAGATAGGTTAAATGGACGAGTTAGTGAGCTGATTTGCAAATCAGTTTTACCATCAAGAGCATCTTGTCTCTTAAGAGGAAAAGAAGGTAATGTTGGCAGCGCAAGTGCATCGACATCGTTTAGTGCTGAATCCACTTCATGGCTAAATGTTTTACGAACAGCTTTAGCTTCAGAAACAATATTTGGATGAATACCATGGGCTGCACGTAATCTATTTACTATATCGGCGCCAAGCATGTCACTATCTATTAAATGTCCATAAGCTTGCCACATTTCAAAATTCATCAGTTTTAGTGCTGCATCAAAGGCTTTAGTAAAGCTTGGTAGCGTTATATGCGTTAGCTCAATAAAGTCTTTCTCTAGTGCAGCATTGACCACGTTTTGAATAGGCTGCGCCGCATCAACCGATATACTCGCTAGTTTTATTGTTTTCAGAGCCGCAATAGGGCTAAAGCTTTTGTCTAATCTGCACATGGCCTCTATTAAGGTATCAGCTGAGCGAGTCAAAGGACCGACACAATCCAAGCTTGACTCTTCAGGCATAACACCTTTACGGCTTATGCGTCCAAATGTAGGTTTCAGCCCAAATACGCCGCAACACGCCGCCGGTACGCGTATAGAGCCGCCGGTATCAGTCCCTATGCTAAAATCAACGCTGCCTTGCGCAACTGCGACAGCACAACCACTTGACGAGCCGCCCGTGATATAATCAGGGAAGAGACTATTAATTGGCGTTCCCTGATATTCATTAACACCAGTCATTCCAAACGCTAGCTCATGCATCGTTAGTTTGCCAACAATCGTTACATTTGAATCCAACAGCGTTTTTATAAAATCAGCATGACATTGAGCAACAGGATTTAACCTAAAAGCTTTACTTCCCGCTTGTGTTACGAATCCAGCAACGTCGATGTTATCCTTTACACCCGCTATTAAATCTCCATCACCCAATTTGAATTGTTCTGTAAAAATCGTCATGTATACGTATAACCTAGTAACCACTACCTAAGATTCTAGTTTAATTGCTTTTACATGATTTATCAAGTTAATTGTAAAGTTAAGGCGCTTTTTTTCGAAGGGCAATTGTATTTCGATAACACTTAAAAGAAATTACCCAATTAACATTAAGCTTTATTCTCTTGAAAACTTAAAAATAAAAGTGAAGCTGGTGCGTTGTATAACTTAGTTTGCACGCATGCTTTTGATTTTCGTTTTTATACATTAGATTTATTAAAGCAAGTAGTAATGAACTTAATAAATTAAGACCTTAATCGAGCGATTTCGAATTCCAGCAATTTTCTTTTTATTGGTTAATGAGGGTTTGGTAGTAATTATTCTGTTAGGATTGCGTAAACATTTAGAAAGGCGGTAGAAAGATTATTGCATGGCGAACTTTAATGACACCTTGAGAAAATCTTACTCTGAGTGACAGTGACATTGCTACTCATGCCTTAGCAAAAAAACCACTATTACAATAGCAACATACAAGATGCAGTTGTTAAAGCGGTCGAGCAATCAATGCGACTTTTTAATAATAGTTAGAAGATTTAAGCGTCGAGCAAATAGAAATCTTAAACAATACTTTGCAACACCTCTTCCATAATTTGTCTAAACATTACATATCACACTTTTCTTGCTAGAATCCAAGCGAGAAGCGCGACTCAAATTTATTGGAGCGCTGTTCAGCCAAATTGAATAAAACCTTGATTACACCAACATTTGCCTTGCTAGCAGCTTTTGGCTTTGATTTCTTGATTCAAAATCATGCGTTGCAATAACTATCTCTTAAATCTATCAATATTCTGAAAATTTTTTAATTGACTGGCGCATTCATGAAGTGTTCCAAAGGTCACCGCATTAATTAAACTTTGATAGTAGCTTTGATCTGATACTGATACTGATACTGACAATTACTTAACTTTTCTCAATGCTTTTTCAGAGCTAAGCCTAGGCTGTCGAGTTCCATGGCTAAAAGCCATAACCTTCCAATTGTCACCGCCAATATAAAACTGACCGACTAACGATAGAGTAAAATTGACCTACCTGAGGTGCTGTTAATAAAAGAAAAGTTGATTTTGAGCGAACTGCCGGCGCCACTAAGGTTAACTAATATAGTTGCACCAATAAACCATTGCGCATTGCCAATTGAAATCTTCCAACATCCTTTAAGCACGCGGGACCAGCTCATTGAGGTGGCGTTATGAACTTGCAAATGGACAGAATACACAGTGCCTGTGAAACACATCGAAGAATATGACTTTACGTTCGCCACCAGTGCACCTAAAAAGCAGGTTCAAGAACTCAACCGGTTGGCTTTTATCGAACGTACTGAAAATATCGTACGGCTTGGGCCAAGTGGTTTGGGTAAGTCACATAGCCTGAAGTTATGCTTACCAAGCAATACAAAGAGGGATAAAGAGAGGGATAAAGAGAGGGATAAAGAGAGGGATAAAGACACACTTCATCACTGCTACTGATTTGATGCTGCAACTGGCAACGGTGAAGAAACAGGAACGCTTGGAAAACTAAATTAAACGCAGTTTACTGGGTCCTAAGTTATTAGTTATTACTGAAATCGGCTACTTACCCTTCGGGCGTTAAGAGGCCAATCTGTTCTTTAATGTGATGTTCAGATAACCAATATCGAGAGGAGCCCCATTGGCCGCAAGTTTGTGCCAACTGTTGACTTAATAAACCCGCCTGCTGCGGCACTACTGTGGCCAGTTACACTCGGGACTAATCAACCACAGTCAGTTTGAATGTCCTTTTTATTTCCTGATGCGAGCACGTTTAACTATTTCAAATTCAAGCTCAAAACGTGATATTTACTGCCTTGGATACTTGAATTTCTCCACTCAACTTTATGTTTTCTAACATGCACCCAAAGTTAATATTAGCTTATAAAACTTAGGCTCAAGTAAGCAAGAACTATTGTATAGGAATAGCTTATGTATTACTTTACTTGTTACGTGATTTATTAAATTTGGCTAACGCCTTTAAAATAAGTGGAATTGTATGTCTGAAGTTAATGTAAACAGCCGTTCGGCTATTGTTTCAGCGATGATTTTAGGAACCGTAGGCGTTCTATCTTTCATTGTTCAGCCAGGGCTTGTTCAAGGTTTCGTCACAGAATTAGGCCTATCCGAGGCACAAGCGAATGGCTTAGCTTTCTCGGAAATGATCGGGGTAGCATTAGCGACAGTCGTTATTGTTGTGTTAGGCCGATTTGTGAACTGGCGATTGCTCTTAACGATCGGACTTTTGCTTTCCACGTTTGGAAACTTAGTCTCTTCTCTTATGGGAACGGAAAGTGAACTCAACGTCGTTCGATTTGTGACGGGGTTAGGTGAGGGAGTTATAATATCACTCAGTTTTACTTTTATTGGCCTCACCACAAGAACAGATCGAAACTTAGCTTTGTATTTAGTTTTACTCTTGTCTTATGGTGCACTTGGGCTTTGGGTAATGCCGTCAATTTTATCAGACTTTGGAATTAGTGCTATTTTTGCAGCTTGGGCCGTCATTAGTGGTCTGGCCCTGCTCATAGTGAAATATGTGCCGAAGTCGTCAAACGATTCTGTCAAGGTGTCACCTGAAAGCGTTCAAATGCATTGGGGACTAATTGCGGTTGCAGTTTTTGGATGCCTTGTCTTTAATACCGCGATTGGTCTTGCTTGGGCCAATTTGTTTCTGATAGGCATGGAAATCCGTGCTGACGAACAATCCATCGCAAATGCTCTATTAGTTTCACAATTTGTGGCCATTCCCGGTGCCTTACTGGCATTTTTACTTGCAGGGAAAATTTCTCGTTGGGTCCTTATGACATTTGGTATACTCGCTGCAGCAGCTTCGATTGCCATGCTCCTTGGGAAACCAGAATACATCATATTCTTGGTAGCGATAAGTGCCTTCAATTTTATATGGAATTTGGTTCTTCCTTTTATCATCAGCGCTATCAGCGATATGGATATGAAAGGACGTGCCATGTCTGTTGCTATTGCATGTCAACTTATCGGTATCGGCTTTGGCCCCGGCATAGCATCTATAATACTTGAAGACCGTGCTGGATTTGAAGGTGTAAAAATACTCACGGTTCTACTGCTACTTTCCAGCTTAGTCATTTTTGCTATTCCAGTATCCGTTCATTATAAAGTATTGAAGGAGTTAAAAGCAAAAAGCATCTAGATAAATCTGAAACAATTTTAGTATGTGCGTCGCGATTAATTCGGTAATTAGTGCCGATATAATTGAAGCGACCCATCATCTAAATTACAATCATTTTTTAGAGCCTGTCAGAACAAGAAGCCAATAATGTCATAAAGCAAACTCAATACCAATTGTACTCTTAATGTTATAGCAACTGGCTTCGATCAATTTATCTTTAACTAACAAAAATTGGTTTGCTGAGCTTTGCCAATGAAAAACTGAAGACAATGTGCCTTAATTTGCGAATAGCATCCAAAATAAAGAATCGGACATCTTGGAAAAAGTATAAATTGTACAGGAAACTTTATTAAAGCAATTTCTGGAACATCAATAATCGCTTGTTATATTTAATGTAGTGCAATCTCATAATTCTGCTAATGGTGTGCCGGAGAGGGTCAACGAGTTAGAGCCGACCAATAGTGATTCAATCTAACAAGCAACCAGCATTAATAAATTAGTCGAGTTATTCTGCGATTTTGATGATTTTTTGCAACGTATTTATTCCTCAGTTACACTCGGTTTCTTATTGTCATGCTTAGAGTAATTCTGCCTGTGTGTGCATATTTCACCGCACTTGAGGGTTAGCCTACAGGTATCGAATTAATTGACTCTACATGCATAAAAGGGTGCCACAAAATTCGTATCCCAAGACATCGCAACATGAACAGCTTTATACCTTATCTACTCGCTGGATTGGTGACTTATTGCTTAAAACAAAAAAAGCCTCGCCTTAATTTAACTGATGTAAAGCGTAACGCTATGGTAGTTGTTTAAGCAGATCTCAGGTTACTTATACTTGTAGTTGCCTTAAATCACTGAGTAACAAAATCAGCGGTTATTTTATTCGAAAATAAAAAAGGTAAAAGAGAGTAATTAAATTTCGTTTTACATGAATTATCACGTATAGTCCGCAACTTGATTTTATTATATGAGCAACGTTATGAGTAAAACCAACAATCAATTCGATAAATTCAAACCTGCATCGGCCGATTTTGAATTCCAACAATTCCCATTCTATTGGTTAATGAGAGTAGGAAGTGTCTACTCACTAAGAATGGAGAAATCACTTAAAAAAGGCAGTATTAATATTACAGCATGGCGTATTTTAATGATTTTGAGAGAGAACGGCACCTTAAGTGTAAGTGACATTGCCACCCATGCTGTGGCAAAAACACCCACCATTACTAGAGCTACCTATAAACTTCAAAAGGAAGGTCATGTAACTATTTCAACTAGCGAAAAAGATGGCAGAATATCAATGGTTCAATTGACAGAAAGTGGACAAGAAACTATTGCTAAAGTTACAGAGCAATCAGAAAGACTTTTTGAAAGTATTTATGTTGATTTTACCACCGAAGAAATAGATACCTTAAATGATACCTTGCAAAGACTATTTTATAATTTAGCAGAATATTAACCTCAAAATGCTGCAACAAGAATCTACAACGAATGCTTATCTTTTTATCTAGTGAAAACCGATGTATTTTTAATAAAATAGAAGAATCATTGAAAAATAGAACAGGCAAGCACTTGATAAAAAACCTAACGCTTTGAGCATTACTTTAGGTGCTCTTTGACACGCTCAATTAAAAACTGAGAGTCCTTACTTTTTTTATCTTTTGCATAGAAATAAAAAGTATAAATTTTCATTCCCTGCGATTTGCAAAATATTAAGGCTCACCTTGTTATAAGTTAGGTTGTGCATTTGTAGCATATCAAACTCTCTGAACTTGATGGCAAATTAGTTGATATTTTAATACCAGCATACTTGTGAGTGCTTAGTGAATAATGGGATAAACCGCACTGTCAAATTATTGAAAGCCCTTTATCGCTCTCCATCGCGGGTCATTACTGATGCAATTTGGCCGCACCATCGATTTACACTTAGCTTGTAAAATATTGAAGACTTATTACCTACCAGAGGGATCTGTCTATGTTACGAAAACCCGTAATTACAGGATAATCCGGGAGTGGGCATTTAATGAATAGACTGAGCCTAAATATAATTTATCAACTCGGTAAGTATGTCCAAGGTTATGCCAGACTTACTGCACCATATTGCCTGTTAATTCGTGTACGCAATAGCAATATTTCAGCCCATAGATGCGGGTATCGCCATCAGGCTTCTATCGTCCGTTGGTTTTGTTATTTTAGGCGACGTTGAGTCTTTTAGAAACGTAATCGTCGCTCTGTAGGAATAGTAAATCTACCCTGCTATACGATAAACCCACTTTTGGAGAATTATGAACATTTTTCGATGGTATCAACCCATCTTAACAGCTCCGTAGCGCCTAATATGAGAATGACTTTGTCTGACAAATAAACAAAATGTAATTTAGCGTTACTTGCCATACCATCGTCCTTAACTTTGATTGACTATGATGCAAGCATAATTTTTATGCATGGTTTCGAACAATAAGATTGATAAAAACATGCTGTCCCAACTGTTAGAAATATCATAAAACACTCCAGTAGACTGTATTTGAACTCCTGCAAAATTTGTTGAATTTTCAAGTGAATTATGTAATTATTTTCACGCATGTTTTGGAAGTAGGAGTCAAGTACTTGCCGATTGTTTCAGACGCTGAAAAAAGCTTTAATGTTTATGCTAATCAACCTTGGTTTGTTGTTTGCGCTGCTAAAAAGTTCTCAATGATGGCATCAGACGACTCTTCTATCTCGCACTTCTACAGTTTCGAAGTTGACCCTAGCAAATCGCTAACCTTAGCTATTCCTGATGGTTGCATTGATATTTTTTTTGACTGTGACGCCACTAACCCATCGGCGGCAGTCTATGGTTCACTACTGGAGGTGAATTCTGTCAACTTGTCGAAAGGACACTTATATGTGGGTGTGCGATTCGCGAGCGGTCTAGTGCCTGACTTCCTAAACGTTTCTGCTAATGAGTTAGTTAACCACAATTTTAATTTCCTTGACATTGTCCCAAATGCAGAAAAGTTCCTTGAACAGATGGCATGCAATGACAATTCAACAACCAAAATGGCATTAATTAAGCAATTTTTACGAAGAAAAACGACTCCCCGCGTGTCGTCACAATTAACTATGCCGATAATTAACAAAATTTGCCAAGAAAAAGGAAATGTTCGTGTTAAAGATTTAGAAGCACTAACAGGTTTCACGACTAGGACGTTACAACGAGCATTTTTAGGCGATGTTGGCATGTCACCAAAAGTTTTCAGCAGAATAGTGAGGTGCCAGTCCGCTGCTTACAGAATTAAGCAAGATAAAATTAGTTTATCTGATCTGGCATTTGAATTAGGTTTCAGTGATCAATCGCATTTTCTTCGGGAATTTAAGCGGCTTGTAAACGCCACACCATTAGAATACCAGAAATTCGTTCGAGAAGAGTCTTACTTCAATAAAATACGCTTGTATTGACCGAGATTTAATTTCCGCTCCCCTATTATAAATTAGATAATTTAAAAAAGTTTGGATATCCCGACTGTTTTAAACTTTGTACACCTTTATCGCTACCACATTTTTGATACCTTCGAGAGCACGTTTTTGGCTGTAGTAATCTAACTATTTTAAACTACTTTGATTTCGTGACCTGCGCTATTGTGGTACGCGACAGAAAACGAGTCGTGCATTAAGCTAAATTTTGCCCACAACTCGACAAATACTGCTAAGCCATTTTAGCGACCCGTTGGCGAGTTATAAAACCTCCATAGCAAGAGAATATGTGGCCATTACATAACTTGTATGGCCGTGAAGTAAACTTTTTGTCAGTCTAAGGAACTGCTACAGGTCATTACAAGTCGGCCTGTAGGCTCATAAATACCTGCATCAAAACTATTAGAAACGATAATTAGCTTTGAGTTACAGTGCTCTTTAGCAAAAATTACTATTACGTCAAAACAGTCAAGATAACCGCTTAGACAGTTTCTGAAGGCAACTAAGCATTTAGATTACTGCCTCTGTCAGTTTCTTAGTCAATAATCGACACATCCTCAGTATTTACAAGCAAGTAGCGTTATTGATGCAATGTAATTGTTACAACTTTAGTACCATTATAAAAGATTGGTGCAGCACGATTACCACTGTGTACATACCAATCTACAAATACAATTTCATTTCATGAAGGTTATCTATTGGGTGCTCTGCACCAATTACTGCGTTATTAAGTGAACACAAGCCCACCCGCGCATGAGCAAATGCGAAGTGCCCTTGCGACATAACTAAAGCGTATCCGCTGTATTTTTATCGACGTTACTACAGTCGGTTGCAAAATCAAACGTAAGAGACTGTTGCGGACTATCTAGCGCTTGAACGGGCTAAGAATTTATTTTCTCCGTCCAACGATTCGTAGCCTATTAATTAGCAGCAGCATTCGTCTTTTTAATTTTGAAGAGGAAAATTCGAGTAAACAAACTTTTAGAGAAAGTGAGGCTTACTTAAGCTCGAAGTCGTCTATAATTCGACTCTCCAAGCCTTAATTCTGCGCAACCTCTAAATTTTTAGTCAGGCTTGCCGTTGTCACACTTGTTGCCTCGCCGATTGTATTTTACCAAATACAGTTCTTTGTAGTCCGGGCAAGACCCGCCCCCTTGAATATTAATAGAGTCAAGCACTGTGCATTTAGACGATATTGGCGACCACTCGATTGCTTAATCTTACAGCCGAGAAAGCGGCCACGGATATTGGAGATTATTGAGTACTTTGTGCTTTCTTCCTCGCATTAATTTTCCAATCTAGCGGTTTGTATTAAAGATCCTATACAAACATTAACTTTATTTACTAATCTAGAAAATCAATATCAATCAGCAGAAACCCGATGCGTAAAAGCCCTCCAAAAACCCAGCCCTGTTGAGTCATTCATTGAATATACGATATTTTACTCACAGATTTTTAGCGAAAAGCTTTGACAATTCGGCACAAGTGTAGATATATTATTATATTCACGTGATTTGTAAAGCAAGTAACAAACCAAAATTCAGATTGAATTTCATACGTGATGTATAAAAATTTTGATGTCAGTTAACTATTAATAAAAACCTAAAAGTTTAGTTCTCAAAGTAAAGGATAAACATGAAACACAATAAATTAGGGCTCGCAGTAGTCGCGGCGATATCTGTAGGAACATCCTGCGAATCATTGGCTCAAGTAAAAGAAGAATCCGTTTTTGAAATTATTAGTGTTACGGCAAAGAAGAAGTTGCAAAATGTACAGGATATTAGTGTCTCTGTAACCGCGTTTTCCGGTAATGCACTACGCGAATTGAACATGACTGACAGTGTAGACATTGCTTCTCAAACCCCCGGATTAAATATTGGCACTCCCGTCGGGGAAGGCAATAACCCTTCAATTTCACTTCGCGGTGTCGGCCTTAATGACTTTAATGATAACAACGAAGGACCAATAGCTATTTATCGCGATGAAGTTTATCAATCAGCAATGCCAGGTTTAACGTTCCAATTATTTGATTTGGAGCGCGTAGAGGTATTGCGCGGTCCACAAGGTACTTTGTATGGACGAAACGCAACAGGTGGCTTAGTACACTTTATTTCCAATACACCTTCTGGAGATACGGAAATTTTAGCCGACTTAACATTGGGACAGTATGGTCAGGTTAAGACAGAAGCTGCAATAGGTGGCAGCTTGTCTGATTCTATACAAGGCAGAGTATCAGTTGCTACGAACAATCATGACGGTTATGTGGAAAATAGAATAGGTCCTGATGCAAACGAAGCGAACAGCAAAGCATACAGGTTACAGTTGAATTTCGACCTTAATAGCGATTTTTCTGCCTTGGTCAATTTTCATGGTGGTAAATCTGACACCAATGCACCTCAATATCAGCATCGAGCAAGTGATGACGGCATGGGAGGCACAAGTTCCGATTTTTACGGTTACGCAGACAATGACGGCGATAATTTTGCAGGCGCATATAATAGAGAAGGCTTGCTAAAAATAGATTCTACTGGCGCATCATTAAAATTGAATTGGGAGCAAGATAGTTTTACATTTGCATCGATCACTGCATTTGAAAATGTTGAAAAAACGCATGAAGAAGACGCTGATGTAGGTCCGTTTAATGGTTTAATTCCTATTTTTGCATCAGAAAATAAGCAGCTTAGCCAAGAATTAAGATTAAGTGGCACAACTGATTCATTCAATTGGATCGCGGGTGTATATTACTTTGAAAATGAGGTAATCGGTCGCTTAGATTTAGATATTAATTACCCTGGACCACTCATCGATGCAATCACAGGGGCACCGGAAGGGAGTTTTGGTACTGAGCTTGTGCCATTTGTTAACTATGATATCGATTATGTTCAAGACACAAAATCATATGGACTATTTGGGCAAGTTGAAAAACCACTTAATAATAAACTGACCTTAACTGCCGGATTACGCTACACCACAGAAGAACGAACCATGCAATATCAAAACCTTGCCACCACCAAGCCTGATGCTGTCGTTAACTCTTGCCTAATACCTGCTGGTGATGTTTGCGGATTGGTCGGTGATGCAAGTTACCCAGGCTCAAATTTCTATTTTGATTTTACTAATCAAAATCCTGCAGCCGCAGAGCTAACGACCATTGACGATGATAATATATCTGGACAAATTGGAGTCGATTATAAATTCAATAAGGAAACGTTAGTATTCTTTAATATATCAAATGGTTTCAAAAGCGGTGGTTTTAACGGCGGCTTTCTCGATTACACCGATGGTGTTACAGAAGCAGACGTGCCCTTTGAATCAGAAGAACTTACAAGTTACGAAGGCGGTATAAAAGCAACTTTGGCAGATGGCGATGTGAGAATAAACACAAGCATTTTTTATTATGATTATGACAATTATCAAGCTTTAACATTCGCTGGCTTAAGTCAATTTATCAATAACTCCGATGCCAAGCTGAAGGGCATTGATGCTGAAGTAACATGGAGCGATGGCGACAAATGGGACATTAAATTGGGTGCTAGTCTACTCGACACAGAAATTGATAGTGTTGTTGTTCGAGGTGTTGGCAATGTGGAAGGAACTGAAATGGTACTTGCACCTAAATATACCCTTAATGGCATATTTAGATATCAAGCTACCGAATCAATATCCATTCAATTAGATTTTAACCATCAAGGCGAACAATTTTTCGACATAACTAACAGCGAAGTATCAACGGAAGAATCTTATACCGTTTTTAACGCACGCTTAGGTTACCGAGTAGATGACAATTGGAAAGTATCCGCTTTTGTAAAAAACTTAAGCGACGAGGAGTATCGCGTGTACTCTTTCGATTTTACTCAAAATGCAGGTTTTATTCAGGAATTTTATGCTAGACCTAGATGGGTAGGTATTAACGTTCAGTATAATTTTTATTAATGATCAAAGATTGAATATCTAATTTAGAGGTATATATGCAACAGTTTACAATGATGATTGATGGTCAAAAAATAACGTCAGAAAAAACGTTTGAAGTAATTAACCCTGCACTTGGATTGCCCTTTGCAAAATGCGCCGAAGGTAGCCCCGAAAGTGTAGATATGGCCGTAAAGTCTGCTAGAAAGGCATTCCCTGAATGGAGTCAATCATCGCAGCAAAGCAGAATAGAAAAAATGCTGGAAATAGCCTCATTGCTTGAGCAGAATATGCCAGAGCTGATGCAGTTAATTACCCAAGAAAATGGTAAGCCCCTAAATGGCTATAAAGGTATTGGATCGGGTATGGAAGTTGGTGGATCAATTGCGTGGACGCAAGCAACCACTAGTTTTTCATTACCTCCCAAAATTATTCAAGATAATGACGAAGCAAAAATTGAAGTACACCGCAAACCTTTAGGTGTTGTAGCCTCAATTACACCTTGGAATTGGCCATTATTGATCGCAATCTGGCACATTATGCCGGCGCTACGAACAGGCAACACAGTAATCGTCAAACCCTCTCCTTACACACCTCTTGCGACAATCCGATTTGTTGAGTTGGCTAACACGGTTCTGCCACCCGGTGTGTTGAACTTAGTGACCGGTGGTGCCGACGTAGGAAATGCCATATCATCTCATCCTGATATAAATAAAATCGTATTTACTGGTTCAACCGCTACCGGCAAGCAAATTATGAGCTTAGCGTCAGGTAACCTAAAGCGGTTGACGCTTGAGTTAGGCGGCAATGACGCAGGCATCGTTTTACCCGATGTAGATGTTAAAAAGATAGCTGATGAGTTATTTTTATCTTGTTTTCACAATAATGGGCAAACATGCGCATGTTTAAAACGGCTATACGTGCATGAATCAGTTTATAGCGACGTTTGCGAAGCACTCGTTAAAATAGCCAAAAGCATTGTCGTAGGCAATGGTATGGTTGAAGGTGTTGAAATTGGGCCTTTACAAAATAAAGCACAATTGAATAAAGTTATTGAACTCACTAATGATGCCATTGCTAGTGGTGGTAAATTATTGGTCGGTGGAAAACAGCGTGAGGGTGAGGGTTACTTTTTCCCACCAACCATCATTTCAGATATCGCAGACGGCGTTCGTTTGGTCGATGAAGAGCAATTTGGGCCAGTTCTTCCTATTATTAAGTATTCTAATGTTGACGAAGTCATCGCTATAGCGAATAAAAATCAAAATGGATTAGGTGGTTCAATTTGGTCGTCAAACATTCCATTAGCAACTGAATTGGCTAGCAAAATGGAGACAGGATCTGTATGGATAAACGAGCATGGCACTGTTCAGCCTGATGCACCATTTGGCGGCGTTAAGCAATCAGGAATTGGCGTTGAATTCGGTACACTTGGGCTGGAAGAATACACTTCGGTTCAAACTATAAAAACAAGCCGCCGCTAGGATAGCGATATTATACTCGTCAAAATCAAGCGTCGTAGAATACTTTTGAGTCGTGTTCTGCTCCGCTCTTTTTTTAGGTGTTCAGCACAGTTAATTATGCTCAGCGTTGACCAACGTGACATGGCGGGTCCAATAACATGTTCGTTTGTACCCGTGTCAAAGCCAAATCCGTCATTACCGCCAATGTCGATGAGAACGACTAAAACCTTCCATGAGTCGTCGCGGGAATTGCCATGATAATGCGGTCGCTGAAAGCTTCTTTGCGACATTTAAAAAGCGCGTGACAACAAAAAAGATATATTCGACTGGGGAGGAAGCGACGACAGAGATATTTTACTTTATAGAAATGTTTTACAATCCTAAAAAACGCCATTCGCATACAGGCGGAGCATCACCTGCTAAATTCGAGGAAGCGTATTTTCTGGAACAATAAACTGTCTAGTAAATGCTGGGAAGTCCATACGTTGGCTGAATAAGTTGGTGGGGCTAATAAATCGCCGTGATCTATTTTGACGAATTTGCTAATGTAAAAGTACCGGGTCTCATTAATTTTTGCTGTCTGTTTTATCTCGCGACTTAAACGCTTTCTTATTAATTTCAGCAATATCAAAGAAAGCTTCGTTAGCTACTAATACACTCATCGAATAATGTGTGATTTTCCAGTTATCTTGCTCCTTTACAACCACACCTGTTCCTCTGAAGCGGCCCCACTTTTCGGATACAATAATTTCATCAAACCACGCAAAGTCTTGGCTTTGTGTCATATTAATATGACGCTCTACTGATTTGTATGTCCAACCAACACCTTCCTTAAAACGCTCTTTGACATAGGCATCTAGGGTTTTCGGACGAGTCCATCGCTCCCAGTCATCAGTACCCATAAACACGCCACTTTGTGTAAACGCACCTAAATAACCGGTTAAATCTGCTCGGCGAGCAGAGTCATGCAGACCATCAACTAATTCACCAATCATTTGTTTTTCGGAACTCAAATTAGCCTTGTCATTATCTATCGAACTTAAGACACTGCTCGCCCATGATGCAAGAAATAGTGTAAAAAGAAGCCCAATCATAAAACGCTGCATAAAATTAAATCCTATTGTTGAATAACAAGATTGCTAACGCTAGTCCGTCTAGCTAATCCATAAAAAAAGTAATGTCTAGTCTGTATCCCCTAAAGGCAACTGGTTGCTTAGCGGTAAAATAATACACGAATTATTTTAGTGAAACGCCCTCTGTTTCATTTAAAAATAAGGTCGCAATTAAGGTTAAAATAAAGAACATTGAAATGAAAGCGACGGTAAAGTTAAAAGTACTGCTGGCTAAAATAGAGCCTATAGCTATTGGTGCAATAGAATTAGCTATCCTTTGAGATACTATACCTACTGCAGTGCCATTTCCTCTATTTCGAGTGTCGTATACTTCACCTAGCCAAGTATTCCATACTCCCCATGCGCCGAGGCTGAAAAATGACAAGGTGAAATTCCAAATGTACAGTTCATTTACACTAACGGACCTAGCTAAGCCGAAACCTGCCACAGCAGCCATAAATACATAAATTACCATTATTTTTTTTCTACCATACTTACCTGTTAAGTAACTTGCAGACATATAACCGGGGAACATAAATAACGCAGATATTGCTAAAAAACCTAAGCCTTCTGGTGTACTGAGTCCTTTTTTACTGAGTAAGACTGGCATCCAACTTGCCATGGCCCAATACCCCCAAGAAAAGCAAAAGTTAATGGTTATTTGCAGAAACGTAGTTTTAGCAACAGTCCCTTTAAATAAGTCAAACAAACTACCAGCGGAATTTGCGTGTTGTTGCTCTAATTTAACTTTAGGTTGATTAAATTGTCCGTTACAAAGGATGTTGATAGATTGAGATGCGCCATTAACGTCATTCTTTTCTGCCAACCAGTAAGGAGATTCCGGAACAAATTTCCAAATAATAATGGACCAAAGTGAGGTCAGTGCGCCCATACCAATAATGACTCTCCAGCCCATGGAGTCTAGTGCATAGGTAATTCCAATAGCAATTAACACACCCACCGGCCAACCAGCTGATAAATAAACGGTTGCCTTTCCTCTGGATGCTACTGGTACTAACTCTTCAAAATAAGGAAAAGTGATCACTAGACTGCCAACCATCACCATGCCGCACAAAAAGCGGGTAGCCCATAACATTTCATATGAAGTCGCAAATGCACTGATAAGCGGAAATATCCCATATAGCCCGATGCTTAATATTAACGCTTTTTTACGCCCTATCTGTCCCATTAACCTACCCCAAAATAACGCACCGGGTATCATGCCTAAAAATAAAGCAGAGATAAGCGATCCAATTTGGGTGGGCGACAGCCCAAATTCCTTTGCTATAGCGCCACTGTTATATATTAAAATCATCATTTCCCATGATTCCATGGCAAAGGCCATAAATAGGCAAATGCCTATCTGCAAGTGCACACGGTTAAAACGTATTTTTGTGAACCACTCTCCAACCGTATACTGTATTTTACTGTCAGTGATTTCTGCTAACATATTACCTTCTTGTTGGTGTCACTCTTCTTGGAGCGTGCACAAAGAGTTAAGCCTAATTAACTAAATCGAACGATTCAATACTTATAGCGGGATTAAGCATCTCTTGATTCCCAGCCATTTCGTATAATTTTTTCACGACTTCAACGCCTCTTACCACTTCGCCAAAACAAGCAAAGCCCTGTTTATCTGGGTGTCTGTTACCAGTGTAATCAAGGGTTGGTTCGTCGCGCATGCAAATGAAAAAGCTTTTATACACTTCTCCCGGTTTGAACCTAGCTACTGATACACACCACTTCTTATGCGTTAACCCACTAATAGAGGTGTTTTCATGTTTAATATAACTGCGTAACTCGTCTAATTTTTTGTTGCTACCTAGTTGTATAACCTTTATCCGGGGTTCAGCTTTTTGGTTTTTATCTGTTAAAACACGAAAAAGTTTGCCATCTGCTAATTCTCCATTGGATACAAGCTGAATAAAGTAGGCACAAGTTATTGGTGCCTGTTTTATTTTTAACTTAATGGAGAAGCTTCCAGCACAGGTTTTTACTTCTAAGTATTGGAAAATTGACATGCTTAGCCAATTCCATATACTTCTTTAGCGCGTTCAGCGCTAATGTAGCCATTTTTAATATCTTGCAATACAGTCTGAACTGGCCGTTCATTGGGGTTGCCATAACCTCCCCCATTGGCGGTGAATACCTCAATGACGTCACCTTTATTTAAAGCTAGTGCAGTACAAATCCTAAATCGTGTCTTTTTACCGTCTTTTTTAACCACATTAATATAATTATGGGAACCTCTTAATCCCCCTTCCATGCCCCATGGTCCTACACAAGATCTAACGTAGGCCATTGTGATCCACCAATTGTCAGCAAGAATTCTATAGTATAATTTGATACCTTTTCCGCCGATTAACTTCCCTTCACCGCCCGATTCATCGTTCAGTTCCATACGTTCAATCATTATGCCGTTTCTTTGCTCAGACACTTCTGCAGGCACATTGAAGGTATCACCATGATAACCAGTATAAAGTGCATTCACGCCATCTCTGCTATTACTGGCACCCCAACCGCCGATTTGAGGTTCAACTATACTCAATGCGACGCCTGTGTCTGGGTGTGGTCCACCAAGAAAAGTACCACATATAGACGCATAATGACCTGCTGGTAAGGATTCAGGCACAGCCGCAGCCAATGCTTTCCACAACAGATCAAAGACCATAATACTGGTTTCATAGTAAACACTCATCGCTGACGGATATTTTGCGGCGAACATAGAATTTTCATCTACCAGTAGCCTGACCGGTTTAAAAGTACCCGCATTTGCAAACGTTTGTGGACTGGCAATAGCTTTAAATATCATTTGCACATCAACCATGGTTGCGTCAAATGACGCGTTTAGTGCGTTAGCTTGTTGTGGTGGATTACCAGTCAAATCCACTAGAAATTCATCTTTGGATATAGTTATTGTGACTTGAATATCTAACTCGTCGTCAGTCACTTCACTGGCATAGTAAACCCCTTCAGGGAGTCTATGTAAGGCATCTCTGGATATTTTCTCGGCTAGTTCAATATAGTCAGCAATGGCATAACTTAAGGTATCTGCACCATATTTCTTTGCTAAGCCAAGGAACCTCTTTTCACCAGCACGCATCGAGGCTATGCCAGCCCAGAAGTCACCAAGCGTTATCTCTGGTTGGCGGCTGTTAATCTGCATGATGTCGACCACAGCCTGATTTATATTCCCTTTTTCCATCACTTTGATACAAGGTAACTGCAATCCCTCTTGATAAATCTCCGTGGCTTCTGCGCTAATACTGCCAGGGAATGCGCCACCCACATCGACCCAGTGCGCCTTATTGGCTAACCATCCGATACGTGCACCTTCAAAAAATACAGGTAATATTAAGACCACATCGTTCAAATGGCTGACCCCGCCTTTATGCGGAATGTTAGTAATGAAGATATCACCCTGATGTACAACCGAATCATCAAATTTAGCCATCACTGATTGTACTCCGGGTTCTAACATACCAATAAATCCTGGAATACCCGACCCTGAACTGGCAAGTTGACCATGGTGATCAAACATAGCCACACCAAAGTCTAGCACTTCATAAATTACTGAACTCATCGCCGTTTTTCGCATGGTAATGAACATTTCATCAGTGATCGCCTTCATTGAACTTTGGATGATTTCAATAGTAATAGGGTCAATTTTTTTACTGTTTATTTTAGTCATGGTTGACGGCCTCTTTTTCTATATGCAAGTTTCCGTAGTCATCAACAAGAACCTGCTGATGCGGCAGCACGACTGTCGTACTGCCAGACTCTTCAATGATCGCTGGACCAGAAAAAGTCGCCCCAGCGAATAACACATCTCTATTGTAGATGGGTGTATTGAGTATGCCGGCACTATCAAAATCAACTTTTCGTATGTCTTTAATAGCGTCATCGATGTTGCCTGTTGACGTAATTTTAGCCAATGAAGGGCGATCTACTTTTGCATAGGCTGTCACTTTATAACTCACCAATTCGATAGCGTTAGTTAATTCATAGGTATATTTTTTGTTGTATTCATAATTAAAATCTGTTTTGAGTTTAAGCAGATATTCACTGGATACTTCGCTTCCTTCAACACTCACTTGCACCGTATGCTCTTGACCTGAGTAACGCATTTCTAATAGTTGTTCGAAGTAAATATCTTGCTTTACAATTCCCTCTTTCTGATAAGCTTCCATGGCTTCTTGTTGCATCGCGCTTAACGTATTTGAAATTGAATCAGCATGTTCAATACTAAATGTGACTGGTTGGGTGCGTATGTAGTCACGGCGTAAATCCGACATCAACATACCCCAAGCAGAAAAAACCGATGCATTGGCAGGAATGATCACTTTAGGTATATTTAGCTCAACTGCTAACGTACTAGCATGCATTGAACCTCCACCTCCAAAAGCAAGAAGTGCGAAGTCTCTAGGATCATATCCTTTATTAATTGAAATTAATTTGAGCGCATTGCACATATTATGATTAGCTAGCTTAATAACTCCTCTGGCTGCTTCCATTGCAGTTAAACTGAGTTTATTGCCCAACTGTTCAAATGCATCATGTACCGCTTTCATGTCGGCGGTAATTTCACCACCAATAAAGTAGTTAGGATTAATCCTACCGAGCATCAAGTTTGCGTCTGTCGTAGTGGGTTCGGTGCCGCCATTACCATAGGCAACAGGGCCAGGAAATGCGCCAGCACTTTGTGGACCTACATGCATCTTCCCATACTCATCCACCCAACCGATGGACCCCCCGCCATTACCAATTTCAACAATATCGACAACCGGCGTCATGACAGGATAACCCGCTGAAAAACCGTCTTTTTCGATCATATATTGGTTAGTAATATTGACTCGTCCTTGATCGATCAGTGAGCATTTAGCCGTGGTACCACCGATATCAAAAGCAATGATGTTATTTTCATTGATCAGTTTACCCAATGCTGCAGCACCTAAGACGCCGCTAGCAGGGCCTGATTCGACGATTGATATGGGGGTTTTTTTAACTGAGTCTACGGTGTCTATTCCACCGTTTGATTGCATCACGTAAAAGGAACCACTGAATTCACGCTCATGCAAAGCGGCTTGCATTTTTGATAGGTACTTTTCAGCAATTGGTTGAACGTAAGCGCAAAGCGCCGCTGTATTAGTTCGTTCGTATTCTCTCCATTCTCTGGATATTTGGTGAGAGGCAACTAAAGCGACTTCCGGCCAAATCTCGTTGATAAATGACACTACTAATTCTTCATGCTTAGGATTAATGTAGCTGTGTAAAAAGCACACTGCTATCGCTTCCACGCCTTCTTCTTTGAACGCTTCCAATATTGGATATAAGTCCTGTACATCAATTGCCGTCAGCACATTTCCTTTATAATCCATGCGTTCTTTGATTTCGTGACGCAAATATCTGGGAATAAAAGGAGTGGGTTTCTGATATTGTAAATTGAAGAAATCAGGCCTATTGCCTCGGGCTATTTCCAATATATCTCGAAAACCATGGGTCGTAATTAATCCTGTTTTTACTCCCTTGCGCTCGGTTAAAGCATTAATCACCACCGTTGAACCATGTGCAAAAAATGCCAACTCACTTAAGTTTACATTAGCTTTGTCAAAGGAATTCATTACCCCCTTTTGATACTCAGACGGGGTCGTATGAACTTTGACTGCTTTGATATTTGTGGCTAAGCCATTTTTTTCGTCTACTGTGTAATAAACGAGGTCTGTAAAGGTTCCACCAATGTCACTTGCCGCGCGTATTGACTTCATATATGTACCTGTTTTAAAACGTGGATTAAGTATAAATGCTCAAAAGGGCTATTTGAGTTGAATAGCCCCAAGCAAATTAATCTATAAAGTTGTATCTGAAGTCCAAGCGCCATATCGCAGGAGGCGCAGCGAATGCGAAGCCACCAGAAACATATTCAGCGTTATACTCTTCATCAAACAAGTTGTTTACTGAGGCTTTGAGTGTCCATTGACCTTCAACGTCTTCGAGTCCGACTTGAAGGTTGACTAGATTAACGGTATCTCTTTCGGTTAGATTGGTAGGGTCCCAGAATTGTTTACCACGTGATTCATAGTCTAAGCGGGTAAAGAAATCTAAATTAGACGTCGCATTGGTACGATATTGTAATCCAGCATTTAGAGTTGAATCAGGCACATAAGGTGCCTTATTGCCAACAGCTGTTGTGTCAAGAGTGTATTTTTTGACTTCACTGTCAGCAAACGCGTAGCCAACATACCCGGTAAGCTCATCTGTGAAAGCGTAAGTTGCTTCTAGTTCACCACCCGCAATATCAACTTCTTCTATGCCAACCAATACCTGTGCCCCCAAGGCACCTACAAATACAAAGAAGGGTGCATTTTCAACATCAGTGTTAAATAATGCACCCGCTGTTTTTAAATCACCAGCTAAAAAGTCTGCTTTAAAGCCAATCTCTATCGTCTCCGTTATTTCTTTGTCAAGCACATCTGGAATCCCGCTTAAGCCCAGCGTTTCTGCGGCAATACCTACGCCGTTTTGATTGAACTGACCACTTCTAAAACCCTCACCCCAAGAGGTATAAACAGCCGCATCGTTGCTTAACATATAACGCAGGGTAACTTTTGGTTGGAAGTGAGAAAACGTCGCCTTGTTAACAACACCCGCTTGACCAATAGCGAATGCAAGATTGCCGTTTGTGTCATAGCCACCTTGTTGCGGGTCTACCGTTTGTTCTCTTTCATCGTGGTCATATCTGCCAGCAAACGCAAATTCAAGCTCTTGGGTTATATCGTATGCAAAGTTAAAATACCCAGCGTAGGCTGTATTTTGATTATCATCAGCAGCATAAGTGCCCGTTGGATTTACTCCTCCGCCTAAAACGGGTGTGGTAAGAATGGGTATGATGCCATTGCCGAAATCAAGACCGGTGCTGGAAGCAATAAAACGATCGGTCGTTAGGTAATAAGCACCAACCATCCATCTGAAGGCCTGATCATCATTGGATACAAAACGGACATCTTGACTAACGCTAGACACATCGATACTTTGTGTTTGCGTTCCATCAAAAAAAGACATACCCGGATTTGATGTGGTATTGGCAGTGTAAGGGAACTGATCACCCCCATTTGATTGTTCGATAGTATCGTAGGCTGATACAGTTTTTAAGGTCCCTAAATCAGTTACGTAGTTTACTCGTAGAGATAATTGACTCATTTCCCGTTCATCAAAACCTAGGTTATTAGCCGACAATCTTCTTTGTACTACGTTTGAATCATTTGGCCCGGTAAAGCCGTTTACTTCGCCTGTGTTAGGATCGGTGGTGACGCCTTGAAAAGTATATTGTAAGGCATCAGCCGTGGTATCTGTATAGCTGGCGCGAAGATCAATTTGCAAATCATCACTGGCGATGAAGCTGAGATGACCGCGAAGATTCAACTCTTTCTTATAACCAACCTTTTGGCCTGTAGCCACATTGTCAAAGATACCATCACTATCATAGTGGCGACCAGATACCCGAAATAATATATCCTCACTGATAGGGCCAGTTAACGAACCTTCAACTTTATATTCATTGCCCCTGCCTATGCCTGCCTCTAAATAACCTTCCATAACATCAGTTGGCTTTGCCGTATTAATAATAATGGCACCTTGCGTAGCATTTCGTCCATAAAGTGCACCTTGTGGTCCACGCAGTACTTCAATACTGGCAAGGTCAAATAAGCCTTGGTCAAAACTACGAGCATTGGTTTGTAATACGCCATCCACAATAACTGCGACCGGAGGCTCGCCATTACGCACTTGTGACACACCGCGAATAGTAATGAAGTTTGTACCTGAATCTTGTGAGTTAGCCATCGTTATACCGGGTGTCAAGCCAATAAAGTCATCAACGACCTTAATTCCAGCATCAGAAATTTCTTGTGCTGAAAAATACTTGGTGGAAAGTGGTATTTCGATAATCGTCTCTTTTCTACCCCTACCCTCCACAATAATTCGTTCAATAACCTCGTCCTCAGCTTCTGGGCTCATGTCTTGATTTTGCTCTTGTGCCACGGCACTAGCCGATAACGCAATGAATGAAGCAGTTACTGCGAGAAATATTAATGTTTTACGCCTGAGGAAATGTAGATTAGTTAGCATGCCTTTTCTCTCTTTTATAATTTATTATATTTAGTTGTTCGAACTCTATGACGTATGATCGACTTAAAGCAGTGTGTCGGATATTCAGAGTATTACAATCAAGGCTAGGTCAATACAACTACCCTTATGGGGGGGTAGTAAAAGGTAGGGGTAATTAATGAATGACAAAAGGTTTGCTAAAAGACCTCTATTGATGTGTAATAAATCCTAAAAACAAAAGGCTCTAACGCAAATTTCATGATTAAAAAGGCCAATCTTAATTCTAGCCCTGCTCCTTGGTTTTTTGCGACAAAGTTGTCCCCGCCAAAAACTAATAGCACGCTAATGCAAAGAGAATTCGCATTGTCCCGCGTGGAAGAAGCCAGCGAATATCCCTTAGGGTTGATAACCGCTCCCGCTGGATTTGGTAAATCTTCAGTGCTGACCCAATGGTATCAGTCATCTTTGAGTAAGGGGAATATTGTCGGTTGGGTGTCTCTGGATTATGCTGATTCAGACATACGACGATTTGCCAGTTACTTTATTATGGCACTCGATAGAGCAGGTGTGGAGATGGGTGCACTTACCTTTGCTGCTGAACAATGTTTAGTCGAACTTTCAATCAATTCAGTGCTATCAAAAATTATTCACGCACTGGCGAATATCAACCAAAATATCTTCCTCATCTTTGATGATTATTATCAAGCTGAAAGTAGTGAGGTCAATAATTTTGTTTCTTCATTATTAGAATACGCCCCTGACAAACTTCATATCATTCTCAGTTCTCGCTCTCAACCTGATATACAAGTGGGCTCTAAAGTAGTCAATGGCACCGCATTTGAGGTGGAAAAGCAGTCTTTGTGTTTTAGTTTAGAAGAAATAAAAGATTATGTTGGTGATGAATATGGTGATAACTGCGCTGAGAAATTACTAGCTCAGACAGAAGGATGGGCGGTAGCTATTCAATTAGCAATAGTTGCAAATAAAGGAAATAAGGAAATTATTAACCTCTTTAGTGGTAAGCAACAGTATATTGTGAACTACTTTACTGAGCAAATTCTCGACCAGTCAACAGATTTAGAGAGAAGGTTTTTACTTTATACTTCCATATTAGACAAGTTCAATGTGAGCTTAGCCAAAGCCGTCTGTGATATTGATGATGTACCCAAACTTATTTATGATTCAAAAAACATTCAATCACTGGTTGTAACTTTAGATAAAGAAGAGACATGGTTTCGGTATCATCATTTATTTTCTGACCTATTGTTTAAGAAATTAAAGAGAGACAGTGAGGCAACGGTTTACGCTTTGCATCGCAAAGCGTCATTATGGTTTGAACATGCCAACCAAATTGATGAAGCAGTTAAACATGCGAGACTTTCTGGAGATGTCGATCGCGCCGTGGCACTTTTTCTTAAGGCCGGAGGATGGGAGCTCGTATTGTATGGTGGTGTCAGCCTAATGCGTACCTTGTTGCGTAACTTTTCAGTTAACGATTTTGAGCGTCATCCACAAGTCAGATTGGCCTACATTTATCTAATGATGAAAGATGGAGATATTCAGGGAGCAGATGCACAACTACAGAAGATCCATATAATTGATGAAAAGGTCGGTTTAGATGCTGCGCTGCAAAGGGATTTTTATGTTATTCATTCACTTTTAAGAATATATAAAGATGATAACAAGTCAGCCGATTCAATCGCTAAATTGGAAAGCTTGGCTAACAACTTAAATACAACCGACGTTTTAGGGCGTGCAGTATTGAGAGCATCCTTGACCTTGGCTGCGCTTGCTTGTGGTAAATTTTCAATCGCAAAAATCGCTGCTAAAGCGGGACTTAATGAGATGCGCCAAGCTGACTCTATTCTCGGTGTAAATTACCTTTTTATTCATTTAGGCCAAATTGAATTGCACCAAGCCAATTTAGATGTAGCGCAAGCTTATTTAACCGAGGCTGGTAACATGGCAGAAATTAACTTTGGTATCGATAGCCGCTTAAAAACTAATTGTGATATTAACTTACAAGCATTAAATTTTTGGCAGGAACCCAATCAGTTAAATGCAGATAAAATGCTAGAGTTGCTCTCCAATGCATGTGATACAGATGGCTGGTTTGAAATTTATGCTTCTGGATTCACCTCTATCCTTGAGTTTTTGAGGATTTACCAAGGAAAAGAACTTGCTTGGAAAGCGATTAGCTTGATTACATTAACTGTGCGCAAGAGGCAAATCCAAAGATTAGCCCAACTCGAATTATCACTGCGTCTAACCGCAGCGCTTATCAGTCGTGATGCCAATAAGATAATGTTAGTAATGGAAACAATTTCTGAAGGCGATATATTTTTAGAAAATGAAGATCATAGTTATAGTTGGCTACCCTTTTGTGAGACAACGCTTGCCTTAGGCATAGCATACTTAGATGGCTATAAGAGCAAAAATATTGAAGACCGAATAGAAACGTCGATAAAAATAGCACGTCGTATTGGCGCCATTCTTTATTTAATAAGACTACTGGTTTTAAAAGGTACGTTAGCCTATTCAAAAAACGCGGTTGAAGCCGGTGTTAAATGTATTTTAGAAGCAGCACAGCTTGCAGCTAATCAATCAATTAAGACGCCCTTTTTTATGTCACCTATTGCCGTGGAACTCATGCAGACTAGCATTGAGTTAAATGCAGCTAATCCAAGCAAATTACTTGAAACAAACTTTCTTAAAAACTGTTTTGAGTCGAGGAAAAATCTTAATGTAACTATCACTGCGGTGCCTCAACACAGTTTATTAAGCAAAAGAGAAATGGAAGTAATGAGCCAGCTTGCTGCGGGCAAAGCAAATAAAGAAATTGCTAGAAATCTTGATATGACAGGCAACACAGTTAAATTCCATCTAAAGAACATCTTTGCAAAGCTCGCGGTAGATAAACGAATTAATGCGGTTAATAGAGCGCGTTATTTGAATTTGATTTGATTGCCTTTGTGTCAGCGGTATAACTTAGCCCGGTACTGTCAAGTCACCGAATTTCTGGCACCAGTGTCTGATGATTTCGTAACTGACGGCAATCTCTCTTGCTGCCAGCAATTCTTCGATGTCACGAAAGCTAAGTGTAAATCGATGATATAGCCAAACGGCGTGACTGATAATTTGGGATGGATAGCGATATCCGACATAAATAGTAGTAATTTCATGCCCTGATTATCGCATGTTTCTGAGACTACTCGTTAACTTGACAGTACCAGAATTATGTATGAACGACTTTGAACGTAAACAATTGATCGAAAAAAGTTGGAATTTGCACAATATTGTTAAAAGTAGTTACTTAAGCAATACATGCCGCGCAAATAAGTGGCTATTTGTGAGAGTCGCCACTTAGACTGTCACTAAACTTAGGGGATACTTTAACGAAATTTTTCGATCAGAAAATCGACCATTGCACGCACCTTTCTGGGCACAAACTTGCGATGAGGGTATATGGCAAACATACCAAATTCTAGGGTTTTATGGCTGCCCATAACTCGCACTAGCTCGCCGGACCGAAGTTGCTCTTCAATAACAAATTCGGGTATCAAGCCAATTCCGCCGCTTGCCAATACCACTTCTTTAACTGCTCTTGGACTGTTTGCTGAAATGTGTGATTTAACATGTGCAACCGACGGCTCTCCATCTTTATTCATTAATGGCCAGTTAAACCCAATTCTAAAGTTACTATCGATAATGGTGGTGTGTTGCTCCAACTCTTGCGCATTAGTTGGATGTCCATGGGCTTCAAGATAAGCTGGTGAAGCGCACATGATTAAAGGAAACGATGTGATTTTGCGGGCAATAAGATTTGAATCGTCAACGCCACCGATCCTGATCACCAGATCAATGCCTTCCTCAAGCATATCAATAATTTTATCGGACAAATGCAAATCAACACTCAAATCAGGATACCGATTGATTAATTCAGGTAATAAAGGAGCAAGGTTAGATTCGCCAAAGGTCACCGGCGCGCTAATCCTCAATTGACCACGAGGTGAGGTTTCATGTTCTGCTAAGTTATCGACTAATTCAGAATAGTCATCAAATAACGGTACGACTCGCTCATAGTAATTTTTACCGGCCTCAGTAATAGATATTTTTCTTGTTGAGCGATTGAATAAACGCACGCCAAGCTGCTCTTCCACGATCCCCACATACTTACTGACCAGCGCTTTTGAAATAGACAGCCGGTCGCCTGCTGCAGTAAAAGAGCCCGCTTCTACCACTGCAATAATCGTTTTAATACCCAGAATCGTATCCATAATTGTCAATGTATCATTGACATTAATTCTATATCAACCCTCTTTTTCAATAAATTTAGAAGCGTAATATGCATTCCGTACTCGGGACAATGTTGAAACGAGTTAATTGGAGGCCACATGCACCCTGTGGAAATATATACCGGACCCGGCTGCGGGTACTGCGAACATACACTCGCTTTGTTGACCAGCCGACACATACCGTTTGTCGAATACGACGTCTATCAAGACTCTAGTGCGCTGCAAGAACTGCACACTCATACGGCAAACCAAACTTACCCACAAGTTTTTATTAATAATCGCTCAGTGAGTGGTTTTGAAGAACTTTTAAACATTGATTTTAACAACCTTAAATAAACAAAAGGACAACACTATGAACACTATTAAATTGCACGGTTTTCCACTTTCTGGCCATTCTCACCGCGCCGAATTATTTGCCTCTGTATTAGGGCTAAATATCGAAGTGATTGAAGTCGCTCTAAAACAAGGCGCCCATAAACAACCTGAATTTTTAGCGAAAAACATATTTGGTCAAGTGCCCGTTCTAGAGATCGATGGCAGGTTCATCAATGATTCAAATGGTATTTTAGTATACCTAGCAGGCAAATTTGATAGCACGACCCAATGGTATCCAAATGATGCTGTCATCCAAGCTGAAATTCAGCGCTGGTTATCTGTCGCAGCAGGGGCAGTTGCTTTTGGCCCAGCGGCAGCGAGACTTGTAAATGTATTTGGTGCGGGCCTTGACCATGAAAATGCCAAACAAACGGCGTATAGATTGTTCGATACCATGGATCAACATTTAGCGCAGCGGGATTGGTTAGTAGGTGATTCAGCCACAATAGCCGATATTGCAAACTTCACTTATATCGAACATGCTCCTGAAGGTGACGTGTCATTAGAAAACTACCCTAATATCAAGAAGTGGCTTGACAATGTTCGCTCCTTAAAAGGTTTTGTGCCTATGCAAGTAACTCATGTTGGGTTACGCGCTTAACTCATTTATTTTTATAGACTCTGCGGCACTGCAACATGCCCGGGGTCGAGTTCACTTTCTGCGCAATGTGCACTTTGACCTTAGCTTGCACTATATCAAACGTCGCTTCGCCCTCTATCATATCAAGAGTAATACTCTGGCGTTACTCTGCTGGCGCTTCCAAGTAAAGTTTATCTACTTCATTTAGTGGTTCATTGGCAAAATAGCGCGGTTTCGCTACTGGGTATTGACACTATAGGCTTTAGACACAGCATTAGCGTTGCGGCTATTCCAACCGTCTTCGGCCAAACGGACCTTTTGTGATGCACTAGCAAAATCAAAAGGAGGAATGGGGGGCGTGTTTGCATTAGAATCCCCAAGTTATTTAAAATAAAACTAAAGGGCGAGCTCGAGTGTCTTTGTGCCTTTAGCCGGAACCGCGCAACAAATCAGTACCTCTCCGGAATTGACCGATGCAGTGGGTTGAGTTCGATATGCAACCTCCCCCGATTCCACTTTCACCGCGCATGACCCACAAACCCCGTTTCGACAGCTAAATTCAGGTTCCAGACCATGTGCTTCAGCGACTTCCAACAATACATCTTCGCCTTTGCTCCAGCGCTGCTCGAAGCCAGATACCTTGAACTTAACGATAACATCATCGCCTTCTTCGATTGGCGTCTTTGCAGCAACGTTATTTTGGCCAATGTGTCGGCGTATCGTTGAAGGACCAAAGGCCTCAGCAAAGATCCGTTCATCACGGATCCCCAGCGTCATAAGCTCATCGTACATAGATTGCATAAAACCTGAGGGGCCACATAAGTAGAAATCATAATCGTCTAAAGGCAGAATTTGCCTAAACACATCAGCACTTAAACGGCCTGAGCCGTTGTAGTCTTGACCAGGTTTGTCGTCGGCTGTGGGTTGTGAAAGAAACGAATAAAATTGGATGTTGCCTGCGGAGGCAGATGCTAATGATGTAAGCTCCTGATAGAAAACTCTTTCTTCGCTGGTTCGTGACGAATGAAAGATATAAGTAGGTCGGGTATAACGTGTGCGCAAACCCTCTCTGGCAATATGCTCACCCATAGACTTCATTGGCGTGATACCAATTCCACCAGCGAGTAGTACAGCAGGGCGCTTGATTGACGCATCAATGAAAAAATCTCCTTTGGGATATGTTGCCTCAATCAGGTCACCCACTTTTAGCGTTTCGTGTAAATATTTAGAGATGTAACCGGCATCTTCACGTTTTACCGATAAACGATAGTTTTCATCGTGGGGCGCAGAAGACACGGTGTAAGTGCGAATTACCGACTTGTTACTTCCATCTGGCGTGACTTTAATCGTTAAATGTTGCCCAGCTTCAAATGGCAATAATGCACGTCCTGCGCTGTGTTGCAGGTAAAATGACTTTATCATTGCGCTTTCTTCAACAATTTTAGATACTCGTAAAGGCTGCCACTGCTGCCGTTGTCTCTGTGCCTTAATCAACCGCTGAGCCTCAGACCACGAACCGGTAATAACTGAGTTTGGTGAATATTGATCTAGGCTCGCAGTAAAAGGTAAGGCTTTTTTAAGCCAAAGTGCCTTTTTCATAGTAAATCGCCAAGCTCTCTCGGCACCATTAAATGCTTGAACCTCAGGATGATCTTCCCAAAGTATCTCAACACTGCCGGTAAGCATTAATACGTCACCACTTTGAAAATCGGTAAACACCAAACCCGCTTTCGGGTTAAGTAGGAAGTTACCCAACGTATTGAAATGAAAATTGCCTACGTAATCTGGGATCGTTAATGTGTTGTTTTGTCTTTTGACAAAACCGGGCAGACCTCCGCGGTGGGACACATCGACTCCCTCAACTTGCGGGTTGTTTTTTGCTGAGATAAAGCTAGAAACAAAAAAAGTATCGGCGTTATCAATTAATCGATTGGCATCATCGTCTAGCTCGGTCAATTGGAGCGGTTCTTCACCAATCTCTTGTATGCTCGGTTCGCGATAAAAGTGAAGCGCTCGGGTTTGAATATATTGTGGACAGTTTCCAAATGCCTGGTCGACTGCCAATTGAACTGGCTGGCCACTAACAGGTTTTTGAACACGAGCATTGACCCTATTCCTGCGTCGACTGCTTAATTCGATTCCCAACAAACCAATCGGCGCACCATCGGATGCTAGAGCCTTATTGATTGGATCACCCTTAATAGGTGAATGCTGCACAGACAGCAGTGTTGCCTCCGGCGATTGAATAAATCCGGGCTTGCCAGCTAGCAGTGAAGCCCATGTATCTCCTTTTTCATCAACACAACCAGCGACGATAAAAGGCAACTGGGCATAAAATTCACGATGCTGCTGTGGTAAGTAATTGCGTATAACTCGGCGACCAAACTTTTCCATTGCATCACGCTTCCCTGCCCTTGATTGCAATTTCTGTTCACCACTGTGAAAGGGTGATGAGCTATTGTTTTGTTCATTTTCCATCATGTTTCTCCGTTTGATCGCTTTTTAACGATTTAACGCTATGTTGAGTCTTTGGCAAATCACAAGACTTTGTGACAAACTTAACTGATAAACAGCCGTGCTATCCATCTATAATGGATTCACTGCTAGGAACAGAGCGCGGTGTAAACGCTCATATCGAAAATTGCGTAAGGTGTTTGCCAGCCTGAATCAAATTCGGTGAGCATCGGGCAGTCGGATGACTTAAAACTAATAGTGTACTGTCCAGATGCAGCCAAAGTGGAGACAGCCTTTGTGTTTAAACTGAATATTGCTTTTAACTTTGTTAGTAAATGATACACCTTAATCTTTCCCTTAATTGATGGTAGAGTTGAAGTATTAATGAATAGATGTCGCAGATAAATAGAGGTTTTGCAGAAAGATTGTATTCACTATGTTGACAATTGTTTGAAGTGCCATTGGGAATTGGCGATTCTATTCAAATATCGTTCACTCTGCGATCATATTTTGTATCAAAAGCTCATGCGATTTTACGGTTGCTTATTTTGTAACAGAGTCTCGAAAAGCAATAATCAAACCTGTTTTCCAGAACAGTTGAAGGCGCTTTTTTTGAGCGCCTAAGTATATGAAAAAATTGAGTAATAGACTAAAATCGGCTGCTTTCACCCCCCTGGTAATCCCCCATAAATTAATAGAGGGTACTGTCAACTTATTGGTATTAGACGGTGACTATCCTGATTTGACTACAATACATTTGACCAGATTTTTCACACCAATTTCTGAGTCAGCTTGTTAACTTGACTGTACCGAAGCGGAGCAAATTAGACGCATTTTTGCGTCGTTTTTCTTTGCCAAAAGTCGCCTCATTTGCAGAGTCTGACTTTATGCGCTTGTTATGTTGCAGGTTGTCCACTGCTTTCCAATACTGGACTATAAACGCCCCAAATAGCAAACGGCACTAATAATAATGACAACACAAATAAACCAAAGTAAAGCGTTGAAACTGTGGCGGCTATGATTTGAAAATTACTCTTGACCTGACCCATGAACTACATCTCTTTTTGCAACATAACGCCGTTTTAAGCGGCCAATTGCAGTTGGCTAAAATAAGTGAGGCACGAACAAAAAGCCAACTGTAATTTGTCCGACTTGAAAACCCTTGTTATGTTTTTTCTAGTTGAGAGCATATTTTGGGTACTGCTGCATACAAACATGTGTAATGAGATAAACCAGTTATTAACTCTAAGTGTGTGGAAGTGGTTATAGTCTCTTTTAAGTACCGAGCCATACCTACAGGAGACCAATTGTCACTGGTACCATGCCAAATGTGAGTGTTAGCACTGCATTTGACAATTGAGTTCCCCCATGGAGTTACATATTGTTTTATTTCTCTGATATAACCTTTAACGTTGCTCTTAAAGCAATGTATTAAAATTGGGTTAATAAATCCTTTAAAGTCAGCCGTTTTTGACAAAATTTTATCTTCCCCCATAGCACTAGCAAATAACATTTTGAATAAAACGTTGGGAGCTATTTTGGCTAAAATAGTTTGCCAATACGATAAAAGAGTGAAAATAGTTGGATATTTCATTGCCATAGAAAATACCATCTTCCCTGCCATGGAATTTATAAATTCAGCAGCGTCTAATGGTGCTGCGGCAGATATAAGGTGTAGTTCGCGAACAGTGCCTTTTAGGTAAAGGCTAGTTTCAATGGCTGCATGGCAACCGATTGAAAAACCAATTATATCAACCATCCCTCCATTCGCTTTATCGATAATAACGCTAGCTAAATATTTATAGTAAGCCTCATTCTGTAATGATGAGTCTATAGAAAAACGATCATAACAAATAATATGTAAATTGTGCTTTTTGGCGTGTTCGTCAAAGATTGAAATTTCTTCAGGTGAGCCAGGCGCTCCGTGAAAATAAATAACGGTTCTACCGTCAATATTTCCAGATTCTACGAATTTCAATTGATTCTCCAAAAACATAACGAGGCTTTAGAAAAAGTCGGTTTTGACTATTCACAGCATCGCCTTTCTTTAAATTTTCATTGTCCAGAACTTTGCCTTGAGCCGAGACGTTTTGCAAAGTTTTTTACTCCTAGTTTTGATTTTCCAGTTTTTGGCCTTTATCTGGCTGGAGAAGTCTGTTTTGATGGGCTTGTAGGGGATGATTTTGAGGTGTGAGC
>NZ_PJAR01000025.1 GCF_002836745.1 Glaciecola sp. 33A | reverse complement strand
CAGTGGTTTTAACATCACCTTAGTCCTTCTTATAAAGTTGGCTATCATAGCTTTCTTACGTTATCACCGCTGTCCCTGTCAATAAAGCGGACAAAGGGATCGATGCCGACATAAGCAAATGACGATTTGGTCGCGATCGTAATCGTGTTTTGACCTGACGTTAAACGGTGTTTTTGCCGATAAACTAGCTTATTTTCAATGCTAAAATCATTCGGATCTTCGCTGAACAAAATTATATCGACGAACTCATCGAATGGCTGTTCTGTTTCTTCACCTTTACCATCTGCCTCAAACTGTGTTGCCGACACCGTTAAGGTTACGCTGTATTCATCGTCTTTTTGTTTATTCACGACTGTATCGACTATCTTCAAGTCATAAATACTGATTTGATTGAACTGAGTATCGATAAAAGCATGGTCCTGTTGCAAAGCAACAGACTTCAATGCGGCGACTAAATCAAGCGTGGTAGCTTGAACCGTATCACTAAACTTATATTCGGCAATAAGTGCTTTTAAGGCTTTATTCATATTCTGCTCGCCTATTCTGTCACGCAACGCCATCATAACAATAGAGCCTTTGCGATAGTGAATATACTGCTGATTTTCTGCTCGCAGTAGCGGCATTTCCTCTAGATTTTCACTGGCTCTTCCACGTAAATAACTGTCCAACTCGAAGGTTAAGAATTTACGTATTTTCTCTTCCCCGTATTTCTTCTCCATGACCATCAAGGCGGCGTATTGTGAAAGTGATTCAGACAACACGGCACTGCCCTGCACATTTGCGGCATTCAGTTGGTGACCAAACCATTGGTGCGCAACCTCATGGGCAGTTATATAGTAAACAGGATCGATTTCCTTATGGTCGCGCAGGTCCGTGATAAAACCAATGTTTTCCGAATAAGGCACGGTGTTGGCAAAGCTTTGTGCAAAGCTTCGGTAGCCCGGATACTCAATGATACGCAGTTGCTTGTGTTGATAGGGACCAAATGCTTGAGTGAAATAGTCGAGCGAATCTTTGCTTGAATCAATCATACGCTGAACATTCCAAAAATGTTCCCGGTGATAATAAACGGCAATTTCAACACCGTTATGCATTTCTTTCTTAACCTCAAGTTTAGCTGACATTATACTAAAGAAATTCACCATAGGGCTGTCCATTGCATATTCAAAATAACGACGACCGTCTTGCTCCCATTCCTTTTTCAAGTACCCTGGTACAATAGCAAACTGATCGGTACTGGTGGACAAGGTCGCTTTAAAGTCAATTAGAGCCGTTTGTGGCCCGAAGAAACTTTCATTGTAACGACTCGAATCTTCAAGTAGATAGGCTCTTTGAGGAGGACCTAATTCACGTTTTCTGCGTTCATGTTGATCGCCAATATAAAAGCGCTGATTGACCCCAAATGAAGGGTACAAGCTAAAGTTAGAAATAAAAGTACCATTGCGAACCACTTCTGTATCCTCGCCCCTGTCTTTAAATCCCTTATGCTCACGCACAACTTTAATAGTGCCGTTGCGCTTTTCACCCGGTTGCATCGGTTTATCAAAAATAAACCAAGCAACATCAACCGCCTCTCTTTTACCCAAACTACCGCCTTCAATTTCCACCTCTGATACAGGGCTGAAATTGGGGTGATTGACTAAAAATTTTTCGATGGCTTTATTAGTTCTATTTTCGACTATGATTTTGGTGATGGTTTCAACCCTACGTGCACTTGGGAAAATAGCGATTTCAGCATCCACTGAAATAATAATCGGCGTGGGATCATCTTCAAATCTAGCGAATTCTTTTTCATAAAGCTCTCTATCGTTGAGTGCTTCATTTTGAGTGGTAAATTTATTCAGCACTTTTGTGTTGTAATGAATAATTGAACCCGAGCCAAGAAATAAGAGCAAACACACAGAGATAGCAGTAAAGCCACCTCGGCCTATTTGGTAAGGCAGCATCTTAAATCTAGCGCGCAATCGGCTATGCGGACCACGATGCCATAAGCTGAAACTCACTATACTTAATACCACCGCGAGTGACGACCAATACAATAAATACCAATTTTGCGTTGTTAACGTCCAACCATAACCATTCATGTCAGAATATTGTAAAATGGGTGCCAGACTATACTGGAACATATTATGTTCAATGCCTATTTGACTGAACACGATAGAAACAAAGAAATAGCCCACAAATAACAACATGCCTATGTACTTACTCGGGCTCATTGTTTGTAACCAAAACGACAGTACGATTAGCAAAATTAAACTGCTCGCGGTGTAGTAAAATAAGGACACAACGTATTGCAGTATATCTAGGTTGCTATAACCTAAAATTAGTTGATTAAATATTGACGCCAGTATGCCGATCAAAAATATGCTAATAATCACTACGCAAACCGCAATGAACTTAGAAAGCCAAAAGGTTATGTTAGCCACTGGCATACTATCAGTGATATCGCCCATACCAACGGTGCGTTCACGCCAAACCACTTCAGCGCTGTAGTACGTAATAACAATAATATTGACTAATCCAAAGGCATTCTGAATCAGTTGCACCATGGTTTGCGTCAACGGCCAATTCGACGCGCCATAAAGACCGATTGGGTTAAAAAACTGAGCAATTAAATTGAACGCACAAAACAACATAAGAATAGGAAACGCAGGACTAAATACAATTTGTTTTATTTCAAATGTAGTTCTTGTCAAAAATTGCTGAATACCTGAACCTGATTGGTATTTTACTTTGCTTAGCGTTGTCGTTGGTGTTTCAACAAACGTGATGTCTTTATTCTTCTTTTCTTTAATCGACTTCATTGTTAACGGCGAAAATATTTTTCCAAAACCAAACAAGCTAGCGACGCCAAGCGCAATCCAAAGCGCTCTATTAGTAATCACTTCTGAAGTCAACTGCACCGTCATTGTGTTTTTATCAAATGGGGTCCAATAACTCGTTACTTCGCTGAATGTATTGATGCCGAACGGATCTATAATGGCGAGGATCTGACGTTGATTTGGTTCATCGAAAATTGCCGATGATACAACGTAGATGATCAACAATCCTAACGCAGTAAGATACACCGGCATAATACTTCGAAAACGCAATGCTACGGCATAAAACAAAGTGGATAGAACAAAAATAGTGGTGACTGAATAAATAAGAAAAGGAGCAAGGTAAGACACGAGGTTGAATTCTCCCAACCTCTCTTGATCCAACCATGGCATTAGAGAACCAATAAGCAGGGCAAGTGGCACCATCAAAAACACGCTCACGCAAACAAGAAACGCACCAAAAAAGCGCCCAAGTTGATAAGACATTGGCGGGATCGGTTTCGTACAGATAATTTCTGACATCATGGAGGTGTCATTTCGACTGGCTGTATTGGCAACGAAATTGACCACCACAAACATGGCAAAGAGGCCAAAAGTGAGCATCGTATTGGCAATCACATAAGGGCTATTTAAATGCGTATTTCCGCCCCCCCCAGCAGTCACTTCTTCGATAGTCATGATTAAAAAAGGCAGTAAGAAAAACACCAAACAGGTGACAATAAAAGAAGGTTGTTTGATGTAATAACGCCATTCAAACGCGAGCATTTTTAAAAACATGATAGTCCCTTAAATCGCGCTAGTGCGTTGTTGATGTAAGGTAGAAAAGTACACATCTTCTAAATTTGCTGGCGCAGATTCAAAGCCCTCAGGTGATGTGTTGGCCATGACATGAACGACGGTTCTGCCTGCAAACAAGCGTTTTGATATCAATGCCATGTTGGCTTCAATTTCCTTTGCTTCATCCATGCTGACAATTTTTCGCCAAATTTTCCCAGCGAGGTTATTGGTTACTTCAATTGGATTCCCTTGCAATAGTATTTCGCCAGCACCTAGTACCGCCATATCAGCACACAATTCAGACACATCATCCACTATGTGGGTAGATAAGATGATGACTTTATCCTCCCCCAGTGTTACCAACAAGTTATGAAAACGATTGCGCTCTTCTGGATCTAGCCCTGCGGTTGGCTCATCTACAATAAGTAGGTCAGGATTACCCAGCAAGGCTTGGGCGATACCAAAGCGTTGCCGCATTCCGCCTGAAAATCCGCTCACTGCATTTCTGCGATGTTGAAAAAGATTTACATGAGCTAGCAAACCGTTGACTGCCTCTTGGCGTTCTGGTTTGTTCGCAATGCCTTTTAAAATAGCCAAATGATCGAGTAAATCATAAGCACTAATACGCGGATAAACACCAAAGTCCTGAGGCAAATAACCTAAACGTTGACGCAGCTCGTTAGGTTGCGACAACACATCGATACCATCAAAGGTAATAGTCCCTGCATCGGCCGGTTGCAGTGTTGCTATGGTTCTCATTAACGACGACTTACCTGCTCCATTGGGGCCTAACAAACCAAACAGACCGTTAGGAATAGTGATGTTCACATCATTTAATGCTTTCACGCCATTGTCATACGTTTTTGTAATACCTGAGATACTTAACATCGCGTCCTCTTCAACCGTTTATCATTATTTTATAGATCACTATGTAGGTCACTTTATAAATCGCTTTTGTGAAAAAATCAGACAAACAACGATAAGTTAGTTCGTAAGATGACTGTTTACAACAATATTAAAATACCAGCGTCCGAATGAAATTTAAACAAATGATGGATAAATAAGCGGTTTAATTAGTTTCTAAATGTTGCTGACAAAAAAAACGGTCATTTCGATATCGAAATGACCGTTTTTAATACACACTAAATAGCCTGTAATGAGCTAGTCTGAACTAGCGAGAAAGACTTGTGTACTCATCGTAAGTCCCTTTGAAGTAATTAAGTTTTTCGTCTTTAACTTCAATGATGCTGGTTGCCAACGTTGACACAAATTCCCTGTCGTGGCTAACAAAAATAAGTGTACCGTCGAAGTTTTTCAATGCTTTATTGAGTGCTTCAATCGCCTCCATGTCCATGTGATTTGTAGGTTCATCCATAATAAGTACATTAATATCTAACATCATCAACTTACCAAACATGAGTCTATTTTTTTCACCACCTGAACACACATTTACTTTTTTGTTTACGTCATCAGAGGTAAATAATAAGCGACCTAATATGGCTCTAACAGCCAAATCATCATGTTTTGGCGTTCGCCATTTAGACATCCAATCAAATAAAGTAATGTCAGCCGAAAAGTCCTCAGTGGTGTCTTGCGGACAGTAACCAATAGTCGCGTTTTCTGACCATTTCACAATCCCGCCATTGACTTTTAATTCGTCCATTAAACAACGCAAAAATGTCGTTTTACCCGCTCCATTTTCACCAATAACGGCTAATTTTGAACCCGCTTCTAGGAGAATTTCATTACTCTTGAATAGCGTTTCGCCATCAAAACCATGCGTTATATTGGTTAATTCAAGTGCTAAACGATGCAGTTTTCTATGCTGCTTATAATTAATAAACGGTGTTTGCCGGCTTGAAGAAACAACTTCAGTTAATTCGATTTTTTCTAATTTTTTGGCCCTAGATGACGCTTGCTTCGCTTTCGAGGCATTTGCAGAGAAGCGCGCAACGAAACCTTGAAGCTCTCCGATTTCAATGGATTTTTTATCATTTTCACGATGTATTTGTTCTTGCGCTAATGCAGCGGCCGCCATATATGATTCATAGTTTCCAGGGTAAATGCGTAATTCACCAAAGTCTATATCGGCCATGTGTGTGCAAACTGAGTTTAAGAAGTGACGATCGTGGGATACTATTACCATTGTACATTTACGTTGGTTCAGAACGTCTTCTAACCACTTAATGGTGTAAATATCCAAGTTGTTAGTTGGTTCGTCCAAAAGCAAAATATCTGGGTTTGAAAATAACGCTTGAGCAATAAGTACTCTCAACTTCAAACCTGGCGCAACCTCAGACATTAAGCCGAAGTGGTACTTTTGATGAATGCCAGCTTCTACTAACAGCTCTATTGCTCTTGCTTCGGCAGTATAACCATCCATTTCAGCAAATTCTGACTCCAAGTCTGCTACCTTCATGCCGTCATCTTCAGACATTTCTGGTAAGGAGTAAATTCGGTCTCTTTCTTGTTTCACTTCCCAAAGACCAGCGTCCCCCATGATAACTGCGTCAACAACTGAAAACTTCTCAAAAGCATATTGATCCTGGCTTAAGGTTCCTAATCTTTCACCTGGCGTGATAGATATGTTACCTGAAGTCGGTTGAAGCTCGCCTGTCATGATTTTCATCAAGGTAGATTTACCACAGCCATTTGCACCGATGAGTCCGTAACGGTTGCCGTTACCGAATTTAGCTGATATGTTTTCGAAAAGTGGCTTGGCGCCAAACTGCATGGTAATGTTTGCTGTAGTAATCAAAGAAACGTCCGAATATAAAAAATTATTAACGTGGCAAAAAGCGTTGCGCACGATTATTGAAAATCGCGCGCACTATACATGATTATTGCTGTTTATTAAACCAAGAATAGCGGATGAATGGCTTTCATTTAGGCTGCTTGAGATTGATAAGCGGTATAAAGTTGCTAACCCATAGTATATACTCGCATTTTTTATTCCGTGACAAGTAAATTATGATCCACAATGACGTTCTACGCCGCTTACGTTTCGCCCTGAAACTTAACGATGGTTCTGCTATCGACCTATTTAAGTTGGCCAATTACGACATGGAAACCGAATATTTACAGAGAATAATGAAAAAGGAAGAGGAACCTGGCTTTATTCTTTGTCGCGACAAAATCATTTCTTTGTTTTTAGACGGCTTAATTATTAAAAGACGCGGCAAGCAAGAAGGTGTTGAGCTTCAAGTGCTGAAAGGCGAAGAGCGTTTAAGTAACAACGAAATACTGCGTAAAATTAGAATTGCGATGTCATATCGCGATGACGATATGATTGAAGTCCTTAAGTATGCAAATTTTCGATTTAGTAAAGGTGAGCTATCGGCGCTGTTTCGCAAACCTGATCATCGCAGCTACAAGGCTTGTGGCGATCAGCTTCTAAGAAACTTTCTACAAGGCATGGTTAAAAAATACCGCCCAGACGCCAAAAAATAAGACGCCAAGCTTTATCCACAAAGTCGTCAGTCTATTTTGATAACCGCTATACTGTTGTTGTCTAGAGAGCCTAAAAATAAATGACCTTGAAATTCTATTGCCGTAGTGATGCTTTGATAACCTTTTGCTGATTGCAGGTTTTGAATGACGTCGCCTTCAGGTGTCACACCAATCACAAAACCATAGTGAGAACTGGCTTTTAATAGGCTCTTAGGTACGCCGCCGATGAGCCTTCGTAACGACGGGCTTTGTGCTAAGCCTTCAACCAAAGGGTCGCGTAAGGTAACGAGTGAAACCCAAAAGATGCCGTCTTTGAAGTATAAATTATCTGGCATTGCTGGAAGCTGCTCCATGAAAATATCACGGCTGCCGGCTTTATCCCCTTGCAACCACAAACGATGAATTTTCGCTCTACCTGTTTCATTTATTAGCACAAATTCATCATCGGGACCAACGGCAACGCCATTGGCAAAAAACAGATTATCCATTCTTAAGCGTGTTTCGCCCGATGTAGGATTGTAGCTCAATAATCTGCCTGTTGAACTTGCTTCCAAAAAGTCATAAACAAAATTAAGCATATCGAACCTAGTCGATGCATCACTAAACCAAATAGTCCCGTCATTGGCAATGTCAAGATGGTCAACAAAAAGTAGTTTTTTACCCTCATATTCATCAACTAAAACACGTATATTGCGCTGTTTATCAATAGATAATATACCCTTGACTGCATCGGCAACGATTAAGTTGCCAGCAGCATCAAAGCGCAAACCTAAGGGTCGCCCTTGGGTATTAGCAAACTCATCAAAAGCGATATCACGAGAGGATGAATTTTGCGCGCTAGAAGACTTGCTCGAGTTACTATACGCTGCCAATATGTCCGCCACCGGCGCCCGCACAATTCGGCCATCATCATAGCCCGTATACAAATAGCCATCTTCACCAATAACGATATCTTCAGGACCTTTGCCGACATCGAGCAAAAACTGCTGTTGCATAGCAACACTATCTCGATCGAAGAGTGCATCGTTTGGTGTATAGACACCCGTTAAGCCATCATCCGGATCGGGTGACCATGCCACCGGCCTAACCGGTGAGATTACCCACATAATCAGTGTTACTGAGCCTAAAACGAGAAATATAGCTAGCAAGGCTTTTTTCATTTAATGTCGTCCGCTGTCGCATCTACTGGAGGAAATGGTTTCGCTTTGTATTCAGGAATAGGTCGCTCTTTAATTTTTTCTTGTAAATAAGCAATGCCTTTATTTAACTGCGCATCAATGCCTGTATATGTAGCGTGGGGCATATTGTTGACTTCAATGTCAGGGGAAATACCACGTCCTTCTGTGATCCACCGCCCATCCATAGCAAATACCGGGAATTCAGCTACCCTTGCTATACCGCCGTCAACAACGGAGTTACCGCCACTGAGCCAAACACCAGCACCTGCGGTTTGTTTTCCAATTACAGTGCCTAAATCTAAGGCTTTAATTCCCGCAGTAAATGTTTCACCATCTGAATAAGTGAACTCATCAGCTAACACCACCAAATGGCCTCGAAAGGCTTGCTGCATATTGGTCGAACGTTGACCATTGGTGCTTTGCCAAAATGACCATGCGCGTCTTAATAGTTTTTCAATAATAATACTATCGATATTACCGCCTCTGTTGCGGCGTACATCAATAATTAAACCCTGTTTTTTATATTGAGCGTAAAACTCCTTCGCGAAGGTGGACAGATCGCTTCCTGTCATCGCATACAGATGCAAATAACCGATATCTTGGTCTCGCTCAGCAACTTTACTTGCGTTCGAATATACCCAATTACGGTATCTATAACGCCCTTCATTGCCACTCGATTCTGGTTTAACAATCGTGTCAATTTGTTCACCATTACGTTCCAAGGTTAATAAAACCTGCTTACCTGATTGAAACTTTAGTTGTTTAACCAAATCAGCAACGGTTGTGATGGCAGTATTGTTAATTGCTTTCACGATGTCGCCGTTCATCGCATTAACGCCAGGACTGGCTAAGGGCGAGGCTTCATCTGGTAATTCAGGATCGTGCAGGTAAATATGCGAAACCAAAACACCGTCGGCAGAGTCGAGAAAAGCAGCACCTAACGAAGACGAGGAAGCGGTCTCATCATTGTCGATAATGTCACCCCCTCTTACTTGCGAGTGCAGTACATTTAATTCACCCATCATTTGCTTAAAAATATCGTTTAGCTCGCGCCTGTCTGTTAATCTTTTTAATAAAGGTTCATACTTCGCTTTAGTGACCATCCAATCGACACCACGCATATCTGTTTCGAACAACGAATCTCTGTGCATAAGCCAAGCATCTTTAAATATTTGACGCCATTCATTACGAGGCTCAATTCTGATTTTCCAGCCTTGAGTCTGCACCATATTGTCTCGCGCATTACTAGGGAAGATGGAGCCCGCAGACACCACATACATCGAAATGCCAGCGCGGCGGCCTTTCTGTATGAGGATTGATTCACCATCCATAGACAGTTCGTAAGCACTAATAGCTGATGTATAGGTTTTTAGAGAGGGGTCATGTTTAATCCTAATCGACTTTAAATTAGGTCTTGAATTAGGTTCATTCACTTGGTCAATGACGTATAAGAAACGCGCATTCGCAGACAGTTGTGAATAATTACCGGCACTTACCGGTACTTTCCAAAGTCTTTTTTGAATACCTTGCCATGTAATCTCAATTGATGCTTTTTGATCAGTATCAGACTTTTTCTTAGATAACTTTTTGTCTTGTGACTTATCGCTTTCATCTTGCCCGTCACTTGGGGACTCGTCATCCTCATTCTCTTCCATCTTTTCAACGACTACACCATCAGTTTTAGACAATGCTCCAACGCTTTCCTGAGGTTCTGCAAATGGAAATTTAGAGGCTGCATTTAATGCAATAGCATAGATTTCTGCCTTACGATCAAACGCCGTCCCCATGTTTCTATCACCCCATGGACTACTCGGGTTTGCATTGAAGTTTCGATCCGATAAAAAATACAACCACTTACCGTCGGCACTAAATGTGGGTGAATATGATTCATACTTCTGAGTGGTTAACGTTTCTGACTTTTCTTGTGATAAAGAATGCAGCATCACTGACGTGCGCTCGTTTCCCAACTTAACGTAAGCAAGCGCGATAGTATCGTTATCGTTGAACCAGGTAAAACGGCTAACGCCAGATGCAATGTCATTCAGTAATAGGGTGTTTTCACCCGATTCAATATCTAACACGAACAACTCACCCTGTTTTGTGTCATGCGCGAGTTTTGAGCCATCAGGCGACAACCACATATTTAAGCGTGATGTCTTACCATCATTAGTCAATTTTTTTGCCGCTGTTTGACCGTCTAGCCAAAACTGCCAAACTTCACTTTCACCACTATCATCATTGAACGCAAAAACCGATTTATTATCGATATTGAGTATTGCATTTCTGCTGCGAGACGTCGGCTTTGTATTGATTTCTACCAGTCTTTTAGTGTCTGTCCCTGCGACGGCAATTCTGCCCCTAGCCGTTATAACTACTTTATTGCTTTTTGGCGATAATGATACTTGCGATAGATACTCAAGTGGCTTTTCAATCCAGCGTTCACGCAAATGCGGAAAATCTGACGTGAGTGCAATACTCACTTTTTCACTGTTATTTTTCACTAGATCTAAGATAATAATATCTGCACCAAGTTGATAGGCAATTGTGCCATTGTGCATAGACGCGCTGCGAACCCCCCATTCAATATACTTGGTGACGGGTTCAGCGTTTTGGCCATTTAGTGACATACGCCATATGTTGTCGATGCCGCTTTGGTTGCTAATAAAGTAGAGGTGTTGATTAAACAGCATCGGATTTTTTACCGATCCGGTGTGCGCCTCGGTTAATTTTGTTGCTTCCCCGACATTATCCAAGTCATACCGCCACAGCTCACCCGTCGCCCCACCTTTATATTGATTAGCATTATCCGTTGATATTTGCAGGCCGTGCTGCACAAAATAAAGTGTATTGGTTTTATCGTCAATAACGCCTTCTACCGCATCTGAGACTTCAATATTATTGACAACTAAGGTCTTAGGATCGACTGTTTTAAGCACCCAACTGTTCGCGGGGCCCGTAATCGTTGTCGATGTTGCATATACAATGTCTCCGCTTTGGGTCCACCCTTTAACCATTGCTCGGCTATTTTCAAACGTAATACGTTCTGGTGCACCGCCTGTTACAGAGGTTAAATACACCTCAATAGTACCTTCATAATTTGCAGAAAAAGCCACCTGTTGACCATTTGGTGAAATGAAGGGCGTTATTTCTTCAGCAGAATGGGTGGTTAATCTCACCGCTTCATTTTTTACCAATCCACTTTGATGATTGACTCTCCATAAGTCGCCTTCAGCAGCAAATACAATTGTATTATGGTGAATACTAGGGGTTCGAAAATAACCCGCATTGGATACGTCTATTGATGCAATTGCTTGACTTGATAAAATACTAAGTCCGATTGAAAAAAGAGCTAGCTTCGAAAGTGAATATCGACATATTGGTTTCATGACTTACCTTGCATTTATTTATAACAGCGGAGGTGACATCAACCTCAAGCTATGTTTAATTTTAATGGGGTCGTTAGATTTGTATTAACGACAAAGGTTACGGTGCGACGAAATCATCTATTTCGCTCATTACTGCCCCATGCTCATTTGATGAACGCGAATATTCTCTATTTCAGCAATGCGTAGCTCATCGCTAATTTGCTCGCCTACGCAGCCATTTAGCATGGCCTGTTTAACTATTTTTTTTGTATCAAGCTTTTTTAACGATAACAAATACGACTTTGCAATGTCAGACTGCGGATAAGGTTTATTAACCAATGTAGGCCCTCTCCCTTGAGCGTCACACCGACAAGCATCTAAGAATTGAAAGAATCGAAGCTCATTTTTCAGTACGTTCATATTATCAATTAAAAAAACATGTAGTTTTTTAGGTGTTAACTCTCTAATTCTGTGACATTTAGTGTGGTTATCACTCGTCAGCTTGGCTATTTCTGTGAGTTTCTTAGGTATTTTTAAGCGCTGACAAAAACGCTCAATGACCTCAATTCCGAGCTGTTCATGTTGGTACAATTTTGCATATCTTGCAAACGCTACGGGCTTACCAAAATCATGAGTTAACGCCGCAAATCTGGTCGGTAAGTCAAAGTGTAAATCCGCTGAACGCTGCAAAACTAGCATCGTATGCACAAACACGTCTCCCTCAGGATGATGTTTAAAGGGTTGAGGAACCCCTCGCATATTTGCCAACTCTGGGAAAATGCCAAAATCTATCAGTGTTTCGAAAAACAAATACGGGTAAGGCTCCATCAATGCCCGCTCCGTTTCTTTGTATACCCGCTCTGCTACCAAGTGTGTTAGTTCACCATTATTAAACATATCAGACATGAGCTGTTTTGTTGACTCATGGATTTGCCATTGTGGTCCTAAACGCGCATAAAAACGAGCCACTCTCAATACTCTGACAGGATCCTCAGCGAATGATTCAGTAGTATGTTTTAACACTTTATTGCTAAGATCATCTTGACCATTATAAGGGTCAAAAATGCGTCCATACTTATCCATTGCCATTGAGTTAATCGTTAGATCGCGGCGCGCTAAGTCGTCTTCCAAGGTAATGTTTTTATTTGAATCTGCCGCAAACCCCCGATATCCTTTACCTGTTTTACGTTCAGTTCTTGCTAGCGCATATTCTTCTTTTGTTTTAGGGTGGAGATAAACTGGAAAATCATCACCGACTGATTGAAAGCCGAGACCTTCCAATTTTTCTGTGCTTTCACCTACCACCACAAAATCTCTATCGTTGCTGGCAACGCCTAACAGTTTATCGCGCACCGCCCCCCCCACAAGATAGACGTATTGGAGTTCTTTTGGTGCATCAAATTCAATAGTAGGCATAGTAATTAGCGGTTTCCTAGCAGTAACGATAACTGTGTTGTAATAACTGTTTTGCGATAACTAATCTTGATAATAACCCAAATTTGAATAGGGTTGTTAACATGACGAGCGATAGCGACTTAATTATCCAATTAATTACTGTAAAGGTCGTTGAAATAGCTACCGTAGAGGTCCCTAAAACACTCAAATATCAAGCGAAAACCTACGATAAAAGTAAAGTGTAAAGATAGTGTAATGTAGATTGTCGTTTACAGTAGCTAGCAGTATGCTGCAAAGGTAACTATTTTGAGTCTAGTGGGCTGGTCTATCAGCCGTCCGAATAAGAGCATTAAATTTTTTGAGTAGAATATGCAAAAAAGTTCCCTGTACATCGCGTTTAACCGTTTTGGTTATGGTGCAACACCTGCCTTAGCAAAGATGAATATTCAAGATCCAAAAAAATGGTTATTAAATCAGCTCCGTGATTATTCTATTCAAAACCCTAAATGGACAAGTGAACAGGCCCTCAAAAATATATTCGCCTACCGACATGATAGAAAAACGACACAGCAATCTGCGCAAAATAATAAAGCGATAACGTCGCTCAAAGACAAACGTCGAGAAATGATCAACAGTAGCAAAAGGCTCAGTGCACAAATCATACGGCAAGCGATTCAAACCAAACAACCATTGCAAGCTCGGCTACAAGACTTTTTCGCTAACCACTTTAGTCTTAGTAATACCAATGCGAACATGCGAACAATCGCCCCCACATTAGAATCTGAAGCGATAGCGCCGCATCTAAATGGTTATTTTGCCGACATGTTAGTGTCAGTTACCCGGCATCCAGCGATGTTATATTACTTGAATAATGAGAGTTCAATTGGGCCTAACTCAGCACTTGGCCTGAAACGCCAAAAACGTGGATTGAATGAAAACTTAGGTCGCGAAATTTTAGAGTTGCACACCTTGGGGGTTAATGGCGGTTATACACAAAGCGACGTGCAGGCCCTTTCAAAATCCTTAACCGGTTGGGGTATTGGGGGTAGGAAAAAGCGCGAAGCACTGGGTTTTGTATTTAGAGCAAATGCACACGAACCTGGAGAGAAAACATTATTAGGCAAACGTTATGCTGCAACACGCGATAACGGCCAGCAAGCTGTTGATATGCTTAACAGTCTTGCAACTCATGATCAAACTGCACAGCATCTATCATATAAGATAGCAAAACACTTTATAGCTGATTCACCACCGCAAACGCTGGTTCAGCAAATGGCAAAACGTTGGGTAGAAACTAAAGGTCATATTCCAAGTGTCATGATAGTCATGATCGAACACCCATTGAGTTGGTCGATAAAGTCAAGCAAGTTCAAAACCCCCAGAGAATACGTTATTTCACTGCAGCGAGCTTGCCAACTTAGCAACACCAAACCAGATATTCTTAAGAACCTAGAAATATTGGGACAAGCACCCTACTCATCGGGCTCGCCCGCTGGTTTTTCTGATAACGCACAAGACTGGGCAAGTGCATCTGCCCTTATGAATCGGATTGAATGGGCTGAGCATATCGCAGGACAAGTTAAAATGGCGCCAATTGATGTTGCAAAGGTGGCGTTAGGGGATTTATTGAGTTCCTCAACAGCCCAACATATAATGCGTGCAGAAAGCAAACAACAAGGCTTAGCGATGTTATTTGTGAGTCCAGAGTTTTTGAGGAGATAATGCGATGACCAATATAAAAAATCCACGCAGAGAATTCATACGCTCAACAATCGCCGGGTGTGTGTTTTTATCCACTCCCACAATAGGTGCAGCAATCGCACATGCGACTGACAAGCAAGCGACTGACACTAAAAATAAAAAAGTGGTTTGGATAATGTTACGCGGTGCGATGGATTCACTGCATGCGGTTATTCCGGCTTTTGACCCCGACTACTTCGCTTATCGTGCGAATATTCTCAGTGATATTACAGGGTCTCTGCTACCCTTAGACAATGGTTTTGCCTTGCACCCCGCGTTTAAGCATTTGCACCAGTTATACAAAAATAAACAATTTTCCCCAGTAATTGCGGTCGCTAGTGGCTATAGGAAACGGTCGCACTTTGACGCGCAAGACCAGATGGAAAGCGGCCTAAACGACATTGATCACGAAAATGGTTGGATGGCAAGAGCCCTAGATCAATACCACGGTCAAGGGCTCGCTATTTCTCGCACCATCCCTATCGCCTTGCGCGCGGGTGTAGAGCCCTCAGCGAATGAGGAGCCCTCAGCGAATAAAAAGCCCTCAGCGAATAAAGAGCCCTCAGCAATTACATGGTATCCATCCAATTTTAAAGCCGCCGACGATGATCTACTCGACCGACTAGAACACTTGTATGAGAACGACGAGGAATTAACACTGTTGTTGCAGCAAGCAAAGGAGCAGCGCGATAACCCAAATATGATGTCGACAGGCAAAACACGACCAAAGTTTACGCTGTTAGCAAATAATTGCGGTAAAATACTGCAAAATGACGACAACATTAATTGCGCTATGCTTGAGCTCGGTGGCTGGGATACTCACAATAACCAAGCTGGCCGTCTACAGCGGCAATTTACGCTGCTTGATAAAGGCATACAGTCTTTACAAGACGGACTCGGACAATCGTTTAAGGATACATTAGTGATAGTAACAACGGAATTTGGCAGAACCGTTGCACTAAATGGCACGGCCGGGACAGATCATGGCACGGCAAGCTGTTTATTTATGCTTGGCGGTAATATTCCGCAAGGGGGTCAAGTCTTAGGTAAGTGGCCTGGACTTTCCCAGGATCACTTATTTGAAGCTAGAGATTTAATGCCTACATCCGATGTGAGAGAGTGGATTGCCAAAGGTTTACAGCATCACTGGGGACTAAAGCAAGTACAAACCAATACCATATTTCCCGATCTCTCGGCTTAACAGAAAGCAAAACAGGATTTTGGAAGGCGTTTTCATGATAAAAGCATGACGACATCTATCGTCAGTGTAGATTACTCATAAATACTGATCGTGGACGACTCCATAATTGACCCACACATCTCACTGAAAATGCATTGCTGCAATTATCAGAAAATCGCGACAACATCTGCGTAAATACCAAAAGTTACATTTGCAATCAGATGACATTCTGTCTTAACATTTAGTTATGGCAGTGCTCATACATGCATGCTACAAACCTGCCTCAAATAGTAAAAAATCAATTACAATAATAATAAAATAGGACAAATCATGCATAAATATAAAATTGCTGCCCTCAGTACAATCGCAGTTATTGTCATTGCTTCATTGACAGGATGTTCAAAATCAACAACTGAAACGCAAGAAAACCCAGCAGGACGTTCAACTGTTGCTGCGCAATCAACGTTAATCGTCGATGAGTCAAGACTCGACATATATTACCCCGTTGAATTAGCCGCCGATTTATCAAGTTATACCCCCAATCAAAGGAAGATGTTGAGCGTGCTTATTGATGCATCTAAAATTATGGATGATTTATTTTGGAAACAAGCGTTTGGTCAAGACAAGTCTCGCTTTTTAGACAACATTGTCGATCCTAAGGTCAGAGCCTTTGCTGATATTAATTATGGTCCATGGGATAGATTGAACGGCGATACTGCGTTTTTATCCGGGATAGATGAGAAATCAAAAGGCGCACAATTTTATCCAGCTGATATGAGTAAAGAAGAGTTCGAAGCCGCTAATTTTGATGATAAACAAGGCCTTTACTCTATTGTCGTTCGTGATGAAAACGGAAATTTGAGTACCCAAAAATATTCACAAGTGTACAAGTCAGAATTGACCGCTGCCGCTAAGCTGTTAGAGCAAGCAGCCACACTAGCAGAAGACAAGTCCTTTGCCAGCTATTTGAATATGCGTGCAAAGGCCTTACTAACTGATGACTATCAGGCATCCGACTTCGCTTGGATGGACATGAAAACAAACACTATTGATGTCGTTATTGGGCCAATTGAGGTTTATGAAGACCAGTTATACGGCTACAGAGCCGCCTTTGAATCATACGTGTTATTAAAAGACTTATCTTGGAGTGAAAAACTAGCGAAGTACGCCACTTACCTTCCTGAATTACAAAAAGGCTTACCCGTTGATGACGCTTATAAAGCTCAGATGCCTGGCACAGATGCGGATTTAAATGCGTATGACGTTATCTATTATGCGGGGCATTCAAATGCCGGTAGCAAAACCATTGCAATAAATTTGCCAAATGACGAAGAAGTACAATTACAAAAAGGCACACGCCGATTACAACTAAAGAATGCCATGCGCGCCAAATTCGACTTCATCATGTTACCCATTGCAGAACAATTAATTGTTGAACAGCAACGTAAACACGTCACGTTTGACGGTTTTTTTGGCAACACCATGTTTCATGAAGTCGCTCATGGATTAGGTATCAAAAACCTATTAAGTGGTGAAGGCACTGTTAGACAGGCATTAAAAGAACATTCTTCAGCCTTAGAGGAAGGTAAAGCCGATATATTAGGCCTTTATATGGTGCGACAGTTGCTAGAAAAGGGCGCAATAACTGAAGGGGTGTTGGAAGATTACTATGTGACTTTTATGGCTGGTATTTTTCGATCAATTCGTTTCGGTGCATCAAGTGCGCATGGCAAAGCAAACATGGTTAGGTTTAACTTTTTCAACCAAGAAGGTGCGTTCAAACGCAATGAAGAAGGCTTGTATTTAGTCGACATTGAAAAAATGGGAAAGGCAATAGATGCTCTTTCAAACAAAATTCTTGTGCTACAGGGAGATGGAGACTACGCGGGCGTATCTGAGATGGTGACAACGATGGGTGTTATTAAGCCTGATTTAGCCGCCGATTTGCAGAAGCTGTCAGATGCACAAATTCCAGTTGATATTACCTTTAAACAAGGTAAACAAATATTGGGCTTAAACTAGGACCTTCATTGGGCTTTGTGGTAAAGATATCCTGTAGGTTTAGGTTGTACCCAACTGAGACATAAAATTCAGTTTGAAAGTACTATCTAAATGTGACTTGAATATTAAATAGCCTGGATAACGCCATGGATTTTGGTATTCCCTAGGCTATTTAATGTCGTTTATTACTTTTAAACCTTATTTAGTTCAATTTAATATTAATTAACTGTTTTTTAAAAATTAATGCATTAAATTTAACATATGTCCTTCCGCAAACCCCAGCTACACTGTTATCCAATCGACACAACAAATACCAAAACACAAAAAATAAGCGTATTCCATCTTTAAAAAATAATTATCGCTATATTATAGACTTTGAGCTAATTGTAATTTAAGTTTAAGCAAGGTAGTTTTCGCCGTACAACGTTCAAATCTTAAGCGCGTTGAAACATCGGATTAAAGGGAACTATATCTATCAGATTGCGGATACTAAAAACAAAAAACGCAACTTATTAAAAATTTATAATCTACATTTATAAACGGGATAACACATGAAAAACAACCTCACACTAATAACAAGAAGCGTACGTGTTGGCCTAGCCGTTAGTGCTGCCGCATCGCTTACGTTTGCATTACCCACAGTTGCACAAGAAGACGGCAAGAAAGCATCCATGGTTGAAAAAATCGCGGTTGTCGGCAGTCGTGCAGCACCTCGCTCAATTGCTGATTCACCCGTCGCAATTGATATTATCGGTGGCGATGAGCTCGGCAAAGGCGGTAACACAGACATGCTTGAATTATTGAAAGGTACAATACCTTCACTAAACGTGCATGCAAACCCGATCAGTGATGCAGCAACACTAGTTCGTCCAGCTAACTTGCGTGGTTTATCTTCAGATAGCACACTCATTTTAGTCAACGGCAAACGCCGTCATCGTTCCTCCGTTATCGCCTTCTTAGGTGGTGGTATTAACGATGGTGCTCAAGGCCCAGATATCAGTGTTATTCCTAGCGTTGCACTGAAGCAAGTTGAAGTACTTCGTGACGGCGCTGCAGCGCAATACGGTTCTGACGCGATTGCTGGTGTAATGAACTTCGTGTTAAAGGACAGTGCCGAAGGCGGTTCATTGTCGCTTCGTCAAGGTTCGTATTACGAAGGTGATGGCGATACAAGTCAATTATCAGGAAACGTGGGTCTACCATTCACAGCGGATGGTTTCGCTAACCTGAGTTTCCAGTATAAAAATGCTGATGCCACCAGTCGAAGTGTTCAACGTGCCGATGCAACTGCGTTCGAGCAAGCCGGTTTAAATGTTGCAAACCCAGCGCAAATCTGGGGTTCACCTGAAGTAAAAGACGACATAACCATTTTTGGTAACATTGGTCTTGATTTAGGCGATGATAAAGAGTTTTACATGTTCGGAAATTATTCTGAACGCGATGTACGCGGTGGTTTCTATTACCGTAACCCAACCACACGCCCCGGTGTTTATGGCGGTATAGTGCGTGATGTTAACGGCACTGCTGGTTACCGTCCAGGTGATGATGACGCAGCCGGTCAAGATGCATGGGATGCTGCTCCAGCAACTATCTTAGTGGGTTCGTTAGATGGCTTATCACAACAGTTAAACTGCCCAATTGTCGAAATTGCTGCAAATGGTTTACCTGACCCGACCGCACTAGGTCAGTTAGCTGGCGCGAACTGTTTTGCTCATAACCAAGGCATTGCAGAAGGTTTTACACCAAACTTTGGTGGTAATATCACGGACACATCATTAGTTATTGGTACCAAAGGTGAAATAAAAGGCGGTGTTGCTGAAGGTTGGTTCTATGATGTTAGCGGTTCAGTGGGTCGCAGTGAATCAGCATTTCTTATCTTTAATACCTTGAATTCTTCACTAGGTCCAGATACGCCTCGCGATTTCGCTCCTGGTAAATATATTCAACTAGAAAAAAGCTTCAACCTAGATATGGTTAAGCAGTTTGACTTCGATTTATATAGCGAAGTGAACATTGCTGGTGGTTTAGAGTGGCGTGAAGAAAGCTTTGAAGTTATTGCAGGTAACGTTGCATCGTTTGAAAACGGTCCATTGTTCGACCAAGGTTTCAGCGTTGGTTCAAACGGTTTCCCTGGTTTCAAACCTTCTGATCAAGGCGTATCGACTCGTCGCAACTATGCGGTTTATTTAGATACAGAAATTCCATTCACCGAGGCGTTCTTACTAGGTGTTGCTGTTCGCTACGAAGACTATGACACATTTGGTTCAACTGCTAACTTTAAGCTAGCTGGTCAATACCATGTAAACGATGATTTTTCTTTGAGAAGTTCATACAGTACAGGGTTTAGAGCACCCACCGTTGGACAAGCCAACGTAAGTAACGTGCAAACCAACCTAAGTAGTGGTGTATTGGTTGATTCTGCGTTGCTTCCTCCTACTAATCCAATCTCGGTTGAACTAGGTGGTACTGAGCTAACGCCAGAAGACTCAACCAGTTACACATTAGGCGCTGTATATACCTTGGGTGATGTTTTCATCACACTTGATTATTACAACATCGAAGTTGAAGACCGTATCAGTCAATCTGAAAAAATCAACTTGACTCCTCAAAACAAAGCAACACTCATCGCCGCTGGCGTACCGAATGTTGCAGGGTTGGCACAGGTAAGTTTCTTCACTAACGATTTTGATACCACTACGACAGGTATCGATTTAGTAGCTAACTACACTACTGAGTTAATGGGTGGAAACTCTACCTTTAGCTTGGCGTATAACTGGAACGAAACTAAAGTTGATAGATTTAGTGCTATAACCGGTGCTTTTAAAGTTAAGCGTTTAGAAGAAGACCTTCCAAACCATCGTGCTACAGGAACATGGGCACAAAGCATGGATGAGTTCTCATTCTTTACACGTGTTAACTACTATGGCGAATACCAAGGTGTTCACGTGGATTATGACGCAACGGCAATTACAGCTGATGCTGCAGTGACTGTTGATGTTGAATTTAGTTACTTCTTAACTGAAGAATTCACACTAACAGCTGGTGCGCAAAATGTCTTTGACCAAGATGCACAGCGCATTGATATACCAGCTGCCAAACAAGCATCTGAAGGAATTAGCAATAATACATGGGGTGGTGTTTTCTATGAGACGTCTCCGTTTGGTATTAACGGTGGTTTCTACTATTTACAAGCAACTTATAGCTTCTAAATAGTAAACACGCTACAAAAGCCTTGTCCTTTAAGACAAGGCTTTTTTTTAGCATTAATTTTTCTTTATTTACACTCTCTTATATGGCATTTTTACTTGCTTCGTTAATTGTGGATACCTATTATTTTGACTTTGCAGGACTCGCACGTATCTTTTGAGAAACAGCTCAACATTGCGCAAGATGCAGTTGCTAAAGGTGATTTTAAACGTGCATTTAACCTATTCTTAGCATTACAGAAATTGGCACCAAAGCGCGGTGATGTCTGCTTTTATTTTGGATCTGCATTGCTCAGTGTGGAAGAGTTTGACTCAGCGATCACACAACTCTCAAACGCTTGCCAATTATTGCCAACCCAACATGAGCCTCTTTTTAAACTAGCGGATGCTTTTGAAATGGTTAATTCTGTTAGGGATGTTGAAACCGTAATCAACTTTGCCCTAACTCAGTTTCCTAAAAATGCTGTCGTTATTTATCGAGCGGCTAATTTTTACAGGGAAGTAGGTCAACTGATTAAAGCGGATGAGCTAGCCTCTGAATGTATCAATTATTCAGATGACAACTTACTACGTAGTTATGCATGGTTGCTCAAACTCAACCTTGGTCAAATGCAAGATATCAACCTAGCGCATGATGCTCTCAGCGCAATAAATAATATAATACCCAATATTGACGACTTGTCTGACAACCTTTCTCCTAATGAGCCCAACAGTGACAAGGTAGACAATAACTCGGCCAGCGATAACAAATTACAAATGATTGTTAACTACGCACTTGGTCGCTACTTCGAATTAGCAAAACGAAGCAAACCGGCGTTTGCGCACTGGAAAGTTGCTAACCAGCTTCAATTATCTATGTGTGACTATCGAGTCAACGATTTACGCGATCTTTTTACAGCGATCCAAATAAATTCAAATGCAAAAAAATATCACCGAGCTAAAAGCACGCGTTTTACGCCTATTTTTATCCTTGGTTTGCCGCGCACTGGTTCTACCTTACTCGAACAGATGCTATGTCAACATTCAGATGTGTCGAGTTTAGGCGAACAAGCTATTATTGCCAGTCAAGTAGCCAACTTCGTGGCCCACCATACGCAACAGCCCTACCCTTTATTTATGCCCGAATTGGACACCAGAAAAGGACAAGAAATTTGTCAGCAAGCAGCTAATATTTATGTAAATGCGATTAAGAAAAGGCAATTAAGCACGCCATTTGTGATTGATAAACTGCCTGCTAACTTTCAATCTATTGGCTTAATTAAGACCTTATTTCCACATGCAAAAATCATTCATTTGACGCGACAGTTTGCTGATACTGGGCTGTCGATTTTTAAGAATCATTTTGACGCCAACGAACCTTACTTGTGTGATCTCGGTGAATTATCAGTTTACAACCAACTTTATGGCAAGCTAATGCAGCACTGGCGGCAAATCTATCAAGATGAAATTTTTGAAATAGAGTATGAAACTTTAGTTAGTCAGCCACAATCGACCATGCACCAAGTACTCGCATTTTGTGGCTTGAGCCATCAACAGGAATGTTGGTATGAGCAATATAAGAAAGAGGATAAGCGAGAACAAAAGCAAAAATTGGTCAGCATGGTTAAAACCTTGAGTTCGGCCCAAGTTACTGAGCCTATTCATCAAAGAGCAATAGGCCAGCATAATAAATATGCCGCCTATTTAAAACTCAATGGTCTTGTTAATGATTAACACCACACACATTATTTAAAAAAGAAGAGCACAATTTCTGTCGCAATCAAAATAATAACTATCGATCCCAAAAACGATAAATGTTTGTGGTTTTGCTCAGTCGCCAACATGTCATATAGATCATGCATAGTCTGCCGCTTTAGATTTACCAATTCAATTCTTGGTTTTAGTTCTAAATATTTTGATAAGCTCAAATACAAGTGGTCCACCACCGGGAAATCCCAAAAAAACTCAGGTGTGTCCAACACGCGACAATGCAACATAATGTCACTTCTTGTCTGCAATAGTTGGCCTCTCAATTTTGCCAACGCTTTGCGACTTAAGGGAAGCTTACCCGTTTGTGACAAGGTGTTGATCAAATACTGATTATTACTAATTGTATGCTCGGCCAGTATCTCAACATGCTGCAATTTGGCTGACTGAGCAAAAGCATGACTCAAGGTTAACAAACTATCAACCTGCACATTAGGCAACGAGAGCTGGTTATCCACAATAACCAACTGACTGGATTCTTTGCCTGCTTTAACAAACTCATATCTGTCTGTCTGTGCCGGATTTACCCCTTTAGCAATGTGTTTTAGGACGGTCAGATAGTGATCTTGCTTTGCAGGGTTAACTCCCCACGCAACCAATACCCCATAATCAAAAATAAACAGGTGACCTTTGGGCATTTCGATGTGCACTGCATCGCGGTACTTTTGTACAATATATAGTTTTTCAAACTGCGTTTTGACTTGTTCCAAATCAATTTGTGCTGCAAATAAGATAATTTCTGCGTTGTTATTGAAGAAACTCATTTCTTGCCTCTCCTATGGATTCAATTTTTTGTTTGCCTGGCGTTATTATTAAGCAAGTTCTTAATTTGCTTTTTCCAAAAACCGAAAGTGATGCAAAATCTTCTTTTAAAATAGGTAAATGCTGATAGTCCAAATCAATATCTTCACTTTCGCCAGCATCGCTTTGACTATTGCCATCCAACCTAGTGCCAGTCTCATTGTAGAAACCTTCGCTACCATCAGGGTCATGCAAATATAAGCACCTGTCATCCGCATGCGTTATTGCAACCCAGTGTGGGGTTTTTTTACCGTCAAATTGATAAGTACTGATAAGGCAAATAACAGCGAAACCGTTAGACAGGGCGTTTTCAATTTGCGACAGTTGTATTTCATTTTTATACACCCGCACGTTTGCTTCAGTCGCTTTCTCTATAAAGTCTTGTTCCACAATGCGCATAATTGATTTTTTGTGCTCGCTGCGAACCCCGTCAATAAACAAATCATTAACTTGTGTCGAATAAACTGCAACTTCGAATCCACGTTTATGAGCTGCTAATGCAAGTCCTAACGGATGGCAACCACCATGTCCTGATGTCATAAATATAGTCGTTGCATGGCGCCAAATATCGATTTCGGTAGCTTGATCAAATCGAGTGCTTTTATGCAAATACTTCATCGCCATCATTAAAGCGCTTGGACCACAGGTAAATTCAGTGGTCTGCTTATACCATGGGTAATAGCTCATATTGCTGGCCATCGTAGTCTGTTGTATGGCTTTTTGAAAACGCAAGGCGTCGGCACCCGTTTCATAATATTGACGATAAATACCAAACTTGCGATAACCCAACTTTTTATACATTTTTATGGCACCGAAATTATCCTCAGCTACTTCCAAACGCATAAACAAACGTTGTTCGGTTAAGGCTATCTCTTCAAGCTTCAGCAACAAGGCTGGTGCGATATTATGGCCTCTCGCATTGGGTAGCACAGCAAGCGAATACAAGCGTGCTGAGCGACTACCTTTGCGTAAAATAACCAGACCATAACCGACGACTTCAGCCGCCTTTTGAGCTAAAACTAGAATACCATTGTCTGCTTTTAACCAATAACTCATGCGCCTGCGCGACAACCTGTCATTATCAAAACACGCAAGCTCGATACGCTCTAAAGCATCTAAATCTTGGATAGAGGCAATTCGCAACTGCATATCAACAACCACGGTATTAGCGGCCACGTGCTTCCAACCTGTTGGCAAATTCTTGCATAATGATCATGTACAGTTCCTTGCCCAGATATAAATCTTCTACTTTTGACTCAATACTCGGGTTGTCATTCACCTCAATAACATAAACTTTGCCATTAGCTTGTTTAATATCAACACCGTACAAGCTGTTGCCAATCATTGAACAGGCTTTAACGGCAGCATCGAGCACCGGTTTTGGTACTTCAAACGTTGGTAATGTTTCAAAACCACCTGTGGTATTGGTCTTTGAATCATGGTTGTAAATTTGCCAGTGGCCTCTCGCCATATGATAGCGACAAGCGTATATAGGACGACCGTTTAAGACCCCAATCCGCCAATCAAATTCGGTGAAAATGTATTCTTGTACTAACACTAGTGCCGACTCATTCAACATCTTTTCTAGTTTGAGCCTAAGCTCTTGAATATCTTTAACCTTAAATACACCCATAGAAAATGAACTTTCTGGTAGTTTTAATACCATGGGGAAACCGAAGTCTTCCGCTAATTTTTCGCAGGTTAGCGTCTCGTTATCGGAGACAAAATGACTGCGTGGCGAGGGTACTTTGTGGTAGCTAAATGCGTCGTGTAAAAATACTTTATTGCAGCATTTCAAAATACTTGTGGCATCGTCCATAACCACTAGACCTTCTTGCTCGGCTTTACGTGCAATATGATAAGTTGGGTGATTAATAGCCGTGGTTTCGCGTATAAATAGTGCGTCATAATGCCCAATATTGGTCGCTTGTGTTGAGTTAATAACTTCAGCATTGATACCAACAAGTTTCGCCGCTTTTATAAAATGCTTAATCGCTTTTACATCGCTTGGCGGAGTAGCTTCATTTTCATTACACAAAATAGCCATGTCCCAACGCGCTTGTTTTCTTTTACTGCCCCGTCGCCACGTTTTTAACATATAGTCATGTAATGCTTTCGCCAATTCGGTCTTGTCGTTATTGTCGTTATTGTCAGCTGATTGCCAATCACCAAAGCCGACAGTCATAACGGTTGCATTGGCTTGTTTACTTACCGACACACTTAAGAACGGCGCAGGGAAACGTTCAAAGGCGAACTTTGCAATGGGGGCCATAGAAGCGGACTTTGTGCTGCCGAAAAATACGTCACAGTGGCTACCATCTTGCACCTCATCACTTAAGGCTTTTGGCAGTGTAATGGTCTTCATCTGTAAAGACTGTTCTTGGCTCTCAATAATCAAATCGTTAATGGTATTGACGCTAGGCAACACTTTGTGTGTTCTTGCCTCTGCTAAAAGAGAACAGTAATACCCTTTGCTCAAATATCTATCCGTGGCACACAAATTAATGACACGCATTTTGCCTTCATCACGTTTAGGAAATTCAGATAAATACCTATCAAAATCAATTACTTCACAATCATGTAAATCTAATTGACTAAATTCATTCGGCGAATCGACAACAATTAATGTCGTTATCATTTTTGCTTCCCAGTGTAAGTAAAATTAAGGGGTTAATATCGCGCGAAATATAGTCTTTACGTGCACTATATCAAGATAAAAATCAGCTGATTTGAGTGAAATAAATTATTCCACAAGAACATTTTTTTTTGCTCGCATTTAAACATTACCAACATACACTTAGCACATCGAAACACATGTTGATTTGGAGGGTTTATGAAATATACGTTACTAGTGGTTGGTTTGCTTTTTGCTGCGTCGACTATCGCAGACGAGCGTCCTGTCGCTGATGCTCAGCTTATTAAGGAATACAAAGAATACTGCAAGGAAATTGCGGACGACGAGGGAACAGGAAAATTATCAATGGACGAATTCTTGCTTGTATGTGTAAACGAAGAGCTAGAGACTGAAGGATATCAACCGATTACCAAGTTACCGAAATAATAAAGGACTGCACCTTTCATGAAGGTGCAGTTTTCATCAAAATTAGCGTTTATCAAGATATGTGCTAACAGAGCAATAGTGTCTGTTAACGCACTTACTTCACTTTTAGTTGCATATAAGCAATTAGTTCTTCTACGCCTCGATTTTTCTGATTCTTTAATTGATTTAAATAGACCGGGATTTTAACTTCTTGAGTTAATTGCGAAGGCGTAAAATTAGCGAGTACTTCTCGTAAATTAGTATCCAGAAATGCGTGTGATGTTATCGGTAATATTAAACGACTGACCTCAACAGCAGCCAATGCCAATGCAACATCTATTGAAGAAGTGCGTAACTTAGCTTTTCTTAATTCGGGATGTAGTTTACCCAGTTTGTCGTTAACAGAAGGTGACCATTCAATATTGATGTCATGAATTTCGCTATCAATCTCGCTGTTCGCACTATTTGACTGATACATACAAAGTGAGACTTCAAACAACAAACTACTTTCAATATCATCCGACTTAACCTGCGATGTGGTTAAGGCAACGTCAATACTGTGTTCATGCAGTTGCCTGGTGATTTGTTCGATAGTGGCGATTTCATGCTGGAAGCTAACGCTATTGAAGTGAGTAAGCAAGTTTGGCAGCCAATTAGAAAAGCACAGCAAAAATGCATTCTGGGTTGAAGCACAGCTAATGTGCTGGCACTCTTCTTGGGCCAATAACTTTCTTGCTTTTGACAATGTATTCGAGAGTTCTTGAGCGTATGGGATCAGCTTTTGACCTGCTGGCGTAATTTGAATACTATTACGATTTCGAATGAACAATGCAGTGTTGAAATACTCTTCCAACAGTTTAATGCGAGCACTAACTGCCGACTGAGTTAAATATAAATTTTCGGCTGCACGACCAAAGTGTCTGGTTTCTGCTACTTCAAGAAAGGTAGTTAAAAATCTAATGTCCACAAATAAACCAGTAATCGATTGATTACTGGTTTATAACGCGATTTTTACCATGAGTGCAATGCTTAATGTCGCAACTTAGCAAAAAATAACTCAGTGCACACTCTCGGCATCGTCGTTTTGCTTATTGCGAGCGGTGGTCATATCCTTACTGGCGCGCTTTTTACGCACCAACTCGGCTTTAGCTTGTTCAACCTTGCCCTCATCGTTTTGCTTACCCACAATCCAATCTTGGTTGTCAAAATCATCACTTTCTTCTTTGCGAAATCTGTAATCTTTACTCATAACACTTAGCCATAAATCAGGAGTGTATATAATAAAAAAAAAGAGCCAAATAAGTACAACAAATTATTTATTTCCTGAAGAAAAAAATAATTGATTACTCAACATAACCTTCATTCGCGCTTATAGTTAGCGGGTGGTAACCCGGTTTTGCCTGTTCAAATGCTTTTTTCGCAAACGCTTTGCCATCGGGTGTCTTTGATAACTCACGATATAAAGGCTTGACTAATTTGTTACGGCCAATGGTCGTTAAGTACTCGTACAGACGTTCATACGCAGGTTTATATTGATTTTTCACCGCAATCATTAACCAGCTATGTGCTATTTCATTATTTTTGCTTACCGTTAACGAAAATGCAGCATCCAGCTCTGCTAACTGCTTTTCATTTAAAAGCTCAGGCATGTTATTCAAAAAATACAGCCATTGATGCACAGTCCAGTCTTGCGTTTGGGTCATGTTAGCGCTGGTCTTCCCTGCTAACCATTGCTCTCTCGCTTTGTCGACATTCACAAAAGCGTCAGATTCTGGTACCGGAGCACCTTCAGGAATTCCAGGCTCAAAAATCCACTCATTAATGCGTTTTTTATCAAGCTTGTCGGCATATTGGCTTAGCAAGGTTACATCTAGGTAAGCTAAAAACTCATCGGTAGTAATACTTTTAAATGAAAAGTGCTCGAAGTAACTTAACAGGAATTTATCGAAATTATCACGCCCAATTTTTTGCTCGATCTCGCGTAAAAATAGGGCACCTTTTTCATACGGAATATTAGAAAACACATCGTCGGGATTTCTACCACGCAAATCGATCGCAAGGATTTGGTCAGCTGGCGTTAGTGAGTTTATAGCAGCTTGCAAGTCCTGATAACCAAGTACTGCTTCCATATTATAACGGTCTTCACCATACACCATTTCCATAATACGATAGGTCAAATAAGTAGTAAAACCTTCATTTAGCCACAAATCACGCCATGTTGCATTGGTCACCGTATTGCCTGACCAGCTGTGTGCTAGTTCATGCGCAATCAACGATACAAGGCTTTTGTCACCGGCAATCACGGTTGGCGTAATAAAAGATAATCTTGGGTTTTCCATGCCTCCAAAAGGAAATGAAGGAGGTAAAATTAATAAGTCGTAGCGATCCCAGCCATAAGGACCATATTTATTTTCGGTCGCAACTAGCATGCTTTCAGTATCTTCAAACTCAGCGGCCGCAGACTCTAGTAAAGCCGGTTCGGCATACACACCTGTGCGCTCACCCATTGCTTTAAAATGCAGATCGCCAATAGCTAAAGCAATCAAGTACGATGGAATAGGTTGGGGCATATTAAATTCGTAAACGCCATCGCGTTCAGTGCCCGGGTCATTGGACGCACTCATTACGGCTAACAACTCTTTGGGTGTTCTAATGGTTGCAGTATAGGTGACTCGGACTTGCGGAGAGTCTTGCAAAGGAATAAAGCTTCGTGCGTGGATTGCTTGCGCTTGGGTAAACAGAAATGGGTATTTTTTACCTGCTGTTTGCGCTGGCGTTAGCCATTGTGCACCGGACGCTGTTGGCGATGTTTCATAATAAATAGTGAAGGTGTCTGACCCTTTGGGCATTTTGATGTGCAGCGCGGCACCTAAGTTTTGATCTGCCGCTTTCAATTCAAAGGGAACATCATTGCCTTGGCTTGTGACGCTAAAGATAACGAGATCACGGGTATCCAATATCACTTCATCTGCATTTTCTTGTTGACGTTTTACGGTCACTTGCACACTACCGATGAGTTTTTTACTAATAAAATCAGCGGTTAGATCTAGGTTTAGATGCGTTACTAAGACCTCGTCTGGATTGGCATAAGAATGGTAGTCTTTGCCGACATCGATTGCAGAACTGCTTGCCATATCATTTTGCACGTTTTGACTAAGCATACTCTCGGTATCAACCGGCGAGGGGTCCTCAACTGGAGAACAAGCCACCAAGGATACAGCTAGGGTAAACATGCTTAGTCTAAAAAAGTTTTTCATTTGATTTTTTCCATCTGTATATTTTTGAATGAGTTTTAATTATTTTTTTTCAAAATTTGGCTTTCCTTTGCCACCTAGTATAGACGATTACAACAGACTGAGTTTGACATAAAACAAGATATGAAAAACTGTGTCCCTATCGTCTACTCTCATTATGTCTATTCTTAGGTGGGTTTTGTCAACTAACTATTAGTACTAATTGCGCAAATAGGAGGTCAAATATTCATGCTGAATTAGTCAAATAAACAGTCTTAAGTTTTAGACATTAAAGGAACATTACTGGTATCATATTGCACTGTCATGTTGCATCTCGTCGAGTCTAAAAAACCCAACTATGAAATATAATGTAACATTCACTCTGTCATTAAGCATGCTTTGTATTTGCTTATTTCTGTATCCATTAACACCAAGCAATGCCGTTGACTTAAATCAACCAGCTTCTGAAAAGTCACCTTCGATTAACATAAAAACGCGGCATGCGAATGTGGCCGTTGCCTCAAATTTTATTAAACCTATGCAAGAGCTCAAGGCACAATTCGAACTAAAAACACCGCATAAAATACGCGTTTCATACAGTTCATCAGGAAAGTTTTTTGCCCAAATCGTGAACGGCGCGCCCTACGATCTGTTTCTTTCCGCTGATCAAGTAAAGCCTGATGAACTCATCAAGCGAGGAAAAGCGAGTGCCCGTGGGCGCTTTACTTATGCGCAAGGAACACTCATTTTGTGGTCCTCGAATGCTACATTGGTTAATAACTCACCCGATGTTTTATACAATAACCAGTTCAGAAAAGTAGCCCTTGCCAATCCTAAATTTGCACCTTATGGTCAAGCTGCGGTTGATGTTTTAAAACATCTGTCAATAGTTGAACAGACCAAGCCAAAATGGGTAATGGGAGAAAGTATTTCTCAAACCTATCAATTTGTTGCAACTGGCAATGCGGAGATCGGATTTATCTCTTTTTCACAAAAACCAGAACACGGTTCATATTGGCTGATCCCTGAATCTTATTACAATCCAATAAAACAAGATGCTGTTTTATTGGAAAATGCAGAGCATAATGCAGCGGCGTTGGCTTTCTTTGAATTTTTGAAAAGCAATGACGCGAAAAACATCATACAGTCACATCACTACACAGTTGATTGATACAATTGATTCATTTTCGCAATAATAAAATAGCGGCGTATTGCTAACAAGGAACTTGCATGGGACTCATCGATTCTGACATTAATGCTATTTGGCTAACCATAAAACTAGCGTTTACTGTCACCATCATTCTATTGATTATAGGCACACCTATCGCTGTCTGGTTGGCAAAAACAAAGTCTTGGCTGCGCGGGCCAATAAATGCAATCGTTGCATTGCCATTAGTGTTGCCGCCAACTGTTTTAGGTTTTTATCTATTAATCGCAATGGGACCGGAAGGTCCTATCGGCGAACTTACAGAGCAACTTGGCCTAGGGCTACTGCCTTTTACTTTTTGGGGCTTAGTTATTGCCTCATTATTTTATTCGTTACCATTTGTTGTACAACCGATTCAAAATGCAGTAGAGGCTATTGGCAACAAGCCATTAGAAGCTGCTGCCACGTTGCACTCTAAGCCTATGGATACTTTTTTTCACGTCATCTTGCCACTTGCTAGGCCAGGCTTTATTAGTGCCGCTATATTAGGCTTTGCACACACGGTAGGTGAGTTTGGCATTGTACTGATGATAGGTGGTAATATACCCGCAGAAACCAAAGTTGTTTCTATCCAGATTTATGATCAAGTTGAAGCCTTAGAGTACGCTGGCGCACATCGTCTATCGGCTATTATGCTCGGCTTTTCATTTATCGCGCTGTTGCTACTGTATAGTTTTCAAAGGCGCGGTATTGCTACCAAATTTAGAATTGGACGCTGATTATGACCCAGGTTAATAGCACGTCGTCGACTATCGTTGCCAATTTGCAGATCAGTTTACATAGCGGTTCCCAAGTATTCGAACTTAGCGTAAATAGCGAATTTCCCAGTACCGGTATCACTGCAATTTTAGGTGAATCGGGCAGCGGCAAAACAACATTACTTAGATGCATTGCAGGACTTGAAAAAAGTGCTAAAGGTCTACTAAAACTAGGTGAAACGACGTGGCTTGATGATAAGCATTGTGTTCCCACTTATGAACGTGAAATTGGATATGTGTTTCAAGATGCGCGATTATTTGAGCACTTAAGTGTGCAAGGAAATTTACAATTTGCAATAAAACGCAGCCATGAAAAAGTGCAAAAGGCATTTTATGCGGAAGTGATTAATGCATTAGACATTGGACATTTAATGCAGCATAAGCCAGATCAATTATCGGGCGGTGAAAAACAACGCGTTGCTATTGCTCGTGCCTTGTTAGTAAAACCAAAAATGCTGATCATGGATGAACCACTTGCTTCTCTGGACAATGCGCGCAAACAAGATGTACTACCCTATTTAGCCGCACTGCAAAATATGTTTCATTTGCCCATCCTCTACGTAAGTCACTCAACCGATGAAGTATGCCGATTAGCCGACCATGTCATTGTGCTTCACCAAGGCAAAGTCGTTAGTCAGGGTAGCATCAATGACGTGTTTGCCAGTGCTCAATTGCCACACATTTATAAGCAAGAAACTAGCACTATTATTAAAGCCAAAATTATTGAAAAAGATGAACGCTGGCATTTAATAAAAGCAGAATTTGACGGCAACACGCTTTGGCTACAAGACCATAATAAAGCAATAGGCAAAACGGTCAGGCTACGAATTATTGCTAGCGACGTCAGCTTATCACTGCAAGATGAAAAAGAAAGTACTATTTTAAATCGACTAGAAGGACGTATTGGCGGTATTGAAATAGATAAAAAAGGCGCCACAGCTCTCGTTACCATTGACTTAACGAATTCAGAGATTGTCGCTCAAGTAACCCGTAAATCTATTGATGATTTATTCTTAATGGTAGGAATGAAAATTTGGGTACAGATAAAATCGGTCGCTATTTTGGGTTAACAGCATGTTGTTTGCGGTATTTTTAATGTTAAAAACTGACAGTTTACTTATTTATTTTTAGTCAGCTTTTGTACCTTTGAAACATTTATTTTTAGCGATGCGGTAGCTAAGCTAACTTCAAAGAAAAATGCGATAAGTCCCCCAGTCAACAATACAATACTGCTCATAAACGTGGCTAATATGATGGTGTCTAGGCTGGTGCTAATCAAACCATTAATCATCAATAAAATAATATCAAAACAAATCACAAGGGCAGACGCAATAAGGAAGTTAATGGACCAATTGGCCAGTCGCAAGCGTTTGTTTAGTATCCGAATTTCGAGTCGAACTTCGCCATCAATGCAGGACGGTTGTTGACGGCCTAAAGCTTCAAACCAGCGTGCTCTGTCAATCACTCTTCCGACGCGGCCTGTGGCAACATTAACTAGCGTTCCTATACCCACAATAAGGAAAATAGGCGCTAACGCTAATTGAATGATGTCGACAGCATTTGGACTTAAAATAAATTCCACATTTCACTCTTTTTGGTCATCACTAAGTAGTCACATGTTATTGATTATTTGCTGTTTTGAATAGGATCCGAGGAAGTGCTTAATTGGTCGGTGTGATAGGATTCGAACCTACGACCCCTTCACCCCCAGCGAAGTGCGCTACCAAGCTGCGCCACACACCGACCGAAGCGAGTATTATATTGATTACATTATATAATTCCACCGTTATTTTGTTTTTATCTTGATTGTGCTGTATTTAAGTATTGTCAAACCCAACTTTCACCTGTAAAAGTATGTTTTTTAATCATACGTATTGTATATGCAAGTTCCCAACCTTCATCAATTGCAAACACCCGCTCATCTGATTGAGCAGCAAAACCAATCATTGTTTGCAAAAGTCGCCACTGACCTAACAGATAAGGGGTACAGTATTCAACCGTTTGCCTTGCCACTTGAGTTATCCAACAACTTGCTAGAACAAGTTTCATCAATGTCCTCACAAGCGTTCGTGGAGGCTGGGATTGGGCGTTTACGCAAGCATATGCACAACGATTTTGTTAGGCGTGATGAGATTTGTTGGATAACAGGCAACAGTGAAGCTGGGGCACAATGGCTAGACTGGACAGCGCAACTGCAACACTATTTGAACCGACACTTGTTTTTAGGCTTATTTTCATTTGAAAGCCACTTTGCGCACTATGCTACAGGCTCTTTTTATAAGCGACATTTAGATGCGTTCAAAGGTGAGGCAAACCGGATTTTATCAGTGGTTGCCTATTTAAACCCGCATTGGCAACTAGGGGATGGTGGCGAATTAGTGCTTTATCAAGATGAATTTGATGCACAAGGATTAAAGGTTATCCCAGCACTTGGCACGTTAGCCATATTTCTAAGCGAAGAGTTTCCACATGAAGTGTTACCCGCTCAACGCGACCGCTACTCAATTGCAGGTTGGTATAGAATAAATGCTAGTTCAGCAGATCGAGTTGACCCACCGAGATAGACTATTCTCTATCGGTTCTATCGTCAGAACTGATACGACTAGCAATGGCACCTGTTTGACCTTTATACTTAGCGTCAACTCTCGCGTTGTAAGGTTTTTCGGCACTGCCACTGAGAACTTCAAAGCTAATAGCACCTATTTTCATCTTCGGCTTCAGTGCTAGTGGCAATTTACCACTATTAAAAAATTCCAGCACGATTTGGCCAGACCACCCCGGATCAATACGATGCGCAGTGACGTGTATCATTAAGCCTAATCTTGCTAAGGAAGAACGTCCATCCAACCAACCTACGATATTATCCGGTAAGGTAATAGATTCATGCGTAACAGCAATCGCGAGTTCACCTGGGTGCAGATAAAACGAATCGTTTTCACCTATGGTTATTTCGTCACTCATTACTGAATCAAGCGCTTTTTGCACGCTTCCTTTTTCACCACTCAAATCAATATAAGGCGCTGCATGGTCTTGAAATACCCTAAATTTATTGCTTAAGCGAACATCTACCGTTAGGCCGCTAATTTGATCATAGTCAGGTGTCGGGTCAATTTTAATTTTCCCTTCTTGAATATACTGGTAAATATCCCTGTCACATAAACGCATGCTTTGTTCCCCCAAGCTATATTGTCGGACGCGATCAATCTCAGTGCCGTATTATGATCACAGTTGGCTCAGGTTGCAACAGACTATTGTCTGCCTTTGTGCGTGCAACTAGCTTTTGTTTACAACCTGAATATTGACGCCATTTTTATCCTCCCCCGCAGTTTTATCTCGAGTAAGCTGATGTGGCTGCAAAATTGTGCCTACTTTTATCGATACCTTACGCGCAATGCTTTGATAAATTGAAGTTACATTACTGTCAGGTAATGCGTTTACAACAGGTTTTCCATTGTCAGCGTGTTCTCGTATGTCATTGCTTAATGGTAACTCCCCTAATACCTCAGTACCATGCTGCTCTGCCAAGAGGGCTGAGCCACCTTGGGAGAATGGATATGATTTTTCGCCACATTTACATTCGAAGTAGCTCATATTTTCAACTATACCAAGCACCGGGATCGCCAACTTTTCAAACATCGCGATGCCCTTTTTGGCATCTGCCGTAGCAATTGTCTGCGGTGTGGTCACAATCACCGCTGCCGACAACGGCACTTGTTGCGATAAGGTGAGATGAATATCGCCTGTGCCCGGGGGCAAATCAACAATTAAGTAGTCGAGTAATGGCCATTTTGTTTCATAAATCAACTGTTTAAGCGCTTTTGTTGCCATCGGCCCACGCCAAATTGAGGCACTTTCACCGTCAACTAAGTAACCAATCGAATTAGCCGCAATCCCTTCAACCATCAATGGATACATGGTGCGGTTATCTTTACTATCAGGATGCGCTTGGGGATTACCCAACATGATGGGAACGGAGGGCCCATAAATATCAGCATCTAATATTCCGACCCGAGCGCCCTCTTTTTGTAATGCATAAGCTAAGTTAACGCTCGTTGCCGACTTTCCTACGCCTCCCTTACCAGAGGAAACCGCAATCACATTTTTCACATTAGGAATGGGTGCAACCTTGGCTTGAGTAATAGGAACATTGAATGAAATCTCTATGTTGCACTTAGCAATGTTAGGTAATTTTTGCTGTAACGCTTTTTTTAAGGCGTCAAGCGTGCTTTTTACAGTGAAGCCTAAACTGATTTCGATAGTCTGTTTTTTGCCTATTGCATATTTTGCAGGATCAGCCAAAGCTACTATTGCATCAGTTTTTGTATATACACGGCCAACTGCATAGTAATCAGCTATCGCTTGTTCGATATCTTGAATTCTTTCTCTCTTGTTTTTCGAAAAAAACACTCTTTGCTCCTTAGACGCACTAAAACTGCTCAAAACAACCAATTACGTAATGCAAATTGGTGTTGTTTGGGCTACCATCTTGGCACATTTTTAATTTTGTGAAACTGACTAAAAATCATCTATGCCTACTACTTCAGCACAACCTGTTTCAAAACGTCGAATTCTGACTACTAGCGCCCTGCCATATGCTAATGGCTCTATTCACTTGGGTCATCTTTTAGAACATATACAAACGGACATTTGGACTCGTTTCCAGCGCATGCGAGGTCACGAATGTTACAGTGTTTGTGCGGATGATGCACATGGTACACCTGTAATGCTCAAAGCCCAAGAATTGGGTATTACACCAGAACAAATGGTTGAGCAGACACGTAATGAACACCACCAGGATTTGACTGATTTTCATGTAGATTACAATAACTATTATGTGACTCATTCGGCAGAAAACAAGGAGCTTTGCGAATTAGTATATAATCGACTGGATGAAGCCGGTTATATAAGCAAACGTATTATCAGTCAGTTGTACGATCCTGAAAAAGAAATGTTTTTACCTGACCGTTTTATTAAAGGTGACTGCCCTAGCTGTGGCGCTGAAAACCAAAATGGCGACAACTGTGATGTTTGCGGTGCAACGTATGACCCGACTGAAGTTAAAAATCCTCGTTCAGTCGTATCCGGCGCAACCCCTGTTTTAAAAGATTCCGAGCATTACTTTTTTGACTTGCCCAAGTTTGAAGAAATGTTGAAAAGCTGGATCCGCTCCGGTGCTATTCAAAACGAAATGGCAAATAAGCTGGAAGAATGGTTTGAGAAAGGTTTACAGCAATGGGATATTAGCCGCGATGCACCCTATTTTGGCTTTGAAATTCCAAATGCGCCAGGCAAGTTTTTTTATGTTTGGGTAGATGCACCTGTGGGCTATATGGCTAGCTTTAAGAATTTCTGTAACGCCAACGGTATTGATGACACTCCTTTTTGGGCAAAAGACACGGACACTGAGGTGTATCACTTTATCGGTAAAGACATTGCCTACTTCCATTGTTTATTTTGGCCTGCCATGCTCGATGGTGCTGGTTTTAGAAAACCCACTGGCGTTAACATTCACGGTTTCGTGACGGTCAACGGAGCGAAAATGTCAAAATCGACGGGCACCTTTATAAAAGCCCGAACCTATTTACAGCATTTAAATCCAGAGTATTTACGCTATTACTTCGCATCAAAATTGAATGATTCGGTGGCTGACATCGACTTAAACTTTGAAGACTTTGTATTAAAAGTAAATTCAGACCTTGTCGGTAAGGTGGTTAATATTGCTAGCCGCTGCGCAGGTTTTATTACCAAGCGTTTCGATGGCAAACTAGCTAACAACATCGAGGCTCCTGAATTGTTAGCTGAGTTTCAAAATGCCAGCGAGACGATTGCTAATTATATTGAAGCTCGTCACTATAACAAAGCAATACGTGACATCATGGCACTTGCTGACAAAGCAAACCAATATATTGATGGAAAAGCGCCTTGGGTAACGGTAAAAGACGAATCTAAGCAGGCACTGACCCACGATGTTTGCTCCATGGGTATTCATCTATTCAGAATATTGGTGATATATCTTACCCCAGTAATACCAAAGCTGTCAGAGCAAGCGCAAGCATTCCTCAACGATAAGTTTACTTGGGATAGCGCCCAAGAAGTTAAAATAGGTCACCCTATCAATAAGTTTAAAGCCTTATTGCAGCGAGTTGAAATGGATAAAGTGAATGCCATTATAGAAGACTCAAGAGGTAGCTTGGGTTTGCCAAAAATTGACGAGCCTAAAAGCGACAGCAAGACAAATACCAAAGCAAAGGAATCAAACGTTTTAAAAGACGATGGTTTAACGCCTCTAGAACGTGATCCTATTGCTGAAACCATTAGTTTTGAGGACTTCGCAAAAATCGATTTACGAGTTGCTCTCATTTGCAAAGCTGAACATGTTGAAAAAGCCGATAAACTTCTGCGCTTAGAATTAGATTTAGGTGGTGAGAAGAAACAAGTGTTTGCCGGTATTAAGTCAGCTTACAAACCAGAAGATTTGGTCGGTAAAATGACTGTTGTGGTAGCCAACTTAGCGCCCAGAAAAATGCGTTTCGGTATGTCAGAGGGTATGGTTTTGGCTGCGGGGCCTGGTGGTAGTGATTTATTTATTCTTGAGCCACATGATGGCGCGCAACCCGGCATGAAGGTTAAATAAAGAAAATCTATTTAAATAGATGTCAATGACCGGCTTATGTCGGTCTTTTTTTGCCTAAATACTCACTAAATTGAAATACATTCACTTTTTTAACTGCAGGTGCACTCAGGATATCATTCCACATGGCGTTACTTGTCAATGCAGATAAAAAGCGCGAAGCAGGTGCAATTGCTCGTATTTGATATTTTCACCTAAGGCTTCAAACACAGGTTTTAAACGCTCACTGCCATGTTCTTCAAATGCAGCAATACCGTCTTGAACTTGTTCCTGTGTCAATTTTGCTTCTTCTATCAGGCGTTCAGGCTTAACTAATTTATTTCCCAATTGTGCATATTTGTATAAATGACTATAGATGGTATTGTCTTTTACCTTAAGTAAGCGCGACAAGTCTGCCACTGATCTACCCTTCTCAAATTGCTCCACCACCTCTTTCGTTTTACTCCCTACGCTAGACGATTTTGCTATTTCCTTTTTAACCTGAGCGCTAGCTGTTTGCATATTGGCAAACTCATGCAGGTCATGCTGCACGCAGAAGTCGATAATGATTGATAAAAATAGCTCGGCGTACTTAAGCAGCTTGGCGCTACCTACACCATGAATTTGCAGCATGCTTTGTTCTGAGTGAGGCAGATAATATGCCATTTCTTGCAGGCTCCGGTCCGAAAAAATGGCATAAGGAGGCACATTCGCCTTATCTGCACTCTTTTTTCGTTCCGCTTTAAGCCGTGCCACTAAATCAATATTACCAATCACATCTGACGTTGACGCTGTCTGACGTTTTTCTGGAGTCGCTTGCTGCAACATGGCATAAAACGGCACTTTACCTTTTAACACATCAGTTGCTAACTGAGTCAGCTTTAAACCGCCAAACTGTTCATCTTGTTGAAGCATCTTCTTTTGAATAAGTTGTCGCGATAATGTCATCCACTGCTTTTTATTTAACTCGTTACCAATATCATAAGTTGATAATAGATTATGTTGATTTTGCAATACTTTTTCAGCATTTGACCCACGTAGTACATCCACGATGTGTCCAGCGCCAAAACGCTGACCGGTTCGGTGCACGCAGGAAAGAAACTTTTGAGCTGGAACAGTCAGATCTGACTTTTGCTTATCGTCATTCAAACAGTTATCGCACTTCACACACGTGTCGCTAACGTCGGGCTCACCAAAGTATTGGAGTAACGGCACGCGCCGACAATCTTCCGTTTCAGCTAAAGCAAGCATTTCGTTCAGGTGCATGGTAGCAAGTCGCTTTTCATGCTCATTATTCATTTGCTCAATAAAAAATCTGATTTTACCGGTATCACCGTAGCCAAATAGCAATAGACAGTCAGCATCCTGGCCATCACGACCCGCTCGTCCAATTTGTTGATAATAGCTTTCAATGTTTTTAGGTAAATCGTAGTGCACTACATAACGCACATCAGGCTTATTAATGCCCATACCAAAGGCAATAGTAGCAACAATGATGTCGGCATCGTCGCGCACGAACTGCTCTTGATTTGTCGCCCGTTTTTGGCTATTAAGACCGGCGTGATAAGGCAATACAGAATATCCATCTTGTTTAAGTTTCGCGGTCAATTCGTCGACGCCAGAGCGTGATTGACAGTAAACAATGCCCGATTGTTTTTCATGTTTATGTATAAAAGCTTTTGTTTGCGCATACGCCGACTCTTTTAGTGCGACTTCAAGATATAAATTAGGGCGGTCAAAACTGGCAATATACTCACTGTCATTGGTGATGTTGAGCTGACGTTTAATATCTTCACGAACCCTTGGCGTTGCTGTCGCCGTGAGGGCAATTGTTACGGCATCAGGGAAACAGGATACAAGGCGATCTAATTGACGATATTCTGGCCGAAACTCATGCCCCCACTCCGAAATACAATGCGCTTCATCAATAGCAATAAAAGGCACATTGATACTTTGCAATAAGCTAAGAATAGCCGGTTGAAGTGCTGTTTCAGGCGCCAAAAATAGAAGTTTAATTTTACCGTCTTTTAGACTCGCAATATTATCCTGATATACATCAGTAGTTAACGCACTATTTAGCATCACTGCCGGAATATCTAGCTCCACTAATTGCCTAACTTGGTCTTGCATTAATGAGATTAAGGGGGATATAACAATTGTCAGGCCATCAAAGACCATCGCGGGAATTTGGTAACACAAGGACTTACCTCCCCCTGTAGGCATTATGGCTAAGGTGTTACGTTGCTGAAGCACGCTGTCAATAATGTCTTGCTGCGTGGAACGAAATTGGTCAAAGCCAAATACATTTTTAAGAATGTGTTTGGCACTTTTCAATTTAGTTGTGTTCGTGGCTAACTTCATACTCAAAAAACAGTCCATGGTAGCTTATAAGATACGATTTCCACCATGGGTATTCGCAATATGAATTCATAACGGGTTGCTTTAATGTGCGTCGCTAGGTTACTTTTTTAGCAACTGTCGCCTGTGAATGTCCCACTCGAGCGCTAGCAGCAGCAAAATTCGGCTTTTTCACCTTCCATTTTGGTTTAATTGTCGACAGCGGTATTTCCCGTTTTCTCGCTACTAAAATATACATTGACGAAAAAGCCGGCAAGTAGCGTTTGCAAAAAAGTTGCAACTTTGAACCCGGTAAAAATCGTTTATTGGTGAACAACGATGAATACATTACATATTCTTGCTCAAGAATTTCAAAACCGAGTAATTGCAACCAATCTTTGATCCGTGCGCTGGTGAAAAATCGGCCTTGATGCAATAAGTTTTCTTTATTTATCGGCAAGTACTTTAACACTCCAGCTAAACTATACGGGTTGAACCCAGCAATAATCAACTGACCATTAGCAGTAATTGCGCGGTTAACTTCTCGCAAAATTTGATGTGGATCCTGAGCAAAATCCAGTTCGGCAGCCAATAAAAACGCATCAACCGAATTTTGTTGTAATGGTAGTTCTCTGGAAAAGCCGCGCACACTGACTTTTTCATGTTCTACATCAGTTATATTTACGACGTGTTTTATTGAGCAGTTTGGAATATTTATTTCGCTACTTAAACTACCCAGTCTCACAAAATGATAACCAAATATGCGCTCAACTATCGGCGCACATGCATTCTCGAGTTCAACTCGAATTTGTTCGCCTTGGCTGAGTGCCTTCCACGAATTCGGATATGGAGGCTTAGTGTCACTTAACGCTGAACGCATCACTAAATATTTACTTCCCTTAAACATAGTAAAATAGTAGTAACCAAGGTTATAGTGAAGGAGCATCGTTATGCAAGCGTAATCAGATTAATTTGCGAGATACTGCTCAGCATCGTCAATCATATTTACTAAACGCAGTAAACCGCAGCCTTCAACCACATCTATAAAATGAGTTTGTATGAATAATATTTTTGCTATTCCTGCCTTTTCCGACAATTACATATGGTGTATCCATGACAGCAAACATGCAATAGTTGTTGATCCAGGTGATGCATCACCCGTGATCAAAACACTGAATGAAAAACAACTGACCCTCACTCATATTCTCATTACGCATCATCACCACGACCATATCGGTGGTATTAAAGAGTTAAAGGAAACCTATCCTGAAGCTATCGTGTATGGTCCGCAAAATCCGCAAATTGACGGCATTGACCAACGGTTAAAGGAAGGGTCAAACATTGCTTTGCACAATCCTAATATTGACCTAAAAGTGATGGAAACACCCGGCCACACCATGGATCATATTGTTTTTTATAACCAGCAACTTTTATTTTGCGGTGATACTCTTTTCTCTGCTGGCTGTGGTCGCATGTTTGAGGGTACACCGGACGTATTTTACCGTTCATTGCAGAAACTAGCGCGACTACCTGAGCAAATAAAAGTGTATTGCACGCATGAGTATACGCTAGCAAACCTTGCCTTTGCTGCGCATGTAGACCCTGAAAATGACGTATTGCGCGACTATCAGACTTGGGCAACTGCGCAGCGAGAAAAAAACCAAATTACGTTGCCTAGTAATATTGCTGAACAAAAACAGATAAATCCATTCCTTCGTTGTAGTAGTCAAAAAATAAAACAAAACATTGAAAGTATCATGAACTTATCGACAGAGTCTGAAGTCGAAGTCTTCGCAGCACTAAGAAGCTGTAAGGACAATTTTTAATTAATCGCGAAATTTGCTATGATTGGTGCTTACAAAAGTTGCAAAAGCCTGAGCTATGAGCACGGAGATGCTTGATAGACATAATAAAAACGACATTGAAAAATAATTTAGTGCGCAACTAGAAACTGGGAATGAATGAAATATATTACAGCTTTATTGCTGCCCCTCCTATTGAGCGGCTGCGCGTCAACTGAGCAAAATACAAGTCAACAACAAATTGCTGAAGTCGTAGCGCCAGAACATGATGAATTTGCCTGTGTTGTCTCCGGCGAACTTGGTCAAGAGATGTGCGAAGCATCCAGCGAAGGCGTCTTACCAGTCATTCACCCGGCTGACCCCATTGAGTTAAATCTGAATGAAGAGACAGTGCCTGCACCAATACAAGTCACCGATACTTGGGATCGTGTGAGAAAAACCTTCACCTTTGATGTGCCTGATAGAAAACGTGTAAGTAATCAAAAAAATTGGTATTTGCGCCATCCGAGTTATATGAAGCGAGTATCAAAACGCGCTGAGCCCTTTCTTTATTATATTGTTCAAGAATTAGAAAAAGCTGGAATGCCTACCGAACTGGCCCTTTTACCGATAGTAGAGAGCGCTTTCGACCCCTTTGCATATTCGCATGGTCGAGCCGCTGGTATGTGGCAGTTTATACCAAGTACCGGCAAAAGTTATGGTATGAAACAAACTTGGTGGTATGACGGGCGTCGTGATGTTATTGCTTCGACCGAAGGTGCTATAAAATACCTTCAACGCTTGCATCAAATGTTTGACGGCGATTGGCTGCACGCACTAGCTGCATATAATAGTGGTGAAGGACGTGTCATGCGTTCTATTCGCAAAAATAAGCGTCGCGGTAAACCAACTGATTTTTGGTCTCTCGACTTGCCTAGGGAAACACGTGCCTACGTACCTAAACTGTTAGCACTTGCCGACATATTGGCAAATAAAGAGTCTTATGCATTCGACTGGCCAACTATTAATAACCAAGCGGTCATTGAAATTGTGGATGTAGGGTCACAAATTGATTTAGCGGTTGCTGCTAAAAAAGCAGGACTAACCACCAAAGAACTACACTCACTCAATCCAGGATATAACCGCTGGGCGACGGATCCGGATGGTCCCCACAGACTCGTTGTTCCGCGTCGACTTGCGCTGGAGTTTACCGCCGCATTGGCTACAACGGACCCACAAGACAGGTTAAATTGGGTTCGTCATAAAGTAAAATCAGGTGAAAGTTTAGGCTTAATAGCAAATAAATATAACACAACGATTGATGTCATTCAGAACATTAATGGCATGAAAAACAACGTGATATATACAAATGATTTTTTGTTGGTGCCAATTGCGTTGAAAAGTATGGATGAGTATTCACTTTCAGCTGACCAGCGACTCGCTCGTACACAAGCGGAAAAGAAAGGTGCATACCAGCTAACACACAAAATTAAGAGTGGAGACACTTTTTGGGATCTATCACGTGCTTACAAAGTGTCTGTGCGAGACTTAGCAAAATGGAATGGCATGGCACCGCGTGACCCATTAATGCCAGGCAAAGAACTGGTCGTTTGGGTTAATCAGGTGTCTGAACAGCCAACCGACAACAGCATTATGCGCACACTCACCTACACCGTGCGCAACGGTGATTCATTGTCCCGGATAGCAGACAAGTTCAATGTCAAAATCAGTGATATTACGAAGTGGAATAGCCTAAATGGAAAGCGGTATCTGCAACCTGGTCAAAGGCTAAAATTGCATGTCGACGTCACTCGCACCTAAAGTAAAATCAAAACGATGATTGGACTTGACGATAAAGTGGCGCCGTTACCCATTAAGCAAAAGAACGCATTTAGAGCAATGCGCCCTTGTTAAAAGCGCTTGGTGTCTGGGAATGCCTTTTTTTAGCTGTTTACGCTTTTCTCCAAGTCGTTCCGGTAGGACCATCCTCAAGCACTACACCCATTTCATTTAAACCATCGCGAGCGGCGTCGGCTGAAGACCAGTCTTTGTTTTCTCGTGCAGTGTTGCGTTGGGCTATAAAAGCGTCAACCTTCGCAGCAAATTCATCACCGTCTTCGCCTGCGATATTGCCTTGTAAATAATCAGTCGGGTGCATTTGTAGAATTCCTAAAATAGCCCCTAGCTTTTTCAAAATACCCGCAAGGTCTTTGCCTACATCTGGGTCAGTGGCTTTGTTTAAGTCCTTAGCTACATCGAACAACACCGAAAATGCAATAGGCATATTGAAATCATCGTTCATTGCCGTTTCAAATCGGGCTAAATAACCACCCTGCGACAAGTTTACGTCCATATTTGGCAGCACATCACGTAATGACGTGTACAATCGCTCAAGTCCAGCTTTGGCTTGTGAAATGCTATCCTGAGAGTAGCTTAATTGACTGCGATAATGAGCCGACATTAGGAAAAATCTCAGGGTTTCAGGGTCATGTACTTTTAATACATCACGTAAAGTAAAAAAGTTACCCAACGATTTAGACATTTTCACGTCATCTACCTGCACCATTCCCGCATGCATCCAGATATTGACGTAAGGTGTTTCAAATGCACAACATGACTGCGCAATTTCATTTTCGTGGTGTGGAAACATCAAGTCTGAACCGCCACCATGTATGTCAAAGTGCGCACCTAAGTGTTTATAGTTCATCGCTGAACATTCGATATGCCAACCGGGACGCCCGTTACCCCAAGGTGACGCCCAACTAGGCTCATCAGGTTTTGCTGACTTCCATAACACAAAATCAAGGGGATCGTCTTTATCGCTGCTGGTTTCAACGCGAGCACCCATGTTTAGCTGAGACAAATCTTGCTTGCTCAACCGACCATATTGCTGATCCGAACTAACATCAAACAAGACGTCACCCGATGGCGCTTGATAAGCATGGTTTTTATCAACTAAACGTTGAATAATATCCACTATTTCATCCATATGTTGAGTGACACGTGGTTCGATGTTTGGCTCTAATAGGTTTATTGATGCAAAGTCTTGATGCATCATGGCGATGGTTCGTTCGGTTAATTGATCTGGCGTTTCGTTGTTAGCGATGGCTCGCTGAATAATCTTGTCATCAACATCAGTAATGTTGCGCACATAATTAACATCATAGCCAACGTGACGGAGGTATCGCACCATAATATCGAAACTCAGATAAGTTCGAGCATGGCCCATATGACAGAGATCATACACGGTAATTCCGCACACATATAAGCCGACCTTATTCTCAACTATTGGAGTAAAGAGCTCTTTTTTGCGCGTTAAAGTGTTGTAAATCTGTAGCATGTTTTTTGCTTACCTCATGGTGTTGTTAATTAGCTTTAATTTGTAATTACGTTAAGATTGGAGGAATTCTAGCATCGACACCATAAATGTGAACCGATATTATCAATAATACCGTAAAAACGTCAGCATCTCATTGGTCTTACCGGCATTTTACGCTACCATTGCGCTATTCAAATTTCATGTTTTTGGCTTTTGTCCATGCTAAGTCAAAAACGGTTCAAAAAATCAATTTTTACAGGACAAGACAATGGTTATTTTAAAAACAAATCACGGCGACATTAAGTTGGCGATGTTTACAGAGGCTGCGCCAAACACAGTGGCAAACTTTTTGAGCTATGTTGAAGAAGGCTTTTACAATGGAACCGTATTTCATCGCGTAATCAGTAACTTTATGGTTCAAGGTGGAGGTTTCGAACCAGGTCTTGAGCAAAAGACACCAAAAGCAGCTATCGAAAACGAAGCTGACAACGGTAAAAGTAACAAACTAGGTACCCTTGCAATGGCTCGAACTAGTGACCCTCATTCAGCCACAGCTCAATTTTTCATTAACGTGAAAGACAATGACTTTTTAGACTTTACGGCGGCTAATTCACAAGGCTACGGTTATTGCGTTTTTGCTGAAGTGGTTGAAGGCATGGACATTGTTGAAAAAATCAAAGGTGTGACTACGGGTAACATGGGTATGCATCAAGATGTACCATTGGAAGATGTGATCCTTGAATCTGCAGAAATTGTTGAGTGATTTCAACCTAAATCATTAGGTTAATAAGGATGTCTGTCACCTACTTTATCTCGGATCTGCATTTAAGTGCCGATCGGCAAGATATTAACGACTGCCTGTTTCGCTTTTTACAAACGGAAGCAGTCGATGCTGATGCTTTGTACATATTAGGCGATTTGTTTGAGGTATGGATCGGGGATGATGACATCACGCCCTTTTCTGAAAGCATTGCAAAAGCCTTAAAAATGGTAAGTACAACAGTGCCCATTTACTTTATTCACGGCAATCGAGACTTTGCTATTCGCCAATCTTTTGCGCGCCGAGCGGGCATGACTATTCTCCCTGAGCAGCACGTAATCGATCTGTATGGCCGCAAAGCGTTATTGATGCATGGCGATGAACTTTGTACTCGAGATATTGAATATCAAAAGTTTCGTAAAAAATCTCGCGGTTGGTGGTGGCCTAGACTCATGTTGTTGCTACCATTGAAAATGCGGCAAAAACTGGCAACAAACGGTCGTCAAACAAGCATAGAAAATCAAAAACAACTTACCGCTGAGATTATGGACGTGACCCAAAGTGAAGTAGCGTCAGCGATGCAACAGCATCACGTTGATTTACTAATACATGGCCATACACACCGTCCTAAGGTGCATGAATTCACTCTTGATAATAAATTCATGAAACGCATTGTATTGGGTGATTGGTATGATCAAGGCAGTATACTCATTGCTGATAAACAACAGTTATCTTTGCAAAACCGTATTTTCTAATTGCTTGTTGTCATTTATCGTTCATTTCCAGTCTAGACCGCCACATAAATAAGCGCGACGGCACTTAATTTAGTCCTAATTTAGTCCTAATTCTCGTATTTATCTTGCTTGGTATCATGAAAACATTTGTAAACTAATCCATTCCTCTCTATCATTCTTGGCGAGTTAATTAAGTTGATAAGTTTGTATCGCGCTATGCGGGTTGTTAGCGCTAAACCCCATAGAGAATAGAAAGGACATCAATAATGTTCAACCGCAGCATCAAGTACTTAGTACTGGTGATTATTAATATCGTGATTATTGCCATATTGGTAATGGATGATGACCAAAACTCAGATGTGTTCGATACAGACTATGTCATTAACCTCTTGGATAATAGCAAGCAGTTAGAGAGACAGGTAACGAACCTCACTGCACAAAACAAATTCTTAGAAACCTCAAGTGAAAATGTTCAGCGACAAATCATGCAAACCCGATCCATGATTGATGGTAATGTTGAAAGATTGCAGCAATGTAAAAGCGAACAAGCTTCAATGGTTGCACTGGCTGAACAGCAATCGTTACAGCGCAGTAAAATGGCTTCCTCACAGTCCTTCAGTGCACAAGTATGCAGTGATAACGCCGTACAAGTGAGCTTTTTGAATAAACAAATGATCTCACTGAAAGAACAATTAACGGCTGCGAATGCTGCGGCACGTTCTGCCAACACTGAAAAACAAATAATGCAAAGTAAGCTCAAAAAACTGAATTCGAGTGTAGAAAAGTTTGCTGAAGAAAAGAGACTACTGCAAGAAATTAATCAGCAACTAGAAAGTGACTTGTCGAGCAATATTTATGTAAAGCAAATATACACGGCTCCAACCTACTGCCAACCGCCTCGCTTTGAGGAATTAGTTTGTGTTCAGCGCTTACTAGTGCGCCCGCAATTCAGTAAGACACCATTTACTGACGTGCAAACAACATTAACTAACCCGAGAGGAAAAGTGGTTGGTAAGTTTAGTTTTGAGGCAACGAAAGCGAAATTAGTTAACTTCCCCTTCCCTGAGGATACTGAGCAGCCTGCAGGCGAATATACAGTCAGCTTTGTGGTAGATGGTCAGACATTATTAGAAAAAATAATACTGGAGCACTAGTCAAACTCATGGCAGAGGCTTATCGCTTTAACAACCCGAGCCGTTAGATGAGTATTTTAGGCCGCTGTCGTATTAGTCAGCCTAGTTTTTGGTAATATCAAGCTACCGGGGGCGCCACTATGAAATCGAAACTCGCCGCTATCTGATGAATGAATAAGGTCAGCTTCAACGTCAGCAAACACAGCGACACGTGCTGAAATATCGTTTCCTGCTATGGATTCAGCCAACACAAGATAATCTTCAAAATGCCGCGCTTCGGAGCGCAATAGTGACATATAGAAGTCACCTAACTTAGTATCAACATGTGGCGCTAGTTTTGCGAAACGTTCGCAAGAACGAGCTTCAATAAAGGCACCACAAATCAGTTTATCGATAAGTGCATCGGGTTCGTGGGTTTTTACATGACGCAACATACCTTTTGCATAACGACTTGAAGAGATGTTTTCATAAGGAACTTGGTAGTATTCCATCATCTCTAACACTTGATAAAAATGATGAAGTTCTTCCTTTATCAACATGACCATTTTGTCTATTAAGTCTTGCCCGTATACCGAGTTCTGCGCAGGCATCATCGATTTGCTTAACTTGTTGTGCTTTGCTAATAAACGCCAATCGCCCTGCATTCGATACGTAAAGTCTTCATATGGCTTTAACCACTGCAATAAAGCCTGACTGCTCTCTTTATCTACCGCGTAGCGACGGATTAAAAACATGGCGCTTTGCGCCGCTTTTAACTCGCAAATCAAATGATCGAGCAGTATTACTGATAAGTTCGCTGGCTTGATGGCCTCATCAATCCAACTTTGCGGGCTTGGGCATTTTAAAAAGTGATTAATTGGGGATAACAGTTTTTCAGTCGTCAATTATTTAGCTTCTTCATTGTAAATACTTTATGGTTGCGGAGCTTACCATACATTTATTATATGCCACGATATGGTGTCCATATCGAAAAACAAAAGTCCGTCAATATCCCTACATTTATTCATCTACGCCCTTTGCGCTAAGAATTGTACAATGTTTTATTGCGCACAAGGCCCAGCCTATTTATGGGTGCTTTGCGTCCAATACTTTAGCTGGTTTTATGACACATATCGCACAAAGGATTAAGGTAACAACCGCCACATTAATTACCAGGTCGTATTGTTCACCCGTCAATATAAGTGCGCCCACCATAGGGCCTGAAGCCAATCCCACTTTAGATGCAAATCCACCCATAGCGGCTAATTGCCCTGCTTTATCTAACTCCGAACAAATACCAAACATATAAGGCAATGCGAACGCCCAAGTCACTCCAATAATTATATTTGCAATTAAGTAGATTTGAGCGCTATCGCTATAATGTAGCAACAAACTGCATAATGCGGTGCTTAGAATTGACGTCACTAAGGGGATAGTTCGTCCGTATTTAGTTCCTATAATAATGACTAAAAATGGTCCTATTAAAGCTAACCAACTTGCCGAAGCTAGGGCTGGACTCATAAATTCGATGCTCAAACCTTGTGCTTTTCCTAATCCAATTATGTACGCAAACAATCCCATATTTGCAGCCTGAAACAGGAAAATAGCGACCAAATTTAAAAGCAACAGGGTTTTACTCAATTGTGTCTTAGACTGCTCAGTAGATCGATTTTGCTCTACTTTATAATTGGGAATGAATGGCATCATCAATAACGTGACTAAGGTAAAAGCGATTAAAGACAAAAATAAAGCCGCAGTTCCAAAACTTGGCACTAATTCAGGTAGGAACATCAAACCGAAACCGCCTAAGCTCCATTGAATAAATAGCAGATAACCAAAGGTTTTGTCTGCTTCACTAGTGCGAGAAATGATGCCAAATCCTATTCCTACTAGCAATCCACCGGTTAAACCATGTATAAACCGGACAACAACCATTAACGTAGGGTCCTCTATAAAAATACAAATGCCGTCTATCACAAGCAAGCTTATTAATAAAGCATATGACAATACACGCCAGTTAATCCGTTTAATTAAAAAAACCGCTGTTAACGCACCAATCGCAGCTCCGTATAAGTTGGCAGAACTGACAAACCCAGCCTGTTGATTGGTAAAAGCTAAGCCCTCTTTTAAACCGCTCACTACAGCCGGCATAATATTGATGTAAAAGATGCCCGCTGTAGTTAAGAAAGCCAGAAAAACGCGCGCCAGCATGCTGTTAGCACCGACTTTGTATTTTGAAATAGTATGAGTATCACTGTTTAGCATTTATCTCTCCTGTGCGGGTACATCTAATTATCTGCTGTGACGCTTGGACAGATAAGATTCAATTTTTGAAGTTCGGGAATGGCTTCAGACCAATCAAAGTGAAAACTATCACTTACGTAGTAATAAACAGACGATTTAGCCAACAGCGCGATCGTTATTCCTCCGTAGCCAGACATAAACGGTATCCACTGTGGCTTTTTACAAACTGACTTATTTGTGGTTTTTCTCGCCCAAAATCCATGTTGGTAACGAATATGGCTATAGTAAGTAGTTAATCCCGGCTTTTGTGGTTTTTTTTGTAACGCTGCTTGAAGTGGATCCTGTGCCAAAACCGAAGAGTTAACATCAACTTGTGCCTGCTGAATAACAAAACGGCTCAGTCTTGCTAGGTCATCCCTAGTAAAAAATAAACCATAACCCACGTATGGCTGGCCGCTCAGATCAGAGGTTCGTCGACTTTGGGCACTCACTTGGCTAAGGCCCAATGGTTTAAATATCTTTTCATACAATACATCACTGAATAAATCGGCTGTCTTTCCCAACTTCTCTTTTACGTAAGCACTTAAACCCGCGCCTAGCAGGTAGGTATCTGATGTGTGGTAGACAAATATCTTTCCTGGTTTACTTTTACGTGAAAAGTGACCGCACGCAAATTCGAGTCTTTGCTCATTTGTTTTAGCAGTAAAGAATACTAGTTTTTGTGGAGAAGCTTCATCCGCAGAATACGTCGCCGATTCATAATGGCCTGTACTCATGTCCAATAAATTGGAAAAAGTAACATCATCCCAGCTATCACCAGCGCACTGTTTTATCCATTTGCTGATTGGCTGAGAAAATACATCTCCATATTCTTTTTCAAGGTAAAACATAGCGGCAGCAGCAAATAATGATTTGGCAGTTGAATATGAAGGCAATACCATTTGATCACAAAACGGATAATTACCCGCTCGAGTTTGACAATCTGATACATAGTGTACATCACCTAACAACACACCATATGCCGTCATATCGTTAGGCGAAATTCCACTTGATAAGGCTAACATCTCAGGACGTATTTGGTTAGCTTGCTGTGTAATCATCGCAATTGGTTTTGTTCTGACTCTGTGCTTTTTCTCGATCGCATACTGAGTAATATTCTTTTCTTGATCTGCATCCTTTAAGAACGTATTTGTCACAACCCCACGCCCCCAGAAGTCAGCTTTAAAATACGCACATGTCTCACTGCTAATTTGAAAGTAAAAATAGCCCTCAGCAGAATCGCTATCAAAAACGAGCACACCGTTGTGTGTGCAGTTTTGATTTTTTTCGACTAAGGTAAAAGGCATACTTACCCTTTTAATTTCCTCTCCTAAGCTTGCGGGCCAGATTTCACCAACGCCAAGAATATAATCCCAATACGGGCTATCGGAAACCACTAAATGTCTTATACTCGGGATCACCTCACCCGCTTCGTTTTGCACCCAGTCAAATGAGATATTTGGGATCGTATGCCGCCCATCCCTAATCTTTTCTCCTGTCACTATATTAACCAACGCTGACATTTCGGGTCTCATTGAAATGCGTGTTCTTCCCTGCCTAATTGCAAGTTTAGTATTTAAGGGAGGAGGATTAAGAAAAGACATTGAAATAGGGGCAGCCGGCACTGCGTGTTGGTTTTTAAGTATCTCATCTAAAGTTACTGAGAAGGCAGAAATACTAGCCGTCATAAAGGTAAGCAATAATATTAAACGCATAAGATACCTTCGACTTCAAAACTCCGTTCTAGGATGCATAACGGTTTATCAGAATAATGCCAATGAGCAAGATAATTAGCGCATGAGCTTAGCTTAACTTGATGACTTATTACATTAAATTCCTGCCTCAGTTTTGCTGCACCGAGATTGTTACCTAGGCAGAACTGCGGTTGAAATCCAGTCATTGAGAAGTCATTCATACATACTCACTCTATATCACTTTTAGCGTAACGTTGTTATTCAGTGCATTTACTTTCCAACATATCCCCTGCCTTGAGTAGTACCAGTTTTATGACAGCTATGGTGCCAGATTATTTTTTTGAACACGCTTGCTTATAAATTCATGTTTAATCACACGATATTCCAGCCTGCTCCAACATCATTTGCAAAGGTTGAAGTTGCTGACTATATTCACGCCATCGGTCAATTGAGGTGTCATAGATGGGTAGCCTTACTTGAGCTGCACTGGCCGTCGTTGATGCAGTGTTGTTTTCATGGAATCGTAAACATTGATCCTGCCACGGCAAATCACAAAATGTTAATAACGCCTGACTCTGAGCTTCCTGATTATGGACTATGTCTTCATATTTTAAATCATACATTACGCCTGGGATAACCGTTTTCCAATGTTGAATCAATCGATGATAGGCAATGTAGTACTTTGCTAAATCCTGTAAATCGTAAGAAAACGGATAAGCATCCTTGAACAGTTGTTTATATACAGCGTAACAAGCAGCCATTGGGTGTCGAGTCATATTAATTATTTTCGCATTAGGTAATGCTAAATGAATTAAACCGGCATACAACATATTGATTGGAAGTTTATCTATAAACCTTTTAGTATGACCTGTGGAAGGCTTTGTACTGTTAATATAGTTTATTCCTAAGCTAGCAAAATCTACTGAGGCACTTTTTTTAACCAGTTCGGTAAGTGATAATTTTGATGTATCAGTATTCATATTAATCTGTTTTACTAATTCGAGACTAAAATTACTCAACTCTCCCGCAGCATATACATCGCTGTGGCTTCCTAAAATACGCTCTACCAAAGTCGTCCCTGTGCGCGGAAGTCCAATAATAAAAATAGCTTCCTCATTTGAATTACCCACAATATTTCTTTCAAACATCTCTTTTTGGTAAGTGTTTTTTATGACATTAATTGTGTTAATTTCACTATTTACGTCATAAGACATTCGAGCACGGCGATTGTTAGCGCCCTGCTGAAGATAGTTAAAAGATTTTTTAAATTCGCCAAGATCATCACATTCTTTAGCTAAACCATAACAAATATTGACTTTACCCTGCACCGGCAATTTTTTATCTTCTAAGACACTTTCTAATTCTTGGATATGATTAGATTCTTTAGTTTGCTTGCGCAACGAAGAACGCATTGCCTGAGCTTCAAAGTCGAACGGATTTAACGCTAGACATTTATCTAAAACCGTCTCTGATTCTTTTATTTTACCTGCGAAACGAAGTCCAGTAGACAAATTATAAAGTAGTATAGGATTTTCAGGATCCAAGGAAACCGCTAATTCGGTCTGTAACAATGCTTCTTTTCGTAGTTCCTGCACCCCCAGCAACATCGCGGTCTTATCTAGTACATAGAGGCTTAATTGTTTTTTCCATTTAGTAATATTACGCTGATTCGTTTTCGCAATTTCAAGTAGTAACTCTCTGGCTTCAACCAGTTTTTGCATCGCAAGCAAACATTCAATTTTTTGTAATGTGACTCTTGGTTCCGCTGGTTGCAGCGCTAAAGCATGGTCAATTGAGAGCAAACTAGTTTCAGGTTTATTTAATTTAAAATAAAGCTCGGCAGTAATATGCCAACCCTCAAAAAACCTCGGAAACTGAACATTAAGTAACCGACAGGCCTCAATAGCCTGTTTAACGTTCTTACTTTCCAAAGACTGAACCGCAATTTGATATAATTGATTTTTAGTATATTGCACTGCTAAGACTCTTAAATTTGCTAATATTTATTGTAAAGAAAACTCGATATGGACAAGATTACCACCCATGAAAGTAAGTAGCACTTTGGTTTCTGACATTCTACTTACTCCACATCAAACAAATTCTTATCTAAAACGATTATATCTATAAACTGACCGCCACCTGATGATCCAGTCGTATTTTGTGCAGCATTAACATGGATTCCACGGCTACTAAAGAGATCAACCTTAGTGTGTCCTGCTTATTTTTTCATTATTTTATAATTCTTTGTTACCACATTGGGTGAGATTAAAAAGCCGAGATATTCTCGGCTTTTTAAGTAATAACGAAGGAATTATTAAAAGAAATAAGAACCATATACGGTGACCGTTCTTGGAGTCGATATAAAGTCTTTCTGGCCCGTTCCAGAGAAGTTATAGAAGGAGCCATCTCCACCCATATATTCTTCTGTAAACGTTCCCGTTGTGCCTTTTTCATTAGTAATATTCTTTATTGCTACACCAATCGTCCAGCTATCTGCTACCACTGTAAACGACGCATTCAACATAGAGAATGACGGCAGCGTTTGTGCAAATCGATCGCCTTCAAATACACTAAGAATTGAGTTTTCAGAAGACGACTGATAGTAATAGCTAACCCGACTATCTAAATAGAGATCACTCGTCAACGTTTGATAATTAGTAAGCGCTAAATTGAGCGTATTCTTCGCAGTACCAGGTAAAGTATCACCATCTAAGGCTTGAAGTCTTGATGCACCATTAGTCGTATAATCAGCATCATGCGTAAAGAAATCGGCCGTTAGCGCTGCATCAACATAGGTATAACCACCAGACAAGGTCGTCGTCTCAGTAAGCGACCAAGTGAATTCGGTTTCAAGCCCAACACTTTTAGCACTTTCACCGTTTGCTACAGCAAAATAAAAGCCAGATGGTGTTGACGTATTTAATTGAGGATTAGACCAGTCAACATAAAACAAATTGGCCGTGTATCTAAGGCTATCTGTACTACCTTTAACACCAAACTCATAATTGATCACGGTATCTACAGCAAAAGAAGCCCACTCTGGATCATTAGGATCTTGTTGTGCCTGACCTACATCACTTTCCTCGGTCCTAACTGGCGCAGCATTTGATCCACCGCGGCGATAACCTTCTGATATGGTGCCGTAAATCATCATGTTGTTACTTAGTTTATAAGAAATATTTCCTTTAAATAAGATATCGCTGTCTTTTTGTTTATCTTCAACTAATTGCCTCTGTATACCAAAAATTGGAAAGCCAGTTTGTGATACAACGTCTGACTCATTCTCAAAATAACGGAATCCAACACTTGCTTGTAATTTATCGCTAACATGGTACGTGATTTCACCAAATGCGGCGGTATCTTCAAAGTCATTGGCATAGGTCCAAAGAAATGATTCCGCTGGATTATTGCTTAAATCGTAAAAATTACCTAAATAGGCACTGGCTAACCTAGGATCAAGTCCTGCCGCTATGCGCCAATCAGTGAATCCGCGGACTTCAGTAGATTGTCGAGCTGTTGTATCTTTTTGCTGGTAGTAAAGACCAGCAACCCAATCAATATTACTGTCATCGGAATTAGAGACTAAGCGTACTTCTTGTGTAAATGCTTCTGAGGTATTATCGCGTATTGCGGCAAAAGCTAAACGAGGCATATTTCCATACCCATACCAATAAGCAATGCTGTTTGTAATCTGGAAACCAGTATTATCAGCTACTTGATGGTATTCACGCTCACTGAAAGAGCTACTCGAACTTAAAGTCGCAAAACCAAGATTATATTCTACCTCTAAGCTGAGTACTTCATTGTCACTTGATGCGGGTTCTAATAGCGCTGCGCCAAGCTCATCATCAGCATAGTTTTCACCGTTAAGTGCATTAATTCCTGTACTGACTGCGCGGCGAGCACCAAAGTCACCACTTTGATTCATATAAGTGAATAGTGCATTAAAATCATCAGATGGCTCAAACAACACTGAAACACGCTGATAATCAATTTCAACGGTATCAGCATCCGTAATAGATTGAATAATAGGGCCGCCTAAGACAAAGTCACCGCCTTGGGAAACCGGTGAGCCACCATCATCTACTTGATATGCATTTACATAATCAATCACACCATCATTAGAGATTGTCCCTAGATTAAAACGGATTGCAAAGTCATCATTAAGAGGCATATTTAACATGATATTTGCAGACTGATTATTACCATCAGAACCGTCAGTTTGGCCATATGTGCCATCAATTTTGCCATAAAATCTAGATACATCAGGTCTGTTCATAATATAACGCACCGTTCCACCTAATGAACCTGAACCATAAAGTGTTCCTTGTGGTCCGCGCAGAATTTCGACACGCTCGATATCTTTTAGAATAAAGTTACCAAATGCAGGGGTGTCGTTCACATAAGTACTTACGGTTGGATCGGTTAGGAATACGGCATCCGTTCCTGACAGGCTAAGGTTTAGGCCTCGAATAGTAATGGCATTGTTATTTGCAGCTGCTCGCCCACCACCGTCAGGCACAGATATACCTGGCATTTCACGCAGCAAGTCTGCAGTATCAACCCAGCCAGCAGCATCAATTTCTTCTTGACCCACGGCTGAAATATTAAATGGGACTTCTTGAATATTTTGCGCTCGGCGGTTCGCTGTAACTTCTATAATTTCCATTCCCTTTTTCACTGCTGGCTCGACTTCTTGAGCGTGCACACTAGCAGAAGACACGGACATAAATATTGCTGTACTAACAGCTCCCGATATTATTGACTTATTAAATGTAGCTGCTTTCATGTTGTGGCTCCAGATAGTGTAAGGATGTTTTACGCATTTTTGAGACTAAACTAGCCTTTATATTTTTCGTAGTGCCAGTTTTGCACTTATGTTAGGTCCAGTTTTAGTTTCTTTTTATTGTATTAATTTTAGGTATGCATAGAGGCCCCAGTTCTTTTAATATGGTCTCCAGTGGTGCTTTATCCGAATAGACTGAAAATTTAACTTGATTCTTTGCAAAACTTTTAAGTGGCTGACCTAAACAGTGCAGACCTCGCTCGCGATTGCGACGTATCAGCTCAAAATCTACTTCTATGGGGATGATTTCGACGCCTACTCCTGCTTGATAAATAATATTACCTTCCGGTCCAACCACGATTGATTGTCCATTTCCTGCCTGTCCTGCAGCGTTTATAGCGATGACATAACTTTGATTAGTGGCAGCAGTTGCCTGCGCCATAATGAGTTCTATAGGGCGGTCAATCGTGCCGGTTAACGTTGGATAAATAAGGACTTCAGCTCCCATACTAGTTAGTTGTCTTGCAACTTCGGGAAACCAGAGGTCATAACAGATTGCGACACCAATGCGTCCCTGAGGCACGTCGAAAACAACAAAGTCTTGTCCACATGACACACCATCTTCGTAGGGGTAGAAAGGATAAATTTTTCGATAGCGTTGAACTACTTCACCTTTGTTATTGATTACAGTAGTTGTGTTAAACACCTCAGAGCCAGCTTGTTCATACAAGGAGCCAGGAATTAACCAAACATCCTGCTCTTTGGCTAGCTGACAGTAGAAGTTTTCTGTTTTATTCGGCAACTCACTAGCATATTTTTTCTCAGACCCATAAGTGCCTAATTCGCTAAGGACAATCATGTCTACCCAAGGGAAACGTAGTTTTGTTTTAATTATTTCATTTGCTAAAGCGTCGAGATTATCTCCAGCATGAAGATCTAATTGAAGTCCAGCAATCGAGAAGTGACTCATAACTATTCACTCAATATCACTTTTATTGTGATGTTATTTTTAAGTGCTTTTACTTTCTAATATAATCCTTACTCTTAGTAGTACCAGTTTAACTCACGCTATGGTGCCAGATTTTGATTAGTGTAACCCTTGAGTTCTAATTGCCTTACAAAACAATAATCCTTATCAAACCATTTCATTTCTTTGCCATCCATGATTACGTAAAAACCTTTGGTTTCTCCATATCCCCATAACTTCCATTGACGGTAAAACATACCGTTTTCGACCCACCAACTGCCGCTATCAATTTCTCGATTTTCGCCTCCAGTGATGCCCTGCATTGAGCCATCGGCAGTCAGTTCAATAACACATGGCACTCCATAGACCATTTGGCATTCAAGTATTACATCAGGTAGTATTTGTTGTAATGCTTCATTGCTAAGTAATTTACCTTTAGCGTTAGATAGTTTTTCTTCAAATTCGGCAGTTAGCAAGTGAATAAGTTCTGCCAGTTTACTCACGCCTTCTCTTATTTTTTCGTTTCTAATACTAGTAATACCCAAGCGGAAGCAGTTTTCAGGATGTTCTTGTTTAGCAAAATAACGTTTTACCGGCTCAATGAGTATGCCTAACTCGGCGGCTTTTTTTCTTAAATATTCACCATCTAATTGTTTAGGTCCCGTGACCCAATATGCAGTGCCTCCCTGTATTGGTCCGGTATCGATACAATTAGGTAAATAAATATTAAGCGCTTCTCTTAACGTTAGCCAACGTTCAAAAAACACTTTGTGTAATTGCATCATATAAGAGTCGTAATAGCCTAATGATAGAAAATAAGCCACGGTGCGTTGATTATGCAGAGGTGGATTCCGCATCATCAATTTTCTTAGTTTTTTCAACTCACATATCACATTTTTATCAGTAACAATAAAACCTATTTGTACCCCCGCGGCCAAGACCTTGGATAAACAGGAAACATACACTACCCGGTTGTCCTTATCTAAACTGCGAAGCGCCGGATGCGGATGGCCCAAAAAATTACTTTCAAATTCAAAATCATCTTCAATAATTAGTAGATCTTGTTGGTTAGCTTTTTTAAGTAACTCGTCTCTGCGTGCCATCGACATAGTAATACTGGTTGGCGTTTGATGACTAGGTGTAGTGTAGATAATATCGCAGTTATCTAGATTTTCATTAACTACAATACCGCTATCATCAATGGCTTGATAAAGCAGTTTCGCCCCTTTGTTGGTTAATAATTCGCGCATTTCAGGATAACCAGGTTCTTCCACCGCCACCGTAACGTTACTGTTTACAAAAAGCTGCGTCAGCAAATATAACGCTTGTTGACTGCCAGCCGTGATCAGAATTTCATCACGCCCTGCCTGTATGCCTCTGCGTGGCAGTATTTTAGTGCGAATTTCATCCAATAACATAGGATCATCTTCTGCACCTTGGGTTTCTGACCATTTGTAAATTTCACGCGTTGTATTGGCTTTGTTGTTTGCTTCTCGCCATTCTTTTACAGGGTACAACGAAGAATCAAACTTGCCATCAATAAACGAGTAAGGAAAACTTCGCCAATTAGATGGACATGAGGTTTCATTTGTGGTGGCAATCGCACCTTTAAAACGATGATTATTGATACTTGAGTTAGTATCAAAGCTAGCAGGATAACTGTTCGCAACCTTGCCATATTGAACGTTAGAGGTCACATAAATACCACTACGTTCACGACTCTCTAAATACCCTTCATCAATTAAAGCCTGAAACACTAGCACCACCGTATTACGCGAGACTTCTAATTGTTTTGCTAATTTACGAGAAGAAGGTAATTTGCTGCCAGCCGCAAAAGAGCCAACTAAGATCCCTTCCACCAATTTCTGGCGAATTTGACTCTGCAAGCTATCTTCTCGGTTCTGTTCAATATGGATTAAACGGCTGTTCATAACATCACTAATCTCAAGCTTGAAGCTAACAACAGTAACCTATTCAACTGAGCTAGCAAATAAATGACTAAATTTATATCGCCCTTTGCTGATACCTTCAGCAAAATATTTGTGATTTATGTTCACAAGATATGGCCATGTCTATCAATTGACGACTATTTCGTTTAGCCTACTGAATGATGCTTGATCACGCAGCTTTAATTAATTTAGACACCATCATTTTACTTTCACTTATCATTTCTACCGTCGCTCGGCGTAATTTCAGTAATAGCAAGTAAGCTAGAGGCACTAAGAATAAACTGGTAATAGTACTGAATAAAAGACCGCCAATGATCGCTATCGCCATCGGTGCATAAGGAGGGCCATCACCCCCAATATTTACATCGCCAACAGCCAGTGGTAGTAATCCTAACACGGTGGTTAGCACCGTCATTAATATAGGCCTAACGCGAGTTAAACAACCTTCAATTATGGCATCCGGCACACTCATTCCCCTATTAGCCAAATAATTTATTCGATCGACCAGCACAATACCGTTGTTGACTACTATACCCATTAAAATCAGCATGCCTATCATACCCATCACCGTCATCGCATTACCGGTTATCAAGAACGCCCAAAATACGCCGGTAAATGAAAAGATAAGTGAGGTAAGTACTGCTGTTGGCAGCAACAATGATTCAAACAATGCAGCCATCACGATATAAATCATGATAATGGCTAATAACATATTTGTTAGCATGATTGCTTCGTCTTCATCTTGGCGCTGAAAACTTCCCTCTAATGACCATGCATAACCGGCGGGCAGTTCGATATTCTGCATGATTAACTCAATTCGTTCGCGAGCTTCGTCTACCGTGATATCAGCCTCCAAATTGCCACCAATACTCAATGACGTTTGACGTGAAGTGCGTTGAATTTGCGATAAGCGTGGCTCGACCTTCATACTAGCCACCATATCCAAGGTCACGTTTTGATTTTCATCGCGAAAAATAGTTAGTTTACGTAGCTTTTCAACTGAGGTTTGCAGCGACTCGTCATACATCAAGCGTATACTAACCTCACCGTCGGTCTCCCCTCTGAATGTGCGCAAGTTTGAACCACGCAATGCGGTGCTCACAATAGTCGCCACATCCGTTGAACTCAAACCAAAGCGAAAGGCTTTTTCTCTATCTACGGTTAACTGCAGTTCAAAATCTTGACCATCGACAGCAGTTTTCACATCAGTTAAGCCTTCAATACTGTCCAATACCGGTACGATTTGATTGGCTAATCGCAATAGATTTTCTGAGCTCTGACCAAATAAGGTGAGACGTACACCCCCATCCGAGCCTTGATCCCATTGAAACGAGGGCCTTGCTCGTACAAATAATGGCAGCGCTTGTTTAATCTCATTTTTTAAGTCTGCTACTTTTACCGGCAGGTCGTCTTCTAAGGTAATTCCTGATACGGCGAAACCGGCAGTGTAGTAGCTATAAACTTGTTTAATGTGAAATTTCTCTTTATTTGCATATAAATAGGCTTCCATTTTGGCAACTGACTTCTCTACTTCACCTAAACTATAGTTCCCTTGAATATCATAATTCAACCAAATACGATCTTGGTTATTGTTGCTGTCATCATCGCTTTGCAATAATGTCATTGGAATTCCGGTACTTAGCAAAATTCCGACAGCAATGGCTGCAGTCGCTTTTTGGTGTGCAAGTGTCCACCTTAAAACCTGTTCATAGATTGCTTTTAATTTTGACGGTTTTTGTTGCGCAGATTTAGGTTTAATTTTAAGTTTTGTAGTCAGCAGAGGAATAAGGGTTTGAGCAATCAATAGTGACGCCAAGAGTGATATGCAAATTGACACCGCTACGTGCTCCAAGAACACAGTGAGCTCTGCTTTTACGCCAACAATGTTGGGCAAAAATACAATCACCGTGGTTGCCGTACCAGCAATAACCGCTAAACTAACTAACGAAACCCCTTTTTTAGTCGCTTCTACTATATCATCAGACTTTTCTCGTTCTTGAAAAATGCTTTCCGTGACTACCACCGCATTATCTACCAACATTCCTACCGCAAGCATTAAGCCCATAAGAGACAAGATATTTAGCGTGTAACCCATAAAGTACATACAAGCTAATGTAATACAAATAGCGAAAGGGACTGATAACACAACCACCAACGTGGTGGCCAAATTACGTAGAAATAAATACAACACAATGATCGATAATAAGCCCCCAACTAGGCCGGAATTTATCAGGTCTTGCAGGGACTGAGTGACACTTGTAGCCTCATCTTGCATAACAAAAACATTAATGCCATTAAATGAACTGCTGTTTTTCGCATTTTCAATTTCTGCCATGACCGCTTCAGACACGTCAACCAAATTGGCACCCGACTCTCTGAAAATATTCAAACCAATTGCATGGGTTCTATCTAAATGACGACCTTCTACGGCCTTCGGTTTTTCGTATATAACCTTGGCAATGTCGCTGAGCCGAACGTTATGCATCACAATTAAGTCTGCAATGTCTTCTTTACTTTTATATTCGCCGCTTGGATTAACGGTAATTTTTTGGTCTAGGTCAAAAAATTGTCCGGCGGTCATCGAAAAGTTGGCTGCGCGCAAAGTTCTGGTCAATGCGGCAACATCAACATGCAATGCAGCTACTCGGTCAGGATCAAGACGAATTGAAATTTGTTTTTTTTGAACACCATACAACTCAACTCTGGAAACACCTTTGATGCGTTCAATCGGCATTTTTAAATTGCGTTCTAGCAAATCAAATGAATTTGAAATATCACGATCACTGGATAGGCGTAATTGAAACACCGGCATATCAGATAAATTGAATTTGTATACCATGACACGTTCAACATCGTTTGGCAGGAGATGACGTATGGCATCAATTTTCTCACGAGCCTCTATACTTTTCGCTTTTATATTTGCGTCCCAGTCAAAACGAATGTTGATTTCAGCGCTGTTTTCATTTGAAACAGAACGCAGTCGCTTAATACCCGACATGGTCGCTAGCGCCTCTTCAACTGGGCGCGTAATCATTTTCTCTATTTCCGCAGGTGTTGCATCTTGATAAGGTACTTGAATAAAGAGTTCAGGGAAGTCGATACCGGGAAACTTTTCCAAGGGTAAATAACGACTTGCACCCAATCCCATGACAAGTAATGAAAAAAACAACATCGTAATTGTGACTGGACGACGCATAGCGAATGACGCCAACGCCGCGCCTGCGTGTTCGAACTTATCCATGACTAGGCTCCTGGGCAGGAGTTGCTCTTGGCATAGCGCTATTCTCACCTGAAACCGCAACATGCTTAAATCGTTTACGATCAAACAAGCTGTACAACACTGGAATGAGGAACAGGGTTAGCAATGACGCAAATAACAAACCAAAGATGACGGTTACTGCCATTGGGGTGCGGATCTCTGACCCTTCGCCTAGACCAATAGCCATGGGCAGCAAACCTAACACCGTGGTTAACGTTGTCATCAGAATTGGGCGCAATCGACTTTGTGCAGCTTCGATGATGGCTTCATCCTTTGCAACACCACTTTGACGAAGCTGGTTTATGCGATCAATCAATACAATCGCGTTATTCACAACAATACCAGCCAGCATAATCAGCCCTATAAACACGACGACACTGACATTTGTGCCGGTTAGCACGAGACCATAAATAGAGCCTGCGCAGGCCATTGGTACAGTAAATAAAATCAGAAATGGGTGTAGAAAAGATTCAAATTGTGAAGCCATCACGATATACACCATAAATACGGCTAACGCCAAAGCAAAGTAAAGCGATTTGAAGCTGGCTTTCATTTCCTCACTTTGCCCCGCTACATTTGCTTTTAGAGTGATAGGCAGTTGAATGTCATCGATAGCTTGTTGTGCATCAATTACGGCTCCTCCCAGATCGCCATAGGCTAGGTTAGCTGACACTAAAACGACACGTTGTTGATTTACACGGCTAATTTCACTTGGACCGACTGACATTACAATATCAGCAACTGCCGACAATGGAATGGCTGGCGACGCTCCTGGGTTAACAATAATTTGTCCAATATCAGCCACTGAATCTCGCTGTCGATCTTGACTACGTACCAAAATATCGACTTTCCTGTCATCAACACTGAATTTACTTGCAATTTCACCACCAACTTTAGTGGCAATTAACTTGGATACGTCCGGCGCGTTCAAACCTAATTGAGCTAATTTTGAGTGCTCAAAATTAATTTTCAATTCAGGGTTACCGCTTTGTAACGAACTTTCAATATCAGCAAATCGATTATTTTTGCCGAGTTCTTCTGCAAGGACATCACCATAACGTTTTAAATTAACCAAGTCATAGCCTATGATTTCGATTTCCAGTGGTGTTGAAAAACTAAATAGCGCTGGTGCACCAAACTTACTTTGTATGCCCGCCTGATTTGTCAAGTAAGCGCGCATGGCACCAATGACTTGTTGCTCTTGTTCAACATTCGCCGCATCTGACATCACCACATTGAGTTTACCCCAATGATCGCCACCTTGTGCCGGTGAGGCGTTCATCAAACTACCTGTACCTGCTAATGAATAAGTTCGTTCAACACCCTCTTGTTGTTGTGTAAAAGTAGCTAATTGGGAAAGAAGTTCATCAGTATTTTCCAGTCTTGAGCCAGTAGGTAAGGTAATTTCCACATCAAACTCGCCTTGCGACATGGGTGGTATTAATTCGATACCAAGCTTTGGAATAAACAGTATCGAGAATAACGAAACTGAAATAATTGCAGCCAACACTAGGAGTCTGGCCTGCATTGCCCAATCCAATAATTTGAAATAAGTGACAGACAAAGCATCGTATATTTTATCAAACACCCAAAGAGCGGGTTTAAATAGCCAGCTTAACCCGCTGCTAACGATCCTAAACAAAGACACAGTAAAACCAACAGTTACAGCAGGGATAAAGTAAAAAATGATTTTAAATATCCAGCGTGAAGGAGCACCTAAGTACCAGAGAAAGCGTCTGACTTTGCCGTTTGGTTTATCCTTTTTAAAACGCGGGCCCAAATCAAGTTCATTATCTTGTATTGCAACACTGACATGAGATTGATCGCGCGCTGCCAACATAGGAATAAGTGTAAGCGCAACAATCAGCGAAACTAACAAAGCGAAGGTAACAGTTAACGCTTGATCACTGAACAATTGCCCCGCAATTCCTTCAACAAAGACTAATGGAAAGAAAACCGCCATTGTCGTCAACGTTGATGCAACAATGGCCATAGACACTTCTGACGTGCCTATTGAAGCTGCTTGCATGGCATTCACATTATTCTTTTTGTGGCGATCAATATTTTCTAATACCACAATACTGTTATCGACTAATAAACCTATGGCCAATGCAATACCGCCTAAACTCATTATGTTTAAACTAATATCATAGCTATTCATCAAGTTAAACGTAGCGATAATGGAAACCGGAATTGAAATCGAGATGATTAGCGTGGCCCAAATATTCTTGAGAAAGAAATACAAAATGAACATGGCTAAGACACCACCGACCACGGCAGCTGATTTCACTTCGTCTATGGCACTGGAGATAAATTCGGATTGGTCATACACTTTTTGTAGCTCATAGTTTTCTGGTAAACTATTACGGATGCTTTCTAAGCGTTGAGTCACCGCATTTGCCACATCAACTGTATTTGCATCACCTTCCTTATAAACGGCTATTTCAACACCCTCAAAGCCATTAAAACGAGTAATTGAATCTCGTTCTTTATACGAGTCAACTATCTGCGCAACGTCATTCAGCTTTATAAACTTACCTTCTCGTGTCGCAATATAAAGGTTGCGAATATCATCTAAGCTTTCAAACTGATTAATGGTTCGCACTAAATATTCTTGTGCACCATCTTCAACCCGGCCGCCTGATGCATTTACATTTTCATCTTTAAGTCGTTGAATGATCTCACTGATAGGGATATTAAGTTGACTGGTTCTTTGTTGATCGATAAGCACTTGGATTTCATTTTCAAGTCCGCCACCGATGCGCACTGAAGCAACCCCTTCAATTGACTCTAATTTGCGTTTTATTTCTTCTTCAGCATAAGTTCGAATGCGTTTGGTGGTGTTAATATCCATCGTAACCAAGCTTTTAGCTTGCATGCTAGCTTGGTCGATAGCTTGGTTGATAGCTAGCTTACTAACTGCGCCTAGACCGAAACGCATAACTGGGTCAAGACTGGGATTAAAACGCAGTAGTAAAGGGCGTTTTACATCTAATGGTAAAAATAAAACATCGAGCTTTTCACGAACTTCTAAGCTGGCTAAATCCATGTCAGTGCCCCACTCAAATTCAAGCACCACATCAGATTGCTCAGCCTTGGATGCCGACACAACTTTGCGCACGCCTTTTACCACCCCAACCACTTCTTCAATAGGTTTAGTGACCAGTTGCTCTACCTCACCAGGCGCTGCGCCGATATAATCGGTGCGGATAGTTAGGGTAGGATATGATAATTCAGGTAGTAAGTTTATTGATAAACGAGAGAGTGACACAAAGCCAAACAACAACACGGCCAACGTAAACATCCATACGGTGACGGGTCGCTTCACTGCAACATCAATTAAATTCATGATGATCCCCTCAATTAACCGTTAACAACATTGACAAGAGCTTTGTCTTTTAGGTTTTGATGACCGGTAATCACTACCCTTTCATTACCCGATAGCCCTTCAACTACCTCTACAAAATCACCTTCTTGGTAGCCTGTTTTTATAGCTACCTTGTTAGCTATCCCGGTATCATCCACAACGAATACGTTAATTGTGTCGTCCAGGGCAAGCATGGCCTTTTTTGGTAATAAGGTCGCATTATCGCGAGTGTTATAATTTAAACTAACCTGAGTAAACATACCTGCCATCAGCTTTTTATCTTCATTTGGTACGCGTAATGTGACTTTAAATGTCCCTGTTGTGGAATCAATCACAGGGCTAATTCTTTCCACAAGTGCGTTAATTTTTTGGTCATTCAAGGCCGTGATGATTAAGCTCGCTTTCTGGTTTTTATGTACTTTAGAAAGTTCTTTCTCAGGTAAATATACAATTCCATACAACTCTTTCTGCTGAACAATATGAAACATCCTCTCACGTTGGAAAGATTCCGTGAGGTTACCTACTTTTGCATTTCGCTCTGCAATATAACCACTGATAGGAGCAACGATAGTCGCTTCTTTCAAATCTAACTGCGCTAACGCAAGCGTTGCTTTTGCTGATTCATATTGTGCAGTGATTTTGTCGTAAGTGTCATCACTGACTAATTTCTGATGATACACTTTATTGATTTTCGCTAACTCTTTTTCAATCCCGGTCATATCTGCTTGAGCGCGTCTAAGGTTGAGCTCATATCTTTGTGGCTCTAGCTTCGCAAGAATTTGACCTTTTTCCACATAATCACCCTCTTCGACCATTATGTGCTCAATGATGCCGGATGCTCTGCCGACTACAAATGCCTCTTCCTTCGCTTCTAACACCGCAGTCGTTGTGTAGTTTGAGGAAATACTGCCTTTTTGAACGAGACTAACTTCAACCGGAATGGGGATAATTTTCTGTGCTTTTTCCTCAGCAATTTCACTCTCAGTTTTAGTTGCCTCCGCTCTGCCACATCCATTCAACAAAACGACGGTGCTGAGGAGAGCAGCGAGTGCTGCCATTTTAAATTTATTGTTCATTGAGCCAGTTACATTTACAGACGTTGGGGCATTCATAGTGAGTTCCTTGATTGAACTTATTGTTTTAATTCATCTACGCCAAAGTTTGCATCGAATGTGCCAGTTAATTAAAAAATAATAAAAACAATCGCTTAACTATTTAACCACGAAGCACTTTGGTATTCTCGCCATTATAGTTGGCGAATTAAACTAATACTTGGTTGAATTGTTACAGCTTGTGAATTGTGTGTCAGGATAACGAGGGGATTTTTTATAACTGCTTAATCAGTCGTGCCGGTACACCTGCAACAACGGTATTAGCCGCAACTGATTTATTCACTACAGCGCCGGCAGCGATGACAGCATTGTCACCAATAGTCACCCCTGGTAGGATTTTTGCGCCCATACCAATCCAAACACTGTTGCCTATCGTAATTGCATGCGCACTTTCAATGCCTTTATTACGCTTTTTAGGCTCTAAGGGATGTGTTGCAGTAGATATCAAGACCCCAGGCGCTAGCATAACATCATCACCAATTGTCACCGGCGCTGCATCCAATATAACGCAGCCATGATTAGCATAAAACTGCTTACCTAAATAAATATTGTAACCATAGTCACAATAAAACTGCGGCTCAATCCAAAATGATTGAGTACGACCAAAAAGTTCCTTTAACACCTTCATACCTTGTTTAAACTGATTGGGAGGCAATTGATTAAAGTGATGACATATTGTCTTGGCGTTCATTCGGTCTGCTTGCAACTGCTTGTTGCTAGGAAAATACGGTTCTGCTGCTAGCATCTTTTGCTTTTCGGTCTTTTCAGTCATTAACTTTATTCTTCACTTTTCTTTAATTAGGACCTTATACAAGTGTTTGCAGCTAGTATATAAACCGTGGGCTGCGCATCAATCATGGTGACCTTATTCAACGTTATTGTTAAAAATTAGGTTTATAGTCATACGATTCAACCGTGCCCGATTGATGAAAATTATCTAACTTTTCTTTCTTGGTAAACAAACTGTTGACTACATTATACGGTACCATTTCGATGGAGTTATTAAAGTGTTCAACACTGCGGTTATAAATCGTAATAGCCGCCGCGACATTTTCGTTTTTATCGCTAATTTCATCCATTAGTTCTTGTACGATTTTAGTAGAACCTAATTCAGGATAGTTTTCAGCTGTCGCCCGGAAAGCAGAAAACACAGCATTTGATTTTGTCTCAACGTTAGCCAATGCTTTTACATCAATTTCATCTTTGTCCAATACAGAAATAGATTCTCTGAGTGCAGTTACCTTATGAATAAAGTCACTTTCGAACTCCGTAAAGTTATTGGTTAACTCGGTTAATTGTGGGATCACGTCTTGCTTTAATTTTTCGTAAGTGATCACGTCAGACCAAGCACGTTTGGCCCTATTTAAATTGCCGACAATTTGGTTGTATATGATTATGATGCCGATAATAATGACAACAGCGATGATGAGAGAGGTAAGCATATAAAGTCCTATTTATTTTGGTTAATAAAGTGGAGCAAATTTTTAGCATTTTCCAACATTGGAATTTGCGTTGGATGCTGTAATTGTTGAACAAAATCCGCTTGTTTGCGCAACGATGGTTTTTTCACTTGGCTTGGAAAAATGCTTTTCGGTAGTTCAAAGCAAGCAACAGATTCAGCGTTTACATCCATTGACTTAATAAAGCTAAAGTTATCGGCGAAGGTTAAGACAACTTTAGGATTAAAAAATTTAGCCGCTTGAATTTCTGTTGCACATCTGACCTTGAACAGCTTATTAAAGGTGCGGCTGGCTGAATCCCATTTCTCAGAGAAACGCTTCGCATTTAATGAAATATAGTTAAAGTTAGTGAATTGCACCAGCATGCCATATTTATAAATTGTACTTTTTGACTGAGAGGCTCTTGAGTTTCCATTATTGTCGGTTGTGTAATGAGTGGTGACATTAACGTATTTAAACTCAAATAACGTAAATGGCGTCGAATCAACGCCACCTAAATAGCGTTTGGTAATTTTCTGGCCTTCATCACCACAATTGAAGACTGGAAATATGGACTTTAATTCACGCCAATAGTTTTTACCATCAAAGCTATAATCTCTTTCAATACCAGCATGAATGGCAACGGCTCGCACATATAACTGATCGCCAATACGCTTGATTGACGCGAATCGCAACCAAATATTTACAATACAAGCAACGCCTATTATCAAACCACCAATACGCATCCAGTTACGTTGGTCATAAGACAAGTCCATTTGTGCCCAAAAAGACAGCAGTAATGCAAGACCTGCAAGCACAAACCCGATGATTGCCAGACTATGATTAAACTTATAAGCACTGCGCTGAGAAAATCGCAAAATATGTTTCGCGACCTTGTCAATATCATCTTTCGATTTAGCCATTATTGCATGAGCTTTGAGCTCACCTAAATGCGCTTTTAACATTTTGTTTCTTGAATTCTGTTGCATCAGTTGTCTCAGCAAATAAATCATATGTTACAGCAGTTTGCTGCTTTTAAATGCTTCTGTTGGAAACAACAAAGCGCTTGATTTGACTATATCACACCAATCCTGTTTGCGATTTGATTTACGCACCTGAACATAAGGTGCATGAATAGAAATGAAAAACTAAATCACGAATTTGTATTTGACCGATTAGCTCAGATGCAACAAACTCTTGTTAAAGTTATGTTAATAAATTATATTGAACGTCACTTTTTAACAACACGCTATTGAACTGCAAGGTGCCATTGTGGCAATAACTAGAGTGATTTATAAATAAATTGGGTAAATGCCAATATCGGTGAACGGCTTTACCAGCGTCATTATTAACATTTACAACCGTTGTGTTGTAGCAGGAGTCACAATGATTTTGAATCATTTATGGGGTATTTATACTCACCCAAAGGAAGAATGGCAGACTATTGATAAACGCCATGAATCTTACTTTTACGCTTTAAGCCACATTATGTTAATTGCGCTGATCCCAGCTGTTATGGCTTATTACGCCTCTGCTTATTTAGGATGGGACATTGGTGCTGGAGCTACCGCTGATACTATTAAGCTAACCCAAGAAAGCGCAATGCTAATGGCAATCGCAATGTATTTTGGTTTGATTATTGGTGTTGTCGCGCTAGCTGTAATAATCAACGAGTTAGCCAAATCATTTGATTCATTTCCAACTTACACACAATCACTAGAACTTGCTGCATATACAGCAACACCGCTATTTATGACTGGGTTTAGTGCATTCTATCCAGAGTTATGGTTTATTATGTGTATTGGACTTATAGGCCTCTCCTATTCCGTTTACCTCTTATACTCTGGTGTACCTATCATGCTGCACATTCCTGAGGAAAAAGGCTTTATTTACAGTAGCTCCGTAGTAACTTGTGGCTTGGTGTTGTTGGTTATACTGATGGCTTCTTCAGTTATTCTGTGGAGCGTAGGTGTTGGTCCACAATATATGTAAATAGAGAAATATGAACACATAAAAAAGCCCGCTTAATAAAAGTGTCCAACTTTATGGGGTCACTTCAAATGCGGGCTTTTTCTTAACATGCGAACTTAAGTGGCGTTGGTGTCAACTCACTTAGTTTCTAATCGGTACCTATGTTATGCATTTCAAGGTTACTCAATTCTTCTTGAATAACTGGCGACTTGGCTTTTTCACTTCTTGATTTATCAATACTCTCGAGGTACTTCTGATCCACGTCACCCGTAATATAATTACCATCAAATACAGATGTTTCAAATTGAGTCAGTGCATTATTTTCCTCTCTAACTGCATCTACTAGGTCAGCAATATCCTGAAAGATTAAACCGTCAGCCTTAATACATTCACAAATTTGCTCAATTTCGCGACCGTACGCAATAAGTTCGTTAGCAGAAGGCATATCGATACCATAGACATTGGGAAACCGAATTTCAGGTGCTGCAGAGGCAAAATACACCTTATTGGCACCGGATTCACGAGCCATTTCTATAATTTGTTCAGACGTTGTGCCACGCACAATAGAATCATCTACCAATAAGACATTTTTACCTTTAAATTCAGACGAAATGGCATTTAATTTACGACGCACTGATTTTCTACGTTGTACTTGGCCCGGCATGATAAAAGTTCGGCCAATATAGCGATTTTTTACGAAACCTTGACGATAAGGCTTATTTAAGGTGTTCGCAATTTGTAACGCCACATCCATCGACGTTTCAGGAATTGGGATCACCACATCAATATCATAATCAGCCCACTCTCTAGCTATCTTCTCACCTAATTTACGTCCCATATTTACCCGCGATGCGTAAACACTGATACCGTCAATAAAGGAATCGGGACGCGCAAAGTAGACGAACTCAAAGATACAAGGGTTACAACTAGGATTTTTTGCGCATTGCTTGGTAAATAACTCACCCTTTTGATTAACGTAAACCGCTTCTCCTGGCGCAACATCTCTAACGAAATTAAAGCCCACAGAGTCCAGAGCGACACTTTCAGACGCAACCATATATTCATCTCCATGCTCTGTTTGACGTTTGCCAAGCACAAGAGGACGAATTCCGAAGGGGTCTCTAAACGCGACCATGCCGTTACCGATAATGGCAGCAACAACCGCATATGCACCTCTAATCTTACTGTGCACGGTTTCTACTGCAGAAAATATTTCTTCTGGTTTTACTTCAAACCCAGCCGCATTTTGTAAAGCATGAGCAAATATATTGAGCAGTAGTTCTGAATCTGAAGATGTATTGATATGACGTCGCGCAATACTAAAGACCTCTGCTTGTAGTTCATGTGCATTGGTCAAGTTACCGTTGTGTGCAAATGCGATACCAAATGGAGAGTTCACATAAAAGGGCTGCGCTTCGGCTGAACTTGAGGAACCGGCGGTAGGGTAGCGGCAATGCCCGATGCCAACATTTCCGGTAAGACGCTTCATGTGGCGAGTACGAAATACATCCCTTACCAAGCCGTTCTCTTTGCGTAGATGAAACATCCCATTATCAATGGTCATGATGCCAGCCGCATCTTGACCACGATGTTGCAACACAGTTAACGCGTCGTAGATGTCTTGATTGACAGGACCTTTACTAACAATACCAACGATACCACACATATAGAAACCTTCTATTCGGTAGGAGAAAGGAAGCTTGAGCTTCCTTTAACGTATTCAAAAAACCATTCAATAATGACTGAAAACTCAGGTACCAATATAGATTGCAACCACCATTTACTATCCGCAAAGGGTGTAAAAGTATCCATAAAGAAGAGCAATGCACTGACAATGAGTAGGCCTCGCAATGCGCCAAAAACCGCGCCTAGGGCTCTATCGGTTCCACTTAATCCAGTGGCTTTGACCAACTGAGAAAAAACATAATTGACGAGCGCACCGACAATCAATGTCGAAATAAATAAGATAGCAATAGCAACACCGTTTCTGAATAATTCATCTGAAATCCGGCTTAGAAATTTTGCAAGTTGAGGATATAATTGGCTAGAGACGATGAACGCAGAAAACCACACAACGAGTGAAATGGCCTCTTTTACAAAACCACGTATCACGCTGATGACTGCCGATAAGGCAATGACGCCTAATATGGTAAAATCAAACCAATTCATTTTGAGAAGTGCATCATAGGTTGAAATTCAGTCATAAACCTGTTCTAAATGTTATTACTGTCAACATTATAGTGTGATTTCTAGTATGCCGCGCATTCTATCAGAAGGTGCCATTCAGTCCAATGATAAAATAGACAAATATCGGTGTTTTTTAGCTTAATCCGAGACAACGTCGAAGGTAGTAACTTTACCCGTCAGTCCTGTCGTCTCTTTCAGGTGAGGTAAGGCTAAGTCCAATTTTTCTTTATCTAACTCGGGGCCAACAAATACTTTGGTTAGACGTCCAGCGCTCGTTTGAACTTTCCTGCTGAAAGAACGATAGCCTGCTTTTTCCAGCTTTCGTAGCAACTCGTTCACATTTTTTTGGTTACCAAAACTGCCTAATTGCACTACCCAACCGGCGTTATTGTTCGCTGTATCTGGCGTACTTTTAGCGACAGTTTGCTGAGCCAGTGAATTGTTTCTTGCGCTGCTGCCACCTGAATTATTTGTGCTGTCCACTGGCGCGCCGTCATCAGCTTTAGCTGCTTGCAGATTCTTAGCCATAAGTTGAGCCATGCTGCGTTCTTCATCAGTTTGTTCCGATTGTTGCGAGGCCTTTTCTGGGCTATCAGTTGGTTGATCCGTGCTTTGGGTATTTTGTGCTTGCTCAAACAAGGCATCAGCTGCTTGTTCGTCAATCACGACGACTTCTCTGCGCGTTGCGTTAGCTACCTTCTGTGCGGGGAAAGTATCGGGTGCGATTGCAGATAAACTTGACGTTGAGCTAGGAAAATCCACAAAGGTTTCAGTATTAGTTTGCTTTTTCCCATCCAGATAATCTGGTAGAAAAATAACCGTCACGGCGACGAGGATAACCGTCCCCACTAGCCTGTTTTGTAACGCATTTGACACTGATGATTCCTCAACGAATTAATTCGTGATGTCCGCTTAATTTTTATTATGCACTAGCATGGTATTTGAGAACAGCCGCAACGGTTAAAAAAGACCCCATAACCAGAATAATATCATCGGACTGAGCATTAATTAACGCATTTTTATATGCCATATCTACACTGCCAAAGGCATCTACTTTTGAATTTTCATTCAACTCTATGCTCGAATTTAGCGCCCTAACTAGACGTTCCGAATCTTCCCCCCTCGCGGTAGGTAAGGTTGCACAATACCAATGTGCTTGAATATCAGCAAAAGCCTGTAAACTCACTTCGATATTTTTATCTTTTAACATGCCTGCAACAATGTGACAGGTATGAAATGAATAAGTTCTAATTAAGCGACTCAACTGCCGTGCACTGTCTTCATTGTGCGCAACATCGAGTATAACAGCGCAACAGTCGCCATTTTGCTGTTGACGTAGGACATGATGACGACCTAAGACCTGAGTTTTATCGATAATTGCTTGAACGACTTTGCTTGCTGTTAAAAATGGCAATGCCGCTGCCAGCTTTCTGCTCAACACGTTATCACTGCCTGAAAACGCGCTTCGACTTAATGCATTCACTGCAGCTAAGGCTGTTGCAACATTCTGTTTTGGTATTTTGGCGTTTTCAGTTGAGAATTGCTCGCCTTGAATACTAATGAGATTGTTTGTTTCGTCAAAAATGAAGTCTTTACCGCGACATATTAATTGAGCGCCAAGGTCTTGAGCATAATCTAGCATTGATTGCTGTGGCGCTTCTTCTCCGATAATCACTGGTTTATTAGTGCGAAAAATACCGGCTTTTTCAACTGCTATTTGTTCTTTTGTATCGCCTAGCCACGCTTGGTGATCAAGTCCTATGCTGGTAATAACTGCTACATCGCTATCTATTACATTCACAGCGTCGAGTCGACCGCCTAAGCCAACTTCCAGAATAACAACATCCACTTTCTGGTCCGAAAATGCTTTAAGCGCGGCTAATGTAGCAAATTCAAAATAAGTTAGTTCAATTGCTTTTTGCGCCGTTTCTTTTCGGCTACTATCTATTTTCTCAAATATCTCACAAAGCATTGTTTGTGGAATTAACTCACCGTTCAGGCGAATTCGCTCACAAAAACTGATTAAATGCGGGGAACTGTAAACACCTACAGTGAGACCAGCATGCAAACAAATTTGTTCAATAAGCGCACACGTTGTGCCTTTACCGTTGGTGCCTCCGACAGTGACGACATATTGCTCCGTGAAGTCAATTTTGAGGCGATTTACAAGGTTCTCAGTACGCGACAAGCCCATATCAATTTCCTTGGTATGGGCCTGTTCAATATAAGTCAACCAATCAGATAGACTTGTTTTCTTGTTCATTACGGTTGTTTATCTACTGTAAATTAACTAAACGTTAGTTGGCAAGGTGATGATGATGTAGTTTCGACAACACAGAAAACAGCTTATCCCGCATTAGTCGACGGTCAACAATCATGTCAATTGCGCCTTTCTCAATCAAAAATTCGCTGCGTTGAAAACCTTCTGGCAATGTTTCTCTCACGGTTTGTTCTATAACCCGAGGACCAGCAAAACCAATAAGTGCTTTTGGTTCCGCTACATTAACATCACCAAGCATAGCCAAACTTGCAGAAACGCCACCCATTGTAGGGTCGGTTAATACCGAAATATAGGGTAATCCCTTTTTGCTCATTTTAGCTAGTGCAGCGCTTGTTTTCGCCATTTGCATTAGCGACAGAAGGGCTTCTTGCATCCGCGCACCGCCGCTTGTAGAAAAACACACCAATGGTGTATTGTTTTCCAAACATGAGTTAACCGCTGCAACGAACTTTGCGCCCACGACAGAAGCCATTGAGCCGCCCATAAAGGCAAATTCAAAACTAGCTACAACAATCGGCATACCATTTAATTCGCCTTTCATTACCACTAACGCGTCTTTCTCATTGGTCGCTTTTTGTGCAGCAGTAATACGATCTTTGTACTTTTTACTGTCTCTGAACTTCAATATATCTTGTGGTTCAAGGTCAGCTGCAATTTCTTCGCGATCGTTTGTATCTAAAAAGGCGTTTATCCGAGCTCGCGCCGTGATCCGCATATGATGATCACACTTTGGGCATACTTCTAATTGTTTTTCCAATTCAGTTTTATACAATACCGAATTACAAGAACCACATTTTGTCCAAATCCCTTCTGGGACGTTGCTTTTAATTGATGACTGCGTACGTGGAAGTATTTTCTCTATCCAACTCATGAAACATTCCTATTTTAATTCTTTTTCAATCGCAATTTGATGATTGTCAGCGTTATGTTGTACTCTATTTGTGCACGACACACCCATTTTTCTTTTTTTACGAGGTTCAACAACGCTTGTTCGCTTATTAAATCATACTATTGTTGAATGACGAAAGTAAAACTGGTCTAAGAAGTACTAAAACCGTCCTACTTTCTATAAAAAGATAGGTCCCAATTGGCTTATTGGCATATCAAACTCTTGCGGATAAATGACATCGACTAAGTATAGACCATTCGGCCGTGCTGTCGTCCCTGCTACTTTTCGGTCTTTAGCGTCAAGAGTATCTTTCATCCAATCGACCGTTTCCTCCTTAGTTCCTACTCTTATCAACGAACCCACAATATTACGCACCATATGATGTAAGAAAGCATTAGCAGCCACTTCCACGATGATGTAATCGCCTTTTCGAGTCACTGATATTTCTTCCATACGACGCACCGGTGAATTCGATTGGCAATTAGCCCCGCGAAATGATGAGAAGTCGTTACTTCCGACTAAGCACTGCGCTGCTCGATGCATTCTATCAACATCCAAGGGATAATAAACATGCGTAATGCCAGCGTGTAATATAGCTGTACGCAATGGATTATTATAGATGATGTAGCGATAACGTCTAGAAGTAGCTGAGAATCGAGCATGAAATGCTGTTGTTGTCACTTTTGCCCATTTTACACTGACATTCTTTGGTAGGTGAGTGCAAACGCCACGAGTCCATGCTTTATTTGGCCTATGTACGTCAGTGTCAAAATGCACGACCTGATAGGTTGCATGAACGCCCGCATCAGTGCGTCCAGCGCAGGTCACAACAATTTTCTCTAAGGCGATTTTCTCTAAGGCTATTTCAAGCTTTTCTTGCACACTAATAAAATCATTTTGACGTTGCCAACCATAATATTTTGAGCCATCATATTCTACGCCTAGCGCTATTCGCATGGTATTAAAATCATTATCTTCAGCTTACTTCTTGGTTCTTGCTTGAGCGGCATTTCGTCTTCCCTGCCCTGCTTTATTTAGTTTGTGCTTCTTAACCGAACGACGCATTCTGCTCAACCGAGTGTGATCCAGTTTATCGTCTTGCATAGTCAATCCAGATTCAGTTTCGTTTGGCAACTGCACCATCTTTCTTAGTTGATTGACTCTGACTAGATCTAATTCAATCCAAGCGCCCTGAGGTAAGCGCTTTTGCAGTTCTAAGTTACCGTAGCGCACGCGCATTAAACGACTAACTTGAACGCCTTGCGATTCCCACAAACGTCTGACTTCACGGTTGCGACCCTCTGATAAGGTCACATTAAACCACTGATTTTGGCTCTCATCGTCGGTTGGTCGCACATGAATGTGAGTGAACTTTGCGATACCGTCATCAAGTTCGACGCCTTTTTGCAAGAGTCTCAGCATCTGCGGTGTCACTTCACCGAAAATTCTAACCGCATATTCACGCTCAATTTCATGGCGGGGGTGCATCAAACGGTTGGCTAGCTCGCCATCATTTGTAAACAACAATAGTCCGCTGGTGTTGATATCTAGTCTGCCCACAGCGATCCAACGATCAGCTATTATTTTTGGTAACCGTTCAAATACAGTGGCTCTCCCTTCTGGGTCATTACGCGAGCAAAGTTCACCTTCAGGTTTATTGTACATCAATATGCGACAAGTGGATTTTTCAACACTACGCGCAATCAGGTGTCCATCGACACGAATTTGGTCAGCTGGCGCAACACGGTCGCCCAAGGTTGCCATTTTACCGTTAACTGAAACCCGCCCGTCTTGGATCCAACGTTCCATTTCTCTTCTAGAACCCACGCCATTGTTCGCCAGCGCCTTTTGTAACTTTACTGTATCTTGACTATCCGTCATGTTTTTTCTTCACTTAATTTAATGTTGAACTCCATATTGAAATTCAATAAAACGTATAGGCCGTGCAGACTTCTATATCCCAATTTTAGTGCTTCTAAATTTAGTGCTTCTAAAAAGCAGTAAAAGTCATCACGTCTTAATGTCGCTTTTCGTTATCTAGTGTATTATCTTCGATGTTAGATGCAGTCATTGCCTGCTCTAAACTATCAACAAAGTTGTCAGCTGAGGGTAGTTCGGCTAGCGTTGATAATGAAAAATAATCCAAAAATGTTTTTGTTGTTGCTAGAAGTGCCGGTCTGCCGGGTACTTCTTTATGTCCAATTACTTTTACCCAATTTCTTTCTACCAGTGACTTCACAATGTGACTACTCACTGAGACACCTCTTATCTCTTCAATTTCACCGCGTGTAATAGGCTGACGGTAGGCAACCAGTGCTAGTGTTTCCATCATAGCACGGCTGTATTTGGGCGCGTTTTCTTGCCATAACTTACTGAGTAGAATGCCCAGTCCTTCGTCTGACTGAAAGCGATAACCACTTGCCACCTTGACTAAATGAATACCACGAGGCGAGTAGTCTAATTCAAGTTCTGCTAGGGCTTTCTTAATTTGTGCCGTTGAGACCGAGAAATCAGCTAAAAACGTAACCCTCATTACATCAATACTCAGCGCACCATCCGCCACAAAAACGCCAGCTTCTATTAGCTGTTTTAGTTGAGCTTCATTCAGTTTTTGCATTTGCGTTATCCACCGTCACAATGCGTATCATCATGCCTACAAAAAATAATTCAATTCAAAGACTTTGCGCAATTTACGTAAATGCAGCACGCTCAATACCGTATTTTACCTTATTTTAAAGCAAACCACTGAGGTAATTGTCGGTACCTAGTACTTTTAACCGTTATCATGCAATCCCATCGCCAGCGTTAAGCCCATTTTACACTTCTGCATATTCAATTTCACCCAACTTAACGTGAATATTTGTAAATACATCCTCTTGTGAACACAAAATTAACCCGCTCTTTACCAATTCTAAAATCGCAATAAAAGTGACCACAACGCCGGCTTTGCCCTCGGACAATGTAATAAGACTGGAAAGTTCAGTATAGGTCTGATGGTTGAGACGTTGTAAAATATAAGACATGCGTTCACGCGTTGATAACGCTTCTTTTTTAATTTGATGATGTTCGAATGCTTGAACGCGCCGCATAACGCCATGAAAAGCAAGGGCAATTTCTTGTAGCCTCACTTGAGGAAGGTGTTTAATAGCTTGCACATTGTCGCTTGTTTGTGCTGTCGCTGTAAAATTATCACGCTCCATTCTTGGAATTACGTCGAGTTGTTCTGCCGCTTTTTTGATTTTTTCATATTCTTTCAAACGACGAATTAATTCTGCGCGGGGATCCTCTTCATCTTCCGCAGCGTCGCCACGTTTAGGTAGCAATAAACGAGACTTTATTTCCGCTAACATGGCGGCCATTAACAGATATTCGCCTGCCAATTCGAGTTTTGCATCGGTCATCACATCTACGTATTTCATATACTGCTGCGTGATCTGCAATACCGGTAACTCAACAATATCGAACTTTTGACGACGGATAAGATACAACAACAGATCAAGTGGCCCTTCAAACCTATCTAAAATAACTTCAAGTGCATCGGGTGGAATATACAGGTCTTCCGGCTTTTCAATAAAAGCTTGACCATTAACAAAGGCCAATGCCAGCGGTTGCTGCTCCTTTATTTGAGCAACATCTAAGGCTGGCTTATTCTCGGTAGGCGTGCGGTTCTGACTCATTGAAAAGGCGAAGGATCGCCATTTCCAAACCGAATAACCTGCGTTGCTCCGTCAGACATATCAATAACGGTGGTTGGCTCTTCACCCAAGTAGCCGCCATGAATAATCAAACCAACGAGTTTTTCAAGCTTGTCTCTGATTTCCTCTGGGTCGGTTTCAGCCATCGATGCATTTCGCAATATTAATGTCGTAGACATTATCGGCTCGCCGTGTTCCTCCAACAAAGCGAGGGCGATAGGATTGTTTGGTACACGAATACCAATGGTTCTGCGTTTTGGGTTTTGCAGGCGTTTAGGTACTTCTTTTGTCGCTTTTAAAATAAATGTGTAAGGCCCTGGGGTGTTGTTTTTTATTTGCCTAAATGCCGCGTTATCCACTCTTGCATAGACTGACAATTCAGACATGTCTCTACACATAAGCGTAAAATTATGGTCCTTACCAATATCTCGAATACGACAAATTTGCTCTAGGGCCTTTTTGTTTTCCATCTGACAGCCAATGGCATAACCCGAGTCGGTTGGATAAACAATCACTTCGCCCGCACGAATGATTTCGCAAGCCTGTTTGATTAGCCTTACTTGAGGATTGTCTGGATGAACGTAAAAAAACTGACTCATTGAATTCGCTCTTAAGTTGTCGCTAAATTCCAGCTGTGCCACACCGGTTTGCAAGATAAAGGAATGTCTAAACGACGGCCTAATTCAGTAAAACGACTTGGAAAATGAAAGTCAGATCCTGCCGAAGCAAGCAAGGCATTGTCGAACATAATTTCTTGTAATAATTTTTTCTTGTCAGCAGCCATATTGGGATGCGTTATTTCCATCGCATCTCCACCTGATTGAGCAAATTCAGCAACTAACTTGCGTAACCATTTTGTGGTCATATCATAATGCCCAGGATGCGCTAATACTGCTTGTCCACCGGCGTCATGTATCCATTGAATGGCTTCTTCAATACGGATCCAGTTTGGCGTTACATGTGCCTTTTTATTCTTACCTAAATACTTAGTAAAGGCTTGCTGTGGATGCGTGCAAATTGATCTTTGTACCATCGCCCTGGCAATATGGTTTCGTGAAATTTGTGCACCATCTGCAATTTCTAAGGCAACATTATAGATGCCTTCATGACCACATTTGGCTAATTTTTCACAAATCCGTTCAGCTCGTTTATCACGTTCGGCAAGTTGCCCTTCCAAGCGTTTCAAAAAAACACAATCATCTTTATCAACTCGCAATCCAACGACATGGATGTCAAATCCGTGCCATGAAGTAGAGAGTTCAATACCCGCAATGATATTTAATTTAATATTACTATTTTTAGCGTAATCGCGCGCGGCAGAGATACCTGCCACCGTGTCATGATCGGTTATAGCCAGAACGTCAACTTGCATTTGCTGTGCACGTTGGACCAATTCAACAGGCGTCAACGCGCCATCTGAGCAAGTTGAATGACAGTGTAAATCTATTTTCAAAGCACCTTCTTCTTAAATATAACAACTAAAATAGTCACTATGCTTGACATAAAGACCGATTTGTTTTCTTCTATGCATCATACATGAAAGCAAAACGTATACATACGTCTTATGCAAAAATACGCTGAGCGACAATATAAATTTAAAAATTAACATTTACATATTAAGAGAACACGTTGACAACAACTCAAATTCAAGCAAATGATATTGGCTTTGCAAACGCGAGCTGCATTACGCAGAAAAATATTTGGTGGTGGCACAACCTCAACTAAGGGCTGTGTGAACGTGTTCGTTTCGCCATACTTAAGCCCGTTTAACGGGCTTTTTTTTTGATTAGTTTTTACCCAAGAATAAATAATAAAAATCAAACGAGTAAGAATGAGATAATAATTTGAAGCCAATCCAGCGGCTTCCAGTAGCCATAGAACGAGAATGAAAATGAGTTTAGCAGAGTTAGGACAACAATCCGGTCAGGTTGAAAGTATTATTGTTGATGGCCCCTATGTTAGCAATCCGCTGTTGGCATACCAAGCGCTTGGAAAAGAAAACAGCTTATTGCTGGAATCTGCCGAAATTGAAAGCAAAGCAAACTTAACAAGTCTGTTGTTAATTGACGCTGCTATTCGCATTGAATGTAACGACCAAAGTGTCACGATTACCGCACTTACAGCGAATGGACGTTCTGTTTTTCCAATTTTAATAGAAAAATTAGCAGCCTATCATTCGAGCCAGCAAGTGTCAGAGAATAACATTCGTTTTGAATTCCCGCCGGTTGATCAAAATTTAGATGAGGATTCTCGGCTTAAGCAAGCCAGCGTATTTGATGTATTGCGCACCTTAACTGAGAATATTCAAACCTTGCGTGACCATCCCAACGCACTTTTTTTAGGTGGTGTATTTTCATACGACTTGCTAGGTACTTTTGAAAAATTACCGGAGGCGATATTCGGTAACAACAATTGTCCTGAATATGTTTTTTATCTGGCTGAAACCTTGTTATTGATTGATCATCAAAATGCACACACGCAGATAATCGGTTCGGTATTTAGTGGCCCGCACGTTGCTCAGCATTATTTTAGTATTCATCAACGCTTAGAACAAATAAAACAAGAATTAGGGTCTCTTCCTACCCAGATATCAGTTGCAGAGACAATTAAAAACATGGAGTTAAAAGTAGATAAATCTGACGCTGAATTCTGTGCTGACGTTGTTGCATTAAAGGAACACATACTCGACGGTGACATTTTTCAAGTTGTTCCCTCGCGTACATTTAGTTTACCATGCCCATCACCCTTAGCCGCATATCAGCAGTTGAAAATACAGAATCCGTCTCCTTACATGTTTTATTTAAATGATCAAGATTTTACGATGTTCGGCGCATCACCGGAGTCAGCATTAAAATATGACAAACACAGCAACGTGGTTGAAGTATATCCAATAGCTGGCACCAGACCCAGAGGCAAAAGAACCAACGGCTCAATTGACTATGATTTAGACAGTCGATTGGAGCTCAATTTACGCCAAGATGAGAAAGAAAAATCAGAGCACATTATGCTGGTTGATTTGGCCAGAAATGACGTTGCTAAAGTCAGTAAAGCTGGCACCCGACACGTAAAGGAACTTTTAAAGGTCGACCGTTATTCACATGTCATGCACCTTGTCTCGCGTGTTGTTGGTAAACTACGCGACGATTTAGACGCACTGCATGCCTACCAAGCTTGCATGAATATGGGAACTTTAGTAGGTGCGCCCAAAGTCAGTGCGGCGTCGTTAATTAGAGATACTGAAAAACAGAAACGCGGCAGTTACGGTGGTGCTGTTGGCTATATTAATGGCAATGGTGATATGGACACCTGCATTGTGATCCGCTCCGCTTTCGTGAGGTTAAAAACAGCTTATATACAGGCAGGGGCCGGCGTAGTTAACGATTCAGTACCGCAAGCTGAAGCCGATGAAACACGCGCAAAAGCGCAAGCGGTGATTTCGGCTATTATTGCGGCCCACGCTCCTAAATCAGATAAAAAGAAAAGCGACCAGAACATGTTGACCTTTGATGATGAGCAACAAGGAGAGTCGGCATGAGCGAACAAATTAACTTAGTACTGATAGATAATATCGATTCGTTTACCTATAACTTGGTTGATGAAATTAGAAGCTTAGGCATCGAAATGACCATTTACCGCAATACGGTGGGCGCTCAAACCGTATTGGATAAATTAGCTGTATATAAAAAAGTCGGACCGACATTATTAATGTTGTCACCAGGCCCCGGTGCGCCTGCTGATGCCGGGTGCATGCCTGAGGTACTGCAACAAGTGCGCGGAAAATATCCGGTGCTTGGGATTTGTTTAGGTCATCAAGCAATCGTGGAGGCATATGGTGGGGTAGTCGCGAGGGCAACAGAGGTGATGCATGGTAAAGCCTCGCAAATGAGCTATACCGAAACCAAGGAAACCCAATCCATTTTTGCTGGCTTAAGTAATCCTTTATCTATTGCTCGGTACCACTCTTTGGTCGCCACCCAAATACCTGAAAGTTTGCAGGTTATTGCTAACATAGATGGATTGGTTATGGCAGTTTTACAGCCGAATGATAGAATGTTGGGATTCCAGTTTCACCCTGAATCTATACTCACTTGCGATGGCAGCGTCTTACTTATGCAAAGTATTGCGTTTTTAGCAAATCAGACACCAGAGCTTAAGATAATGGAATAATCGCCCGTTTTTTAGTTGCACTAACACGTGCGGGCAAACAGATAAATACAAGAGTAAAACCCAATGAATACAGAATCTAACGAGCTTGCCTTTGGGCCGAATGAAATGCTCAATGCGCTAGAAAAACTTTATACTAAGCAGTCATTGGGTTTTGCTGAAGCCGAGGCTGTTTTTAACCGCGTCATGCGCGGCAATGTGAGTGAAATTGAATTATCTGCGTTATTAGTGGCGCTAAAAATAAAAACTGAAACTACCGATGAAATAGCCGGAGCAGCGGCGGCGATGATCAGTAATGCGAAATCATTCCCGCGCCCCGATTATAATTTTAGTGATATTGTTGGTACCGGTGGTGATGGCCATAATACAATTAACGTGTCCAGTGCAGCTGCTGTTGTGGCGGCTAGTTGCGGCGTTAAAGTGGCTAAACATGGCAACAGAAGCGTCTCAAGTAAGTCGGGGTCGTCGGACTTATTTGCCGCATTTGGCTTAGCCTTGGATATGAGCCCGGACACAGCCCGCAAATGTCTTGATGAAGCGAATTTGTGCTTTTTAGCCGCTCCTTCGTATCACTCTGGTGTGAAGTTTGCGATGCCGGTTCGTTTAGCCCTCAAAACAAGAACACTGTTCAATATTTTAGGGCCATTGGCAAATCCATCTAAACCAACACATAGCTTACTAGGTGTTTATACCCCTGACCTCCTCGATACTTATGCACGAACATTAGTAACGCTAGGGCATAATACAGCCTATGTTGTGCATGGTAGCGGTCTTGATGAACTCGCATTGCATGGAGACAGCCAAATTGTGGAAGTAAATCATGGTGTTATTACTAGAAGCCAGGTGTCACCTGCAGATTTTGGTTTAACCCATTATCCGTTGGAAGCCATAGAAGGTGGCGAGCCGGAGCAAAATAGAGCACTCATTGCTGACGTTTTTAATGGCTGTGGCACACCAGCTCACACGGCAGCTATTGCGATGAATGCGGCAGCGTTGATCAAGCTAAATAATCTAGCTGATAGTTTTGCACAGGCATGTGATATGGCAATGGCATCAATAGATGCTGGTAAGCCGATGCAGACTATCGAGAAGACGGCTCAATTGAGCCAAGTACGCAACACCAACATTAACACGACAAACAGTAACAAAGTTTAATCCTATCAACTGGAAGACGTAAGAGAATATTGTGGCTAAAAACGTATTAGAACAAATTGTTGATGACAAAAAATTGGAAATCGCTCAGCGTAAAATTAATTTCCCTTTAAGCAAGTTTATCGACTCATTAACACCCTGTAAGAAAGATTTTTTTGCTGCCTTAGCTGCGCCTAACGCAAGTTTTATTCTGGAATGCAAAAAAGCATCTCCTTCTAAAGGCCTAATTAGAGAGAACTTCGACTTAGACGAAATTATAGAGGCTTATGCCCCGCATGCGTCTTGTTTATCTGTATTAACTGACGAAAAATACTTTCAGGGTAAATTTGAATATCTTAATTATATAACGTCTAGAGTATCTCAACCGGTCATCAACAAAGACTTTTTTGTTGATGAATATCAGATTTATTTAGCCCGTTATTATAATGCTGATGCTGTGCTATTAATGCTGTCCATTTTAAGTGACGAAGAGTTTACAACGCTCAGCGTCCTCACTCATAAATTGGGTATGCATGTGTTAACAGAAGTGAGTAACGAAGAAGAAGTACAAAGAGCGTTAGCACTTAATGCCAACATTATTGGTATTAATAATCGTAATTTACGTGACTTGAGTACCGACTTAGCAACAACAGAGCGTTTGGTGCCATTGATTAATAAAGATGGCTTTGATGGCGTAATTTTGTCTGAATCAGGTATTTATAAACACTCAGAAATACAACGCTTAAGTCCTCTTGTTGACGGTTTCCTGGTCGGAAGCGCATTGATGGCTGAAGCTAATTTGATTAATGCGGTTGAAAAACTCATATTTGGTGAAATTAAAATATGTGGTATAAATTCAGTCGAAAATGCGCGCAAAGTGATGGCGACACCGGCCAGTTATATGGGCCTAATATTTGCGACAAAATCACCTCGCTATGTGTCACTTGAACGCGCGATGGAAATAGCGAGCTTAGCCACGAGTAAAAAGAGAGTGGGTGTTTTTTTAGATAATCCAATAGAAGTGGTCGCAGATTATGCACGTAAGTTAACGTTAGCAGCGGTTCAGCTACACGGCAATGAATCCATTGAGTATATGCAGACATTGCGTACTTTACTGCCTGAGTCATGCGAGATCTGGGCTGTTGAGTCAGTACTTCAAACCCAAGCAGATTTGACTGTTTTTATTGCTCATACGCTGGCCCCAAAACTCGAGGTCGCAGACAAAGTATTGCTTGACTGTAAAATTGGCGATCAAGTCGGTGGCACTGGAGCAACGTTTAATTGGCGATTGTTAGAGGATGTGCCTCAAAAACACAAGCTGATATTAGCTGGCGGATTGGCCCCAAGCAATATCCAGGCAGCGAGAAAAACCCAAGTTGCTATATTAGACGTAAATTCAGGTGTTGAAGAGTCACCTGCTGAAAAATCGGAATCCAAACTAAGCAGTTTATTCGCCTCACTACGAGAGTATTAATTAAACTGTGTGGTTAAAATTAACAGAAGCGAGCCTTAAGATGAATAAGTTAGACAGTAAATTTGGTGATTTTGGTGGTATGTATGTGCCAGAACTACTTGTCCCTGCCCTTGACCAATTAGAACAGGCTTTTTTAGATGCGAAAGAAGACCCAAGCTTTCAAAAAGAATTCATGGGTTTATTAAAAGATTATGCCGGTCGTCCGACTGCGATGACGCTGACCCGCAATATAGTATCCAACCCACTGGTCAAACTTTATTTAAAACGTGAAGATCTATTACATGGCGGCGCACACAAAACCAACCAAGTATTGGGTCAGGCCTTGCTCACAAAACGTATGGGAAAGACTGAAGTTATTGCCGAAACAGGCGCCGGTCAACACGGTGTTGCAACTGCATTAGCATGCGCTTTGCTTGGTTTAAAAGCACGCATTTATATGGGTGCAAAAGACATAGAACGACAGTCACCTAACGTCTTTAGAATGCGTTTAATGGGCGCCGAAGTAATTCCAGTGAATTCAGGTTCAGGCACGTTAAAAGACGCGGTCAATGAAGCGATGCGTGACTGGTCTGCAAACTACGACAAAGCGCATTATTTACTCGGCACTGCAGCAGGTCCGCATCCATTTCCAACAATTGTACGTGAATATCATCGTATGATTGGCGAAGAGACTCGTGCGCAAATTATGGAAAAAGAAGGTCGCTTACCGGATGCTGTTGTGGCCTGTGTTGGCGGTGGTTCTAACGCTATTGGCATGTTTGCCGATTTTATTGATGAACCATCAGTTCGCCTAATCGGTGTTGAACCAGCTGGCAAAGGGCTCCATACAAAAGAGCATGGCGCGACGATCGTAACCGGCACCAAGGGTGTTTTACACGGCGCATATACGTATATTATGCAAGACAAAGACGGGCAAATTGAGGAATCTTATTCGGTGTCTGCTGGTTTAGATTATCCTGCTGTCGGTCCACAGCATGCGTTTTTAGCTGAAACAGGACGAGCAGAGTATTATGCAATTACTGATGAAGAAGCATTAAATGCGTTTCAACTGTTAGCCAAAAAAGAAGGTATTATCCCTGCATTAGAACCAGCTCATGCCCTTGCTCATGCCTTGAATATGGCGGATGAAGCAACTGAGGAAACCATTATCGTATTGAATTTATCAGGTCGTGGTGACAAAGATTTAGAGCATGTAGTTAATATTTTAGGAGACAAACTATGAGTACCACACGCTATGCTGATATGTTTGCCAACCTAAAAGCAAAAAATCAGGGCGCCTTTGTTCCATTTGTAATGGTTGGTGATCCTAACAAAGAGACATCCCTTGCTATTATCAATCAATTAGTTGAAAGCGGTGCTGATGCCTTGGAGCTAGGTATTCCCTTTTCTGATCCGATTGCGGATGGTCCTACGATCCAGAAAGCCGGTATCCGTGCTTTGCGCAGTGGCGTAAGGACGCAAGTCTGCTTTGATATACTAAGCGAAATCCGTCATAACCACCCAACGGTGCCGATTGGTTTATTGTTGTACAGTAATTTGGTGTTAGCTAATGGTATCGACAACTTCTATGCAAAAGCCGCAGCCGCCGGTGTCGATTCAATCCTTATCGCAGATGTACCATTAAGAGAAGCTGACCGCTTTATTGCTATTGCTAAACAGAACAACATACATCAAATACTAATTGCACCACCAAATGCAAGCAACGAAACCCTGAAGGCCATTGGCGAAAAGTCAGACGGCTACACCTATTTATTAGGTAGATCAGGCGTAACAGGCACTGAAACAGCGGTCGAAATTCCAGCCGCTGAGCTGATCGCAAAGCTAACACAATTCAAGGTTGCGCCTCCTTTACTTGGTTTTGGTATAAGCACGCCTGAGCAAGTAGCCAATGCGATCCAATCTGGTGCGGCGGGTGCTATTTCTGGCTCAGCTACCGTTAATATTATTGAAGCCAACTTAACAGACCCAAACAAAATGCTCGCAGATCTAGGTAGTTTTGTGGCTAAAATGAAAGCGGCCACTTTACTCTAAGCAGTTATGTAGCCTGTAAAAAAAGGAAAAGTTATGTGGTATATTATATATGCTGAAGATGTTGATAATAGCTTAGCGCTTCGAATAAAAGCCCGACCAGCACACTTGGAAAGGATCAGTGCGCTGGTTGATGAAGGCAGAATTTTAGTCGCTGGTCCGACCCCAGCAATTGATAGTGAGGACCCTGCAGAAGCGGGTTTCACCGGTTCATTGATCATCGCACAGTTTGAGTCATTAGGAGACGCAAAGGCTTGGGCTGACGCTGACCCTTATGTTGGCGCTGGTGTGTTTAAATCAGTCACCGTTAAACCCTACAAAAGAGTGCTACCCTAACCCACTCTGCGCGTTTGCAACACGGTGAATTAGTGTAGATGTAAAGTCACTAAGCAACCCGAGATAAAAGAAATAATATGGCTGTATTTATTACCCACCAAATTAGTATTGACGAGAGTGAGTTTAGTTTAACCGCTACTCGCTCTCAAGGTGCGGGAGGGCAGCACGTCAATAAAGTTGCTACAGCCATTTATTTACGTTTCGATATTAATCAATCCTCACTTCCTGAAAAAATAAAAACCAAGCTACTTGAGAGTAATGACACCCGCATCACATCCGATGGTGTAATGGTTCTTCGCGCACAAAATCATCGCACACAAGAACAAAATAAACGAGATGCGATTAAACGACTTGCCGTGGTCATCAAACAAAGCACCTATGAAAAACCGGTTCGAAAGCCAACAAGGCCGAGCCGCTCATCACAACGAAAACGTATGGATAGCAAAACCAAAAGTGGCCAACAAAAGCAGCTTAGAAAAAAAATCGATATGTAGTTATATCTCGTTACTATCACCTACTGCTTATGTTTGCCATAAACTCGTGATAATCTTAACCAATAAGGGTGTGACGAATATGTAGCTATTCAGCTTAAGTTCAGTGAGACACCGCATAATAGGCGGTATATTATCGCTAAATCGAGTTATTAATAAATAAGTAGGTACTTCACTTTGATCACGCTACGCTCTTTTTTTATAGCCGCCACGCTTGTTTTTGCCAGTCAGTTAGTAATGGCTCCTGTTGCTATGGCTAAAGACAAGCAAGAACAGCAAAGAATTAGCAAGTCACAAGCCGCGCAAAAAGCCCAAAGGGCGGTCGCAGGCAAAGTCTTAAAAGTAGAAATGCGTGGAAATGTCTATCGAGTTAAAATTCATCAGACCTCTGGGCGCGTAGTTTATGTCACCGTTGATGCCATAACAGGGAAAGTTAGCAAATAGTCTGTGTATTGAGTACATAAATGTTGGCCATATCATTTTAAGTTATATAAACGGAGTCACCCATGCGAATTTTGATAGTCGAAGATGATAGCCGGTTGCTGCTTCAACTAGACCAATATATGCAGTCACAAGGATTTAGTGTCGACTTAGCTGACGATGGTGAAAAAGCGCTATATCAGCTACAAGAATATGACTACGATTTAGCTATAATCGATGTTGGTCTACCCAGTATTGACGGCTTTGAAGTTGTTCAACGAGCTCGCGCCATGGACATCTCCTGCCCCATTATTATTCTGACCGCGCGAGACCGTTGGCAAGAAAAGGTAAAAGGCTTGGAATGCGGCGCTGATGATTATCTAACTAAGCCATTTGTGCACGAAGAGCTACTAGCAAGAGTGAAAGCCTTAATTCGACGCAGTGCGGGTCAGGCCAGCCCAATAGTGCAAAAAGGTCCCTTATCATTAGACACGAGTGCTAACCAACTTTATGTTAATGAACAAGCGGTGGAATTAACCGCATACGAATATAAGGTAATTGAATATTTGATGATGAACCCAAATAAAGTCGTTTCAAAAACTGAAATGGTCGAACATATTTACGACCAAGACTTTGATTTGGATAGCAACGTTATTGAAGTATTTGTTGGCAGACTGCGACGTAAAATTGATAAAGACAACATTATCAAACCAATTGAAACGTTGCGCGGTAGAGGTTATCGGCTCAATGTCAATTTGCAGTAAGTCCTTGTTAAAATGAAAACCTGGTCAATTACACGACGCATATTTTTAACTTGTATCTTGTTTGTTGCGATCTTTTTCCCAGCGATTATATTTTCAATGCAAAATTCATATGAACGCAGTTTAACACTGGCTAAAAAAGAAGAACTATCGACCACAGCCTTCGCTATGATTTCCGAATTTGAATTTGAAGACGGCGAAGTCGTCATGCCCTCGCGGCTCTTTGTAGAAGACTTAAACCTACCTGGGTCGGACTTAGTGGCAACAATAAAGTGGAGGAAACAACAAGTTTGGCAATCACAATCGTCTATTGATAACGATATCAACGCCAATATGTTCAACCTGCTATTTAGGCAAACTGAGAAGCACTTGCCCGGAGAGACCATCTTTTTGTCAGACTTCAATGAGGAAAATACACATTTTGCCTTATCCAAAAAGGCCGAGTTTCTGATTGACGGTAATTTTGAGGAAGTTAGCTTTTTAGTTATCAACAATAAAAATACTTATCAACGCGAACTCAGCACGTTTATTAACCGTCTATGGGGTTGGATAGTCGTTTTAAGCTTGATTTTACTTGGTTTGATTGCCTTATCCTTGCGCAGCGTATTTATGCCAATGCAGAATATTATTGCTCGTATTGGCGAAATTGAAGAAGGTAAGATTGATCAAATTAATGACAATTATCCCCTCGAGTTGCAACCGTTACAAAAAAGTATTAACAAGCTCCTTGATAGCGAGAAGCAGCAAAGAGAGCGCTATAAGAAAAGTTTAGACGATTTAGCGCATAGTATAAAAACACCATTGAGTATTATTCTCGGCCAAGCTGACTTAAGTGATGACATTAAAGAGCCTGTTCTACATATCGATAATATTGTTAAACGCCAGCTAAAACGAGCAACTATTAACGTCGTGGGGTTTTTACCGAGCATCGACGTTGCTCCCTTAACAAAATCATTACTTGATGCCATGACAAAAATACACCAACAAAAAGCATTGTCACTGACATTAGAAATGCCCGAATCAGCATCTCTTTCAATTGACCCAACCGACTACATGGAAATACTCGGAAACTTGCTGGACAACGCGTGCAAAGCAGCTAAATCGACAGTCAACGTCACCTATAAGAGACAAGCAACGTCCACCTTAGTTTGTGTGGAAGACAACGGAAAAGGCATGTCTGAATTAGTAATTTCTGCTATTACAGAACGTGGTCGACGTTTAGATACCTACTCCGAAGGTCAAGGCCTAGGCTTAGCCTTAGTCGTTGATATGCTAGAAAGTTATGGTGGCGAATTACATATACAAAGTGAACAAAATAAAGGCAGCCGATTTTGTATGCAGTTGCCCCATCAACGCTTTAGCAATAGCGTCAAATAACTTACAAAATTGTAAATAAATGCTTTTAATAAATGCTTTTAATAAATGCTTTCAATAAACTGTTTTATAAAGCGAATATGCTCTGTCATCGCATGCTGACTGATTATTTCTTTCGCCAATTCGCTGCCAACGCCAACACCTTGTATTCCAGAACTCAACCAAGCGCTGGTATTGTTTGGACTTATACCGCCGACAGCGAACATTGGTGTGTCTGCAAAAGGACCTTTTAGCGCTTGATAATAGTCGATAGACAATGCGTTTGCCGGAAACAACTTAACGATGTCGGCACCATAGGCAATCGCATTTGCAATTTCGGTTGGCGTGGTGGCACCCATTAATACCGGGATATTATTAGCATGAGCTATTTGAACCACGTCGGCGTTAACGTTGGGTGTTACTAAAAACTGAGCACCTGCGGCAATAGCTTGCTTGGCTAACTCACTATTCAAAATAGTACCAGCCCCGACTAAAACAGTTGGAAACTGTTGCCTTGCTAATTCGATATGCAGACAAAAATCAGGCGTGTTAGAGGTTATCTCCAATGCCCTAACACCGCCTTGCACAAGACAATTAAGCGTCGCCTGCACCGAACAAGAATTATGCAGACGAATAATGGCAATAAGCTTATATGAAATAATTTGTTGTGCAATCTTGTTACGAGCCGATGGCATCAATTCATTCCTTGAGTTCATTAATTTCAAATAAGACTACATCAATCTATTTGGGCGCTGTTAAGCGACACGAGGCCAATACTATGCCTGTTTATCAACGTTTTTTACCTCTTTTAATTCTTCATCAGTCGCGTTTGTAGCCACCGTTTTTGTTGCATCAGTTTGTGTTTCGTCACTGGATAGCAATATTGCTAACCACTTGGTCTCCTCTCTCGATTCAAGAGCGATTTTTACTACCATCGTTAATGGAACTGAAAGTAACATGCCAACGCTTCCCAATAACCAACCCCAGAATATCAAGGATAAAAACACCACTAAGGTAGAAAGACCAAGACCACGTCCCATAAAACGCGGTTCAATGACGTTGCCCATAACCATATTTACCACCACAAAGCCTAATCCTGTCAAGCCTGCTTTGTAAAAACCGAATTCGACAAACGCCATTAATACGGCAGGCACAGCGGCGATGATTGAACCAATGTTGGGAATAAAATTAAACATAAAGGCGAGCACTGACCACAGTAAAAAGTGATCAATCCCAAGGAAATACAACCAACTACCAATGAAAATACCGGTACCCAAACTGACTAACATTTTAATACCTAGGTAGCTATTAACCGATTTTAGAAATCGGTCTATGTGTGTCATTTTCATTTCAGGGTCTGATAATGCAACGTGAAGGCGTTTTGGCATACTTTCAGCCTCAAATAGCATAAAGATGACCGTTAATAATATAAGCACTAAATTAGATAATACGCTGCCCATGCCGCTTAAAAAACCAGTGGCTACTGACATTGCCGCACCTGGATCGAGGTAAGTCAACAACAAATCTTTATCAATATTGATGTTTAACACGTTGAGTTTATTTACTATCCATGCAAATTCATCCGTCAACTGTGCTTGATAAACAGGCATGTTTTGCTGAAATTCGCTCAATGACTGTGTAATTAAGCCAGCTAACATAAAACCAATCACTAATATTATCAGTATAACTAAGGTAACCGATGCCCAACGAGGGACTCTGTATCGGCTGGCCCAATTAATCAGAGGGCTGCAGGCTATAGCGATAAAAGCTGATAAGAGAAATGGCACCATAATGACGCTTGCAGCTTTAACACCTGCAAGAACAATAATAACACAAGCCATGACAATCATAGCTTTTGCGATGGGTGATTTAATATCCATATAGCCTCGTTTGCGAAAATAATAAATGCCAGTGATACAAATTTGTCTACAGTTAGCTCAGTTGCTTGTTAGTATGAGTTAGCATTCTTAGCTAGATAGGTATCGTTGACAATTCAGTTGGAATACGTGGTTAGTATGACAAATTTCAAAAGTAATCACACAGAAAGTTTTAGACGATTAAGAATAAAGGGAAAAATTGAATAAATGAATTTAAATCAAGCAACAATAAGAATAAAAAATTTACGACTTCGTACCTATATTGGCATTAACGATGATGAAATTAAAAATCAACAAGACGTGGTCATTAACGTTAAAATTCATTATGACGCTAAAAAGGCAACCGATTCAGATTTAATGGATCATGCCTTAAATTATAAAATAATTACCAAAGCGATTATTCGACTTGTAGAAGATAATCGTTTTTATTTACTGGAAAAATTAACCCACGACATATTGAACATTGCAGCAGAGCATCCTTGGGTCACGTTTGCGGAAGCGGAAGTTGATAAACCGCATGCCCTTCGTTTCTCCGATTCAGTTTCACTATCTCTATCTTGCACTAAGGAATAAATACCATGTCAGAGCATATATTAATTACCGGAGGCACTGGTTTAATTGGTCGCACACTAATCACTGCGCTAGAAAAACAATATGCGATGACGGTGGTAACACGAGATCCAAGTAGAGCAAAGCGCTTGCTTGGCGAGCAAGTAAATTGCATCACTAGTGAAGAATTAACCTCAGTAGATAAATTTGACGCTATTATCAATTTGGCCGGCGAACCTATTGCTGACAAACGTTGGTCTGACGCTCAAAAAGAACGAATTTGTAATAGCCGTTGGAAAATAACCCAACAACTGGTTGACTTAATTAATACGTCAAGTAATGCACCGAGTGTATTCGTCAGTGGTTCCGCCATTGGGGTTTATGGACGTCAAGGTGACACTGTGGTGACCGAAGACTTCACCGATTTTCATGATGAATTCAGTCGAGCAGTATGCCAAAAGTGGGAAAATATAGCGCTTCAAGCCAACACCCGAGTTTGTATAATGCGAACGGGTGTCGTGTTATCGGGTGAAGGTGGTGCATTATCCAAGATGTTAATGCCATTTCGCTTAGGATTAGGTGGCCCCATAAGTTCCGGTAAGCAGTACATGGCATGGATACATATTCAGGATATGGTCAATGCTATTCAACACTTGCTAAGCAATGAAGACGCGCAAGGTGTTTATAACTTTACCTCCCCTAACCCTAATACAAATCACTTTTTCTCTTTAGCCCTTGCCAAACGACTAGAGCGACCTTGTATTTTTAGAGTGCCTGCGTTTGTAATAAAAACGCTAATGGGTGAGTCATCAGATCTTGTGCTATATGGTCAAAAAGTGATTCCAGAAAGATTACTTAGCGAAGGATTTGCGTTTACATTTCCGACATTGAAAGAAGCGTTAGCGGATTTAGATTTATAGCACGCTATTATCTGAGTAATTTATATGATGATGGCGAACGTAGCCGTCATTAGTAATGTTTATTAAGCTTGCCAGCTTGTTTGGCCTTATACATCGATTTATCTGCTGATTTTAACATTTCAGTAACCGAGTCAGGTGTCGATTCAAAAATAACGTGTCCGACGCTCGCACTGACTTTGACATTATCTAGTCCGTCAATTCTAATACATAACTCTCGAAGCGTCTGGTTTATTCTTGACCCAAATTCATTTGCTTCATGTGTGTTGTCAAAATGCCCTAAAGCAACAAATTCGTCGCCGCCAACTCGACCAATTAGATCCTTTGTACGTATCTGATTTCGAATGATTTTAGCAATTATCTGCAATACCTGGTCGCCACAATCATGTCCGTGAGTATCATTGACCACTTTGAAATCGTTAATATCAATGTAAAGTAAACTAAGCACACCTTTATTTTGCTCTTGGTACTGCAATAATTCATTTGCTTTATCCCCCCAACCACGCCTATTTAACACATTACACAGAACATCATTACTTGCATCGATTTGTGCTCTTATTTTATCTAACTTCAGATCTTTAATTCGCGACGACACTACGACTGCCAACATAAACGCTTCGACAGCAAAGGCTATTATCAGGGCATAACGATTTAAGAACGGGTCCACATCGGTTAAAACCAAACGAAAGATCATGGCTATTACCATCACTAACAAGCTGAACAATACTAACCACGCCATTCTTACCCCCCGATAAGATTGCATAATGAATAAATAAAGTAGGATCAACATAATAATAAGGGTTAGATTCGACATCATTTTACCCAGCCAAAACGACACTGCATTATGCTCAAGAAATGACATGGCAATAGAAGCTAACAGCACTACTGTTGCACTCCCATGTAATCCATAACGGCTTACTTTAGGCCAAGCTAAATGCAGGTCAGTGAGTCGCACAATGAATATAGTTGCAGTAAATACAGTGAGACCAGCAAAAATCAGATACATTTGATGACTTAAAACAAAAGCATGTTCAGGCACAAATAGATTAAGTTGACCCTCTTGCAATAGAAAGAATATCGCTGCACAGAACACATAAAGACTGTACAGCTCAAAGCGCTTATCGCTTAAAATTCTTCCCATAAAGAATACATAGAGAATCAACGTTAAGCATAATCCGTAAAAGGCACCCATTGTAATGTTATTGATAAGACTTTGGTTTACGTAGCTAGCAAAATCTTGCCAAACAAATTGTTGTAAATATTCATGGTGACTGACAATCTCAAAGTCTGCTGAAAATTCTCCTATCGGCAACACAAAAGAAGGTTTATTTGCTCTAATCTGACTGATTGAGCCGCCTTGAACATCCCATGTAAAGTTAACGATTTCATCACGATTAAAACTAAATACTGCTTGCTGACTTAAAGAACAGTTTAAGCGCACAACACTCTTGCCTAAAGGCAGACGAATAAGCACCTTTTCAGACTGTTGTGGTGTTACTTGTGTCACAGTCTGTTGTTCGACCAAGAGTGTCATTTGGCAACTGTGATGCTGAGTTGGGGTCGCTTGCAAGCTGCTGCTGAAGGAGAAGAAAAGGATAATCGAAAAAAACAGACAAAAAGAAGAAAAACATTTCATTTATTAATAACCGCATTTCTGAAAGTGTTGTGTATAAAAAATGTCTAGCGCGCGCAACGCAAGAACTGACTACAGACGATCAAAGCTTACAGCAATAAAAAATTGAGTTACAGCGTTATTTAATTAACGTTAGCGTCGGCACTTGAATAACAGAAATAGCACTGGCTCGATCAATTATTTTAATCAATGCAGTTTGGATAGTTTCATCTTCTCTTGCATCAGATTGACTTGCAAAGCGCTCCTCCTGAACTTCACTATCTTCCTCTAAAGTAAATTGAACCACCACTAGTGTTGCGCAACTGGCGTCCGTACCAAAATATTCTATCGAAATTTGAGGATAACCTTTAAAGCCTTTCTTCACTTGCTTTGCAATTCGCTTTTTAGCTTTATCTACGTGCATAGTAAACCCTAATAACTGTTTCCATTTTGTTGTTTTAACATTGATGTCTCTATATCGATATGATCTATCTGCAAGACTATGTCGAACAATAACACAATAAAGATTAGGATAATCATGCTAATTTTATGGATTACAATCTTTTAATTAGACCTAAATGCCCACAGAAGCGTGCCCTTCATCGTCGGCTCTTTTCCATGCATGATCATTTCCATTGGAAACAATCTACCAGCAGCGCCTCTGATTTATAAACACAGCAATACCATAAGTCCCAATGATTATTTATTGACAGCGGTCACATTAGCGTATGGCTTACTAAGCTGACTAATAACTCATTCCATGTAGAGGTCTTTATTTACTCTTTTTGCTAATTATTAGCCATTTAATTACTGGATTTCAGTCACTAAAAAACGCCATATTTTTCGTTTGTAAACTGCATCTAATAAACATCTGGACTGCGTGACTGTTGATTTATTAAATTAGCTGACCAAGACAATATTATCGATTGATAAACGCCACTATGTGGTCCAATATGTGGTTCCACATAGTATGCATTGGGCCAATAGAATAAGATTTAAAACAACAATCTGTTACAAAAGAGGAAGCACCATTGAATATACAATTAAACAACATGCCAAGCACCGCCATTTATCACTTAATGACTCAAACTATCATACCGCGTCCAATAGCTTGGGTATTATCCAACAATAGCGATGACTCCCTTAACCTTGCTCCCTTTTCTTATTTTAATGCTGTGTGCAGCGATCCGCCTTTATGTATGCTTTCAATGGGCAAAAAACCAAATGGGACGACCAAGGATACTGTCGCAAACCTGATTGAAGAAGCTTACTGTGTTGTTCATATAGCACACGCACAACAATGTGATGTGGTTACTGCCACCGCTGCCAGTTTGCACTATGGTGAAAGTGAAATTAAAGCCAATCAAATCAAATTGATTGACCATGCCGATTGGCCTTTGCAGCGCATCGAAGGTTGCCCTATTGCCTATTTGTGCAAAGTGCACAGCACTCAACAAATTGGTAACGCACCGCAACAAATAATATTTGTAGAGGCGATTGAATTGTATGTAGACGATAACGCCGTTAATCAAAGCAATAATCGTATCGAAATCGATGCACTTAAAATCAATCCATTGGCGAGGCTGGGAGCGAGTCAATATGCAAACTTAGGTGAGGTTTTTACAAAGTCTCGACCTGCTTAGAAAATCTCATAATTTAATCATAGATAGGCTGCACTTTATCGACTTGGCTGTCTTTCTTGATCTTTCAGCGCTAGCGAATTAATGCTTGAATGCGTTTCGGTAAATGTCAAAACACCGTCATTAACAGGCTCTTTTAGTAATACATTTTTTTCAAAGCGATAGTCTTGCGTTATGCGCCATGGCATTATTTTGCTTTGACGAGGTAATATGTTACTCGCCCGTTTCACATAACCCGAAGAAAAATCAAACATGGCTTCTTCTTCTAGCGCGTCAGGATCGTCCAGCTGGGGATTGGCAATAGCTAGACTGCGCTGCTGCATATGGTTAAGCAACCGGCACACATAATGAGACACAATATCTGCTTTTAATGTCCAAGACGCATTTAAGTAACCAAATACAATAGCCATGTTTGGTATATTTGAAAACATACAGCCTTTGTAATAAAAGTGCTCAGAAAATTTTATTTTGGCGCCATCGACGGTGAAGGCTACCTTCCCTGCCATCGCCAGTTTTAAGCCCGTTGCGGTGATAATAACATCTGCGTCTAGGTGTTTTCCTGAATTCAGTTGGATACCTTTTTTTGTAAAATACGCTATATGATCGGTTTCAATACTCGCCTTACCTTCGCGCATTGCGGTAAACATGTCTCCATCAGGCACTAAACAAAGCCGCTGTTCCCAGGGATTATATGGGGGTGTAAAGTCAGTAGAATTAGGCTCACTTCCTAATGCTTTGCGGACGTTTTTCATCAACAATTTGATTACCCGTTTGGGCTTACTGCGCGCATATTTATACAATATGCTTTGCAACCACACATTACGTTTACGGATAATATTGTAAGCCCATTGACTGGGCATAATCTTACCTAAACCATTTGCAATCCGATCCTCCGAACTGCGCACCGCATACCAAGTAGGCGTTCGCTGCAGCATAGTGACATGCTCGGCGGTTTTTGCCATGGCGGGCAAAAGCGTCACCGCAGTTGCACCAGAGCCTATTACCACTACTTTTTTGTTGGCATAATCTAAATCTTGAGGCCAAAATTGAGGATGAACGATTTGACCTAAAAAATCCTCACGTCCCTCAAATACGGCCTCATGACCTTGCTCATAGTCATAATATCCGGTTCCCATAAACAAAAAACGTCCGCGTTTTTTATGTTGTTCGCCAAATTTATTCGCCATGGTGAGAGTCCAAAGAGCCTCATCGCTTGACCAACTAGCGGAAACAATTTTTTGGTCAAACGCAATATGTTCGCGCAGCTTATACTTTTCAACAATGCGCGTGATATATGCAAGAATAGATGGACCATCAGCTATGGCTTTTTTGTGTGTCCATGGTTCAAAATCAAAACCGAGGGTATGCATATCGCTGTCAGAGCGCACGCCAGGATAATTAAATAAACTCCAAGTTCCGCCGATATCGTCGCGCTGCTCTAGCATAGTAAAAGTAAACCCAGAGCATTGGCGCTTAAGGTGCACACCCATGCCAATCCCCGATATACCTGCGCCAGCAATCAGCACATCCACTATTTGTTCAGTCATCCGCCACTCTCCACCGCCACTCTCCACCGCCACTATCCACAACCTATGCCCGTTATTAAAACGCAGGCGATAAGCCGAGTATCGGTCTAGCTATATATGTATTGGCTTAAGAATAAACACTAAATCTGAGCGATGCAAACAATGTGTGTGATGTGGCGCTGATTGCATCAATACAATGCTGCAACGCGGTCATAATACGCTTCTACTTATCTTCAACTTACAAACATCACTAATCGCTATCGCAGCAATAAACATCAACATAAAACAAGTGTTTCGTTGATAGCACCGTAGGATCGGTTTTTAGACACTTTTTGGATTAGATAGATAAGATTGGATACGGATGATTGTGCTGCAAGAGTCCTTTAAATAAAGCAAATAACGGGTGAATATCTACACAATTTTAACGTCTTACAGGGTCATACAAATTCGTCTAAACTGGTTCGAAGGAATCGCACTATTTTCACTCTTTTGTCGCTCTGGCTTTGGTCAAAAGTGATTATTTCTAAGTCATCTAATTGGTGGATTATCTTTCTCGCCGTTGGCATTGATACATAAGCGGCTAAGTATCTTTCAATATCACATATCTTGACTTCCTTCAGGGTTGCAAACTGTTTGACAACTCTAAAGTGGTGAATATTCAACGCCTTTCGTATTTTTGATTCCACAGACTACTTGCCTTTTTACATAGCTGCTAAAAGTAGGCTTATTACCGAAAATATAATACACAAATAAGTTAGGCAATAACTTTGGCTTTACTAAACATCACCAACGCGTCAGCATTCAAGTTGGATACTAAGGTATAATGTTAAACCATAAAAATCAGCATACTACTGATATGCTAAGGGTAGCATTAAGGAATGGTTAGACACAATGAGCGAATAAATCATCGTTTGTTTTTAAATATTTTAAGGCTTTATTAATTATGACAAAAGGTGTTTTCCTGCTGCTGCTAGTATCAAACTTCGTCTTAGCAGCGCCAGAAGTACGTGTATCTGGGTTTGGCACTATAGGGGTTGTAGCCGAGGATTCTGATCAATTTGGTTATCGCGCCGATTTTTCAAAGACCGGTAGTGTATTCGAAGGTGACTTTGATTTTGCTGAGAGTACAAATTTAGGTATTCAATTCGATGTTATAGCCTCTGAAGAGATCGATATAGTGGTTCAAGCCATCTACCGAGACCAGCAAGACCTTAATCTCAAGTCTGCACTGAACTTAGCCTTTATAAGATACTCACCAAACGCTAATTGGTCGTTTAGACTTGGCCGCACCGCTTATGACTTATTCTTATTAACCGAATATCGAGACATCGGTTACGCTTACACTTGGGCTCACGTTCCGAGTGAAATTTATGGTGTCTTACCTCACCGCTATCTTGATGGTGGCGATGTAACTTACAGTAAACCTCTAGGCGATTTAACGTTTTCAGCCAAGTTTTTCTATGGCAAGAATGAATTTGCCGTGACCGCATTTAGTGCGCCCGATGCCCCTCCATTTCGTTTTGATAATATTGTTGGCCTAGCTTTAGATTTTCAATTTATTAATTGGGATATCGCAGTTAATCACACCCAGCTAAAGTTCGATTCACAGGCTATAAAACCCTTGATTGAAGGTCTTACACAACTCAATGCATTTGTACCTAATTTTTCAGTAATCTGGCCTAACGCAGTCGATTTCGCAAATGCCGCCGACCTCGACAATAGAAAGGGCACCTACACCTCGTTAAGTGGCCAATATAGATTCAAGAAAGTCACCCTGATCTCTGAATTAGCGAAAATAAAGACCGACACTTTATCTGTTCAAGGAGTTGAAAGCGGCTACTTAAGTGGTATTTATCACACCAATGCGCATAACTTCTTTGCCTCCGTCGCCTTCAGCAAGTCGGAAAAATTTGATTTGGATAGTAGTGGTATCATCTTGCCTGCGCTTGAGCAAGTGCCTGGTGGCATAGAAGCTTTTAATGCATCGAAGTTATTGCTTAATTATTACAGTCTTAATCAAAAAACCGTATCCGTAGGTTGGCGCTGGGATTTTGACGAAAACATGTCATTCAAACTTCAATTAGATCATACTCGCATAGATGATGGAGGAAGCACTTTTTGGCAACCGCCTGCAGGGAATGCTGCGCCAGACACTAATCGAACCGGGCATGTTAACGTTTTGTTCGCCAACGTGAGCTTTTTATACTGATGCTACAATTAACTTTACTTAAAACAATGATCTTGATGGGTGGATTGAGTTTCACCACTCTTGCCATCAGCAGTGAGTTAGTGTTGGTTGTACACAAGGATAATCCTACTTCTGTGCTTTCGCGCTCTCAGGTTATCGATTTGTACATGGGCAAATATGTTGCGTTTCCTGATGGGTCAAAAGCAGTACCGGTGGATATTGAAAATGACTTAGTGGTCAGAACAAAATTCTACGATTCTTTAGTCGGTATGTCACTAGCGCGAGTTAATGCTTACTGGTCAAAAGTAAAGTTTTCCGGCCGAGCCAGACCTCCTACTCAACAAAAAGACGAAAAAGCAATTTTAGATTTTGTAAAACAAACAGAAAATGCCATCGCTTATATTCACGAAATTAACGTGACCGAGGATGTCAAAGTGGTATATCGTTTTTATGAATAAAAGTGCACTATTAGTTCGACTGGCAATAGTCATTGGTTTTGCATCTATTGCAATTGGTTTTCTTTCATCACAGTTGTTCTACAAATTGACTTTCAATCAAGAAGTGGCAATCACTCAGCAAAGTCTTGGCAGTTTGTATAAAACTATCGCGGCTACTGCGGGAACGGCAGCATATTTAGCTGAAAAAGATCTGGCCCAAGAGGTGGTAGATGGACTTGCCACTAACGAAGTCGTGCTAAATGCTAAGATGAATTTTGAGAGTATTGAAGTAGTCAGCAATACTAATAGCTTTGTTGAACCAGTGGTTTTTCCTATTCAATCCTTATTTGAAGCAGATAAATCAATTGGTACCTTGGTTATTGCACCTAATATTCAATACATAGAAGAAAGAGCTAGACAATTAGCATTAGACAATTCTAAAGCAATGATTTTGCAAGCATTCGTAGTCACAATTGTGGCGATATCCGTGGCCTTTTTTCTGATAACCAGACCCATGATTGGGATTGCTCATGCACTACACAAAACCGTTCCGGGTGAAGGAAATCGTTTGACTGTGCCTGATTTTCATCAAAACAGTGAACTAGGTGAACTAGTCAACGACGTCAATATTTTACTTGATAAAACCGAACAACAATTTACAAGAGAGAGAAAGCTTAGACAAGAAATTGAAGCTTTAGAAAAACGCTTCAGGATGCTGTTTGAAAATTCTATGTCGCCCATCATATTAATGGAACCTCGAGGTAATATTATACTTTTTAATGTGGCTTTTGAGACGATCCTTGAAAAGCTTAACCTGCAATTAAAAAAGAGCTTTGGACCATTATTAGAAAATCTGTTTGCAGAGCCTGAGAAGCTTTTGGGCTCTGTGGAGTTGGCTTTTGCGAATGATGAAATAGCAACAGGAGAATTTAAACTACAAACCTCTGAAGACTCAGCTTCAGTTTGGGTGCAAGTTGTGGTGACCTCAGTGGTAAATGAGGACTTACGTGAATATTATCAAATTACCCTGCATGATATATCTAAGCGAAAGAAAGAATTAGAATCGTTAGCTTATCAAGCCGATTACGATAAACTCACCAAGCTTTATAATCGTCAAGGTTTAGAGAAAGAGATTAATGTATTCGCTAAACAAAAACGTCCATTTTGTCTGGCTTTGATCGATTTAAACTGGTTTAAGCGGATCAACGATATCTACGGACATGAGTCGGGCGACGAAATATTGATCTTTGTCGCTGACCGCATTAAAAAGACCCTCAGGACCCAAGACTTTGGTGGTCGATGGGGAGGAGATGAATTTGTTTTATTGCTTGACGGCGCCGACGAAGCAACCACGAAAGATATTGTTACACGTTTGGTACAACGAATTTCTAAGCCATACTTCTTACGTAAATTCAACCAAAATGTGGCTGTTGGCGCAAGTGTAGGAGCTGCCTTTTACCCAGAGAATGGTATTAAAATACAAGAGATCATCAATCTCGCTGACCAAGCCATGTACATTGTAAAGAACAACAGAGACGCAGATCCTGGAAAGTCCCTAAAGTTTGCCCATGAATTAGATACTCAAGAAATAATCCATGTTTGAAGAAAGTAATAGTACGCTAACCCCCATGGGTTCTTCAGCGCCTATCTTACAAGATATAAAGTCGCGGGTTGCACAAGTCCAGTCGGTTATTTATGTATTTATTGGTCTATTTCTGATCATGTCTGCAATTGCTTGGTGGCAAGGCGATACTAAATGGTTAATTGACGGCTTGGTAGTGGTGGCTTTTTTTATTGGTCTATTAAAGCTATTAAACTCAGATACATGGAATATCGTTGCCGGAATGACACTTTGGACCGTCATTATCTTTGCATCGTCAAAAGCATTCTATTATGACGGTTTATACGACACCTCTTTGCTGCTGTATCCATGTGTGCTGATATTTGCATCCTTGCTTGGCGGGAAGACGATGATCATACCTTTGTCCTGCTATATGCTTATTAGCTTTTATTTCTTCGCTTATGCAATTTCCATCGATTTAGTTGAACCTAAAGTAATTACCGACTATTCGAGCTGGGCAAAAGCAACCGATATGGCGATAGTTCTATCCGTTTATGGCATGGGTATCATACTAATATCAGGCTATATCAAAGCGCTTATTTCGCGCTTAACTGAGCAGGGAATGCGTTATGATGTGATAAAGGAAAACGCCGAAAAACGTATTTTGTTTGATGACCTTACGCAGCTACCTAATGCAGAGAAATGCAAACTAGATCTCATTGAGCTCTTTAGTGACACTCCAAAAGACAGCTATATGCTGGGTTTTATTACTTTGCATATGAATAATTTTAGTTGGATTAATTCCACATTAGGGCACAAGTTTGGTGATGAAGTTTTAAATAATCTCGCTGAACGCTTCGTTAAATTGCAAGACGAGCATACTTTCGTATATCGGACTTCTGGTATCGAGTTTACGTTTGTCAAACGCGTGCCTGACTATGCAGCGTTGCAAGATTTTTGCCACCAGGCCATTCGTGTCGGTATATTGCCGCTGTCTATTTCTGAATATAACTTTGAATTGAGTTGTGCTCTTGGGGTTTCTGTTGCGCCATTTGATGGCAACACTTTTACCGAATTAAATAGAAAAGCAAGCTTTGCGGTCTACAAAGCGAGAGAAGAAGAACCAAACAGCTATCACTTCTATGAAAGTGACATGGAGGAGTCAATTAATAGGCGCCTGAATATGAACCATGAACTTAAAACGGCGATAGAAGAAGAACAATTCGAATTGTACTATCAGCCAAAGGTCGACTTAGCGACTAATCAATTTGTCGGTGCAGAAGCGTTAATTCGTTGGCGAAAGGGCGATACCATTATCTCGCCTGCAGAGTTTATTCCGGTTGCTGAGGAATCTGGTTTAATTATTGAAATCGGGCGTTGGGCACTCGAAACGGCTTGTGCAGAATGCGCAAAATGGCAGAACAATGGGTTAAAGGGAATGACGGTCGCCGTCAACTTGTCACCTGTGCAGTTCAAGCGCGGAAATTTACCTAACCACGTTTTTAGAGCCTTGCAAAAGGCTGGACTGGATCCGAGTTTATTGGAGTTAGAAATTACAGAGTCACTATTTATCGAGGATACGCAACATATAGAACAACAAATTTTCTTGATGGTAGAGCGCGGCGTATATTTTGCCATTGATGACTTTGGAACGGGATACTCAAACCTAAACTATTTGTCAAAATTTAATGCTTCTACTTTGAAAATAGACATGTCATTTGTTCGAGATATGGTGGGCAATTTACAACTACAGCACATTGTAAATGCGATAATAAAAATGAGTCATTTAATGGAATTAGAAAATGTCGCAGAAGGAGTCGAGGATGAAGCAACTGCTGCAATACTGAAAGCTCAGGGCTGTGTTTATGGACAAGGCTACTATTGGTCCAAACCCCTTCCAGCGAAAGAATTTATTAAGTTAGCGCAGGCACAAATTAAGCGAAGCTGATATTTAACCGGATCACCAGCCGTGGTGATCCGGTTAGCATTAATTAATTAGGCTTATCAGTAACCGCTCCAGTAGAGGCCGAGCTTACTGTTCTAGCATATTTTGCTAGCAGTCCTCTGGTATATTTTGGTGCAGGCTGTTGCCAATTGTTCTTTCTGCTAGCCATCTCTGCATCACTAATATTGAGCGTCATGACACGATTTTGCGCGTCAATTGTAATGCTATCGCCATTTTCTACCAACGCAATAGGACCGCCCTCGTGCGCTTCAGGTGTGATGTGGCCAACCACAAAGCCCCTACTGCCGCCTGAAAAGCGACCGTCAGTGATAAGCGCGACGTCATTGCCTAAGCCTTTGCCCATAATTGCGGACGTGGGACTTAACATTTCTCGCATACCCGGGCCTCCTCTCGGCCCTTCATAGCGAATGACAACTACATCACCGGCCACGACTTGACCATCAATAATAGCAGCGTAACCCTGCTCTTCTGAGTCGTACACTTTAGCCGCGCCAGTGAAGCTTAACCCCTCTTTTCCTGTGATTTTTGAAACAGCTCCCTCTGGTGCTAAATTGCCATTAAGAATGACCAAATGACTGTCTTTTTTGATTGGCTTATCCAAAGGTAAAATAATAGTCTGTCCGTCAGGATAATCTGCTACCCCAGCCAAATTTTCAGCCATCGTTTTGCCAGTTACCGTCATGCAATCACCGTGCAACATCCCAGCATCTAATAACCGCTTCATCAGAGGCTGAATCCCACCGATCTCAATTAATTCGGACATCAAATATTGACCACTTGGACGCAAGTCCGATATCACTGGTGTTTTATCACCGATACGTACAAAATCATCCAATGTCACTTCAACACCAATTGCGTCTGCCATGGCTATTAAATGCAGTACTGCATTAGTGGACCCTCCTAGGGTAATGACCATTGTGATCGCATTCTCAAACGCCTTTTTGGTCATAATATCAGACGGCTTAATATCATGTTCGAGTAAGTAAACAATCGCTTTTCCTGCATCGATGCAGTCTTGTTTTTTGTTGTCGGAAACCGCATTTTGTGCCGAACTATTGGGCATACTCATGCCCAACGCTTCGATCGATGAGGCTAGTGTGTTCGCTGTATACATACCGCCACAAGAGCCTGGACCTGGTATCGCCGTTTTTTCAATATGTTCCAACTGAGTGATCGGAATATCGCCGTTGGCATAACTGCCCACAGCTTCGAACACTGATACGATATCGGTGTGGTTTTCACCCGGCAAAATAGTTCCTCCATACACAAAAATGGAAGGGCGATTCAGACGTGCTAATCCCATCAAACAGCCGGGCATATTTTTATCGCAGCCACCGATCGCGATAATGCCGTCATGTCCCATGCCAGCCGATACGGCTTCTATCGAATCGCAAATAACTTCACGCGATACCAAAGAATACTTCATACCTTCGGTGCCCATGGAAATACCATCAGATATGGTAATAGTGTTGTAAATCACGCTTTTAGCACCGGCGCTATCGACACCCTTACCTACCTCCTCTGCCAAGGTGTTAATGTGCATGTTGCATGGCGTTACCATTGACCACGTTGAAGCAATACCCACCTGCGATTTTTTGAAATCCTCGTCGCTGAAGCCCACAGCCCTTAACATAGATCGGCTTGGAGCCTGAGCTGCACCATCTACGATTTTTTGAGAATATTTACGTGATTTATCTGTACTCATATTTTACTCTTCGTTTTCAGCTTCAGTGGATGTACTGTAGTATTGTATATGTTAATAAACAATCTAAGTTAATGAATTCGTTCGTCTTATTTACCTAACTTGTTAAAAAAGTCTGCTTTGAGCAATAATTGGGGCAAGAAAATAATTAACTACGAAATTGCTGCCATCGCTAACCCGCTTCAATGATACGATATTACAGCGTATAACTGGGTCCAATCAACTATGTTGCATACAACAAATATAGCCTTTGCGCCGTTTATAATACATTATAGCAACGGCATCTTGACAGTATTTATTTTACTGTTATCAACCTTTCTAAATTAACCAATCTTGGAGTCCTTTCTTTGAATAAAAGTATAATCACCAGTGGATTAGCCATTGCCTTAGTGCTGATTGGTTTTTTCTTAGGCAATGTCACGATCAAAACTGTCGGATTGTTTGCGGTATCAGGTGCCATCACCAATTGGATAGCGGTGCATATGCTATTTGAAAAAATACCCGGACTTTATGGTTCTGGTGTGATACCAGAACGCTTCGAAGATTTTAAGAGCGGTATTCGAACGCTCGTGATGGAACAGTTTTTTAGTGAAGAAAACATCCAGCGTTTTCTAGCTGACAACAACCAACCTCTGCAACTAGATTTATCCCCTATTATTAAAAAAGTAGACTTGGCACCCACATTTGACTCCTTGGTTGAGGTTGTCAAAGCGTCTTCATTTGGACAGATGCTAGGAATGTTTGGCGGTGTTGAAGCCTTAGAGCCGATGCGACAGCCTTTTATCGATAAAATGGGGCTAGCACTAGAAAATATTACGCAAGATCCAGAGTTTATATTATTGCTGCAAGAAGAGTTAGCTCAGCCTGATGTGCATCAGGACTTGCACGAAAAAATCAAGCAAATTGTTGAGCAACGTCTGAATGAACTAACACCTAAAATGGTCAAGGACATTATTCAGAATATGATCAGAAAACATTTGGGTTGGCTAGTTGTGTGGGGCGGCGTCTTTGGCGGATTAATTGGACTATTAGCCACGTTATTCAAGTTTTAACGTAAATAGGAATAGACCGGGCTGGGCCAACTCAGATTGTTTTAGCATCGCGCAGGATGTCTGACAATTTGTAGTTAGGCAGAACAAATCGGTTTATTTTCTTTTTAAGATTTTTTCTTAAAAAAACGTTTTTTACGGGCAGGTCGTGCACTCTTCAAGCCCACGAAGTGAGTCGTGTCCAGCTGCTGGCTGGCACTAATCAACTGAGCGATGGACTCAGTTAACGGCTGCATAAAGGCTTCATAGCGTAATTGTCGCTGAGCGATTTTATCTAGGTTGGCTTCCCAGATAGCGGTCATATCAGGATGGGTAGTTTCACTTGGTAAGGCGTTAATTAGGGCTTTACCCGTCTCAGTAGCATGGATTTCTTTACCTATTTTATGCATAAACTGACGTCTAAACAATAAATCTATAATTGAAGCGCGCGTTGCCTCCGTGCCAAGTCCATCGGTCTCTTTTAATATTTTCTTAATTTTACTGTCTTGCACATAACGCGCGATCCCGGTCATCGCACCAAGCAAAGTCGCGTCAGTAAAATGTTTAGGCGGCGATGTTTGTTTTTCCAAAAGTTGCGAATCAATGCATAGTAAAGACTCACCTTTACTTAAGTTTGGTAGTACTGTTTCTGTTTCTGTTTTGGTGTTTTCACTTTTAGTCAGCGCTAGCCAGCCCAGGTCTTTAGTCGATTTACCTTTGGCAATAAATTCACCACCCGCAATATCAATCTTCGCTACTTGTTCTTGATATTTATGTGGCCCGTAAAACTGCATCAAGTATTGGGTAGCAATGAGCTGATAAATTTTTGCTTCATCTGGCGTTAAACTCGCTAAAGACTTAGTCCGGTTTGTTGGAATAATAGCATGATGGGCATCGACTTTACTGTCATTCCAGGCTTTAGATTTTAGCTTAGGGTTGGCATTGTCGACGGCACTTTTAAAGCTCGGTAGATTCGACTTGATGACGCTTAACACCTTAGCGGCCTGCACAAACTGTTCTTTAGGCAAATAACGCGAATCGGATCGGGGATAAGTGATCAGTTGGTATTTTTCATACAATGACTGACACACATCTAGCACCTTCTTGGGCGATAAGTTAAAACGCTTAGAGGCATCGATTTGCAATATCGATAAGCTGTAGGGTAAAGGAGGAAGGCTTTGTTTATTTTGTACCTTGTAATCTGTGACCGAGGCCTGTTGACCTTGGGTTTTATTTACCACCGTTTGCGCTAATTTACGCGATAACACTCTGCCCTCTTCGTCTTGATAAGGGCCGCATGCCTCGCTGGGTTGCCATTTAGCAGTAAAAGTCACTTTGTTTAGCGTTTCCAAAGTGGCGATAACGTCAAAAAAGGGTGTCGACGTAAAATAGGCAATGTCTTGATCACGCCTGACCACTAAGCCTAACACTGGTGTTTGCACTCGCCCTACCGAAAGCACACCACTATAGCCGCCACGTTGACCCAGCAAAGTATAAGCACGAGTTAGATTTAATCCATATAGCCAGTCGGCGCGAGAACGCGCTAAGGCTGATATAGACAAGCCTAAAAACTCACGATTAGCGCGCATATTCTGCAAGGCTTTTTTCACCGCGCTGGTATTTAAGTCATTGATTAATAGACGTCCTGCGTTTTCAATAATCGACGTTTTCACCCCGCAATAAGTAATTACTTCATCTACCAGTAATTGTCCTTCACGGTCAGGATCGCCTGCATTGACGATATGCGTCGCTGTTTTGAGTAGCCGTTTCACCACGTTTAGTTGTTTTTGTGTGTTCTTTTTAGGCACCAATTGCCACTTTACGGGTACAATAGGCAGGTGTTGCAGTGACCACTTGCCATAGGCTGCATCATATTTATCTGGCTCAGCTTGTTCTAATAAATGACCGATGCACCATGTCACGCAATCGCCATTATCAAGCTCGATATAACCATCGCGCTTTTGTTGTCGACCATCAAACCCAGTGGCTATTGCACGGCCTAAACTTGGTTTCTCAGCGATATACACAATCATACAAAAACAACTGGATAGAAAAACAGTATTCTAGCAAGTTTCGACACATAAAGTTAGTCTATAGTGAAGGCGTTAACGATCATTTGCACAAAGCCCCACCAGAAACTGCGATCTATCAAGCGCGAAAACACTTATGAGCAATTTACTAGTCTCAGGCAATTTGCAGTAACCCGCTTGTTTTAGTAGATTAAGCATAATAGATGGGGTATTCACCCTCACTATACTTTTTTGATAAATTTTATTTAATTTTGTGTGTCGATAACGGAGTAAATATCGTGGTAACAATACATCATTTGAGAATTGGACGTTCCATCTTTACCGTTTGGTTGATGGAAGAGTTGGGTATGCAGTATGAACTCAAAGAATACCTGCGCGATCCAGCCACCATGCGTGCCCCAGATAGTCTTAAGGTAATCCATCCGTTAGGCAAGTCACCGGTAATTGAAGATGATGGCTTAGTTCTCGCCGAGTCAGGCGCGATCACCACTTATTTTTTAGAAAAGTTCGATACGGAACACAAATTTTCTCCTCGTCGCGAAGACCTAAATGCTTGGGCCACTTATTCGCAGTGGCTGCACTATTCAGAAGGTTCGGTGTTTGCACCGCTGTTGATTCAGATGTTATTGATGCGCGACGAATCTCCAAGTGCAATGCTGGGCGGATTTAGTCAGGCTGAAGTGACTTTGCACCTGAATAATATTGCAGCGCAACTGGGTGACAATGAATTTATCTTGGGTCAGCAAATCAGTGGAGCAGATTTTGGAATTAGTTACGCAGTGCACATGGCTAAGCGCTTAGGTAAGCTTGAAGGCCATCCTACCTTGCAAGCCTATATAAATCGAAATGTGGATCGCCCTGCATTCCGAGATGCATTAAAACGAGCTGTAGAGTAGTGCCAGCGCGCATAGCCCGCTCACGCGGGCTTGGACGATTTTGTTTGTCAGATATTTACAGCTTGACGATTAACTTACCGTTATTGCCGCCAGTAAGTAATAAATTTAAACCATCAATTGCGGATTCTAAACCATCCAATACATGCGCCCGATGCTTTATTTTACCTTGCATTACGTAAGGTGTCAGTTTGGCAATCAAGCCCGGTATCTCTGCGTAATGATCTGGCATCGTGAAGCCCTGTATGCTTAAACGCTTCTTGATGATGGGGATCCAATTAGGTCCTGCGCTTGGGGAGTCAGTGCCATAATCAGCTATCATTCCACAAACGGCTATTCGACCATGCGCATTCATCGCTTCAAAGATATGGTTTTGGATCGCACCACCGGTATTTTCAAAATAAATATCGACCCCATCCGGCGCTAGTTCGCCAAGTTTTGCAGAAATATCATCTGTCTTATAGTTGATTGCACCATCAAATCCTAACTCATCCACAATCCAGCGACACTTCTCGGCATTGCCAGCCACACCGATCACAGTTAAGCCATCAGCTTTTGCCAATTGCCCTACAATTGAGCCTACAGAACCCGCCGCACCACTGACCACAATGGTTTCTCCGGCTTTAGGTTTGGCCACACCATATAGTCCCTGCATTGCGGTTATGCCCGGCAAAGCAAATACCGATAACACCATAGTTGGATCCAAACCCGCTTGCACTTTGTTTAAGCCTGGGCCTGAACTTAAAAAATATTCTGTCCATCCCATCAAACCCATGACTCGCTCACCGACATGAAAATCAGGGTGACTACTTTCGACAATTTCGCCTAAACCTGAGGAGCGCATAACATCACCTAAAACGACGGGTGGAATATAACTTTTAGTGTCAGAACTCATCCAACCGATCATCGCAGGATCAAGTGACATATGAGTTTGTTTTACTAAAAATTGACCCGAGCCAACCTCCGGAATTTCTTTATTAACCACTTCAAATGTATCTGAGCGGATAGGTCCAGGCACTGGACGTTGTGCGAGATTAATTGCGGTGTATGTGCTCATAATAGACTCTCCATTAATGTTGTAAATGTAGATGTAGATGTCGATTTACCTAATATAGATTAGGCACTTGTATTGATTTTATTATCGACACTCAAGTGGCTCTATTATTACCGCATAAAGTACTAAAATATATAGCTAATGATGCAATAACTGCTTTTGCAGTTTTTGGTCTCTTTGCAGCTATGGTATATGAATACCGGAAATATTACATAATATCGACGTTGAAATACCCTGTTGAGGTAATTAGAGCTCAAAATCAATCAAGTGAAACGAGCCGAAGTTATATATCGACAAAAGAAGATAAACATGGAATCAGTTCAATACAATCCAGTCATTCCAACGAGCATGGCAGTCGATGATAATGACTGCCTCCTTTGTTTATCTCGAATATTTTCCAGAAATAGGTGCAAACCAGACCTGGCTAGGGATCATATTGCTGCTGGCAGTGTCGATACCCAGTACTTACTTATTTGAAAAGTTAAACCATTTTTCTTAATAACTCACCGGTATTCAAACTGAGTAGACGCCAGCAACCGATTGCACCAAGGAAACCGACGGTCAACGCGCCTACTATTGGAGCTATGACCCAATACTCGAGATGCAAGCCTGCTTCCATTTGGAATACTTGGGTTTGCAACATATACAAACTAAATTCATTTGCGATGGCCGCCATCAACCCAGCAACGAACCCAATAATAAGAAATTCATTGATAACGCTAAAGCGTATCATCCATCCCTTAGCACCCAATGTGCGAAGAATAGTGAGCTCTTGCAAACGTTCATCCATACTGGCTTGAACTTGCGCTATGAGCACTAGCGCCCCCGCAATAAGCACCAGTATTAGAATAAATTCTACGGCCATAGACACTTGGTCAATAATTTCTCTAAGTTGATTAATCCTCGCGTCCACGTCAAATAAAGTAACACTGGCAAAAGGTGCCATTAGACTGGTTATCTCTGCCTTGCGCGATTCATCTAGACTAAAACTAGTAATATAGGTAGGGACAAAGTTCTCTACCGCTTTAGGATGCAGCACAAAATAGAAATTGGGTTGCATTGTTTGCCAATTAACTTCGCGCAAACTAGTTACTGTGGATTTAATGACTTCGCTACCGATATTGAACGTCAGCTCATCGCCTAATTTAACGCCCAAACGTCCCGCAATCTGACTTTCAATTGATAGTGGATAGGGTTCGCCCTCTTGCCAAGAATCTAGCCATTCGCCTTCAACAATCTTATTACCCGTTTGCAGTTCTGTGCCCCACGTCAGGTTTGCTTCACGACCTAAACCTTGACGACCCTCGTTAGCAACTTCGGCATCTTCTTTGGTCACTTCAGTACGGATTTTTTCGTCATTAATAGCAACAAAACGTCCACGAGCGACCGGGTAGAAACCACCACCTGTAACATTGTTTTGTGCAAATTGGACTTCTAAACCAATCCGTTGGTTCTCCGTTACATTTGATACAAAGTAGTTTGGTGTGCCTTCTGGCAACTGGTCACGCCATTGTTCGACCATGTCATTTCGCATGACTAAAACAACCAGCAGCAACATGATGGTAATAGAAAAGCTAATCAATTGAACGCTGTTACCCATGGCTCTGCGGCGTATACGCGCCCAGGCCAATGTCCAAGAACCCATGCTGCCACTACCTAGCTTGCGCCCCAGCGCAATGAGAACATGAGTAACAGCCAGTAACAGCACAACTAAAATAATGCCCGATACAAATAATATGGCACTGATCATCAGGTCTTGGCTGTAAACCCACATTAATAAAAATACAGCGATGCCTGAGGTAGAAAATTGCAATACTTTTGACGATAAAGTGGTATTGATATCTCGCCTTAATACACGCAAAGGGGGTACTGAGAACAGTTGTAATAAGGGATATAGCGAGAACAAAACCGAGCAAATAATGCCAGTGAATATGGCAATAGCCAACGGACGCCAATGCCAAATATCAAGTGAAACCTCTACAATGTCCGCCAAAAACATAACCACAATTTGCTGCAAGATAAAACCGGCGGTGACCCCCAAAATAATGCCCAGTAAGGTGATAAAGCAAATTTGCAGCAAATAAATACGCTGCACCATGGACTTACCTGCACCGAGGGTCTTCATTATCGCGACGGGATCGTAGTGACGCTGGCTGTAACGCTGCGCTGCAACCGCAATAGATACGGCGGCTAGAACAATCGCTAATAAACTGGCTAGCAAAAAGAATTGTTCCGCTCGGGCAATAGATCGTCCAATAGCAGAGTCATCGTCTTCAATTGATGTCCAGCGATGAACATCTCTGTTCAGTTGTGGGCGAAGCCAATCATAATAGTCATCCAAATCACTCGTCTCGCCCGTAAAATAATACTTATAGCTCACCCGCGAACCAGGTCCGGTGACATTCGTTTTAGCCAAGTCTTCGGTCGACATCAACACAATGGGCTCAGTATTAAAAACACTAAACCCTGCGTCTGGAATTTCACTGAGCACCTTAGTAATCTTAAAACTCGCGTCACCGATATCAACATTACCGCCTAATTCAACCTGAACTAATTGAAAAAGACGCGAATCAATCCAAACTTCACCTGATTTAGGCAATTCAGCTGTTGCCTGCGGCACGCCAAACGCTTGTAGTGCCACTTTAATACTGCCTTTAAGTGGATAATTAGCGTCCACAGCACGAAGGTCTGCTAATGCCAATTCTTTTGGTCCAAATACCATCGACCTTGTACTAACTTGATAAGCACTGTTGAGATTAAATTCGGATGCTTTGCTTAGCCAAGCGTCATCAACAAGCTCTCTGGAGCGCAATTGTCTATCTGCTGCAATAAACTCTGCCGAACGGTCGGTTAGCGCACCCTGTAAACGTTCGCTGAATAAAGATAGTGACAAAACAGAACCTACAGAAAGCACTATGGCGAGCAAAATAATGGTTAATTCGCCACGTTTGGCTTCGTGTTTAAACAACCGCCAGGCTAATTGAAATACGGTAGACATGTTATTCTCCAGAAACGACTTTGAGCGGTTTGGTTTGCTCAGTCAATTCACCGGCATCCATGTGCAACTGACGCTGGCAGCGCTGCGCAAGTTTATGGTCATGAGTAACTAGCACTAAGGTCGTATTGGATTCTTTATTCAGATCAAAGAGTAAATTCTCGACCTTGGTTGAGTTGGTAGAATCGAGATTACCGGTTGGTTCATCAGCAAAAAGAATTTTAGGATTTGTAATAAATGCTCTCGCAATAGCAACACGCTGCTGCTCTCCGCCCGATAGTTGATTGGGAAAATGATTGGCTCGATGGTCAAGTCCAACTTGCTCAAGTATTTTTTGAGCGCGCTTTTTAGGCTCTGATAGCCCCGCTATTTCAGCTGGCAGCATAATATTTTCGAGCGCGGTTAAGCTCTGTACCAACATAAAGCTTTGAAAAATAAAACCGACTTTTTCACCACGTAATCGTGCTCGCTGCTCCTCATCCATAGAATGCAAAGCCTCGCCATCTATCATTATGTGCCCCCCCGAAACTTCATCTAAGCCAGCTAACAGCCCAAGAAGTGTTGACTTACCCGAACCAGATGCGCCTATAATGGCAACGGATTGACCTGGTTTTACCGTGAAGCTGATGGGTTGAAGGATCTGTAATTCGCCTTCGCTCGTAATTACTTTTTTTATAATACTTTTCGTTTCGATCATTGCAGGAGCTATTGTCATAGTGTTTTCTTTTTCAAGATCCGTAAAAATTAATTGTATTAAGCGTGCAAAAAATCAATCGCTTCTCAATGTGTGTGTGGCTTTTGCTTTACAGCAACGCGGTAATGTATCAAAAATTCTTCGCGCTAGCCTACTGGTATGTCTTTTATTCCCTTTTTATAGCTATTCAGATCAGCAAAAATTACAAGAATATAAGTTATTAGTGCTTGGCGACAGCTTAAGTGCCGCGTATGGGTTAACACAACAGCAGGGTTGGGTTTATTTGTTACAAAATGCGTGGATAGCTGAGAATAAACCAATTGTAGTCATCAATGCTGCTATCAGTGGCGACACTACCGATGGCGGCCTGTCTCGCCTTCCTCGCTTACTCGATCTACATAAACCAACTCATCTATTAATTGAACTTGGCGGAAACGATGCGCTGCAAGGCCATAATCCGAAAAAGATAAAAGCAAACATTAATAAGATGGTGCAGTTGGCTAAAAAAAGTAATGTTGTTGTTTTACTGCAAGAAATGCAGATACCTACAAATTACGGAAGACGTTATACACAGATGTTTATGCAAGTGTTTAAGGATATCGCCCAAGAGAATAATATTCCGCTAATTCCGTTCTTTTTAGAAGATATAGCACTTAACAAAGCATTGATGCAAAACGATGGCATCCACCCAACTGCAGAAGCACAACCCATGATTACTGAGTTGTTAAAGCCGCAGTTGGAGGCTTATATACTAAATTAAGTCGAGCTGAGCTATACAATTTATTATTTGCAGTGCCTTATTAATTAAGATGAACAGAACATGAAAAGCGTTACATTTAATTTGAATAAAGTAAAAAAGTGCCTGTTGATCTCCCCACTCAAGGCTAGAAAGTTAATTCAATGCAGCAAGTACTATTTTTCTGGTATTCCGAGGTTCAATTACAGCATCAATTTCAAGCACTGTTGCAACTTCTAGGGCCTTGCCTTTCTGATACTGCTGAGCCAGTAGCTTATCAAATAATGCTTGGCGCATTGCCGGCTCAGTTTGTTTTTCTAATTCTTTCTTAAAGCCTAACTTTATTGCTCCTTCAAGTCCCATGGCACCGAATTCACCGGTTGGCCAAGACAGCATATAGCTGGGACTAGATATACTGCCTGACAACATAGCTTGAGCGCCTAATCCATAACATTTACGAATAGCAACTGCGACAAAGTCGATGGATAAATTTGCGCCGGTTGCAAATAATTCACTAAGGTAGCGAACAGCCCCATTCTTTTCGTGTTCAGGGCCCACCATAAAACCAGGAGTATCACACAGAGACAGTATAGGAATAGCAAATTGATCGCATAGCTTCATAAATCGATTTAGCTTTTTAGCTGCATCAACATCAATGGCGCCGCCTAGTACTTTGCAATTGCTTGCTATTACACCAATGGGTTTACCTTCGATTCGAGCAAAGCCTTGAATAATGGCTGTGCCGTACTGCTTTGCAATCTCTATAAAAGAATTTTTATCAACAATGCCTGATATCACTTTATGCATGTCATACACAAAACGTCTGTCGTCGGGCAGCACATCATCAAGTGCATCATCTTCTGGCGCAGACCAATTAGTATGATGCCCTTGGAAAAAGCTTAGACAGTTTGTGGCAATTTCAATAGCATGGTTTTCGTTCTCGGCGACAATATCAACCACTCCGTTTTTGGCTTGCACATCAATAGGACCGATATCTGTGGGACTAAACTTACCTAATCCACCGCCTTCAATCATTGCTGGCCCTGCCATGCCGATGAACGAAGACGTTGTAGCAATGGTTATGTCGGCGGCGCCAAATAGTGCTGCGTTGCCAGCAAAACAGTAGCCATTATTGACAGCTATGCGTGGCACTTTGCCAATTAGACCAGCCCAACGACCAAATGTAGTGCATTGTAAGCCTGAATTAATCGTAGAAATATCGGTATCACCCGGACGACCTCCACCACCCTCAGTTAGCATGATAATAGGTAACTGCTTTTTCAGCGCAATCTCAATCATTCTATCGAGTTTTAGATGATGGAAATAACCTTGAGTACCAGCTAAAACCGAATAATCGTTAACAATAATCACAGTGTCGTGTGAACTAACTTTAGCCTTGTTGCCCAATGCAATGAACTCATTATTAATTGGAGAAATACCTGTAATAACCCCATCAGCAGCGGTTTCTGTTTGCAATTCCTCATAGTCACGACGCTGACGTTGAGCAGCTACCGCTAGTTGACCGTATTCTCTAAATAAGTTACCCGAGCATAATTTTTCAACGTTCTCGCGCGCCGTGTTAAATCCCTTAGCGTGTCGCTTCGCTGCTTGAGTTGAACGGACATCGTCTTGTGTATTTGCGAGCCTCGATTCTAATTCTTTTAAGGTCTGCTCAGTGTTATTTGTCATTATCATTCTTCATTGTTATTAGCGGTTATTGTTACCTGCATCAGTCGCGAATTAAAGCTAACATCGTTTTCAATTATGCTCGTAATCCAAACCCATCTTAGAACAAAAAATCAAAAACTATTTTTTGTATTTAAAAAACAACTTATTCAATAGCAGCATCATAGCTAAAAACCGCTTCAAGGGATTTTTGAAACACCAGTGCAATTTTAAAAGCGACTTCAAGAGAAGGACTATACTTACCCTTTTCTATCGCCATGATAGTTTGCCGGGTGACTCCTACTCTTTCAGCTAAGTCTTGTTGAGTCATTTCATTTGCAAAGAAACGACACTCGCGGACTTTATTATTAATCTTGTTTGCTGAGGCCATTGTTACACAGCGTCGTTTCTATAAAGATAGATTTGGTGACTAAAACGTACTATTTCAGCCACTATAAAAGTGAACAACAATAAGTGCATTTTAAACATCGGAATATTGGTGCGTTCTTCAAGCGAGAATTCTATACCGAATACATATGGCAGAATTAAATGACCAAGGGTGATAATAACGCCAATACTTAACACCCAATAACCTGAGTTATTCGAACTTAGCGTAATTAACCTATCACGCTCATCCCCGTCAATCTCCATTTTATTGCGACTACCAGCCGCAATTAATGACTGAAATATGATTTCAACAATAATGATCAGTAACACCGCTGAACCCAAATTATGCATTGCCACTTCAATCATTTCATCGGGATTGAGCACATTGGCATCCATTATGACTACGGATATTGCGTAGTCGCCAAAAATAAGCAAGGTAGCCACAAGGGATAGCCAAGTACTCTTTTCTTTAAATGACATATTCACTGATGTTCTCCAATTAAGTTAACTCTCACGCGAACAAAGTAAAACAAATTAAACTTAATGTAAAGTATTTTTAACTTAATGTTAGTTAATTTACACTTTAAAATAAAATTATTACTTTTTTATAGGCATAAAAAAACCGCTAACACATGCCTCAAGAAATGAGTGCATGTAGTAAAAGCGGCTTAATAACGCTACTTAGCCCTATTAATTGGATTAGTCTACGTTAAACAGAAACGCTGGCACACAGCACTTATCTTCTGTTCTTGAGAACAACAGTGCTCTAATTTCTTGTTGCGCTATGGTCTGGTGTAGCCAACCGGCTTTAGTGCATTGCGTTTCAAATAGCGGTCGCGTAATTTCGTTTGACGAGAAGTCATGTCAATTTGCTCACCTTGCATAAACACTTGCTCTGCCGTTTGCGTAACTTCAAGCGGATCACCACTCCAAATCACGAGGTCTGCAACCTTGCCAGGTTCTAAACTACCTATTTGATCGTCCATACCAAATATCTTAGCGATATTAATGGTTAATGCAGCGATACCAGCAGAATGAGGTAAACCATTAGCGACCGCATTACCCGCATGTTGGGTTGCCAGGCGAATATTATGAGTATCCATTCCAATCACAACCGTAACCCCTGCTTTGTGCAATCTTGCTGCATTTTCCAAGGTTGCGCCAATTTGATCAAAAGCACCGGGTAAGTTCGATTCAGGATCGAGTATGACCGGTATATTGTTTTTAGCTAACTCATCAGCGACACGCCATGCTTCAACACCACTGGCCAAAATAATATTTAAATTAGAGTAACGCTTTTTCAGTGCAATCACCTGCACGATGTCAGCGGCTCTGTCGGCATCAACAACCAATGGCATTTTGCCATCAAGCACAGGAATTAATGCTTTTGCATCAGCCATCGTAGTCAAACCGAGCCAATTTTGACTTGGATCCATAGCATACGACTTGGCAAATTTAGCTTCATCAAATGACTGATTAATGGCAACCCACAATGCGGCTCTACTGCCGCCGTTATTATCCACACCAGAATTACCCACATTTAACTTCATAAAAGCCTGTGCTTTCAGTACTGGTTGATAAGTTGTTGCTAATGTAATAAAAGCACCTTGGCCCAAAAATAATTGATCGCTACCACCTAATCCAGTTGCTGCCGAGGTAAAACCTTCAATTCGGGTTATTGGTATGAGTGTGGAGTCATTGTTTAGTGCATATTGCACGTCCAATGCTGCCCCAACTGTTGAAATAGCATGTGGTTCTGCTTGCGCATCAACCGTTCCTGCAGAGGAACTGACTTCAACGAGACCTAATGAGGTCGCTGCGCCAATAAAGCCTGGCGTGATTACCTTGCCCTCAGCATTTATTGTACGGTACCCACTGGGTACATCCGTACCCTCAATAACCTGTTGAATACGACCGTCTTTGATTAAAACAGTCCCTTTATAAATGATACCTGCAGCAGATACAGTATGGATTTTAGCACCAACAATCGCGATATTTTCAGCCCATGATGATGCACTTAAACTTAAGCCTATGACGATGCTTGAGGCTAATGCCGCTTTCTTAAATAAATTCATTTTGCATCTCCTTCAGCAATTTGTCCAAGCTCGAAATCACTCACCGGCCATGACTCAGGATTACTGCGATCGTAGACCATTGCGCCATCGATAAATACTTTATCCGCTTGTGCGTAAGTAGAAAACGGGTCTGTGCTCCACAAAACAACATCTGCATTTTTACCTGCTTCTAAAGACCCTGTTTTATCAAAAATCCCTAGCGATTTAGCCGGGTTTGCGGATAACCATTGCCAAGCATCAGCTTGACTAATATCAATACCAGCGCGTTTACCATCGGCCCATGCTTTTGCGGCTTCTTGATTCAAGCGTTGAATACCAAGGTCACTGTCAGAGTGAACAATGGCACAAGCATTTGCCGCATGTACCATGGGAATATTTTCTTTAATGCCGTCATAAGCTTCCATTTTGAAGCCCCACCAATCAGCCCACATTGCCGAGCACACGTTATTTTCCGCTAACTTGTCAGCAATTTTATAAGCCTCTATTGCATGATGGAAGGTACCAATCTTATAATTAAATTCCTTCATGACGTCCATCATGGTGCCCATATCATCAGCACGGTAACAATGCATATGCACAATAATATCACCGTCTAACACACCGGCAAGTGTATCTAAATTGAGATCTCTGCTTGGTCGCTTAGGTGACCCACCCGCTTCAAGTTCAGTTTCATATTCAGCCCATTTAGTTTGATATTCTTGTGCTTGGATCCAAGCTTGACGATAGCCAGCAACATTACCCATGCGAGTCATTGGGCCGCCCTTAGCCCCATATACGCGCTTAGGATTTTCGCCACAGGCCATTTTTATGCCGTAAGGCGCTTCTGGAAACTTCATGTCTTGTATGGTTCTATTCGGTAAGTTTTTCACAGTCACACTGCGACCACCAAATAAATTGGCAGAACCTGGAAGGATCTGAAGTGAAGTAACACCACCTGCAAGTGCACGCTGAAAACCTGGATCTTGCGGCCATATTGAATGCTCGGCCCACACTTCAGCGGTTACTGGCGAAGTCATTTCGTTGCCATCAGAATGTGAACGAGTTGATGGCGAAGGATAAACGCCTAAGTGGCTGTGATTATCTATAATCCCTGGGGTAAGCCACTTTCCTTTACCATCAATTTCAATTGCACCGGATGGCAAACGGACACTCTTACCTACTGCTACAATGACACCATCTTGTAGTAATATCTCACCGTCTTCAATTTTACCACCTATTCCATCAAGAATAGTCACGTTGTTGATGACAATCGGCTTACTATCAATCTTTTGATAAGTACTTGGGAATGGGTTTTTATCGATACCCGTTACACTTTGTTGTTTTTCCTCTTGCTTATCACTGCTACAGCCAGTAACTAAAGCAACTGAAACTGCCAGTGCAAGCCCGAGTTTTAGTTTTGTATTAAGCATATCTTTCCTTGTTGTTGGACAACGCCATTTTTGGTTTTATATAAAGATTGAATGTATTCAAGAGGCTGAAAATCCACAGAATATCTTAATTTCAGCTGTACTCACTTTACTATAAAATCAATAAAAAACGATAAAAACTGCAATCGCATATCGTTAATTAGTGTTTATTTAGGTTTTGAGCAAAGTTTACCTGCCATTAATTCACCATTGATGAAGATAGCATTAGTATCAAGCGTAGCAGATTTTTTAATAGCGGTTTATTTATGCGGCCAATATTCGCACAATGTCATCTGCGTTTTTAAACTTTTTCAACTCAACAAACATTGTCTCAGCCTCAGGATATTGTCTTTTTAGATAATTGAACCATTGCTTTATCCTATTTGGGTAATAGCGCCCTTTATCAGAATAAATTTCATACCCAGAGTATGAAACAAGTAATTCTTTTGTTTGCTGCCAAGACATCGGTGCATGATTATTTTTAATTGTTTGTGCCAAATTGGGCATTGCCAATGCGCCACGTCCAATCATTAAATTTTCGCACCCGCTGCGCTGCTGGCATAGCTTTGCATCATCAGCATTCCATATTTCGCCATTCGCAATAATAGGAATATCGGTGACTTCTTTAATTTTTGCAATCCATTCCCAATAAGCTGGGGGTCTATAGCCATCTGCCTTGGTTCTTGCATGAACGGTTAATAAATCTGCACCAGCCTGCGTGATTGCATCAACGTTTTCCAATACGAGTGAGGTATCGTCAAAGCCGAGTCGTATTTTAGCACTCACAGGCTGATCTTTTGGCACGGCATCACGCACAGCTTTAATAATTTGATAAAGCGTTTCAGGCTCTTTTAAGAGTACTGCACCACCTTTACTTTTATTCACCGTTTTTGCTGGGCATCCAAAGTTTAAGTCAATACCAGGAGAACCTAATTCGACTGCTCTTACTGCATTTTCGGCCAACCATTGTGGATGCTGACCCAATAATTGCACTCTTACTGGCACACCCGAAGACGTGACGGCACCATTCAACAGTTCAGGGCATAGCCGATAGAATGTTTTTGCAGGAAGCAGTTGCTCAACAACTCTTACAAATTCAGTAATGCACAAGTCGAAGCCACCGACTCTTGTCAGCATATCTCGCATGAGGTGATCGACAACACCTTCCATTGGAGCTAATACAATTTTCATAGCGACAAGTATGCCTCAATTGATAGTTTTTAAGGTGGTTAGTCTGAATTATTTAACTAATTTATTCGCTGTGCTGCTTATCTGGATATCTCTGGGTATCATTTATACAAGTCGAAAAGCAGATAAAAAAAAACCACCCGTTTGGGTGGTTTCTCTAATTGGCGTCCCCTAGGGGATTCGAACCCCTGTTACCGCCGTGAAAGGGCGGTGTCCTAGGCCTCTAGACGAAGGGGACAAAAAACTTTTGAGCAAAGCGAACTTTGATAGTTTTTTGTTAGAATAACCGAAAACTATAAAGTAAACGACGTTATCCTAACCTAGACCAAGCCACGACGGCTTGGATTTTTGTATTACTATTTCCCAGATTTACCACTGGGAAGATGGCGTCCCCTAGGGGATTCGAACCCCTGTTACCGCCGTGAAAGGGCGGTGTCCTAGGCCTCTAGACGAAGGGGACAAAAAACTTTTCATCAAAGCGGACTTTGATAGTTTTTTGTTAGGATAAGCGTAAACCATAAAGTAAACAACGCTATCCCAACCTAGACCAAGCCGCGACAGCTTGGATTTTTTTACTAACACGACATACTAAATAGAACTTGGTGGAGCTAGGCGGGATCGAACCGCCGACCTCTTGCATGCCATGCAAGCGCTCTCCCAGCTGAGCTATAGCCCCGTGTCCAAATAGACCTGCGAGCCATGTTTTACGCTACAGTTCCGTGACAGCGGGGCGCATTCTAGGCATCTGACTTAATTATGTCAACGATTTTTTTAAGAATTTTCTCTATTTGTTATGTAAATGAGCGCCTTGTCTATTCTTTGCACAACTTCCTCTTTATTCATGAGGTTTAAGGTCACGTCTAAAGCCGGAGAATTGCCTGAGCCAGTGGCTGCAACCCGCAATGGCATGCCAATCTTGCCCATACCAACATCTAGTTTCTCGGCTGTTGCATCAATAGCCGCTTTTATATTTTCAGGAGACCAGTCTTGTACCGCAATAAGTGCGTCTTTTACCGCTTGCAATGGCTCTCTGGCAACAACACGCAAATGTTTCTTTGCCGCTTTTTCATCAAAGTCTTCAAAGCTAGTATAAAAATAAGTACTAATCGCTGCCAATTCTTTTAAGGTCGTTACCCGTTCGGCTTGAATTTCAATAACACTTTCTAGACTCGGCCCGCTGCTGCAATCTATGCCTTGTTGATCAAAGTGCCATTTTGCATATGGAGCAACTTCAGATGGAGGCAATGTTTTAATGTAGTGCTCGTTCAGCCAATTTAGCTTTTCAGTATTAAATGCACTCGCCGACTTACTAATTGAATCAAGACTGAAGTGTTCGATCATTTCTTCAATACTAAATATTTCTTGGTCACCATATGACCAACCTAAGCGAACAAGGTAGTTTAAAACAGCTTTAGGTAAATAACCGTCATCTCTGTATTGCATTACGCTGACAGCACCATGTCGTTTAGATAATTTTTTGCCGTCATCACCTAAAATCATCGATACATGCGCATATTCAGGAACCGGCGCTCCCAAGGCATTGAGAATATTAATTTGACGCGGCGTATTGTTAATGTGGTCTTCACCTCTTACAACATGGGTAATGCCCATATCCCAATCATCAACAACAACACAGAAGTTATATGTCGGCGCACCGTCGGTTCGCTTAATAATTAAGTCATCGAGCTCAGTATTAGATATTCGGATTTCACCGCGGATGTGGTCATTGATAACGACCTCACCTTCTAACGGATTTTTAAATCGAATAACAAAAGGTTGTCCTTCAGGATGGTCCGTTCTGTTTCGCCAAGTACCGGGGTAACGTGGCTTTTCTCCTTTCTGTTCTTGTTCTTCACGAATTGCGTCAAGTTCGGCAATCGACATGAAGCACTTATACGCTAACTCTTTATCGAGTAGTTCATCAATAATTTGGTTGTAACGGTCAAAACGCTCGGTTTGATAATATGGTCCTTTGTCATGATGTAAGCCTAACCAATCCATACCATCTAAAATGGCTTGTTTTGCTTCATCTGTAGAACGCTCAAGATCCGTGTCTTCTATTCTCAACACAAATTCACCTCCTTTACTCTTAGCATACAACCAAGAATAAAGAGCAGTACGAGCACCACCAACATGCAAATAGCCGGTAGGACTTGGAGCAAAACGAGTTACCACTGTCATTATAATATTATTCCTAAAAATTAATTGCGCATAGTTTACCGTTTAATGCCGCCAGTAAATAGCAATGCACTCGAAAATAACTGATTGTTTGACCGATTTTTAAACTAACAGGACTTTTTTTTAAAAATGCGGTTGACAGATGCGGTCTCAACTCTATAATACGCCTCGACTTACTGAGGAACGCATCGGTAAGATTGTTAGATAAAATGGACGCTTAGCTCAGTTGGGAGAGCATCGCCCTTACAAGGCGAGGGTCACTGGTTCAAGCCCAGTAGCGTCCACCACTTTATTTCTAGCAAAATCAGCAACATCGGACGCTTAGCTCAGTTGGGAGAGCATCGCCCTTACAAGGCGAGGGTCACTGGTTCAAGCCCAGTAGCGTCCACCATCTTATTTATCAATGACTTACGCCACATTTACCTGTTCAAAAAATAATCAAATATTGTTTGAGTGGAACCAGTGGGTCTTGAGTGGGTCTGCAGTGAGTTTTTTGTGGGGCTAGCACTGCACGTGCCATTTCGCGAGAGCTCGCCCAGTGTAGTCTGTAGCCAAATTAAATGGGCGCCCTACCAAAACGTAAAAAACACAAGTTATTGTTCTGACATCTTCAGCAACAAATAATTTTCAGTGACAATCCAACACAGCCACTAACACCTAACTCGGAAAAGCATCGCGTACTTTGGCAATTATTTACATAGATATCTATTTTGTAAGTACGAATAAAATTTTCGATCTCGTAGTGACATTACCAGTATATTTTATTTGATTTCAATGTTGTTCAGGCGGGTTTTGTCAACTTATCGAATTTAGACGATAAAAACTAGTTTTAAACGTCTTATGTCGGATTTTGAATACAACTAACCCTATCCCATTCATCGAACAATCGTTCACGGAACATTCTGTAATTTCTGGCCTTCATAAGATGTCGACCAAGTCGAAACAAATTATTGACGATGCCATGGCAGCATAAAAATCGTTGAGCGTGCCCCTGCGATTTGAACCGCCTCATCTGTCGTTCCTGTTGCCTCGATGGCTGATGGGAAAGTTCACATCGATTATTTTCATATTGCTTAGTGAAATGTTCTGCACTTGGCATCAGCTTTCGTCTCGCTGCTGAATAACTCTTAAGTTTGTCGGTCACAATCTTGATGGGCGGCACTTGTTGGCCTTTTAACAATTTTATGAAAAATTGCATGGCAGCGCTTTTATCCTTGCGTTTCTGAACTAGAATATCAATTTCATCTCCGTCCTGATCGACTGCCCGCCATAGATAATGAAGGACACCATTTATTTTAATGAACACCTCGTCCAAGAACCATATATCGCCTAACTGACCGCGATTTTCCCTTATTTGGTTGCAGTATTGTTGACCG
>NZ_PJAR01000039.1 GCF_002836745.1 Glaciecola sp. 33A | reverse complement strand
CGAAGGTTTACGCTTCGCAATCCGTGAAGGTGGCCGCACAGTAGGTGCTGGCGTTGTATCAAAGATTGTTGCGTAATACCGCATTACATCCTATAAAAGGCGCTCCTTGAGCGCCTTTTTTTTGCTTAAAGAAAGGCTTCCTCTGCCTACCCCGATATTGCTTACCACGCACGTGCGGCGTGTGGGTTGAGGTTAAGCGCGGCGATTTAGCATCCACGAACAATCAAGCATCAATCTAACACCAAATACCGATGCAGCAATGAACATAATTAACCTCCTAGCAAGGCCAGCGCACAAATCCAGCAAGTTATATACAGAAGTTACTTATTGATTGATCCGTCAAATTTATTCTGTGACCAAATATCTATAATTTCTTGACTATCTTTTTATAAAAATTAATTGAATTGAATTGAATTTTTTGAACAATATGAAATTGATAAATATAAATTATAACCAATAACCAAAAGTAAAAAAATTATCCAAACAGGTATCAAAAACACGAACAACTCTCTAACTAAAGCCAAGTAATTTGCAGAGTTTACATATCCTTTTAAACTCTTTATACCATTAAACAATGTTGTCAAAACTATCATCAAGAAGAATAGAATAAAAATAGTTTTTCCTAACTGTAAGTCTGTAAGAAAATCATATTTATAGACTATTCAATCGACCTTTTATAAGCAGTACCATTGTTAAGTTTTGTACCTTGAGTTCTCGCTACGTGTCCCAGACTAACATTCCCATAGTAATGCCGGGTAACTTTACATTAGGTACTACTTTTTAACGAATTTTGATTGTTGCTTTTGCGCAAGTATAAAGGCTCTCGGATTGCCGACATGCTGATTTTGATTACCATGAGCTTTGTTTTAGACGGTATTGGCGGTTTTGTTCAAAGTTCATGGGAAACGGATGTTTTTTCAATTATCGAAAATAATACAGGCTTGAATATTTCCGTCGATGTGACCGTTGATATAACCTAGTTTGCCAATATTTTCACTTCCAGTAGCGACGAAGAAGTCTATGCTATAGCGGGAGTTTTTATTAGAAATAGTTTGGGTGAGAGGTTTTTTGAAGACTGGATTGAATTGGATAGTCTTATTAAAGGACCAGTTACGTTTGGTGTCTCTGATTCTTTTGCCGTCAATTTTATTTTTGATTTAGCTAATGGTTATTCCGAAGAATACTCTTTAATCGATAACATATTGGCAAGAAATAATTAGCTTTGATCCACAAAAAATCCATAGCCGATGTTAGTCATTATTTTACGTACAACAAAAAATACTTTTGCTCAAATAATTATTAGCGCTTTTGGCTGTTCAAATCAAATCGACCACTTACATATGAAAGATGGACGTCAACATACGTATTGGGGTCTGGGTGGGTTTGTCATCAGGTGCCATTAGCATATCGACGATTCATTCAGTTCCAATCCTCAATGCTTAGTTTCAAACTTTACTATATTCGAAGAGTATCGTGAGCGTAAAGACCGTTAATTAAGTGCATTTATTCAGGCTCAAATTTTAGTCTGCCAAGTAACTCGCAATCGCATTTTTAATGAATTTTATTCGATTAGGAGTTATTGCTATTCGATTAACGCACAAATACAGATTTTCGCCAACAGGGTTATCGAGGTAATGTATTTTTATGAGATCTTGTTGACGGAAAGCTTGTGCGGCATGCAATGGCAGGACCGTAAATCCAAATCCTCTGCTTACAGGTTCTAATATCAGGCTAATTTGGTTTGAAAAGCCCTTATGCATGAATTGTTCGACGTGTTTAAATTCTTCAAAATTTTCACTCAGCAAAAGTCGCCCATGATGGGGGGCATCTGGATGCGAAATAAATCCTAACTCAAGCAATTTTTTCCAGTTAACAGATGTGACATTACTTGATGTTACTAAAACGAGCGGTTCGATCGCTATTTTCTTGCTCGACACGCTGCTAACGTTGCTTAGATCGGTGAGCAAACCTAAGTCAATCTTACGATCAGCTAAAGCACGTTCAATATCCCGATTTGGGGCAAAAACGTAATCTACAAGCAAATTTGGATACAAGCGCTGCTGATCAAGTAGGAATGGATAGAGTCGCAGTCCAATGCTTCCTGGCGAAGCAATTTTTATTTTACCTTCATGTGTTTCGTCATGTTTAACCAATCGTTCTAGTTCTTCAGACGACCTTAGAAGCTCATGACCTCTTTGATATAATTGTTCACCTGCATCCGTTAATGAAAACGACTTTCCATCTCTTATTAGCAGCGGGGTTTCAAGCTGTAGTTCGAGCTTTTTGATGTGCTGACTAACGCCAGACTGCGTCATGAAAAGCTGTTCGGCTGTGCGCGTGAAGTGACCGATATCAACAAGGGTGCAAAATGTTTTCAATAAATGTTGATTAATCATTACCGTATATTCTCATAATCATAATAAATGATAATTTTTCTATTTTAACATGAGAGGTATAATTCACCTATCTAATCAGCAAAGGTAACAATCATGAGTAAAGCATATCCGAGAACCTTCTCTCACATCGGTATCTCAGTTCCAGATATCGACAAGGCAGTTAAATTTTATACCGACGTCTTAGGATGGTATCAGCTAGTGGCGCCGACAACCGTGTTAGAGGATGACTCTGCTATTGGGGTAATGTGCACCGATGTATTCGGAGCCAATTGGGGCCAGTTTAAAATAGCTCATTTATCGACGGGCGATCGTATTGGAGTCGAACTGTTTGAGTTTACCAACCAAGAGCAACCTGAAAATAACTTTGAATACTGGAAAACGGGTGTATTTCATTTTTGTGTTCAAGATCCTAATTTAGAAGAATTAGTGATCAAGATCGTCGAAGCAGGGGGTAAAAAACGAATGGAAAAACCGCGTTACTATTATCCTGGCGAAAAACCATACAGAATGATCTATATGGAAGACCCGTTCGGCAATATCCTTGAAATATACAGCCATAGTTATGAATTAACCTATGCGGCCGTAGCCGACTAGCTTAATAATTGACGATCGCCTTGGGAATATGAAACCCGCTTTCCTAAGGCGACAGCAATAATAACAAGTCTTTCTTGTTTAAATTTTTGTACATAGCTATATTTGTTCCATCATCTTGTGGGTACGCCCTCTATATTTTACAGAGAACAAATGGCAACTTCGCGTTTTACATTAATTGCATTCCTGTTAATTATGCCAACACACCCGGTTTTCAGTGCTGATGATAGTTTTGAATACAAGGTACAAACTCAAGTTCGTTTTGATGATCGCTCCAATCGTGAGCATCGATTTCAATATCGGGTACGCGCTTATTCCTCGTTTCATATTCCTAATTCAAGGTGGCGCATTAACGCCTTTGGTGTGACCGGCAACGAATTCTCTTCCAGTTACAATACTATTGACAGTGATATCTCTAACCACTTCAACCTTCGTCGTATCTACTTCAAACACACCGGCGCATTAGGCAGTAAGACAGAAATTGGAGTCATTCCAACTTATAAAGGGCGAGTTTCTTCTAGTGGCCTTGCAAAAGACGGTTGGATTAAGGGTGCCAGACATGTTTATGCTTACTCTGCAAAGGCAAAGTTCGAGATTGTACTTGGAGAGCTAGAAGAGGATACAGCAAAAACCGCACTCGACGCATTCAAAAAACTGAATTATGTGGAACTGGAAATGTCCTCTTATATTAATGATGTTTCAAGCTATGAAATTAGTCTTGAGCGCATGACACAAGCTAACTTTGTAAGAGCAGAGTACCGTTTATTTCTGGAACATTCCCCGATCTATTCGGTGGAGCTAATTAGTCGAGTTTCAACATCTAAGACCAAGATCGTCATTGGTATTGAGGATAGCCTGACATTATTTGGAAAAGATGCCGGTTATTATGCTTACTATTCGTATGTAAGTGATAACTTCGGGGCACGAGCTGAACTTACTGAAGACTTCATTACAACAGGGCATGGTTTGTCGATCGAGTCAGATATTGCACTGTTAAATTTGAAAAACTGGAAAGCTTTTGCCCGTCTCGATCTGTTTGACCAAAACTCTCGGTTCATTCTTGGTGTCGGTTACACTTTTGGATAACAAGAAGCGTATTTAAAGGAACTATTATGACTCGACCGACTAAAATGAAAACAATCGGTATTCTTGGTGGTATGAGTAATCAAGCAACGTCTGAATATTATCGAATGATCAATGAATTAGTAAATCAGCGCTTAGGCGGTTGGGAAATTGCAGAGACACTCATTCAAGGTCTCAATTTTGGTAATATTGAATATTATGTCAGAAATGGATTATGGGATGAAGCTCGCACCTATATTGAAACCAAGGCAAAGGGCGCGGAACTTGGTGGAGCGGACATGCTGATTTGTGTGAGTAATACAATGCACTGTGTTCTTGATAATATTGATACGGTGGTTAACATTCCGTTTATTCATATTAGTGATCCGACAGGACAAGCAATAAAGGAAGCAGAACTCAAGAAAGTCGGTATTTTAGGGACAAAACCGGTAATGCAAGCAAATTATATAAAAGACCGTTTTAAGCAAAAATTCGATATCGATGTGATTTCACCAAGTGAAGAAGAGCAAATCATAGTAGATAAAATTATCTTTGATGAACTAGTTAGAGGGAAAATAACAGCGGCTTCAAAACAAGCTTATATCAAAGTGTGTGAAAATCTACTATCAGCAGGTGCGCAGGGGATCATACTAGGTTGCACTGAAATATTTTTGTTGCTACAACCAGAAGACTTACCACAAGCACCATTATTTAATACAACAGAATTACACACTAAAGCGGCTGTTGAATTGGCATTATCTGAATGAAAAAGTGAGACTGGCCCGATGAATAATTACTTAGGCCAGTATAACGAATAGCTGCTTAGGCTTGACGAAAATTGGCAATATCGTCTAAATATCCCAGCAATCTTTGACTTGCACTTTCCATTTTTTGCAAGGCCGTTATTGTTTGCCCTTGATTATGATTCGCAAAGGCTTCAATTGCTTTAGCACCTTCATTGTGAACTTCAGCATGAGGCTGGTCGAGGCTTCTAAACGATCCAACGCTTGAATATTTTTGCATGCCATTTGTATCGTACCACTGCCCTAGTCGACAATTTTTGTGGCTGACAAAGTCTTGAGCTGATTTGTTACTCACCCCATGGATCACTGCATAAACTTCACTTTTCCAAACGATATGGTCTAACTTGACGGTTTGAATGAATGTTCGATGAGCGGATTCCTCAATAGTTGACTTCATTTTATTGCTGCTAGTTACAATGTGACTGTAGTTTTCACTCAGTGTGTTTACACCAACTGAAAGTGTTTCATTGTTGTGTTTAACATCCTCTGCTGATTCGACGGCTGTTTTCGTCGAAGAAATAATGTTACCAACTAAATCAGCGACTTCACTTGCTGATTTATTTGTTTCAGTAGCTAAAGAGCGAACTTCATCTGCCACAACGCTAAACCCACGGCCAGCATCACCCGCTCTTGCGGCTTCGATAGCAGCGTTTAGAGCTAACAAATTTGTTTGATCAGAAATGCTAGTAATGGTAGAAACAAATTTATTGATATGGTCAGCTTTATCAGAGAGCCCTGATATGTTCTGAGTCATGCTGCTCATTTTTATGTTTAAACCGCTCATTGAGTTTGCGATATCACTCAAAGAGGAAGTTGAAAGATCAAATAGAATATTAATTTTTTCAACAGACTCACTTTCAGCTTGAATACTGCGGAATGATTCCAAGACTGTCTGTCTTATTCCCTCAACTTGAGCTAATGATTCGAGTGTACACTTTACTAATGATTTTTCGAATTCCTCGTTAGGATTCGGCATATTTAATTCTTGGGTTAATGCGTTGTTTTCTGCCTTTTGCTCGGACAAAAGTGAATTCACATCGTTTAATTGAACCTTCAACTGTGCGTTTTCACGTTCCAATTTTTGATAATTTGAGGCTAACACAAACATATATTGTTCCATTTATTAAGTAATTGATTAGCTTGGTTTATTGAAAGATAGATACCTCTCAGAGATGCAGCTTCCAATAAACGACGATGATGTAAACTTAATATAAATTGTAGCTAACAATCATTACTATTGAGTAAGTAACTTAATATATCGGTCAATGTTAAAAAAGAATAAGAAGGATTTGATAATTAGTATTACCATTTGGCTAAAATAATCATGGGTAAGCCGATGAAAATACAAAAAATGAAAACCACAATGAACACATTTTTTTTGTTAATTCAAAATGACACTTGTCAATATCCTTATTTTTATCCATGAATTTATTCTTTGTAGGTTAGTGTTACGACAATATTACAGATAAGCAGTCAATAAAGTATAGCCAATAATGGTAACTGGCACTGATAATATCGTGCTAATAGCAATGATATGAGCCGCCAACTGGTGGTTTCCTCCTATCTTACGCACCATAATGTAACTTGCGGCCGCGGTTGGCGCAATTGACATAAGGTACACAATGCCAAGTTTTATGCCGCTTATATCGAAATAGATTGCAGCTAAAACAATAACGCTTGGGTAAACCAAACATTTTACGAATATACTTAACGCAGCCGCTTTTGCATCACTTCTAAAGCTTGAGAATCGCAATGCTGCGCCCGTGCACAGTAGCGCTAATGGTAAAGTTAATTGCGCAAAGTAGCCAACGCTATTGAGTGCTATGTTCGGGATCTCAACATTGAATGTAGAAACCAGCAGTGCTGCCACGATGGATAAAATAATTGGATTACTAATGATACCTTTGACTACTTTTATAAAGGACGTTTTGCTGTCTAAATAAAAATTTAAAATTCCGACACTAATAATATTGTAGGTAATTGTCATTGCACCTAAATAAATAGATCCCAACGCCAAACCGGCCTCGCCATAAGCATTAGAACAATAAGCTAATCCAATAATACCCATGTTTGAGCGAAACGCGCCTTGAATAACAACACCGCGATCACTGCGCCTAGCCACTAGAAAAGGGCTGACGAGCATCATAATAGCGCAAATTGTTACTGTGCCTACCACTCCAATTAGTAATATATTCAATTGCGACATTGCATCGACATTGCTTTTGCTGATAGTGGTGAACAAAAGTGCGGGCAATGCGAAATTAAAGATTAAACGACTGGCTCGTTCAACAAAGTCATCTGTCATTAAACCGCTTTTGTAGAGTCCGTATCCGAATGCGATTAATAGAATGACGGGACCAATGACTGAAAATGCAAAATCGATGATGGCTTTATTATCTAACACAGCGTGCCTCAAGATAGAACGGTAGGGTGATGATACGCGCTTTGTATTGGTATTTCTCAAATTTACGTTTGCACATTACAAACTTTTTCAAGGATAGCCAGCGCTTTAGCTCGTGAATCACTTGATTGATGGGGCATTTCAGAGGAGTGTAAAGTGGGTTTGTGTTAACAATAACCAAGTCTGTAGATATCGTAGAAATAGGTCTCTTTAACAGCAGAGTGATACAGTGGTCACAGCCGAGATACGGTAGTCTCAATTAAATGGAATGAACAATCAATTTATTTTATCGGTGTTTTTGACTAGGAGTACTTGTTTGTTCTACTTCTGATTAATCCAAACACGGCACCGCCAATCGCTCCTGCTATGCTCTGCGTGAGTAAGCCTGTAAATCCTCTGGCGCCGGCAATGATGCTCACATTTAATATGGGGTGCATGGCGGCCAATAAAGTAAACATGGCCACAGCCCCTGCGAGTGTATATACCCAAAGTGCTGACTTTCGATTTTTTTGCGGCATTTCAGTCGCATGTTCAGGAGGCGTTGCTTGTATTTTTTTTGCGATCAATATGGCGACGGTCATGGCAATCAACATGCCAACGAACACAATGCTGCCGTAGGTTGGAAGCAAACCTACAAAATCAACAAAAACGGTCTCTATTCGTAAACCTAAGGGAATTTCAGCACCGACAGAAATCAAACCAGATAGAACGGACTGAGTGTGCAAGGCACTAGCGATGATAAACGTGACGATAGTAGTAATTAATAGTTGGAAAATAAATAAGCCGAAACGCACTAATTTAGTTCTTTGATGATTGTTAGTGTTAATTTCCAAAATTTTACTGCTCCATGTTTATTTACCGCAACTATATATGTTTTTTTCCTAAGTTGTGGTTATTATCTTCGCGTTTTATTGTGTTAATAGTAGGATATAGATGAGGCAACTTTGTGCTTCTATCTCAAAAAGGATAATGATGCTAAACAAACTTCCCACGTTCATCACTAAGGTGATTGCTTCATCTTTATTTGCTGGCCTCGTTTAATTGGCAAACAGCATATGCTCAGGCTACGCTAGCAGCAATCGACACTAACTTTGATGTTGAATTACTTGTCGATGGATTGCCTAAGTCATGGTCAATTAACCTTTCTCCAGACAATGAAATATTTGTAACTGATAGAAGCGGCAGTATTATTGTGTTTGACCAACAATGGAACAAACAAGTCTTCTCCACTTCGATAGATGATTTGTTTGCCGATAGTCAGGGTGGATTCCTTGATTTGGCTTTTCATCCCGATTTTGCATTAAATGGCTGGATATACCTAAGTTATAGTGCTGGCACAAGTGATTCAAATCGACTGAAAGTAGTGAGGTTTAAACTGCCTGATTCGGGCGACGAAATTTCAATAATTGAAGACGTTTTCATTGTCAAAACAGACAAGAATACCCCAGTGCATTACGGTGGTCGCCTCGCGTTTTTAGACGATAATAGCCTTCTTATCACTACTGGCGACGGGTTTGATTTCCGTGAGCAAGCGCAGGTTAAGTCTTCTCACTTAGGTAAAATAATTCGAGTAAACGATGTTGGTAAAGCCTTAGTGGATAATCCTTTTTATAACAAAGAAGCGCCTGACAGCAGTGCCAACTATGTGTTTAGTCTGGGGCATCGAAATCCTCAAGCATTATTAGTGAGCGTTTCAGGACTGATTATTTCCCATGAGCACGGTCCTGCGGGTGGTGATGAAATTAATATGATTGAAAAAGGTAATAATTATGGTTGGCCAATTATCACCAATGGTCGAGATTATTCCGGCGCTGTGATTACCCCATTTACAGAATATACCGGAATGCAACAACCCGATTTTGATTGGACTCCCTCTATTGCGCCCTCAGGTATGATCCTATATGAGTCTGATAAGATGCCTTCGTTATCTCAACATTTAATCGTGACTTCACTCAAGTTTCAGCAATTGCGCGCGATAATGCTAGATGGTGACAACATGTCCAATGAGCGTATTTTACTACCAAATTTCGAATACAGGCTTAGGGATATAGAACAAGACAGTGATGGAAATATCTTACTATTGAGCGATGCTGACACTGCTCAGATTTTTAAGCTAGTGACTAAATAGGACTATTATAGATAAAATCCATTAACATCCTTAAAACAATTAGTTTGATGAATATCGGCTATTGTTCGTTGCAAGGCTTTTGTCATTCAAATTCTTGACGTTACTCGTTATAATGTCAGTTGAAATTTATAATCAAGTTTATTCCTGAAGGTTCGTTCTATTTTTATGAACAGAAACCAGCATCAAAAAGAGGCTTAAATAGTGTTAGAAGATTATCGTAAACACGCAGAAGAACGTGCCGCTGAGGGTATCCCACCAAAGCCGTTGAATCCAGAGCAAGTTACTGGTCTCGTTGAACTATTGAAGAATCCGCCAGCAGGCGAAGAAGCATTTTTATTAGAATTGATTTCAGAACGCGTGCCTCCGGGCGTTGATGAAGCCGCTTATGTTAAAGCCGTGTTTTTAAGTGCGATAGCGAAAGGCGAAGAGTCTTGCGACTTAGTTAGTGCTGATGCTGCGGTGCAGTTACTTGGTAACATGCACGGTGGTTACAATATCGGAACCTTAGTGGGTTTACTAGACAACAATGATCTAGCAGAACTTGCTGCCGAGGAACTCAAGCACACCCTGTTAATGTTTGATGCCTTCCATGACGTGGAAGAGAAACACAGAGCTGGCAATGAATTTGCCACTGATATTATGCACTCTTGGGCTGAAGGCGAGTGGTTTTTTTGTCGTGATGATTTAGCCGAGAAAATCACTATGTCTGTTTTTAAAGTGACAGGTGAAACTAACACCGACGACTTATCACCTGCACCTGATGCTTGGTCTCGTCCCGATATTCCTCTGCATGCTCGGGCAATGTATAAAATGACACGTGATGGTTTAACACCTGAAGTTCATGGTGAATTAGGGCCGCTTGCAAAAATTGAAGAAATTAAAGCCATGGGTCATCCGGTTGTATTTGTTGGTGATGTTGTTGGCACTGGGTCCTCGCGTAAATCGGCTACAAACTCTGTATTATGGTTCTTTGGCGATGATCTTCCTGGCGTACCAAATAAACGCGGCGGTGGTGTTTGTATCGGCGGCAAGGTGGCTCCAATTTTCTACAACACCATGGAAGATGCGGGTGCATTGGTATTTGAAGCTGACGTCGACAAACTAAACATGGGTGATGTGATTGACATCTACCCATTCGCTGGTGAAGTTAAAAATGCAGCAACCGGCGAACTACTGTCGACTTTTGAATATAAGTCAGACGTATTACTTGATGAAGTTCGTGCTGGTGGTCGTATTAATCTTATCATCGGTAGAGGTTTAACTGATAAAGCTCGCGAAGCTTTAGGCTTAGAAGCAAATGATATGTTCCGCAAGCCACTGGTGCCGGCTGCATCAAACAAAGGCTTTACATTAGCGCAAAAAATGGTCGGTAAAGCCTGTGGTGTAGAAGGTATACGCCCAGGCACTTATTGCGAACCTAAAATGACCACTGTGGGCTCACAAGATACAACGGGACCTATGACGCGCGATGAGCTTAAGGATTTAGCATGTTTAGGCTTTACTGCTGATTTAACAATGCAGTCATTCTGTCACACTGCTGCTTATCCGAAGCCTGTAGATATTGATACTCAGCATACATTACCTGATTTCATTATGAACCGTGGTGGTGTTTCATTACGCCCGGGTGATGGTATTATTCACTCTTGGCTAAACCGCATGTTATTGCCTGACACCGTTGGTACTGGCGGTGACTCCCATACGCGTTTCCCAATGGGGATTTCATTCCCTGCCGGTTCTGGTTTAGTTGCATTCGCAGCAGCAACAGGTGTTATGCCTTTAGATATGCCTGAATCCGTATTGGTTCGCTTTAAAGGTAAAATGAAGCCAGGTATTACGCTTCGTGACCTAGTTCACGCTATCCCAATGTATGGCATTAAGAACGGTTTGTTGACTGTTGCTAAAAGAGGCAAAATCAATGCGTTTTCTGGTCGTATATTAGAAATTGAAGGCTTAAATGATTTGACTGTTGAGCAAGCATTCGAATTGTCTGACGCCTCTGCAGAGCGCTCTGCTGCGGGTTGTACAATTAAATTATCCGAAAAGTCAATTGCCGAGTACTTGACCTCAAATATCACTATGCTTCGCTGGATGATAAATGAAGGCTACGGCGACGTAAGAACATTAGAGCGTCGCGCACGCAAAATGGAAGAATGGTTAGCTAAGCCAACACTAATGCAAGCAGATGTCGATGCAGAATACGCAGAAGTGCTTGAGATTGATTTAGCTGAAATTAACGAGCCCATTTTGTGTTGTCCCAATGATCCGGACGATGCTAGAACATTATCTGAAGTTGCTGGTGATAAAGTTGATGAGGTATTCATTGGCTCATGTATGACTAACATTGGTCACTTCCGAGCTGCAGGTAAGCTTCTTGAACAATTCAAAGGCACATTACCAACTCGTTTGTGGATGTCTCCACCAACGAAAATGGATGAAGCTCAGTTAATGGAGGAAGGCTATTTCAGTATTTATGGTAAAGCTGGTGTAAGAATGGAAATGTCAGGTTGTTCATTATGTATGGGTAACCAGGCTCGTGTTCTTGCAGGTGCGACAGTATTGTCCACATCAACGCGTAACTTCCCGAACCGTTTAGGTGATGGCGCGAATGTATATCTGTGCTCAGCTGAAATCGCGGCAGTTGGCGCTATTGTTGGGCGTATACCAAGCGCTAATGAATATATGGAATATGCCAGCAAAATTGAATCCATGAGTGGTGAAGTGTTCCGTTACTTAAACTTTGATCGCATGCCTAAGTTCAGCAAAGCCGCTGAAGCAGCCAAGGCAAATATCATTCCAGCGTTGAATATCGCGTAAACTGGGTGTAATGTTGATGACGTAAGCAGTGGGACTAATACCCCTACTCGGATGTAATAAACAGTAAAAACGCCGAGACTCTATATAAGGGGCTCGGCGTTTTTTTACTTTTGTTTTGCGCCTGAGTGCGAACTCTTTGTGTAAAAAATAAAAAAGTAATTAACAGGCGTTTTAATTAGATACATACTGTGTTGTTCAAAAATGCCGTGATTGAGCAATACAATCACATAATAATAACAAGGATTAGATCGTGAAAAAATATTCACACAGCAGCATAATTGGTTTTTTTGCAATTATATTTACGTCATTATTGTCACTCCAAGCCAACGCACAAAATGATAAGCCCGGCGATTTAGTCAAGTCTGCTCAGGCCAATATAAAACAGGTCATAATCAATACTAGCGATGAATTAACCGAAGAAGAGTTAGCATTCCTAGCCGATGACAGCAATATAAATATCTCGTTTGCCAATAAATCTCTTCAAGTTGAATTTGCCGATTCTTTTGAAGAAAGAGCATTGGGATTGATGTATCGCAAAGGCTTATGTGAGGACTGTGGCATGCTCTTTCAGTTTGACGTTGAGCGTATGGCCAGTATCTGGATGAAAAATACCTTTGTTCCACTGGATTTAGCATATATAACCGTAGATGGTAAAATAATCGATATAATGCAATTGAAGCCCCACGACCTTACTTCGGTCAAATCATCTAAACAGGTACTTTACGCCTTGGAAATGAATCAGGGATGGTTTGCGAAAAATAACATAAAAGTCGGTGATAAAATCTCTATAGAAGGTCGTGTTAAGCAAGCTTCATTCAAATAGTATAAATTGGCGGGGTTTAGTCGCTGTCGATAAAGTGTTTCTTTGGGTTAATGAAAGGGAAGATAAAAGTAAATGAATTCAGTGTTGAATGTTGCCAAATTTGGCGGAACTAGCATAGCCACATATAGCACTATGGGGAATTGTGCGCGAATAATCGCTAATAACACAAATACAAGAATTGTTGTGGTTAGCGCTTCTGCTGGAGTAACCAACCATTTGGTGGCATTGGCGAACACCGCGTTAACCAGCCAACAAATTGAAGAAATTGTAGAAAAGATTAAAGTCATTGAGCTTGCCATTGTCGCTAAGTTAACAAAACCGGAAGAGGTCAGTGATAAGCTTAACGTTTTGTTAGTTGAATTGACCGACTTAGCAAAACATGAAGAAATTAATTTTAGAGACGATTTGAAAGATGCGCTAGTGTCGATGGGGGAGCGTATGTCTTCATTGTTATTTGCAGCGGTACTCAGAGAGTTTGATATTTTGGCGACTAATTTTGATGTCAGAAAAGTACTTCGTACTGACTCAACGTTTACGCAGGCCATACCAAATCTTGCTGTTATTAGGCGGCTAGCGCAAGCGTTGTTGCTCCCAGAATTATATAATTCAGTGATTGTGACTCAAGGTTTCGTTGGTGCAGATGAGCAAGGTAGAACAACCACACTTGGTCGCGGAGGTTCTGACTTTACAGCGGCACTGTTAGCTGAAGCGATTGATGCCCAGACTTGTGAAATTTGGACTGATGTCATTGGCGTCTACACAACCGATCCTCGCATCACCGACAAAGCCCGCCCTTTATCTGAACTGAGTTTTGACGAAGCCGCAGAAATGGCCACTTTTGGTGCAAAAGTACTGCATCCGGCAACAATGGAACCGGCGATTAGGCAAGACATTAAAGTCTTTGTAGGCTCTAGCCGTGAACCTGAAAAAGGCGGTACTTGGATTGTTAGAGACTGTGTGCATGAACCTGCTTATAGAGCGATTACCAGACGTAAAGATCAAGTTATGGTAACGGTTAAGACGCCTAAGATGATGTATGCTCAGGGCTTCTTACAGAGTGTTTTTACAATCATGGCTAAACACAAGCTGTCTGTGGACTTAGTCACGACTTCTGAGATTTCGGTATCGTTTACGCTAGATAATCCGCCTAACTCTGTGTCTGAAAAGATGAACAAAGAAACGCTCGCTGAATTAATCACAATTTGCGATGTCACGATTGAGCAGGGATATGATGTGGTGACAGTTGTGGGTAATAACATGCAAAGCTCTGCTGGCGTATCCAGTAAAATTTTTGAGGCTGTGAAGGACTTTAATTTACGCATGATATGTTTTGGTGCAAACCCACATAACCTGTCGTTTGTAGTGAGCAATGCCGACAGCGAAGATGTGGTGAAGGTATTGCACAAAGCATTGTTTGAATAATAAACCCGTATTTTTGATATCTGCTAAGCACCGGCCAATAAAAAAGCGATTTCGTATTAAACCGAAATCGCTTTTTTGTTTTACGCAAAGACATCGCTACCTCAAATGTGAGGACCGAGGCTCAATCAAGTTTCTTGGCCGCTCAAAGGGGTCAGTACTACACCTTAAATGTACCGATAGATTCTTGTAACTCGTCCGCCAGTCTAGCAACCTCAGCGCTCGACTCGGTTGTTTGTTGAGCTCCTAAGGTCGTTTCCTCAGCAATCCCTACGATGGTCTCAAGTTTTTCGCTAATTTCCGCTGACACTTGATTCTGCTCGCGAGCTGCTTGCTCAATTCGAGTGCTAACTTCATGCGCTTTGTGTACAGCGTCGGTTATCAAATCAAGCGCTTTCGCCGCTTTTTCTGTTTGCGCTACGCAAATCTCAGCCTGGTGTTTGCCTTGTGTCATAACCGCTACTGCTTTTTCAGCTCCTGCTTGCAACACTTCTATCATTGAATTAATTTCTTGTGTAGATTTTTGTGTGCGACTTGCTAAGGTACGAACTTCATCCGCAACCACGGCAAATCCGCGACCTTGTTCCCCAGCTCGAGCCGCTTCAATAGCCGCATTCAAAGCGAGTAAGTTAGTTTGATCCGCAACACCTCGAATAACATCCAGAATCCCACCAATTGAAGCACTGTCCTCATGTAACTTGTTAATAACATCAGCTGCTTCTTGCACATCACGTGCGAGTACTTCAATAGTGCGCTTGTTTTCCATTGAAATCTGCTTCACTTTTTCAGCTTCATCATCGGCTTGACCAATCTGTTTTAGCGTATCGTCAGCACTTTGTAATACCAATTGAGAGGTACTGTGCATTTCAGTGGTTGCTGCAGCAACTTGTGATATTTGAGATTTTTGTTCTTGTATGGAGCGGGTTGTTTGCTCAGTCACCGATGATGTCTCACCAGACGCTGCGGCAAGTTGCTCGGCTCTGCCGTGGATCCCTTCAATAAGTGTCTTGAGACTTTGAATAAGAACGTTGCAGTTTGTCGACAGTATGCCGAATTCGTCCTTGGAGGAATCATCCAATCGATGTGTTAGATCGCCAGAAGATGCAATTTTCAGAAGCTCATTCACTTTAGCCAATGGTTTGGTAATCGCCGTTACGCTTTTGTACGCAGTAAATGCAGCAATACCTAGTGACACCAGCACCATAATAATAACCCATTGTACGCTTGAGACAACTTGATCGCTTACGCCCTGTTTGAGGGATGCCGCCTTGCTATTGGCTAATTCTAGTAAACTTTCTAATGACTCGAGACCTCGAGAAATATCTTCATCGGATGCTATCAAGAAGCTTTCAGAATCTATTGCCCTGTCTAACTTGCTTACTTGATTAGTTAGAATGCCACTGGTTCCTACAATAGTTTGTTTAATGGTATCAATTAACTCACTCACTTCATCCAGTGTACCTGTGTCGTCTTGGCCATTTGACATCTTTAGCATCGCGGCAAATTGCTCTTCAGCCTGAGCTACCCTGAGAAGAACTTCTTTGCCTCGAATGTCAGCTCGCTGTAAGGTTTCAGTAGTAACATAGTCTGCGATAGATGATAAAACTGAAAGTAAATTTGATTCTAATTTTACGCCTTCAACCGCGACTTCAGAAAGCACGCCGGAGTCAACTACGGCATCTAAATCTGCAAAATCCAACAGAAATGATGTCGCGTCATCAACGCTTTCTTCAATAATAGCGTATTGAGCATCTACACTATCCTTAAGGTCTTGTTCTAAGAGGTGATTGCTATATACCTCTGTTGCATTTTGAGAGTAGTTATCGTAAACAACTTCAACTTCACCAAGTGCGTTTTTCAAGTTACTTTCATATTGGACAACGCTGCGCAAGACTCCTAATTGTTCATCAAAACTGCTTCTACTAGCCTCAAATGCGACTAGTTTGTTATTCAAATCAGTTTGATTAGTCGTAACATAGGCTTCAAAGGTTAAGCGACCCATATTTAGGAACGATGCTTTTAAACTGCTGCTGCCACCAACAGTGGGCAAGGCTAATTCGCTTACCTCGTCAGTTGCATTCTCAATCTCATTTAAGCTGAAAAGGGAGAGTATACTTAACAATACAAGCAGAAAACTGATGATGCTAAATCCGCTAATGACTCGCATTTTTACTGTAAGATTCATTTTTTTTTGACCCCTAATTACCCAATTTTCTGGTAACAATTACGACTTTTTTAACAGGAGGTAGAGAGTAGTTCATTTTACCTAACACTCGCGTACGCAGATTTATAACTATGTCTACAACAAGGTATCGGTACGCACTAGTTTTTCTTTATGCTTGTTGTGAAAAAAACTGTTTTGTCTCTATGCAATACAATGTCATTGTCTTGCCCCATACGAAACCAGTATCCAGTGCTATTACTTTTTGATTGTTGGTTTCACCCATTAATGATGCCCAATGCCCGAATATAAGACTTTTATTTTGTTTTACATCCGAATTTGGACAAAGGTACCAAGGTGTCAGTTCTATAGGCGCTAAATCAGGGTGGCACTTCGTTTTGAACTCCAGCGCGTTGTCGCTTAAAAAACGCATTCGTGTGAGGGCGTTTACGACAAACCGAAGGCGCTCAGGACCCTCTAAGTTGTCATTCCAAACGCTTGGATAATTACCGTACATGTTTTTCAAAAACTGGAATTGCTTGGCACCCATTAACGCTTCACTGACTTCATCTGACAGTGAAAGGGCCTTTTTTGTAGACCACATAGGATATAAGCCTGCGTGTGAAATAAAGTGGTCTTTTGCTGGTTTTAAAGCCAATTTTTTAGTGCATAACCAGTCAATGAGTTCACCAAATGATTTGTGTTTAATTAAAGGATCTAACTTATCTACGGGCTTCGGCGTGCTGATACCATGAGCCATAGCAATGAGGTGTAAGTCGTGATTACCTAGTACAGTATCAAAATGTGGAGTACCTAAATCCTTTAAATACTTTAGCGTTTCCAATGATTGAGGGCCGCGCGCAATGAGGTCACCTACGGCCCATAACTTATCTGTTTTTGCATCAAACCCAGCGCTTTTTAGAAGTTTGCGTAAGCCTTTGTAACATCCTTGAATATCGCCTACGACATAATTCTTGATAATCAAAATTAATGAATGCTATTTGGTTTTGATAAGTTAAAAACAGGGATTTGTTCACGGTGAAATTGACCATCCGCAAATTCAAATTCGTAGTAGCCTTCCATTGTGCCAACTGCGGTCTTTATCATTGAGGCACTTGTGTATTCAAAACTCTCGTTCGGCTGAATAATCGGTTGCTCACCCACAACACCCTCACCTTGTACCTCTACTTTTTCGCCATCGCCATTGGTAATTAGCCAATACCGGCTCTTAAGCTGAGCTGGTTGAGCGAGATTGTTATTAATCGTGACGGTGTAACTGAAAACATAAACAGGGGTCCTGTCACCACTATCTTGGAGTCCAATAAATGCTGTTTTTGTAGTAATACCTATTGATTTTTTCATTACGTTATCCTGCATTTTTTCCTTCTATTTCAGCGTCTATACGTTTTTTTTCAACGTAATTGGCTAATAAAGCAAATTGTTGTAAAGATAAGGCTTCGGCTCTCAATTCAGGCTTAATACCCAAGGCTTCAATTTCTTCGTGCGTCATTAATTCTTTTAAGCTATTCCGGATAGTCTTTCTGCGTTGATTAAATGCGGTGGTAACGACTTGCTGTAAGCGGTCTATGTTGTCAACTTGAGCGGGTGGTTCGGCATGCGGAATAAGCCTAACAAAAGCAGAGTCTACTTTTGGAGCAGGCTTAAATGCGCTTGGTGGAACAGCAACAACAGGAATAGGTTGACAATAATATTGCGCCATTACCGATAAACGACCATAAAGCTTATCACCATGGGTTGCACACAGGCGCTTTACTACTTCATTTTGTAACATGAAGTGCATATCCTTCACCATTTTAGTGAAAGAAAATAAATGGAACATTAATGGGGTCGAAATATTATAAGGTAGGTTGCCAAAAATCCTTAAGTCGCCGTCTGTTTTGACTAAGCTTGCGAAATCGAATTTCAGTGCGTCTTCTTCTATGACGGTTAACTTTTTACCGAGGAATGGGTGTTCACGTAGCCTTTTCGCTAGGTCTCTATCGAGCTCAACAACGGTTAAATGGTCCACGTCTTCGGCAACGAGGTCAGTTAATGCACCTAAGCCGGGTCCAATTTCTACCAAGTTTTCACCCTGTTTAGGATTAATTGCCGACACGATTTGATCAATCACATATTGATCATGCAGAAAGTTTTGACCAAAGCGTTTTCTTGCTGTGTGGCCCAGATGCTTTTGACTCATATTTTTTTCCTGGCCAGTTTGATCGCTTTATTTATCGCCAAGCTGAAACTACCACAGTCTATATTACCCGACCCTGCAAGATCAGCTGCGGTGCCATGATCCACAGACGTTCTAATGAAAGGAAGTCCAAGAGTGATATTTACCGATGCGCCGAAACCTTTGTATTTCAAAACGGGTAAACCTTGGTCGTGATACATCGCTAATACTGCATCAGCCTGTTCTAAATACTTTGGTTGGAATATAGTGTCTGCAGGAAGAGGGCCGACTAAATTAATCCCTTGGGCGCGCAGTTCATTCAATTTTGGAGTAATAACTAAGATTTCTTCTTTACCTAGATGACCATCTTCACCGGCGTGTGGGTTTAGACCACAAACATAGATTTTAGGTGATTCAATACCGAACTTTAGCTTCATGTCGGTATGAATAATATGAATCACTTTATCCAGACGCTCCGGCGTGATTGCCTGTGAAACATATTGCAATGGAATATGTGTTGTCGCTAAGCACACTCGCAAACCTTCCGTCGCAAGCATCATAACTACATCGCTGCAGTTGGATTGATTCGCAAAAAACTCGGTGTGACCACTAAATGAAATACCGGCTTTATTGATAATGCCTTTGTGTACTGGACCGGTAACAACAGCGTCGAATTTTCCGCTCATGTTTTCATCACAAGCTTGGCGTAATGTTTCAACAACGTAATGGCCATTGTCGCTATTTAATTCCCCTGCGATTACGGGAACAGCCACTGGAGTATGCTTTACAATTAACTGTCCTGGTTGCTGCACGTAATTACTGTCATCTTCGTAGGGAATGATATCTAGCGCAATGCCGAGCATTTTTGCGCGCTCTTGCAGCATATCCGCGTCAGCATAAACCACCAATTGAGCATCCCAAACTTGTTGAGATAAAGTGATAATAAGGTCTGGCCCTATACCTGCCGGCTCACCAGGCGTAACAGCAATCTTTAAAATTTTTGACATTATAGGTCTTTTTTATCAAGTAATTCAATGTAAGCACCATCGCGCATTTCACGTAACCAAGTATCGGTTTCTTCATTGAATTTTCTGTTAAATAATAATTGATACGCGCGATCTTCTTTACGTTTTTCCGTCGCATCATCAATACGACGCTCAATTAGCTGTATTAAATGCCAACCGTGCACAGTTCGGATTGGTTGGCTATATTCATCTTTTTTAAGTGTACTCAGTGTTTCTTTAAACTCAGGCACATATATACTTGGATCATTCCAACCCAATACGCCGCCTTTCAAAGCCGACCCCGGGTCCTCTGAATGAATTTTCGCTAACGCTGCAAAGTCTTCTTCACCTTCAATAAGCTTAGTACGAAATTCTTGTAACATCTGTTGTGCTTTTTGATCGCTGAGAATAATAGATGGTTTAACCAAAATATGGCGTGCGTTAACTTCTTCAATTTCCACAATTTCGACGCCTCTTGATTCCAATATTTTTAAAACATGAAAACCTGCGCCACTGCGAAGTGGCCCGATCAAAGCCTCTTGTTTTTTACCTTGTATCGCTTCGGCAAACAACGTAGGCATAGAGTTAACGTTCATCCATCCCATATTACCACCCTCAAGAGCCTTTGGACCAGAAGATGAGGCAATCGCAATTTTAGTAAAATCAGACCCTGAGTTTAATAATTCAAGTACTTTGTCAGCTGTACCTCTGGAAATAGAAATTTGCTCTTCAGTTGCGCCTGATGGAACCGCAATAAGGATGTGACCCAAACGATATTCAGCTTGCTCGGCACCTTGTTGGTTGATTAAATTGACTAAAGTATCGATTTCTTGTGGTGTGATATAAACACGACGTCTTACATTTGCGCGCGTTACCTCACCCGTTATCAATTCTTCACGTACTTTTTCACGATACACTTCGTAAGTTAGGCCGTCGGCCTGAACTCGTTTGCGCAATTGATCGATACTGATATTGTCTTTGTCCGCGATGTTGCCAATGGTTTGCTCTAGTTGCGGGTCGCTAATTTGTATACCCATGCGCTCGGCCATTTGCATTTGCAGGCTTTTTAAAATCAAACGCTCAATTGCTTGAGTGCGTAAAGCTCTATCCGATGGTAATGCTTGTCCTTGAGCAATTGCACCTTGTTTTACACCATCAACAAGGCCAGATATTTCACTCTCAAGAACAACGCCTTGGTCCACAATGACAGACACTTTATCGAGACTTTGTTCAACCGCGTTTGCTAGCATGCTGAAAACGACGGTAACACTCAGTAAGCTTGCTTTTAATAATCTGTATTTCATATTTTCTCTAATTATATAGGGTCTAAATCTAGTTAATTCAAAACATAGGGCTGGCGATAACCAAACATACCTTGCTCTAAAATATCGGAATTACTTCTTCGGCTGCCAATACCTTTTATAATAAATTGTAGGGCAATACCTGATTCGAACTCGTCGGTTGTTCGCAAACCAATGGCATCAAATCTATTGCTTAGGCTGCGCTGATAAGTGACACGCAATGCCCAACAGCAACTATCATACTGAATGCCGGTAAAGCTTTCGGTCGTTCTTGATAGGTTGGCATCTCTATACACACGTCCCACCCAATGCCACTTTTGGTTTATTGGCCAACTAGCGGTTACACCAAATTGGTTTATTTCTTCTCCGGACAGGTCACGAATGTAACGATGGTTCATCTGGATTAGTTTATTATCATCAATACGGTACTCAGTCGCAACACTACTGCGTTCAACTTTTTGGGTTTGCGTAGCAACCTGAATATCAGAGTGCAAAAACCAGCGTTGGTTCACTTGCCAATCAAATTCGGCCGCCAAGGCCGAGCGATTATCCTCTCTTACACTACTTATTAATTTACTGTCTTGTAAGTGAAATATCTGGCCGACACTCAATGTGAGTTTTTCTCTATTTTGCTGATCTACCAATCGAGCAGTGGCACCTAAAGTAATTTGATTATTGTCGTTAATTCGATCCAGTCCGGTAAATTCTTGACCTCGAAATAAATTATTAAAAGTGGTTAACAAGGGGGTTGTATCATAAAGCCCTATATTGTCCTGCTCTTCAAAGCTAGTATAAAGGTATTGTACTTTTGGTTCGATAGTAAACAAGTACTTACTGTCTAAGACTAAGTCTTCTTGTTCGAAAATGAGTGAGCCGTATAATCTTCCTTGACCAATTGTCCTGCTAACACTGGCGTCAAGCGGCGATGCTGTTTCTCGAGGCAACTCCTGTTCATAATACGTTTGCAGCAAACTTACTTCTGCTAATAATTCACCCCATGCACGCTGATAGGGTAGTGACAAACTAGGTTCAATATGAACTCGAAAAGAATTTGGTTTTGAATCCAGTGAGTTTTCAAAATAAGCGGCTTCACTTGCTAACGTGAAATCAACATATTGTCCTAAGTCAGCGCCATAATTGAGCTTCATTTCAGGTAATGCGCGATATACGTCTGGATGGTCGCCTACTACTTCAAAATCTCGGAAATTCATTGAGAAATCCAGATTAGACGAGTAGTAGCTGACGCCAGCTTGGCGATATAAATGTGTATCGGCACGATTATAATAGTCCGATCCGAGGTCAACAATATAGTTGTCATCGCTTATTCCACTGAAATCGATGTTTAAATTCCAATTGTCACTAATTTTGCCTTGATGCAAATAGCGATAAAAATATCGTTCATCTTGTGTATCAGTATCGATGTCTTTGGGTAAGTATTCTAATTGTACTTCACCTTGGCTTTGGCTGAATAAATAGCGGAACTCTGTTTTCAGTTGAATACCGCGATTTGTCATAAGCCTTGGTGAAATAGTAGCGTCATAATTTGGTGCAATATTCCAATACAATGGTTGTTCATATTCGATGCCAGTGCGACTTGAACTGCCGATATTTGGAAATAACAAACCGCTTTGACGTCCTGCGGTAACGGGGAAAGCAAAGTAGGGAAGCCAAAATACCGGAACACCCCCAACATAAAAATTGGTATTATAAGCTTCGCCGAAAGGGCTATCTTTGCCAATTACTATTTCGCTTGCAAACATTTTCCAATCTTCGCCACCTTTTGGACAAGTGGTAAACGAAACTTGTTCTAAGCGTAACCCTTGCTCACCAGAAAGTGAAAGTAAACCGGCTGAACCTCGCCCTGCAATGTCTTTAAATTGGTACTCAGTATCTTGCATCTGCAACAGTTGCAAGTCGCTGTTTAATTCAACGCCTTGACTTTCAATTTGCAGTGCTTGATCACGATACAGTACATCGCCACTAGCAGTGACTTGTTTGCCGTTGTCGTCCATCTGCGCAACGTTAGCACTGATCATTGAATTTTGACTAGTGATGGTAACATTACCGTTGAATAAGGCGGAACTGTTCTGGATCATTTGAGCGGCGTCAGAGCTGACTCTGATTGTTTTGTCAGCAGTCAATAGTGCAGGGTCAAATTGAGTGCTTTGTGGTATACACAACTCAGTGCTTTGCGCACTTACAAAAAATGCACTAATGCTGAGCGTAATAGTAGAGAACAATTTGATCATTAAATGATTTTTTAGGTAACCTTTTTAGCTAGTCTTTGACTATTTACGCAAACACTAATTTTCGCCAAACGACGCTTGAGCGTCTAAACACCCAGCGCTTTTTGAACATTTATTTTGCAGAACGTTCAAACGGCTTTAAATTTTAATGCTTTGAGTCAGAATAACAAACTATATTGTTGAAAAATGAGTAATAAAAACCTAATTATTGGTAAAATGCCGAAAAATACAGCGAATTTAGATATAAAGTACCTAACGATATAGATTTTTTACGTCATTACTTTTTTAGTTTAGAGTAACTGACAACTGATATTTCAAACGAACATACCAGAGGGCAATGAAAAGATGCAAATTTGGGGCAAAGTTGTTGGTGTGCTTTTGGGCTTTATGTTTGGCCGAGTTGCCGGTGCTGTATTAGGCTTAATCGTTGGTCATATATTCGATACAACATACAGTAAAGACTTTTCGCAGAGAGGCGGTTTTGCGCGCTTTTTTACAACATCAGGTGAAATTCAGCAACAGGCAGTTTTTTTTCATAGTTTGTTTTCTGCACTAGGTCATATTGCAAAGTCAGACGGTATCGTCTCTCAAGAAGAAATTCAGGTAGCCTCCACATTAATGGATGAGATGTCCTTAACGGGTGACACTCGATTAGAGGCTCAGCAAGCATTTCGGGATGGCAAACAACGCGATTTTGCGATTGTTGACATGCTCCAACAATTTAAAGAGCAATGCCATGGGCGCAGAGATGTGCTGCAAATTTATTTAGAAATACTAATTCAAGCTTCCTGTGCGCACAAAACGTTAAGTACAGCGCAATACACGTTGTTAGAAAAGATTGCTAAGACGCTTGGTTTCAGAAGAGTCGAACTTGATTTTTTGATCATTACTTTTGAAGCTGAGCAACGCTTTCGCACTGGTAGGTCACAAACAAACAATCAACGACGTCAGCAAGGCCGTCAGCAACAAAGCCAATATGGCGGTTCTGGTAGTTACTCTGCAAAGGCTGAACTGGAAGATGCGTACAAAATATTAGGCATCGAACAAGAGGATGATTCAAAAGTGATTAAAAAAGCGTATCGCAAACAAATGTCATTGCATCATCCTGATAAAATGGCGTCCAAAGGACTGCCGGCGCAAGCGCTTGAGTTGGCCAAACAGAAATCTCAGGCTATTCAAGGAGCCTATGAGCTTGTTCGAAAGCAGAAGCATTTTTAAATGAATCCAAAAACGGCTAATGGCAAACAAGAAAAAACCATTTTATCCGCTGAAAACGAGATTGCGATCAATGATTTTATCAGTATGTTGTGGATTGAAAAAGGACTGAGTAACAATACGGCTGGAGCCTATAGAAGCGACCTAACTAAGTTCTCACTTTTTTTACAAAGTCACTCTACTGTTACATCCGATTTGGCCTCAGTACAAAAAGAGGATATTCAAGCATTCTTAACGTTGCGTTTTGAAAAAAAATTATCACAACGCTCAACATCAAGATTTTTGAGTTCATCAAGGTCTTTTTTCAAGTATGCAATTACAAAAAAATGGCGAGCTGATAATCCGACTCAGGGGCTAAGTAACCCTAAGTTACCAAGCTATCTGCCAAGCACGTTAACTGAGGAACAGGTAGACCAGTTATTATCTGCTCCAAGTGACAATGACGCTATAAATGCGAGAGATAAAGCGATGCTAGAAGTGTTGTATGCTACGGGCATTCGAGTCTCAGAATTAGTCCATTTGCAAATGAACGAAGTGAGTTTATTACAGGGCGTCATCAGAGTCATGGGCAAAGGTAATAAGGAACGTTTGGTGCCCTTGGGTGAAGTGGCAATTGATTGTTTGAGCGCTTATTTGAAAGAATGGCGACCGCAATTATTAAGCAAACCAAGTAATACTATATTTCCGAGTAAGCGCGGCACAACAATGACACGACAGACCTTTTGGCATCGTATAAAATTGCATGCAAAGCAGGCTGGGATCCAGGCTCATTTGTCACCTCATACATTGAGACATGCTTTTGCTACGCACTTGCTAAACCACGGAGCCGATTTACGCGTGGTACAAATGTTATTAGGGCATAGTGACTTGTCTACGACGCAAATTTATACCCATGTTGCTACTGAAAGACTGCAATCATTGGTCAAAAACCATCATCCTAGGGGGTAAGTTTATGAATTTTTAGCCGCCGTGTTGTTAGCCTCAGCGTTGACTGTTTTTGTGAAAATTAACGGTCTTCGTATGTTCAGTTCAGTAACGCGTTAATAATGATGTGTTACACCGTTTTTTTTGGGATTTTTTATATGTATTTTATCAATAGTTTAACAGCAAAATTTACGGTTGTTGTTGTGTCAGTCATGTTATCTTTTTTTGTATTTTCGACAGCAGCTAATACTAACGGAGAGCATGCTGACTTGATTAAAAGGTTTGAGCAAAAGCTGAACTTTAAAATTATCTCTGTAGAAGATTCAAACGTCCCTGGCTTATTACAGATAAATACAACGACTGGCATATTTTACGGGAGCGAAAATGGTGAATATTTTCTAAGCGCTCGAGTTTATCGCGTTGGTGATGAAATTGTTGATGAAACCGGTGCAGCCTTGCAAAAGTTCCGTTTGCAAGGCATCGAACAATTCAAAGACTCTGCCATTGAATTTAAGTCAGAAAAAGAAAAATACATCATTAGTGTATTTACCGATGCAACTTGTGGTTACTGTCGTAAGTTTCACAATGAAATGGATATTCTCAATGACTTAGGGATTACGGTTCGTTATCTTGCTTTCCCAAGACAAGGCATCAATAGTCAAGTTTATCGTGATGCGGTGTCGATTTGGTGTTCTGAAAATCCGCAGGAAGCGATGACTAAAGCGAAAGCAGGTGGCAATGTTGCTAGCAAATCATGTGAAAATGAAGTTGCTGATCAATACAACTTTGGAAAGGCAATTGGAGTAAACGGGACACCAAATATTATTATGCCTGATGGAACCGTTATACCTGGTTATCAGCCAGCGCAGACTTTGTTGTTAGCAATTAAGGCTGCACAAAAGGCGTAAAGCATGGAAACGGCAAATGTGCTTGGGTTGTCTATATTTTTTCAGCTTTAACAACATACCGTAGGGGTGGATTAGGCTCGATACTGTCAAACGGATAGCAGGTGACCAAGGTAATGCGTGTTGTGCTGTCATTGCGGTTCAATACATCAAGGTTATGTTGGTCGACAATATCTATGGTAGTTACTCGGTAGGCCTATTTCTGCACGTTTTAATACATCAAAATGTGTGTCTCTAAGACCCGCAATAGCTGCATTGCCGAGACTCCCTGGAGATACCGTTTGCAGCACGTGCGCTGGACCAAATGCTAAGTTGCGGCCGCTGGCGCCAGCCAGTATATACTGGGTTTTTTGTTACTTCTTCCATGCGCGTTACTTCCTCTAAACTAAGATTAGCTTTTCGTCGTGAACGGTATTTTTAGTTTGTTGATTAGTAAACTGAGTATCATTAAATGGTCGACGGCGGCACTCCCAGGCAGAGGAAACACATACAATCCGTCCACCCATTCATCACTTCGATTGGTAAATGTTTGACTCACCGCCGTTCTGGCAAGCATGCCAGTAACGGTAATCGCAGACACAACAATAACGAAGCGATGGAGTGATGCCATGAGCGTATTTCTTTTAATAATTAAAAACAGTATTTAGTTATTTGCTGCTGTCATTTCCGCTTTTTTGTTGCGCACTTTCAAGAGCACTCGACGGTCAAAGAAGTTACCTTCAAAGCTATCGCTTTTACTCACTAGTTCGGACTCGCCAAATGATTGAGTGAATACTTGATTTTGGTTTACGAATTGACTTATTAAGTAGTCTTTTACTGCCTTAGCACGTTGCTGTGAGAGCACTTGATTATAGGTAGACTCACCGCGTTGATCAGCAAAGCCAGAGAGCTCAATTGTTAATTTTGAGTTTTTGCGTAATTCACTTGCTAGGCCATCAAGTTGTGATTTGTAATGATCCTCAACCAGAAAAGAGGCGGTTTTAAATTGAATGTTAGCTTCAATTGTGGGGGGGACTTGCGCAATGGCTTGAGTCATTGCAGTGTCCATAGCTACGATCTGTTGATTAGCTGAGGCAATAGAATCTTGATAATTCTGCTGCAATGCGACAAGTTGGAGATTAGTGCTCTGTAGCTCTTTTTTAGTTATGGATAAGCGATTTTCATCATTAATATCATCAGCAATAAATAAGCCAAATAGGCCCGCTATCGCCGCACCCAATGGACCCGCAACAACCCCACCAAATACAATCCCAGTGCTTAAACCCACGACATTATTTTTAGTCTCTTGATTTTGAATTACTTCCGCACTTGGTTTTAGTTCAGGCGCCTGTTTATTTGAGGGCGAGCCTGCAACTGAAAATGCAGAAACACTCATTAAGCTAGTAAAAGCGACCGCTAAGGTAATTTTACTTAATGTGTTTTTAGTAAAAGAGCCTTTGTTTTGAGATGCACTGATAAAAGGACTGGTGTCTATGTCTATGTTTGTTTTGTTAAATATCGTTTTCATGTTTTTCTCCAAAGATGTGTAAAGTTTATTTTTAAATGCCATGCTATTAAACAAAGACTTCATGGCAACTTTGGGGAGGAAAAATGGCAATGTTGAGGTCAATTGTGGCGAAAAAATGGAAATTGCATGCAAAGGCTTTCACCCATCGTGATTTTCTATATAGTTAAGCCCAACTGTTTATATGAGAGGTGTGTTATGTCGAAGCAAATTGCTTTAGTTGAAGATGACCAAGCGCTTAGAGACAACTATGTGTCTGCTCTAACCAAGCAGGGCTATGCAGTAAAAGCCTATTCAAATAGACGACAAGCAGAAACTGCCTTTGCACAACAACTACCTGACTTAGCGATTGTTGACATAGGTTTGGAAGATGAAATTGATGGTGGTTTTGCAGTATGCCAAACCTTACGTAGTCTGTCGAAAACCTTACCTATTATCTTTTTTACGGCACGCGATAACGACTACGACACAATCTGCGGTTTACGAATGGGAGCCGATGACTACTTAACAAAGGATATCAGTTTGCCTCATTTGTTGGCTCGCATTGCGGCTCTATTTAGGCGTACTGAATTATTAAATCAACCGCTAGTGCCATCAGACCTGATTAAGTCAGGGGATCTGAGCGTGGACGCGAAGCGCATGACGGTAAAATGGAAGGGGCAAATTATTGATCTGACCGTCACTGAGTTTTGGATGTTACATGCAATTGTGAAATACGCCGGGCATGTGAAAAGTCGACAACAGTTAATGGATGAGTCGAAAATGGTCGTTGACGACACCACCATTACGTCACACATTAAACGAGTAAGAAAAAAATTTGTGCAAGTTGACCCTCCTTTTGACCGCATAGAAACAGTTTATGGCATGGGATATCGCTGGAAAGCGGACAATTCATGAATAAATGGCGCATTGGCTTACGCGTTCAGCTGCTCTTTTTCTCGTCATTTTTATTCGCAATTCCTTATTTGGGGTACCAATATGTTTGGGAATTAGAAACATACTTACGTATTGGTCAAGAGCAAACTATGCTAGGAACTGCTCGTGCAGTCGCGACTGCATTGCATGAGCGCCCGAAATTATTTGATGTGCAATCCTCTTTTATGAGTGATGTAAGGCCAGGTACGGATTTGTATGCACATAGCATTGACTATCCTATTCAGCTTGACGGTGATGCATCGGATTGGGATGAATATAACACTTTTAAGCTCAACTATGCTGAACAAAACCTAATTCAAATGCAGCAAACGTATCGACCGCAAAGCTTGTCTTTTAGGCACATGATTGGGCGTTATGACAAATTTCTGTACGCACTATTTGAAGTACTAGATGACAATCTGGTCTTTAGAGCGCGCAATAGTTTGCGAATTGACCGTAACGATTATTTACAGGTAGCGATGATCGACATTAAAGGCGACTTTCAGCGTTATGTTATCGCGCCCATGCAGTCAGGATGGGTTAACGCATATTTGCTTAAGTCTGACACTCAAGGCATTCAGCCGGATCGTCTAGAGACTAAAATTCAGGGCTACTGGCAACAAACAAAAACTGGTTACACCATAGAGTTACGTCTTCCTGTGGGGATGATGTCGAGTAAAATCGCTTTTGCTATTACCGATGTTGATGATCCAAAAATTGGTTTTGCAAAATATACGCTGGGGACCGCTGACCCCACAAAACAGGACTCATTGGGTACAGTGCTAATACCGTCACCTGACATTGAGAATATATTAAAGGGCTTGAAGTACGCCAATGCAAGAGTCTGGGTAATTGATAAACACAGGCGAGTGTTAGCTAAGTCAGGCGAGATACAAAGCGCCAGTGGCTTGCAAGTGCAGCCGGACAATCAAGCAGAAAAGCAGAGCTGGTGGCAGTATCTTGAAAACCAATGGTTGTTGCCTGTCTATTATAAAATTTTGACCAAACCTCCTGCTGATTTTGTTGATGATCTTGAAAATGCGTATGCATTGCAAGGTCAGGATGTTGAGGAGGCTTTAGGCGGCATTCCAAGCAGTTTGTGGCGTTTGAGTGCCGATAAAAAAGCGGTCATTTTGTCGGCGGCACATCCCATATTCATTGATGAACAGGTAATGGGAGCCGTGGTTGTGGAGCAAACAACAAACGGTATAAGAGCATTGCGTAATCAGGCCCTAGAAAATCAATTTCATTTTATTTTGGCAGTTATTGTTTTAGGTACACTTTCCTTATTTTTATTAGCGTCACGTATTTCATGGCGAATACGCAAACTCCGAAATGAAGCCGAAGGTGCTATTGATAGTTCAGGCAAAATTGTAGGTGAAATTAAAACATCTTCTACAAATGATGAAATCGGTGACTTGAGTCGTACCTTCAACAATGTGTTGTCTAAACTAAACCAATATAATAGCTATTTGGAGAATATGGCGTCGCGTTTGTCGCATGAACTCAGAACGCCTGTGGCAATTGTGAACTCATCATTAGATAATTTGTCGCTAGAGCAGCATTCACCTGACAATAAAGCCTACATAGATAGGGCGAAAGAAGGTATTACGAGGTTAAGTAAAATACTCATCAACATGAGTGAGGCCACACGTCTAGAACAAGCTATTCAACGCAGTGATGTTGAAATTTTTCATGTGGACGAGGTGCTGAGTGGCTGCTCACAAGGTTACCGACTAGCCTATCCCGCAAGGCAGTTTGTGCTTGAGTCAGAGTTACAAAAAGTAAGCATATCAGGTGCCCCTGAGCTCTTCGCTCAAATGCTTGATAAGATCGTTGCAAACGCGATTGAATTTAGTCCCATTGATTCAGTGATTAAAATTGCGTTAAAAGGAGACAAAAATGCGTTTCGAATTCAGATTAATAATCAGGGGCCATTATTGCCTGAAAATATGCAAAAAGCGCTTTTAGACTCAATGATTTCTGTTAGAAAAGAGCAAAACGCCGAACAGCCACATTTAGGTTTAGGTTTATATATTGCTAAAATGATTGCACTTTTTCATCACGCTGAGATCAATATTGATAATCAAATCGACGAATCCGGTGTGGTAGTCACAATAAGTTTTAAATTCCGCTAAGTCTGCCGATATAGAGTTATATTGAGACGACTACCATGGCGATGGCGCAGAGAGCATTGTGAATTACTCACTTTGCTTGTTGATGACATTCTCTGCGACAGATCCGGCGTATTAGTTATTTGTAAATATACACTAGATGCGGATCGACTATTTTTAAGTTGACGCTCACGATGTAGGTTGTCTCCTAGGACATAAACTATTTTTTTTGGATACTTTCAAAATGCGACGACACTGGCTTTTTTCAATTTTTTCTTCAACCAAGCACTTTGCTTTCTTAGCTTTGTTTCTTATCAGCCCTGCCTGTTTCGCATTGGGTGATAAATTAGCGCGCCAAGACGGTTCAACACTGAGTTTAGTCGCTTATACCGGTGTCACGCTGATTGTTTTGCTGCTTGGTTTGATCATTTATGCTTTTTTTAGTATGAAATCTAAAGACAAAGCCATTGAAATACACGATGAAGTGGTTGCTCACAAAGACCAAATCATTAATAAAATGAACAATGGGTTAATGCTTGTTGGATTGCGAGGCAATGTTGTTGAGTTGAGTAGCCCGGCTGCAAAATTACTTGGACGTGAGAAGAGTCGAGTATTGAATCAGCCCCTTGTTGATTTTTTTAAAGAAGAATCAAAAACCGCAATTAACAAAGCAATGGATAGTGGTAAAAGTGTAAAAATGCTGGTAACAGCGCCTTCAAGCAACATGCAACTGCGATTAACTATTACAAAGAACAGCTCAATGTACGATGGCGTTGCGTTTATTGTAACCCTTGACGATGTGAATAGTTACGAAAAAGAAATTAAACAGACAAAGCGTAATCTAGATGAACTTAATGAACTCACGGAACATTTATATCTAGGTCAAATGTTTATTGATTTTGAGTCTAAAACCTTTCAAGTAAATCAGATATTATCTACTATTTTGGGCTACAGCGAAGACGTTTCAGGCGACTTTGACAAACTTCATCAGCTAGTTTGCCCAAACAACATCACGTTTTGGAAACAGTCTTTTGAGCTCGCTAAAGAGCAGCATGAGATTGATTTTAAGAGCGTGTTACAGTCGATTGAATTCAAAGTTCCAGTGCGCATTGTCGCCATTAGCACAGCTAAAAATAATAAAGGCAAGTCGACAGCGTTTAAATTGCTGGTGATTGATGAAACAGAAATTCGCCAAAATCAGAGGAAAGAATATTCAAGCGAGCAAAAAGTAAAAGCTATGTTGAATGTGTCGCTGCATCCTCTCTATATTCTTGATGAAGAAGGTCGCATTATAGCGGTTAATAATCCATTTGAACGTATGTTCGGTGTGCGTTTAGCAGATGTTAAAAATAAACGTTTTGATTTACTTAACCTAGTACCTGAAGACATCAATATTCTGCATAATCCAGATGATACGCCTGTCGGTATCGGTCGAGCATTGAACCGTGAATTTACTAGTAAAGTAGGTAAAAATCCCGAACAAGGGAATTTGGCAGCAGATGCGCCTCAAGGCTTTCATAACAATAATGATACAAATACAACGCTACACTTGCGAGTCACATTACAAGCCTTTGGCGATGATAGAAATGAACGCGCTGGTTTTGCCGGTATGTTTCAAGACCTAACATTATTAACCGAAACACAGCGACAGCTTGAATCAGAGAGAGCGCATTTTTCTAATTTGCTCGACATTGCTCCAATAGCCGTGGCCACGGTTGATGCAGATGACAAAATAGTGCATGCGAATACGGCAATGACTGAGCGCTTGGGTTTAAATGAAAAAGAACTCAAAAAAGGAACGTTCTATCAGTTGTTCAACGACCCCGATGCTGCGGCCCGAGCGGCCAAACAGTTGCATCAAACTGGCCGCTTAAGAGATTTCCATACCAGTTTGCGTGGCAAAAACGAAGTGATGCATCCGAGTGAGTTGCATATCGACTTATTTGATAAAGAAAAAGAACAATACGTTTGCTGGATTTCAGATCGTTCAGGCGAGCAATTCCAAGAAGATAAATTTCATGGTCTACTTGAGCACAGCAGTATGCCAATGGCAATTTTGGATGAAAAAGGCTTTTCGAGCATTAATCCTGCTGCTTGTGAATTCTTCGGTGTTGAGAATGAAGATGATTTATGGGGATTTGCGCCATATTCATCCGAATTGAACAAAGATGAAGGCGAAGCTTATGAATTAGAGCGTATTGTTAATAAAGTAAAATATGATGGTAGAGCAAAATCTATTAATTGGGAACATAAAGTAGGCTCTAAATCACGCCCTTGCCACGCTACCTATATCCCTATATACAAAGGGAAGGAGTTCGACTCAATACTTTGTATGTGGACAGACTTAACTGAAATTATTCAAGTTGATCAGGCACGCTTAGAGGCAATTACTGCACACAAAGAGGCTGAGCGCGAAGTGGCTGAAAAGCAGCTATTGTTGCGTTCAAGTCACGAGCAACTAACCACTAAACTAAAAGATTTACGTGATACTGAGACCAAGCTTCAGTTAGCTCAAGATGAAATATCCGAAGCTAAGATTGAATACATCACTCTAAAAGAACAGCATCAAAGCGTAACTGATAATCTTCAAAAGGTACAAAATCAGTATTCGCAAAGCAGAGAAATGCTGAGCGAAGCGCGAGACGTAAATAATACATTGACCGAGCAATTAGCCCTTTCAACTGAGAAAGTGAATAACTTGCAAAGCCAGCGCAATGAAATTTCAAATCAACTGCAGTTAAGCGAGGAAAACTTCCAAGAAGCCCAACAGCAGCTTGAAGCCAGTGAGGAAAATTCGAAGCAGCTGCAATTGCAACAACAGCAACAACAAGAAAAAATGCAAGCCTATGTGACTCAGATAGATTCACTAAAGGAATCGATTACCGATAAGGACGCAGAAATTAGCAAAGTTGGCTCTCAAATTACAGGCCTTCAAGAGCAATTACATACCAGTGATAGTAATAGTGAAAAGTTAAAAAAAGCGCTCATTAATCAGCGTAAAGCTGGCGAAGAAGCAGAGAAACAACGTCGCGAAATTGAGCAAACTTATAAGCTTGCGCAGTCAGAGTTGACTAACAAAGTGCGTCACGTTGAGCATTTACAAAATGAAATGCAGAAATTTGAAGAGATGTCGAACCAAGAAAAAGGCGACATGGCAGCGCAACAAAGTAAATTGATGCAAGAGTTAGAAGAGAAGCAAAATGTGTTGCAAGAAACCCAACGCGCACTTGATGAGGCTAAACAAACTGCCGAACAAGAGAAGATTGAGAAACAAAAACAACAGCAAGAAATGAAGCGTGTTGAAGCCGAATTAGCTGAAGCTGAGCAGTATGCAGAACGCAAATTACAAGAGATGAAAGAGGCTGAAGAGCTGCGCTTAGCGGAGCAACAGAAACTGTATGAAGAGCTCAAAGAGAAACAACAAAAACTGCTTGAAACTGAGCAGATACTGAGTGACGCCAAACAACAAACAGAGGCTGAAAAAGCTGAAAAACTTCGCCAACAAGAATTGTTTGATAAGCTTCAAACCGAACTGCAAGAAATTGAACAGCACAGTGCTGCACAGCAGGCTAAAATAGAGCAATCAGGTAAAGAATGGGAACAACATCAGGCTCAACTTAAACAGGAAGTTGAAGCTAAGCGTCAGCAGTTGCAAGATTCACAGACTAAGTTAGACGAAATTCAACAACAAGCTGAAGCAGAGAAATTAGCGCGTATTGAAAAAGAGCAGAAATTAGAGCAATTAGCGATTGAGTTGTCTGATGTTGAAAGTAGAGCAAGCAAGCAACGTGAAATGCTTGAAGGTAGCGAAGAGCAATGGACAGCTCATCACAAGCAAATTGAAGAGCAGAAAAAACAATTGCAACAAGCTCTTAGTGACGCACAGACACAAAACAAGAGCTTGCAGGAGAAACTGCAAGGTAATTTAACTGAATTACAGCAAGCAGAGTCACAAGTAACTGAAACGCAGTCAGCAGAGAACAAACTGCAAGACGAGCTGAACAGTGCCAAAGCGCAACAAGAAGAGCTTGAAGCACATATTAAACAACAAGAGCAACAAGAGCTTGCGCTTAAGAAGCAAGTCGAAGAACAACAGGCCACCTTGTTAGGGCGTGAACAAAGCATTCAGGCAATGGAGGATAAACAAGAGCAGTTGTTAGCTCAGTTAGAAGCCGTTCAGCAGGAGTATAGTCAAAGTAAACAGAGTTTAAGTGAGCAACAAAGTAATCAGTCAGGCCTTGCACAGCAATTGGCGTCACTAGAAAATGAACTGCAATCCAGTAAAGCCCAGTTAGATGACAAAGAGCAAGCGTTACAGCAAGCTAAGAAACAGTTACAAAGTAATGAAGACACACTGGCAGAGCAAGAAGATGCTCTGCTAGCTGCCCATAAAGAAGAGTTACATCAAGCGCAAGAGCAAATGAAAACCAAGCAGCAAGAAAGCGCTGAACCGGCACCAGAGTCTGCTATCGGGAAAATGCAAATGCCTGAAAACCCAAGCATGTGGTTTGACTTACTGCCTTATTTACAGCAGCAAGGGCAGGTTGATTCATTATCTACGGCGTTAAACGAATTAATTAATGAGCTAGAGACCGTTATTACGTCTACTGACAACGCTGTGATGCAAGATGACAATAGTGAAATATTAAGGGGCGCTAGAAAGCTTGTTCAAACCGGTAAAAAAGTAAACGCGGATGCACTGGTTGATGTAGTCAGTCGCCTAGAAGTAGACTGCGGATCGGGTATGCTGGATAACATATCTATTGCTTGGCCAAATACCAAACGTGCGTTTTCTAATACCTTGCGCGTTATTTATGAGAATTTGCATGGCTAAGCAGGGTTTAAAAAAGTACTAATAGTGAGCACAAAAGGCCTTTATCTGAAGGTCTTTTTCATATCAGGGACGTAGGCGTTTCTTGGTCTTGTATTAGTTGAGCTAACCCTGTTGTGGTGGGTTCACAAGCCAACAATAATCGCAGTTATTTGCGCTATTTCGCGCGCTAAGCTGAATAAAGGCTCGCAGACTATAGCAATCACTTGTTACTATTCGCCACTGCGATGATTAGTTCGGTGATTTATGTAAATGTACCTAACGTTCATCTTTATTTACTTAATCAAAGAGGCCTGTTTTGCAAATACAGAGACGCCATGCGGTTACTCCAACGCCTATTGACTCCCAGTTGCCTTCTATTTTAGACCGATTATATCGAAATCGCGGCGTTACTGACGTGGCTCAAATACAAACGCAAATTAAAAAGTTACGTCACTATAATGAATTAAAAGGCATTGAAGTCGCTTCAAATTTAATTTGTGAAGCAATAAAACAAAGCAAAGCAATTTGCATTATTGGCGATTTTGACGCTGACGGTGCAACGAGCACGGCTATTTGTATGTTAGCTTTAAAAGCATTTGGGCACAAAAATGTCGATTACTTAGTCCCCAACAGATTTGATTTTGGTTATGGTTTAAGCCCTGAAATTGTTGATGTTGCTTATCAGCAAAAGGCTGAATTTATTATAACTGTTGATAACGGTATATCATGTGTAGAAGGGGTCAGTCACGCAAAAGAATTAGGCATGACCGTGGTGGTCACAGATCATCATTTGCCAGGTTTTAGGCTTCCTAACGCCGATGCAATTGTTAATCCTAATCAACCAGGTTGCGAGTTTGCATCTAAAAATTTAGCCGGTGTTGGCGTTGCTTTTTATGTCATGTTAGCAGTAAAAGCACAATTGCAAAATGAAGGGTGGTTTAAGCAAAAAGATATTCTAGTGCCTAACTTAGCAAATTACCTCGATATTGTGGCTTTAGGCACTGTTGCTGATGTTGTGCCATTGGACGAAAATAACCGTGTATTGGTGCATCAAGGCTTACAGCGTATACGCAGTGGTATAGCTCGTCCGGGTATCAGAGCCATATTAGAAGTCGCGGCAAGACCCTGCCATAAATTATCATCTACAGATCTTGGTTTTGTACTAGGTCCTCGCTTAAATGCAGCGGGCAGACTTGATGACATGTCATTGGGAATAGAATGTTTGTTGACAGAAGATGAACATATAGCGCGTCAAATCGCAGCTCGTCTTGATGCCTTAAATCTAGAGCGCAGAGAAATTGAATCTTCAATGAAAGATGAGGCCGAAAAAGCGCTCGAAGCATTCATTTCACAAGGCAACGAATTACCTTCGGGTGTTGTGCTGTACCAATCCGATTTTCACCAAGGTGTTATTGGTATATTGGCGGGTAGGCTCAAAGAAAAATATTATCGGCCCACTATTGTCTTCGCTCAACAAGATGCAGAGTCTATTAAAGGTTCTGCTAGGTCAGTGCCTGGTGTGCATATTCGAGATTTATTGGAAACGGTAAATACCCAAAATCCTGGCCTAATTGATAAGTTTGGGGGCCATGCAATGGCAGCAGGATTGAGCTTAAAAATAGCACGACTTAGTGAATTTAAATTGGCTTTTGAAGCCGCCGTAGCGGAAGCTATCAAAGGTCTGCCTACACAAAACCTTATTTTGTCAGATGGGACTCTTGGTTGCCAAGAAATCAATATTGAAAATGCGAGCCTTATAAAATTAGCGGTTCCTTGGGGGCAGACATTTGAGGAACCATTATTCGACGGTATATTCCAAATGCGTAGCCAGCGAATTGTAGGCAAAAATCACTTAAAAATGGTCGTTAGTTTAGATGGTATTGAGTTTGATGCGATTGCTTTTAATATCGACTTAGCAACATGGCCAAATCAAAAGGTTCGGCAAGTAGCGCTAGCTTATAAATTGGATATTAATGAATTTAGAGGCCAAATCAGTGTACAATTACTAGTTCAAGCGCTTGAATCAGCCGATTAAAGCGTACTTGTAATTGATTAAACAGCCGGGTTGCTAAGTCATTTTGAGCAACCAGTATACACAGTCATAACCGAACTCATTACTCTGTAATGTGGGTAAAAAAGAGGTAGATTAGAACGATGGCAAGAAAAACAGCTTTGCAAACATTACTAGAAACCCATCCAAACTTGGTTCATTCAGAATTATGCAAAGTGACGTCACATGTTCAACGAGAAGAAGATGGCTGGTATGTCAATACACTCTTAATTATTAATCTGGATGTGCCTTTTATATTTAAACGTCGAAAAAAGTATAAAAACTTGGAGGGTAGGGTGGTTAATTTAACCTATTACCCTGAAGTAAAAGAGATTGCGGGTATGCAGTTTGAAACCATGAAAGTGGTCAGGATCAAAGTGAGCTAGCTTGAATAAAGATATTTACGATGGTTACGTGCTCCATCGGCGGCCTTACCGTGAAACCAGCCTAATTGTTGACTTCTTTACTCTACAAAATGGCAGAGTTAGCGCAATGGCCAAAGGAGCAAGACGCCCAAAATCAGATAAAAAAAGCTTGTTGCAACCACTTCAAGCAGTCAACTTTGAATTAGTTGGACGCGGCACTTTGCGAATTTTATCAAGAATTGAATCGACCTCTAGGTCTTATTCACTTTCGCAGCAAAGCTTGTTCTGTGTGTTTTATTTAAATGAAGTATTAAATAGGGCGCTGCCTGAATCTGAACCCTTTACTCGCTTGTTCCAACAATATGAGTTGTCCTTAAATATGCTGCAACAGTTATCATCGAAAGGAGGAGAATTAGTCGATATTGAGCCTATATTGAGAAATTTTGAATTCGTTTTGTTAGAAGAATTAGGTTATTTCCCTGACTTTACTTACGACTCGCAAAACGAATTAGAAATAGTACCTTCTAAAAGCTATTCGTTAATGAATGAAATTGGTTTTGTCGAATGCGACCAGCAGCTATCGTTTGCAATTAGCGGTCAGGATATATTGGCAATCAATAATAATGATTGGCAGTCATCGTCACTTAAAGCGGCAAAAAAGATAAGTCGTATTGCTTTGCATCCAATATTAGGCGACAAACCGATTAAAAGCCGTGAACTATTTAGTACTAAAATAACTACTTAAAATAACGACTTAAAATATACCCTTTATTTACTAAATCTATTCGGCCATCTCAGGAGAGCTACGTGCAAGATATACTATTAGGTGTCAACATTGACCATATTGCGACGCTTCGCAATGCCAGAGGTACAAATTACCCAAATCCGGTTCATGCGGCTGACATTGCCGAAAGGGCTGGAGCCGATGGTATTACGGTTCACTTGCGTGAGGACCGCAGGCACATAAAAGATCAAGATGTGTATTTACTTAAAGAAACCATCAATACACGTCTCAATCTTGAAATGGCGGTAACCGACGAAATGTTAGCAATTGCCGCAAAAGTACGACCAGAATTTTGTTGCTTGGTGCCTGAAAAAAGACAAGAGCTGACCACTGAAGGTGGTTTGGACGTGGCCGGCAACCTCGCAAAAATGCAAGCGGCTTGTGAGCAATTAAAGGCGCAAAGTACCCTCGCGTCATTATTCATAGATGCTGATGAAAGACAAATTGAAGCGGCAGTTGCGGCCGGTGCCCCTTATATCGAAATTCATACTGGACAATATGCTGAGGCAAAAAATGAAGCGCAAGCTGAGTTCGAATTAGCCAAACTAGTCAAGGGTATAGAATATGCACACAAATTGGGACTGAAAATAAATGCAGGTCATGGTTTGCATTATCACAATGTGAAACCAATTGCGGCCATTCCTCAATTAATTGAGTTGAATATTGGACACAGTATTATTGCGCGAGCCACATTTGATGGTCTTGAAAAAGCAGTAAGAGATATGCGTTTATTAATGCAAGAAGCGAGATTAAGCCAGCGGTAAATTGCTAAGTAATCGCCAACTTACGCTGACGCTGTAAGTTATATTTACGAGTCGTTTTGGGTGCTGTGGTATATACTCTGCAATTGGATATAAAAAAGGAGTAGGGAATGCCAATTATTGGGGTCGGAACTGATATAGTAGAAATTGCTAGGTTGCAAGCAAGTATCGAGCGCTCTGACTCAATGGCAAAGCGAATATTGACTCCTAATGAGTATAAAGATTATTTGGCACTAACTAATTTAGCCAGAATCAGACCGCATCAACAAGTGGAAACGAACGATAAAGGTGCGCTTAATCTAAGCTCACAAGCGCGATTTTTAGCCAAACGCTTTGCGGCAAAAGAAGCCGCAGTTAAAGCCATTGGTAATGGTATCGGTAATGGAGTGAGTTGGCAGCAAATTGAAATTGTCCATTACCTGACAGGCCAGCCATATTTGATAGTGAACGGTCATCTTGAATTGCTGTTTCAGCAGAAAGGAGTAAACCACACTCATCTTTCTATTTCAGATGAAAAGCATTACGCAACCGCTACAGTAATTTTAGAGAGTTAACGATTGTGGTTCAATTTTTTAAAGCAAAGAAACAATCGCCATTAGGTAAAAATCGAGCTCGAGAACAGAGTTGTCATGAGACCATTGAGATGTCAGTCGATGTCATCGATCATAATGCTAATGGGATCCTTTTATCTCACCAACCGATCATCGTAGTACCTGCTTCGATACCTGGTGAATTGTACCGAGTATTGATACTCTCAAAAAAGCAAAAAGTATGGCATGGCAAAATAGTCAAAGTGCTGCAAGGACACGAGTCGGCCCGTGTTAAGGCTTTTTGTCCCTATGTAAGTGAGTGTGGAGGCTGCTCTCATCAGGCTTTTGATGCAGATTATTTGATTGAAGCCAAACAGACAAGTCTGCAAAGTTACTTAAACAAGGTCATCCCTCCAACAAGACTTGAACGGTGCGAATGGGAAGAGGTGATTAAGTCGGATATTGCTGATAATCATTACGGGTATCGGCGCCGTGCTCGTGTCGCTATTGATGCACGAAATTCAAATGAGATTAAAATAGGCTTTCGGCAAGAGAAATCGAATAAAGTTGTCGATATACCTAAATGCGCAGTGCTAGCCGAGTCATTACAAAGCGTTTATGAACGCTTAGTTACTGTCATTAAACGTCTGCCTAATGCTTCTTCTATAGGTCATATCACGCTAACAGAAGGTGCCCAAAGATCCCAAGTATGCTTGCATTTGACCAAAAGCTTGAATACCGAGTCAGTCCAAATGCTGGTGCTCGAACAAGCGTCTTCGGGAACGCAGTACATGATCGAATCTACGGCCTCAAAGTTAGTAAACATCACCGCATTAGGAGCTTCTAGCGGAGACAGTGATGTGGTAATAAGTCCTGTTTTAAATTCTATATTCACTATTTCGGACGATCCGGGTTTAAACTTAGCGGTAACTGCTAATAACTTTATACAAATTAATCAACACGTAAATCAACAGATGTTGACGCTCGCAAAAGAGTGGTTAAACCCGACTTCAGAGGATTGTGTGGTTGACTTATTTTCAGGCGTTGGTAACTTTGCGCTCGCGTTAGCGCCATATTGTAAACAAGTCATCGGTGTCGAAGGTGTGCCCGAAATGGTGCAACAAGCGGAAGAAAATGCACAATTAAATGGCATAAAAAATTGTCGTTTCGAACATTATGACCTCAACGATTTAGCGTTAAAGACAACGCTTAATATACCGCAAGGCGCGCTGTTTATAGTCGATCCGTCGCGTGCGGGTGCATTGGCAATCATGAACACGATATCAGTATTTAAGCCAAAAAAAATATTGTATGTTTCTTGCAACCCCACAAGTTTCGCTAGAGACATAGACGTTTTACCCAGCGAATTCGAGATTACAAAAATGAGAGCGCTTGATATGTTCCCTTTTACAAAGCATATTGAAATGGTAGCTTTAATAAGCTCAAAGTAGGGTGCAAAATACATGGTATCAATAAGAAGTGTTCATCAGACCAGTCGCCCAACCTTCAGTCAATGGTTGGCTGATCTAGATGTACCTGAAAAAACCAAAAAAAAACTAAGTCAGATTTCAGATAAACCAGATGATCTCTTGATCGGTCAAGAGATGGTTGAGATATTGCACGAACTTCATATGGATGATGAAACACTGCAAGCCGCTTTAATTTATCCATATTGCCAAATCCATGAATTATCGGAAGATCAAATTGAAGATCAATTTGGTATGCCAATTAAAGAGCTAATTTTAGGTGTTCGTCGCATGGATGCCATTAAAACGCTGCAATCTCGTAATCGCCAAGACGAAAGTCACGTTAACAACCTGCGTCGTATGTTGTTAAGTATGGTGGAAGATGTGCGCGCTGTAGTTATAAAAATGGCTGAACGTATTTGCACCCTACATTCCGTAAAAGAAGCGGATGAAGAAACTCGAGTGATCGTTGCCCACGAATGTTCGAGTATTTATGCCCCGCTGGCTAACAGGCTAGGTATTGGTCAGCTTAAATGGGAACTTGAAGACCTTTCGTTTCGCTATTTGCATCCAAACACCTACAAGCGTATAGCAGAAATGCTAGATGAAAAACGCATTGATCGTGAACAATACATTATCGATATTGTGCAAGAACTACAAGGCTTGTTAGACGACCAGAACATTAAAGCGGAAGTCATTGGTCGGCCCAAACATATTTACAGTATTTGGAAAAAAATGCAGAAAAAACAACTTTCTTTTGAAGAGTTGTTTGATATTCGTGCGTTGCGTATTGTGGCTGATAGGTTGCAAGATTGTTATGCCGCGTTAGGCACAGTGCACACTATTTGGAAACATATTCCCAAAGAATTTGACGACTATATTGCGACGCCTAAGCAAAATGGCTATCAAAGTATTCATACGGTTATTGTTGGTCCACAAGGCAAGTCAGTGGAAATTCAAATCAGGACGCAACAAATGCACCAAGACGCGGAGTTAGGTGTTGCTGCTCACTGGAAGTACAAAGAAGGCGCAACAGGCAAAGCTGCAGGTTCAGAGGAACGTCTGAATTGGCTGCGCAAAATTCTTCAGTGGCAAGAAGAAATGGCTGAATCGGGTAATTTAGTTGAAGAACTCCGTAGTCAGGTATTTGACGACCGAGTTTATGTTTTTACTCCCAAGGGCGATGTTATTGATTTGCCGCTGGGCTCATCACCCCTAGATTTTGCCTACTATGTGCATAGTAATGTTGGCCATAGGTGCATTGGTGCTAAAGTTAATAAGCGTATCGTGCCCTTTACTTACAAGTTGCAAAGCGGTGATCAGGTAGAAGTGCTGACCGGTAAAAATGCCTCTCCCAGTCGAGATTGGATGCACCCAGGTTTAGGTTATGTGCATTCTGCACGTGCTAGAGCAACCATCCATTCATTCTTTAAAAAACAAGACAAAGATAAGAATATCGACGCCGGAAGAGAGCTCTTAGAGCGAGAACTCTCAAAAGTAGACATCCCCATTAAACTTGCGGCTGACGCTGTTGATAAATTCAATGCAAATTCGGTTGATGATTTATTTGCAGCTATCGGTGTGGGTGATACCCGTGTAATGACGGTTGTGCATTTTTTATTGCAGAAACACGGGCCACCTCCGGCGCAACCAGCTGAAATATCGATCAAGCCACGTCGAGCAAAGTTACGCAAAGGTAGCGAGCCGATTATTGCCGAAGGTGTGGGTAATTTACTCAGCCAAATTGCAAAGTGCTGCCAACCTGTTGCGGGTGAGTCTATTCTAGGCTATATCACGCAGGGCAAGGGAGTTAGCGTACACAAGGAAAACTGTGCTCAGTTATCAAATTTATTAGAACAGCATCCTGAACGCCAGATAGAAGTATCATGGGCAATTGAACATCAAACCAGTTTTCAAACAGAGCTTAACGTTTATTGTAACGATAGAACCGGCATTTTAAGAGATATCACAACGGTACTATCAAATGAAAAAGTTGGCCTGCTTGGTGTCAATAGCTTGAGCAACAAAAGCCATAATTCAGCACTTATAAAGTTAACTATTGAAGTTATAGACGCAGATAATTTAGCCCGTGTTGTGGATAAATTAAAACAATTACCCGATGTTAACGACGTAGCCAGAGATTAACGTGAAGCAACTTAGCCAATACACAAACAAATTAAGTCCTAATAATGTCAAATGACGCGATTAAAAGCATTCCGCAGAGTCTTTTGCAAAAAGCGTTGAATACTCAACTTGAATGCGCAAAGCTGGGTTTTGATTGGCCCGAGGTTGCTCCGGTGTTTGATAAAGTACTTGAAGAAATTGAAGAAGTTAAGGCTGAGGTTTATGCCCAGCAACGACAGCAAGATAAAATAGAAGATGAGATAGGTGATTTATTCTTTGCGATTGTCAATTTATCTCGTCATCTTGAGGTTAATCCAGACGTGGCGCTAAAAAAAGCCAATGAAAAATTCAGCAAACGTTTTTCATTGGTGCAGAAATTCGCTGCGAATGAGGATCTCGAGTTAACAAGCCTACATATTGACGCTTTAGAACTACTGTGGGATAAAGCCAAGAAAACCTTAAATGAAGCGCAACATCCCGCGACCTAAAGCAAAATATGTAACCCTTGGTGACACACTATTTTAGAAAAAGCCGAAAAATACTTCGCTTTTACGCTAAAGTCTGTATAATTTGGCCCCTGCCCAGTTGCACCCACCTTTGGGAAGGTGGTAGATTGACCGGCTCGAAGGGGCTAACAGGTTGATATAATTGCACTTTAAGCAGTATTAGACTGCTTGACAGTGAACTTAACTAATAATTTTGGGTGACGAATACATGAAAACTTTTGTTGCAAAGCCAGAAAGCGTAGAACGCGACTGGTATGTGGTTGACGCTGCAGACAAAACTTTAGGCCGCTTTGCGGCTGAAATCGCGCTAAGACTGCGCGGTAAGCATAAACCAGAGTACACTCCTCATGTGGATACTGGTGATTACATTGTTGTAGTTAATGCAGAAAAAATTACGGTAACAGGAAACAAAGCGAAGGGTAAAATATACTACTCTCACTCCGGTTATCCAGGTGGCTTGAAAGAAGCTACCTTTGAACAGCTAATTCAAAAGAAGCCAGAAATGGTTATTGAAAAAGCGGTCAAAGGTATGCTTCCAAAAGGCCCACTAGGTCGTGCTATGTTCCGCAAAATGAAAGTTTTTGCTGGTCCAGAGCATACGCATGCTGCACAACAGCCACAATCACTGGACATTTAAGGAGCGAGCAAAATGGCAGATACTCAATATTACGGCACTGGCCGTCGCAAAAGCTCAACAGCTCGCGTTTTTCTTCGTCCGGGTTCTGGTAACATCATTGTAAACCAGAAGCCATTAGACGTTTTCTTTGGTCGCGAAACTGCAGTTATGATAGTTAAGCAACCATTAGAACTTGTTGAAATGACTGAAAAATTCGACTTATACGTTACCGTTTCTGGTGGTGGTATTAGTGGACAAGCTGGCGCAATACGCCACGGTATTACTCGTGCACTTATGGAATTCGATGAAACGTTGCGTCCTGCGCTACGCAAAGCCGGTTTCGTAACACGTGATGCGCGTAAAGTTGAACGTAAGAAAGTGGGTTTACACAAAGCGCGTAAGCGTCCACAATTCTCAAAACGTTAATCAGTTCGATACGTGTTTTAAAAACCCAGCTTCGGCTGGGTTTTTTATTTTTACTTAAAAAATCATGTCGTCCTACTAATTTTAGTCGATATATAAGTATATTTACTTGTTGTAGTGATTTCTTGACTTATAACGCTAAAAACAATCAAATTTTCTTACTAAAACCTTGTGTTTGTTAAGGGTTTTCTTTTAAAATACCCTGCTAATTATAATCGAACGTTTCCGATTACGAATAACAGTTTGATCTTGGTTGCATGTAAACCAATATTAAGCTTGAAGCTATTATTGAAACCTGTCATTCCAACCCCGGAGAAAAGTTGATGAGCGATGTATCAGTAGATACCAATGAATCAGCAACAAATAACGAACAGCCGAAAAGCAGCGACCGTCGCAAGTTTTTAACTGTTGGTACATGTGTTGTTGGTGCGATTGGTGCTGTAGGTGCTGCAGTTCCTTTTGTTGCCTCTTGGCAACCAAGTGCAAAAGCTAAAGCGGCTGGTGCTGATGTACAAGTAGATATCAGTGCAATCCAACTCGGCCAAATGATTCGTGTTAAATGGCGCGGCAAGCCAGTATGGATAGTACGCAGAACACCAGAACTTCTGAAAAGTTTAAGTGCTCATGAAGGCGAACTTCGTGACCCCAACTCTGAAACGGAACAACAACCGGCGTTTGCTCAAAACCAATACCGCTCGCTAAAATCAGAGTATTTAATACTCGTCGGTATTTGCACTCACCTTGGTTGTTCTCCACAGCATTTAGTTGATGGTTCTTTTGAAGAGTACGCTGAAGGTGTTGCAGAGGGTTTCTTTTGTCCTTGTCATGGTTCTAAGTTTGATATGGCTGGACGTGTCTTCCAAGGCGTTCCGGCACCATTGAATTTGGTTGTGCCGCCATATCAGTATGTTGATGACAATACGGTTATTATCGGCTCAGAAGCGGAGGTTGTGTGATGAATGCATTTATGAGCTGGATTGAACAACGAATTCCTGTAATGCGTGTTGCAAATATGCACGCAATTCAATATCCAGCGCCCAAAAATATGAATTTTTGGTATATTTTCGGTTTCTTGGCGACGATTGTGCTCGTTAACCAAATCGTGACCGGTATTTGGCTTACGATGAGCTACGAGCCATCTGCAGAGCGCGCTTTTGCTTCTGTTGAATATATTATGCGTGAAGTTAACTATGGCTGGCTGATCCGTTATATGCACAGTACAGGTGCTTCAGCCTTTTTCATCGTCGTTTATCTGCACATGTTTAGAGGCATGATGTATGGCTCTTATCAAAAACCGCGCGAGCTATTATGGGTCTTTGGTATGTTAATTTACCTAGCGCTGATGGCTGAAGCCTTTATGGGTTACGTATTACCATGGGGACAAATGTCCTACTGGGGTGCTCAGGTTATTGTATCTTTATTTAGTGCTATCCCCGTCATTGGGCCTGATTTAGTCGAATGGATCCAAGGTGACTACGTTATCTCTGGTGCAACGCTGAATAGATTCTTTGCATTGCATGTAATTGCATTGCCACTGGTTATTGTTATCTTGGTTTTTTTACACATTATCGCATTGCATGAAGTGGGTTCTAACAACCCCGATGGTGTAAATATTAAGCACAAGAAAGGGTCATTAGCTGAAGAAGATAAAACTGTGTATAAAATCCATGAATACTACACAGACAAATACGACATTATTGACGACGTTGTGCCGTTTTTTCCACACATCGTGTTGAAAGACTTGGTGGCATTTAGTGTATTCTTGTTTGGTTTCTGTTTCATTATGTTCTTCATGCCTGAGATGGGTGGCTATTTCTTAGAGCATCCAAACTTTGAAGTCGCGAACCCATATAAGACACCAGCACATATATTTCCAGTGTGGTATTTCACGCCGTACTATGCAATTTTGAAAGCGGTACCGGACAAATTATTCGGTGTGTTAACAATGTTTGGTGCGATTGCTGTGCTCTTTGCATTGCCTTGGATTGATCGTGGCAAAGTAAGGTCATGGCGTTATAGATGCGGTTTGCATAGAGTTAATTTACTTGTGTTCACAGCAGTGTTCGTATTCTTAGGTTATCTGGGAGGCACGCCACAAGAGAATTGGAAAATTATTGCCTCACAAATTGCAACGATTATGTACTTTGGTTTCTTTGTTTTACTCTGGATCTATTCGGGTAAAGAAAAAACCAAACCGGTACCTGCGAGGATCACACTATGAAGAAATGGTTTGCTGTTTTATTGCTAGTGCCGACCTTCGCATTTGCTGCTGGGGGGGAGTATCCGAATGACCATGCAGATATTGATTTGAGCGATCAGGCATCGTTACAGCGTGGTGCTCAAACCTTCATGAACTATTGTTTGGGTTGTCACCAAATGCAATATCAAAGGTACCAGCGTACTTTTCAAGATATTGGAGTGCCGGACGAATTAGGTGATAAGTATTTGCGCTTCACCGGTGAAAAGGTGAGCGACTATATTACTTCTACAATGCCAGAAGACGACTCAGCCACATGGTTTGGTGCTGCGCCACCTGATTTAAGTTTGGTTGCTCGTGTACGCGGCGCTGATTGGATTTACACCTACTTACGCACTTTTTATGTCGATGAGAGTAGACCATTTGGTGTTAATAATTTGGCATTCCCTAATGCGGGTATGCCTCACGTGCTCCAAGATTTGCAAGGAACGCCAAGATTAGCGACTGAAATGAAGATGATCGATGGTGATATGAAGGAAGTCAGTGTGGGTTTGCGCACCGATGGTGATGGTAAACTCACAACCGACGAATATGATGAAACTATTTTAGATTTGGTTAACTTCCTAGAGTACACTGGCGAACCGTCAAGATTGCAATCAGAAAGGATAGGTAAAGGGGTGTTGATTTTCATCCTCATCTTCTTTGTATTTGCCTATTTTCTCAAGAAAGATTATTGGAAAGACGTTAAAAAATAACGACTTACCTCTAGTGATAAAATAAAAGGGGCAGTGCGCCCCTTTTAGTGTTTTTAACTGTTTATTTTTTGTAATTCTCTTTTTGAGAGAGAATTCGGAGGTTTTAATGGCTGTAGCCGCGAACAAACGCTCAATTATGACGTTGTTTTCTGACAATATTGATATTTATAGTCACCAAGTACGCATTGTATTAGCGGAAAAAGGTGTAGGCGTAGAAATTAGCTATCTAGACCCAACTCAACTAAGTGAAGATTTATTAGAACTGAACCCGTACGGTACGGTACCAACGCTAGTTGATAGAGAGTTAGTACTTTATAAATCGCATATTATTATGGAGTATTTAGACGAACGCTTCCCCCATCCACCATTAATGCCCGTGTACCCTGTATCTCGCGGCGAAAGTCGTTTGATGATGCATCGTATTGAACATGACTGGTATGCGCTCGCTGCAAAAATTTTCCGCAACGAACCGGGTGCTGATGAAGCACGCACTGAGTTACGTGAATCTTTGCTCGCTTTGGGTCCAATCTTTGCTGAAAAAGCTTACTTCATGAGCGATGAGTTTAGTCTAGTTGATTGCTACTTAGCACCCCTTTTATGGCGTTTACCTGCGTTAAATATCACCTTAAGTGGCGCCGGCAGCAAAGACGTCGTGGCTTATATGAATCGTATATTCGAACGCGGTTCTTTCAAGGCTTCGTTGACTGACCAAGAACGCGAAATTCATAATCCGTTATAAGTTAAGTCAGTAAGTACGGCCTATACTAATAGGTCATACTTACGTCATTCTTTTCAATAACTTTCGTTTGACAATAATTTGAGAGCATTAATGGACAATATGACCAGCAACCAACCGTACTTGCTTCGCGCTTTTTGCGACTGGATAGTTGATAACGGTTTAACCCCTTACATTGTAGTAGATGCTGATTTACCGGGTGTAGAAGTGCCTAGACAGTTTGTAAAAGACGGCCAAATTGTTCTGAATATATCGCCCAGTGCGTGTGTAAACTTAAATGTAGGACTTGAAGGTGTGGCGTTTCAAGCGCGATTCTCCGGCCAGCCTATGCAAGTGTTTGTTCCAAGTATTGCTGTTAGTGCCGTATATGCTCGCGAGAATGGTGCGGGCACTGTATTTACACGAACACCAGAAGAGTTAGCTGAATATGAAAAAAACACGCACACAGACGCTGGTTTGCCCTCTGTACAGCCTGTTAAAAAACTGGAAAGTGTCAAACTAGACGAAAAAGCAGACACCAGGCCCGTGCAAGCTGGAAAGCTAACATTGGCAGGAGAAAGTAAAGTGAGTGATGCTAAAAAACCAGTAACGCAAAGCACCGGTAAATCTAAAAAACCTAGCCTAAAAGTGATTAAATAGATCCCTACCAATAACCTCTTTTAATTCAGCGCGACTGCAGTGACGCCTACGATTGTCGGTTTAGCCGTTCAGAAAAAAGGACACAGATGCATTCTGCAAAATGCGCTATTTATGCAATGTAAACCTGTGTTCAGCTACTATGCATCACGACATCTACGGGATGAGTTCCATTACTCTTATCACCTTAGAAACCCCGTCAACATTTCGAGCTGCGTTGACCGCCGCCGCTGCTTCTGCCTTAGTGAGCAAGCCCATAATAAATACTTCGCTGTCTTCCACCACAAGAACAAGCTTAAACAAAGGGATTTTTTCATCCGCAAGCATAATGGTTTTGATTTTAGAGGCCAACCATAGGTCATTCATGGTTGATGTGGCCGGAATAGGGCTACCTAGCCTAACTTGGTTATGCACCTTGATTACGTTTTGCACTGCACTCGCCATCTTTTCAAGGTCGACAATTATTCCTTGTAATGGTGCTTGTCCTGTCAGCAAAACCTGACCGTTGTAAACATCAACACTCACCGCGGCTTCATCCTTAATTAACGGAATGTCATTGATTGCACTTCTGACTCTGCTTTGTGTTGTTTTGTCATCTATTTGTGTGCCAACAGTGCGTCTATCATTGGCTGATACGGTAGCGGCCGCACCGACAGTGCCTACAGTCACAAGTGCACAACCAGTTTGCATACACGCTACGAAGATAATTACTATCGTGGCGGTTTTTCCTTTGCTAAACATAAGCCCTTCTCTTTATTCTGATTCGCTAATTGGAAATAGTGCATTGTCGATTGACTCGCACAAATTATGGATAACCAGAAGATGTACTTCTTGTATTCTCGCTGTACGTGATGAAGGGACTCTAATTTCAACGTCATTTTCACTTAAAAATCCAGCCATTTCGCCGCCATCTTTACCTGTTAGGGCAACAATTGTCATATCACGGCCCAGAGCAGCTTCCATCGCGTTAATGACGTTGCGACTATTACCACTGGTTGATATTGCAAGTAAAATATCGCCAGGCTGTCCCAGTGCTTTAATTTGTTTTGAAAATATTTCATCATAGCTATAGTCATTAGCAATCGACGTAATCGTTGAACTATCTGTGGTTAAGGCCATGGCCGGCAGTGAAGGGCGGTCGCGCTCATAGCGGTTCAATAATTCGGATGAAAAGTGTTGTGCATCGCCTGCCGAGCCACCATTACCGCAACTTAAAATCTTATTGCCATTAATAAGCGCACGCACCATCATGTTTGCTGCCTTTTCGATTGGAATAGGCAGTTCTTCAGCAGCCGCTATTTTAGTTTGAATGCTTTCGGTAAAACTTTTTTTAATATTTTCCAGCATTTAATGCCCCTTAAGTAGTGTCCGTACTATGAATTCTCTGATTGTTATTAACTAATTATACGTTCTTAATCCAGTTTACCTGTTCACCGTCTATGGCGACAACATCTATTCGTAAATTAGTGTGGTGGGTATTCAGTTTCTTTTGTAACAAATAATAATTAATCGTCCTTTCTAGCCGTTTGCGCTTCTTGAAGGTAAACTGCTCGGCTGCGCAACCATGACTGTCTGTTGACCTAAACTTTACCTCAACAAAAACTAACTGTTGCTGGTCTAACATTATCAAATCTATCTCTCCGACCTTTGCTTTATAGTTTTGTTCCACAAATACAAGTGAATGGTCGAGTAAATATTGTTTTGCCACTTGCTCGGCCTCATGGCCTATTAAGCTGGCCATGTATTGATAAGATAGCAAACTATTAAAAGCCGTCTGTTTGGGTTATTGAGTTATTTTGAATAACCGCACTTGGCAAGCTGCGAGTAACTTGACGCTGATTGTTGACGGTCAACTTACCAGACAAGCCTTTTAAATCGGTATGACTAAAATAAGCCAGTTGTTGCATTTTTTCAGAAAACTGGAAAGCGTCGTAGCCAAATGCAAACAAGCGTAAAAATGAACTGGGTGGGTTGTTCCAAATATCATCTACCTGATGCGCAAGGGCGCTTTCTCTTTGCGCTGGCATAAGAAATGGCATATCAACAAAGACCAGATTGCGTAAATCTCGAATACTATTGTTATTAAGTTGATGTTGATAGCTGTAAGAGGTAGCGAATACCGGAATAGTTCGCTCTGTAAATAAGCTAATACTAGCTTCTATAATTGGGTTTAACAATTCAACTTGTTGCGGTAAAGCGAAAACTGCAAAAGCATCTACATCTCGCCTATTGCGAGTAACGCTATGCACGATTTCTGCTGTTAAACTTGTCATCTGACCGATGCGTCTTTGGCTTTGAAGCACATCAAGCGCCGCCGTAATGCCAATACGCAATCCTTTATTGTCTGAAAAGGTAACTATTTTAGGTACCTTTATTTGGTCCAGTCCATTCAGAGCTATCCACTGCTGATTGAATGTGTCTATCATTCGACGACTAAGCGACGAACCATTGCTAATAATAATCGGTGTTCTTATCCCTTGTTTCTTCATCAAATTAGCCAGCTGCGTAGCTTCATCTTCTGGGGCTAATGCAAAGTATACTTTAGCTGATGTATCGCTCGTATTGTTTGCTGGACCCGTCATTGGTCCCTCTGTTGACAAGCGATTTAAGTATACAAGCATCGAATCAGGTAAATTGAAGTCTTTGACTAAGCTCACATGCTCACGCAATAACGGGCCAATAACGATGTCATACTGCATCAGACCCTCGGACGTAATCTGGGGGCTGAGGAAAGACTCGTTGTCTGAGCCTGTATCCAAAAATCTAATATTTGGAATGGCTTGTCCTGGATTGTTTGTATTAATGTTCTCTAGCTTTGCAAAGTATGCAGTCATAATACCTTGCTTAATGGCATCACCTTGGACCTGCACGCGGCCACTCAATGGCAGTAAAACCGCTATATCGCGAACGTCGTTTAATGATTGTGCAAGATATCCTTTTACTCCATCTGGCAAGTCAGCAGAAAGAGGGTGTGTTGGGTGCTGTTTTCGCCAAAAAACTATTGCTTGCTGTCTGCTTGAGTCGGTTAAATCTTCATCTTCTAAGATCTTAGCTAGTGCTAAATACGGGCGCATAAATGAGCTGTTGTCACTCAATGTATTTTGTGTAGATTTCGATGCTTTTAAAAACCATTGCCACAATATATGCTCTGCCGACTGATTTAACGGGCTATCTGCATTCAATTGTTGACTTAGTACATTAGCGGCTAAATCCCAGCGCTCATGCAGTGCTGCCAAATGTGCAATAACAACTTCTTTACGCGCCAAAAATTGATTTTCAGTAATCGGTGTCAGCCATGAGATCATCGCATCGATCGGCGTTTTCACCAGCTCGGCGGACAAGCCCGATGCATAATGTTGAATAAGTGCGCACTCTGCCTTCAATAATAATGAATACTGCTGCTGCAATGGATCTTCTAAGAAAGGTTCGATATTCGCAATAATAATATCCGTACGACGACACTCCCTACCTGTTTGAAAGTGTTGAGCCGCAGCCAACAGTAGGTTGTTTCGTTGATTAATATCGTTGTTTTTCTGCCATTCAATTTCAGCTTCTTGTAATGCGGTTTCTGCACTGTTTAAAATAACGTCTCTAGACGCCTTCGTTTCTTTTTCAACAGGCTTTTGACTTGCTATTTTTGTTTGACTGGCACAACTTGCCAAACACAATAAAATGAATGCCACAATTAAATAGGTGCGTAAATTGGAAAATACGTTCACAAGCGCTCTCAAATGACTAGGATGTTGATAGTTTACTTAAGCTCAGGCAAATATCTATCTACTTTGACATATTCTGTCCTAAAGTAGATGTAGAATGTGTATAAGCTACTGTTTGATTTAGTGTAATATTAGCAGTGTACAGACAACATTGGGAAAAAATAAAAATGCAGATTACGAACACATCAGGAACGCTTTATATTGTTCCTACGCCCATAGGCAATTTGTCTGATATTAGCCCTCGTGCTCTTGATGTCTTAAAAGAGGTTGATTTAATCGCGGCAGAGGATACTCGGCACACTTCACGCCTGTTATCTCACTATTCTATTGGCACCTCGACTATTTCAATGCATGACCATAATGAAGCTGCTCGCTCGTATCAATTAACCTCTAAACTTATTGAAGGTAAAAATATTGCATTAGTCTCTGATGCAGGTACTCCTTTGATCAGCGATCCTGGTTTTATTTTTGTTCGAGATTGTAGAGAAAAGGGAATACCTATTATTGCTTTGCCTGGTCCGTGTGCCCTAACTACCGCACTGAGCGCATCTGGCTTACCAACTGATAAATTTACCTTTCATGGTTTTTTGCCAGTGAAGCAACAAGCGAAAGCCAATGTTCTCGAATCACTTACTAATTCTGGGTGCACAACCGTATTTTATGAAGCGCCTAGACGTATTCGCGATACTATGGCAGCTTGCAATGAAAGCTTACAAGACGACCATGAGATTGTATTAGCCAAAGAAATAAGTAAAACCTTCGAAACGTATAGGCAGGGAAGTGCAGCAGAAGTTCTAGCGTGGTTGGACGCGGACCCAGTTCATCAAAAAGGTGAATTTGTACTGATGATTTATTGTCCTAATAACCTGCAATCGGAAGGTGCATCGCAAGAAGCATTATCGTTATTGGCTCTGTTAGCCAAAGAACTACCGCTAAAAAAAGCAGCCGCACTGACGGCCGCGCACTATGGTCTTAAGAAAAACGCACTTTATGCGATAGGCTTAGACACTCTCAAATAGGTCCTCAACGCGCTGGCGAAGGTCTTCTATTTGGGTGATATCAGCGGGTGCGATGAAGATAGTGTCATCACCAGCGATAGTACCAAGAACACCATCGGTATGGCTCAATGAATCCAGTAACCTGGCAATCAGTTGCGCAGCACCTGGGCTCGTGCGAATAATCACCATTACGTTGTTGTGAACGATATCTAACACAAGTTGTTTAAGCGGGCTTTTAGCCGTAGGCATACCCAGTTCAGGTGGTAAGCAGTAAACCATGTCACCGCGCGCATTTCGAGTTCGCACTGCGCCAAACTTACTTAGCATACGAGACACTTTCGATTGGCTTATATTATCAAACCCCGCCTCTTTTAACGCATTGACAATTTCACCCTGAGAACCGTAACTTTCGGTTTTTAACAGCTCTTTAAATGATTTTACTAGGGCGTCTTGTTTGCTTGATGACATATTCTGTAAAGCCTTGTGTTTAATGTTGGCGTATTTTGCATCAGCAGCACCCTTTTCGCAAACGAATGTGGCTAAAAGATGTTGAGGAATTGTAAGGTTTGTTAATTTATTGTGAACTTAAGCGTAAAAAAGAGGATAAGACCATAGGGTGATTGAGATCTTAACGTATATAGATTATTGTGACGCCCGCAAATAAACGCTTTTATTAACAGGAGAATTTTATGAAGGTAGCTGTATTAGGCGCCGCTGGTGGTATCGGTCAAGCATTATCATTGTTATTGAAAACACAATTACCTGCTGGCTCTGAGCTAGCATTATATGACGTTTCACCTGTTGTTCCTGGTGTTGCTGTTGATTTGAGCCACATCCCAACTGATGTCGCTGTTTCTGGCCATGGTAAAGATGGCTTAGCTGAAGCATTGACTGGTTGTGATATTGTTTTAATACCTGCTGGCGTCCCCAGAAAGCCAGGTATGGACCGTTCTGATTTGTTCAACATTAATGCTGGTATTGTTAAAAATCTTATCGAAGCAGTTGCTGATAATTGTCCAAAAGCGTGTATCGGCGTTATTACTAACCCGGTTAATACGACGGTCGCTATTGCTGCTGAAGTCCTTAAAGCAAAAGGCGTTTACGACAAAAACAAATTGTTTGGTGTAACTACATTAGATGTTATCCGCTCAGAAACATTCATTGCAAACCTTAAGGGTTTGAAAACAACTGAAATTCATGTTCCTGTTATTGGTGGTCACTCAGGTACAACTATTCTTCCACTTCTTTCACAAGTTGACGGCGTAAGCTTCACTGATGAGGAAGTAGCAAGTTTAACTGCGCGTATTCAAAATGCCGGTACTGAAGTTGTTGAAGCTAAGGCTGGCGGCGGTTCTGCTACCTTGTCTATGGGCCAAGCTGCTGCACGTTTCTGTTTGTCGCTAGTTGCTGCAATGCAAGGTGAAGCGGTCGTTGAATACGCTTATGTGCAAGTAGATGGTTCTCATGACGCTGCATTCTTCGCTCACCCATTGCGTTTAGGCATAAATGGTGTTGAAGAGATTTTACCCTACGGTGATTTAAGCGATTTCGAAGAAAATGCTAAAAACACAATGCTAGAAGGCTTGCGTGGTGATATCAAAATGGGTGTTGATTTCGTTAACGGTTAAATGCTGCTGTAAACATGAGTTAACATATAATAAGCTGGCTGGCATTGTGTAATGTTGCCGGCTTTTTTGTTGTTTTTTCGGGGCTAGTCTGTTAATTAATCTATTAACATATCATTCTAAAAACCCAATTGGCTTATATTTTCATATACAGTTACTCACTTGGAATGAATGTGCAGATATACACTGCCGTTTCAGCTTCAGTGCATTCAAGAAATAGTAAGTTCGACATTTTTGACTACTTTTAAACTACTCTTAAAGGATATGGCATGCTAAATAAACTAAAAGAATTCTTTCAAAACGAACTCGCCTTTAATGCTGCAAAAAACACTGATGCCGAACAGAAATACAGTCTAGAACAGGCTTGTGCTTTGCTGTTGATGGAAGTGTCTGGTGCTGATTTCGAACAGTCAAACCTTGAGAAAGACAAGATAAAACAGCTGCTACAGTCACTATTTGAGTTGTCAGATGAAAAGCTGGATGAGTTATTTGAGCGCAGTCATCAAGCAAGCAAAGACACAACGTCGATGCATCCATTTACATCCATGATCAACGATAATTATGAATACGAGCAAAAAGTAAACTTGTTGAGTTTGATGTGGAAGGTGGCATTTGTTGATGATAATTTGGATAAATACGAAGAAGCAATGATTCGAAAAATCGCTGATTTGCTCTATATATCTCATAGCGACTATATAAAAGTAAAACACATCGCAGCAGAAAAAAGAGAATAAATGACTCTATACTCAGCGAATAAAAACAGAATCGGTCTTCGGTTAGTGTCTACTGAATGCGTCTAGTCCAATGGATTTCAGCGTATCGTTGAGTTAAATATTCATCACTATGATATAGAAGTGCGTTTACGTCCAATTCCTTCACCGTATAACATGCAGCATCGGTGTCATCCAATAAACCAATTACCATGCAAAGTACTATCGTGTTAATTAAAAAACCACTCGTTCTTATGCGAGTGGCTTTATAACAAGATAACTGGACTACTTAGTAGGTGAATCGAGCTTGTAAGTACCAAGAGCCGCCATTAAAACCAAATGGACTTGACTCTGAATACAACTGCCCCGAACCCCCGGCACTCGGATTCTTTTCAGGGTAGGCATCAAGAAGATTATCTGCCCCGAGCACAAATTCCAGCTGTTCGCTGAATTGATAGGCAACTTGCGCATCAATTAGCACTTGTGCACCAATTCCATTTACACCATTTCCAGTATCATCCCATCCGCCATAATAATTTGCGCGTAATAATGTTCTGATATTCCCTTCGGTGTGCGACCACGATACGTTAGCTCGCGTATTAGGTAGTAAATCCTCAATTGCTGCAACTCGCCCAGCACCGATAGGATTGACGGTTCCAACACTATCTACTTCGGTCTTGTTATAGTTGGCCGCAACGGTGACCCTAGAATCACCACCCCACAAATCAAACGAGATATTACCAACAACATCTATGCCTGTCGTTGTCGTGCCAAAGCTGTTAGAGAAAAACCTAAATTGTGATAGATCATCTAGCCCAACAAATTGCTGACGATCGATAATACCTTGCGCATCTAAGCTTGTCAGCGCTTCGGATACTGTTGTGAAGTTAGATCCTGATGGAGCCGCAAATGTGAGTGCTTCAAGAAAGTCTACATTAGCACCAAGAGCAACTCGGTCGGTTAACTCAATATTGTAGTAATCAACCGTCCATGTAGAACCTGCGAGGTTAAAGCCGACACCAATTGCAAAGTTTTTAGCATCCTCTGTTCCAAGTTCTGGTCGGCCATTTCCTAAACTTTCTATAAAGTTAGAAGCTAACTGCCCCGCCGCCGAAGAGAGCGGCAAAGTCCCTTGATCGACAAGTACGCCCTGAACGTTCTGCGTCGTTACATTTGTTATATTGGCTTGACCCGCTGTAGGAGCGTGGAATCCAGAAGAAATGGCTCCACGAATTCTAAAGTCATCACTAAAATGGTAAATACCGGCAATTTTATAATCTGTAGTATTTCCAAATTCACTAAAATCTTCAGCTCTGAGAGCAACTGCAAGGGTTACCTTTTCGGTAATGTCAGCTTCAACATCAATATAAAAGGCAGTACTGTCTTGAGATGCAGATGTATCTGCTGGAAAACCACCGAAGCCATTCGAGCTTGATGAAAATCCCTGACTAGCTAATGGACCAAGTGCGTAAGAGGCTTCGTCACCAGCAAACAGGTCAAACTCTTCTTCTCTATACTCTGTACCAAAAGCGATGTTTACGTCCGATTCGAGACCAGCATCGATACGATAAACGAAGTCTAGCTTAAACTGGGTTTCAGTTTGTTCCTGACCACCGGGCACGAAATCTCTAGGCGTGGCAGGACCAAGAGACGCATTAATGGTATTTCGAATGAAGAAATCGGTTCTGTTCGAACCGCGCTGAGCACTCGCGTCATAAAATAAACCGGTGCCTATCTTAAGTTCGCCACGAATACCGACAGCAATAGCCATATCTTCGTTATTACCACCGAACCTAGGCACAAATCCACCTGGAATAGTGTTAATAAATGAGAAACAGTTATCGTCAGCAGCCACCTGTGCAAGAAAATTTGGATCAGGGAATACATTGCCATCGCCACCAATAGGGATACCTGCAATACACGAACCACCAACACCAAGACCATCAAGGTCACCCACTAATACAGAGTGAACTCCATCAGGGTCAGCAAGGCCAGTTAATGGATCGACTCTTGGACCTCGGTAAACGCCTCCTCGCTGACTTCCATCAGTGACGGGGTTACGGTAAAAGAAACCACCGGTGACTTCTCTCTCACCGTAGTTACCAAACATGTAAATTTCTGCCGCTTCACTAATTTCGAATGCCGAGTTGATAAACAACTTTACGTCACCCTCTACATCCGGTTGGCCCCAGTATTGTGGGACATCGCCTGTGTAATTGTTAATTGTTTGAAAATCAAAAGCAGGTGTATAACCAGCAGAAATCATACCGGCAACATCGTCTCGCACAACCGATCTTATTGTACCTTCAACATCCTTTATTTCGGCGGTCAAGTTTACAAAACCACTATCACCGAGTGGTAATCCCGCGTTTGCGGATATCGTATAGTTATTACCGTCACCCTCATAAGTAGATCCATAGCGTGCTGAAACTTCAAAGCCTTCTGAATTATCTTTCAAGATAAAGTTAATGACACCTGCGATAGCGTCTGAACCATACTGCGAAGATGCACCATCTCGCAACACTTCAACCTGTTTTATTGCCATTGATGGGATTGCAGATATATCGACCCCTTGAGCTCCATCAGAAATACCACCACCAAGAAACGAAATTATAGAACCTCTGTGACGACGTTTTCCGTTCACTAACACTAAGACGTTATCCGGAGAAAGTCCACGCAGGTTTGCTGGTCTTACAATCGTTGCTGCGTCACTTATTGGTTGGGTGTTAATGTCGAAAGAAGGGACTGCCGTACGCAACATATCTTGAATATCAGAAGAAGAGTTTATACGCAATTCATCGCCACTTATTATATCTACAGGGACAGGTGAATCAGCCGCCGAACGGTCCATCATCCTAGTTCCTGTTACAATCACTTTCTCGACGGTACTTTCTTCTTGTGCCGATGCTTGAATTGGCAGTGTAGCCATCAATGCAACTGAAATCGCGATCGCAATTTCATTCTTTTTCTTAAGCTTATAATTTTTGTGGGACATTATTATCATATATTTTTCTCTATTTATTCAGGTAATAAGCTAAAAAGCCGTCGTAGTGCCAAGAAAATAGTCTTGACGAATTATATAACCAAGTAATAGTGTTCGCGGTAGCCAAATAAGTTTTTGTTGCTTGTTGGTCTTAACCAAACGCTTGTTTTTAAGTGGTCTCAATGTAGCAACTGAACGATTTGGAATTGTATAGCTGCTCTGTTACTCATCAATTCAAAGCAAGTACATAATGTCATTACTAATAAGCCTCGATTTGTGTTGTTACGTTATTAATTTAAAGTAAAGATACTGTTTGAAGTTACAAATATGCGTAAACTACGCGCACACACATAGAAGTCAAAGCATTATGTTTGCCAACTTTTTGTTTTGCATTTTTTATATGTAAATCAATTAATTGCGTACTAAAATACAGATTTAAATTATGTATATATTGGGTGAAATGCACTGCAATATACTAATTGCACCAATAACGAGCGCAATTTCGCTTGGGAACCTTAAAATCGTCGAGCACGTTAATGTCAACGCTGTTTATTTTTACTTGAGTATTTTCTATACTCAGCGGTTCTAAACGCAAAATGCATAAATTTAGATCGATATCAGATTATTGTTATTTAAAAAATAGGTCAGTAGGAGAAAAATTTGTTGATTAAAAATAACCTTACATTACTGAGTATACTGGGGCTTAGTTTGGTATTGGTGTCATGCACTAAAAGTGATGTTACTGCATCAGCAACGTTTTCAGAATGCATTCGTGCGGATATGGTGCTTCACAATACCAAAATTTACACTGCAAATGACGCGCAGTGGACAGCTGAAGCGACAGCAATACTGGGCGATAAAATTATATTTGTGGGAACAAACGCAGATGCGGTTGACTATATGTGCGGTGATGCAGATATAATGAACATGGCTGGGAAATATGTATACGCAGGTTTTACCGATAGCCATCAACACGTTGAAGGTGTCGGACAGCGCCCAAAAACGTTAAGCCTTTTTGGTATTAACTCACTGAAAAAAACGGTGGACGCCATAAAAGCTTTTTCAGTAACAGTACCTGTAAATGAATGGGTGCAAGGGCGTGGCTGGATTGAACGGGAATGGATAGACGAAAAAAGATTTCTCAGCAAACATGACGTTGATTCATTTACCGCGGATAAGCCTCTATTTATGCCACGCGCGGACGGTGTGTCAGCCCTTGTTAATTCCAAAGCACTCGCGCTTGCAGGCATTACTAAAGATTCTCCTGATCCACTTGGAGGCAAGTTTGAGCGTGACGCAGACGGCACGCCCAACGGTTATATTCTAGCTTCGGCAATGGATATTTTTCGAGATATTATCCCGCCAAAAACACGTGACTATAAAAAAGACAGTTTGGTACAAGGAATGTATGAGAACGCAAAGATTGGCTGGACAAACACTCAAGAGGCTGGCATGCCCTACGTCAACGTTGAAATAATAAAAGAGATACACGCAGAAGGAAATATGTCTACCCGTATTTACGCGGCGGCAAATGTTATAGAGGCGTCAACAATGCTTAAGCGTGGACGTGAGACAACCTCGGACAATATGTTCGATTTACGCGGTATTAAAGTTTATATCGATGGCACACTTGGCTCGCGCGGTGCAGCACTTCTTGAAAATTATGCAGATGCTGAACATAACGGATTTATGAATCGCACCACGAAAGATGAACTTGACCCGATTTTACGTGAGGCATTACGTAAAGGTATTCAGATTGAAACCCACGTAATTGGGGATCGAGCCGTTCGGGCGGTATTAAATTGGTATGAAGAAGCCTTCAATGCTGTACCAAAATCTGAATGGGCCGTGGCTGATCCAAGATGGAGACTTGAACACGTGCAAATTATTCCCGCCCAGGACCAAGCACGCCTTGTCAGTCTTGGTATTCTTCCATCCATGCAACCAAGTCATGGCATAGGTGACCTCAACTTTGCACCAGATAGACTTGGTCCTGACCGCCTTGGTTATGCTTACCCATGGCAGCAATTGGTTGATCGCGGATTGATGATACTTGGAGGATCTGACGCGCCGGTGGAACTCGGTGATCCACGGATTGAGTTTTACGCGGCAGTCACTCGCAAAAGACTTGACGGAACATCAGGCGATGGGTGGCATCCGGAACTTGCAGTAAACCGAGAAACAGCCCTTAAGATGTTCACCATTTGGCCTGCTTACGGCGCATTTCAAGAGCATATTCGTGGCTCAGTAGAAGTGGGGAAATATGCTGACTTTACAATATTTGACCGAGATTGGCTTACGGTTCCAGAAGCAGATATTTTGACATCAGAAAACCTAATGACCATTGTAGGCGGAAAAATTACTTACCAAAAATAGAGGCTACATGATTGCTAATATAGAAGTTAGGTAAAAAATGAGAGTGACCTATCGATTATGATGCTGACATTAAAATGAAGTGTAACCCCGATACTCAAATACAACTTTCCTTGAAAGTACTACCGGTATTTAATCGCAAAATAGGAGCAAGTTTTTGATAAAGCAGAGCAGGGCAACTGGGCTGCTCTACTCTTTTTTGCACAATCTAAACATGTAGCACGACGCTTTTCACCTTCAGTGACTGCAAAATCACTGTTTTTACGCCATTCAGTTGCAAGCCAAGTTAGCTGTTTAAGACCAGCAAAATCCGCTGTTTTAACACCCGTAACTTTCCAATAACTGCACTCAATACTAATAATCCTTGCTGTCGGGTTCTGGTGCTCTTGAACAATCGATAATCATTAATAATTTACGCTTGTGCTATCTCTATTTTTTTATCGTGCCTTCAAATTTAGGTCTGCTCTCAGTCGCAAAACCACTTTACGCTCAAATACCTTGATTTGAGTGTCTAGTAATTCCAGTTGTTGCTCATATTCTGCGCTATCTAGCTGCTGCATTAATGCTAAGGCGGCGTAAGCATTGTACTGATTGTGATAATTGACCCAAAAACCCAATTGATTTGGACGCTCAATAAGCGATAATAGCTGGGGCAGGGCTTGCTGTATCAACAAGGGCTGAGATGATAGCAATGCATTTTGCAATGGTACTAAACTAAAAAATCGAGTGGTTTTAATGGTGACCTGATTGATTAGCTGCCGCACAATATCAGGGTCTTCTTCTTGTTCAATAAAGCTTAAGTAGCTTTGCCAAAACCTGGCGTCAGGGGAATCGCCATACAGCGATGCGGTATGTGCAAACCATTCATCAGCTTGCTCCGGCATACCGGCCTTGTTGTATAGCAGTGCCAAGTAAATGCTATTTACTGGAGAGCCATCATCAATTTGTAAACAGGTTTTCATTGCCTCAATAGCTTCTGAAATCTGTCCCATTTGATTTAGTATTTTAGCCTTCCATACATAAGCCCAAGTGTAATTGCTATCAATATTGATGGCGTGATCGACTGCTGCCAGTGCTTTGGTCATCTCATTACGCCAAAAGTGCACAATGGCTTTGTTTACATTTAGCCACGGCGATAGAGCATCTATCTGCAGCGCCTTATCAGCATAAGTCAGCGCCACGTCAAACTGATTCTTAGCCAAGGCTAACTCTGAATAAACATATAGGCCTCTGGTGTTTGCGGCGTCAACACTCAACACTTTATCGATCAATCGCTGAGCGTTGTCAAACTCCAAGTCTTCGATAGATAATAAGGCGCCAGCAAGAAGGGCGTTAATATCATTGGGATCAAGTTGTAAGGCTTTATTAATAGCCGCAGTGGCTTTTACAATAGCAACAGTCTTGCCCATGTAGATATCATGATAATTATATCTCGCGTAGATAAAAGCTAAACTGCCATATGCCGCGGCAAAATTTGGTGCCAGTTCAGTTGCTCTTAAGAACGATGCTTCGGCTCGGGAAAACCACTCGCTAGTTTTTCCATTCATCCACCAGTAATTTCCTTGAAGATAGGCGCGGTAAGCATTGATATCCACGCTGTCGGATGCGTTTGTGAAATTTGTTTGTGTGTTTTGTCCAAATAATTGAGCATTAATATCGGAGACGATCCTAGTGTTTAATGTTAGCAGCTGTTGCATGTCGTCTTCATAAACTTGTGACCAAACCACGTTGTTACTCTGTTTTTCGACCAAACGCACTAAGAAACGAATACGTTCATTGGCTTCAGTAATGCTGCCCTCTACCCAATACTCAAGGTTTAACTGCTCAACTAAAGAATTTAAGGCACTGGTTTCGTTGGCAAGGGCAAGAGCCGAATAATGCGCCAACACGGTCACTCTGTCTGACTTGGCCAAGGTAATTGACAGCTCCTCTGGAAGCATCTCAGCCAGATAGTCATTACGCTCATCGCCGGTAAGATTACGCCATGGTAAAAATGCGACAGTCGTTTCTGTGTTTGTACTATCTTTTTTAATATCTTGAGTCAGCACCTCAGGTGTCGATCCCTGTTGCAAGGAAGTTTCCGGCAATAAAGCAAAGATTAACAGGGCAAGTAGTGAACCCGACATTATAATTACCGGCACTTTACCTTTATTAAAGGAGAAGGTTAAGCCTGAAGCGGCACTGTTTTTTGTGCTGAGCTTAATAAATTCTTGTCTGCTTAGCCAAGTGATATCTGCCGATAGGCGGTAACCTTTTTTAGGTACCGTTTGGATTACCTGCCGAGTTTTACTATCGTTGAAGTTTAGTCGAAGCTGCGAGATAATGCGTGTAAGAGCATCGTCGATCACCACTCGTCCATGCCATACTTGGTCCATTAATTCTTGTCGACTAACGGTCTCGCCGGCACACAAAGCAAGCTGATAAAGCACATGCATGGCTTTAGGCTCTAGGTGACGGCTTTGATCATCATAAAATACTCTATGATCACCCACATCAACGTAGTAGTCACCTAAACGAAAATAACCATTTTCAGGTAGCACTTGTTCAGTCAATTATCTGATCCCACTTAATTATCACCCTAGTATTTAGCCGATAAACACCAATATCGGTTTTTCATCACAACTTCATCGGCTTTTTATCTGTTGTTCCTCAGGAGTTTTTCCCAATGGGTAACCATACTGTTGAAATACATGCGGTGCAAGCAAGTCGCATAAGTAAGCGTGAATCAACAGGTATGAATCACAATGGTTAAGTGTTAACCACCCGTTCAAGCATAAAAGGTAGAACATGATGAAAATAGCAATTAAAACAGCAATTAAAACAGTCTTTCCAGCCGTCTTAGCCATGCTGATGATAATGCCAGTAAGCCAAGCTTCAGCAATGGATGTAACTGCAGGTTCACAACTGATGGTGAAAACCAGCGTCGTTGAAGTCATCGGCGTACGAGAAATTGAAGCAGGCAAATTTGCACAAGGGATCCGCAAAAGCAAAGCGACTTTAGCCAAGATTACAATCGCGTCTTTACGTAAACCGCTTCTTGATAACTTGTGCGTAGCGACCTTAGCCATTAAAGATATGGTACAGGCAAACCAATATTGCCATGCGGCAGTTAACACCGGAAAAGCGTCCGCTATTTCTTATAATAATCGTGCAATGATGCATTATGTATTGGGTAATATACAAGCCAGTCTTGAAGACTTAGATGAAGCCAGCAGATTTGGTAGTTTCCAAAACATGGTGGGAAGCAATTTAAGGATAGTTAATCAGCGCAACATACTGAGCAAAAATTAAGGTTTGATAATCGAACAAGATTTATCGTTCATCGCGATTAGGATTTGGTTAAAGTAGCGATACCTTTGTTTACATTAACAAATAGAGGTATCGTCAATGTAATCCTATAGCGCTTTTCTTTTAACCGCTTCTAAATATCTTTTTTGACTTAAACTTCCCTAAAAACAGAACCATTCTGCACAAAAATACTGCAATCCACAGTCAGGATTTGAAACTCAAGGTTAAATCAAACAAACCTTCAAAATAAGCCATAATATTAACTATACACAACCGTATTTTGTAGATCTAACTAGTATTAGGCGATAATATTACACACATAAAGTAGAGCGGGTTTTTGATTATGTATGCAGAGTTTCATCGCGCAAAAGCGCCACTAATTATTGTTGAGTTTACCGGTGAAAAGGCTAACGCGCAAAATTTTGATGCCTACCTTGAAGGTTTAGAAGAGAGCTATGCGGCCAAGGAAAAAATCGCGTTGTTATTTGATGCTCGCCGAGCGCTTGACTTGAACCCGCGATACCAATTAAAGCAAGCTCAGTGGTTACGACAGAATAAAAAACTAATCGAGGGCTATTGCCAAGGTGTGGCCTACGTAATTCCGAATAGTTTTTTAAGGAATATGCTGGGCTTAATTTTTAAAGTGCAACCTAGCCCTGTGCCCTTTCAGGTGTTCGAAACCTTTAATGCGGGTCTGGCCTGGGCTGATGCACAACTAAAACATATCTAAGAACAATGAGCGACAGTCTGCGTGAATATAACTAAACATCGTTGGCGGTGACTGTTAAGATAGCGCTTCGTTATATGAGTGCGGTTTATTCGTTAATTTTATTGATTCGTTTTTAGGTTATCCATGGCTATTCCATTACCACCAAAGTTAGAAAAATATTTTAATCGCTTGTCGATAAAGAGTCGGTTTTTTAACAAACTTCTCAGTTTCTTCTTTATGCCTTTTGTGTTCAAAAGTGGCCTGAAAATGAATTTCGTCGAAGACGATTACTACGCGATCTTGCCGAAACGGCGCATGAACGTGAATTGGTATGGCACAATATCTGGCGGCGCCATCTTGGGTAACTCAGAACTCGCGGCTGGTTCTTATCTGTTTATGCTGACCAAGGGCGAATATCGTATGATTTGCACCCGCTTAAACTACCGCTTTTTATTGCCGAGTATCGATGCAATTATGTACAAAGCATCTGTTGATTTGGAGGAACTGGCTGAGAAAATCAAGGGGGGCGGTAAATTCAATATTGAGATGACGATCAAAGTGTTCAGAACAAATAAAAATAAAGCCACCCGACGCATTGGCTCGGGTACCATCAGCTTTCATATGTGGCCTGTGGGTACGTAATCTTGTCGACGACATTACAATACAGTTTCTATTTAGCCTGCTCATGGTTATGGTGTCTGGGTGGATTTTTCCCGTTAATACTGGGCCGTGATTACGGTTGGCCAGCGTTAGCCGCTTTCACTGTCTTTAATGTGGGCGGTGCAATATCAATGGGGTACTACTTCAAACAGCGCGCGCAGCAGCAAACCTTTGAAAACAAGCATAAGCCCGCGATTGCAGTTTTCTCATATGTGACCATTGCCTACCAATTGTTTTTTGTAGCCTGGCTTGGTGTTGCTGTAGATCAACCTATGTTGTTGGCGGCGGTGCTGGCCATTGCGTTTGTCATTTACCATAGTAAAGGTGTTATTACCTATTGGGCCTTGGCATTTTACCTCCTGTCGATTGGCTTATTTATCGGCTTTTTGGGCAGTGATTGGCCGCCAGTCGATCTCAGTGCAAGAGGCTACTGGCCGCACACTTTGCTTCCCCTTGCTATTGGCTTTATATTTTCGCCGTATTTAGATATTACTTTTCATCGCGCTTACCGCGACAGTAGCAATCCCAAGTTAAGTTTTACTATCGGTTTTGGCGTATTATTTTTGACGTTGCTCGGATTTGTATTTTGTTATGCGGGCAGCTTAGGTGATGTGTTCTTTAATCAAGCAATACCCGCCGCTATTATTTACCCTGTGATTGGTTTCTTAGTTCTGCAAATTGCATTTACTATCGCAGCGCATTGTAGCGAGTTAAGCACTCAGCAGTATCTCAAGCCTTCTCTGTTAGTTAGCACTATCGGGGCGTTTTCAGTGATTGCAGTTGGTTTATTAACACTGGTTAAAGACACTATCATTCCATGGGGCGATTTACCGCTGGAAGAAACCCTGTATAAAAGTTTTCTGTTTTTTTACAGTCTAGTGTTCCCATTGTATTTGTTACTGGGGAAGTCAAAATTGACCTATATTTGGGTCATAGTAATATGCACACCGGCTTACTCTGTTGGTTTTTTGATAGGTGGCGAGTATAGTTTTAGTTTAACCATAGGCGTCGCCCTTATGGCTGCAGTCTTGGTATTTAGAAGCCAAATAAAAGTATAGGCCGCTGTTGCGGCCTATTTTATAATGCATACGGTTATTTTTGCATCAGCGCTTTTTCAAACGTTAAGTTGACAGACTTGCAGCGTTTATTGCAATGCATCTATAAACAATTTAGCCAGTATTACGCAAACCAATAGCAATACCTGTAATAGTCACCATCATTGCCATTTCTAGGGTAGCGGTGTCATTGTCATTATAGTCAGAAGAACCTTCTTTACGAATTCTATCTAACAATTCTATTTGTAAATAATGTAATGGCTCAAGGTACCCACCACGAATTTCCATAGACAGCTTGCCATGGGGATCATCTTCCATCATGTCGGTGTGATCAAGAATACGTAAAATTGATGCGATACTTTCTTTAAGTTCTGTGCGTAAACCTTCGCCGAAATGTTTCAGATTATCTGGCACCAAACGAGCATCGTAAGCAGCGCTAATGTGAGGTTCCGCTTTTTTAAAGACCATATCGAGCATAGATAATCTGGAATTAAAGAATGGCCAGTTATTGATCATGTCCTTTACTGTGTCTTCATTACCGTCGCTGATAACGCTTTCAACGGCTTTCATTACACCTAACCAAGACGGCAATACCATGCGCGTTTGTGCCCATGCAAATATCCATGGAATAGCACGCAAGCTTTCAATGCCACCATTTGGATTACGTTTTGCTGGGCGGCTTCCCAATGGCAACTTACCTAGCTCTTGTTCCGGAGTAGCAACACGGAAGTAGGGAACAAATTCAGGATCTTCCCTTACGACGCCACGGTAATTATCACGTGCTTTTGCAGCCATTTTGGTGATAGTTTCACGCCACACAGGCTTAGGAGCAGGTGGTGGAGATAACATCGCTTCAACAACAGCAGCGGCATAAATTGATAAACTACGTTTTGCTAATTGCGGCATACCAAATTTATAGCGAATAGTTTCACCTTGCTCTGTCACTCTGAAACCGCCGGTTAATGAACCTGGGGGTTGCGAGTGAATAGCAGCCTTAGCTGGCAAGCCACCGCGACCAATAGTGCCACCACGACCATGAAACAAGGTTAAAATGACCGACTTTTCTTCGGCTAATGCCACCAACGCTTCTTGTGATTCATATTGCGCCCAGCCCGCAGCTAGTGAGCCAGCGTCTTTAGCTGAATCAGAATACCCGATCATCACAAACTGGCGGCCCTTGATGTAGCCTCTGTACCAATCTATTTCAAGTAGATTGCGCATTACTTTTGGTGAGTTGTTTAAGTCATCAAGAGTTTCAAATAGCGGTGCGACTGACATTGGCCAACTCACTCCTGCTTCTTTCAATAACAACTGCACAGCCATGACATCAGACGCTTCTCTTGCCATCGATATAATATAAATACCAAAACTTTGTTGACTGTGACGAGAAATAACATCGCAAGTATCTATTACTTCTTGTGCGTCTTCGCTAGGTTTCCAATTTCTCGGGATCAGTGGGCGTTTAGAGCTAAGTTCACGCAGTAAAAATGCTTGCTTATCTTCTTCACTCCATTGCGCATAATCACCTAGTCCGAGATAGCGTGTTAGTTCGCTGAATACATCCGCATGGCGATCTGAATCTTGACGAATATCGAGTTTTAATAAATTCACGCCAAAGCTGTGTACTCGGCGAATAGTGTCTTTTAGCGCGCCTTCTGCAATCACACCCATGCCGCATTCATGCAATGATTCATAACAGGCCAATAGCGGGACTAATAACTCGTCGTTATCGTATACCCACTCGTCTATAGGGAGCAGATTACTGCTGGTTTTTTCTAATTTGTTGCCAATATTTCTAAGTGCTGCTCGGTAGGGTTCTTTTGCATCGCCAACCATCTCACGCAGTTTTTCATTACAGTCATTCATGGATAGTTCTATGTATAGCTGGTCCATATCTAATGAGAACAACTTGGCAGCTCGACGTCGAGCAAGCATAAGTACTTCTTCTGTCACTTTTGAGGTGACAAAGGGGTTACCGTCGCGATCACCACCCATCCAAGAGCTAAATTGAACCGCTTTAGCATCTAAAGGCAAGGTAATATCGAATTCGGACTTAAGATACTCCTCTAATTCGCGTAAAAATTCTGGTACGGCTTCCCAAAGTGAGTTTTCAATAACAGAAAAGCCCCATCGGGCCTCGTCGACCGGTGTTGGACGCACTGAGCGAATTTCTTCGGTGTGCCATGCTTGACTTATCAAGGCAGCAATACGGGTTTTAATCCTCTGCCGCGCTCTGTCGCTCAAATCACTTACATGAAGTGCTTCTAATTGCGCCGCTAACTGCCTGTGTTTATGGATCAGAGTCCGGCGTGTTACTTCGGTAGGGTGAGCGGTTAGCACTAAATCAATATTTAGATTTTTAATAGCGGCGAGCACTTTTTCTTTATTCGCGCCCATGGTCTTAATTTTTTCGAGTGACTTAGCTAATGATTCCTCTCGTTGATTAGCACTGTTGTATTCTTGTTCTGCAATATTTGCTAAGTTCAAAAACTGAGCAAATGCTCGACCAATGGTCAATAATGATTGGTTGTCCAAACTTGAAAACAAGGCGGTAAGGTTGTCTGTGCTTTGAGTAACATCAGCATATGAGTCGCGACCATCCAGTCTGATTTGCTCGATTTTTTGTAACCATTCGCGGCCTAATTCAGCTTCAATAGTTTCGCCAAGTGTTGTACCCAAATAACGTACAGTATCCTTTAATTGCGCGTCGAACAAATCGTTCATATTTTCTGTTTTCCTTAAATAAAAACCCGTGATCACAAGATACTGCTCATTGTGTCTAAAGTCTAATTCTAAGATTTATAAGTCAATGGCTGTTGGTTTCAGCCGAGAATTTTAAAGTTTTGTAGAATGTGTTAGCATGCGCTCGAAATAAGCATGAAAAATTCCTATCATAAAATTACTATTTTGGAGACCCTGTGTCAGATAAGTATTCAACAGTAGAAGCACAAGCAAGTTACGGTATCGGTTATCAAATGGGCGAGCAACTTGCGTCAAACCCATTTGACGGACTAGATGTAGAAACAGTATTAACCGGTTTAACTGACGGCTTTAGTCGTGCCCAGTCACAAGTAGATAACAATGATTTACGTGCGGCGTTCACCGAAATTCACGAACGTATGCAAGCGGCTAAACAAGAGCAATTTGCTGGCGCCGTTGAAGAAGGTATTAAGTTCTTAGAAGAGAATGCCCAGCGCGAAGAAGTTGTCACCACTGAATCTGGTTTACAATACGAAGTGTTAACTGCGGGTAATGGCGACATGCCTACCGCAGCATCTACAGTTCGTACTCACTATCATGGTACGCTTATTAACGGCGAGGTTTTTGATAGTTCATATGACCGTGGCCAACCAGCTGAATTTCCAGTAGGTGGCGTTATTAAAGGTTGGACTGAAGCACTAACAATGATGCCTGTTGGTTCAAAATGGCGCTTATATGTACCTCATGACTTAGCTTACGGTGAGCAAGGCGCTGGTGGTGCTATAGGCCCATTTAGCACATTAGTGTTTGATATTGAATTATTGGATATTATTGCTTAGTCATTGTTGACTAATGATGGCTTGCGCGTTCAATAGCGTGCTCTATTAGATAATAAGTTATACCAAATAAAAGGAAGCAAATTTGCTTCCTTTTTTTGTACAACCAGAAGTTGTCGTTTGATCAATCCCTAATGAGCACTTATTTTCTTAGAATTCATATCAATTTTTGTGCTGGACTTGTGCAAAGAAATCAACAATGCCCGTTTCTCGTAACGGCGCTTCTCGTTTCTTTATAGTTTATTGTTATTTATTAGAACACTACTGAAAAAAGAAGTTTTCATTGATTTTTTAGCTGAAAACGATTGTATATGTGTAACGTTGTCTTAAATTTATCAGATAATAATAAAATATAGTTCGATATCTAGCTATTTTTTATAGAAAGTGTGATCTTTAAGTGCAATAAAACCCTCTGAAATTACTTAAATTTGCTTTTTACACCTTAAATAGGGCATAATATCGTTAGATTTCTAATTAATTGAGTTCGATTTAAATATTATGGTTACGAAAAATGGTCACAACACAACGATGACCCATTTCAAAAAGGGCAGTAATCCTGTTCAATCTGTACATATGCATTCTCCTGCATTCGGCGGCGCCCACTCCCCAACGTGACCGTTTAAAAACAAGATGCCCTAATTCCTATGGCATCTAAAACCACATTAAGTTTTATCTAGCTTATTGGATTAGTCCAATAGCGTTAGCCGTAGGGTCGACTTGAACGAACTCGGCTATTATTTTCGCACAGTAGCAGCATAGATAATGAGAGTGCTGCTCTATAAAAAAAGAGTTACTAATTTTGGAAACACAAGAAAGTTTAGTTAGTTGGAAGCGGATCGTTATAAAAGTTGGTAGTGCGTTAATTGCGCCCAACCAAAACGGTTGTAGTAGTCACTATTTATTAGGTATTGCCCAATTTGTTGTGCGTTGCAAAGCGATGGGAATTGAAGTGGTATTGGTTTCATCAGGTTCAGTGGCTGCTGGTGCGCATTTATTTAATGCTCAAGAAGAAAATACTAAGCCGTCAATCGCTGTAAAAAAAGCAATGGCAGCGGCTGGTCAAATGGAAATGATGGCAACGTGGGACAGATTATTTGACTTTCCAACAGCTCAAATCTTGGTTACCCATGGTGATTTAAGAGATCGAGAGCGTTATGTCAGTATTAAAGAAACGATTTTTAGTTTACTTGAAAACGGCATATTGCCGATTTTAAATGAAAACGATACGGTAACAACCGACAAACTAAAAGTCGGTGACAATGATAACTTGTCAGCGATGGTGGCAGCAGCCGCAGACGCAGACACGCTTATTATTTGTTCTGATGTCGATGGCCTTTACGATAGTAATCCACATGAGAACCCCGACGCTAAGTTAATCGCTAGTGTTCCAGATATCACCGACGAAATTTTTTCAATGGCGGGCGGCGCAACAAGTGCCGTGGGCACGGGCGGTATGAAAACTAAAATACAAGCAGCTGAGAAAGCTGTTGCTCATGGTATTGACACCTACGTTGTTAACGGTTTTACCGTGCAAACATTCAATACATTACTAAATGGTAAAAATCCAGGGACTCACTTTTCACCAGATAAAAAACCCATGAATGACCATTTACATTGGATGACACATACATCTACCGCACAAGGTGAACTGGTAGTTCAAAATGACTTTGATACGGAACTGGACGGTGACAGTGAACAACTTACTAGTAGCGAAATAATTGCCGTGAATGGCGACTTTGCAGTCGGTGACACTATTTTGGTGAGAAAAGATGACGGCACTAGACTTGCAAAAGCCAAGTCAAATTACAGTAGTTGTTTGTTGAGTTTCATTACCGAACAAGATGATCAAGATTTTGCCAATAAGTTTCAAGACACCACTGGCCCAATAATATCAGACAGCAACATAGCCCTTTTGGAGGACGAATGAGTTTAATTAAAGAGTTATCAAAGAAAGCAGCACAAGCAGCACAAATTCTCTCCGTTTTAGACGAGATAGTGAAAAACGCAGTACTCCTTGATATGGCTAAATCGTTGCGTGAGAATACAACAGGGATCATTGAGGAGAACGGCAAGGACTTGGTTAATGCTAAAAATAACAGCTTGTCAGATGCCATGATAGATAGACTTACGCTGGATCAAGAGCGTATTGAAGCAATGGCCGAAGGACTCGAAACAGTGGCAATATTGCCTGATCCTGTTGGCGTTGAAAGAGATTTAGGTACTCGCCCGAATGGTTTACAAATTAGAAAAATGAGAGTGCCGTTAGGCGTGGTTTGTATGATTTTTGAAGCACGTCCAAATGTAACCGCAGATGCAGCCGGTTTGTGTTTTAAATCAGGTAACGCGGCTATTTTGCGTGGCGGTAAAGAGGCGCTGGCTTCAAGCTTATATATTGCTAATATTCTGCAGAATGTGCTTCAAAAGCATGACTTACCTAGAGAGCTAATCTCGGTCGTGCCTAACGCTGACCGAGTTCTGATGCAAGAACTCATGGAACAAAAAGACTACATTGACGTAATTATACCACGCGGTGGTGAAGGCCTAATTAATTACGTTACTGAAAACAGCAAAATACCCGTTATTCAGCATTTTAAAGGTGTATGCCATTTGTACATAGACAAAGAAGCAGATATTGAAACGGCTATTAACTTATTGGTAAATGGTAAAACTCAAAGAACCGGTGTATGCAACGCACTCGAGGGTCTGCTGGTACATGAAGACATCGCTAAAGAGTTTTTGAGTATTGCGGGTGCTATCCTAGAAGAGCATTCTGTAAAAGTGAATAGCTGCGAAAATTCAAGTAAGTACTTCAACAACGCAACGGTAATTAACACTGATGGTTTTGGTGAAGAGTATCTCGATTTAGAAATAGCAGTGCGTATTTTGCCTTCTGTAGAAGCTGCTATGGAACACATTGCACGTTTTGGTAGTCATCATACGGAAGTGATTTGCACTAAAAATGAACTTACAGCTAAACGCTTTCAACGCACCGTTGATTCGTCGGTAGTCATGGTGAATGCATCATCACGTTTTTCTGATGGCAGCCAACTTGGTTTGGGTGCTGAAATTGGTATAGCAACCACTAAGTTGCATGCTTACGGGCCAATGGGCTTGGAATCATTAACTACTGAGAAGTATTTGGTCAACGGTATAGGGCAGGTTAGAGCGTAGCGTTTTTGTAATTGATTTGAAAAGGGCCAGTTTTACTAGCCCTTTTTTTATGTCTTTAGACTAACCTTAATGAAAGCGTCTACATTAATGACGTTCCAGTGCGATGATATTGATGTTAATTATTCAACTGTTATTTGTACACGAAGTGAATATTGTTATACTCATTCCTTTGAATGCTACCAAGCCGACTATGACCTACGGAATAGATGATAATATTCGACACATAAAGCAACCAATGGCTATTTCTAACTGGCTGTATTTTGTTGCCTTTCTGGTTTTCATTATGGTCGTTGTTGGCGGTATTACGCGACTTACCGAATCAGGGCTTTCAATTACAGAGTGGAAGCTCATAACAGGTGCTTTGCTGCCCCTGAGTGAAGCTGCATGGTTATCAGAGTTTGAGAAATATAAACAGATCCCAGAATATATCCAGATAAACGGCCCTGCGGGCATGACCTTGGTAGATTTCAAGTTCATCTATTTTTGGGAATGGGTCCATCGTCTCTGGGGGCGGCTGATTGGTCTTGCTTTTGCTCTACCATTTGCTTGGTTTGCATTCAAACGTGCGATACCTCAAGGTTATGGCTTTCGACTGACCATACTGCTAGTGTTAGGAGGCATGCAAGGGGTTATTGGTTGGTGGATGGTGACTTCCGGTTTGACTCAGCGTACGGATGTTAGCCATTTTCGTCTGGCGACACACTTGCTGACAGCACTTCTTATTCTAGGCGCGCTTTTCTGGACGGCTTTGGATCTTCGTCAACTTGCGAGCGGTCAACGTAGAAAATCAAAACTGACTGTTTTCGGTTTACTGGTTTTTGTTATTTTGTTTGTGCAATTGTTATTTGGGGCTTATACAGCAGGCTTAAATGCAGGCTATGTTTCCAACACATGGCCCCTTATGTATCGTTCTTTGATACCGTCAGTAATAGATTGGAGTGGTAATCTGTGGACACAGCTTAATAATGATCCCATTGTAATCCACTTTATTCACCGCTCATGGGCTTGGGTGACGGTTACCTTTCTGATTGTTTTAGCGTGGCGCATTCGCGTGCAGTCTGCAAAAGCATCGATAGCAATCCATACTGCATATATTGCTCAGATGCTGTTGGGCATTGCGACAGTATTGACTGGCGTAAATATATATTTTGCGGTTCTGCATCAGGCCGTGGGCGCTCTAGTCGTAATCTCGACAACATGGGGGGTGCATCTATTAGGTTGCTATACCTCTGACCCCGGCAAAGCAGGCGTCAGACAGACTGCCCGTGCGCCGGAGTCTCTAGCAAAGTTGTCTTTTAAAAATCACGAGGAGCAACTATAATGCGACAATCCACCAAGTGCAAAAAACGAAGTGGGTTTCAAGCGATAGTATTTCTCTTCTACGTCTTTTGATTGCTCGGCGTATGGCTGTGTCATAACTTCCTGCAGTTCTCTAACTAGCGCGTAATTGCCTTTACTCGCTTGTTGATATGCAGGCACAACAAACCACTCTCTTAAACTGTATTTTGGGTTGATAAGTTTCATCTGGCTGGAGAGCTCATCGCGAGATTGAGGTGTGGTATTGCTGCCGACTTGCGATTTCCATGCTGCGAGCCAATGTGACCAGCGTTGCTCTATTTCTTCTCCAAGATCCCTGTAGAAACTTTTCTTAAGTGGGCTAATACCGTCAGGCACCGCTGAAAGCTCGCGGAAGAAGATAGTGTAATCGACAGGCGTCTGCGCCATCAGGGTTTCCAGCTCATTGAACAGCGCTGAGTCAAAAGTTTCAAGTCCGAGTTTAGCAGCCCACATCTTCTCGATGTGCGCCTGCATCACTGTTGAAAAGCCGTTCTGAATCTCATCGAGCTGTTGCCGATAGTTTTGATGCGACGCTAGCAAGGGCTGCAATGCTGCACAAAACATATCGAAGTTACGCTGCGCTGCTACTGGCTGGTTGAGGAATGAGTAATGCTGTCCGCCCCCTGTCCATGACTGATATTGCGGGTTGAACACATCAATAAAACCAAATGGGCCGTAATCAAGTGTGAAGCCACCGGCCGCGCAGTTGTCGCTGTTGAAGTTACCCTGGCAGAAGCCAACTCGGACCCAGTTGGCTACAAGCCTTGTGAGACGACCGCGAAACTGGTTCGCCAGTGACACCACTTTTTCTGCGGTAGTTAGATTATGGTCGATGACGTCACTGTACTCTCGATCAATCAAGTGCAACACAATCTTCTCGAGCTCTTCCATCGCTTTGGGATGTTCATTCTTGCGGGCACGGCGGCCGAAGAGCTCCAGTTGACCTACTCGAATAAATGAAGGTGCAACACGTGTCGATATAGCGACGGGCTCCAATATAAGCATGTCAGGATCTATAGAGCGCGAGCCTTCTGAGTACCACGGCCGCTTGACCTTCTCTGTTTTGGAAACGTACAAGCTTAGCGATCGCGAGGTTGGTACTGCAAGCGAATGCATGTGCTCTTGGGCTAGAAACTCTCTTATACTAGACCGAAGTACTGCGCGACCATCTGCGCCGCGGCAATATGGTGTGCGGCCAGCCCCTTTTAGCTGCATTTCCCAGCGTTGATTTTTGATGACGGCTTCAAATACGGAAATTGCGCGACCGTCTCCGTAGCCATTGCCAGTTTGGAAAGGACACTGCTGAACGTATTCTGCGCCGTAGATGGAAAGTGCGTAGCCACTCGCCCAACCGACTTTGTGTATTGGCTGGGGAACGTTTGACATATCACCGGAGAACATCCGCACGAAGTCTGTCGAGTTTGCCATACTGTCGGCGAAGCCAAGTTCGCGAAAAAAGTTTTTGCTGTGAGCGACATACTCAGGTTCATCGATTGGCGTGGGTTTGACGGTAACATAATGGCCAGTGAATACTTGTCGCGGTTCGTGGTCAGCTCCGTTTGCTTTGGCATCAGGGTCGCAGTTGAGAGTGTTCATGAGTGAGTAATTTGCGAGCTTTGCAAGATCGTCAAGCGTCTCGACGTTGTCCGCTGTGAGCTGATTCCAAATTTTTTCCTTTACGTTCACTTTTTAATTCTCCAAATTTATTTGATGCTGATTACGCTCAGGCTTACTTTTACATCTACTTCTAGCATAACGCTTTGTCATCTCTATTTAAACCGAGTTCTACAATCAGTTTGACAGCTCATAAGTCATTGTAGTCGGCTCCTATTGAATAGATCAGATATACGTATTATTCTCTTTATTTTATATGTGCATTAATCTGTGCACCATGAATTTAGTTACGCACACGGGTTATCCCTAATTAATATGAAAACTCTTCTAAATAAACAAGTAGAAATTACTGAAGCGGCATTAAGAGCGATTGCTCACATGCCAACTAAAAGTCTATCGGTGTTAATGGAGGATGATGTTGCGAAAAGACTCAGTGACGCTGACTATATGCGTATTGCCGTGCTACTCGCGCAAAAAAGTTACGACGAAAGTGGCTGCCCAATTGGTGCCGTGATAGTGGATAATTTGACAAAAAAAATTGTTGGAAAGGGACATAATACCCTCGTTCAAGAAGATCATCCTTATAATCACGGTGAAACCGCTGCTATCCGTGATGCAGGTCGAATCGACTTTAGTAATACCACTATTTATAGCAGCCTCAGCCCCTGCGCGGTATGTGCTTCGCTTCTATATATGAGAGGCTTCGGTCGCGTAGTAGTGGGTGATGTGACTAATGCCCAAGGTAGCGAAGCGTTTTTACGAGAGAAGGGCATACAGGTTGATATTGAAGAAGACCAGAAAGGTATAGAACTTTATGCACGCTTTCGCACAGAAAAACCCGATCAAGATTTAGAAGATTGGAGAGGATTAAGCGCCGTGTTGAACAAAACGTGTACCTAGAAACGGTAAACGGGTATGGAGAATATTATGTCTATCAATACTATAAGCCAAAATAAGCAACGGCAATCTTTCCACGATTTCGATGAAATCTGGCTTTTTGGCTATGGCTCGCTGATTTATAAAGTGGACTTTCCATTTATTGAAAAAGCCCCAGCTAGCATCATTGGTTGGCAACGTCGATTCTGGCAAGGCAGCGACGATCATCGCGGCACGCCGCAACAACCGGGCCGCGTTGTTACCCTGATCCAATCAGCATTGGATGAATGTTCGGGGATGGCTTATAAGGTCACCCAAGATGTTTTTGAGCATCTCGATTATCGGGAGAAAAATGGCTATTTACGTTACGAGGTAGATATTTATTTCAAGGGGCTCGAATCTGACAATATCAAGAATGCTAACTATAAAAAAGGGGTAGTCTATATTGCGCATGAAGATAATGTTGCTTTTTTAGGAGAGGCATCAGAGCACGAAATCGCCCTCCAAGTTCATCGTTGTTCAGGCCCAAGTGGACATAACCGAGATTATGTATTTCAATTAGCTGATGCATTGCAAGCGCTAGGGGATAATGACGAACATGTAATTTCGATTGAGCGTATTTTGAAACAACTGAATCGAAAAGTCTGAAAATTAGCTTGTCCGTAGCGTGCGTTTAATGGATGCACTATCTTTAATTTAAAACAATGAGTGATAGCGTCGCTGTTTGAGCTTGGTCGTGTTAGAACTAAGTTGAATGCTAAGCTGCATCTGCTTTGGCTATATTTTTAGCATGGACTTGGTGACGTGGACTATTTTCTGTAAATCAAGCTACTGTAGAGGCGACCGCTGTGAGAGAAAATCACTTTCAGTTATGAATTTTGTTATCAGTATCGCGCTTTACAAGTTCCGTCTTTTTAACCCAAAAACGAATTATCCATTTAGCCGTCGAAGTTGCAGGCCTGTTTTTTAACAGCAGACACATTAGCTGTTGACGACAAATAAGTCGTCAACAAAGTGCGCAGAACTAGGCAGATTTTTTACGACGTGCAAGACCTAAGCCCATAAGACCAAGACCTAAAAGTGCGATTGACGAAGGGTTAGAAACGCTTATTGGTGTTCCTCTTAGTACCACATTGTCAATGTAAGCAGATTCATTGTAAGCACTAACATTCGTCCAGAAAGAAAACTGTAAATTAGCTAGATTACTAGCACCCAATATTGCACCGAGGGATACTGACACAAAATTAGAACCACCCAACCGTGTTGACCAAAGATTGTTCCAACCAGAGCCGTCATTCCAACTAACATATAACTTATCCGACCGTTCAGTATTCCTAGAAGCTGCCCAATCAAAGTCTAGGTAGATATCATCGTATCCGACTGTCGACGTGCTGTTTGAAGCAGCGGCATCAACCCAACTCCACGATACATAATCTCTCAATCGGAGAACGCCGCTGCGAATGGCAACATCGTTACTCTCATACTCGAATTCAGACCAACCGTTACCTACACTATTGCTATTATGACGGTCAAAGTTATCCGAAAAAATGACAGCCGCTGACGCACTGCTACACACACATAAAAATACCGCAATCGCACTAATGTTTTTCAAAAATTTCATTTTATTAATACCTTTATTTTTTATTTATTTTTTTAGCAAACCAAACCTTAGCCATCAAATATTAAAGTGCATGACAAACTTGGGCTATGAATTACAATCATTGGAAATAGCATGGTAAATAATTAACAATTTTGTCTCTAAGTCACCTGCTATAATCAACAGGGCAAAAAACGAGCCATGTATTTTTTTACTATATTTTACAGATGCTTAAATAGTATTTTAAAAATTTAAACTTTAAAATAAAAAAAAGTGTAAAGGAAGCTGACAAGTTTTATGCATGAAAGTTGTAGTGACTACCTAGTATAAATATTTTACTAATCAACATATTAAGAAGTAGGATCTACAAAAGCTATAGCTACAAAAAGGTGACAGTACGTCTAAATTTTGCAATAAGTTAGCCGTTGTCTTTAGCTGGGGTATTCGTCAACTACATCCACTTTGGGATTAGATAATTGGTTATAGGTTTGGCACGTAAATATCAGTTAGATAGGGCTGTAATTTCAGTTTTTGTTTAAGACGTTTTTGAATTCTAAAATGATTTTCCTCGATGTATTAAAAAAGAATATCACTAGCATTAATGTGTATGTAATTGCTCCAATAACTATATTGAGGAGTAACTCTAGCGGCAGACTTGCTGATAATAACTGAAGATTGGCAGCATTGAGTTTAATACATAAAAACATAACGCAGGAAGAAATCGCTGCTGGAGCAATTATTTTTATCATCGTACTCAGCTTAATATTTATATGCCGCTGAGCTACTTTAATTTTTAATGGTACGGTCATGTAGCCAGCAACTGTAATGCTAATTAGCATCACTTCTACTCCAAACCAGACGGTTGCTACACCCACTGTCAAAACACTTAAAACATTGATCAAATTTAATCTCAGCGCTGCTTTTGTTTGCGCAATCGAGATGAGTAAATTGGGTAAAAACCAAACTAGCACATGGGCTAATATTATTGATGTTGTTATTGTTAATAAGCTTGCACTGGGCAAGAATTTTTCTCCAAAAGCAAGCTCAATAAATTGCGGAGCAATAGCCCCTAAGCCTAAAAATGCAGGTAAGACAAAAATGGAAGTGACGCCTAATATTTTGTAGAAAGCGTCGATTCTGGTTTCTTCATCAACTCTAGATAACGCCGGAACCACCATTTTATTAATGGGTGATATGCTTGATTGAGATAACACTTCATGACCTTTGCTAGCAACCGAGATTAACGCAAAGTCGACCGTGCCCAAAATAAACCCTGTATACAAGTTGGCTGCTTTTTTATTTAAGTAATTCAACACTGCAATCCACATTAGCGGTAGACAAAATGCATATAACTCTGAAGTATGCTCGCGTTTAATTGTCAATGTTGGCCTAAAGTGGGCAAATATAAAAAAGCCAAACAAGGTCATTATACTCTGCAATAAGCGACCAACCACCAGAGACCAAATACCGAAACCGGAAAATGCCAAAACAATGGCTAATAAACCGCTGAGAATTGAGGATGTCGCTCGGATTACGGTAATTCGTTTGTTTCTAAATTCTCGTTCTAATTTAGCTGCAAACACCGATTGAAGACCAATTAAAAAAGGAACTATCGATAGCGTAAGTAAGATATAAAATGCCGTTTCAGAATGTAAGTATAGCCCAAGTGGAGCGGCGACAAGACCCACTAAAAGACTAATAAAAAGAGACAATAAACCAATAAATACGAATGTGCTTGAAGCAAATGTATTATCCCACTTATGCCTCTGTATCAGATTTTGATTAACACCAACATTTGTAAAAATATTCGCAAGCTCAATCACTAATAAACATAACGCTAATAAGCCAAAATCTTCTATAGACAGCAGTCGGGCAAGTATCGCAAACACCACAAAGTCTATGATATTGGCTGTAAAGGTAGTTAAAAAGTTCCATATCGAACCGCTTGCCGTCTTTCTTTTTAATGACACTGATTGACCTTTATAATGACGTTACTAATTTTTTTTTCAATGCTATAAAAGTTGCTATAAAGCCAGCTAACTTAATTGATTCTGAGAGCCATTGCAGTTTATTTTGCTTTTTAACGATAAAACTTAATAGTTGGTCCGCGACGCGTTGACGAAAGTTATTTTCTCCTAGCCATTCTCTATGTTTATATGCCGAGGCCAATCGAATTCTGGATTCATCAAACGTCATTGTTTTTGCTTTTGACGTTATGCCATCCGCTAGGCCTTTTCTATATTGAAAGAGTGGCCTGGGAATATTTACAAATCGTCGTTTTTGTTGGGTGATTCTTACAAATAAATCCCAGTCTTGACCGTTGTTTAAATTATTATCAAATTGTACTTCAAGCAACACATCTCTTAATGCACTAAAACCGCTCATACCGGAAAACGTATTCCCTTTACGAAGTTCATCTTCGGTGACTTTTGTTTGTAGATTAATTTGCTGTTTCGATGGATTACCAAGCACACTGTGGCCGCAAATAACGGCCTCTGCATTATTTAGGTATTCGGTGTAATGCTCTTTTAAGAAGGTTTCATTCCAAATGTCGTCATCGTCCAAAAAACCAAGTATCTTGCCACTAGATAGTTCTACACCCTTATTTCTGGATGAGTTTGCGCCACAACGTTGTTCAGAACGGTAATAGATAATACGGTCATCGCTAAAACTTTGTAAGGTAGGTTGATAGTCGGCTTTGGAGCAATCGTCGATAATAATTATTTGTGTGGGCTGATGTATTTGCCTCAAAACGCTGTCTACAGCCAGCTTTAAATAATCAGGCCTTTCGCAGCTAATGATAACTACTGAAATACTAATATTAGCTTGAGTTTGACTGATGTTGGTAGACATGACCATCTGAAGAAGTTGTACACAATGTGCATTTATAATATCAGATTGTTATTTATAGTAATATAATGGGCTACTAAATTTATGTTTTTACATATGGGTATTGATTTACTTACTTAAAGCTAAGTAGATTTTACTCAAATAATTAACGCTATTATCAGTGGGAGCGGCCTCTTGTATATGAAAGACGCATCGATGTTTGGAAGAGTAGGATTTATAGGTGGCCGAGGTTTTTTTTCTAATTACGGTGGCGTTGAGAATGCAATAAGAGAAACCTGTTTGGAGCTAAGTAAGAAAAATATTGATATTGTGGTTTATGGTTATCGGGATACTAATGACACTATATTTCAACTGCCAGACAATATAACTACCATAATGGCACCGCACTGGTTATACCGGCAGTTAGGGCAATTTGCTTTGATATTTTACAATACACTGCACGCCATTTTTATCAGCAGGCCTTCCGTTATTGTTGTTTTCGCTTCAGGTCCTTGTATTTTTGCACCTTTATTTCGTTTATCGGGGATCAGAGTGGTGTGTAGTCTTAGGGCTATTGATAGTCAGCGAGATAAATGGGGCTTTTTAAGCTCTCACATTCTTAGAGTTGGGGAGTATTTCGCTTGGCGATTTTCGAATGTATTCACTGTTAACAGCAAAGAGATGGTGCGACATTTCTCAAGAAAACGAAGTGATTCCAAGTTTATTCCAAATGGATGTAGAATGTTAAAAGGCGAAGAGACAGACTTGACGAAGGCATTTGGAAACCGGCCTTATTTCCTTTTTGCTGCGCGACTAGACCCTGTAAAAAGACTACACCTTTTGTTACAAGCACATCATAATTTAGACCCTGAAAATAGGCCAATATTAGTTGTTGCTGGAGGTAATTCTAAAGATATTGCCTACGAGAAAGAATTAAAGAGATATGCAGGTAACGACGTTATTTTTGTAGGGCATATTGCGCAAGCTCAATTGGAAACGTTAATTCAACGATGCGTTGCATTTGTAATGCCTAGCATTTTAGAAGGCATGTCTAACAGTTTACTTTCCGCAATGATAAATGGTAGACCCGTAGTCGTCGCTAACATTGATGCTAATAGCGATGTGGTTAGCAATCCTATGGCTGAATTTGAAGCCGATAATATTCACAGCCTAATGGCTAAGTTGACCGAGGTAGCGACTGATTTGGATTATAGAAATGAATTGGGACAATATTTAAAAGAGCGAGCTTTAACTAATTATACGTGGGAGGCAACCTCGTTAGAGTTCCTTAATGCTATCCATGAGGCTAGAGGCGAGTGATATGCAATTAAGCTTTATCGAACTGAAAGAGTATATAAAATCGGATTTGTTTGCTCGAAGCTGCAAAGTGGGTATAAAGAGTTTTTGTTTGGACCCAATTGTTAGATTTCATTGGTATATGAGACTACTTGAGTTCGGTCAGAGAAAAACACTGTTTTTTCCTTTTTTTATTATAATTAAATTATTATTTCTCAGGATCTCTAGAAAATTAGGCTTCTCTATTCCAATTAATACGATTGGCAAGGGAGTGTACTTTCCTCATTATGGCACAATCGTAGTTAATTCTAGGGCATGGATTGGTGATGGTTCTACCGTTAACGTCGATGTAGTTATTGGCAGGCACCCTGACTCAAAGCTGGCAGTACCTACAATAGGTAAGAACGTTTATATTGGACCAGGGGCAAAAATATTTGGAAAAATAACTATCGGTGATGGGTCGAAGGTAGGTGCAAACGCAGTAGTTAATAAGGACTTTCCTGATAGCTCAATTTTGGTGGGTATCCCTGCTAAAAATATCAATCTTTAAGGGCAATTACTTAATCGATAAAATGGTTTTCCAACTATTAACCAGTTGTCGTTCTCCATAATGTTTTAGTCCAATTCTAAGTACTTCTTCTCTGGGTATTTTTTTGCTTTGTAACCACCCAATACTGAATGTTTTAGGGTCAAATATATGAGTGAATGGAAATTGTTCCGCTTTGTGTTTAGCGAAAACGCTGCTGAAGCAAATGATGTTACAACCCAGACTCAGTCCGTGATAGTAGGATCCTGAGCTAATCATAGCGTTATCCGAATGAGGCAAAAGGACAAAGTCACTGTTTTTTAAATGAATATTAAGCGCTTCATCACTGATAAACTCGTTTTTCCAATCGACCTTGAGCCTTCTACTTTCAATTATATGTCTTAACTGTTGTTCATAAGATGCAGACTGCGCTTTACCTCTGATTCTTAAGGGTAAACTAATTGGCCAATATGCTAATGCAATGTGAAGCTTTTTATAAGATTTTATGGCACCAAAGAAAAATACGGTAGGCACTTTATTTGGCGTTGATGACGTCATATTCTTAATTATTTCAGCATCTGCAAAGTAAAGAGGGTGTTTTAGCGTCCTTGCACCATAGTATTCCTCTAATCCTACGGCCTTAATGTTTAATAAATTGAACCAAACGCAAGTTAATCGATGACAAACAGCATTGCCATGGGCATTGTGTGGCTTTAGATTATGTTTTATCCAGACAACTTTGTTTGACATGATTTTTGATAATAGAATAAGGCCTAAAAAACCAAAGAATAAAATATATGCTTTAAGAAATGAATTAGAGCGTCGATACTTTTGGTCTTCAACCCAGTTAAGCACAGTGATATTTTTATCACGATTAGACCAAGCGTTGAGTGAAAGTAACTGAGTTACTCTGCAAATGCGAAAGCCCACATTTCGAAGTGCATTTTGGTTTCTCTCAATAAATTTATTATCGTGCTCGAACGGGTAAAAATAAGCCGTTAATTTATTATTCATTGCACTCCTAATAAGAATTTTGTATTTCTTGCAAGGCAAATATTAGTGGGCCGCCGATAGGATCTTAGAACAAATAACGTCGCCAAGTCATAAATGGCGAGTGCAGTAAGCATACATGGACCAATTCCATGAATACGGAGTGCATCTGGTTTGATAATTAATCGGGTATAAAAAATACAAATAAGAGTGTGTAGAAATGTTTCTAGAATTTTACTTCTAATAGTAAAAACTGGAATAACGCTCACGTTCTTTTTACATTTGAACGAATTCTTAATGTGGGGCGAATGTACTACTATTACAGAAACTTCTATTTCGTTACGTGGTTCTGTATATTGTTGTTTATAATGAGTTTCTATTCCCCCCATTATTTCGGGGATCCCTCTGAGTCCGTCACCACACAGCTTCAATTTATTCTCCTCGCTCTAGAAATACGACTTATTAAAACCGTTAAACTGAAAGGGTAACTAAGGCAATAGCGACCATGAATACAATGTTGGTTTACGAATACGTCAGACACGTTCGACAATTTTTTTAGAAAAAATGACGCTAATTAACATTGCATAAATAATCATTCCCTCTAATGCCCATAAGGGCATAGTCGCTAAGTTTAAAATTAAGAAACCGATAAGAGAATAAAATATTCTTGAGGAAATTTCTTTATCTTTTAATAAAAAAGCATTTTTTAGTAGGAGAATATTAAAAAAGACAAAAATACTGAATCCGAGATAGCCATATTCATACAGAAACGAAACAAATGTATTATGGGCATATTTTTCAAATACGCCTCTGTAAGACTCTGGGCCAAACCCAAAAATATGCGTCCAGATGTCTGCTTCGAAAAATGCCGACAGATATTGAGACCAGATATAAATCCGTGCAGAAAATAAGTCTTTTTCTATTTCAGTGTAATATATTGGCGCTTTGATCAAATTTTCAATACTCCCTAAGACAGCGCCGATATCGGCAAATCTTTCCTGATTAAAGGTGAAGAACAAAGAAAGTAACAAAAATGAAGAAAAACCAAATATGAGAATAAAATATGGACGATATTTTTGCTCTATTTTTGATTCTGCTTTACTAAAAAAGAAAATAAGTAAAACGGGTAATGCCGCGATGATAGCGGTTCTGTAATTGGTTAAAAATATACCAATAGTGCCAAGTAGAAATAATAATGTTTGGGATCTAACATCTTGTTTTTTTAACAGACTCAAAACCACTAAAAATGTGACTAGGATCATAGAAAAAGCGGATTCATGAAAATAGCCTCCAATATAACTAAACGCAAGGCCTTCATTATCAGTTACTTTTCTCGCGCTTAATAAAACGGATGCAATTTGCAATGAAATGGGCAAGAAGAAGGCGATTAATAGTGGTTTAAATGTTGCTGTTATTCCGTGTTTATTTATCCCGAGATAAAGACAACAAGTGATCACTAAAAAATAAAGCCATTTGATTAATACGATAATAAAACCTGCCCAAAGGCCATTATATATTGCACTCAGAAAAATAGTCACGAAAAATACATAAAATAGCATCAGCTGTTTCAGAAGCAGTGTTCGTTTAGGGATGAGTAAAAGTCCCGTTGTAGCGACTAAAATTGAAAAGAACGCGGTGAGTGAAAATGGCCCGATTATTGGGACATAAGTAAATTGATGAAATGCGCCCAAAAAAAATCTTAACCAAAATGCAATCAGTAAGAATTGAACATACTTGTTAGGCGAATTTTTTATACCTTTCACTAAAATAAAAAACGAAATAATAGTGAGTAATACTTTTGTAAATTCGAATATCATTTAGTTTTTACCAAGTGATTAATTTCAGCTATTAAAGTGGCTCTGACGTTATCGAACGAATACTGCTCGGCCCGAGCCTGTAATTTTTGCCGATACGCTTCAGTCTTATCAATTTTTGACATTAAAAGTAAAGCACTTTTTACCGCATCTATCGACTTAGGCTTGCACAATACCCCATATTTAACAATTTGGGCGTCTATTGTTGTAAAGTAAACATCATCGGCTAATATTTCGGCAGGGCCTGACTCACAATTAGTCGCTACGACAGGCGTACCTAAGCAAAGGGCTTCTGCAATAGCGTTCGGAAACCCTTCGGCATTTGAAGTAGAAACCATATAAGCTGCTTTTTTAATATAAGGATAAGGATTTACTTGATAGCCTTTTAGAAAAATCTTATTGGTACAATCCAATGAATCTATTTGCTTTTGAAGCTTTTTTCGTAATGGACCTTCGCCCAATATTAATAGAGGAATGTTGATATTGCTCTGGGCATATGCGTTAATTAATAACTCAAAGTTTTTAACTAAATGTAACCTTCCAATTGCAATGATAAAGCTGTTTTCTGGTATTTCTGCTTCGACCTCCAGGTTTGACTTTTTAATTAATTTATCCGTATTGTACGCATTTTGCAGTGTAATACAGCGCTCGCTCTGGATACAAAAATTAGCGACAAGATCAAGACGAACGCCCTCAGACACAGCGATTACTCTGTTCGCTTTAGGATAAACCGTGCGAACAATGAGTTTACTAAACTTGCCTTTTAAAGAATTGCCGAAGTGTTGTGATGTGTTGGACCTCTCGCTGATAATTGTAGGTATATTTAGTTGTCTACCAATAAGGGTGCAAAGGACATTACTTCTGTTTAAAAAACTGAATATGATGTCTGGTTTATTTGTTATAAGGGCGTTTTTTAGGCAAGCATAACTTGAGAATAGTTTACCTTTGGAGTCTAACGTCTGCTTATTCACGTAATTTGGAACAAGCTTGGCTTCGGGTAAATCGTCAAGCAAGAGCAATGTCACTTTTGAGTGACTTTGCGTAAAAACCGGCTCCATTTCAACTAACCAATCGCATATTACCTTTTCGGCACCGCCACCTTCGAGTGAATTGATAACGAAAACAATATGTTGGTTTTTGATTAATTCCATTCTTTTTCCGGCAAGTCCTAAAAATTTGATATTATTTTGTTTATATTTTCGCAGTGCAGAGCACATATCACCGCAATTTACTTCATCGCATATTTTGTTTCAGATGTAAGAGAATGCTTTTTTATTCGCATGTATAGAATAACAGAATATCGTTGATTGGATAATTAGGGTTTAATAATTAGATGAGTCAAATATTCGATAAAGATGAATATAACCCCGAGTGATTTAGATTGCTACATATTGAAATAGTTATATTTGTCGCGAGCGCACGCCACAAGTTTCAAGGGCATTTGTGACAGCTAAAAAATATAGTTTGCACTTTTTCTGTCTCACCATCCTACTGTTTCTGTCGGGTAGCTTTGCTGTGTCCGAAATAACCTTCAGTGAAAAGTTCTTTAACCTAGTCGAAACTCGTTATAACCAAGACGCTGTGGCAAGAGTGCGCGCCTGGCAACTGGTGCTCGAACAACAAAAAAATCAGTCTGTCGATAGCCAACTCTACGAGATAAATCGTTTTTTTAATAAAATAGATTTTGTAGACGACATGCAGCACTGGGGTAAGAATGACTATTGGGCAACGCCTGTTGAGTTTCTCGCTACCAATGGAGGTGATTGCGAAGACTTCACTATTGCAAAATACTTCAGCTTAATTGAACTGGGTGTGGCAAGTGAAAAACTGCGCCTCATGTATGTTACCGCCACAAGACCTCGCCAAGCACATATGGTACTGGCATACTATGAAACACCAAAGTCCGTGCCGTTGGTTTTGGATAACATAAATAGACGCATATTACCTGCAACGCAAAGACGTGATTTAATTCCCATATATAGCTTTAATGGTGATGGTTTATGGCGTGCAAAGTCAAAAGGGCAAGGCAGACAGTTACAAGCTAAAAACAACAACAGCTTATGGCAAGACTTAACTGAACGAATGAAGCAGGGGTATTAGTCGCCTTGTTTATCATTATAATTTTGAGAAAGTTGTGCATCTCGCACTGCGCACAGTTTTTTAAGGAAGGAAGTAACGCATGTCGCTAGCCAAACAATTCGGAATTGGTTTTTTTGTTGTACTATTTTTAGTGTTCATAGGCACTCTTTGGGTCAACGTTACGAATACACGTGACTTTATTCAACGACAATTGGCTTCGCATGCCCAAGACACGGCTACTTCTTTAGGGCTATCGATTACGCCATATGTTGGTGATGAAGCTAATATCCCTATTATCGAAACCATGACAAATGCTATTTTTGACAGAGGTTACTACCAATCTATTCAATTAACCGAACCAGACGGTGTAATTATATTAGACAAAAAAAATCCTAAAGCAATGCAGTCAGTACCAGAATGGTTTATTGATATGTTTGTAATAAAGGCGCCCGTTGCGGTTACCAACTTGAATACAGGCTGGCAAATTGCTGGAACGCTGCAAGTAACCAGCAACCCCGGCTTCGGATACGAACAATTATGGCGTAATGCAGTTGAGACATTCTGGGTTATTGTTGCGATTTTCATATTAGCATTGATGTTCGTGTGGGCTATGGTTCGGCTGATTACGCGGCCTTTAATCGATGTGGTAACGCAGGTGGAGGCGATAAGTAACAAAAATTTTGGAATAGTTAAAAACGTACCAAGAACGCCGGAGCTAAGTATTTTTGTAAATGCAGTCAACCGTATGTCTGAGAAGTTATCCAAAATGTTCACACAGTTAAGTGAGCAATCAGAGAAATATCGTGAGTTTGCATATTCAGACTCACTAACCAAAGTAGGTAACAGACGCGCTTTTGAACTGTCTCTAAGGCAAATGTTAACGGATTCGGAACAGCATTCTCAAGGCTTTTTATTAATTATTCGTTGCAGCAGTTTGGCCCAGGTCAACAATGCCTATGGCGGTGAAGTGGGCGACCGTTATTTAGTGAGTGTTTGTGATACGATCAAGAAAGTCACGTCACAATCGTTTCCGCAATTTAATTTATATCGTGTAAATGGTGCTGATTTTTCGTTACTAGTCGAAGACTGCTCTAAAAATCAGTGCACCGATTTGTTGGAGGCATTGGCGACCGTCTTTTTGAGCCTAGAAAAGACCGAGTATGAACAAGGAATGGCGCACATTGGTGCGACTGAATTTGTATGTGGTAACGACATAAAAGTGATAATGGAAAAAGTTGACAGTGCACTGGCTATTGCTAGCACCGCTTCGAGCCATTGGCAGTTGGCGTCAAACCTGAATGTAGTCCAAGGGAATGAAGCATGGCGTGAAAAAATACAAAAATTAATTGAAATAGGCACTGCTGACTTTGCCAAGCAACCCATTGTTTCACCAGTCGGTGATGTGTTGTATGAAGAATGGTTCGCGCGCTTGCCGAATCGTTCATCCAGTGAGTTGTTGCCAATGGCTCAATTGGTGCCAGCATCAGTAAGACTTGACTATGCTGACAAGCTAGATCAAATGATTTTAACTGCAGCGTTATTAAAAATTCCATCAGCGCTAGGTACCGTGGGTATTAATATATCTCGAATGTCGATGCTGGATCCTCAATTTCAAACATGGTTATTGTGGAAACTGCGTGAAAACAGCCAAGTTTGCGCTAAATTAGTGCTTGAAATTCCAGAAAGAGCTCTGGTTAATGATGTCAATCAATTATCAGGTTTCGTGAAAAAGCTAAAGCTACAGGGGGTAAAAATTACGGTTGAACGCTTTGGTGCTCAACTCGCCGGTATAACTCATTTAAGAGACATTCGTCCCGACTACTTAAAACTCGACGGGCGCTTTATTCGAAACATCCACAACGAGCCCGATAACCAATTGTTTGTGCAATCATTAATTTCTATTGCACACGGTTTGAACATCAAAATTATTGCAGAAATGGTAGAGAGTATTGAAGAGTCTGACTGGCTGAAAAAAGCAGGAATAGACTATCAACAAGGCTATTTTATTGGCGCACCAAAGGCGAGTAATGACTAGAACTTATAGAAAATAGCATGGGTCTTGCAGCTGATTCGTTTGACAAATGATTTTTGTGTTGCTTTTATGACCAATGCTATCTAAAATTAAAATTAGAATTTAGGTGAAAAGTGCCTAACAAACAATAAGGAATTTTAAAATGCGTCGTTTTATCATATGTGCAGTACTTTTCTCTTTTAGTGCTTTTGCCGCCTTCGCACAGCCAATTAACACGGTCAGTTTGTTCGGAGATGAAGTGCAACCAGGTAACCGCTTGCATGATGTAGTTGTTAGATTAATGGATAAGGGAAGCACAGTTCCATTAGCTATTTCTGGTGCAATTGATAGCTCGATGACGCAAGAGGATACAACGCTTCCCCCTGAAGCTAAGTCAGCGATTGCATTTAACATGAGTCTTTCGAATGCGTTTTATCGTGAAATGGTAGTTTTGAACAGCCTAATTGAAGTGACTAAGTCGCTTATTGAAGAAAATCCGGATAGCGTTATCGAAGTGATTACTTTGGGTATTGTGTTATATCCTGATTTCGCTCAAGAAGTATTAGATGGCGCTACGTTATCAGGCTCGATTAACCCAGATGATGCATTCATTGCCGTATTGCAAGCCGGCGCCGACCCATCCAGCATATCTTTGTCTCCTGCTAGAGGCCCTGCTCCTGAACCTATAGAGCCTGTTGGTGCAGGAATTGGTTCGGGTGGCACTGGTGGTGGTGACACAACAGCGTCAACAAACTAGTTTTTACTGGTAACTAATTTTAAAGTGAAGAGCTTTCTAAAAGCCCCTTAGTTTAGGGGTTTTTTTATTTCGTTAATGTAACAAAAGAATAATAAAAAACTGTGCGTAGCAAAACATCTAACTCTTTATTTTATGTCCTATTGGCTATCGTTTTTTTGCTACCTATTCCATTAGGAGCAAATAGACCTTGGGCTTGGAGCTTCTTCCAAATACTTATATTCGCCCTTTCAATGGCGTGTGCCGTGCATTTTAGAGAATATAGACACTTAGGTTTGGGAAAACACCTAAAAATAGTATATGTATGGGCTGCGTTTATCATTCTTGCTGGTTTGCAAATCATTCCAATGTCTGAATTTTTGCTTGCTTTAATGTCACCTAAAGCGCACGAAATACAAGTAATGGCGGATGTGTCCACTTTCTATTTTTCGCTTGACCCAGGGCAAACAGGTGTTAGTTTCTTTAAGCTCCTCGCCTATTTTTGTTTATTTATCTGCACGTTGCTGCTTGTCGATGACGAAAAACGCATCAAGCTTCTGCTAACTACCATGGTTGCGGCCGGCACTATCCAAGCTATTTATGGCGCGCTTGAAATACTGTTAGGTGCACAGCAAAGTTTGGTGTTTGGCTTGGCTGTTAACGAGTCAGCAACGGGAAGCTTTGTTTATAAAAATCATTACGCTAATTTCTTAATGATGTGTTTAGCGGCTGGTATTGGATTGATGGTCGCTGGTTTACAAAAAGACCAGATGAATTCTCCCAAAGATTGGATGCGCTCAATTGCCACTGCAATGTTAAGCAGTAAAGCGCTTATCCGTATTAGTTTAGTCATCATGGTTATCGCCCTAGTTATGTCTCGTTCAAGAATGGGTAATACGGCGTTTTTCGTTGCTATGAGCATCGTGGGCTTAATCGCACTGGTTTTAGTGAAGCAGAGAAGTAAAGGCCTAACAATCTTGATAATGAGTATGTTTGTTATCGATCTTCTTATTGTAAGTACTTGGTTTGGTTTAGAAAAAGTACAGCAACGTTTGGCCGAAACGTCACTACAACAAGAAAGTAGGGATGAAGTAATACGAGATGCTCTGCCTATGGTGCTCGACTTTCCGATTACAGGCACCGGAGCCGGCAGTTTTTACAGTACCTTCCCAGCTTATAAAACAACCGACGTTCATGCTTTTTATGACCAAGCTCATAACGATTTTTTGCAAATGACAATAGAATATGGCGTTCCAAGTGTCAGCATTCTGGCTTTTTTAGTCAGCTTTGCATTCTATCAGTCAGCAAGAGCGATGCGACATAGACGCAATTCAATTTTCAAAGGAACGTCATTTGCCTGTTGTATGGTGATAATAGGGATGCTGCTGCATATGACGGTTGATTTTCCGTTACAAGCGTTTGCGAATGCGAGTTATTTTGTTATATTCATCAGTCTGAGTCTGATTATAAATAGTTTACAACTACGTCAGCGTCGAAGAGCTTACAGTAGTCGCTAAATTAACTTTTAACGCACTTTAAGATACGGTTGCTCACTGCCGCGTCCGATTCTCTCATCCATCTGCATACTGTTCTTTTGGCTGCATAATGCTCAATAGCGGCTAACACTCTGGTCTGGCTTTGAGAATTGTGAATGCCCTGCGATATTCGTTGTTTTATGTATGGCCTGAGTTCAACATAAAATGGTTTATTACTCTGATATAAAGCCAAGCCCATTTCTACAAATAAGATATTTACTTCTGCTTTTTTTGGACCGTATTTATTGGCTAACGTTAAGTAATTAATCAATTCGGCATCAAATTCATTTGAACGCCACTTATTCATCGCAAGGGAAGCATATGTTACGGGCCAAGTCGGTCGCATTTTAGCTGCTTTGATATACAAGTCTTTTGAGCTTGCAAGTGCAACTGACGCATCTTCATAACCCCCTATTGCACCCCATTCATATATTTGTGCTGAAAGGTCAGTATACAACGGATGTGCGGGGTGGAGATTGCTGGCTTTATAGGCAGACTGTGCAGCGATGTTGTAGCTTGCTTCATTCTGCAAATGGTTATCAGCGTGCCATGCTGAAACGGCATTTTGTGCAGAGTAAAAATGCAAACTAGCCAAGCCGTAGTTAGTTGCATTGTATAAACCGAGCAGCCCGATAAAACCAAATGCACACGCAAAACGGTACTTACGATACATAAACAGTATATATTTGATCCGTTGAATTAGTTTTGTTCGCACTTTATTTGTTTGCACTATATTTGTTTGCACTATATTTGTTCGCACTATGTTTTTTTGCTCTATTCATCAACAGATTTACTGCCAATTTAAGTTTTTAGAAATTATTAACGGTACATCATAAACTAGCGCATTTGCGATGTCGCTGTTGGCTATTTGTATAATCGCTTGTTTACAGGCCAACATATCATTAGGCCGACGATGCAAGTTATGCATGTCGGAGGCAACATAGGTGATGAGGTCGTCGGCAAGCAAGCGCTCTGCGACCAGTTGTACTTTTTCATTAAAGCGACCTATAAAAGCGCCAGCAGTGACTTGAAACAAACAGCCGATGCGCTTAAGCATATGTATTTTATTGTAGTCGGCAATAATATCGCGATTACGTTCAGGATGAGGAATAATGGTCTGAATGTTGTTCTTAAATAACCAGCGCACTAAATTTTCTACACCAGGGGGAATGTGGCTATGAGGCAATTCTAATAAAAGTGCTTTTTTACCTTCCCATTCACCTATAAAAGGCAAAGATTCTGCATTTATCCACTGTAGTATGTCTGGAGTGACTCTGACTTCGCAACTAAACGCCAATTTCAAATGCACTTTTTGTTCTTTAAGTGCTGACACTAGTTGCGCATAAGCGGGTGTAATAGTGGCTAAGTTGTTGTCAAATACGCCTTGATGAATATGCGGAGTGCATACCATGTGTGTTACGCCAAATTCAACAGAATGCTTCGCCATCGCGACGGCATCCTCAAGCGTTTTCGCGCCATCATCAATCCCATGCAATATATGGCTGTGCAGGTCAATCACGATTTGTGTGAATCCGTTGGATAGCTCTGGTATCCGTATTGGTCGTAAAAGCCGGAATATTCGCCAGTCTTTTTAGCCTTTTTCAAGTCAACTTGGTTTAACACAACACCATCAACTCTATGTCCAATTTGCATAAAGCGAGATAAACCGTTGTTGATTATCTTATAGCTCGTACTGTCACTTCGGACTACGTAAACTACTGAGTCACAAACCTTAGAGACAATAACAGCGTCACTTACTGCTTGGGTTGGTGCACTATCGACAATAATATGTTCGTATTTAGTTTTGAGCGTTACCATCAATATCTTGAATTGTTCAGAGGCAAGTAATTCTTGTGGATTAGGTGGCAAACTTCCCGCACATATTAAATCAATGCCTGATTTTTGGTCGGTCACAATACATTCTTCAAGCGTATGAGTACCTGCAATTAAATTTGAAAGCCCAGGTTGAAAACCGGGTAAGTCGAATTGTTTAGCCAGAGTAGGTCGGCGTAAGTCGGTATCAAGAAGCAATACTTTGCTAAGTTGGCCCATGGCAAATGCTAAGTTAATTGAAACGGTGCTCTTACCCTCATGAGGCACGCTAGAAGTGACCAAGATTGTTTGCGAAGGCTTGTCTAAATTCAACAACTGTAGGCTTGTTCTTAAGGTCCTCACTGACTCGCTGAACATATGATGATTGTTGTCGAAGAAATGACGTAATGGTAACTTTTGTTTTTTCCTAAGTGTTTGCCATGGGATGATACCCAGCATACGCTGACCGAGTTTTCGCTCAACATCATCAACTGACCGAATACCACTATTCAGTGCCTCGAGCGACAGTGCTAAGAATACACCTAAAGCTAAACTCATCACAAAAGCAGCAGCGATAATTAACCCTTTTTTAGGTTTCGCAGGATTATCAGGAAACGTGGCGGCATCAAGTACTCGGGCATTTGCCGATTCAAAACCGCCTAGTTGGTCGGTTTCTTTTAAACGTGTAAAAAACGAATTATATAATTGCTGGTTGATATCAACATCACGCTGTAGTGTCTTACGTTGATTCTCTAAGCTAGATAACTTACGAAACTCACTCTTTGCAGCCTCAACGTCTTTTTTAAGCCCAGCAACTTTTTTTTCAGCAATGCGAAATTCGGTAGTGATCCCTGATATTAAAACCGTAATTTGGTTACGAGCACTATTTTTAATTGAATTAAGTTCGGCGTTAGCTGCAATCATTATGGGGTGTTTCTGGCCGTACACTTCTTTAAGTTCAGATACTTTACTTTCAGCGACCACTTCTTCTCGTTTGATATTTTGAATTGAAGGGTGGTTTAGCACTTCTGGCAAGCTAGAGAGTAACGTAAAATCGGCTCCTGACTGGTTGACTTGCCCGTAAATAGTAATGTTTCTTTGCAACATTACTTGTGCATCAATAAGTTGGTCACTGAGTTGCTGAAGTTGTTCTGAAGCCAAACCTACAACACCATCAATATCGACAAGTTGCTCACGCTCATAAAATTCAGCTAAGCTTTTTTCAGCGCTATCTAGCTTTGTGCGTAAGCCTTGTAAACTTTCATTTAGCCAAGTTGTTGCCTTTGCGGTCATGTCCAACTTACTTTCCAAGTAGTTTTCTATATACACGTCAGATAAGGTATTCGCTACGACTGAAGCAAGCTTACGGTCCGGACTTTCAAATGAGATATTTACTACCTGTGTGTTTCTCAGTGGAGTAATACTTGAAAATTCCATTACTTGAGATACAGCATAAGAGCGTCTTGCCAAGAGTCGCTCCTGTTCGGTTTTTACTTCTTCTAGTTGTTGCGGTAAAAAGGGTAATGAATTTTTTAAAAAATCTATTGCTGCATCAACTGACTCAACGAAACTGCTTCTATTTGCTTTACTAATATCTAGGTTATAGAGATCGTTGTCGTACAAACTAAGCTCATCAACTACTTTCTCGGCTATATGACGGGAGCGCAATATTTCGTATTGTGTTTCAAAGTATTCTTTTCTACTTGAATCCAATCCATACACTTCTTCAATAGAGAGCACATTAGCCTGCTCGGCTTCAATCAGAAGAGACGCTGTCGCAATATAACGCGGTGTCATAGACAACACGATAAGCGAAGCTAATGTGGTTAGCAGAAGAGCCAAACCGATAATCCGCCAGAGGTAGCTCTTAACCGTGCCCCAATACTGAACAACATCGATGATGTCCGTATCATTTGATTTTACTTCAATTTGTTCGTTTGCGTGCAAGGTCATATAGGTCTCTATATTTAGAAAAAGCGTTCTTGCACAGTCACGATATCGCCGGGCAATATGACATCTGAGGCATCAGCTTCAATGGTGGTTTCAACGCCAATAATTTTTCTAACGATGATAATTTTTTCTCGTGACGCACGCTCAGTAAAACCACCAGCCAATGCTGCTGCTTTATTCACCGACAACCCAGGTTGATATGGGTAGCCACCCGGGCGATTTACAGCGCCATCAATAAAGAAAGGCCTATATTCAAGCACAGTCACCGATACTGACGGGTTCACTAAGTAATCGCCACGCAGTCCGTCGTCAATTCTATTCTCAACTTCGTTGACCGTGAGCCCAACTAAATTAATGTCACCGAGGAAGGGGTAGTTAATAGCACCGATATTTGATAGTCGAGTTTGCACGGACAAGTCCTTTTGACCAAATACCGTTATTTTTACTACGTCACCCGAACCCAATTTGTATTGGCTTAGGTCCGCGTTACCTTGCGCCCGGGCAGTCGCACATACAACAAAGATATAAACAACAAGCAGTGTTAAATATCTTAACAGTGACGGTAACTTTAACGTCATAAACACCTCACTTTTTTAGCACTATAGCGTGAATAATGCGCTGATTATAAACTGATTTCGGTCGTACTCAATGGCAGTTCGGTTACTGTCACGTTCGTCATAAATATAACCTACTTCGATGTTCATATAACGACGAAACTGATAGTACAAAGAAGCTCTAAATCTAACGAGGTCATCTTCACGAATACCAACATCACTTATTTGACCTTCATAACGGTCAGTACCCCAAGTATAGGAAGTTGAGCTTCTTAATTTATCTGCTAACCAAACATGGCGCCATTCTAAAGCGTAATCGCGGCCTCGAATAAAGTTGCCCTCACCATTTGTTTCATCCGTATCGTTGCTTGCCGTGAAGTTGAATGTAGAGTAAGTAACAGGTTCCCACAAAATACCAGCAGCCCAATCTATGCCTTCAAAATCTTCACGCAAAGGCGAGTCAAAGTTCTTTTCTTGATAACCAATTTTAGCAAATCCAGAAGTTCGAGCGGTTGCCTCCCACTCTAGACCAACAAGGTAAGAGATTTCCTCACTGTCTAATAGTGACATCGCATTTAAATCGAATTTGTAATTAACATCTCTATAAATAATATCAAAAGTAGCGTCAGTAACCGCCCCAATACGATAAAAGAATGTACCACCAACATTAGTAAACGATCTATCGCGTGCGCGATACTCAGGTGTATCTATATCGTAATCGCGATTAGTAATATTGAAGTTAATATCCAAACGACCGTCTGCATTAAAAGCCCCATATGAATACAGCATATCAAATTCGCTATGCTTAAAACTATCAGGCCTACTTAAAGGTTCAGCGTTACCAATTGAAAAGCCAGTACCTCGGTCCTCGTGACCGTCGGTGAAGTCGATACCTACATCGAACCGATTGCGTGAATTAAGCTCAAAATCAACGGCTGCATTGAAAAAGTGATCAGTGTAGTTGTCTTCTGAACTACTAAAAAAACGCTCGTTACGCAAACGATAACCAACCCGCACTTGGCTTGCTCCAAAGCTGTCTAACATAACGATTTGTGGTGAAACTATTTGCGACCAACTGTTTATTTTATTCACGTTTGAGCGAATGACGTTATCGTCATAACGCAAGCCAAAATCGACAGTTGGAGTGACGTCGAAACTACCGAACTCCACACTCGCCGGATTTTGAAACTGTTGTGCACTAATATTTATGCTACTAATTACCAACACAATTACGCAAGTAACTTTTAATACTTTCATTCCGTTGTCCTTTTTGGTGTAGTTATTTATAGAATCCAAATAAATATAAAGTAACGCTATTTTTTAGCTCGTTTTTAAGTTCTTTTGCTGCCTGCAAAAAGACCATTTCTATGGTCTTTATCAATTCTTTGCAGGCCATCTTTTCTTATGCTTATATTATTGCTCGTGTGTAAAGACAACTTATACGATAATATTGTATCCTATGTATTATGTCTAAAACAATGAACAAATACTAACCACCTAAAATTGTGCGCAATGTATCTGCTGCGAAGATGTTGTCAATTTTTATTCAAGGTGACCGTGATATGTTAAGTAATAAATCTGAGCTTGGCTGCTTGATGTGAAATTGCAAAAGCAAAAAGCACATCGCTAAACTAATAAAGAACACCTTATATTGCGATATTGCGGAAAATAGATAGGCTCAACAAGGTATTGTAAATAATTGCGCAAGGGTTGTAATGAAAAAACCTACAAAAACCGGTAGATACAGAGGTGCAGGGATTATTCAATCGAACAAGAGTAGTTTTTCTACTGTGTATCGGCTTGTCGATCTTGTTACTATTTCACTGCTCTACTTTCTAATCTTAATTGTTCGCCGAGTTGATATTGAACCCTCAAGTATGATCGTACTATTTATTGGCATTATCGGTTTTAACGTCACCGCAGAAGGTCTCGATTTATATAGATCTTGGCGAACACAGTCAACCACTTTGCTGATTAAATACACATTTACTGCTTGGACAATAACCGGCATTGGTATCATAGCGTTTGCGTATTTCTTTCCCGCATTAGCTGCCTACGGTGAAATAACAATATTAATGTGGCTAATTGCTACCTATCCTGCGTTATCTGCTTGGCGTATCGTGTTTCGTGAGTTCTTGTTTGTTTTGCGTAAAAAAGGTCGAAATTCTCGTTATGCTGCGATCGTTGGGGCAACCCCATCGGGTTATAATTTATTCCAACAAATCACTGATAATGAACATCTCGGTATTCGTTTAAAAGGTATTTTTGATGATAGAGAAGCCAGTCGATTACCCAATGAATTGCAAAGCAACGTGGTAGGCACTATTGAAGATGCATTAGAGGCGGCCAATAGAGGTGAAATTGATTTTATTTATGTTGCAATGCCCATGAGCGCTGAAAATAGAATCATGGATATACTAAATCGCTGCAGTGATACCACTTGCAGCGTTTATATTATTCCTAATTTCTTTATTTATAATCTGTTAAATGCAAGATGGCAAACCGTCGGTTCCGTGCAGACTCTCAGTGTATTTGATACGCCCTTTCAAGGCGCTAATAATGTATTAAAACGAGCTGAAGACATGATACTTAGTGCTTGCATTTTAGTACTGATAGCAATACCCATGTTATTCATCGCCATCGGCATAAAAGCAACCTCAACAGGTCCCATTATTTTCAAACAAAGTCGTTATGGTTTAGACGGTCGTCAAATAAAAATATATAAGTTTCGATCGATGCTCACTGAAGATAACGGAGAAAAGATAGAACAAGTAACAGTGGATGATAAACGAGTAACTCCGTTTGGTGCGTTTCTGCGTCGCCGGTCCTTAGACGAACTCCCTCAGTTTTTTAATGTATTGCAAGGCAGAATGTCGATCGTTGGTCCTCGTCCGCATGCCGTTGCGCATAATGAGCAGTATCGCAAGTTGATTGAAGGATACATGCTGCGACACAAAGTCAAACCTGGCATTACCGGCTGGGCGCAAATTAACGGTTTTAGAGGAGAGACAGAAACCGTTAATAAAATGGTCAAACGAGTCGAATATGATCTGGAGTATATTCACCGCTGGTCAGTTTGGTTGGACATAAAAATCATTACAGTGACTATATTTAAAGGATTTGTTGATAAAAACGCTTATTAGTTGTTTAACAATATTGGAACAGTATAATTCTGTCTTTTGAGATCTTAATTTCTATTATATTAACTTGCTTCTGGATCAAGCCATCGTTGGTTTAAAATAAGCACTCATATTTTCTCCGAATTGGTTCACAAAGTGTGCGTGTAAATCACTCTATCAAGACAAAAAAGACTTAACGTCAGGCGTTTATATGTGCCAGAATACGTTCATTAACATTTTATTAAAGAATGACCAATAGGCGAGGGTATGCCATGTCGTTAGTCGGCGCAGTTTCATCCGTATCAGCAACAATTGACGTCATTAATAAAAGAATAGGCGAATGTGTCAGTTATTTTACGTTCTTAATGGCTGCAGTTACGTTCGCCGTGGTGGTTTTACGCTACGGCTTTAATCTTGGCTGGATAGCCATGCAAGAGTCAGTTGTTTATCTGCATGCCGCCGTTTTTTTGCTTGGTAGTGCTTACACCCTGCAACATGATGGCCATGTTCGTGTTGATGTATTTTATCGAGGCTTTAGTCATCGGCGAAAAGCACTGGTTAATCTAGTCGGCACATTATTTTTGCTATTGCCGGTGATGACTTTTATTACTGCTGTTAGTTGGCATTACGTATTCGAATCATGGCGAACGCTCGAAGGTTCTATGGAGTCTGGCGGTCTTCCTTTTTTGTATGTGTTGAAGTCGTTCATTTTATTATTTTCATTTACCATGTTTTTGCAGGGTATATCAGAAGCAATTAAACAAAGCTTAATATTGGCTGGCGTGTCCAAATAATGGAAATTCTCTCTCTGGTCCTGTTTCTTGTGGTTTGTTTGTTCTTGTTGATTGGTTACCCTGTCGCATTGACTCTTGCTGGCACATCCCTAGTTTTCGCCGGCATTGGTATTTTTTTTGGCGTGTTTGACGGTAGTTATTTGCTAGCAACACCAAGCCGTTTATTCGGTATTGTGAAAAATCAAACTCTTATTGCGGTTCCGCTATTTGTTTTTATGGGGGTTGTGCTAGAGCGCTCCAAAATTGCGGAAGACCTGTTAGTCGCAATGTCAGGTTTATTGGGTCGCTTTAAAACGGGCCTCGGTGTATCGGTTGTATTAGTCGGTATGTTACTAGCAGCCAGCACTGGTATTGTTGGTGCTACAGTAGTAACAATGGGCTTGCTGTCATTGCCTACGATGCTGAAAAGAGGTTATTCGCCGTCTCTAGCTACGGGAACTATTTGTGCAACGGGTACGTTAGGGCAAATTATTCCGCCTTCTATCGCACTCGTTCTGCTGGGCGATGTGTTATCTAGTGCATATCAAAAAGCACAGCTTGATATGGGGATATTTTCGCCCGACAGTGTCTCTGTAGGCGACTTATTTGTCGGTGCTATTGTTCCGGGGCTCATTCTGGTTATTTTTTACTTACTGTATTTATGGGGTGTCAGTAAGTTTAGCCCGTCGCAAGTGCCAGCGCATGGCCAAGAAAGTGAGCACGCTAACGTAAAATCACTTCTTCTTGCGTTACTGCCTCCGTTATTGCTGATTATTGCTGTATTAGGGGCAATATTAACGGGCAAAGCAACACCCACAGAAGCTGCCGCTGTTGGCGCTATTGGTTCCGTTTTTCTGGCGTTATTGAAGAAGAAAATCAATGGTAAGAATACTCAATATGTGGTGCGCGAAACCACAAAAATCACATCAATGGTTTTTTTAATTCTAATTGGCGCATCGATATTTTCCCTCGTCTTTCGTGGTTTTGGCGGTGAAGAGCTTTTACAAGCATTCTTTGCCGATTTACCTGGCGGCGTATTTACCGCTGTGTTGTTAGTAATGGTGGTTATTTTTCTACTTGGCTTTATTCTCGATTTTATTGAGATTACCTTTGTGGTAGTCCCAATTATTGCACCTATTTTACTTATGATGGGGCTCGATCCTATCTGGTTAGGCATTATGATTGCAGTCAACTTGCAGACCAGTTTTTTAACACCGCCTTTCGGCTTTGCATTGTTTTATCTTCGAGGTGTCACATCACATACTGTCAAGACAGAACAAATTTATAAAGGCGTGATCCCATTTATTATCATTCAGCTTTGTTTGTTGATTCTAATGGCAATTTGGCCCGGTATTATCACATGGTTGCCTTCAGTCCTTTATGGCGCCAACTAATCTTATTTGAAAGGAGAGACAAAATGAAAAAATCGCTTAGTTTATTATTTGTTGCTGCGGCTATGTTCGCTATTACTTCTTGTAGTGGTAAAAATGAAGAAAATACCTCAATCGCAGCCGTTAAAGCGCCGGTTGAAAGCATAAAGTGGAAGCTTGTTACCGCATGGCCGAAAAATTTCCCAGGCTTAGGTAAAGGACCAGAGACCTTCGCAGAATATGTGAACGAGATGTCTGGTGGTCGCTTGGAAGTGAGAGTTTATGGCGCTGGGGAGCTAGTTCCGGGGTTTGAAGTATTTGATGCAGTGTCTGGTGGTAGTGTAGAAATGGGTCACGCAGGCGCCTATTACTGGAAAGGTAAAATGCCAGCTGCGCCAATTTTTAGTGCCATTCCATTTGGCATGAATGCCACCGAAATGAATGCTTGGTTGCATTACGGCGGTGGTATGGAATTATGGCGCGAGCTATATGCACCTTATGGCGTTATTCCATTCGCCGGTGGCAGTTCGGGTACTCAGATGGCAGGTTGGTTTAAAAAAGAAATTAATAGTTTAGAAGATTTCCAAGGCCTAAAAATGCGTATTCCTGGCTTGGGTGGCGAGGTGTTTAAAGAAGTCGGTGGTTTACCTATAACGCTTACTGGCGGTGAGTTGTTTACGGCTTTGCAAACCGGTGTGATAGACGCAACTGAGTGGGTCGGTCCATATAATGATTTGGCTTTTGGCCTGCATAAAGCCGCAACTTATTATTATCATAGCGGTTGGCATGAGCCAGGAACATTGCTTGAATTTATTGTCAACAAAGCTGCATTTGAAGCGTTACCAACAGACTTACAAAAAATAGTCGAAGTAGCCACACGAGCAACAAATCAAGACATGTTAGATGAATATACAGCTAGAAACCCGAATGCACTCAAACAACTCGTAGAGTACGGTACCGAACTGCGCGCACTGCCTAAAGATGTCCTTGACGCATTAAAAGTGGCAACAGCAAAAGTAATTAAACAAGAGCGCGCAAACGATGCAGATTTTGATCGAATTTACGCCTCGTATGATGCTTTTTTCCAAGAAGTAAAAGCCTATCATAAAGTGTCAGAGCAAGAGTATTATGAAAATAGAGAATAGATTTTCTATCTGATCTGATTTGTTTATTGGCCGAATGGCACTAGAATGCTCGCGTTTGTTAGATATAACCGTTAATTTTGAGTAGAATGTGTTGCTAGAAGCACTACTAGATTAGCCAATTCATCAATCGCGCGTTTATTACGCGTGATAAAAAAGGAAGTTATTATGGTCATTAAGCCAAAAATTAGAGGTTTTATCTGTACCAATGCTCACCCTGCGGGTTGTGCAAAGAGTGTTGAAAACCAAATTACCTATGTGAAGTCGCAGGACGTGTTGGCCAAATCTGAACTTGCTGGTCCTAAAAATGTACTGGTTATTGGTTGTTCTACTGGGTATGGGTTAGCGTCTCGAATTACTTCTGCATTTGGCTATGGTGCAAAGACCCTTGGTATCTGTTTTGAAAAAGAGCCTACAGATCGCAAAACAGGCACGGCCGGTTGGTATAATACGGCGGCTTTCCATGACCAAGCGAAAGCGACCGGTTTGTATGCTCAAACGATGAATGGTGATGCGTTCTCTGATAATATGAAAATAACCGTTATTGATAAAATAAAGAAAGACTTAGGTACAGTTGATCTGATTATCTATAGCTTAGCGTCTCCAAGAAGAACTGATCCAGATACTGGTGAAGTTTATAAATCTACGTTAAAGCCTGTGGGTCAAGGTTACACCACCAAAACCTACGATACTGACAAAGATAAAGTTCATGAAATAACGCTTGAACCCGCTAATCAAGACGAAATCGACCAGACTGTAAAAGTCATGGGAGGGGAAGACTGGGAGCGTTGGTTAGTTATGTTGAATAACGCTGGTGTGGTATCAGAAAACGCGAAAACAACAGCTTATACTTATATTGGCAAAGAACTTACATGGCCTATTTACGGACAGGCAACCATCGGTTTGGCAAAAGAAGATTTAGATCGTGCTGCGTCGGCTATTATTGCTAAATTAAAAAGTAATAATGTGAGTGCAAACGTATCTTCTTTGAAGGCATTAGTTACCCAGGCAAGCTCTGCTATTCCGGTCATGCCTTTATACATATCTCTAATTTACAAGGTGATGAAAGAAGAAGGCACGCACGAAGGTTGCATTGAGCAAATAGAGGGGCTTTACACTCGTTGCCTTTATGCATCCAATCCTGCAATGGATAATATGCATCGTTATCATATGGAAGACAAAGAGACCAATGATGCAACTCAGTCTAAAATAAAGGCATTGTGGGATGAGGTGACTCAAGAAAATTTCCATGATTTGAGTGATTATGCCGGTTATCACCACGAATTCTTAACTCTTTTTGGGTTTGACATTCAAGGTGTTGATTACGAAGCCGATGTTGATCATGTAGTAAATTGGTCGTAATCGTCGTCCAAACAGCGATGTCTGGTATCGCGTTTACTTAGCCAGTATTAAAAGCGTTAGATTTGAAGCTACCATAAGCTCTGCATGAGTAAATAGTAGCTCCATTCGATTCCGAGGTGGAAAATTTTGTTCACAATACAGCAATTAAATTGCAATTTTTGGTACTAATAGCATAGCCTTTTAACACTCATTAATGCTAAAATCCGCTCGTCACATTTCTAGTTACAAAAACAGCAGTTTGTTTTCTTTACTAATACTATCTCAGTGTTTCTGAGTTTACACATAATAATTATAAACCACGGATGAGCGTAGACCTTCTTACAGGCACTACTCACTTTGTTATGTGAAACCTTTAACAGTGGGGTGCAGCACTTTAGATTTTGTGCAGCGGTAAGCGATTGAGTTAACTGATTTAGTGATAAGATGGCAGCGATAACTTGGTCAATAATATAAACAAGATACAAATTTTAATCGGCTTTTAGACAGATAAGTCGACAGGCTGATTAAAATTAGTATTTTAAATTAGAGTAGTCAATTACGTATGATAAAAATCAAGAAAGGCCTAGATCTTCCTATTGAAGGCGCGCCGGAGCAGAAGGTCCATCCGGGGCCAACTGTAACCAAAGTCGCCGTCCTTGGAGAAGAATATAACGGCATGCGCCCTACGATGCATGTTCAAGTTGGTGATGCTGTCAAAAAAGGGCAGTTGCTTTTTGAAGATAAAAAAAATCCCGGTGTTAAATTTACGGCTCCTGCTGCGGGCGAAGTTATTGAGGTAAATCGGGGTGAGAAACGCGTTTTGCAGTCAGTGGTTATTAAGCTTAAAGGCGATGATGAAGTTACCTTTCAGACATTTAATGATGCATCACTGGCAACGGCTGAACGTTCTGCGATAAGCGAACTATTAGTCGAATCAGGTTCGTGGACCGCTATTAGAACTCGCCCATATAGCAAAAATCCTGCAGTAGGCTCGACACCTGCTTCAATTTTTGTTTCTGCAATGGATACTAATCCGTTGGCTGGCGACCCACAAATTATCATTGCTGCACGCAAAGAAGATTTTGCTTTTGGCTTAAAAGTATTGGCTAAACTAACCGCCGGTAAAGTGTTTGTAAGCAAAGCGCCTGGTGCAGAGATTTACACTGGCGACGCGATTGTTGATGTCAACGAGTTCGCAGGGCCACATCCCGCAGGTCTTGTGGGTACTCATATTCATCATCTTGATCCCGTTGGTATGAAAAAGTTCGTTTGGCACGTGGGGTATCAAGACGTTATTGCTATCGGATCGTTGCTTAAAACAGGTAAGTTAGACACAACTAAAGTGTTGTCAATTGCCGGTCCTGCAGCAAAATCGCCTAAATTAGTGAGCACTTTGTTGGGTGCAAGCATTGATGAACTCGTTGCTGATCAGAAAATTGATGGTCCTGTTAGAGTTATTTCAGGCTCCATTCTAAATGGTACTACCGCACGAGGCCCCCAAGCCTATGTTGGTCGTTATCACAACCAAATATCGCTTTTGGTTGAAGACAAAGAAAAGAAGTTATTTGGCTGGGCCAAGCCAGGCTCAAATCAACACTCGGTGACGCGGGCTTATTTAGGCCATTTGTCGCCTAAAAAACTTTTCAACATGACAACAACAACGAATGGTTCTGATCGTTCTATGGTGCCAATCGGTAACTATGAACGTATAATGCCATTAGACATCATTCCTACCTTGCTGTTGCGCGACCTATTGTCGGGTGATAGTGACGGTGCAAGCAGCTTAGGTGCTTTGGAATTAGATGAAGAAGATTTGTCGCTATGTACCTACGTATGCCCTGGTAAATATAATTATGGGCCAGTGTTGCGTGAATGTTTGACCAAGATTGAAGAAGAGGGTTAAGTCATGGGATTAAAAGTTTATTTAGAAAAAATTGAGCCTGATTTTGAACCAGGTGGTAAGTATGACAAGTTCTATGCACTTTACGAAGCTGCTGCGACTATCTTCTACACACCGGGTAAAGTAAACGTAGCTAATACGCACGTTAAAGACAGCATCGATTTAAAACGCATCATGATCATGGTCTGGATGGCAACATTCCCAGCTATGTTTTATGGTATGTATAATGTTGGTGTGCAAGCATCTTATGCCATCGAAGCTGGTGGTGCGTTGTACGATGGTTGGCAGGCTGGTTTATTTTCGGCGTTAGGTGGAACGCTGACCGGCGATTCTGGCATATTTTCGATGTTACTTTACGGTGCGTGTTTCTTTGTTCCTATTTATGCAACAACTTTTATTGTTGGCGGATTCTGGGAAGTACTATTTGCATCAGTTAGAAAGCATGAAATTAATGAAGGTTTCTTTGTAACCTCAGTCTTATTTGCCTTGACATTGCCATCGACTATTCCTCTGTGGCAAGTTGCTCTGGGGATTACCTTCGGTATTGTTATCGCTAAAGAAATCTTTGGTGGCACAGGCCGCAACTTCCTAAATCCAGCGTTATCTGGTCGTGCTTTCTTATACTTCGCCTATCCAGCTCAAATTTCTGGTGATCAACCCTGGATTGCGGCTCAATTAGCGGATGGATATTCTGGCGCGACTTGGCTCAGCAATGCGGCGAATCAAACCATGAACTTTGGAGATTCAGTCAATTTTGCCTCCATGCAAGTCCTAGATGCATCAGGTAACTTAGTTAATCAAACAATAAGCGAGGCCGACTTATGGATGAATTCATTTATAGGCAATATTCCCGGCTCTGTAGGAGAGGTCTCTAGTTTGCTGATTATGGTAGGCGGACTGTTCATCATTTATCTGGGTATTGCGAGCTGGCGTATTGTTTCAGGCGTAGGTCTCGGCGTTATATTCTTCAGCACATTGCTTAACTTTTTTGCCAGCGATCCAACATCAATTTACGCGATGCCTTTCTACTGGCACTTTGTAATAGGCGGCTTGGCGTTTGGTATGTTCTTTATGGCAACTGACCCAGTGTCAGCCTCATTTACCAATCAAGGTAAGTGGTTTTATGGCTTCTTTATTGGTTTGATGACGGTGTTGATTAGGGTCATTAATCCGGCATTCCCGGAAGGGATAATGCTAGCCATTTTATTTGCGAACTTGTGGGCGCCATTATTCGATTATTTCGTAGCGCAAAGCAATATAAAGCGGAGGGTTGCTCGTGTCGGCTAAAAAAGAAACTTTAGGTAAAACGGTCGGTGTTGTTGTTGCTGTTTGTTTAGTTTGTTCCATTATTGTTTCCGGAGCCGCGGTTGGCTTGCGCGAATTACAGCAAGCTAACGCCGCACTCGACAGGCAGTCAAACATTTTGGCTGCGGCTGGTCTGCTTGGCGAAGCTAAAACAAAAAAAGAAATTGGCATTGTTTATGATGCAAGAGTCGTGGAGCGCTTCGTTAATCTAGCAACCGGTGAATATGTCGCTAATCCTGCTGAAGGTGAGTTAAAACCTTACGATATGTATGGAAGAGTTTCAAAAGCCCCAGAGACGAGTACGAAAGCAGAAGGCAGTCCCGCCGGTTTCTCTAGGCGTGCTAACGTTGCCAGCATCTTCCTAATCAAAGATGAAGTCGGTGTTGTGTCACGTATCATTCTGCCAGTTCATGGCAGTGGGCTGTGGGATTTAATGTTCGGTTTCCTAGCGCTTGACAGTGATGGTCACACTATTCGTGAACTGATTTTTTATCAACACAAAGAAACGCCAGGATTGGGTGGCGAGATTCAAAATCCAGAATGGCAGGCTAAGTGGAATGGTAAACAACTTTTCAGCAACGGTGACGTGGCTATTGAAGTTAATAAAGGAGACAACCGAGATGACCAATATGCGGTTGATGCATTATCAGGGGCGACGCTAACCAGCAATGGGGTAGAAAACACATTGCAGTATTGGGCTGGTGATAATGGCTACGGTAATTATCTTAAAAAGCAATCTTGGAAATCATAAGGGACCACAATGGCTGACACTAAAGAAATGAAAAAAGCCCTGTTTGGGCCTATATTAGACAGTAACCCGATTGCTTTGCATGTACTTGGTATTTGTTCTGCATTGGCTATTACAACAAAACTAGAAACCGCATTGGTAATGTCTTTGGCATTAACCGCAGTAACCGCGTTTTCTAGCTTGTTTATTTCACTTATACGTAATCAAATACCGTCAAGCGTGCGTATCATTATACAGATGACCATTATAGCGTCATTGGTAATTGTGGTTGACCAAGTCTTGAAAGCTTACTCTTACGAAATTTCTAAGCAGCTGTCAGTGTTTGTTGGTTTGATTATTACAAACTGTATCGTAATGGGTCGAGCCGAAGCTTACGCGATGAAGTCGCCTCCTCTGATGAGCTTCTTAGACGGTATTGGTAACGGTTTGGGATATTCATTTATTCTGATTGTTATTGGTACAATTAAAGAGTTAGCGGGGTTTGGCACCATTCTTGGGTTTGAAATATTACCGTTGGTTACTAATGGTGGTTGGTACCAAGGTAATGGCCTTCTGATACTTCCATTTAGCTCATTCTTCCTGATCGGCGGTATGATTTGGTTTATTCGTACTATTCGTCCAGAACAAGTGGAGCCTAAGGAATAATCATGGAACATTACGCCGCATTATTTATTAGAGCAGTATTTGTAGAGAACATGGCATTGTCATTGTTTCTAGGTATGTGCACCTTTCTAGCTGTATCAAAGAAAGTCAAGACATCAATGGGTTTGGGTGTTGCCGTTATCGTGGTATTAGGTATTTCAGTACCTGTTAACCAAGTTATATTTGTAAATATTCTTGCCCCTGGGGCTTTGGGTTGGGCTGGCTTTCCAGATGCCGACCTTAGTTTCTTAAGTTTCTTGACCTTCATCGGCGTAATTGCTGCTCTGGTTCAGATACTGGAAATGACACTTGACAAGTTTTTCCCGGCTTTATACAACGCGTTAGGGATCTTCCTACCGCTTATCACCGTAAACTGTGCCATATTCGGTGGTGTTGCGTTTGCAGTTCAACGTGAATACAACTTCACCGAAAGTATCGTATACGGCATTGGCAGTGGAGCAGGGTGGGCAATGGCCATTATTTTGCTTGCTGCGATACGTGAAAAACTAAAGTATGCCGATATGCCTGATGGTATTCGCGGATTAGGTTCCGTGTTTATGATCGCTGGTTTAATGGCATTGGGCTTCCAATCATTCACAGGTATTTCGCTGTAAAGCGAATAGGAGAATAGATAAAATGAATCCAACTGAAATCTATCTCGGTGTAGGCATGTTTATCGCTATTGTATTAGCGTTAGTATTGATCATCATGTTTGCAAAATCGAAATTAGTGCCTGAAGGTGATGTTGTAATCACGATTAATGGCGATCCATCTAAAACAATTACCACCTCTCCAGGTGGAAAGTTACTAGGCGCGTTAGCCGACTCGGGCATTTTTGTATCTTCAGCATGCGGTGGTGGAGGTTCTTGCGGTCAGTGCACTGTTGACATTAAATCAGGCGGCGGTGAAATATTGCCCACTGAGCTTGATCACATTTCAAAGCGAGAGGCTAAGCAAGGCTGTCGTTTGTCTTGCCAAGTATCAATCAAACAAGACATGGATATTCAATTACCTGAAGACGTGTTTGGTATTAAGAAATGGGAATGCGACGTTCTTTCGAACAGTAACGAAGCAACTTTCATCAAAGAGCTTAAGTTAGGTATTCCTGACGGCGAGAGTGTACCGTTCAAAGCGGGTGGATATATCCAAATTGAGGCGCCACCTCACCACATAAAATATAAAGACTTTGATGTGCCTGCTGAATACCGTAAAGACTGGGAACATTTTGGATTTTTTGATGTTGAGTCAAAATGTGACGAAGAAACTATTCGTGCTTACTCAATGGCAAACTACCCAGAAGAAGAAGGTATTATTTTGTTGAACGTGCGTATTGCTACGCCGCCACCTAAAAACTTAAGCTTGCCTGCTGGTAAGATGTCTTCGTTTATATGGTCTTTGAAGGCAGGTGACAAAGTCACCATATCTGGTCCTTTCGGCGAGTTTTATGCCAAAGAGACAGATGCAGAGATGGTGTTTGTTGGTGGTGGTGCCGGTATGGCGCCAATGCGTTCACACATATTCGACCAACTGCGTAGACTAAAAACACCTCGTAAGATAACGTTCTGGTACGGTGCTCGATCGTCACGTGAAATGTTCTATGTGGAAGATTTCGATATGTTGGCGAAAGAAAATGACAACTTTGAATGGCACGTTGCATTGTCTGACCCACAACCAGAAGATAACTGGACTGGCGATACGGGGTTTATCCATAATGTATTGTTGGAAAATTATTTGAAAACCCATCCAGCACCTGAAGACTGTGAGTTCTATATGTGTGGTCCACCTATGATGAACGCAGCAGTAATCAACATGCTTAAAGAACTCGGTGTAGAAGATGAGAACATCATGCTAGACGACTTCGGTGGTTAATTTGTAACAAGTAAGTAGAAGATTAGATTAGGCGCCTTTGGGCGCCTTTTTGTCTTTCAAACATGGTGTTAGTGGTGCAATACGCTTGCACAAAGTATGCTTTTCTAATAGGAATTTACTATAGTCCAAGAGGGTAATTATTTTTTAGTTTTTGTTACATCCTCTGTCTTTATATTTTACCCATTTTTTTATATCACCACAAATTCATGTATAATCTGTCGTAACGTTAAGTCGCCCAGCACATAAGAAAAATTCAGTTCATATTATGTGCTTATCAATTTGTAAATCGCGAGGATAGCATTGAAATTCTTACTCCCCTTTTTATTATTATTCATCGTCTCTTGTGCGCCAAGCAAACCCACTGAAATTATTATTTCAGGACAAACTATGGGCACCACATATTCGATAAAAGTTGTTCAACAACCCGAAACACCCATTGACGTAAAAGCGCTTCAAGGTGAAATAGATGACGCGCTAATACAAGTCAATGCTTTGATGTCCACCTACGACCCGGATTCAGAATTATCAAAGCTAAATGAAGCTGAAGCTGGACAACCTTTTGCGATTTCCAAACCAACCGAATATGTGCTAACAGAAGCCATCAGACTGCATAATCTAAGTGGTGGTAGTTTAGATGTGACCGTAGGTCCTTTAGTCAATTTGTGGGGATTTGGGCCAGATAAACGAGCCGAAGTTATTCCTACTAAATCACAGTTACTGGAAATCGAAGACTATGTTGGTATGGATAAGTTTGAATTGAACTCAGGTGTTGTAACGAAGTTACACTCTAAGTTATATATCGATTTATCGACGATAGCAAAAGGGTATGGTGTTGACGTTGTAGCTGATATAATCGAAGGGAACCAAATTGGCGATTATCTTGTCGAAATTGGTGGTGAAATGAGAGTCGCTGGCAAAAAAGCGAATGGAAGCGATTGGCGTATTGCCATTGAAAAGCCGATAAGCAATGAGCGGGCGATACAAAAAATTATAAGTATTGGCAATAATGCGGTGGCGACCTCAGGTGATTACCGCAATTATTTTGAACAAGATGGGGTCCGTTATTCGCATTTGATTGAACCGACAACTGGATATCCGATTACTCATAATTTAGTGTCAGTAACTGTCGTACATGCCTCATCCATGACCGCCGATGGTTTAGCCACAGCGTTAAATGTAATGGGAGCAGAAAAAGCCAAAGAGCTTGCACACAGAAATGACTTAGCTGTTTTTATGATCATGAAACAAGGTGAAGATTTTATTGAATATACCTCACCTGTTTTCGACAGGGATATACAACAAAATTAATCATTCATATGCAGAGCATGCAATTGTCTTGTCGGTTACATATTGTAATAAATTGAAATTTTGAGAGGTAAACGTGAGTACATTTATATTAGCATTTGCACTTTTCTTATTGATGGTGCCAGTCATGGCTATTGGTTATATTTTACAAAGAAAAACAATAGCCGGAAGTTGCGGCGGTTTAGGGGCTTTGGGCATCTCTAAGGCTTGTGACTGCCCAGAACCTTGTGATAGAAAAAAAGCCAGAATGGAGAGAGAAGAGAAAAGACAGATAAAAATAAAAGAATGGCAGGATAATCAAATTCTTTGATTGCTGAGTAGCATTTTATTTTAATTACCCACAGCCATATTGAAGGTCTACTTTGTTACAGTAGTTTTTAAATCCTACAAACATCACTTCAAGATAAAACTATTTTTTACCTTTTCGCAATCTTAATGTTAGACATTTCTAAAAATCAATATCTCTGCTTTTAGAGTTTCTCCCCACGCACTATTACCAACTAAAATTTGCTTAATGATGTCAATGGAGACATCAAACAAGCCGATGATTGATTGGTAAATGCCAAATATTGTTTTATACTGTATTTGTATACAGGCTGTTCAATTGAAGGTCCATATTATGCTGATGTTAAGTTTATTCAATGCGTAAGTTTATTCATATCGACATGGATTGCTTTTATGCGGCCGTCGAAATGCGAGATGACCCCACATTACAGCATAAACCAATAGCTATTGGCGGCAGTGCCGACCGCCGCGGAGTCATTGCTACCTGTAATTATCCCGCAAGAAAATTTGGTGTGCGTTCGGCTATGGCGACAGCAACAGCTCTACGACTTTGTCCAAACCTCGTGTTAGTAAAAGGTAGAATGGATGAGTATGTAAAAGTGTCAGACCAAATAAAAGCAATATATTTACGTTATACCAATGAAATTGAGCCACTTTCGTTAGATGAAGCCTTTTTGGATGTAACCGAAAGTGATTTATTTGGTGGCAGTGCTACCTATATAGCTGAAGACATTCGCCGCACTATATTTAAAGAGACTGGTCTAACCGCATCAGCGGGTGTTGCTCCCATCAAATTTGTTGCTAAAGTTGCTAGTGATGAAAATAAACCGAACGGTATATGCGTTATAACCCCAGCACAATTAGATGAATTTGTGAAAGGCCTGCCATTAAAAAAAATTCCAGGAGTGGGTAAGGTGACACTCGAAAAATTAAACAACTTAGGGCTTTACAAGTGTGAGGATATTCGTTCGTTTCCGATTGAAAAGTTGCATAAATATTTTGGTAAGTTTGGTGCATCATTGTGGAAAAGAGCACACGCAATTGATGAACGAAGGCTTTCGATTAATAGGAAGCGAAAGTCAGTTGGTGTTGAGAGAACTTTAGATACCGATCTTGTTAGCTTAGATGAATGCAAAGCGGTTGTTATTCGGCTTCTGCCTAAGTTATGTGAGAGAATAGATATAAAAAAACATAGCCCAATCAAATCACTAGGTGTAAAGCTAAAGTTTGACGACTTCCAACAAACAACGGTTGAACAACAATCGCAAGTAGTTAATGAACAGTTATTAATCGAGTTATTAGCTAAAGCTTTTGATCGAGGAGAAGGGAAAAAAGTCCGTTTGGTCGGCCTTCACGTCGCCTTGATAGATAATTTGAATACAGATCAATTGGATTTGCCCTTGTTTAGTGCCGAATAATCCCTATACTTTGCGAGAAATAATAATAAAATTTGCGAGAAACATACTTGTGGTGTGAACGTAGAAATCTATTGTTTTTTCAGCATGCAAATCCTAACGGAGACATAAATGCCCTTTCCTAAAGCAGTTTTAGAAACAAACACGTCGCAATTAAGTACTACTTATGATGCCTACGTGCTGATAAGTAACTCATTATCAAGTCTGCACTATCCTCATATTCAAACAATTTTGGAGCAGCATCAATCAATAGACGAACGCGTTGGTATAACCCCAACACTCTTAGCTGCAGATGTAGCAGGAAAAAGATTGTTGCAAGTTCCTGTGGGTCAATTAACTCGAGATTATGACGATGTTCGTCGAATTTTTGATGCAGCGCGACATACCGCCCAACTGATTCTTGATTCGGGTATCCGTAAGCCACTACTAGAAGTTAATTTGGCGGGTTTAACTGCAAACCAAGCAGCACAATTTGAAAATGCTATTGAGGCCGCTTATCTTGGACTGTGCCAAGGGTTATGGCAACCGCTTGAGGCAAGACAAGCACTGGATGAAGATGTAATAGAGCCTATCCATTGTGTTGGTTTGATTGAAAGTAAGGGCAATGTTGATGTTCAGCGCTTAAATGCCTTAGAAGCCGGGAAACGACTTGCTCGCGACCTTTGTGGTACAGAACCGGAACGCATGGCACCGCCAGGCTTTGCTGATTACTGTGTTGACGCATTCAAAGGCTCGAATGTTAGCGTTAACGTTATCACCGATGATGCCCAAATTAGACATGAATACCCACTTTTGCATGCGGTGGCTAGAGCCTCAATTGAGGTCAAAAGACACCGTCCACGTATTATTCGTATGGTTTACGAACCGGTTGGTGAAGTCACTAAAACACTATTATTCGCCGGCAAAGGTATTACCTTTGATACTGGTGGTGCAGACTTAAAGGTCAACGGTCACATGGCGGGCATGAGTCGTGATAAGGGCGGCGCCGCAGGCGTTGCAGGTTTTATGAAAACACTTTCATTACTTGCTCCCAAAGGCATTAAGGTCATTGCCGAACTTGGCGCTGTGCGAAACAGTATTGGCGCAGATGCATTCATCCCAGATGAAATTATTACCAGCCACGCGGGTATTAGAGTCAGAGTTGGCAATACTGATGCTGAAGGTAGAATGCTACTCGCCGATTTACTTTCACATTTGCGCGAAGATGCAGTCAATGCGATTAACCCTGAATTGTTTTCTTTTGCAACATTAACAGGCCATGCAGCGATTGCGTTCGGACCTTACACTGCACTGGTCGAAAATAAACCGGCCCGAGACCAAGGTATTGCCCAAAAACTGTTTGCTCATGGCGAATTGTGCGCTGATCAGGTAGAGCAATCATTGTCGCGTCGTGAAGATTTTGACTTTGTTAAACCAAGGACAAAGGCAGATGATGTCATATCGTCGAACAATGGACCTTCCGTTACGACAATGCGAGGCCATCAATTTCCAATGGCATTTTTGACCATCGCTTCTGGTTTGGATAAACATGAGGCCAATTCAGAACTACCTTTGCCGTTCACGCATGTCGATATCGCAGGTAGTGGTATAGAGGACCTTGATTGGCAACATGGTAAACCAACCGGTTCGCCAGTTAACGTGTTTGTAAACACTTACTTATAGGTGTCAATTTGAAAACTGGATTATATAAACACTATAAAGGCAACACTTATGAAGTCATCGGTGTTGCAACACATTCTGAAGATGAAACAGAACTAGTTGTATACAGACCAACTTATGGTGAGCGTGCTTTATGGGTTCGTCCTTTAGTCATGTTTACTGAAACCGTAAACGTTAACGGCCAAGCAATACCACGGTTTGCGTTTGTCGCAGAAACCTAATTGATTATCGAAGGCTGCTTTATCGAACTACGGGTCAAAAAAGAATGTGGTAACGGGCCATATAAAAATAAACACTAAGGATTAATAAATGAAAAAAATGATTTGGAAAAGCTTCTTAGCGCTATCAATAGCTGGTTTTGTTGCATCCACGGCATCGTCGCAAGGTCGCTTTGATGATGTCGAAGTCAAAGCCCAAGCGGTCGGCGGGTCCGTGTATATGTTAGTGGGAGCAGGCGGCAATATCGCTGTTTCTGCAGGACTGGATGGCTTGCTAATTGTGGATAACCAATATGCCGATTTAGCTGATAAAATTGCGGCAAGCTTAGCTGACATCAGTAAAGAACAAACACGCTACGTGATTAACACTCATTTTCATGGCGACCACACCGGCTCTAATGCATTTTTTAGCAAGCATAAAAATGCCACGATTTTTGCTCATGAAAATGTACGCGTTCGCTTGTCATCAGGCGAAGAAACCGACCCAGCAATGCTTCCTGTTGTGACATATGAAAAAGGCGTTAAGTTTCACATGAATGGTGACACGGTGCATGTATTCCATCTGGCTAATGCACATACAGATGGCGATAGCGCGGTTTGGTTTGAGCAACCTGATGTAATGCACACCGGTGATTTATTTTTTAAAGATTGGTTTCCCTTTATTGATTTAAACTCAGGTGGGTCCGTTGCTGGCTACATTGCCGCAGTTGAGACTTTGTTGGGCATGATTGATTCTGACACCAAAGTTATTCCAGGGCACGGTGCGTTGGCTAACAAGGCCGATTACGTGCGCTTTCTTGATATGATTAAGCAAACCTATGCCTATGTTCAAGCAAAAAAGGCAGCCGGTATAAGTGAAGATGATTTAGTTGAAGCTGGTCTTGAAGAGAAGTGGAAAAACTGGTCATGGAATTTTATCACTGAAGAACGATGGATAAGAACGATATACAAGTAGGTTCGGATCTCGAACTAAAGACAGCCGCAAAAGATGATTTTGCGGCTGTCGCCAATTGGTTTGTTTGTATGAAATCAGTCTCTGCATCACAAACCAGTAAATTTGTACGTCAATGGGCTGGCCCCAATATTGTTTACCCGTGCTCCGCTAATCAATTAGCACTTCACGTAAGAACAGGCAAATACCAATCATTTGTTCTTAACCAGCATACAAATATTATTGGTTTCGGCCAAATTCAATTGATAAAGCGGCGCGCGCATTTAGCTCGCCTCGCGATCAATCCTAACGTCAGGGGAAGAGGACTCGCGAGACGGTTGTTGTCAGAATTAATTGAGAATGCGCAACAGCAAATCGATTTAAAAGAAGTGTCTTTGTTCGTATATAGCGAGAATACAATCGCGATTGCTTGCTATGAAAAGTTCGGTTTTGCAGAGTCTGCAACGCCAACTGGCATTAATGCCGTTGTTGGTTGTCGCTTTATGACTCTGCGCTGTTAACAGCCTCTACAGTGTTTTAGAAAACACTTGTTGCCCATTTATCCAGGTTTCTAATACTTGGGTATCTCGAATGTCTGAAGCTGGGCGTTTAAATATATCTCTGTCAATAAATATAAAGTCGGCTCGCTTACCTATTTCCAATGTTCCAAGTTTGTCATCTTGAAAAGCGGCGTAAGCTGCATCTAATGTAAAGCCACGAAGCGCATCTTCAATAGATACTTTTTCTTCAGGGATCCAACCCATATTTGGTTCGTTCTCTGCGGTTTGGCGCGTCACTGCTGCATGCAGTCCGTGAAATGCGTTAGCAAGTTCCACCGGGAAGTCAGAGCCGAATGCAACTCTTGAACCCTGTTCTAAGAAGGTTTTCCAAGCATAAGCTCCTTTTAAACGGGCCCTGCCAATGCGATCTTCCGCCATATTCATATCGCTAGTTGCGTGAGTGGGCTGCATAGAGGGAATGATACCCAGTTCTTTGAATAAAGGAATATCTTCAACGGCGACGACTTGGGCGTGTTCAATGCGATGACGCCCAGTGTTTTCTGGGTATATTTTGAAGGTTTTAGCAAACTGCTGCAATGCCAGTCTGTTTGCTCTGTCTCCAATCGCATGAAAGTTAAGCTGAAAATTAGCGGCAAGTACTTGTGAAAATAAACTCGGCAAGCTTTCTTGTGGAGTGACTAGCAAACCGTGATTATCTTTGTCATCAGAATAAGGCTCAATTAATGCAGCACCCCGACTTCCTAAAGCACCATCACCATAAGCTTTGACGCTTCTAATGCTTAGCATATCGTCTTCTGTCTTGATATGTCCTTTTGTTAACATATCATTAATTTGCGGATCAGTGGCAGCGATCATCGCGTAAATCCGGAACCTCAGCTGTCCTGTTTGTGCTTGTTGTTGATAGAAGTCGTAAACTTGTTTGCTAATACCGGCATCGTGCACACTAGTAATGCCCAACGACAATAAATGGTCAGATGCAGCATTGAGTTGCGCAGATAATTGTTCAACATCCGCCATTGGAATTAACTTGGTCACCAAGTATTCGGCGTTATCTATTAACACACCAGTAGGTTGTCCATCTTTATCTTTTACGATTTCGCCGCCAGCAGGTGAGGGAGTATTAGCATCGATGCCTGCCAATTTCAGCGCTGCGCTATTGACCCAAACAGCATGCCCATCAATTCTGGATAAAACGACTGGGCGATCCTTTATCGCAGCATCTAAGCTGGCTTTATTTGGAAATGCTTTAGTTGGCCATAAAACTTGATTCCAGCCGCCGCCAATTAACCATTGTGTGCCTTCTTTTTTTGACGTTTTTATCGATAATGAGTTAGCGCTTACAAACTCTAAAACACGTTTAATTGAATCGTTTTCAGTTTGACTGCCTCGTAAATCAATTTCCAGCAGGTTTCGGCCTAAACCTAAAATATGCCCATGCGCATCTATTAAACCAGGTAACATTACGCGGCCTCCGCCATCTATTTTGGTGACGATCCCTCCTGGTTCTTGGGTGAGATCCATGCCAATAATAAATTCATCTTCAAACGCAATATTGGTAAATGTGATTAACTTGCCTTGTTGGTTTAATGTATAGCCCTTTACGTTATCTATAAACGTAAGTGAGGAGACTGAAGTCGAGGTTAACGCCAGCACTAATGTTATTGACAACAGTAATTTATGCATCGAGTTCATTTCCTATCCTTTTGATTTCAATTTTATAGTGAGTATAACAAGTTAAGCATCTGGATTCATTATTGGGGGTTGTGTCAGATAATCCTGTTGCCATATTTTGAGCATTGATGCCTGACTGATATTACCTCCAGACAACAACACTAGCACCTTCTGGTTAGGTGGCTTATCATTTAACCAAGCTGCAACGGCAGCCATGGTCATAGCGCATGTCGGCTCTATATGTAACTTTAACAAATGATGTAGCCATTGAGTCCAATATGCTATCTGTTCTTCTTCTACTTCATAAAAATCATCAACGGTTTTCAATATTTCAAACGTATGCGGACCTATAGCCGGGGTCGCTGCGCCATCAGCTAATGTATTCGGTGTGCCGTTTAAGCGCTCAATTTTACCGCTTTGTAGACTCCGAGCAGCGTCATTTGCATTCAACGGCTCAGCACCGACGACTTCAGCATTGGGCAAACGCGCGTTTGTTGCAATAATAGCCCCAGATAATAAACCACCGCCGCCACAAGGAGCAAATACGGCATCAGGTTCAACCCCAGTCTCAGCAAGTTGCTGCAAAGCTTCCAATGTAACTGTGCCTTGACCTGCAATAATATCTGGGTGATTAAAAGGCGGTATCCATAGGGTTCCTTCCTCATGGCCCGCTTCCTCCACCGCTAAGTCAGCTTCTTCTCTGCTTGCAAATACCTTTATTTTTGCGCCATAAAACTTGGTTGCGGCAGCTTTAATTGGCGAAATAGTGTCGGCACAATAAATTGAAACTGGAATACCAAATTGCGCACACGCAAATGCAACTGCTTGCGCATGATTGCCTGATGAGTTAGCCACAACGCGCTGGGGCAATTCTCCTTGCTCATGTAACTTAGCTAGAATATTGGTTGCGCCGCGCAGTTTAAATGCTCCAGTTCGCTGCAAACACTCGGCTTTAAAATAAATTTGATGACCTAGCCAATGATTAAGTAAACGTGATTCAAATATTGGTGTCTGTTTTACTATATTACTAATCCGTTTTTGGGCTGCTTCTATATCAGCTATTGATACCATCTAATAAATATCCTTGTACGAAAACAAATTGGCTTAGTCCAGCCTTAGTCTAAACGTATCTTGTTTTGATTTGAAGGCGCATCGTAAAGCACATGTTTTTAGTGCCAATATTTTGTTAGTAAAAGTAGCTACTCGCCGGTATTGACGGGCTGCAAATGCTTATCAAAGAAGTTAGTAATTGTCTTATATAAATGAATTCCTGTATTTTTACCTCGAATACTATGCTTCTTGCCTGGGTAGTCCATTACCTCGAACGGCAACGCTAAGTCTTGCAAATGTTTATACAACATCGTGCTATGTGTAAATAATACATTGTCGTCAGCCATCCCATGGTAGATGAGTAAGTCACCTTTTAAATTCTTTGCGTATGGGAATACCGAAGAGTCAGTATAAGCTTGGTCATCAGTTTTTGGATTACCCATATAGCGTTCGGTATAATGAGTATCATACAAACGCCAATCTGTTACCGGTGCGCCTGCTACTCCGGCCGCAAAATAATCACCGCCTTTGAACATCGCCATTAGTGTCATATAGCCACCGTAGCTGTGACCATGGATGCCAATTCTTTGCGGATCTACATAATCTAATGTACGTAAAAACGTCACACCGGTTATTTGATCATCAACTTCAACAAAGCCCATTTTCTTAAATATAGGATCCTCAAAAGCTTTACCTCGGTTATAAGACCCGCGATTATCAAGGGTAAATACAACGTAACCTTTATTAACCCAGTACTGCATTAATAAACCACGATTATCACCCCAACTGTTAGTTACCATTTGTACATGAGGCCCACCATACAAATAAACAATAACCGGATGCTTACCTCTCAACTCTTTGGGTTTATAAAGACGATATTGCAGGTCACTGCCATCTTGTGCTTTTATGCTACCAAACTCAGGCTTAACCCAGTCGTCGGTAAAATTATATAGCGGGTGGTTTTGGTCTACTTTATTTTCGTCAAGCCAAGTGATCATGCTGCCGTCTGCGCCGTGCAGGCTGACTTGAGCGGGAGTGTTTGCAGTTGAATGTGAATCTACGTATACCGAAGCGTCTGAGCTGAATGTCGCACTATGGAATTGATCCGCTTTACTTAATCTAGTGATATCAGAGCCGTCCAGTGCCACCGAGTAGACGTGGCTTTCAAGCGGTGTGTCTTTGCGCCCTTGAAAATAAATGAGCCCTTTTGTCTCGTCAATTGCATTAATGCGCTCAACAACCCAGTCGCCTTTGGTGATTTGACGAACTAGTTCGCCATTGTTGCGATATAAGTAAACGTGTTTAAAGCCATCGCGTTCTGATGCCCATACAAAATGTTTATTATCTGATAAAAAATGCAAATCAAAATTCAAGTTAAGCCAAGTATTACTACTTTCTTGCAATAATATCTTTTGCTTGCCGTTATTAATATTAATGGCATTCAAGTTAAGAATTTGCTGATCGCGAGACTGCGTTTGGTAAGTGAGTGTTGATTCATTCATCCATTTAGCACGAGCTAGGTAAATATCTTTATTGTCGCCTAAATCTACCCAACGCACTTGACCGTTATCGAGGTTGGCGATGGCAAGTTCAATATGTACGTTATTTGTGCCAGCTTTGGGATATTTCTGCTCAATAGTACTAATGGAATCGGCATATATTTCCGAGCGCACAATATCATCCACGGGGCCTTCATCAACTTTGGTAAAAGCGATGTGTTTTTCATCCGTAGACCACCAATAGCCGGTCATGCGATTCATTTCTTCTTGCGCAACAAATTCCGCCATGCCATATTTAATATCGCCACCGCCTTTTGTTGTGACCGCTTGCTCTTTTCCTGTTTCTACATGCATAACATATAAATTTTGTTCACGAATATAGGAAATAAAATTTCCTTTGGGTGAAAACTTGATATCGGTTTCAAACGCATCTGTTTCCAATAGACGCTTGGCTTTCTTGTCACCAATTTTAAAGTAGTATACATCACCTGCTAATGGGAAAAGCAATGCACTGCCGTCGTGCGACCAATCATAAGTAATAATACCACTACCATAAACACGCATCCGCTCGCGGCGCGCTCTCTCCTCATCGGATAAAATTTCAGTCCCAGTATGTAAATCGTCTGAATCAAATAGAATTTGTGTTTTTCCGGTAGGGATGTGATATTCCCACAGGTCATAACGATTGTAATTGGCCGCTTTGCCTCTCAGGAAGGTCACTCGTTGACCATCTGGTGATATTTGGATATTTATTGGTGCACTGCCTGATAATGAGGGTGACTGATGAATGCGTTCAATGCTGAGGCTCTCCGCATTTGCATTTGAGGATAAGTTGAACCCAAATGCGCAAGCTAAAGTAATGATTAGTCTATTCATAATAAATTGATCTTCTTTTAGATTATTATTGTTTTAGCAAACAAAAAGGGTATCACAACCTAGGGGAAATATGACTGCAAAATACAAAGCTTTAGTGCTTGGCGCGTCAGGTTTAGTTGGCAAAGCGCTGGTAAATCAATTGTGCCAAGACGAACGTTATTCCCAAGTGACCTGTTTAGTGCGCTCGCCGTTGTCTAAAGTGCAGTACCATGACCCATTAAATAAAATCCAAGCTATTGTAATCGATTTTGAAGAGTTACAAGATTATCAAGGTTACTTTTCAGTTGAACATGTTTATTGTTGTCTAGGCACCACGATTAAACAGGCTGGCTCACAGTCCAATTTTCGGCGTGTCGATTTTCAGTTTGTGCATGTTGCAGCCCAATTGACCAGAGCGCAGCGTGCTAAAAGCTTTGTTTGGATTTCCTCGGTTGGTGCTAATGCTAAAAGTAGAAGTTTTTATTTAAAAGTTAAAGGTGAATTAGAGAATGCTATACTTCGAATGCCGCAATTAGACAACGCAGCGGCTGTCCGACCCAGTTTTTTACTAGGACATCGAGCCCAAAAACGTACGGCAGAAAGTGTAGGTATTAACATCGTTAAATTACTTTCTCCAATCATGCTTGGATCTTTGGCTAAATATCGGCCTGTAAGTGCAAATCAAGTAGCTTATCAGATGACACAACTTCAAGTTTTCTGAAATAGGACTGGTGGTGTACAAAGATAATTATTATACTCGCGCCGAATTTTAGCTAAAGTTAATCTTAGTTTGCATTGATAACCTAAATAGGGACATACTGATTATGTCCCTTTTATGAAGTTTTCGGAGGCAATTCATTATGGCTACAGCTATTCCAACAGATGTTGAAACACTGATAGAAAATATAAGAATTGAGCAGTTTTGGTGGGACGGGGTGCAAATTAAAATCCCTTTTCATTGTGTGTACGCATGCATTCCCAATCCAGTAGCTGATGAATGGAAGCGGATCAAAGGCGTTAGCGTGCCTTTGATCCGTGTCGACAAGTATCTAATCCCGCTTTGGGATCCTTTTCATCAAAATATGTCTGGTATGCCGAAGTTGGCAATTGTCATATCGCATCATAAGGGTAATCAGTTTGGATTATTTGCTTATCCGGCTGACCATATGGATGAACATATTATACTGTCATACGACGAATGGTTTGAAACTCAATCTTCGTTCCAATAACGTTTTATTGCCTACTCTATATGCTTCTAGCTGTGTTTCTGGTTCTACCCTGACAGTGGGTTAACAAGTAATTTACGGAGAACACATGCTACCAGTAGCAGAAATTTTTGGCGCAATAGCCGTTGTTTTTAATTTTATTGGGTACCGACAAAGCGATATCAATCGATATCGCTTTATATCTGCTATCGCGCTTCTAAGCGTTAGCATTCATTTCTTTTTGCTAGGTGCAATGGCTGCAGGGGTCGGCTGTATGCTCGCCTGTATTCGTAATATTGTTGCTACTAAATATCGCGGTTTAACGGTACTAATCATCTTTGTTATGGCTAATTTAGGTTTCTTCTTTTTTGAACTATTTTGGCTCGATCATAGTTGGACGATTATAATTGCGTATGCGTCATCGCTTATTTTTACGGTAGGTTCAATTTCGTTGACGAGTGCGAAGAGAATCCGTCAATGGTTTATTTTGGCTGAAGTTTTGGGTTTAATTTACGCAATTATGGTTGGCAGTATATTCGGTACGATATTTAATATTACTAATCTACTCAGTATCTTTTATACCCTTTATCAAGATGCAGCTACCGAAAAGAAAGACTTGGCTGTAAAGACGACTCTACCAAAGGAATAATTAGCAGTTTTGAGCAAAAAAACACTGCATTGAGCTGGGCTGATACGAAATTTGGGATCTAATTATTTAGATCCCTTTTTATTTTTACAATTAGACATATAGATACAATCTAAAAATATGTTAGCTTAACGTAGTTTTTATCCAGACTGGGAAGGCAGCACAACTCTAACAACCAATCCACCCTCATCTCTGTTATATAATGCTATTTGGCCATGATGAGCGTCGGTGATTTCCCGGCATAAAGCGAGACCTAAGCCACTTCCCGATGCCTTGGTTGAATAGAATGGGATGAGTGCGCTTGCCATCACTGTGTCTGACATGCCCTTTCCTTTGTCCATCACCATTATGCAAGAATCAGTTTTGCGTTGCGCTAGCAAAATACTCACATCTTCGGGGTTTGAGCCCGACTCATGTGCATTTTTTAATAAATTGATAAGTAACTGCTCAAGCTGCACTGGGTCAGCGTGAATCGTCTGGTCAGGTTCGGATAAGTCAACGAATTGCCATTGTGAAGCTAGCTCACTAAGTAAGTTAGTCCAATCATTGGCTTGAATTTTAGGTTCCGGAAGTTTGGCGAATTTACCATAGCCCTGCACAAAGTCACTCAGATGTTTGATACGTTCATCAATCGTCGAAAATACTCTTGCTAAACGAGCTTCTTCGAGGTTTTCACTGAGTATTTTACCACTGTGTAGCATCGACGAAATTGGGCCTAAGGAGTTATTCAGTTCATGGCTGATCACGCGAATCACTTTTTTCCAAACGGCCACTTCTTGTCGGCTTAGTTCACGCGTCATTTGTTTTAGAATGAAAAGTGTATGTGCTTGATTGTTTAAGGTGAAACTGCCAGTCGACATATACCAAGTTTGAGGCTCATTATCGTCAACAGCAAGTGTAAATAAACCTTCTTTTCTATCCGATATGGCAGCTCCAGCACCTTTCGGCGCTGTGTTTAATAGATTATCGATAAGCTTGCCATCTATGCCTATTGGACAATTGAAGAATCGCCTTGCGGCTATATTGCTGAAAATTACTTGTTGTTGATCATTGACTAAAAACAGCACTTCAGGGGAACTTTGAGTTACTTTGTCTAACAATAACTCGCGTTGATAAAGCCAGTGTTTTTCTGACCTCAGTTTCAAGGCAGTGTCATTATATAGCTCACAAAGCTTGCCCAGTTCATCCTTATTTTGATATGCCAAGGTTGTCGCGTATTCGCCATCCTTCAGGTTCAGTAACCCCAGTTCTAAAGCCGACAAGCCTTCTCGAATATCGCGTAAAAAATACCTTGTTAACAGTAAACTCAGGACAACAATACCAAACGCAGCAAGCAGGGCTTGGTCAAAATCTACGAGTTCTAACAAAAACAAAGGTAGCGTGCATATTGCACTGATTGTTCCAACAATAAGAAGGATACGAGAGAGCACGTTTGAGAACACTAGTATGCAATGCCGAGTTTATCTAAACGTCGATACAAAGCTTGTCTGCTCAATCCAAATTGCCTAGCAACCCGAGCGACAACACCCTGATGTTGGCGCATGGCGGTCTCCAGTTCGTCCTTTGTTGGTTCTGCTGCAGGGGTTTGATTTGGCAAACTTAAGTTTTGAGGTCCTTGCATGCCTCGCGCTGAAGAATCGTCCTCAGAGCTTGATGCTGGAATTGAAGTAGAACCTATATTTAGTTTCTCCGAAAACGCAAAGTCTTTGGCTTCAATAACACCTTCAGGTGAAAGCACTGCGACCCGCTTGCAGGTATTTTCAAGTTCACGAACATTACCCTGCCAAACATGTTCAATTAACTCTTTTTCCGCACTTAGACTGAGCTCACGATTGGGGAGAAAGTGATTTACTAGTGGCATGATGTCATCAACTCTTTGATTCAAGGGGGGCACTTGCAGTTCGATGACATTTAATCGATAGTACAAATCTTCACGAAACTTCCCTGCCGCAATGGCGTCTTGCAAATTGCTGTTAGTCGCTGAAATCACTCGTACATCAATTTTGATTGTGCTGCTGGAGCCTAAGCGTTGAAATTCGCCTGTTTGCAGTACTCGCAATAATTTGGTTTGACCTGAGTAAGGTAAGTTGCCAATTTCATCCAAAAATAGCGTTCCACCATTTGCCGCTTCAAATAAGCCTATACGTTTTTTATTCGCGCCTGTGTAAGCTCCGGCTTCGGCTCCAAACAATTCAGCTTCTATTAAGTCGGCCGGCAATGCACCACAGTTTATTTTAATAAAAGCTTGTTTGGCTAAGGGAGAGTTTGCTTGTATAACTTCAGCTATTTTTTCTTTTCCGCTACCGTTAGCGCCGGTTATAAGAACCGATATATCCGATTTTGACACTTGAACCGCCATGTCTATAACGCGCTGCATAGCTGAACTGGCATAAATTAGCCCGACAGTATCAGCCGCATTTTGTGTATCTACAGTTTCTTTTTGCTGACGCTCAAGTTTTTCGCTGGCCCTGTTAGCTTTACCTAAAGCAACCAAATTAACGATAGTATTGACTAGCTTTTGATCATCCCAAGGTTTGGCGATGTAATCAACCGCGCCTGCTTTGACCAACTCAATTGCTTGTTCGAGGTCGGTCCAAGCAGTTATTAATATGACTGGCAGGTGCGGGTTAAGCTCGCGCATTTGATAGAACAAGTTTTTGCCTTCTTCGCCAGATGTAGTGTCGCCTGTAAAGTTCATGTCTTGAATAACTAGCGACACACGTAACTGATTAACGTAATGCAATGCTTGCTCTGGCGAGGTCGTTGTGACCACGTCATAGCCATGAATTTCTAGCAGTAGTGACAAGGCTTGCAGCACCGCTGGTGTGTCGTCAACAATTAATATCTTGTCCATTTTCCACTCATTGCTTGAATCTGTTGCGTCGTTTTTATGTGATAAAAAATTGGTCTTTCGATTAGCGTATCAACATCCATGATCAAATACTACGGGTTGCGATACTTGGCGAGATATTCGCTGCTTTATTGGCTGGCATTAGCACCGACAACAAGCTAATAGCGATTACAAATAAGGCGGTAGAAAGGATATACATATTGTCTAATGCTGGTATCGAATAGTGCTGCAGTAGCACTCGGCCCAGAAAAAAAGCACCGATAGAACCGATGGTAACGCCGACACTACATATCATCGCATTCTCAACTAAAAAGTAGTTGATGATAGCTGACTTTCTCGCCCCTAAGGCACGGCGAGTGCCAATCTGTTTAGTGCGTTTGTTGATGTTGAAAACGGTTAATCCGAAAATACCTAATGCAGTTACTAGTAACAATACAATAATTAACACCATTAACATGCGCAGCATAAGTGTATCAGATGCATTATATTCTGCTTTTTTCACATCCATTGCGTTCAGTCCAATAATCACACGCTTGCTGTGATCTTCTAGCATTAAATCTTCGATCTGACGCATAATAGCTGCGCGCTGCTTGGTCTGGGTTCTAACAATAATATGTTGAAATGTTGATGCGCTAACAAAGGGTATTATAGCGACATTGTCAGGCTTGCTGTCTTGTAACCAAGGGCCTTTCATAAGTTCCACGATACCCACTATTTTTAGAGGGTCGCTGCCAAAATAAACGGTTTGACCTAAGGCATCACCTTTAGGAAACAGCTCTTTTGCTAGCGTTCGCGTTACTATCACGACTAGTGGGAAGACGCCTCTGGTTTGAGATACGATGACTTCGTCCGCTCTGAAATTACGCCCTTGTGATACGCTAATGCCTAATATATTGAGTGCGTTCTCATCCGCTTGATAGTAGGCAGCTCTTACATCAGGGCCGCGCTCGCTGGCAGGTGCTAAGCTCAAGCCAGTGGCCGAACCACTTCCTGATAATGGAGAGGCATTGAATAGTCCTGCATTTTCCACTCCTGGAATGTTTCTTAGCATGGTTTCTGTTTCTTCAAATTTTTGTGAAAGATCCAGATTAGGGTCAAATGACTTGACGGTAAAACTGAATATTTCGTCTTCCGGGTAGCCAGTCTCTTGTGACAGATAATCGATTCGGTCATTGATAATAAAAGCAGCATTACTGACGATCGCTGTTGTCAGTGCAATTTGAATCAACAACATCACAGCGCCGGCTTTAGAACGAAGTAGGGCATTAAATACAGGTTTAATTTCTAACATGGAAGCCTCTATTGTGTTTTTAAATAAATGGCAGGTTGTGTTCTACACACTAACCACGCTGGGTAGATACCTGCTAAAATGCAGGCGCTAATGGCAATAGCGGGAGCGGCTAACAACATCTTGATATCCATGGTCGCAAGTGAAGCATATTCGTTACTGGTGAATCGCACGCCCCACAAACCGAGTTGGGCAATCCCGATGCCGATAACGCCACCTAGCAATCCCAACATTGATACTTCAACCAAATGCTGTATAAAAATTTGGCGTTTACTTGCACCAAGTGCTCTGCGAACACCGACTTCAGGTGCACGCCTTAAAAACTTACCTAATAATAGTCCTAAGATATTTGCCAAACAAACGGCTAAAAATAAGAAACTGAGGCCGACTAACACTTTGTTGTCTGCAGATACCACCTTGTTGTATTGCATCCATTCGTTTACGTCTTTTAGATTGAATTGAGGAATTTTACGTTCGAATCTACTCTTGGTTCCTTGCTCTACAAGGTATGCCTGTATGTAATCTCTATAGTTTTGAAGCTCTTCTGCTGTATTTAGTTCTACCCAAAACTGTAGCCAAAACAATTCAGATTGAAGGCGCTCTTGGAAAGTATTGATTTCCTCATATTTCCAACCGTTAGTGTTTCCCATATTCTGAATTTCCAATGGAGCAATGAGTGTTATCGGCATGAATATTGACTCAGGTGAATTGAACGCCCCGTTATTCAGATCGTAGTATTTTGTATGGATGCGCCATTGCTTGGTTACACCAACTATCCGAAAAGCGGTGTCGTCTAAATAAATTTGTTTGCCAACTGAGTTTTCACCACCAAATAAACGGTCGTTTGTTTCCTCATCTATTACCACCACTGGTGTTGCTGCTGCTTCTTGCTCGCTTGTCCAAGCTCCGCCATATAAGAAAGCGAGCTCAAACATTGTAAAGAAATCATGGCCAATGATACGAGTACTGGCTAAAAAGGGCTTAACCTCTTGATTATTCATGTGCACAGTAAACAGAGCGCGTACAGAGGCTGTTTTGCTTTCTGGTGTGTCAGCATTGTGCAGCGCCATCGCATCTTTATAGGTTAGCTGCAATGGCACATCGTCTTCTGTCCACCAATTATTACCGTCGTCTGTCGTGTTTAACTGCACGGAAAATAATTTGTCACTTTTATGCGGAATGGGGTCCATCGACATCATGTGATAAACCGACAAACTGGTCATGGTGACGCCTATACCAACGGCTATTGCTAATATCATTAGCATTGAAACCAATGGGGTGCGCTTCATGCTGCGCCAGCTTAAGTCAATGTAATGTAAAAACATGTTACGCCTCGATAGCAGGTTGACCTGCTTTTGCAGCAATCTCGTCCATCGCCTTGTTTTGATAAAGAGTAAAGTCAGCAAGTTGGCCATCGACGACTTGAATGTTGCGAGGTGCACGGCGTGCTAGCTCAGAATCATGCGTTACCATAATAATGGTTGAGCCTTCACGGTTAATCTCTTCTAGCAGCTCCATGACTTGGCGTGCCATTAAACTATCTAGGTTGCCTGTTGGTTCATCGGCTAGTAAAAATCTTGGTTTACCAGCCAAGGCTCTGGCAATCGCGACGCGCTGCTGTTGTCCACCTGATAGTTGTTGCGGCAGGTGTTTTGCTCTGCTGGCCAAGCCGACTTTTTCTAAACATTCTTCAATACGGCGTTTGCGTTCTGCTGATTTAATACCCCGATAACGCAATGGAACTTCAATGTTTTCGTATAAATTTAAGTCTGGAATAAGGTTAAAACCTTGGAATATAAAGCCAATTTTTTGATTTCTTAAGTCAGCACGCTGATTGTCAGACAAGGTTCCTACGTTTACGTCGTCAAGCATAAAGTCGCCACCAGTGAAAGGTTCTAGCATACCAGCGATATTTAAAAAGGTGGTTTTCCCTGAACCTGATGGGCCAGTAACTGCTATGAATTCACCTTCATCAACGTTTAAATTGAAGTCACGTAAGGCGTGTGTTTGGACTTTTTCAGTTTGGTAAACCTTACTGATATTTTTCATGCTTAACATACACGTTTTCCTTTATAGTGTTGCATTCTAATAGGCCATTTTTTGATTAGTCTTACCGGCATATTTATAGTTAAATTGGTTAATTGCATGTCGTTGTAATTCCGCAGTCCTTAATTCAGGAGTGACTAATTTAGCAGCACCTTGTCGATATCAATGAACTCGTCATAATTAGAGATGATAATTTCGTCATTAGGGTTTAAACCAGCGAGTACTTCAATCTCTAGCATACTGGTGGCGCCTAATTGAATATCTATTTTGGTTGCTATATCGCCCTCTAACTTGAAGGCAACAAAACCACCTGAATTGATAAAACTGCCGCGACGTACTTTTACCACATTGGTTTTGTTTTCGAGTAAAACACGTGCTGACACTTGTTGATTTTGACGAATACCGTCTAATGCCTGTTGGTCGAAACGAACGCGAGTGCTTACTTGGCGATTTTTTACTTCTGGCGAAATAGCGGATAATTTGCCCATAACCTTTTTACCCGAAATGGTGATTTCCGTTTGCATCCCTATTGCGAGTTCGTTGGCGTAGCTTTCCGCGACATTCAATTCAACTTCATAAGCGCTTAAATCAACCAACGTCATTAGTGCATCGTTTTTGCTTACCAAAGCACGAGGCTGCACAAGTAAATTGCCTACTACACCGTTAACCGACGCTAGAATATCAAGCTGATAAATTTTGCGTTCTAACTCTTCAACCACTAAAGCTTGGCGTGACACTGTGCTTTTGGCGCTTTTAAGTTCAAAGACCAAACGGTCTTTTGCAATTGCCACTTCTTCTTTTGCGTGCTTTTGGGTTAGTTCGGCTCTAGCAAGATCATCCACAGCTTTCTCAAAATCGATTTGACTAATAAGGTTATTTTTCATTGAAGCATGAGCGCGTCGATTTTCACGTTGTGCGGCTTCTAAGTCGACCTGAGCCAGATCTAATTGTTTGGTTAACTGCAACTTCTGACTGCGAGCATCTAGCTCTTGGCGGGCAAGTTCGCCTCGTAATCTGTCCATTTCAGAACGTTGTTGCTTAAGCTGGTTGTCTAATTCGGGGCTGTCCAAAATAGCCACTATTTGACCGATAGTAACTTCATCACCAGCTTTAACATTAAGCTTCACAAAGCCTTGTTCGGGGCTATAAATTTGTGGCGCGTTGGCTGCAACAATGCGTCCATTGGACATAATGTCTCGAACTAAATCACCGATTTCGACTCTTGCTAGCTGCACTGAAGCGCGATCAATTGAGCGACTGGCAGAAGGTGAAGTCAACGATGCATAGGCAGTAAAAGCGATGACGAGTAATATAATCAAAAATATGACTAGATTACGTTTGTTGTTGTTTTTAGCTTCAACCACAGTGTCGGTTGCACTTGTGTCCTTAATCATATTGAACGGTCCAGCTGTTTTGGCCACTAAAATAAGATTCGGCAATACTTAGCATGCCAGCCAGTAGCAGGATGCAAATGGGTGATAAGAACAAGTAAATAGCTAACATAATATTCTCCCGAGACCTTAATTTATCTTCAATATTAAAATGCAGTTGTTGCTGGCATCAATAGTGTTAAGTACGTATGTGTAATAGTAATGCTAGGTTTGTGCCAATACTTAAGTGATTGATTTTATGCATTTAATGTTACTTGGGTGTGGGTTTAAAGTGTCCGCGGACAAGGAAAGTGTCCGCAGTGGACACTTTTAAACAAGCGGTAAAAGGCGTTTTACAAGATGCTGTTTGTCATAGGGCCTATAACAGAGACTGGGTATGGAACAGACTACTCGCGGTGAGAAGGCTTACTTCGGTAGTTGACGTTTTGCACGGGCTGGTTTGTTGTTACCGCCGTTTTGTTAAGAAAAAGCCGGGGTTGTTAATACACCCGGCTGTCATTTAAAGCGTTGACTACGTCAATGCTACATACTTACTTGGCGCGACGTCGAGCGGCACCTAAACCTATTAAACTAAGGCCTAGCAAGGCCAGTGAACTTGGCTCTGGCACGTCATTGACAGTGAGTCGTGAGCCTTTGAAATAAAAGTCACCTTCAGTCACTTCCATAGAGTACTTAAGTTTGCCGTCCCACCATATATCAGTTAAAACCGCTATATCGCCCAATCCTCCGTCCCAAGTGAAGGAGTATATTTCTGAGTCAACAAAGAACGTTTCCCAAGAACCAAAACCTACCTCTACAGAGCCGAGATTGATATTCCAAGAGAACCAGCCTGTGTCATCAATATTGATATCGGCGGTTTCATGACCCCCATACCAACCATCCCATAAGTCGTCTACAAACCAAAACTCGAGAGTTGCATTAAACACAGGGTTGGATAACTTACGTGGATCAAACCCATCATCGGTGATGTCATGGGTGTTAGTGATAGTTTCACCAGCGCTTACTTTATCAGGGGCCCAAATAGTATCAATATAAGCGGCGTTTACTAAGCTGGAAATACTCAGTGTTGCAGTCAGTGCAGCAACTTTTAATAGTTTAGTAATCATAATAAATATCCCTTATCATTTATGGAACCCGGCTACCTGATTTACATTAGGTCCGTGGCTTTCCGTCCCATCTTCACAGAAGGTTTGGCATTTTTTTTATAAAACAAAGAGGTTCGGAATGAACTCTCTATACATGATTAGCATAAATCGGGCCAAAACAGTAAAATCGTTATTATTCAATATTTTACGTGTTATACTAATTTTTTTTAATCAGCTAGTGTAAATTATATTGACGGTTAAATAGTGACCAGGTCGGGTAGATATTTATACATAAGTACCAAAACTGTGGTGCTATTGGAATGGCCGAAAGTGCGGCATTTTTGGTAGATGATGTATTACCCCAGTAACTGGATTAAGATTACCCGATCCGCCAGTGGGTGTTGAGCCTGTCCATTCCACTTTGATTGCTTTTGGCGAGCTATCCCAATGAATCAATCTAAGTCATGGAAATTATTCACCGTGCCATATCCACGCACATTGTGAGTCTAGCTGGCTTTACAAATAAACAAGCGAAGACAGGTTCTGTCACTATTATTCAGCATTTTGGTAGTGCCCTAAATCTAAACATCCACTTCCACATGCTATTTTTAGAAGGCGCGATTAGGGCGAATAACTGGGGTGGAACCTAACGGCAATCTGAGAGCGTAAGTCACTTCATCTAAACGGGGAAAACATAGTCCGAAACTTGCAGGTAAAGAAGACAATCAGATAGATAACTAGCAGGTAATCTGACTCATCAAGCAAGGAGCATGAGCTGGCTAGCATGGACTGCACAGCACAGCACAGCAAAATTAGTGGCTGTTGAATAGGTCAGGTATGTCGTTTATCCTACTTATACTCACATGTAACTATTGACCTGTTGTTGGGTAATGGTTTTCCAGTCGTATCTTTCTCTTGTGAAATAGACATAACTGAGTGTACCAAAACCGGCCATCTTAATCGTCGGGTCCGTCAAGCTAATTATCGTCTAATAATTTACACCTATGGTCTTTAGTCCTTGAAAGCAACTCGATTTTGTCTGAGTTATCAATAGAGAGATTGTATTCGCCTTATGTTGATGATTGTGTCGTACTTCTCCATAGGGTTAACATTCCTTCCGGCACAATTATGCTATCTCCTGCCAATCGTTGGCACGAATTGATGGTCATTTATCAAGGGATTTTTCAGCAAACAGCGGATTCTTGCGCCAAAGGCTCAGTAAGCTATAAAAGAGCCGTCACTATTCTTCATCGAAACATTAACTGACGTTGATGTTTATAAGTGCAATATATCTTTTGTCATAAGTGCTTTTAACATAGGTATAGTTACAAATATCATTTCTATTTGGTTTAAAGCTTGGGTTTGGGCTTTTGCTTCTCACTCCAACTAGATCAGGCTTTGATCCTATTTATAAAAAAGTCTCTTCTCTACCAAAAGCTTGATGATTTTTTAGAAAATATTAAAAAACTCATAACCAATTTTTTTATAATGATTAAATAGAAAAGTTATAAAGAATAATTTGATATATAGCTAAATTAAGCAACAACCTAAATGTCAGTAAATGATGAGGTAACATCCGAATTGTGGAATGTGCGTGGAATTATGAACGCTGATATTGATGAAATAGCCGATATCGTAGTATTTTTGTGTTCAGAAGCCAGTTATCTATTCGTTAAAAATGACAAACTCAAAAAAATGCAGTTAAGTTGCTGAATAACTAATCTTACTATTTGACTTTATAACTTATTAGTTGAATCTAGTTGTTTCAACTTATTGTATTTGTAAAATCAATAAAAAAAGGGACCTAAATTTAGATCCCGAATTTCGTATCGACCCAACATTGAGCCGCGTTCTTACAATTTATACAGTAACTTACAATTAATCTTCTTTAACTAACACCGATATTTTCGAAATACCAGCCAATTTGACCTGATCCATTACGCTTACAACAACCCCATGTTCGGTGTCTTCATCCGCTTGTATAGCAGCACTGTCAGTATCATTATTTGCTAAGTAAGTTTGCGCATTTGCAACTACTCGACGAATATCGACAATACGACCTGCCATAAGAATTTGACCAGATGCATCAATTCTAATAGACAATGATTTACTCGGTGGGTTTGGCGTATCGCTCTTCGGTGGACGTGTTGGAGTCAACCCTTTCTCAGATGAGAATGTCGTCGTTACGATGAAGAATATCAACATAATAAACACGATGTCCAACATTGGCGTCATGTCTACTGCTGCGTCGTCATCACCGGATGTATGTTTTTTTCTTTTCATCTTTACATTCAGTCCTTCTAATTCTGCTCTATAGCGAGTCTTTATAGTATAATGGCTTAATAGAAAAAGCATAGAGTTTTGTAAACGAATTTAACAAAAAATGTGCGTTTACTCTGTCAATTACTTTGAATATCAAGGCTAGCCCCGCGAAAATGAGCATTTTTTTGATTTTCTTATGACAAGACTACTCGTCAGGCGGACTATGATCAAGGGCTTTACCCAACCAATTGAAATAAGTTGCCATTTGAGCTGCTATATTGCTTAGTTGTTCTCCATTAGGATAAATACCTAACTTAGCTTCTGCACTTTGTTTAGTCCCTTGTACTAAAAACGCATTTTTAATCGAGTGATCCTGAATACAGGCTTCAAAAGCTCTTGCGGCGACCTCTTGTGGCCGTGCGTAGTAAAAACTTTTTAATTGATGATCAACAAAAACACTCTTTTGCATCAATTCACTCGGTTCAGCGCCATTGTTTTGTAAAAAAATATGTTTGAAACAAAGCGCCAACTGATTGTTCAACGCATGCCTATTTAACGGCGCGTTTTCGTTTAGCCAAATTTCTGAAGCGAAAAGATTACTCCCAGACACCGCAAACATTTTACTTGCAATGTAATGGTCAAAGGCGTGAAACCATTCGTGAGCTAAGGCGCCAGCACCTGCATTCTTGGCAAGAGATAGTTGTTTTTTTGCACTATTGTAATGTGCACTCGCGTGTTTTTGTCCGCCAACCCCAAATCCTAGTGATAAAGTACCATTTAGAGAAATCACATTTTCAGGCACTTGCAATATATCCATTAGATCGCACAGGGCATCAAAAAACAGATTTGCCGCTATCCTTTTTTCTTCTTGCGTTACCCATTTACCAATTTCAATTGAGCGGAATCGGAATAAGCGCAATATGTCTTGAAAGTTAACATCGGCTCCCCCTCGATGCTCGTCACCATTTCGATAGAATTGATTATAAAGTCTACCTTTCTTATTTTTTTTCTCGCCTTGTTGTGATTTAGTTTGATTCATTAGCTTCAATTTTCACTGGGTATCCATGGCGTTTATCTTTATACTTAAGGACTTACGAAGGTTATCATTTTTTAATTTTTAATTCTGATGCCAAATGTAAAAATATATTGGCATCACTTTGCTCTTGTGTAAGCATGCCTGAAAAAGCTCTGTTCTGGTATCGTTTCGGGCAATTTTGTAAAGGAAGTCTAGCTATGGATTACTCGTCAGTTTTAACCTTCATTAATGGCAATTATCAAAAAGGATTTGAACTGCTATCGAGCACACAAACTTACGTGCAGTTAGCGATGCTTATTATTATTTACACTGTTGCATTTGTGATTGCGTATAAAGTGCGCCATAGCGTTGCGACACTGCGCAATGAACCTGATGAACAAGCGCATCCAATACGCAAATTTGCATTTAGAATTGGTGGTGTGTTATTTCCACTTATTGCTATTTTTCTGTTACAAATTTCGCGTAAAACGGTTGAAAACTTTGAATATTCACAGTGGGTAATACAAGTGGCGTTGTCTCTCGCGATATTGTTGTTCTTCAACTCTATTATTCGTGCCTTCGTTACCCATTATTACGCCGCATCTTTATTTAGGTGGGTTGGTTTACCTATTCTGTTTTTGCATTTGGTCGGGCTATTGCCATCTATAATAAGCGCCTTGGAAGAAATATCAATCAAGGTCGGTAATGTCGATATTTCTGCCTACGGCGTTGCAAGAGTTCTCGTTTTCGGTGGTTTTCTATTCTGGCTGGGTCGCGTATCAAGTAGTTTTGGCAAGGCTGTCATTAAGCGTCAAGAGAGTTTGGATATACCGACTAAAGAGGTGTTTTCGAAGTTATTCGAAGTCACGTTATTCTGTATTATTATATTGCTTTTATTAAATGTAATGGGCATCAACCTGACAACGCTTGCGGTTTTCGGTGGCGCAGTCGGTGTCGGCATTGGTTTAGGCTTGCAGTCTATCGCTTCTAACTTCATATCGGGTATTATAATTCTTCTCGATCGCTCCTTAACTGTTGGTGATTTTGTTGAATTAGGCGATGGTCAAAAAGGCTTCGTACGCGAATTTAGAATGCGCTATGCAGTAATTGAAACCTATGATGGCAAAGACATTCTTGTACCCAATGAAAAATTTATTTCAGACCTTTTAGTTAACTGGACACATAAAGATCCTAAGCAACGTTATCGTGTCGACTTTTCGGTGCCCTATGCAACAGATGTGCGCAGTATGGTTGAACTTATAAAAATCGCGGTTTGTAAGCATCCACAAGTTATCAGCGGTGAAGGGGTGCCTTTTGAAGAACGCCCTGATTGCGAAATAGATAGTTTTGGCGATTCAGGTGTCAACATGTTCGTGGAGTTTTGGATGTTAGGTGTTGATGATGGTAAAAATCGTGTTGGCGGTGACTTAATGCTCATCATTCTTGAAACACTGAAAGAAAATGGTATCGAGATCCCATTCCCTCAACGTGAAGTTAGAATTCTTAATCCGCAGCAGCAAACATAACCTTGCTGCGCCTAATTTGAAAAGTAAAACAACGGAATAAATGGATTAATGCTTGTCTTGCTCAGCGAGCTTAGGCTTGAGTCCACTCTTCAATAATCTGAGAACACCACTGTTTTACGCGCGCATCAGTTAGATCATACTGATTTTCATCATCTAACGATAAACCAACAAAAAAGTCACCATCCTCAGTTAGCGCTTTGGACGCAGTAAACTCATAGCCTTGATTGGGCCAATAACCGATAATATCACAATCCAATACTATTAATTCATCATGTAACATGCCCAAGGCGTCTTGAAACCAATCGGCGTAGCCGAGTTGGTCACCTAAGCCGAAAATAGCGACAGTCTTGCTTGCCAGATTCAGTGTTTTTATATCATCCCAAGTTGATTCCCAGTCTTCTTGTAATTCACCAAAATCCCAGGTTGAAATGCCATATAGCACCAGATCATACTGGGTTGATTTTTCCAGAGTATGTTCTTTAATGTCAAACATGTTTATCGTGGCTTGGATCCCTTGCTCGCGGGTCATAGCCTCCAATTCAGATTGTATTTTCTCACTCGCCATTTCTGTATAGCAGGTTGTAGAACCATAAAAAATGGCAATTTGTTTTGTTGCTAAATTCATTACTCTGTTTCAGCCTTCGTAAGTGATTCTGCTTCTAGCGTTGCTGGTGTTTTAAATCGGCTCTTGGTTTTTGAAAAGCTGATATAGCTACCATCGCTGCATAACAGAGCGCAGTCTACCTGACTTGCATCATCATTCAAGGTTAGCACTCCAATATTGCAATTATTGACCAACGTACCGCTGTGATCAATCGGTTCTCGTTGCCTAACAGACATGTTCCGACGCTTTGTTAACCAGTTGAGAGGCGAGCGATGACCATAAAGCCATCTATTTAAGCGGTCAAACCACCTTAGCAGGCTTGGCGGAAATTCGTTATGTAATCCACTACTGGTGAATTGGGTAATGTGCGGACTGTTTCGGCGAAAACGCAAGCTCACATCATAAACAAAGGAATAGTGAACATCCCCCGATAAAATAATAAAGTTTGGTGGGGTTTTAATATGTCTGAATATATTCAGCATCACACTGGCGGTGCCTCTATGCGCCATCCAATTTTCCGCATCCACGACTAATGCACCACCAAAAATAGTAAATACCTTTTGTATCGTTTCTATAAACTTTACTCCGTACACCGGTGCTGGCGAAACCATAATAACTGATTCTTTGCCGATGATAGCCTGCTGTAGTTCACACAAGGCTTCCCAGTCCATCAGCCCGGACGGCTTGTTAAGCGATGACTCGGAGCGCCAACGCTGCGTTCTGGTGTCGAGCACATGCACTGGAGGTTGTGTTGTTAGTTCATAATGCCATTGGTCAAACGCAAATAAGGTGTCGATAAGTTCGCTATGCGAAGCTCCATAAATCGCAAGATTGCTGGTCCCGAGGGCGTCTTCAGTAAAGGCGGCTATTGAGAATACGTTACTGAATTCACTAAATAAAGACCTCAGTTTTGCTCTAGGGTTACCGCAACCTTGGCATAAAAAGTAGGCAGTAATAGCGTTACCAATGATTCGCTTTGAAAAAGGATGTCCATAAATTTGTTGTTCCCAGCCTCGGGTCAGATTCCAATCGTCGGTAACATCATGATCATCGAACATCATGTAGCTTGGTACGTGAGCAAGCGCTCGATGAACTTTCGCCAAGCCCTCTTGAAATGACTCTATATTGTGTTTTTCTTGGTCGTAAGTCGCTTGTTTATCCTGGTTTAACCCTGACTTGTTCAAATCAACAAATTGCCAGAGTAATGGCGACCAAGTCAACAAGTACATTGCTAACATCTCGGACAGTGCTATAAGATGATTCTTAGCATTTACTGAGGTAAAAATGGGTTTGCGCTTTGCGGCGAAAAACGCCTTAGTTAGCTTATCATTAGCCTCAACAGCGGGTAATAACAATTCCCTTTGGTAAAAACTATGTTCATGCGACATCAGTGTTATTAAATCATCAACAGTGGCACCTTCGAATCGCTCGTTGTGCAGTCCCAGCAATAAGATGACTTGATGAATCGCGTGTAACATAGGCCCTGCGACATCATCAACATATACTTGGTCTCCAGTCATTAACATTAAATCGGGGCGGTTTATGCTCGTTGTCTCGCTAGTTTTCGACGCATTAACTTTATTCGCTAACTCATCTGCGACTAAATTATCGAGTTGTGGTAATGCATCTCGACCATGGAAATGGGGCTTGCGGCAAGAACCTTGTGTGACTTTGGTCAAATGTTGATTAAATCGAAAGTTGGGTCGTTGATACCCTTCATACACCAAGTGAGGTATATCCTTTAAAATACTGGTCAGATCATCTAATAAATCATAATGATATAACGCACCAGATTGAATTAATGGTTTTTTGGTAGTTGCTTCCAAGCTAATTAACTGGATGAATGCGCGCTGCCCGACACAAAACGTTTCCTGGGTCGCTTTCGCATTTTGCAATTCGATTACCTTGTTATGCGCATCAGCTAACAATGGTTTTATATCAATAGCGGCGGAAGTAACCAGCCACCAAACAATACGCTGATTATCAGTGTGACGTAAAATAGGACCTGCGATGACTGTGGGGAGTAATTTTGTCAAGTTTCTCGTGTTCCCTTGCGTCGGCCAGTACCGTGACCTTTGAGAATATAATAGTATTGATCATTTTTAATAAAGGTAGTCTATACAAACCAGATTAACACTACACATTACGTAAATTATGGTAAATAAGTTTGCATGCAGCATGTATACTTTGTGCGCGCTGTGTATTCATCAACAAAAATATAATTAAAAGGACAGTCAATGAAAAAGCGAATGACGATAGTTGTTGTCTCGATAATTATAACTTTCTGTGTTGCTTGCGTGCCAGAAAAAATCGAAGCTACCTCTGCGGTGAATCCTCCTGCTATGACTATTACGCCCTTATTAGGTAGCTGGATTCTTGATCTTGATGGTGACGTGATGTTAAACCCGCAAACCTCAGGATTGAAATACGACAACGGATATTTGTACTCATTATCCGATGCAAGTGCAGATATAAGCCAAGTATTAAGACTGCACCAAATTTCGATGAAAGATAGCCGAGTAGTTAACAAATTTGGACCAAGCGTATTTAGTGAACGGGTTAAGCGCAGTTGTTTTTTTGACTATCTGGTTAACAAACCTGATTACGAAGGGCTTGCACCGATTGCAGGTGAAGACGGGGCTTGGATATTTGTGACTGAGGATGCGAGCCGTTCAGAGCAGCTTAGCGAAACATGTCAGCAACAATATGCAAAAACTGGCTCTACGGCCTTTCCGACGCTACTGGTGCGCTTGCAACTTATGGATAAAAAATTAGAAGTAACGCATGTGCGTCCAGTTCAATTTCCGGCAGCAGCCGAAGTCGGTGATTTCCCAAATGATGGCATAGAAGGGTTAACATTTACCAAGGATAAACGATTATTATTGGGATTAGAAAGAGACGCCAATAAACAACCAAGAGTCTTTGAAATAAGTGTAGATGATAGTTTTTGGCAAGAGTCAGGTTTCGCTCAAGTGCGTGACAGCCAACTATTGTTACCTAGTTTTGAGCAAGGTAACCATCCTATCAACGGGATGGATGTGTTCTATCCGACATCCAGTAGCCACGGTTATTTGTTAGCAGTAGCGCGCAACGATAATGAACTGTGGATTATAGACTTAGCTAAACAGAAGCCAACTAAACGTATAAAGCTCGCATTTTCTGCACCTTCGAATATGACTCAAAATACAAATGAAAAGGTATGTGAAGCTACTCATTTAATGAATAATGCTTCAATTGAGGGCGTGACTGTTGTGAATGATTATGTATGGATGGTCAATGACCCGTGGAAAATGAATTATCGTAAAAACGTTGTGTGCCCAATGGATAAATATCGATATCAGAAAATGGCGCCATTGCTGTTTAAAATAAAAATTGATGATAGTTGGTTTGACTAGGACAGCAAGTTTACAAAACAGTTGTTACACCTTCAACGGTATTAAGCGCTAATTCTACGCATCAAAAAGATCCTCCACCCAATGTGATGGTTTGTGAATTGATTATTTATGCTATTGCGTGCGTATTTCATGTCGTGGGTAAATTAAGTGCGATTATCTAGCCAGACCAAATCTCAAGTCATCTATTCCTAACTAATTTACGTACAAGGATTATAGAGTTAAACAAACGAGGCTAGCATGGCATTTACGCTCTTTTATGATGGATTATGTCCATTGTGCGAAAAAGAAATGACTCATCTGATAAAGCGTGACAAAGACAAGAATATTATCTTTGAGGATATTTCCTTACCGGATTTTCCACAGCGTTATCCCAAATTATGTTTGCAGGAACTGAACGCGCGTATCCACGGTCAATTAGATGACGGCACCATGATCACTGGACTTGATGTTACGCACAAAGCATGGAGTTTGGTGGGTGTTAGTTGGTTATATGCGCCGCTTCGCTGGCCGGTGATCAGGTGGTTCGCGGATAAACTTTACTTGGTGTTTGCTAAACATAGATACAAAATTTCATATTGGTTGACAGGAAAAAAAAGATGCGAGAGTAATCGCTGCAATTTAAAATAATAGCGCAGTGGTAAACGTGTCAACGAATAACATTATCGAACAGAATTGAAGGATTAGCATGCAACAAACAGGAAGCGAAAAAAAATATGCACTTATTATCGGCGCAAATGGCGGGATTGGCAGAGAAGTGGTTAATCAGTTAAGTGCCCAGCAACAATTTGACGTGATTTTTACGCTGTCTCGCAGCGAAGCATCTTACACCCTCAATACTACAACAACTGCAGCGCAGGTTATCCACAAAGTCATGGATACAGCAAATGAAGTTGCTGTAAAAAGCTTCGTCAGTGAGTTAAAAGAGCAGGGGATCAAACTCAGCTTAGTTATCTGCACCACCGGGATATTGCATCAACAGTCAATCTCAGCAGGTACTGACGATGTTGTGACATTAAAACCAGAAAAACGCTTGGAAGATATCCATGAAAGACAACTCATCGAATACTTTCGGGTTAACAGTATTTTGCCTGCAATTTGGCTACAAAACTTAGCCAATGTTGTTAATAAACAAGGAGCAAAAATTGTCTTCTTTAGTGCACGGGTTGGCAGTATTAGTGAAAACGCGTTAGGTGGTTGGTATGGATATAGAGCATCTAAGGCCGCGCTGAATATGCTAGTGAAAACGGCTGCTGTTGAATATAAACGTCGAGCTCCCAACACGAGTTTGCTTTGCTATCACCCGGGAACTGTGGATACTGGTTTGTCCAAACCGTTCCAAGCAAATGTAAAACCTGGTAAATTATTTACACCCGAGTTCACCGTTAGTCAACTTTTGAGCATATGCAAAAATCTACATTCAGAAGAAAGCCCATTTTATTTAGATTGGAAGGGTGAAACTATCCCCTGGTAATTGATTGCACGGAACGTGATGTATTTACAATAGCCGGTTTTGACCGGCTATTTTTATTGCGTTAAGCTCAAGACTTTTTGTAAATACACTGTTAATATCTGCCGCTAAACATCATAAAAACAAAAATAAAAAGAAGGATTAATGATGAGTGGTTCAAGAGAGCAATTTGGCTCAAAACTCGGTTTTATTCTTGCTGCGGCAGGCTCTGCGGTTGGTATTGGTAACCTTGTTGGTTTTCCTGTTGGTGCTGCTAAAAACGGTGGTGGTGCTTTTCTGTTAATGTATGCCATTTTTGTGGTTTTCATCTGTCTCCCTGTTATGCTTGCCGAAATGTCGGTTGGTAGAAATAGTCAAAAAGATCCACTAGGGGCTTATTCTTTACTGTCTAACCGCTCAGGTGGATGGCGCATAGCCGGCTGGTTGTCGGTAATTACGCCTTTCATGATTGCGGTTTTTTACCTGGTGATTACCGTATGGATCTTCGGTTACTTGCTGCAATCAATGATCGGAAACCTAGACGAGTTAGCTAATGCGGACACCTTTGGCGCATTTATTAGCGGCAATAGTATCTTTATTTACATGATTGGCGTGCTGTTGGTAGTTTATCTCATCTTACAAGGAGGGGTTAAACAAGGTATCGAAAAAGCGGCTAAAATCCTCATGCCTGCACTCTTTTTTATGTTGATAGTACTGGTTATTTTCGTTCTAACGCGCGACAACGCAATGGCAGGTGTTGAATTTTACTTGATACCTGATTTCTCTAAAATTGATGCTTCAGTTGTTAATGGTGCGCTATCTCAAGCTTTTTTCTCGCTGTCTTTAGGAATGGGGATTATGATTACCTATGGTAGTTATATCGACAGCAAAGCTGATGTGCCGACGTCTGCGAAGTTGGTTGCATTGACCGACACTGCCGTCGCTTTTACCGCCGGCTTAATGATACTGCCCGCAATCTTCTCGTTTAATCCAGATATTAATCCGGAAGATCTAAGTGAGTCGTCGGTAAGCATGATCTTCTCATATCTACCGCAAATATTTTTAGAATTACAAACCAGTATCGGTTATATAGGAGCGAGCACGGTTGCTAGTGTTTTCTTTTTGTTAGTATTTTTTGCCGCAATTACCTCATTGGTCTCTATTTTTGAAGTTCCCGTTGCATCGCTAATGAGTGAGCAGGGTTTTGCAAGAAAACCATCGCTCCTTATTTGTGGTTCGTTGTTGATCATATTTTCAGTAATGTGTGCTCTGTCGTTTGGCCATTCTGAGTTTTTTACCAACTTCATTACCTATGCAGGTAACGATAACTCGTTTTTCACGGTAGTTTACGACGTGTTCTACGACACAATATTGCCCTTAAATGGGTTCTTGATCTGTATTTTTGTTATGTACCGTTGGAAAAAGCATAACTTTAATGCAGAGCTCGACAAAGGTGCACCGAAGTTCAAAAAGAGCTTATTTGAGCGCTATGTAAACCTCTCGGTAGGCACTTTCATTCCGGTCATCTTATTAGTTATTTTTGTTAATACGGTGGCAGTAAAATACTTTGGCGTGTCCTTGCTGACTGAGCTTTTTTAATCTAAAACGCGGCTTTTAATCTGTATATAGCAGAGTAAAAAAGTGTCAGAAAACCTGAACAATAGCACTTAAGGTTCAGGTTTTTTGATGTGCGAACGCATCTAAATAACCACTGATACTGACTGGCAAGCGCAAACGGCGCAATTGTATTAAAGTATCAGACTATACGTATCGAGCATGCCGCTGAATTCGTAGCTTCACATCAATACACGGATCTAGTTTTTTGGAGACGCATTACCGCTGTGCACCGCTGTTGCTGATGGCATATCTACCAAGCTATAGGGAACTAACGTGTTATTTTTTATTTTTTATTTCTGGGCGCTTATACCATAAATCGCAAAATCGTTTACTGCGCACCAGCCATGGACAAAATATCATTGGAAGGACCTGCCAAAATAATTGCCACGGACTAAACCATTCCATTTTTCTGGCTGATGTTTGTATTGGTATCGACACTATTATAAATTTCTGATGGCGTTTGCGGGCTAACTTTTTTAGTTTTCGACCAAACCAGATTTCTTCACTAGCATAAATTTTTTCGTTAAAGCCGCCAACGTCTATGAAGTCTTTTTTATGGCAAAAAATATAAGCTCCGCAAGCGACTTTCATTTTTCTGGTAAATACATTCCACCATTTGCTTAACCTTTTAGTGTGCAAGTCAGCGTTAATAAATTCTACAAGTGCTCCACCTGCGCAAACATCCCCAGAAGCCATTAAGTCCAAACTCTTTTCAATCAGTTCGCGACTTATAATCGTGTCTGCATCTATAAAAATAAGGTATTTACCTCTAGCCGCTCTTGCGGCAACATTGCGACTTCTTGAAATTTGCTGAAAAGATTCAAAAACCACCTTAGCCCCATATTCACAAGCAATCTCTGCTGTTCGGTCGGTAGAATTATTGTTTGTAACAACAACCTCACCAGAGTAACGAGCAATACCTGCCATTGCTTTATTAATTGCTTCCAACGTTTTAGGCAACAGTTCTTCTTCATTGTAAGCAGGAATAATGATGGAATAGTGCATAAATTGATAAACCTTTTTGAATAGATCGTTGTGTATATAAAAGCCATGCCTCAGAAAAAGACCGAGGTCATGGAAGCAAACATCAGCGACAGATCGATTTTCGTTTTTTCAACGAACACCCATTCTTAATATGACTGATCTGCAGGGATTTGGACAATCTACCTTATTAGATGTTTAGAACCTATGGAACTCAATTTGGCAATTGCTTTTTCTCGATTTCCTAAAGTTGGATGGTTAAAATTCAAACGCATAAAATGAGTGAAGTTTGGTGCAAGACTAAATAAGGCTCCAGGCGCTATTATAATTTTTTGAGTTGCGGCAGCATTGTATAAATCACCCGTATTTATTGTTGAATCAAGTTCCAAGTAAACAGTTAGACCACCATTAGGTATGGTAACCTTAAGTTCATTTTTCCAATCTTTGTTAAGTGCTTGCACAAGCTGATCTCTTTGCACTAACAAGGTGCCTGTTTTATAAGTAAGGTGCCTTTTGTAGTCTCTATCTTGCATAAACCTAGCAAGCGCTGCTTGCATTGCCTGACTAAAAGCGAGGTTACTCAGCAACTTCATCTATACTGTCCTGTAAACTTATACTGGCCAATTAATGACCTTCGAACAATTTTTATAACAGCCATAAAAGCCGTTCGCTTCGCTAGTTATGAATTTCAGAAAAATAAGCACATGCCTAATCTATGCAACAGAGTAGGTTTGAGCGAGTAAACAACGGTAACATACATACTGGCGATATCATCGAATATACTTGAAGCTGCAAATAGATATTTTTATCGTGTCAACGCTAGTGAAATAGACTATTCGTTGCAAAAAAATCAAACCGTAAGGAGCATTTGCTAGTTTTTATTTAGTGTTGTCGGCTGTGACCATATCTCTTTAAATTATTTCATTGTGACCAGATTGCGACCATTTGGGACACTTGGGCTACCTTGTTGTCATTATCAAAAATAGTGAAATTACAAAGCGATTTTTTCTACCCGAGTGCTTAGCAACGCGATTGTCAGTGCTTTAGTAACTATGCAAGTTAATTAAAGTTTCAAACTCACACTAACATTATGAAACCGCTTTCAAGTGGTTTTGGTTTTATGATTTGTTTGGTTAGCTAAATCATTCTTAACAACTATAAAGCACGATTAAACAATTGACAGAAAGTGCTGCTTAAGGAGACGGCCAGATTCTTTTTGATCATTCCCGCTCTAATCTTATTGCGGATCGTCGAGCATGTATCTCTGACGGTCGGCTCTACGGCAAAACCTGCCGTTCGCCGTTCAAATTTGTACGGGAAGAATCCGCCAACACCAGTCATTCAGCTTTTCTAAAAACAACCTAAGTTTGTTCACTTACCAGCCATTCAGCTATGCTTAAGCCATGCTAGATGCCAAACATGTTTTCACCGAAGTCACTCTCGATACCGCTTATTTATGGCTGTGTAAGCAGCGACGTAACTTTCCCGCCAATGCCGACATTTGGCATCTGCGTTTTCACTGGCATACGGTTCGTGGTGAGCTGCTGCAAACACTCAACAAACAAGATTACACCTTCCTGCCACTGAGCGTGGTCTCCAAAGCCGATGGTGAAACCCTTCATTTGTAGTCATCACAAGATGCATTGGTATTAAAGATGTTAGCAATGGCCTTACCAGATGCATTGGCATTATCGCCACATTGCACTCATATCAAAGGGCATGGAGGTTTAAAAACCACCGTGAGTGCCTTGTATGCGGCCCTGCCTGATTATCGCTACGTGATGAAAACCGATGTGAAGCGCTATTATGAGTCGATAGACCATACGATATTGCTCAAGCAACTGGATGAAGACATTACCGACCCGTTTATTTGGCACTTGTTAGTGCAATTTGTAAAACGCAGCGTTGAAAGGGGCGGTACGTTTAAGTCCATTACTTGTGGTATATCGCGAGGTTGCCCCTTATCACCGGTAATCGCAGCTTACTACTTAACATCCTTAGATAAACAGATGGAAGGTGACCCACGCTATTTTTATCGCAGGTACATGGATGATGTGATTGAATTAGCCAAAACTCGCTGGCACCTTCGCAAAGCGGTGAGGACAGTCAATCAACACTTTCATCAATTAAAAGTGGAGCAAGCGCCGGATAAGACCTTTATTGGTAAAATCAGTCGGGGCTGGGATTTTCTCGGTTATCATTTTGATGGCAAACAATTAACCGTCGCAGCAAAGACGGTAGAAAAACACGTTTTACACTACAGGCAGCTTTATGAGCAACTAAGAAAGAAAAAAGCCACCTAAGATGAGATGGCTTTGGTCTTAGGTTGGTATGTGAAACGTTGGCAGCAATGGGCTGCCGCAGGATTGCAAGGGTTTAAGATCGACGTCTACGCGCAAATCCGATACCCGCGAGTCCTAACGCAAATAGGGCGATGACTGAAGGTTCTGGGACAACAATATCTCGCACCATCGCATAACCGTGTAAATCGTTGCCACCTCCGCCACCGTAATTGCCGGGTTGATAACCAAACAATATATGCTTGCCTTCAACATTTACTCCAAACAAACCCGTACCGGCAACTGCAACGTAACTCCTAGAGTCGGGTACCGTGAACTTAAACTCACTAGCAAATTCGTCAATCCTAATCTTTAATAAGTCTCTGCTAAATGAACAATTACAAGGGTCTGAAAACACTTCGCCAAACCAACCTACCATTAACGTATATGCTTGATCCGAAGTTGCCAAACGAAAACCATACGATGACCATGTAGAAAGCGCGGTGGACGAACTCATACCGTCGGTGAAACTGAAATGTAACCATTCCAAACTACCGTCATCGTAAACATCTGATGAATTTATTATTGGCGATGCATTAACCTGGAACCCTGCAAATAAAAACATAAGGGGTAGTAACTTCTTTAACATAAATATATTCCTAAAAGTTATATGTGAGCTCCCACAAGTGTCCCGCGCCTGAGACATTTATGAGGAAGAATATTCGTCCTAAAACATTCTAAAATAGTTACGTAGACACGTATTACAATTCACTACTTAAAGTCATTTGGCAATATTTATAATGTGTAGATGTAAATTGTTTAGCCTACTTAGAACTATTTTATTTATTCCTGAGGTAAGGACTTCAGATTAAGAAAGACACAGCACAGAGGGTGCTTAAGAATAACGGATCGGAAGAGGCTATTGCCTACCCAACAGAATAGCAAAATTCATGCCGTAAAATTTAATTGATTAAAAACAGTACCTTACATAAAAATGGTTAATTAAAAAAATCAATTGTGTAAAGAAAACTAACACAATAATCACTAAGTAATAGAATTAGTTATCACACCTTATATCAAAAAATGTGACTTCTACGCAGGTTACAGCATTAAATAGGCGATGAATCATCAATTTCAAGGGAATATTCCAGAGTTAAATTATGTAAAGGAACCTGACAGTGCGTCGCTCAAAGCATACATACTCAAAATCAAGGGGGGCACAGCTCTTGAAAAGGCGTCGATTGATAGTCCGCTAACGCGGTGTGACCTTGCTATATTGTACCGCCTAGACGTATGTCCGGCGATTACGCTCACAGCAGACATCAGTGCAAAGAAAGCTAACAGTCCGCTATCACAGTAAACCAGTGTTAGCCGCAAAAGTTTGCGACCGTCTCTTGATCGCTCTT
>NZ_PJAR01000038.1 GCF_002836745.1 Glaciecola sp. 33A | reverse complement strand
TCCTTGCTCATGACATATCAACAACATCTGCTCAAACACCGATTCAATCTCTTGTTTACGGCCACTGACAAAAACGGCAATCGTTGTCCAGTGTGGCACTGAATCACAGCTCAACGCCTTAAATATAATATTCATTTCACAGCACCACTGGATTTCTCGACTCGAGGTAATGCCTTTGGAATAGGCAAACAGAATGATTTTAAGTAAAGCCGCTGGATCATACACAGGCCGACCATTCTTATTATTTTTATACTTGGGATAGAACACTGATAAATCCAACGTCGAATCAATCAAATGATGGATTGCATGTTCAAACGTGCCAGCTTGAAGTTGGTCGAGATAGTTAATCACAACCATCGTACTTTGCTGATAATTTAGGGAGATAAATCGTGGCATCACCAAGGCTCCTATGGCTAATTGATAATACCTATTTGATCACAAACGGTGATCGGTGGGAAGTTAAAACTGTGTGTTTTTTAAACTATTTTAGGGTTTTTCTACAGCCTCAACGCCAAGTTCACTGGCGTAGGTAAGTTGGTGGCTTTTTTGGAACAAAAAAGATGACAGCTTACCGAAATCCGTGTCCAACTTTTTGTTATGCATTAGTTTTTCCAATTATGATCCATGGGTCGATTGACAGAAAGCGTAGGATTGGCCCATGAAATATCAGTATCTAAAGTTATGGAAAAGCTAACGGGTTTAGAACTAAGAGATATTGTGGGTTCCGGTTGATACTCTACAAATTGAGTTATTTGTGAAATTCCCGTTTCTGGAACGTAGATACGAACTGACTTTCCCGACTTTGATGAGCCTACCAATGTATCGCCCCATTCATTTTCGACTTCAGGTTTGAGAAAGTACTCATTAGTACCGTCAGGCGTGGACACCCATGATTTGGCGCCGTAGACATTTTCTTGATTTGGAGGTGCGTCAAGCCAAACCGTAATATTGGCAATGTCGTAGCTAGGTAGTCCATTTGGAAACAAGACAGCAATGCTTCCGTCTTTTTGCTCATGCAATTCTACTGTAAAGGATCCCACGACCTCTTCTCTTGCAAGCGAGTCGTAGTCAGATATCGCTGCTCGAACCTCTTCGATACTGCCGTTCTCAACCATCACCAAGCCTTTAGCTGGATTAAATTTTGATTCAGTCACAGGACTAGCCTCCTTACTATCACCACACCCCAAAAGAACTGAAACCAAAATAGCAAAACTGAACTTATTCACTAGCTCTCCTTAACGCATAATAACTTATTATGCAGACCGCATTGTAACAACGAGATAGTTTCATTTCACACAGCCCTCATACTCGATTATTTTCAATAGCTTACTATTTTTTCGGTGATAATTTCTACAACTTTTTCTGCGTTTACGATGCATGCATGGTAAACCCGCTCGTCACGTTCTTATAAATACAGTAAAAAAATAACCTAACGTAAAAGTACAATTAAATCAGTGTGGTTACTATGCGTGCATCGTAACCACAAGGTCTAATCTAGCCTTAAGTGCAGGAATTAAATGGTCTGTAGGCCTGTTGTCACTTTTGTAAAATGCGGTTTACTGAGCATTTTTAGAAAGCATTCGACATGTCATGAGAACAAAGCATTATTCAATACAAACTGAGAAAACTTACCTGTTATGGATAAAACGTTTTATTTTGTTCAATCAGAAACGTCACCCTAAAGACCTCGGCGAACAAGAGGTGACACAATTCCTGACACACCTTGCTGTCAATCGAGAAGTGACTTCATCTACACAGAACTTGGCGCTGTGCTCTATTGTGTTTATGTATAAGCATATCTTCGAAAGGGAGTTAGCACTCCTGCCTGATGCAGTAAGAGCTAGAGCACCTACGAGAGTCCCAACTGTACTTTCGCACAAAGAAGCCCTCTCTGTCATTGGACTAATGCACCCCCAATATAAACTCATGTTTTCGTTGCTATATGGTAGCGGCTTGCGAAAAACAGAGTTACTTAAGTTACGGATTAAAGATATCGACTTCGACGCTAAGACTGTATTTGTATTTCGTGGAAAAGGCGGTAAAGACCGCACCACGATGTTACCTAAAAAGCTGATTGAACCATTAAAAGCACAGATAGAAAAAGTACGCGGCATACACATGAAAAATATTGCTGAGGGAAGCGGGATGACAAGCTTACAGACGAGCCTAGCAAGAAAGTACCCCAATACTGTAAAGAGTTTAAGTGGCAATACATATTCCCATCAACCACGCGCTGTGAACACCCTTATGATGGTTATTACTGTCGACATCATCTTCATAGTACGGCATTGGCAAGAGCCTTGAATAATGTATGCGGACAACCGTCCGCTTTTTACTATTACAACAGATTAATATTGCTAGGCGACGTTTGTAAAAATATAGTTAATTTAGAATCTTTCAAAGTTAGCAATTGGTACAAACTTTTCTTAAAAATTTGAGCTGCGTATGGCGGCTTTTGCCGTTAAGCTGTCTAAGACAAGTTCAGGCAGTTAGCTGACTGTCAGGATTTTTTACATTACGACGGCTTAGAGCTCACAGCGATTTACAGGCGTTCACTCGCTCATCTTTCCGGGTATGCTTAAGACAATATAGCTGGTCAGTCATGTTGTGACTAAATCTAAAGCAAAATCGCCTTAAATCTTATGTGAGCAACTGCAAACTATTACTATATTAGTAATCCAAGATTAATCAACCTTGGATTCCAATACCGTATAATGACCTGACGTACCGGTCATATCTCAAGCAGCTAGAACGGGTTAGTAACCTTTGGACATTGGCATCATATAATCCACCTTCAGGACTCAAAATCCTCAAAGAAGCCAATCGTAATGGTTCGGAAACCTGTTCAAGTCGATTAATCAGGTCTCTTGCCCGACTAGCTACCCTTGTTAATTGGGCTGAATTGCTATTGTTGCCCAATACCATCTGGTCAGTTGCTTTAAGCCAATTTCGAGCAATAGCAAAATCACCTTGAGATTTCTTGAATGTATCTAGGAACAATTCATCAATCGGTAAGACATTAAATTGGGAATTAGCGTTATTCCATGGATAGGTCACAACTCCTTGTGCTCTATGTTGAGCAGATATTAATTCCTGCCACCTAGTACTGCTGTCCGTAACCAGCACAGAGCCAGTTGCTTGAGCAATCAACAGTGCCATTTCATAGTTAGGCCCCATTCGAAATTGAACGAGCTGCTCACTAAGTCTAGGCTCTACTTGCTGTAAAAGTGTTAGCGGTGAAACTTCGGCTATTCTCCCTAATTCATCGATCAATTGAGTAGCAGCACCTTCATCCAAACCAAATTGACCAATCAACAACTGAATTCGCGCTTCTCGGGGCATCATAACTGTTGAATTCAATAAGTCTTCAGTAGACAACCTGAAATGTAATCGACGGTCTTGCCCCGTTACTATATCTCGCCTATCGCCACGTTCTCTTGCCATCTCCATCATTGCTCTCATCAGAGGCAAATCAAACTCGCTTGGGTCGGGGATTACATTAATCAATCCGAGACCAATATATGGCTCTAACTCAAGCATGAACATAAATTCCTTTAATGCTTGGTATTTGAATTTGGCTGGATTCTCTATTGGGCTAAAGTCTGGTCTAACAATATTAGGGTTGGTTACCGGCGTCTCAATCAAAAACTCATCAAACATAGATGCCATCGGTAACGCATTACTGCCAATTGTTCGAGTGTCTAGTGGTCCTGTGTATAAGCCTCTGAACTTGCCATCAGATTTTGGCAGAAGTGAGTAAATATCGGTGTCACGAGGCCACAGTACCGAATAGAACTCATAAACCTTCTTAATCTGGTCACTCGAAAGCTCCCGCCTGACGTCTAGCCACGTTTTCCCGCTATTAAGTCCCAAGACATCACGGATGCAGTTGCAGAGTGCCAATTGCCGTTCTCTGATGCCGGCTACAGTCCATGTAGAGCGCAATTCCTCTGGGACATTTTGACAACAATTCTTGTATTTTTTACCGCTACCACATCCACACCGATCGTTGCGTCCTAATAGGGCTTCATCAATATCTTTGTTTAAGTAATTACTCGGTGGTGTCGTTCTACCAAAGGCATCCTGATAGTGAACAGAGCCATCTTCGAACTTAGCATACATCTCCCCACCAAAGCGCACGCCCTCTCTAGGTGGCAATAGTACGTGTCTTAACTCAGACCAATGACAAGTAATATCCCGTTCAGGGCAAAGCCACTCGCTTTTACCAGCCGCAACTGACTCTTTTGCTCTGCTTTTTACGATGTGGTTTATCTTCGTTACATCATCGGCTGATAACTTACGGGTATTGATAAACTCAATAGTGTTGACCATGCTTTGACGCATACGAGTCGCATTAGTACGCTGCTGTAGTGGATTAGCGTTTTCAGGATCTTGAGCGTATTCGAGGTTTGTCAAAATCAAGCAGCGATTCTTGTCTAGTGGAAATATCGTTTGAGAGCCCTTCAACGCAATATCAGGGTCATTAGGATAATCGCATAACTCAAAATCAGGTGGGCAGGCATAGTTATAAATGGTCACCGGGTGGTCGGATAAAATAAATTTCACTTCCGAGTCTTCTGCTGACACCAACTCTCGAACGCCTTCAGCCCACAAAGTGCAATGCATGGTCCGTAATGCCTGCATTTCAGTCATTAACTGTACCTGACTTAGCTCTGGGTATTTACTTCTAATCCAGTCCAAACCTTTAGGAGTTCGAAGTTTCTGAGCGTCTAAATAAGTGAAAAAAACCTCAAAACTATTGTGCCACTTAGCTTGATCGTCAGTAATAAAAGCGCGCACTGCTAGAGAACCGTTGTCGTCTATTGGTCCAAAAAGTTTTTGCTCAATCTCATCGTTTACTTCTGCACCAAAGAATGTTGAATAGAGATGCTCTTTGTAGAATTTTTGTGCAGGTGTGTACCATTTTCGAAATTTAACTTTTTTCAATTCGCCGTTTGGTAAAGGTATATTTTTTGGTGTTAGGTGACAGAGCTGATTATTACGCTCACTCATGAAACCTTTTTGATACCATTGAGGAATATAATGATTATCTTTTGTTGCCATCCCACCTCCATTCCTTAGAGCACTCAATTAGGGTTATTGTCGAGTTTTCAATGCCGGCTAGTTTTTCTTGTGTATCCAAATACTACCAAACTTAATCTCGGTTTGGCGAGAGAAATAAGAGCTGTTACGAATGTGAACATATACTTGTGCTGCATATTCACCTATGTTGCATGTACCTTCATTCGAAAAGGTACACTGTCGTCAAAATCGATTAAAGGGCGGCATTGAGCGTGAAGCAGACGGTTTAGCGTTTAACCTGACTAAGAAGTTTGTTCCAAAATAGGAACTACGAGTGGCAGCTGCCGAACGATTCAAAATAGCAGATTACAGTCATTAAAGCTTGGCAGACTTTCTAAGTAAAAAGTGTCTACAGATTTAGGGGAAGATCGGTGGTCACAATGAATAAAAATAGTAATGAGTTTGACGCAATATACCCAATATCAATTTTCAAACGAAATTTTAGTAGTGTAATGCGCAAATTTGAGTCTAAGAACTGGACTCGCGTTCTAATAACAAGAAACAGTGAACCTGTCGCAGAAGTTACTCACCCGACATCTAATAACTAATTTGGTTGTCAAAGCTCTTCATTCCAAACTGCCGGATGGGCTGGTTTGACGGCAGCTTAGAGCGAATTGCAGTCATACGATAAAATTGAAAGCGACAAGAAAAAACACTCAAACCTCCCTATGAGTGATGTGTGATTTCGAATAAATTGGATTACGCTATTAAGCAAAAGTATCAACGCCACCATAAGATGGCGAAGTGAAAGCGTGAAATACAATAATGAAATTCCAGCAATAATTGTTATGTGAGATTTAGAATGGGCTTTCACCATTATTTATCACGACTCTATAACCATCCACATCTTCGAATGTTTGAGCACCGCCCTCCCAGTATGGGTTGAAGGAGTCGACCTTTATAAAACCAGCCCCAGATATTTTGTCGATAGCCGCAGCAAACTCAAGATCGTCAGGAACATAATATACTAAAAGATTTTCCAACGTAGGCGCACGGCCAGCTTTCTCTTTGCTGTGTGTAGTAAATTCTAAGTGATAATGTTGTTTAGGGTGGCCAAGCATTCGACCACTAAAATCGCCATGACCATCAAAACCTCCAATGACCTCAAAACCGAGTCCGTCAGCATACATTTTTGTTATCTGTTCCAGATTATCCGTAGGTCGACCAACTCTCATTACTGCATCTATTGGTATCATTCTCATCTCCTAATTAATATTTTTGAGTTTTTGTTATTATAAATGATTAAAGTTCAGACGTATGATAAAACCTCAAGCTAAGTTAAGGTAAAGGCTTTTCTAACTAGATAGTAAGATTTTAAAAAGCATTTAATATGGACATTTATGCAATGCAAATTACTGCGGTAGGAATATAGCTATCATAAAGCTTTGCCATCAGGTTGTTTGCTGATGGTGAGCGAAACGAACCTGATATTTTGGTGACGTAACTAATCTATAGGTTACCTTTAATCACTGCATAGCGAATGACCGTTATTGGCACATGCCTGCCCGATAGCTGACTCGCTCCTAGGGGCGAATAGTAGTAACTGGATGTAACTTTGCCGAACGAATGCAATAGTAGACTTAATAAAAAATCAGTCCCCTACTCCCATTGATCAGGTTCGATTAATATTCTGTGAGGTCGTTTTTTATAGCAACGCAGATATTTGACGGTTTTCTTGACGGCTTGCAAAGTAATAGATATAAAAAGCCGCTTAAAAACAGAGGCTTAGCTACAAAATATGGCGGAGAGAGAGGGAGTTAAAAAAATGAATTAAGCAACTGTATTTAATGACTTAAAACCAAAATTATTTTTATAAGTGTTACTACTAGTGTTACTATTTATCGGTATCAATTTGGTAATAAAAACCAATTTTGCAAATAGAAAGCCTTTAAAAAAACGTAATGAATACATTTTCTGTCAATGAGTTATCCAGCTGCGCCCTACTTAAGTTAGCGAAAAAGTCATTCGCAAAAAAAAATCTTAATAAACACTCACAATTATAAGAACGGCTCGATTTGCGATAGACAATGGCTAATCTTTTTCGCATCTATGCTTAATATAACATTATCCACACCGGGAACCGCTGCGAAGAAACCTTTGAGTTTACCTTTTTGTCCGAAAAGCTTAACAGTTCCTGTTCTAGTAAGGTAATCACCCAAATTGACATTCTCAAGGTTGGGTACCTTCATTGCTTTTGCTTCAGCATCCGTAATCAATGCGCTAAATTCAGCAATTTGTGTTTTGTTAAGACTAATTGAAATAGTGTTAACAACATATTCATCAGTCGCAAAAATTACAGCTCTTTTTTCAATTTCATTAGTATAAAGTAAATTTATGGAACCATTATATATTTTCTCTCGACATACAGTCACAGTGCCTTTACCAACCTGCTCAAGCTCCCTTATTTGCATTGCAACTCTTACTTCTTGTTCAGTTCTTTGATTAGCCGGTTTTGCCAGTGAGTTATCACAATTTTCTTGGCTAAACAAAACAGAATGAAAGGGAGTTAAAGCCTTATCATAGTACTTATATTCAATATTCAATCCGAGCGTTCTTGAAATACTTTCATTAGTACCGGTTTTGCAATACAACGAACCCAACGTATCATTCAGTTGTTTATCAATTTTAGCCCGCTCCTCTTCACTAATTTCCGTCCCCACTCTGTCAATAACTTGGATCTCAAGAACATGAGTATTACCTTTAATATAACCATTTCTCAGCATATTTCGGTCATTGATTTTAACTGGGTAGCTAGCTGCTTGCTTAAGTACCTCAGCTTTATATTGCGCTAACTGAGATTCTTTGTCTTGAGAATAAACGTTCCCTGCTAGCAAGAATGTTAAGGTAATTAGCATTGGACTTATTGACATTCTCATTCTTGCTCACCAACTTCTAATATTTGCTCATAGAGAATCTCTAGCACCAAATTCACCAACATTTCCATTTGAATTTCCTAATCAACATTTCGTTTATTGCATCATGCAACAGGCCTATAATTATTATTTGTTTTTTATGCGTATTTTGCAATGTGTTTAGGTGCTCATGTACACTATCATAGGCAGGTAAGTGACGAGATAGAAAAATTGTGCCAAATAGTATCTACTTGGAATAGGGGTAAGAAAACAATTTGGGGGATCTAGTATTGCCGTTTTGATGGAAATGTCAGCTCATGTGAGTGCCAGCTAAAAATTCCTATATGACTTGTTTTCGAGTAAATTGTAATCCTTATGACATTGCAATCTGAATAACATTTTCCCAGTGACAGATAACTTGAAATTATAAAAATAATAACGGAATTTCCAAGGTATTTAGACCATTGCACATGTTAGCTGGAAAAACCCGCACGAATCTTTTTGTGAGTGCGAATTACTCAATGAATAATACTCATGGCATACTACTTAACCACTGGCGTATTAGGTAAGCTGTAAGTACAACTCCTTCGCCTGTGTCCACTTATCATTTGTATCTTTGTTTAGTCATATATTTACCTATTACTGTAGCGATTTTGTTCTAAACAAAGCGAGTAACTCATCAAACGCTTGTCTACCATGTTCATCCAATAATAAATACTTTTCCAACAGTCTCCATTCTTGTGACTGCCATGGTTCAATATCCAACCATCCGATCGGAATACTTAAATCGCGCTCAATAGCTCTCGCTTCTTGCTCGTACAATGATCTTTTTCCATTAACAATTAAGCTTATATGTGGTTGAGTAATGGAACGTCCAATGATTTTATTCGCCAAATCAGTTTGCGAACCGAAATAATAGACGAGTTTGTGAAGGTTTTCTCCCCTATTTTTTGTGGCTTGATAAGCATCTTTTGCAAACATTTTTTATGGTCCTTTAGTTATATGGATGCTTAACCGGCACTAGTCTGTCAATTAATCACATAACCATATTGTTTTTATTTAAACCAATCTATAATTCTTGTTAATGAATTAGTATTTCTTGTTATTTCCGTTATTGAGCTTGCTTTAGTAATTCTCAACTGGCCGAAATCATTTATCGGTTCGATTGGTGCTTTCGCATCACCATAATAGTATGTTTCTGTTTTTCCTTTGCCGTCACCTAAATATGAAATAACGACCGTATGATATTCATCTTTTTTACTCATATAAATACTTCTGAAAACCAATAAACGTTTCTCGGATCACTGATGGCGAACCAAGCTCGTCAACAGCATCGCTAATGGTGTTGTACTTAAGTTCGATTAGACTACGCATTTTATTTGGCGATAACTCTGCCACGCCGTCTTCAACGTATTTTCCAAGGATGAAATTGATAAACTCTAGCTGCTTATTATCAGTAAACGCTTTTTTGATACTTGGGCTTGTCGTTGTAACTCTAGCTTCACGACTAACAGCTTCACTGGCGAAAGCTACATAGCGCAGTACGTCGTATACATCGCTATCTTTAGCATCAATAAGCTCTTTCATTCCATCAAGCTTTTCTTCATCGTAACCGGCTTCTGATAAGCTTAAAAGTAATGCTTCCCGTGTGGTTGGGTCGCTCCATATTTCGCGCAACTGGTCTTCATTTTCAAAAAAATCAGGTAAATCTGAGAATAGACGCTCTACAAATTCTTTGGCTGTTATGGGCTTATCGCCGAACCAATACATTACCGATGAAATATGTTTTATTTGTCGAGTCTTTCCATCACTTAATTTAATGACAACCTTTTTATTTTTCTGGCATTCACAGGGGATAGAGTCACAATCTGGGCAACGAGATGGCTCACAAACACAGGGTACTGAATCGCATTTTTCACAAATAGGTTGACCACATACACAGGGCTCATACCCGCAATCTACACAAGGTTCTTTAGGGCACTTGCATGGGCTAAAACTACAAACTTCGCACGGAGTTTTTTTGCAACTGCAAGGATTGTCACCACATACTTCACATTGATTTTCTGGAGGTAAGGGTTCGCCATCCCATTCGGGGTCAGCAAAATTATGATGTGCTTTTACAAAGTCATAGATTGTGAAATAGTCTTTCCCTTCATACATTCGCGTACCACGACCAACAATCTGTTTAAACTCAATCATATTGTTACAGGGACGCATAAGAACAATGTTGCGTACGTTACGCGCATCAACTCCCGTAGAGAGCTTTCGAGAAGTGGTTAATATGGTCGGTATAGTTTTTTCGTTATCAGCAAAAATCTTAAGATCGTTTTCGCCGGCGGCTCCGTCATTTGCGGTGACGCGAACGCAATAGTTTACATTACTCGTCCAGCCTTTCTGTCTAGCGTATTGATTAATAAAGTCACGGACCATGCCAGCATGTGTCTGGGTAGCGCAAAATACAAGCGTCTTTTCATTTGGTTTGAATTGATCCATCCAGTATTCAACACGCTTTTTTTCTCGTTCTGGGATGGTAATAATGCGATTAAAATCACCTTCTTTGTAAAGACGTCCAGGTTCAGGCTCACCAGTGACGACCACTCCGTCACCTGGACTGTAGACGTATTCATCCATAGTACCGACTGTAGGGTAAACTTTGAACGGCGTTAAGAAGCCGTCATTGACTCCCTGCTTTAACGAATATTTATATACTGGCTCATTAAAGTACTCATATGTATCAACGTTGCCATCGCGTTTAGGAGTAGCTGTTAAGCCTAGATGAACCGCTGGTTTAAATCTGTTTAACACGTCTCGCCATCTACCTGCTTTATTCGCGCCAGCTCTGTGACACTCATCAATTACAACTAAATCGAAAAAGTCTTCCGGGTATTGGCCCAGATAGGCGGTAATGTCTTCGTCAGGATCGCTACCAGATAAAAATGTTTGAAAAATAGAAAAGAAAACACTGGCATTTTTAGGCACCTTCCCCGTTTTTTTAACTTCTTTTGGATTTACTCGGCAAATTGCGTCTTCACCGAAAGGACCGAAATCATTGAAGGCTTGGTTGGCTAATATATTGCGATCTGCTAAAAATAAAATACGGGGACGACGTTTGGCTAATTCAGGATTTTTCTGCGCGGTTAAACTCCACCGACTTTGAAACAACTTCCATGCTATTTGAAAGGCAATACAGGTTTTACCGGTTCCAGTTGCTAATGTCAGCAGTATTTTTTGCTTCCCTTCAGCTATCGCCTCTAGTGCGTTATTAATTGCATTTTCTTGATAATAACGAGGTTGCCAGTCGCCTTTTGTTTCAAAGGGTATTGTAGCAAACCGCTCACGCCACTCTTTTTTGAATTCAGGTGCTTGTTTATCTTGTTCATTAAAGGTTAGGGCCCAAATCTCATCCGGTGATAAGTAACGCTCAACCAGCTTTTCTTCGCCAGTGACCATATCAATTTGATAAATGTCATGCCCATTCGTTGAATAAGCAAATCGGCACTGTAAGCGCTCAGAATAGTCTTTAGCTTGCCGCACCCCTTCGGTATAGCTCAAGGCTTCCTTTTTAGCCTCTATAACTGCTACTTTCTGACCTTTGTGTATAAGCACGTAATCGGCAATCAATCGTTGACTACGCTTTCCACCGACTAATATGCGGCCTTTAGTAATTTCATATTCCCGTCGAATACGGCTATCGCCAACTTGAAACCAACCATCATTTTCGAGGCGGGGATCAATATGGTCAGCGCGCGTTTCCGCTTCATTGCGGTTCGCTTTATTCTTCGGGATAAACGTCATGCGGCAATTCCTTTGCTTTTAGTCAATTCACCAGTAAAGGCTTTTTGCAGGATGGATTTTTTGAGTTCGTCTAATGCAATTATCTTGCCTTCGTAGATTTTTTTTAATGCTATTATCCCTGAATCAAATTCAGAAATATCTTTCCCTAAATTTACTTGACTTTTCATATCTGGCAAACATAATTTTAAATCCAGAACATCACCTCGGGAAATTCCCGGAATTGCAGCACCGTTAGCTAATGACTGAAAATATTGATATTGCGTACTTACAAACCAATAGAGTATCTCTCCCTTGGCATTAGTTGGGCGAATGGCCATCAACTGCCGGCTAATAGCTAATTCTTTATCGTTCATAACATTAATTTTACCAACTCCTGAACCCTTCACAGTGATTAAAATGTCACCCTTAATGGCTGTCCTTTTTGGATGTTCCGTCCACTTAGTGACCACCGGATAAATTTGACCAAAATCTGAGGGACCAGTTAAGTAACCAATACCTGTCCGCTCAGAATTATAATCCTTTGCATCTATATGCTGACCAGATATTAATTCACATAAATTACCTAAATTATATATTTCCCACCCCTCACCACGCTGACTAAACACCTGCTGCAAATAGCTATCAAACAACTCACGGGCGTTTTTAAGGTTACGCTCGGCTGTGGCGCGCGCTTTGTCGATGTCTGCAAAGGCTTGGTCGAGAATGGCAACGATGCGTTTTTGCTCTTCTACATTTGGAAATGGCAGTATACGACTTTCCATTGATCCTTTTGTAACGTGGACCATTGTTGTTCCCGTGCCCTGCTCAGATTTAATAAGCTCCTTATCCCAGTCTAGTAAGTAATAGAGATAATTCTTATCTACCAACTCATCATCTATTTCTATCTTCCAAATATGATAGTGATAGATGACTTTACCACCTTCCCAAATCCTAGGCCCAAATGAGGCTGACCAAGCATATAAAAGGTCGCCATTATCACAATATTTGTCAGCTCCTAACTCCATATCAGAATAAAACCACCCCCTATTTGTGAAGAAGTTACCTACTCTTAGCAGCGGATAAGGTCCCTCTGATAACATTTCGTGCTTCTTATAAGCTCTACCATTAATAAGTCTGCAAACATCACTTAACTTAAGATTAGCCCAGCTCATCACAAAAGCGCCTTGATATTACTTAAAATAGCTTCACTCTCTTTGTCCAGCGCAATAATTTCTTCTATAATTTCAGATGGTTCGCGTAGGGCTATTTCTTCCGCAATATTGGGATTTTTAGTCGATAGGTCCCAAGTTTTTTCGTCTAATTCATTTGTAGCTACTGACCAAGACTTTTCAGATGATTCAAACGTCTTTTGTAATTCAACAAAGTCTTGTAAGTCCTTGTCGTTAAGCGGATTGGTTTTACCCATATTACGGCCAACGTTCAGCTCGTAGAACCATGTGCTTTGAGTGGCTTCACCTTTGGTAAAAAACAGCACAACGGTCTTAACACCAGCTCCTATAAATGTGCCTCCTGGACAATCGAGTACTGTATGTAAGTTGCAGTTTTCCAGCAGTTCTTTTCGCAAGGCAATAGCGGCATTATCGTTATTGGAGAGGAACGTATTTTTAATCACCACGGCCGCACGCCCCCCAGGCTTAAGCGACTTAATAAAGTGCTGCAAAAATAAAAATGCCGTTTCGCCCGTTCTGATCGGGAAGTTTTGTTGAACTTCTGGGCGCTCTTTGCCGCCAAATGGTGGATTAGCCAAAATGATATCGTGCTGATTATTAGGAGTAATGTCTTGTAAATTCTCACCAAGAGTATTTGTATGAATTACGTTAGGTGCTTCAATGCCATGCAATATCATATTCATGATTGCAATTACGTAGGCTAGCGATTTTTTCTCCTTAGCGTAAAATGTTTTTGTTTGAAGTACGTCTAGCTCATGTGTAGATAGTTGTTTTTTCTCGGCTCCGCCTTTACGCATATAATCAAAGGCCTCACACAAGAAGCCTGCCGAGCCAGCAGCACCGTCATAGATGGTTTCACCAATCTTAGGCTTTAATACGTCAATCATGGCGCGGATAAGCGGTCGCGGCGTATAATATTCACCGCCATTACGGCCAGCGTTACCCATGTTCTTAATTTTTACTTCATATAAATGAGAAAGCTCGTGCTTATCGTCTTGTGAGCGAAAACGTAATTCATCAATTTTCTCTAATGCGTCTCTCAAAGAGTAGCCACTTTGGATCTTATTTTTTATCTCACCAAAAATTTCACCAATCTTATACTCGATGGTTTGAGGACCATCAGCACGTTGTTTGAAGCCCTTCAAGTAGGGGAAGAGTTCGCTATCAACGTAGTCCATCAAATCATCGCCGGTTAAGGCGTTGTTGTGGTCAAAGTTACCTTCCTTGTCTTTTGGAGCAGCCCACTTATTCCAACGGTGCTCTTCATCAATAATGTATTGATACTCTTGCCCCATTAGTTCAGCTTCTTGCGACTTAATGAACTCCAAGTCATCCAGGTACTTTAAGAACAGCATCCAAGAGGTTTGTTCGGTATAGTCTAATTCACTTGAGCAACCGGCATCTTTGTGAAGAGTGTCGTCAATATTTTTAAAAGTTTGTTCAAACATCTATGTTGGTTTCCATTACATCTTTAGATTTTAGTTTTCGCCCGCTTAATTATAAGTCTAAAGCCAAGCCGGTTTATATTTGATTCTGCGCTATGGGTTTATAGCCATACCCCAGATTACTAATTAATAGGCTTTTTATATACATTTTTAACTCGATATTTGTTAGCGTCGCTGATAATGATATTCAGTAATGCCTATCAGGCCTGAACCACCATCTTTATAGTTTAAATCCACTTCATTTATCGTTCTGCCTATCATTGTTAATGCTATACTCACAGCACTACCACACTAGTCTATGATGGTTGCCAGCAAAACAGCCTGGGCATATCGACACCGCTTCATATCGCATAAGCGTAACGTAATATTCAAGGCTACAGTTGAGAGACTGAGCGTTAACTCGTGTCGTTCTCACAAATGGGTTGAGTGGCGCTTGTACACACTCTGTTTCGACATTCTGTTGTTGGGTGCCGGTATCTGCTTGTTCAAATGTTGGTATATCATCTTCTGACTCTTTATTACTTTCCGGCTCCAGGTGTCCATCGTTTTCCTTAACCGAATTGTAAGACAATGGGTGAATGTCATTACCCGTTAATTGATATAAATAGTGGATTGCTTCCTGAGCTTGTTTAAACGCATTACCAAAGTAAAGCTCTTCATCTAATCCTTTCAACCAATATTTTAAATATGCGGCATGATCCGTTCGAGGTTGAATTTGATTATCGAAACGCGCGCATATTAGTGCCGTTCCTAACTCAGCTATTAGCTCTTCTAGTGCTATGTTTTCATGCTCAACATCACCCAGCGTTGATCTGTTCAATCGAGATAAGTGACCTGTCCAATGGATAAGTTCATGAATAATAGTCGCGTAATAGTTGTGATCTGCCGGCGCATTTGCAGATGAAGTGAAGTTTTTTCTATGGGGGATAAATATGCTGTCACATTCTGAATTATAATAGGCATTACCGTCATGAAAGTGGATATTAGCGTTGCAGTTTTCTATAAAATCGTCAATTAATAATTCATTTTGGAATTGATCAAACAAGTCTAACTGGCTTTTATCATGTGCTTCAATTTGGTCACCATTGAATAACTTGACCAATTTAAATCCGACTATACGTTTGTCGTTTATTTTTTTATCTCGTGTTGAAATACAAAAAATAGGTCTATGAATTTTTGTAGGTATTGAGCTTTTTTGTACTTTTCTTTTACTCTTGCTCCAATCGGATAATTCAGCCCATTTTGCGCTGGTGTATCCTTCATCTTGTGCTGATCTGATAAGAGCTATAGCGTTGTTGCCAATATAAATATGGCCGCTTATAGGATTATAGGGCTCTAAAACGCCATTGTGCCAGGGCATCCGCCATTCATCCAGTGGACTTCCTAACTGCTGCTTGATTACACTGGCTAAATTATCGAAAGATGCTACTACAGACATTCGTTCTATTCCCTGAACCTGTTTTGTCTCAAAATACTACGCTGTACTCTAGCACTACACTATAAACTTTTGCAGTGTTTTTATTGGCTAGATAATTAAAAATAGTTTAACGTGATGTGGAACGATCCGTAAATAAATGTTGTGCCATTTGCTCGATATTAATAATTTTTAGGTGAACAAAATGACCGAACCCAAAGCTACATATAAAGTAAACGGAGTTATCTATACTTCATTTCAGAAGCCTTTGATTGTTCTGTGCCTGCGCGATACATACTCAAGCCATCCATAAACGAATTACCCATGATCTCAAAATCTAATGTATTGCCATTTTCTCAAAAAAAATGACTGGTTAAATTTATACAATGACTTTTACGTATATTTAGATTTTGATTGATGGATATAAATGTAAAAGAAATTTATATTCGACGAATTTTATTAACGAGGTTATATTAATTGTGCAAATGTAATACTTTCAAAGGAACTGGATATGAGCTACACAGATGGTGATGAGTTTGAACAGGTTGTTTTAAAAACATTCAAAGGCGAAAGTGAAACTCGACCACGAGTGAAACCAATAGATGATTTTTTTGATAACATGAAGGTAGAATTTCCTCGAAATCTTAGAGAAAACTATCCTATTGGAACTACATTCATTGCAACTGTAAAAGTCTGTCAAAAACATAATAAAGATGGTTCTTTGCGTGGTCCTAAATATTTAAAGGCAGACACAAGCACCATAGATGTTCATGAAAAATCTAAATCATCTGAAGAAGAAATGGCTGTTCAGAAGACCGGAACGCAAAGTGGTCGTGCTTATGAATATATTCGAAGAACTGGCGTAATTGAAGATACTGCTGCTGAATCTGATTTTAATCAACTAAGAGAAATTGCTTACTCAAAGGCTTTAGATTTAGTTGAAAGTACAATCTCTCAGGCTAAAATACGAGCGCGGCAAGAAGTAATCAAGAGATATGCTTTACTTAGGTCTAAAAGCCAGTGTGAGGCATGTGAAGAACCGGCTCCATTTCTGAAAAAGAATGGAGAGGCTTATCTAGAAGTCCACCATATTATTGAATTATCAAAAGGGGGAGCAGACGCTCCAGATAATGTTGCGGCTATTTGTCCAAATTGTCACGCCCGTGTTACACATAGTGGTGACGCCAATATTTATAATACAACGATACAAAATAAAATTCGCAAGCTTGAAGATGCAATAAATAAGTTAACATAAACCATTGAACAGAGTATGACGGCTTTGCCGCAATAACATGCTCAACTATCATTAATTTGTTAGCTTTTTATTTATCTCCAATACCTGAATTAGTAATTCTGCGAGAAAATCCTGGATAAGATTTATCGAGGTCATCCAATATAGAATTAACCAACAAGCAAGCATCTGAAATTATATCGGGCAGACTTTGTTGCTTCGGATAGCGATGGAGTCTGTGAAGTGGATTTCCGCATGTTTCGAAGCAGGATTCTCGAACCGGCCCCCATGTTCCATGTGAATACCCAGAAGTCCACGAATAGTGTGCGTCGTAGGCATCTTTAACTCCTGTTCTTTCGCTAATTCTCCTGAGATCCAAGCCACTCCAGCTCCCTAGCTCGATGTTTAAAAACTCTTCCCAAAGATCTTCGCCAGCTATCGCTTCAATGGTGCTCTGATTAATATGCTTGGGCGGGTCCATTAGCTCATCAAATCGTAAAGCATTTAATTTCGCTTGCCCGGCTCCATAAGCACGCCATTTCTTCCATAATTCCGGATCATCTTTATCCAACAAATACCTCAGTGAAATGTGAGCTTCGAGGATTGTTCTGAGACCAAGTCTTCCAAGAATACCGGTTCCAATACCTACACCTAGCATTTCGTCGAGGACTCTTATTACATAAAGTGTTATACCAAATACAGCATCGTGTCTCGCGTCAATAGCGGTTGTAGAGTGTGTGTTAGACCAATGTGACTCGATTTCATTTAGGAGCGACGTTACATCAGCCCGAGAGACAAAAGGTGCTTCTGCAATTATTGGCTCTTTTTCTTCCATAAGAGCAAAACAAGGCGAGTTTCTCCACGCTTCATCCCAAAAAGCATTTGGCCATGTCAAATCTCTCTCGACAAGAGGGTTTTCTGCCAATTCCGAGGCTCGAATGAATGGTCGTATTTCTCTTAGATCACCCTTATACGGATAGCCTAACCATGTCTCTGCCGTTTCTCGGGGCACATGAAATTTTCCCGAAATGACCCGAGCCATCAATTTAAGCCAGCGACAGTCCGTAGCTTCTTGAGACTGATGCGGCAGATTGAAACCCACAGCATTCATCAAAACAGAAATATCGGGCTCTTCTTTAGGTAATAACTTAACCCATGTTTCCCTAGCAGGTAAGTTATCGAATAAACTTAAAACTACTAGCGCTGATGCGGTTTTTTTGTTCTCCAAGATAAACCCAATAAATTGCCCTCTTAACTCTTCAGGGAGCTTTGAAATGCCAGTTAAAGAAATATCTGAAAACTGTTCTTTTTCTCCGTGCTCACCAATGAATGAAAGTATTCTTAGGAATTCTTCAATAGCGTAATCTTGGTCATCAATCACTCGGATGATCGCAGCCCAAATCATTTCGGGAAGTCTTTCATTCGACCAAGACGAAAAAGTAACCTTATCAGCCACTACAGCAAACCCCGACTGTAACTGTTTCCCAACTTTTTTGTGATCATGAAGAGAAGTCCTATTTTTACCACTTCGTGATTTATTTCTCTTGTTTTTACTTTTTGGCATTCAATTTTCAATCCATGTTGAAGTGCGACTCTGAAAGCTAACAACTTATCATATAAGAATAAGTTAAATAAACACACGATCAAAAGCTCTTCTATATTCTTCTCTGAATTTTTTCTCCCTCAAAAGTGTTTCCTCTTTCAACCTGGCGTATGTTTTGTATCGCATCCATTTGGGTTTTGATATTGCGCTGATACCATCCATCGGTTTTAAATGTTTTCCATTTAATTTATTTTGCTCCTTACATACCGCTCTAGTAGCTCTGAATAAACTCCCTTCGTTTGAGCTTGTATGATAAATATTGTGACATGTACGGCACCTGAAGTTGCTTGCAATATAAAGGATTAGTGCTTTTTTATTGCAGCCTGGACAAAGTAACCATCGACGCACACCACCAAAGTTACATGGTGTTTTGGTTATATTGACGTAATCAACAGCGCTAGTTCGCTCAACACGTTTGCTAATCGAATAATGTAACTCCAATACCTCATCTATCAAGCGACAATCAATAGAGGCATTAACCGTATTTCGATTACGCCATTCCAACGTGAACTGACAATTTTGGTCAAAGGGAACGAGCTTGGTTAATTTGCGCAAATCAATACTAAAAAAATCTTCAGTCGTTGCTTTTGATTTGAACTTCCGATATGTACCAGAGCCGATGCCACCCATATTCATTTACCTTTTTCACCCAAATTATTAGCGTAAACTAATGAATTTAGTTCTGTTGTTTCTCTTAATATACCTATACCACCTGTACCAAGCTCCTTAAGCCCTTTAAATACCGAGTGTATAGAAGGTATAGGTAAAACATGCTTATCTAATAACTCGTTATTACCTATACCCGCTAAATGCCTTTACTTATAAGGACTGCTTCAACTTGGTATAGGTGGCTTAGGTAAACGTCAGTTAATCGAATATTTCATTAACTTCATGGCCTAAATGTTTTGCGAAACGAGTCCTAAATTCAGTAGCATCTGGAAGTTCGTAATATTTCCCTTCTCCTCTGCCTGAGCGACCAAACATATTTATTTTTAGTTTTTGCATCAATTTGCCTATTTGGCTTTTTGCACCTAGTGGCTTGATAGATAAATTTTTATCAGCCGCCCAATTACAATATTTATAATTTAAATCAGAACTAGGTATGCGAGTGGCACCATCAAACGGCTTAAGCAGTGACAGCTCGTAATGAAAATATTCTAGTAAGGGTTTTAATCCTTGGAGTTTTTCTTCTATCAAGCCTTTTGTTGCTGGTGCTTTGTATGGGTTAAAGGTACTAAGGTCTATATTGTTTAAGTGGTATAAAAATGCTGCTGCGCCATTTGTCTCGATTTGTTTATTAAGTGCCTTCCAATAATTAGTATCATCTATCGTGTGCTCAGAAGGTTCTAGTATAAGAAACCGGCGCTCTCGCGTTCCAGCAGAAATTACTTGATCATGATTGCCTGTAAAAATGAACCGCGCCATATTAGGAATTGGTTCTGGGTCAATACCCTTCAATTCAAGGCTAATAGCAGGTTCAGAAATAATACCTTTAGCTCTGTCGAACACTTTCTTTTCAGTCATATCAATTTCATCACCAAATATAAGTAGACGTCCTGCTAGTATCCCATTAAAGCGACCCATAATTTGATAACTGCCGTTAACCTGATGTGCGTTAGAACCAAGCATCTTCTTAAGGAGTTTATAAATAGTTCCTTTGCCTGTGCCCTCCGCTGATTTCATCAAAACAGCGACTGTAGGCTTTTCGTCGGGCTTTTGAAAAATATGAGCTAACCACTCAATGAAGTAAGTAAATGCCTTAGTATCATCAGCGCATAATACGTCCCTAATGTGCTTGAGAATTAACGCAATATCACCTTTTTTAGGTTCACATCCAAAACCTTGAAATGTATTAAACATATTGTCCGGAAGTTTCCGTATATTTGGGTAATATCCTATTCCGTTGGAATAAAATGCTTTACCTGGCCACTTGCACCAAGCCTGCCCTTGGTTTTTATTTGCTACTTTGGGTTTGTGCGAATAGTAATGATGAAAGTCACTTATTCTCTCAAATGTCATACGAACGCCATCTACAGGGCATGGTTTGTAACTCATAATCCGGTGGTTACCCCCAATAACAACGTGCGAGTATTGCTCGTTCATTTTAATCAACAACTCAAGTTCGCAATTTGTTAAAGTGTTACCGTCAATCATGTTTTGAGTAGATGGGATAGATTGGTTAAATTCGACGATGTTATTCATAGCCTTTCCTCCTTGTGAATCGCGTTGTAATAATCGTTCCAATCAGTCAGTCCGGCTCGTTTATCTTCACTATTAAAAGGAGGGAAACTAACTGAGCCCTTTACCATACTGGCCGCATGATTTGCTTTTAACTTGCCAGGGTTAATACCCGTTGCTTCTTCTGTTAAAAAGTCGTCATCGCCGGCAAATATAATTTTAACATCGGGCCATTTTTCTTTTATAGCATTACCCACAGGTAGTAAGTTCGCGGCAGTCATTGCAGCTAAAACAGGTATGTGAGTCATTTGATAAAGGCTCGCTGCCGTAGCGTAGCCTTCACAAATAAGTACTTTAGGAACCTTTTTTAATTCGACAAGCGATAACCCGTTAAAGCCATAAGGACAACAAGAACCTGTTATTCGTCCACCTTTTAAAAATCGCTTATTACCATCTAGGAATATTCGTTGTAAATTTTCCACGTTACCACTAGATAAATTAACTAGCGGCACGAGCAATTCGCTGCCAGTGGCTTTTAAACCAATAGCACACTCGATTCCTTTGTCGGTTAAATAAGGGTGTATCGCTGCCTGATCCGCGGCTTCGTATGTTTGCCTGGCATACCTTGCAGTTTTCCTTTGAAGTAGTTCTTTTTTGCGTCCCCTTAGTTCGTTACTTTGTTTTATTCTAAGGCGATCTTGTTGAGTATAACTCTTACCATTTTGCTTAAAGGTTTCTGTTAATCCTGTTTGCCAGTCCCCCATAACTAATAGTTCATTGAAAGCGATATACCACCCATTGTTACTTTTAGGCTTTGAGATTGTAGGAACTCGGTGTAGCTCTTCATCCTGAACAACGTGTTCCACTATCAGACCAAATTCATTGGCAGCCTGTGTTTGCGAATAAATCATGCGGCTACCCTCCTTGAATTTCTAATCTTTGAGTAGTGGGTTAGAATGTCACGTGCTTTTACAATTGATTTTTCATCAACTAATGAATACCGAGTAAAATGCGTGAGGCCTCCACGACGATGCCTGTGTGGTTCCATTTTTCTATCAATAATTAAACCATGCCTATTTGCTAAGCTTGATATAGTGGAATGTAAGCAAGTTTCACCGTATGCCTGAAGAGCTTCAAGCTCTATCATGCCGGCAGGACCACGAAAAATTAGTTCATCAATACATAGTTCTATTTTGAACGGTGCTTTTATTTTGGTATACTTAACGTGTCCAGTTAAGGCGCTGCTTTGGGTTTCTGGAGTGGCGTTTTTCATTTTATCTCACCCCATTAGACAATTCTTGACGTTGTTCAACTAAACTAGAAACTAGCTGTTTAATTTCGTCATTGTTTTTGCCTGAGGCTATTGCTGCTGCCATTGCATCAAGTTCATATGAAATCCAAACCACGGACCTCAACCCCATTGCACAGTTTGGTAGGAAAGTACCTTCGTTTATCCTATTTGCTAACGTTGATTTTGAGAACCTAAAACGTTTCAAAACTTCTGATTTACGCTGGAAATGTATTTCTTTGGACATATAAATATCTATTTGGTGATTGTTGGAATGGTCCCCATGATAAATATTTGTGTGTTTTTTCTAAGGTGAAAATCAAATTTTGATTTTCACCTTGACAAACCTCTTATAATTCTTTTAGCTTTTTTCGAATCTCATTATAATGACTATCGATAGTTTCAGGTGAAAGAAAGTGTTGTTCAGCAACTTGGTTTTTTGCTTCTTCGTATGACTTCCCACCTTTTCTCAAATTGTATATTTTAGAATAAATAATATATTTCAGACCGATGACTCCTTGATGGCCTGATGATGACTTAGATATTTTTAGTTTCTCTAATGCGTATTTTTTACCTATAGCCTCATCCATTGCTTTGATAGTTAGCAAAGACAACTCTCTCTGTACAGAGTCTGGTAAAATTCCATCGGAACTCAATAGCAATGCAAACCTGATCTCAGCTTGTGTACTGAATAGTTCTTCTGAGGGGATTGATTTGTTGCATACATTATTAAATTTAGCATAGTAGTCATCGTAAATTTTATTTGCGCCTGGATACCTTTCAGGAACCAACACTCCATAAGTATTCTGTCCTTCAACTATCTTGAGAGAGGCAAGAACACCTCCGATGTGTATCGCCATGTCAGTACTCCATTATTGGTTTTTCATGTTGTAGCTTTAAAAAACTTATCAAAAGTTTTATTAATACCCATGATAATTACGCACCTTTCAAATTTGAAATTTAAGGCTATCTAACTATCCTTAGCGTTTTAACATTGCTCAGGCTCATGTTACCGTTAGAATTTTGTTCTATATGGTTTGACCAGCAATCCATAAGGCTTCTCCTGCGTTCAAGATATTCAGAGCGGTTGTATGCGCCTCTCACTGAATTTCTATCTGTATGTGCCAAAGCGCTTTCTATTAAATCGGCGTCATGACCTTGTTCATTTAGCGTAGTACTAGCTAGAGATCTCAAGCCGTGTGCGACTAGCTTATTGTGAAACCCCATTCTCTTCAATGCTAGGTTAGCAGTTGATTCATTAGCATGCCGTCTAGGATTTCTATCACCAGGGAAAACGAATTCCCTATGCCCGCTGATTGGCTGAATTAACTCCAAAAGTTGAATAGCTTGGTCTGTCAAAGGAACGATATGCTCTCGCTTCTTTTTCATTCTTTTGGCAGGAATGGCCCAAAGCTTATTATTTAAATCAATCTCTTCCCATCGAGCACCAGCAGCTTCGCCGGGCCTAACCATTGTGTGTAATTGCCATTCGATCAAACATCGAGTAACAATTTTAATACTAGCTGTATTTAACGCCTTCATTAAAATCGGTAAGTCAGCAGGCCTAATTGTAGGCATATTCGTTTTTATCGGTGCTTCAAATGCTTTACTGATGCCCGCTAGTGGATTGCTATAAACAACGCCCGTGTTAACAGCAAAAGTCATTATTTGATTTAATCTTTGGCACAACCGCTTTACCGTCTCTAAACTTCCTGCTGCTGACAAAGGCTTCAAAACCTTAATTACGTCTACAGCGTTTACCTTTGTTATTGGCGTTTTTCCCAATGACGGAAAAATATGCTTTGTCAGTGAACGAAATACATCTTCAGCATATGCTGGTGTTAAAGATGTTTCTTTAACAGCAAACCATTCAGTAGCAACTTTTTGTAAAGTATTTGAGTGCTCCTGTTGTAACTGGCGTTTAGTGTTTTCACGATGGGATTTAGGATCTATATCCTGTGAAAGCAAAACCCTTGAACCATCTCTGGAATCGCGAGCTTGTTTCAGGCTAACTATTGGGAAAGTACCGAAGCTAATGTTACTTCGTTTATTGGTATAAGGATGATAGTAGTTGAAAAGCCAGGTTTTGGTTCCGTTTGGTTTAACACGAAGCGCAAGCCCCCCACCATCTGACAAGTTATATTCCTTATCTTTCAGCTTTGCTTGACTAACCTCTGTATTAGTTAACGGCTTAGTGATTTTCGCCATGTTAGTAACACCAATTTATTTAACAGAAAGTAAATGTTACTTATGATGTTACTATAAATATAGGATGTTACAAGTTCACAATGGATGCTACTGGCAATAAAAAACCCGCTAAACCCTTTTTTAATATAGGCTGCGGGTCTTTATTGGTTCTTATCGAACCTGTGTATGGCGGAGAGAGAGGGATTCGAACCCTCGTTAGGTTTAACCCTAAACACACTTTCCAGGCGTGCGCCTTCAGCCACTCAGCCACCTCTCCAATTGGCGCGTATAGTAAGGAAAACCTTGGCAGCTTTCAAGTACTGATTTACGCATTTCCTTTTAATGTCATGTTTAATTCAGCGGCAAAGCCAAGCATCCTGTTAAGTGGTACTAATGCGCGCTGACGCAATGCTTCCTCTACAAAGATTTCTTTACCTTGGTGATCCACCAATGCGTCTCTCATAGCCTCTAAGCCATTCATTGCCATCCATGGGCAAAGTGCGCAGCTGCGGCACGTAGCGCCATTACCCGCGGTTGGTGCTACAATAAATTCTTTGTTTGGTGACAACTGCTGCATTTTATAAAAAATGCCTTTGTCGGTGGCGACAATAAACTTCTGATTGGGAAGCTCTGTAGAAGCCTTTATTAGCTGAGATGTAGAACCAACAGAGTCTGCCATTTCAATCACGCTAGCAGGCGACTCAGGGTGCACTAGCACCGCTGCGTCGGGATGTAAGTGCTTTGCTTTGAGCAATGCTTGCGCTGAAAACTCATCATGCACAATGCATTCGCCATTCCACATGAGCATTTCTGCGCCAGTTTCTTTTTGAATGTAAGCACCTAAATGTTTATCTGGCCCCCAAATAATTTTCTTACCTTGACTATCAAGATGTTCAACAATTTCAAGTGCAATGCTTGATGTCACTACCCAATCCGCCCTAGCCTTCACTGCAGCTGAGGTATTTGCATAAACCACAACGGTATGATCTGGGTGTGCGTCGCAAAATGCAGAGAATTCCTTAACTGGACAACCTAAGTCGAGCGAACAGGTTGCTTCGAGGGTTGGCATAATGACGGTTTTATCTGGGCTTAAAATTTTAGCAGTTTCACCCATAAATTTTACGCCAGCAACTAACAAGGTTTTTTCTTGTGCATCACGACCAAATCGCGCCATTTCAAGTGAGTCTGAAATACAGCCGCCGGTTTCTTCTGCTAAGGCTTGAATAACTGAGTCGGTATAATAATGCGCAACTAACACCGCATTTTTCTGCTTAAGAAGTATTCTGATTTCTGACTTGAGTTGCTCAGCATAATCCGAGGTTATCGGTATAGGCCTAGCTGGAAAAGGATAAGATATGCGTTGTAATTGTACTGCGTGGGTCATATGCAAAGTGTGTAATTTGTTATGGTCCGAGTAGTATAACTCAGTGCGTCCAAGAATTCACAGATTGGTGCTAACAAATTTACCAGCTTGAATTGGTTGTTTGTAAACCTAGATGACGGTTTGTATTTTTTGACTTGTAAGAAAGAAGTGGTGGGTCGTGCTGGGTTCGAACCAGCGACCAATTGATTAAAAGTCAACTGCTCTACCAGCTGAGCTAACGACCCACTTTCAAAGGATGGTTGGTGTAGATAATTGGTGGGTCGTGCTGGGTTCGAACCAGCGACCAATTGATTAAAAGTCAACTGCTCTACCAGCTGAGCTAACGACCCAATGTGCTTTTCCTGCGTTGCTTATCTACCTCAACGGCGGCATATAATACTGAAATCGAAACTCGGTGCAACCTTTAAATACGATTTATTTGATTTAACTTTAAAACTGCATGTAAAGTAAACAAAAAGCTCATAGTTTAAAAACTACAAGCTTTTTAATTGTTCATTTGCCAAACGGCTTGGTGTTGCGTCAGGGTACTCTGCAACCACTTGTTCGAACAAACGCTTTGCTTTTGCCTTGTTACCGACTGATTTTTCAACCATACCAAGCTTCAAAATCGCGTCCGCACGCTTCGGGGAATCAGCAAATTTATTCACCACACTTTCAAATTGCAGCCTTGCACCATCCCAATCCTGTTTATTGAACAACAACTGACCTAGCCAATAATGTGCATTATCGGTGTAGCTCGAGTTTGGAAAAGTGGATAAAAAAACTTGAAAAGCAGGAATAGCGTCATCGTAGTTGCGTTCTTTGAGTATCAGATTAACTGCTGACTGATAAGCCTGCTCTTCAGATTGGCCAGCTGGACGATTACCTTGTGCGCTTGGCGCAATAACCCCGACTGAATTTCCTGCTGATGCTGTCTGTTCCGATAAATCAGAGAAGCGATTTTGTAACTCAAGATACAGCTCTCTTTGACGCTCTAATATTTGTCCTAATTGATGATTGTGGAGCTCAATAGATCCTCTTATCGTATCGACGTCGCCTTGTAACATGTCAAGTTGTTGCTGGACACGCTGTTGAGCCTCAACACGGCTTTGGTCTTTGCGTTCGAGTATCAACAAGCGAGTGGCAACGTCCGTCGGATTGGTGATGACCGGAGGCGTGTTTTGCACCTTGGTATTTTGAGCGGCGGCATTTTGAGCCTGATTAGTTTGTTTTGGATCATTTAAATCGACAATAGGCGCTTGAGCAAAAGCCCAAGCGCCTGTGAAACTAATAAGACCAACTACAATAATTGGTTTAATCATGATTGCTTACTGATAAACCACAATACCGCGACGATTTTGAGCAAATGCATACTCAGATCCGCCTTGAACTGCTGGTTTTTCTTCACCGTAAGAAACAACTGATACTTGTGCAGAGCTTACGCCTGCATTCATCAAGTATGTCTCTACAGATTGTGCACGACGTTCGCCTAATGCAATGTTGTACTCTGGTGTACCGCGGTTATCACAGTGACCTTCGACTACAATTGACTGTCCTGGGTTCTTAACTAGGAATGCAGCATGCATATCTAGTACTGAATGAAAGTCAGATTTAACTGATGCTTGGTCGAAGTCAAAATAAACAACGTTTTGAGCAACCAACGTGGCTTTTTCACTTTCGAACATATCTTTGGCTTTTTGAAGAGCATCAGCTTTAGCAACATCAACACGCTTCGCTTCAGCATCAGCGACCGCTTGTGCATCAGCAACTTGTTGTGCAGCAGCTTCTGCTTGGCTATTCGCTTCAGCTTCAAGTTCTGCATCTGTTGGGCCAGACTTACATGCCGCTAGGGTTACTAAAGGCACAACCATCAAAAGCGTTTTAAGTGCGTTTTTGTTCAACATACTAGATCCTTATTATATTTTAAAATTCAATTTACAGTAAAAACGGCGACCAACTAGGAGATTTAACTTCCCCATCAGCCACTGGTTCTTTAAACGAGAAGCGTCCGTCAAGTGAAACCCATGCTAATGCTGGTTTTCCATTCTCTAGCACGCTATATATTATCATACTTCCATTCGGCGAAATACTGGGCGACTCGTCCAGATAAGTATTCGTCAGCACCAACATGTCACCGTTTTTTAAATCTTGCTTAGCTATATGATAATCACCTCTGGTGCGATTTACGATAACTAATTGCGAATTGTCAGGGGTTATAGCACCGCCTAAATTCATCTCACCTTCAAAAGTTAGCCTACTTTTTCGGTTGCTTGCTAAATTTACTTGATAAATCTGCGGTTTACCACCCCGTTCCGAAGTAAATATCAAGCTTTTTCCATCTGGCGTCCAAGAAGGCTCTGTATCAATTGCTCTATTTCGCGTGATCCGAGTTAAATTTCGAGTTTGTAAATCCATTATGTAAATTTCTGGATTACCGTCCTTAGACAGCACCATTGCTAGCTTCTTGCCATCAGGTGAGAAATTTGGCGCGCCATTGATGCCAGGAAAATCGGTCAATCTTGTGCGACTTGTCGTATAAATATCCTGTAAATAAATTTGCGAGCGTTTATTTTCAAAACTCACATAAGCCAAAGTGTTGCCATCTGGCGACCATGTTGGCGACATTAAAGGCTCGGGAGATGACAATAACGTTGTTGGATTTACATTATCGTAGTCGGCTATGACTAAACGATATGGTTTTGGGTTGGTATCGCGATCTAACACTTTGATATAAGCGATGCGTGTTAAGAAAGCGCCTCTCTGACCGGTTAACTTTTCATATACAATGTCACTGATAATATGAGCATATTGACGAAAATCACTGCCATTAATTGTTTTGGTGCGTTTTTCGATAACGTGGTCACGTGTCATGACCAATTTTCCGTTCTCGAGCGTTTTGGCCTGTCCGCCTGTTGCTTGCGCACGCAAAACATCAACCAGCTCAAAAGTCACTAAAAACTGGTTCAACCCTGTTGATTCAACACTTCCGACTAGCACCATATCAATGCCTTTTTGTGCCCACGCAGCATAGTTTATTTCAGTATCTGTGGTTGGAAACTGGGGCATTAATGACAACTTCAAGGGATTAAACTTACCACTGCGCTGGAGATCAGAAGCGACAACTTCGCTTAAATTTTCTGGCAAAGATGTATTGCCTAAATATTTAAACGGCACCACACCAATTGGGCGTGCAGACTCAATACCACCGGTAATGATTATTTCATTAGTAGCGGCGTTCAGTTGAAAGTTAAAAAATAATAGGACAGCGGCTGCCATTATCGTTACTTGTTTGCTGCTAAATTTGAATATCCAAGTTGTCATGAATTTAGACAATCCTCTAGTTGGTATTATTGATTTAAATAACTGTTTGTTGGCAATTATAAAAAATAGGGCTGACGCAGTTGACTTAAATCAACCAAAAATACACCATAAGTAGTGCTTCTTTTTAGATAGGACATAGTGTTAGCTAATTAGTTCTCATAAACTAGCGTCGTATCTCTTAATTTTTCATTAACGTCTTTATTACTTGGCATCGGTAATGTTCCTGCTTTCATCGCGGCTGTCCGCAGCGCTAAACACAACGACTCATCGCCGGTCCCAACGGCATCTAAGACTAAACCGTTAGAAGCAATTCGCAGTCGAAGTCGGCAAGACTTACCCGCTATACTGCCTGTTTGTATCAAATTCTGTTCAATCCGTGCTTTGATTTTGCTATTAGCAATTTGCAACTCAGACAATATCTGTCGCTGCCTGCGCTCATTACGATCCGCTTGTTCAAGCTGCATTTTTTCCTGCATTGCATTGTCTCGTAGCGCGCGTTCTTGATCTGCCTTGTCTTGGCGTGCCTTTTCTATCTCTTGTTGTTGCGCTTTTTCTTGCGCTAATCTGGCTTTTTGCTGCAGCTCTCGCTCTGTGCGTACCTGTTCTTCCTTCTGCTTTTTAGCATCAGCCGCTTTTTTACGCTTAACTTTATCAGCAGTGTCGCGCTCTTGCTTCTTGCGCTCTGCTTCTTTACGTTTATTTACAGCTTCTTGATCCTGTTTTCTTTGTGCTGCAGCTTCAGATTGTTGTTTTTCGCGCTTATTTTGCTCTATAACATTACTGTCGATGAAGGTTGCTTCGATAATATTTGGCGCTTGAGTATCTTTATTACCTGTTGCCAGATCGACCGGTGCTGCTGAAAACTTAAAACTCACCAATAAAGACACAACAATAAGCATGTGCGCAGCGCCAGAAATCAAAAATGATTTTTGCTGCAAGGTTAGCGATTTCTTCTCTTTCGTATCGCTTGGCTTAGGTTGGTTTTGTGCACTCATTAATTACGCTTTATTTGGGTCAGTCATTAAACCAACCGACGGCGCACCCGCATTTTGCAACAACACCATCAACTCGACTACTTTCTCGTAATTCACTTTACCATCGCCATTCACTACCACAGGAATAGTTGGCGTTTGCGCCAGCTTAGCTTGTACTAGCGTAGCAACATCCACCGCAGTCAATTCTTCGTCGGGATTATCACCGATATTCAAAAAATACTGCCCTTGCGCATTTATCGACACAATTAACATGTCGTCTTCGTCAGTCTCAATCGTTTTTGCATCAGATTTTGGTAGATCAACTTTCACGCCCTGCATTACTGCGGTTGCTGTTGCCATAAAAATGACCAAGAGTACCAACATAACGTCGATATATGGTACGACGTTAATTTCTGATACCGGCTTTCTGCGTTTTCTCACATACATGTTAACTCTCCTAATTCAGGACAATAAATTTGCTATCAATTATTGAGACTGTTGACTGGAGGACGCCATATTCTGACGATTTAATATAGCTGAAAACTCTTCCATAAAGTTACCGTAGGCGTTTTCTAACTTCTCAACACTATGACTAAAGCGGTTATATGCGACTACGGCTGGAATAGCTGCAAACAGTCCAATAGCAGTCGCAATAAGCGCTTCTGCAATACCAGGCGCAACCATGGCTAGCGTGGCTTGTTTTGCTTGACCCAGCGCAATGAATGAATTCATGATCCCCCATACTGTGCCTAATAAACCAATATAAGGTGAAATTGAACCGACGGTAGCTAGGAACGGTAGGCGCGCTTCAAGCTCGTCAACTTCGCGCGACATAGTCACGCGCATAGAACGATAAGTGCCGTCCATAATAGCATCATTGACTGCACCGGATGTTTTACGTAAACGCACATATTCTTTAAATCCAGCACAAAATATGAGGGGCAAACCGGTTAATTGAGCTCGGGCAGAAAGTTCTTGATAAAGCTTGTTCAAATCAGCCCCTGACCAGAACTTGTCTTCAAAGATTTTCATTTCTTTTGTTGCTGCGCTCAATACAGCATTTCTTTGAAAAATAAAGGCCCATGAAACAACCGACATGGTTAATAACAACAGCATAATAAATTGCACGACAATACTTGCTTCTAGCAGCAAGTTGAGGATAGACATTTCAGACGTCACGTTTAATTTCCCTTAATATAAAGCCAGGTATTGCGATTGGTTTCATCTTTTCCAAATCGACACAGGCTACTCTGACTTCAGCGCTAACGAGCAGTTCTTTTTCAGTACTCGTAACATTGTTATTGTTATTGTTATTGTTATTGTTGTGCGTATTTGCAGAATCTTTGACACGATAAGCGTGTTGCCGAAACACCATACTTGCCTTCTTCAACTCCACTACCTGACAGCTAACACTCAACATATCATTGAAAGCAGCCGCCTTACTATTTTTCATACTAAGCTCTTTGACGACAAAACCGATGGATTGTTCCAATAAAGTTTTTTGTTCTATGCCTAAGTGTCTTAACCACTCTGTACGCGAGCGCTCCATGAACTTCAAATAATTAGTGTGATAGACAAGTCCACCGGCGTCGGTGTCTTCGTAATATACACGTATCGGTATCGAAAAAGGTTCATTACTGAGCAAAAACGACTCCTTTCAGGTTAGATTTTATATAGCAAACTATCCATTATCACTATTTCATATAAGTCATCGTTACTATGAATATAAACATAAGTAGGATGCGGATATTATCGAATTTAAAGGCATAAAATACAACACATAAATTGGATTAGAAAAACTAATCTATAATGAGAATATTTCTCGTTTGATATCTCATCTGATGTGTTTATGATATACACCATTGAATAGCGGCTACAACTTAGTTGTATTGCTTTTGATGTTCCCTGACAACAGTTTTCCTTCCGTTTTACTTGTTGTTTTGCCCATGCATTGCGTGGGCTTTTTTTTGCTTAATATAAGTGCTTGGTATCTAATCGACCTTTGGCATAATTAAACCAAAATGCAAATATGCGTGCTGGGTCGCAATTCGCCCGCGCGGAGTCCGCTGTAAAAAGCCTTGTTGTATTAAATATGGCTCTATAACGTCCTCTATGGTTTCCTTTTCTTCACCGATGGCTGCTGCTATATTATCTAACCCTACAGGGCCACCCATAAACTTTTCAATGATCGCGAGTAACAACTTTCTATCCATAAAATCAAAGCCTTTATTGTCAACATCAAGCATATTGAGCGCTCTACCTGCAACGTCAGCATTTATCTTACCGTCGGCTTTAATTTCAGCGTAGTCTCTTACTCTACGCAATAAACGGTTAGCTATTCGAGGCGTACCACGTGAACGCTTTGCCATCTCAAATGCCCCTTCTTTCTCCATACTTAACTTTAAATAAGCGGCACTACGCTGAATAATATCGGTTAAATCGGCGACGTTATAAAATTCTAAACGTTGCACAATGCCAAAACGATCTCGTAGCGGAGAGGTTAATGATCCAGCTCTGGTAGTAGCACCAATTAATGTAAACGGAGGGAGGTCGAGTTTAATACTGCGCGCCGCTGGCCCCTCACCAATCATGATATCCAATTGATAGTCTTCCATCGCTGGATACAGAATTTCTTCAACGACCGGGCTTAAGCGGTGAATTTCATCAATAAACAAGACATCGTTTTCTTCAAGATTCGTCAGTAATGCAGCAAGATCACCGGCTTTTTCCAGCACCGGACCCGAAGTGGTTTTTATATTCACCCCCATTTCATTAGCGACAATGTTAGCCAGTGTGGTTTTACCTAAACCTGGAGGGCCGAATATAAGCAGATGGTCAAGCGCATCATTGCGCTTTCTGGCTGCTTGAATGAAGATTTCCATTTGTTCACAGACATGATCTTGACCAGTGTAATCACAGAGCATTTTGGGTCGAATTGCGCGGTCAATAACTTCATCTTCCGGATCAGCAATGGCTTGTATTAAGCGATCAGCTTCAATCATAACAACTCCCTATCTTTTTGTAATCTTTTAGGATTGAGCATAATGTGAATACGCGTCATAAAATAGTCAAGATAGTAATTTAACCGCATACGCTTAAACCATTGCCTTAAGTGACACTCTGATCGCTTGCTCGCTTGTCATACCTTCGGTATAAACTTGTTTTATGACTCTTTCTGCTTGCACCGGTTTATAACCCAAAGCGAGCAAAGCACTTAAGGCTTCATTTTTAGCATGTGCGTCGCCTCTTAATGAAGGACGTTGAATCGGGCTGTTCGGTGCAGCAGGGCCCGCCCCATCAAAATGCGTATCGCTGCGTGATAGTTTTTCTAATTTGTCTTTTAATTCTACAACTAAACGCTCAGCAGTTTTCTTACCCACACCCGGCAGCTTTACTAAATTTGAAATATCTTCATGAATAACACATTGCACGAAATCTTGTGCCGACATACCAGACAATATAGTGCAGGCGAGTTTGGGGCCGACACCATTGGCTTTTATGAGTTCGCGAAACAAAGCGCGCTCCGAGGTATCTGAAAAACCAAATAATAATTGTGCATCTTCGCGCACAACAAAGTGAGTATAAATAGTCGCCACTTCACCTATATCGGGAAGCTGATAGAAACTGGTCATCGGCAATTGAATATCATAGCCCACACCATTGACGTCAACTAAGACATCGGGTGGGGTTTTGTCAATTAACGTGCCTTTAATTCTGCCGATCATCGGATTTTTACCCTGCCTTATTTATCTTCTTAAGCGACCGCGCACGATCTTCGAAATTTTGCCTGCGCTTTTACCCGACATTTTAATCAGGCTTTGCGACGTGTGAATATGACATAAAGCAACAGCCAATGCATCAGCTGCGTCGGCCTGAGGCGTTGCGTTCAACTTTAGCAAGGTCATTACCATGTGCTGAACTTGGGTTTTGTCTGCCCCACCCGAACCCACTACAGATTGTTTAATTTGACGTGCTGAATATTCAGCGACCGGCAAGTCAAAGTTAGTAGCAGCTACAATTGCTGCCCCGCGAGCTTGCCCAAGTTTAAGCGCTGAATCGGGATTTTTAGCCATAAACACTTGTTCTATTGCAAATTCAGTAGGAGCAAACTGAGTAATAATTTCACTAACGCTGTCAAAAATACGTTTCAAACGAATGGAGAGTTCGTCATGCGTTAAGCGAATACATCCACTCCCCAAATAGCTAGCCTTACCACCCACGACTTTAATAACGCCGTAGCCTGTAATTCTTGAACCTGGATCGATGCCTAAAATAATACTCATGCGCTAATCCGGAACAAATTGTGCAATCGCATCGCGATTGGTTTTTGACCAAACTCGCTGCATTGCTTCTTGTTTACTCGTCCAATTAAAATCGGTGTGTTCTGTCAACACAATAGGCATACCAGCGGGTACTTTTATGCAAAAAACATATTCGTTATTAAATTCAGTACCGGGCGGATATCGGTACAGCCAAATTGGTCGAATTTTGTATTGATTCATTAATCGACAATCCAATATCGGATGTAACGATTTAGGCAATGCAATACCGGTCTCTTCAGCTAACTCGCGATAGGCTGCGTTGAGCGGTATTTCTCCCATTTCAATGGTTCCGGTTACCGATTGCCAAAAGTTAGCATCGTCATCACGCTGCATAATCAGCACCTGCTTGTGTTCATCTCTGATCACAACCAACACTGACTCTGCGCGTTTCAGTTGCATATTTTTATTCAGCGCCCTTGTCTGATTTTTTAGTATCCGTTTTAATCACGGTTGCAATTGACAGCTCAGCCAATTGTTCAGGGCTCGCAAACCCTGGCGCATTAGTCAATGGACAAGCGGCTGTTGTGGTTTTTGGAAATGCCATTACGTCACGAATTGACTCAGCACCCGTCATCAACATAACCATTCTATCCAAACCAAAGGCCAAACCCGCGTGAGGTGGAGCGCCATAACGCAATGCTTCAAGTAGGAAACCGAACTTTTCATTGGCTTCTTCATCTGTAATACCCAGAAGTTTGAACACAGTCGCTTGCATATCCATGTTGTGAATACGCACCGAACCACCTCCTAATTCAACGCCATTAAGCACCATGTCATAAGCATTTGACAAGGCGTCAGCCGGATTCGCTTTTAAGGCTTCAATGCTGCTGTCACGAGGTGCAGTAAACGGATGGTGCAGCGCATATAGATGTCCATCAGCCTCTTCGAACATTGGGAAATCGACAACCCATAAAGGACGCCACTCACCCTCTAACAAGTCGAAATCTTCGCCTAATTTCAGGCGTAGGGCACCCATTGCATCGGTAGCAATGGTTTTACTGTCCGCGCCAAACAAAAGAATATCACCGGTTTGGGCTCCGGTTTTTTCAAGTAATGCCGTCATGCTAACTTCATCAAAAAACTTAAGAATAGGTGATTGTAAGCCTTCAACTCCTTTACTGAGGTCATTAACTTTGAGCCATGCCAAACCTTTGGCTCCGTAGATACCAACAAACTTTCCGTAATCATCTATTTGCTTGCGCGATAACGTGGCGCCACCAGGCACTCGAATAGCTGCTACACGGCCTTTTTCATCATTCGCTGGGCCGCTAAAAACCTTAAAATCGCTGTCTTTTACAATGTCATCAACGTCGACTAATTCAAGTGGATTACGCAAATCAGGCTTATCACTGCCATAGCGCTGCATAGCCTCGGCATAGCTTATAGTTGGAAAGTCGCCTAAGTCCACATTTAACAACTGAGCAAAAAGTGAACGCATCATTTTTTCTGTGATTGCCATGACATCTTCGGCGTCCAAAAAAGTGGTCTCGATATCTATTTGGGTAAATTCAGGCTGGCGATCAGCACGTAAATCTTCATCACGGAAGCACTTTACAATTTGATAATATTTGTCCATACCTGACATCATCAACAACTGTTTAAACAGCTGTGGTGACTGTGGCAATGCGAAAAACTGACCTTTATGTGTTCGACTTGGCACTAAATAATCACGCGCGCCTTCCGGTGTAGCTTTGGTCAAAATAGGCGTTTCGATATCAAGAAAACCGCCATCTTCAAGAAAGCGTCTAACCGCCGCCGTTACTTTAGAGCGAAAAACTAAACGTTGCGTCATCAATGGACGGCGCAGATCTAAGTAGCGATATTTTAAACGCTGCTCTTCTGAGTTATCTTGGTTAAAATCAAGTGGTAATGCTGGTGCACTATTAAAAATGGATAACTGTTTGCCAAGGATCTCAATTTCACCGGTTTTCATTTCTTTGTTTATTTGCGTATCCGGACGCATACAAACTAAACCAGTAATTGCGACACAGAATTCATTACGTAAAGTGGAAGCAAGCTCGAATATCTCAGCGGCGTCTGGGTCAATAACAACCTGCACAATGCCTTCACGATCCCGTAAGTCAATAAAAATCACGCCGCCTAAATCACGTCTTTTGTTCACCCAGCCATAAAGTGTGACTTCTTTACCGGCATAACTTTCATCAATATTTCCACAGTAATCTGTGCGCATAAGCTTAATCCCAATGGTGCTGTTTTTGTTTTGTATTTTTTAATACTTGCATAATACTAGCGTCGCTTAAGGTTTCCTGGCCACTTTGGCTATAAGGCAGGCAAAGCAAACGCTAATCTGAATTGTGTCAGGCTTCTATTTTAAAGCTACCGAAAGTGCGAAATTATAAACTAAACAATGGGGATTCTAAACGACTGAATCAATATATTCGGTAACTAATTGTGGGAATCTATCGGATCAGGTGCAAATGGTTAGCAACGTGCTCATCAATTGAGCACGTTTAGCCAATTTAGCCTGCAGCAAAATCATCTAGCGCAGTTTTGCAACTCACTCTCTTTTTCGATAAAGCGATTAACGTAATCTTGGGTAATTGCAGATAACCATAAATAACCGACTAAAAATCAATTAGGAAAGCAGATCACGTGCTCAACTTCTAAGTGAATACCAAACGATTCACCTATTTTATGGTCGTGATGACTAGGCGCTAGACAAAGTAGCGGTTCACCTTCTTTTAACGACAATCGATACAATATATGAGCACCGCGAAAAGAACGTCCTACCACCTTCGCTTTTAAGACACTTTCGTCCTGATGTCTTAAATCGTCAGGCCTGACTAACATTTTTGCGGTATCGCCGACCTTAAACGTGGCGTTATCTATGTATTCTTGCGGCAGAAGAAAGCGACCTAGTTGCGTTTCAAGCCACAGCAGTTTTTCGTCACTGGCTTCAAGTCTACTCTCCTTGTCATTTTCATAAGCCACCACTTGCACTGGAATAAACACACCTTCGCCAACAAAATCTGCAATAAATTCGGTCTTCGGTTCGTGATATAAGTCATATGCCGTGCCCCATTGTTGGCATTGTTGATGATGCAGCACACCTATCTTATCTGCCATTGCAAACGCTTCGGTTTGATCGTGAGTAATTAGTAGTGCCGTGATATTTTGCTGCTTAATAATACTGCGAATTTCGCTCGACAGGCGCTCCCTTAAGTCTGGATCCAAACTCGAGAATGGCTCATCCAGTAATAATAAGTCAGGTTTAGGAGCAATCGCTCTTGCAATGGCAACGCGTTGTTGTTGTCCACCAGATAGTTCGTGCGGATATTTACTTTTCGTATCATTTAAACCTACCAACTCAATCGCTTCTTGAGCCAGTTTGAGAGCCTCAGACTTGGATAATTTACTTAAACCGTAGGCAACATTTTTGAGCACATTCATGTGTGGAAATAAAGCAAAATCCTGAAACACCACGCCAACCTTGCGTTTTGCCACCGGCATTTTATATTCAGCATCGCTAACTACAATGTCATTGACGCTAATACTTCCGCCCTGCACAGACTTGAAGCCCGCAATGGCTCGCAGTAAGGTCGTTTTACCGCAACCGGATGGCCCTAAAATGCAGCCTATTTCTCCCTGTTGCAATGAAATCGTCAAGTTTTGTAGCACTTTTTGTGTACCGTAACTCAACGATAGATTATTAATATCAAGCATATTTTCGTTCTATTCCATCAAGCGTTTTAGTCAGTATTATTACCGGCAAAATGCCAACTAAGACAATTGTAATTGAAGGCAGTGCCGCATCAATCAAGCGTTCATCTGAGGCTAATTCAAAGGCTTTAACAGCCAGTGTATTGAAATTAAAAGGACGCAGTACAAGAGTAGCTGGTAATTCTTTGAGTATGTCTACGAAAACCAGTAGAGTAGCACTTAACAAGCTCGCCTTTAACAATGGAATATGAATTCTCAATAGTCGCTGCGTTGGTGAGTCACCCAATACTTTTGAAGCCTCATCCATACTAGGTTTTATGCGTTGTATACCAGCTTCGGTATTGTTTAAGGCGACACTCATGAAGCGGATCGCATAGGCAAAAATAAGTGCAAATACAGTACCTGAGAACACTAATCCGGGCTGAAAATTAAACCACACATTGGTCAGCACATTAAGTTTTATATCTAACCATCCAAGTGGAACTAATACCCCAATCGCGATAACTGTGCCAGGTAGTGCATATCCTAACGATACTAATTGTATAAACCCACTGACTGTTTTAGAGGGATGCAGGCGTTTGGCATAACTAAACAGTAAGGCCATGGCAACCACAACAATGGCACCTATGCTAGCCAACATCGCCGAATTCATAGCGTATTCGGGGTAGTCTGCCAGGCTCGACAGATCGGAGAAACTTAAAGCCCAAGTGGCTAATTGTACAAATGGGATAATAAAGCCAAATGCGACAGGCAAACTACACAGCATGAATATGAGTCCGCCATTGATGCCCTTTACTTGTTTAGCCCGCGCCGACTTGCCTTGTCTTGACGAATAATTCTGGGAGTCACGTCGGCTCATTTTTTCTACCATGATCAGAATAAAAACAAATAAACATAGAAAACCTGCAAGTTGAGACGCAGCCTTAATATCGCCCATACCAAACCACGTTCTATAAATACCGGTGGTAAATGTGCTAACACCAAAGTATTCAACCGTGCCAAAGTCGGCTAGTGCTTCCATCATTGCTAAAGCCGCTCCGGTCATAATTGCGGGACGAGCGAGTGGTAAAGCAACTTTAAAAAAATGCTTTAATGGCGACACCCCCGCCAGTTCACTCACTTCACGATACTTTTGCGATTGCTCAGAAAAGGCGGTTCTTGCCAGTATATAAACATAAGGGTAAAGCACTAATGACATTAGAATGATTGCACCGGACAACGATCTGACTTCAGGAAACCAATAGTCTTGAGCGCCTAAATCAAATGTACTGCGGATAAAGGTTTGTAGCGGGCCGGCAAAATCAAGTAAACCGGTGTACGTGTAGGCAATGATGTAAGCAGGCATGGCGAGCGGTAATAATACCATCCATTGAATTAGGCGCCGACCATAAAAATCATAATTGACAATAAGCCAAGCTAAGCATGTACCTAGTATTGTTGCACCAAAACCAACACCAAAGGCAAGCAGCAGGCTATTGCTTATATATCTGGGCAATACAGTTGCAGCAAGGTGCTGCCAGATAGCAGTGTCCCAAGAAAAGAAACTGAAAAATATAACGAAAAGCGGCAAGCCTAGTAAAAGACCTGCCAATACCGAATATATTGTAAAGGCCGAACCTTTAAATGCAGTTTTTATCAATCGATTAGCGCCAACCTGCTTTATCCATCAACATAAGCGCTTTTGCGTTAGTCTCGCCCACTTTCGCTAGTGATACTTCTTGCCCTTTAAATGTCCCCATATCTTGCAGGGTTTGGCTCCATTTTATACCTGCTTTTACTGGGTATTCATGATTTGTTTCAGCGTACCAAACCTGAGCTTCATCGGTTAACATAAAACGGATAAGCGTTTTCGCAGCGTCTAAATTGCTAGCATATTTGGCAATGCTAACACCTGAAATATTAACATGCGCACCAATGGTGTCTTGGTCTGGCCAAAATACAGCGACTTGCTGAGCTGTTTTTCGAGTCGCTTCGTCATCGGCGTTTAGCATGCCGGCTAAATAATACGTGTTAGCAATAGCAACATCACACTCACCGGCAACAACGGCCTTAATTTGATCACGGTCGCCCCCTTTCGGTGTGCGCGCAAAATTTGCAACTAGGCCTTTGGCCCAATCTAGTGTTTTTGCTTCACCTTGCGTTTGGATCATGCCTGAGATCATGGATTGATTATAAACGTTATTGGATGAACGAATACAAATTCGATTTTTCCATTCTTTGTTTGTTAATGCCTGCATAGTTGACAATGACACAGGGTCAACGCGGTCTTTAGCATACATAATCGGACGCGCACGCAATGTTAGTGCCGTCCAATGTAATTCCTCATCCCGCAAATAAGCCGGCACATTGGCTATAATAACCTCATCGGCGTTAGCTTGCGTTATACCGAGTTGCTTTGCCCTCACCAAACGACCAACATCAGCTGATATAAGCACATCTGCAGGACTAAACTGTCCTTCTGATTTGATCCTTGAGATAAGTGCATCCGCGTTACCCGTGACCAAGTTCACTTTAATGCCAGTTTGTTTGCTAAAATCATCTAAAATCGGTTTAATCAACGCTTCTTTACGTCCAGAGTAAACGTTAACTTCAGCACTGACGCTGTGTGCAGAGAAAATTACTAACGAGATTAAAACGAATAAACGAGAAATGCTTATGGTCACTTTTTTCCATCCTTTTAAACTTTATAGATCATGTGGCTGTATGTTAGTTGATAATAGTTCTCAATTGCAACTAGGGATCACTTAAATTGTTTAAAATGCGCAAAATAGCTTTGATTAGGTCCATAGGATATACTTGATTTTATTATTTAGGCTACATACATGCTTTTTATCGAATGAATGATTCAAGATTAGTTTATTCGACCGACACAGGTAGAATAAAAGAAAAGACCGTTAGCTTACAAAATTCCCCAAAGGGCGATGGTATTGTAAGGATACGAAAAGAAACTAAAGGCCGCAAAGGCAAAGGCATGAGTATAATCGACGGTCTAGAAATGAGCGATACTGACCTCAAGGCACTATGCAAAGAGTTAAAAAAGCAATGTGGTTGCGGAGGCGCAGTGAAAGGGTTCAGTATCGAAATTCAAGGCGATGTGCGCGATAAACTTAAACAAATTTTAGAGAGCAAAGGAAAGCGCGTCAAGTTAGCAGGCGGCTGAAATTTTGAGAGATAACTAAGTAATGCATAAACTGTCTATATCTGACCTGCATATATTATTGGTCGAACCGTCCGATACGCAAAGTAAGATAATTAAAACGTTGCTGCTCGCAGAAAATGTACAAACAGTAGATGTTGTGCAAAATGTCGAGCAGGCCAAAGCATCTATAATGGCCCATGGCGCAGATATGGTGGTAAGTACCATGTATCTAGCCGATGGCAATGGCTTAGATATTTTAAGATTCATTAAAGACGACGACGCTAATGCATCAATCCCCTTTATGTTAGTGAGTAGCGAAAATAGCATCAGCAAACTTGACGAATTTAAACAAGCGGGTGTGGCTGCTATTCTTCCAAAACCGTTTGAGCCTATTCATTTATCTCGTGGCCTAAACGCGAGTTTGCAACTCATCAATACCGACGAAATTGACTTAAACTATTTTGAAGCGCAACACGTGCGAGTGCTTCTTGTCGATGACAGCCGATTAGCGCGAAATCATATTCGCAGAGTGCTCGAGGGCATGGGTTTAAGCAAGGTAATGGAAGCCGAAAACGGCGCTCATGCTCTGACGTTATTAAAAGATAACGAATTCGATTTGGTTATTACCGATTACAATATGCCTGAGATGGACGGCAGAGAGCTTTCAGAGTTCATTCGATTCAATCCAGCGACAACTCATATCCCAATCATCATGGTGACGTCTGAGTCGTCGTCAAGTCCACATATGGCTAATATTCAACAAACCGGTGTTAATGCTCTGTGCGATAAACCGTTTGAATCGGATGAAGTCAAAGCAATGTTAGTAAGATTACTGGATTCTGACTTATAAAGTAGGATAATTAGTATCCCATATATGAATATTTAGGAAATTTCTCCTTTTATCCATTGACACTGCGCGACCACTTACTTACATTTCATGGCGGGGGTTGATTCGCATCTCTCTACTTTTACCAAATAGCATTCGTGAGCAATTTGGTAGTCACTGTTTACGCAAAGGATATGAAGTGCCCAAACAAGAACTTGAAGAAATACGCAAAAAAATTACATCACTTGATTCCGATTTACTTTCTCTATTAGCAACTCGTCAGGGGCTAACCAATCAAGTTGCAGAAACAAAAGTCAAAAACCAGATACCGGTGCGTGATCAGGCGAGAGAAGAGCAACTGCTTATTCGTCTCATTAAGCAAGGACAAAAAGCAGGTTTAGACCCTCACTACGTAACCCAATTATTCCATGTCATCATTGAAGATTCAGTATTGAACCAACAAGCTATGTTAGCTCGTTGGGCTAATCCAGGTAGCGAAAAACCGCTTAATCGCGTGGCATTTTTAGGTGACAAAGGCTCTTACAGTTACCTTGCTACGCAAAAGTACTTTTCAAGACGCCCAGGAGAGTTACTAGAAATAGGCTGTCAAAGCTTTGTTGAAATTATCAATAAGGTAGAATCAGGTGAAGCAGACTTTGCAGTGCTGCCGATTGAGAATACGTCATCCGGCAGTATTAATGAGGTATATGACCAGTTACAACATACGCGTTTGAGTATTGTTGGTGAACTTACTCACCCGATTAAGCATGCCCTTTTAGTCTCAGAGGACGTTGAAATCAGTAAAATCAAAACACTGTATGCGCATCCGCAAGTGTTTGCCCAATGCAGTCATTTTTTAGCTGAATTAGGCAATGTCGAGGTAAAACCTTGTGACAGTACTTCTGCCGCAATGATTGTCGTGAATGAATTACGTTCAGGTGAAGTTGCAGCCATTGGCAGCGAGGCTGGCGGCAGTTTATATGGTTTAAAAGCAATTAAGTCAAACTTGGCGAATCAAAAAGAAAACCACAGTCGATTTATTGTAGTGGCGAGTGATTCAGTAAAAGTGCCTTTACAAGTGCCTGCAAAAACCACATTGATTATGTCTACCGTGCAAAAACCCGGTGCCTTAGTGGAGGCATTATTAGTCTTGAGAGAAAATCAAATCAACATGACGAAACTGGAGTCACGACCTATTACAGGTAATCCATGGGAGGAAATGTTTTACTTGGATGTTGAAGGTAATATCGCTGATGGACCAATGCAAAATGCGATGGAAGCTTTACGTGGAATGACACGCTACTTTAAAGTATTAGGCTGTTATCCGATTGAGGAAATCAGCCCTACTAAGATAGCGGCAGTAAACGCGTTAATGGAATAGCTTTTTAGCCGTTCCTATTTCATGCAAAAACGATCTAACCTTGTGGAACGGTAAACAGTTAAAGACATGAGAGTCCACTCGTAAAAGAAAGTAATAGATCAAGATCGGAGATCGCCATCAACTTATTTTTGAAAAATCATGTCGGAAAGGTCAAATTGCGACCAAATTGCTTAATATACACTCAACTCTTTGTTTGTACATTATGTGCGCAATGACAAATAGAATCTAGGCGCGTATAAATTCTTTTAGCAAATTATGGCGATTTTACATTATTAAATTCACCCGAGCGTTTGGCTAAAGAAGGTTTCTTAACGCTAGCCAGTGCAATTTATTTTTATATGACACCACGAAGCCCAAAACCGTCAATTCACCAAACTGAGTTTGTACTATTTCTTCCTTAACAGCTGGCTATCATCCGCCTTCAGCAATAATTGCTTACTGTCTATTAAACATTGCTCGGCATAATCACCAAACCATTGCTTAGTTTCATTGAACTGGTTTACAAATGATGCTTTATCAACTTCCTCGACCAGTTTCAGAGCTTCTCCAAATCGGGCATGAAAACGTTTCAGAAGAGCTAAACTTTCGGCATTATTAAAAATAATATCAGCATAAAGCTCAGGCGCTTGAGCAAAAAGTCTACCAACCATTGCTAATTCTAGGCGATAGATTGGCGAACTGAACATCAACAAGGATGCCAAACTGGGATCTTCTTCTTTAAGATGCTGACCGTATACAAAAGTACTGAAATGTCGCATTACCTGAATAAACGCCATCGCACTATCATGCTCTTTGCTCGAGGATTCATGCAGCACCGCTCCCCAAGTTCGCATTTGTTCAAGCAACCATTCGTATTTATCAGGCTCTCTGCCATGACATACCACAACTACCTGTTTAATCATGCCGGGGCTGTCAGGGCCAAACATCGGATGCAAACCAACAACAGGACCCTGATGCACTTTCAACATAGCTTGTAAGGGCTGATCTTTTACACTGGTGATGTCGGCTAAAATACACTGTTGTGGCAAAGCCGATAAACCTTCAATAACTGATACAGTTAACTTTATTGGTACCGCAACAATAACCAAATCGGCACCCGTAAATATCTCGTCAGCCCTCGCCCAATCGTTCTTTTCTAAGCTTGTGACCGAATAATCACTTTGCTCAAAGAGGGCCACAAACACCTTACCTAACGCGCCTGCACCACCAATAATCACCACTTTATTAATACTTGGATTGATACAGCGATAATTCGCATGTTGACTACGATAAGAGTCGCGCATGACCCTGCGCAGAACGTCTTCTGCCAAATCAGGTGACAAGCCAATAGATTCTGCTTGTTGACGCCGCGCAGCAATCATCTCAGATTCTCTGCTTGGCACATATATCGGCATGCCGGTTTGGCTTTTAACATCGCCCACGCGGCTAGTCAGCTCATTTCTGAGCTTTAATAGCTGTATAAGTTGGCTGTCAATATCATCAATATGATCACGCAGTTCAGCAAGGGTTTTATCAGTTTCTAACATACCCGTTTTACGCATTTAAGCGCTTCGTTTGGCGCATAGGCAGCACAGTGATAAGCCTGTCACGAGTCTGCAAAATAAGATCATGAGTTTGTTGCCAATTAATACAACCGTCAGTAATAGAGACGCCATAGTCCAAATCTTTAAGGGTTTTACCCGTTGAACTTTGGTTGCCCGCATTTAAATGGCTTTCTAGCATGATGCCAATGATTGATTGATTGCCTTCTAATATTTGGTTAACCACGTTCTGCGCAACTAAAGGCTGTCTGCGGTAGTCTTTAGCACTATTTGCATGACTGCAATCAACCACTAAACTTGACACAATATTCTCGTTGCTCAACTCGGCTTCGCAATCAGCGACACACACTGAATCATAGTTGGGTTGCTTACCGCCGCGCAAAATAATGTGGCCGTCCGGGTTACCTTGCGTTTTTATCACACTCACCTGCCCTTGCTTATTGATCCCCATAAAGCGGTGCCCTGATGCCGCAGATTGAAGCGCATTAATAGCGATACTTAGTGAGCCATCAGTTCCGTTTTTAAATCCGACTGGCATCGATAATCCGCTCGCCATCTCACGGTGAGTTTGCGACTCTGAAGTTCTTGCGCCAATGGCAGCCCAACTAAACAATTCACCTAAATATTGGGGACTGATTGGGTCTAATGCTTCGGTTGCTACAGGCAGGCCTAGTTCAGCTAACCAAATAAGTAATTGTCTTGCTCTGCGTAAACCTGTTTCAATGTCAAAAGTATCGTTTAAATGCGGGTCGTTGATTAAGCCTTTCCAGCCAGTTGTTGTGCGCGGCTTCTCAAAATAAACACGCATGACAATATAAAGCGTGTCTATAGAGGACTCATGCAGGTTCTTTAGTTTCAACGCATACTCTTTTGCCGCGTCTATATCGTGAATTGAACAGGGTCCACAGACGACTAATAAGCGATGGTCTTCGCCATGAATAATATCTGAAATAACTTTTCTCGATGCAATAACGCCTTGCAACGCTTTTTCACTCACTGGAAGCTCGTGGCTTAGCTCATCGGGCGTGACTAAAACTTCTTCCGATGAAACATGAATATTATTAACTGTGTCTTTTTGCATTTTTTACTCTTTATAAGAAAACGGATGAGATGTTAAACGTGAGACCACAACAGCAAGAAAAGGAATAAAACTATCGAGAACTTTGCTACCAAACCAGTATGTAAACTTTTGTTTACATAAAGAAATCACATGAAATATAGTACTGTTTGACTTTTTAACAAACTATCAGCCTAGCTTCAAGTTGAATATGGATTAATTTGCAATAATCACAAAAAAGCGCCCATTTAATGAATAAACCAGCGCAATTGCTATATGTTACCCTTTTAATGCGATTCCACCTACCCCTGTTGTTGTTCGGATATATTAAAGTTTGAAACTAGGCGTTAAAGATTAGAATGAATGTTGATATGCTACTTGTTGTTATTGCATCATGTAATCGACTATTTGGATAGGTCAGCACTGAGTTAAAAAGTGCCAAAAGCCGCCAGAGGGGCTTACTTCAATTGAGTTGATTTTTGCCATTAAATTTCCACTCTTACTCCAATCTAAAAGGGCAGCTGATCTTCCCCGAAATCTGTAGACATTTTTTACTTAGAAACCGAAGTAAGGTAAAAATAGTATTCAGTTTCAGACTTTAATCCGACAAGCCGTTGTCGTCTTTGCAAAATTAAATATATGCAGCCATAACCACCTTATGACTACATATGTAGGGGTTATCCTGCAGGGTAAACATAACTAGATTGAATACCTAATGGAATACCTAATGCCCAATATATTAGCAAGAAAATGGTCCAAGCAATGAGTATGGTAATACTAAATGGCAACATTAATGAGAGTAAGGTTCCAATACCGGTTGATTTTACATAACGTTGACAGTACACCACTACCAATGGAAAGTAAGGCATAAGCGGGGTGATAATATTCGAAGATGAATCACCTAAACGATAGGCTGCTTGAGTTAAGTCAGGCGAAATTCCTAATTGCATTAACATGGGTACAAAAATCGGCCCTAACAATGCCCATTTAGCGGATGATGAACCAACGAATAAATTCACAAAAGCAGTTAATAATATAATACCTACGATGGTTATCATTGGTGGTAACGCCATTCCTTTAAGAAACTCAGCGCCATTGATCGCCATCAACGCACCCAAGTTTGACTTACCAAAAGCATCAATAAATAACGCGCAGAAAAAAGCCATAACAATATAATAACTCATTCCTTGCATTGCTTTGGTCATGCTATCGATCATATCTTTAGTCGAAGTGTAGGTACCGGACATAAAGCCATACACCACACCAGGTAATAAGAAAAGCAGGAAAATTAACGGCACAATTGATTGCATAATGGGTGCTGAAAAGGTTGTCAGCTGGCCATCAACGTCGCGCATTGGCGATGTCTCTGGTATAAGCACCAGGACTAATGTAATGATGCCAAGTAACATAACCAAGCTTGCTGCGCGAAGCGCTTTAGTTTGTTTAACCGATAGTTCATCAAATCGAGGAATTTCGTTAGGATCGCCATCCACTTCTACATTTTGTAAACGTGGCTCAACAACCTTATCTGTTATATACCAACCGATACCGACAATTAGCAGTGTTGATGCAGAATTAAAAAACCAATTGTTTAGTGGATTTATTTGAATGTCTGGATCGATGATTTGCGCAGCCGCTTGGGTAAACGATTGTAGCAAGGGGTCTATTGCTGATGGGATAAAGTTAGCGCAAAAACCACCACTCACACCGGCGAATGCAGCTGCAATACCGGCAAGAGGATGTCTGCCCATGGCATAAAAGATGACGCCAGCTAATGGGATCACCAGCACATAACCTGCGTCTGTGGCGGTATGACTGATAATAGCGATCAGCACAACCATCGGCGTCAGGAGTGTTTTAGGCGTTGAATCTAGCATGCGTTTTAAGCCCGCGCTAATAAAACCACTGTGCTCTGCAACGCCAACACCCAGCATGGCAACAAGTACCACACCCAGTGGTGCAAAACCCGTAAAGATGCTAACCATGCGACTTAAGAAATCAGCTATCGCCGCACCAGTTAATAAGTTTTTCACTTCAATTGCTTCCCCTGTACGAGGGTCTAAAGCATCGAAGGTCATTTGAGAAAATATGGCCGAACATATCCAAATAACCACTAAACAGATAAAGAAAATGATAGCCGGGTCCGGTAACTTATTACCTACTCGCTCAACTTTATCAAGTGCACGGGTAACCCAACTAGAGGATACTTGTTGCATAGGTGTCTCCATTATCATTGTATTATGGTAGTGTCCAATCAGCTACCAAGTTAGCCTACTATCAAATTTATGCGCGCATTTTTATACGCTCATCACATACGGTCCGCCAGTTATTTATGTTTTCGGCGATTTAAGTCATCTTAGGTTGACTCGGATACGCAACCGATTATCAGTTGGCATTCCGAAGTCCTCTTATTTTATTAGGTAACAAAGTGGTCGCCTTTGCCAGCGACATAGTGAATCCGGGACCTTCGTTTTCAAGTTCAGATGCCGGCAAGTAAAAATGTTTTAGCGCTCGTGATTTATACAGAGCCGCATCCAGAATATTCCATTGTTCGTTGTGCCAAACCTCTACCCATGCGTGACCAAATGCACTTATTTTTTCTTTTTCTTCGATGATGACAGTGCCAATTATGACTCTTGCGGACAGTCCCACAGACCTTGCAAGCGCGGTGAGTAGCACTGCGTATTCAGTGCAATCGCCGCTGCGCTGCGTGGCCACAACTGAGGCAATATTGAAACCATTGATATAAGTGGGTTGGTTAATATACTCAGCGACATAGGCTACTAATGTTGGTAATTCTAACGGCAAATGATTGCTATTAATAAAACCAGCCGCAAATTCTGTTGTACTTTTTTCGCTGACATCAATAACAAAGCTGTCGAGCAAGTATTTGGGGCTGACTTTACCAGAGAAAGTTGGTCGCTCGCTCATCTCAATAAGTAACTTATTACTATCAATGATCTGGGTCTTTATAGCAGGCCAATTGTGCAATTTTTCGCTTATTGCTAACGGATTTGATGTGCTTATTTGAAAGCTAATTTTATCACCTAAGGGAAGCGTTTGATTGGCTTCTAGAGTAATGTCAAATTGCGCAATGGATGGCACGCTCTGGGCATTTACATGAGTAAAAAATGATAACGCCAGCCAAACAGCTATTATTCTCATTGTAAGCTAGGTTCACCTTGCGAGTAGATCAACTCCACTTTCATCAAAATAGGCCCCTGTGCAATTGTGCCTTTTTGAAAAACGCCTTTCTCATCCGCCAAAAACTTCATAACAATGGCTCCCATATCAATCTCAAAATTTGCATTGGTGTCATCATTAAGTTTACTCAGCACAACAGGAAGCGCCGATGTCGGATCAGCGCTTGGCGCCCACATGTGAAATTTGTCCGAGTTATCTTCAGACTTGCGTAAAATATCGAGTTCAAGATAGCTACCGAAACCCGATAATAACCAGCCACTATGCTCAAGTGTTGTCTGTATTGGTTTGCCCTGAAGCTCGCCCTTAACGTGCCAAACTCCATCTTTATCCTCTAACCAAAATTGCGAATTCTTCACACCATTTTTGAGAGTGTACTCTGAGGCATTAATAAGAGAACCATCCGGCCTACTCCAAGATGTAGATACCGTGTCGTTGCGCGCAATCGAGCTAGCATCAACCGGTATCAATATCGCTGAGTTGTTGGTAATGCCTATGTCGCCATCTGCATCTTTTGCGTAGCGCTCTCGCATATAACCCATAGGTACTTCATTGATAGTTAATTGATAGAGTGCTTCAAAAAAATTCGGATTGGTTTGATTGTCCAAAAAAGCCTGAACAAATGATTCAAATACATTGAAAAAAGTCTGTCGGTAGCCAACTTCATTATGAATACAAAGCTGCAAGCTCTGATTAGTTTGCGCAGACATACCTTTTAGAATACCAGATACTGTTTCTTTGCCTTCACCCAAGTTGTATAGGATATCTAGCGACAAATATGGCGTATTTTCAATAACCCCGCTATTAAGGGAATAATTAGATTTCCCCGTCAGTGACTTTTTGTTCAACGTCTCTGCGCTAGATAAACTATATTCAACGACCGAATAAAGAGAGTTAGCCGGGCCATCAAAATCAGTAAAAACATAACATTGAATAGGTGAAGCACTGCCAATATCAATAGTGTAATATCGCACGCCATCACTGTCACTGACCAGCGTAAACTCCCCTTTCACTTCAGAATTCACATTGTATTGCTTGATTTCAAGATTGGACATTTCTTTCAGTTCGCTTTCTCGCGTCATTGCTTCTTGAAACCAATCTGGAAAATCTTTTATATTTATAAGGTCTGCTGCATTTGCGCCGAATGACAAAATAGAGGAAAATATTAGACATGTAATTATTTTTAAGTGCTTCATGTAGATTCGATCCTTGAATTTTAAGATTGACCACGCTAATAAGCATACTAAACGTTTTTTAATTATTTTTTAATTGTTTTTTTAATTCCTTTGAATAAGCGGACATTTATTTAACTTGATTATCGGTTGTAATCTGAGCTAGGCTATTTTTTCGGCGCAGTATGTTTGCTGAACGCCGTGTCAACAATCAATATAAGGATATAAATGATGAAAAAAATATTAGTTGCTTTAGCCCTGGTTTTCGCATTCACAGTCAGCGCTCAGAACAATAAAGAGGCCGATAACCTCGATGAGTTATTTGAACTAATGGACATGGACTCGATGGTCGAAACCATGTACGACCAAATGCAAAGTATATATAATGAGGTTGAAAAAGATGTCGATATTTCACCCGAGGAGTTAGCTATTAATCAAAAGTATCGAGAGCAAATGACCAATATCATGAAAAAAGAAATGAGTTGGCAGGCGATGAAAGTCGATTTAAAACAAATTTATCTGCAAAATTTTACAGAAAGTGAAATAGCTGACATGCTCATTTTCTATAAGTCACCTACCGGGCAGTCGGTATTGCGAACAATGCCAGTTGTTATGCAGGAATCGATGAAGCTTGGCCAAGCAATGGCGCAAAAAGCGCTGCCAAAAATACAAGCACTGACTGAGCGCAAACTGCAGGAACGTCAGGAATTACGAGATAATAGTAACTCGTCAGAAAGTATTTATATAAACTACTCGTCATTAGCTTGTTTGATGGCGTTTAGTTATAAAAAATTACTCCTTAATTAACTCTTCAGGTTTAAGAAACCGATTTAGAAGCCCTTCATTTGTTGGGTGCTTCTCCAATAGCTCAACCATTTTCTTTGCGCTGTCTATTGGTTTAAGATTACTCAGTCCTCTGCGCAACAGTCTTATGTTTTCAACATCTTTGGGATTAAGAAGAAGCTCTTCGCGGCGCGTACTGCTTTTGGCGACATCCAGCGCAGGGAAAATACGCTGATTGGCAATCTCTTGTGATAACACGATTTCCATATTACCCGTGCCTTTGAATTCCTCAAATATGACCTGGTCCATTCGGCTGCCAGTATCCACCAGTATAGTCGCCAAAATGGTAAGCGACCCACCATTCTCGATCTTTCTAGCTGCGCCAAACAGTTTTCGTGGAATTTCCATCGCTCTAGCATCAAGCCCGCCCGACATTGTGCGACCACTGCTTTTTCGCTCTGCATTGTGCACTCGTGTCAGCCTAGTGAGAGAATCAATGAGGATCATAACATCATGACCTTCGCCTGCTTCCTTACGGGCTTTTTGAAGTAGATTATTAGCAATACGCACATGATGGTCATAGGTTTCATCAGTAGATGAGGCGTGAACTTCAGCCGGAACGCTGCGCTTAAAATCAGTTACTTCTTCCGGTCGTTCATCAACTAGTAACGCGTAAAGTTTTATCTCAGGATAAGCCGTCCCAACGGCCTGACAAATGTGTTTTAACAAGGTGGTTTTGCCGCAACCGGGAGGAGCAACAATCAACCCACGCTGGCCCATTCCGATTGGTGTAATTAAATCCATTGCTCGCATACTAAGTTCCTGAGAACCTAATTCCATCCGAATACACTGGGAAGGATTTACTGCTACGCCGTTTAGGAAACGCTTTTGTGGGTCACCATGAGGTGCATCCTTGGCCTCCCCGTCTGCTTGTTGAGAGTCATTCTTCTTTTTCAGATTCAAAGATAATATTTTTCTTGTCATGATATCGCTTTTTAGGTCTAGAGGATTAATTGGTTGACACTTTTTACGTAGTCTCACGCTTAGCATATATTACACACGCACATTCGGCATATGTCAGTTATGTGGTTTTAGCACTGAAGTGAGTCAATACAGCACAGATAAAGAGTCCGCGAGGACGCTCATAAATAGGTTGTTACTAGCAATTAACGTTTTACGCTGTTATCGGCTAGGTATTTATTAAGTGGCAGTTGGTTCAACTACTACCAGCATTAATACTGCAGATCCGTGAGAATAAATTATTTTCCAAGAAGAGTCCATTTTTCTAAAAACGAATGTTGCGGCAAAAGGTCACATTCTCATTTGTTGCTGATCTTTTAGGGTGTCGAGCACTAGCGCGTATTACGTTAGGATAACAAGAAACGTGATTATAACGCTACATTATTATTATTCAACAAGCCATTACTAATTAAACTGTTCGCTTTTGCAGTCTTAAGTCGTTGGCAACCTTAAGTAAATAAATGCGTGTAGTGTATAATTGAAGCTTATGCTTTTCGTTGATAAAAAGGTATTTTATGACTGGTCTAAAATATGTGACAGCCATTTAAATAAAAAGCACCGTGAAGCTGAAAAAACACCTTCGATCGCGTAACCTTCAGAAGGAAAAATCAACGGCTGCTGTCGCAATTCCTTGTTTTAATCGGTAGTTTATATTGACTACGTCTAGGCCTTTTTGAGCATGATACCAAAAAAAGTGAGCAAATGATGCTTACGTATACGACTGAGTTTTTCGTAATGAGCATTTTTAATGTGCGTTAAGGCACTAGGATTAATTAAGGTAAAACACGGTACACCGAATACTGACAAAGCCCTATCTATATTTATACATACTTAAAATCTACGTTGTTATACAAGGTGTGCTGAAAACATCAGCAAAAGTGCAACAAACAACGTAGTAACAAGATAAATAGTATCGTTAGCGTTCTCTTATAGCACTTACAATTATAGTACTTACAATACTATTGGGTTAAAAAGTGTAGATATTTGAAATAAATTATTGACTAATTTTCACCCAGACATATACTGTACATATAAACATGTATAATCATATTGAGGTGATACAAATGAATACATCTAATTATTTAAGTAGACATATTGCTGTAAACACTGGCTTTTCGAATGCGATGAAAAACAGTGCAGAACGATATGTAGGACAATTAATAAAAACAATATCGAGCGGAATTAAGGGCATTGATCAATTAGTTCAGCGCTATGGCGTTTGCTTGAACAATAGTGAAAATCAACTTTCAGACAATACTTTTCAGAAGTCATTGATACTTTATGGACAAGATCAAAGACTAGATTATGTAAATTTACCTCCTTGTATGTATATGATCATTGCCGACGCCGATACTGAAACAAAGTTTGTCATTCATCGCTTATATTTGCCTTATAAAAATGGCGTTCGCTTTTCTACCTTCTTACTCAATGACGACGGTGATGTCATAGAAAGCGTCTGTTATCAACGCAATAGTAAATATTTACAGGCATTTAAGGTCATCAGAAAACACATTGTGATGGCGAGTTACTCGACGGAAACAGAAGCTGCATGACACAAAAAGCCCGCAATTAAGCGGGCTTTTGAATGTTAACGATAACACCAAATTAAAATTAGTTAAGTTTTTCTTTGATACGTGCAGACTTACCTGAACGCTCACGCAAGTAATACAATTTAGCGCGACGAACAGCACCACGACGTTTCACTTCAATAGAAGAAATTGCTGGGCTGTGAGTTTGGAACACACGCTCTACACCTTCACCACTAGAAATCTTACGTACAGTGAAAGCAGAGTGTAGACCACGGTTACGCTTAGCGATAACTATGCCTTCGTATGCCTGAAGACGCTCTTTCTCGCCTTCTTTTACTCTTACTTTAACAATTACAGTGTCACCCGGACTAAAGGCCGGGACATCAGTTTTGAGCTGTGCTTGCTCAATTTTCATGATGATATTTTGACTTACTTTACTCATCAGATCCTCTCATCCTAGTTAACTGTCATTCTGCTGCAACTTCTGCCCAGACTTTAGCTGGGACAGAATTATTTGTTGCTCCTCAGTCAGAGCTAGGTAATTTAGTAAATCAGGGCGTCTTTCCAAAGTTCTTTTTAGAGACTTTGTGAGTCGCCACTGCCTAATTTTTTCATGATTGCCACTTAGCAACACACTCGGAACAACTTCACCATTTAACACTTCGGGCCGAGTATAATGCGGACAATCTAGTAAACCATTCGTGAAAGAATCTTCCACCGCTGATTGACTATGTCCTAATACATCAGGCAACAATCTCGATACCGAATCCATCAACACCATTGCTGGCAGCTCGCCGCCACTTAAGACGTAATCCCCAATTGACCATTCCTGATCAACTAATGCATTAATAACGCGCTCGTCAATGCCTTCGTATCTCCCAGCCACTAATATAATATTAGGTAGCTGCGTTAGAGACTGAACCGCTGTCTGGTTTAGCGTTTTACCTTGTGGTGTTAAATAAACAACCAGGCTATTTTCACCTAATGCAGTTTTTGCATCAGATATTGCGTCAGTTAATGGCTGTACCATCATCAGCATTCCAGGGCCACCACCATAAGGGCGGTCATCAACGGTTCGATGTTTGTCGGTGGTATAATCACGAGGATTAAATATATCCACCTTAATAATGCCGTTTCTCACTGCTCTGCCAAACACGCCTTGATTCAAGAAGGGTTCAAACATCTCAGGAAAAAGCGTCACTACACCGAAACGTTGGGTAGGTTTCATTAAAAACCTGGATCCCAGTCCACCGTAATAGATTTAGCCTGTTTATCAACATTCAACACAACTTGGTCATGTAAGAATGGTAACAAACGTTCTTTTTGACCGAATGCATCGTTATGTCTAGCTTTTATAAGCATGACATCGTTTGCACCTGTTTCGAACATGTCTTTAATGACACCCAAATCATAGCCTTTGTCGGTTACAACTTGCATACCAATTAAATCTTTCCAATAAAAATCTTCCTCTAACTCAGGCAAAACTGAAGTAGGAACCGATATCTCAGCATTTTTAATTTGCTCAACATCTTCTCTTGATTCAATTCCAACTAACTTAGCAACCAGACCATTACCGTGTGCTCGCCACTCGTCAATTTGTATCTCTTGATTATCGCAACCGTTGCCGTTTAACTGCCAAGGTGCATAACCAAATATATCTTTTGTCACTTGTGTAAAGCTGTTTATTTTGACCCAACCTTTAACCCCATAAGGAGCGCCGATTTTGCCAACAATAATTGTGTCAGACGCTGAACTCATCTTTACCTCAAATGACTAATAAAAAAGCGCTACTAAGCAGCAACTTTTGAATCTTTTACCAAGCGAGCTACGCGGTCAGAAACACCTGCCCCTACGCCTACCCAATACTCAACACGCGCTAGGTCTAAACGTAAACGTTCAGCTTGACCTTGAGCAGTTGGATTGAAGAAACCCAAGTTTTCGATGAATTTACCGTTGCGTGCACGACGACTGTCTGCAACAACTACTTGATAAAATGGACGCTTCTTTGCGCCACCACGCTGTAAGCGAATAGTAACCATATATGCCTCAAACTCATTGTAGCGTTACCGTTAACATACCCTAATTCCCGCTACGCTGGAAAAAAGGTTGCGGAATTATACGCCCCACGGCTCATTTTGCAAGGTCTTTGTCACTCTAAAGACAAAATGAGCAAAGGGGCCTATTAGACCCGTTTAGTGCTTATACTAATGGCATTTAGCGAGGACCGAAGCCACCACCCATGCCGCCCGCACCACCTGCACCGCCGGGAGGCATCATCCCTCCCATGCCGCGCATCATTTTCTTCATACCGCCACCCGACATTTTCTTCATCATTTTTTGCATCTGCATGAATTGCTTAAGCAATTTGTTTACGTCTTGAATTTGGGTGCCTGAACCAGAAGCAATTCGACGCTTTCTTGATCCTTTGATAACATCCGGGCGCTGACGCTCTGATGGAGTCATGGAATTTATAATAGCTTCCATTTGGGTGAACTGTTTATCGTTCGCTTGGTCTTTAATTTTCGCCGTCATATTGCCCATGCCTGGCATTTTATCCATCAGCGACATCATGCCGCCCATGTTTCGCATCTGCTCTAACTGCTCTTTAAAGTCCTGTAGATCAAACCCTTTACCCTTCTTCATTTTCTGAGCGAGTTGTTGTGCTTTGTCTTTATCGACTTTGCGTTCAACGTCCTCAATTAAGCTCAGAACATCGCCCATGCCCAATATACGACTGGCGATACGTTGTGGATGAAACGGTTCTAAGGCATCGAGCTTTTCGCCCATACCTAAAAATTTAATTGGTTTACCCGTAATGTGTTTAACTGATAGTGCAGCACCACCGCGAGCATCACCGTCGGCCTTCGTCAAAATAACACCGGTTAATGGCAACGCTTCGTTGAATGCTTTTGCTGTATTGGCGGCGTCTTGACCTGTCATGGCATCGACCACAAAGAGAGTCTCAACAGGCTTCACCGCTTTGTGTAGCAGTTGAATTTCGTTCATCATTTCAGTATCAACAGCAAGGCGACCTGCAGTATCCACAATTAACACGTCAATGAACTTTAATTTCGCTTGTGCAATGGCACCTTCAACAATATCGATGGGTCGTTGTAGCGCTGAAGAAGGGAAGAACTCGACATCAACTTCTTCCGCCAAGGTTTGAAGTTGTTTTATGGCCGCCGGTCTATATACATCGGCACTAACTACCATTACTTTTTTCTTTTCGCGTTCTTTCAAGTATTTAGAAAGTTTACCGACAGTGGTGGTTTTACCTACACCTTGCAAACCCGCCATCAAAATGATTGCTGGCGGTGTTGTCGCAAGATTTAGACCTTCGTTCTCTGAACCCATAATTGCTTCAAGTTCACCTTGAACAATTTTAATTAGCATTTGACCTGGGTTGAGACTTCTAGATACCTCAATACCGACCGAGCGTTCTTTTATGCGTGCCACAAAATCTTTAATGACGGGTAGTGCAACATCCGCTTCAAGCAGGGCCATGCGCACTTCACGCAAGGTATCTTTAATGTTGTCTTCGGTTATTCTGCCTTTACCACTGATGTTTTTGAGGGTTTGGCCTAATCTGTCTGATAAATTCTGAAACATATTAATAATTTGATTTCTCTATAATTACCCTAGAGTATACAATAATTATGTTGCGTATATCGACACTGTTTTGTTATAAACTTGCGAGGGTTTTAATTAAGGTTAATGATGGATTATAGTTTTGCTGTTTACGCTCCTACGCTGTGCCTTTATTTATGGGCAGGAATAGCGCTGTCAAAGGCATTTTTTTCGCCTCATAATAAAGTAAGCAAGTTACCACATTATATACTTTATGCCGCAATTGTTGGGCACTTAGGCTTTATTTTAGTATCAACCCTTAATAATCAATCTGAGCAATTGAGCATTACCCAAGTCGCGGTTTTACTAGCATGGTTAGTCACTGTCACTATGGTGGCGGCTAATGCATATATTAAAAATTTAGTTTTCTTACCTGTCGTCAGTTTATTTTCAGCATTATTTATCACCTTACAAATACTTATTCCTCAAAGCACAGGTATTCATATCGACATGAGCTTCGGCCTCATTATTCACATTATATTGAGTTTATTTGCATTTGGCGTGCTGAGCATTAGTTTTTTGTATGCTTTGCAGCTCGGCTATATTAACTACCAGTTAAAGCACAAACAGATTTCGTTGGCCAACAATCAACTGCCTCCGCTACTCAGTGTTGAAAATATCCTAACGAAATTAATGATAATGGGCACTGTGTTGCTTGCCATTACGTTAGTTTCAGGGTTTATATTCGTACCAAATATGCTTGCTGATGGCTATGCCCACAAAACTATTTTGTCGAGTCTAGGTTTCCTTGTCTATGTCTTAGCCTTAGTTTTGCATCACTTCTCAGGGCTTAAAACGCGTGTATTAGTCACATTCAATTTGGTAGGTGTTACCTTATTAACACTCGCCTACTTCGGCAGTCGATTAGTTCGCGAGATTATTTTATAACATCACCTAATCGCAATCGCTAACCATGCTCTTTTTAATACTAGATACTCGCTTTTGAATAGTAGATACTAGACGCGTTGCAATCATTTTTTATTTGTGCACAAATTATACGAGGAAACTCATAGTTGGACGCTATTTCCACCCAAACTCTCTTTACCATTCTTGCTGTGCTTATTGTCGTTTCAGCCTATTTTTCAAGTTCTGAAACAGGCATGATGACGATTAACAGATACAAGCTAAAACACTTGGCTAATGAGGGTGACCCCAGAGCACTGCGTGTTCAAAAGTTAATCGACCGACCGGACAAGTTAATTGGGCTTATTTTGATCGGCAATAACTTAGCAAATATCGCGGCGTCGCTTATCGCCGGTATTATTGCCTCTCGTTATTTTGGTGAATTTTACGGCACAATCGTTACTACATTTGGTTTGACACTTGTCATGCTAGTATTTGCTGAAGTAACACCCAAAACCTTAGCCGCAATGTATCCTGAAAAAATCGCATATCCTAGTTCATTGATCCTATTACCTTTATTATTTGTTTTTACACCCTTTGTAAAACTCGTCAACGGATTTACTAATGTTATTCTGGCTATTTTGCGGATTAACCCGAGTGGCGAAAATGGAGATTCATTGAGTCGTGAAGAATTGCGAACCGTTGTGTACGAAGCCGGAAACCTAATCCCTAAGAAACACCAAGATATGTTAGTAAGCATCTTAGACTTAGAAAAAGTCACCGCAGAAGATATAATGGTAGCGCGAAGCGATATCTATGCAATTGATATCAACGACGATTGGAAAGACATTCAAAAGCAACTGACTCATTCACAACATACCCGTGTTTTGCTATACCGCGACAGCATTGATGATGCAGTCGGTTTTATTCATGTTCGCGATGCACTCAGGTTATTATCTAAGGACCAATTCACCAAAGCGACCATACTACGTGCGGTAAAGGAGATTTATTACACACCTGACTCCACATCGCTGCATACATTAATGTATAAGTTTCAAGCGGTCAAAGAACGGATTGGCTTGGTAGTTGATGAATATGGAGATATTCAAGGTCTGGTAACATTAGAAGACATATTGGAAGAGATTATTGGTGATTTTACAACATCCATGCTCCCAGACTATAGCAAAGAAGCGTTAGAGCAACCAGACGGAAGCTACTTGGTTGACGGTAGTGCTAACATCAGAGAATTGAACAAAGAGATGGATTGGCATTTCCCAACAGAGGGCCCAAAAACGCTCAATGGTTTAATTATTGAGTATTTAGAGGCAATACCTGAAAATAACATCAGTGTGCGACTGGCTGGTTACCCTGTTGAAATAGTCGATATTAGTGGCAATATGATAAAAACAGTTAGAATTTTACCCCTTTTTTACACCTCTATTATCGAAGTAGATGCAGCAACGAAACAATAAAAAGGCGGATATGTTATTGCGTGTTAGATGGTTTACGTGATTTTAAAGGAAATACGTTTGGGGCCTTTTCAACTCTCTTTTCACGCGCACGCTGTTTAAAGGCTTCCACCTTTTGGTTAAGGGAAGCTAACTTATCTAATATGTCCTTGAGTTCTTCATCATTGTTAATATCCGCCTCTTGAGCATGCTTCTCAAGAGTCTGATACAACGTTAATGGCAATGACTTTTTTGACATGTGAACAATTAAGAATCTTCAATTAATAACCAATATGTATGTATCGGTAAGTATAGGAAATACTAAATGAATGTTCGACAGGAAACTCGCAAAAAATAATAATAGCGAGTTAAAGAGTTGGGTAAGGTTAAGTTAGGCTTTGATAAAATCCTAACTGACTGCCTGATGAGCGCTCAAAATCGTAATTAATCATAAGAACATCAGCAGTATCGAAAATACGCGCGTTAAATCCATGGCAAACAACATCACTCAATAAACTCACCAGCGGCATGTGACTAATTACTAGTAAGCATTTAATACTGTTGTCTTGTAACAACTCCCCATCGATTAGATCTTGGACATCATTGGCATTGCCATCAGGGGTAATCGCGGAAGTTTGGATGGTCTTCCTAATTGACATAAACTGCTCAACAGCCCCCAAAGTTTCAATCGTCCGAACATATGGGCTCACCAACGTCAGATCCACTTGTTTCAAGGGACTATGTGCATCCAGCTGCTTGGCCATCCATTTTGCCGCATGTTCAGATTGTGAAACACCAAACCTGGTAAGATGTCTGGATTGATCATCTTGTTTATAAGGCTCGGCCTCACCATGACGCATTACAAATATAATCATGAAATAGTTATCTTTTTAATGAAGTTTTTTCGCGAATGGACGCTAACACTTTATCAGCCCTGTCCACAATAGCGTTTTAGTATCAATTTAACGACAATAGTCGAAATTCCTTTACAACTATTCCAATTACAGGTGTTATCAGTCTACCACTTAAAAGGAAAATCATTGCTCCTATCAAGAATAGAAAATCGAGATTATTCAACAAGAAAACTTGAAAATGGTCTCGAGTACGCCCTGATAAAATGCCCTGAGGCACAAAAAGCGGCCGTTTCAATATCAATTGAGATGGGCCACTTTAGTGATCCTGATGAATGCCAAGGCTTGTCCCATCTTATGGAACATATGCTTTTTGCTGGCAGCCAAAACTACCCTGATGGAAACTTCTTAAATCAATTACTCGACACACACGGTGGCTTCGTTAATGCTTGGACTTGTGCAGAGTCTTGTAATGTTCATTTTGATTGTCAAGTAAATCAGTTTTCACAAGCGTTGGATGTGTTGATTGATATGCTGACACAGCCTATATTGAGCATGGATGGAATTTCTCAAGAAATTGATGCTATCGACGCTGAGTTTTCGATGAGGAAGCTGGACGATGTTCGCCGCCTCTATGACGTGCATAAACAAACTTGCAATCCTAACCATCCTTTTAGTCGATTTAGCGTTGGTAACAAAACAATATTCACTCAATTCACAAAAGCAGAATTGCAACAGAAATTACGCCAGCATCACCAGCACTATTTTAATGCAAAAAAAATAAAAGCATGTTTTGTTCTGCCTCACACAATGGCAAACGTTGAGTTCATCACTTTCATCGAATCAAAGCTTATTACTTTTAAATCAAGCAATATCACTACTGTCCCAAAAAAATACCCAGACTTGTATTTACCGCAGCAAAAAGGATGTTTGATTGAGGTTAAACCTCACAAATTCGCACAAAATTTGATGCTCACATTTTGCCTTCCTAATGTTTCTCGGTACTATCGTAGTAAGCCAATTTTACTAGTCACACATTTGATTGAAGATGGCTCAGAAAACACCTTACAACACGACTTAAAACGTATGGGATTTATTCTTGATTTAAGCGCTAGCGACGGTATTCAAGGTGACAACTTTCAAGACATCAATATTAACTTGCGGTTAACAGAACATGGATTAGCAAACACCAAAAAAATGATTCAATTGATTATGCAATGGTTTGATTTTTTGAGACAAAATGGTATCGAAAAATGGCGATTTGAAGAAAAAGCTCAACAATTAGCCTTGCAAGTCGAGCATGCAATACTGCCCTTGAGTATTGACCTAGCCGTTATGCTTTCATCTAAATTGCATAAACTGACATTACAACAAGCACTGGAATATGATGTTGTTATGGATAATTATGATCCAGTCGTTTTTGAGCAATTTCTTACTTATTTTACAGTTAAAAATTTACGCGTGTTTTGTATCAATTCACAGGTATTTTGTGATCAAAAAACAACGCAATATAAAGTGCCATTTAGTTTGCGGAAGTTAGATTTCGACATCAAAAATAACACATTATTATCACTTCAACTCCCTCCTAAAAATCCCTTTATGAGCAATAATTTTGGCTTGGTGGCACAAGAACTTAAGTCAACCGAGATAAAAACATTCAAGAATTTTGATTTTTTATTAAAATTTTCGCAAAATTACCAATTTAAAACACCAAAAGGCGATTGTTATCTTTCTTTAGAAAATCCTAATATGATTGGAAGTGCACGTAATGTTGCTATCAAAAGACTGTGGATTGCATGCTTGAACGAGGAGCTCAGTGAAGTATACAATGGCGCGGAAATGGCAGGAATAAACGTCAGGTTATATGGCCATCAAGGTGGTATGACATTGCATACTAGTGGCTTTTCTGACCGCCAACTCGGGCTATGTCAGGAGATACTCAGTTTTATACAACAACTCAACATAAAGCCTACAATATTTTCTGCTGTAAAAGAAAAACTCGCTTTAAGTTTGAAAAATACACTACTAAACAAACCTATCAACCAACTATTTGCTAACGTAAATATTTTGTTGCAAGAAAATACCTTTAGCCATGAGTCTATATTGGCAGTCCTCGAGACAGTGTCGTTATCCGAATTACACCTGCAAGCTATTGCTTATTTTAAAAAGATACATATCGAAGGTTTAGCTGTTGGCAATTGGACTGTGGCACAAATTGAAGCCTTTCATAGTAATGTAGTTGCATGCGTTAAGGATGTGGACAAGGTATTGAAATCAAGCAGGAATGTTGCTCAAATAACGGATCGAAAACTATGTATACAGCATAACCAGTCACAGCAGGAACATGCCATTGTTTTATATTTTCAATCTCCGTCAAATAACAATGCGTGCCGTGGCTTGTATATCGCTATTGAGAAACTTCTGGCGCCTATTTTCTTTGATGAATTGCGAAATAAACGAAACTTGGGTTACCTAGTTGGTTGTGGTTACTTGCCCATCAATAAGCGTCCCGGCCTAACTTTTTACATTCAGTCGCCTACACATTCTAGTTATGATTTATATGTGGCAATGACAGATGTGCTTGACGATTTTGTTCGCAACATTGGTGAATTTGAACCTATTTTTGATAGTTTTAAAGCGTCTCTAAAAAAGCAATTTAGAACATTTGATACAAATACAAACCAACTGGCTCAGCGCCTTTGGATGGATTTTGATGACTTGGGTGCGTCAACTGAAAACAATCCTATGGATGACGTTATTAATTTATTAACGTTCGACTTATTTAAAAAAGGTTGTGAACAATTAGTTGCACGAAGCGGTCTTGGAAAGGCAATATTTATTACCGATCCCAAAAGCGCTCTTCAAACCCGCTTTGTAGACTTCGAATTCATTGATGATCCCACTGCATTTAAACAAGTCGTCAAATACCAATAAATGCGCTCAAAAAGCGAGCAAGCTATGTCGCTTAACACGTGCTAATATGGCGCAATCCGGTTAATTTTCAAGCAAATACAATTATGATTGGTTAAAATTTGAGCGAACGACGGTAAAACATCAATAAAACCTTGAGAGAGCACGGTTTTTTGGGCATTCTTAGCAAGTTAAAAATAATAACAATAATAACGAATCAGGCGGTAGAATTTGTGACTCGTGCCTTTTCCCAGAAATGGCTTATCTTAATCATGCTTGCAAGCATGCAGTTTCTGTCTCCGGCAACTGCAAGAGTCTTGACCAGCCTGAACTTTGAACACCTCTCTGCTCAAAACGGTTTTTCCCAAAGCAACGTAATCCAAACCATTGAAGATAAATATGGATTCATTTGGATCGTCAGCAGTGACGGTTTAAGTAAATATGATGGCTTTCAAAACCGATTATTCAGCGCAGATGGTTCAGTACCGGGTTCAATTCCAAGTAATTCAGTGAGCGGTATCGTTATAGACGACCAGCGTAATTTATGGATAGCAACGGACCAAGGCTTAAGTAAGTATCATTACGAAACAGACAGCTTCTCAACCATAACCACTGAAAATAGTATCATCAAGGCAAATGAGATTAGCGCCATTGCTAGTGCATCAGGAAAAGAAATCTATTTCACGGTCCAAAATTCGTTATACCGATTAAATGCTGAAAGCGAAAAAGTCACGCAAGTAATCAGTCAATCTCCCTTCCCCACAAGTATTATGTACATTAAAGACGAAAATTCGAGAATATGGATGAGCTCTGCGTATTCTGGTATTTACATTTTTGATAAAATTTCGGGTCAGTTATTTGATTTAACGCTTGAAAACCCGTGGAATTTCACACTCCCTAACGTAAAAATAAATAAAATTGAAGTGGTCGGAAACAAGTATTGGATTGCGACAAATAAAGGCTTGATAACACTCGACTCAAGTACCAATAAACAAAATAATCTATCGCAAGCGCTAAATCCAGAATTACCATCTAATGTCATTAATGCCCTTAATTTTGACGGTGAAAGCCTATGGATTGGCACTAATAGAGGTTTAGCTATTGCTGACAAAGATTCAAATATTCAAACGGTTATCAACCATAACAATGCATTCTCAAGTGGCTTACGAGATAGCAATATAAGCAATATCTTTATTTCAAGAATGGGGACGGCTTGGATAGGCACTGCGAGCGCAGGACTGCACAATTATCATCCAGCTTCTAGCCCTTTAAAACTATATAAACCCGTTGAAGGCGATAGCAAAAGTTTATCAGGTAGACAAATCATCGGCTTTGCAAACGACATCAAGCAGGACATTTGGGTGGCAACTCGCCTTGATGGGCTAAACAAGTTCAACCAAAAACAAGGTTATTACATACAGATTCCGCTGAATATTACAGCAATGGTTAATGACATCAAAATTGATGCTAGTAATAAAGTGTGGTTAGCAACCAGTGAAGGTATATACAGTTACAGAATCGAAGGTGATAGTGTAGCGTTTGAAAACCAAATTCATGCAACCAAGTCTTTTGAAGCTATTGAAATATTTAATAATAGGTTGTGGATTTGGCATCAAGACAAAGGCTTGTCGAACATTGATCCGAAAACTTATGAAGAGACCTTTGTCAGTCTGCCCAGTGATATTTCGGTTGCCATGCCTGTGTTTACAGATGATAGAAGCAAAGTTTGGTTACAAACCAATGTTGGTGTCCTGATTAGTGACCGCGGCAGTAACCAATTTAGTCGGCCTTCTGGCCTTGAGGAATTTGGCCAGTTAAATATAATCCAAGTTTATAGCCACCAAGATGCCTATTGGGTAATTACTGAGAACAAGGGTATTTTTAAACTCGATAAAGTGAGTTTAACCTTGTTGAAGCAGTTTAGTGGCTTGAATGACAATGCTACTTCTGATATTCGCTCTGCAATTGGGCTTGAAAATAGTATTTGGTATGGCAGCAGGCAAGGCATCTACACACTGGACTTTGACTCTTCGAACATTGTTAAAAGACGTTCAAAAAGTGCATTAAATTTCAATGAATTAGGTCGTGGAGCAATTATTGCGACAGCAGATGGCAACCTACTGATAGGTGGTTCAATCGGTATTCATTACTTAAAAACCAAACAACAGAACGTCAACAAATACGACAAACCAGTTGAACCACAGTTTATAAGCTTCTCTGCACCCAATAAAAGTCTTGAGCAGGAAACGCCACAGTTACCTGCATTTATGATGCACCGATTCGACATGGCTCACTCTGAAAGTCGCATTAATATTGAGTTTGGTGTTATTAACAGTATTAACTCAAATGCAACTGAATACCGCTATATCCTTGAAGGCTTGGATAAAGATTGGACCTATACAACAACCAACCGTTTGGCTTCGTATAGCTACCTATCCTTTGGTGACTATATATTTAAAGTACAAGCACGTATCAACGGTGGTGAGTGGTCACAGCAAAATGAACTGATTATTGCAGTAGAAAAGCCTTTTTGGCTAAATACACGTGCGCTGATATTTTACGCTTTCTTCATTATTTTCTTAGTCATTTACCAAGCAAACAAAATGAAGTCTCGAAAAAATCGTGACCAAACTTTAACTGAAGATGTTGAACGTTTAACGCTTACCCTGTCTTCAAGTGGCGATGAATTATGGGATTGGGATATTTTTAGCGGACAGATTTATCGGGCGAACACCTGGAATACCATTGATTTCCCGCAAGACAGCATGCGCAGTCATACTACCTATGAAAACAATGTTCATGAAAATGATGTTGAACGTTTAAAGCAGTCTCTGGATGACCATTTAGACGGCAAAACCCAGTTCTTCGAGCTCGCCTACAGAGTAAAAACGTTTGCTGGCGATTGGGTCTGGGTATTGGATCGAGGCAAGGTTGTAAAGCGCGATGCACATAACAAAGCGCAACGCATGACAGGTACCCTAAAAAACATCAATCATTTGAAGCAAGCAGAAGAGCAACTTAATTTGTTTAAGAGCAGCTTTGAAAACATTACAGAAGGTGTTTTCATTGCCGACCAAGAGTTTAAGTTCATGTCGGTCAATAGTGCCTACTGTAACTTTACTGGTGATACGGTTGAAAAAGCGCTGGCCAGTAAATTATCCTTCAGTCAGTACCCTGAAGCTTTTACCGAAGAAGTCAAAAAGACACTTAGACACAAAGGCAGTTGGTCTGGTGAAGTGGACGCTGTGCGCACAAATGGCGAAAAATATCAGATAGAAATGACGATTGATGCGATCCGCAATGAAGACAATCATATTAGTCATTATGTTGGTGTGTTCTCCGATATCAGTTCACGTAAAAAAACAGAAAAAGAATTATTGAAGCTAGCGAACACAGATCCATTAACGAACTTACCAAACCGTTCATTTTTCCAAGCCAGTCATGAAAACTTAGTACGCCGCGAAACACCCCACGCACTTATTTGCCTCGATATGGATAACTTCAAACGCATTAATGACTCTCTTGGGCATCAAACCGGTGACTTATTAATAAAACAGATTGCTCGTCGTTTACAAAAAATAACCACTTCTAGTTCAACTACTTACCGCCTAGGTGGTGATGAGTTCAGTATGTTGGTTGAAGCAACGGCAACCGTGCATCGTATCTCGCATATTGCGCAAGACATACTGGATACACTTTCGCGTCCATTTTATATCGCCAAACAAGAGTTTGTGTTAGGTGTCAGCATCGGCATTGCAACCTATCCTGAAGATGGTACTAGCCACCAAGAATTGCTTAAAAATGCAGATACGGCAATGTATTTTGCTAAAAATAATGGCGGTAGTAATTATCAATTTTTCAGTGGTGAAATGAATAAAAACGCGGTTCGCCAATTGCAAATTGAAAACTTAATTCGGTTTGGTATAAAAGAAGACTTGTTCAGTGTTTTTTATCAACCCAAGGTCGATATTGCTTCGGGTCGTATGGTAAGTATGGAAGCGTTGGTCCGATTTGAACACCCACAAAAAGGCATTGTCAGCCCCGGTCAATTTATTCCGTTAGCCGAGCAGACAGGGCAAATATTGGAAATTGGTGAGCAGGTGTTACGAAAGGCTTGTATGGATACCAAGCGTTGGGTTGATGCCGGATTATTTACCGGCCGCGTTGCGGTTAACATTTCAGCCAAACAGTTTGAATTACCAGATCTTGACGATCGAATCGAACGCATCTTAAAGCAAGTCGGCTTGAGTCCACTGCATTTAGAATGTGAGATCACTGAAGGCACGTTGATGGAAAACCCAGAACAAGCCCTTAAGATGATGCAGCGCTTGCGTGAGCGTGGCATTCACTTAGCTTTGGATGACTTTGGCACAGGCTATTCATCACTGGCGTATCTGAAAAAATTCCCTATTCATACGCTGAAAATAGACAAAGCTTTTATTGATGATATTGCGACCAGCTCAGTTGACAAACACATGACCGAATCGATCATCAAGATTGCACACAACCTCGGCTTGAAGGTGGTTGCAGAAGGTGTCGAGCACGAAAATCAATTAGAGATACTGAAACGCTACGACTGCGAAATGCTGCAAGGTTACTTGTTTAGCAAGCCTGTAAGTGCCGCCAAATTTGAGCAATTATTGGTGGAAGGCAGAAACATGAAGCATATGTTGGAATCAAGAAAGCCAAGTCCAATACGTCCAGCCGTTAGAATAGCCAAGAGCTAACTTACTCTGCACAGTAATTTAAGGACGTAAGTAGCAGCTATCAAAACCGGTTGTTTTGCGCATCTGTACGGCTTTAGAAATAACAAACATGGGCAACAACATTGGCCCCATTATCATCCCGCCTACTAACCAGCGTTTTTTACCCATCGCATTTTTAACCGCTTCAATATAATAGTAAATACTACTAATGAGGAAGCTTATTACTATCATTGAGGCCATCAACATGATATCGCTCCAGTGAATTGACCAATGACTGTCATGGTCACAATTTGCATATATACTGACCCTTGACCTAGGTTTAACGACTGCCCAAACGAAACTAAAGTATAGCAAACTGCTGAATAAATAAGCTGTGAATTTACTATATGATATAAAAAACCGAGAAAAACGGAAGTAATCCCCAAACGTAGACACACATTCGGGGTTTTTATGTATACATCAAGATATCCACAAGCTTAATAAAAAGTCTTGCCTTCTTTATGCATTGTTAACAATATCTCAGCTGGCTGGTACTTGTCGGTGTAAGTTTCAGTATAATGTTGTAGGCGACTGACCACATGTGCAAGACCTAAGGTGTCCATATAACGGAAAGGTCCACCTAAAAATGGTGGAAAACCAATACCAAAAATAGCCCCTATATCGCCATCACGAGGATTTCTAATTACCTCTTCTTGCAAGCACAGTGCCGCTTCATTTAGCATCATCAGTACACAACGTTCCACAACTGTGTCGTCTGAGTATTTTTTCTCTGGCTTAACTCCAAGTAACTTATACACTGAATCATCAATATATTTACCTGGCTTTTTGGCTTTATAGTCGTAAAAACCCGATTTGTTCTTCTTACCCTTGCGATCATTTTCTAATAACTTATTAAAAGCTTCAGGGGCATTAAAACGCTCACCAAATTGACTTTTTAAAATCGGGATAATCTTAGTACCCACATCAATACCTACTTCATCGAGCAGTTTGAATGCGCCTACTGGGAAACCAAACTTAGTCAGCGCTCTGTCAATTGAATCGAGTGGTTGCCCTTCTACTGCCATAAAACCGGCTTCACTCATGTAAGGAGCCAGAATTCTATTAACGTAAAAGCCAGCTCCGTCTTTTACCACGATAGGTGTCTTACCTTGACGCTTAGCAAATTCAACCGTGGTTGAAATGGTTTGGTCCGATGTAAGCGCATGTGGAATAACCTCAACCAATGGCATTTTATCTACAGGTGAAAAATAATGTAAACCGATTACGTTTTCTGGGCGTTTCGCTTGGGCAGCAATTTCAGCAATGGGTATAGACGATGTATTAGACGCAAAGACAGTGTTTTCATTACAGTGCTGTTCAATATCCGCGACCATCTTTTGCTTTAATTTAACATCCTCGAACACCGCTTCAATCACCATGTCGTTCTGTTTGTAACCACTATAATCGACACAGCCACTCAATAAAGAAAGCTGCTTTTGCATCTCTGTTTTTAACATGAAACGCTTTTTCACTTTCTTATTCAAAATGTCATAGCTGTAGCGTATGGCACCGGCAATCCCATCGGTGGTTATGTCTTTGATACGCGCAGGCACTTTTGCTTTTGTAACTGTGACAAAGGCAATCCCGCCGCCCATCAATCCACCACCCAACACGCCAATTTTTTTCACTTTAATTGGCGCAACATCTGCAACACCCGATTCTTTTTTCATGTCCGTTGTTGCAAAGAAAATTTCACGTAATTGTTTTGATTCTGGCGTCATCACTAACTGGCCAAACAAACGGGCTTCTGCTGCATAGCCTTTTCGTGGCTCATTTGTGCCCGCCTCAATACAATCGATAATGTACATCGGCGCAGGATAATTCCCCAATGTCTTCGCTAAGGTTTGTTGACGTGCTTTTTTGAACAATATATTGCGTCCAAACGAGGTATTCTCAAGCACTTTTGTCGTCATGTCTTTTTTCAACACACGTTTAGTTATTTTCTTGTTTGCCATTTCTATAGCAACATCAAGTAGCACAGATTGCGGCACCATATCATCAACAATGCCATATTTTTTTGCTTGCGCAGCGCGCACAGGCGCGCCAGTCAGCATCATCTTCATTGCTTGTTGAATGCCAATAAGGGCGGGTAATCTCTGTGTTCCACCACTACCTGGTAACAAACCAAGCTGAACTTCAGGTAAACCCAATTGTGTTTTGGGGCTATCAGAACAAACTCTATAATGACAAGCTAATGCTAACTCCAAGCCGCCACCTAGAGCTGGACCATGAATAGCCGCGACAAATGTCTTTTGCATAGCTTGAATGCGATCGAATAGTTTCTGACCTGAGATGGACAGCTCTTGAGCTTCATCCGCATCACTGCAAGCCGCAAGCATGGTTACGTCAGCACCAGCAACAAACGAATCTTTTTTGCCACTTGCAACAACAACGCCAAGTATTGCAGTGTCATTTTCAATTTCATCAAGTATTGCGCTAACTTCATCACCAAAGTCGGCCTTAAGAGTATTCATGCTGTCGCCTGGCACATCCATGGTTAATATGGCAATACCGTCGTCTCTTTTGGTTAAGGTAAATGCACCCATTATTCTGTCTCCACTATCATTGCCGCGCCTAAGCCACCTGCTGCACATGCAGTCAATAGACCGGTTCCACCGCCTCGACGGTTAAGTTCATTCAACATTTGCGTAATCATTCTTGTACCAGTTGCCGCAAAAGGATGTCCATAGGCTAACGAGCTACCCATGACATTAAATTTTTGCATATCAATGTCGCCAATTGCTTTGTCTCTGCCCAATTTCTCTTGCGCAAATTTATCACTCCCAAACATTTTTATGTTTGACAATGTTTGCGCTGCAAACGCTTCATGCATTTCAATTAAGGTTAAGTCGTTGAGTGTCATGCCTGCACGCGCTAGGGCGATTGGTGACGCATACGATGGGCCCATTAGCATGTCATCCCATACATCAATAGCGGCAAATGCATAGCTCTTCAAATAACCAATAGGTTTATAACCGAGTGCTTTGGCTTTGCTCTCAGTCATCATAATAATTGCTGAAGCGCCGTCAGTAAGAGGAGTTGCATTAGCCGCCGTTACCGTACCGTGTTTTTTATCAAACACGGGGCGAAGCTTTGCGTAACTTTCTAGTTTTGAATCGAAACGAACGTTGTTATCTCGTGATACCCCTTTTTTATAAGGTTCAGGATAGGCCGTCATCACTTCGCTATCTAAATTACCCGCTTCCCAATTTTGCGCCGCTAGGGTATGCGAACGGTGCGCTAACTCGTCTTGGTCCGCGCGACTGATAGCATGTTTTTTAGCCATTTGCTCAGCTGTTTGTCCCATCGACAAAGCAGTTGAATATTCAGCAACCGCTGGCGGCACGGGCAATAAATCTCTTAAACCTAGTTTTTTCAGGACCGCCAGTTTTTGACCCAGCGTTTTGGTTTTTTGTAAATCGGTAAGCGCACATGCTAATTTTTTAGAGACACCAATTGGAGATACTGACGTTGAGTCAGCACCACCCGCAATACCTACATCAATATTACCAACAATCATGGATTCAGCAATATTCACCGTAGACTGGAAACTGGTAGCGCACGCTCGCGACACACTATATGCGTCAGTTCGCACATCCATGCCTGTTCCAAGAACAATCTCGCGGGCAATATTGGGCGCTTCCGGCATTTGCACAACTTGTCCGTACACCACTTGTTGAATAATCGCAGGGTCAAGATCGTGCTTTAGCATCAACTCATTGACCACCATTTTACCTAAGTCAACAGCAGGGACGCCGTGAAAGTCGGTTGCCATCTTGGCAAATGGAGTGCGCAGTCCAGCAACTATCGCAATTCGATCGCCCTGCTGGGTTTTTAAAACTTGTTTCTGTGACATAGATTATCCTGTGGCTATAAATGAGTTATTGCAAAAAACAGCATGGCAATACCTTCTGGTCAGACCTCTAACTAATATTGTGACGGAATAAACAGTAAAATTCAAATTTTACACGTGTGTATTACAAGCATTAGCACTATAAACATCATTAGAGCACGCCCGTATTTGTGAAGCTAAGCAATAAAATACAGAACCAATCATAAATTTACGAGTCGTAAAGTTGAAATTTCGAGATAGATCCACATATAAGACTATCAGAGTTTTTTGTGTTTACTCTACGTTTACGGCAAACAAACCAAAAAACACAGAAAAATATAACGGAAATAGCGTAATAAAGGCTAAAAATAACCATGGCAGTAGAAGAGTTCAAGCAATTACAAGCCCACTTAAACGCACAAGTTATTGGGCAACCCTCTCTCACTTTAAGTATCCTCATTGCGTTACTAGCAGACGGTCACTTACTTGTTGAAGGCCCACCAGGACTTGCAAAAACGAGAGCAGTCAATTCATTGTCTGACGGTATAGAGGCTGACTTCCACAGAGTGCAATTCACACCCGATTTGTTGCCTGCTGATTTGACCGGCACCGACATATATCGCCCTGAAACTGGCGAATTCATATTTCAAAAAGGCCCACTATTTCATAATTTAGTGTTAGCTGACGAAATAAACCGTGCGCCAGCGAAGGTTCAATCAGCCTTACTTGAAGCGATGGCAGAGCGCCAAATTACCGTTGGAAACACAACCTACAAGCTGTCTGAGTTGTTCTTGGTTATGGCAACACAAAACCCATTGGAACAAGAAGGCACATATCCCCTCCCCGAAGCACAACTCGATCGCTTTTTAATGCATGTTGAAATTGACTATCCAGACGCTGAAACTGAATTAGAAATTTTACGCCTTACTCGCAGCGAAGCCATAAAAACGGACTTGCCTATTGTTAAAAGGCTAACTCAAGATGACATAGCCAAGGCCAGAGCAGAAATAATGAATATCCACCTTGCGCCGGCTCTAGAAAACTACATCGTGCAATTGATTATGGCCACTAGGCGCCCTGAAAACTATGACGCGGAGCTCGCACAATGGATTGAATTTGGTGGCAGTCCGCGCGCCACTATAGCATTAGAGCGTTGTGCTCGTTCGCATGCCTGGCTCAATGGTCGTGATTTTGTTGGACCAGATGATGTACAAGCAGTATTACACAACGTGCTCCGCCATCGCATTATATTGAGCTATCAAGCACAAGCGGAAGGAGTTAATGCAAATGCTGTACTCGATAAAATCGTTGAACTTGTTCCTGTTGCATGATTGTAATTGGATCATTTTGGTTAAAAACACTCTGCATAAATTGAGAATGATTGATGTCACTCATGTTTAACAATGGCTCGAATAACAGCAGTCTAGCGACGGCAGAAAACATTCAGCTATGGTTGGCAAAATATAAAACCAATGGCGTTGATATCAGCCTGCCTGAACTATTATGCTACCGCTCCTTATCTCATTTACTTAACTTACGTCCGAGTAGAGATATAGCGGGCGCGCTGTCTGGTGAAGATCGCTCCAAAATCAAAGGCCGAGGTATGGAATTTGATGAGGTGAGACATTATCAGCCCGGCGATGATATACGCAGTATAGATTGGCGAGTAACTGCACGCACGGGTAAAACCCACACTAAAGTGTTTCGTGAGGAACGTGAAAGGCCGGTGTTCGTGTTTACTGACTTCACTCAATCAATGTACTTTGGCACCGCTTATTTATGTAAGTCAGTGCAAGCAGCGCATTTAGCCGCACTGATTACTTGGAATGCGATTCAACGCGGTGACAAGGTCGGCGGTTTGATTTTTAATAATACTCAAGACATTGAATTAAAACCTAAAGCCCAAGCAAAGAACGCATTAGCATTGATGCAAGCCTTAGTTAATATTCATGAGCCTCGATTTGAAGCGGTGCAAATAGACGCGCAAAGTATCTTTTTAAAAGCAACTCAACGCTTGCAACATTTAGCCAAGCCAGGGGCTTTAGTCTATCTAATTAGCGATTTTAATGGATTAAACGATGCTTCAATGGCAGTTATTAGTAATATCGCTCGCCACTGTGAAGTAAAGGCTATTTTAGTTAACGACCCAATGGAAATTGCACTGCCCAATTCCGCTTTTCAGCAAACTCTCAACATTACTAATGGCACCGAGCGCCAGCAGGTCAATTTAGGTGAAGCGGCGACTAACCAAAAGTATCAGTCACAACAAGCAACACACTTTGAGAGTATCAAACAGTCATTTGCTCGATATGCAATCGCATTGAGAACGGTATCATCGGCCTACCCTATGGAACAGCAACTAAATCAGCGCGATATGGGAGAGCTTTTATGAGTTCTTTTATAAGTGCTTTTATAAGTGCTTTTATAAATAGCTCAGCAAGCACCAACAGCCCTGCCGACGTGTCGCTGGACTCTGCCTTGCAAGGCCTTGCTGACATTAGCCTTGGCCAAACACCTTCGATTTGGCCACTGGCCTGGGGATGGTGGGTTTTAATCTTGCTGATAATATTCGCAATAGTCGGTATTTATTGGATTGTTGCTCGACATATATCCAAGCATAAATTTAAACGCAGTGCTTTAAAGGCAGTTTTAAACATATCAAGCAGGGAGCCCCAAGCATTGTCGACACTACATGCTGTTTTACGCAGCTCAATTATCCATTATTTTCCATCGGAAAGTATCAATAGTGTGCAGGGCCAAGCATGGCATGAATTATTGCAATCGAAAGCAAAACCACATAAAGAAGTGGGTCAACAATGCCTTACACAACTTACTCAGCTTGAAGCTAGTTTGTACGCAAAAATACCCAGTATCAATGTGGACGATGCTAAACAAGCCGTCTATCTGTGGATAAAACACTGTTTACCGCCCTCTACAGCAGAATTAATAAAGCCAGAAACGGTCGAGACTGACAACAAAGGAGTTCAGCATGTTTGAATTCGCTTGGGTTTGGGTGCTATTAATACTGCCGCTCCCACTGCTGATTTATTTTATGTTTCCAAGCAAAGCAAAGAGTGAAAGCGCTGCGTTGCTGGTACCGAATTACTTAAAAGTACACAGCCATTCGACCAAGAGTTTAAAAAAATCCACACCTCGACTATTTTTAGCTACGTTAATATGGTGTTGTTTAGTGCTTGCTGCCGCAAGGCCACAATGGCTGGGAGAACCCGTCTCTATTCCAAATGAAGGACGTGATCTGATGATTGCGGTAGATCTTTCAGGCTCAATGAAACAAGATGATATGCGCATAAATGGACGCGCAGTAAACCGTCTTGTCATGACTAAATATGTACTAAGAGAATTTATTAAACGCCGTGTTGGTGATCGCTTAGGATTAATTTTGTTTGCTGATACCGCATATCTGCAAGCACCACTCACTTTTGATAGGGATACTGTCAAAACGCTGCTTGATGAATCAGTCTTGGGCTTAGTCGGTGATCGTACCGCTATTGGTGATGCTATCGGTCTTGCTGTCAAACGTTTTGACGACAAAGAAGAGTCTAATCGTGTCCTAATACTCTTAACTGATGGCAGAAACACCGCTGGTAATATCACGCCTGAGCAAGCCAATGAATTAGCGATTGATAAGGGTGTTACTATTTATACCATTGGCTTGGGTGCCGAAGAACAAGAGATTTCCAGTGTCTTTGGTCGTCGCACAATTAATCCATCACAAGACCTCGACGAGCGCCTTCTTATAGAAGTTGCCAGGTCAACGGGTGGCCAATACTTTCGAGCGCGCGATACGCAAGAATTAGAAGCAATATATCAAACCCTCGACCGACTTGAGCCTGTTGCAGGTGAAGGACAAAAACTTCGTCCTCTTACTGCTTTATTCTATTTACCTTTAGGTATCGCAGTTATGATAAGTGCATTATATGCGTTGTTTTATCTTCTCAAACAAGTTTTTTCAAACTTGCAAAAATCTAATCTGCCTAGCACTCAAAGTAACATTAGTAGCGCACCGAGAGGCCACAAATGACTGACTTTCAAGCATTTCACTTTATTCGTCCAGAATGGCTGATAGCAATCATTCCTTTACTTATTATGGCTCTATTGCTAACTAAAATCTCGAATAAGCAAAGTGGCTGGCAAGGTATTGTGTCGAGTCATTTATATCAGTACCTGGTTGTCGCTAAAGATAAAAAGTCATACAAACCGCCGTTCTATTTAGTTGGTTTGGCATGGCTGTTAGCCTGTATTGCTATGGCGGGTCCGACTTGGCAAAAATTACCGCAGCCTGTTTACCAAGTATCCACGGGGAAAGTAGTGATTTTAGATATGTCGATGTCGATGCGTGCCACCGATATACTGCCTGATAGACTTACACGAGCAAAATTTAAAACCATAGATTTACTGAATAGTTTGGAAGATGGTGAAGTAGGATTGGTGGTTTACGCTGGCGATGCATTTACCATAAGTCCGCTGACCTCTGATGTCACCAATATAACAACGCTTATTCCCAGTTTGCGACCTGAAATAATGCCGATACCCGGCAGCGATCCTTTGTTTGCGATGCAACAAGCCGAAAAATTACTCGCATCAGCAGGATACAAAAAAGGTGAAATTTACTGGATAAGCGATGGTATTGAATTTGACGATATCGAGGAGCTTCAAGGCCATATTGAAAAGTCGCCATATCGCTACTCAGTGCTAGGAGTGGGCACCCAAAAAGGAGCCCCTATTATGATGCTTGATGGCAGTTTTATGAAAGACGTTAGAGGAAATATTGTACTTCCCACCCTCAACAGTAACTACTTTTCGCAAGTACTCGGTAATACAAATGGACGCTACACACCTATTCAAAATGACGACAGTGATATAAAAAATATGCAATTTAGATCGCTAACCATAGAACAAGACCAAGTAAGTGGTGACGTTATTGGACAAGGAGACCAATGGCAGGATATGGGCGTTGTCTTTGTACTCATGATTCTTCCTTTCGCAGCCTATGCCTTTAGGCGGGGTATTTTGGTGGTACTACTAAGTACAATCTTATTTTTGCCAACCGAGCCCTCTTATGCAAACGACAAAGCAGCAATAGAGAATACGCCTAAGGCCAATGAGTGGATGGGCAACATTTTTAAGAATGCCGATCAACAAGGCCTTGAAGCGTTTAAAAAACAAGAGTTTGATAAAGCGAGCAGCACATTTACAGACCAAATGTGGAAAGGCGTTGCACATTATAAAAACAAAGATTACGAAGCAGCATTGAACGCATTCACGTCAGTACCTGGCCCTGAGTCAGCATATAACCAAGGTAATGTACTGGCGCGCTTAGGGCAACTAGAACAAGCGATAGAAAAGTATGACGAAGCTTTGAAAGAACGCCCTAGTCATACAAATGCCATGGCAAATAGAAAGGTGGTTGAGGATTTATTACAGCAACAGCAACAAGAACAAGAACAAGAAAACCAAGATGGTCAGCAACAAGACGGAGAAGATCAAAAATCAGGTGAGTCTGAAAACAGCGACCAACCATCCGGTGAACAGAGCAAGAGCGATCAGCAATCAGACGATCAACAATCAAGTGATCAGCAATCAGACGATCAACAATCAAGTGACAAGCAACAAGAGTCCGAACAAGACGCCAAGCAAAACCAAGATGGATCCAAAGGCAATGAGGGTAAAGAAGAACAGAATGAGTCTGAGCAACAAAATGCTGAATCTGAATCTGAAGAGGCGCAGGGTAAAGCGGGTGAAAATATCGAGCCAAAAAGTAATTTACGACAGCAAAAACCGATGGAAGAGATGACATCCCAAGAAAAGGAGCAAATGCAACGTATGCAAATGCTCATGAACAAGGTACCTGATGACCCAGCGTTTCTGTTACAACGAAAAATGCTATTAGAATCACAAAAAAGGCGAAGTGAGAGGTTCTCAAAGCCGAATAAGAAGGATTGGTAGTAATGAAACACAACTCCGTTTGGTATTTTTTCTTAGTGTCAATTGTATGCTCTGCAGCTCTGTTAGCGTCGAATACAGCAATGGCAACAATCACTGATTTACGTGTATCTGTGGATAAAAATCCCATCATGATTGACGAGGCCTTGCAGTTAATTATTAGTGCTGAGGGCGAAATTACATCTCGTCAAATTGATTTATCCGCATTAGAAAACGACTTTCGTTTGTCGAACACTTCAATTAGCCAGTCAACGCGTTCTATTAACTTCAATACAACAAAAACCACCACTTGGGTAACTCAATTATTTCCAAAAGAGATTGGGACATTTTCTATCCCCGTATTTGAAATGGACGGACAGAAAAGCAAAGCATTCGATATTATTGTAACGCCTGTCGGCAATGGACAAGGCGCAACTGCGCGGGATTTTTATGTCACTGCAAATGTCGATATGGACACTGTTTATTTACAACAACAAATAAAATACACAACCAAACTGCTAATGGCGAAAGATATTCAACGCGGCTCTTTGCAGGCGCCTGAGTTAGAAAATGCAATTATCAAACAAATAGGTGAAGATAAGGAATACGAAGACTTTCAAAATGGCGTTCGCTATCGGGTTATCGAACGTACCTATGCTATTATCCCCCAGAAAAGTGGTTCTTTTTCTATCTCAGGTACCGTATTTAATGGTGAGGCCGTTACCGACTCTCGCCAATCATTTGGCTTTATTAGCCGCACCAAACCGATTAATAGGGTCTCTCCCACCATCGATTTAACCGTACTGCCTATTCCCGATAACTACCAAGATCACTGGTTACCTAGCGAATTTGTAAAATTGGATGAGGAGTGGCAACAAGACCCAACGCGCATTATATTGGGCCAGCCTATTACCCGTACCATTACCTTAACTGCGGCGGGGTTAGTTGAAGAGCAACTACCGGAAATTGCAGGGATATATCCACCTGACTTCAAAACTTATCCCGACCAAGCAAGCACCGCAACGGTAGACAAAGGCTCGGTGTTGTTTGCACAAAAGATCCAAAGTGAAGCTATTATTCCAAATCGAGTCGGTAAATTTGTGCTTGGCGAGGTGGTTGTCCCTTGGTTTAATGTGGTCACAAGAAAAACAGAATACGCGAAGCTTCCCGCACGCTCTGTAGAAGTATTGCCGCCTAGTAAAGACATTGTCTCAAACATTCAACCTATTTCAGCGATGGGTCAGAAACCACCAATAACAGCAATTGACCAATTATCGGCTTCAAGTCAATTGGGCACTAGCAACGCAGCCGATGAATTTAGTTTTGATTGGCTACACGTCAGCCTATTTGCTCTTTGGCTTGTCAGTTTGAGCATATTCGGTTTTATGCTTATCGCAAGCAGACGCAACGATGATAGACAACAAGTAAACCCATCCGATAGCATGGTAAGCGAAGCTGAATTATGGAAAAGATTGCAAAAAGTGATTGCTTTGCATAATGTAAAAGAGACCAATCAGACATTGACAAAGTGGCTTGAGGAATTGACCGAGAAGCCTATTCAGTCTATTAATCAATGTTTTGTAGCTATGAACGCAACCGAATGCGTCACACAGTATAATAATATGATGCAAAGCACATATGGCTCTGCTCAAGCGACATGGAGCCATGAGGAGTTAATTTCAGCACTGACATCGTTCAGACAGCCGATTATTAAGCGAAAACAACAAACGCATGATGCATTTAGTTTGTACCCCAAAACATAACAGGTCTGAAGCCAAATACTTGATCCACTATTAGCGTGTTGATGAAGTGGCGAAGACTTAGCTATAATATGAATAGAATACAATAATAAAAAATAAGAGGGACATAATGAAACGACTTGCCAAAATAAGTATGCCAGTGAAACTGGTCGTTGTATCTAGCTTAGTCATTGCAATGGCAGCCTGCAGCCCTGCATCGAATAAAGATAGCCAGCAACCACAACCGGCTAAGACCGAAACAGTTAACGCACCAGCAACCGAATCGCAAACACTCGCTGCATTTTTTGCGCAAAGCAGAGAAATCGACCTCAAACGCTCGCCTATGGCACAAAGTTACTTAGGGATAAAGTGGGATTATGATAAGTGGGGTGATTTTTCAGAAGCCAACGCAGATGAAACACGCGCACTGATGGAAACTCGTTTAACGCAAGCTAGCGAATTTGATGTTACTAAACTCAGTGATCCAGAAAAGCTAAGTTTGAGCATTTATAAGGTTGATTTAGAACGCAAACTAGCCAACGATCAGTTTAGGCATCATACCTATATCATGGACCAATTTAGCGCTTGGCACACCACGGTGCCCAGCTTTTTAATTAATATTCATCGCATAGAGAATGAAGAAGATGCGCAAGCTTATATTAGTCGACTTAATAAAGTCGCCCCTTTGTTTGACCAAGTTATCGAACAATTAAGAATAAGAGAAAAGCTTGGTGTAATGCCACCAGCATGGTCATATGATCAAATGATGCAGGCGGCTGCGAATGTTGTCAAAGGTAATCCTTTTTCCGAAAGCCCAGCAGACTCGACAATATTTGCCGACTTTAAACAAAAACTAGATGCATCTGAACTGAGTAATGCTGAAAAGTCAGGGTTAATTGCAGATGCTAATACCGCTTTATTAACATCAGTAAAACCGGCTTACGAAAAGTTATTGCAAGAATTAGGTAAACAGCGCTTATTAACACCCGAGGGTGATGGCGTATGGCGATTACCAAATGGCAGTGCATGGTATCAAAACAGATTAAATTGGTTCACAACAACTGAATTAAATGCGCAAGAAGTGCATCAAATTGGACTAGACAATGTTGAGCGTATTCACGAGTTAATGCGCGGTATTATGCAACAAGTGAAATTCGAAGGGAGTTTGCAAACATTTTTCTTGTTTATGCGTAACGATGATCAATTTTATTATACCAACACAGATGAAGGCCGCCAACGTTATATGACCGAAGCGAAAGACTTCATCGATAAGATGGAAGCTAAACTACCAGAGTACTTTGGTCTAACACCTAAAGCGCGGATGGTGGTGAAGCGTGTTGAGGCTTTTCGTGAGCAATCTGCAGGCAAAGCTTTTTATCAAAGTCCTTCAAAAGACGGCAGTCGCCCAGGTACATACTACGCAAATTTGTTTGATATGCGCAGCATGCCAACCTACCAAATGGAAGCATTGGCTTATCATGAAGGTATTCCTGGCCATCATATGCAAAGGGCAATAGCACAAGAGCTTGAGGGCATACCTGAATTCCAAAAGTACGTTACTTTCACCGCTTATACTGAGGGCTGGGGCTTGTATACTGAAGAGTTAGGCAAAGACATGGGCTTTTATGCAGACCCCTATTCTGACTTTGGACGTTTAGCAATGGAGCTATGGCGCGCGTGTCGATTAGTGGTTGACACTGGTCTTCATGAAATGCAGTGGAGCAGAGAAAAAGCAATACAATACCTGATCGACAATACACCGAACCCAGAGGCTGACTCTGTTAAGGCAATTGAACGTTATATTGCGATGCCCGGTCAGGCGACAGCTTACATGATTGGAAAGTTGAAAATAATGGAGCTGCGCGATAGAGCTCAAACAGAGTTGGGCGATAAATTTGATTATCGTGATTTTCACGATACGATCCTAAAAGACGGCCCGGTGCCGCTGACAGTATTGGAAGAGAGCGTGAATAAATGGATTTTGACTGCTAAATAAAACGCTAATTAAGGATGTAAGCCGTTCTTAGCTAGAACAAATAGAAAATCGTATAGCTGTTGCTCATGCGATTTTTTATTGCTCTGTGACCTGTGTCACATAAAAACGGCTTATGTTCGCTGAGCAAATCATTATTCGAACAATTCTTTTAAATGACGTATTCTGCATTAAGAATATAAAAAAGAAGAAACTTCATGTTTTCGCGAAATAAAAATCAGAACTCATCGGTCTCTATTGACATGATGAAAAAACAAAAACGCTATGAAGCCCTTGTTAAGGCATTCCATGCCGATCTATTTCGTTACGCAATGTGGCTGATAAAAGATAAAGCAATAGCAGAAGATGTAGTTCAAGAAACGTTCCTTCGCGCTTGGAAGTCACTCGATTCGCTGAAAGATGAAGCTGCAGCTAAATCATGGTTAATTACTATTTTGCGTCGTGAAAATGCACGCCGCTTCGAACGTAAGCAATTTGACCTCGTCGATATTGATGATGTTGCAGTAGCTGACCCACATATATTTGGTGACGTGGCATTGGAACATCGAGAACTAAGACGGATCATGTCCAACTTAAGCGAAGAATATAGAGAACCATTAATGATGCAGATATTAATGGGTTTTAGCGGAGACGAAATTGCGGAGCAACTTAACCTTAATAAAAATACAGTAATGACAAGACTATTTAGAGCACGAAACCAGATTAAGGAAGCCTTACTAGGCGAAGAACTCAAAGGAGAACAGGTAAATGGATGAGTTATCATTCCGTCGCACCATTTATGCTGAGCCAAATACAACCGATCCCGACATTATTCAGGCGGCCAAAGATGACCCAGCAAAACAAGTATTTTGGGACGAAGTTAAAGCAATGGATGCACAACTAGCACAAGCGATGAGTATACCTGTGCCAGAAAATTTTGCCGACAAGCTCATTTTACGTCAAGGTATGGATGAGTTCTCACAGAAACGCCAGAAGCGCCCTTGGTACATTGCTCTGGCAGCATCGGTCGCAATGGTAGTTGGTGTTTCTTATGTCACCCTTTTTGCTGGCAATAACGGGCTTGCTAATGATATATATGCGCATATTAATCATGAGTACATGAATAAAGAAATAGCAATGACCGGACAGCACGTATCTCAAAATGTGATTAATGAGAAAATGGCGACTTTCAATGGTGTATTATCGGGTGAAATTGGTGATGTACTATCTGCTAATTACTGCTACTTAGGCACTATTAAAAGTTTACATATGATTATAAAAGGCAAAACAGGACTGATTAACCTATTTGTAGTTGATAACAATAACAGCAAAGAACTAAAAGAAGACTTTAGTACCAATGGACTTGTTGGCACCTCCTTTTTATTGCAATCAGCAAAAATTATTATTGTTGGCGACGATAAAGAACAAGTCTCACACCTACAAACGGCAGCACAAAGCGCCTTTAGGTTCTAAAACGCACAGTTTTCATCACATCAATCGGCCGCTACTTGCGCGTTGCGGCTGTTCTCCACCAATACAATTGTTATTAAAAACAATTATCTACTTCCTCCCAATGCGTTTGATAATATAATAATCTTGCGTTGCTTTTTATCACAAGTTGAGATTAAAGAGCCTTATCTGTTACCATCATGCAAACAATAAAAACAATAGAGAGTAATATGGAAACCGGTACCCTTATATCTTTGGCTATATATTTTATCGCAATGATAGGCATAGGCGTCTATGCATATAGACAAAATGAAGAAACGTGTTCTGGCTATTTACTCGGAGGTCGAAAACTCAGTGCTCCCGTAGTTGCGCTATCAGCAGGTGCTTCTGATATGAGCGGTTGGATGCTGCTTGGCATTCCAGGCGCAATGTATTTATCCGGTGCATCGTCTCTTTGGATTGCTTTTGGACTGTGCATAGGCGCATGGCTAAATTACATTATTGTGGCTCCCAGACTTAGGGTGTTTACTGAATTAGCGAAAGATGCAATAACGCTACCCGACTACTTTGAAAATCGTTTTTACGATTCTAGTCGTTCGTTAAGAATTATCGCTTCGATCGTCATTATTATATTCTTTACACTTTATACCTCAGCCGGCATTGCTGCCGGAGGCAAGTTATTCGAATCTTCTTTTGGTTATAGTTACGAAGTCGGTTTGTATATTACCGCAGGTGTCGTGGTTTGTTATACCTTGTTTGGTGGTTTTATGGCCGTTAGTTTAACTGACTTCGTGCAAGGTATTATTATGTTTATTGCATTGGTAATGGTGCCTACCGTCGTTGTCTTCGAACTCGGCGGTATTAACAATACAATCGACGTCTTAGCCGAAACGGACAGCAACCTACTTTCTTTGTTCGTTGATGCGAACACGGGTGCGACAGTTACCTTTATAGGTATCGTCTCATTAATGTCATGGGGCTTAGGTTATTTTGGTCAACCACATATTATTGTGCGTTTCATGGCGATCTCTAGCATAAAAGCGATGCCTGCGGCTCGCCGTATTGGCATGAGTTGGATGATTGTATCCATCTTTGGTGCAGCTGCTACAGGTCTGTTTGGTTTGGCATATATGAACTCTATTGGCCAATCTTTAGATGACCCTGAGACTATTTTTATAACCCTTTCTCAATTGTTATTCCATCCCTTAGTAGGTGGCTTTTTATTAGCCGCTATTCTGGCTGCAATCATGAGTACTATTTCTTCACAGTTGTTAGTGACGTCTAGTTCTCTAACGAGAGACGTTTACGTTACCTTTATTGACCAGCAATGCAGTGAACCCAAGCAAGTTGTAATTGGACGCATATGTGTAGCGCTAGTGGCGGTTGTTGCAATTGCTCTTGCATATGATAAAGACAGCAGTATTTTGTCATTAGTCAGCAATGCGTGGGCAGGCTTCGGTGCCGCATTTGGCCCACTAGTTCTGTTTTCTTTACTGTGGAAAGACATGAGTCGAATTGCCGCAATAGGTGGCATCGTAAGTGGTGCGGCAACCGTATTGGTATGGATTTACGCACCATTAGGTGAAAATGGTGGATCTATTTATCCAGATTTGTATGCCATTATCCCTGGATTCATTGCATCAAGCTTGGTAATTGTGGCAGTATCTCTACTAAAGCCTGAGAAAAATGACAATATTCGTTTACTTTTCTCTTCATTTGTCGATAGATATGCAACTGAGAGTAAAAAATAATATGAAAAGGCCACCAAATTAGATATGGAATTTTTCGCTGCTCGCCAGCCTATTTTGGACAGGAAAAAATCATTATTTGGCTATGAATTGCTTTTTCGCACTAGCTTGGACAACGTCTTCCCCGACGTTGACCAAGAGCAAGCAACGTCAAAAATGATAGAAGGATTGCAGTTTGATCTCGGCTTAGACCGTATATCCGAGGGTAAGCTAGCATTTATTAACTTTACCGAGAAAACCCTTCTAGGCGGCTACGCTGAGTTACTTCCTAAACAAAAAATTGTTATCGAGGTATTAGAAACAGCACAGCCAACCAAGGCACTTTATCTTGCACTACACAAACTGCATCAAAAAGGCTATACGCTAGCGCTAGACGATTTTATTCATGATGAAAGATGGACACCATTTTATAAGCTTATTGATATTATTAAAATTGACTACCTTGAGAGTACTACCGAAGAAATTGATAGAACTATTGCCGCGGCTCAACAATACCCCAATATTAAGTTACTAGCAGAAAAAGTGGAAACTAACGAAGAATTTACAAAAGCTTTAGAACTCGGGTTTGATTACTTCCAAGGATACTTTTTTAGTCGACCTGAAGTGATAAAAAGCGTTTCACTGACGCCTGCTCAAACCTCGATTGCCGGAATAATGAACAAAGTAGCGTCTGAAGATCCGGACTTTGACGAAATTACAAAATTATTTGAATCAGACGTCACTCTTTCTTTTAAGCTATTACGTTACACGCAATCGGCAATTTTTAAGCGCCAAAATGCAATTAAAACCATCAAACAAGCTGTTTTAATGCTAGGAAAAACTGAACTTGAACGTTTTGTAGGTTTACTTTTTGCCGCTCAATTTAGTGGTAATAAACCACAAGAACTTATTCGCTTGTCGATGCAACGTGCTAAATTTTGTGAACTATTAGCGCCTCATTGCGCAAAGAAAAATAACAGTTCATCCGCTTTCTTGACCGGCATGTTGTCTTTGATTGACGCCATGCTCGATGCCGATCTCGATGTAGTTATCAGCGGTCTACCGTTAAGTGACGAAATCAAACGCGCACTGACGAAAAAACAAGGTTGGTTAGCCGACTGCGTGACACTTTGCCAACACTTTGAAAAAGGCAATTGGCAACAAATGGAAGACAGTTGTAAACACTTACAAATCCCTTACGACGAAATACTTAAAGCATATCAAAACGCCAGTGTTTGGGCTCAAGAAAAAGTGGATGAGTTTGTCTAAGCCCTTAGACAAACCTCACACCGGATAACAACGTTGCTGTTGCACGTCACTCCCTCTGATTGATGTAGTGAAGATATATAACATATTTGTAATATTTTCATTGTTTTAGTTATTAAAACGCTATTAGACATACCAAATTATAATAATCGAATATATCTTAAATATGCTAAAGTTCTAAGCATATAGATTTTTAGCATATTAACCTTTTAACAAGGAGTCCGTCACTGAAATGGCTACCTCAATTCCATCCATTACTCACCTAAAGCAGCTTGAAGCTGAGAGTATTCATATTTTTAGAGAAGTTGCAGCTGAATTTGACAATCCAGTCATGTTATACAGCGTCGGTAAAGACTCATCGGTGCTTCTGCACCTAGCAAGAAAAGCATTTGCCCCTGGCGTCATTCCATTTCCGCTTTTACATGTTGATACTAAATGGAAGTTTAAGGAAATGATCTCTTTCAGAGATGAAATAGCCAAGAAACATAAGCTTAATTTGCTTGTTCATACTAACCAAGAAGGCGTAGAGCAGGGCGTCGGCCCCTTCAGCCACGGCAGCGCAAAACACACAGATATTATGAAAACGGTTGCTTTGAAGCAGGCGTTAAACAAATACAAATTTGATGCTGCATTTGGCGGTGCTCGTCGTGATGAAGAAAAATCGCGTGCCAAAGAACGTGTATATTCATTTAGAGATGAGAATCACCGTTGGGACCCAAAAAATCAGCGGCCGGAGCTTTGGAATATCTACAACAGCCAAATAAACAAAGGCGAAAGTATTCGTGTGTTCCCAATGTCGAACTGGACTGAGCTAGACATATGGCAGTACATTTACCTTGAGAATATTGAAATTCCATCATTGTACTTATCTAAACCACGCCCTGTTGTAAAGCGCGACGGCACCTACTTTATGGTCGATGATGACCGCATGCCTATGGAACCGGGTGAAACGCCTGAGATGCGTTCGGTAAGATTCAGAACCCTTGGCTGCTATCCACTTACTGGTGCGGTTGAATCTACTGCAGATACCTTGCCCGAAGTTATCCAAGAAATGTTGCTAACTAAAACATCCGAACGCCAAGGACGAGTTATCGATCATGACTCCTCTGGCTCTATGGAAAAGAAAAAAATGGAAGGTTACTTCTAATGACAACTAATATTGTTTGGCATGAACATGACGTAAATAAAAAAGCCAGATCAGAAGCACTGAGTCAAAAACCAGCCGTTATTTGGTTAACTGGATTGTCTGGCTCAGGTAAATCAACTATTGCTAATTTACTTGAGAAAAAGCTCTATTCAGAAAGCAAAATGACCTATTTGCTAGACGGCGATAACGTGCGACATGGACTCTGTGGTGATCTGGGTTTTGATGACAAAGACCGTGTTGAAAATATTCGCCGGATTAGTGAAGTTGCAAAATTATTTGTCGATTCAGGCACTATTGTTATTACCGCATTTATATCTCCCTTCAAAGCTGACCGCGGGTACTGTCGTTCTTTATTAGAAGTGGGCGAATTTATAGAAGTATTTGTCGATACCCCTATCGAAATTTGTGAGCAGCGCGATCCCAAAGGGTTATATAAAAAAGCACGCAGTGGCGATATTAAACACTTCACCGGTATCGATTCCGCTTATGAAGAACCCATGTCCCCTGAAGTCCATTTAACTTATATGGACGAAACCCCAGAGCAAACCGCTGAACGACTTTTCAATATGCTATCGACGAGAGGGTTTATATAAATGACGAGTTTTGAATTAACGCCAGACTTCGTTGAAAAGGTCAAGCAAATTGCGCTTGAAGCCGGCGACAAAATCATGGCAATATACGGCCAAGACTTCAGTATTTATGACAAGTCTGATTCTAGTCCTTTGACAGAAGCAGACTTAGCCGCTCATCATCACATTGTTGATAGCTTAACAGCTATATCACCATTGCCTATACTGTCTGAAGAATCGGCACATATTCCATGGTCAGTGCGCAAAACATGGGTCCGGTACTGGCTCGTAGACCCTTTAGATGGAACCAAAGAATTCATAAAAAAGAACGGCGAATTTACCGTTAATATTGCGTTAATCGAATATGGTGAGCCTACTTTTGGCGTAGTTCACGCACCGGCCATTAATAAAACTTACGTTGGTCAAGTCGATGTTGGTGCTTACAGTGAAGAAAGCGGTATCAAGACCGCGATAAAAGCAAACACACACAAAACCGGAGAAAAGTGGAAAATTGTTGGCAGCCGCTCTCACCAGAGTACGGAGATAAACAAGATACTTGATAGCCTTGATGGTGAAAATGAGCTGGTTGCAATGGGCAGTTCACTGAAACTTTGCTTGGTCGCCAATGGTGAAGCTCATATGTATCCGCGCGTTGGACCTACTAGCGAATGGGACACTGGTGCAGCGCATGCCGTTGCTATTGCAGCTGGCGCAAAAGTCACTGTTTTGGACCTTAATAATCCATTTGACAAAGACGCATCTCCACTTCGATACAATCAAAAAGATTCTGTCTTAAACCCCTATTTCTTGGTAAGTTGCTCACATGAATAACGAAAACGAATTGCTTCAAACCGACATATTGTCGTACTTAGAACAACACGAAAATAAAGACCTACTGCGATTTTTGACCTGTGGTAGCGTTGATGACGGCAAAAGCACCTTAATTGGCCGTTTATTATATGACTCAAAAATGATTTATGAAGACCAGCTTGCCGCGATTACAAAAGATAGCAAAAAAAGTGGAACAACCGGCGAAAAAGTTGATTTAGCATTACTCGTCGACGGTCTGCAGTCAGAACGCGAACAAGGTATTACTATTGATGTTGCTTACCGTTATTTTAGTACAGAAAAACGTAAGTTTATCATTGCCGATACGCCAGGACACGAGCAGTATACCCGTAATATGGTAACAGGTGCATCAACATGTGACCTTGCTATTATTCTTGTGGATGCACGAGAAGGCGTAAAAACACAAACTAGACGCCATTCATTTTTAGTTTCTTTGCTGGGTATAAAGCATATTATTGTTGCCGTTAATAAAATGGACTTAATGGAATATCGACAGGATGTTTACGAGCAGATCCAGAGAGACTACATGGAATTTTCAACGCAATTAACCATTCCGGATATTCGTTTTGTGCCTCTATCCGCGCTTGAAGGCGACAACGTGGTTAATCGCAGCGACAAAACACCTTGGTTTAAAGGTGAGTTGTTGATGGAATTGCTTGAAAATATGGAAGTGACGCAACAGTTATATAAAGACTTTCGTTTTCCAGTACAGTATGTCAATCGGCCAAACCTCGACTTTAGAGGATTTGCAGGGACTATTGTTTCAGGTTCAATTAAGCCAGGAGATGCCATTATCGCATTACCTTCTGGAAAAACCTCAACTGTTAAGACAATTTCTACATTCAACGGTGATTTAGATATTGGATATGCACCAAACGCAGTAACATTGACCTTAAATGATGAGATTGATATTTCACGCGGAGATATGATTGTTAAGTCAGATGCTTTGCCTTTGCAATCAACTGCATATAAAACTCATATGGTTTGGATGTCTGAAGATGCGCTTATTCCTAATAAGCAGTATAGCTTTAAATTTGCAACCAAAAAAGTGTCTGGAAGCGTATCGAGCATTGACTATCAAATAGATGTAAATACCTTACAAAAAACTGACGCGTTGCACCTTAACTTAAATGAAATTGGTGTTACTAACATCAAATTGACTCAAGAGGTCGCTTGCGACCCTTATGCTGAGAACCGCAAAACGGGTGCATTCATTATGATCGACCGTCTCACCAATGGCACAGTCGGTGCTGGTATGATTATTAGTGAGAATGAAATCAATAAAGGTGCACATCAGTATTCTGAATTTGAGCTTGAATTTAACTCATTAGTGAGAAAACATTTCCCACATTGGAATGCAAACGACATTAGTGGCTAGGTAATTATTTAGAAAGTCGTAGAATGAAGGGAATGCAGTTATTAATCCACTGTATTCCCTTTTTGGTTGTTCTAATCGAATGAGGTTAATGAAACTTAAGCCAAACCAGAAAAAGTGTAAAAGACACCCATTAGTACTAAATATGTTAACAAAGATGCAAACTGACTAAACATGCCACTTCATATTACCAAAAAATAGGTTATGCTTAGTTTTTGAAGAGCAGTCTAGCTGTGAGCGAGCATAATCACTGCAATAGCCATCGCACGAATACCCATTGCAGGAGCAGCCATTGCAAAAAAACACAATGAACAACAAGGCAGTTATACAATGACTTGGGAACAAATTCTCGTCTTAGTTGTTTTTTTAAGCACTATTTTTGGCCTTGCTTTTACCAACAAACGCCCCGCCAGTGTATTTGCCGCGAGCATGCTTCTACTGCTGTTAACGCAGCAACTTTCGCTTGAAGCCGTTTTAAAAAATGTTACCAATACCGGACTTGTCACCCTCGTTTTGCTGTTGCTCGTTAGTCATTCCATTGATAAAACCGCCTTCATAAAACGACTCGGTCGAGCTATTGTGAGAAAGTCATTCACGCAGAGCTTCTGGCGTATGTTCGCCGTCACCTTTAGCTCTTCTGCTTTGCTTAATAACACGGCTATTGTTGCTAGTTTAATTGGTCCAATTAAACAAAACCAATTACATGCTCCTTCGCGACTATTAATTCCTCTGTCCTACGCCGCAATATTGGGTGGAACGGTCACCTTAATTGGGACATCAACAAACTTAATAGTCGACAGTTTCTTGATTGAACATGGGCATCCCGGGTTTAACTTTTTTGATTTTACCTTGTTTGGCTTAACTGCCGGTTTAGCCTGCGCTGTGCTGTTGTTTTTTCTCACTCCTTTGTTGCCCAATATTGCTAGCAACGAAAACAGCTATCAGAGCTATCTTTTGGAAGCTGATGTTGAAGCAGCATCAGAATTGATCGGAAAAACGGTAGAAGATAACCACTTGCGCAACCTGCCAGAGTTATTTCTAATCGAAATTATTCGCCGCAATGTCGTTATGTCACCAGTGACGCCTGATATGTTAATTGAAGAAAGTGATAAATTAATATTCTCTGGCAACGTACAAAAAATGGATAACCTTGCGCATATTAAAGGCCTAACTATGTTTGCGGAAGCTGACGGCCTATTACGTGATAATTTAACTGAAGTGATCGTGTCAAATCGTGCCCCAATTATTAATAGAACACTCAAAGAAGTCGGTTTTAGAGCGTTGTTTGATGCAGCGGTTGTTGCTATACGAAGAGACGGCGAACAGATATCTGGTAAGTTAGGAGAGTTGAAACTACAAGCAGGTGATTTTTTATTACTTGCAACAGGCTCCGATTTTCAGCGTCGAGATAACATCACCAAAAACTTCTTTATTGTATCCGAACAAAAAATCACAAGAAAGCTCAAGCCATGGCAAGAAGCTTTCACCCTTCTTGGGTTCGTTAGTACTATTGTTTTAGCGGCAACATCAATGGTTCCCTTAGCCCTTGGCCTAATCTTCTTTACCGCAAGTTTGACACTAATAAATGTTTCTTCAATTAGAGAAATTAAGCGCCATTTGCCGGTCAATCTTATCTTAGTCATCGTTGGTGCATTAAGTTTAGCAACCGCACTCGAAAGTAGTGGAATTATTCGCTTAGCCACTGATGGATTGGTGCCAATCATTGGTGATATGCCACCGGTATTTGCGTTGATCTTAGTGTATATTATGACGTTGCTACTTACCGAGTTTGTCACTAATAATGCAGCTGCAGCGCTCATGTTTCCGTTTGCCTACGGCATAGTTAACGCAATGGGACTGCCATTGACGCCATTCGCACTTGCTGTCGCCTTCGCCGCTAGTGCTAGCTTTATCTCTCCTTATGGATATCAAACTAACTTAATCGTGTTCAGTGCAACAAACTATAAGTTTAAAGACTTCGTTAAAATAGGCACACCCATCTCTATTCTTTACTCAAGTATCGTGTTGTCATTGCTAAGTTGGGTGTATTTGTAAGACTTACTTTTGGCACTAAAGCTTAAGTAAGTGAAATTAAAATGAAGACGCTGCAAAAGCGAATGAACGTGATTAAGACACTCACGACGCGCGTTTTGACCCGCGTACTAGAATAGAGTACGCTTACGTTTTAAAGAAATCTTTTGCCCGTTCTAATGGAGACGTTCATGAAATTAACACTTATAAAAAGTTTTGCCGCAATTGCTCTACTTGGATTTTTCACGCAGTTTTCAGCTGCACAAGATGTCACTCCAATGGCAGCTGCTAAACAAATCGCTGACATCGTTGCTTCAATAAATCATTTCCCTTCTGATGAAGATAAAGCCGCACTAGCAATTATTTCTGCTGACAACAGTTTACCCCAAAATGTAAGAGATATGGCTACTGCAGTGTCTACTATAGCCCATTCAGCAAACGATGAAGGGAAAATCGCAATGACGCGCATTCAAGCAAGCGATAAAGCGCCAGATTCGGCTAAGTCCTTAGCCGGAATGATTGCTAATTTCAACCATATGCTAAGCGATGAACAAAAACAGAAATTGGCTAAAATATATCCTTAAAAAACGACTTGATGTTTTGTTAGCCACTTTTTTTCTATCGAAGAATGTGGCGAGCATTTTTTCTTAGCGCAGAAGAAGCTCTATTGACTATCGATATCGGCTATAAATTCTAAACATAACAAGCGCATCAGCGAAACAGGTTTGCGGCGGTCCTATTTTATATGTATTGCTTTCACCTTTGGCACATACAAATCAAATGCATGTGCCTTTAACACTCTAACCATTCTGATTAATTCAGATTAAAACGCATACCTTGCAGATAAAGAGTACTGCTTACCATCACCGTCTCCAACAATGCCGACGCCTAATGCTAATTGTTCGTTAACATAGTAATGACCACTTAAGCCAAGTTGTGTCCTATCATCGCCAATCTGTCGGCGCACAATGTGTGTGTCGATTTCAAACTGATCAGTTAACCGAGAGCGAGCGCCAATTTTTATTTGAAGACCGTCATCATCAGCCTCAGCTGAATTGACGCCGCTACTTGCCTCTATATTAAGGTTAACAAAGCCTAGTGAGCCATATAAGTCAGTGATATCTGAAATACCGTAGCGATACCCTAGGTTGACATCAAAGAGAGTTACGTCAACATCGACGTCTGCTGGGTCATCAGATAAACGGCTATACTTTCCGTCAACAAATATATTGTCAGTTAGTAAGTATGAGGCTGTTATCCCCAAGCCTAGTGGATCAAAGCCATTGGCATTGTCGATCGATAGGGACTCAACAGAGCCTTGTACAAAATTCCATTCTGGTGCTGTTTCAGCAAACACTGCAGTTGAAGAAAGGCCGCTGCTTAATAAGATAATTGCTGCTAATTTGGTTTTCATAAGTTTCCTTTGTGTATGAAGTTTGATTTATGTTGTTACGTATATTGTTGATTTCGTTGATAAGATTACACTAGCGTAACTGAACAAAAACTGAACTTTAGTTGAACGAGAGATGAATGAGAAAGAGAGTATTATGAATCAATAGACTAATAGATATATTGACTTAGCAGGATAAGGCCGCAGCAAAATTAGGTATATTTAATATCAAGCCTAGCTTAATGCACAACAAAAGTTTCAAAGTTAACTATAGACTCAAAAATATGTATGCATAACCATTAAAAAATAGAATAAAATTATAATAATAATTTAAAAATTAGTTATATTTTTTAATAAAAAATAAATATTAGGAATTAAATGCTAAAAAATCATATCTCTATGGCTGATAAAAGAATCCAATGCTAGACGCTGCGCTTTATAATATATGACATTATCAGCAACGGATATGGACAACATGAACAACGCCGCACACGCAATCAGCAAACTAGATAAAGACACGTCAAATAACGAATTTTGGGAGAATATAGCAAACCAAATCGTTATCGATCCTAAATACAAACACCGTATTTATGCTGACTGGACCGCAAGCGGGCGTTTATTTCGACCAATAGAAGACCGGATTACCAATATGGTCGGGGGATTGATGGCCAATACTCATACTGAGGACAGTTACACCGGACGCGTAATGACAACGTGGTTGCATGAAGCTGATCAGGCTATTAAAAAACATGTGAATGCATCAACCGACGACGTTTTATTAAATGTCGGCAGCGGCATGACCGGGGCTTTAGCTAAATTAATGCGTATGATGGGGTGGTGGTGCCACGAGCAACACCGAGCAGCCGTAGTCGCAACTATGGGTGAAAAACCCTTGGTTTATATTACTCATCGTGAACATCATAGCAATCATACAATGTGGCTCGAAAGTTTAGTTGAACTTAGAATTATCCCTGCCTTACCAGGTGATGAAATAGATATCGACTGGCTAGAGCGTGATTTAGCCGACGAACAGAACCGAAAAACTAAAATAGCCTCTATCACAGCGGCGTCAAACGTAACTGGTATCGAAACGCCATATCGCCAAATAGCAAAAATAATGCATCACCATGGCGGGGTTTGCTTTGTTGATTTTGCGGCATCAGGCCCTTATGTCGACATTAATATGCATCCTGCAAAAGGTGAATGGCTTGATGCAATATTCTTTTCACCACATAAATTTTTAGGTGGTCCTGGCGCATCAGGTGTTTTACTTTTTAATAAGCATCTTTATCAAAACAAAGTACCCGAACAGCCCGGTGGTGGTACTGTATTATGGACCAATCCATGGGGTGAGCACCGCTTTATTGAGGACATACAACAACGAGAAAGCGGCGGTACTCCCGGTATTTTGCAGACAATACGCACCGCGATGGCAATTCAGTTGAAAGAGGAAATGGGAACTCAACGTATTTATGAGCGTGAGCAATACCTAAACGCTGTCTTATTCAAACGCCTAGGGAACATTGAAGGTGTGCGTATATTGTCAGAGCAACATAAACATCGCCTAAGCGTATTCTCAATTGTATTTGACGACATTGACTACAAGACTGCAGTGCAAAGATTGAGTAATGACTTTCAGGTCGAAACGCGCGGCGGCTGTGCATGCGCTGGTACCTATGGCCATCATTTGTTAGACATAGATTATTGCACATCCAAAGGTATTACTGACCAACTTGATGATGAGTTTCAAAGTTTGAAGCCAGGTTGGGTTAGAGTGAGTTTACACCCTAGTATGAGCGAAATGGACATTAATAAAATAGCCGACGCAATACAACAAGTCGCCAGAGGTGCTATCGCTCAAGTCGTTACAATACCTAAAATTAAGTCTATTTGGGAACCCTTAATTTAACTAAACGTCGCCCTACGTTTGTATGCTTTTTTTAAATGGGGGTGTATCTTACACTAATTAATATTTAAAACTAAAAGCGAAAGAAGCAAACTAAATAACGCGATTCAAACATCACTTTTGACCTTCAAAGGCCACCCATAACAAAAATTCTTGATAACGTTCATTGTTTTTCGCTTTACTGTCTCGCCATTCTTGAAATTGTTGGGAAGTACACTGCAGCTCCTTTTTCGTTTCTTTTTTCATTAACTTGTCTGTTGTCGTAGTTTGAAAAAGTGAGCTTAAACTAAGCTGACCATTTTCATCTGAAAGTATACCGCCGCCCTCATTTAACTCCTCCTGGGCTTGGGCTGATGAAACAAACATTAAAAATATAAAACCCATCAGTTTGAAACAGCTAATAGTGTTGAAGTACCTAATTAAAAAAAAGTTTGAAGCCATATTGTTACTGCCTATTTACAAGCTAATTGTGTATCGGTGCAGATAGAGCAAGCGAAAATAAATTCGCTTACTCTCCAATTATTTAAAGTTGTACCATGCCCCCAATAGCAAAAGAATTAAACGACTTTTGACCCTCAGTATCACCCTGAGTAGCTTGGATCCACAATCTTACGCCTTTGGTTGGTGCGTAGTGATATGCCACAGTTGTGCGGTCATGGTCGGCGCCAGCAAGACCTTGTGCGGACTTGCTGCCATATTGACCTAAACTAACACTGGCAGCATGTTTACCTTTGGTATAACCTAATTTACCGTTTATAAAGTCACGCTGACTATTATTAACGAGGTCAGATTCACCGTATGTTGCCGTGAAATTAACCCCGGATTTATGCTTATATCCGGCTAAAACGCCTCTTCCACTTTGCGCCCCAAAAAATCCTGGGGTGGCATTACCGTCAATATTTGCTTGCGGATCTAAATCGTTATCTGTATCCCCGAAATCACTTACCCAAGCATTAGCTCGCCAACCATTCTTGGCATATTTAACCGCAAACTCTCTGCTGCTATCTTCGCCTTGTTGAGCATAAAATTTTATCCCCCCCATAAAGCGAGGAGACTCATAAGCGATACGCTCACTAAAGATAGATTGAGTTTGCACAAAAGGTGTTTGACTTTGTCCTGTAGGTCCCCTTCGGGTGGACCCAAATCGTTGGCTCATGCCAAGGGGATCTGACCACCACGTGCCTGATTGATCTACATCCGAGGCAATCCAAGTTATCGAAGCTCCGGTGCCTAACTTTAACTTTCCATATTTTCCTGACACCCAAATTTCTTGAATTCTGTTTCGTGCATTTGACTCCGTATGCAGTATGTTTGAGACCCCTTCATCTAGGCCAATTTCAACTTGAGCGCCAAAAATGATGCCCTCAAAGTCAATCGAACCTTTGATGCCGATAGTCGATTCTGCAAATTCGTGTCTACCAAAGTATACATCATCAGATGTGTCGTCGCTGACCACGTTATAAATAACGCGACCATATGCAGTTACATCTGCAACTGCATTTGTTGGTGAAATAAACGGTGTCAGTAAAACAACTGCGGTAAGCAATTTTTTCATTATTTTTTCCTTTTTATTTATTAATGTGTGTTCTTATCTGATTATTAAGTGGTTTGGCATCAGCAGAACTAAGGCCAGTACAACTATCTGTATTAAAATGAATGGAATAACGCCTTTGTAAATAGTCGTTGTTTTGAGCGATTTTGGAGCAACTCCTTTGAGATAAAAGAGACTAAAACCAAAGGGGGGTGTCAAAAATGAGGTTTGTAAATTGAGTGAGATTAATATTGCAAACCAGACTAAATCGACATCTAACGCCATGGCAACCGGTGTGAGAATTGGCACAATCAAGAATGCGATTTCAATGAAATCGATAAAAAAGCCAAGAATTAAAATAGCCAACATTGCGAGCAAGATAAAAGTCCACTTTTCACCCGGTAATTCCATAAAAAAGTCTTCGACTAAGTATTCACTACCGGAATAACTGAAGACCATTGAAAATGCTGTTGCACCTATTAACACGGCAAATATCATTGCGGTAACTTTCACTGTTTCTTTGGACACTGCGTGCGTTGTCAAAAAAGATAACTTTCCATAACATCCAGCTAAGACCAAAGACCCTATAGCACCAATCGCAGAAGACTCAGTTGGTGTTGCGATACCGCTGAAAATAGAACCCAGCACCGTAATAACTAAAGTCAATGGTGGCACAATGTCTTTCATTGCTTGCACCAATAGCTCGCGCTTACTCTCCGTGACTACTAGGGGTGGACAAAACTCTGGTTTGAGTTTGCCTAGAACTAAAATATAGATGGTGTAAGCAGCAATAAGTAAACAACCTGGAATGATAGCGGCTTTAAATAAATCACCGACGGGGACACCCATTACGTCGCCTAGAATAATCAAAATAATCGACGGTGGAATAATTTGGCCTAGGGTTCCAGATGCACAAATCACGCCAGCTGCAGTTGGCTCATGATAGTTATTTTTCAGCATAACAGGCAAAGATATAACGCCCATGGCTACTACGCTTGCGCCAACAACACCTGTAGACGCTGCCAATAGAGCACCTACGATTATGGTTGAAACCGCAACGCCGCCAGAGAGCCCACCAAATAACTTAGCTGATGATTCTAATAGCCGTTCTGCTAATCCTGTTTTTTGTAATACGATCCCCATGAATACAAACATAGGAATGGCCATTAAAGTGGTGTTTTCCATTATGTTCATAATGCGATAGGGCATGAATGCAAATAAATCAGTTCCTAATACAATGATACCGACGATCACTGATATTCCGGCAAAGGTGAATGCAACCGAGTAACCTAAAAACAAACACAGCAAGGCGATGGAAAATAAAATAATACCGGTCATTTTCTATTCTCCGTTGATTTTACAACTCTGATGATTTGAATATTTTTGAGTGTGACGTATAGGATACTAAGTAACAGGAATACACTTGATACAGGAATAACCGAGCGCACAATCCATCGGTAAGGCAAGCCACCAGGAGCCGCGCTGCCCTCCCCCATATCATAAGCATCCATTGTATAACTCAAACTAAAATATAAGATGAGCAAAGTAAAAGGCAAAGCGAACAGCAAGGAACCGCCAATGTTGATAATAGCTTGATAGAATTCGCTCATCTTTTCATAGAAGACATCAACCCTTACATGACCATCTTCCTTGAGCGTGTAAGCCACGCCAAACATGAACATTGCTGCAAAGAGATGCCACTCTAGTTCTTGCATTCCTATGCTCACATCGTTAAATAGATAACGCATTACCACGTCATAGAATACATTTAGAATCATTAACATCATGAGTAGACTGCACACATTGCCAAGACCATTCAGGATTTTTTCAAGCAGATTAATTACAGCTTTCATTATTTAACTCTTAGCAATGGCACACAAACTTCGTGTGCCTTAATTGAATAAAATAGATTGGAATTTTAGTAGATTAGTGAATGCTATTTGTCTTCAAAACTATCGAGATAAGCTTTATCCGAGAAATTAGTCCAAGCTCTTATTTGGTCTTGATATTTATAAATTGATTCTAATATCTCTTTAGTTTTTGGGTCTTTATCAGCCGCTTCTTTTAGTAGCTCAGCTGTCACACTTTTAATTTTTGCCATGACAGGCTTTGGAAATGAACGTATTTTTACCTTAGGGTACTCATCTTGCAGTAAGGCTAAATTTACCCCACTTTCGTGCATCGATTGAGCGTACATATCGTAAGCTGATGCTTTCATAGCAATAGTAAGAATTTGTTGCAGATCAGGTGGTAATGAATCATAGGCTTTTTGGTTTACCATGAATTGCAATTCAGTTGCTGGCTCCTGCCAACCGGTATAATAAAATGGGGCAATTTTATGAAATCCCATGCGCAAATCTAATGATGGACCAACCCACTCAACTGCATCTATGGTATTGCGCTCCAACGCGGTATAAAGTTCACCGGACGGAATATTAGTCGGCTTTGCACCTAACTTTGCAAGAACCTCACCAGCAAACCCTGGGATCCGCATTTTTAAACCCTGAAAATCTTCAATTGAATTGATTTCTTTACGAAACCATCCGCCCATCTGAACACCTGTATTACCGCCGGGAAATGACATAATGCCATATTGATCATACGTTTCTTTCATTAACTCCATGCCGCCACCATAATAAAACCAGGCATATTGCTCAGGTGCAGTCATTCCAAATGGGAGAGTAGTGAAGAACATCGTGTTAAAGTCTTTTCCTTTCCAGTAATAAGAAGCGGAATGTCCCATTTGATATTGACCACTTTTAACAAAATCAAAGATACCTAAAGCTGATTTATGTTTATTAGCAGAATCAATTCTAATGGTAAGGCGCCCGTTGGACATTTCATCTACCATTTTTGCCATATTTTTTGTCGTATCTCCAAAAATAGGAAAGTTTGGACCCCATGTCTCAGCTAATCTCCAGCGGTATTTTTTCTGGTCATCTGCAATAGCAGGTTGAATAACCACCGATGCTAAAATTAATGCGCCAGCGAATAATCGATATATTTTGTTAGCCATATTCATACTTACTACCTTATTTTCTGCAAATGCAGTGATTAAAACCTATGTTTTTTGTTAATTGGATGTTAAACAATTGGGCCAAATAAACTATTCGGGCAAATACGCAAAGACACTAAGTGAAACTACCTACGTGTTAATATATTGTGAACAGGGCGTTAACCTGAAATACTGTCGATTATTAGAAGTAGAGATATAGGCAGATGAACGTGAACTTCAGAATGCGACTTATGTTAATAGCCGTTTTACAGGTTGTATTGACATCCTTAGTTACTTATTATTTTGTAACAAAAGAGTATCGTGACTTATCAAGTGAAAGTTTAATTACACTAGAGAAATTTTTAATTGACCAAAAAAAACAAGAACTCAAAAATTACACTGCTTTGGCAAAATCATCAGTTAACCATTTATATTCGCAATCAATCCCTGATAACACCGCTATAAAAAGCGTCGTTGCTCAAATTTTTGATGGTCTTTTATACAATGGAGACGATGGTTATTTTTTTGTATATGATGGTAACGGAACCAATATAAGTCACCCCAAAGAACCTTTTAGGATTGGTAAAAATTACTGGGAACTTGAGGATGAATCAGGTGAAAAAATCATACAAATACTGTTGAATAATGCAAAAAATGGTGGCGGCTTTTATCGTTATCCTTGGTTGAAACCCTCACTTAAAGCGTCATCCGATAAACTTGGATACTCTATTTACTTAGAAAAATGGGACTGGATGATTGGCACCGGAGTCTATCTTGATGATGTCTATGCGCAGCTCAGTCAGTTGCAGAATGAAATGGATAGACACACAAGTAAAACGAAACAGATTATACTGATAGTTGCCATTTCATCTATCTTTATGATTTTCTTGTTTGGTTTGATTGTCAACTTAAATCAAAAGAAGAAAACCGACTTAAAGATAAATCAACTTGGACAACGGATCATCACTTTGCAAGAAAACGAGCGCAGGCATTTTTCGCGTGAACTTCATGATGGGATTGTTCAGATACTTATATCCATCAAATATTCACTGGAAGCGACAGGCCGATATATTGGAACAGCCAACATACAAAAGCCTGAACAATTAAACAAAGCACAAAGTAATTTAAATACAGCGATCCAAGAAATACGCCGTATTTCGCATCATTTGCATCCTCGCATTCTGGATGAATTAGGTTTAACCGCAGCACTTGAAGCGCTCGCTTCTGAGTTTACTGAACGCACTGCAGTTAACATTCATATTGTTAAACCTGCCGCCAGAAAGTTACTACCGGATAATATAAACACAACACTTTATAGAGTAGTACAAGAAGCATTAACAAATATTGAAAAACACGCAAAGGCAACTGAAGTGGCTATTACTTTTGAATTTCAGAACAACTGGCTCACGCTCAATATTTCCGACAACGGTTGTGGATTTAATCAAGAGCTTAAATATGAACAGCCACCCCAGGGAATAGGGTTAAGAAACTTAGCAGAAAGAGTTGAATATCACAGTGGTCGATTTACTGTCACATCCGATACTGGCGGCACTAATATCCAAGTGATGATCCCTAAATCTAGCTTCGCCAATCATTTTAATAAAACCAGTTTTGAGGCACAAAAATGACCATTAATGCAACGTCAGATCGGAAAATCACCGTGTTATTGGTCGACGACCATCCCATGGTGCAAGATGGTCTAACAGCATGCTTATCGTATTATGATGATATTCAAGTAGTCGCAGCATGTACCAATGGAAAAGACGCATTAGATAAGGCATTAAGCCTAAAACCTGATGTTATATTAATGGACGTTAGCATGCCAATTATGAACGGCATAGATGCAACTGAAATCATTACTGATAAAATCCCAGACACCAAAATACTCATATTTAGCATGCATGAAAGTTCCGAATTTGTAACTAGTTCAATTCAAGCCGGAGCGTCTGGTTATATATCAAAAGACACGACATCAGAAGAAGTTTATTTTGCCATTAAAACGATTGCAGAGGGCAAAACGCATTTTAGTAGTTCCATCGCAATGTCTCTGATTGAGAACCCAATAAGACCTGAAAACGAAAAACTGACGACCAGGGAACAGGTAATTTTGACTTGGATTGCAAGAGGTTTGTCGAGTAAAGAAGTTGCCCGTAAACTCAATATTAGCTACAGAACTGTTGAAGCTCATCGTCGCAATATTAGAACCAAATTAAATATTGAATCTTTGGCTGAATTAGTGCGCTATGCGGTTAATCATGGCTTAGTTGATCCTTAGTTTGATTTGGCGATTGTTGAGGCCATATCAGGATTGTCGAAATCATTCCGACGTAACACAATTGCAGTAGCGATTGACAGCATACAATTCGCCACTTAAACATGCATGATGCCCATTTCACTAAATTGTTTAATAGCTATCATGAAATAAACCGCCTTTAGTGGATGTAACAATCAATTTGCTGCTTCTGTGCGCAAAGTAACTTATGTGTCTTATTTTAACTACGCTGAACAAGCTGTTTTGCACTCTAATCTGCAAAAACTACGCAAAAAATATGCACAAACTGGCACAGCAGATGAGCTTACTCGAGGTACAGCAAAAAAGCGGGTTACACCCCGACTTGTCTACAATAGTAGAAGTTACTCAAATGTTCAGCTAGAGTGATAGCCAATTAAGACCCCCTTTAAAGGCTAGATAGAAGATTGAACACATTCCAATACGCTTCCCCCACCTCATTCAGTAGTTACCGGTTTGAAGAACTGTCTAATCTGGCCCTCTATAGTGCTTTAAAACTTCGCAGTGATGTTTTTGTGGTCGAGCAGAACTGCGTTTATGCAGATTTAGACGGCAAAGACATTAAAGCAAATACATTACACTTGTTGCTTGAAACTAAGGCTAACACGTTGCTCAATGACAAGTCCGAGTCTGTCAGCGGCATTATCGCTTACGCACGATGTTTAGAACCGGGTAGCTCGTATCAGGGTTGCAGTATTGGTCGTGTCGCGGTTGCGAAAAAATCACGAGGGAATGGGCTTGCAAAATTATTGATGTTAGAGGCAATTAGTATATGTAAGCAACATTGGCCTGATGAAACTATTCAGATTGGTGCTCAGGTCTATCTACAAAAATTTTATGCTCAATTAGGTTTTATACCGTTTAGTCAGCCTTATGATGAAGATGGCATTATGCACATAGATATGCAGTTACAAACAAAGGCCTAGTTTACAGGCGCGGCATACTGTCTGCTTATATTTTTCCATGAAGCATCGGCGCCTCGGCGTAAACGCTTTATTCAGTAAGTGCATCAACGCCATAGCTCACATTCCAACTTTTCGTTTAAATGCTTCCCATGCATAAAAGGTCTTTAAAGCGGGTCGCCTAGCTAATGCGAAAGGAAATTGCTTAAGAGGTGATTTCCAAAACGGCAGATCAGGTAATTGCTCTGGAGCACAATGCAATTGTGCAAGACGTTTCCCAGCTTGAATAGAAAAAGCCAATCCTGCTCCACAATAGCCACTGCTATACAGTGTTTTGTTCTGTTGATCATGATAAACGCGTGGATAATCATCTAAAGAAACGCTGACCCATCCACTCCAAAAAGCGCCAATTTTGACATCATATAAATTAGGGAAAGTTGCTAATAGTCCATCTTTTAGCGCTTTTTGGTACTTAGCGTTATTCGCTTGCCTTCCTTCAATCGCTCCTCTGCCTCCAAACAACAAACGATTGTCAGGTAGTATTCGGTAGTAATATTTTAACGGCCTGGTATCCATAACCATCAAACCAGCTGCCATTCCAACATCCAACAGTTGCTGGGGCGTTAAGGGCTGCGTCACAATAATGCTAGATATAACCGGAAAGGTGCGATCTTTGAGACCGTTATACAAATTCCGTTGACCATAACCGTTCGTCGCTACAACCAGGGTATTTGCCGTAATTGAAGCCGATTTAGTTCTCAATACATGCTGTTGATCCACTCTTTGACAATCCATAATGGCGCTATTTCCGCAGATAGTAACGCCTGCATCTGCCGCTTTTTTTGCAATACCTTGGCACAACAACCAGGGGTTAATACCAAATGCATTTGGGTAGTAAATACCGCCATGTGCGCGCGTGCCGGATAAATAATTGGTCGCAATATCATCCGCTGAAAGTGATAATATTGAGTCACCATAATCCGCAGCCAGCTCCTTTGCTTGATGATGTAGAGCACTGACTAAAGATGGTTTATGGGCCAGTTTTAAATAGCCACCTGCAACGCGCTCACAATCAATACCGTCATCGATTAGCTGATTAACCGTATCAATGGAATTGAGATATTCGGCATAAATGGATTGGCTGACTGATTTGCCCCAGCGTTTTCGCATTTGTTGGACACTTAACCGTCCCGTCCCGGGTAGCACAAATCCGCCATTGCGACCACTGCAACCCCAGCCCGGTTGATTAGCTTCGATAACAGTGCATTCAACACCAAATTGTTGCGCCAAGTTGAGAGCACATGACAGTCCAGTATAGCCAGCACCAATGATCACAACATCCGTTTTATGCTCGCCAACAAGTGGCGAATAACCATCAGAAAATTTGTCTAATGCCCAAAAACTGTCTGGCTGATGCTGATCGCTGGGTGGCACATTATCCACAAGGGGGTCGTACATTAGTGAGCTAACCGATTGAATCTAAGTATCATTTCAGCGGCAGTACATTGGCATATAGCGCCACATACGGGGCAGTCATAGCCGTCTTCAATACTGTATTGCTGCCATCTATTTGTATGCTCTTTAACTAATTGGCCGCCACAAGCTTTGAAATAACTCAATGCAGAGTTACCGGGGCTGGCTAACCAAATATGAGCGACTCCTGCAAGTGCGCCCTGCTGCCTAGAAGTATCGATTGATTTTTTCAATAATCTTGAACCCACTCCACGCCCTCTCAATTCAGCATCAACCGTATTGCATTTAAAATAACAAACATGCTCTTTGGGAACGTCCCAAAGCAGCGGCGAACACCATTTGTCAGGCGTCCATTGATTGCTTGCAATGGTCAGGCGAAAGCCAATTAAATAGCCATCCGGCGTATTTCTTAATGAACTAACATTCAGCTTACGCAGCTCATCCAAGGAAAGCACGGCTACCCAGCTCGCATTGATATTGTTTGACCAACTGCGTTGATACAAATCACTTAAGCTGCTTTGATCCAAGTAATTATCACCATGCACTTGGTTACCTAAAGCAATAACAGCATCAAAATGATGGGCCGAAAGTTGCACGTAGTTTATTGACATTTAGAGATCGCGTTGGGGTTGTTATTATTACAATTGATGTTAACTACGTTACAGCAAAAAACAACACTCTTTTATCTAATTGCTTGCTTGAACTTTGAATTTACTTTTGAAAATCGATTCACGCAAATACTATATGTTGACTTTGTATTGTAAGCTGTATTTTTTTTAATTAGATCACTCGTATCAGAATGTTTCTAGTTATAAAAAGTGATATGTTTATGCTACTAAAATTTGAAACAATAAATGACTAATGAACGTTCAAACTATTAAAAAAATTACTCTTCTAGGAAAGACTGTCTCGTTCTTTCTATGCGTTATTTTTACGCCAGCGTCGATTGCTCTTGATAATGAAGAGAAAACGGTACTTCCACACTATGTTTTTACTGCAACCGATAACCCAATGTTGCAAGCCCAAACCGCATTAAGGAAAGCGAGTGCTGAGAATAAATATGCCTTAATCGTGTTAGGCGCGCAATGGTGTCATGATAGCGTTGGTTTAGCCGAACGTTTCTCTACTAACAAAATGCAAACGGTATTGTCAGAGCCCTATGTTACCCAATTTATTGATGTCGGCTATCTTGAGGACCGACGAGATATCACTTCTTTAGTCGGCTACCCGAATTACTTTGCCACACCTACGGTGTTAATTGTTGACCCAATATCTAATACTGTAATGAATATGGATTCACTTAAAAAATGGCAAAGTGCAGATAGTGTTGAGCTTCAAATCTATATTAAGCAATTCTCTCGTTTCAAAAAAGAAGCAAATTCCATGAAACTCGCACAAACGCAAAATAATCCTTATCTAAAGGCGTTTGAAACTCAACACGGCGAACGTTTGCAGCAAGGCTATCGAGTCTTAGGACCTCTGTTAGCTGCGAGTGATGTTGACGACGCTAGCAATATGACAAGGCAAGAGTATGAACAATTTTTGAAACTTTGGCGCGACGTTAAAAAGTTTCGCACCGCCGTTCAAACCAATATTCACGAACTAAGAGACGCCGACCTTGATGACACCGAATTGCAGCTAAAATTAGCCGAATCAACTCCAATAATACAATCATGGGAACGCGTATTGAGTAAAGATTAGTCGCTTTAAAGGGCGCGACTATGAACACCAACTAAACGCACAAGCGATACCCAGAATCACGTGCAAAAATCAAACAATACCGTTGATTATTATCTAACAGTCACCCGTTCTTATATACAATTGACATGAGTTATGTAAAACAAAGTGGATTTCTCTTGCGTTTGCGGTTGATTATAAACATCAAGTTATATAACATTAACCTACTTGGAAAATTCGTAAATAGAATCGAACTAAAATGACTATTACAAATCTCAGCCACCAGCATCATATGAACGCATAACCTTTCAGGTTCGTGCTGGAAGGGTGTTGTTTCCTTTCCGTGGCATTAAAGAAATTTGAAGCCCTCGAGAGGAAACTTTCGGGGGTTTTTTGTTTGGTTTTCGTTGCATATTAAATCAAATCGATCTCTCTGGGCTGGAATGGGTACAAGATAGAGCGATTAGATTGCATAAGTAAAGGCGTTGCGCTTGATCTTAGAGCCGTAAGTTACTATTTGTGCTTACCGTGTAATAAAGATTTTGTGAACCTTAGAAACTCCCAATATAGATTAACAAGTAGTAGCAATTAAGCGAAAGCATACAAAGGAACCAGAAATGAGCGATTCAACAAGATTAAAAATTGCGGTACAGAAAAAAGGCCGATTAAGTGATGACAGCATTGCGTTGTTAAAAGCGATTGGTATAAAACTACAAATTAGAGATCGCTTGCTCATTGCTCATTCAACCAATCAGCCTATCGATTTATTACTTGTGCGAGACGACGACATTCCAGGACTAGTGATGGATGGCGTTGTCGATATGGGCTTTATTGGCGAAAACGAACTTGAGGAAAAAATGCTTGAACGTCAATCATCTAAACGTCCTGCCGAGTTCAAAACGCTTCGTCGTTTAGATTATGGCGGTTGCCGTTTGTCTATTGCTATCCCAAACGAGATGCCATACGACGGCATAAAAACATTAAATGGCACCAAAGTAGCGACAACTTATCCTTATCTGCTAGAGCGCTACTTCAAAGAAAATAATATTGATGCACAAGCCGTCATGCTAACAGGCTCAGTTGAAGTTGCGCCGCGTGCCGGTGTTGCTGACGCAATATGCGACCTTGTATCAACAGGCGCGACACTTGAAGCCAATGGATTGCGTGAACAAGAAGTTATTTTTGAATCAAAAGCCGTCTTAATACAAAGAGCGCAGCCTTTAAGTGATGACAAGCAAGCATTAATAAATCGCTTATTACCGCGCGTTGATGGTGTTCTGCAGGCAAAAGAAAGCAAATACATCATGTTGCATGCACCTAAGGCCTACTTAGAGCAAGTCAAAAGTTTACTCCCTGGTGCTGAAAACCCGACTGTACTGCCGTTAGCAGGTAATGACGACACTGTCGCTATTCACGTGGTGAGCTCAGAGACATTGTTCTGGGAAACCATGGAAAAATTAAAATCGTTGGGCTGTAGCTCAATTCTTGTTATGCCAATTGAAAAAATGATGGGGTAATAGCGATGTTGTCGCAATCAATTATTGAATGGGCTTGTCTAACCAAGCAACAACAAATAGATGCGCTGTTGCGTCCAGCAATGAAAGACAGTGTTATTTTGCGTGATACGGTGACTAAGATTTTGAGTCGTGTGCGTGAAAACAAAGACGCCGCCGTATTTGAATATACAAAACAATTTGATGGTGCAGAACTGAGTGAATTGCGCTTAGACCCAGCCATCATTGAGCAAGCAGAAAGCAAAATTAAAGCGAAGGTCAAAATCGCTATTGATAAAGCGTATGCAAATATAAAAATATTTCATGAGGCCCAAATACCTCAGGATATTCAAATTGAAACAACACCGGGTGTGTTATGTGAACAAAAACACGCAGCCTTAGAAAAAGTGGGTCTTTACATTCCCGGTGGCAGTGCACCTTTACCTTCAACTGTGTTGATGTTGGGCGTGTCAGCCCAAGTAGCTGGTTGTGAATTGCCTATTTTATGCACACCACCCTCTCCACAAGGCACCATCGCACCTGAAATTTGTTATGCCGCAAAGCTATGTGGGATTAAACACATTTACCTCTGTGGTGGCGCTCAAGCAATTGCAGCAATGGCATTTGGTACCGAGAGCATACCTAAAGTCGATAAAATATTTGGTCCTGGTAATAGCTTTGTTACCGAAGCAAAACAACAAGTTAGCCAAGTTGTTAGCGGCGCGGCTATCGATATGCCCGCGGGTCCTTCTGAAGTATTGGTTATCGCTGATGCAAATGCGAATGCCGGATTTGTCGCTGCTGACTTGCTTTCGCAGGCTGAACATGGCGCAGATTCACAAGCCGTATTAGTGAGTAATGACCGCACGTTGATTGTGAAAGTACAACAACAAATCGGCTTACAACTTGCTCAACTTTCGCGCCATGATATTGCAACTAAAGCGGTAGATAACAGTCGTTATATTCTTACCGATAGTATTGAAGAATGTGTTTTGGTCAGCAACGCCTATGCACCTGAGCATTTGATTGTACAAACTGACCATGCTCGCGACCTATTAGCAACCTTGAAACACGCCGGTTCTATATTTATTGGGGCTTATTCTCCAGAGTCAGCGGGTGATTATGCAAGTGGTACTAATCATGTATTGCCAACCTATGGTTATGCGCGAAACTATTCGAGCTTGGGCTTACTAGATTTTATGCGCCGTTATACGGTGCAAGAATTATCGCGTGAAGGATTAGAGAATATTGGTGATGCCATTATGGACTTAGCAGATGCAGAAGGTCTCGATGCACATAGAAACGCGGTTAAAATTAGATTAACAGGTTTAGATCTACCCTCTACTTCACTTGCACAGTCTGAAAATGTTACAGTGAAAGACGATAGTGTTGTGAACAGTGCGGTAAATGAAGCGGAAAATAACACAAACAACAGCCACAATGAAACAGACGGTCATGTATATATTTACACCCCGGCAGGTAAGTAGCCATGAACACGAAACAAAAAAACAGAGGCAATGAGATAAACACGACAGCAAATTGGCTGTTAGACCTCAGCCTTGAGCATGTTAATAAGTTAACCCCTTACGAATCGGCAAGACGACTCTTCGCCGGCTCTGGTACCGATACAGGCCATGTATGGTTAAACGCCAATGAGTCTCCGTTTGCAGGGGAATACACTGTCGATTCATCAGTATTTAATCGTTATCCTGATTGCCAGCCTGACACCGTGATCAAAGGCTATACAAAATATACAAACTTACAGGCAGCGCAAACCTTGGTAACAAGAGGCGCCGATGAGGGCATAGAACTCATCATTCGCGCATTTTGTGAACCGCGCAAAGACAGTATTCTTATTTGCCCTCCCACTTATGGTATGTATGCGATCAGTGCTCAAACGTTTAACGTTGGTGTACAAAAATCAGTACTCAATGACGATTTCACCCTTAATATAGCCGACATACTAACGTATGTTGGTAAAGTCAAAGCAGTGTTCATTTGCTCGCCAAACAACCCGACCGGCACCAGTGTTTCCAGGCAAGACATTGTGACCGTGCTTGAAGCATTCAAAGATAAAGCTATTGTTGTAGTGGACGAAGCTTATATCGAATTTGATATTACTCAAAACCAAACTGATTTACTCGAACAATATGAAAATTTAGTGATATTGCGAACCTTATCAAAAGCGTTCGCGCTAGCTGGTTTACGTTGCGGATTTACGCTAGCATCAGCGGCAATTGTCCAAATATTATTGAAAGTTATTGCGCCGTACCCTATTCCTGCACCAGTTGCTCAAGTTGCAAGCAAAGCGCTCGAATCAGACGGTTTGCTTAAAATGCGTCGCGACGTTGATTTATTAAAGACAGAATTGATTGCATTGCGTGAAGTCTTAACTGACATTGGTGATATTCAAATTGTCGGTAATATTAACGCCAACTTTGTGCTCTTTAGAACACAAAGAAAAACTGAGCTCATGGCTTTTCTTGTGAAAAACAAAATGCTAATTCGCGATCAATCAAAACAGATAAACTTGAATAATTGTCTGCGCATTAGTATCGGAACCCCAGAGCAGAACAACACATTATTATCATTAATTAAGGCATTCTTTGCCGACGGAAATCAATAATATGAGTCAACAATCTATTCTTTTCATTGATCGTGACGGCACTTTAGTGGAAGAGCCCCCCGTTGATAAGCAACTCGACAACTTAGAGAAGTTGGTCTTTGAAGCCAGTGTTATTCCTGAGCTACTTAAACTCCAAGCCGCTGGTTTCAGATTGGTGATGGTTTCGAATCAAGATGGTTTAGGTACGGAAAGTTTTCCAATCGCTGACTTTGATTTGCCACACAACGCGATGATGAACATATTTTCCAGCCAAGGCGTGATATTCGATGACGTATTAATTTGCCCGCACTTTGATGCCGATAATTGCAGTTGCAGAAAGCCTAAATTAGGGCTGATAAAAGACTACTTGCAAGCAGGTAGAGTCGATTTTACGCGGTCGTTTGTGATTGGCGATCGTGATACTGACATACAACTTGCAGAGAATATGGGCATCAAGGGTATTAAGTACGACCCCGCAACTAACAATTGGCCGATGATCACACAGCAATTAACAGTAACAGAGCGCATTGCAGAAGTGGTCAGAACGACATCAGAAACAGATATTAGGGTAAAAGTAAACTTAGACAGTTCACAAAAACCAGAAATACATACCGGTATCGGTTTTTTTGACCATATGCTCGATCAAGTAGCCACACATGGCGGTTTTTACCTTAACGTGAGTGTTGATGGTGACCTCCACATAGACGATCATCACAGTGTTGAAGATACCGCTCTCGCACTGGGTGAATGCCTGAAAAAAGCCTTAGGCGATAAGCGAGGAATTGCTCGGTTTGGCTTCGCCTTGCCAATGGATGAGTGTCGAGCCGAATGTATTATGGATATTTCAAACCGCCCTCACTTAAAATTTGATGCGCCGTTTAGTCGTGATTCAGTTGGTGATATGGCAGTTGAAATGGTGCCTCACTTTTTCTATTCAATTGCGCAGACAATGGGTTTGTCATTGCATTTATCAACAACAGAAGGCAATGCGCATCACCAAGTCGAAAGCCTATTTAAAGTGTTTGGTCGTGCGTTGCGCCAAGCAATAGCGAAACAAGGTGATGCCCTACCAAGCACGAAAGGATCATTATAAATGTCTAACTCATTGGTCATTGTAAATACCGGCTGTGCGAACATATCGTCAGTTAAGTTTGCATTTGAGCGATTAGGTATCAACGTTGACGTGTCTGACGATGTTAAGGTAATAGCAAAGGCGCAAAGAGTGCTTTTACCTGGTGTTGGCAGTGCACCTGCAGCAATGAGCAGTATTAACAAAAAAGCCTTAGCCAGTTGCTTACGCGGGTTAACTCAGCCCACATTAGGTGTTTGCTTGGGTATGCAATTGATGGTCACCGACTCACAAGAAGGTGAATTTGGTAAAACTGATTTGACTAGTAGCTTGAATTTAATTCCCGGTCACGTAAAACGCATGCAAGTAGGCAATTTACGTTTACCGCATATGGGTTGGAATAGAGTCACAAGTAAACTTGCAAACCCTTTGTTTGTTGGCATTCCAGATGGCGAGCATTTCTATTTTGTGCATAGTTATGCCATTGATAACTATGCACATACACTAGCCACTTGCCATTATTCTTCAGCTAAAAAGCAATCAGACATAGGCGTAGTACCTATTCACGCAAACGCTGAGCTAGTAGATGCTGGCCCAATGAGTGCTAAGCCAATAAGTGCCAAGCCAATAAGTGCCGAGCAACTTAAAGCTGATATTGGCACTACTTTTTCCGCCGCGATCCATAAAGATAATTTTTTCGGTGTGCAATTTCACCCAGAGCGTTCCAGTGATGCTGGCGCGCAGTTACTCAAAAACTTTATTCAGTTGTGAGAAAATAAAATGATTATTCCAGCTATCGATTTAATCGAAGGAAAAGTGGTTCGTTTATATCAAGGCGACTATAACCAGACAACCGAATACAAACGTGATCCAATCGATGTGGTGCACCAATATGCCGATGATGGCGCGCAGTGGTTGCATATTGTTGACTTGACCGGCGCCAAAGACACGGCTAAACGACAATTAACCCTCATTTCAGAGATGGTTGCCACCAAGCGTATGAAGTTTCAAAGTGGTGGCGGTGTGCGCACCAAAGCGGATGTTGAAGGTTTATTAAAAGCAGGAGTGCACAGGGTAGTTATCGGTTCACTGGCCGTTACTCAGCAAGAAGTTGTGGAGCAATGGATGGTCGAATTCGGTTCGGAGCATATTGTTCTTGCTCTGGATATAAACATTGACGAGCTGGGTAATAAGTTTGTAGCAACGCACGGCTGGCAAAAAGACTCTGGTGTTTCTATTGAAGCGTTAATTGAACGCTACTCGAAGGTTGGTTTGAAGCACGTTTTATGCACAGACATTAGTCGCGACGGCACGCTTCAAGGGGCCAACGATAGACTGTACAAAGAAGTGGTCGCCCAATTTCCTGACATTCAATGGCAGGCATCCGGTGGTATCGGTAGTTTACGCGATATTGAGGTCTTAAAACCTACTAATGTCGCTGGTGTGATATTAGGTAGAGCGTTGCTTGAAGGCAAGTTTACAGTAAAACAAGCCATTGAATGTTGGTCAAAGTAAGTAACGAATTTGTGAGCAAGATGTAGGACCTTAATTGACTTAGCACTAATAAATGTAATGCAAACCTGCGACAGCTATTGTTCAAAGTTAAATATTACGTAAAATAGTCGTCATTATAAACGCTATCGGGCAACGTGCTGATAGTACAAGGTCAATAAAATTAGGCGATTAACGCCAACAACAAAAAGTGGGAATTATACATGGCTGCGTTCGGGACTGTTTTTATGCCACAAATGGCATTGGCAACTTTTGAAGATGATAACTGGAACGATACCCAAAAAGTCTCTGCTGAGAGTATTCAAATTCATCCAGGCGCCCATGTGTTGCACTATTCAAGTACTTGTTTTGAAGGTTTGAAAGCCTTTCGTCACGAAGATGGCGGTATTTACGTATTTAGAATGGATAAAAACCTCAACCGTTTTGAGCAAAGCAGTGAACTACTGAATTTACCTAAAATAGACAAACACCAAGTAGAAGCGATGATCCTAGACATTGTTGCTCAATATGCTGATGACGTGCCACGACCACCTGGCTCTATGTATATTCGCCCTACTCATGTTGGTACAGAAGCGTCTATCGGCAAAGCCGCAGCTCCATCGCTGACCTCTATGTTATACGTGCTATTGTCACCTGTAGGCGATTACTTTGCCGGCGGCGCCAAACCGCTGCGCTTATTGCTTGACGAAACAGGTATGCGCTGCTCACCGCACATGGGAATGATTAAAAGTGGTGGCAACTATGCAAGTGCATTAGGCCCTATTTTAAAAGCGCGTAGCGACGTACAAGCTGATCAAATACTGTTCTGTCCAAATGGTGATGTACAAGAAACCGGGGCAGCCAACTTTATTTTGATTGATGGTAACGAAATCATCACCAAAGCATTAGACTCTAGTTTTTTACATGGCGTTACTCGTGATTCTATTTTAACCCTCGCTGCTGACTTAGGCATGACCATTAGTGAACGAGACATCAGTGTTGATGAGTTATTGAAGAGAGCAGCAAAACCAGGTGTTGAAGCAGCGCTTTCAGGCACTGCTGCAGTACTTACGCCAGTAGGTACCTTTATTCATAATGATAAAGAGCATCAAGTCGGCGATGGCGAAGCTGGCCCAACCACAATGAAATTGCGCCAAACATTGAATGATATTCAATGGGGTAAGGCCGAAGACAAGCACAATTGGCTGGTTAAAGTTAACTGATATTTATGTAGTTTTATTTCTCTGCCTGAATTTATATGCAATCTTATTAACAGAAATATATATGAAGTGTATCTTATGTCGACCTGTAAAAAATCAAAAACGCTCAAGATGAAAATTAAAAGATTGAAAAATCAAAGGTATAACCTAGGTGGAGCGCAATGTTAGCCAAACGCATAATCCCATGCCTCGACGTAAAAGACGGTGTTGTAGTTAAAGGGGTTAAGTTTCGTAATCACGAAATTATTGGTGATATTGTGCCACTAGCTAAGCGTTATGCACAAGCCGGTGCTGACGAACTGGTGTTTTATGATATTACCGCCTCGAGCGATCAACGCGTAGTCGAAAAAAGTTGGGTAACTAAAATTGCGCAAGTGATTGATATTCCGTTTTGCGTTGCAGGTGGCATTAAGTCAGTTAAAGATGCGGGTAAAATTCTCGAAATGGGCGCGGATAAAATATCGATAAATAGCCCTGCATTATCTAACCCAAAATTAATCAAAGATTTACATGACACCTTCGGCCAACAGTGCGTTGTTATTGGCATTGATAGTTTTTTTAATGAAGAAACTGGGCAGTATGAAGTATATCAATTTACCGGTGACGAAACGCGCACCCAAAAAACGGCATGGCAGACCATCGACTGGGTCAAAGAAGTTCAGTCACTTGGTGCTGGTGAAATTGTTTTGAACTGTATGAATCGAGACGGTGTTCGCACCGGGTATGACATCGCGCAACTTGCCGCAGTGAGGGCCGTTTGTAAGGTGCCGCTTATTGCATCCGGCGGTGCGGGGGAAATGCAGCATTTTGCCGACGTTTATAATCAAGCTGATGTTGATGGTGCACTAGCTGCATCCGTCTTTCATAAAGCTATTATAGATATACCTGAACTAAAAGCTTGGCTATCCATTCAAGGAATAGAAATGCGCAGCTAATGCGCGTTGACTCAATAGGAACAAGAATGAAAATCACACACGAAACATCTACCCAGTTGGCGTGGGAGAAAATGAAAAATTTATTACCCGCGGTGATTCAAGACTCGCACTCAGGGCGGGTCTTGATGCAAGGTTATATGGATCAAGAAGCGCTAGCGAAAACCCTTGAGTCTGGCAAGGTCACCTTTTTCAGTCGCTCAAAACAACGTTTATGGATGAAAGGCGAAACCTCTGGTAATACCTTAGATTTAGTGGATATTTCAGCTGATTGTGATCAAGATTCCCTGCTGATTTTGGCTAAGCCAAACGGCCCGACTTGCCATACCGGTGCTAGTACTTGTTGGTTTAATAGTGAACTACCAACCATGACCTTTGTTGCTGAGTTAGAGCAAATATTAGCAGAGCGCAAAGAAGCTGATCCATCCACTAGCTATACGGCCGAACTCTACAGTAAAGGCATTAAGCGTATTGCACAAAAAGTGGGCGAAGAAGGGGTTGAAACCGCACTTGCCGCTGTAGTTCAAGATTTAGAAGAATTGAAAAATGAATCTGCTGATTTGTTATATCACCTGATTGTGCTACTCCAAGCCAGTAACCTTTCATTAAACGACGCTATCGCAGTATTACAAGCTCGGCACAATAAATAACGCACTTTTATACTGGGCTTATGTCGAACATATAAAAACTGTAAAGGAATTGCATGCGCAAGCTAACGAAGATTTGCATGCCCCTCTCGATCAACATCCGCGCATTTCGCGATGCCATCATTGGCAGTCATTCTCTTCCTCTAGCTCTTTTGGAGGAGCAGTATTGAAAGAGCTGTTTTGGAAGAGCAGTATTGGAAGAACTGATTAAACAACCATTCCAATTATAATAAATACCTTAAATGCGTCACAGCGAAAAATATGCGGCGCAAGTAGTTAATAACCTATAGTAGAGAATAAATCACAACTCTTTGATTTAAAAAAACTTTAGTTCATATTGTTAGTTTTATAAAAATTAATCACGTTTTGTTCTTGAAAAAATTCAGTCCGTTCTTATATACAGTACTTGGACGCCGAAAGGGTCCACAAAAACCGCCGCCGTATTATCGGGGCATTGAAATTAAAACATATTGCTTAAAAGTAAAAGGATATGACCATGCGTACTATCGATCTATCTCCACTATACCGTTCATTCATTGGTTCAGACCATTTGGCATCTATCATTGATGCTGCAGCAAGGAATGAGAAACAAAACACTTACCCTCCCTACAATATCGAATTACTTGAAGATGACAAGTACAGAATTACAATGGCTGTTGCTGGCTTCGCGAAAGAAAATGTAGTTATTGAAGTTGTGGAAAATACACTCATTATTAGCGGCAGCAAAGAACAAACGCCTGATGAGAGCCGTAAATTTCTGCATAAAGGCATTTCAGAAAGAAATTTTGAACGCAAATTTCAACTTGGTGACAATGTTAAAGTGCTAACCGCCGATTTGGAAAATGGTTTATTGCATGTGGATCTTGAAAGGGTTGTCCCTGAAGCTAAAAAGCCAAGACGGATCGAAATAGGCAGTCAGGTTATTGAAAATAAGTAAACAGTACACGTATGCCTTAACTAGAGAGTCAAAGAATTCCCTAACTTTGAAGCTTAACGTTAAGGTAAACAACAGTTAGTTCCCTTTGGCCACCGCATTTGCAGTGGTCTTTTTGTTTATAGAAGATTATATTTCTGCTCTAAATTACTCTAGCCGCGACGATATACAAGTTCCACAAAGACAATCCAATTAGCACGGCAAAAGTACCTAAGGTACCGCTAATACGTCCCCAACTTGCGCCTGATTTTGTAATCAAGCCGTGGGCGTGCATAATACGTGCTAACAACAGTACCACACCGCAAACGTGCAAAAAAACATCAGCATTTGAAGTTATTTCTGCTATTAACAAAAGAATCAAACAAATTGGTGTGTACTCACTGAAGTTGGCATGAGCTCTTATCGCTTTTTGCAAATCGTCTATTTCTCCATCACCTAAACTAACTAAATGCTTCCTTCTAATGTTAATAACTTGAATAGACAAAGCAATAAAAACGAGGCCTAGAAGCCCACTATACAATCCGGCAATAATTAAATTCATTTAGTATTTTCTTCAGTTAGTTTATAGTGAGTGTAACGAATCGAATAATGGTTAGTATTAAATTAAAATAAAAAATAGTAACAACTTAACTTCACTTGTTGTATTAACGTTAACGAATTGTTAAATTAACGCGGTAAGCAAATAAACACCTAGCTTTATGACCGTTTGTCATTTTCTGTTTTTACAACCCCATATACTTTGCAGTGCTAGGAGATAAGATTTGAGTCATTTATTTAGACTAGGCGTGATATTAGTCATCGTTTGGTTGTTGTTGTCAGGCATCTACGAACCCCTGATGCTATCTTTTGGGGTTATATCTGTTCTTATTTCTCTGTGGTTGACAAAACGCATGTTGCGAATAGATCAAGAGCAGTACACATTTTTCGTAACGATTAGCTTAGGTAAATTTCTCTGCCAATTGTTCTATAAAATTGTGCTATCAAATTATGATGTTACACTCAGAGTGCTTGGTATAAGGCCAGTACAATCGACTTTTATTACTATCGAAGTTCCTTTCGACAACGACGTTGCAAAAGTACTTTACGCCAATGCAATCACACTCACTCCCGGTTCAGCCAGCATAGTTCTGTCAGACACTACGCTCTTGGTGCACACAATCAGTGAGCAAGGAGCTCAAGACCTCGCCCAAGGTGATATTTTGAATATCATGCCAAAGCAATATCAGGTAAAAACGATAGAGAATATTAACCAATGACGGATTATTACCTCGTTGCAGCATTGGCCATACTTATTGCAATGGCGTTAGGCGTTTGCAGAGCATTATTAGGCCCAAGTGTGTTCGACCGTATTTTGGCGATCAATTTATTTGGCACAAAAGCCGTGTTACTAGTGGCTATTTTTGCCTTTTTTACAGGACGCCATGATTTACTAGATATTTCCTTACTTTATTCTTTGCTTAACTTTGTCGGTGTTATTGCTGCCTTAAGATTGGTGGAAAGAGGTAAATTCTTTGCTAACAATAGCGTAATCGAAAAAGGAATGAGTATAGGTGATGAAGAAAGTAGCGACGAAAATTCAATAGATAAACAAAAAGGAGACCAAGATGCTTGAAATCGTTGGCTTTGTGCTCATTGGCTTGGGCTGCTTTCTTGGACTTGTCGGCGCATTCGGCTTGATCCGTCTACCTGATATGTATGCTAGATTACATGCTGTTGGGATAACCGACACGCTATGCTCGTTCTTAATTTTGTCAGGGCTAGCATGTCATGCCGACTCAGTTAACGTCATTGCCAAACTTGTTTTAATCTTTTTGTTCCTTCTGTTTACCAGTCCGGTTTCATCCTATGCACTGGCAAATAACGCATGGCGATGGGGCTTGATGCATAATCAAAAAATACATATCAGTAGTTTCAAAACAGATAAGGAAAATAAATGAGCCTAGTCGTCAATTTAGTTCTCCTCGTTTTTCTTTTGGTCATGGCTTTAGCCGTCTTAAAAACTCGTCACTTGTTTGCAATGGCAATGTTATTTGGTTTATACAGCTTGTTAGTTGCGGGCCTTTTTGTCGTTTTAGATGCACCCGACGTGGCTTTTACTGAGGCTGCTGTTGGAACCGGTATATCGACCGTTCTCATGTTGGTCACTTTAGCTTCAATCAAAGATGGCCACGAACTCATCTCCACACAAAAATCTCGAACAGCACCGCTTATCATATGCGTGCTAATGGGGGGACTTCTTATTTATGGTACACATGACATTGCAGAACTAGGTGAAGTTGAAAGTGCACCACATACTCAAGTTGCCGCGCGATATATTGGAAAAGGAAAAGAAGAAACCGGTGTACCAAATCTCGTCACTGCCGTTTTAGCGAGTTACCGCGGCTTTGATACTTTAGGCGAGGTAACAGTTGTGCTTACTGCAGGCATTGGCGTTCTTATGCTGCTAGGTTCAAGAAAAAAAATAAGAATAAGAAAGGTATCCAATGGCAAATGATCTGATTTTAAGAGTTATTACTAAATGGCTGTCTCCCATCATTATCCTGTTTGCACTTTATGTGCAATTTCACGGTGATTATAGCCCTGGAGGCGGTTTCCAAGCGGGCGTAATATTTAGCTCCGCAATTTTGTTATATTCACTCACTTATGGTCTTGATGCGGCTCTACAACTTATTCCCGAATATATACTGCGCATTGGTGCCAGTTTAGGTGTACTCATTTATGGTGGTGTTGGTGTTGCTTCAATGATACTTGGCGGTAACTTTCTGAATTACAGCGTTTTAGGCAGCACGCCGGTTGCTGGACAACATCTAGGTATTATTATTATCGAACTTGGTGTGGGCATCACGGTAGCGTCAGTTATGGTGCTGTTGTTTTTCACTTTTGCAAGAAGGGTTGCACCAGAATGATTGAGTACATTATTGGACATATTAACTATTGGTTAATTGTTGCGATTATGATGGTCGGCCTTTATACCTTGATGAGCCGCTCGAATCTGATTAAAAAATTAGCTGGATTATCGATGTTTCAAACAGCCGTTATTTTATTTTATGTCAGTTTAGGTAAAGTAACAGGAGGTACTGTGCCTATTATTAGCGAAAAATACAGTCTCTATTCCAACCCGCTTCCACAAGTTCTCATGCTTACCGCAATCGTTGTTGGTGTTGCCACAACGGCATTGGGATTCGCATTGGTTATCCGCATAAAAGAAGCTTATAACTCCGTCGAAGAAAATGAGATTTCGGCTATGGATGAAAAAGAATAATGGAACAACTTACCATCTTATTGATTGTCATCCCTTTGATGGTCGCACCAATAACAGCATTAATACCATCTGAGAAAGTGACGTGGTTATTAACGCTCATTGTTTGTTTAATATCACTCGGAATTTCTTGCTACATTCTTTACGAAGTAATTGATGGTAGCCACGTTATTTATGAATTAGGTGGTTGGCGTCCGCCTTGGGGGATCGAATACAAAATTGATTCATTGAATGCATTTGTTGCTCTTATTGTGAGCGCAATAGGCTGCCTTTCTTGCTTATTCGCTTACCGTAGTGTGCCAGATGAAATTGAAGAAAAGATGATCCCATTGTTCTATGCGGCATTTCAGTTGTGCTTATTAGGCCTCTTAGGTATTGCATTAACGGGTGATATATTTAATCTATTTGTCTTCTTAGAAATTTCGTCGCTATCTTCCTATGCACTTATCAGTATGGGCAAAAATAGAAAAGCACTCACCGCTGCGTTTTCATATTTAATATTAGGTACTATTGGCGCAACATTTTTCCTAATTGGCGTGGGCTTTTTATTCGCTGCTTCTGGAAGCCTAAACACCGCTGATATCGCGAATAGATTCGATACGTTTAAAGATATGCAATTAGTTGAAACCGCACTTATCTTCATGATCATGGGTATCGCCTTAAAAGCGGCAATATTCCCGCTGCATAGCTGGTTGCCCAACGCATATAGCCAAGCTCCTTCAACGGTGGGCATATTCTTATCTGCTACCGCAACGAAGGTGTCAATTTACGTGCTACTTCGTATCCTGTTCGATCTCTATCCTATCGACTACTGGGTTGACATGTTGTTGCCACAAATTATGCTATCACTGGGCTGTGTCGCGGTTATCTATGGCTCATATCGCGCATGGCAACAAACTGAAATGAAACGGCTTTTAGCATTTTCGAGTGTTGCACAAATTGGCTATATTGTGATTGGTTTTTCACTTGTAAACCAACTGGGGTTAACCGCCGCTATTTTACACTTGTTCAATCATGCGCTGATCAAATCAACTTTATTTATTGGTGCAGGTATCATCTTATATAGAACAAACACGACTGAATTGGGTAATTTAAGAGGCTTGGGCAAAGACATGCCGTGGACATTCGCGGCTATTACGTTGGCAGGACTCAGTCTAATTGGTGTTCCTGGTACGGTCGGGTTCGTTACAAAATGGTACTTACTCGAGGCTGCGGTTGAAAAAGGCATGTGGATTGTTGTTATCACCATTGTTCTGGGGTCAGCACTGGCTATTGGCTATGTCTGGAAAATAGTTGAAAACTTGTATTTCAGAAGTAAACGTAAAGTGCGTATACAAGATGTGCCAAGCGGTGACTCGGCAATTGCTAAAACGCCAAGAACCATGTCGAGCGCCCTGTGGATTGGCGCTCTTTTATGTATATTTTTTGGCTTAAATACCGAATTATCTTTTGAGGCTGCCTCATCTGCTGCCGCCGCAATGTTGAAGCAATAGGAATAATGATGACCCAATTAGCTTTAACGCATTTATTAATTCTGTCGATGATTGTCCCCATTATTGGGGCACTCATCATATCCCGATTAGATAAGCATATTAACCTGCGCGAAACAGTTACTATTGTGACTGCCATCATTCTGTTTATTATAAACATTGATATCTACCTCAGTCTTGACCTCGATCATGCCAAAGACGTGGCGGCGTCTAGGTTTACCTTTGCAGAACCTATTAAAGGTTTGTCAATTGCCTTCTCTGCAACGGCTTTTGGAAGCTTATTTGCGTTAGTTGCTAGTGGTTTATGGATTGCCACATCCATCTATTCAATTGGATATATGCGCGCACACAATGAAAAATACCAAACACGTTTTTATATCTTATTTGCTGTCGCTATTGCTGGCGTTATGGCTGTAGCCTATTCAGATAACCTATTTACTTTATTTTTATTCTACGAAATCTTAACCGTATCAACTTATCCACTAGTGACTCATGAGGGTACCCGAGAGGCCAGAAAAGGCGGAAAAACTTACATTCTGGTGTTAATGGGTTCATCCATCTTATTTTTCCTTCCCGCAATGGTCATTGTGTGGTTTGTTTCAGGCACACTGACGTTCCAAGAAGGCGGTATTCTAGCCGATAATCTCGATATGATTTGGGCTGCACCACTTTTACTGCTGTTTCTCTTTGGTATCAGTAAAGCGGGTTTAATGCCTCTACACAAATGGTTGCCCGCAGCAATGGTTGCGCCAACCCCGGTAAGTGCCCTGTTGCACGCGGTAGCGGTCGTTAAGGCTGGCGTATTCTCAGTAATGAAAGTCGTGGTATTCATTTTTGGAACCGACTTTATTACTGAATCTGGTGCCAACCATTGGCTCATTTGGATACCCTTGGTCACCATTGTCCTTGCATCATTTATTGCCTTAACAAAGGATAATTTAAAAGAACGTTTAGCCTATTCGACAATAAGCCAATTAAGTTACATTATTTTAGGTGCATTATTGGCAAATGAGGCGGGTATATTAGGCGGCACTATGCATATCGCGATGCATGCCTTTGCGAAAATAGCCTTATTTTTTGCAGCCGGCGCAATTCTTGTTGCAAGTCATAAAAAATACGTTAGTGAATTAGCCGGTTTAGGCCGCGTTATGCCGTTCACGTTTATTGTATTTACAATAGGCACCCTAAGTATTATTGGTCTACCTTTTTTTGGCGGTATGTGGAGCAAGTGGTATTTGATATCAGGTGGCCTTAATTTTCAAGGTCCGCAAGCCACATATTGGGCTGTACTGATTGGATTAACAGTGAGTTCATTGCTAAATATTTACTATTTACTAAGTATTCCGATGACTGCGTTTTTCAACAAACCGCTTAACCATGGTACTGAGAACGAGCACGGTGGAGTAGTTAAAGAAGCCCCTCTTGCCTGCTTAATGGGTATGGCGATCCCAACATTCATGACAATTTATTTGTTCTTTGATCCACAAGTGTTTTATCGACTTTCATTAACACTAGCAAATTTTTAAGGTATCGAAATGAAGATTGAAACAACTAACACAGAACAAAAAATCCCATTTTTCGATAACCCTAAAAATGTCACTTGGATAATTCGGATATTTTATGCAATATGTATTTTATTAGTCGTTGCTGACTTTATTGTTCATCGACACATCTATGTATCGTTTGAAGAGATCCCTGCATTTTATGCCCTCTATGGCTTTATTGCCTGTGTTGTGCTTGTTGTTATTGCAAAAGGAATGCGATTATTGGTTATGCGTGATGAACATTATTACGACAAGCGCGAAGATGAGGTAGAACAAATAGTACCGCGGGTTGATGTCGAGCATAGTACTGATAATAGTACTGATAATAGTACTGATAACAGCACCGCTAGTAGTTCCAATAAGGAATCGCATTAATGAGTTATGCTATCCCTGCTTTTTTACCGTTTTTCTTAGCCGCTTTATTTGCCGCTGTTGCCCCGATAAGGTGGCGCTATCTGCTAGTTTTAGTGCCACTAGTCAATGGTGTCTTAATTTACTTAAACGCTGACCAACTAACGCCAATTAGTATTCAACTACACACGTTCACACTGCAAATTATGGATGTCGGTGTTGAAGTCAGTGATCAAGATTCGAAACTGAGTTTATTATTTGCTTATCTCTTTCACTTGGCGTGTTTTATCTGTCTTATTTACGCATTGCACGTAAAAGACCGAGTACAAATAGTCGCAGGCTTACTGTATGCCGGTAGTGCCATAGGTGCGGTGTTCGCCGGTGACTTTATTACCTTATTTATTTTTTGGGAATTACTCGCTGTTACATCTGCATTTTTGGTTTTTGCTCGCAGAACCCAAGCGTCTAAAACTGCAGGTATACGCTATTTAATTATCCAAGTGCTGTCAGGCGTATTATTGCTAATTGGTGCGATTAGCTATTTTCAACAAACCGGCTCTACAGAAATCGGTTATATCGGTTTGGGCTCAATGGCATCTTGGTTATTCCTGATTGCGTTTGGTATTAAAGCGGCCTTTCCTTTCATGCATTCATGGTTAACTGATGCTTATCCTGAGGCCACTCCTACAGGTACTGTTTTCTTATCGGCATTTACCACTAAAGTTGCTATTTACATGCTTGCAAGAACCTTTCCAGGTGAGGACCTATTGGTTTATATTGGTGCAGCAATGACTTGCTTTCCTATATTTTATGCCGTTATTGAGAATGATCTACGCAAGGTATTGGCGTATAGTTTAATAAACCAGCTCGGGTTTATGGTCTGCGGTATTGGCATAGGTACCGCCTTAGCGCTTAACGGTACCGTTGCTCACGCATTTAATGATGTTATATTCAAAGGCTTGTTGTTTATGACAATGGGCGCAGTATTGCATCGGGTTGGGCATGTTAATGGGTCAAACTTGGGTGGCTTATACAAAACGATGCCCAAAACCACTATTTTCTGTATTATCGGCGCAGCGTCTATTTCTGCCTTCCCGTTGTTTAGTGGTTTTGTAAGCAAGAGTATGGTCATGGCAGCGATGATTGAAGACGGTCATGAATATTTGTGGTTAATGCTATTATTTGCGTCAGCAGGTGTATTCCACCACGCTGGCATTAAAATTCCTTTCTTTGCTTTTTTTGCACACGATTCAGGTTTACGCCCCAAAGAAGCACCTACAAACATGTTGGTCGCAATGGGCATCGCTGCATTCATGTGTATTCTAGTCGGTACTTACCCAGAATTTCTATATCAAATGTTACCTTGGGATATGGAAAAACAGTATGTTCCTTACGATTTAACTCATACGTTAACCCAATTACAATTATTGTTTTTCTCAGCTTTAGCCTTTGTTTGGCTTAATAAGCAAGGACTTTACCCACCCGAGTTGAAATCAGTCAACGTAGATTTTGAGTGGATATACAGAAAAGCAATGCCCGATGCGGGGCTTAGCTTAGCTAAACTGGCTGCCAAGCTCAAAGTCACTTTTGTTGGATTTGCGGCAAGCGCAGTTAATGCAATACCGGTAATGAAACGAGGTAGCGACGCCAACGCTGCTACATTGACATTGCGCATGGCAATCGGTTTTGTTGTGCTCGTAGTATTGGCATTTGTGACGCAATTTATCTAAGTTATAACTGAGTATGTCAGCTAAGGTTAGTTGCCATACTCATGTCATGTAAGCCAATCATATGCAAGCCACCCTTTTAGCGATAAAAAAGAACAGAGATGTCGACCAAATCGACGCCTCACATCGCCGGACCATATGCAGTAGGGTCTACTAATTTGCAAGTGGCGCCAACATTTGCCACTGTTGGCGATGATATGATGCACCAATATTTGTTAGGTATTCCAGCATTAGAGCAACATCCTCGTTATCTAGCGGACCTGTTACAATTTCGTGATAGTTATGAGTATTCTTGCCCATGTTGCTGCGGCGCATGGTCTGTCAATGGATGGTGGAAACGAAGATTTGCAACTACTGGAGTACCAACGTACACAAAGTGTTGTTTACTAAACAGCCAATCATTTAACCTCCGTGAAGAGTCTTAAGAAACCAATGCATCGTAAAAGAAAATTAATTGAGCATTTGATAATGCAACTTAACGCAATCTATCAAACCGCTTTGACTGCGGCAAAAAGAGCCCATTCGACAGCCACAGACAAAGCTAATGTTGCAGAAAATAAATACGACACACTGGGCTTAGAAGCCGCTTATTTAGCAGAAGGTCAAGCTAAACGTGCATCAGAGTGCCGCGCTGATTTGGAGGCCATTCAAAATTTAACAGCGCTGGACTACTCATTAAATGATCCCATTGTTGTTGGTTCTCTAGTCATATTAATTGATCAGAATGAAAAGTCACTATCGCTCTTTTTAGCGCCAGTATCAGGGGGCCTCAAATTTGTATTTGAAGACCAAACTATGGTTGTGATCACCCCATCATCACCACTGGGGAAAATATTACGGGGTAAGTTTGTTGATGATGAGTTTGAATTTGGAAGCGCTCAGCATAAGAAAAATTATCGAATTAGTGATATTAGTTAAGCACTAGTTATAAATTAGCGTTGGTCTATTTAGGCAATGTAATATTGGCAGTGATTGCTGTAGCAAGAGAAGCTAACACATTATATCCGAGCGCCGCAGTCTAGTTTTCTTGTTGGGCCTTAACATCATCTTCTCGTTCGGCCTCAGCTTTTTCAGCGGACCATGCACCGGCAGCTTCTACCGCCACTATTGACGAAGTGGGTAGGACACCAATGTAGCTTTCAGTTTCGTCTATTGGAGTCGCTTTTCGCTGTGTCATTCGGTAGAGCGCATAAAGCGCGATGGCACCGAAGGTTGCACCAAGCACCAGCCAAAACGCAAAAGGGCCAAAACGTTGCATCGCCCAACCAGATATCAGGGGTCCTGCAATCGCACCCAGTCCAAAAGTAAAAACAAGCGCTCCTGAGGCCGCCGGCATATCTTCGGACGAAAGAGTATCGTTAGCGTGAGCCAGAAAAAGTGCATAGAGGGGCGTCGTTACCCCACCTGCGAAAAAAGCAGACACCATCAAGAGCAGCAGACCTCCGCTTGTGAACCAGCCAATTGTACACGATATTAGGCCCAGAATGGCCGCCCCAAAGATCAGATTACGGCGATCCATCCGGTCCGAGAGCCAGCCTATAGGATGTTGCAACACCAGTGCCCCAGCAAATAGCATCGCCACAAACATGGAAACCTGTGAGGCCGTCAACCCGATCTGAGTGCCGAAGACCGCACTCATGCCCGATTGCGTCGCAAAGATGCCGCCCAATAAGAATATGCCGACAGTGCCAAGCGGCGAACCACGGAAAAGGTCACGCAAGGACATCGGGCGTGCGACATCGACAACCGGCACTGGAGTAGCGGAAAGAAGGATTGGCGCAAAAGAAATCGATACAAGAATCGATGCACAAATAAACAGCACAGAGGTCCCAGCATCGGCTAACGTCAGAAGGCCTTGCGCCCCTATAATACCAAGAGTCTGCGCGGTCATATAGGCTGACAGCACTTTGCCACGATTCTCATTAGTCGCGGCATTGTTCAGCCAACTCTCGGCGGCGACATAAATGCCCGACATGCAAAAGCCCACGATTAGTCGCAGGAACGTCCAGACCCAAGGTTCGGTAACTAACGGAAAAGCGATTAATCCTGCACTCATAAAGCTGCCAAGCGCCGCGAAGACGCGCACGTGTCCCACCCGTTTGATCATCAGCGGAGAAAGGCGCGCGCCCGCCAAAAAGCCCATGAAATAGCCCGAGGTGACAATGGCTAACTCAGCAGAGGTAAAGCCTTCAATCCCACCGCGCAGACCGATAAGGGTAAAATGCATGCCGTTGCCGAGCATAATTAATAAAATGCCGAGTAAGAGGGGCCAAACCCTATACAATATTTGAATCATGAAACCTCATTTTGGGATCTACGGGGTCAGAATAATCTCACTCCGGTCTCTATCCTATTATGTCAGATCAAACTTTGCCAGCATGCTTTGCTGATCATGTTTAATGCGTTTTAAGTGTTCATTGACTAAGGAATGTTCTTTCGATGAACTAAATGTAAATTTAGTTCGCACTTACCTTGTACTCCAGTTTGCACAATAAGGGTTAAAACTTATCTCAAGAATGCTTGCTGCTTTATCTTCATTACCACTGTAAAAAAATACAAGTAGGCGAATGTTTCTCGTCAACTGGGTTAAGTCGAATTTCGGTGAGGTGTAGGGGCAAACCTCGAGGATTCGATTCCTTCAATTACTGTAATCCCCTGTGATGAATTAACTGCTTACGGCGGCTCACCGCAAATTCCAGCCCCCATAATATGAAACTTTATTGTTGATTTGCATAGCCTGGTAATAACCTTGATAAAAGAATCCCTATATAGCCCAAAAGTCACGAAAATACTTACGACTTTTGGCACATTCGGTCAATCGTAAGTTGGCATATTCTAATTACGTCAACTCACTCAAAGGATAACGACGATGAACTTATTTCAACAACTCACTGTGGGCTCTATTTTAGCTTTATCTGCAACCGCTTTTACCCAAGCAGCAGAAATACAGCTAACCGTTAGCAATATTCAAGTAGTTAAAGGCGCTATTCAAATAGCTATTTTCAATAGCGAAGAAACGTACAATAACGGCCAGCCGGCAGTGACTAAAAGTATTGACGTGACCGCCGACAAACTTGACGTCAGCTTTCCTAACCTAATTGATGGCGAATACGCAATTAAGCTACTCCACGATGAAAATAACAACGGAAAATTAGATACCAACCTTGTTGGTATGCCAACTGAAGGTTATGGCTTTAGCAACAATGGCGGAAGATTTGGCCCCGCCTCATATGCTGATGCTCATTTTGCCGTAGTCGGTGATACACCAATTACCATTAATATTCGTTAAACAGAAAGTTAAGGAGACAACTATGCAACGCCGCACTTTTCTGAAAAATGCTATACAAGCCGGTGCTTATGCTGGCGCCGCATTGACTGTCCCGACGATGGTACAGGCGGCTACATCAAACGCTGATATTGATTGGTCTTTAGGTTGGCAATCGGTAGATGTGGATAGTTTTTCACCCTTGCAAATGAAAACTATCGGCCATATTCCGTCTTCGCTTTCTGGTAACTTATTTCGCAACGGCCCGGCCAAAATGCAGCGTGGCAATCAGCACTATAAGCATTGGTTTGATGGTGACGGAATGGTGCAACAATTTTCGTTTGATGCAGGCAAAGTCTCGCATCAAGGCAAGTTTGTGCAAACCGAAAAGTATGTGGCAGAACAAGCGGCGGGTAAATTTTTATATGCAAGCGCTGGCACGACCTTCGAAAACACCATGCCCACCAGCAACAACGATTCAATAAATACAGCCAACACGGCGCTGCTTGAATGGGACAATGAACTATTAGCCCTATGGGAGGGTGGCTCAGCTTATCGCTTAGACCCAAATTCACTATCAACGAAAGGTGTCAAAACATGGAGTAAAGAAATGCAACACATGCCCTTTTCTGCCCATCCTCTGATTGACCCAACTGATGGCAGTATGTGGAATTTCGGTTTTGCACCCTACGCTGACAAAGGCATGTTGTTTGTTTACCATATTCAACCAAAAGCCGGCATCCAAAAAGTGAAGGCGATCAATTTGCCATTTTCAGGTTATATGCACGATTTTGCCCAAACCCAAGGGTCGCTAATATTTTTAGTGCCTCCGCATCATTTCGCTAATAATAGTGGTCAAACGTTTATCGACAAATTTTTATGGCAGCCTGAAATGGGCTCTAGGTTGTTAATCGTCAGTAAAAACGATTTAAACGACCAGCAGTGGTTTGAGTTGCCTGCTGGGTTTGTGTTTCATTTTGGACATGCTACCGAACAAAATAACGAACTCAGAGTTAACGTGAGCTGGTATGAAGATGCTAGTTTACTGTCTCAAGGCATGACTGAATTAATGGCCACAGGACAGATAGAGAATAGCGAGCATGCTGTTTCGGCGACTATAGTGGCAAATAGGAATACTAAAACGTGCGAATTACTTAAAACAAACGTTGCGATGGAGTTTCCTGGGTTTGATGAAATTGATCTAAGTGCAAATTCAAGCATTTTTGGCGTAGGTCGTAAAACTGTTCGCGCTCTTTTCTCATCAAAAAGTATTTCCCCTCGTCGACATAAAAACACCTTAGTGAGCTACAAGCCGCAGTCGGGTGAACACAAGGAATATGTTTACGATACCGGCGTTTTTGCTGAAGAACCTTTACTGATTAAGCCCAAAGACACGAACGACAGTTGGCTTGTACAAACGTTTTTAGATGTAGTTAACAAGCAAAGTGGAATTAATATTTTTAATGCTGCACATATTGAGGCAGGCCCAATTGGTCAAGCGATCACTGACAGAACCCTTCCATTGGGGTTCCATGGTACTTTTATCGCTTAACAGGTTGATTAATAGCGCTATATAAGCGCTTTAATTTCTGCTTAAGAGGCTAAAGCTGCATTGAGTGTTTGCATATTTCAACCAGTGACTTGAAAGCCTTTAACTTTTCTACAGACTGACAATTGTTTGAGACAGATTAATTGCTATTTGGTGTAAACAGCTTTTAAAGGAAAAAATGTAATTAAACCGCGCAAAGGGATCTGACCCTCTTCTTCGCTTTTTAATTCACATTCCTCCAACCACTCGATGAGTTTGTGACGCAAGGCGGCAAACTCCTTAGGCGAAACACGTCCGGTTAACCTCATTACGATGGGAGAAATATCGTTTTCAAGTTCAGCAATGGTCTGATAGTCGCGTTCTACTATGCCGCGTTTAGGCTGTTTTCGAATAAAAACAAGTAAATCAGCCTCTACTAAAGCTTCAACATGACGATATAACCTAGGCGCTTTTAACGCCATGAGATCGGCAACCTGTTTGGTTGTGCGAGGTTCAACAGAAAACGGCTCCATCAGTTGAAGCTTTAAAGGGTCGTTAAGCAAAGCCGCCTGATCTAAACGTTTAATAATGTGTGTTGGTATTTTTTAAGCACTCAAAAAGTAAGTTGATATTAAATGATAAAAAAGGGGTATTAACGACAGACTAAGAAAATTATTTATGACCACTTACCGTCCAAAGCCCGCATAAAAATCTAAAAGGCTGATAATTTAAATTGCATTCACTATTAATTGCTTTAAATGGAACTTTTAGGCACTGTTGTGTCCATTAGAGAGTTAATTACCTTTTGAGAAGAATGACATGCAACAAAAAAAATATTTCCTCGGAGTAGCAGTCTTAACTATGTTAGTTGGCACTGGATGCTCAAATAAAGCTGCTTATGAATTAATGATGACTAATAAAAAACAAGCTTGTGGGCGCATGGCTGAAGGCCAAGCTAGAGAAGATTGTTTACGAGGTTATGAAAAAACATTTAAAGAATATGAATATCAGCGCAATAGAGTAGTGGGAGATAAAAAAATAGCAGAACCGACATTGCAGCTTCCCACAGAAAAAGACCAAGACGACTCAGGTAATTAGGCTCGCAATACCCATTATAAGCACCCAAGTAGCGAAAAATAGTTTGAGCTTTACAACAGAAAAATAAAGAACGACTCGCTTCGCGATAATGCCACCAACAATGGCACCAGCACCGGCAAATAGAAGCACATGCCAATAAATAGCTTGGGTGACAAACAGGTGGTGAAATATTCCTGACCAAACCGTAAACGCACTGAGTATGACGGCCAAGGCTATAGCTGAAGTTACATTAAAGCCGCGCAAGATGAGGTATACAGCAACCAACTCCCCGACTCCCACCGACAACCATGCAGTAATAATACCGCCAAAAAAAGCAATTACGCTTAGCGATAATACGTCAATCGGTAAAAGATGTTTAGTTAGCTTTCTCCTTTTCAATAGCGGAATCGAGCCATAAATGGCGATAGCCAACAGAATGGAAAATACACCAAAAGCGATATGTAAGGATGTTTGCATTTGCTGTGTATATTCACTTAGACCAAATTGAGCGATAAGGATACCCAATATCGAAAACGGAATAGTAATTAACAGTCCTTTGTTGACATACAACCAGTGAGCACCGTCGTCTGTTACTTTGTTGGTGCTCACATTGTTATCTTTAGTAAGAGACTGTCGGTGGTAATGCCAAGTGAGGGCTCCAGCAGTCATACCGCAGCATTGAATTGCAAAGCTTGTTGCAATAATAGCGCTATTGTGCATATTAATTTGATTGAAAAACGGAACGAAAACGACCCCGCCACCAGCACCTGTTGAATTAGCAAAAATAGCACCCACAATACCTATAAACAAAAAACCAACATAATCAAAAATGATCTGAAAACTGTTAGGTGCGCTAAATATAAGTATGAGCCAGCAAATTGCAAGAGTGACTCTATATGGATGGCTATTAAAAGCCCTTCGAAAAATAGTTAACAATACGACTCGCCAATAATAAAAGAGTGTTAATATATGCTGGAAAAAGAGATAGTCTTAGGCAAACAATTTCATTCAAGCAGTGAAAAATGGTCCAGTTAGAAAGACATGATAATGCAGTTACTATTTTGCTTACACCTAATCGTTCTATTACGTGGGTTCAAGCAAAATGGATTATCGCATTCATGATTGCGGTTGTCATGATAATTGCCATTGCCTGGACATTTGTTGGTGCTTGGATGATTTTGCCCTTTGCTGGCTTAGAAGCAGGTTTGTTTGCATACTTAATGTATAAAGTAACTCGCTTCACGTATTTAAAACAGATAGTGACGTTTACGGAGCAAGAGATCACTATTGAAATGGGTATTGACCGTCAACAATCAGCAGAATCACTTCCTCGCTTTGGTACAGATATTTATTACTCAGAAACCGACCTAAATTGGCACACGCCCAAAATCACATTGCATAATGGCAGGCAACGGGTGCAAATCGGCCAATTTCTAAATGCTGATGATATGGTGCTCCTGCGCAATGAATTAGAGAACTTAGGTCTCCTAATTTGTCGGCAGCATTGGTGGAAGAATAAAGATTAAGCCAGTAATTAATTAAGACCATCGTTTCTCTTATAACAAGGTTGATCTTTTGCTTGTACTCATCGTTTATATTACAAAGAATAGGATAGCTAAACATGAACTTATTTATTGAATCAATTGAAGGCGGAACGTATATTGCTGGGACAGGCGAAACAAAAGTCGACACGTTTTTTTTAGACAAGTATAGTAAAACGCTGTCCTTTCAATGCATAAACAATATTAAGCTGAGAGTCGAAGGACAGAAGTTCGAGAATGTATGGCTGAAGCAGAATACGCCTTATGAAGAAATGTGCGGGCTTGACAGTAGCACAGAAAGTCCTGTCATCAGATTAGATTGGAAATAGATTAACTCACCACCAATTAATTAAAAAATCAACTGGTCAGATGTGATAATAGTGTTAATATCGATAACATGAAATTTATTATTTGAAGCATTATGACTGAGTTTGACATTATCATTGTTGGCGCTGGCTCTGCCGGTGCCGTTCTAGCAAATAGATTATCTGAAAATCCTCAAATGTCTGTGTGCCTGCTTGAAGCCGGCCCAAAAGATACCAATCCAGCGATACATGTTCCTTTTGGTTTAGCCGCTTTAGCTGACATGAAGTCAGTTAATTGGAGTTTTCAAACCCACCAAGAAAGTAATTTGAATGACCGAGAAATGTTTTGGCCTAGAGGCAAAACATTGGGCGGTTCTAGCTCAATTAACGCCATGTGCTATATTCGTGGAGCAGCACAAAATTACAATGACTGGGCTGCGTCTGGTCTGATCGGATGGGCTTGGGATGATGTGCTCCCCTATTTCAAAAAAAGTGAAGATAACACCCGAGGTATATCAGATTTCCACGCTATTGGAGGCTATCAAGGCGTATCAGATCTAAAATATATTAATCCTGTGAGTCATGATTTTGTCGCTTCGTCTGTATCTAACGGGCTTGCTGAATCTGTTGATTTCAACGGCGAATTCCAAGAGGGTGTTGGCATATATCAAGTGACTCAGCGCAATGGCTCACGTTGCAGCGCGGCTAAAGGCTTTTTATCTGACACTATAAAAGCGCGTCCAAACTTACATATTATGACCAATGTTGAAGTTAAAAAAGTTACCTTTGATAATAAAAAAGCCACCGGAATTGAAATTTTTTCGAACCATACGAAGCAACTTTTGTTTGCTAAAAAGCGAGTTATTTTAAGTGCTGGTGCTATTGGGTCTCCTCAAATACTGATGCAATCAGGCATTGGCAATAAGGAACACCTACAATCCTTAGGCATTGAAGTAAAAGCACATTTGCCCGGTGTTGGCCAAAACTTACAAGACCATTTGGATGGCACCATCTTATTTAAAACTCAGGCTCGACGTTCTTATGGTTTGTCTGTGCCGGCATTACTAAAAAATGCATTAGAGCCACTCAACTATTGGCTAAATAAAGAAGGCATGTTTACTTCAAATATTGCTGAAGGTGGGGCCTTCTTAAAATCAGACCCTGAAATGACGTTACCTGATATACAATTACATTTTTTACCCGCTTTACTTGTAGATCATGGTCGCTCAAAACCTTGGGGGCATGGCTTCACGATCCATTTTTGTAACCTTTACCCGAAAAGTAGAGGCGAAGTTTTGCTGAAACAAATCGATGGTGAACTACACGCTGATATTCGTCCAAACTACTTGGCTCACGAAGATGATATAAAACCCTTAGTTGCTGGTTTTAAGTGGTGTAGAAAAATAAGCAACACCTCTCCACTTGGTGATGGTGCGGTAGAATGGACGCCTGGCGAAACGGTGCAAACCGATGAACAAATTATTGATTACTTAAAAAACAACGCTGAGACTGTATATCACCCCGTAGGAACATGCAAAATGGGCGTTGATGAAGATGTATTTGCTGTTGTTGATGTTAATTTAAATGTAAAAGGTATTACCAATTTAATGGTTGTCGATGCCTCTGTAATACCGAATATTATTGGTGGTAACACGAATGCGCCTACAATAATGATCGCGGAAAAGGCAGCCGATCTGCTCAAAGCTAGTTTACAGATAATTGCGTCGCCGAAAAATTCAGCTCTAGCGTAAAATAGTAAAAAGAGACCGTAATAACAACACAGTCCCGTTACTTTTTCTAGCTGACAATTTTCTCTATCTCAGCACTCACGACAGTAACGACTTTTGTGCCGTCAAGTTTGTGATAATGACATAAACCTTCATTTGCGGCTGCTTGATAGTAGTTAACAAGAGGCTTAGTTTGATCGTGGTAAACAGCAAGACGGTCACGCACGGTGGCTTCTTTGTCGTCATCACGTATAATCAGACTGTCACCGGTATCGTCGTCCTTACCATCCGCTTTAGGGGGATTGTAAGTAGTATGATATACACGACCGGAAGCCGGATGGACTCTGCGTCCACTCATACGGTTAACGATAACATCGTCTGGCACGTCAAACTCAATACAATGATCGACCTTAACACCAGCGTCTTTCATTGCGTCAGCTTGCGGAATAGTGCGTGGAAATCCATCTAATAGAAAACCGTTTGCACAGTCTTCTTGTGCAATACGTTCTTTAACTAAACCGATAATAATATGGTCAGAAACCAGTTTTCCAGCGTCCATTACTTTCTTAGCTGCAAGACCCATTTCAGTACCCGCTTTAATAGCTGCACGTAACATGTCGCCAGTAGAAATTTGTGGAATACCAAACTTCCTCATTAAAAACTGAGCCTGTGTTCCTTTTCCGGCACCTGGTGCGCCAAGTAATATGATGCGCATTAAGCATCCTCCAACAAATAATTAAGGTAAATTGTAAACGCGCAAACTTTACAACTTAGGCTCCGAGTTCACAAGTCAAATTATGGTTAAAAATCATAACTTAAGACTAATAGCGGATAATTTTCTCGAACTGTTGAAAAAACGGCCAGCCAACACGACTTGATTTAGTCAATAAATAAAAAAGCGAGCCTAAGCTCGCTTTTACTATCTCAATGTTTTCCTAATAATAAGCCTATACAGGTTTATTAAAAGACACAGTATTAACCACTACTTAGCTAGACTAGCCAACAGACCATTTAAGTTTTTTACAAAAGCAGACGGATCTTTCAAACTGCCCTGCTCAGATAATGATGCCTGATCAAATAACACTTCAGACCACAACTTAAATTGCGCTTCGTCTTGCACGTTAGACATTAATTTAACCAGATGATGTTCTGGATTCAATTCAAAATGATACTTCGTTTCAGGAACAGGTTGACCGGCGGAAGCCATCAACTTGGCCATTTGCGTTGTCATTCCGTTTTCATCTGCAACAATACATGCTGGAGAATCAGTTAGTCGGTGAGTAAATTTAACGTTTTCCACTTTATTGCCAAGTGCTGTTTTAACTCGCTCAATAATTCCTTCAACTTCTTTTTCAGCAGTTTCTTTGGCTTTCTTAGATTCTTCATCATCCAAGTCACTCAAGTCTAGGTTAGCTCCCGCAATAGACTGGAACTGTTTCTCACTAAACTCTGTCAAATGTGACATTAACCATTCATCAATGCGCTCACCCATCAATAAAACTTCGATACCTTTCTTGCGGAAAATTTCTAAATGCGGACTCGTTTTAGCCGCTTGGTAACTATCAGCAGTGACGTAGAAAATTTTCTCTTGGTCTTCTTGCATACGGTCAATATAGTCTTTAAGCGAAACTGATTGTACGCCTGACTCATCTGCCGTTGAAGAGAAACGAAGTAGTGCTGCAATCTTTTCTTTATTGGCGAAGTCTTCAGCTGGACCTTCTTTAACAACATTACCAAATTCAGACCAAAACGCCTGATACTTTTCAACGTCATTTTTAGCCATTTTTTCAAGCATTTGAAGCACACGTTTTGTGCAACCTTGACGAATTGATTGAGTAACTTTGTTATCTTGTAAAAGTTCACGGGATACGTTTAATGGTAAATCGTTTGAGTCCAACAAGCCTTTTACAAAACGTAAATAGGTTGGCATGAATTGCTCTGCATCATCCATAATAAAAACACGTTGAACGTAGAGTTTCAGCCCGTGGGCTTGATCTCTATTCCACATGTCAAATGGCGCTTTAGCTGGAATATACAATAAGCTGGTGTATTCTGTTTTTCCTTCAACGCGGTTATGCGACCACTTAATTGGATCGGCAAAGTCATGCGATACGTGCTTATAAAATTCAATGTATTCTTCGTCACTAAGCTCTGACTTTTCGCGTGTCCACAACGCTGTCGCTTTGTTGACTGATTCCCAAAAACCGGGGACTGCAGGTATTTTCTCGTCGCCTTCACCGTCGCTTTCAGGCACTTCTGCTTTAAACATTTGCACAGGAATATTAATATGATCAGAGTACTTAGTAATAATTGAACGCACTCGCCAATCATCAGCAAACTCTTTTTCATCTTCACGCAAAAATAAGGTAATTTCAGTACCGCGGCTTTCTTTGTCGATTGTGGAAACTGAAAACTCGCCTTCACCAGCAGACTCCCAGCGCACACCTTCCGACTTATCCGCACCTGCAGCTCGGCTCTTAACAATTACTTTTTCAGCAACAATAAACGAAGAGTAAAAGCCAACACCGAACTGACCGATCAATTGAGAATCTTTGGTCTGATCGCCAGATAATTTACTAAAAAAATCGGCTGTTCCAGACTTGGCAATAGTGCCTAAGTTAGCAATAGCTTCTTCTTTGTTCATACCAATTCCATTATCGGATATGGTTAGCGTACCAGCCTCTTTATTCACGCTAATTCTAACGTTGAGATCAGGGTCATTCTCATACAAGCTGCCGTCAGAAAGGCCCTTAAAACGAAGCTTATCAGCAGCATCGGCAGCGTTTGATACAAGCTCTCTTAAAAATATTTCTTTATTCGAATAAAGTGAGTGGATCATCAGTTGAAGCAATTGTTTTACTTCGGTTTGAAATCCGTGGGTTTCTTGTTTGACGGTCTCAGCCATAGCCAAGTATCTCCTACTTTGTTTTCTGTTATGTGAAGCCAAGTGGCACAAAACACCGTTCTATTAATAAAAAATGCAGAACGCCACCATAAAATTCGTCGATTGAAGAAAGATGTAAGGACACAAAGGGGCATTTTCAAGGGAAAAACGAAATGAAGCCAAAAATAATTTGGTTTTTATCAGTATTTATACGCCATAGGTCAGCTTATACTGGCCTTCTTCCGGCAAAGGCATGACTTATGGTATTTCCATCGATATATTCTAATTCACCACCGACAGGAACACCATGCGCAATACGGGTCGCTTTTATGTCCTTTTCTCTGCATATTTGCCCAATATAATGGGCTGTTGCCTCGCCTTCTACCGTTGGATTGGTGGCGAGAATAACTTCTTGAATAGATTCCCTATCCAATAATTGGGCTAATTCAGTCAAACCAATTTCAGCAGGACCAATACCATCAATAGGGGACAAATGACCCATTAATACAAAGTACTTGCCTTTGTATTCTGAGGTTTGTTCTACCGCTAATACATCTTGAGGTGATTCGACAATACAAAGCTGGCCCGTTTCGCTGCGCATTGGATTTGCACATATTTTACACAGCCGTGCCTCTGTAAAAGTGCGGCAATGTTCGCAATGTGAGACATGTTCCATGGCGTCGTGTAACACTTTACTTAAGGTCATTGCGCCATCACGGTTTCTTTCCAACAATGTAAACGCCATACGCTGAGCGCTTTTTGCACCAACGCCTGGCAGGCATCTCAAGGCTGTAATCAATTCGTTAATAAGAGGACTAAATGACATGTATAAAACTTCTTAAATAATAAAATTAAATAATACCATGAAGTCATGGATTTGTTGAATTGCGCAAGCAAGATTTTATCCATCAACAGCTAACACAAAAAGCACACTTAATAGCTCATAGTTTACTATTGAGGAATACCTTGAGTTGGGGGATTTTACGAATGCTGATGTTGAGGATTTTAGTGGTGTTTAAGCATGATAGATTTCAGGCCAAATGTCGGTGTACCTCAAAATAGAAAAGCCGATTAAAGCAATGTGCCTAGGTGCTAGCACTGCACTCAAAATCAGCTTTTTGATTTTGGTTATGTTGAAAAACTAAAACGGCATCTTAAAGCCAGGCGGTAAATCCATCCCACCTGTAAGAGAACCCATTTTTTCTTGGCTCATTTCTGCAACACGACGAACAGCATCATTTGTTGCCGCGGCCACCAAGTCCTCAATCATTTCTTTATCATCTTGCATTAGCGACGCGTCAATATCTACTCGTCTCACATTGTGATTACAAGACATTGTCACCTTCACTAAGCCTGCACCTGACTCGCCAGTTACTTCTAAAGTAGCAAGCTCATCTTGTGCCTTTTTCATTTTTTCCTGCATTTGCTGGGCTTGTTTCATCATATTACCCATGCCGCCTTTAAACATTGTCATCTCCTGATTATTTTAGACAGAATTATAAATCTACTCTGTGGATATTTATCATTAAGGGCCCGTTGTTATCTTGGTTTTATAGAACCTTCGATAACTCGCCCCTCAAACGCTTTTAACAATTCTTGAATTGAATCATTCGTTGCCACAACATTATGAGCATGTTGATGTCGTATTAACGATATCTGTTGTTGTATTTGAAAAGGTGTTTCGTCAACCTCGCCATATTGCACTTCAAAGGCAACTGGTTTTTGATAGAAGACACTTAACGCCTCGATGATAGATGTACGATGCTGCTCTTCATCTAGATGCCGATTACGTTCTTCAATACGAATAATAAACTGTTCACCGTGTTGTACTAGATTAGATTGTAGCAAAAGTTGTTTATTCAACCCACCAACACCAAGCTCTTCAATAAAATCACTCCATTTATTTATTTGTTTCGCTCTTAAAAGTTTGTCGCCATTTTTTAAATAAGGCGCAATTTGTGGATGAGTTACTTTAACATTACTTAGATCATTTACGCCGTGACCAAACATAGCTGCAATTTCATCTGCTGTATCTAAAAATTGTTTTTCAGAGAGGCTATCCACCTCATCATCGTAAACCTGTGTTGTGCTAACGTCAGTTTGTTCATAAGTGGCTATTTGCTGGCTATCAGCTGGGTCCTCAAAGAACGCTGCGCTTTGTGTTTTTTCAATAACGTTAGTCGTTGGCATATCAAAAGAATGATGACTAGACTTCTGCGCTTCAGCGTTCTGTTGTTCAGGCTCAACTGATGTGTGTTTTTGAACGTCTGCTACAGGTATTATAGCTACTTTCTCAAAAGGAGCATCATCCGCATCATCAAAATTAATATCGTCTTCGTCTTTCGCATATACTGGATCTGATGGAAGCTCAAAATCCGGAGTAGTAAATTGCTCTACAACTGGACCAGGTCCCTTAAGCGCTGGTGAAGTCTCATTATCCCAAGGTGGAGTTTCGCCTTCAATCAGTGGATTTCGAACTAGCTTACTTTCACGTTCGCCTGCACTTTTGTTTTGCGAGGACTCAGGTAAACCATCATTAGTGACGAATATTGAATTTTCCTGCTTCATTAGGCGGTCAAACAACGACAGTGTGCTGCTCTCAACTTCTACGTTCGCTTCTTCTTCCGGTTCTTCGTTTTCAAGTAATTCATGCAGTGCAAGTAGGTCCGAAGTCGTGGTTAGATTGTCTTGTGTAGTTTCTTCCCCCGTTGCATCGGCGCTTAGGATATGCAGCGTTGAATCTGTCACTTCTGTTGTCAACAAACTAGTCGCATTTTGACGCTGTGTTTGCGCCTCATCATGTAATTCATGAAACTCATCAAACATCGATTGTTCTGCATCTTCGTCGACAAAAGACATATTAAAAATATCTTGTTCAACTTGTTCAACTTGTTCAACTTGTTCAACTTGTTCAACTTGTTCAACTTGTTCAACTTGTTCAACTTGTTCAACTTGTTCAACTTGTTCAACTAATAACGTATTTTTGCTCGGGTCTATGTCAAGTGTTTGTGCAGTAATTTCAGGTTTTACTTCAACTATACTTGCTTCTTTATGTTGTGTTAGTGCTTCAGAAACCTGAGTAATATTAGGCTCGGTAGTAATGACAGGATCCGTTTCAACTAAGTCAGCTGTTTTTTTTTCTGCTATAGCGTCGCTGTGTGCACTTTCTAAATCAAGCTCAACTGTTTGCGCGGGACTGAATGCGAGCATCCGCAATACGGTCATTTGCAGCCCTGTAAATGCATCTGGCGCGAAAGGTAAGTCCTTCTTACCTTGCAACACTAATTGATATAATAGCTGGATATGCTCAGCAGATACCGACTTGGATAATTGGTAAACAGCTCGTGCACTCACAGTTTCAATTTTACAAATATCAGGCACGATTTGAGTTAACGACACTTGATGCAACAAACTTAAGAGTTCTGATAGCACTTGTGAAAAGTCTGGCGCATGCACACAAATTTCATCTAGCTGTTTGAGCGCTTCCTGACTGTCTTTTTCAATCACGGCTTTGACCAAACGTAAGACTTGGTTTTTGTCTAGGAGGCCTAACATGTCCGTGACTATTTGCGACGTTATTTGGTTATTTCCCTGAGCGATAGCTTGATCAGTTAAGCTCAATGCATCACGCATACTGCCTTGTGCTGCCCTTGCTAAATGCGATAAAGCGATGGGATCAGATGGAATACTTTCTTGCGTTAAAATATGCTCGAGTTGTTTTTGAATTTGCTCTCTGGACAACGCTTTAAGACTAAACTGTAAGCACCTTGATAAAATAGTGACAGGTAGCTTTTGCGGATCAGTTGTGGCCAATAAAAACTTTACGTGAGGAGGCGGCTCTTCTAATGTTTTCAACAGTGCGTTGAAGCTATGTTTTGAGAGCATATGCACTTCATCTATCAAATACACCTTAAAGCGCCCACGAGTAGGCTTATATTGCACATTATCAAGTAATTCGCGAGTGTCCTCTACTTTGGTTCTCGACGCTGCATCAATTTCAAGTAAATCAACAAAGCGACCTTCGTCAATATCTCTGCAGGCATCACACGTGCCGCATGGTGTTGCACTTTGACCTGTTTCACAGTTTAGGCTTTTTGAAAATATGCGAGCGATGGTGGTTTTACCAACGCCTCTTGTGCCAGTAAACAGATATGCATGGTGCAATTTGTCGTTATCAAGTGCATTGGAAATGGCACTAACAACATGCTCCTGGCCTACTAGCTCAGCAAATTTTTGTGGTCGCCACTTCCTTGCTAATACTTGATAGCTCATAGTAATTAATTACTCACCTTCAAATTCAATTAAACTAAATGGTGTTACACCATGTTCTTTTAGCTTTTTATCACCGCCAATTTCAGGCAATGATATGACAAAACCGGCATGTTCAGTAATGCCACCTAAACGACGGATCAAGTTAGCAGTAGCAACCATAGTGCCACCTGTAGCTAACAAGTCATCAATCATCAGTACTCTTTCACCGGGTAAAATAGCATCGGTATGAATTTCTAATGTATCAGTACCGTACTCGAGCTCATAAGTTTCGGAAATTACCTCTCTGGGTAGCTTTCCAGGTTTTCTAACTGGGACAAAACCAATGCCCATTTCTAATGCTAATGGCGCACCAAAAAAGAACCCTCTGGCTTCGGTGCCAACTATTTTTTCAAAAGTCATTCCATTAAATTGAGATTTCAATTGCTCGATACATGCGGTAAAGGCTTCATGGTCTTGCAGTATGCTTGTTACATCACGAAACATGATCCCTTTCTTTGGATAATCAGGGATTGTGGTTATTGCAGATTTGATTAGTTCAATTGTCACTTAGCTACCTAAAACAGGTTAATTGCTGAAAAAGAATACATACCAACCAGAGATTATATGCATGAGAGGGAGTGCAAGCAGAGTAACCAAAATACCTACCACATACCAGCCGTTAAAAACCTCTTTAAATTCAGTATCATCACTCATTGGCACAACCTTATTTATTGACGGTAATTTTAGAGCGGTGAATGTTACTTGATCGAAGTCAAAAAAAACAGGATTTGATCGATTTCTTACTAGAAGATTTTGGTCTATGGTCATAGTTCAGGTAACTGCGATGTGCGTATCTTAGCTTGGTTTGTCAACTCCTTCAAATGTAGACTATTTACGCTAATAATACGCACACTGCATTGGTCTCTAACTTTACGCCAACCGCGACTATTAGGGCATCAGCTAAGCCGCTTTGTAACCTATTATAAAGCACCCCCAGTGCGTTGCATTAACATAGGGATCAGAAATAGTGCTTAGTGCTTGCTGGCTAAGCTAAATGATCGATTCATTCGACCTTTCAATTAAACAAACACGTTTAGCAATTTGTTTGATGCTATCAACTTGGGCATCAAATAAAGCAATTTAACATAGCACTCTAGCAAAAATAAATAATGTCAAAATACAGCCCTCAGTCAGTTATTAATTATGTGGGCAACGTGCATGTGGAAAGACTTATAAAAAAATGAAAATAGGGAGGTTCTCACCACAAAGGCAAATTTGTTAACTTCGACTTTCGTCACGGGGAGATAACTGATAACAAAGTAAAGAAGGGTATAGTCAAAAAGGAAACCTCATCCATGAGGCAAAAACAGGGATTTTTATGTTACATCAACTGCGTCTTTTAAAAATTATTTGTCTAGATTAGCAACTAAAAACTCGTCGGGACTAATAAAACCATCAGCATTGCTATCCAGGGAATCGAATAACTCATTGAGTACCTCATGAGATCCCGCTTCTGTTTTAGAAATCATGCCATCAGCATCGCTATCTAATGTTTTAAACAAGTCCTCATTTGAGAATACACTTGTTGAAGTAAGGGCTAATGTGAAGGCCAAAGCCGCGATAGATAAAAATATATTGCGTTTAGTACTCATAGTAATAAATCTCCAGTTACAGTAAAAGTTGGTGAGAAGTAATGTTCTCTCAGAACAGTCATATCAGAATCTATGCCAGTTTTAATTTCTATCTATATTTCATATAGTTAAGTTAATCGGCACCAAAATTTCGTATTACATGTAAGCTAATGTGTTTCTTTTCTGCAACGCATAAAAAATAGTTTTTATGAATAAACGAGTAAGTACATGTAACTATTAGATAATTTATTGTATGAAATGGACGACACTTATATTTGGAAATGATTAATATGGCGACGCTAGTGGCTAATAGAGAAGGTGGTTCATGTTCTATGCGCACAAAAGTAGAGGTAAAATTAAGGAACGACGTTTATCTAAAAATAAAAACCCACCTGACAGTGGGTTTTGAACAGGTAGGCTATCTCAATGAAGAAATAGCCTACTACCGTTAATAAAACAAATTTTTATTAATTAGCGCTAAAGGTGATGTTATCGAAATAAACAACACTTTCTACGGTTCTCTCGCCCGCAATGAAATCAGGGAATACGACAACATCAACAAGGTCAGAAGTATCACCAAGACCGATATTACCCGATAAATCAAAGGTCATTTCTTCCCAAGCATTAACCACTGTATTAGATATTTTAAGCTCTCCTTGAGCTCCGCCTGCTGCATTAGCAAACTTAATACCAACATCACTAATCGTCGTTTTCCACACCATAATACGCACAATTGAATTAGTCGCGTCCAGCGTAAAGGTTGGAGCAGACTCAGTTTCTGTTCCTGCATAGTTTGCAGCACCAACAGGTGCAGTAAATTTAGCAACCGTTGCTGACGTATTTGCACCCGTCATATCAGGGTTAGCCACAAACTCTAATGGCGCGGTAGTATCTTCAAATACGGTCCACGTACCGGTGTTCCCATCAGGCTCAAAATCAAAACCTAAGGTGCTCAGGGTAACAGGCGGCTCAGCGCTGCCAGCGGTTCCAGGGAATGTGATGTCGTCAAAGTAGAAAGTCCAGTTTGCTGCATCATTCGCTGCATCACCAACTGTGCCATTGTCAAAGATCAGAGTGACGCCGGTATTGCCTGCACCTGAGATACCGGTAAAGTCGAAACTTAACTCTTCCCAACCCGAACCACCATGCGCTGCCGTTATTTCGCCTACGGGTCCACCTTCAAGTTTAAACAATACAGGAACTACTCGCGATGACCATACTTTCATCGTAATCATGGCGTCCGCTGGAATATCAATAGCGCTGTCTAGAGTTAATGTACTGCCTGCATAATTCTGACCCGCGTTTTTAACCATTTGACCAACCTGCGCGCTAGGGTTAATACCAGAAGCGTCCGGATTAGCAATAACGCTTGCTACACCGCCTTCAAAATCAGAGAAGGAATACGACTCAATTGCACCTTCAAAATCGGTAACTGTGGTGTCACCAACTTCGCCGCCACCATCATCAACTGGGAATATAATGTCGTCAAAGTAGAAAGTCCAGTTTGCTGCATCATTCGCTGCATCACCAACTGTGCCATTGTCAAAGATCAGAGTGACGCCGGTATTGCCTGCACCTGAGACACCGGTAAAGTCGAAACTTAACTCTTCCCAACCTGAACCACCATGCGTTGCCGTTATTTCGCCTACGGGTCCACCCTCAAGTTTAAACAACACAGGAACTGCTCGCGATGACCATACTTTCATCGTAATCACGGCGTCCGCTGGAATATCAACAGCGCTGCCTAGAGTTAATGTACTGCCTGCATAGTCCTGACCCGCGTTCTTAACCATTTGACCAACCTGCGCGCTAGGGTTAATGCCAGAAGCGTCCGGATTAGCAATAACGCTTGCTACACCGCCTTCAAAATCAGAAAAGGAATACGACTCAATTGCACCTTCAAAATCGGTAACTGCGCCATCTCCGCCACCTGTGTCACCGCCCCCCTCAACACTAACTATCTTGAAGTTGTCGATAAGATACTCTGCACCAGCCGCTTCGCCGTAGCTTGGGAATACCATAAATATATCGATTCCACTAAAATTTAAGCTACCGCCGCTAAGCGATGAAAGTGGGAATGTATATGTTTGCCAAGTGTTCAATGCTGGCGCTGAATGACTTTCAACACTGCTCGATAACGGAACTTCAACTGCGTTCGCACCACTGCCAGACTCAACTTTAAAGAACCAACCATTATTAGGCGCAGTTGTATCTGCTAGCAGCTGTAACTCGAATGTAATCTGACCGTTAGAGACGATACCAGATGCATCGAAAGGTACGCCGTTAACAGCTGTACTACTTCCACCTGCACGGGCAATAAAGCCTGCTACACTTGGTTTAGTTAGTGGGCCAAACTTCATAGCTTGGTCACGGTCAGCATCACCGGGAACTGTAAATATAGTTGTTGGGCCGCCATTGTCAGTCCAAGCTGCCCATTCAGGTAACTCAGCATTTTCAAATACGCTAAGCTCCAAGGTTTCTACATTGGCTGTAGCAACAGTAATAGTAAACATTTGTGTCGCTGCATCAGTGCCATCACTGACCATTAATTCTACGTCGTAATCACCTGCGATATCAGGTGTACCCGATAGAATAGCGGTAGCTACATCAAACGCAGCCCACGCTGGCACGACTGAAGCAGAGAAAGTCAGATCATCAAAATTATCATCTTCTGCAGTGGCTGTGTAGGAATAAGCAGAACCGACCATGCCCGCGACAATTCCAGTACTAGTAAAAATCGGCGCAACTTGGTCTGGCGCAGCGGTGACCACAATGGTAAACGACTCAGATGACGTATCAGTGCCATCGGTAACAGTTAACGTAACATCGTGATTACCGACATCCGCGCTTAAAGGAGTACCAGAAAGAACGCCAGTAGCAGGATCAAATACTAACCATGCTGGCAACGTTGTTGCTGCAAGAGTCAATGCATCTGCGTCAGCATCCCTTGCAGCGAAAGTATAAGTGTATACTTGGTCTTCATTTGCTGTGGTTATTCCAGTGCTGCTTACTACTGGCGCATTGTTGGCAGCCGGCGGAGACGGAGGCGGCGCTAGATCGTCATTTCCACATGCCGCCATTCCGAATACCAGTCCTGTGATCAAGACTAGCCTTTTTAATTTGAATCCGTGTGTACTAGCTTTCATTGTTCATTCCTATATAACTATCTAGTTATTTATAAATTTGCACCGCAATACGTTAACAAGTAATTACGTTACGTTTACGTTATGTTTACTTTATATTCACATTTGAGATTATAAGGAGAAGTAATTGTGATCAACTTAAACTAGACTAAGTGAACTTTTAAAGCGCTCAAGTGGACTTTAAAACAGTTAAGGCAGAGCTAAAGCACTATCAGGGAAGGCTATGTTTACTTGACTTACTAATTTGCATTCATTGGAAATCAATAAACATATTTGCGGTCAAACGACCACTTTTTGGGTCCGAATTAATGTCAGTATCAATGTCAACAATAGTTGAATGTAATAAATTCCCAGGATAGATAATTAGCCGGTTTGGTTTGTATTCAACTTCGTGGTAAAGCTCATAGTGCTTATCTGAACAGGTCACGTATTTCTGCATTGGGTCGCCGTTTTCAGCGATGAATGCCTTCGCCGAACTGACATAATGTTCGCTGCGGCTATCACTAATTCTTTCATAGCCTGTGGGAATATGACGAAAAAAACCGGTATTTCCATGGCTTCCTGAATTTAAATAATGTAACACAGCAAAATGATAGGCTTTGCTGGTGTCAAAATGTGGCATGCATTGTAAGAGGTGTAGTTCACTTTGTGCTTTAGTCAACAATGAGTAACTCTGATTGAGTGGTATGAGCTTTAACTCTATGGGCACTTGGTAGACCTGACAAATTCCTCGATAAACAGCCTGCAGAATAGTGATGACGTAAGGTTGTGGCAGTGGGGAACGTATACCAGGATAAAATGTTGCAAGGTCATTAGTAAATTTACTTGTGGTGCAGGCATAATTGATTACATCTTTATTATCGACTGCTAGGTCATCGATTATGATGATTGGTGTTCTCTCTTCCCCGATCTGAATTATTTCAGCTTTAATATTGGGATTAATTAGAAAACTGGGTTGTTGTTCTTGCATGCGTTATTCAGACCCTAGATAAAATGGTAACCGGGTGCAGCAGTTTGCTCCACCCAGTTAAATAGTGAATACCGCTAAGTGTTAACGCTCGATGGGCAATAATGCTTGATAAAATCATTGCTGTCAGGCCAGTTTTCGACCTGCCGTTTTACCCTGGATTTAATATTATTTAAGAAATCACGCAGTTCATTGTCGCTCATCATATCGACAATAGGATGATATTGCTCTGGCATCAAGCCTTGACCCATCATCACTTGTATCCAAGACGTTTCACCAAACAATTCATCTGATTTTTTAAAAACTTGGCCACTTTCTCTAAATAAACTCATCCGATGTTTCAGGCTGTCAGGCACATCCATGCTGCTACAATATCGCCAAAAAGCGGTGTCTTTGCGTTCGGTCAAATGATAATGCAGAATAATAAAGTCTCTGATGTTTTCTGCTTCTTCTTTAGTTTGAACATTATACTCTTCGATGTCTGACTGCTTGATACCTTGTGACGGAAACATTAGCAGTAAACGCACAATGGCCCTTTGAAACAAATGAATACCCGTAGACTCTAAAGGCTCAATAAATCCAGATGAAAGGCCCATTGCTATGCAGTTTTTATTCCAGTGCTTTCTGCGTTGGCCGGTTTTAAATTTGATGACACGTGGCTCGTTTAGACGCTCGCCTTCGATATTGTCTAGTAAGGTCTTTGTGGCTTCCTCGTCTGACATATATTTACTGCAAAAGACAAAACCATTACCGGTTCGATTTTGCAGTGGAATACGCCATTGCCAACCAGCGTCACGCGCGATTGCTCGCGTATAAGGTACAGGCTTGCCGACAGTGTTGGTTTGTACCGCAATTGCACTGTCGCAAGGTAATACATGACTCCAGTCATCGTAACCAGTGTGCAATGCTTCTTCAATTAACAAGCCTTTAAAGCCGGTACAGTCTATGAACAAATCGCCTTCGACGACCTGACCTGAAGCAAGGGTGAGTGAATCAATATAACCTGACTCTTCGTCCAAAGTGACTTTGGCAATCTTACCTTCAATACGCTTTGTGCGGTATTTTTCGGCTATTTTTCTCAAAAATTTAGCATACAGACCGGCATCAAGGTGATAAGCATGATTTAGTTCTTGTCCAGCTAACACAGCGAACTTACCTTCTCTAGCACCTAGATGCTCTGGCACATAATCACCAAGTTGTGAGGCTATACCGCGTTCGCGTCCTTTCAGCCAAAAATGCTGAAAACCTGCTGCCCAGCAACCTTGTCCTAAAAAGCCAAAAGAATGAATATAGTCTTTACTAACATCGCGCCAATTTTCAAAAGAAATACCCAGTTTAAAGGTCGCGTTAGTGGCCGCCATAAACTCCTGTTCGCTAATACCTAATAGCTGATGAAAAACATGTAACGTAGGAATTGTGGCTTCTCCTACACCAACGGTGGGTATTTCATCGGACTCTATCAAGGACACGTCCAGATTATTACCAATTAATTTTGATAATGCGGCTGCGGCCATCCAACCAGCGGTGCCTCCGCCTGCAATAATCACCTTCTTAATTTTTCTCTGTTGTTTTTTCAAAATAAAACCTTGGTAATTAATCTAAATGTTTAATATGACGGACTAAGCTATTGTTTAGGACTTACTGTTTTAATTTATTTAATAGGTCAGCTCTTAATTTTCTTGCCGCTAATTCATCATGAGGCTTTGCCAATACACCTTTTGCTTGGTCAGGAATATGGTCCAGATTTTGCTCATCGTGATCGAAAATATAATAATCAAAATGTGCTTTCCACGCTTGCCGCTGTGCCCTTGGTAAATCTCGTAAACTCAGCATGGCTAGCATCAGTGCATTATTTGGACGACCCATAAAAGCCGGACTATTTCGCCACCAGTGGGTGACTAACACATTAAATGCATCTAAGCCCTCAACATGATGCCACCACATACTGGGCATAAAAAGTGCGTCTCCAGGCTCCAATTCAGCCACCTGAGCTGCAGCCATTGCTTGTTCAAACTTCGGATATTTAACTAGATCAGGTTGCTCAAAATCGACGAGGCTAATATCTTGGCCTCCGGGCGCAAATTCCATAGGTCCCACATATAGGTTAGCAATTTGCTCAGGTGGAAATAATGTGAATTTTCGCCTTCCAACGACACAACAAGCCAAATTATTCGGAAAATCATAATGTGCTGCTATTTTGCACCTATTGCCAATCCAGATAGTGGTTAATGGATCGAGGTGGTCTATCGACGCATTATTCTGTTCATTGTAGCCAGGAAACCAATTATTAATTTCGGTAGAGCCTATGTACATTGTAGGAGGCTCGGGGTCATCAGCATGTGCTAGTAGCTTATCCAGTACCTGATTCAGATTAGCTTTTGAACTGGAAAAATTAAAACCATTCATCTTTTCGTTATAAAACACCCGGCCTTTAGTTTCTGGCTCGCCGTAATACACATTGATAGGAATATCTGAATAAAAATCACGCAAATAATCAGCGGCTTTGAGCGGTGACTCTTTTCCTGCAATGACGACCGGCCATTTATTGGCAAAACCTTTGAGAATGAGCGGTTGCGAAGACGATAACACAAAGTCAGGAATATCACCGGGCTGGCAATTATTAATTTCTTTCACTTTCTTAATTATCGTTTTCACTAAAAACACCGTTTAAATAATGAGATTGAAATATTACAGACCCAGTTGTATATTTTTTCTATTTAAGAGCCCACGTACATTAGATTGAGACGCGATAGCCATATATATCGCTTGCAAGTAACCTCTTGCATGCAATATCGCTAATGTGTCAGCACTCAACTCAGCGACTTTATCTTCACTAATGACGTAAAAACCCAACATTTGGTTTTGAGTTTTGTCATTTAACTCAATTTCTAAGGTGAATGGCTCTAGCAATTCATGTTCAATTAGCAGGTCTATGAAGATTTTACTATCCACCATGCCATGATGAATGGCTTCCAGCATATCCGCCACACTATCAAGATAAGGTGTATTACCACCGAATTCTAAAAATAATGCGTGGCCGTGCTGTTGGTTAACTCTAGGGTGGCTCATATCAATATGCAATACTCTTTGCTCTTTGTCTTGGCCATCTTCATTGGTTTTCTGCACACCAATTAAAAAAGGTTGTCGGGTAACGCTCAATGGAATATAAGGCGCGTCCCACTTATTATCAGTCAGAAAAAGATTTTCTTTGTCTTGAAACCCAAATATAGCGACTGAAAAGAATTCGCCAGTATTAGCATCTTTGTTAAAAAATATAGGGTAATAAGCTTGTACACTTCTAAATTCAGCTGGAAAAGTCAGGCTGTACCAAAGATTATCACCGTATTGTTGTGAACGTTCGGTAATTATTTTTACATCTTGATGATCGATACTATTAAGTAATACGGTGGTTGCCATTTTCATTCCAAATTTCATTGTTTATCAGTGTGATAGTCTACTTCTTATTAAAACACATATTGTGACTAAATTTTTGGTAAGCCATATAGTTTGATTTTATTAATTAACTCACGATTCGAGGGTAGTGAGGATAATAGTTGCTTCGTGTGTTTAGCGTTTTCAGCAAATAATACCTGCGCTTTTTTCGACTCATCCATCCTTTTTGTGTTGACCGGCTGTGTAATGAAGTCCATACCATAAAGGATGTATTGATAACTAGCTGGGGGAAACATTTCCTCTGTGTGGGTAGCATCGTAATGATAAGGAGCCCGAGTTTTCCACAATAGTAATTGATCTTTTAAGGTATCAGGAAGTTGCTCGACATCAGATATCTCACGCCAATATGCTGAGTCTGTTCTGTTACTTAGGACATAGTGTAATTTTAAAAAATCAACAATATTAAGCCAACGATGTAAAAATTTAGCATTAAAACGTTTGGCTACAAGGTCCATTGCTTCGCGATCCGCTGGTAACTGTTCGCTGATCATTTTTGCAGAAAGCTCTATTAATGCTAATGCGGTGGCCTCTAAAGGTTCAATAAAGCCAGCAGATAAACCGACCGCTACACAGTTTTTATGCCAGAACTTTTCTCTGTATCCAGGCGAAAAATCTATTTTGCGGATTTTAGTCGACTTCGCTGCACTCTCGCCCATTATCGGGGTAATGTAATCACGTAGTGCTTTTTCTGCTTCAACATCAGTAATATGCCGGCTGGAATAAGTGTACCCAACGCCTCTGCGTGACGGCAGTCCTATATCCCATATCCAACCAGCAGATTGCGCGGTAGAGCAAGTAAAAGAAGCAATCGGACTGTTTGAGTCCTGATGAGGCACATGTACCGCTAACGCAGAATCATTAAAAAGAATATGCTTTGTACTAACAAAAGGCACTGCGTAATGTTTAGCTAGCAAAAGAGAAGCAGTACCCGTGCAGTCTATAAACAAATCACCAGCAATATCACCGTTATTTTTAGTGGTGATAGTAGCGATGTCTCCGCTCTGAGCACTATTAACCTGCGTTACATGGTCGATAATGTGTTTGACCGCTAGCTTCGTGGTGCAATGCTTTTGCAGCAAGGCCGCAAACTTACCCGCATCTAAATGATAACCATAATTAGCATTGAAGTCGTATTCCGCAGTAGAAATCTGTTTAGGCGCCAAGCCATGTTCACCTAACTGACTTTGCACACCTACTGCGTCGGCGAAAGTTACTTGATGCCGATAGGGTTGCCAAAATGACGCAAGGTTGGTGTCATTAAATCCATGCGGTAATGTAAATGGATGATAATAATGTTCGTTGGTATTAGTATGCCAATTTGAAAATTTTGAACCTTGTTTAAAACTCGCATCACATTCCAACAAAAAATCGGTTTCACTAATTCCCATTTTTTTCAGGGTGCTGCGCATAGTAGGCCATGTGCCCTCACCTACGCCGATGGGAGCAACATCTGCTGATTCAATCAGAGTGACTTCAATACCGACATTAGGATCTATTGAATGCTCTGCGGCAATAACTCCGGCGGTTAACCACCCTGCAGAACCACCACCAACAATGACTATTTTTCTTAAGGGCTTGTGCATTTACGTACCTGACTTTAACTATATTTCAAAAAGACCCAAAAATATTACTAAACCAACATTACAATTACAACTCACTGTGTATAAAGGTTTTAACAACTCTGTATGTAACTGTCTACAAGCTCCTCGTAAGCTTTCAATAAAATCACATAACTCTTTTTAACGGTTTGGAAAACGGTATTGATCACAGAGAAAAAAGATAGATTTTAATTTTCAGCGTAATTCTGATTCTTTTGGAAAAATATTTTGATGCAAACAATAAAAGAAGCCGCATGAATTATGATTAATTCATGCGGCCTTACTGAGCTATTTGTTAACTACAGTCAACAGTTTGTGTGCTTACTAGAAAGTATAACGCGCACCAAACGAGTAACGAGCTCCTTGTTGAATAGCCGCAAGCACCTGCTGTTCAGAACGACCGCTTACTCTCAGATTCTCTTCCGTTACATTAATACCATTCAAGTAAATCGTTAAGCCTTTGATTTGCGGTACTTCGTAGCTTACCGTTAAATCTAACTGGCCATACTCTTCAATATAACGAGGTCCGGGACCTGCACCGCCATCCTGCACTAACGATACAATGTATTTATCACGCCAGTTGTACGCAATACGTATTGACAGGCCATCCATTTCATAGAATCCAACCACGTTAGCAGAATCACTAATACCTAATTCAGCCAATTGTGGGGCTAAAATAAAGTCATCGTGAGTATTATCGGTATTCGTTGCGGTATAGTTGATTATGCCGCCAAATCCAGATTCGCCGAACAAATGCTGTACTGCAAACTCGATACCATCATAGCCGGTAGTGCCATCAACATTTAATGGTGTCTCAACCTTGAAATTTAATAAGTCATTTATCGCGGGGTTACCTGCAATAACAATGTTACCTTCGTCTAAATAAACATTAGGATCAATTGCACCATAGGTATCAAATATATATTGACGTTGTGCTAAACCGTCAGTACCTACCGCAGCAAGCGCCTCTTCGACATAAATACCAGTGGCTGGGTTAAGTATATTGAACTGAGTGTCTACAGGCAGTGTTAGAATGTCGTTTTCAACATCTTTGGTAAAAAATCCCAAAGAAATGTAACTACCTTCGTCATAATACCATTCGGCCGAGAAATCGATATTGGTAGACTCAAGAGGTAGCAGCGCCGGATTACCGGTAGAACCAGTACCACCGTTAAATCGAGCATTAGCGGCCAATCTAGTACCACCTATCATCTGATTGTACCTTGGACGTCCGATAGTCTCACTGTAAGCGGCACGCAATATGATATCTTCAGTTACGTTTAAATTAAAGTTAATACTTGGCAGCGTATGGTCATAGCTGGCTTCTTTCGTTCCATATAACACGTTACCGGTACCGACAAGCGCAACCTCAGTTACACCGTTCCATAGGGCTGAAGGAAGAAATTCAGGTACTGAAGAAATAGCTTTTATATCTGTTTCTTCATAACGTACGCCAAGGTGGACGTCGTAGAACATATCACCAATCTCACCTTCATAATTATACTGAACATAAACCGAGGTCATTTCTTCTCTGGTATATTGGTCTGCATCCGTACCGTAATTAGTAGACGGGCAGAAAGAATTCCCACAATCTCCTGTCGCTGCAGATTGAACACTCAAGTTGGCTGCTGCGATATCCCTTACCGCACCAAAATCAAATTCAAAGTATTGATTCAAAATCTCAACAGGCCCAGTATAACCGTCAAAATTACCACCGCTTAGATTGTCAAATTGGCTCAATATATCACGAGGAAATAACAAATCGTCAAACAAACCAGTTGGACCCTCGCCACCCCAGTTATTACGCTGTACACCTTTTATACGTGCCCGATTTTGTGAATTAGTTAAGGCGATACCAAAATCGATACTGCCGTGTTCTTCTAAGACATATTCACCACCAAATTGCGTTTGTGATATTTCAGATGCATTTCTCGTGTTTGTAAATACGCTCCCGGTAATCTGAAAATCTGTGGCTGTAGCTGAGTTACCGCCTACAACCGATAGTACCGGTCTTTCGCCAGTGAAATCAGTGGCTGTATTTTGGCGAACTAAAGCGCGCAGCTGCATTTCGTTACCAGAGCCTAATGGACTATTAGGGGTGCTATTTGCAGAAGACTCATGATGGTCAAGTATAAGAGTCAGATTATCATTCACTTTCCAGTCTAGGTTTAAGCCCAGAGACTTGGTATCGTCCTTGACGCTGAAGTCTTGACCACCAATAGCTAAATCTGCAGGTAAAACCTGAGGATTGGCGTCAAGATCAACGTTGTGATCTTCAGAATATATTAAAGGTGAAGCGATCGGTCCGTCAGACCAAACGTTGGTTGTGTCACCGAAATTATACCAAGCAGAAATAGCGTTGCTTTGCGTATCATTTTCTTTTTGTACATAAAGATAATCTACTGTAGCGGTAAGATTATCCATTGGCTTATACTGCAGCACTAGCTGAGCATTGGATCTTTTGCGCTGCTGTTCTTCAAACTTATAGATGGTGGCTTGCGGTACTGAAAAGATATCACCGTCGCCAAAACGATTAGTTTGTGAATCATCGTTTGGTACGCCGCCCCAATCGTTAAAATCACCGGCAAAGCTTCGGAAAAACGAAGTCTGGGCTTGCTGACTGCCACTTTCACGCTCTGAATAACTGGCTGAAAGTGCAATACCAAACTTACCATCGTCACTGGTATTTGAATATAGTCCTGATAGTTGCGGAGTAAATCCACCTTTTTTGGTTGTAGCATCATCTAACGCTTCGACACTGAACGTCGCCTTCATACCGGGACTATTCAGCGGTTTTGTGGTTAAAATATTAATCGTTGCGCCAATACCGCCAGTGGGTATATCTGCTTTGGATGTTTTATAGACTTCTACACCGCTGACACCCTCTGCCGCTAGATTAGAGAAATCAAAATTACGTTCTCCGGTTGTAGTCGGCATTTGACGGCCGTTCAATATCACTAGGTTTCGATCTGGGCCAAAACCGCGAGCACTCACCTTGGCACCTTCTCCATTTGAACGTTCAATAGAAATACCGGTGATACGCTGTAGTGACTCCGCTAAGTTACTGTCAGGAAATTTTCCGATGTCTTCTGCATTTATAGAGTCAACAATACCAGTTGATGTGCGTTTGACATCCATGGATTTGATCATGCTGCCACGGATACCCGTGATTTCGATAATTTCGGTCGCATCTGCTTCTGCATTATCTGGCGATTCCTGTGCAAAGCCAGGGGCCATAATACTGGCACCAAGTATTAATGACAGGCTAGCCGCCAAAGGAGTTTTAGTAAAGATTCTAGTTTTCATGTGTGTCCTTAAATTTCTTGTTTTTAGTCTTACTGTTTAAATACTTACAAGGCCGTGTAGGTAATTACCCCCGCGTCAGCAAAAAACGTTAAGCGCTTCATATACTGCGATAACACGACAAATTCTTTTCCTAAATAAAATCTACAAGCTTAAAATACTTAGAAAATATCTCGATGAAAATTCTATGTGAAAATTGTAACGCAAAGGTTAATAAATAGGCGTTAAATACGCTAAAGCGGGATATTTGGGCGGTAAAGTGGAAAAAAACCAAATTTAGTCTCGGTAAGCCAAAGCTGAAATTCATAAAAAATAACTATCGTACAGATTTTAACAGTAATAAGACAAACCAGCTTTGTGTTTTTTACTAGAGGCAAATTTGGGCCGATACTTGCTGTCATACTCTGGCACAGCGAGTGTGAATATGACGAAGACAATCACCAAAAATACGATAGATTGGAAATAGGC
>NZ_PJAR01000044.1 GCF_002836745.1 Glaciecola sp. 33A | reverse complement strand
CGTTTTGCCAGAATGTGAAATGATCAATATTGACGAAATTAATACGGCGTATGAGCGAATGGAACGTTCTGATGTTCGCTATCGTTTTGTTATTGATATGGCGTCGCTAGGCGCATAATATTTCGATGAGCAATGAGTCGCTAAAGCCAACACTGCCTTGAAGTGTTGGCCCCTAATCCGAAATTGTCCGAGGGTGCTTGTCGGCTTGATACCGTGCTACCGCATCTAGCGTATATTGCGGCGTAAATGATCCGCTCTTGCTAATCATCAATGCCTTAGAAGTACCTTGAGCCATTAATTTATCGCCTCTATAAAGGTGATGACTGCAGTAAAAATATTTTTCATCAAAGTGTGTGATCTCCATGTGAACGTCTATTTTTGCAAACACCTTAATAGGGCGCAGGTAGGTCATGGTATAGCCGTTCACTCTGATGCAAGAGGAAAAGGCGCAGGAAGTTACCTTCTACAGGAAGTAGCAAAATATGCCAAAGACCATTAATTTAATACCGTCCGTTTGGACGTTATTGATATAAATACCATAGCTAAAGTACTATATGAACGAATTGGATTTAAGTCAGTAAAAACAAAATCCTATCCATATTTAAAATGGTTACTCGGGTTCAGTAGTTCGACTACAATGGAATTATGTGTGTAACATCCAGTGCCGTTTCAGTTGTGAGTATGTGAACTCGGACGCCGTTCCCTGAACCGGCTGTTTTAAGCAGATTTAGCGCTTTGTTAGACACAGGCTTAATTGAGTGGATGACTATCGAGTTTTGAATCCAATTAGATCTGATATCTATAATGATTGACTTATATCAATATAGACGAATCCACTGCATGGCAGCATTGCATCTTTGTATGAGCGATAGTCATTATCTATACGGCTGAAACATTACACAGGTAATAAAATGCGACACAACCCACCAGTCACGCAAAAAGAGTATCTATTCCCTCCAGCGCAGCGACTTATTTCAGGAACAGATGCAAAAGGCAAAATCACCTATTGCAATGCTGCTTTTATTGAGGTTAGTGGCTACACAAAACCAGAGCTGATCGGTAAGCCTCACAATATTATTAGGCATCCTGATATGCCCTCAGCCGTATTTAAGGAAATGTGGGAAACCATTTCATCTGGTCACGTGTGGATGGGTTTAGTAAAAAACAGGCGTAAAAATGGAGATCATTATTGGGTGAGCGCGTTTATTACCCCCGTAGTTGAAGCGAATAACGTGATTGGATACGAGTCGGTCAGGATAGTGCCGCTTGAAGATGAAAAAGCACGTGCTGAAGCGGCTTATGCGCGAGTTAGCGCCGGTCAGTCAAATTTAACAATACTGTATCGAGCTTCCAAAGTACTGCAATCTATTTCTCCCGTTATGATCCCGGGTTTTATAACCACCGCTTTAGCTTACAGTATGTCGGGCCTAATGATGAGCGGCGTAACGCTGTTATCAACAGCAATATCTGCGGTCTGGTTGTGTTACCGAGAAAAAGTTCAATTATTAGATATTATCAGTATTAGTCCCGACGCCTACTCTAACACCATAGTTGCAGAAACCTATTTCAACGATACTGGAAATAAAGCAAGGGCTAAGTTGGCTTTAGCATGTGAAATTGCCAGAAGTCGAACGGCCCTTACTCGCATTGCCGATGCTGCATCAATATTAGATTCTATTGTGCGAGATACTCAGGCAGGATCTGAATCTACATCAACTGCTGTGGCCCAGCAGAGCCATGCTACACAGCAAATTGCTTCAGCTATTACACAAATGTCAGCAGCAATACAGGAAGTTGCAGGCAATGTTCATAATAACGCTGTCAGTGCTCGAGATGCACTTGTTAGTGTGGATGATGGGGCTAAATTAGCAGACGAGGCTAAGACTGCCATTGATGCATTAAGTACCTCTGTCGCGAGTATCGCAGAAACGGTACGTGAGTTAGCAGACTCCACTAATGAGATTGGCCAAGCAGCTAATCTGATTTCAGCGATTGCAGACCAAACTAACTTACTAGCTCTCAATGCAGCGATTGAAGCTGCACGCGCCGGTGAACAAGGACGGGGTTTTAGTGTTGTAGCCGATGAAGTTCGAGCTTTAGCAGGCAAAACGCGCGAATCAACGGACAAAATTCACAAAATTGTAGAGGTATTAACGACAAGAGCAAGGAGTGCAGTAGGCACATCAGAAAGAGGTGAAAAAGCTGCGCAACTAGGCGTTGAGAGGGTTGAGCATACTAGAAATGCACTAAATAACATTCGTGATTCTGTGCATACCATTACTCGGTTAACCGAGATGATGTCTTGTGCAGTTGAAGAACAGAGCTCTGCCTCTGAGCATATCAATCAGCAGATTGTTGAAATTGCTGATAATACATTTGTGACGCAAAACTCTGCAACTGCTGCATTAGGAGCAAGTCAGCAGTTGGCTGCAACGGTGATAAACCTTCGCTCTATCATTGCTCGTTTCTCTTCATGCAAAATGCGCTGATGACAGGTCACATTGGTAGCGCACTGTTGAACCTAAGTACGCAGTCAAGAAGGCGTCTAGCCCAGCAAAAAATTGCTTTCGGTTTTTTGCTATCGGCAGGTCACAGTCTCCCTACTTTAATTTTACACATTTGTGAAGGACTCAATATGTACACTTTTGCCTTATCGATAAGCCCTCTGTATTCACCTAGTTTATTCTAACTATATGGTTAAATTATGCACACTGGATTGACCTCTGATGAGTGCGTGATAGAGTTGTTAAGTAACTGTTAATTGTAAGGAGTATTATTGACATGAATAAATTATTGACAAACCTCTTGCTCACTTGTTGCTTAGTGGTTTGCGCTAGTGCACAAGCAAGTACCTACACTAAAACAAAATATCCTATCGTTTTAGTACATGGGATTTTTGGTTTTGACGATGTTTTGGGAATTGATTATTTTTATCGGATCCCGTATTCATTAAACCGCAGCGGCGCAACGGTATATGTAGCAGCCGTCTCTGCCGCAAATAGCTCTGAGGTAAGAGGCGAGCAACTATTATTAGAAGTACAGCAGATATTAGCGCTTAGCGGTGCTGAAAAAGTCAATTTACTAGGCCATAGCCAAGGTGCTCAAACAGTGCGTTATGTAGCATCAGTACGACCTGATCTAATTGCTTCCGTGACCAGTGTTGGAGGGGTGAATTGGGGCACACCGGTAGCGGATATAGCGCGCAATGTTGTGCCTCAAGGTTCAATACCTGAATCACTTGTTGAATCAATAGGTAATGGACTGGGGGCAATTTTAGACTGGTTTTCAGGTAATGCCGGATTACCACAAGACTCAGTGGCAGCGTTGGAGGTACTCACCACTCAAGGCAGTTTAGCATTTAATGCTAAATACCCCGAGGGCGTGCCTGATGCTTATTGTGGCAGCGGTGATTTAGTTGCATCTAATGGTGTCGAATATTTTAGTTGGAGTGGCGGCAGACCCATTACTAACGTCTTTGATGCACTCGATGGACCTTTATTGGCAACTAGTTTTGCGTTTAACGAAGCAAATGATGGTTTGGTTTCCTCATGCAGTAGTCGTTTAGGGTATGTTATCAAAGACAATTATCGAATGAATCACATTGACGAAATTAATCATATTTTTGGTATACATCACCTGTTTGAAACTGACCCTATTACGCTTTATCGAATACATGCCAATCGTTTAAAAAATAGAGGATTATAAAACATGAAGTGGGGGATTATTATATTTTGTATTATAACCTTTATGACTCCACTAATATGGCAATCTTTCAAACCTGCTGTGAATTCGCTTAGCTCAAAAAGCGCAGCCGAAACTGAGCAAAAAGTAACACTCAATATGGCAGTTGATATCGATGGGCGTCTGCCAATCAGTCCAGAAATCTCAAGTGCTACAGAAGTATGGCAGACTGAAGACTTGCGCGCGCTGCTTGATTTTTATATTGCCTACTATGAACAAAGTGAGCTAAAAATGTGGCAGCAGTTCAATCAATATTGCCATCCATTCAGTTTCTGTAATGATTTAACCGCATTGTTTGAACGTTATCTGCTTTACAAAATGCAACTCCAAAACTTAGATACTGACCGAGTAAACTTAGCATCAGAATTTGAGGATAGACTCGATAGATTGAACTTGCTTCGAAATGAACTATTTTCTGCACGTGAAATAAGTTTGTTGTTTGAAAATGAAGAGGTTTGGGACAGATATGCGATTCAAAGGCTGCGTATAAATCAGGATGCGAGCTTGACCAAGCAACAAAAAACACAACTGGTTCAGCAACAAATTACACAAATGCCAGAATCAATGAAACAAGCTGTATTACCTACGCAGCAACTTCGCAGCATCAACCAAATTATAGGAAATACTGTCGTTAACAGCAGTGATGAGTATAACCAACTGGCTTCCTATTTTGGAGACGATGCTGCGCAGAGGTTAGTAGCTGTGAATCAAACCCAACATATGTGGTTGAAAAAAATACAGCTATTTAAACAACGCAATGATGACTTGAAACAACAATTTGAGCAAGATACCAGCGATTACATCCAAGCACTATCGCAATTAAAACAGCAAATGTTCGAAGGCAACGAACAAAAGCGTCTACAGGTATATCTTGCCAATCCAACGCTAATTAAGCAATAAAACTGCTTTGGTACAATGAAGGTCCGAGAAAGTCGCCCATCTGGCTGCGTTTTCAATAGGATATCCACTTTCAGGATCAACGATGCATATCCAACACATAACCTTGCCACGTGCTACACGCAAGAATACAGACTCTAATCTTTGTTGGAAATGGACATATAGGTCCGTTTCCTTCGGCAAATATTGGCGCAATAAACGCTTGTTATTTTTATTTGAGCCACGTTGCTAAGGTGACTGCAAAGCATAAAAGTAATGCTTGTTACTCATTGATTAGATCAGAGATAACGTTTACTCTTTAACTGTATGGTTTTACTTTTTTGTGACATTCCTCTGATTTACAATGATATTAAGTACTTTGGAACATAACATGTTGAGTGTTAATCACTTTATTCTTTTTTTTATTTTATTGGTTGGGATTGTAGTTCCAGCCTATAGCAATGAAGAGCCTTCAAAGCTCATTAATGAATACTCTGTAAAAATGCTAACAGAGGAAGATGGATTTGTTTCTTCTGAGATATATTCAATCATTCAGGATAAGCAAGGTTTGCTCTGGTTTGGTACCGCCGAAAATGGCGTCATGCGTTATGATGGTCGAAAAGTCACCCTCTTTGAGTATGATAGTTTGAGTTCAAAAGGTTTGTCGCACGACGATGCTGGAAATCTCATGCTAGACCATAACGGAAAAGTATGGGTTGGCACTTGGGGAGGAGGTGCTAATCTTTATGACCCGCAAACAGGCCATTTTAAGAATTTTATTCATGATCCACAGCGTGCAGATTCTATTTCATCGAACCGAATACAGTCCTTATTTCACGACCAAAAAGGCGCTATTTGGTTGGGATCATATGATAAAGGGTTAAGTCGATATCTCGGTAATAATAGCTTTGAGCATATTGAAAAAATTGATAATGCACAATCGAGTTTATCGCATAATAGAATATGGGATATTGAAGACAACGATAGTGATAGCCTTTGGGTGGCAACTAGCTTTGGCTTGAACTTATATGACAAGACCAAGCAAACTTTTTCTCATTTCTTACCGGACCCAGAGAATAACACGCCTACGGGCGCAAACGAAATTCGAAGTATTTTAAAAACGTCAAAAAATCAACTTTATGTCGGAACACAACAAGGCCCTTTTACTTTTGATAAACGAAATGGCCTTTTTACAGCAATAAAAACCCTGAATGATGAATATTTAGGCCAAGTGAACTCCATGATTGAGGATCAGGAAGGTTATATATGGTTCGTCACTAGTAAAGGCTTATTTAGACAATCGAATTCAGGCCCTCAAATTGAAAAAATTGGTCTTGAGGATAACAATAGCTTGAGAATTATTTTCGAAGATAGCTCAAGAACAATCTGGGTTACCAGCGAAACTCACGGTATATATAAGTTAGTGCCGCATAGAAAATTTAAGTCAATTAATAGTCCTGAACTGGTCGCACCAAATGGCATCGCAAGTGACGCTAATGGTGATTTATTGATTGTATCGTCATCATCGCAATTATATAAATGGCATGTATCATCACAAATATTAGAAAAATTATCCGCGCCCATATTTAATGATGACAATGGCTATGGTGGAGATAGATTATTTGAAAAACCCATTATATTTCCAGATGGTAATAATAGTTTATGGATAGCACAAGGTAAGGGGCTCGCTAAATTCAGCTTAGAAACTAAGCAAGTTGAGTTATTGACATACCCTAAATCATATCCAAACCATAAGGAATTTAGAGAGTTACGTGCGCTTAATATAGACCAACATGGACATCTTTGGATTGGTACCTATAAAAATGGAATATATCGCTACGATCCTGTGACTGAAACCTTTACTCACCTAGATGAATCTATGGGATTATCTCATCCCGAAGTTTTAGAAATTTTTAAAGATAGTAAACAAAACATGTGGGTGGGTACTGGTAATGGTGTCAACATTTGGCAGGAAGACAGCCAACAATTTATGTCATTTAAAAGCAATAAAAATGTAGCAGATAGTTTATTGGGAAACATAGTTCAGGATGTGCATCAATCTAGGAATGGACAAATTTGGATTTCTACTCAAAAAGGGCTCAACCTTTATCTTCCTGAAACAAAGGGTTTTAAACATTTTAGCGACAAAAGTGGGTTACCCACGTCTCTGATACGGGCGATTTCAGATGATAAGAATGGGCATTTATGGTTAACGACAAATAAAGGAATTTCAAAGCTAGATCCAGTACTAGGAGACGTAACCAATTATGATAGTAGTAGTGGCTTGTTGGGGTCAAACTATTACGCAAATAGCCTAGTACAAGGCGGCAATGAAACCCTATTCACCAGCAGCCATAGAGGCATTGAATTTTTCAACACCGCATATATAGCACCAAATTCTAGTGAGTCGAATATTGTTCTGACGGGGTTCAATAAGATGGGCCGGTCGGTTAAATTTGAAAAACCTTATTCTTATGTCACTGATATCCAGTTGTCTTATCTGGATTACTTTTTTTCTTTTGAATTCTCTGTATTAGATTTTGTTGATCCTAGCAAGAATCAGTATGCTTATAAACTAGAAGGGTATGATGACCGCTGGATTGATATCGGTAATCAAAATGTCGCTTCTTTTACTAGCTTAGACGGTGGCTCATATAAATTACTAGTAAAAGCCACTAACAGTAGCGGCAAATGGGGGACTGACTTACTGTCAATCAACTTATATGTATCACCACAGCCATGGAAAACGTGGTGGGCATATAGCGCTTATGCTCTTATAACCGTGTTTGTTGTATTCATTTTAATTTATCTAAGAACACGTTTACAGCAGACAGAAATATTGAGACAGAAACAATTTGTTTCAAGCCTTGAAGAGCAAGTTACTGATAAAACAGCTTCATTGAATACACAAGCTAGGGACTTAGTTGAAGCGTTGAAAAAAGCGGAAGAAGCGACACATCTGAAATCAGAGTTTTTAGCAAATATGAGTCACGAAATACGCACTCCAATGAATGGTGTGTTAGGTATGCTGGGACTGCTATTGCATAGCAAGCTAACCCCAGAACAGCGCCATAGGGCAAGTATAGCCAAAACCAGTGCTGAATTATTATTAACTATTATCAATGATATTCTCGACTTTTCTAAAATTGAAGCGGACAAGTTAGAGCTTGAAATACTCGAATTCAATTTACAAGATATGCTCGGTGAGTTTATCGAATCTATGGCTTTAACGGCACAGATTAAAGGATTAGAATTAATTCTAGATACAAGTTCTATTGAGTATCAAGTTGTCAAATCTGATCCCGGACGGATTAGGCAAATTCTCACCAATATTGTAGGCAATGCAATTAAGTTCACCGAAACAGGTGAAGTTGTTGTTTCTGTATCGATAAACCCAGCGAGTGAGGCGGGAGGATATTTAAAAATGAGTTGTAGAGTAACCGATACAGGAATAGGAATAGGAATAATACCCAAAGATAAGCGAAATCACTTATTTGATTCATTTAGTCAGGTCGATGCATCGACTACAAGAAAGTACGGTGGAACAGGCTTAGGCCTGACAATAACTAAAAGATTGTGTGAATTAATGGGCGGAGATATACAAATGTCCAGTAATCCCAAAGGTGGTAGTTGTTTTCACTTTACTCTAGATCTGGAGAAAGGACATAACACGAGCGCTGATGTATTGAAAACAATCGGGTCCAGTGAAAGAATACTTATTGTGGATGACAACGACACTAATCGAAGAGTTGTGCGCGCACAATTGGAGAAATGGGGGCTGCTAGTCGAAGAAGCTATCGACGCAGAAATGGCATTGGAGCAATGTCGAAAAAATGTGGATGAAAATGGAAATATTCTTTTTGATATTGCCATTTTGGATATGAACATGCCGGGTATGAATGGAGATGAATTAGGTCAATTACTGAGTAATATCCCTGAGTTTTCCAAAATGAAACTGGTGATGATGAGACCTATGGGGCAAAAGCGAGATGCTGAAAAACTGTTAGAATCTGGATTTTGTGCCGACTTTCCTAAACCAGCAACAACAAAAAATCTGTTTAATGCTATATCAGATGCCTCTGGCAAGGGTGAGGCACTAGAGTCGTTATCTCTGGTATCTGTAGACAATAATTTAGCGTCTTCAAAATATGTGTATAACTGGCCTTCCGATACAAGAATACTGTTGGTGGAGGATAATCACATTAACCAGGTAATTGCAGAGTGTTTACTCGAAAATATCGGATTGTCTGCCGATTGTGTATTCAATGGAATAGAAGCGATAGAAAGCTTGAAAAATGCAACTGAACACCTACCTTACACCCTTATTCTAATGGATTGCCAAATGCCAGAAATGGATGGTTACGAAGCGACTAGACAAATTCGTCGTGGTAATGCAGGGAAAAAAAATCAAGTGCTTCCTATTATTGCTATGACCGCTAATGCAATGGCTGGAGACCGCGAAAAATGCCTCGAATCGGGAATGAATGACTATATTACGAAGCCGATAAATGAGGATCAAATTTACAAAAAACTATCGCGTTGGTTAACACCATAAAGCGTATAATTTGGGGGATCTACAGTTTAACTTTACGCCTGACACCGAAAAAAAAGCGTAACTTTATTAAGATGTAAGTTAGTAAGTGTTCAGTTTGATTGCACGAAGGGAAATCAAAAAACGTCTGGTAGAAAGTATGGATTGGGACGCGATCAGTTTTATTAACGCTGGTCGACACATGCAAACCAAAATAAACATGTTCCGTGTGAATTTAAGTTTATTTACACTAAGTTTCCTTAGCCTTAGCTTTTCTTGCTTCGCTCATGCCGCATATTCATTGAGTCTTGTGGTTTAAAAAAGAATAATAAATTATTCAAAAGCGTTAAAAAAGGTGTCCTTTAGTGAACACCTTCTTGTTACATCAATGATGTGATTTTTTGCAATGTCGGTTACAGTTACTTGCAAGGCTCACTTGCTCCGAAAAGGCCTTGCTTTAAGTTAGCTGTATCCACTTATTCTATGACGCTCTTTTTGTGTGCAAGTGTTCTGTCGTTATACATATCTTCATCTAATTCGCCCTCTGTCTTGGCAACGATAGTCGCAATCGTGCTGTCACCCGTTACGTTTACAACGGTGCGAGTCATATCAAGCAAACGGTCTATACCGATAATTAATGCGATACCCTCTACAGGTAAATTAACCTGTTGCAATACCAACGCGAGTAATATCAATCCAACACCCGGCACGCCAGCTGTGCCCACAGATGCTAGGGTCGCTGTCATTACAACCATCAGCAAATCAACTGTCGATAAATCAACGTTATAAACTTGAGCAATAAACACAGTGGCGATACCTTGCATAATGGCAGTACCGTCCATGTTAATGGTCGCGCCCAGTGGCAGAGTAAAAGAGGCTACCGAGCGACTAACGCCGAGTTTTTGTCTGGCTGTCGCCATTGTTAAAGGCAGAGTTGCGCTGCTGCTTGCAGAACTAAATGCAAACATAGCAACTTCTCTCATTTTAAATAGCAGATTAGCAGGATTCAGGCCTGTGGTTATTTTCAGCAGTAAAGGATAAACGATCACTGCGTGCAATACTAAAATGACAAAAACGTTTATAAAGTAATTAAAAATAGCAAAAATTGCGCTTGAGTCTACTGTTGCCGCTAATTTTGCCAACAAACAGAAAACCCCATAGGGCGCGAAATTCATGACAATGGTCACTATCTTCATAATGACTTCGTTGAGGTCATTAAAGGAAGCGGCGATGCGCTTGCCTGCTTCTCCAGCGTATGTCATCGAAATACCAAATAAAATAGCGAACACAATAATCGGTATCATTTGTCCTTCTGCCATGGCGCTTATTGGATTACTTGGCACCATGTCAATGATGACTTGAACAAAGCCTGGTGACTCTGTTGCTACAAACTCGCTGGTTTCAGTAGGCGGGTTAAATCCTTCACCTGGTTTGAAAATTAATGCAGAGGTCATAGCAACAATAACGGCGACAAATGTCGTGAACATATACAGTGCAATTGACTTTCCACCCAAGCGTCCCAACTTTGAAGGGTCGCTCAAACTGCTCGTTCCACATATTAATGATACGAAAACTAAGGGCACCACGAGCATTTTCAAGGCGTTGACAAAAATCTTACCTCCCGCATGAAATATACCATCTACGAAAAATCCATACGTAGAAAACGTCATTGAGAATATGTTGAAATCAAGATCTCCTATAAGATAGTTTGCAACTTGCAGGAGAACACCTATCAGGATTCCGGCGCACATGCCGATAAAGATCCGAGTGGTTAAACTTAGTTTTGTGTTGTCGGTGGACATTTATAGACCTTTTTATTTTCGTTATATGTCTGTATACCCAAAGACTACCAATTCTTGAGTCAAAGCTAAACATATTTTGTTTTGGTGACCTGTTAATTGGCTAATTTACTAGCGAGAACTCAGTAGGGTATTTTAAATGAAGGCGTTAATAAAATTTTTAGTAGTGTGCACCACCTCCATTATGCTTTTTGCGTGCGGTGGCGGAGAGGAATCTTTAACTAGAGATGGCGGTGGTCCTACAACGACACCTGACCCTGATCTGGTCGCCACTTATTCGGTAGCTGTAAGTATTGCAGATAATCAGGGCAATGCAGCTAACGAGTTGAGTGAAGGTAATCCATTAATTATTACGACAACATTAACCGCTACCAACGGTGGCATTATTAATGACGTGTTAGTTACTTTTTCGCTAAGCCAAGTCAATTTAGCAACATTCAATAATGACACCGCAACCGCGTTGACTAATGCTGACGGTATCGCTGTTATTGGCCTTGAGGTCGGTAGTTTGCGTGGCGACGGTGTTGTTAGCGCAAGCATAGAAGCGGGCGCATCAGGCACTGTAGGATTTAGTTCCGCAGGTATTCAGGAAGTTCAAATAGTGCCAGCATCATTAGAACTGTTTGCAACACAAGTGCAAATGGCTTCCAGCGGTGATGACAAGGTAGAATTAATTGCGGTTGTCAAAAATGAACAAAACGTGTTGTTAGAAGGTGTTGTGGTTGCGTTCTCTGCAGACGCTGGTTCATCAATAGAGAGTGTTTCAGGCTCGACAGGGCCAGATGGTAAGGCCACTGCAACATTAACGACTGAGAATAACCGCAGTAATAGATTGATTAACGTTACAGCAAGTACAGCATCATTAACTGACTCGTTGTCAGTAGATGTTGTCGGTACGGAGATTAACATCAACGGTGCTAGCTCAGTGATTATAAATGACCAGGCGCCGATCACATTCAACTTGGTAGATTCGTCGGGTATTGGTATATCGGGGCAGCAATTAACGCTTTCAACCGATGTTGGACAGTTAGATAATATCGCTCCGATCACCGGTGCTAATGGTCAAGTTACGGTTAATTTTACCGCGATTTCATCAGGTCAAGGGACGATTAGTGCTTCAGCATTAAATGCTTTCGGTTCGTTACAAATGACAGTCCAACAAGATGACTTTTCATTTTCATCATTGCCAGAAGCAGATGTTCCCCTGCAAACGGATCAAAGCCTATCAATTCGTTGGTTTAAAAATAATGCTGCTTTTGTAGGAGGCTCAGTTACGATTACCACCTCTCGTGGCATTATAGCAACACCAACAGTGACGACGGATTCGGCGGGGACTGCATCCGTCAGTATTCGTTCAGAGTTTGCAGGTCCAGCCTCAATTTCAGCATCAGGTACCGATGCAGACGGCAACAGAGTTACAGCGCGAGCAAATATTGAATTTATTGCAACGCAAGTTCAAAGCGTATTTGTTGACGCTACACCTGACTTGATTGGTCCTGAGGGACAGACTAGCACCATTAGTGCTGTTGTTCGTGACCCAAGTGGCAACCTAGTAAAAGGCAAAGTGGTTGATTTTACTTTAATTGATTCTAACGGTGGCAGCATTGAACCAAACAGCGCAACCACTGGCAGTGATGGAATTGCGTCTACTGTATACACATCAAATGCGGTTAGCCCTGAAGATGGCGTAACCATACAAGCGACAGCAGACGGTGTCGTGGGGCAGGTTGATCTAACTGTCGGCGACAGAGCCTTTGATATCTCGATTGGAACCGGTAATGAAATTGAAGACCAAGACCCTTCAACATACCTAAAAGAATTTGCCGTGTTTGTGAGTGATTCCGTTGGACGTCCAGTTGAGAGTGCTGCGTTAACCGCTTCAGCAACGCCAATAAAGTTGGTTAACGATGGCTCTTATAGAAAGGGTGTATGGATTTGGGATGCTGATAATGAAATATGGTTTGCTGCTACGACAATAGAGTGCGCAAACGAAGATCTTAACAACAATGGGCGTTTGGATGCAGGTGAAGATACCAACAATGATGGAGAGCTAACACCAGGTATCATTGGTACTATTAGTTTTAAAGACAGTATTTCTCGCACTAATGCTGCAGGTCAAGCAACGCTTGAGCTAAGATATCCTAAGCAGTTTGCCGTGTGGGTTGGAGTCGAAGTATCCGTTTTTGGGCAAAGTTCGGGTAGTGAAGCGAGAGATAGCCAGACCTTGATCCTGCCAATTGCAACCACCGACATTGCTAGTGAGGTCAATCAGCCGCCCTCGAATCCATTCGGTTTTGGTTCAACTTGCACAGATCCAAACTAAGGTAAGTTAACTAATAAAAAAACCGCTGAAGTAGAGTTTAGCGGTTTTTTTGTTCTAGTTTTGGAAACGATATACGCTCCCAAGGTGTAAAATTTGAGTAAGTTCGTCAAGTGCAGTACGCGATTCTATTAAGAGCTGTGGATCGATTAAATCAGCAACATGTAACTCGTCACGATAGTGCTTGTTAACCCATTTACATAGTCCGTTATAGCTGCTCTGATTAATCAAAGTATGCTGATTTACTTTGTCCTTTTCGACTTCTGTCATCGCTACTCTGAGTCTCAAACAAGCAGGTCCACCCCCGTTTTGCATACTCTGTTTTACGTCAAAATAATGCACTTCTTTTATGGGCGTATTTAAGGTGACGAGTTTTGCTAGATAGGCAGATACCGCCACATTATTTTCACATTCTTTTGGCGCAATGATCGCCATGTTTCCATTAGGTAAGCGAATAACTTGGGTATTAAATAAATAGGTTTTAACTGCATCGGCAACAGATACCTCAGTGTCTGGTACTTCAATAAAATGAAAGTCGTCGGAACCAAATTTTTGAAGTATTTCCGTCCGCATTTTTTGCGTGTTTAAGAAAGCCTGTTGATGATAAAACAACACATTTTGGTTACCCACCGCGATAACGTCATTGTGAAAAACACCGGCGTCAATAACCTCCGGGTTTTGCTGTGCAAATACAACATTATTTTCGCTTAAACCATGTAGTCGTGCGACAGCTTCACACGCCTCATAGGTCTGTCGAGCTGGGTATTTTTGTGGTGCTGGTTTTGACTCATCAAAGGCATAGCGACCAAATACAAATAATTCGACACCATTACCACCATATTCTTGACACAAGCGGGTGTGATTTGCAGCACCTTCATCACCGAAATGTTCGTTGTCTGGCAAATGTTCATGATGCGCGAAATAGTCAGGATCGGCAAACGTTGCTTTTAATATATTACCCGTTACCTGAGGCTCTAATGAACGATGGTATTTGTTGGTTAAATTGGCTGGCGTGAAGTGTATTTTAGCATCGGCAGTATCACCGCTTGGCGAGACTGTTGCCGCGTTTGCTGTCCACATACTAGAGGCTGAACAAGAGGCTAAAAAAATATGCGGTGCCTGCTTATACGCTTGCTGCATTACGTTTGCATCGCTACCGCTAAATCCAAGTCTGCGAAGTGCATAAATGTCAGGTCTTTCTTGTGGTGCTAGAACGCCTTGTACCATACCCATATCGGCGAGGGCTTTCATCTTTTGGAGACCTTGTAATGCCGCTTGTTTTGGTTTACTTACCCCATTAGCGTTGCTTTTCGATGCAACATTGCCGAAAGATAAGCCAGCATAATTGTGAGTGGGACCGACTAGACCGTCAAAGTTAGCTTCAAATTGCTTCATTTATGCATCTCCAATAGTTACCTTATGTGTGCTCAAGTCAGCTAGGTTTGCTGAGTAAAAGCAGATAAAGAATCGTGTTAGTTGAGCGAACTGCAGACAAAGTATACGCAATTTTTTTAGCATGCCAATTCATAAATATGAAAAAGTCATAAAAAACAAAGAGTTTAGTTATTTTTAAAATATAAGTATGTGGAACAACTTGTTTTCTATTCACTTTGTAGATATATGTTAAAAAGGAAATTAATAAAATTGTTAATAGCGTTAGACGCTTTTTATAAATAAATCACTGTATTTCATAAGGTTCTTTCCATAAATGGGTAAATCACTGGTAATAGTAGAGTCACCGGCCAAAGCGAAAACAATTAATAAATATCTAGGTAAAGATTTTATTGTTAAATCGAGCGTTGGTCACGTGCGAGATCTTCCAACTAAGGCATTAGGGAGAGTTGAGCCTAAAAAACCAGCGAAAGAACTAAACCAGTGGACGGAAAAAAAGAAAGCTGCATACCTAAAAGATTTTGAGTATCAAAAACTCGTTGACCGCATGGGAGTTGATCCAAAACAAAACTGGATGGCACATTATCAAATTTTGCAGGGTAAAGAAAAAGTTGTCGCAGAGTTAAAGAAATTAGCCAAAGATGCTGACACTATCTATCTTGCAACGGATTTGGATAGGGAGGGAGAAGCTATCGCCTGGCATCTTCAAGAACTGCTAGACAGTAAAGGAAAAACATTTCAACGAGTCGTGTTTAACGAAATTACCAAAAACGCAATACAAGAGGCTTTTGCTGACCCTGGCGTGGTAAATATTAACCGGGTAAACGCGCAGCAAGCACGCCGTTTCTTAGATCGTGTTGTTGGTTTTATGGTGTCTCCTTTATTATGGAAAAAAGTCGCTCGTGGTCTGTCTGCAGGCAGAGTGCAATCGGTTGCAGTGCGTCTTGTTGTTGAACGCGAACGGGAAATTAAAATTTTTGTACCGGAAGAGTTTTGGGATATTCAAGCGGACCTAACTACGCAAACAAAAGATGCATTGAACATGTTAGTCGCAAAACACAATGGCGTTGCGTTCAAACCGGTCAATAAAACACAAGCTGATGTCGCAGTTAGTGCATTGGAGTCTGCTGAGTACACTGTTGCTAGCCGCGAGTCTAAACCAACACAAAGTCGGCCGTCAGCGCCTTTTATCACATCAACGTTGCAGCAAGCAGCAAGCACTCGTCTTGGATACGGCGTAAAGAAAACCATGACAATGGCGCAGCGCTTATACGAGGCTGGGTATATTACATACATGAGGACTGACTCGACTAATTTGAGCAAAGACGCTGTGGAAGGCTGTCGCCAATATATTCAGAAGAATTTTGGTGTTCAGTATTTACCAAGCGATCCACTCATTTATGGCAGTAAGGATGGCGCTCAAGAGGCACATGAAGCCATTAGACCGTCGAACGTGACTATCAAGGCAGATTCACTCAAGGAAGTTGAAAGAGATGCTCAGCGTCTCTATGAGCTCATTTGGCGACAATTTGTTGCATGTCAGATGACACCAGCAAAATATGATGCCACCACTATCCGAGTTGAAGCCAACGGCTATGAACTAACCGCAAAGGGGAGAGTGTTATTATTTGATGGTTGGACTGTGGTGCAACCGCAAATAAAACGCAAAGGAGACAATGAACTTTTACTGCCAAACGTGAAGCAAGGCGACAAACTCAAGCTAATCGAATTGGATCCTAAACAACACTTTACAAAACCGATTGCCCGATTTAACGAAGCATCATTAGTTAGAGAACTTGAAAAACGCGGCATTGGTCGTCCTTCAACCTACGCGAGTATCATTTCTACTATTCAAGACCGTGGCTACGTTAAGTTGGACAGCAAGCGTTTTTACGCTGAAAAAATGGGGGAGATAGTTAATGACAGATTGGTCGAAAACTTCTCCGATCTCATCAGCTTTGATTTCACCGCTAAGATGGAGCAGCGATTAGATGATATTGCGCATGGTGAAACTAAATGGAAGAGCGTTTTAGATGATTTTTATTCTGAGTTTTCCGAGCAACTAGAAATTGCAGAAAAACCAGTGGAAAATGGCGGTATGAAACTGAACCAGCCAGTTCCTGTGGATATTGAATGTAGTAAATGCTCGCGTGAAATGAATATGCGAACCGCTAGTACAGGCGTTTTCTTAGGCTGTTCAGGCTATAATTTACCGCCCAAAGAAAAGTGCGCCAACACGATGAATCTTACCCCTGGAGATGAGGTAATTAAGGTTGACGATGAAGAAGAATTAGAAACTGAGGTATTACGCGCTAAACGTCGTTGTGATAAGTGTGGTACGGCGATGGACAGTTACTTGGTGGACGAAAAACGTAAGCTACATGTGTGCGGTAATGCGCCCACATGTGATGGTGTTTTTGTTGAGCAAGGAACGTTTAAAATAAAAGGCTATGATGGCCCCATTATCGAGTGCGATAAATGTGGTGGTGACATGGAACTCAAAAATGGTCGATTTGGCAAATACTTTGGTTGTACTAACGAAGAATGCAAAAACACGCGTAAACTGTTACGCAGCGGGGAAGCCGCTCCGCCGAAAGAAGATCCGGTATTTTTACCCGAATTAGAATGCGAAAAATCAGAAGCTCACTTTGTATTAAGAGATGGTGCCGCGGGACTTTTCTTAGCCGCTCATACATTCCCTAAATCACGCGAAACACGAGCGCCACGAGTTGCAGAGTTAGCGCGTTTTAGAGATCGAATTTCGCCCAAGTTTTATTATTTAGCTGATGCACCAAAAGCGGATCCAGATAAAAATCCGTCGATTGTTCGATTTAGTCGTAAAACCAAGCAGCAGTATGTGATGTCAGAAGACGATAAAAGTAAAGCAACTGGCTGGTCTGCATGGTATGAAAAGGGCAAATGGGTTGTCGACGACAAACGTAAGAAAGCGAAAATATAGAGAATAACAATGGCATTATCGTTACAAGAACAGCTGCTTAAAGCAGGTTTAGCTGATAAAAATAAAGCAAAGAAAATTAAGCAGGAAAAGCACAAACAGGTCAAAGCAAAGCAGCGCAATAATCAAGAAATAGAGAGCGACTCTAAAAAAGCGGCGGCTGTTGCGCTCTCAGCTAAGCAGGAAAAAGATCGATTACTTAGCCAAGAGCAACGTAATGAAAGATTGCGCAAAGAAATTATTGCGCAAGTTGTCAACTTAATAAAAGTTAACGCACAAGCCCGTCGTAAAGGTGATGTTGTGTTGAACTTCACTGACAATAACCTTGTTAAACGCATGTACGTTGATAAAAACACGCATAAACTTGTTACACAAGGCCGATTATCGGTTGTTAGCTGTGAATCCGATGTGTATGAGCTGGTGCCAACGCCTGTTGCCGACAAGATAAAAGAGCGTACTCCTGAGTCTGTGATATACCAAGCAACAGAACTACCAGAAGATAAAGAGAGTACTGAAGATAACGATTGGTATGCTGATTACGATATTCCTGACGACTTGACCTGGTAGCTAATCAAGCAGTTCAATGTTGTTGGTAAGTTAGTTTTTCTTTAAGCAAAAAAAAGCAGAATCAATTGATTCTGCTTTTTTGTATCTGCCTCAAATAAGCATTATGAACCAGAAGTGGTATTCTTCATCGGCGAACTAGCTTGCGACTTTGAATTCGCAACAACCGCTGATTTACCACCGAGTCCCACATTACCTCTAAGATCATCAGAAATGGCGTGAACTATTTGTGGTTCCGATGGCATATCGATTTTTGCCGGTGTTGCCATAGGATGAGACGCAGTCTTAACTGCAACCCTAACATAAGGAACTCGAGCCTTGGTTTCTTTTACCTTGGTTTGCGCTTTTACCGGCGCGGGTGCTGTTTCTGCAACTCCTTCCGGTGCTGTTTCTACAACTGCCTCTGATGCTGCTGTTACAACTGACTCTGGTGCTGTTGTTACAACTGCCTCAGGTGCTTCTTCTACAACAGCTTCTGGTGCTGCTTCTGGCGCTGCTTCTACAGTTGCTTCTGGCGCTGCTTCTACAGCTGCTTCTGGCACTGCTTCTACAGTTGCTTCTGGCGCTGCTTCTACAGTTGCTTCTGGCGCCGCTTCTACAACTGCCTCTGACGTTGTTTCTACAAGGTCTGCTGGCGCTGTTTCTACGACTGCTTCAGGTGCTGTTTCTATAGCCGCTGCTGGTGCTGTCTCTACAACTGCTTCTGCATTAGTGCTTACAGCTGCTATAGAAGTGACACTAGCATCTAGCTCAATTTCCTTTTGAACAGGCTCAGGAGACGCCGTTTGTGCTGCGTCTTCAGCACTGTTAGTGTCACTCGGCTGGCTAGAAGCCTTAGCAATAGGCTCGTCAAATTGCAATTCATCTTGCACAGAATTAGCATCGTCGGCGCCGTCTGAAGTGGTTTTCTCGTCTTTATCTTTCTTGCGACGTTGTCCTGCAGCTCTGACGTGTCTCGGTGAGCGTCGTCCTCTGCCACGAGGTGCCTCTGTTTCACCTTTAGATACATCGTTATCGTCAGAGTTGCCAACGTCTGAGGTGTGAGCGTCTGAGGTGTGAGCGTCTGAGGTGTGAGCATCTGAGGTGTTAGCATCAGTATCTGTTGACGCTACTGCGACTTGCTCAACCGCTTCAACTTCTAATGGCGGTTGCACGATAGCTTCTGCAGCCTTTGTTACCGGCTTATTTTCAATGTCATGTTGAACAGAGTCGCTGGTTCTGTTCAGCGGTGACGCTTCAGCTTGATTTCCCGGCGCTGGCGCAGGGGAATCGTCATTAACACGTACAGCATTTCTTGTGTCTCTGCGCTTTCTTCGTTCAGCTGGAGCTCTCTTCTTAGCTGGCTTAGGTGTTGACGTGTCAGGTGCTAATTCAACACTTTCTTGTGACTTTTCATCTTGTTTTTCAGATGCTGTTTTACGTTGTTCGCTTTTTTGATGTTCTGGACGATCATTATTATTACGACGCTTACGATTATTAGGACGCTCACCTTGTGGCTTATCTTGGCCGTCTGTAGAAGCTTCAGATGTATTTTCCTTGCTACTTTCCTCTGCACGAGTACCGTCAGGACGATTTCCTCGAGGATTATTTCTACTGCGCTTATTTTGGTTTCTATTTCTATTGTTATTGCGACGCGGCGGCACTACCACCTCAGGTTGCTTCTCTTCTTCTTCAAAAAGTGATTTAAACCAAGCAATGGTTTTTGTAATAATAGAAGGTTCAACTTTCTCAGTTTTTTCAACCTTTTCGGTTGGAACAGGGGCAGGAGCTGCTTGAACCGGAGCCGTCATACCCGAAATCGCTGGCTCTTCTCGCACAACCACTTTAGGAGCCGTTGTATCTGCAGCAGTTTGCGGTACCTGAGCCAACTCAATATTATAGCTAATATCATCAATTTTATCATCCGGACGTCGACGCACAATTTCATAATGTGGTGTTTCGAAGTTGGGATTTGGAATAATCAATAACTCAACGTTATGACGATTTTCAACGCTCAGTAATGCATGTCGCTTTTCATTAAGCAGATAAGTTGCTACGTTAATCGGCAACTGCGCTTCAATTTGCCCTGTATTGTCCTTGATGCTTTCTTCTTCGATAATACGTAAAACAGAAAGTGCAAGAGACTCTGTTCCGCGAACAGTGCCATGCCCGCTGCAACGTGGACACACATGATAGGCAGATTCACCTAAAGACGGGCGTAAACGCTGGCGAGACATTTCGAGTAAACCGAAACGAGATATGCGGCCAAGTTGAATGCGAGCTCTGTCAGGTTTGACTGCATCTTTCATTCTGTTTTCAACTTCACGTTGATGCTTAACTGGGGTCATATCGATAAAGTCGATAACAACTAAACCACCTAAGTCACGTAAACGCAGTTGTCTTGAAATTTCATCAGCGGCTTCTAAATTGGTATTGAACGCAGTTTCTTCAATATCACCGCCTTTAGTCGACCGTGCCGAGTTGATATCGATAGAAGTTAATGCCTCTGTTGGGTCAATAACAATGGACCCACCAGAAGGTAATCTAACTTCGCGTTGAAATGCTGACTCAATTTGACTTTCAATTTGGTAGTGACTGAATAATGGAACGTCGCCTTCGTACAACTTAACGCGACTAACAAAATCAGGACGAACTAGCTCAATGTGCGCCAATGCTTTTTCAAAAACTGCAGGGTTGTCGATTAGTATTTCGCCGATGTCTCTGCGCAGGTAATCTCGAATAGCGCGAACAATGACGTTACTTTCTTGATGAATTAAGAAAGGAGCAGGTTTAGACTCTGACGCCTTCATGATATTAGACCAGTGATTGACTAAAACGCCCAAGTCCCACTGTAGCTCTTCATATGATTTACCAACGCCGGCAGTACGCACTATCAAACCCATACTGTCAGGTAATTCTAATTTACCTAATGCCTGTTTTAGGTCAGTTCTCTCATCGCCTTCAATTCTTCGCGATATGCCGCCAGCCCGAGGATTATTTGGCATTAAGACCAAATAGCTACCTGCAAGCGAAATAAAGGTTGTTAACGCAGCCCCTTTTTGGCCTCGTTCTTCTTTATCAACTTGAACAATGACTTGCGTGCCTTCTCTAACAACATCTTTAATGTTGGGACGGCCTTCAAGTTTGTAACCAGATGGGAAGTAAGTTTTTGCAATTTCTTTTAATGGAAGGAAACCGTGGCGGTCAGCACCATAGTCGACAAACGCAGCTTCTAAGCTTGGTTCAACACGTGTGATTGTGCCTTTATAGATATTTGCTTTTTTCTGCTCGTGGCCAGGGCTTTCAATATCCAAATCGTAGAGTTTCTGCCCATCTACAAGGGCTACACGCAACTCTTCAGATTGAGTTGCATTTATTAACATTCTTTTCATTGTATCTAACTCAGTATAGGAATAGTCCTAGTAGATACAGCTTTGAATTAACTGTTTTACTGAGCCTCACGGCTGAGTTAAATTGTCCGTTGATGTGCTATCGGAAATTACAAATCCTTGTTTATTATCATATTTATAAACTTTCATTGTACAAAAAATCCAACAACCCTTAAAAAATTAGGGCTTCCTTTACAATCTTTTAAACTAATGAGCTTACCTCACTAGCGTTAATTCAAATCTGTTCAACAGTCTATTTACCTGTTTAATTTAACCTTGTTGCATTTATTTTTGAATGCAGTGCATGTCTTTCCCAGCACTCGATATCAAGGCGCACATTCATTTTTTAAAACTGAATGTTGGTAATTGGTGTCGTTTATCGCCCGCGTATACTCATTTTGGCATGTAGGGCTGACTTGACAGTTTCTCTATTTTGTAACAAGTCATTGACCTGTTGTATTGTTGCCAATAGATGGACACTGCCGCACCGAGGTGTAGTATTGCTTATATTGAGCCGATAAACAAGGGTAGGTAAGTAAAATACAGTTTAAAAAATTCAGAAAAACAGTGATTTGCATGCGTATTCAATCCAAAGGTGAGATATAATGCCCAAATGAATGAAGAATATAATAATGTGCAATCGCTTGAAATTGATGAAGACAATCAATTTCAGCGTATAGATAACTTCTTGACCAGCAAACTCAAGGGCGTTCCGAAAAGTATGATCTATCGGATCGTCAGAAAAGGCGAGGTAAGGGTAAATAAAAAACGAGTTAAGCCAGATTACAAATTAATGATAGGCGATATTGTGCGCGTCCCTCCAGTGCGCACGACGGTAAAAGAACAAGTCAACGTTAACTTAAATCGCGTTTCCACACTGGAAAGTCACATCATGTTTGAGGACGACCGCATTATTGTATTCAATAAGCCTTCTGGACTCGCTGTGCATGGTGGAAGCGGGCTTAATTTTGGGGTTATTGAAGGATTGAGGGCGTTACGTCCACAGCACCAGTTTTTGGAGTTAGTTCATCGCCTAGACCGAGATACGTCTGGTTGTTTATTAATCGCAAAAAAGCGCTCAGCACTTAGGGACTTGCACGAACAATTACGCAGTAGGCAAGTTGATAAACGTTATCATGCGTTAGTGGTTGGACAGTGGCCAGCGGATTGCTTCAAAGTTATTGCGCCATTACAAAAAAACGTACTCAAAAGTGGAGAAAGACTGGTCTCCGTTTCTGACCAAGGAAAACCCTCTGAAACACGCTACCGAATTTTGCAAAGTTATGCGCGTTCCACATTAATCGAAGCGAGTCCTGTAACAGGTAGAACACATCAAATTCGTGTGCATTGTTTACATGCAGGACATCCGATTGCGATGGATAGCAAATACGGTGATGACGAATTTGATGCGCATTTAAAGAAGGTGAAGTTTAATCGGCTATTCTTGCATGCAAAAAGTCTGTCGTTTAGGCATCCGGTCAGTCAAGAACGGCTTAAGTTTGAAGCTGACTATGACAGCGCACTACGTAAATTATTAGAAAAGCAAAGCCATGAAATTTAAATACATCATTTTTGACTGGGACGGCACAGTCATGGATTCAGCAGCTAAAATTGTTGCTTGCATGCAGAAAGCCGCTGAATTAGCGCAAATAGAGATCCCGACAACAACTCAAGTTGAGCACATTATTGGTATTAGTCTGCACCCAGCTATAAAACAGTTATTTTCAATTGATGACAGAAAAGCGGATGAGATTGTTTTGCATTATAAACGTATTTTTCTTGAACAAGACAAAATTGCGAGTCCATTGTTTGATAAAGCAACTGAAACGCTAATTCTTCTAAAGCAGAAAGCCAGGTTAGCTGTTGCGACGGGTAAGGCACGTCGGGGATTAGAACGTGCTTGGGAACATACCAATACAAAACATTTTTTTGAATTATCGCGCTGTGCAGACGAAGCAGAATCGAAACCAAGTTCTGATATGTTGTTGCAAATAATTAAAGAATGGAACATTGAGCCGCAACAAGCATTAATGGTAGGTGATACTATTTACGATATGCAAATGGCTGAAAATATTGGGATGCCCAGAGTCGGGGTTTCCTATGGGGTGCATGACAAGGCCGAATTACTAAAACATAAGCCGCTTAGCATCATTGATAGTTTTGATATGATGCAAATATTTGTGTAGTTAAGTTCAATTATCGAATGTGCCCTTGTACTAATTCCGGTTTGTTTTAAGTCGCTATAAAAGTCGCTTTAAATAGATGAACGCAAATTTGGTGTAACCCTGAATTCCATAACGCCTGGGATGTTTCTTTACAACCACGTACATTAGGCCAACAGGCTATTCAAACCGATATTAATCAACATTTTATTCAAGGCGATTAATGGTAGCCCGATGAGTGTATTCGGATCGGTAGATTCAACTTTATCAAACAAGGTGATGCCTAGTCCCTCGACTTTGAAACTCCCTGCACAGTCTAATGGTTTTTCAATGTTGATATAGTTTTGAATCTCGCGCTGACTAAGTTGTCGAAACGTAACGTCAACATATTCTGAAATGATTTGCGCATCATATGTCGGCGAAAGGCAGCACAAACCAGTTACAAATCGAACCGATTTACCAGAACAAGCGGTTAATTGATGTATTGCGTTACTGATAGAATTAGGTTTTGTCAGAACATTGATAGTAGATAAGGGACTACCTTTTTCCGCTTCCTTTATATACGCAACTTGGTCAGAACCAATAATCGTTGATTTGGGAAAGGATTTTTGAATCGCCAGCGCTTTTTCATAACTGAGTCGCTGTACTAATGCCGATGGTGTCTCGCCATTTCGCCTTGACTCATCAATGTTAGGAGACTGCGTGTTGAATTTATGGCCCAATTTTGTTAGTTGTTGTTTGCGATATGGTGAAGAAGAGGCGAGTATTAAGCCGTGAGCAAATGCATTCATACTGTGTAATTCCTAAATCATTAAAATAAAGACAAGCATTCTAGCTATATTTCGTACCATTCGCCTAAAATCTTTGACTCAACGCTGGTAAACCTTTAATATGCGCGCGCTATGGATAAAGTGAAACTACCCCGATTAATAGATCCACTGAAAAGTGCGATGAAACGTTCAACCTACGATGGCGTTTATTCTACCTCTTTAATGGAGCGACTGGTCGGGTCTGTAATTTCTTGTGGCGACTTTGTTTCCGTGGATGTTAAGTTTTTAAAAGACGCGCAGAGTCTTACTTACTTTCATGGAACAGCAAATGCGCAAGTGACGTTGCTTTGCCAGAGATGTAACCATGAATTTTCTCATTCAATTAACGTTGAATTTTGTTTTAGCCCCGTGCAGGGTGCCGAGACAGAGGAAGAGTTACCAGAAGCTTTTGATCCAGTAGAGGTCAATGACCATGGAGAAATCGATTTACTTCAGTTAATTGAAGACGAGTTAATTTTGTCACTACCTATTGTTGCGCTTCATGCAGAAGAAAATTGCAGCGTAGGACCTGATGATATGACATTCGGAATAATCGAACCGGAACAAGAGCGTAAAAACCCATTTGCGGTTTTAAAAGAACTTAAGCGAGACTAGGAGTTTAACCTATGGCTGTACAGAAGAATAAAAAGACACGTGCACGACGCGGCACGCGTCGTTCACACGATGCATTAACAGGCGCAACTTTATCAGTTGATCAAACGTCTGGTGAAACTCACCTTCGTCACCATGTGACGGCGGATGGTTTTTACAAAGGCAAAAAAGTTATTGCTGTTTAATCCGGCGATAACAGTTGTCTAACGTAAAAATTGCATTAGATATCATGGGGGGCGATCACGGTCCCCATGTTCTTTTGCTTGCTGCAACAAATTCCCTACAAAAATTGCCTAAGCTACATTTGACTATTTGTGGACATGCGAGCGCATACGCTCAATTTAGTAATGAGCTGGATGTCAAAACACGCTTGCGTGTCGATTTTGTTGACTGTGATGAAATTGTAACAATGACTGACAAGCCGACCACAGCGCTTCGCAAAAAAAAACGCTCTTCTATGCGCAAAGCTATCGAGTTAGTCAAATCAGGTGATGTTCAAGCTTGTGTGAGTTCAGGCAACACGGGAGCGCTGATGGCAATGGCTTATTACGTTCTTAAAACGCTACCAGGAATATCGCGTCCCGCACTTATTTCTTGGCTGCCTAAAGGTCAAGGTAAAAAAGTACTCCTTCTCGATCTTGGTGCATCAGTTAACTGTGATGCAGAAGGACTATTTCAATATGCTGTAATGGGGTCTGTTTTAGCTGAACAATGTTCGCATATTAATGAACCTAAAGTTGCCCTGCTAAACGTGGGTCAAGAAGACATAAAGGGAAATACGCTGGTAAAGCATGCAGATCAACTGCTACGTGATTGTCCAAGCGTTAACTATATTGGCTATGTAGAAGGCGATGAAATTTTTTCTGGGGACGCTGATGTTGTCGTCACTGACGGTTTTACCGGTAACATTGCGCTAAAATCGAGCGAAGGTATTGCAAAATTAGTCATCAATGAAATAAAACAAGCGACAACAGAAACATTTTTCGCACGATTATTAAGCAAATTAGCTTTACCCTTACTGAAAAAACTCTATCAACGTATCAACCCCGACCAGTATAATGGCGCCAGTCTGATAGGATTGCGCGGAATTGTTGTTAAAAGTCACGGGAACGCTTCGGCAGAAGCTTGTTATTACGCAATAAAACAAGCTTATGAGGAAGCAGAAAATGCAGTTCCAGACAAAATAAAAACAAAAATAGAATCAGTCTTGATGGAGCATTAATTGATATATTCACGATTTATAGGAACGGGTAGTTACTATCCAACGGATGTGCGTTCAAACGCAGATCTGGAAAAAATGGTTGATACTACAGATGAGTGGATTATTGATCGTACTGGTATAAAAGAACGTCGTCTAATTGGTAAGCACGAAACTGCCGCGACAATGGGCGCTGAAGCGTCCATAAAAGCGCTAGAAGCAGCAGGAATTAATGCCAGTGATCTTGATATGATCGTTTGCGCAACAACTAGCGGTCGTTATGCACTGCCAAGCACAGCTTGCGAAATTCAAAAAATTCTTGAAGTAGACAACATTCCTGCTTTTGATATTGCCGCAGCGTGCGCAGGGTATTGCTATGCATTGAGCGTTGCCGATCAGTATATAAAAAGTGGTATGGTAAAACGAATTCTAGTCATCGGTACTGATTGCTTGAGTCGTCTTATTGATCCAGCGGATAGGTCAATGGTGATTTTATTTGGCGACGCTGCCGGTGCGACTATTATAGAGGCTAGTGAAGAGCCCGGTATTCTCTCCACGCACATTAACGCAGCCGGTTCACACGGTGACTTGTTACGCGTCGGCAATCCAACCCGCGGTGATGAGCAATCGGTGCATGAAAATTGGGGTGAGATGAAGGGCAATGAGGTGTTTAAGGTTGCGGTAAGAAAGTTGAGTCAAGTTGTAATCGAAACTCTCGAAGCCAATAATCTTAAAAAGTCGGATATCGACTGGTTAGTGCCGCATCAAGCCAATTTTAGAATTATTAAAGCGACTGCTAAAAAGTTAGATATGTCACTGGATCAAGTCGTAATGACGCTAGAAAAATATGGCAATACATCGGCTGCTACCGTCCCCACAGCATTAGATACGGCAATACGAGATGGCCGTATACAACGCGGTCAGCACTTGCTGCTAGAAGCTTTTGGTGGCGGTTTTGCGTGGGCTTCGGCACTGGTTAAGTATTAGACTAAAAAATAAGCAATAACGTATTTGCGCTAACTGCACACGCAGCAAAAACGCTTTTTAATTAGAAAGACACAATAGTAGGATGGACAAATGAGTAAAACAGCCTGTGTATTCCCTGGACAGGGGTCACAAAGTGTTGGAATGCTAAAGGAATTGGCCGAACAATTTTCTGTTGTAACAGACACGTTCGCTGAAGCATCAGCAGCTTTGGGATATGATTTGTGGAAAGTCGTTCAAGAAGATGATGGAACAAATCTAAATCAAACCCATATTACACAACCCGCATTGTTAACCGCCAGTGTAGCTGCTTACAAAGTGCTTATGTCTAAAAAGCCGGTTTCCCCTGCGTTTTTAGCTGGACATAGTTTGGGAGAGTATTCAGCATTGACATGCGCCGGTGTTTTTTCATTACCAGACGCAGTAAAGCTTGTGCGTGCTCGTGGCGAGTTTATGCAACAAGCCGTACCTGCAGGAACCGGCGCTATGTATGCCATTATTGGTTTGGCAGACAGTATTATTACTGATATTTGTGAGCAGGTGTCACATGCAACAGGACAAGTTGTCTCAGCAGTGAACTTCAATTCACCTGGGCAAGTGGTTATTGCTGGCCAATCTGACGCAACCGATAGAGCCAGCGTATTGTGCAAAGATGCAGGGGCAAAGAGGGCGTTGCCTCTTGCGGTTAGCGTACCTTCTCATTGCGCCTTGATGAAACCTGCGGCCGAAAAACTAGCCGAATTATTCAATGATATTACCTTAAAAAAACCACTAATCAGTGTCGTCAATAACGTTGATGTTAAGATTGAAAGTAACTCAGATAAAATTAAAGATGCGCTTTTACGTCAACTTTATTTGCCTGTTCGCTGGACGGAGTCAGTGTTGTATTTGAGCGATGAAGGGGTAAGCGATATCATCGAAGTTGGTCCTGGTAAAGTGCTAACAGGTCTCAATAAAAGAATTAATAAAAGTTTAGTATTGTCATCATTTAGTCAACCAAGTGACTTATAGTGTTTCAGCGGAAAGGTAAATAATGTCTAGTTTAAATGGAAAAGTAGCCTTAGTAACGGGCGCAAGTAGAGGCATAGGAAAAGCGATTGCCGAACAGTTAGTTTCAATGGGTGCTACTGTTATTGGTACTGCAACGAGTGATAATGGTGCTTCTGCTATTTCAGCGTATTTAGCTGCAAATGGCACTGGAAAGGTACTAAATGTCAACAACGACAGTTCAATGACTGACTTATTATCACAAATCAATGAAGAGTTTGGTGGCATAGATATTCTGGTTAATAACGCCGGTATTACGCGCGACAATCTATTGTTACGGATGAAAGACGATGAATGGAACGATATTATTCAGACCAATCTAACATCTGTCTTCAAGCTATCAAAAGCGGTCTTGCGTGGCATGATGAAAAAGAGGCACGGTCGAATTGTGAATATTGGTTCGGTCGTTGGCTCAACTGGTAATGCGGGTCAAGCTAACTATGCAGCGACTAAAGCAGCAGTGATAGGATTCAGTAAATCACTGGCAAGAGAAATTGCCTCTCGGGGTATTACGGTCAACGTTGTGTCACCGGGTTTTATTGATACTGATATGACGAAGAACTTAACCGACGATCAAAAAGAAGCGATATTTAAAGACATTCCAGCAAATCGATTGGGTTCACCAAACGAAATTGCGGCAACTGTTGGATTTTTGGTCAGCGATGAAGCTGGCTATATTACAGGCGAAACTATTCATGTGAATGGTGGCATGTACATGTCATAGTTGCTTGTCTATTGTTTTAATTGCAAATATAAGTAAAATAGCAAAAAAAGAGTCTGTTTTAGAGGCCGGCTCTGTAGTAAAATTGTGGTTAGACCACAGTCATTATTGCGGGAATGTCTTGCAAGCAGCCAGGTAGGCAAATAAACTACCGTACAAATTTTTATAAGCACGTAAAGGGAACAAGAGATTATGAGTAACATCGAAGACCGCGTAAGAAAAATCATTATTGAACAACTTGGTGTAAAAGAAGACGAAGTAAAATCTGAAGCCTCGTTTGTTGATGATTTAGGTGCAGACTCTTTGGACACTGTTGAGTTAGTAATGGCTTTAGAAGAAGAATTTGATACTGAGATCCCTGATGAAGAAGCAGAGAAAATCACGACAGTTCAATCAGCTATTGATTACATCAACGCTAACAAAGACGCGTAATTGAATCTTTAGAAAAACGGCTCTTTATGGGCCGTTTTTTCATTTCTGAGTTTTATAAAAAAGTATGGAGACTATCATGACTAAACGTCGTGTAGTGGTAACCGGTATTGGAATGCTTACCCCCCTTGGTAATGATGTTGATACTACATGGAACAACATTTTAGCAGGCAAAAGTGGTATTGCTGACATCACTCGATTTGATGCAAAAACGTTTTCGACTCAATTTGCAGGAGAAGTAAAAGACTTCAACCCTGAGGACTATATTGCGAAGAAAGAAACCAAAAAAATGGACCGTTTTATTCAGTTTGGTATTGCTGCCGGTATTCAAGCCCTGCGTGATGCTCAGATTGATATTGAAAAAGTGGATCCGGAACGAATTGGTGTTGCAATCGGTTCAGGTATTGGTGGATTAGAGCTAATCGAAGAAAACCACAGTAAGCTTTTGAATAGTGGCCCTAGAAGAGTCTCTCCATTCTTCGTTCCATCAACAATTACAAACATGATTTCAGGCTTCCTTTCTATTATGGAAGGTTTGAAAGGCCCAAATATAAATGTCGTAACAGCCTGCACTACAGGTGTGCATAATATTGGTATTGCTGCACGACTAATCGCGTATGGTGATGCTGACGGTATGCTAGCTGGCGGGGCTGAAGCAGCAATAACGCCGCTGTCGATCGCTGGTTTTGGCGCTGCTAGAGCGTTATCTACAAATAATGACAACCAACAGCAAGCCAGTCGTCCTTGGGACAAAGACAGAGATGGATTTGTCATGGGTGAAGGTGCTGGTGTTGTTATGTTAGAAGAGTATGAACACGCGAAAGCACGCGGCGCTAAAATTTATGCAGAGCTCGTAGGTTTTGGTATGAGCGGTGATGCTTATCACATGACATCTCCTCCTGAAAATGGAGAGGGTGCAGCCTCTGCAATGAAGAATGCCCTTAAGGATGCTGGTATTGAAGCTAAAGAAGTGGGTTACATCAACGCACATGGTACGTCAACACCTGCTGGAGATGTGGCTGAAGTTAGTGCTGTGAAAAGTATCTTCGGTGATGCAGCAAAAAGCGTAAAAGTGAGTTCGACCAAGTCGATGACGGGTCATTTACTTGGCGCTGCTGGGTCGGTTGAAGCTATTTTCACTATACTAGCACTGCGCGATTCAATAGCACCCCCGACTATTAACTTAAATAACCCAGGGGAAGGTTGTGACTTGGACTTTGTTGCAAATGAGGCGGCAAAATTTGATTCTGATTACGCACTGTGTAATTCATTTGGTTTTGGCGGCACTAATGGTTCATTGTTGTTTAAAAAATGGACGGCGTAAATTCTGGTTTATTTTGCTCAAAAACTAGTTAAGAATGAACACAATTTGCTATGATAAAAAGCCACGGGTTCGTGGCTTTTTAGTATTCGCTATAGCAAAGGGAATGACGTTGAATAATATATTTAAGATCATGGTCAAAACATGACAAACATATCAGGTTTTATACTAACTAGTGCACCTACACTAAAAAATCGTGCATTAAATTATGGTGACGGTTGTTTTAGTACTATGTTAAGTAACAAGGGTCATGTTGAATTACTCAATAGACATGCCAAGCGATTACTAAGCGATGCGAAAAAATTACATATCGTAAATAACGAAGTAGCATTTACTATTAATGATTTGAAAGATCTTATCAGTGATTTTGCTTTGAATAGTTACAAATTAAGTAATAAAAATGACCAAGTGGAATGCCAAGTAGTTAAATTATTAATTGCTAGGGGAGATAGCGACCGCGGATATACACCGTCATTGCGCAGTGCTCCAGTGTTGCTGCCAAGTTCACATAATTATCATCGTATCGCTAACAGAACCATAGGTTTAGGGGTTGCTAAAATGACATTAGCAGAGCAGCCGATATTATCGGGCATTAAACATTTAAATAGATTAGAACAGGTGATGGCTAAAATTGAACTAGCTGACCATAAAGGTGTTGATGACTTAGTACTAACAAATGCAAAAGGCATTATGATTGAATTAACGTCATCGAATTTGTTTTATTGTATTGACGGTCGCTGGTATACGCCCTGTTTAGATAAATCAGGTGTTAACGGCGTTATGCGACAATTTATATTGGATTATATGCACCGTAATAAGATTTTTTGTACGGTTTGTGACATGAACGTGTCAGCATTAGCATCCGCACAAAGCGTATTTAGTTGTAATGCAGTGACACAAATAGTGCCTGTCTCTTTCCTAAACATGAACGGCGACTGTATTAAATTTGAGACTCAATCGACTCAACTATTAGCATATAAAGTTGCAATCGAAATAGTGCAGGAACAAGAATGAAAAAAATTGCTATTTTTGCCTTGATATTGCTTATTATTACGGTCGTAACTTCTGTCTATGTTTATCAAAGCATTGACCAATATGGTGTCGAAAATAAATACTTTGGCACAGCCAATTCAATCTTAACTATTCAGTTAAAAACAGGCGACTCAGGTACGTCAGTATTAAATAAGTTGAAAGAAAAGGGTGTTTTTGGAAATCCATTGTTTGCTAAGTTGTGGTTAAAACTTCATCCACAATATAGCACGGTAAAAAAGGGGTATTACGAATTCGCGTCTGGTGCAAGTATTGAAAGTATCTTTAACGCTATATCCAAAGGTAAGGTAAAGCAGTTTTCAATTGCCTTAATCGAAGGGCTCACATTAAGGCAATGGCTCGCGTTATTGGCTAATAATGACGCAGTTAATTATGATATTGATGATACCAACGCATTATATGATGACGTGGTCGGCGTTGCAAACAATAGTGAGGCGAATAAAAATGTAGCGAGTCCTGATACGTCCTTCTGTGTTAATGAATATCGTTCTTTGGAGGGCTGTTTATTAGCTAATACTTACTTTTTCGATTATCAAACACGTGCTTCACAGATTATCAAACGTGCTTATACTAGTATGCAAATAGTAATCACTCAGCAATGGCAGGAACGATATATTGACACTGTATATGATTCGCCGTATGAGATGCTGATTATGGCTTCTATTATTGAAAAAGAAACGGCTGTTGAAAGTGAACGAGGAATAATATCGGGTGTGTTTGATAATCGATTAAAACAAAACATGCGCTTGCAAACCGATCCCACTGTTATTTATGGGATTGGTGAAAGTTTTGATGGTAATTTAACTCGAAAGCACTTAAGACAGAGAACCCCTTACAATACTTATGTAATTAAAGGCTTGCCAATTACTCCTATCGCGATGGCTGGTCCCGCTTCTATTCAAGCTGCTGCTAAGCCTGATATAACAAAAGCAATTTACTTTGTCGCCAAAGGTGATGGAACTCATCAATTCTCAGAAACCTTAGCGCAACATAATGCTGCAGTTCGTAAATACCAATTGAAAAAAGGAAAGTAATGACCCCATCATTTATTGTTGTCGAAGGGTTAGAGGGTGCAGGAAAAAGCTCAGTCATTGAATTAATCCGTTCATTTTTAGTGACCAAAGGCCATGCGGTTGAGTGCACGCGTGAACCCGGCGGCACACCTATGGCTGAAGCAATACGAGAATGTGTGAAACAAAGTTGGGATGAAGTTGTTACCCAAGAAACTGAGCTATTGTTAATGTATGCAGCGCGCAGTCAATTGGTAGAAAATAAAATCAAACCCGCAATGTCTGCAAACAAATGGGTGATTGGTGATCGCCACGATATGTCTTCCGTTGCTTATCAAGGAGGAGGAAGAGGAATAGACCTAAGTGTGTTGGGTGCCTTAAGAACGATGACATTAGGAGATTTTGAGCCTGATTTAACTCTTTATTTAGACGTCGAACCGAGTGTTGGCCTTGCTAGAGCAAGAGGACGTGGAGAATTAGATCGCATCGAGTTATCAGGCTTAACATTTTTCGAAAATGCCCGAAAAACCTATAAAGAATTGGTCACTGCGTCAAATAAGGCTATCGAAATAGATGCGATGCAAACGATGGATAAAGTGCATTCTGATGTAACAATTGTGCTTCATGATTGGTATGCAAGCTATCTGCTAACTAATAAACCCAGTAGCGACAATGATAGTAGGAAAGCATAATGTATCCTTGGTTAGAAATTACATTTAACGCCTTAATGGCGCGCTATCGAGCGGCTAAATTACACCATGGTTTATTATTTATGGGCGTAGCAGATGCCGGCAAAACACAACTGTGTCATTCAATAGCGAAGGCTCTTCTGTGTAAATCAGTATTAGCTCACACTCATGTTGAAGCTCAACGCCCCCGTCTTTTTGAACCTGATGACGCTTTTGAATCGCCTCACAAGACAGCACAAGAAGCCTGCGGTACATGTAAATCATGCTTATTAATTGACGCAGGCTCACATCCAGATTTGCATGTTATTACAACCGATAAGTCACAAATTGGTATTGATGCTATTAGACAAACAATTGCAAAAGTGACACAAACTTCGCAGCTTAGCGGTAATAAGGTGGTTATTATTTCGCAAATTGAACTCATGTCTGAATCAGCTAGCAATGCGTTGTTAAAGACACTTGAAGAACCGACACCAAATACCTATTTGCTGATGACGACTAACGAATCTCAGCGATTGCTTGCAACCATACTGAGTCGTTGTGAGAAACAAACCATTGCGTTACCTAGCTATGATCAAAGCTGTCATTGGTTGCGCATGCTACAAATACCAGAACCGAGTAAAGCGGCACTTATAGCTCATGGTTCTTCTCCTATTACCTATAGGAATGAGTTAGAAAACGCAGATAGCATCGGTTTTGATGACTTTGTAATGACGCTAAAAGGCTTAATTGATGGTAGCGACACAGCCAATAGAGCCGCTTTAAAATGGCATTTTGATGCGCCTAAAGTAGCCAAGTGGTTGGCGCAACATTGGCTTGAAATATATAAAAATAATAAAAATGAATTTGCTTATGAAAACTATCAAGCCTGCTTAATTGCATCAAAGCGCATGAGCCATCCAGGGCTAAATAAATCGTTAATATTGACCTCATTGTTTACCCAATTACGTAGTATACAAGTAGCTTCGTTTCATTAGCCTTAGGCACTATAAAATTAACGCCTTTTGGTTTATGTAGTAATAAATCCAAATACCTCACGGGAGAACTTTTTGTTTGTAGATTCGCACTGCCACCTAGATAGATTAAAGAAGAATGATGACGAACTCGTCGAAACCGTCGCTGCGGCTAAAAAAAGAAAAGTTGAGCATATGCTTTGCGTTGCTGTGTCGGTAAAAGAATTTAATGAGATGAAAGCAAAAGTATCAAAATTTGATAATGTATCAATGTCCTGCGGTGTTCACCCCTTGCACAATGAAGACGTTTGTAGCTACGATGAATTGCTAGCTCATGTTAAGCAGGATGATGTTGTTGCGGTCGGTGAAACGGGTCTTGATTATTTTTATAGCGCAGAAACGAAGGAGATACAAAAACAGTCTTTCGTTGATCACATAAAAGTCGCCAATGTGGTTAGAAAACCACTGATAATTCATACTAGAGATGCACATAAAGACACAATTGAACTGCTAAATCAACATAGAGAGCCCTCGACTGTCGGCGTTTTGCATTGTTTTACTGAGTCGCTAGAAATGGCCAGGGAAGCGATGGAAATGGGATTCTACATAAGCATATCAGGTATTGTTACGTTCGCCTCAGCGAAAGAGTTACAAGATACAGTTAAACACATACCGCTTGATCGATTACTCATTGAAACCGACAGTCCTTGGTTAGCTCCAGTTCCTCATCGAGGAAAGGAAAACGAACCCGCAAATGTGGTTGATGTTGCCCACTTTATTGCACAGTTGCGTGGTATATCAGTTGTCGAGTTAGCCGCAGCGACGACTGCTAATTTTTATAAATTATTTTCAATGGTAGCTAAACCCAATGTCTGATTTTAAATTTCCGAGCTGGAGACAACGCCTTGTAAGAAGTTTGCATATCAATCGTAGTCAGCCACAATCCAAATACTTTCAGGTTGCAAGTATCTCTGTGGATGGGCTTCCCAAAAATAGGACGATGGTATTTAGAGGTTTTATACCTGATTCTCTAAATTTGATTTCAGTCACAGATATTCGCAGTGAAAAAGTATCTGATTGGCTATCGACTACCCCAAAAAAGTTTGAAATATGTTGGTATTTTGCTGGTTCCAGAGAGCAATATCGGATTGCTGGGCATGTGTCATTAGTCAGTAATGACACACTTAAAGATGAGAATGGGGCTCATTCTAAAAGGCAATCTGCTTTCTTTTCAGAGAAGTTTTTACATCAACAGTGGGCTAATTTGTCTCGTGGTGCGCAAGAGCAGTTTCTTTGGCCCTCACCAAAAGCTCCCTTTGATAGTAAAGTCGACGAAGCTGATATTCAAACAAAAGAAACTAATAACGAATCACAGGTCAACAATAGTGCGAATAGCAATAAAGCTGAAAGTGCTTTTGATATAAATGACCATTTTTGTGTAGTCATTTTTACTCCCCTATCAGTCGATTACTTAAATTTAAAAGGTTCACCTCAGTTGCGGTGTCTGTCCGATTTTGAAAATGATTGGTTAGAAGCCGTTGTTAATGCATAGTGTTGGTGGAAAGGTCATGGAAAGCATATTGTTGAACTTTTATAATAGTCAACTGCAGCAAAGGGAACACTGTTATTACGCTTTTTCTAAGTCATCTAATTGCAATAAATTAAACTCTACTTTATCAGCAATAAAAATCACTTCTGTGCCGCTAAAAATCGCCATTTGCTTTAGCATTTGCACTTGATGTAAGGGAAGTCTTTCATCGCTGTATATGACAGCACAGGTTTTTGAGAACAGCAGTCGTTCAAGGATGTCGAATGCTGACGCTGTTTGTGTTGGCTTAATGTTTAACACCAATTTATGTGATGCTGCTAACTTAGTTTTGCATGAAACATGTGCTATCCAACGACTTTTTCTTATGTTCGATTTCTGCAACTGAAACGCTGAGTGGTGAGTAAACGAGACACCCAATAAGTCATTTTGGTTATTTGGCTCAATAAGATTCGAACTCACCATTGAGGACTTCGTTATCAATAAACTTCCTAATGTCCGGCTGCTTACATATTGAGCTTTCATATAAGATTGGGTTTGCATATGAGTGACCTGCTGTCTGTTTATCCACTATGTGTATACGTACAGTAGTACTGTATAAATAAACATGCAAGTACTATTTGAATATTTTTTTAATTTTGTCACGTCTTAAGAATAATAAACAAACTGAAAATATTAAGTATATTGCCGGCTCATACCATGCAGATTTAACGAGCCAAAGGTAGTGTAGACCGGCTAAAACAACGGCTACATAAGCAAGGCTATGCAATGTGAACCATGTGGTGCCCATGCGCTTCTTAATCCTATTTACAGAGGTCACAGCAAGCACTATAAGGATAATTAAAGTCACGAATCCGACCGTTATATACGGACGTTTAATGATTTCAGCGAAAATTAGTTGCATCTCAAACTGTAACTCAAAGGCAATAAATACGTAAAAATGACTTAAGCCATACAGTGCAGAGTACAATCCGACAGGGCGCCTGAAAGGAAGCAACTGGGTAAATTTGAAGGACATAGCAAGCGGGCTGATAATCAAGCTGATCACAAGCAAATTAAGTGCACCAATACCGGTGAAGTCGAGTAGTGTCTGAACTGGGTCGCCACCAAGTTGGTCGCTAAACCCTTGATAAAATACAATACCTAACCATCCAAAAATAACCACATGTGCGAGCAAACGAGCAACCTTCATAAAGGCAGGGTTAGCCCGTATCGGCTTATTTATTTTCAGCATTTAATAGAATTTACTCAGGTCCATCGACTTGTATAAAGAAGCAACTTCGTCATAGCCATTGAATGGCAGCGTATCAATTCTATTTTGCGCTAATAAACCACCGCCTGTAATACGCCTCTCTCGAGCTTGTGACCACCTTGGGTGGTCTACTTTGGGATTGACATTAGCGTAAAATCCGTACTCATCCGCTGCAAGAGTTTGCCATGTCGTCGGAGGTTGCTTATCTGTCAGCACAATTTTAACAATTGACTTGATACTTTTAAAACCGTATTTCCAAGGTACTACTAAGCGAATTGGCGCGCCGTTTTGAGGTGGTAATGTTTTACCATACATGCCTACGCTCAACATTGTTAATGATTGCATTGCCTCATCCAGCCTTAAACCTTCTACATACGGAAAATCTACGCCACCGCCAGTAAATCGACTGCGTTGCCCTGGCATTTGCTTTGGCTCATATAGGGTTTGAAAAGAGACGTATTTGGCACTGCTTAAAGGTTGTGCTTTTTTTATAATATTGGCTAACGAAAATCCCAGCCAGGGAATAACCATTGACCAAGCTTCTACGCATCGAAGTCTATAAATTCGCTCTTCTAAATCAAAGGAAGAAAAAAGGTCATCGTAACCAAGAGTAATAGGCTTTTCGACAAGGCCCTCTATAGATAAAGACCAAGGATCGACTCTGAATGACTGCGAATGTTGTATCGGATCCTCTTTATCAGTTCCAAATTCATAAAAATTATTATAACCGGTGGCTTTGTCCATTGGCGTCAGAATATCAGAGGATGCATTGCTTTCTACTTTTGAAAAATTAAGTGCTGAGGTAGCAAACTTGGCTTTATCCTCATCACTAAACCAATCAAATGGCCCTGCTGTCGCCTTTGTTGATGCAGCAAGTAATGTTCCAGCCCCGAGGTATCCTAACTTCTTTAAAACATCCCTGCGCTGTTTATAAACCGCTTCATCAGTCACTTGGTTTTCAGTTAATGAATTTGAATTGCGAAATTTAAAAAACATAATATTTTCCTGTTATCACTGACGACTTGGATTATATGACCTACTGTGAGCCGATTATATTTCAGCTAAGGCGTTAATGAGTCTAAAACGGCCCCCGATTTTGGCAAAAATAGATGGTTATATAACCGAGTTGCGTACTCATCGGTCATCCCCGAAATATAGTCAGCCAATACTCTGTGCTTCGCATTGTCGGTATCAGCTTCGATCCAACGTTGTGCAGTATTAGTTGGTAGCAATCTTTCAGGCTCGGAACTGAATGCTTCAAATAATGCCATTACTATCTGTTGACCCTTGTACTCTAAAAGCTGAAGTTCTGGTTTCCGAATAACGTAATTAAACACAAAGGACTTGAAGAGGCCGAGCGCAATTTGATAATTTTTTGCAAAACAAGCGTTGAAATCAATCAGTTCTGATTCAAATAAGTCTTGTTTTTGAATACTAATAGCAGTAATAAAGCAATTGACCAAAGCGCCAATCGCATTTTTTCTTTGATACGGCGCAGCACTGAACAAATTGGTAGTCAAAATATCAATTTCGCTTGATAACCAAGGGATTTCGAGGGTTTTAATAGGCTTAACTATTTCAACTTCAAATGAGTCACGCGTAACCATTGACATGACAATAGCGTCTTCCAGATCATGAATTGCATACGCAATATCATCAGCTAATTCCATAATTGAGCAGTCAATCGATTTATAGCGTGTTCTAGCGTGTCCATCGTCGCTAACTAAAAACTCTCTGAGGCGTTCTTGGTCGTTTTTACAAAATGGAGCGATCACCCAATCAAATGCTTTTTTGTCGCACAAGTACAATCCTTTGGGTGGATGCCATTGTTTTGATTTTACTAAGCGGTGTGATTTCGGTTTGTCAGTTTCCAAGCTATGGTTAGTTAGAACGTCAATATAATTAGGGTATTTGATTAAGCCAAGCAGCGAACGTCGTGCCAAGTTCATTCCATCGGCGGGGCTATATGTTTCTAACTTAGTAAGAATACGAAATGTTTGTCCATTACCTTCAAACCCGCCATGTTCATGCATCATATAATGCAGAGCGATTTCGCCACCGTGGCCGAAAGGAGGGTGACCAATATCATGCGCTAAACATAAACTCTCAATAAGGTGCTCATCAAGGCCTAACTGATATGCAAGCTCAGGTTGTTTTTTGGTTAACTGGGCAGCAATACCGGTGCCTATTTGGGCTGCTTCTAAAGAGTGGGTTAGTCGTGTCCTGTAGAAGTCACTAATACCAATACCAAGTACTTGCGTTTTAGCTTGCAGACGCCTAAACGCAGCTGAATGCATAATACGGGCTTTGTCGCGTTGATAAGCATTGCGGTGATCACCGTCGCGTTTTTCTAGTCGTGTAAGTCTTCGTTTTGTCCATTCGTTGCTATGCGTCATATTGCCCCTAAATTTTGCTTATTGGAAATTAGCTCGAGTTGGCCACTACTCTGCAAGTTGATCGACGCTGACAAAACACTTTTCCTGAAAAATGGTCAGGAAATAGTCAACTTCAGGCATCGTATTCCTATATTCCAGAAGCATTTTTTCAAGTCTGGTTTTTACATGTGAAAATTCTGAATTCTGAAAGCGTAGTTCATCACACGCTTTTAAATACGCTGAAATAAGGTCGGCAGCCTTTACTAGTGTTTTATATTCGGGGTCAACTTCCTTTTGCACTAATAAGGGCTTGAAAACTGGCTGTAGCTCAATGGGTAAGGTTTTTAAACATTCTAATTCTGCCATTTCTTCAATTTTTTTGAATTCGCGAGTCAGATCTGGATTGTGATATTTTGTAACGTGATTAATATCCTGTAATTTGGTCTCCGACACTTCGTGATATAAGGCAATAGTGGCCGCTTTTTCTGCATTTATTGTGCCTTTGAAGTAGGTATTTCTAATAACAGCAAGGAGATGAGCAATAACCGCGACTTGATGACTATGCTCTGCAACATTTTCATTTTTAACTGCATGCATTAATGCCCATCGTTTTATTAACGGCATACGTAAAATCCATGCTAAAAATGCGCTATTCATTTTTTTCGGTTTCCTTGTCGCGTTGTGCGCGATTGTTAATATGTATTATTGAGTGCGTATTATGCATCGATTTAGGTAATTGACAGTAATGAACGTCATACAGTCAATACTAAAGGCTCTTTATAAGCGCTCTTTATAAGCGCTAATTATAAGCGCTAATTATAAGCGCTAATTATAAGCGCTTTTTATAAATGCGACTGCTGATAACCATTAAAAAAGCGTTTCATTTGCAACAGAGCTGGCGATAACTGATCTTTGTGGGGAAGAAACACCAATCTAAAATAGCACCCTTCCTGCAGGTTAAACGCGCTGCCATGAACCAACAAGATTTTTTCTTTATTGAGTAAGTCGAGCACCATATTGACATCATTAGAGATATTAAACTTCTTGCTATCTACTTTAGCAAAACAATACATAGCCCCCATTGGTTTTACACACGAAATACCATCAATATCATTAAGGCCTTCGAATGCTAGATTTCGTTGTGATAACAAACGTCCATCGCCAGAAACCAAATCATTGATACTTTGATAGCCACCTAGTGCGGTCTGAATTGCATGCTGACAAGGAACATTGGCGCACATGCGCATAGAAGAAAGAATGGTTAAGCCTTCAATATAGCTTTTTGCAGATTGCTTGTTTCCGCTTACCAACATCCAGCCTGCTCTGAAACCGGCAACCCGATAGTTTTTGCTTAAACCACTAAAAGTGACACAAAATAAATCCGGTGCAAGCGAAGCGATACATGTGTGCTTTGCATTGTCGTAAAGTATTTTGTCGTAAATCTCGTCACTAAATATGATCAGGTCATGTTTACGGGCTAAATCCGCAACCTGATTTAATAACGCAACACTATAGACCGCACCTGTCGGATTATTTGGATTGATTAATACAATGGCTTTGGTTCTTTTTGTAATTTTTGATTCAATGTCATCGAGATCGGGAAACCAATCGGCTTGCTCATCGCATCGATAATGCACTGCAGTACCAGATGATAAATTCACCGCCGCTGTCCAAAGAGGATAATCTGGTGCAGGTAATAATACTTCATCACCATCGTTGAGTAACGCTTGCATTGATAGCATTATTAATTCGCTTACCCCGTTACCTAAGTATATATCCTTCACCTGAATATTTTTGATGCCCATTTGCTGGTAATACTGCATTACTGCTACGCGCGCACTGTATATGCCTTGGGAGTCTGTGTAGCCTTGTGCACTAGGGAGTTGATAGATAACGTCTTTTAAAATATCGTCAGGTGCTTCAAAACCAAACGGGGCGGGATTGCCTATGTTTAGTTTTAAGATCCGCTCTCCAGCTTCTTCCATTTTGTTTGCTTGTTCTAATACAGGCCCGCGGATATCGTAGTAGACATTAGCTAATTTATTCGAGCGATTGATTTTTGACATTAATTATTGGTCTTAACACTAGATAGGTGATTGTCGCTAAGAATAATACAGCTGAGGCTTCCTGTTAAGGGGCGATGACAAGTTTTGTCACATTTATTATTGCTCAAATTATCAACTCTTAACGTATGATTAGGTCAAGCTGTTGTTTTACGGCTAATTTGGAGATTTTTATGCCTGCTCCCTTATTATGGTTAGGTGCTGCTTGTTTGGGATTATACGCTTCAAACAAGGCAACTGACGCTTATTTGAGAAGTACTAATACTGTTGGTAAGTTGCCGGGTGAATCGTCAAAACGTGTTGTCCCAAGAAATGGCGCTATTATTACCTGTGGCATTTATGGGGTGCTTGACCACACAGGGGTGTGGGTAAATGGCAATATTTTTGAGTTGAGTGGAAAAGGGTTAATTCGTTCAGTGTCTCCAGATCGATTTTTGGACAATAGAAGTGGCAAAAAGATATATGTTGCTTGTGATGAAACATTTAGACCCTTAGCTGGTGAAGAAGTAGCGCAGCGATGTATTGATAATCTGTATGGGTTGCGCGAATATCATTTGATTAATAACAACTGTCATCAATTCGTATTAGAAATGCTGACAGGGGAAAAATCCAAAATCACAAGTTTTAATGAATTAAATGAAGCACTTTCTGCACTTTTCTTAACCAATATCAATTGGCATGAAGCTAATGTTAGTTTTCGTTGATTAGTTTTTGAACTTATTCAGTTTCTGGATTAGTATAAAGTGCAGCTATTGAAGTTTATGTTCAATATCCACAAAAACTTATACTCCACAATGAGTTAATTATTTACGCCTAATAGGAGATGTTATGTCTCAGCAGTTAGAAAAAATGCCGGAGACCGGGATCAAGGATAGTGGTTTCGCTCGGGTTATACCTTGTAAAACACTAGCAGTGTTTGATTCAATAAAATGGTTAGCCCTTGCTTTGAATGATTTCAAACGGGCACCTGCCATCAGTTTAACCTATGGCGTCATTTTTACGCTTATTCCTTGGTCTATGTACTATTTGATAGATTTAACCGGTTGGTACATGATCATATTTCCAGCGATGGTCTGTTTCATGTTGATTGGCCCCTTCTTGGCAGCCGGCCTGTATGACGTTTCATGGCAATTGGGGAAGAAAAATGAACCTTCCTTTAGGCACTCCTTAAAAGCAATGTCCAGAAATGCCGTAAACGAATGGGGTTTTGCTGTTTTACTTATGGTGTTAATGATTTTTTGGCTGCGCATTGCATCTCTTATTCACGCCTTCTATCCTGAGAATCAAGCATACACCTTACTGAGTCTAGCCACGTTTTTGATTATAGGTACGCTAGTTGGTGCAGCGTTAACCGTATTCGTTTTCTTTATAACCGCATTCACACAACCAATATTGATGGAAAGACGAGTCGACTTAGCAACAGCAGTACTAACTAGTATGAATGCAGTCTGGTTGAACAAGAGGGCTATGTTCTTTTGGGCATCTATCATTCTGCTATCGGTATTCATCGGTTTTATTACTTTCTTTGTTGCTTTTCTAGTTATTATGCCAATTATAGGTTATGCAAGCTGGCATGGCTACATAGACACAATTGACGTGAAACGCAAAAGAACCTACGAGTAGGTTCTTTGTATGTGAATTATTCAGACAATTGTCAGTTTACTGATGCAAACCAAAGGACTTAACCTCCGGCTTTGTTTGAAATCCACATTGTTTGGTAAGGCGCAAAACAGAGTTGTTCAATAGCATGGTTTATTGGCTGTTTTGCGATTAAGTCGTGCCACAAATTATTTTCAATCAGGTTAATATCTGATAATCTTACCTCTTGGGTTTCATCCGTGATATTCGACAAACAAAATATACTTTGCTGGCGATCGATACTCTGCCTCCAATAGCCGAATATGCCGGTGCCCAGTTGTAGTGTAAATTGGGTTGCATTTGGGTGAAATGCAGGCTGAGAACGTCGAATTCTGATCAACATAGATAAACCAAATAACACCTTAGCATGTGTGCTTTGTTGGTCATCTAACTTTGTCATCAGCTCTTCCAAATCCCAACGATGACGATTGATAGAACGATTTTGACCTGTGTTTCTTATTTTATCTTCATCATTCGGCGTGCCCAATAATGAATGAATATAGATCCCAGGAATACCTTCGAGCCCAAGCATCATTGCATGAGCGCAAAGAAAGCGCGGTAGTTGATATTGGTCTAGTCCTTTTGTTGTTCCCTTGAGTGCGTCGATTAAAGCAATATTCATTTCATATGGCTTTTGCTGACCATTCTCTGTTTTTCTCCAAGAAACTTTACCACCAAAACGTTGCATGCAATTTGCAAAATCAGTGATCTCTTTATCATTCAACAAACCTTCAGCAGGACGCAAACCAACACCATCATGAGAGGCTATGAAATTGAAGTATGTTGTGCCATTTTGTGCTGGCGGCATGCTCATCATCCAACTTTTCAGATAGCTACAATCACCCGTTACCAGTGTATTTATAAGTAATGGCGGCAATGAGAAGTTATAAATGGCATGAGCTTCGTTGGCATTACCGAAATAAGTCAGGTTCTCTCTATTTGGAATGTTGGTCTCGGTAATAATAATAGTTTCTGGTGCGGTATGCTCAATCAGTGTTCTTAACAGGCGAACAACTTCGTGTGTTTCCAACAAATTAATACTTGGGCTACCGCTAACTTTCCACAAAAATGCGATTGCGTCCAAACGAAATACGGTTGTCCCTTTATCTAAATACAAACGAATAATGTCAACAAAGGCAATCAAAACATTTGGATTTCTAAAATCAAAATCCACCTGATCATGACTGAATGTGCACCATACGTGCTTTGTACCTTTTGGGGTATCAACTTCTTTTAACAGCTCTGATGTTCTCGGTCTAACAACCATGCTGACATCATCAGTGGGTGAGGCTGTAAAAAAGTAATCACTGCCAATTCCTTCTTGTTTGCCGAAATTTTCAAACCATTGACTTCGTGCAGAGCAATGGTTAATAACGACGTCTGTCATGAGTCCATATTGTGTTGAAATAGCTTCTATATCTTCCCAGTCACCTAAACTTTCATTCACTATCGAGTAATCAATAATAGAAAAACCATCATCGGAACTATACGGAAAATAGGGTAGTATATGCACGTGGCTAATAATCGAGGCAAAGTATTCATTGATAAAGCGTAAAAGTGTTTTTAATGGTTTTTGACTAAAGCCAAAATCAATACCTTTGGTATTTTCTACAATGCTATCACCATAGGTAATCATAATAAGGTCTGACTCATTCCAACGGTTTTTATGCGGCGTTGGGTAGTGGCAATCTTCCTTACTCGTAACTCCGATACTCATCTGTAATTTGGTTACCAGTAATGCTATTTCAGCAGGGCTCAAGATATCTTGGTAAATAACTTCTAAATGGTGCTTAAGTTTTGCCGTAAATTGAAGAAAGTGCTCTGCCATTTTATTATCCTTGGCTAAATTCTTGAAAATCGTCTTCTACAGCCTTTTTGAGGCATTCTAAAACATCTGGTTTGGCACTGACGACACGGTTCCAACTTGGAATAAAGGGAGTTTCCATGGGGTTTTCTAAAAAGCTTTGGCCAGCTTTCATAATGTTATGAGCGAACATTTCCACCGCTTTCTCCTCATTATGAATATCTAGTTTCAAACCATTCATAACAGCATCATTGTGATAGGTCTCAATAAAATCTAAGGCAATTCTAAAATACGTTGCTTTGATGGTTCTAAATGTTTCGGTACTAAACGTGGTGCCTTGCGTTGCTAATTTTCTAAATAAGGCTTTAGTGATATCAATCGACATTTTAGATAAACCACCTTGCTCATTATTTAATGACAGGTCTTGGTGTTTATGATCATATGTTTTTGCAATATCAGCTTGGCATAGCCTGTTATGCGAATAATTTCTATGCATTTCAGATAAAACGCCAATTTCTAAGCCCCAATCACTTGGAATTCTAATGTCATTGAGAACGTCTCGTCTAAATGAAAACTCGCCTGCCAATGGGTAACGAAAACTATCCATAAATTCTAAGTAATCATTGTGCCCTAAGGTCATCTTAAGCGCTCGCAAAAGAGGCGTAACTAATAATCGTGAGACCCGACCATTTATTTTTCCGTTAGCAACTCGTGCGTAAAACCCTTTGCAAAATTCATAGTTAAATTGTGGATTTGCAACTGGGTAAATAAGTCTTGCAAGCAAAGAACGGTCATAGGTTAAAATATCACAATCATGTAAAGCGACACTTTCCACCTTTCCTGATGCAAGTATATAGCCCATGCAGTACCACACATTTCTGCCTTTCCCTAATTCCTTTGGTGCCAAGCCGAGTTCTTGTAATTCTGCGTCGAGTGCCTTTAGCCTCGGTCCGTCATTCCACAAAATTCGATGATGTTGAGGCAGCGTAGAGAAAAAGTTGAGGGCATATTTGTACTCTTCTAAGTTAGCACGATCAAGACCAATAACTATTTCAGACAGATAGGGGACTTTTTTAATGTGTTCTATTGTGGCTGGGAGCGCTTGCCCTTCTAATTCGGAAAATAATGAAGGAAGGATTAATCCTAATGGGCGTTGCTTAGAAAACCCACTTAACTCGGCTTCCAAATCTTCAATCGAACGATCTTCTAAGTTGTGTAACGTGGTTACAATGCCATTTTGATAAAAATCAGCCACATGTAGCTCCTTAAGTTGTTTTATCAGTATTTTTGCTTGGACTAAAAAATACTGATTCAGGGATAAGCTGATCCAGTATTTCTGTCCAACCTTTTGGACCCAGTTTATTGCTAGTATATAATTTGAGGCTTCGTTCTAACTCGGGGGGCTCATGCACGGGAGACGCAATTCTGACTGCGGTATCGGCGATCTCTAACATCGAAACGTCGTTTTTACCATCACCCAAAGCAATCGTGCTGATTGTAACACCCTTGTGTTGACGCTGATATTCTCTGAGTAACCAAGCCAACGCAATACCTTTGTTGCAATCACCACCAATGTGCAAAAAACGCCCACCTTTGACTGGATGCGCACCAATCCGACGCAACATGAGGATGAATTTATCCAACTCGTCCTCGCTGCCTTTCCACAGCAACGGCTCACCAAATTGACGTTGCGATGAAAGCACGGCATCTTCGTCTGTAAGGCCGGTCAACTCAACAATTCGTGCAATCGTCATATCCACAAATGATTCAAAGAGATGTCCATATTCAGGAGCAACTTTTTTAATCAGACCTAACCAGTAATTGCGTTTTGAACTAAATGATTTTACCCAAAAACCATCTTGCCAAACTGCGCCTTTGGGTTTTTCTGGTAAGAAATTTTTATTAATGAAAATAGCAGCACCATTTTCAACGATAAAAGGACCATCTAAATTTAATCTTTTGCGCAGTTCCAAAAGCTCAGCAAAGGTTTTGCTGGTATTTGGAATAATTGGAATTCCATGGCCCATGAGCCTTTCCATACACACCTTGGCATCTTCGTGTTCATAGCTATAGTGGTCAAGGAGTGTGCCGTCGAGGTCTGTAAAAATCAGGACTTGTCGGTTGTATTTTTTTATTAATTCACTTTGCATTGTGTCTACTTTTCGTAATATTTCTTTCATTATCTAACTCGAATATAAAATCAGCGTACTCGCCCAGTGTACATAAAGTATGTTCAGTTAGCCTCTGATAATGTTGAATAAATGTAAGAATATCTGCCTCACTCATTATATGCGATGCATTACCAACACGCAGTTTTAACTTTTCTTCTTGTTCTCGCCGCCACGCATAGACAGCATTAAAACTTGGGGCTTTTAAAAACACCCAAAAATTCATGTACGCATAGAGCGGTGTGTAAGTTGCGGTTAGCGTAAAATTGACATAATGGCGCCAAGTACCGTCGTGATCATACTTATTTTCAAGTTCATTAACTGCTTGCGTTAATGCGTCGCTTTCTTGCGCCGGTGTTCCCCAGCACCAACCTTCCATGATGACAATATCGACGGGTGATTCTATCTTTTGCCATTCATTAGTCGCTGCGCGGTCATCAATTGATTTGTCAAAAGTGGGAATATTGGTAGCGTTACCTTGCGCTAATGAATGAAAAACTGCAGACATCAATTCAGTATCATGCGTTCCAGGTACACCTCTTGTTGCTAGCAGCGGATGTACAGTTTGCGACAAAGTTAAGCGTTGTGCTTTGGTATAATAGAAATCATCGAGAGACAAAACAATGGAGCTTTTTCCGTAATACTGATTAAACAAATAACTCATTAAACCACTCAGCGTAGACTTACCCGAGCCCTGACAACCATTAACCCCAATGAAGTAAGGACTACTTTTGGCATTTGGCGCACTAACTGATTCATTTTGGTGCAATTGAATTGAATCGCACAATGGCTTGAACCACCTTAGTGCATCATCCAGATAGGCCATTGGAAGCTTTTCTTTAACAATGTATTGTTCAATCAATGTTGTTAATTCTTGCATTAAAGCCTTATATAGCAAATAGTAAAGCGCATTGCGTTGATAACAATGAGCAGTCAGATATTATCTTGATAGCCACTTACTGGCATTAAAAAGATAGCCGACGGGCACCCATATACTGACCCTCTATTCAAAGACTATGCCAATCAAAAACTATTGCAATCAAAAACTATTGTAATCAAATAAAGATGTTTTCTATATCTTGATTGTGTCGGTAATTTTACCTATTTTGAGAGGAGATTTGGTTTTGTTATTTGGGCTCACTTATTACTATATTTTGGTTATTTTTTTGTTGCAATAAAAACGGCTCGTTTCGGAGCAGGGTAACCCTCTATCGTAAGTGACGGGTTATGGGGATCTAAAAAATCAACCAATGAATGATTTGTCATCCATTGAGTTGCCCTTTGTTCTTCGATGGAAGTTGTGTTTTCCTCCACTTTTTTAATATCCACAAACCCGACTCTTGAAAGCCATTGCGTTAATGCATCACAACTGGGCAAGAACCAGACATTGCGCATCTGTGCATAACGTTCACCCGGCATTAAAACCGAGGTTTCATCGCCATCAATAATGATGGTTTCTAGGATCAATTGACCGCCACTAGCTAATTGATTTTTCAACTGATATAAAAATTCAATTGGATCACGACGGTGATACATTACCCCCATAGAAAAAACCGTATCAAACGCATTTAATTGAGGCATATCTTCGATGCCCTGTGGAACAAAATGTACCTTGTGTTGTGGTAAATATTTTTTAAAAATCTGAAATTGATAGAAAAAAAGATCGGTGGGATCAATTCCAATAACTAGCTTTGCATCTTCACCTAACATTCTAAACAGGTGATAACCACTGCCACACCCAACATCAAGTACTGTTTTGTTTGCTAACGATGCAATGTGAGGTAAAACACGGTCCCATTTCCAATCCGAGCGCCATTCAGTATCAATATCAATACCAAAGAGCTGGAACGGACCTTTTCGCCACGGCATAAACTGTTTTAACACTGATTCGATATGCGCCAGTTGCCCGTTTCCAAGCGTGCCATCTTGCGTTAAACAAACTTGCGTCTTTAACTCAATTTCAGCAGGGCTAATGCAAGGTAGTTGTAACAATTGTTTTTGCCACTTTTTTGTATCTCCATGATTCGAGGTGCTCTCCCAACGTTCTAGTTGAGGAATAAGAGTCGCAATCCAGTTCTCCAAATCTGTGTTGATTAAATCGGAATATAAAGCGGATTTCCAATTCATATTACTGTCCTTTAATGGCAAAAAATGAAACGAAGTTAAGTTGTTGATACCAAATACTAACAGCTTTAAAGCCTGTTTTTAATAGTCTTTTTTCGTGTAACGAATATTCATCAAGGATCATAACATTTTCAAGCGCGGTGCGTTTCTGACTTATCTCCAAGTCACTATAACCATTCTCTCTTTTAAAATCATGGTGCATATCGATTACAGCAGAATCCATGACTTCATGTCCTAGTTTTATTTTTTCAGATAAGATTAGAACACCACCGGGAATGAGTGCATCAAATATCTTTGCCATTAAAGCATCTCTGCGCTTAGGTTCAATAAATTGTAGGGTAAAGTTCATTACAATGACTGAGGCGTTGTTTAGGTGGAAGTCGACTATATCGGCTTCTTTGATGTGAATAGGGTTAGCATAGGTATAAGAATCGACATGCCGTTGACAACGTTCAACCATTGCAGAGCTGTTATCAACGCCAATAATTTGTATATCGTGTTGTTGATTATGCTTTGCAATTGATAGGCTAACAGCGCCAAGAGAACAACCTAAGTCGTAAACATTGGATCGAGGAATAGTAAATTTGGCTGCTAGTCTGCCAATCCCATCAATAATATTCGCATAACCTGGTATTGATCTTTCAATCATGTCGGGGAAAACATCAACTACTTGTCGATTGAAGCTGAAATCATCTACTTTATTTTGTGCATTTTGGTATATCGTATCGGATGATGTTTTTTTTTCGTATTCTGACATTATTTTTGAAACTTATATTTAGATTGGCAGCAATAAAGCTATGGGATGTTGTACCTTGCTCTGATAATATAAACGTTAAGGCGTAGCGAAGTATATAAAAATCACCGTTACTAAAAAATAATCATAAATAAATAGGCTGATTACAACCATGCACAAGTTTTTGATTGCAGATGACCATCCTTTGTTTCGTGATGCTCTAAAAGGGGCATTATCAAGCTGTTTCCCAGATGTCACCTTTTTAGAATCAGACTCGCTTATTTCAACTATTGAGGTTTTGCGTAAAAATCGTAAAATTTCTATTATTATTTTAGATTTGAATATGCCTGGCTGTGATAATTTTTATGGTTTACTTCGTGTAAAGGAAGTATTCCCAATGATTCCTATTTTGGTGCTTTCTGCCAGTGATTCGGTAGAAACTATCTCGCAGGTCATGGCCTTTGGTGCAGATGGCTTTATTCCCAAAACGACAGCCACGCCGATGATTAAAGACGCAATACTAGCTATTTTAAAAGGTGAAAAGTGGTTGCCATTAGGAATGCAGACTGCATTACTAGAGATTGACAGCGAGGCTAAAGATATCGCCGTAAAATTAAAAGAACTTACGCCCAAACAGTTCCAAGTTTTGAAACTATTAAAAGATGGCTTAATGAATAAACAAATTGCTGATAAACTTAACGTGACAGAAGCGACAATTAAGGCCCATATAGGCGTTATTTTTAAGAAGTTAGAGGTAAAAACTAGAACACAAATAGTGCTGGCGGTAGAAAAATTGCAGCTAGATTAAGCCGGTTTGAGTAATCGATATTTTTTCACAATAAATTAATTGAGGCTAAAAAGTGTACGATAAGAGCTTGCCCTTAGTTGATTTACACCGTCATCTTGATGGTAACATCCCTCCTAAACTTATTTGGCAACTCGCTCATGAGTATTCAATTGAGTTACCTGCGACGTCTGAATCTGAGTTGGCTGAGCTTGTTTTTATAAACGACAAGACCAGTGGTTTATTGTCTTTTTTACAGAAATTGGATTATGGCGTCTCGGTTTTAGCAACTACTGAAGCTTGCTATAAAGTCGCTTATGAAAATGTATTTATGGCAAAAAGTGAGGGTCTCGATTATGCCGAATTTCGGTTTTCCCCTTTTTTTATGGCTAACGCTTTTGGTCTACCATTAAATGCGGTGGTTGAGGCAGTCGTTGAGGGTGTAAAAGCGGGTAATGCTGAGCATAAAACCCAATATCAATTAATCGGTATTCTTAGCCGTACGTTTGGGGTCGAAGCATGCCACCGCGAACTCGCTTCTATTTTGGCCTATGCGGACAATATTATTGCACTGGACTTGGCCGGAGACGAGTTTAACTACCCCGCTCATTTGTTTGTTGAGCATTTCAAGTTAGCTAAGAACGCGGGTCTTCAAGTTACCGTGCATGCGGGGGAATCTGCTGGGCCGCAAAGTGTATGGGACGCTATTAATTTACTTGGCGCGAAGAGAGTAGGGCACGGAGTTGCAGTTGCACAGGATCGAAAACTAGTTGATTTTATGCTTACAAACGACATTGGTATTGAGAGTTGCCTAACTTCCAACTACCAAACGGGTGCGTGGATTGATACTAAAAACCATCCTATAAAAACATTTCTGGAAAGTGGCTTATCCGTCAGTTTGAATACTGATGACCCAGGCATATCTAACATAGATATTAAACATGAATATAGTATTGCTAGTAATACAGTTAATTTGAGCCTAAAACAAATAAAGCAAATTCAGTTAAATGGCCACAATCAACGGTTTTTAAAAGCATAAAAAAAGGACCTAAGATTGATTTAGGTCCTTTAACTACTTATTCACCTCACTAACTGCCTAGGCAGCTTCGGATGACTTCGTCGTCTTTCGCTTTGTTGCAGGCTTTTTTACATTCTTACTAGTCGACATCAATAACTCCTGGTTGTCAAAATCATCGACATTAATGGTTCTTAATCTACCCGCTTCAGTTTCTTTCATTAATTCCGCCTCATCACTAGTAATGATACCTTCTTTTAGTGCTCGTTCAGCAAGCGAATCAAGATTAGTCATCGGTAACTTCTCACCTAGTTTCTTGCATATCTTGTCAAAGATAGGTTCGCATTTAACAATATTGATTAATGTTTTTTCTAGGTCACCTAGCAAATTACCATCTTCTTGAGTTAGATATTGACCGTGGCCTAATCTGTCTCTGGTTGAATTTGGATGTTGCAAAATGTGTGCAATTTTATGTTCAAGTTTGTCAGAGGGCGCACTATAACGTTTCCCAAATGGCAGCACCAATACGCGCATTGCGATACCGATAACTGGGTTAGGGAAGTTTCTCAAGAAATTATCAAGCGATTCCTCTAACTTCGATAAACAATCTTGCATTGCCCAATGTACGAAAGGTAAATCGTCATGATTACGACCTTGCTCGTCAAAACGCTTCATTACCGCGGAACCGAGATACAAATAACTTAAAATATCACCAAGGCGAGCTGATAATCTTTCTCTCCTTTTTAGTGAACCACCTAATACACCCATCGAAACATCTGTTAATAATGCTAAGTTTGCGCTGTAGCCTTGCATGCTTCTGTAGTATTTTGCAGTTTCGTCCTTAAATGGTGCTGAACTGAAGCGACCGCCGGTTAGGCTAAACCAAATTGAACGGAACGTATTACTAACAGCAAAACGAATGTGACCAAACACAGCGTCATCAAACGCTTCTAGCTGTTCCTCCTGATCTTTCATTTGCGATGCATAGATTTCTTTTAACACATAGGGATGGCAACGCATTGCACCTTGACCAAAAATCATCATGTTTCTGGTTAGGATGTTGGCACCTTCAACGGTAATAGAGATGGGAACACCTTGATACGCTCTACCTAAATAGTTGTTTGGACCTAAACAAATCCCCTTACCGCCATGCACGTCCATGGAGTCGTTAACTACTTGACGCATTCTTTCGGTCAAATGGTACTTACAAATAGCAGAAATAACTGAGGGCTTATGACCTAAATCGACACCGGCAGTTGATAAAGAGGTAACGGCGTCCATTAAATAAGCGTTGCCACCAATGCGTCCTAACATTTCTTCAACACCTTCCATTTGCCCTATGGGCATGCGGAATTGACGACGAATTCGAGAATAAGCACCGGTTGCTAAAGCAAGTGATTTCGCGCCGCCTGCTGCAGATGATGGCAACGTAATACAACGACCCACTGATAAGCATTCCATCAGCATGCGCCAACCTTTGCCAGCCATACTTTGACCACCAATAATGTAGCTCAGTGGCACAAAAATATTTTCTCCACGAACAGGACCATTATGGAATGGTACATTCAGTGGGAAGTGACGGCGACCGCAATCTAAGCCTTTTGTTTCGCGTGGAATTAACGCACAAGTAATGCCTAAATCTTTGGTCTCACCAAGCAATCCATCTGGATCCTGTAGTTTAAATGCCAAACCGATCACGGTAGCAACGGGGGCTAAGGTGATATAGCGTTTTGAGAAGGTCAGGCGCATGCCTAGCATTTCTTTGCCTTCAAACTCGCCTTTGCAAACAATACCAAAGTCAGGAATAGAACCCGCATCGGAGCCAGCCTCTGGACCAGTGAGTGCAAAACACGGAATTTCATCACCAACCGCTAATCGTGGCAAATAATAATCTTGTTGTTCTTTTGTACCATAATGTTGGAGTAATTCACCAGGGCCCAGAGAGTTTGGTACACCAACGGTGCTGGACAATACCGCGCTGACGCCTGCCAATTTCTGCAACACTCTTGATTGCGCATAAGCAGAGAAAGCCAAACCGCCATACTCTTTCTTAATAATCATGGCAAAAAATTTATTGTCTTTTAGGTATTGCCAAATCTCGTCCGACATATCGGCGTCGACATGATTTATTTGCCATTCATCAGCCATACGACTGACCACTTCACATGGGCCATCTATAAATGCCTGTTCATCAGGGGTAAGTCGTGGCTGTGAGATGGCGTGAAATTTCTGCCAATCTGGTTTACCGCTAAATATATCGCCGTCCCACCAGACCGTGCCAGCATCAATTGCTTCTTGTTCCGTGGTTGACATTTCAGGCATGACACTTTTATAAAATGCCAATAGCTTTGTGCTGATGAAATCTTTGCGAAACGGCGCATAGGCGAGAGGTATGACGACAATGGCAAATAAAATCCAGCCGATGACTCCTATGCCGCCGGCAACGGTACCAATGACCATTGCAACGCTAATAGCGATAAGTGTTGTTTGTGAAGATGTTTGTTTATAGGCTGTAACACCATAAACACCGAGTAATATAAGTAACCATAATAATTCGTTCATGTATGCTCCCGCAGGTCTGACCAGAGTGTTAACGGTATTACTTGATGAGTCAAAGATCAAGTGATTTAGCGTTTAAAAGGATGTATATCCTAAATGCCATACGCGTAGTATACAGTAAAAATGAACTAATTTTTATGGTATGTTTTTAAGCGAATATCACCTTGCTCTTCATCATCTTTGAATTGTTGCAGGCGCACTAAGACATAATCAAGGGTGGGGGCAAACCAAGCATAGGTTTGCCTTTTGCTGCTCTCGCGGTTTACTGTTACCTTTATTGCTTCTATGTTGCCATACGGAAGCGTTAAGATTTCTTTTTCAAGCACTTCGATTTTGTAAATCCGCTTTTGACCGCGGTAGTTCAGAAACTTGTATTCAAAGTGTGTTTTGTTTTGTGCTAATTGCCTTGATATATCAATGCGAAACAATTGGTTATCAAATTCGCCATCCCACTTTAAGTTGTCTTGTTCTTGTAGGATGATGGTTTGCGTTTTGGCGTCGAACTTAGCGTTTAAGGACTTGTTTGGACCGGTTCCCCTGCGCTTGAAATTGTAAGTGATGGGCGTGATCTTACCATCGACAAAAGAAAAAGTGGTTGTTTCATAGCGTCTATCAGACAAAAAGAAGCGTGACACCTTCGAAGAATATTTGAGTTCGTAGAGGTCACCGCTGGTAGACTTTAAACTAAGTTCAGCGTTGCCGATGTTTCTGTCATGACGATAGGCTTCATAATAAGCGACAAAAGGAGAAGGTAATTCGATAACATCTTTTGCTAAACTGCCACTGCAGAACAGTGCAAATGCAACAACGCTAATTCCCTTCAACATTTTAGTCACTTGCATATCCACACTCCGGTAATTCCTGTCCATCAAAAAACGCTTTTTTATTGCTTAGCGCTATTCTCTCGTTACACAACCAATTAACCACGAGTGGATAAATTTTGTGTTCTTGTACTAATACACGCAACGCTAGATCATCAGCGGTGTCATCTTCGAACACAGGAACCTTCGCCTGCAAAACAACAGGACCACCGTCTAATTCTGGAGTCACAAAATGCACAGAGGTCCCATGTTCACTGTCTTCGTTGTCTATTGCACGTTGGTGCGTTCCCAAACCTGTGTATTTGGGCAACAAAGAGGGGTGAATGTTCAATAATTTTCCTAAATACTTAGCAACAAATGCGTGACTAAGGATACGCATAAATCCGGCTAATACAATAATATCAGGCTGCGCCGCGTCAATTGCTTGTGCCAATGACATATCAAAAGAATCCCTATCCTGAAATGTTTTATGATCAATACAGGTCGATGGAATATTTGATTTTGCCGCTATTGTTAATGCATGGGCACTTTGCACATTGGATATTAATTTTACGACTGAACCATTAATGGCCTTTTTTGCACAAGCATCGATGATAGCCTGTGCATTCGAACCATTGCCCGATACGAGTATCACTATACGCTTTTGACTACTAACCATTATGAGTTTATTACCACTTGTTCCTGACCTGCAGTTAGCACATGGATCTCACCAATAACCCATGCCTTTTCCCCCAAGTCGTTAAAAGCTTTTGTGATTATCTCTGCATCCTGTGACTCGACAGCCAACATCAAGCCAACACCGCAGTTAAAGGTGCGATACATTTCGTGAGTTGTAACGTTTCCTTTGCTTTGCAAAAGAGTAAATATTTGCGGCCACTGCCAACTTTTTCCATTAACCACTGCTTGCATGTCTGCTGGCAATACTCGCGGTATGTTTTCCCAGAATCCGCCACCCGTTATATGCGATATTGCGTTGACATTGTATTTTTCTAAAATAGCTAAAACTGATTTAACGTAAATTCTGGTTGGTTCAAGTAAATGTTCGCTGACTGTCTTACCGTCCAAATCAGTATTTAAATCCATCTTACTGACTTCAATGATTTTACGTATTAATGAATAACCATTAGAGTGAGGTCCAGACGATGCTAATGCTATCAATTTATTACCGGCAGCAACTTTGGAACCATCGATAACGTTTTCTGCTTCAACCACGCCAACACAAAATCCAGCGACGTCGTAATCTTCACCGTCATACATACCAGGCATCTCAGCTGTCTCGCCACCAATTAAGGCACAGCCAGCTAAAAGGCAACCTTCTCCAATTCCGGTGACCACTGTTGCCGCGGTATCAACATCCAACTTACCAGTTGCATAATAATCTAGGAAGAAGAGTGGCTCCGCGCCTTGAACAATAAGGTCATTAACGCACATTGCAACGAGGTCAATACCAATGCCATCATGTTTATTTTGGTCCATTGCTAAGCGCAGTTTAGTGCCAACGCCATCGGTACCTGAAACTAAAAGGGGGTGCTTATATTTTGTAGGGATAGAGCACAAAGCACCAAAGCCACCTAAACCGCTTTTCACTTCTGGACGATGCGTTTTCTTGCTTACAGACTTGATTCTTTCAACTAATTGATTCCCTGCATCAATATCTACACCGGCATCTTTATAACTTAGGGGTTTTGTTTGCTCAGTCACGCGCTTTGCTCCGAAAATTTTGAAGGCAGAATTTTAACAGCTCAATGAACGAAAAGGTATAAAAAACGACTAAGAATAAATATCGGATGCAAAAAAGGTCAAAATATCTGACAATAGCGTCAGAACGCTTTAAGGATTCACTAGTTTTGAATAAATTACTTGCCATCATCGTATTTACTTTATGCTTGGTTACATCAATGCGTTGCCACAGCACGCCCATTGATCACTTGAATAAAGGACAAATTATTGTCACTGATCAATCAAGTTTTACACAAAAGATAGCGGGCAAACGTGCATTTCAACAGGTTGTTGTCAAGTTAAGTGGTGACGTTGCGGCGCTTGAAAACCTTCAAGTAAAGCGCTCTGTGACAAATTTTGAACAATATTTGGTCGCAAGCACATTTATTCAAGATGGTGATAAACTGCTATACCAAGCAGAGTTTAATGAACAAAAAGTGGTCAATTTGTTGCGTTCCGAAAGTCTTAACGTTTGGGGTAAACGCAGGCCATCTGGCTTATTTTGGTTAGCGATTGAAGATGATGTTAGCAAAAACAAAACACTTATTACGCAATCTAGCACTAGCATATACTTAGACACTATCCGACAAGCTACATATGACAGAGGTGTTGAATTGCTAATGCCAATTGGTGATTTAACGGATTCAATGAATATCACTGTTCTGGATGTTTGGGGCTTGTTTTCTTCATCTATATTTAATAAGTCAACTCGTTATGGCACGAACTATGTAATTGGAGCAAGAGTCGGTGTTGTATTTGATGATTTTAGTGCCCGTGAAACACTGCAACTTTCTTATTTTATAACAAACGGCCAAACGATTGAAACGAATAAGATCGTTGGCGATGATATTGCTGTTCTGATTGCTGAGTTTGTAAATGAGTACGCAACATATTTAGCCAATCTGTATTCAATAGAGGCCAGCGAAAGCGGTCAAATTTATTCGTTGAGCTTGAATATTGCTAACGTAAACACACTCATCAAATACAGAAAAGTGTTAGAAATATTATCGTCACTAACAGTGACCCAAACAGTGGAATTGAGTGCTCAATCAAAAGATGTGGCGAGTTTTATATTGGCATCCAATGTGCCTCTTGAACGCTTAAAAACAATTTTAAAGCTTGAGCAAAATCTACGAGAACCCGAATATCAGCGCCTAGATTCTGCCGTTGCTATCGACTATGAATGGCGGGGTAAATAGGCTTGCAGTTAAGTCTACCAGTTTCACTGCCAGATGATGAAACCTTCGATTCTTTCCTTGAAGTTGACAATGAATTTGCTGCTTCGTACTTGAAGACGTTTTGTGAGCGTGGCAATAACAGCAACAAATCTTTGTGTTATTTATTTGGGGCTTCGGGAGTTGGTAAGTCACACTTGTTATTTGCCTGTTGCCATCAAGCCACGCTGAATGGGCTGCAAACCGTCTATCTCAATATGCTTGAGTTGAAGGAAATGCCAAGCGAAGTTATCAGTGATATTGCTGATTATGATGTTATATGTATTGATAATTTACATGAAATTGCTGGCCACCAAACTTGGGAAAGAACCCTATTTGATTTAATTAACCAAGCCTTAGAACGAAGTCATCAACCTAGGCTCATTATGGCTGCGAATGCCTCTCCCTTAGTTGTTGGCTTTCAGTTACCTGATTTAGTTTCACGACTTACATGGGGTGCTGTTTTTCAGCTTGCATCACGTTCAGATGAATCGCTTTGCCATATTATTCAATTTAGAATAGAGCACCGAGGATTAGAAGCCAGCGATGACTGTATCAAGTTTCTACTCACAAGGGTCGATAGAGAACTTAGTAATCTGATGTTAATTGTCGATGAATTAGACAAAAAATCTTTACAAGCGAAGCGCAAGCTTACGATCCCCTTCATTAAGCAAGCACTTAACTTGTAGTGAGTCTTAGTTCCGTAATGTTGGCTTTCCAATGTGTCTATTGGTTTCATCAATAATCGATGTTGTCTCCAACCGATAGGGGACTTGAATTGCATTCTGGCCTTGCACGTTTTCACGTAAATCAACATTATCAAACCAACTCACGTTTGAACGCAATTGTGTGGAGGTCGGCAGTTCGGCTTGTAATGCGGCTATGTCCCCAAGATCAGGTAGGATCTTTTCTACAGTGAATCGCGTCCTTTCCTGAATAGTAGAGTGATTGAAACGGTCTCTTTGCCCCCATGTAACTAAAAAATTAGCATTGTTTTGCGTATTTACGATACCAATATCAGCGGACGCGTTCAATCTATACTGCATCATGAACCGCTCAAATAATGTTGCAAAGTCTTCCCTTTCATTTAAATATGAATAATAAGAAGAGGCTATGTCGGGCGTGAAAAATGCTTCAATATCGCTGGCAACATAGGTCTTTTGTGTCGCATTCGCTGTTTCACCTGCAAAACTAACTTGCGCTAATCCTTTCATTTGCGCCGAGTTGAGCGGGAAGCTATTAATCATTAGGTCGGAGTTTGTACCATTGTTTCTAAAAAAGCTAAGTGGATCGTCTGAGTTTGACAAGTCCGCCCAAACATCATGGGGGAAAAAGTCATTGGCATGACCCAATTCGTGGTACATCAACCAAGAAATATCGGCTTCCAATGCATCAAATGTTCTGGTGTCTCTGGCTGTAGAAGAGAAATTGGCACCGGGCATATAAGGAGCGTTATCCTTAATATAACGCCACAATACTCTAAATTGTAAATCACTACCAAATCCACTTCTAAAGTCGGGTACTTCATTTAGTGTGTCTCTTTCTTCTGGTATTACCCAAAAGTTTCGAGCATCTAAATAAATCGCGCCAGTGGCAGCCCAATAAAACGAAGGACGCACATCATAAGAAATAACAACCGCGGTAACGCCCCGTAATAGTTTTAACATATCCGGGCCCGCTGCAGATTGCTCGAGATACTGCGTAAATCGTTGTCCCATCCAATCATGTGATACCAGCGTTCTATCAAGGATGTCGGCAATCGTTGGATCGTTAAACTGTTGACCAATAAGGGGTAGGGTGCCAAAAGTGCAAGTGCTATTTAGCGAGTTAGTATATATGCACGATTCAATCGCAGTTTTATACGCCGAGTCAGCCTTAAAAGAAAATACATCATCACTGGTAATAATATTACTGTTTGGGAAATAAGCAGTATCAATTATCTGTGTATCATTAATCGTAACGATGCTTTTATCAATTGAGGTGCTGCCATCTGCGAATGTGACTGTGGTTTCAATTTGAACAATCTGATCGCTTTCTACCGCGGGTGCAATAAAAAACGCTCTATTCTCTTCAGTTTGCAGCTCTAAAACCGCTGGGCCTGCCACCTGTTTCCAGATAATGGCGGCGGTACTTATATTATTGTTGAATGAGTCGACGCGAAGTGACACTTTGCCTCGTTCTGTTACCGTATGATCGAGCCGCAGGTTAGCCACGGTTAAGTCACTTTGTTGCACTGCAAACTGGTGCGTAATTTGCTGAATTCCAGTATTGGTAGTGACGTCAGCTTGTAAAGTATAATTACCTGCTTGCAGCGCATCAAAACCGATGGTTTGAGAATTAGTTGCCAATACTATTAATTCTGGACCGCTCAATTGCTGCCAATTGACCGCTGTTATTTGACTATTATCATTGGTGGTAAGAGCAAAACCATATGAACCATTGGTGATAAATTCACTATCACCAAATAGATCAATATTACCAAAGGTCATAATGGGCTCAAGCGTACCTACGCTTTCAGTGATCACTGCCGGAGGCAACTCTGCACGACCGTTGGTTTGGCCGTCATTTGAAGAACCACCGCATGCCGTTAAATAAAATGAACAACAAAAAATCGTGACTAAAGTAGAAACACGTTTGTTAACCATATATTGATCACTCATTTGGCTTGCCCTCATATAGTTTTTTTTCGTCATCCATTACGCTTTTTAGCTTGGGTAAACCAGTGCCTAATTCTTGGCCGCGTAAGCGCGCGAAGCTACTACATCCTGCAAACATGCCAATTGCGAGAACCAATTCGATGCTTGCATAGATTATTTGTGTAGGTTCAGCATAGATAACCGTAATCGAATGTAAAAAATAAAACAACACAATAAAACTAGCCCAAGCGTGGGTGTATGGCAAGCCTTTGATAATTCCAGGCAACGGCAGTAACAAAGGCACAATGTAGATAAGAATTATAAAACCAACTGAGTAATCAGCTGTCATTGGCAAAAAGAAATACCAGGTAATCATCCACCCAATTAGCCCAACATGAGAGCACAAAGCGAGGTATCTCATTGTTTTAACAAGCTTGGTCATCGGAACGGTTATTGTAGTTTTGCTCATATTAAATTCCTGAATTCATCTTTAACTTTTTAGCAATAGTGGCAAGACGCTTGCCCTGGGCAATGGCTATCTCTTGCTCTTCGTGACTTAGTTTTGTTTTATTAACTAACGCAACTGCAGAAGCGCCATAAGGCGTGCCGCCTGAAGTCGTTTTATGCAACTCTGCAACAGAATAGGGAACACCAATGTAAACCATGCCATGATGAATTAAGGGCATCATCATACTAATTAGTGTTGTCTCCTGACCACCATGCAAACTTGAACTAGATGTAAATGTGCAGGCGGGTTTATCGATCAAACTGCCTTTTAGCCATAATCCGGAGGTTGTATCCCAAAAGAATTTCATTGCGCCAGACATATTGCCAAAGTGAGTTGGGCTGCCAAGTGCTAATCCATCGCAATTGGCGAGCTCCTCTAATGTAACGTAAGGTGCGCCACTTGCCGGAACCGCTGAAACCTTGGCATCGATATTGTTGCTAACATCGGCTACCGTTCTCAACAAAGCCTCAACACCCTCAGACTCGATCCCCTTTACTATTGAATCAGCTAATTTTTTTGTTAACCCGTGTTTGCTGTAGTACAGCACGAGTACTTGGCATAATTCACTGTTCATTATTTCCCTTTTATATCGTTAGTTAGAGTCCGACTAATTTTTGGATGTTTTCTAGTGGACGACCAATAGCTGCATGTTCGCCGTTAGTGAGAATAGGACGCTCTAATAGTTTTGGAAATAACGTTATTGCATTAATAATGTCACTATTAGATGACGTTTTTGTCAATCCTGACTCTGTAAATTCCGATTCTTTGATTCGTACCATGTTAATTGCACTCTGAAAACCTAATGCTTGCAACAGGTTTGAAATTTCATTCGTCTCAAAGGGAACCCTTAGGTACTCTTTGATGTCTACTTGAATATTATTTTCAGTTAAGAAAGCTAAGCCCTGTCTGCTTTTTGTACACCTAGGATTATGATAGTAAACGTAATTAGCCATTATTATTGTCTCTATTAATTCTTTATTATCAGTTAGTGTATTACTATATACTGAAAATTATCATGAACAGTCTACTCGTCCTAATATTACCTTATTGGGTTCGAATCGAGCAAGGAGTGACGAGTGAAAAACATTCTATTATATCTGGTTGTTGGTATCGGTTCCCTTACGCTAGGCGTCACCTATCAATTAAACAACAGATACGATTTTACTACCCTTGATGGTTCAACTTATCGATTCAAAGAATTGCAAGGAAAGTGGGTTGTGATTAACTATTTTGCTGAATGGTGTGCGCCTTGTTTGCGTGAAATTCCAGAACTTAACGACTTCAAAGCGTTAACTGATGGAAAACAAAATGCGGTTCTATTCGGCGTAAGTTATGATGCAATGCAGGATCATGAGCTCTCTTTACTCGCAAAAAAGTACAACATTGAATTTCCACTTATTAATAATGTTAAAACTGCTTTACCTTTTGAAACACCAAAATACTTACCGGCAACTTACCTTATTCGACCTGACGGTACGTTGGCAGGCCAGCTTCTAGGCGAGCAGAATAGTAAAAGTCTCAATCAAGCAATTGCAAACGACTAGAGTCTCTCTAGTGTTTCGATTTCATTTCTAAATTGTTCTATTCTTGCTTGTATTCGTTGCTTCTCTAAAAAGTCCATGCCGGTTTCATTATAGGCGAACTGAAGTTCGTCAATAGCCTTAGGATACGCAAGTAGTAGTGCAAATCGTTCTGCGCTTGCTCGGTACATTTGTCTCTTTTGGCCAGTAGCAATGTAGGCGTCAATCAATAATGAATAAGACAAGTATTGTTCGGGATCAACTAACAACAGATCGCGCAATATTTGTATTGCTTCTGGATATTGTTCCGCTTTTATCATTGCGTTGGCTAAATTTAGTGCAAGGACCTGATTTTGTGGTTTGAAGCGCCACAGTGGTGTTAGCATTTCTATCGCAGCTTTAGGATTCTGCTGAGCTATTAACACGTCCGTCATGGCATCTAGGTAAAATAAATTTTCTGTATCATTACTCAACAATTCAGTCAAAATTTGTGATGCAGATGCATATTGCTCGCTTTCAAAATAGGACAGGGCTAAACCATACAATGCGGCTTCACGAAATATATATTTTTTTTCTTGCACCTGATAACCAAAATAGTTGAGGTTGCGAAGTGGATTACCCTCGTATCGTGCAATGATTCTGGATTTAACCAAATGAAAGGTTAAGCTTTCTGGCACGTTACGAATGCCGTAAGTTGCCGCTCTAGCTCGTGTCTCTGAAATTCGATTCTCTGGCACAGGATGAGTCCGTAAAAACTCCAACTGATTGCTTTGCCCCCGAGATTGCTGGGCTAATGTTGAAAAAAACGCAGGAGCTCCTGCGGGATCAAAGCCCGCTCTCGCCAGCATCGAAATACCGATATTATCTGCTTCTTGTTCCATATTTCTAGTGTAATTAATTCGACTTTGTGCCGCACCGGCATTTCCTGCGCTGATCGCCGCAATACCTGCTTCGGGGTTTGCCATTGCCAATAAAATACCACCAATAAGTGATGCGATTTGCAACGGCGCACCGCGTTTTTGAGCCTGACTAGCGCGGGCAAGATGGCGTTGTGTTACGTGCGCTACTTCGTGTGCGAACACAGAAGCAAGTTCACTTTCTGAGCCAGCTTGAGTGATTAAGCCAGAGTGAATACCGATGTGACCACCAAAAAATGCAAAGGCATTAATAGTAGAATTATTGAGCATGAAAAAGGAGAAAGGAAATTTCGCATTATCAGCTTCAATAACCAACCTATTTCCTAAATCCTGAATATATTCGTTAATTACAGGATCATGAATAACCGGAGCCTGGCCCCTTAATTGACGCATCATGGCATCACCAATCAATAATTCCTTATCAATTGTTAGTGTGTCAGACGCAACTACACCAATTTCGGGTAACTGATTTTTGTTGCTGTCAATCGATTGTGTATTGCCTATAATGGGGATTAAGAAGCAAGTGAAGGCGATAAATGCTTTCTTTATTAGATTCATACTCATGGGTCGTTTTAATTGCCCTTAACGTAAGTAGTATTATATACGATACATAGACCGCGATAGCACGAGATAGTTTCACTTTTTCTGGTTTTAAGTGGAAACTAGGTTTACCATAATTGCAATTGAGCAAAAAATCAAAAAGAAGGATAGATACACAATATGTTTGGCGTTTTCGATCGTTGGTATCAACGCAAGTTTTCAGACCCTAACGCAATGATGTTATTGATGTTAATCATCGTTACTGCCGTTATTTTACTTATATGGGGTGGGATTTTATTGCCTGTCATTGTGTCTGCCATTATTGCCTATTTATTGGACTGGCCGGTGACGCACTTGCATAAGCGAGGTATAAATAGAACGCTAGCGACTTCAATAACACTTATCATCTTTATTCTTATTAGTATTCTGATGTTAATTGGAATAGTGCCTATTATTAGCAAACAGAGCATCAATCTGGTTCAAGAACTGCCTTTGATATGGGATTCAGCACAAAAATGGCTTGCGAGTTTGCCTCGTAAGTATCCTGATTTAATTGAAGTTGATTATATTAAAAATGCGATGGCTAGCTTAAATCAGCGAATGGTTGAGATAGGTCAGCAAGTAATTAGTATTTCGGTCAGTTCAATTGGTAATTTAGCTGCTTTGTTGATTTATATGATATTGGTACCTCTAATGGTCTTTTTCATGTTGAAGGACAAAGAATTATTTCTCAAGAGTATTTCCAAGGTACTACCGAACGAGCGTCGCCTAATCAGTCAGGTTGGTGAGGAGATGAACATGCAGATAGCAAATTACATACGAGGCAAGGTAATCGAAATCCTCATTGTCGGTGGTCTAACATCCGCAGCCTTTGCATTTATGGATTTGCGTTATTCGTTACTGCTTGGGGTGTTGGTTGGATTTTCGGTTTTGATACCTTATATAGGGGCTGCAGTAGTAACTATTCCGGTCGCTATTGTGGGCTTATTTCAATTCGGAGTGAGCTCTGAGTTTTGGTATTTAATGTTAGTATATACGATTATTCAGGCGTTGGATGGCAATGTTATTGTACCAGTGCTGTTCTCCGAGGCAGTCAGTCTGCATCCTCTCTACATCATTATTGCTGTGTTGGTATTTGGCGGGATGTGGGGGTTCTGGGGCGTGTTTTTTGCTATTCCTTTAGCCACCTTAGTGAAAGCTGTCATTGCTGCTTGGTCATCGCCCTCTGAGGTCGACTCTGGCCCTGAGCCAAGTGAAATTAAATAGTAGAACAAAAAAAGGCGGGTACTCCGGACCGTCTTTTTTATTGACGCCAATCTTAGGCTAACAAGTCTAAGACAACTTGATGATGTTCTTTGGTTTTAAACTTATCAAGCACATGACTGATAACACCATTTTCGTCTATTAGGAAACTGAGGCGATGTATTCCATCATATTCTTTACCCATGAATTTTTTCAGGCCCCAAACGCCAAAGGCATCGGCAACAGCATGGTCCTCGTCACTCAGTAGCGTGAAGTTTAATGATTCTTTTTGAATAAACTTAGGCAAACGTTTTACTGCGTCCGGACTAATACCGAGTACCACAACATTTTTATTGTCTAAATCGCTTTTTATATCGCGCAAGCCTTGAGCTTGGATCGTACATCCTGGGGTCATTGCTTTTGGATAAAAATAAACTAATACTTTTTTACCCGTAAAATCGGCTAAGGATACAAGGTCATCAGATTGGTTTTGTAGCGTAAATTGTGGTGCTTTATCACCAGCTTTCAATGTGTTCATTTTCTTCCTTAATTTCGTTGTGTGTCACCTTTCCAGACAGGCCCAATTTACACATAAGTTGTTTTATTTCTTCATCAAAATTACCTAAATCTAATTCTTTGGTCGCACTGAGTACCATTTTACATTTAACATTTTCGACGTTAGTTGTCTTATCAATAAAGGTCCGTTGTCTAAATGCACTAACAGAAACTTGGCGTTCAGCAAGAAAAGCAGTGACTCGCGTAATTATTCCTTTCGCATCTTCTCCAGAAAACTCCAAATTAATAAGTTGCTCCAAATTCTGTTTTGCGTGGCCACTGGTGCGTTTTATCATCGAGAGAAGCTCATACTTCATGCACAAACTCGATAGTTGCACTTCCAATTTAGTAATCGCTGATTGGGTACCTTCAACGATCATGGAAAGCGAAAAGTCGGTTCCATAAATAGCATGACGACTGTCGAGAATGTTGCAGCATTTGTCATGCATACACGCGCTTATCTCGCTTAAAATGCCTAATTTGTCGGCACCTAAAATATTCACAATAATCTGTTGATTCATACTAATGTTGTACTTATAGATAGGAGAATGGATATTAGCATAAGTATAAATTTAGGAACATTGTTAGTCAAAATATGTTCTCACATAATATATTAGAAAAAAATGTATTACCTTAGGCTTTATGTGCTTGTGTTTATTGCTTGTGAACACTAACATGGCGGGCAGATTCAAAGGGGGAATAATGTTCAAAGGAAGTTATGTCGCATTAGTAACACCTATGTTGCCAAATGGCAGTGTAGACGTTACTAGCTTGAGAAGGTTGGTTGAGTTTCATATAGACAACGGTACGCATGGTATTGTTGCGGTAGGGACGACCGGCGAATCAGCAACTTTGCCATTTAAAGAACATATTGATGTGGTTAAATTGATCATTGGGTTTGTCGATAAAAAGATACCTGTCATGGCGGGTAGTGGTGCGAACTCTACGTCGGAAGCCATATTCTTAAGTGAACAAATGTGCGGTTTAGGTCTTGATGGGTTTTTAAGTGTCGTTCCTTACTACAACAAACCACAACAGGCCGGCATGGTTGCACACTTTAACGCAATTGCAGATGCGACAGATATTCCCTTAATGCTATACAATGTACCCGGACGAACCGTAGCTGACATGTTACCAGAAACCGTTGCTGAGTTATCCGAGCATAAGAACATCGTTGGTATTAAAGATGCAACTGGGGATTTATCGAGGTTAGAGCAAACCAAATCCTTAGTAGCTGATGATTTTTTATTTTTCAGTGGTGATGACGACTCTGGTTGCAATTTCATGTGTCAGGGCGGCGATGGTGTCATCTCGGTAACCGCCAATATAGTGCCAAAAGCAATGGCTGCTATGTGCGAAGCCGCGCTGCAAGGCAACGTAGAACTATCGCAGCAGTTAAACAACCAAATAATCGAGTTACATCGGATTTTGTTTGTTGAACCAAATCCGGTTATGCCAAAGTGGGCATTATATAAAATGGGTCTCATCGATGATGCTTTTTTGCGACTTCCAATGGTTCTACCTGAACTAAATAGTAAAAAAGCAATCGAAGAAACTCTTAGTGCGTTGAATTTAATTTAGTTAGGTTTTTAATGAAATATAAAGCGGTAGGTTTAAGTCTCGTTGTATTCACTATAGTTGGCTGTGCGGGCAAGGCAGAACGTGAATTAGCGTCAGGTAGTTATAAATACTTAGAAGCGTCACAACACAAATCAATGGATGTTCCTGAAGGTTTAGATTCTCCAAATTATTCTCAACGATTCATTTTGCCTGAGTTGGGTGAGAACGCGCCAACCGATCTAAAAGGTAAAAAATTAAAGGTGATCCCACCGACATTAATACTGCCATTGGTTACTGGAACGCGTGTAGAGGAAGGTTCTGGAGAAGCTAAAGTCCTGTTTGAGCAAGTTGATGATAGCGAACCGTTACAAAAAACTGTTTGGGACACCGTATTAGATTATTTGGAAAAAAGTAACGTTGGTGTTGAAAAATTCGACAAAGACAACAATATATTAATTACCAATTGGGTAACGGAAGTGCGCGAAGTTCCCACTAGTTGGTATGATTTTACTGATGATTTTATATCTTTGAATAAAAAATTCAAGTTTACGATGGAGCTTGCACCGCACGGCCGCGCAGCATCGCTTAAAACCGAGCTTATTGATTATTTAGATGAAAATGGTCGATCGGTAATAGAGCAGGTTGATCTGATCAGTAAACGGACCAACGAATCAAATTTCCTGAATAGCGTTATTATTGAATACGATTTTGGTATTCGCCTTGCGAACACTCAACGGATCGCAACAATCCGTCGAGGTTTCAGTAGCGAAATGGGCTTCAACTCCGATGGTAATCCTGCATTTATGGTTGATGCCGTTTATGAAAACACCTGGCCGAGGTTGTTACTGGTTTTACGTAAAATGGGTTTTGATGTTAAAGATTTAGACCAATCAACGGGTCTGTTGTTCGTGCAATATAATGGTGTTGAAAGTTCTTGGTGGTCAGGTTTATTGGGCGGTAATGATGAACTTGATATCGAAAAAGACGAGTACCGCCTCAAGTTAGAAGGGATAGGTGAGAAAACCACGGTTACTTTCATGGATAATGAGAGTAAACCCTTTGACGCGAAACAGATAGTAAAAATATTTGCACCATTTAAAGATTATATGGGCAATGAAGATCTAGATATTTAGGGTTAGGGACTCTTTCCATGCAAAAACGAGATGAATTGTATCGTGGTAAAGCAAAAACTGTTTTTTTAACTGAAGATGCTGACAAATTAGTATTGTATTTTAGAAATGATACGTCGGCTTTCGACGGAGAAAAAATTGAACAACTTGAGCGTAAAGGCGAAGTAAATAATAAATTCAATCATTTTATTATGCAGAAACTTGAAGCAGCCGGCATAAAAACGCAAGTTGAGTCTTTGCTGTCAGACACTGAATGTGTCGTAAAAAAATTAACGATGATACCGGTTGAATGTGTTGTTAGGAATATTGCAGCAGGCTCGATGGTACGTCGCCTTGGTATAGAAGAAGGACTTGTTTTAGACCCTCCTACGTTTGAGTTCTTCCTGAAAAATGATGCTTTGCATGACCCAATGGTAAATGATTATCACATCACCGCTTTTGGATGGGCAACTCAAGAGCAAATAGATGAAATGAAACGTCTTACCTTCGCTGTCAATGATGTATTGAAACCATTATTTGAAGAAGGTGGTATGTTGCTTGTTGACTATAAACTGGAGTTTGGTTTGAGCAACGGCGAACTCATTTTAGGTGATGAATTCACGCCAGATGGTTGTCGACTTTGGGATAAAGAAACTCGCAAAAAGTTAGATAAAGACAGATTTAGACAAGGTTTAGGTTCAGTCGTTGAATCATATATTGAAGTGGCGAAACGGATCGGTCTTGAGCTTTAGGTGCTTGTTTAATTGATAATGCTATTTCAAGAGTACCTAAAGGTACTCTTTTTTTTAAGAGAGAAAATATGATTAAAAGAAATTTTTTAGTACTCGTCGTTATGGCTACTTTTACTAATTTCGCTTGTGCGCAGCAGAGCGATTTGGAGCAGGTCGAAAATAACTTAAGGAATGCAAATGCGCAATTTGGAAGTGCAAAAATTGTGGTTATGCGTGAATTAAGCGACGAAAAATTTCCTGGTTTGTATGAAGTAAACGTGGATGGTCAATCACTTGTTGTGTCTAAAGATGGGACCAGAGCTATCGTTGGTGATGTCTTTGATTTACAGAAGATGATCAACCTAACGCGAATAGAAAAGCAAAAAGGACAAGTAGTTATTGTGGAGCAAGAGATTGCTAAGTTGGACGAAAATGATTTTGTTATCTATCCTGCAAAGGGAAAATCGATTGGTCAACTTTACGTATTCTCTGATACAACTTGTGGTTATTGTAAAAAGCTACATTTAGAAGTTCAAAATTATCAGAATGCGGGCATAGATGTTAAGTACATTCCATACCCAAGAAGCGAACTAGTTGACGGCCAACTAGCGTTTGAAAACATGAAACAGGTTATGTGCGCGAAAGACAAAGCGGCTGCAATGACAAAAATTAAAGCGGGTACTGACGATGGCGAATTCGTTCAAGAAAGTTACGCGCAAGAATGTGTAGACAGCGTTATGAAAGGAAAGGTGGCTGGACAAAACGTAGGGTTAGAAGGAACGCCGTTCATGTATTTAAGTAAAGGTGATATACAAATTATTCCAGGTTATCAACCTTCAGAGAATATTATCCCGCTATTTATTAAATAAATACAAGTCATTAAATAAATACAAGTCATTAAATAAATACCCTTTGCTTGCACCATAAAAAAAGCAATTTAGTATAGTTTGATTTTGATATCTGTAGTCGGCTTGCAACAACAAGGTAATATTTCGTCGTCATCGATGAAGGCAAGGGGATCCGTGGTGTATTCAACCTCACCAGATATAAGTTTGGTTCGGCAAGCACCACAGTAGCCTTCTCTGCAATGAAAGTGAACTTCGATGTTTTGTTGTTCGAGATGAGACAATAATGAATCATCGTTATTCTTGCAATTAAAAGTGTCCGAGCCTTCGACTCGGACCTCATACATACCTAATTTTTTTACCACGTTAGAGTTCGAATGCCTCGAAATCTTCAGCAGCAACTTCACTGTCAATTTGGCCAACAAGATAACTACTGATTTCAGTTTCTTGAGGAGCAACTTGGACATTGTCTGAGCTAAGATAGTTGTTCATCCAAGGAAGTGGGTTACTCTTGATATCAAAAGGTTGTCCCATGCCAATAGCCGCCATTCTATGGTTAGCAATGTATTCCACGTATTGACACAATATCTCTTCATTAAGGCCCAACATTGAGCCATTTTTGAAGAGGTAATGAGCCCATTCTTTTTCTTGTTCTACCGCTTTCAAGAAAATAGCTTTTGCTTCTTCATGACACTCTGCAGCGATTTCAGCCATCTCTGGATCATCTTTTCCCTTCGCCCACAAATTCAGTATGTGTTGGGTAGAGGTTAAATGGATGTTTTCGTCACGTGCAATGAGTCGGATGATTTTAGAATTACCTTCCATTAATTCACGTTCTGCAAATGCAAATGTACATGCAAATGAAACGTAAAAACGTATGGCTTCTAGCGCATTGACTGAATTCATGCACAAGTACAATAATTTTTTTAATTCGCGCATGTTAATGACGTGGGTTTTACCGTCAACAACATATTCGCCTTCACCCTGTGTTTGCCACAACTGTGTTGCAAAGATGAGGTCGTCATAGTATTTAGAGATATCGGTGGCACGCTTTTTAATTTCACCATTCACCACAATATCTTCGAAAATTGCACTGGGATCAGAAAAAAGATTTCGTAAAATGTGTGTATATGAACGCGAATGTATGGTTTCAAAAAACGACCACGTCTCTACCCATGTCTCTAATTCTGGAATAGATATAATCGGCAGAAAAGCAATGTTTGGACTACGGCCTTGAATCGAATCAAGCAACGTCTGATACTTTAAATTAGAGGTAAAAATGTGCTTTTCAGCATCAGACAACTTTTGAAAATCCATTCTATCTTTGCTGACGTCAACTTCTTCAGGGCGCCAGAAAAATGAGATTTGTTTTTCAATTAACTTTTCGAAAATCGGATGCTTTTGCTGGTCGTAGCGAGCTACGTTAACCGGATTACCGAAAAACATAGGCTCAAGCATTGCATTGTTATTTTCTTGATTAAATGTTGTGTATTTCATTGTTTTATATTTTCACTTATTGGTTTAATCAAATGAGGCTAAATTTTACAAGCACCGCCGGCGCAATCATCATCTTCTTCAATAATGACTTCTTGTGCTGGCTTAGACGAGGCTTCTTCTACAAAGGCTTTGTCAGTATTGTCTGTAGCGCCGTCTCTAGTGTTATGATAATAAAGCGTCTTAATACCTAGTTTGTAGGTTGTCAGTAAGTCTTTTAATAATACTCGCATTGGTACTTTATTGCCTTCATACTTACCTGGGTCATAACTGGTATTTGCCGAGATAGCTTGGTCAATAAACTTCTGCATAATGGCGACCAACTGCAAGTAACCGTCATTCGATTTAAGTTCCCACAAAAGCTCGTAGTTATCTTTCAAACGTTGATATTCTGGAACAACTTGTTTCAAAATGCCGTCCTTACTAGCCTTTATACTGATATGTCCGCGTGGTGGTTCAATACCATTGGTTGCATTTGAAATTTGTGATGATGTTTCCGAGGGCATAAGCGCCGACAATGTGCTATTTCGTAAACCATGCTTGACTATATCGTCGCGCAAGGTGTCCCAATCGTAATGAAGAGGCTCATTACAGATGCCGTCAACGTCTTTTTTGTAGGTATCAATTGGCATTAAGCCTTGCGAATACGTGGTTTCGTTGAACTTCGGACAAGCGCCTTTTTCTTTAGCTAACTCCATGGATGCTTTCAGTAAATAATACTGCATTGCTTCAAATGTTCTATGAACTAGACCGTTAGCACTATGATCGCTGTATTTAACACCATTTTTAGCTAGGTAATAGGCTAAATTAATAACACCAACACCTAAGGTACGTCTGCCCACTGTGGCATTGTATGCCGCAGGAACTGGATAATCTTGATAATCCAACAAGCTGTCGAGTGCACGCACTGCTAAGTCAGATAATTCCTCGAACTCGTCCAAGCTCTTTATTTCGCCGAGGTTAAATGCTGATAAGGTGCAAAGTGCTATCTCGCCTTCTTCATCATTAATATGTGACAGTGGTTTAGTGGGTAATGCAATTTCTAAGCACAAGTTGCTTTGACGTACCGGGGCAAATTTTGGGTTAAACGGACTGTGAGTATTGCAGTGATCAACATTTTGTAAATAAATTCGACCCGTGCTTGCACGCTCTTGCATAAATAGACTGAATAATTCAATGGCCTTGATGCGCTTTTTACGAATGCTGTCATCTGCTTCATATATTGTATACAAACGCTCAAATTCGTCCTGATCCGCAAAGAAAGCGTCATACAATCCTGGCGTGTCTGATGGACTAAACAACGTGATGTGATCGTCTTTGAGCATTCGGGTATACATCAATTTATTAAATTGTACGCCGTAATCTAAATGACGAACTCGGTTCTCCTCAACACCCCGATTATTTTTCAATACCAGTAGCGATTCAACTTCCATATGCCATAGAGGATAAAACAGAGTCGCTGCACCGCCACGAACGCCGCCTTGAGAGCAACTTTTCACTGCCGTTTGGAAGTGCTTATAAAAAGGAATACAACCGGTATGGAAAGCTTCGCCGCCTCTAATAGGACTACCCAGCGCTCTAATACGACCGGCGTTGACGCCAATACCCGCACGTTGGCTAACGTACTTTACGATCGCCGAAGCTGTTGCATTAATGGAATCTAAGCTGTCACCGGCCTCAATTAATACACATGAACTAAATTGACGAGTAGGGGTTCTAACGCCTGCCATTATTGGCGTTGGCAGCGATATTTTAAAAGTCGAAGCTGCGTCATAAAAACGCTTAATATAATCCATGCGAGATTCGGCTGGATACTTTGCGAACAGACATGCAGCAACTAGAAGATATAAAAACTGAGCACTTTCATAAATCTCACCCGTGACACGATTCTGTACTAGGTATTTACCTTCTAACTGCTTAACGGCGGCATAACTGAAGTTCATATCACGCCAATGGTCGATGAAATTATCCATTTCTTCAAATTCAGCTTGCGTATAATCTAGCATTAGATGTTCATCATATTTTTTAGCTTCAACCATTTTCTTTACATGAGTGTAAAGTGCTGGCGGCTCAAATCGACCATAAGCTTTTTTACGTAGATGGAAAATAGCTAAACGCGCAGCCAAATATTGATAGTCTGGTGAGTCGGTTGAAATAAGATCAGCGGCAGACTTAATCATCGTTTCGTGAATTTCTGCTGTCTTAATACCGTTGTAAAACTGAATTTGAGCTTTCATTTCGACTTGTGACACTGACACATCGGTCAAGCCGTTGGCTGCCCATTTCACTACCTTGTGTATCTTGTCTAATTCAATAGGCTCTTGGCTGCCATTTCTTTTTGTTACTAGAATAGTACTGTTCATTTTTTATTATCGCTCATTGGTCTGCGCCGAGTTAATTTGCGTGATTTAAAATCCCTTAATATAGGGCCAAAAAGAACACGGTGTGCGGTGTATGAATTTCTACACTTATCGTTTGCTGTTCGGCATTGGATAAACACAAGATAGAGAGGTTTTGACTTAGATGCAACCCAACATATAGTGTTTTTTACTAGTTTGAGCACTAGTTAATAGTTCAGTTAGTAGGGACTTACGATAACGCAACCAAATTGCCAAGGTTATGTAAGATGCAACTGAATTCTTTTTATTTATTTTTTTGCAAAATAAATTAGTCTAAAAAGTGTTTCTTTATTCCATTTTGTTTTAACGAAAATCGTTTATCTAGTGTTTAATGGCATAATAACCACTAGATATAGTGGTTATAGAGGCTTTTCGCAATAAAGTATATAATTAACGTCGACGTTTTTATCCGACAGATAATAGGTATTGTTAAGCGGGTTTAAATGTAAACCGGTTATGGCTTTTGGGACTAAACTTGTACTGTCTATCCATCCCGTTATTTCAGCAGGAGTAATAAACTTCTTATGGTCATGGGTCCCCTTCGGAACTAGGTTAAGAACGTACTCTGCACCTAAAATTGCCATCACCCAAGATTTCATATTTCTATTCAGAGTCGAAAAGAAAACCCGACCTCCGGGCTTCACTATATTTGCACAGGCTCTAACAACAGAAGCGGGATCGGGTACATGTTCTAGCATTTCTAAACAAGTAACAATGTCCTTACTTTCAGGGAAATCACGCGCATAATCTTCCGCGCTAGTTAATTCATAACAAACACTGACGCCCGATTCCAGTCCATGCAATTTAGCCACATCTAACGAGTCTTTAGCTAAATCAATGCCGGTCACCAAAGCGCCAACCTTAGCCATCGATTCAGCGAGGATCCCGCCACCGCAACCAACATCTAATATCTCTCTTGAATGCAATCCCTGCGACTTTTCTTGTATAAAGGAGAGTCGCACCGGATTTATATCGTGAAGAGGTTTAAACTCGCCATTAAGGTCCCACCATTTCGATGCTAAAGCGGAAAACTTAGCTATTTCATTGTTATCAACGTTAACTGTAGTCATGTCATCCTCAAAGAATTCTTGTTTTTTCAGTCTTTAACGCTGTGAAGCGAATGAACTGACAATTTTTATACGAATTATTATGACATACATCTACATATTCAACAGCCTTAATGATAATATCTATTCGCCAAACCTTGGCTAACAATAACAAGTGAGCGGTTTACGTCAGATCAACGTCTATTTATAGAATAGATAGCATCAGTTTGTAAATGCTCTACAAATAATAAAGGACAGTGCAGTTCATGACTGATAACGCTAAAGAAATCCTGCCGATTAATATCGAAGATGAATTAAAGAACTCTTACCTAGATTATGCGATGAGTGTCATCGTGGGTCGTGCTCTTCCAGACGTAAGAGATGGCTTAAAACCAGTTCACCGCCGAGTTTTATTTGCGATGAATGAGTTGAAAAACGATTTTAATAAGCCTTATAAGAAATCTGCTCGTGTCGTTGGTGACGTCATAGGTAAATATCACCCGCACGGTGACTCAGCCGTTTATGACACTATTGTTCGCATGGCTCAGCACTTTTCACTACGCTACATGCTGGTTGACGGTCAAGGTAACTTTGGTTCGGTTGATGGTGATTCAGCTGCTGCAATGCGATATACCGAAATTCGGATGTCAAAAATTGCGCATGAGTTGCTAGCTGATCTTGAAAAAGAAACCGTTAATTTTGTACCAAACTATGATGGTCAGGAACACATTCCCGAGGTTTTACCCACCAGAGTGCCTAATTTATTGATTAATGGTTCATCTGGTATAGCGGTTGGCATGGCGACAAATATTCCACCACATAACCTAACCGAAGTGGTAAACGGTTGTATCGAACTTATCAATAATCCCGATTTAAGTATCGATGAATTACTAGAAATCATTCCAGGTCCAGATTTCCCTACAGCAGCTTTTATTAGTGGTCGAAAAGGTATAGTAGAGGCCTATAAAACAGGTCGTGGTAAAATTTACCTTCGAGCTAGGGCTGAAATTGAACAAGAAGATAATGGTAAAGAGACTATTATTGTTCATGAACTGCCCTACCAAGTCAACAAAGCTCGCCTGATTGAAAAAATTGCTGACTTAGTTAAAGAAAAACGCATTGAAGGTGTCTCTGCATTACGAGATGAGTCTGATAAAGATGGCATGCGCATCGTCATTGAAGTCAAACGCAATGAGTCAGGCGAAGTATTATTAAACCACTTGTACGCAAACACACAACTTCAAACCGTGTTTGGTATAAATATGGTTGCATTGGATAATAAACAACCACGCATTTTTAATTTAAAAGAGATATTACAAAAGTTTGTATTGCATCGTCGCGAAGTTGTTACTCGACGAACTGTTTTCGAGTTGAAAAAAGCCCGCGATAGAGCTCACATTCTCGAAGGTCTTGCTATCGCGTTGGTTAACATTGACGCGATCATCGAAATGATCAAGGCGTCACAAAGTCCATCTGATGCGAAAAAGTCATTAATCGCTCGCGGCTGGGATTTAGGTGATGTTGCAGAAATGCTTTCGAGAGCCGGCAACGATGCCGCTCGTCCTGATTGGTTAGCACCAGAGTTTGGTATTCGCGACGACCAGTACTTCTTAACAGAAGAGCAAGCTCAAGCAATTCTAGATCTACGGTTGAACAAATTAACGGGTCTTGAGCATGATAAAATACTTGATGAATATAAAGCATTACTGGATATTATTGCAGAGCTATTACATATCTTAGCAAGCTCAGAACGCTTAATGGAAATCATACGTGAAGAATTAGAAGCCATACGCGATGAATTTGGTGATGAACGTCGCACAGAAATCACGGCAGCGACTCATGATATCGATATTGAAGATTTAATTGAACGCGAAGATGTGGTTGTTACTTTATCTCGTGAAGGCTACGTTAAGTATCAGAAATTATCTGATTATGAAGCCCAGAGACGCGGCGGTAAAGGTAAGTCTGCAACGAAGATGAAGGGCGAAGACTTTATTGAGAAGTTACTAGTTGCTAACACTCATGATCATATACTTTGTTTCTCAACGAGAGGCCGATTATATTGGCTTAAGGTTTATCAACTGCCACTTGCGAGCAGAAATGCGCGCGGTCGTCCAATTGTTAATATTCTTCCTCTTGAAGAAGGCGAGCGTATTACCGCAATCCTTCCAATTCAAGAATTTGAAGCTGGCAAATATGTATTTATGGCGACCACAAACGGTACGGTCAAGAAAACTGAACTGACTCAGTATTCACGCCCAAGAGCTAACGGTATTATTGCGGTTAACTTAAATGATGGAAACGAACTAATCGGTGTCGACCTAACCGACGGACAAAGTGAAATCATGTTGTTCTCTGATGCTGGTAAAGTGGTTAGATTTAGTGAAGAGCAAGTCCGTCCTATGGGCAGAACAGCAACTGGTGTTCGCGGCATTCGCTTAATGGAAAATGAGAAAGTTGTTTCTCTTATTGTTCCTCAAGGTGAAGGCGATATTCTAACTGCTACTGAGAATGGGTTTGGTAAACGTACACCAATAGAGCAATACCCAGCTAAGAGTAGAGCAACTAAAGGTGTCGTTTCTATAAAAGTATCAGAGCGAAATGGCCTTGTTGTTGGTGCTATTCAAGTAGACGAAAGTAAAGAAATTATGCTTATCAGTGACAAAGGTACGCTGGTTCGCACCCGCGCCTCAGAGGTGTCAACGGTTGGACGAAATACGCAAGGTGTTCGTTTAATTAGAACGGCTGACGACGAACTTGTGGTCGCTCTTCAACGTATTGATGAAGTTGAAGAAGAAATGCTCGAAGACATCGATAGTGAGTTAGTAGAAGAGACTGCTGAAACGGCAGAATCTAATCAAACGGATCCATCTAGTGAAACCCCTGATGCAGATACGCCAACTGACTCAGAATAAGCATTAATTACGCAAAAGAGTAATTAGTTAAAGTGTATAAATAAGCGGCGTTTTGCCGCTTATTTTGTTTTTGGAAGATGAAAGTTAATGCAAAACATATTTAATTTTAGTGCCGGTCCCGCCATGCTTCCGCAAGAAGTCATGCAGCAAGCCCAAGAAGAGTTTATCAATTGGCAGGGGTTTGGTACCTCGGTAATGGAGGTGAGTCACCGAGGTAAGCCTTTCATAGAAGTGGCGGAACAAGCTGAATCTGATCTTCGTGAACTACTTCAGATCCCTTCCAATTATACCGTCCTGTTTATGCACGGTGGTGGCAGAGGACAGTTTTCAGCAGTACCCTTGAATATTTCAAAATCATCTGATTTGAGTCAGCATCTAGTGTCCGGACAATGGTCTGTCGGTGCAGAACAAGAAGCACAGAAATTTTGTCGCACCAGCATTGTTGCAGCTAATAAAAAAATTGACGGTAAGATGTATGTGCCAACACAAGACGAGTGGTCAATTGCTGAAGAGTCTGGATATTTTCATTATTGTAGTAATGAAACCGTTGATGGTATTGAAATTAATTGGGTACCAAAATCTGCTAGCGGCAACGTTCCGATCGTGGTTGACATGTCGTCGAATATTCTATCAAAACCTATTAATGTAGAAGATTTTGGGATTATTTACGCAGGTGCACAAAAGAATATAGGGCCATCAGGACTGTCAGTCGTGATTGTACGAAATGACCTCATTGGTAAGGCCAGAAAAGACACACCTGCAATTTTTAATTATCAATTACAGGCAAACAGCGGGTCGATGTATAACACGCCGCCTACTTTTTCTTGGTACTTAGCTGGATTGGTTTTTAAGTGGTTGAAAGCACAAGGCGGATTAGACGCTATAGCACAGTTAAATCTGCAGAAAAGCCGTGTTTTATATCAACAAATTGACGCGACTGGTTTTTATAAAAACAACGTGCATACCGATTATCGTTCAAAAATGAATGTTACCTTTCAGTTGCGTGATGAATCGCTCAATGAATTATTTTTAGAGCAAGCCGAATCCAACGGTTTAGTCGCTTTGAAAGGGCATCGAGCGATCGGTGGAATGCGGGCAAGTATATACAATGCAATGCCATTGTCAGGTGCTCAAGCCTTAGCTGATTTTATGCAAGAATTTGAAAGGAAAAACGGATAGATGGAAAGTTTAACTCTTGAGCCTATTAGTTATGTTGAGGGCGAAATAAACGTTCCTGGTTCAAAAAGTTTATCAAACAGGGCCTTACTGCTCGCCGCTCTGGCAAAGGGTAAAACCACACTGACCAACTTGTTAGACAGCGATGATATAAAGCATATGTTAAATGCACTAACCCAATTAGGTGTGAGCTATCGTTTAAATGATAATAAAACTGAGTGCGAGGTTATTGGCCTCGGCGGTCAATTTTCGACGCACAAAAAACTTTCATTATTTTTAGGTAATGCAGGAACGGCCATGCGTCCGCTTTGTGCCGCGTTGGCGTTTTCAAACGTTGACGTTGAGTTAACGGGCGAACCACGGATGGAAGAGCGTCCTATTGGTGATTTAGTTGATGAGTTAATTAATGCGGGTGCGGACATAAGTTACCTGAAAAATAAAGGGTATCCGCCGCTGCGTATAAAAGGCAGTAAGCTAGAAACTGCGTCATTCACCATTGACGGGTCTGTTTCAAGCCAGTTTTTAACGTCGCTACTAATGGCGGCTCCGCTGCTCGAACATGAAGTCAGAATTCATATTGTAGGGGAACTCGTCTCCAAGCCATACATTGATATTACGCTCAAGACGATGGCAACCTTTGGAGTTAGTGTCTTAAACACTAACTATCAGTCTTTTATTATTAAGGCGGGGCAACAATATCAGTCACCTGGTACCTTTCTTGTGGAAGGCGACGCATCTTCCGCGTCGTATTTTCTAGCAGCGGGAGCAATAAAAGGCGGCACGGTTAAAGTGACCGGTGTCGGTAGAAATTCGATTCAAGGCGATATTGCATTTGCTGATGTACTTGAAAAAATGGGCGCAAAGATAACCTGGGGTGACGACTTTATATCGGTAACGGGTGCTCCTCTATACGCTGTTGATATGGATATGAATCATATTCCTGATGCTGCAATGACTATAGCGACAACTGCGTTATTTGCGAAAGGAACAACCTGTATTTCCAATGTGTATAATTGGCGTGTAAAGGAAACGGACCGCTTACGTGCAATGGCCACTGAATTAAAAAAAGTCGGTGCTATGGTCGAAGAGGGGCACGATTACCTTAAAATCACGCCACCGGAACAGCTTAAATATGCAACAATTGATACGTATAATGATCACCGAGTCGCCATGTGCTTTTCATTGTTAGCTTTGGGTGATGTTGGCATCACAATTAATGATCCTGGATGCACTGCGAAAACCTTCCCTCGCTATTTTGACGAATTTCGTAAAATAGCAAGGGAAATAAATAGGTAATAGATAGGTAAATAGTGTTCGCATAAATTAGCAAATAGCTAGTTTCAAGGCAGTTGAATGCCCTAAAGCATTGCACTGTTGGCACATGTGCGTATAATTGCCGCGTTTTTCGGCCAGCGAACGTAATGGAGTAATTATGCAAAAAGTGCCAGTCGTAACTGTTGACGGACCCAGTGGGGCGGGGAAAGGGACCCTAAGTACGCTTTTAGCTGAGCATTATCAGTGGCAATTCCTAGACAGCGGTGCAATTTATAGAGTGCTAGCTGTAGCAACAACGCATCATGGTATTGAGCCTGATGACGAAGTTGGTATCGTGCCATTAGCTGCTAGTTTGGACGTCATGTTTGACACCCAAAATGGAGTAACCCGAGTGATTCTAGAGGGCGAGGATGTCACTGACGATATTCGAACCGAAGAAGTGGGCTCGGTTGCTTCACAAGTAGCTGCTTTGCCAACCGTAAGAGAGGCGCTTTTAAGACGACAACGGGCGTTTGCTGAAGCGCCAGGACTGGTCGCAGATGGCAGAGACATGGGTACTGTGGTGTTTCCAAATGCGGATGTAAAAATATATTTGACTGCAAGTGCTGAATCGAGAGCGCAAAGACGATACGATCAGTTGAAACTTAAAGGTTATGATGTTAACCTTTCGCGCCTTTTATCGGATATACAAGCTCGAGATGAGCGTGATTCAAATCGCTCGGTTGCTCCCTTAGTGGCAGCAAGCGACGCTTTAGTACTTGATTCTACCTCAATGGGTATACAACAAGTGCTTGATAAGGCAAAAGATTTCATTGAAGCCAAGCTGTTTGGTGGAAATGTTTAAAGACTGTTGTTAGGACGACGACGGTATCATTAACAACCCCGTAACCCCACGGATGATATTACGGATTAAAAAAGACTATCAAATAATATGACTGAAAATTTTGCACAACTTTTTGAAGAAAGCTTACAACAGATAGAAACTCGCCCGGGCGCAATCGTTAAAGGTACCGTAGTATCTATCGATAAGGACATTGTTCTTGTTGACGCTGGCTTGAAATCAGAAAGTGCTATTCCGGTAGACCAATTTAAAGCGGCTGACGGTACATTAGAAATCGCTGTTGGGGATGTTGTTGACGTTGCATTAGATGCAATCGAAGATGGTTTCGGTGAAACTATTCTTTCTCGTGAGAAAGCGAAACGCCACGAAGCGTGGGTTGAGCTTGAAAGAGCTTACGAAGAGAAAGAAACCATTAAAGGTGTTATCAACGGTAAAGTTAAGGGTGGTTTCACAGTTGAAGTTAATACTGTACGCGCATTCTTACCAGGTTCACTTGTTGATGTTCGTCCTGTTCGTGAAACAGTACATCTTGAAGGCAAAGAATTAGAATTTAAAGTTATTAAGCTTGATGCTAAGCGTAATAACGTAGTTGTATCTCGTCGTGCAGTTATCGAAGCAGAGAGCAGCGCAGAACGTGATCAACTTCTTTCCAACTTGGAAGAAGGTGATGAAGTCAAAGGTATCGTTAAGAACCTTACTGACTATGGCGCGTTCGTAGATTTAGGTGGTGTAGATGGTCTTCTACACATCACAGATATGGCTTGGAAGCGCGTTAAGCACCCAAGTGAAATCGTTAATGTTGGTGATGAAATCAACGTTAAAGTGCTTAAGTTTGATAAAGAAAAGTCACGCGTTTCATTGGGTATGAAGCAAATGGGCAATGATCCATGGCAAGAAATTGCTAATCGTTACCCTGAAGGTGCTCGTTTAAGTGGTGCAGTCACTAACTTAACTGATTACGGTTGCTTTGTAGAAATTGAAGACGGTGTTGAAGGTCTAGTTCACGTTTCAGAAATGGATTGGACTAATAAAAATATTCACCCATCTAAAGTCGTTAACCTTGGTGATGTTGTTGAAGTTATGGTACTTGAAATTGACGAAGAGCGTCGTCGTATTTCTCTTGGCCTCAAACAATGCATCGATAATCCTTGGGAAACATTCGCTAAGTCACACGAAAAAGGTGACAAAGTGTCTGGTAAGATCAAGTCAATTACTGACTTCGGTATCTTTATTGGCCTTGATGGCGGCATTGACGGTCTTGTTCACTTATCTGACATCTCATGGCAGAAAACCGGTGAAGATGCAGTTCGTGACTATAAGAAAGGTGACGAGATTTCAGCTGTTGTCCTTCAAGTTGACCCAGAACGTGAGCGTATCTCACTTGGTGTTAAACAAATTGAAGAAGACCCATTCAATAAGTATCTGACAGATAACAAGAAAGGTGCTATTGTTAATGGAACAGTAATTGAGGCCGATGCAAAAGGTGTAACAGTTCAACTTGGTGATGAAGTTGTTGGTTATATCCGTATTGGTGACCTCACACGCGATAGAGTGGAAGATGCTGGTGAAGTAGTGAAGGTTGGTGATGCAATCGATGCTAAATTCATGGGTGTTGACCGTAAGAACCGCATTGTTAATCTTTCGGTTAAGGCTAAAGATCACGCTGATGAGAAAGAAGCGATTGATAGTGTTAACAACAAGACCGACGAAGCTGGTTTCGCTAGCGCGATGGCAGAAGCATTTAAAGCTGCTAAAGGCGAGTAATGCAATTCGGAGCGACAGTCCCTGTCGCTCCAATTTCTCCCTGGTTGCTGTATATCATTCTTAAATAGGAGATCGGCGTGACCAAATCAGAACTTATAGACCGTTTAGGCGAGAAAGCACAGCACCTGCAGGGTAAAGAGCTTGAACTTGCAATTAAAGAATTATTAGAACAAATGGCCCAAACCCTTCAACGCGGCGAACGCATTGAAATAAGAGGTTTTGGCAGTTTTTCACTACATTATCGTTCACCTCGCACTGGTCGTAACCCTAAAACAGGAGAGACTGTAGAGTTAACAGGTAAGCATGTACCGCATTTTAAAGCAGGCAAGGAACTCAGAGATAGAGTCGACCTGTAAATATTCGCTATTCAGTAATCAAGGCTATTCGATGAAAGGAATAATCGTTGTCGTTGTCATTATCATGTTATTAATGATATCGATTGTTATTGGTTCTCAAAATACCCAAATGATTACCGTCAATTACCTCGTCGCTAAAGCTGAGTTAAGAGTCTCTACGTTTATGGTTATCACCATAGCATTAGGCTTTTTAATTGGGTTTTTGATGATGGTACTTCGTTTTCTAGGCCTCAAAATGCAAAATACACTTTTGCAACGAAGGCTGAAGAAGCTATCAAAAGATTCCGCATAAATGTTAGAAGCATTATTCTTAGCGTTACCCGTTGCCGTTGCGTACGGTTGGGTTATGGGCCGAAACAGTCTTAGAAAAGCCCAACGTAGACAATCCTCTATTCTTTCAAAGCACTATTACAAAGGATTAAACTTCTTACTTTCTGACCAACCTGATAAAGCGGTTGATACCCTCATGAAAATGATCAGTGTTAATAATGATACAGTTGAAACACATATCGCTATGGGGAACTTCTTTAGACATCGAGGTGAATTAGATAGAGCCATTAGAGTTCATCAGAACCTTATAAGCAGAGATGAAATAAGCAATAAGCAAGAGGCTCTAGCACTTTTAGAGTTGGGAACAGATTATTTACTGGCTGGTTTTTTGGAACGTGCTGAAGGTGTATTTTTACAGTTATTAGAACAGACTCAACACTTTGATGTAGCCCAGCAAAAACTGTTTAATATTTATCAAGTGACCAAAGAGTGGAACAAGGCGATTGAGTTAGCAAGTACCAGTATTCAGATAACGCCAAACGATAAACACTTGTACGTTTTGCTCTCACACTTTTATTGTGAGCAAGCAAAAGCATTGCTTGAAGAAAACAAAAAAGATGAAGCCACCTCGCTATTGAAAAAAGCGATCATGATCGATGGTAGCCAAGTGCGAGCATGGCTAGACCTTGGAAAACTGGCACTTGCCTCGGAAAATTATAAAGAAGGTTTTGCGTACTTATCTGAAATACCCAAGCGTGACTTAGATTGGTTAAGTGAAGCTATTCCCTTGTTGGAAGAATGGGCGAGTAAAACAGATGGTTGGGAGCAGTTAGAAAAACTGTTAGAACCTTACTGGCAAAAATGTGCCTCCTCTTATATTGCTAAGGTGAATATTATTGCTCGCAATGGCGACAACGAGCATGCAATTAACATTCTCGTCTCGCAGTTGCAGAAGCAGCCAACTATGCGCGGATTCAAAACACTACTTAAGCTCTACCAAGACAACTTCAGTGATGCTAAAAAGGCGCAAGAAAGTCTAGGTCACTTACAATCGCTTCTCGATAAGCAAATAAGCCAACGCCCAAAATATAGATGCAACAGCTGCGGTTTCTCTGGTCGTCAATTGCATTGGCTTTGTCCCGCCTGCAAAACCTGGTCCAGCAGTAAACCCATTAAAGGCCTAGACGGAGAATAATATCAGTATGTCTGTAACTTTTTGCGACCCGAAAGTCATTGTTGCACTTGATTTTGATAATCTACACGCAGCTAACGAGTTGATTTCAAAGCTCGATCCAAATGCATGTCGTTTGAAAATTGGTAAGGAAATGTTTACTTATTTTGGACCCGACTGGGTTAAGAAAGTGGTTGCTTTAGGCTTTGATGTTTTCCTAGATCTGAAATTTCATGATATACCAAATACAGTAGCTAAAGCGGTTAAAGCAGCCGCTTCATTGGGTATTTGGATGGTAAACGTGCACGCTAGCGGTGGTCCCGATATGATGAAGGCAGCCATAGAAGCACTCAAAGAGACCGGAATAAATAGACCTCTGCTGACAGCGGTAACGGTATTAACTAGCATGGACCAAAATCAATTGGATTCAGTGGTGGGCAATATACAAATTAGTGAGCAAGTTAAACGCTTAGCTTTGTTAACTCAAGAATGCGGTTTGGATGGTGTCGTATGTTCTGCTCAGGAAGCCATCGAGTTAAGAAAAATACTGAATCATGATTTTTTGCTAGTGACGCCTGGTATTAGGCCGATTGGCTCAAAAACAGGTGACCAAGTGAGAATTGCAACACCGCTAACCGCTCTTGAAAGTGGTGTTAACTATTTAGTTATAGGTAGGCCTATAACCCAAGCGGCTGACCCTCTCAGCAGCTTAAACGACATTAACACTTCAATTTTTCACTTATCTAAATAGTACGCATTTATAAAAAAGGCGCTATTAGCATTAGCTGTTGTTCTCGGGGAATAATCCTATACTTAATGCACGCAGCGCATAGGAGACATGGCACTGAGGAAAAAAAGCTTCACTAAACCTTATCAGTGAGTCTAAGGGGGATGGTATTATTTGTCCCCTTCGGTAAACGAACTATTTAAAGGTAGCCTTATTCTATAACTGAAAGACCTTGGGAGCTTACAATAAAGTCGAAGGCTAATTCATTAAGTGTTTTACCTCCAACGGTAGCACTCCAAGCGCCATGTCCCATGCCTTCTAGTGGATAGTAAGCAAACGGGGCACCCGTTGACGAATAGATGGCTCGGAGTTCTTGCGCGTTACTAAATGCCACGGTAGTGTCAACAGTACCGTGGACTATGCTCAAAGGTGAATCAGATTCATCCCATCGTGAGACACCATCGAGCTGTTCAAGAAGATTAACACCTCCACCAGACCCCCAATGATTAATTACGGTATGCACAACAGCGCTCTGATCTAAATTTACTGTTATTAATGTTGGATCGTCACTTGTCGTCAATTCATTAGTGTAGTCTTCAGAATTGATGACGCCAAGAGCGACGCCGATTATAGATCCCGCTGAACCACCCACAACTGAAATGTGATCAGTATCAATACCAAGTGCATCAGCTTGCTGATAGACCCAACGAATAGCACCTTTGGCGTCTCGAATTGCAGGGTACATAGCTTTCACTTGATCGCGTGAACTTTCCGATAAATTTGGTATAGCGTTAATTGCATTGAGTAAAGTGTTCGGCAATGTTCCGTAATCCCTTAATAGTCGATAGTTGATGGAGATGCCGATAAAACCTCGCTCCGCAAAGTATGTCAGCGTATCAAAAGCTGCGGCCATTGACTTATCGCCACCTGTAAAGCCTCCGCCATGAATAAAAACAACGGCTGGTTTTAAGGGTTCTTCATTATTTGGTTTATAAATATCCAATAGTAGATTTTTTGAATCCGAAGACTCCGTATTCCAATAGGCGTGGCTTAAACCTTCGCCATATTTAACATCGGTGGTTAGATGAACAGAGAAGTTCGCCAATTTGTAAACCTCTGCGGTAATCGTAGCCGGAGGATTAGTTTGGTGGTTCGTTTCTTCAATTGGACTTTGTGAAGGATCGCTGCCACCACAACCACTAATTATAAGAAAAAAATAAACAGACATACTTATTAATAAATATCTTTTAAAAATCATAATATCGACCTTTCCTGTTTTTGTTATCCGACTACCTATACTTTACGCTAGTTAACGTAAAGACAATTCAAGATAAAGTAAATTTTGTGTAAACTTCGTTTCCTATATCTAGTTATAAGAGGATCGACTCCTACCGAATTCTCTCCCAAATATTCTCTTTCAATAACTAACGCCAATAGAGCCAAAAAAAAGGAGCCTAAATCGGCTCCTTTGATACTCTTAACAATAATACTTAACTATTTAGTGCTTCTGCCGCAGGTAGGTAAGTTAAGCCTAATTTCTCGCCTAATGCGTCAACTACCGCTTTGTATGTAACGATACCATTATGTACATTCAGTCCATTTAGCAAGTGTGGATCATCTAGCATTGCCTGCTTAGGACCTTTGTTTGCTAATGCTAAACCAAATGACAATGTAGCGTTATTCAGGGCCATTGTCGATGTACGTGCCACACCACCAGGCATGTTTGCTACGCAGTAATGAACTACATCATCAATAATATAAACAGGGTCTTGATGTGTTGTTGCTTTTGACGTTTCAAAACAACCGCCTTGATCAATAGCAACATCAACCACGACAGAACCTGGCTTCATATTTTTAATATGTTCGCGATTTAGCAGTTTTGGAGCCGCAGCACCAGGAACTAGAACAGCACCAATGACTAAGTCGGCTCGTGATGAATGATAATCAATGGCTTCAGATGTTGAAAATACAGTCGCTAAGCGGCCCTCAAAAATATCATCTAGTTCACGTAAACGATTTAAGGAACGGTCAAGGATAGTAACATCAGCACCCAGTCCCATCGCCATTTTGGCAGCATTTAAACCAACAACACCGCCGCCAATAATGAGCACTTTGCCTGGTGCAACACCGGGTACGCCGCCTAATAAGGTGCCGCTACCGCCGCTTGCTTTTTCCAGGTAATGAGCACCCGCTTGAATTGACATACGACCTGCAACTTCGCTCATTGGGGCTAAAAGGGGAAGCGTTCCACGATGGTCTGTGACAGTCTCATAGGCAATACAAGTTGCACCTGATTCAACCAATAATTGTGTTTGTACTGGATCTGGAGCAAGGTGCAGATAGGTGTAGAGAGTTTGCCCCCGACGAAGCATTTTGCATTCGTTTGCCTGTGGTTCTTTCACTTTAACTATCATGTCTGCTTTAGCAAATATTTCTTCAGGCGTTGCAATAATTATGGCACCTGCATTTGTATAAAGTGCGTCCGTGAAACCTATCGACGTACCTGCATTAGTCTGCACAAGCACCTCATGACCGCATTTAACAAACTCCTGAACTGCAGCCGGAGTAAGTCCGACGCGATATTCATGATTTTTTATTTCCTTTGGTACACCAACAATCATCTTAAGACCTTAAATGTTAATTAATTGGGTGCAGTTTACTGTATTTTTAGTAAATAAAAATATCGAAGATCTTACAAATGCAGTATAATCTTCTGATAATTGAGTGATTAATGAAATTAAATGCTAGTTAAGACACCTAAACATATAGACCGAATTGACCGCAAAATACTGACTGCGCTGCAATTAGACGGAAGACTTTCCAACGTAGAATTAGCGAAAAAAGTAGGTTTAAGCCCCAGTCCGTGCTTAGAAAGAGTTAAACGCCTTGAGCAGCAGGGTTACATAACTGGCTATACGGCGACAGTTGATCCGTCCATGCTGGGAGCAGCAATGCTAGTGTTTGTTGAAATTACACTATCAAAAACCTCGGTTGATATATTCTCAGAATTTTCTACGGCAGTGCAAATATTGGACGACATTCAAGAATGCCACTTAGTTTCAGGGAATTTTGATTTTTTATTGAAAGCAAGAGTTGCTGACATGTCTAGTTATCGTAAGTTGTTAGGTGATACTTTATTGCGTTTGCCTGGCGTAAGTGAATCTCGTACTTACGTTGTGATGGAAGAAGTAAAACACACTAATCGAATAAAAATTAACGATAAATAACATTCATCCTGTATGCAGTTGTTTGGATTATGATATTCTTGACAGCCCATATGGATTAGTTGCGATAACACTAGTTCAATAAGAATTATAAATAAAAGAATTGTAGGGATATGGCGCGATTATCCGGAACACAACGATTGATGGAAGTAGGCATGATGTTGTCATGTGCAACTGCTTTTTTCTTGCTGATAGCATTAGCTTCATTTCATCCTAGTGACCCTGGTTGGTCGCAGGCTGGATTGCACAATGAAATTCAGAACTTGATGGGCTCCACTGGCGCGTGGGCTGCTGATATTCTGTTATTTACGTTTGGTATCACAGCCTATGTTTTGCCCTTTGCTCTGGCGTTTTGCGGCTGGTTTATATTTCTGCACCTGAAGAGTGTATCTAAACTCGATTATCTCACAATTAGCCTTCGTCTGGTGGGGGCCCTGTTAGTTGTGTTCGGCTTCACGGGCATCGCTAGTATCAACTTTGATGACTTCTACAGTGTGTCCGCTGGCGGCGCTATGGGGGATATAATCAGCACAGCACTTGTCCCTTATTTTAGTTTTGTTGGCACTGTACTACTGCTCATTTGTTTTTTCTGTACTGGATTTACACTAGCGACTGGTATTTCTTGGTTGAGTATCATTGATAGTATTGGTTCATTTACTATTAGTAGAGCGAAAGACTTATATACGTTGCCGCAAAAAGTGAGCGCGCTTTCCCTACCTTCTTTTGTAAATAAAAATGAAAATGCATTGCCTAAACCTATCAATACCGAGAGCTCTGAATTAAGTATAACCAGTTTACGCGCTGAGCCAGGGCCTGAAGCAAGTGAAAACACAACAAATAAAACAAGTAATTTAGATACAACAAGTGCTTCAAACCCATGGACTAAATCAGAACCTAAATTCCATATTCCTGATGCGGTTTTTATGTCAGAAGACGAAAGTATAGATGATATAAAATCTTCTGATAAATATGTTTATAACACTGAAGATGATGAGGATGAACTGGAGTCAATCCCTGCAGTGGAGCGTCAACGTATCAAAGTTGTTAGGGCTTCAAAAAGTGCAGGGCAGGGTGGATTGCGTGCAGAACAGAGTATAAAGCCCGCAACATCAAGTCAAGAAGCCGCTTCGATACCCGTCAGAAAAACACTCATGCCGTCATTTGATTTATTAGAGCGCGCTGACAAACATGAAAATCCAATTACTCAAGAAGAGTTAGACCAAGTCTCTAGGCTGCTAGAAGCAAAACTAGCAGACTTTAGCATCATCGCAAACGTGGTTGATGTATTACCTGGTCCTGTTATTACCCGCTTTGAACTGGACTTAGCGCCGGGCGTAAAAGTGAGTAAAATTACTGCCTTAGCAAAAGATTTAGCGAGGGCAATGTCAGCAATTTCGGTTCGTGTTGTCGAGGTTATTCCTGGCAAGTCCGTTATAGGCTTAGAGCTCCCAAACAAGCATCGTGAAATGGTTCGCCTTAGCGAAGTGATTGAAACCAAAGCGTTTCAAACCAGTGAATCGCCGTTAACTATCGTGTTGGGAGCCGATATTTCAGGTAAGCCAGTTGTGGTTGATTTGGGTAAAATGCCACATTTATTAGTTGCTGGTACAACTGGCTCAGGTAAATCGGTTGGCGTAAACGTGATGATATTAAGTTTACTTTATAAATCGACTCCTGAAGATGTTCGCCTCATTATGATTGATCCAAAAATGCTCGAGCTTTCTGTTTATGAGGGCATACCACATCTGTTAACTGAAGTGGTAACTGACATGAAACAGGCATCCAACGCATTGCGTTGGTGCGTTGGTGAAATGGAACGTCGTTACCGCTTAATGTCTGCGCTGGGTGTTAGAAACCTAAAGGGCTATAATAAGAAAATAAAAGATGCGAAAGACATCGGTGAGCCGATACTTGACCCACTATGGAAGTCGGAGGAGAGCATGGAAGACAGCGCTCCAGAACTTAATAAATTACCCAGCATTGTTGTCATCGTCGACGAATTTGCTGACATGATGATGATCGTCGGTAAAAAGGTTGAAGAACTGATCGCAAGGATTGCACAAAAGGCTCGTGCTGCTGGTATACACCTTATCTTAGCGACTCAAAGACCGTCTGTAGATGTTATAACAGGCTTAATCAAAGCCAACATTCCAACGAGAATTGCATTCCAAGTATCTAGTAAAATTGACTCAAGAACCATACTTGACCAACAAGGTGCAGAATCATTGTTAGGGGCTGGAGATATGTTGTATAACCCCCCTGGTACCAGCATTACAACTCGCGTCCATGGTGCATTTGTGGACGACCACGAAGTTCATGCTGTCGTTGCAGATTGGAAACAACGAGGTGCACCTCAATACATCGATGAGATCCTAAATGGCGAAGCAACATCCGAAGTATTGTTACCTGGAGAAAGTCCGGATGGGGAAGATCAAGAGTATGATGCATTTTATGACGAGGCGGTCGCTTTCATTACCCAAACGCGCCGCGCTTCTGTATCAAGCGTGCAACGTAAATTTAGGATTGGCTACAACAGAGCTGCACGTTTAGTTGAACAAATGGAACAGAGCGGTGTCGTAAGCTCACCCGGCCATAACGGCAATAGAGAGGTGTTAGCACCACCTCCACCAAAGGATTAAATTATGTTGACTCTGGTCAAAAATGAACGTTTTACTTTGCTCAAAAATAAGCTTCGAAGGATAACTTCATCTGCTGTCATTGTGCTCAGTTTAATGACGCTAAGCAACGCTGCCATAAGTGCTGATTCCGCTGCGCAAGAAGCACAAAATACCACGCCAAAGAATGAGTTAAAAATAAAACTCAGCAAACTAGTTTCATATTCGGCTAATTTCTCACAGAGTATTTCTGATATTAGTGGCAAAGAATTACAAAAGTCATCGGGTACATTGACTTTAAAAACGCCAAATATGCTGCGTTGGGAGACTCAATTGCCGGACGAGACTTTGCTTATTGCCGATGGTACGACTGTGTGGAACATTGACCCATTTGTAGAGCAAGTTACGGTAATAAAACAAACATCAATAAGCCAAAATAATCCCTTAATGCTGCTAGTCTCAGATGATGAAACACAGTGGAATACGGTTATTGTTGAAAACAAACAGTCTCGATTTGTAGTTACATCAAAAAATGAAAATGCAAACATCGTTTCATTGATTATTGAGTTCAACGGCGATGAACTTACTCGCCTGCAATCAACAGATAGACAACAGCAAAAGAGCTTATTAGTGTTTTCAAATATAGCTCAAAACGAATCCGTTTCACCGTCGCTGTTTTCGTTTGATATTCCAAAGAATTACATTATTGACGACCAACGCAGTCAATAATAAAGCGAAGCTTCAATCGCCTAAATTCGTCGTTAACATTGAGTGCTAAATGAAATCCTCTGCATATACACCCCTGGCTAGTTTACTTAGACCAAATAGTCTCAGTGATTACGTGGGCCAGTCTCATTTAATTGGAGAACAGGGAACTATCTCCAGAATGCTCGCACAAAAGAACTGCTATTCAATGATATTTTGGGGTCCTCCCGGCACAGGTAAAACAACGCTAGTGCACTTAATTGCAGAACAACTGGACGCCGACGTAATTGAGCTTTCTGCTATTAACTCAGGTGTGAAAGAAATACGAGCCGCCATTGGGGACGCTAGCCTATCTTTAACCAATGTTAATTCGGATTTATTTGCAAGACAAAAAGTTGTCTTTGTAGACGAAATTCACCGTTTTAATAAAAGTCAACAAGATGCTTTTTTACCTTATGTTGAAAGTGGTCATATTATCCTTATTGGTGCTACAACAGAAAATCCAAGTTTTTCAGTCAACCGGGCTCTGCTCTCTCGTTTACGTGTATTTATTTTGGAAAAACTATCAACAGATGAGTTAATGACGCTGTTAAATAGTGCAATTAAATTTTTGCAAGAACGAGAAAATAAATGTATTGAGTTTGAAGAAAATGCCTCGTTGGCACTCATCTCTCAATCTAACGGCGATGCAAGAAGCTTGCTAATGTCGATTGAAATTTGCAGTGACTTAGTCCGTAAGGATGAAAAAATAAATTTAGAATTAATTAAAAAAGCGACTGGTGCTAAAACGCTAGCGTTTGATAAGAACGGTGACCATTATTACGACTTATTATCTGCGTTTCATAAATCGGTACGCGGTTCCTCACCCGATGGCGCTTTATATTGGTTTTGTCGCTTGCTCAAAAGTGGTGGCGATCCCTTAGTCATCGCAAGGAGATTGTTAGCCATTGCATCTGAAGATATTGGAAATGCAGATCCCAGAGCATTACAAGTTTGCTTAAATAGTTGGGACCTATATCATCGAGTCGGTCCGGCTGAAGGCGAGCGGGCCCTAGCCCAAGCGGTTATTTATTGTGCCCTTGCACCAAAAAGCAATGCGGTATACGCCGCTTTTAAAAAAGCACAACAGCTTATTGACGACACACCAAGTTACGATGTTCCAAACCACTTAAGAAACGCACCGACTAGTTTGGCCAAACAAATGGGACATGGTGAGGGATATCGTTATGCTCATAATGAACCTAACGCCTATGCTGCAGGTGAGTCGTATTTACCTGCCGATATTGCTGATCAGGTATTTTACACGGCTACCGATAGAGGTTTGGAGAAGCAACTGAGTGCTAAAATGGTTTTCTTAGCAGGGCTTGATGCTCAAGCGCTTGGGCAAGGGAATTCAAGAAAAGATAAAGTGAGTAAATAAGATGCAGACGTTTCAAATATACTTGTTTGTAGCCATTGGCGGAGCAATGGGCGCGTCCATGCGTTATTTTGTTTTACAACTTACCACTAATCTATTGGGAAAGAGCTTTCCATTTGGTACTCTTGCGGTAAATGTATTGGGTTCGTTTGTTCTGGGGCTAGTGTATGCATTCTTGCAGCAGAATAATGGAGAAAACACAGGATTAAGGGTATTAGTAGGCTTTGGTCTCTTAGGCGCGTTTACTACCTTTTCTACGTTTTCACTCGATACTGTATTACTCATTCAGCAGGGCGAGTTAATTAAAGCCTCACTGAATGTATTTTTGAACGTCACTGTTTGTCTTATTTCAGTATGGTTGGCGTTCCTAATTTATCAAAGGATATTGTAAAAAAATGTTAGATCCTCGATTGCTCAGAAATAACCTCGACGAAGTTGCTGCTAAATTACAAACGCGTGGCTATTCGCTAGATGTTGCTGCAATAACTGAGTTAGAAGAAAAACGTAAAGCGTTAAAAGTCATCACTCAAGATTTACAAAACGAGCGTACAGTTCGTTCCAAAGCAATCGGAAAAGCAAAGGCGTCTGGAGAGGATATTCAACCCTTACTCACAGCTGTGAGTGGCTTAGGAGAAAAGCTTGAGGAGGCCAAATTAAGCTTAGAAAAAGTGATGAACGCACTCAACAGCATTTATCAAGAAACGCCAAATCTGCCCGCTAATGACGTACCTGTAGGCAGAGATGAAAGTGAAAATCAAGAAGTACTTAAGTGGGGTGAAGTGCCCACTTTCGATTTTGAAGTGCATGATCATACTGATGTGTCACTGCGACTAAATAACGGACTTGACTTTGAAACAGCGGCTAAGTTATCCGGTTCACGATTTGTCGTTATGAATGGAGTTGTCGCCAGAATGCATCGAGCACTTAGTCAATTCATGCTTGACATACATACGCAAGAACACGGTTATCAAGAGGTTTATGTTCCTTACCTAGTTAACGCCGAGAGTCTTTACGGAACCGGCCAATTGCCGAAGTTTGGAGAAGATCTATTTCATACTAAACCGGCGACTGAAGAAGGTCAGGGCTTGTCACTGATCCCAACTGCCGAGGTGCCTCTGACGAATATAGCACGCGACGAAATTTTTCCATTAGAAGCACTACCAATTAAAATGACGGCACATACGCCTTGTTTTAGAAGTGAAGCCGGTTCCTATGGGCGTGATACTAAAGGGCTCATTCGTCAGCATCAATTTGATAAGGTCGAGATGGTTCAATTAGTCCATCCAAGTAACTCAATGGCAGCGCTAGAAGAGCTGACAAGCCACGCAGAAGCAATACTACAAAAGCTAGGATTAGCTTATCGTAAAGTGCTGTTGTGCACAGGTGATATGGGCTTTGGTTCCAGTAAAACCTATGATTTGGAGGTTTGGCTTCCAGCACAGGACAGCTATCGAGAAATTTCTTCATGCTCAAATATGGGCGATTTTCAAGCCCGTCGGATGCATGCAAGATATAAGTCGCATGATATGAAGAAGCCTGAATTGCTGCACACCCTGAATGGTTCAGGTTTAGCCGTTGGCAGAACGTTGGTCGCTATATTAGAAAACTATCAGCAAGCTGATGGCAGCGTTAAAGTGCCGGCAGCCCTTGTGCCCTATATGAATGGTGTGGAAATTATGTCACCTAGCGCATAGAGGATGACTAAAGGCACTTAGCTGGCTTAGGTAGGCCAGCTATTTTAGTTGCTTGTTTCGCCGGGCCTTTTGGAAATAAACGTTGCACGTAACGGCTGTTTCCAATCTCAGGTCCAAATTTATTCGACAAACTTTTAACCAAGACGCGTATTGCAGGACTGGTTTCATATTCTTCGTAAAACGCTCTAACAAAAAACACAACTTCCCAATGAGCTGGGGTTAAATCAATTCCCTCTAGTTGCGCTATAACAGAGGCGACTTCTATTTCCCACTCTAAATAGTTCAGTAGATAACCGTTTCTATCTATTTCAATTTTTTTGTTGTCGTATTCTAAAAAATGTTGCATCTATTTTGATTTAAACTCTTTATGTCAGTTTTCTACGAAGACCCGTCACGACAAACTTTTATGTACAGCACAGCTTATGTATAGCGCAGCGAGTTAATCATTGTAAGGTAATACACGGTCTATGTTGAATGCTTAACCTTACGAATTCTTCAAAGTCGATTATATTTACTCTATTTTGCTCGGTAAAGCTTGCAAGCAGACCGGCTGCCTGTAAGTCGCGTTTGAGAACGTGAATAAAAATATCATGACGATCATGTAGCTCTCGTAAAACATTTTTCAGTTGATATACGCCGTGTTGCGCAATAATAACGGCATGAGGCTTATCTTTGTTTACCTCAGGTAATGTAGGTCGGATAGATTGATATTCAGAGCCTAAAAATACAATTAACATGCGTACATAATCCTAAACTAGAAACGTAAAATTGCGGTAGAAGCAGCGCATAATTCATTGAACTTGTTGGTATCTATTGATTCTGCAGTTGATGTCAATGCCTGTCTTGAGAGTTTAAGGTCAGTCATATCCTCTGCAATATAATAAACAGCATCAATATCGTACAAGGGTAGAACGTTAATTTGCTTTTCTATCGATTTTCTTTGCACGCAGGTACTGTCTTGATCACCTAATAGCTGATAAAGGCCTTGTTGAGCAAATACAAAGGTGACGTCGACGCCAACATTACTCGCTGCCAGCGCAGCTTCTAAAGCATCTTGCGCAGCACTGGTGACATAAGGGGCCTGAGTTGAAATAATTAGTAATTTTGCCATACCTAAGCTCTAAAACTGCATGCAAATAAGCGTATCAGGCTCACAAGACGAACTTGTATTCAGGGCAGAAAAGTATTCAGCCATCCCTACCGGCCTAAACGCAGTGTGAACATTGCAGTGCAGTTGCATAGCCGCTGCGTCATCTTCTGACAAGACACCACGTTTAATTGATGCGGTAACACAGACGTTTAATGATGTTTTTGTTTGTTCTGAAAATGCAAGCCATTGCGCAAGCAAATTTTTCTCACCAGCAGCGGGTTGAATGTCAACGTTAGCTTGTTGAACCCCTTCTTGATAAAAGAACACTTGCTCTATTTCATGTCCTAACTCAATTGCGGCTTCACAAAACGACAGGGCAGTTTGTCCATTTAAAGAATCAAATGGAGAACGGGTAACAAAAATAAGAAATTTATTCATAACAAACAAAAACACCCCTAAAAGGGGTGTTTTCCCTAATTAACATGCTTGATTAATCGTCGCCGCCAAACGCATTTAGCAGAGCAAGTAAGGCGGTGAACAGATTATAGATGTTCAAATAAAGCGATACCGTTGCCATGACATAGTTGGTTTCCCCGCCTTTTATAATTCTGCTAGTGTCATATAAGATTAACCCAGAGAATATGAAGACGATGACTGCATTAATAGCTAAATGAACAGCAGGTACTGCAAAGAAGATATTAGCGATACTGGCAATAATCGCAAAAACAAGTCCTACGATTAAAAAACCGCCTAAAAAGCTAAAATCTTTCTTGGTCGTAATTGCATAGCCAGATAATGCGACAAAAATAATAGCGGTTGTTCCAAATGCTTCCATAATGAGACCAGGATAACCGACGGCCACGTAATAACTTAACAATGGACCGAGGGCAGCACCCATTAGACCCGTAAACAAAAACGTCAATGGTAAAGCCGCTGCTGAATTGGCATATTTTGAAACAGCGTATAAAGAACCAAACGCTGCCAACATAAGGCCGATTCTAGCAAATCCACCTAGATTCATACCCATTGTAATCCAAGCACAAACTGCACTGAATACCAAAGTCATAGACAGTAATAGATAGGTATTTTTCAAAACCTTGTTAATTTCTACCGCTGACCGATTGCCAGAGGCAGAATAGACTGAACGTTGTTCCATTTGTACGTCTCCACGTTAAATAATAATTGAGTAAAACACTTGGTTAATTGTTAGATACTTTGTATGGTGTTTGGTTCCATATTTCAAGTAGTTTTCGCTAACTAATCTATATTAATACAATAATGTGTGAAAATCGTTCAAACGAACGAAAAAAATCACTTTTTTCTGTGTAAAGACTTTACAACAGGCAATTTGGGCCTTAGTATGCGCACCTCGCTAACGGAGAGTTGGCAGAGCCTGGTTTAACGCACCTGATTAGAAATTAGACGAAGAGTAAAGTCTTCCCGCAATTCATATCTGAGTTTGTTAATGAGCGCACATTGTGAACGCTGTGATAATAGTATAAAGTTTTAAAAGTAATAGGATAGCTGGCAGAGCTCGGTTTAATGCACCTGACTTGAAATCAGACGTACCGCAAGGTACCGGGGGTTCGAATCCCTCGCTATCCGCCACATTTTATAGATAAGCCTCTGTTTTACAGGGGCTTTTTTATATCTATTACTTTGTAAGCCGTCAAGAAAACCGTCAAATATCTACGTTGCTATAAAAAAATACCTTACAGAAAATGAATTGAACCTGAACTTGCTTGTACTGACACTGGTTTTATATTCAATGAGCTAAATCAATTAATATTGACTAATGATTCTGCTGTGACAGAAGTTTATCGTAACAATCTATATGATTTCATCCCGTTAGATATAACAGTCGATGGTCGAGAGTATTATTGTCAGCTTGTTGAGCTTTCGTGTCCGCTAGGTCCTGATATTAATGTTAGAGGCTCAGGATGCGCGTAAGTATTCTCGGTGACTGAGTTGCCGACGAACTCGTGTGATTGAATTGTCAGGCTTCGTTATGCTTATCGAAGCCTGTTTTATTTAACAGTAAATCACCTTTAAGTCCTACAGACAATTCATAAAAGGTACAAGTTTGATAAGAATTAACTATCTGTTGTGTTATTAGTGCCCATTAATTGTGAATAATCAATTGACAGCGTATCATCGACATTAGCTATCTAATCGTATGTATGAAACAAACACAATTGTTAAGGCTCGCAAATGAAACCTCATTTCCTCTTGTTATTAATCGCTATATTTATTGCTGGATGCTTTAAATCGGCAGACGAGCGTGCCAATGAAATTTACGTTATGACAGTAAAAGCTGCAGACGCTATAAACGTTGAACCATATGACTATGACGCATTATATGAACTAACAAACATTGCCATCCCAGCAATTAATGAGATTAATAACGAGTTTCCAATTAGCAAGGTTGCGGTCGACCTTGCATCCGGAGCTATTTTGATAAAAGGGTTCAGTAGTAAAGAGCTAGTCGACATTCGGCGCAAATTAGTAATACTCAAAGAGTCAGGGGGATCAATAGAAAAAATAATTGAAAACGAGATAATTCGATTTAGCAACCATCCTCAGATGTATGAAATAACAGAGATTTTCTTTGGGGTTTTGCTTGAGAGTAAAAGCACAAACCAAGACTTATTGAACAAAATCGAAGGAATATTGCTTACCCCTCAATCGATAGAACAACCTTACGGTGAATACACATCTACGATTGCATTGGAATATATTAATGAAGGAAAAATTGATAGAGCAATAGCGATTTATAAAGAGCACCTGAGACAATGCTTACCTGGCAATGTAATTTTAAAATGCACAAACATTGATGACAAAGCCCAAATAGCTACAATTGCAGGTGGACTGCAATATTTTCATGACTTCGAATTATTGCTAAATGCCTCTGAAATAGCCTTTTACGACTTTGATGGTTTCAAAAAACCTTTATTGCATTTAATCAAAACAAATAAAAATGACGCTATTCGATATATAGATACCGTCCTTGCTCATATTGCTAAATCCAAAGCAAATGGTGACGACTATGAGAAAAGATGGTTTGACGTGGCGAACAATTATTTTTTAAACCAGGTCGCTTCAAACTACATTCAGAATGGTGATGTTGAACAGGCTCTGTCAACGATATCTAACGTTGTATTTAGTGAGCAAGACTCTTTTTATAATCATGTGGGAGATACATTGGTCAAAATGGGGCGAGCGGAGATGCTCGTAAATAGGCGAAATCAATTGGTTGAGCATTTGGAAGCAGGCAAGTTACAATATGATGATATTGTCATCCCCATGCTCTATCTCGCTATATATTTATCTGATGAGAGCGGCGTAAAACAGCTCCTGAATACCCTGTATAAATTATTAAAAGATGAGGATAAGGCGCTAAATAGCCTTTATTTTATTCTTGGCGAAGCTATCAACATGGCAAATGTTCTTAGATATCACGGTTTTAAGGAGGACGCCAAGCAGTTACTAATGATTGTTTACGATAAAACACCTGATCTTGAAGGCTGGGAATTAGAAAGTACACTTACTAACCTCGCCATGCTTGGGGGAGTAGATATGACATCAAAGCTTTACCGAGAACAAGAAACAAGTGAATTAACCGTGGTGTTCTTATATAAAATATTGGCCAAGTTGGCCGATGATGAACGAAACAATAAACCACTGTCTTTAAACACGATGGCTTTGTACTATGAAATAAGCAGAAATAATCAATTGGAAAGTATTTGGACTAACAGGTAAAAACAAAGGGTGAGCCTAATTAAACTCCCTGTCCTACAAAACTATGCGCGATCAATGGCAACGATCCTAAGCTACAGCCACTTAATCTTCTATCTAGTCCAAGTGCAAGTCAAAAAAGCGAGTTCTCTAACATTATTAGCAAGTTCCAGTCTCACTTTAATGGCCCATATATATTTTGTTTAAATGATATTAATTTAGATAAAGAATACCGCAAATTTAAAAAAATTTGACCTACTGTGGATTTAAGGTAGCATAATGTTTAAGCTAATTATGTTTAAAAATTATGGGAGAGCCTTACATGGGAGGCGAAATATTTGTAGCTATTGCGTTCGCGATGTGGGCTGGAATTTTTTGGATTGCTTGGAAGTTAATAAAATTTATATTGCATAAAATCAAAGGGCAGTAGGGCTTTGGATACGAACGACCGTCATAGGCTCAGAACAGCCTGTCACTATGGCGCACCTCGACGAATATTTATAACATAAACTCCTACTCAATTTTGAACGTCATATGACCGCTGTTGCCGTAAACTTGCTGTCAAAGAACACGACTATAAATGTACAATTTTTCGAAAACCTCCAAAAAGCCACTGTCGGGTTTCTTGGTGCAAAGCTTCCATTGATGCCATTCGTCTTAAGTGAGCCTGAAGCAGAACTAGAAAAATTACGCAGACATAAAGATAAAAATGCATTAATGAATGAATTGGAAGAAAACTATAATTTATGTTTAAAACTAACAAGTAAATGACATTTTTGTGGGGTAATTACATATGAGAAAAAGTATAAAAATTTGTAACTTAATAGTTAAAGGCAAAATATTTATTATTCTAGTTCTGTTTTTATCAAAACTATCTTATGGGGCTGACCACGAAATAGATATTTCTATTGAACAAGTCTCTTTTGCTGGTAATAATGCAATCTTTGAGATTGTATCTGCTAGTCCTGTATTTATTGGAAAAGATATCAAGAGTGTAGGAGAAATAGTTTTTAACACGTCTGTTAAAATGCATGCTGCCTTTCAACCTATCAATCAGTTTAGAATTAGGGTCAACTTAAATAAAGATGAATTTAGCTATCTAAAGAGCTTTGATACGGTGAAGGTAATCTATCCACACTGGCTTGTAAGCTCAACTAAAGGGCGCACTATATATTACATATCATATAAAGAGCTAGGCGAATATGACAAGTATTTATTAGAGAAAGCCTCTTATACTGAAGAATCTCAGAGAATGTTGTATGGTGACGCTATCACAGAAAAAGACCTAGAAGGAACCAAACTTCGGTTTGTAAAATATTTTTCAAACTTGGATGTTAAAAACCTAGTGTCTAAAGCAGAAAATTAAATATAAAATTTTTTAAGCGTAATAGTAGGTGTTGGTTGTTTAGTCTAATATCTACCGGCGCAATTTCTAGTGCGGTTTTGTATAGTGTAGTCGAAACGCCAGAAGGAAACGGGCTTATGCCCTTCGATTGTCTTCTGAATGTACTAAAATCATCTATCGAGCCCGACTGTAATGTGAAAATTTTGATGCCTTGGAATGTTAAGCTTAACTAGGCATAATTGGCTTGGAGCATACTAAATATCTAAATCTAAAGGCAGATGGCGCTATTAAACTTGACGATACTAAAAGCCCGAATGGCGCAAAGCACTAAACTAAATGAATGTATATTCAAAATTTATTTTTAGGGACTATCAAATGCGTGGTTTTATTTTGTGCTCGGCAATATGCTTATTTTCTTTTGTTTCTATATCTGCAAACGCAGCGAATGTAGAGGAAACCATAAAAACTAGTGTGGCAGGAGGTGCTCTATGTAAGTCTTATGCAGACGAACTTGGGTATGACAGTAAAAAATTTGCCGATGTTAATGTTTTAACTACTCAGCTCGCTGAAAAACTAGGTTACACCAAAGATTTTTATCAATATCAAGCAGAAATTAATGGTATTAAATCTGTGCTTAATCAGGAGATGAAAAAGAAATATGGTTCTATAGATAAAGCTTATAAAGACTGGTGTTTTCGTTTTTATGATAGCCTTCAAAAAAGCATTATGGCGAATAGATAATTACATTAGTTGTGCCACTAAATTGCATTGGTCAACTTTGCCCAAGTAAGCGGTTGTAGTTATTTTTTAGATTTTAGTTGCCATTTTTTACCAGAAATAGGATTTTTATCTATGGTGTTGATAGGCAAGCAAGCGGTGTGAGTTCAAATTCGTGTGCGAGCTTTGTGCCAAAAGCGGACAAACTTGCTAAGTGCGGTTGTGTGCAATATTCTCTGCCGTTATATCCAGTTTTAATTGGTACAATTGCAGGACGGTATTTGAAGTATCTTCTTTAGACATTTTAGTAATAAAATCTGAGACGTTAATTCCCGTCACGCTACGTCTTAATACTCTAGATGCAACGGCATCCAGTTTATTCTGAGTGGTAGAGCTAATGTGTGCTGACGCATTTCGTATAACTCTTAAGTCAGAAAGGTCCGTGGATATTGAATTCAGAGCTGTTTTGAATGGCTCACCCTCCTCAAAATATATAGAGGCGATCTTATTAACATTGTCAATATTCGCCCAATCTACATATTTTTGAGTGCCGATTAAAATTTTATGTGCATGCTCTACATCAATTGGATTCGCATATTTAGTTATCATATTCCCGCCTAGACTTGCTTCTCCAGTTAAGTATGCGACAACAGAATTTTCTAGAAAGCCTTCCCAAGCGATAAATAGTTTAAGAAAGGCTGATGTAACTATAAACTCTACATCTTCATTCGATCTAATGCTATTTCCTGCAGCGTCTTGCTCATATGCAAGGTCGACATAGCCATTAACTTTAGTAACTTCAATCCTATAGGCAGAAAGTGCATCTATTAACGCCATGTTTGTTAAGCCATCACATCAATAATAAATTCACTTCTACGAATACGAACAGGTGTATCAGTAGTTGCCCTCCGGCAATCCTCCAAAAATTGTTTATCACCTTGCTCAAGTTTATCCTTATTATCTTCGTCAAAGATATAATCAATCCGTTCAAGCTTTTGTGAAATTTTGGCCAACTCACCTTTTTCAATCGGTTGCCTTAGCCTATCTATATTTGCAACACCGTACTGAAGGTGATAAAGAGACATGAAAAGTGAATAAAACACATGATTTCTTCGAAACTCGCGTTTACTTAAACCTTCGCCAAATATAGCCTTTATGAGTTCTATTATTTCGTCAAATCTTTCAGAAAGAACATCTACATCATGACCGAATTCTTTTTCATAAACTTCATAAGCTTTCTTAATATATTTCTTTGTTCGTATGCCATCGATCATTCCAATTAATAGGTCTGCGGACATTTGAACGTCATACATTCTAAGTACGTTTTGTTCACTAATGATCTTATTATCAATCCAAAAAGAATTATTTTTGTGAGCCAATGTATCTGCCAGTTTCTTAAACTCACTAAAGTGATTAGCGTTAATTTTTTCTTGGTCATTCAATGTTACGGAATATGAGTTCAAACGGCTAAATACGTCAAGAACATCAGGATCTGACATATTTACAAGTAAATCGACCGAAATCTCATAGTTTAATAGGTGGTTCTGAATATCTTCATCAACTTTATTCAATTCGCTAAAGTACAAGCCGCCATATTGCTTATTATGTCTTTTGTTAATAACAAACCCATCTTTCATAAATGACAATATAGTTCTCAAGCGTTGTTGGCCGTCAACTACTTCTCTTATTGATTTCCTGGTTTGGGGATTTAATTTTTGACGGATGAATACCTTGGGAATAGGCTTTCCATCAATTATGGTATCCATTAAGTATGAACGTGCCGTATCAGTCCAAACAGATCTGCGCTGGAACCTTGGCGATAACTCTAGTTGCCCGTTATCCGACCACTCTAAAAAATCATTGATGCTATAAGTTCTCGAGTCAAAATTCTTCATCTTATTCCTAAGTTAGTTCTAGCTTGTTATCTCAAGGGTTTGGGCGCTTAACAGTGTATTAGTCCGACCTTACAAGATCAATAACCTTGCAAACTAGATTACCTTGTATGATTGAAAAGTCCAGAGTGCTCTATGGACGTTCAGAAGTCAGTTGCCTTTAATTAAGTCATACGTCTGCTTCACGCTCTTAGCCGCCCTACAATTAACTTCCTCGATAATTGGCAAACAAGCTTTTGCATCGCGTCTTGGGAATGATTTGAAACTTCCGCTTTCATCAAAAGAGCAAATATTATTGAGCCTGAAATGATCGGTAGTGGTAAAAAATGCTTATTTGGTATTTATAAATAGATTAAGCGAAATTGGTAAAGAGCTGCCAGTAGATGTCTAGCTTCTATATCGATGCGTTGCAGCTTAAAATTATCAAACCTTACTATGATTGGACATCCACTCATACGGTAAGACATACCGCACATGTACCCGTAGTTGTGTGGACCGCCAATCGCTAGTGTTAATAGTTAACGGCTTTCTTAACTACGTGTAAGTGTGGTGCTATTTAACTACTAGGACTACAAGGCGTATAACTACTTTGCCTACCTCTCCTGAAATTTCCTATCCGGTATTCATTCGACACACATTAGCCGCAACCTAACCAGTAGATAAATGTCTTGTATGCATTGATATTAGCTAAGGACACGATAGTGACGGTAGATAATCGGCTAGTAGGTATTTCCGGCAGCTTCAGTGGTGCCTACTTGAGTGAAAACATAGATGATTTTTAATTTGTTTTTCATTGCAATTAGCTTGATACGAAACTTCTTACCCATACGAATAAACATTCAAGTACTTATCTTCGCCTACGGTGTCAAATTTATAAATTGATGAAGGATTCGGCTTCGCCTCATAAGCGCCTTCATCAATTTCTAAATTATGAACCGCAGTCTTGAACGTACTTGAAGTTTATTCTTAATGGGAAGTTTCTATAGTGGTGGGGTAGGTTGGCGGCTAAATATAAATTGTAGAGGACGGGTCATTACCGTAGTTGCTAGTCTGGTAATCAGTAACCTCTGCAACACAGCGTTTAATGTGACTGTTGTGGTCAACTAATTTCAGCCCCCCCTAGTTTAGCTACCATTTCCAATTCTTTACCTGCTAGCTCAAAATCATTTGATTATGAACATCTTCAATAAATCAAACAATATCCAAAGGTGACCGCAGGGGAGTGCCGAGGGATTGCAGTGCCTTATTCCTCGACCTAAAAATCCTATATTAATAGAGCTTTAGCTTCATCAGAGTTTAGCGCACTAGATACTGCTGTTCTTCCTCTGCCGACAGTTAGCCCAATATCTTTAACGGAGTAGCCTTGGCGTTTCATTTCTATGGCTTTATCTTTCCAATCAGCCTTTGATGGTAATAGCCTACCAGCCTCTATATCTCTATTGAGGTTGGATATTGTTACTTTGTCATTGATGGATTGTAGTTTTAATGCTTCGTTTTCTTCTTTCAAAAATTCTGTTTCCATAACTTCCCATATCTCGTTGAATATTTGCTTGCTTATCATGTTGAGGGATTTATTAAAATTTATTCTGGTAGTGTCTAATTTTTCATAGGTAGCTGCTAAATTTGGAGGTAACTGATCCTCAAAGTTGATATTCATTATTTGGTTAAATAGATAACCGCTGCTTACATGCTTAATTTTTTTTAACCAGTCCGGATGTTTGTTCTTAGCGATGCCTTGCCATATCTTGTTAACTGCACCCTTAGCAGAAGCAGCCTTGTAATTTTTATTAGTTAGTGATGCTAGCTCCTGAATTATATTGGTTAATAGCACTTGAATCTCAGACTCTGTGATTTTATGTTTAATGTAGTTAGGGTTGTTGCGTTTTGCTTTAGCTTCAAGCTCTTTCAACAAGCTGACAAGTGCATTAGTGTATTCACTTTCTGTTTGGCTAACTGCGTCTCGTTTTATTTTTTTTAACTTTGCAATTCGCATTTCAAGTGGTAATTTTGCCAAGGTAGATGTATCTAGATAACTCATGGTGGTACTCTTATCTGTTGTTACCTATCAAAAGAAACATGTCGGAAGAAGGATAAGCGGTCTTCTTTTCACTGGGTAGCAACTCCACAGCTATCCGACAATTAATGTTATTATATCACCCAAGAAATAAAAGCGAACAAAAAAGTAAACATAAATATAGTGTTTTCGCCTACATTAAATAATAATATACAATAAAAGAATGCTTTTGGTTGGTGAAGTGTAGTGTAAGCACTAATTTACGAAGTGCCCGTAGTTAAGCGACCGCTAACAGCTGATATGCAAAATAGTAAGTATAAATTTAAATTGTTTGTGATTAGCATTAGGCTTTCAAACACTGGGTAGGTGGATAAGCTAGTCATACCACCAAGTTTTTTTAGTGAAATAATATCGCCAAACTACACTTAAGCTAATAACTTACATAAACATACACAGACCGCTATGTTGAAATATGGCTGCATTTTTAATCACGGAAGTACTTATTATGGGGTTGCAGCTTATTCACTGCACCCCCCCCTTAGTTGTCAATTAGGCTGATAATAAAGTAGGGGATAAATACAACTAAAAATGAGACCTACTAGTTTTTTAAAATACACATATATACACATAACTATTAAGTAGCAGAAACAAAAAAGCTATAGCGCGTCAAGACCCTTAACAGATCAACCGGTCAAGTTGATTGACGCTGACTGGTCAAGGATATTGTCGCTTAATACTCTGCACTGCTCTTTTGTGCTCAGTCCTCCGCTGCGTAATCTTGATCTCTGCCCACCACCGTCGTAACAGTTTGGCGGAATTTTGTCAGAGAATGCAGCTGTGGAGCACTCAGGGTGGACGGGGATGCAGTTTTTCAATTTTTTTTTGCGGGTGACCGAGTCTGAAAAGGTGAAATCCTGTAAACTCAGGAAATTGACCATTAAGCAAAAATGAAAATTTTACTATGCTGCCGGCCACACAGCGTTGATTTATTATTGTTTAAACAGATAAAAGCCAAGTTAAAGCCCCTTTAATCTCAAAAACTTTCGCACCATAGCCAAGTGATAAAAGATCATCAGGCAAAAATTCATCAAATTTCTCGAGCTGTTTTTCGGGTACTGATATAGCTAACTCATTCTCTGTCGGCAACTTTTCACTCGCTAAAGTTTTAAGTGCCGCAAGCACATCGTTAAGCTGAGATTTTTCCACTTCAATCACGCCAGCATAAGCACCTGCTTCAAATCCTTTAAGTATCAGTAAAGCGACAATAGTGTTCACCGTTTTATCGCCTAGCCAAGAAAAGATATAGGTGGTTGCGCCGACTTGTAACAGTGAATTTGTATCTAACCCGGCAGCGATAAAATACTCAACACTCTCTTTAAATAACTCTTTAGCTATTTTGTCTGCAAAATCTACTTTATGGTCATCTACAGAAATTCTGTAATCACCGCTTTTTAGAATCTGTAGCATTTCTTGACGAACCACATCGTGTATGGACATGCCACCGCCTCCAAATTTAGGTGGTTTGCCCCCCTTGGCATATATTACATAAATGACTTTCTTTTCAGTATCGACATCCTTCACTTTCCAACGTTTGCCACCAAAAACTATATGCTGCCCCACTAGTACTAGTGAGTCGACGGGTAGTGTCCCTAAGGTTTTGGCGCCACTAACGACTCTGAACTCTTCTGGTGTTTTAAATACTGCGTAAAAGGTGTAATGGCTTACAACTCTTTCACCGATTGCGCCTAAGACTATTTCACCGCTACCTAGTTGAGTAATCAACTCTGATTTACCCATTTGGATTAATAGTGACTTGTAGTCATCTACCTTCGTTTTTTGAAACGGACCTTTTTTGCAGAGTAAATCAAATAACTGATCTGCCCTAATACCTCCCCACTGAGCAGTTACTGCCAGAATTTGATGTAGAAGCGTAGAAAAGTGATACAACGATGTGTCGGCTGGCTCAAACCATTTGCTGCCAATCATTAGCCTTATCATTGCTAGTGATTGTATTAACTCTAAACGAAGTTTATCGATAACATTTGAGTCTTGGGTTATTTCGTTTTCAGCAATTAGCATTCTAAGGATAGCTGGGTCTCCTCTTCTTCCTGAACGACCCATTCGTTGTCGTAAGCTTGAAACTGAGTGTGGCGCAGTCACCTGTGCGACAGAGTTAACTTTGCCAATATCGATGCCAAGCTCTAGCGTCATTGTGCATATGGCCGAAGTTGGGATTTGCTCTTTCTGAAGGCGGGCTTCCAAGCTTTCTCTTAGCTCTTTTGCTAGTGATCCATGGTGTGGGAAAAACTCATTTGGCACAAGGCGCTCTTCACACAAATCAATCAACGTCGCCGCAAGAATTTCCGTACGAGTGCGGCTATTCGCAAAGATTAAATGATTGCCACCACGACAAATTTTGAATAAGTCTGCACATATTTTGTCTTCTGAAGATGGAGGAGGAATACCATTTACATAGGCAGCCTCAACGTACCCCCTAACTTGTACTTGTAAGGTCGCTGTAGACTTCGAGTCCTTAATTATTTCACATGGAAAAGATTGGCTAGGTCGCAGTGATAATGGTACTTTTTCAAGTTCACCGAGCGTAGCGCTTAATGCTGTTCTTGGTATTGGGCTATCAAGTCTGTTCAACAAATGTTCTAATCGGTGTAGCAACGATAACAGGTGGTGCCCTCGCTCCGAACCTAAAAACGCATGGAATTCATCAATAACTATATGTTTTAAATTACCAAAGGCCGATTTCACCCAGCCCGGATCTCGTATTAAAAGAGACTCCAATGACTCAGGCGTTATGAGAACAATTCCAGCAGGTGATTTTCTGAGTTTGTTTTTGCGACCAATAGGGCTATCTCCATGCCAAGGCGTGACCGGCATATCTAATAAATCAGACAGGCTCTCTAAACGCCGGTCTTGATCATTTATTAGTGCTTTCAAAGGACTGATATACAGTATACCAACACCCTCTTTCTGCGTTACTATCGCAGTGATTGCTGGCAAGAAAAAAGCTTCTGTTTTGCCAGCTGCTGTAGACGCACTAATAAGTAAGTCAGTGTTACCCGCTAAAATAGGTCTTATTGCTAGACTTTGAATTTCGCGAAGGTTGTTCCACCCCTGCTTAAAAATCCACTGCTGCACTCGAATATCGAGTTTTTCATACTCGTTAATCATAGTTGAAAATTAGTCAACCCATCGTCTTCATCTTGTATCTCAAGCTCAACATCTGAAGGCTTCTCGTCTTCAATAGAAAGTGAGCTGACAAGGCTATCCCATGTAATAGATGGGTTCTGATCTATGACGGCGAGCATATCTAAAAAGGCCTTAATTGTGTTTCTAGGCGTTCGGAAGTATGCATCCCCTATAGTTTGACTGCAATGCTGTAAAAACGCTTTAAGCGACTCGTCAGGCACTAAGTATGCAGCTTCATCGCCTCCGGCATAAACATGACGTAGATTTTTTAGAAGAATGTAGAGTTCTTCAGGCGTCAAGCTAGCAAGATGAAGTGCTGGCGAGGAATAATCAATAACTCCTGCTTGCTTTGCAAAATTGTTTCCTGCAAGTCTGCTTTGCAACGCCTCATAGCTATATAACCCTTTCCTCGGATCTAACAAAAACTCAGGTGTACCACTAAGTAGGAAACCTAGATGTTCTGCTGAGCCTTGCAAGCAATCGTTTAAAATCCTAAGGATCTGTTCGTAATTAGATGTTCTGGCCTGCGTACTATTTAGCTTGTACAGGTTCACCATCTCGTCCAAATTGACAATTAAACCTTGATAACCGGCTTGGCGAATAAAAAGACTCATTAACTTTAGCGCATCGTAAAAAGAGGCATCCGTAATAATTGTTCTTACACCAAGATCTTTTCTGGCGTCGGTCTTTGTTGAGTATTCGGCTCGTAGCCATTTTATAGCGTTATTTTTTAAGTCTTCTCGATCTTGCTCATAACCCATCCAATATGACTCGATGACTTTCGCAAAATCATAACCGCCGACGAGCTCCGACAACGAACCAAGTCGTTCATGTATCGCGGCATTGATGTCTTTGCCGGTTGCATCGGCATCTTTTCTGGCTTCAGTAATGAACTTTTCAACAACACTCGTTAACGCATTGCCATCGGGCTTATTTCTCGTTGACATGTTTCGCATTAGTTCTGAATAAAGATTGCGAGCTTGGCCTGACGATGCATGTATTCGTCTATCCGGAGACAAATCAGCACTAATCGTGACCAATTTACGCTCTAAGGCAATAGCCCTAACCACACTTAAGAAAAAAGTCTTACCTGAGCCATATTCTCCAATAATAAGACGAAAAGCTGAACCTCCGTCTGATACTCGTTCAATATCCTGAACAAGTGCTTTAAGCTCATTAATACGACCTACTTGAATATGTTGAATGCCTACCTTTGGCGTAACACCCGACTTTAAAGATTGGATAATTGCGTCTCTTTCTTTAGCTCTAATTCTTTTGGCGCTCATCAACTATTCCTTTAACTCTTCTACAATTTCTAAATCGACGTAAATGTCACCGTCATCATCCAATACTGGCGCATCTACTTGCTCATACGCCCAGTCATTGATAGTCTCAATCGCACCATCTACCATAAGCTTTGACTTCTGACAAAGTTCATAAACCTCGTTGCGTTCCCATTTATCTTTCTCACATAGTGCTTGGTAGAGTGATAAATGAGCTAAGTCTAGTCCCCCAGCATTGGTTTGACTAACAGGGTCTATATGTTCGACTTCATCCTCTTCGGCAGAAAAAATACAGCCGAGCATACTTTTTGCGTCAGTTGTGTCGCTCTCATGCATGGCGAGTATGGCTTCATCAAGTATAAATGCTGTATTGCCAGCCTCTACTTTCTGCTGCTTATTGCTAAGCGGTGTTTTCGTTGAAGTGATATTATGTATATCCGAAGAAACGCTTGCTTTATCCAATCCTAAATTAGTGTAAAGTTTTTCAATTTGCTTTATTTCAGAGGTATCAACTTTCCCATCAGCTAACGCTATTCCAATAATAAATTTCTTAATAGTTTCAACTTCATTAGGCTTAAGCTTTTCTATTCTTACTTTAAGACCCGCAACCGTTGAAGGAGTATTTAAACGCCATTTCAGATAAGCATGTAATGAACGTTTTTCTGTAGGGGAAATTTTGTCGTCATGATTAATCAATTGCTCTAGTGCTAGCTTTTCTGCATCATCGATATGTCCATCAATTGTTGCGACCATCGACCCAAGTCTAATAGCTAAACCTGTTTGGTTGAATGCATCAGTTGGCTCAAAATACTCACCATGCGATGGTGTGAATAACACAATACTGCTATCCACTTTTAGTTTAGCGTGATGAAACCTTAAGTCAGGGGCAATTCCAACATCAGCTTTAGAGGCAAGGTTAAGAATTAACTCGTTTTCTTTTTTACTTATTGTTTTTGGAACAGTGAGTCCAGTGTGAGCCCAAAATTCTTTAACACTAGTTATGCTGTTATTATTCTCAATAACACTATTAGCCCAGCTCTTAAAAGATTCAATAACAGGGGATGTTTTCTCATTCACAAGTTCTTTCGGTAACAACATTAAAGCCGCAATATCGTCCCTAGACGTCTCAGCCTTACCTAGATAACGACTATAGGCATTCAACTCATCTGTGCACGACTCTGCTAATGGTATTAGTTTTCTAATAGGACTTTTAAGAATACTTGGATCGGGTAAGTCATCAAGATCTAATTCAACGGCACGAATAGAACTACTTGCTGCGTAATATGCCAATCTCAATTTAGTTTTGTTTGGTTTTACTATCATTCCTTCACCAAACTTTTCAGTATATTTAAGCGCGAATAGTTTGTTAAACTCGACTTCGCACCGCCTTGCTGGCATTTTCAAAGAATATTCATCGTTGTTTCGTAGCCATTCGATTGCTAGTAAAGCAGAAATCGCTTTCTGTTCATTGACTGCTTTCGCGAGTTTTACCTTAAAAGCTAGGGAGTTATGAGTTTCAGGTATTTCATCTACTCTACTTTCTAAAAGCAAAGGTCGCATTAAAAAGAGCAGTTCTAAAAAATTTGAGGCGTAATTGCGGAAAGAACGGTTCTCCCAGTAGACTTTATTGAGGCGAGCAACCTCATTAAAGATACTTAAGAACTCACTATCACTAACAATGTTATTCATTTTGTTTTCTATAATTCGCCGTTCAAACCCATAAAAATAGATAAAAACATATCCTATAGGCATGTTTGGCATATTTCTTTCTGATGCTAGCCAGTCTAAATAAACGCCACGACATCTTTTAGATAACGTTGCATATTTTGGCCAATATCCGAGTGATTCATCTGTATAAACTTCATTAGCGCTATCAAAATTATCAGCCTTTGAAGCTGCCCGCTTATCATCCACTAACGATGGCTCAGTTCCGTACCCATCAATGGATTCTAAGACTCCGCCAGAGTAAAAAAAACCTCTTATTATTTGCCGACCATTTATTTGAATTGAGTGCGATTCATTAAGCCATTGCCCGCTAGACTTATTTGATGAAGGTTCCTCTTCACTGCCAAAACTTGTGCGGATGGTGAACGTAGCTAGTCCTTCTTCATCGTCATCTGAAGTTGCAGAATAGCTCACTGGATTAGATGACTTATTTTGTCTTGATGTAGGTATGTTCTGTTGCTCTGATTTATTCGACTTACTTGTTGATACAAGTTTATAAATTATAATAAATACCACTAAACCGGTAATAATAATAAATTCCATTTTTTGGCCTCTTCGTTAGATAGCTGCGCGACTAGCCCTTTTAGTTATATTAAAAACTAAGTTACAGTAAACTTGAATTAAATCATACCTTGAGAAGGTGAAGAATACTGAGGTTGCTATAGTCTCTCGCTTTGAGCATATCCACAGTAAAATTTTGGGTAAGATAAACGACGGGGCTACCGTCCCAAAATTAAGATTTTACCAATCCATAGTCCACTGTTTTTGTTAGAGTGTCACGGATTTTGTTGATTGGATGTTATTTAGGCCAACCAAACGAATCATTAGTTATTTTTTACTCTTGAAAGATGGGACGAATGTCTAGTGAAGTCTGGGAAGTTCAGTTTCACGAGTTAAATTGCTAGAAAGTAATGAGACTGTAAGAGCTTCACTACGTTGAAGTTGAACTGTGATTATTTCAACAACGGTTAAAACGTTGTTTTGGATATCGAAAATTTTCATCTGACCTTCCTTCTGTGTAAAAGAAAGCCACCACTTTTCAACAAAATTAAGTTATAATGTCCTCGACTAAAAGAATTATTAAGCTCATTTCTGTTGACCAGCGATGGGCTTTTTACTTTTTAGCGTTTAATGTAGTTGGACGTACTGGGTACAAAGAACATGAGTACCCACAGCAGTTTTCGACCTGTTTTCGCCATGAGCCTGCTTCAATCGGGTCATTGACACAATCGATGCAATTCGCATTAATTTTACCTCTTAAACCTGCCTTGCTGGCATGTTTAACGCTCAGGTTTTGCTTATAATCATCTTGAGAAGTAGCCATCACTCAACTCCTTCATCACGTGCTTTGATTCGTGAGTCAATCCATTCTAGTACTTCACTTTCGTTCCAAGCTACAGAAGTACCGCCAGGAACAAGCTTTATGCTCTTGGGAAAATGACCACTTGATACGAGCTGATAAACATAGGATTTAGATAGTCCCGTAAGATTAACTACTGAGCGGATGCGAATTAGTTTTTTTATTTTGTTGTTATGTTGCGGGTCACTATTTAACCCCATTGTACTTAGATTCATAATTAAGTTACCTCTTAAACTATTGTCCAGATCGAGCGAACTGGAGCTGAGGTAACTATAAAGTGTTTAGATTATGCGATTTTCCCAGTTGGGAAAATTACCTAATTATTTTATTTAGGAATCTCTTTTATATCCCACTTCATTAAAACTTCATTAATTTTGTCATCCAGTGAATTCAAACCATGATCACGTCTACTTGGTTCTTCTCCTTCAAGGTATTTTTCAGCTAGAGTAAGGATGTGATCTCTGAAGCCAGAAGCATTAACTGAATTAGCCTTTCTAAACTTAGATTGTGGATTTAATTCTGCTTTTTCCAGAGCCAGTAAGGCTAACGCTTTTTTAACCCCTGGCTCTGTTGCACCCATTTTACCAGGTGCAGAAGAAGGTAAAACATCTAATTTAGAAGCAAATAAAGAAACTTCAGCTCTATCAAAATACACGAGTTTTTCATCAATTTGTTTTTGCCTAAGCCAAACACCCTCTGCATCAGTCGGGTAAAACCTTTTACCCTCAAAGCAATATGCATTCACTATAAATCCAAAAATACCATTTGCGTAATAAGTATCAACACCTGTCACTATTTTTTGCCCAATATGATGATAACTAAAACCATTTCCTATTAATCCTCCTGCAAAATTGCCATCAACCTCTTCGTATTCTTCAACCTCATAATCTGCATCGGTACCTGTAATATTTTCATCAACAAACATATCTAGATCACCATCACAAACATAAGAAGCTAAGATCCTTAACGCTTGAGCTTTTGGCATTTCGCTTAAGTTGAGCGTTTCTATAACCCAGCTGATATTCACCGTATTATCATTTTTCATTTCGTAATCCATCTAAATAGTCAGCCCATTCTTGCATCATTTGAGTTCTTTTATCCATAAGCTGTGCCTTGTTGTACGTAGCGCGAATACGGTCTTTGTTAATATGTGCTAGTTGTAGTTCTATAACGTCTGGATCATATCCCATTTCATTAAGCAGCGTACTTGCCATATGTCTAAAGCCATGTGATGTCATATAGCCTGTGCCAAAGGATTCACCTGTACTTGGATTGATAATCCGTCTTAGAGCTTGGGTAGTGGTGTTTTCACTGAGTGGCTTACCTCTGCCATGACTGGTAACAAAAACATATTCACCTGACCCTGTCAGTGACTGAATATCGTTTAGAATTGTTATAGATTGATGGGCTAGGGGAACAACTAACGGCTTTCTTGTTTTAAGTTCACTGGCTGGGAGATTGATTACATTATTTTCAAAATCCACATACTCCCATTTTAAGAATCTAATATTTCTAGGTCTAAGAAAAACCAAAGGCATCAGCTTTAGAGCTTGAGTGGTTGCAAAGTCTTGTCTAACACTAGGCTTCTCTATTTGTTGTAAGAGAACGGTAATTTCATCAACAGAAGTTAAGTGTCCAAAGTTACCCTTTAGCCTTACATCTGGCTTAGGGAGGAGCTCTGCTAGACCTTGTGCCGGGTTATTATCGACTATGCCTAATATGAGTATCTCGTTATAAACTCGCCTTAGAACATTGGCCATACGCTGAGCTGTTTCCTTAGCACCTCTATCACTCATTTTTAACATTATTTTTAGTAAGTCGGCTGTTGAGTACTCATTTACTTTTTTCTTATCTAGGTAGGGTATTAGATTCTTTTCAATACGCTGTTTCAGATCAGTATATGTTGATTCTGCTAGATTTTGTTTACCAAGCCACTCATTGGCATAGTGGCTAAAAAGCTTTGTACTTAGGTCACTTTCAATACGTTGTGCTACTTTTATTTGTTTGGGATGAATACCCTTAGCAACAAGCTCTCTAGCCTCTCTGTGACCCTCTCTAGCTTCTTTTAAGCTGATTTCAGGGTATTTCCCTATGGTGTAGGTTCCTCGACTACCATTAACCCTATAGTCATACTTCCAACATCTATATCCTGAAGTCTTAACCTGCAGATATAAACCACCTCCATCAAACAGTTTATATACTTTCTCTCTTGCTTTTGCATTCGAAACTGATGTATGCGAGAGTGCCATGTGGATTCAACCTATAGCTAATTATGAAAAAATCAATATTGCGAACCGTCAGAGGAACCGTCAATGTGAGTGGTTATTATAATACAGTGTGGAACCTTATGGAATGTAATATGTTAATATATAACAATAAAATCTTAATTCTTAGTCGCTATATTACGCTAAAGACCTACTTGTGGCGTTCTCGCTATCCGCCACATTACAGCAGAAGCCCCGATTTAGGGGCTTTTTGCTTTTTGGCTAAGAATATAAACCACCGTCTCTTTGGCTTTGTGCAAAGTCAAAATTCGGATTGCATGTGTTCAGAAAAACGGTCCTTAACCGCAATCAAAATATCACTTTATAGCAACGCTTAGAACTGCTTTTTATAGTGGCAACAATTAATTCCGTACAATTAAACTTATTCTTTTGAATCAGTTTAATTGATATACAAACCTATTCCAATATGGTTAGTTTTATAAGATACTGACCAATCGAATGATGTTTACTAATCTAATAATTAGAAATTGAGGTTCCGACGTGATCAAGATTTTATTGGTTGATGACCATGAGCTCGTTAGGACAGGGATCAGTCGTATATTAAATGATGTTAAAGATTTTAACGTCATTGGATCTGTTGGAAGCGGTGAAGAAGCTATTGAACAGTGCAGAAAAAATCCACCTGACATCATTATGATGGATGTAAGTATGCCGGGTATTGGTGGCCTAGAGGCAACTCGAAAAATTTTACGGTTTTGTGATAGTGCACGGATTATTTGTTTATCAATGCATAAAGAAAACCCAATACCGACTAAAATCATGCAAGCTGGCGCGCATGGGTTTTTGACTAAAGATGCCGACCCTAGCGAAATGGTGAACGCAATTTATAAAGTATCTTCGGGGCAACGTTACATATCGGCTGATGTGGCTCAAGAACTTGCTATTGGTAGCACCTCGCAGAATCATGATAACCCGTTTGAAAGCTTGTCGGATCGTGAGTTAGAAATTACAATGATGCTAACAAGAGGTACTCGTGTACCAGAGATTGCGTCAAATCTTAATATCAGTGCTAAAACAGTCAACACATATCGCTATCGTATGTTTGACAAGCTTAACGTCAGTTCAGATGTCGAACTGACGCATTTAGCATTGCGCCATAAGCTTATACAAACCGAATAACAATGAGTGAACAAGCTGTCTTTGATTCCGAGTCCTTCCTAAAAAACCTAACTTCAAACCCGGGTGTTTACAGAATGTATAACATGAGGGAAGAAGTTATTTATGTTGGTAAAGCTAAAAACTTAAAAAAAAGGGTTAGCTCATACTTTCGTAAGACGGTAGACAGTGTAAAAACGCAATCACTCGTAAGCCACATTGTAAAAATGGATGTGACGGTAGTGTCGAGTGAAACCGAAGCGTTTATACTCGAAAATAGTTTTATTAAAAAATATCGGCCGCGCTATAACGTTGTATTGCGGGATGATAAGTCGTATCCCTTTATTTTCTTGTCCGACCACGAGCATCCTCGGCTTAGTTTTCACCGTGGCACCAAAAAGCGCAAAGGTACCTATTTTGGTCCTTATCCAAGTGCTTGGGCGGTAAGAGAAAGCTTAAGATCGATGCAACGCATATTTCCAATTAGGCAATGTGAAGATAGTTACTATCGGGCTCGCAGCAGACCCTGTTTGCAGTACCAGATGAAACGTTGCTCTGCGCCTTGTGTCGAGGGATATGTAAGTGATGATGAATATAGAGAGCAGGTAAAGTTAGCCACGCTATTTCTCAGGGGAAAAAACGTTGAGGTTATTGCTTCACTAGTCGACAAAATGGAAGTGGCGAGTATTGCCTTAAATTTTGAGGGCGCAGCTCGATATCGCGACCAAATCAGTGCACTTCGTCGCATACAAGAACAACAGTTTGTTACCGGTACTCAAGAAGAAATGGACGTATTTGGTTTCGCCTTTAAGAATGGGTATGCCTGTGTGCAAGCATTGTTTGTTCGCGATAGTCAACTACTCGGCAGTAAATCTTTTTTTCCTAAAATTCCAAGAGATATAGACGATGAAACGGTATTCCAGTCTTTTATTTTGCAGTTTTATCTTGCTGGAAATAAGACAATCCCTAAACAAATCGTTGTTCCTATTAAATTTCCAGACATGGAAGAGATTGAAAAAGTATTATCAACCGAAGCCGGCTACAAAATTAAGTTCTTTGAGGGAATTCGCGATGAAAAGCGTCAATATCTACAATTAGCTAATAAGAATGCTGATAATTCGCTTGAAACGCAACAAAACCAGCAGAAATCCATGTTTGCACGTTATGTCGATTTAGAAAAAGCGATTGAACGAGATACCCCAATCACTCGAATGGAGTGTTTTGATATTAGTCATACATCAGGAGAACAAACGGTTGCTTCTTGTGTTGTTTTTAATAGAGACGGACCATTAAAAAGTGACTATAGAACGTTTAATATTGAAGGCATTACTCCTGGTGATGATTATGCAGCAATGGCGCAAGCGTTAAGACGACGCTATAAATCTCCTAGTGCCGACGCTAAGCTGCCGGACATTTTATTTATAGATGGCGGAAAAGGACAGTTGTCACAAGCAGAGACGCATTTTGAGGACTGGCCATTGGAGAGTAAACCGATGCTTATTGGTGTAGCGAAGGGTAGTAGTCGAAAAGCAGGCTTGGAAACATTAATTAGAGCCGGTTCTTATGAAACAATTCCAATGGAAAGCGATTCTCCTGGTTTGCATCTAATACAACATATTCGAGATGAATCCCATCGGTTTGCTATATTAGGTCATCGCAACAGGCGTCAAAAAGTTAAAACAACCTCAACTTTAGAGGGAATACCCGGTATAGGTCCTAAAAAGAGACAAACGTTATTAAAATACTCAGGCGGGCTACAAGGGCTTAAAAAGGCGAGTAAACAAGAAATTAGCAAAGTTCCGGGCATAAGCAAGGATCTTGCCGACATCATATACGATCATTTGCATTCTTAATTGAACCTGTTCTGGTATCATACCCGCAGTTAAGAGAAGTAAACCAAGGTTTTTAGTAAATATGTGGACCATCCCCAACATTATTACCATGTTCAGAGTCTTATTGATCCCTGTATTTGTGTTTGTTTATTTTCTTGATTGGCGCTGGGCCCATCAAGCTGGCGCATTTATATTTTGGCTGGCCGCTATTACGGATTGGATCGATGGTTACTTAGCCAGAAAATTAGAGCAATCCACACCGTTTGGTGCATTTCTGGATCCCGTTGCTGATAAATTAATTGTTGCTGCAGCGCTGCTTATGGTTACCCACACCTATGCTAGTGTATGGATAACAGTTCCAGCCATCGCCCTATTGATGCGTGAAATATATGTTTCCGCGTTGCGTGAGTGGATGGGACAGCAGGGCAGTGCGTCGACGGTTAAAGTCTCGTTTATAGGAAAGTCTAAAACAATGATGCAAATGCTGGCATTAATTGGTTTGTTGTCAGGTTTGGAAGTATTTATGGGCTTTCCAATATACTGGGTAACGATAGGTACAATATTGCTGTATTTTTCTGCGGTGTTATCGGTTTGGTCTATGGTGGTGTACACTAAAGCCGCTTGGAAGCAGCTAAGTAGAGTAAAAAGTTAGTTTTTAGTCGTTTCAGTGCAAAATAGCAACGAACTGTACGAATTTTAATAAAACAGTATATTTCTTTAAGATTTAGTGTTGACAGGTTTTATATAGAGGGTAGAATGCACGCCACATTGCAGAGCGGGAATAGCTCAGCTGGTAGAGCACGACCTTGCCAAGGTCGGGGTCGCGAGTTCGAATCTCGTTTCCCGCTCCAATCTTTTTGATTGACGCAATGTGAAAGCAACAATGTTGTGGCGGAATGGCAGAATGGCTATGCACCGGATTGCAAATCCGTGAATCTCGGTTCGACTCCGGGTTCCGCCTCCATTAATGCCAGTTAGGAACGTCGCAGTATCAGTGCCCGGGTGGTGAAATTGGTAGACACAAGGGATTTAAAATCCCTCGCTCGTAAGAGTGTGCCGGTTCAAGTCCGGCCCCGGGCACCATTTTACAGTTAAGGTCTACTGACTGTAATATAATATGCATTGAAAGTGCACCACTCCAAAGCTATCCATTCTTTTAAAATTCAAGTTCTTTCGCAATCACCGAATCAATATCATGTAATCTGATAGAAATGCCATTATACTTTCTCTTAGGCTGGTTTTTATAATATAAAGCACTTGGTAAAGCACCCGCGTTTGGTTCTAATGACCAATGCCAGTGCCACTTATTATTTGTACCTGGGCGATATCGGCCTCACCGTTAAGCACTTTTATGATTGTATCTTGCGTTAGCGTTCGCATGCCGTCTTGCATTGCTTGCTTTTGCATTTCAGGAATAGAGGACCCTTTATAAATTAGTCCACGTAACTCAGGTGTCATGGAGAGTAATTCGTGCACGCCTGTGCGACCTCTATAGCCTGTGTAGTCGCAGTCTGGGCAACCTTTGGGCCCGCATAACTTGGTTTCCGGTGTAAGCGCCAATTCATCAATATACTCTGCGCCATATTGACGGTGTAAAAATGCGACTTCTATGTCACTCGGTATATATTGCTCTTTGCAGCTTGAGCATAAAGTACGGATCAAACGCTGTGCAAGAATACCAATACAGGCGTCTGAAAAGTTAACCGGATCAATGCCCAGGTCGAGTAATCGAGTGATAGTTTCTGGTGCTGAGTTGGTATGTAAAGTTGACAATACCAAGTGGCCTGTCAAAGAGGCTTCAATGCCGGCATTAGCGGTTTCTTTGTCACGCATCTCACCAATTAGGATAACATCTGGATCTGCTCGTAGAAACGCGCGTAAGGCCTTGGCAAATGTGAAACCAATTTTGGGATTTACTTGAACCTGCTGCAACCTATATTGCGTTATTTCTACCGGATCCTCTGCTGTCCAGATTTTTTTGTCAGGGGTATTTAGAAAGCCTAAAATAGCATGTAGCGTTGTGGTTTTTCCTGAACCTGTCGGACCAACAACTAATATGACACCATTAGGAATAAGCACCATTTTTTTGATTGTATCGATATTGTGCTTGGCCAAATTAATTTTCTCAATTGGCATTGCATCATTGCCCGCAAGTATACGCAGAACGATACCCTCACCCGCAACGGTAGGGATAGTTGCCACTCTAACCTCAACGTTTTTTTGTGAGACGATGAAGGTAAGCTTGCCATCTTGTGGAATACGCTTTTCAGCAATATTTAGGTCCGACATTATTTTAATCCGAGCAACCACTGAATTGTGTTGTGATGCAGGTATTTCTTTAATATCCCTGACTACGCCATCTACCCTCATTCTAACTAGGGTAGGCCGCTCGTGTTCTGGGTCGATATGTATATCTGATGCGTTAAGTCGTTTTGCTTCAATCAGAATGTTAGACACCATTTTTACAATATCTGATTCTTTCTCTGGCGCCTTATCATTAAAGGTATGTGTATCTTTTTTTAGTGCTACTTTATTACTGATTTCATTTATTTTACTTGGCGCAGTTTGATTGTAGTTCCCCTCTAAGTACTGGAGTATTTGACGCGGTAGGCTAAATGCTAATTGATAATTTTGGGTACCTAGAGCGCTTTCAATTTCCATTACTAAATCGGTGTTGTTGGGTTCGTACATAACAACAATTAGTCGGTCAAGAGTGTCTTTAATCAGTGCTACGTGGTTGCGCTTTAAATAAGAGATACTTAGTTTTGTATTGCCGTGGGCGAGCTTGTATTTACGTGGTAAATAATCAATAAAAGGAACCTGAAAATACACTGATAATGCTTCGTAGATAAGATTTTCTGAAATATTATGTTTGGTTTTTAATTGATGAGTACCTTGACTAATACTGGCGTTAATTGAAAACTCACTCAATACCTGAGCTGATAAGCTGCCACGGTGAGCTAGGTAGTCAAAGGCCCTTGCCGTGCCGCCTAATTGATATCTATAGGCTTGTCCAATAATATCGGAGACATTTAGAGCGAGAGTAATGTCATCATCGTTTAGCTCTTCAACTTCTTTGTTCTCAATTTCCAATACGCCCAGTAACACGCCTTTATACTTAATTGGTACACTGAGTATATTGTCTGTGCGCATATGGCGTAAGCGGTCATATTTTTGATCAAATCTCAGTTTTTTGTGAATTCTACGTAAGGCTTTTTCATCGTATGGGTTGGTAATTTTGACAGCTTGTTGCGCCATAGCCACATAGCCAGCTATCGACTGCGTATTGATAGCCACTTTGAGTTCAAGAATTTCATTACTTGTATGATAGCGCGAAACTAAATCTTTGTGGTGCGAGCGGCGCTGAAAAATACTCATACTCTGAGCACCAAACGCCGCTAATATTAGAGCTTGAATATGCTCGAACGCAACATGCAGCGAAGAATGTTGTTTCACCATTGTTTGTAAGGTTTGAATGAAGTCGGACTGCAGTGAAGTATTGGGCATTGAAAGTCGCTTTTTATTGTTATGTTTGATGAATTGAATACTATTTTTACGCTAGCCTTATATAGCCGATATGCTTACTCAAAGTAATAGTATGCTTTTATTATACAGTGACTTAGTTGCATGGTCAGTTACGCTACTTGCGAATTTTCGTTATACGTTGAGGGCGTCATTTCATCATGCTCTAGCACTTCATTTGGAACAGTCGCTTCAATCAGCATTTCGTCATCAAATGTACGCACCTGGTGACCGCCATTTTTTTGAGCCTCAGCAAGGGCGATTATTGCTTGTGACGTTATTTCTTCAATATCAATAATACTGCCTTCAATGAACTCTGCAATGCCGATGCTTATTGATAATGTTTTAAAATTCTCAACGTTGGTGTATAAGTGCTCGATCTTTGCCTTGTTGATTAAATCCAACATTTTTGCAGAAAAAGAGCTTGCGTCTGACTTGTTTGCGTTGGGAATAACTAACGCAAATTTTTGTTTGTCAAAACGTGTCATGAACTCACCGCCCCTCGATGTTGCTTTTGCTAAAACATTTGCGACAGTTCGGGTACATTCATCAACTTCACATTGAGAATACTGTGCTTTGTATTGCGACAAACAGTCAACTTCAATCATCACAAGGCTCAATGTGCTGTTGATGCGCTTCGCACGTCTAATTTCTTCATTAATAATTAAGTCGAAAAGACGCCTGTTGAAAAGGCCCGTTTCTGGATCGTCAAAAGTAGAGGTCTCCACCTTCTTTTTGTAATACTCACTTTGTTGCGCAGCGTCTTCATATTTTACTTGCATGTTTAGACCGTTTATTAAAGAACGATTCACTGAAATACTAAAAAATAAGACCACACCAGCAAATATCGTAAGGCTAGCGGCTAAGATAAAAGAGATAGGTTGTGCAATTAATATAAAGGCGATGACTAAGGGGGAAAAAGTAGGTAACAGCATGGCGAGTATTATTTTTTTCGAATACAAACATGTCATTGTTGCACTCCCCATGTGCATCGCAGCGATGAGCGCAATCATGGCCCATAGCTGAGAGCTCACGAGAGTAGCAAGATAATAATAAGCGGCTGCAAATATAATGCTAGCGACCAGCGTAATGCATACAAGTATATTCTCCCACTGAGTCGCTTTTTGTGTTTGCTGTGCTTTACGGTGATTAAATCTCGTCTGGTAAAATAAGCTAATGGCTAATGTACAAGCGAGCACCGATGTCCAGTAGAACGCGTACTCTGGAGTGGCTGTTCCCCACGTCATTACCATTAGAAAAGCCGCAAACATAATGTGAATAGCGGTATTTGCGCTTGAATGCTTAAATAAATTTACAATCCATAATTCTTTGTTGCACTGCGTTACGATAATTGTCATAGCTTGTTTTTTCCATTTATTGTGCTGTATATCGTCGTCATTGCTAGTAAATCGCGACGGCGCTCAAAGATTAGTAGCGAAAATTTTGATATCGCATTTGTACTTTCGCTTTTAATACAGCTTCGATTGAAAATAATAGTATAAATTTCAATCTTTAGGCGTTTACAATTTATACTGAATTATTAATAAGGATAACAATAACCGGCAATAAGCAGGTACTTAATGGCTGGGGGTAGTAAGGGTAAGCAAGTCGTGACCGCTATCAAGTAAAACGGTCAGACTTTCTACAAACGGATTAATTTTGAAACAGATTAACTCTTTGGTAGTGCCCAGTCAGGTCTTGGGAAATGACAAGTGTAGCCGTTTGGACGAGTTTCTAAATAGTCTTGATGTTCAGGTTCGGCTTCCCAAAAGTCACCTGCAGGCTCTACTTCGGTGACTACTTTTCCGGGCCACAACCCAGATGCATCAACATCTTCAATAGTTTCGAATGCTTGAGTTCGTTGCGCTTCAGAAACATAATAAATAGCCGAGCGATAAGATACACCAAGGTCATTTCCTTGCCTGTTTACTGTGCTAGGGTCATGGATTTGAAAGAAGAACTCTAAAATTTGTCGGTAACTAACAAGCTCGTTATCAAATAACACTTCGATGCCTTCAGCATGTGTGCCATGATTTTGGTAAGTCGCATTTGGCACCTCGCCGCCGGTATAACCAACACGAGTTGAGTTTATGCCAGGGCGTTTACGGATCAGATCCTGCATACCCCAAAAGCAGCCACCAGCCAATACTGCACGTTCATTTGCCATTATAAGATTTCCTCAATTTGGTCTATATAAGCTTCGTAGCCTTCGCTGCTCATATTATTTTTAGCAACAAAACGTAATGACGCTGAATTAATACAATAACGTAGACCTCCCTGATCCTTAGGACCGTCGGTAAATACATGGCCTAAGTGACTGTCACCAAATGACGATCGTACCTCGGTGCGACTCATACCATGTGACGAGTCCGTAATCTCGTTTACGTTAAGCGGCTCAATAGGTTTGGTAAAACTTGGCCAGCCGCACCCTGATTCATACTTTGCAGATGATGCGAACAAAGGCTCTCCAGAGACAATATCAACATATATGCCCAGCGATGTATTATTTAGCCATTCTCCCGAACCAGGACGCTCAGTGCCGTTCTCTTGAGTTACTCTGTACTGCTCGGCACTTAAGCCTGAAATGGCTTCTGTAGATTTTTGGTATTTACTCATTATGCTCTCTTTTTATCTTTTACTTACTTATAATAGATTACGTTCTAGCTCGACTATTAGATTTGTTTACGTAGTGCATTACACAACACTTAATCACTTATCTTTGCATTTTTTCTTGCAAACTTCTATGTGTGGGCAAATCGTGTTTTAATTATGCCACTTAACCTTGGGTAACAGTATTGGTTTGCATTTCACATGACAGCTACAACACTTCTCTGCTGCGAACTTGCTCAAAAAATCGAGCTTGTCGCTAATAACAAATTAAAAATACTATTCACTACAATGGAAAATGCGCCAACCTCGAAGCCAGATTTGGTTAGACATAGTCTGCCTTGTTATATACCTAACTCTTTGTTCTTCGATTTTGAAAATGAGTTTGTCGATAAAAATACACCGTTTAGTAATATGATGCCCTCGGTAAATGTGTTTCAGTCTGCAGCTAGGCAGCTTGGACTAAACTTAGAAGATGAAATCGTAGTTTATGATGACTTTGGTAATTTCTGCGCATCAAGGGCTTGGTTTATGTTGTTAGCCATGGGCTTTACTAATGTTAGAGTACTGGATGGCGGATTGCCAGAGTGGCTCAACGGTAAGCACCCAACCCAAAAAGGGCTAGCAAGCCCTATTGCAACATCAAGTATTGAGCTCAAACCATCGGCTAATTTTGGTTTTGTTGGTGCTGACTACATTAGCAACAAACTATCAATGTTGGTCTCACCCAAAAGCAAGACTGATTCAATCCAGATTATTGACGCCAGAAGTAACGGCAGGTACACAGGAACAGAAGCTGAGCCTAGAGACAACATGAGGTCTGGGCATATACCAAGGTCTTCGAATATTCATTATGCCAGCGTGCAAGATAATGGTGCATTTAAAAGTTATAATGAACTAGGGTCTATATTTGAGAATAAAAAGATTGACCTCGACAACGAAATTGTGACCAGTTGTGGTAGCGGAATTACCGCTTGTATCATTGCTCAGGCCGCTTTCTCATTGGGGGCCAACTGCATTAAAGTATATGATGCCAGTTGGTCAGAGTGGGGATCGAGTCAAACTCTGCCTATTGAGGTTGGTCAATGATTGATATAACTGCGTTTAGTTGGGTAGAGTTCTTCTCAATTGCGGTCATTCACTTCTTTGCAGTTGCTAGTCCCGGGCCAGACTTCGCTGTGGTATTAAAACAAAGTATACAACAGGGCCGGGCAGCAGCCATTTCGACCAGTGTGGGCATTGGCTGTGGCATACTTTTGCATGTTACTTATTCTCTGGTAGGCATAGGCCTGATAATAAAAACGACACCTTGGTTACTAAACATATTGCTTTATTTGGCTGCGGCTTACTTAGCTTGGATTGGCGTTAGTGCTCTTAGAAGTCAACCACACGGGCAAACGCAAGTTTCAACAACGGCAGGTAAACCTCAAAGTCTGACAAGATCATTCATGCTAGGTTTCATTACTAATGGATTGAATCCAAAGGCGACGCTATTCTTTTTATCTGTTTTCACTGTTGCAATCTCGTCTGACACATTGTTGACGTACAAAATGATTTATGGTTTATACATGGCTATCGCCACAGCAGCGTGGTTTGTATTTCTCTCCTTAATTATTTCACATAAGAGGGTACGGGCATTTTATGAACTCAACGGCTATATATTTGATCGCACCATGGGTGTTGTTCTTATCGTAATGGCTGTATTTTTAATGCTTAATAGTTAGTATGAATATTGTATAATTAAGGTTAGGTTCACCGCTATTGAATGATTAATGGTATTAATAATCGCGCAGGCAGCCTCCTTGCGCGTATATTAAGCTGTACATTATGAGTAGTTGTTTGCACGACCAACAAATAACTGTCAAAGAAATTAATATGGAAAATTAGTCTGCAATGAATAAAGCACCATCACAAAATTACAATTTAGATATTAAGCGCCTGTTTGAACGAGGGAATACTGCGACAAAGCAAAATTATTCCGTCATTCTTCGGTGTATGTTTATTCTACTATTCATTGCATTAGCTGCATTTGTTGTGTTGTTTAATATGTATAATATTGAGACCGTTGTACAACTCGAAGAAATGCAAACGGAAACCTATTTTTTTAATATGTTGCTTACTGTTTTTATGTCGCCGCTAATGGCCGGGATTAGCATGTTGGCAGTTAAAACTGAACGAAAACAGCCTATTAACGTAATGGGTCTATTTATGTATGTTCCTTTCATACTTTGGCTAGCAACGGCAGAACTGATCGTTTCATTGTTAACTCAGGTTGGTATGACACTATTTATTTTGCCTGCGATATATATTTTTATCTCGACTATTTTTACTAAGTTTTTAATCGCTGATAAGCAACTAAGGCCATTTACTGCGATAAAGCTGTCGATTCAAATGTGTAATCGATACCTATTGCAATTGACTATCTTATTCGTTATTTTCGTTGCTTTATTTTTACTTGGCATAGTAACGTTTGGACTCGCGTTTATTTGGATAGTGCCCCTGTATTATAACGTTATAGGTATCTTATATAATGACTTGTTTGGGGTTCAAGAGGAGACACAACAAGTGCAGCCAGTTGCCAACTTAGAGGAAACTCATTTTGATGCATAAATTGAAGATTATTTCGATCGCCTCTAGCGTTTTGGTTTTAGTGTTGTTTGGTATATATTTATTGCAACCTGAAAAATCAATTATACAGACAATTCCACAAAGCGAATCTGCAAAGAAACCCATACCTGATTTCAATCAGTACGAGGACACAACAGAGAAAAAGAAAGCTTTCTTTAATTACTTGAGACCCTCAGTTGAAATGCAAAATAGACATATATTAATGCAAAGAGAGTTCATTCATGGTTTACGGGCAAAGCATATATCTGGTGAAATGATCACAGAAAAACAAATGCAAGAGCTTGATTGGCTGGCAGATGAATATCGAGTTGAGAAAAATGATGATCTGGATCCGGTGTTCGATAGCTTATTAACAAAAGTCGATATTATTCCCGTAGAATTAGTGTTGGTCCAAACTGCCAATGAGTCTGCTTGGGGGACGTCACGATTTGCCCGTAATGGGTATAATTTTTTCGGGCTTTGGTGCTTTAGAAAAGGGTGTGGGTTTGTGCCCAAACGTCGCGATGATGATGCCGCGCATGAAGTAGCCAAATTCAATAATTTATCTAAAGCAATGTATACCTATATGCGAAACTTAAACAGGCATAGTGCCTATCAAGAGATGCGCGGTATTAGAAAACAACTACGCAATAAGATGCAGCCTATCTCAGCTGTTGCATTGAGCGAAGGTTTAACTAAATATTCCGAGCGTGGAGACGATTACGTGGTGGAATTAAAACAAATGATTAGAGTTAATAGGGAACTTATGTAATGCGCAAGCCGGTCTTATCAGTTGTGTTAGCATTGTTGTTAATACAACCAGCAGTTGCTGACGAAGTAGAGGTTAAATATAGGACTTTTTATGGTCACGTTAGCAAGTTGGACAATGAAGATACTCAGGCTCTTCAATTTGCGTTTGGCTTTAAACACGTTGGTTCAGGGGAACTTTGTACGATTAAAAAAGCACGTATTAGCACTCAAAAGGTTCAGATCCCCTTAACGGTGACGTCAGAAAATCGGTTCACTATTCAATCAGAAAAAGCACTGCGCTTAGCCAATGCATTTGTTGTGATTGATTTTAAAGAACCATCAAATCAATGCGATATATCAGTTCAGCTTGAAACCAAGCCTGAGTATTTAAAGACTGACTATACATTTGAAGAAATGCAATTTATTTACCAACAATACGAAGCATTTTTTAATGAAATGGGCAGCTTTTTATCGTTTATGATGCCAACAGTAAATGGATTAATGCTTCAATTTAGTGATAAAAATCTTCGTGAAACAACTAAAACGGGTGAAATCATCAATGAAGGGACATTAATGCTAAACAATGAATGGTTTGCCCGCAATAAAGGGCTTAAGCTGCAAACCATACCGTTACGCATAACTGCAATTGCAATTAAATAGTGAGTAACCCTTAGATTTTTTCTTTTAAATTTAATTGAAAGACAAGCTGTTTAGCTAAGCGCTCAACAGCTTGACGGCCTTTTTCAGCAACTTCACTAGCACGATGAAATTCAAGTAAACCCACATCATGTAACTGAGGTTCAATAAGAATATCAGGTGGCTCGCCAGCAAGTCGGGAGCGGGTTACTCTAGCTTGCAGTATTTCTAGGGAACTACTCATTACACCGACAATTCCTGGTGGTTTTTTCTTATTCGCTTTCACTTCTGGCGAAAGCCACTTTTTGATAAACCCATCGCTCGCTCTCTCAAGCATTTCATCAGTTTTTCTTTGATTTTCCTGATGTTCAAGTTCACATGTTTCAATCAGCCTTGGCCTGAAATCAGCACTTAGGTTGACAGCAATAACAAAGTCGGCACCCATTTGTCTGCATTGATTGACGGGAACAGGATTAACCACGGCACCATCAACCAGCCATCTGCCGTTATAATCGACAGGACTAAATAGCGCGGGAATAGCACACGAAGCTTGAATAGAGTCGCCAATTTCTCCTTTATTGAATATCACTTCTCTGCCGGAATAGAGGTCAGTTGCAACACAAGCAAAAGGGATATTCATACCTTCGAAGGTAGGCGCACAAAAATCGCTTTTTAACTTATCAAATACTTTGTGTCCGCTGGCTATTCCACCACGTCTAAAGCCAACACCTAGGAGTTTAAATACCTGCCACTCGGTCAATGAATTTGCCCAAGTCTCTAAGTCATCTAGTTTGCCACTAGCAAATGCAGCGCCAACATATGCACCAATCGAACAACCAGCGATAACGTCTATCTCAACGCCAGCCTTTTGCAGTGCCCTAATTATCCCTATATGCGCCCAGCCTCTGGCGGCACCAGCACCAAGTGCGAGTCCAATTTTCATGTCAATCTCGTTTTTCTCAATCTTATTTTACAATTACCGTATCACATTCAACAGCGTCAATAATAAGCTCAGCGGTATTGCCAAGAAGGGCTGCTGAAAATCCGGTGCGTCCAACAGAACCGATGACTAATAAATCTGCTTTGTATTCTTTACATAGTTCAGGGATTATATCTTCAGGTAGTCCTTCTAATACATGCACATTATCAGTATTTACTTTATAGGTTTCAGCTAGTTCGAGCACTTTTTTCATGTGCCTGTCTTTTACTGATTTATTGTAAACCTCTGGCGCAAAATTAGGTACTTCCACCGCTATGTGCAACGGTGCCCCTGCAAATGAATTTGCAAAGTGAAGGGTAGCGTCAAGTAGTTGTGATAAAGCATGAGCAGTTTCAGCCACTTTATCACTTAAGCTGTTGTGTTCATCATCTTTAGCTAAAACGCCAATAGAACTAACGACATTGCCATTCTGTGGCCATTCATGGGACTTAACTAACATAACGTTGACCGAGGAGTTGCGCGCAATGTGCCAATCATTTGGAGTGAATAAACTAGAGGACAATAAGCCATGCTTTTTCGTCGCTTTTACAATCAAGTCACACTTGTATTCGTTGCACGTATCGATTACCGACTCATGTAATTTTTTATACCAGGTTACAACCACGTCAACATTAGTGTCGCAATTTAATTCTTTGACTAAAGCCTCTAACGTTAATTTTTCACGTTCAACCAATGCTTGTTTCATATTGAAACGCTCGTCACTGGTCAACACGGCAGTCATGTCATAAGACTTATCGTATATACACGAGAACAAAATAATTTGGGCACCTGTTTTTTCAGAAATGCTTAATGCGCGCAATAACGAGGACTGCTGGTCAAGGGTAGGGTCGGTAACGGCGAGTATTTTTGTACAAGTGAACATCTGTTTCTCCAAAGCTTAACTATCTGCTTTTATTCTGAATTATTTTGAGGCAATGTGCTAGCAACCACATTGCCCTAGATCAACCTATGGTCTAATAAAATAATTCTCTGTCTTAGGGCAACACAAACGAGAGATGAGTTTACGGAATTTGAGGGTGTATATTTGCGTTGTTAAAATTAACAAACGCTAGTAACGTTAATTTCCATATCAGGAAACCGCTTTTTAATACCGTCAAAATCAATAATAGATATTAACTTACCATTTACCTTTATTAACTCTTCTTTCTGGAAACGAGTTAACAGTCGACTAATGGTTTCAACCGTCAAACCTAAGTAGTTACCGATTTCATTTCGTGTCATCGACAAGTTAAACTGTTTGGGAGAGAACCCTCTTTCTTCGAATCGCTGAGATAAGTCAATCAAAAAATGCAACAGACGTTCTTCTGCGCTGCGCTTATTTAATAGCATCATTAAGTCATGATCATGCTTTATTTCAGCACTCATAAACCGCATTATTTGATGCCTAAGCTTTGGAAATTTAATCGACATTTTATCTAATGTATCGTAGGGCAACTCGCACACCATGGCGGTTTCCAATGCTTGGGTGTAACTGCCATGCTTATTATCTTTTAAAGCATCAAATCCAACTATGTCGCCGGGGAAGTGAAATCCGATTATCTGATCGACACCGTCTTTGTCGCTTATATATGATTTAAATGAACCTGATCGAACTGCATATAGCGAATGAAAATCGTCGCCATAACTGACTAACTTATCATTCTTGTGAAGCGGCTTTTTGCGCTCAATAATGTCGTCTAATGACTCTAGTTCTTCTTTATTCAAACTAACAGGTAAACATAAGTGGCTAAAACTACAACTTTGACAGTGAATGGAAAGTTCAGCATCTTTTGCCATAACCTACTCCTTGTTATTAGTTTAGGATCAAGTATGACTCAAAAATAGATTGTAGGTCAAGATCAAAGAGAAGCCAAAGAGCATAATTGAAATTATTTTTCGTGTCATTTTGTGCTGAAAAATGGGAACTAAGAAACTGGCACCTAGGCTTGCAGCTAAAAGAGTAGGAAGGGTTCCCAAACCAAATGAAAACATGACCGCTGCGCCTTGCATCGCCGACTCACTGGCTAGGGACCAGGTTAGTACTGAATACACCAAGCCACAAGGTAACCAACCCCAGACCATGCCGTATGCTAGTGTGTAGAATGGGTTTTTGAATGGAATAAGTTTTTTTGATAAGGGCGCTATTTTTTTCCAAAGTTTGCCACCAAGCTTCTCCAGAAGTGATAAACCTTTATACCAATCGCCAATATAAAGTGACAACAAGACCAAAAATATAATACTAATTATCTGTAAAATAGGTAAGCCAGATTCAATATTGACTGTCGCTATGCCCCCCACGAAACCAGTGATTGCGCCGGCTATTGTGTAGCTAATAATACGACCAAAGTTGTATGCACAAATATATGGGAGTTGTGATTGACCTTTAGGAATGGCAAATGAAAAAGCACTTGCTATACCACCGCACATGCCAATGCAGTGTACACCGCCAGCAATTCCAATCAAGAACGCCCCAAGGTAGTTAATGTCGAGCATTATTTGGTCTCGTCGGTTTTATTAATTTTCTCTTTTTGTTCATTAGTATCGACGTCTTTGTGTTTAATATCGTCATCAAACAAAATGCTATATCCTTGGCGATCTAAGTCGTCAAATTGATTTGACCTTACCGCCCAAAAAAATATGCTCACTGCAATGCCCACAATAACAATGGCTAAAGGGATTAACACATAAATAATACTCATAAGCTGTTACCTCAATCTCTAAGAAGACGTGTAGAATTATAAACTACGATAATTGAACTGATAGACATACCAAGAGCGGCCATCCAAGGCGTCAAAAAACCAGCCATAGCTAATGGTAAAACTAACACATTGTAACCAATCGCCCACACCATGTTTTGCTTTATCTTACGACGCGCTCTTTTTGCCATCCTCAACACCAGAGCCAGCGAGTCTAACTGAGCATTTAGTAATATGACATCGGCTGCATTTTTGGCTAGGTCCGATGCGTTGCCCACGGCCACAGATACATCAGCAGCAGCCAATACAGGCGCATCATTAATACCATCACCTAGCATTAATACTTTTTTACCCTGGTGTTGAAGCGTCTTTATGGTATCTAACTTCTGCAATGGTGTGCGTTGCGCGTAAGTCTTGCCAATACCTAACTTAAGCGCCACATCGCGGACATTTTTTTCATTATCGCCGCTCAGTATACTGGTCTCATAACCGCTTAGTGTTTTCAATACATCAGCGACATCATTTTTAATTTTGTCCGCCAACCAAAATGCAGCCACAACACAATCATCTTTTGCAAGAATGATTGAGGCATCATTTAATTCGTTAATAAACGGATTTTCATTATTTATGCCAATAAAATTTGCCGAGCCCAACTGATAAACATGACCATTAATGTTGCCAGAGATACCATTACCAATACTAACCTTAAAGTTGCTGATGCATTGATGCTTAATATCGATTTCTAGCTTTGAAAACGCTTTTGCAATAGGATGCTCAGACCTCATTTCTAATGCTGTTGCAATAGATAATAGGGCATCCTTTTGAGATCCATCAGCTACCCATACTTTTTGTATGGAAAATTCTCCGTAAGTTAACGTGCCAGTTTTATCAAACACAATGTCAGATATGTCGGTAAGTTGCTCGAGTGCGTCGGCGCGTTTGAGGAGTATTCCGCCCTTATTTAACTTGGCCATGGCGCAAGTCAATGCTGACGGCGTTGCGAGGCCAAGCGCACAAGGGCAGGTTGCAACCAGCACAGAAATAGCAATCCAAAATGCATGAGGACTGTCTTGGAAGTACCAAAATCCATATGTAAAGGCAGTGAATGCCAAAACAATAATGCTAAAGTGGCGGCTAAGTCTGTCTGCCAGTAGAGCTACTTTTGGTTTATTTGCCATAGCAGTTTCTTGTAATCGCAGAATTTGATTAACCATCGCATACTTCAGTGTCTTGGTTACTTTAATGGTAATAACACCCAATTGATTAATGGTACCGCCATAAACATATGCGCCTTGTTGTTTGTCGACGGATTCAAATTCACCCGTTAACATGGACTCGTCAATTGTAGCGTGTCCCTCAGTGATTTCTCCATCCACAGGTATAATTTCACCTGCTTTTACCAACACTAGATCGTTAACTTGTAATTGTTTTGCTAATACCGAGGTTAATTCACCATTGATCCATTTATAAGCTGTGACTGGAATATGCTTCAACATATTTGAGGAAATTTGATTCGCTTTATGCCTTGTTCGCTGCTCTAAATAGCGACTAATAAGAAGAAAAAACACGAACATACAAATTGATTCAAAATACACTTCTGCATCAACCTGATTGACGGTTATAAATCCAGCGATATAAGTTGAGAATATGGCGACGGTAACCGATATATCCATGTTGATTGTTCTCGCCATTGTCGCTTTCAAAGCACTAAGATAGAAAACACTACCGGAATACAATACAACAGGCGTTGTTAAAACAAGACTGATCCAATTAAAATAGCGTGTTGATTCTGCATCAATATCGCCAAATAAATCAAAATATTGTGCCATGGCCAACATCATGACCTGCATGGTCATTAAACCCGCTAAGCCCAACTTTTTTAAGTAACTCTTTTGTTCACTTTGAAACGAAGCTTCGTGTTTGTCAGCTTGAAAGGGGAGGGATTCATAGCCGATGGTCTTAAGTTGTTTGAGTAGGCCGGAAAGTTTAATCTCTTTATCATTCCATGCAATCATTGCACGACGAGCACCAACATTAACAGATACTTGTTTAACGCCGACAACTTTAGCAAGTTGCTTCTCTATCAGCCATCCACAAGCGGCGCATGTAATGCCTTCCACGGTTAATTGGATTTGTTTGTGTTTGCCATTTTCAAAAACAAATTCTTCTTGTAGCTCTGGTTCGTCATACACTGCAAGCTTGTTCATCGTATTATCCAGTGCAGAATCACCTTTTGTTGCGGGTTCTGTTCTGAATTCGTAGTAGCTTTCTAGTCCATTTTCAACGATAGCTGACGCCACTGCTTGGCAGCCGGGGCAGCACATATTATGAGTTTTGTGGAGAATGGTGACAGGATATTTGTCATCTTCTAAATTAGGCAGGCCGCAATGAAAGCAATCGCCTTTTGAGACATTAATAGCCATTGAGAATGGGTACCGCCCTTATGGGTTGAAACTGACCGCCATGGATGTTGGCAAAATGAGGGTCTTCTGAACTTTCCAACTTTCATCAAGTGGTGTTAGACGTAAACGCCATTTACCGTTCACAAGTATGTCAGTTTCCGCTCTATAAATACCATTAGCATCCGCACTTAACAATACTTGGAAGTCTTTATCCGCAAGCGTTACATGATAAAAATCTAACCTAAGCGCTTGTTTAGTTTGCGGGGCGCCGGATAGAAATTCAACAGCAATAAAGTCATTATTAATATTTAATTGGGTCTTGATGTTAAGCGTTTGAGCTTCTTCAATCTTACCAAGCCTCTCATTAATTGCTTTGCCTTCTTTGTAGTAATCGTCCACTACCAACGTGTTTGTTCCGTCCGTTGCAAAACTGACAACAAATCCGCCAACGATAAATGAAGACAAGGGGATACAGATTAAAAACCAAGGCCAAAACTGCCTATACCAAGGTTCAATGTCTGATTCTTCCATAATGCGTGAACTCTTCTTTAATATTAAGTTGAAAAAAAAAAGAAACCCCGTTAACACGAGGCTTCTTTAGTCGTTTTTACTTATTTAAGGATAGGCTATATACATAAGCTGCGACAACGTGCACCTTATCTTCACCAAGTGTCTCTTTAAACGCGGGCATTACACCGTTGCGTCCGTAATAAAGGGTCTGTGTAACCGTCTTCTGGTTTCCGCCGTATAACCAAATATTATCTGTTAAGTTAGGAGCACCGATCATTTGATTTCCTTTACCGTCTATTCCATGACAGGCAGCACAAACCACAAAGCGTGTTTTGCCCGCATTTTTCAAGTCTAGGTCAACGTCTCGACCGCTCAGGCTTAGGGTGTATGCGACAACTTCTGCTACACCGTCTTCACCCATGCTACCTAGCCATCCTGGCATACCGCCACGACGACCCAAGATTAAGGTTTCTTTAATCTTGTCACCGGAACCACCGTACAACCAATCGTTATCAGTTAGATTAGGAAAACCCGATGCTGCGCCCTTAGCATTTGAACCGTGACATTGTGCACAATTTTGCAAGAATAATCGCTGGCCAACTTGCACGGCGCCTTCGTTTTGCGCTAATAGTTCAACGGGTGTTTTTGCATATTCAGCGAATATAGGATCAAATTTTTCATTCGCATATTTGATTTGAAGGGCGTACTCATTCCAGTTACCTTCGTCAATGTCTTTCTGTAATGCCAGTTTTGACTCTTCTAGTGAAAGAACACCTTGGTTAGAACTAGTCCAACCTAAAACACCTTTAAAACTGCCCAATCCTGGATACAGGATTAGATACGCGATGGCCCAGACCAAGCAAATGTAAAATAATATTGTCCACCAACGGGGTAATTGGTTATTCAGTTCTTCTATGCCGTCAAATACATGCCCCATTGACGCACCTTCTTCAATACCAGTATCGTTTGATAAACACCAACGAAGTAGTAAGAAACACCCTAGGATAGAGCCTAGTGTTATAACCGATATCCATATTGTCCAAAACATACTCATAAGTTTAAGACTCCTGATCTTCTTTATTTGAAACTTTGGTTTCTTCGTCATCGAAAACTAAGTTTGCTGCTTCGTCGAAGTTCTTTTTATTGCGGCTGCTGAATGCCCAATAACAAACTCCAACGAAAGAGACGAAAACGATGACCGTAAATATGCTGCCGATAGTTCCTTGGTCCATTATTTTAAGTGTGTCCCAAGTTGCTGCAGATATGAGATTAAGGCTTCCATTTCTGTTTTGCCTTTTACTGCAGCCTCAGCACCTGCAAGATCTTCATCTGTATATGGCATACCTAACATACGGTTAACTTCCATTTTCTTGACGATATGCTCACCGTCAAGTTTATTTTCGGCCAACCAAGGATAACCAGGCATATTTGATTCTGGAACCACATTTCTCGGATTAATCAAGTGAACACGATGCCATTCATCACTATAGCGTTCACCGACTCGCGCTAAATCCGGACCTGTTCTTTTCGACCCCCATAAAAAAGGACGTTCCCAAACAGATTCACCGGCGACTGAGTAGTGCCCATAACGCTCAGTTTCAGAACGAAACGGACGTATCATTTGGCTGTGGCAACCAACGCAACCCTCACGGATGTATATATCTCGGCCTTCCAACTCTAGCGCCGTATAAGGGCGTAAACCCTTCACTGGCTCCAATGCTTGCTGGTCGAACATAAGAGGCAGTATTTGTGCCATTGCGCCAAAACTGATTGCGACTAAAATAAGGACAGTTAGCAAACCAACGTTTTTTTCTAATAACTCATGTGGATTTTTCATAATAGCTCTCCTTACGCTCCGGCAGTTGCAGGGTTATCTACAATGCTTTCTTTTGGCGCGTTAATAGTGCGATAACAGTTGTATGCCATAATGAACATACCAGTAACAACGAACAGACCACCGATGAAGCGAACAATATAGAAAGGTTTAGAGGCTTCTAATGACTCTACAAACGAGTAGGTTAATGTACCGTCTGCGTTTACCGCTCTCCACATTAGACCTTGCAATACGCCGGACATCCACATTGCCACGATATACAAAACAACACCGATTGTTGCTAACCAAAAGTGAATATTAATTAATTTGGTGCTGTACATTTTTGGCTGACCGAACAAAATAGGAACTAAGTGATACATAGATCCAATCGTTACCATTGCTACCCAACCCAGTGCACCGGAATGAACATGCCCAATGGTCCAGTCTGTGTAGTGAGACAGCGCATTGACTGTTTTAATCGCCATCATCGGGCCTTCGAAGGTAGACATACCATAGAATGATAATGACACAATTAAGAAGCGCAATATTGGGTCTGTCCTTAGCTTATGCCAAGCACCTGAAAGCGTCATGATGCCGTTGATCATTCCTCCCCAAGACGGCACAAATAATATAATGGACATTGCCATTCCTAACGACTGCGTCCAATCTGGGAGAGCAGTGTAGTGAAGGTGATGAGGACCGGCCCAAATGTACAATGAAATTAGTGCCCAAAAGTGAACAATTGATAAACGATATGAATAAACTGGGCGACCCGCTTGTTTAGGTACGAAGTAATACATCATTCCTAAGAATCCAGCTGTTAGGAAGAAACCGACGGCATTGTGTCCGTACCACCACTGCATCATTGCATCTACTGCACCCGCATAGATTGAATATGACTTCATGAAAGAAACAGGAACAACCATGCTGTTGCCTATATGCAAAACTGCAACGGTCAACATAAACGCACCCAAGAACCAATTAGCAACGTAAATGTGAGAGGTTTTTCGTATAACTAAGGTGCCGAAGAAGTTGATACAATAAGCGACCCAAACTAAAGTAATGAGTATATCAATCGGCCACTCTAACTCAGCATATTCTTTGCTCGAAGTATAACCCATGGGCAGTGTTATAACAGCGGAAACGATAACTGCTTGCCAACCCCAAAAAGTAAAGGCAGCGAGTTTGTCACTGAAAAGTCTTACCTGGGAAGTTCTTTGTACAATATAGTAAGACGCAGCGAACAGCGCGCAACCACCAAAGGCAAAAATCACCGAGTTAGTGTGTAAGGGTCGCAAACGAGAGTAAGTTAACCATGGAATGTCAAAATTTAATGCAGGTGCGAATAATTGCGCAGCAATTAAAACCCCTAATGACATTCCAACAATGCCCCAAACAACCGTCATTATTGTAAATTGCCGGACCACTTTATAGTTGTAGTCATGTTGTGCTTGGCTTGTTTCGCTCATATTAATATGTCTTCCGCGTCGGAGAAAAAATAACTACATCTCAATATCGTTTACTTACGTTTTCTAACTAGTTGAGTAGTCGGAGCAAGTTAAGTAAACTGTTGAGGTATCACATACGGATAATAATGTTTTTCAGTACAAAAAGATATATTACTTGAGTCGGACTTGATCTTGGTCAATAAAGATGAGTCAACGGTTAATGAAATGTAAAAAATTAGAATAAAATGTATTCAAAACAGACACTAATACTCTTTATAGCCCTATTGGCAATGAGCCTTTCAGGTGTTTATTATAAAAATGTTAATAGCTCAATTAATCCATCAGGAGAATGCGATTTAACTGTTGGAAAGTGTACATTTGTATACAAAAACGACGAAATATCGGTAAATTTTTTATCACCTATCGTAACTGAAGAAGAAATTTTACTGTCTATTGAACTCCCGCAGGAACTAAAACTGACAGAAGCTTGGGTTGAAGGAGTAAATATGTTCATGGGCAAAACACCAATTATGAAAACAGATGATGGTTATGTGACCTTTTTAGGCAGTTGTAGTCTGGCCAAAATGCAGTGGCAACTTAACTTGAATATCGAAAACCAAAACGGCCAAGTAAAAACTTACTCAGCCGCTTTTTATACATCCCCAGAGTAACTTACATTTGTGACTGCAGGTAGTTAGATAATCCCAACATTTCAATGAGACCGAGTTGTTGCTCTAACCAATGCGCATGATCCATTTCTGTGTCATCTAGCAAAATCATTAACATGTCGCGTGTTACATAGTCTTTTTCAATTTCGCACATTGCAATGACCTTTCTTAACTTGTCCGCGACCTCATATTCTACGCGCAAATCACTTTGTAACATTTCGGCAACTGCTTTACCTGCCTTATAACCAACCCGAGTTTGCATATCGGGATTGCCGCCTAAAAAAAGCATGCGTTCAATGAGTTTGGTTGCATGTCCTTTTTCATCGTCAAATTCATGATTTATGCGCTCATACAATTTATTTAGTCCCCAGTCTAAATACATTTGAGAATGCAGAAAATATTGGTCCATTGCTGCTAGTTCATAACCAAGCAGGGTATTTAGCCCATCAATTACATTTTTATTGCCTTGCATATTAATCTTCCTCTATTTGAGACTGAAGGTAATTTTGAATACCTAACTGTTCAATTTGGTAAGCTTGGGTATCTAACCAATCGTAATGTTCCTCTTCATACTCGAGAATACTAGCGAGTAAATCGCGAGATACGAAGTCTAAATGTGTTTCGCACAGTGCTATGGCATCTTTCATTTGTGGAATTTGCTTACGTTGAAAATTGCCATCACACTCCAGCATTTCAGCGGGCTCTTCACCAATATATATCTTACCGAGCATTTGTAAGTTGGGCAGGCCTTCAAGAAACAAGATCCGAGAGATCACCTCATCCGCCTGTTTCATATCCTTTATCGACTTTTTGTAGCACTTTTCATTGAGTGCTTCAAAACCCCAGTTTTTGTACATACGAGCGTGCAAAAAGTATTGATTAATTGAAGTGAGTTCAGTGGTAAGTACCTCATTGAGAACTCTAATTACGTCTGGTTTACCTTTCATTTAGCTACCTTTTATATAAATCAGTATTGAACAGGTTATATTTGATTACTTATTAGTATAGAAGGGTTCCCCCAAATATCAATAATTATTGACAAATAATCTATATATATCAATAGTATAGTAATGATAATCATTTTCATTAAGACATTTATTATTAACCATGTTACGTCTCAACTAGTGGTCTGATTTAACATGTCAAAACTTTCTTCAGCAAAGCCCAAACCGGCTTCTGTGAAAAAATTAAATACCTTATCTACACCTACGTCAAGAAGGGGCTGAACTTCGTCTTCATACCTTGCTATCGCTGCAATTTTGCCTGAATAAGAGGCATTCCTAAGCTGATTAGTAATATTCGACGAATCATCGATGGAGGGCAGGGCTAACAAAATCAATTCAATTTTGCTTATGTCTATATTTTCCCACAAGTCGATGTTTTCACCGTCACCGAGAATAGCTTCGTAGTTTTGTTCTTTTAGTGAATTAACTTTGTCTACGTCAGCATCCATCCCCGTAACCCCTTTTTCCATCAATTTAGCTAACGTTTTAAAGGCGCCTCTACCCACTCTTCCCATTCCAATAACAAGTACCTTTGTGTCACCCATTTTTGGATAAAGGTCTTCATTCAACGATATAGTTGATTGAAACATTTGGAGGCGCTTTTTATGCGAGTTATATTGATTATGTGAGGTTTTATACAACATGCTTGTAAACACAAACGAGAACGAAACACTTAATGCCATTATAACTAACCACACGCTGTCTAGCAGGCCAACGCTGACGGCAACAGCAGCAATGATGAGTCCAAATTCGCTGTAATTAGACATTACCAAACTGGACAGATACGCGGTTCGCGCTCGCAATCTAAATTTAGTAAGTAGAATGAAAAATAAGTAAAATTTAAGCGGTAACAACAGCGTTATCAACAAGGCGATACCTGTAATTTCTAGCGTAGGAAGTGCGGTTAATCCGATGGTTAAAAAGAAACCAATTAGGAATAGGTCTTTGAAACTTAATAACGACTTGGACAACTCGTTTGCTTTTGAGTGTCCAGCAATCAACACGCCAAATATTAGGGCTCCTAGGTCGCCCTTGATGCCAACAAGTTCAAATAATTGATATCCTCCCAAGGCCAAGATAAAACCGGTTAATGGTAGTAATTCTCCATGCCCAGACTGGTTCAATAATCTATGCAATAGCGGTATCATCGGTATAAGTAGGAAAAGTAACAGCGCCCATGGCGAGGGAATTTCCCCAGTCGCTAAAACCATGAAAAGTACCGCGAAAATATCCTGCATTACCAGAATACCAATAGCCACTTTGCCGTGTCGGGTTCTACTCTCGCCACTTTCCTCTAGTATTTTGACCACACAAACGGTAGAACTAAAACTAAATGAAAATCCAATTAAGGCTGCGGTCGTTGGATCCATAGTAGTGAAGTAGGGTAAGCCAATCAAGCTTAACAATAGAAATAACGCGCTAACAAATGCTATCCAAATAGTAGAGTGTAGAAGACTACTTAGCCATATTTCACGTTTTAACAGGTCTTGAACATTCAATTTTAAACCAATAGTAAAAAGCATAATGGTGATGCCAAGGTCTGCTATTTCTTGCAAACTACTATTACTTTCTATGCCCCATGCATTTAAGGAAAAACCGGCTATGAGATAGCCAATGAGTGGCGGCAGGTTTAATAACCGAAAACCGAAGCCAAAAATAAACGCAATTAATAAATAGATGTATTCCATCAGTTTCTTATGTTCTCAAATAGTAAAATAACAATACTGTAATAAAATCGACCAAACGTTTCGTTGTTTTATGCGGTTCGGTCTAAAAACAACATAATGTCTCTAGGCACCATAATGGCGATCTCCACCATGCGCATATGATCTAAATCTTCATATATTGCAGTCTCCGAATTCAACATCTCTTGCCATACTTTATAATCTGCAATGGGCGCTAGTTTATCATTTTTGCCCCAAATCAACATAACGTTAGATGCGTTGATTTTATTCACATAACATTAGGTGTATATGGGTTTTTTGCATTTACACGAGAACAATAGTATCTTCTCAGCATTAACAAGTAATGTACAGGGAGTGCACGTTTTCTCAGTAATTTTCAACCTCGCGCTAGGTAAATAATGTGACCGATTCCCAAAAGCAAGACAATACGACACAGCATCTTATTTTATCAAAATTGGTACTCATAATAATCACAATATGTGCACTTGGACTTCCTTTTACCATCGGTAATTGGTTGCAATCGGGCTTTCACAATATTCATCTTGTCCACACTGTTTTTATGGCGCTGGCAATCGCCGTTTATTGTCGAGCCTCTAAACAAAAAATGATGATTGACACTATTTTAGTGTCAATATTTTTATTATTGTTAATACTCATTGGCGCTTATGAATATGGCTTATCCAGTGGTCTGATCGCTTTGTTACTAGCATCCAGCTTGGTTATTATGGTTACGCATAACCATAAGGTATCTTCTGTTTACAGCATCGTGACGACGGCAGTTGTCGCTGCCGTGATATTGTTTCTTACAAATGATCCTTTGGTTCCCATACTAAGCAATAATACAACTGTGACGTTCATAAACGCTTCTGTGTACTCTATTTTATCAGTATTAATAAGCTTTACGCTGACTGGTACATTACTTTTCAATTTTCAAAATACACTGACAATGTCACTTACTGAGTTAGATAAACAAGCTGAACAAATCGAGTATTTAGCAAATCATGATCATCTAACCGGCCTCAGTTCTGCTAGGTTTGCGCAAGAGCAACTTGAATTAACATTAAAAATGGCAAAACGTCACAATTTTAAAGCGGCTATTTTATGCATAGATATAGATAAATTTAGACTAATTAATGACGCACTTGGACATGATGCGGGTGACTATGCATTGAAAGAAGTTGCCAAGCGAATCAAACAATTAATTAGAGATACCGATATAGCGTGTCGCCGAGGGGGTGATGAGTTTTTAGTTATTCTGCATTATCCCGTCTCTATCGAAGCGTGTGATGTGATATGCCAACGACTGATGGGCGCTTTTGATAAAAGAGTTCCTTATAAAGACCACGAGATAAAAATCAGTCTCAGTATTGGTGTCGCTATTTATCCGGAGCATGGTGATACTCAATTTGAATTGAGAACAAAGGCCGACAAAGCAATGTGTATTTCAAAGGATAGGCATAACGATAAACATCATTTTACACTCGCGGATTGAGGATGATAACGCAATTACTAACGGATACTTCTATTCAGAATGCCGAAATCAGGATGCCACTAGAAAGAGAGACTCAATGAGATATTGCGAGATAAGCAGTTAACAGAAAATCTCATAAATATAGTAATATAGGTGGGTTAAATCGTTAGAGGCTTTTTATTTTAAACATAGACACATTGAGAACACAGCCATGAACCGTCGTAAAAAAAGTAATCAGATTTTAAAAGCACGTTCTAAAAAAGCAAACAACAAATTGTCTCCTAAAAGTAAGCCTAAATACATTAGTAAAGCCGAAAGAGAAAAACTAGCGGTAGATTCCCTGCAGAGCCTAAATTCGATTTATGAAGAGTCATAAAACACAATTTTTTAGCTGTCATCATGGTATTAGACATTGGCCGTATATTGTTAGCATCAAGGAGTAAAACGCCGCTAGGTGATCACTAAGCGGCTTTCTCAAATAGTTTCTAGACAATTACATGATACGAAAAAATATTTTTCTTGCACCCGAAATCGACTTATTCCTGTGCATGCCCAAGCGCACTTCTTACAAGCCACACACTATTTATGCTTTCACTTTATTGATGCAGACACTTCACTCTTACTTATGCACTAATGCGCAGAACAATAGGGCGCTGGTATGCTTAAATCCAATGAAACCACGGATACCCCATTGTTGATCTGATGAATGCTGTTCTAAGTAATCTATAGTCTGTAAGGTTGTAACATAAATTACACTACTAATAAGCGCCTAAGGAAAATTAACATGAGTGAAGTGGTTAAAGAAGTCATAGCAGCAAACGCTAATTATGTCGCTGATTTTGGAAATAAATCTGATTTGCCGATGCCTCCGGCTAGGCAGTTTGCGATTTTAACATGTATGGACGCACGCCTTGATCCAGCTAAATATGCAGGTCTTGCCGAAGGTGATGCGCATGTGATCCGAAATGCAGGGGGTAGAGCAAGTGATGACGCTATCCGTTCATTAGTTATATCTTACAAGTTACTGGGAACAAAGGAATGGTTCGTGATCCATCACACTGATTGTGGAATGGAAACATTCACCACGGAAATAATTGGTGATCTACTATCGAGCAGTCTAAAAACCGCAAGTGTAGACGCATCTGGCTGGCATGATAGTAACTCTGGTGGCGGCACAACTGACGGTAAATACATCAATTGGCTAACCATAAGTGACCAAGAAAAAAGTGTTTTGGAAGATGTTCAGCGGATCAGAAATAATTCAATGGTTCCAGGCGAAATCCCAATTTATGGCTATATCTATGACTGCAAAACAGGAATCCTTAACGAGGTTCTTGTGGCAACAGAAGCAGGAAAAGTGGGCTAACATCTAACCAAGCATGCCATGCGCTATTATTGGAAAGTTCAGTGGGCAAATAACTAAGTAAACTTGTTCGATTATTTCAAAGGATGAGTTTGCAGTTCACTGTAACAGCTTTTGCTCCGATAGCTTAAGCGCAAGATTACGCTACTCATCACTAATAGGATAGCTCATAGCCAGCACCTTCAAGATGTTACGTGTGTATTTAGACACGATTAGGCGAGCGATCTTAGCGTCACACCTTAGGACATACAGGAAGAACGTTAACTGTTCCACCATCAATGGTGTTGGTTTTTGCGGCAAAAGTGGACGGTCGTTCGGGCTAACGTTACTTGCGCCAGCTCATGCTGAGTTTTAATATGCATTTAAGCATGTGTACTGTATTTAAAAATACAGTACACATGCTTCCACTAACTACAGACTAATAAGCTCATAATTTTCGGTTAAAAATACCATTGTGATACTTTAAGTAATCATCAAATCTATTTTGAAATTTAGGCTTCATTTGATCAATACATAACGTCAAACCAGCTTCAACCCCTAGTCCTCTTAATGTATTTTTATCGAGGGTAGGAGATAGCCTAGTAAGATAATTACGGCCATGTTTTTCAAATGTAAGCATATGGCAGTCAAAAAGTTTATCAATATGAGCACATAACAAGATACCATTTGAACCATCTAAACGTTGCTCATTTGTTTCGCAAACCGACCAAGGAACAATATGTGACGCGACTAATATCTCTTTAACGCTGGTTAATGTGAGCGCGCAGCACTCTCCATTACCCCAAACATCTATAACATTCCTGCGAAAGCGCCCTTGACCGACACGCGACATTATCAGGCTTTGACGCCCATTTTTATCAACTTCGGAGTCAAAAATGCCCATAACATCATCCGCTAATCCGGATAGCGGTTTAGTAGCATACTCAGCTTTATGTTTGCCGACAGCATAGTAATCACCGTTAATAATTTCAAGCTTCATGTCTGAAATTTCTTCAACGTAAGTTTTTACCTTTACCCTACCGGTGCCTTGCCCATCATCAGAATCGGTATCTAAAATAACTGGGAATGTTTGCAACTGATAGCCTTCATTCTCTACTAATTTTATATACTCTAAGCTCTCACCAAAAGCGTTTTGCTTACGACTAGGCTCTATTTTCTCTCCATCCATGGCTAAAATAAGTGAACGGTCCAATTGTGTATTTACGTCCCAGGCGCCAAATATGACTACTTTTTCTTTATGATTAACAAAGCCCCAACCATTCCGGTCATTATTATTTGAGGCTCCGTGAGCTTCCATGAATTTTTTTCTCGACATTTTTATCCTTAAACTTTTAGGTGAGTTAGCAAACAAGATTAGCACCGATTTGCTGAAATTCGAACGATTATCAAATTATATGCAAACATGAGTTGAGTACTGCTTTCTCGGGTGTATGGGTTAAATGAATTTTGATATATTTTACAAGTAAAACGTGGCTCAACAATGGGACTCGAACTAAATTATATTCAAGGACTACTAATTGAGTTTCGACTCTAATTAATTCATATATATATCCTAGATGTTGGGTTAGTGCAAGTAACCGAGGAGGGGTACGAAAAAATTCTTAGCCAAATAGAAGCAATGACGGCAGAACTACTCCTTAATGCTCTGCTGAAACCTAAGTACTGGGTCAAAAAAGTATTTAATTTTACAAAAAAGCATGTTCAGTTTGTGCTATCGATAGATAGTGATCACCATACTCAAATTCTACGTTTTTGGGTACTTTGCATTCAGCTGCAAGCTCCTCAACAAACTTCCTAGATTGATTGACTGAAATCGAGCTGTCTTTTGATCTAAGTCCGCCATGGGGGTGAATAACGGTAGGATATGAGGCTTTGCCTTTATGTTTTAGCGGAAGCCGCTCTTGGCTTTCAATTCCAATCGCTTTCGCGGTTGAAACTGGGGTAGGGAAGTATTGAATTATCTATTGGAGTTCGAGCTCATTAAAAATACTATTTACGACTCCATATTTTTGAAACCGCGCGGTCATTGCCTAATAATCCAACTAGTGCGCATATAAATCCAATTAAAAAGAAGACTAAAAAGGGTAAAAAGCCAGCGAGTTCGGACGCGATAATTGCCACCACAGCGGAGTAACCTGACAAAAAGACAAACAGAAACCCCATAATATTAAGTACCTTTCGATCTGATTTTTTATAAAGATATTCGCCCTCGCCAGACTCAAAAACTCGGAGTATTGGGGCAAATACTTTTCTCAATTGCTTCTTCATATATTAGTTCTCATGACATTTATCTTTACAGTGAAACAAACTGACTAGCGCAGGCAGTAAAATTATCTGTGCGCAGTAATTTTTAGCTATGGGTGAGGCCATTCCAAACTTACAGTGAAGGTTGAGCCTATCTACTTTCGGTGATAACAGCAACACTATAGTGGCATCTTACTGCTAATAGTCCTATCGGTTAGAGAAATTGAAGACAATCGAAATTATCAAATAAATATGATCATTACCAAGCGCGTATTCTGGAGCCAGTTCATAGCCACACGAGCCATCAAAGTATGACTCATTAAATTATTAACCCTGAATGACCGATGTAAATGATGATGGCGTTTTAATTTACATCTACTTTATTCTAAAAAAAGTCTCAAATTATCGCTTGCTGCTCGGCATTGTAGTAACTTCTTTTTCTTTGTTTCATAGTAACGCCTCCACTTTATATTAGGATAGTGCTGCGTTGGCCAATTGAGTACACACCGTGAACTTGTCATACGATTTAGCCAACAGGTATGACCGTTTATCGCTCTTAGGAGACTAAATCCGCAAAAATAGCTATGTCCGAAAACGGCCCATTTGAGACCGTCATCACATTATCTTGCTGCGTCGGCAAGCACCACAATGCAAAAGTGCCGCAAACCAAATATAATATATATTTGGGAACTGATATGAATATTCACTTACACCGGTATGTTTTAACAGAAAACTCCTTTCTTCGTATTGGGTCAGTGCTTTAAGTATCACATTAAGTTTTGATAGTATTAATCAGAAGTCGTTGCTAGGTCTATCACTATGCATTCATACGATGGGAAGTTTGATGTGTTAATTTGCATTGTTGATTGACCGACCCACATTTGTATCGAACAAGTGACCCATATAATTTCCATTATTGGTTATAGGAATCAACGCTCCGCTAATACAAATAGGGTCAGTTGTACGTGCAAAATATATTCGAAAATGGTTCAAACTGGGCTGCAAAATAACATCTACTGCATATGCTGGCATGATAGCCTCAATTTATTAAAAAATGAGGCGACAACTATCCTGACACAAGGGGGGTATACTAAAACTCTACCGTCTGGATAAATTACTTCTTCAACTCCTTCAACCTAGTCAACTTCTACTCTGTGTAGTGGTCAAGTTATTTTGGCCACGGGTTTATAGTATTTTCAATACCGATATTCCGATTCATTCGGCGTCAATCCACTGTTATATGAATGCGGCCTGATTTCACTGTAATAACCAATAATATAATCATTGATACAGTGCTTTGCTTCGCTAAAACTGCCATAGCCTGTTGCCGGTATCCATTCCGTTTTTAAGCTTCTAAAGAAGCGTTCCATTGGGCTATTATCCCAACAATTACCGCGTCAACTCATGCTTTGTGTCAAACGATATCGCCACACTAAATGCCTAAATTGGCGACTTGTATAGTGACTTCATTGATCACTATGGAACATGACCTCTTTAGGTCTTCCTCGACTTTCATAAGCCATGCTCAATGCCAGCCAAGTTACTGTCGGGTGAATGACTCAACGCCCAGCCAACAGGTTTTCGTGCAAATAAATCCATAACAACCGCTAAGTAAGCCCAACGATTGCCCGTCCAAATATACGTCACATCACCGCACCACGATTGGTCAGGCTCTGTTACTGCAAACTGCCTATCCAATGTGTTAGGGAAGGCTACATGCTCTTGTGTCGATCTTTTATAAGCATGTTTCGGCAACTCACAGCTGACTAAATCAAGCTTCTTCATGATGTTACCAGCGCGATAACGAGACAATAGGTAACCATTATTGGTTGCCATGATTGCCACTGTTCTTGCGCCAGCTGAGCCATTGCTTTGGCGCTGGACTTCTTTCACCTGACTGTGCAATTTAGCCGTTTCTGGTGTAATGCGTTTATCACGCTTACGCCAGTATTTATATGTGCTGCGGTGGACTCCAAGCTGCTTCGTTATGCGTGTAACCTTGATCGACAACTAATTGGCCAGTTTCTAATCTGAATTCAGGACTAAACGTCCGTCTTGTTCTTTTACTCATCTTTGGCACCTAATCTTGCTATGCTAATAGCATAACATTTCTTAATAGGTGGCCAAATTGACTATGCCACTACAAGCATAACCGACCATGGAAAAGTGCGATATGAATTGAAGACTTCTCATCATGATGGCACTTCACACGTATTCTTTGACCCTATTGATTTTATAGGCAAACTAGTGGCCCTCATTCCACCACCAAGAATCAACCTTACGCGATTTTTGGGGATGTTCGCTCCCAATAGCAACCTTCGCGCACAAGTAACTGCCTCAAAACGCCTGCTTCACAGCGAGACAGAGAACAGCCCTAAACTTATAAATGAAGAAGATAGCCAATCTGATAACTAGCAGGCAATCTGCCTTACCATGCCGGAGGGATGACGTGGGCACAGCGGCCGGTGACCGGCTAGTAAGAACGAGTATTTAACATAGATATTATCGGGTGACCGACGCGTGAAATGTGAGAAATGCCAAAGGCATAATGTGAGGATAATCGCCTGCATCAGCGACGTTTTTGTCATCAATAAAATACTGACTCACCTTGATAAATATTACCCAGTAACAGCGCAAGCAAATCTGTTACCGCCGCTGCGAGCGCCGCCAGAATTTGAAACAACACAGCAAAATTTCAGTTGGGGCGCTTAGCGGCTATTATACTAGTCGTCGGTTATTCACTGTTGTAAGAAACGGTGGGAGCCAATGCGCGAAAACAAGCCCATTTTACGAATTTATGTTGTTGAAACTTCACCTAGGTAACCAAAGCGCAACTTCGTTCAGCTAGAACCTATACCCACATTCAGTTCGTTAACCTTAAACCCAGCAAAATCCATACCTGTTGAATAGATCAGGGATGTCGTTTATTCTTCTTATACTCCAATGAGATTTAAATGGATAACTGATAAAGGGTTTAGCACTATTGTCTACAATATTAGAAATACAACAAACAGAGAAATGGTTGTGATATTCGAAATATGTGAAAAAACACTTCCTCAAAAATTTACGTTGATGAGGTTAGTAAAAGCGGCAGGGTACTTACTAATATCGATCTTCTTTACGTGAAAAAGTACCAAGAACCAGACAGTATAAAATAACACCGCGTAATTAATTTAGGGCTGTAAAGCCTGACATAATCCTTACATATCACAGTAGGGATAGCTCATGAATAAAATGGCCTCGATTACCAAATATCTCGCCTCAAGACAGCTTATGTTTGAAAGCCTATTCAAACATCTACCTAAAAGTGGTGATGTACTAGTTGAGCTATTCTGCGGATCTTGCTCAGTGGCGCTTAATATTGACTATAACCATTACATATTAAACGATGCTAACCTTGAACTCATTGTTCTCTTTGTTAGATGCATAAACAACCCCGATAAACTAGTTGAGGATTTAAAAACGCTATTTGTAGAGCGACACAACACACCTGGCGCTTACATGTCCTTGCGTGGACAATACAATAGCTTAATTAATCATCATGAAGTCCTTTGCAACAAAATAAATTTTTGCTACATTTAAAAAATCACCGAATGCAATTTTGCATTTAGGGTGGTGAATAATGTTTATTATCAATTAAATAAAAGGACTTTTTATATGAAATTGAAAGCTTTATTAGCCCTATCACTTTTTGGTGTTGTAATTTCTTCCGCCAATGCCAAATATGATGTTCAAACAGAAACTGATAAAAAGGTTTTTGAATGCATCACAAGTAAAGGTCAGTACGAATCAAACGACACGTCGATATTTGATTCGATTGAGTTCAACAACTCGCTACCTTCGTTTTCGGCTACCGAAGCGCTAGACAGAAGCAGAAGTGTCACAGTGACGTATACTAAATCAGTATGTGGAACAAACATCTTAAGTAGATTCCAGTCAAATGCGACTTTACCAAATCCGGACTTGGGTGAACCCGGAGACACACGAACGGTGACTCAAACGAGAGGGAATATTAGATCTACTTATCAGCAAACATATGTGTCTGGTCAAGGCTGGGTAACAACTCAAGTTACTCACACAATAATTATACCGACGGAAATTTCAGCGCCAGAAGTACCATAGTAACGTGGTATGTATTTTAATTAAAAGGAAGTGGAAATATGAAAATGGAAATACAAAAAATCAACGTGAAGCCTTCTGCAATTTCGGTGGCTATTGTAGTCGCTGTTTATTCTGCGCTTACGGCGATAATAGGATTTGTTTTTTTGCTGTTTGGTGTCGAAGTAGATGTCACGTATGACTTTCTAGTTAATGTGTCGACTGATGATTTGAGCATGAAAATTTTCTTACTGGCAGTCATGCCCTTGTTTGCGTTTATAGTTAGCTTTTTATTCACCTCTGTATTTGCATGCATATACAATTTAACATCGAAATACACGGGTGGTATTTCTATATCAATTAAAAACAGTAATTAACATTTTATTGATTCAGCGATGGCGTGGCTCTTTATTTCACGAGTTACTCCCATCTGTTTTTAATGAGTTGTTTTCGGATTCGAGAGCATTCGCCGTTTGGTGTTCGCTGGTCAACATCAGTTATTTTTTTGAGTTCAAACGAGTATATTTTCACTTAAGTGGTTAACGCAAGGAAGCACCAATTGTTTTATCAGTAACGCGATAGGTTTAAGCAACATAACAATCACATCAACTCACTCGCTGCGTTCGCTGGGAAATTTTACGGGCGCATTTCGCGTTATGTGGGGTACTAGGCATATGCAGACGATACTCAGCGAATCATCATCAGATAGTTTTTATTTTCACAATGTTTCATTTGACTACAACAAAAATGAAGATTGCGATGAATTGAATATTTTTCTTGTCGAAGGAGAATATGCCGATCACACTACTCCGAAAAGACTAGCTAAAATAACTTTCCTTGCCCCTATAACGTGGCAACAAATGGAAGAATCGCATTCATCATTTGATGAGTATGAAATACGGGATGACGGAGGTTTAATACAAATTATCGAAAGATCTCGTTATTTCGATTTTGTAAATACAACTTACCCTTGGTACAAAGATATTCGTGGTAAAGCTCAGCATATTCGTGTTTGGAGCCAAAATATAGTATCGGAAGTTATTACGAAAGAGATACCTGCTGTGTCGTGGCAATATGCCTAACAAAACAATAAACCACATTCGCTTCGCTCATTGGGAAAAAGCATCGCTGTCGCTCTACTTTTTTCTTTATGTGTCGACTATTGACAAGTATGTAGAGGCGGGTTTACTTCCACCTGAACCGGTCTCTAGTTATTACATATTGTCATTATTAATGCTGGGTCTATTTGTAGTTCTTAATACATGCTTTAGGGTATTTGAAAGTATCTTATTAATCTTGTTAGCGAAGCGCGAATAGGGTTCAATTTTATTTGGCCCGCCAGTGAGGTCATTCTATGGTTGTAATAGCTGATGATTTTGTCGAACATAAAAAGGAGGTTAGATATGCTCCATGTACCACATAACAAGAGACTATGGGGAGTCCAATTATCTATAAACTGCCAGAACTTGTCTTAGGCAGTTGAACGGCAATTGCCGTCATACGTCGTTCATAAATGTTGTAGAAATATGGTCTAGAATCTGGCATGAGAGTTTTATTGTTTATAGCACTTCAAAAGATACAAAGCCGGCGCTCGAAGGGAAGTGACTGCAGCAACTTTCTAGCAATGGCGATATTTCACCACTCATCTTTATTGCTCCAGATTAAAGTACTTTGCGTTTAGGCAGGTGTAATGGAATATTAAAGATAACGCCAATATCGAGCCCTATTATATAACTATTTAGATTCTTACTTTGTTTTGCTGAAAATTTGTAAGTCATTAATTTATTTATTTAAAATATTATTCACATCTTATTTAATAGTAAGGATAAAAGTCGCGTTAAGGTCAGGTCTCCTTTTACTTTTGTTGGACGAAGTGGGTTTGAATTAATCATGTTAAAAATACTCAGTTAAATCACAAGGTAAAGGCTAAAACCCATGGCGATTAAAATTAAACCGAGCAATTATATGTGCGAAATGCTCGATAATAAGTGTTATGCAGTTCAACAGATTTGTGCATAGTTGCTAATTGAGTAAGTTTAAATTACATTGGTTTTACAATAGAGGATTAATCATGAAAAACGTTAAATTTATTTATTTATATTTCTTATCTGGTGTTTTGTTCCTTATTTTATCAGGAGCTTATTATTCAACTGAGGATAGTAATCTCACTCCTGTTTTTGCAAGTATTGGCTTCGCTATTATTTCTATCAGCTTTGTCCTTTTAAGCCGAAGTAAAAGTTGTAAATCCAAAAATAACAATTCAGAGTAAAGCCGCACAACAAGCCATTTAAGCAGGACTTTTAACAGTTGGTTAGGTTTCGCTTCGCTTCACATTTTTACCAACAATTAAAAACCTCTTAATGGGCGTTGAGGTTGTAGAATTCGTAACCGCTGATACCGCCAAACTTATAATCGAAAACAAAAAGTTGAGGTAGTCACTGCCGTCGGAGTATAACGGAGCCTTCGATCATAAGTTTTCTTTTTTCCCACAAATCAACCTTGATGAATTCAATAGTAAGCTATTGAAAAGGGTGGAGGAAAATATCTACTTTGCGAGAGTTCACTAGACTTTCCTGCGAGACACAAAGCAACTGCGTTAACGAAAAATATAATTTGGAGTTAGGAGAAAGAATGGCGTATTTCAATCTTCGATTCAAATCACGATACATCGAATCCTTATTACGGGGAAGAAGACCCAAGAGTATTCGGTGCAATATATTTGGGATGCGCAATGTCAAATACGACAAAAAGAGAAATTGTAACCTTGGCTAGAACAAGTCTACCCGATGAGGAAATATGGAAAGCAAGTCAAGACTCAATGATGTATCAACTAAACTTTAGGAGCGTTTTTTAAAAGTGTTTATTTGTATTAGCCTAGACTCAATTCGACCATTTTAAATTGAGAGCTGCGACTAATCTCCACTGTCTGCATTACGGCATAAGGGATCGTTGAGCACAGGTGCTACTTAGGGGGAACATCGTGATAAACGAACAAAACAAAATCACCTTCGTCGATTAACACGGCTTTATGCGCAAAAAGCACCTACCGAATTGGAAGATACTTATTGATGATTATCGACAACGTTGGCTTACACGGGTTTATTCAGGAATAATGTCGTTAAAACCAGATGTAGAGTGTGAGACGAACTTTTTAAGCTTGTTTCTTAAATCGACGTGAGGCTAAACCTATTATTCCTAATCCAAAAATAGCGAGTGTAGATGGTTCTACTACATTTATCGACGGGTTCGGTTGGACATCTATTGTCATCTTAGCTGACACTAGATAACCATCTCCTTCTATGTAAGTATGATAGCCTAAAATTCCTGTTGTTCGTAATGTTTGAGCTTGACCCGCAGAAACGCCGGTTGAAATCGTCCGGGAACCGCCGAAACCCTTATATTCATTAGTATATGCGATAGTGGCGTACCGGTCATTGGCAACTTGGCCGTCCCATGTTGCTACTCCAATGTATTGTTGTCCCATAGAATAATAATTTGATACCACTGTCTTCCATATATTATTTGCCGTGTCCCAGACGTGGAAATGCTCAATCTCGTCAACGTTCTGTGTGTATAGCCTTCTGTAGTATGCAGTGTATCCGGGCTGCTCGAACCAATAAAAGTAACTAGTCTGTATTAATTGGCTAGTTAAATCATTATCGTCGTCGCGAAAGTTAAATTCTAGGGATATGCTATTAATATCGTATGGATAATTGAATTCGTCTTCAGCTAAGTAAGAGTTGATGTCAAAACGCCCACTAATATACGAACCGTCGGCATATTTTTCGCCAATAATGTTATCGTCAAAAGTTATTAAATTCGCAGTTGCATTATGACATAAACATAAAATAATCAGGCTTATTACTATATTAATCTTCATGTTCTAAATCCCTTTTTAGTGCTCAATGATTGGCTCAAAATGGCCATTTATTAACTGAGGCAACGTATCCAACTGTGCATAATTCATGCCGTGAAATTTTTATTAATTAAAAACAGTAAGTTACTAAATCTAGTTTATTTGAAAATATCAATTGTGTAACAAAAGCCGACAGTGAAGTCACTTTAAGTGACACAATTGTTTAAATAATCTGCCCGTCCGTTATGGTTCTAAGGAGCTGAATAGTAGATAAATATTGACTGACAAGTGATACCGATTAACTCAATCAATGATAAATCAGCAATTTTAACGAAATGTCCATGAGTTAAAATTGTGTAAAGAAACCCGACAGTACGCTAGATCTTGAAAGTTCTGACTATAACTGTTATTGAGATACAACAGGAGGTGTTTCATGACAAAAGGTAAAAGTTATCAAAGATACTCAGCCGAGTTTAAACTTATGGCGTTACGCAAGGCTTCTGAAGATGCTGTTACTGCTAACAGTGTTTGCGAAGAACTAGGGACCAGTTTAACGCTTCTAATTGTCATCGCAAAATTTCTGGTTAATTGAAACCCTGCTTGGTTTACTATACGCCCACGTCTTATGTGCTATCGACCTATGACTATCTCAAAAAGTGTCAATATTCTGAACGAAAAATTCGTCTTTAACATGATATGTAGCTCATCTCTAGTATGTGCGGTCGTTCATCCACATCAACCAAATATGAAAGAGGTAACACGATGTATCAAATTACAGTTTATAGGCAAAAGAAACTTGGAATAAAAATAAGCTTGTTGGTCAAAAACACCCACGTAAACTTCAGCAAATCTGGGCTATTCGTATTCGACTTGAGCTAGCGGGTAATGTTAGAGACTTAGCATTATTTAACCTAGCTATTGACAGTAAGTTAAGAGCTTGTGACCTCGTTTCTCTGAGTCTACGTGGCGTTTTACATGGACTAAATGTGCAATCCAGAGCAATGGTAGTTCAATAAAAGACCGGGCAACCGGTTCAGTTTGAAATTACTAAAAACAGCGTGAATTGATTTCACAGTTTCCGTGATAATCTTAAGCCTTGATTGGCTCCAGTGAGGCAGAGAGGGGCCGGTGACTTTCGGTCTTAGAATTACTTCGCGAGGTTATTTACTGTTCGTATCTAAACTTCTTATAAAAGCGTATTACGTCCAGTATTCTTTCGCTATTACGCTACTTCGCTTGAAACTTTGTAATGGGTCACGTTAGTATGAACTCTCGTTGTTTTGCTTCTCGCACAAGGAACTGAGTGCTATATGAAAAACAAAGCGTTTATATTTATTGGGCTTGCTCTGCTAGTTGTTGCAGTCTATTTGTTTACACATTCAATGAGTTACTCAAGCAGCTCAATATCGAAGGTGAGCACGGGTGAAGACGATGCAGACATTAAACTCGTCAAACCCCATCAAGTCTCTTCTATTCAAGTGCCTGAGGCGAATTTACCTATATTTGAGAAAGTAGCTTCGCCCATTTCATCAATTTCTAAGGAGGAATGCGCCACTATTGACAGAAATGAAAGCCTGAATCTTGTACATAGACAAATAAATAAAGTTGCCGCTCAAGCCTACTTTGCGGGGAGCACAAAACAAGAGGTTGCGGATGGAATTTGGGCTCATTTGAGTTGGATGGACGCCAGCAAGTGGTATAACAAAGCGCTGGATTTTGAATTGCTAAATAGAGACCTACCCATATTTCATTCTTTACCTACGGCCAGTCGTTTAGTTTCTCTAATAGAAGATTATAATGCTCGTCTAGCGGCGGGCGAACAAATGAATTATATTATTGATTTATCGTCAGAAAAGCAGTCTTTGTGGAGTCATATCTCTTTAGAGCGAGCCAACCAAGCACTGCTAAGCGATGAACCTGTTGACAATGTGCTTGCGAAACTTAATGACGCCTTATTTGATGTACCCAATCAGTTGTTGACTAACACTCAAGTGAGCCCAATAAGCAGTCTTATCTCGTCTGCCGTGGCATCAAAACGAATTGATGTCGCCATTGCTTTACTAAACCAATATCCAAGCTTGGCTCGGTTTGCTAATCCATACGAACATCGGCTTCGTGCAAATGTGATTGCATCACTCAATTATGAATTAAACAATGAACAGCTAAAAAGGGATGCGGATAAGTTGCTTTCTATGCTCGACTTATATGACACTAGCCTAGCCTTTTATCAACTGCCAGGTTTTTTTGACAGGCGCCGTCTCAAAAATAAGCTAACTCAATTAAAAGAGCAAAACATCAATATCCCTTATCAAGTAATGAACGAAATCGATGCGCCCGAAACAGCCTTAGCGCTTTGGTATGACAAAGAATCTTATGAGCGTGTCGTCGCGAAAGAAACCGAATGCAATGCTAAGAAAAACTGGATGCAAGATAGAAATTTGACTTACACGCAGTGGCAAGAATTTGCACCTGATGACTTTGTCTCTGATGTTACAAATTCTTTTGAGTATAATTATTGCAGCATCAAAAGCGATGCATTTGGCTCTTTGCCTGACGTTGAAGCAATTCGAAGCAGCATTGCTTTAATTGAGAAAGACATGCAACTAAAGGGTAAAACCCTAGCTGAAGTTGAATTCAATGAAATAGACTTTCCTGCCTTAAGTGACGACCAGCGAACTATGTTAAGCGCAATTTTGACGAGAGACTTGCTAAGGACAAAAGCATTATCAGAACAAGAGGTAGTTCAAAAATTGAGTGAAGCCAATTTAAAGCCCCATACTGAGAACCTCGCAGTTTTGCGTCAAATCGCACTGTTTAACGGATTTTCTCTTTGGTTGGATGAAATAGACTTTAATGACATTCCCGAAAGCTATCTATTACTCAACACCTTGACTGAAAAAGGCAAATTTGAACTATACATTCAATTAAAGGATAAGATAGATAAGAGCGAGGAAAAGCACCTCGACCCTTTCTATTTTTTCATCAAAGGATACAGTTCACTTCGTAGTTCGGATGACTTCCTTAATTTTAACGTATCTTCAAATTCTGAATTCACTGAATACTTTCTACAAAAAGGCATAAGCGTATTGCAGCATCACTTGAGAGCCTCATACCGTTTAAAAGATAGGCTTGAAAGCGATTATGATGACTTAGTAAAAGACTTTCCACAGCTCGCCGTCACTCATAATGAAGACTACTTTTCTGTTAAATGCGATTAACAAATGCGTTTAAGTATGGCTCACACAGGCATATCGAATAACTACAGCAAACGCTTTTCATCTAGTGCATTTTAAGCGCCGCTAAATGGCGGCTTTTGGATGTGAGATCAATCGGTCTATGCAACGCTATACTAAAATAAAGCGGAGGCGTTACCATGAAACAGAGAAGAAGAATTTATTATAATGCACAACAACGTGCGTTAATTTGAGCGCGATATCAGCAAGGTGGATCTTCACATGATACAGCAAAGTTCTTTGATAGAGGCCATTCAAGCATACAGGGTATATTGGTCAAATCGAGCGGCATCAGGCCTCCAGTTTAAAAAAAGAGCCGCATCATCTTTAACGGCCCAAGAGCGGGAAGAAATTTCTCGCGGTATCTCATCGCAATTATCTATTCGCGAGATAGCCAAATAGCTATATTGCATGGCCAACATCGCATCCACATTGCGGGTCTCGGCGGCTTCTTTGAGCTTTCGCATTTTTCGGGTAATTTTATTCAGCGCTTGCTTTAATTCCCATACATAAACGACTTCGGTCATAAAAGGGTGGTTGCGATACTTGTTTAACACTCAGCCAATGCTTGCGCCCGTTACCACTACGGCAAGTAAGTTTCAATGAAAGTGATTGCCGCTTGGATCTGGAAATAGCGCAATAAGCGTTTGTGAAATAGCCAAGCTACCTACTACAAATGCACCGATACACGCTGCGATGACACGGCTTAAATGACGACGATAACGGGTTTTATCAATTTTGATGAGTTGCATAACTATCTGTAGCTGCCTTGTATAGAAGTTTAAAAAGGGCTAAAGCGCTAAAACGCCAATTAGGCTTTTGATCACCACGAGTGTCACTAAACAAAGCCGGAATCTAAATGCATTTTACGTCTTGCGTGAATATCTTCCTCGATTAATTAGTCTCTGTACGAACTAGTTTAATCCAAAATAGCGCTTCGTTTGTTATTGGGGAGGTCTGTGTGCAACTGCGGTAGTATCCGACGATAATAGAGTTTGAGATTTTTGGGTGCCCATATTGTCGTCCTGGCGAATGACGTTTAATGTCTTAAACGAGCGGCATTATTCCTTCGCAGGAATCGTGCACTCTTTGCCTATAATAGTCATCGTAATACTTGACTAAAGGAGTCGAACAGGTTCATCTGGTGGAAATTTTAGTGGATCAGGTTTCGCAAGTTCACAAATTAACTTGATATTGATTTTATTATACAAATAACATGTCCTTGTCGACTAAGCTTCTTTGGTCTGTAGTTAAATGTACACGCAAGTGTTAGCGTAACTTCATATAATTGGTGTAACGATTATTCGACACCTAACGCTTCACGGAACCAAGGAATTAATATGAAATTAAATAATAGTAAACTCATATTGTTGGTGCTTGCATTGGCATTATGCGGAGCGGCAATTGCCGACACCGAGCAAGACCAAAACATTAGTGTTACTGAACAGCAAGCGGCTCCTCTATTGTTAGCTTGACTGTTATATCACCAAACAAATATGACGAGCAGGTCGTTGAATATTTGCAGGAGCACCTGGATTTTCTTTCGCAGTGGTTACCACACGGGCAATCACTAGAAATTGATGTTACCAACATATCAATACCCTACCTAGAAACGCATGTGTACGACAAGACCAGAGTTAAAGGCAGTGATTCTGACTCTGGCCCTAACGGTCTCACTTACCGTGCTATTAATCTCAACGTACCAGGCAACAGATTGAGAAATAAATATCGTTTACGCTTTGATTACAAAATTTTGGATGCACAATGCAACTTAGTGAATGCTGACGATGCCAAGCTAGGCACATTCGATACCTACAGAGTTGATCGTGAAGAAGAGCCTTATTTTGAGCAAAAAGTGTTAATGAATAGGTGGTTTAGTAAAACGTTTGACATTAGATTTGAGGGTTAATTGGATTTAAGATATTACTAAATCGATGATAAAAAACGAGTGCTCTGTATGACACTCGTTTTTTGTTTTTGCCTAGCAGCATAAAGTAAACAAGCTTGTATAAATAAGTGACTATTCTTTTGCTTCTCTCAAGTCACTTAGCGCTATTTAACCTAGCTATTGACAGTAAGTTAAGAGCTTGTGACCTCGTTTCTCTGAGGCTACGTGACGTTGTACATGGACTAAATGTGCAATCCAGAGCAATGCTAGTTCAATAAAAGACCGGGCAACCGGTTCAGTTTGAAATTACTAAAAACACGCGTGAATTGATTTCACAGTTAATCCAACAATACCAATTGACGTCAAGTGATTACTTGTTCAAATCGAGAGTGAAAGCATCTGATCATTTATCAACTCGACAATATAGCCGGATTGTTGACCATTGGGTCGAATCGATATACTTAGACGCGACTCAATACGGCACGCATAAAATGAGGCGAACAAAACCTTCTCTTATTCACAAAAAGACAAAGAATCTATGAGCTTGCCAATGATTACTCGGTCATACAAAACTTGAAAGTACTGTTAGATATCTAGGTATAGAGGTTGATGATGCATTAGAGGTATCGGGGGGAATTGATTCTTAACAAAAGCCACTACATTGCACTTCTTCCATAAAAGTGCGATGTAGGTATCTAATGAACTTAACCATCTGGTTCGATATTTAGTAAATTGTTTTCGTCTTTGGCGATGAAACCATTCTTAATTCGACGTCTAGCCTTCAATTCGCCAAATTCTAGTTTTAAATCTTCTCACTCGCCTTCAAAGCTTTCAATAAAACCATCGACAAACAGTTTAAGCTCTTCATCAGTATAGGGTGTTTTACGGTCATAAGCGGAGTTCATCCAGTCAGGTTTATCAGATCTGCGTTTACGGTAATACCTTCACCCAAATCAGCTCCAATTGCCAGTACCACTGTTTGGAGCGCACATAATCAGAAGGACCTTTTAGCTCGCCTTTTACGGCAGTTCCTTGCACTTTTCAGTCGAACATTAACGCTGAAAATGAAAAACGTACGTCAGCTCACAAGCACTTGTGGCCTAATCATGTAAGGCGGTCTCACGGCAATAGGGGCCGTACGCCTTTCAAAATTGAGTGAGAAATCTTTGTCAATGATGGTCGTAGCGACGGATCGAAAAAACTGGTTTTGTTGCTACTATTTTTCGACCATAGCGGACGGTTGAGCACTCATAATGTCAGGAGATGCGACTTAGCTGACATAAGCGGAATCGCTTTTCCATCCCATCGTTGGGACCGCTTCGAGGGAACAACGGGCGGTGGGGTAGTTAATTTTCTAACCGCTTAAATACCAAATACGCGCTGAAAGCAGGCATCTAAGGGCGAAAATCGAGCGCCGCCTCAGACAAGTCTGTTTAAATAAAAGCAGTTCATCATCAAAAACAATATTCATAACTGGTTTGCACAACAGTGGGAGCCGCTTGTTTTGAATTCTGAATTATGGAGGCCGTGAAAACAGAAAGTAATAGACGGGAAATCGCCGATTTTCATTTTATGAAAAATGATGTTTTAGTTCATCTATGCTACCGCCATTATTTCCACGGCGGAGGTAGCATAGTTATTACTATTTAAATTATTACATCCCGTCGTAACAAGCATAAATATCCACCCGATATCTTTATGCTGAAAGTCCAGCGCTGCTAAATAGGGCAGACATTTGCCCTACACTACACATCAACAATACGCATCAACTCTTCCACGTGCCCTTTAAATGCTTTTCTACCAGCCTTAGTTAAATAAAGCCACGTACGTTGTCTGCCGTTAACTTTTTCTTTGCGTTGCTTGACGTATCCGGCGTCTTCCAGTTGCTTCACGTGTTTTGACAATACCGAATCGCTCACGCCCAATTGGTCACGAATTAACTGAAACTCGGCATCGTCAAGAGGCGACAACAACGAGCATATTTGCAGCCGGTTAGGGGCATGAATAATACTGTCAAACTGTGATTCACTCATTAACGCATACCCTGATCGATTTTGTTTTTGTATTCGTTACGTTCAGAGACACTTAGCCAATAAATCGTTAACCCTGCTATTACACCGGCAACCAATGGGCCAGCCAAAGTGTCATAGGAGGAGCGCATATAAATAGCGATGAATATCAAACCACACATGAAAGCGATTAGACCAACTAATGCAATGATGGTCTTTTTAACTTTTTTGATTGTCCGCGGTGATGATTTTGCTCTATTACGCTGCACCGCAAGGATTAGCGGTAAAGCAATAATTGGAAAAATATAATATTCACGTAGGCCAGCTCCAATTAAAAATACCAAAAGGCCTACAACTAAGGCAATTGAGATCCCAGACCATTTCGAAGGCATAGCCCGTTGCAATGCAATACCTTCTAAGTTTTTAATTGATTCGAGTGCGACTTTGGCTTCATCCGAATCTATCTTGTTTGTTTCATTTGTCATTATTACTACTCATTAGTTTCCAAGTCGGAAACTAATGTACAATTAACTTTCTATATTGGCAAGTCATTTCTTTCCATGATGGAAACAAATCTTGATTAGAGCAATCCAAATAGTAAAAAGTAGCTTGCCGATTAGCAAAAATTAATCTCTTCGAAAAACTAGCGTTACTGCCGCCAGCCATTCTTAATCGCGGACAAGTGAAAGCCCGTTTTCAGCTTTTAACAGGAAAAAGTCACTCTAATCATCGCGGATATTTCTGATTATTACATTACACAATGTAAAGGCTATTTTTGTAGTTTTACTGATTCACATGGTAAACGAGATCGTCAAAAAAAGTTTTTCGAACCACCGCTATGATCCGAAAATAGCTACGTCTGCATCATGCCCATTTAAGACCGTCGCTTAATTGCTCATTAGATTTCAACTAGCGTCTGGAGTAGGGGCCGAATATCTACCCACCACCAAAATTAAATGCAGATTAAAAGCCTGAGTGAGGACTTTCTATCGAACGGCTATTTTTGTGCGGCAGGGCCATTTTCTAAAAAGAATCGCGGAACTTTACGTTCGAAAAATCATATCAGAGGGGTTATACCAACGAAATATTGAAATCGATTTATTACATTACCGTTCTATGCATCTGGATTCGTTAAGTCGACAGCACTCTCAAGCCTGACCATACAATAAAGAAAGTAGAATTAGTTGGATAAATGTGACAACCCAAAAATATATCCCCCAAATCATTATTCTTATTCCGGTGCTTTCTATATTTTTTTTTCGATAGGTAATGAATAGTGCAATCAATGTTGAAATAAGCGCGATGCCGAATAAGTATAGATGCCAATACATTCTGATGTCAGATGCAAAAGCGATAGGGCTAAAAAGAACCATTAAAATGGCAACTAGCATTAATAAATTGGTATTGGACTTCATGTTACTTAAAAATTAATTAAAAATAGTTACAGTAAAATAAAGTGTAACTCGTTTTTATACAACAACTGTCGTGTTTTTTTACTTATGAAACGGCTAGAAATTAGTGTGATAAAACCACACGGCGTGACTGATTATTTGTGGTGGATAGAGAGAACACGTGCACTTTGGAGGGAAAATCCACTTAGCTTTTACATTTGGGTGATACTTGGTATCTTGATGAGGTATTCATCAAGATCAATGGTGTGCTGCATTACCTTTGGCGGGCTGCCGGCGAGGATGATGATGAAATCGATATTCTCGTTCAGAAACGTAAAGATAAACATGCAGGTAAGAAAGAACTGATGCCGTGTGTAGAACACTCAACCCAGCATTACGAAAACAACCGATGCGAGTTGCGTCTAAAATTTGGCATAGGCAGTTAAATCGTGGTTCTGTTCGTCCGAATTCGGTAACTTGACAGTACCGTAAGCAACTTGATTTGAAAGTGCATGGCGCTTTTGTCGATTGTATAGGTAAATTCAAGCTCGTTATTGACTTGTTGAAGCGTTCTTGGTTTAACCACATGGAAGACATTGGTTTGATTTTGATATAAGGGATGAACTTGTGCTTTTACATATCCTGACGTCCAAACAGCGGTCATTCCCAACAACAGAAATACTGATAATTTTTTTCTTAAATAACGGTAATAGGAACGAAATGTTCAATACAAAACCCACATGCATCGCTATTCTTTAGCCAATAATTGTTATAGTTAGCGGAAGGCTAACACTCTTATCTTAAGATTGGCTGAATTATTGCTGAATAAAAACTTATGCATATGAACGCTATCGTACCCGCATATGTGCACCTACCTGCCTATAAGAAGCAAATGCCAATCCATGTTAACGCTGCTAAAACGAGGCTGATTGAAACGGCGGCGGAGCCTAAATCTTTTGCTAAACCAGACAGCGGATTTAGTTCTACGCCAATCCTGTCTACAACCACCTCGATTGCGGTATTAATTATTTCTACTAACATGACGAAAAGTACAGTCGCTATTAAAATCAACTGCTCTTTGGGTGAAGCGTCAATGACAAAGGTAACGGGTATAGCAATGAGTAATGCAAGGGCTTCTTGCCTAAATGCAGACTCATTTTTTATTAGCCATTTAATGGCTCTGCCTGAGTTTTTTACGGCCAGATAAAGCCGTAGTAAACCTTTTGGTTTCGCGTTCACATTAGACGTTGAGTTTGTTGATGTTTTATTCTGCATAAGTGTCTCTATTTGCGAGGTTATGAGTCTGTCGGCAAAGGCTTAAGACATCTTGTTTAGCATTATAAGTGTTTGAATCAACAGACTGTATACCAAGCAGGATGTCAAAGAAGTTATCATGTGATATTGCTTGCGTGGCGATGGTATCAAGGCACTCTTGACTAACGATTTCATTTTGCTTGTTTTGCCAAAACAGCATCGGCACATGCGTTTGCTCTTTCGGTGCAAACGCATAGGGCAAGCCATGCAAATATATGCCATTTTCACCCAATGATTCACCATGATCAGAAACATAAAGCATCGCGGTATTCACTTGCTTACTATCAGACAAGGTTTGCAATCGTTGCGTAATTTTCGCTAATACAAAGTCAGTATATAAAATTGTATTGTCATAAGTGTTTATTAATTCTTCGCTAGTACAATGCTGTATATCACTGCGTTGACAATCAGGCGTAAAGGCTCGGTGTTCTGGTGGATAGCGCCGGAAATAGGTAGGACCATGTGAGCCCATCATGTGCAAAACGATGAGCGTATTTTTATCTGACTGTACTAAAAGTTGTTTATCTAGATATTCAAGCAAAATTTCATCTATACAATATTCTCCATCACACAATGGGCTTGACATGTTTTCATCTATGACGATTGACTCGACTCTTGCACATACGCCTTTGCAGCCTCCGTTATTGTTATCAATCCAAGTAACGTTAGTACCTGATAATTGTATGATATCCAGCACATTTTGCTGATAGCTCGCAACATATTTGTCATAGTTTTGTTTATTCAAACGAGAGAACATACACGGTACTGAAACCGCAGTCGCGGTGCCGCATGAAGAAACATTGGAGAATGAAACAACATTTGCGCCTTGCGTGTATTTATTGGTGGTTTTATCGTAGCCATTTAGCGAGAAGTTTTTGGCTCTTGCTGTTTCTCCGAGCACGACGACAGTGATGCTTCTTTTTGCTTGTTTGTTAACTAAAACTGGCTTTGCGTCGAGTATATGAAATTCTCGAGGCGAATTATTTAGGGCACGTTTGAGGTATTTATACGAAGATTCATACAATTTAAAGGGAGTTAAGTACGATGTTAGTTCTCGATTGTTTCTGCCAACAGCCGCGTAGTTTACGTAGAATAAACTCACTAATATAGATAGCAATAGTGTGGCAATCACGACCATTTTCAACCACCCAAAAGCACCTTTAACAATTGAATGGTCTGTTATTTTAGCGTAGTAAAGTAAGCTAGAGGGTAGAAGTCCAAATAATACAAAAAATAGCACTGCATACATATTGAAATAAGACATTACCTCTGCATGGTCAGTGTCTATCGTATTTTGGATCATGCCATAGTCAAAAATAATACCGTAATGATAAGTGCCATAAAACAAAAGCGATGAGAGACATACAGACGCAATCAGCATCGGTTTAAGCAACCGTTTAAAGGCAAAAAGACTATGAAAGAGAATGGTCAATAGTAATAGGACCAGTGGTACTGACAATAAAAACCAAATATTGTAATCGCTATTTGCAGTTACTATATTCCACACTTTAGTGAAAAATGGCAGATTAAGTACTAGTGCTATGTACGCTGATGTAAAAAGTATCAGTTGATTCGTGCTAAATGAACGGTTACGGATAGTGTTGATATATTTCATTATATTGATAGCTTAAAACGAATGTTTGGTGGTAATGCGAAACTCAATACCGTTTACGTTGGTGTCAGTAGACAGCGGTTTGACTAAATCAAGGTGAATAACCTGAGCATCACTGGAGTGAGTTGAGTAAAAACGAGCGCCAATGCCTACTGATGCCAAAACCGAGGTGTTAACGTTGGCCACGGGACTATTACCAAATGCCTTCCCTGCATCGATAAAAGCAGCGCCTCCAAGTTCAAACAGTTTGTAAATATTTATGTGAGGGTAGTAACGCGCCTCCAATGTAAATTGCGTTGTTCTTTCTCCATGCTGATAATTCAATGGATAACCGCGCACACCAGAGTCATCGCCCAAGGCGACGGGTGAGTCTAAAAAGGGGTGTTTACTTATCGTATTGGCATTTTTAAAGTAGCCTCCCCAATTATCATTAAACTTGTGAAAGTATTCGGTTGAAAAAGATAATTGCGTTCTGTCTTTACTGTCCGAATTTGAAATACGCTCGCCTTCAAAATGGCCGTCAAAAAACAAAAAACCATTGTCCGATGTTTGCAGACCCTTTGAGAAAGACATTTGCCATATAACAGCGGGGGATTGCATGGTATTTGCAAAGTCTCTGCCGATTAATCCAGATACATGCCACCCTAAGTTAAAATCTTCAATTTGGTTAATGAGATTGAAGTTAGATAGCTTTCGATAGTTTTTTTGTAGGTAGTCGATGCTGACGAAAGGGTATTGATAGTCTCGGTCTTCAGGTAAAAAACCAGATGACGCGATTGTAGGCAAAAGTATATTAGAGAATTGGTGTTTTTCTCTTATATAACCTATACCGTATCGTAAGGTTTCGTTGTCTGAATCGCTAAACAACCATTGCCATTGCGCAGTAGAATAAGATTTATCATGCTCATACTCCGCTACCGTCAACCCGTTTTGAAATTGACTATCAATTTGATTGAAGTTATCAAAACCCACTTTATAAGCTTGGCTAGTATCAAAACTAACAAAGTCTTTATTTAAGAAAAATGCTTGAGAGCTACCATCATCATTACTGCTAAGTTTAATACTCGCAGTCATATTTTCGTTCAGGAAAAGCGGAAATTGTGTGTCGAATTTGTAGCCAGTGCGTTGGTTATTACTAAAATATTCAAATTCAGCGTCAATGCCTAAGCCTAGCAAGTTCCGGTCTTTTATACCTATTGTGTATTTGTTTATCCCTCCCTTTCTTCCAAAGTCCACCGTTGGCATGAGCGACCAATTATCCCATGTTTCAACGTCTATTTTTTCGTCTTCGCCTTCGGTTATCCTGGCTTCGCGGATGTATTTTTGCTTGCGTAAATGACGCTCTAGTTCGTCAATGTCAGCCTGAGTGATGTCGCATTTTCGAATAAAGAATGCACTTTCATTGCCTAACGTTATATCTTTCGTTTTTATATGAAAAAAATTCGCCCAATAATGTACAAATATTGTGTCGGGGTCGTCTAAATCGAAAATGTCATTAGTCTTGAAACGAACCTTGGGCGTTTGATCACATTCATTATCATTTGCGCCGTTGTCAGCTAATACAATTTGGGGAACGAAAATACATGACGCTAATAGAATAATGGGGGAAATTTTAGGATTCATACACACACCTTGTTAAGTGTTTGTATGGTAGTAAATGAACCTTAAGAAAAGCTTACGGTGTACTGATTGTTTACTTAATATTAGCTATATATTTACCAAAACACTAATATTAGAAGCTGCAAAACTATTAGCAGTAATGAGCCAAATAAGTATCCGAATCTTAGTGTGCGATCAATATAGTCTGATATGACAGTACCTGCGATAGCGCTTGATGTGAGCGTCAGCCAATATAGGCCAGGTGTATATCGGGCTTTTAATTAGTACTGAAGGTGCTTACGTTATTATTAATAAAGCATAGTTGAGTTAAGTGTTATAAAAATCAAAAAGCCATCTCATTAAAACCCATAAGACAAAAAACCATATAATTATAAAAATTGATGCGGCTACATAACTGACTGGTTTATCAGCAGCCTGACCTACTTTGAGTTTCTGATGTTCGAAGGTTGTTGTTGAAAACAAATCCATGATGCCGGAATGTTCAAACACCTCTCCATTGCGCCAAAGTTGATAATATTCGGGGTCTGCTTTTCCTTCGCCCTCAAACTCAGGCATAAATTCACCCGCAAAATCGAATTCTACTCCTTCTGCATCTTCGTCAACTAATGTCGTTAGCAAGTTAGCCTTATTGTACATCGCTCTTTCAAACTCATAATGACCCAGTGCTGTTAATTTCCAGTATTGTGAACGAGTTAACTTAAGAACCGCTTAAGAGATACTGAATGTTTTCCAAGTTGGACAATTTTAAGGATATCTTAAGGGAACCTTAAGGTTATGTTATTAAGATAGGCGGTATTCAATGTAAATGTAAATCAATACAAAGTAATTTATGCAATTTCAAAGCACCTTTTTCAGTATTATTATCCCTGCTAAAAATGAAGCGGACAACGTTGACCCATTGGTGAATGAAATATTGACTCATTTGACCCCTAAACATCAATTTGAAATCATTTATGTTGATGATGGCAGTACTGATTTAACATCACAAAAAGTACTAGCGCTGATCCAGTTGCATCCGGACATAATAAGACTCATTCAGCATGAGCATTCTGCAGGACAAAGCACCGCCATTTTAACTGGTGTATCACAAGCATCTGGTGAGCTAATTGTAACGATAGACGCCGATGGACAAAACGACCCTGGCGATATTATTAATTTGTTGAGTATTGCTGAAACATTTCCCAAAACCTCACATTTTTGTATCGCGGGCTTTCGTAAACATCGTAAAGATACGGCTTGGAAGCGTTTTCAATCGCGCGTTGCTAATAAAGTCCGCTCTAAATTATTGGGTGATGACACACCTGATACAGGCTGTGGCTTGAAGGTTGTTCCGCGTCGTACTTTTTTAAAACTTCCTTATTTTGACCACATGCATCGTTATTTGCCCGCTTTGATTAAAAGATTGGGAGGCACAATAAAAATCGTTGAAGTTAAGCATCGAGATCGCCAACATGGAGAATCCAAATACGGTATGTGGGGCAGGCTGCTCGCCGGCTTAGTAGATATGCTAGGCGTCATTTGGTTACAAAAACGCAATAAAATACCCACTATAAAAGAGTGTTTTCCTGATGAGTAACACTGCGAGGTCGATATGGTACAAGCAAAGCCTAGCAATGGTAATGTTTTGTATTGTGATTGGCTACTTATTGACGCATGCAGACTTTATTTCATCGTTTAATCAGCAATGGATAGATAGGGATGTAAGAGGAAATGGACTTATTGGTGCTTTATATTTTTTTTGTATCGCTGCAGTTATCACAGCGTGTGGAGCACCGCGTCAAATCGTAGCTTTTTTAGGCGGCTACGCATATGGCTCAATTACTGGTTTATTGTTAGCAACTGTTGCAACTTTAGTAGGGTGCATTATCACTTTTTACATCTCTAAAATAGTTTTAAAGCCGATAATCAGAAAGAAGTTTCAAACACAATATCAACGGGTCAATGTGTTCTTGGCTGCACAACCAACGCGAAAAACGATTATTATCCGTCTGCTACCGCTTGGTAGTAATGTTTTAACCAACCTTGTTGCTGGCAGTACCAATGTTAAGTCCAAAGCTTTCTTTGTGGGATCTTTCATTGGCTATATTCCGCAAATGCTTATTTTCTGCTTGTTGGGAAAAGGTATGTTAGTTAACTCAGAATGGCAAATATTAGCGAGTGTAGTATTGCTTTTCGTATCTAGTTATTTAAGCTTTTCTTTATACAGGAAGCACAAACGTGGACTAGAAACAGACACGCGTATCACCGCTCGAAATGTAGCAGAGTCTCGTTAAATGAATACTTCAAATATAGAGTTAAGCCCTGTTGCAATTAAATGCATTGAGCAGTTAATTTCTTCTTTCAAGTCACTATTAATAGTCGCACTTATACTAATTTTCATTGGAATAGGGTTTCGGGATCCATGGCCAGCAGATGAACCTCGCTTTGCGCTCATTGCTAAAGAGATGGTAGAGACAGGGCACTGGTTCTTTCCCGCCCGAGCACAAGAGCTTTACCCTGATAAGCCGCCTATTTTTATGTGGTCTATTGCACTATTCTATTGGATAACAGGATCTTTACGAGTCTCTTTTTTGTTGCCCTCTGCATCAGCAGGATTGTTAACACTATTTTTGGTATACGATATAGCCAAGCGGTTATGGGATAAAAAGGTCGGGATTGCCGCTGGCTGGTTATTGCTGTTTAGTTTTCAGTTTTTACTGCAAACTAAAACGGCGCAAGTAGATGCTCTGGTATGTGCATTTATCACCATTGGCTGCTATGGAATATTGCGCTTTTGCTTGGTGGATGGTTTATATCGGTGGTATGCCTTAGCTTGGTTTTTCATGGGCATTGGTGTGATCACAAAAGGGGTCGGATTTTTACCGCTATTGATGCTAATTCCTTATGCAGCTTTGCGATTAATGTCGCCAGAGCGCAACAAAATTACAAAGTGTCATTGGTCTGCTTGGGCGGCAGGCCCATTAATCATGTTATTCGCAATTGGTTTATGGGTACTACCAATGCTGCTGATCGTGAATGCCTCAGATAACGCAGCCTATGAGTTATATCGAGATAATATTCTTTTTAGGCAAACCGTAACACGCTACGCCGACTCATGGCATCATCTAAAACCTGCTTGGTACTATATTGTCTCGGTTATTCCTCTATTTTGGTTGCCTTTGAGTCTAACTATTCCTTGGCTTGTAAAGCCTTGGATTGAAGCAATTAATCGATTAGATGGCCGCATTGTTCTGCCTATTGGTTGGGTCTTGCTGGTTATATTGTTCTTCAGTGCTAGTCCAGGTAAACGCGGTGTCTACATTCTTCCAGCACTGCCGATGCTTGCGCTCGCTATAGCGCCTTACTACCACTTACTACTACAGTCAAAAACACTCAAAAATATATTGTTGGGACTGAGCTTTTTCTTAGCTGGCGGCCTCATCATTGTTTCAGTTTTGGGTCTAGTTGATTTCCAGGTGTTGTCTAAGTTAACCCAAAAATTGGATATTGAGCCGTGGTTTTTATTTCTTGGGATTGGATTGTGTAGCATTATTGGCATATTTATATTGAAAGGATTTTCAACCTGGGTTGCCTGGCCAATTTTTTTTAGTGCGCTTTGGATTGGTTATAGTACCTATGGCTACCATCTACGAAACGATATTAGTACACCAAAGAATATTTATATTAAGGCGCAGGAAATGATTGATCGCGATTCGCATATTGCGCTTATTGATTTTTCTGAACAGTTCATCTTATTTTCGCCATATCCTATTGTACATTTTGGTTATAACACGCTGCTTGAAGAACAGTTAGCAGCAGCTTATCAGTGGCAGCGGCTAGAAAAGCAGTACATTCTCATTGAAGATATTCAAATCTATAAAGCGTGTTTTCAACTTGAAAAAGCAATTGATCTTGGGTTCGCGCATAGAAGACATTGGGTGCTGTTACCGACCAGTGCTAAAAAAACTAATTGTGATTACCAGGAGTCAAATTTGCCGGTATATCGGTATAATAGTTCAATGTAAAAGTTAAAAATGGGCGCGTTGTTAATTCATTTTTACGCTAGATGCGACTAATTTTGTCACCAATGTCGCAAAATTCGCCTAAATTCAATCATCAAAATTTTCCTGAAAACTGATCTAGTTTAACTGACACAAGCTTGTAGTGGATTTTTCTGAAGGACTTAATTATTGGCTTTGCAGGTTTTTGATCTCAACAAGCATATTTTCGCATAACTTTTGTTGTTCATGAATGGTGGTCATGCATACCTTAATGCCAGAAATATAATAGTGTTAACAAGCCACCCATAACAATACAACAAAGAGGTCAGAATTTTTAACCTCGACTCTGGCAGATCAAAAGGTAAAATCGACTCACCTTATGAAGTGAAAAACTCAATTTGTTGTATATAACGCTGTTACTATGGGTGTTCCAATAAATGGTCAGTTATTTTAAGTGAAAATCACATGTCGAATCAAAAAGCTGGGGCAGGCGGTTATGATAAAGTGTTCGCCGAGCAGCAAGAATACATAGCCAAACGTGCATCGGGTTATCGTGAACAAGCCATTAAGATATATCCTTGGATCTGTGGCCGTTGTCGCCGTGAGTTTACCCATAGAAACCTCTCGGAGTTAACGGTACATCACGTCGATCATAACCATGGTAATAATCCCAGTGATGGCAGTAACTGGGAACTGCTGTGTTTGTATTGTCATGATGAAGAGCATTCTAAGTTTGAAAATTTTGTACGTTACGGTAGTACCCAGGATACTGAAATCGAAACAAGCACGTACAATCCATTTGCCGATCTAAAAGACCGAATGAAGCAAAAAAAGTAGGTAACATGAGACACTCTCCATCGCTTAATTGTTCATTCGATTTCAACGAGTCCGGAGTAGGGCGGGAATATCTACCCGCCATCAAAATTAAATTTAGATTTAAATTTAGATTAAAAGCCTGAGCGAGTACTTTCTACCGAAAGACTATTTTTGTGCGCGAGAACCATTTTCTAAAAATGTTCGCATAACTTTACACCACGAAAATTATAGCAGCGCTTTTGCACTAACGAAATATTGAAATAGACTCATCACATTACCGGTAACACTTAACAGTTGCTGTCAGCATAAATAGTTTGTAGGCAGCGTTGAACATTTGCGATACGGTTTAAAAAAATAGTTTGACGACTTCAGAATTAAAAAAGCGCGAAGCGAACAATTAAAAAGAGTCATCACATATTTTTTGAGTTCAATTTAAACAAGATGAATCAAAGCTGCCGCGAAATTATTCAACATAATCCCAATACACAATGACCCAAATTCTTTTGCACTTTAGATAACTCAACCGTTTCTAGTATTAACAATAATAGAAAGCAAAGCTTACAGATGAATTAACGGGTCCCGTTTTAATTAGCAACGCCACTGCGCCGACAAACCGATGTGAGAAACAGAGGAGCATATCTTTTATTGTTACCACGTCGCTGAAGTGGTGAGGGCGGTACAAATTATAATTTCACCGTTTTACACAACAAAGCAAAAATTCCAGCTTCGCTAGAACACGATTCCAGATTTAGAATAGAAACGACAAGGCCTGTGAATAACATTGTGTGTATATTATCAATTTAACATAATATACATTATGCGCAATTGTGTATTATTATCCAGAATAGTGGATAAGTGTATTTTGTGTCTAATTTACGAATTTAAGATGATTTAAAATGACGCTTCTACGTTCATTAAACCGTACGATCACCCTGGATCTATCATTCTGTTTAATCTAAGACACCAAAACTTCAATACCTTAGAAATAAAATTTAATGTAACCGTCTGTATTTATTAAAGTTTAAATATTTAAAGAACAATTTTGAATGATCTAGCTTGTTGACTACCTTGGGTTCTACAATAAAAGTAATAAAATATATTCCGCTAATAAATATCCTTAGACAAATTCCTGGTCAGTTGCTGTGAGCATCTTCGATCACTTTTCTTTATGGATACTTGTTGTCACATTATTAAATATGTATTCGTTTGGCAGATACTATTAATTCATTTTACCAAAATGCATTTGGTGCCATATGATAGCAACATGCTGATCCGTTTAATAAGCTGAAAGACTCACCAATAATAGATACTATGGGCAAACTGAAGACAAATAAGTAAAGTGGCCAATGCCGCTATTTAACGAGGATTAATGATGAGTATCAATGTTGCATTTATTGGGTTGGGCGCTATGGGCTATCCGATGGCCGGTCATTTATCAAATGCCGGATTTAACACCACTGTCTACAATCGCACAGTCGCAACCGCAACTAGTTGGGTCAATGAATATGCCAATGGAGCATTAAAAATAACGCCACGATTAGCCGCAGTAGATGCAAAAGTAGTTTTGCTGTGTGTCGGCAACGACGATGATGTTAGGTCTGTAGTGTATGGAGAAGATGGTGTTTTAGCGGGCATGTCTGCTGGTGATATACTCATTGACCACACCACTACTTCCGCAGAGCTTGCTCGCGAATTGTTTAAAGCAGCTAACGATTTGGGAATACAATTCTTAGATGCGCCGGTCTCAGGTGGCCAGGCTGGGGCTCAAAACGGGAAGTTGACGGTAATGCTTGGCGGCAATAAGGAGACATATGATGCGGTTATTACATTGTTGAATTGTTATTCACAAAAGCATCAATTAATGGGGTCAAGTGGCAGTGGTCAATTAACTAAAATGGTTAATCAAATTTGTATTGCGGGCGTGGTACAAGGATTATCAGAAGCACTTCATTTTGCTGGTAAAGCTGGACTTGATCCTACGCAGGTTGTCGATGTTATATCTAAGGGTGCTGCGCAATCGTGGCAAATGGAAAATAGGTCAAGCACCATGATTAAAGGCGAATTCGACTTTGGTTTTGCTGTTGATTGGATGAGAAAGGATTTAGGCATTGTATTAGATGAAGCAAAAACTAACGGTGCAAACTTGCCTATCACCGCATTGGTTGATCAGTTTTATGGTCAAGTACAAGCCAACGGTGGCAGACGCTTTGACACATCGAGCTTAATTACACTACTCAATAAATAGTCTATTTCTTAAACTATGCAGCACAAATATGGCCCCTAATAAAAGTGTTCGGGGCCTACTGTTGAAAATATCTATCGCGGTAGCTCAAGCGGCAAGATACCTCCAGAGGTCCTTCGACTTTCATTTTGGCGTAAAATCATAATTATAATAAGATATCGGGTTTTGTGAGCCATTCTTCATACACCGCCATGCATTTCTCTAGCGCCTGATGGAATTTATTCTGTAGGCTGTCATCTAAGTTCTGTTGTTTGCGGCTTTTATCCAAGGCTTTCTGAATGATTTTGCGGCTTTCTTTATCTAAGCCTTCTATCCAATGATTATCGGCGGGAATCAAATCAAGCATATCCCTTCCCGCATGATTGCGATGACTGATATGCCACCAGTGATCAACGGCACGCCCTAAAACCACATAAGCAAATTGGCTGTCTTGTACGGGACCAAACGTGGCCGTTTTGAGGCCGTTGTTAAGCAGCCCAATTTTTAGCACTGGTAATAGCAATTTGCCGCCATAGTAATAACTTCCTGCAGCACCGAGTAAACCACCTAAAAGCGCTCCGGTGCCAAACGATGAGCCAAAAGTCAACGCGTCTATACCAACACCGCTTAGCGCACCAGCACCAAATCCTGCAGTAGCTAAGTATCGTTTACTTACCGCCCATTGATTGCGGCTATTCTCTGAAAAAAGGTCATTATCGCTGTGCCATTGAAGTTCAGCCTCTTGCCTGCGAATACGCTGATGTTGATATAAATGCTCAATGTCTATCCGAAGCGTTTGTTCACGCATCCGTTGCCGCTGGTACCAACTTGTCTTTAATTCTTGTGCAAGACTATTGTCGATTGCGCTTGTGGATTGATTATTTGCTAAGGTACGCTTTACTGCATAAAACATCATATCTGTTAACGCTTTAGCGATAATACCAGCCGATTGAGATTGTCTTTGCTGACGCTGTTTAGATAGAAACTGTGTGGCATTTTCCAGTGTTTTTTCCCACTCAGGTTCCAACTGCCCAAATGCACGCAACAGGCTTAAGTGCTTTTCAAATGGCGCTCGCACAGCGTCAAACTTTCGCACTACTTGGAAAAACTGACCTAATGCTGCCTGCCAAGTATCACTGTAATCGTCGGCACCAATGGTATTGATTAACGCTAAGCTAGGCCTACCGCTCCATCGTAAAATAGTCATTTCAGCCTCGTGCTCAGCGCTATAAGGCACAGAGCCATCGACTACATAAATAATCCCTGCGCCGTCAATTAATGGCGTAAGCAACTCACATTCGTCATTAAAGCGCTCGTCACTTTTATGCTGTACCACAAATGCTCGAAGCGTTTCGCTATGATCTGACGCAGACACACTGTGAGCTTCTAGCCACTCTAATACACGCCTAGGTCGCTGAAAACCGGGGGTGTCTATCAAAGTATAAAGCGTTTTTCCATCAACTTTTAATGGATAAGCTTGCCGTGCTCGAGTGGTCCCCGGTTCTAACGCAATTGCAATGGCATCGTTTTGCGATAGCGTAGCGACTATGCTAGATTTTCCTTTATTTGGATGGCCTACCACAGCAAAGTTGGGTGCACTTTTCATATTCTAGGTCCCTCCTGAATACTGCTACTAAGGTGATCTAAACTCATCATACTTACCGATACAAACTTTGCTGGAATGCGATAAGCAAACCTCAGCCACGGCAGCAGTTGATGCTGCTCTGGTTGCAGTGCGGTGTTAATAGCTAGCGGCACTAATACTAATCGAGCACCTTTTGGCCAACGCTCTTGCGCTTTAGCAATGAAGTCTTCCAACTCACCAGTAGGCGGTTCCCAACTGCGTGTAGCTAATAGCACGCAACGATTCGATTCCTGTGCAAGTTTTATCGCCACTTGCTCCAAGGTACGTTGATCCTCTGACAATTTTACTCTTCCGCCTATTTTTGCCTGCATACTTTTTGAATGAGTAAGATATGTTGGCAGTGCTGAGTCGCCAGCCCCTGCCCAACTCAACAAAATACTGGCTTTTGGCAACGGTGTGAGCGCAAATTGAGTTTTAATATCAGGCAAGTCTAACGCATCGTTGTGTTTATTACCGGTGTCGAGCGTTTCAGTTTCCATGCGATACATCAATTCGCGCATTGCTGGGTGCTTGCCTAGTAATTGCCGCGACTTACGTCGGATCAAGACTCCAGCTACCCAACATAAAATTAAACGGGGTAGCAGTACCCATGTTGTCCAAAGCATAGTAATAAAAGGCCACCATTGGCCCCATAGCGCAGGGTCTGTATCACCTTGAATGCCACTAGCCCGAAAGAAACGAGTGGATTCTACCAATCCTAGTTCAGGCGCAGCCGCCGGCCAAAGCCAAGCCCAGGGCGCTGAAATCACAGCAATAATTGCATGATAAGAACCAGCATCAGTCTCCAATGTTGTACTCCAGCCGAACGCAAGATCTTGCAGTAACACCATAACTAATAGGCTGATTAAGCCTGCTAATGCGAAGCACGAGCCTCCCATGTGTGCTGATCGTGCCATCAGCACTGGCTGAACATGTGATACGACTTCTGACTGCGAATGGCTGCCAAAACCTTGCAGTAAGGACCGCCATGGTTGCCATCCGACCAATGATTGAACGGTAGTGATCAGCGCCAATAAGAGCTGAAAAGCGACAAAGGCAATAATAACCGTAATGTTAATACGCTGACCGCCATCATAAAACAGTAAAGCGAGCATGCTCAATAGGCCAAATAGTGCGCCTGCAGTAACAAAACCATTGTCAACTCTGCGCCAGAAACGCAGCAGTTTGGTTGATTGATTTAATTCAGGATCTGAGTTGCTAAAACGATTTATATAGGCAATCCAACGTTGAGGGCTGGGTCTTACCCCCTGCTCTTCACAGGTAAGAGCAAACTTGCGATCGCGCCTGTGCAGAAATACTGAAGACTGCCCGCTATCTCTTTGGGCGCAGCCATCAAAATCTAGCAGCAGGCGAAGACAGCGATCTGTCATTATTTATTCCGATAATCAATTCAGCATTTGCGGGAGTTGAAGAATAAACGATGTACTTGCTATATTCAACCGATGTTAAACTGCTTAAGTCTGCATTATGATGTCAATCAGAAAGCCTTGATAGCTTATTTACTAAACACTTTACCGCCAATCATTTTAAACGCTAGATGGCGTGGCCCTTAGTAACGTCTCTCTGGCAAAGAGAGTATTAGTGCTTCAGATCAATATATCTAATAGCGATACGTTTTATGCGCTCAGAGCAGCGTGATCCCTAAATACAACGAGGTAACCTGAATAACCAATCTCAGTTTCCACAACAGGTTTGTCTTAACATTAATCTTTTAGCTGCTGACTCAGGAACGTATATTCAAGAGCGCTGCGTTTTGCGACTTCCGTCAAATTTGCTGAAGCTGAATGCCCACCGTCTATATTTTCATAATACTCGAAGGTATGTCCATATTGTTCTAATACGTAAGCCATCTTTCTTGCGTGGGCTGGATGAACACGATCGTCTTTTGTTGAGGTTACGAAAAATATGGGAGGATACTCCCCTTCTTCATTAACATTATGAAGTGGAGATATGGTTTCTAAAAACGCCCTTTCCTCGGGAATATCAGGACTTCCAAACTCACCAACCCAAGAAGCACCGGCGAGTAATTTGTGATAACGCAGCATATCGAGCAATGGAGATTGACAAACGACCGCATTCCAAAGGTCTGGCCGTTGGTTATACATTACCCCCACTAATAAGCCGCCATTGGACCCTCCCATTACGCCTAAACGTCTTGGCGATGTTATCTTTTTCTCGGTGAGTGACTCAGCTACGGCAATCATATCGTTGTAAATCACTTGTCGATTTGTTTTCAAACCGGCTTGGTGCCATTTAGGACCAAACTCGCCGCCACCTCTGATATTTGCCAAAACATAAACCCCACCCTGCTCTAACCATAATTTACCGCGAATACCCGAGTAGCTTGGCGTTAGTGAAACCTGAAAGCCGCCATAGGCATAAAGCAACGTTGGATTTGAGCCATCATACACAATATCTTTTTTACGAATAACAAAATACGGCACTTTTACGCCATCTTTAGAGGTTGCTTGAAATTGCTCAACGACCAAATCGGATGCATCAAATCTAGTTGGAGATCTTTTAGCGACTGTGATCTTATTGCTATTAAGGTCAACCTTAAATAAAGTATCAGGCGATATAAAACTCTCTTGGTTGATAAACGTAATATCACTATCGTCATTCGCAGAAATAATACTTACGGTGCCGTTCTGTGGTAAATCTAACTTGGTTGACCTCCACTCGTCCTGATAATCAAACACATATACGTTGCCAACGACATTCTCAGTAATTGATAACAATACTGTAGACTTTGTAATTGATACACCCGAAATAGTCGATTTAGCGTTTGGTTGATAAACCAATTTCGCGTTAGTAATAGTGTTAGATTTCATCCACTCAGCAATATCAAATGAGACTAAACTACCGTTAGTAAAAGAAATAGAAGTACCACTGGGTTGCCAATCATCTTTTAAACTTACGAGAAGTTGGTCTTTAAATATACCCACGGGATTACTTTTCTCCGGTATGGGCAGTAATTGTGTTTGCTCATTATCTTTTAACCAATAGTACTGACTCTTAAAAATGCTTGTTGAGCGGTATCCCATTAATATTTCTGAGTCACCATCTAGATTTAATGAGAACGCGCCCGCCGAAACGTCAGTCTTTTCTCCTCTAAATATTTCTGTAGCCTCAGCCAAGGTCTGTCCGCGTTTCAGCAATTTCGTAATATACGGATAACCACTTTCAGTGAGCGTGTCATCACCCCAGTCTGTGCCTACGATCAAGGTATCCTTATCCAACCATGAAATGCTGCTTTTTGCTTCAGGGATGTAAAAGCCGCCCTCTACAAACTGCTTGGTTGCATGGTTCCATTCTTTCAATTCCTTCGCATCTTTGCCGCCATCAGAAAGGGACATCATGCACATATCATAATTCTTGTCGTAACAAGTTGACCCTTTGTATACCCAGTTTTTATTCGCGGACACCGCTATTTTATCTAAATCAAAAATCGTTTCCCAAGCGGTATTTTCACTTTCATATTGTTCCAATGAGGTGCGTCTTAAAACACCTCTTACTTGCTCCGCAGTTTGCCAATAGTTATACACGTATCCGCCATAATAGCGGCCATACGCGATCTTGTCGGTCGCATTCACAATGCTTAACGCATCGTTTCTATATTGGTCAAAACGCTCGTCATTCATTAATTTGTCAAGTGTTGTTTTATTCCACTCATTCACTTTAGCGAGAGCTCGCTCTCCTTCAATTTCTTCTAACCACAAAGGTGCTATTGCTTCAGCTGCACCAATGCTGCTGCTTTTATCAGGATCCATGTTTGACTCTTCTTTGGCCTTTTCATGTGAACAAGCAAACAAGAATGTACTTGTGACCAAGAGTGCTAATAAACGATTATTCATTTAAGTTGTCCTTTTAGCATGGTTAGCTTTGTTATATTTATCATTGCGTTACATTGGTAAAAACACAACTATTTTTAAGATCTAGCGCCAACGTCATCAGATACTGATATTGACTTACAAGTTCAAATTAAAATACAAACGGTGTTAAAACAATAAAGTAACTCATTACTTATTAACATTGCAAATGTATTCAATTGCTTTCATTAATAGCAAACATATATAGTTGCAATTAATATTTGCAAACGTAATCGTTTGCATTTATAGTGATGACATTCATTGTATATTTCATTAATTTAACTACTTGAAGGGTTTCTTATGACGGATAAGGCACACACGCAATATGCTGTTTTAACCACCGACATCGTTCACTCGACCAAACTTGAAGCAAAAGCATATGCTTGCGTAATGAAAACCCTTCAACAGCTGCTAAAATCGCATGAGGTGCGTTACCAGTGTCAATCTGAAATATTTAGAGGAGATAGTTTTCAAGTACTTTATACAGACATTAACGATGCAATGACGTCAACGCTCTCATTGCGACTCTATCTGCAATCAGGTATTGATTGCCCATCGATTAAATTAACCCAATCATTGGCGATTGGTAGTGTTGAACAAACATCCAAAAACCTGAGTAGTTCTCTTGGAGAAGCCTTCATTTTATCAGGTAGATCATTCGATAAGGCAACAAGGGGTGATCTGGTTCTTAACTTTGGCACTGAACTATGGTCAACAGACTTGACGGTTGCTACCTTATTTTTGCGTCACTTGCTGAACGGTTTGACAGAAAAACAAGCCGAAGTACTGTATTATTACATCGACTTCGATTTCCCGGAACAACAAAGTATCGCTGACCATATGAATATGACTCGACAAAATATCGCCGCACATTTAAAGCGCAGTGGTGCAGAATTAGTTAAAGCTTACTTAGCAGGCTATCGTGACACTTGTTTAGGAACACAAAAATGAAACTCTTTTTCTTGTTACTTGTTGTTCACTTTATTGCTGACTTTTATTTACAAAAACACAGCTGGATCATGTGTAAAGTTAAAAACAAGGAACGCTCAATCGGCCTGTTTAAGCACATGCTAGTGCATTTAGCACTCACTAGTATTGCAATAATACTCAGCGGGATTGCGCTTGATTACAAGGCATTAATAGCCTTAATTGTCATTATTAGCAGTCACTATATTATTGATGTTTGGAAAACGTATCGGGTTTTCGTATTAAGGTACTTTTTGATTGATCAAGTGGGTCATCTTATTTTTATTACCGGTATATCGATCTGGCTAAGTGGGTTAAGTGTTGAAGCAGTCCTGTTTGAGATACATCATCTTTTTGATGCCAAAACGCTGATGTTAGTGGGTTTGTATTTATTCCTATGTAAGCCGGTATCACTAATTATCACACTATCGTTGACCAAATATACAGACCAATTCAATGAATCAGAAAAAGCCAATGAGGGACTTGCTTCAGCTGGCGAGTTAATTGGATATTTCGAGCGCGGTTTAATTGCGACCTTTATTTTACTTGGGCAGTTTGTCGGTGTCGGTTTTTTGTTAGCTGCAAAAAGTGTCTTTAGGTTTGGTGATATGCGTCGTCAAAGCGATAGAAAACTAACTGAATATATTATGCTGGGGACCTTATTCAGCTTCAGTTTCGGTATTGCTATAGGCAAACTCGCCGATTACTTATTGACGACGCTATAAGTTACTTGTTGGATGCGCAGCGCTTTGAACAATACTTCACTTCGGCCCAGTTTTTTTCCCATTTTTTACGCCAATTAAAAGGCCGGTTACACACTGGGCACATTTTACTAGGAAGCTCAGATTTCTTCATTATTTTCTAATTTAAGCAGAAATGTGTCGGCATCGTCTAGCATATGGCTAAACTTAGTCTGATCCATCTTCGACATCGTGCTATAGATCATGCCCATTCTTGGATTACTTCTCAGTTTGTCTTGGTGACGATGTAAAAAGTGCCAATACAAGTAGTTAAATGGACACGCCTGTGGCCCTGTTTTTTCTTTAACGCTATAGTCACAACTCTTGCAGTAATTAGACATCTTGTTAATGTAAGACCCGCTTGCTGCGTAAGGTTTGCTGGCTAAATTACCGGCGTCAGCAAACAGCACCATACTACTGACGTTTGGCAGTTCAACCCACTCATAAGCATCTGCATATACGATTAGATACCACTCATTAATCGCCTTTGGTTCAATACCGGTTAATAATGCAAAGTTACCAAGTACCATTAGGCGTTGAATATGATGAGCGTAGGCATGCTCTTTTGTATCATTAACGCACTGTGACAGACAGTTCATTCGTGTTTTGCCGGTCCAGTAAAAGTCTGGTAATGCCCTTTTCGCTGCTAAATAATTCGATTCCTTTAAGCTTGGCATAAAATACCAATAAAAGCCGCGAATGTATTCTCGCCAGCCAAGAATTTGCCTAATGAAACCTTCGGCCGAATTAATCGGTACGTGGCCGTTTAAAAAAGCTTCCTCCGCAGCCTGAATCACTTCGTAAGGCATTAAAAGGCCTGTATTAAGATATAGACCTATGTGGGAATGGAATAGCCAAGGATTGCCTTCCAGCATCGCATCTTGATACTGGCCATAATCTACCAATCGGATGTTAATAAATTCTGATAAGACACCTAAAGCCCCTTCCCTAGTTGTGGCAAAAGCAAAATTACTTAGCTCGCCAAAATGATCAGCGAATTGAGTTTCTACGAGTGTTAAAACTTCATTTGTGATTGCGTCTGGGGCTAATAATGTTCGACTAGGAATGTCAGGGTTTTTACCAAAGGGTTTACGATTATCTGCATCGTAATTCCACTTTCCACCCATGGGCTGTTTGTCATCCATTAGTACATTGGTTTGTTTGCGCATTTCTCTATAAAAAAACTCCATACGATATTGCTTACGACCATCAGCCCAATCACTAAAAAACGTTTGGGTCGCAATAAAACGATTATCAGGTGTAATATTAACCGTGATGTTTAGCTTGCTCTCCCAAGTCATTACCTCTTCAAGTAACCGGTATTCACCCGGATGCATTATGGTAATACTCTTGAATGTGTGCAGTGAGCACGTGTGCTTTACTTGTTCAAATAAACATCCATGATTATCAGCTGCGTCATACTTGACGTAAATAGTCGCAAAACCGTGATTCTGCAATTCAGTTGAAAAATGACGCATTGCGCTGAAAACGAAAGCAATCTTTTTTTTGTGATGCTTAACATAAGTGGCCTCTTCTTTTACTTCTGACATTAAGACCTTGTCAGTCTCTTTGTTAAAGTTCGCCAGCGAACTGATTTTTGTATTGAGATGGTCACCTAAGATTACAACCAACTGACTCATGATATTGCCTTTAATTGAGCGAGCGCATCGAGCGCTCTTTTACGAGAAAGCTTTAGATCAACAATCGGATTTGGGTAGTTTTTACCTAGTTCCACCCCACAAGCCTTAAGTATCTCGGGTGGTGCTTCCCATGGTTTATGGATAAATTGCGTCGGTAGTCTCTTAAGTTCTGGGCAATATTTCTTAACATATTCACCCTCTTTATCGAATTTTTCGCCCTGTAAAATCGGATTAAAAATCCTAAAGAATGGCGCAGCATCTGCACCAGAACCTGCAACCCACTGCCAACCCGCAGAGTTACTCGCCATATCCGCGTCAAGCAAGGTGTCCCAAAACCAACGCTCTCCTTCACGCCAGTCGATCAGCAGGTTTTTAACCAAGAATGAGCCAACCACCATTCTTACTCTGTTATGCATGTATCCTGTTTGATATAACTCTCTCATTCCTGCATCTATCATCGGAACGCCTGTGTTACCAAATTGCCAAGCTTTCAGATCATCAGGGCTGGAGCGCCATTGAAAGAAGTCAAATTTGGCATTAAAATTCTTATGTTGAATTTCAGGCCAGTGAAAGAGCAAATAATAACTAAATTCTCGCCACCCCAGTTCACTGAGATAAACATCTAGATCTTTATTGTCGAAGGCGTTTTCAAATGCGCCTTGTATCGCGTACCAAGCCTGATTAGGCGATACTTCGCCAAAATGCAGGTGTGGCGACAACAGAGAAGTTCCTTTTACGGCAGGCTTGTTTCTGGCGTCTTGATAACTCGTTGCCGCCTCACTAATAAATCTCTGTAGCCTATTCGCAGCACCCTCCTCACCCGGTTGCCATTGCGCCTCTATCTCTGTGTACCATTCAATTTTAGGCAGAAGTTGTAGGCTTGTGAGTGCGTCCATAGAAAAATTAACGCCATCTGCGATGTGCATCTCCTTGGGTCTTGCTATCGGGAAGCGAGGAGCTTGACGAGTTAAACAGCCTTTACGGTAATACGGCGTAAAAACCTTGTAAGGGGTTTCATCTTTCTTTAAAACACTCATAGGCTCCCACAAGAGTGAGCCATTGAGGCTTTTTGCGGCAATGCCACGGTTCTTTAAAACAGTCTTTATATTTTCGTCGCGTTCTCTCTGCCAAGGTTCATATAATCGGTTCCAGATAACAGAATCAGCAGAAAATGCCTCGGCTATCTCAACTAAAATCGCGAGAGGCTCACCACGACGAATAAGTAACTTATTATTTAACGATTTGCTCAGTGATAATAATGAATGATGCAACCACCACTGGCTTGCGCCACCTAATGCCGCATTCTCAGGAGCACCATCATCGAGAATAAAAACAGGAATAATAGTGCCATTATCAACTGCGATGCTCAGTGCTGGGTTATCGGTAAGGCGTAAGTCCTGTCTGAACCAAACGATTATCTTTTTTGATGACATCAAACTCAATGTTTTATTCCTACCATTGTGATAGCTATGCGTCTAAATAACTATTTTTAAGCAAAGATGCTCTGGGTTAACCAACGTAATGGTTAAATATACTCGTATTCATATTACACCATAGTCCCGTAAATAGATCGAAAACTCACTATCCAAAGTAGATAACATATAGGATCAAGATTAAAGTAAAACATAAATGACAAAGAAAGTTGGATTACATTGGTTTAGAAAAGATTTACGCATTCAAGACAACGCGAGCCTAGCTGAATTAGCATCTCAAGTTGATGAATTGGTGTGTGTTTATGTTTACCAGCCAGAAGCAAATCAAGACAGCATCAATGAATTGCACAAGAAAGAAACGATAGGCAAACATAGACTTAATTTCATACATCAAACACTACACGATTTGAATAGCACATTAAGCGGTTTTAACCAGCGTTTAATCGTCCTATCCACAAATGAAGTAGAATCTGTTGAGGCTTTACTGGCACTTGTTAAAGCACTCCATGTGACTCACCTCAGCGCACAATGGCACTGTGGTTTCAATGAACGAAAAGAGTGGCAGGAAACGCAAGATTTAGTGACTAAAACTGGTCTCAATATTGAATTCATTCAAGTCAACTCATCCACCCTGTTCAACGCTTCGCAATTTCCATTTTCTATTGAAAATATGCCTAATACTTTTTCACCGTTTCGAAAAAAAGTTGAAAAGTATTGTGAAGTACAAGCCGTAAATCCGCTCCTCAGTGCGCTTCCTTCGATGCCTGATTTATTTGCGATAGAAAACGTAATAGATTTAGACAGTTTGTTGGTAAGTGTTAATCATTACCAAAGACTATCTGGCGGAGAAACTGATGCACACCAACAACTCACTCATTATCTGTGGAGTACGGACCATATCAGTCGTTACAAAGAGACCAGAAACGGGCTGGATGGTTGGAACTTCTCCAGCAAGTTTTCAGCTTGGTTAGCGCTTGGTTGTATCAGTCCGAGGCAAATTTATGCTGAACTGTGTCGATATGAATCCGAACGAGTCAAAAATGAGTCAACATATTGGTTGTTTTTTGAGTTGCTATGGCGAGAATTTTTTCATTGGCAGCATTATGTGCATGGTAATCGTCTTTTTGCAGCATCGGGTGTTCAACGGCTAGTTCGTCCAAGCAATTTTGATCGTAAAACATTTGTACAGTGGCAACAGGGGCAAACGGGATATCCGATCGTTGATGCGTGTATGCGTCAATTATTAAAAACCGGTTACATGTCTAATCGAGGCAGACAGTTGGTCGCGAGTTGTTTTGTGCATGAACTAGGTCAAGATTGGCGTTACGGTGCAAAGTATTTTGAGTATCAACTGATTGATTTTGACGTCGCTAGCAACTGGGGAAATTGGCAGTATCTTGGCGGCGTCGGCGCTGATCCCAGAGGACACAGACAATTCAACTTACAAAAACAAACGGCAACTTACGACCCCAATAATAAATTTATCACGCAATGGACAAACGAAGCTGCAACATGATTAACAAACAAGCCTTAACTGTTATGTGGTTTAAACGCGATCTGCGCTTGCGCGACAACGACGCATTAAAAATGGCAAGTGAGCAAAAAATGCCCTTGGCATTAATCTATATCGTCGAACCTATGATGATAGAAGATCCGCATATGGACATTCGACATTGGCGCTTTATATTTCAGTCGATAACAGACCTCAATGAACAATTGGCACAATTCAATGCCTCTATTTCAATCCTCTATGGCAATGCTATTGATGTACTATCAAAGCTGCATGAAAGCTACAGTATTAAGCATATTGTTAGTCACGAAGAAGTTGGCTTAGAGCACACCCACGTGCGTGACAAAGATGTTTTAGCTTGGTGTCGTTCACGTAGGGTTAGATGGACTGAAGTTGCGCAAGGCGCAGTGCATAGGCCCCTGAATCATCGTAAAAATTGGCCGAAACAATGGAATACTAGAATTTTGGCCACGCCGACTCACCCCGAACTAAGCACTACAGAGTGGGTTTCAAATCTTCAGCAAGAAATAGATGACGATTGCATGTGGACTATTCCTGAAAAGTGGAAGGAAGCAGATGTAAACATGCAACTGGGGGGTGAAAAAAGAGCGTGGTACACCTTAAAGCATTTTTTTAAAGAAAGAGGAAAAGCCTATTTTGGTAATATTGGCGACCCCACGGTTTCAAGAAAAACCTGCAGCCGTTTATCACCCTATTTAGCATGGGGCAATATTTCATTAAAGCAGGTTTATCAATTTAGCTTATCTCAAAGCGACCGTCCAGGTTGGAACCGATCCATTGTGGCGTTTCAGTCCAGACTGCATTGGCATTGTCACTTTATTCAGAAATTTGAAACAGAATCAGCTATGCAATTCCGTCCTATTAACAAAGCGTATCTTGATTTCTCATATTGCGGGGGCGCCGAGGGAGAAACAAGGTTAGCTGCATGGAAAAATGGCTGCACAGGTGTGCCAATCGTAGATGCCTGCATGAGAGCGGTGGTAAAAACTGGGTATATTAATTTCAGAATGAGGGCTATGGTAGTTAGCTTTCTATGTCACCACCTAAACATCGACTGGCGCAGGGGAGCCAGTTTCTTAGCCGCACAATTTTTGGATTTTGAACCCGGTATTCATTACCCACAATTTCAAATGCAGGCAGGAGTAACCGGTATCAACACCCTGCGCATATATAATCCTGTAAAGCAGTCGATTGATAAGGACTCAGAAGGTACTTTTATTAAAAAATGGCTGCCGCAATTGAGCTCACTGCCAAATCCTATCATTCATCAACCTTGGGTAATAACACCGATGGAAGAGGCAATGTATGAGTTCAACTGTGAAAGAGATTATTACTCCCCTATTATCAACGTTGAAGAAGCGGCAAGCGAAGCGCGAGACAGAATGTGGTCGTATAAATCCAAGCCCGCCGTGAAAAAAGAAGCGGCAAGGATTTTGAAAATACACACGAGCTAGTTTTGCTCACTCGTCACTTTTCTATTGATCATCACTTTCTTTATTTTTTGCTTGTTCAGCCTGCTTCAAAATAAGCGCACGTTTCTTTTGGTCTTGTTCTGTTAACCATTGATTTAGCAGTCTAATCTGTCCATTCTTATACGCTGCAAAGGTTATGCGTAACGAATTAGATAGAACATCACTATCTGTCCAGCCAGTTTTCGCCACTATTTCTTTATAGTTTTCCATCGCGGCAGCTGTGACATAACCTCTAACCATTTTTTTGCCTAACGATTTTTGTTTTTCTCTAAAACGGCGTTGCTTTTCTGCATTTGCTGATTTTTTTGGATTCTTCATTTGCTCATATTTTGGTTTAAAAACATTCAGTTTGACCAGTGTACTGCAAAAAACTGACTTTTTTTAGCAAAATTAACTGTTCAGAGTTGTTTAGCTTACAACTGTTCGTTAAATTACGCACTCTTATGGAAAACTAGTGTGTAATATGACAAATAGAAAATCAGAATTTAATAGAGATGATCTCTTAAAATGCAGTACCGGCGAAATGTTTGGAGCTGGCAACAGTCAACTTCCTGCGCCAAACATGTTAATGATGGATAGAATTGTAAAAATAACAGAGGACGGTGGTGAGTTTGATAAAGGACATATCATTGCAGAACTAGATATTACCCCCGATCTTTGGTTCTTTGATTGCCACTTTCCTGGTGACCCAGTAATGCCTGGTTGTTTAGGACTGGATGCAATGTGGCAATTAGTCGGGTTTTTTCTTGGTTGGTCAGGTGGCCCAGGAAAAGGTCGTGCACTGGGTGTTGGTGAAGTGAAATTTACTGGACAAATCCTGCCAACAGCAAAAAAAGTCACTTATGAAATAAACCTTAAGCGAGTCGTTAAGCGTCGTTTGTTCATGGGCTTGGCTGACGGCACTGTATCAGTGGATGGTAAGGTCATTTATGTGGCTAAAGGATTAAAAGTAGGTTTATTTCAAGATACCAGCGCGTTTTAAGGTAAGTTGTCGATTTCATGTGATTTTTTGTTTTAATAGCACTGTAGTTATTTATGTAAGCGACACTTCTGCAACGCTAAAATGACAAAAGCCCAACATCAGTTGGGCTTCTTGCACTTAATTTATTGTATGTGTTAGCGGCCTACTAAGCCGGATTGTCTGTCGGTGAGAGCTTCTCTCCACCCCCCTAACCATTCCGACCGAGCTTGGATAGCTTGAAATGGACATAATTCTTTTGAACGATGTGTTATACCCGCTTGATAACCTTTTGCATGTGCACGTGTTAACTTATCTCTTTTTTGTGTTTTCATAGTTAAACCTCTCTTGGCTAAAAAAAGGCAACAACAGGAAATGAAATCGAGTTATTTTTAGTCAGTTTCTTTCCTTTGTTACGCTTCTATCAATAGCTTTTTGGTGAGAAAAGTTCAATGTCTAAATTTTGACAGTTTTACACTTTTTTGAATAACATACTGAAAAGTATTGAAATGTTTAATTGGGTCAATTTTGTCTATTAAACTGGTTTTTTAGATCCAACGGTTATTAAAACAACAAAAGCCCCGAACAATGGGGCTTTCATAACAACTAACTCGGTTTTATTTTTTTACGCGTCTTCTAAAGAATGCTGCAAAGCTCAGTAGCGTAAACATAAATATGCCCGTACTCGCTCCTTGTCTATCTGGAATACCTAAGTCGTCGTTAGAGCAAACCGTTGGTGCCTGACCTGTCGGATTCAGCTTTACTGTAACGATAGTATCTACCAGCACGTCCTCTCCAGCATCATCTTTTATAAGCTCACCACGGGCATTTCTGGCGGCTTTTTTGGTCAACGCTGAGACTATAATCTGGTTGCTATCATTAATATCTATTGCTTCAATAAAATCAAACGGACTGTCGCAGCTAACTAGTGTGTTCAAGTTAGTAAAAGTATCAGCTTCAATGTCATAAATAAATGCAGCAGTTTTTCTGTTGGTGACGTTGGTCGCCTCAACGTCTGCAGAACCAACCACTAGATTGTTATTATTAATTGACCGTGGAACGGTGCTTGAAGTATCAAAGAAATCGTCAGGGAACGTCACGCTGCTGTCATTTCTATTATAGATAAACATTTTATTTCGTGGAATGTTGTTAATTCTTTGTCTTCTAAGTCCAACGACATAGCCAATATCATTTATTGAAATAGCGCTATTTGGCAACAGGGCTTCATCATCTATGATTTGCACCACTTCGCCGCTTGCCAAAAACATAGCAGCAGCGGTTGATTGTAAGGTTCCATCAGCAAATTTTACACTAGCAACACCAACACCAACGCCGTTAATGTTGACATCTAACGCTTGGCTTGAACCTTGTAAAGCAGGTTCCTCATCAGTAACTAAAGTCCCGAAAGTGCGTGTATCAGTGACCGTTCCTTCGACATCCATTGACCATAAATGCGCACGTTGTAGCCATAAATCAGAGCGTCTTGTTAAGGCGCCATTACTCGTTACTGTAATGATACTGCGAAGGCATGCTTCGATTGGCTGATCACCACGAATTTCATCATCATCACAATTGGCTAAGCCAGTCGTTAATGCACCGGTCGCTTCAATTGAACCACTGCCGGCAGCAACATAATTAGCATTAATTCGATTAACCTGACTTGTGCCACCCAAGGTTGTATCGATTGGCAATAATGGCGTTACATTTTCGCCAACTTGCGCAAAAGCACGTTGATCAAAATCACTTATTATATATTTTACATTTTCGCCATTTAGGTTCACGTAATCAATTGTTCTGAATGGTCCCACAGTGTTACCGACGATATGTGTTCCAGCAGTTGAATCTCTTGGCGTGGTTTCCATCGCACGCGAAAATCCACCCAAGGCTTCTGATTCGGTATCGAAGGCATTGATATAATCGAAATTAGCGTCGGAGCCGTCGGTTTTATAAGCTTGCATACGACCAAGTTGCTGTGTGAAAAAACTAAAATTGCTTGAGCCTGCAATAGCCCTGGCAATTAAAAAAGTATAGTCAGCAAGATTAAATTGACCGTTTCTAGCAGCCTCAATGTCAGTCAAACCGGCAATAATAAACGCGTTTTCAAAGTCGATCGTAGACAAGTCTACTGGCGCATTATAAATATTCTCAATCGCGGTTAACATAACGCCTGTATTATCAATAGAAACCGCATATTGATTTTGACCTAGCGTATCTGTTGGCAATTCAGTGGCTGTATATGATGCTGCTAAAATTGGGAGCGATGCGGTGTAAAGTAACACTGCTGACGCCAGTCGAGTAAATTTCATTAATTATCCTGTTACTGCTCGTTATTTTGTAAACTTTCTAATTCATCCCAGCGCTTATAAGCGACTGATAATAATTGCTCAATGGTTGTTAACTTGTCGAGAACCGGTTGTGTTACATCTGCCGCTTTCTGATAAAAATCAGACGTACTAACTTGCAGTTGTAATCCTTTTTGTTCTTCTTCCATTTTCTCAATTTTTTTAGGTAAATCTTCGAGTTCTTTATTATCTTTGTATGATAGCTTTTTGTGGCTTCCAGTAGAAGCACTAGTCACCGGCTTTTCTCGCTCTACGTTGTTTTTAGTCCGCATTGCAACGCCTTCGTTCATTTTTCTTGCTGAGAGTGCTTTTTCATCATACCAATTTCGCATATCGCTATAGCCACCAACGAATTGCTTAATGATCCCGTTACCTTCAAAAACTAAGCTTGAAGTCACTACATTATCAACAAATTCTCTATCATGGCTTACCAATAATACGGTTCCCTCATAATCTACTAATAGGGATTCCAGTAATTCGAGAGTTTCGACATCCAGATCGTTAGTTGGTTCATCGAGTACCAGCAAGTTGCTGGGTTTTAACATGAGTTTTGCCAACACTAGTCTATTTCTTTCACCACCCGATAAAGTAGATACGGGCGCATTTACATGCTCAGGCGAAAACAAATAATCTTGTAAATACCCCATAACATGGCGTGTATTACCGTTGATCGTAACTTCTCTTTTACCGTCTGCAATGACATCAATCACCGACTTATCAAGGTCTAGCGCAGTACGATGTTGATCAAAGTAAGCAACCTCTATATTGGTTCCTCTGAATATGTCACCCTGACTTGCTTCCAACTCACCCAGTAACAGCTTAATGAGGGTACTCTTACCACAACCGTTGCCGCCAATTAATGCAATTTTTTCACCGCGAGTAATTAGTAGATTTAGATTTTCGACCAATAGGTTGTCTTCAAAATTAAAGAATAAACCGTCAGTTTCAAAAATACGCTTACCTGATTTTCCGCCTGCATTTCGGTTTATAACCGCATTTCCAGTGACGTTTCGACGTGAACTGTATTCATCTCTGAGTGCTTTGAGCGCTCTAACTCGACCTTCATTTCTGGTTCGTCTGGCTTTAATACCTTGTCTTATCCAAACCTCTTCTTTCGCCAGTTTTTTGTCAAACTCGCGGTTGCTGGTCTGCTCAACTTCTAAATCGTGCGCTTTTTGCTCTAAATAAGTTTCGTAATTCCCAGGGTAACTGACTACTTGACCGCGATCTATATCTACTATACGCGTGGCTAACTTACGTATAAACGCCCTGTCATGGCTAATAAATATGATTGCGCCGTTATAATTAAGTAGCGCTTTTTCTAACCACTGCACCATATCTATATCAAGGTGGTTAGTTGGCTCATCCAGTAATAACAGATCCGGTTCACTCACTAGTGCTCTTGCTAATGCCGCCTTTCTTCTCCAACCACCTGATAGTTCAGATAAAATCTGATCTGGTTCTAGCTGAAGTTGCGTCAGTACATTACTTATGCGCTGTTCAAACTGCCATGCATTTCTCGAATCTAACTGCTCTTGTAATTCTTGCATTCGATTTAGGTTTTTTTCGCTCGGATCAGCACCAATAATATTGATTATATGGTGATAGTCTTTCAGTATTTGCGCGACATCCTCCAAACCTTCGGCAACATAATCAAATATATCACCACTAATATCTTGCGGTGGATCCTGCGGTAGTCTTGATACTACCGTCCCTGTTGGCAATATCATTTGCCCTTCGTCTAATTTCGTTTCACCTGCGATCACTTTTAGAAGGGTAGATTTTCCACTACCGTTGCGACCAACCACACAGACTCGCTCGCCGCTTTGTATATTTAAAGCGACCTTGTCTAATAATGGTGGTTGCCCAAATAAAATAGAGGCATTTTTTAGTTGCATTAAATTCATTGTAAAAACTCAATTAAATCTTCAAGTATAAATGGCCAACCTAGTTCAGATTCATCATCTGTTTTCTTCAATACAGGAATTCTAACGGCGTATAAATGATACAAATCCGCAGAATCTCTAATATTGATTGTTTCAAGTTCAACGTGTTCAAATTGACTACGTGATGGACTAAGTTGGAAAGTAGACTCACTCGTTGCCTTTGTCTGTAGCGCATTAAATTGCTCGACAATATCGAACGCTAAATCACACAAAGAACAATTTGGTCCGGTATATAAAACTAATTTCACAAGGTCAGTATCCAACACTTATGAATTTTTTGATTACGTTTAAAATCTTCTGGTATCGACCTTTGGCTAATATCTTCTATTGTAAACCCGAGGTCCTCAACAGCTGCCTGATCTAATTTAAATTGACGTAAATTAGTACTAAAAAAGATTTCTCCATCTGTTTTTAGGCAATTTTTAGCATCACTTAACAAGCTAACATGGTCCCGTTGTACATCCCATGTATCGTCCATTCGTTTAGAGTTTGAAAACGACGGTGGGTCAATAAACATCAAATCATATTTGGCATGCTGTCTAGTTAACCATTTTAAACAATCTTCTTGTACAAACTGGAATGAACCGTTCAATTTATTTAATGCGAAGTTGTCTCTTGCCCAATCTAAATAGGTATTTGACATATCAACGGTTGTGACACTTTTCGCTTTTGCTTGCGCCGCATGCACTGACACGCTGCCAGTATAACCGAATAAGTTAAGAACATCTTTATTTGCACATCGTTGTTTGAACATCAACCTGGTATCACGATGATCTAGAAACAGACCCACATCTAAGTAATCTGTTGGATTAATATAAAACTGGGCATCGTGTTCTTGAACAATGACTCGCTGTCCTTTTTGAGCCACTTTTTCATATTGTTCTTTACCTTTGTTTTGACGTCTAACTTTGACCGACATTTTGCTTGATGGAATGCCTAATACCTTGGGAATATGAATAAGCGCTTCCTGCAGACGTTGTTTTGCTTTTTCCTCTGGCACATCTTTAGGAGCGGCATACTCTTGAACCACTACCCAATCATTGTATATATCTATAGCAATGTTGTAGTGAGGTAAGTCGGCGTCATAAATACGATAAGCGTTCGTGTTACCGCGTTTTATCCAAGGTTTCAGCCTTTTTAAATTCTTTCGCAAGCGGTTAGCAAACTCATGATTTTCATCTGTTTGACTATCGAATATTTCAAGGTTTTGGGCACTAATATGGTAATTTACAAGCACGCACTCAAGTTTACCATTCATTAGTTTATAGCTTTTGGTATATCTGAGCTTTAATGCTTTAAGTAGGTCTTGATTGGAACTTAATAAGGACACATGCCAAAAAGCGAAGTGTTTTTTTAGATGATGACCAAGCTTATCAAATAATGGCAGTAGTGAGGTGTATTCACCGAGTCGCTCACCATAAGGTGGATTAGAAACGATATAGCCTTTATTCTCAGCCTGACTGCTCATTGTTTCACAAGCAGCGGTACCTGTAGCCTCCTTACTATCAGTTGCATCAACAACAACGGCGTCCAACACATCACACTGTTTAAATGCAATATAATCTGCAACGCCGGCCCTCACCGCATTTTGCTCTGCCAATTCAACTAGGGTAGTACTTAAATCATAAGCATAAATAGCCGCACCAGGCACTGTTATATGCTTTTTGGCTTGTTCTACAACGTCACCAAATGTGCTTGGCTCATGCCCATTCCAATGTTCAAAGCCCCATGTTTCCTTGGCTAAATTTGGTGGTATGTTGGCAGCCATCATTGCAGCTTCAATCGGAATAGTTCCCGAACCACACATTGGGTCCAATAGCACGCTGTCTTTATTTTGGGCCCAGCCACTACGCATTAAAATACCTGCAGCGACATGTTCCTTCAACGGTGCTTCACCCGCACCAGTGCGGTAACCTCTTTTATGTAAACTACCACCGGAGAGATCGATACACAGATGCAGATTGTCGCGTCGCAATCTAGCTTGGATCACTATACCCGGCTTGAGTTTATCTACTGATGGACGTTCATGGCCCGCTTCTTGGAATTGATCAACAATGGCATCTTTTACTTTGAGTGCACCAAACTGACTGTTATTAATTGCATTGTTAGTGCCGTTAAACTGGATCATGAAGGGAACGTAAGTATCAAATTGTGACGGCCAATCAGCTTCTTTAGCAACGTCATATAATTCTTCAGCGCTGTTTACTTTGCCTTCGGCGACAACCAGCAAGACTCTGTTTGCCAATCTTGAATGCAGGCATAATTGATACGCATCTTTCAAGGTTCCTGTAAAAGATACCTGACCGGGTTGCAGTTGCAAAGTAGGTAGTTCATAGTCATCAGCGCTGGCTGGGGCCTGATTAAACTGGCTAAGTATTTGCTCAATTTCTGTTTTTAGTAGTTCATCTAATCCTTTAGACGTCGTTACAATTAGCTTATGCATTAACAAGCTCCTTAATAAGTGGTGGACCTTGGTAAATGAAAGATGAATAAACTTGAACTAACGTAGCCCCAGCTTGAATTCGTAATTGCACATCATGTGGACTGCTAATGCCCCCCACTCCGATAATTGGCATTTTACCATCGAGCGCTTTGGCTAATATTTTTGTCATAGCAAGACTTTTTTCAGTCAGTACTTCGCCACTCAAACCGCCCGCTTCGTTAGCATGCGCGTGGCCTGCAACCTGCTCACGGTCGATCGTTGTATTGGTAGCAATAACGCCATCCATTTTTGAGTTTATTAATGATGCGGCAATTGATTTAACTTCATCATCACTTAAGTCCGGTGCAATTTTTATCAATATTGGCACATACTTTTTATGTTCGATTTGAAGCCCTAATTGTCTGTGTTTCAAGCCTGATAACAAACTGTCGAGTGCATCTCCATATTGTAGATTACGCAAACCAGGGGTGTTTGGAGAAGAAATATTGACTGTGATATATGAAGCAAAAGCATATACTTTATTCAAACAATATAAATAATCGTCTAAAGCATTTTCGTCTGGGGTAGTTTTGTTTTTACCAATATTTATGCCTAAGATGCCGGTGTACTTCATTTTTTTCACCTGCTCAACCAAATAATCAACACCTTTATTATTAAATCCCATTCGATTGATAATTGAGTTGTATTCTGCAAGCCTGAATAAGCGAGGCTTGTCGTTACCCGACTGTGGTTTTGGGGTTACAGTGCCAACTTCGATGAAACCAAAACCCATCGCGGCGAAAGCATCTATGCACTCCCCGTTTTTATCTAACCCTGCAGCTAAGCCAATCGGGTTCTTGAACGTCATACCTAAGCAATTCACCGGTTTATCAGGCAGCTTTTGTGCATAAAAACCCGACATAAAATTACGTTGAGAGCGCTTAAGAAATGCGATAGTTGCGTCGTGGCTCCATTCAGGATCACGATTTAATAAAAATTTTTGAACAAAAGAATACACTGTTTCCCCAAACTAAAAAAAAGCCCCGCGAAGCAGGGCTATTTGCAAACGGGTATATTCTAATGGTTTGCCTTCACGCTTAACAGCATCAATTCTCTTAATGCGACAGAAAATTTAGCAAATTCGTGATTATCTGACGTTTTAAACTCTGCCATCATGTGAAACCAGCGCTTCAACACGTTTTTATTTGTTTTACACCAGTCGTTCAGAATCTTATCCGCATCTGTCTCTCCTGGTTCAATGTTCAACAAAACGGTCGTTAATGAGCGTTGTTGCCAATCAAGTTCTTCTCTGTAAGAAGCCCTTGCTAATGCTTGCCAATGGTTTGAAACTGACTGTTGGTTAATTTGTTCTAAGAACCAATGCAACTCAAAACGCGATCCCAATTGATAATAAAGTCGTGCAACGACTTCAACAGGTCGTTTCTCAGTTTCAGCAATTTGAGCTAAGTCCATACTAGAGAACATATTACTTAAGCCAGCAACTCGGTAAGCAATCTCTTTAGGTACTTTTGCTTCAATTAAGCGTTTTGTATCAGCTTGGACCTCTTCAAACTCAGCAGCAACCAAATAGCTACCTAAATTTTCCGATACCGCCTTAAAAGCTGGCTTATAACGAATAATGGATTTTTCAATATTGTTTATTTTACCACCGTGGCGAATATACCAACGACAAGTTCTACGTAAGATCCGCCGTATCTTGTCTAATATATTTAATTGTAACTGGGCATCAATTTTATTATCCAGAGCCTCGACACTTTCCCATAGCGAGGACACGTCTAATACACCTTTTACTACCGTGTATGCTTCTGCAACTTGCTCAACCAGGGCTCCGGTCTCTTCTTGTAAACGATAAACAAAATTTAAACCCATGTCGTTAACCATTTCGTTGGTTAATTTAGTCGCAATAATCTCAGAGCGAAGAGGATGCTCCTGCATTTGGGCTTGATATTTTTCTCTTAATACCGGGGGGAAGGCATTTACGAGCAACTTATCATAATATGGATTGTTGGTAATTTGTGGGATATTGAATTTATCTTTTAATACCATTTTACCATACGCGATTAGCACACTAAGTTCAGGTCTTGTGAGACCTTGTCCTGTTATTACTCGGTCTGAAATTTCATCATCTGAAGGAATGAACTCGAGTTCTCTGTTGAGCAGCCCCTCTTTCTCTAAACCGTGAATGAAGCGCAGTTGTTCTTTGAGTTGTTTTACACCAGCCAAATGAGTGATTGAAATTGACTGTGTTTGGCGGTAACAATCTTGAATAACAATTTCGGAGACGTCATCCGTCATCTCGTATAACAATGCGTTTCGTTGTTTTAACGTTAAATCGCCAGCGTTGACTAAGGTATTTAATAAAATCTTAATGTTAACTTCATTATCTGAGCAATCTACACCACCCACGTTGTCAATAAAGTCGGTGTTAACCAAAACACCATTGGCCGCTAATTCAATACGACCAAGTTGCGTTAATCCTAAATTACCACCCTCGCCTATAATTTTAGCTTTCACCTCTTTACCGTCGACGCGTGTAGTATCATTGGCTCTATCACCAACGTCGGTATGTGACTCTTTTGAACTTTTAACGTAAGTACCAATGCCGCCGTTCCAGATAAGATCAACCGGCATCTTCAAGGTGTTGCGGATCAACTCATTTGGTGTCATCGTTGTTTGGCGTGTGCCCAAGCACTTTTTCATCTCAGATGACAACGGAATTGCTTTTACAGAGCGTTTGAATATACCTCCGCCTTTTGAGATGAGCTTTCTGTTGTAATCATCCCAACTGAGCGACGGGTCTTGAAACAGGCGAAGTCGTTCTTTGTAACTGGCTTTTTCATCTGGGTTTGGATCAAAGAATATATGTAGGTGGTTGAACGCACACACAATTTGCGTTTTTTCGGATAACAGCATCCCATTTCCAAAAACATCACCGGCCATGTCACCAACACCCACAACGGTGAAAGGTGTCGTTTGACAATCAATACCAATTTCACGGAAATGACGTTTAACTGATTCCCAAGCGCCGCGAGCGGTAATACCCATCTTCTTATGATCGTAGCCAACACTTCCACCTGATGCAAAAGCATCGCCCAGCCAGAATCTAAATTCATCTGAAATACCATTCGCAATATCGGAAAACGTTGCCGTTCCTTTATCAGCCGCAACCACCAAATAAGGGTCATCCTCATCCAGTCTAATAACGTCTTTTGGCGGAATAACGACACCCTCAATAATATTATCAGTGATATCTAGTAAACTGCGCACAAATATTTTGTAACATGCCTGCCCCTCTGCTTGTATCGTAGGTCTGTCGGCCTCAGTGGGCATTGCTTTACATACAAATCCACCTTTCGCGCCAACAGGCACAATGACCGTATTTTTTACTTGTTGTGCTTTAACTAAACCTAAAATTTCAGTTCTAAAATCTTCTTGTCTATCTGACCAACGTAAGCCACCTCTGGCGACTTTGCCCCCGCGCAAATGCACGCCCTCTACCCTCGGTGAATATACAAAAATTTCAAATTTTGGTATAGGTAGTGGCATATCGTTAATTTGGCTCGGCAATAATTTAAATGAAATATACGATTTCTCATTTCCTTCATTATCGTTTTGATAGAAATTAGTACGCACCGTGGCATTCAATAACTCTAAATAGCGACGGATTATACGGTCATCATCTAAGTTCGAAACATTATCAAGCTTAGCCAAAATTTCAGTTTTTAACGCTTCTACTTTCTTTGGCATCCGCTTGATAGTTGGACAGAATAGAAGTCTGAATAAACTCACTACATCGGTTGCGATATCCGGATAGTTTGAGAGTGTGTTAGCCATGTAATCGATACTAAATGAGGTCCCAATTTGGCGCATATATTTTGCGTATGCGCGCAATATAGTGACGTTGCGCCCTCTAATACCAGCGCTTAGGATTAAGCGGTTAAAGCCATCGTCCTCAAGACTCTTATTCCACGTTTTAGAAAATGCATCTTGAAAAAGCTCTTGGACTTTTTCCATATGGAAATTTTGCCCGTTCTTATGCAGCATAGTAAAGTCCATTATCCAACTGACTTTACCCTCATCATTCGTTACTCTGAAAGGACTTTCATCGATGACTCGCAATCCAAAATTTTCCAACATTGGTAGTACGTCGCTCAAATGAATGGGCACGTGACCGTGATAAAGTTTGAGCTTAACAATGTTACTCTCAACACTTTGTTCCTGCGGACGATAAAAAAGTATATCCAGTTTATTATCGTCAGATAATAATTCAATTCGTTCTATATCAACCAATGCAGCACTCGGTAAACTATGTTCTGCATAGCTTCGATTAAACGCATTAACATATTTCTTCTGAATTGCTTTACCTTTCGCTTCACCATATGCAGATGTGATTTTAGCCGCTAACTTGTCTTGCCATGACTTCGTTAGCTCAATCAAATTATCTTCAATCTCTTTCACATCAAACTCCATATTATTATTTTTTACGCGGGCGATGTAATGCGTTCGTGCGTACACAGATTCAGAGAAATACGTATTAAATTCAACCTCTTCATCCGATCTAAATGAACGCTTGAGCAAGGCCTGAGTTTCCTCTCGTAATTGTGTATTGTAGCGCTCCCTTGGGACATAAACTAAACAGGAGTAGTAACGACCAAAAGCGTCCTTACGCACAAATAAACGAGAAATCCCTCGTTCTTGCATTTGAAAAATGCCTTTTATAATTTGCGCAAGTTCTTCATCTGAGGTTTGTAAAAGTTCATCACGGGGATAAGTTTCAACAATATTTACAAATGCTTTATACGCGTGAGTTCCTTTATCAAAACCTGATATTTCACACATCCGGTCAATTTTTTCACGCAACATAGGTAAGTCTGTTGCACTGCTATTGTAAAATGACGCAGAATACAAACCTAAAAACCGATGCTCGCCAGTGACATGTCCTTCGGCATCAAATTCTTTAATCCCAACGTAATCCATATAAGCGGGACGGTGAACACGCGCACGGCTGTTTGTTTTAGTTAAAATTAACGGATTGTCACTTAACGCTGCATCTCTTGCAGTTGTTGGCAGGTTAGATAATACCCGTTGACGATCGTTTATAGAATTTTTCATTAATCCAAGGCTTGAATCATTCTCTGGTATCCAACGATGATCACCCTCAATCGCTTTCACTTGATAATAACGATAGCCCATTAAGGTAAAGTTGTGATCATTTAACCAGTTTAGGAATGTCTTGCCTTGCGACTTAATTGCTGAAGAGGCTACTGATTTTGATTTTTCGAAGTTTTTGGTAATGTCAGCCAACTTCTCTCTCATTGGCAGCCAATCAGAAACGGAAAGAGAAACCTCATCGACTACGGATAATAATTCAGTTCGTAGTTTGTCGATATCTGACCTTTTTGCTTGTCGATCTATTTCGATAAAAATAACAGTCTCTGACGAGTCTTTAGTCGACTTTGACTTACTATCGACAAAGCCTGTGACTTTATTATCTTTATTACGAGTCACATGCATTGGAGAATGCAGTAAAAGATGCGCTGCAAAGCCAAATCTATTGATCGCCATACGAACTGAGTCGACCAAAAAAGGCAAATCCTTAACGATAATTTCTATGATTGTATGAGATGACTGCCAGCCATGTTTAGAAATTTCAGGATTAAATACTTTTATACACGGATTATTCACTGAGAATGTCTGTGTGAGTTGCCATAGGCTTAGTGTTGCGCCGTACAGGTCACTATCACTGCGTCCATTAATGTCTTCAAAAGACATATTTTTGTATAACAATTGTCCAAATTTTTGGATTAAAGCAGCATCACCGTTATCCACTTTTTCATCTATGAGGGAAAATACACGTTCAAGTAAAACAGAATGTTGAAGGGTTGTTACCGACATTTACGTTCTCGTTAGGTTGTCTTTTGTGTGTTGAATAAAGGTAAGTTAACAGATGCTACTACTCGTTTTTCGTTAACAAATATTGAGCCATCAGATTTACTTAACCTTATGTATCTCTTTTATCATTCGTATTCTCCCGAAAATACTGAGGTTTTGAAAGCAATATTTAACCTTTAATTTACAAATTGCATAAGCATGTTCATTTCATGCATAAAAAAAGGCCTTACGGCCTTTTTTTAGATAATTACTCAAAATTACTTTTCTACCGATCTGAACCACAATAGTCTAGCGATGGCTGGAAGTACAATAATTGCACCTAACATGTTTACAATAAACATAAAGGTTAACAATATGCCCATGTCCATTTGGAACTTGAGACTTGAAAACACCCAAGTGCTAACACCGATCGCCAGCGTAATACCAGTGAACAATACGGCACTGCCACGTTCTTTCAATGCCTCTAGGTATGCAGCTTGAACTGAAAGTCCCTCTCGCAATTTTGTATTCATCGTGGAAAGTATATAAATACCGTAATCCACCCCAATACCGACACCTAATGCAATGACAGGCAACGTTGACACAGTCAAGCCAATTTCCAAATAAGTCATCAATGCCTGCGCTAAAACCGAAACAACATATAGGGGTATAACAACTGCTAACGTGGCGCGTATTGATCTAAAACTAATTAGACATAACATAATCACAGCACCAAATACATAATACAACATTGGATTTTGTGACTCTTTTACCGCTTCGTTTGTTGCCGCCATTACACCAACAGGACCAGAAGCAAGTTTAAATTGCATATCGTCTGTTGCATATTCTTGGCTGACCTCTTTAACCGCTGCAACAATTCGTTCAATCGTTTCAGCCTTATGGTCTTGCATAAATAAGATGATCGGCATGACAGAGCAATTTCTATTTAATAGCCCTGTTGAAGTCGGTATGCGAGAAATTGCCTGTACCATTGTCGCCTGATTTCGTGGCAATACTTCCCATTTAGGATTTCCTTCGTTATAACCTGCATTTACCTGCTTAGCTACTGAAGGCAGCGAAATAGCAGACTGAACACCCTCTATATTCTCCATCTTCCACTGAAACTCATCCATCGTTGTCATAAACTCAAACTCAGTGCAAGCGTCCACTTTGGTTTCGACAATAACCGAAATGTAGTCAACCGTGATTTCAAATTTATCAGTAATTAAGAATGTGTCTTGATTGTAGCGAGACTCCTCATGCAATGCAGGTGCACCAGCGTGTAAATCACCAATTTTCATTTTTTGCGACTGGATAAAACCGAAAACGAATAGCACTGCAGTTACTGCAACAATAATGGTTGCAACTTTTGGACTCGCACATTTCGAGACTATTTCCCAGGTTTTTGCATGTTTGTCACTTGCTTCAGTAAATTTAGCTTTATATTTATCGGATACCTTCACATAAGACATCAACACCGGTAACAATAATAAATTGGTTAAGATAATGACGGCAACACCCATACTGGCCGTAATAGCGAGCTCCCTAATAATACCAATATCGATAACCAGCAAGGTCATAAAACCGACAGTATCGGATAACAATGCAATACCACCGGGGATAAGTAGACTTCTAAACGCGAATTGCGATGCTAACTTTACATTCATGCCTGCGGAAACTTTCTTTCCAACCGCATTTATCATTTGCACACCATGACTTACGCCGATAGCAAAAACTAGGAACGGAACGAGAATAGACATTGGGTCCAAACCGAAGCCGAGTAAGGTTAATAAACCTAACTGCCAAATAACTGCAACTATGGAACAGAATAATGGCAAGAATGTGAGCATAATCGACTTTGAAAAGAAGAACACCATGATGGCAGTAATCGCTATAGCAATTGCAAAGAATAATAAAACATCTTTTGCACCTTCTGCTACGTCACCTATCATTTTCGCGAAACCAATGATATGCACAGACGTTGCTTCATTTTCGTAAAGCCCACGAAGCTGGGTTTCCAAGTCATCCGCAATCGCTAGGGTGTCTAATGGTAATCCTGTCTCAGGATCTATATCGAGCAGTTGTGCTGTTACCATGGCACAGCTAAAGTCGCTAGACACTTGTCTGCCCAGGATGCCCGCTTTATCAATATTTTTGCGAACTAAATCCAATGCTGCGGGATCAGAAGAATCAAAATCCGCCGGTATGACAGGCCCACCAGAAAAACCACCTTCAACAATTTCGGTAAAACGTGTTGCTGGCGAGAATAAAGAGGTTACTAATGACCGATTGACCCCATTGATAAAGAAGACTTGATCATGGACGTTTTTAAACGTATCAAAAAAGTTTTGATTAAAAATATTACCTTGCTTATCACACACTGAAACAAGCACATTATTGGCACCACCAAAATCTTGACGATGCTCCATATATGTTTGCATGTACTCATGATTGAGTGGAATATTTTTCTCAAATCCGGCGTCTAGTTTTAACTGCGCAGCATTGTATAGAAGAAATAGAGTAACCAAGGAGAAAAAAGCAATCACTGCGATCCTGTGACGAAATACTGCTTTTTCTATTGCGTTGATGAAATTTGTCATATTAATTACTTTAACTCAATTTGCTTTATGCCTGATGCTGTTACAGCAAGCATAGCGTCGTTAATTACCAAACCATTCAATATGGAATCACTTAAATCATTTTTTAACTTTTTGATTGAGATATGTATTGCACACCCTTCATCGTTAGCTGGATAGTATTCATTAACAGCTACTTTAGTTTGATCTAGCGACAATAAAACGCCGTTATTCCCCATAATATAAATAGTGTTATCGTTGCCGTGAACAACCGAATTTAATGAGGTGGTAACACACGTTTGAAGTTTGTCCCACTTTTTAGAGTCATCATTTGCTAAAAAGATATTGCCGCGTAAACCAACCGCGAAAAGTTGACCGTTTTCAGTCTTTTGAATATCGAAAAATGAGCCATTATAGGCTATATCAAAGCGCTTCCAAGAACGTCCAAAATCCGTACTTACTGCTAATAATCCGGCCTCGCCCGCCATATATAACTTACCGTTCGCATAATTAAGTCGGTTAAAATGTGGCAGAATAAACGACAGCTCATCTTGATAAAATTCAGGTTCGTCTTTAATACTGTCTAAATAATCAATATCGTCTTGCGGAAGTACTGATGCATGTAGTTCTTTCTGCCAAGTTACGCCGCCATCGATTGTTCTATAAAACAAACCATAAGCACCGACCGCGACCCCCGTGTTCTCATCCTTAAAAAATACATCAAGAAATGGACGGTCCAATTCAGGCATACTCAGTTGCAACTCCCAAGTTTGTCCGGCGTCAGATGAATGCAAAATACTAGCGTCATGACCTACAGCCCAAGCGTTTTGCGCAAACAAAGTAACCGCTGTTAACGTTGTTTTCGTGGGGACGGCAACCTGTGTTAAGTTTTGCACGGTTGTACCCGTTAAAATATGCCCTCTTTCGCCTACTATTAAAATACTATCGCCGAGCGCGATATCAAGTAAGAGTGACTCTTTAACTAACGGAGCCTGATATGAAGAATTGGCAGACGCTATTGCGCTGAAAACTATGAGACCGACTAAAGAGGCCTTTTTAAAATTTGAAATCATTTATTCACCGTAATTAAAAAAAACGGCTGGCTAAGCCAACCGTTTATTCTTGTCTTATCTCTTGCCTTCTCGCCTTAGAGCTTGTGGCGTAAATGCGCGATCGTCTGGTTTGATACTGAAGTCATACATTTGTTCTTCATTGTCCAAACCAATCGCCAAATATCGACGAGAATTTAAATCATGATAAACATCTAATGTAGACCAGTGAGTTGGCACCTCGTAGTAGTTTACACCATGAGCAATAGCGACACGATATAATTCTCCGCGGTTATCATACATATCAGCAACTTGAATTTGCCAGCTGTCCTCATCTAAGTAAAAAGTACGCTTCTGATAAACGTGACGATACTCTTCCTTTAACGTTGCTTCAACGACCCAAACACGGTGTTTTTCAAAACGAGTTAAATCAGGATTAACATGACCTGGCATTAGAATATCCTCATACGAAACCGCATCGCTATGCAACGCATAGTTGTTATAAGCCACGTATAATTCTTTTTTACCTTTTAATTCCCAGTTATAACGATTTGGTGAACCGTTATACATGTCGAAATCATCAGTCGTTCTTAAGCCATCAGCTGCTGTACCCGGTGCATCGTATGCTATGTTTGGTGCACGACGAACGCGACGCTGTCCGGTGTTATAAGTCCATGCTTGACGTGGCTCTTTCACTTGGTCAACCGTTTCGTGAACTAGTAACGCGGTACCAGCAAGTCTGGCAGGGCTCGTTACGCTCTGCTTAAATTTAAATAGAATATTTTCTTCACTCAACGACTCTGGTGTTGCTCCTTTTTCGGAGTATTTGATCATCAACTGCTCATCAAAACCGATAACATTAAAAGCACCACTCGCGGTTACTGCAGCTTGTCCGCCATTTCGTTGAACCGCTTCACCGCGATATCTCAATGTATGGTTCCAGATTGCTTCCAAACCATTCTTAGGAATAGGAAAAGGAACACCCACTGCAGCTCCCTTTATACCATTGCCGCCATCAAGCAATTCTGCTCGAATCGCATTTGCTTTAGTTGCATCGTAAACACTTTGGGGATTACTCGCTGAGCGGCGAGTTTGGTAAACTGGCATCTTGTAAGTATCAGGGTAAGTTTCGAACAACTTTTGCTGACCGTCACTTAGAAATTCTGCATATTCTTTATAGTTTTGGGCTGTGATCGTAAATAACACTTTGTCGCTAGCAAAAGGGTCGATATGAAAACTACCTGGCGTATAACCCTCTGGTAATTCGGTAATACCTCCCGTCCAAGCAGGAATCGAACCGTCAGCATTACCCGCTCTTTCTCCACCCAGTGGCGTTAATTCATTGCCTAACTTGTCAGCTTCAGCCTGAGATACTTTTGCCAAAACTACTTGGCTAGAGAGGACTAAAGCAAGTCCTGCCGTTATTAAACCTAGTTTTTTAATCATTACTACGTCCTTAAATTGCGTATTTAATATTGAAAGATACAAAGTCTCTGTCTGAAAGCACGTTTGTTGTGCCTATTCCACCCCAAAAAGTACTGTACGAGGCTGTAGCAGACCACTTACTTAAATAATCAAACGTAAACGCTATGTTTGCTGATTTTCTGTCTTCCAAAAATAAAAATAATGGATCCGGCGTTGTGCCATTTACGTCATGCGAGAATGTCGCTCTTGTACGTAAATTAATACCTGCAAAAATATTATTATAATCAGCGATTGCTAATAAACGATATCCCCACGCACCCGAAGTGGCGAATGGATTTGTTTCTGGTCCATCAGACAAACCTGTATGTAATCCGGCTCTGTCGCTTATAATATTGCCAGCACCGTCTAACACAGGTTCTAAAGAAGCTGTTCTAGCTGTGCCCGGAGCGTTTAGTCTAATAATGCTAGGGTCTGGGAAATCCAACACTTTCACATAGCCCGCTTCACCCAACAATATTAAATTATCGGTGCCAAACTTTGGACCAAAAATATGTGATGCAGTCATTTGTGCTTGCCAAGTATCTGACAGCAAGAAACCTGCTGCAGTTTCGCCTGGACCTACGTTTCTACCTATATTGTTTAACTGAGAAATACCTGCAAGATCTGGTCTTAACCCTGCGTTTGCTAACTGCTCAGGCATACCAGTGTAAAGCAATTCAACATCATCAATTTGTAAAGGTTCATCAACGCGGTAAGCGAACTCACCGGCGAATGCCGTTTCACCAACAGTCGTGTTAAAACTAACACCATATAATTTAATGTCTTCAGGATAATCAAAACGTGCTTTCGTAAATGCATTTAAATCAGTCAGATTATCTCGTGTTACACCGCCCGGAGACGCCAGTATTGCTAGATCAGCAGCAATTGCCTCTGGTCTAAAATCAGACGTCACACCCGCTACCAATGGGCGTTGGCTGTGATAATTAATGTGATAAAAACTAAATTCAGTTTCGTTTAAGTCAGTTGCGAACCACGAGACTTTAACACCATATTGGCCTTGATCGTCGGCATCGTTATGCGCCGCATCACCTTGGTCTCTGACTGCAACTTTAGTAGGGTACGCAAGGTAAGCTGCACCGATTGCGGCTGGGTTTGCACCCGATTGAAGCGCCGAACCTAATAGATTTAACTGTTCAATTAAGGTCTCTGCGTCAATATCGGGGTTACCTGTGAATCCTAACTGAATGTTATTAAATGAACCGCCCTCACCCGCAAAATCGTTAGCCGCAAAGTAACTGCCAGCAACGGGGAGTAATGAACGTTCCCATTCATATTGATAATACGCTGACAAGCTGACTGTATCAGTCAAACCAACTGAACCAAATAGCATACCCACCGGAATGAACACTTCCTTCAGCTCAGCACCGGGTGCACGGGCGCGAGTTACATCAACTGGGTTAGTCGTATTGATGCCATGTTGAATAAAAGTACTTTCACCCCAGCTAACCACTTGATCACCAAGACGCAGAGAAACAGGCATCTCGCCGACATAGAAATCAGCATACACAAAGGCGTCTAATAATCTAAAGTCTTTACACAATTGCTCAGATGCTTGCTTATCTCTACAAGGATCAGCAACGTTACCTGATATAGGGTTTGAGTATGCGCGACTATTGTCTGAATTTTCAAAATCATAGAAATAGTAAGCACGAGAGAAGAAACCAAAATTACCATAAGCGACCTCTAATTCGTGTAGACCTACAAATTGAGTTGAAAAAGCGTCACCTTCATCATAAGACAGATCACCAAGGTCACCGTTTGATGAATAGGCTCCATCAGTCAATGCCCAAACATCTGCCGAAGGATAAATAACGTTTGTTGCCGCATTATAACCAGTCCAATTAAGACTTGGTTGGTTACTGTGGCCAATAAGGCTAAAGTCACGTTCTTCGGTTCTAATGCTGGTAGCAAGTGTGAAATTTGAATCGAACGTTACTGATAAATCACCAAAATCCCAATTAGCAGCATTAGCGCCTTGAGATGTTGCAGCTAATAGCGCAGTAACACCTATTGCAATTGAAGACTTTTTAAATATGCGAGGCTTGTTTGTCATGTTCTTAAATTCTCCGGAACTATCGCTGAATACGATACTTTTCTAGTAATAAATAAACTATTAACAAAATCATTACATCATTTTAAGTCAATCGCAAGAACAAATCGTACCAGTTGACAAAATTTGCAATAAAAGCACTTAAAAACAACAATTATATTACATTTTCAACCACTCACTCGCTCAAATGATTGAATTTTATTCTCCTTGTTTATGGTTAAACAAAAAGTACCATTTATGCCTGTAGGCTCAATAAATGGCCGCAAACTAATTGAAGGGACCTGCACTCTTTCGCCGGTAGTTGCGGTAACAATCGCTGTTGTTACCGTTGTTAGATATAAACTTTCGCATTCCAAATACGATAGCTTAATTGTAAACAAATAGCGTTTCATTGCGTTTACATCACTCTTCCAAAAATAAAACTTGCGAACGTTTCTATTGAGCTAAACTTTTACTTACTTTTTCATATAAATCTTTACTTAAATTAGGACGACTGAGCAACCTTCTTAATTGCATCGTCATCAAGTCTTGGTGCGCCGTCGCAAATTTTTTGTATTGAATAAGCGGCGTCACTAATCTTGATGCAATTTGTGGGTTTAGATCATCAAGCTCAATTAAATAATCAGTTAAGAATTGATATCCGCTTCCATCCAGCGCGTGGAAACCGTCGGTATTGTAAACCGCAAAACTACCGACTAGCGATCTGACTTTATTTGGGTTTTTAATGTTAAATTGTCGATGACTTGCTAGTAGCGTCAATTTAGCAAGAATATCGTTGCTGTTCGTCGTTGCATGTAGAGCGAACCATTTATCCATTACCACTGCGTTGTCGGCATACTCTTGCTCAAAATCGACCATCAATTTTTCAAATAACTCAGTCGAGTATATTTGAGCCGCTTTCAATGTATTTAGTTTATCCGTCATGTTATCTGAAGTAATAAACTGGCGTTCTAGTTGATCCTTAACATCAACACTCTTTGAATAGCTCAGTAACTGCAATACAGCACTTCTTACGCGCCTTTCATTCACTTGCATTTTTGTATATTCATATGTTTGTTGCTCAATGTTAGCAACAATACCTTCTAAAAACCCATGTAAATTTTGCTGCAAATAGTTAAGAAAGCGTGACCGAGCAACAGAAAGTTTAAGCGGCTCTGTTTGTTCAATTTCTTGAGTTAATGTCTCTATACTAGGTATTGTTAGCATCTCATTTAATAGCTCGAAGTTATCATGAGCTTGCTGTAATGCGGTTTCGAGCTGACGCCATATCTGCGCTGAAACCTCAGTGTCTTTATCGACATACAGCTGACGTATAAGCGCTGAATAAAAGGCTTGGCTTGCATCCCATTTTGAATAATCGCTTGAAGCATGCGTCATGATCAGCAATAAGTCATCCAATGAATAGGCATAATCGAGCATCACGGGTGAAGAAAAATCGCTTAATAGCACAGGTATAAAATCTTGACTGCTTATCGCTAGTGTTGCACTTGCCGAGTCTAGTACAAATGTATCGTTGCTTAATTTGAGATCAATCTTGGTTCCAGACCTATCCAGGCATTCCATTTTTATTGGCAGGTAAACTGCTTGTTTATCTGCCTGATCGACTGTAGGTAAGGTTCGTTGAGTAAACGCTAATTTAGCGACGCCATTTTCCGAGGTTTTTTCAACCTTAACTCTTGGTGTACCTGACTGTGAGTACCATAACTTAAATTGGTCAAGATTGACCTTATTTGCATCTTGCATCGCATTCACAAAATCATCGCAGGTTACTGCTTGACCATCATGTCGTTCAAAATACAAATCCATACCACGCCTAAAACCGTCGGTAGTCAGCAGCGTATGCAGCATTCTTATTACTTCAGCGCCTTTATTATAAACAGTTACTGTGTAAAAGTTATTCATCTGTATAACTTCATCTGGCCTGATAGGATGGCTCATAGGGCCAGCGTCTTCAGCAAATTGATTTTCTCGCATCACCTTCACTTGGCTAATTCGGGTGGCTAAGTAGCTAAACATATCGGCAGAAAACTGTTGGTCCCTAAAAACTGTTAAGCCTTCTTTCAAACTTAACTGAAACCAGTCCCTGCAGGTTACTCTATTTCCTGTCCAATTATGAAAGTACTCATGTCCAATAATCGATTCAATATTAAAGAAATCATTGTCTGTTGCAATGCTAGGATCGGCTAATACGAATTTACTATTAAAAACATTTAGTCCCTTATTTTCCATTGCGCCCATGTTGAAAAAATCGACAGCCACGACCATAAAAATATCAAGATCGTATTCTAGCCCATAAACATCCTCATCCCACTTCATCGCCTTTTTCAAAGACGCTAATGCATGATGCCCTTGAGATTTTTTACCTTTATCCACAAATAACTCTAGTTGAACCTTGCGACCAGACATTGTTATAAATGAATCACTTAGCTTGTCAAAATCGCCTGCCACTAGCGCAAATAAGTAACAAGGCTTTTTAAATGGGTCATGCCATTTAACTACCTTTTTCTCATCACTTAAATCATACTCTTCAATCAAATTTCCATTTGAAAGAACATGAGGAAATGCGGCTTTGTCAGCAATGATTGTGACTGTATAAATAGACAAAACATCTGGGCGATCTAAAAAGTACGTAATTTTTCGAAAACCTTCAGCTTCACATTGTGTGCAATATGCCGCGTCGGATAGATACAGGCCTTCCAATGTTGCATTATTACTTGGATCAATACTGTTTTTAATAACCAATGTAAAATTAGCAAGGAGTGTGAGGTCAGCCTGAGCAATAATAAGCTTTCCATCTTCAATCTGATAGTCAGTTAATGCATTACCATTGAGCGTAATACTAATCAACTTTAGGTTCTCGCCATCTAAAATTAGGTCGCGTACAGCGGGCTCGTGCTGATCAGTGTCGATAGAACTAGACGCCGTTTCAAACTGCAAAGTTGAAGTGATAATAGTTTCAGTTGGATCAAGTTCTATAACCAAATCTACTTCATTGATGAGATAACTAGGCGCTTGATAATCCAAGCGCTTTTTAACGATTATTTGAGACAAATTTAGGTTCCTTGATTTACCACCTTAACTTGCGGTGGTGTTAAACGTAGTATTTTAATTCCTAGATAGGCATAAATTATAGCCAAAACAGGATTAATGAGATTGAAAAATGCATACACAAAATAGTCATAAACTGATACGCCTAGTACGCCTGACATATAAGCTCCGCATGTATTCCAAGGGATAAGAGGCGAAGTTAAGGTACCACCATCTTCTAAGCTTCTTGATAAATTAAGCTGGTCTAAACCGCGCTTTTCAAATTCTTCTTTGTACATCCGACCGGGCATCACAATGCTAATATACTGGTCTGCCGTAATTATGTTAGTACCAATACACGTTAGGATTGTTCTACTAATCATGGCACCCGCGGTTTCAGCTCCTTTTAATAAAGTAGCAACAACCGCTTTTAGCAGCCCTACTTTTTCCAATACCGCACCAAAACTCATAGCGCAAATAATTAACCATACGGTATTGAGCATACTGGCCATTCCGCCGCGACTTAGTAACTTATCCAAGCCCTCGTCACCCGTATCAAAACTGACACCATCAAATAATGCAGTCCAAGTAACCATAATATGTTTCACCCATTCAGGAATATCTTTAAACAACCAATGAATCGCATCTGGTGCAGTAACCTTAATATTGTCGGCAAATGAAGAAACTAAATTATCTTGAAATAATAAGGCCCATACAGCTCCCAATAGGGCGCCAATAGCTATTGCGGGGAAAGCGGGCATCTTTCTAATTGCTAGCGTTAACAGCACAACTAAGGGGATCAAAAGGTGTAAACCAAGTTCAAACTGACTTGCTATCGTTTGTTGCATTTTTACAATGCTGCCGCTTACCTGACTAGTGTCTTCGGTTAATCCAAGGATCACAAACAGAATCAGCGTAATAAGAAAACTAGGAATGGTTGTCCATAACATATATTTGATGTGTTCAAATAAATCGGTGCCTGCAATGGCGGGTGCTAAGTTTGTGGTTTCAGATAACGGCGACAGTTTGTCTCCAAAATAAGCGCCCGACACAACCGCACCAGCGGTAATGGCTAGTGACATTTCCATACCGGTAGCAACGCCAATTAATGCAACACCGACGGTTGCAGCTGTTGTCCATGAACTACCAATGCTCATCGCTACTACCGCACAAATGATGGAAGCAGCAGCGTAAAAAAAGGTCGGGTTGAGTAAGTTTAATCCGTAGTAAATAAGCGTGGGAACAGTGCCAGCTAACATCCAAGTACCGATTAACGAACCGACAACAAATAAAATCATGCAGGCACCCAATGACATTGAGATACCTTTAACTAATCCTTCTTCAATTGATTTCCAGCGATGACCATTCTTTATACCAACGAGAGCCGCAACACCCATCGCCAGCAACAAGGCGATTTGATTAGGCCCATAAGATGAATCCTCACGGTACAAAAAAACCGCACTGCCCATAAAAAAAACTAGAAGTACAATGGGAATAAGGGCATCAACGAGCGTCGGCTCTTTTATTCGTGTTTGATTAGTCATTTAATTTCCTTACGCAGTCAGTGAGCGATAAAACATAAAGGCAATGACGACAGGACATACGAATTTGATATACCAAGGCCAAACTCTCCAGAATAGACTCTGTTCAGCGCTATCCTGCCCATGTTTTAATTCTGTCAGTATTTCATTTCTATTCCAAACCCAACCAGCGAATAGACATAAAATAAAACCAAGTAATGGTTGGCTATATTGGGTAGTTAGTGAAATCACTAAACCAAACAAGGTGTCAAAATTAAGAATGATAAAGCCAGATATAGCTAACACAGCCACACTAAGTATAGCTGAGGCTTTTTGTCTTCTAATTCCTTTATTATCAACTAGGTAGGCGACCGGTACTTCTAACATAGAAATTGACGAAGTTAAGGCTGCAATCACCATCAGTGCGAAAAATGCAGTCGCAACGACCCAACCAACGACATCAATTGTGGCGAATAGAGCAGGTAAAACATTAAATATTAGACTGTCGCCTTGAATAAGCGCGCCTGAATCAGTAAATATCTGTACGCCATTGTTTGCAGCAACATACATTGCCGGAATAATTAGCATACCGGCAAATACCGCTACGCCAATGTCAACCAAAGCGACAGACGCACCTAACTTAGGCAAATTTTCATTTTGTTGGATATAAGAGCCGTAGACTAACATCGTTCCAACACCAAGAGACATAGAAAAGAATGCTTGTCCCATTGCGTCGATTAACAATCCAGCATCCAATAAACGGCTAAAATCTGGTACTAGATACGCTTTCCAACCTTCTATAGCCCCTTCCTGAAAACTCACATAGATGATTAAAATGATAATGATGGTAAATAATGTAGGCATAAGCCTCACAGACCACCGTTCGATACCATTACTAACACCACCACTAACCACGAATCCAGTCAAAAACAGAAATAAGGCCATAAATATTGCGTTTCGAGACACTGAGAACTCTGTTAGCCACGGAATACTAAGTCCAAGCATGTTGCTTGCTGCATCGACAAAGAAAGCAATCATCCAGCCTGCAACAATACTATAAAAAGCAAGAATAAAGACAACGGTAAGCAGGCCTATAGACCCAGTAACTATACCTGCAACCCTAGCCTTAGGGTTTGTCGAAAGGGAACCAAGGGCGTCAATCATATTGGCTCGCTTTGCACGACCAATAATTAGTTCCGCCATGAGTACTGGGTAGGCTAATAAAAATGCCATTACCAAATACATTAAAACGAAAGCAGCACCGCCGTTTTCAGCAACCTTTGTTGGGAAACCCCAAATGTTACCTAAACCGACCGCAGAACCTGCCGCAGCCAACACGAAACCCATTCGCGAAGAAAACTCACCGCGTGCACTCATAATTACCCCATTATATTTTTTTTATTAGTGGTATATGTTTAAGCAAATAAAGGCAGCTTTATCGCTGCCTTTTATACTATTGATTTTTAAATTAAATCTATTTTTTTAAGTTTAGTGCGTAACTTCCCGAACTCACCATATCAAAAGTAATATTGGCAGCTTCGTCTAAAAATGGGTCTATTTTATCTAACGATTCCGGTAAATCATCTTCCAAAGATACAACTTTCTCTAATCCCATTCTTTGCAGACGCTCATTAACTCTAAGAAGTTGTTTAGCTTCGCTTTCTTTTTTCTTTTTCAGTCTTTCAGACTCAACTAGACTGATGTAATCTTTGTCTTTGTTTTTGTTATATTCCTCAATATCACTGAAAATATAAGCAAACTCGGGATCCTTCATCACTCGCTCATTGTGCTTGGCGGCTAATTCATCAATAACGCCTTCGTACCGTCCTAACTGAGCGTAGTTTGCTTTTTGAATACTGTCATATGGAAGCGCGTTTTCTTCTTTGCTTTCGCCCCATTCTGCTGGATCAACGGGTGATGGGTAAAGAATATCTGGCAAAACACCTTTATGCTGCGTACTGCCGCCGCTGATACGATAAAACTTAGCTATCGTAAATTGCACTGCTCCTAGCTTTTTATCTAGGTCATATATACGACTTAATCCTCTGTGTTGCTGCACCGTCCCTTTACCAAACGTTTGCTCACCGATAATAATCGCCCGGTTATAATCTTGCATTGCTGCAGCAAAAATTTCGCTGGCTGAGGCACTGTAACGATCAACCATTACTGTTAGTGGTCCACCGTAATGCACAATACCATCAGTATCTCGGTCAACACTAATACGACCATTTTCATAACGAACCTGAACAACAGGCCCTTTATCAATAAATAAACCGCTTAATAACACTGACTCTGGCAATGAACCACCGCCATTGCCACGAAGGTCGATAATAACCCCTTCAACATTTTCTTCTTTGAGCTTATTCAACTCTTTCAAAACATCTACATGCAGATTATGGTAGAAACTAGGAATATTAATAACGCCTAACTTTTGCCCTTTGTGCGGACCTGAATCTGGAATATATACCTCAGATTTAGCTGCTCTATCTTCCAGCTTTACTTTGTCGCGCGTTATTTGTATTTCAGCGATTTTTTTACTCTCACTGCTTCCTTTCAGCACTTGAAGTTTTACAATGCTGCCTTTAGGACCCTTTATTAATTCAACGACTTCGTCCAAGCGCCAACCGACAACATCAACAAACTCCTCTCCTTCTTGAGCGACAGCAATTATTTTATCTTCTGGTTTTATTCTGTCAGACTTATCTGCAGGTCCGCCAGCCACGAGACTTACAATAACAGTGTGGTCGTCTTCGCTGCGCAGCACTGCACCAATTCCCTCTAGCGACAGGTTCATTTCCATTTGGAAACGTTCGGTGTTGCGAGGTGAAAGATAGCTAGTATGTGCTTCAATGCTGCGTGCAAAAGAATTCATAACCGTTTGAAAAACATCTTCACTGTTAGTCTGGCTCAATCGTTTAATGGCACGTTGATAACGCTTGGTCAGAATATCTTGCGTCTCTTCCCATGTTTTATCAGCCATTTTTAAATTCAATGCGTCGTACTTAACACGCTGGCGCCAAACTTCGTTCAAGTCAGCCTTTGTCTCAGCCCAAGCCGATTTCTCTCTGTCGTAATAGTACTTGTCGTTTGCAACTTCATAGTCAAATGGTTTATCAAGCAAAGTTAACGCATAATGAAACCGTTCAGCTCTGCGCTTTAAATTAACCATATAAATATCGTAGGCGATGTCTAATTGCCCCTGACGGATAGCATCATCAAATGAATCTTTCGACTTTTCAAAATTCGCAATATCGGAGGCTAAGAAGAAGTTTCTATTAACATCAAGCGAGCGTAAATAACGATCAAATACTTTTTCTGATAGCTCGTCATCTATTTTGATTTTTTTATAATGTGAGCGCGTGAAGTGGTCGGTAATACGTTTCGCAGCTTTGCTATGTTGGGATTCTTGCGCCAGCTCAGGAATGGAATCAACGGTTTCTGCCGTCGGTCCCGCAATGCTAGCGCCAACAACTAATGCACTCGCGACAGAGATCCATATCAATTGCTTTTTAAAAGATTTACCCAAATTTAACTGCATATTACCTACCTTTCTTTTTTTGCTTGACGTTATATTGTAAGACGCAACTGCGCTCGTTGAACTTTGACCGTCATGCCCGAATTTAGTTGCACTTGAATGCCGTCCTTCGCAACCTCAGTGATTGTTGCAGGCATAGGAGAGCTGCCTACCTTTACTGAAACTTGTACACCTACTTTCATGTCATCGTCTACTAACTCGCGAACTTTAACTTTTGGCGCTGCCTGTTTTACTTTACGTTCTGGCGGTTTTTTAGCCGCAACGTCTTCCTTTTTAGGTATATTTGCTCTGCTTTTAGGTACTTTTTTATCTTGCGCTTGCTTTTTAAGCTCTTGACGTTTTTCAGCTGCTTTCGCTTTACTCTCTTTTAACTGAGTAGCGGCATGGTCAGCATGCTCCTTCTCGACTTCATCACCATCTACACCATCTAAATCAATGCGATGCGCACCTTCCTTAACAGACGCGAGATACTTCCAACTGCTGGTGTAATGCCTTAATGACATTCTCAACAGACGTTTACTTAATCTGGCATCATTCTCTAAGCGTTGAGACAAATCGTGAAAAATGCCAATTTTAAGCGGTTTAGCCTCAGATTGAAGCGAAAAGCACTTTGGAAATTCGGTAGCAAGGAAGGCTAAGACTTCTTTACTATTTGCTAGCTTTTGTTGTTCGTCCATTAATTTATTTCGTCATCTGTGTTGTTTATGCTGTCTTCGGAATCATCCCAAGTTGAGAGCAGATGATCCACCCAATCAACCAAGTCGTCAACCTCAATCTCTAATAAATAGCTCTCAAGGTGCCAATGTTCCCATGTTTTTTCAATTATTCTATGAATTGTTTCAACTTCTTCATCTTCATCTATATGGTCAAAGACTAAATGCAGGATAGTGTTTAGTTTCTCCGATGCCTCGACCGGGTCGTCATGCACGTCCTCCATATCATCAGGCGTACTCAATAATACATGTATATCAACGAAGTCCTTCACTGTGTTGTTTCCAAAGAAGTTAATGTTTGCTGTAAGATCCTCACCAAGGACTCTAATCCCTGACGGTCGTCATCATCAAAGCGTGCTGCTACTGCGCTATCGATATCCAAAACGCCTATTAACTGTTGATTAAATACAACGGGTATAACTATTTCAGAATTCGAAGCAACATCACAAGCGATATGACCCGCAAATTCATGCACATTGTCAACAATAACGGTTTCTCGTGTTGCAGCCGATGTGCCACATACGCCCCTGCCCATGGGTATCCGCACACAAGCAGGTTGACCCTGAAATGGACCTAGCACCAGTTGTTCTTGTTTAAATAAATAAAAACCAGCCCAATTAATTTGTTCTACATTGTTAAACAATACCGCCGCAATATTTGCCATGTTAGCTATCATGTCAGACTCATCTGATATTAACGCCTGAACTTGCGCATTGATTAATTTGTATTGCTTATTTTTGTTGCTCATTGTTACCAGGAATCACTCACTTAAAATTTTTTACATTACATTATAAGATAATAACACTCAGTGAAAGCTCATTAGAAGGGCTTTCACCTTATTTACACATTTAAAGTTTACTACATTGTTTTTGAATGTGTCGACAGTAAGCTGTCTCTTTTCAAAAAACACAAGTACGAACCAAGCTAGTGTATTCGAGACCTATTATTTGCAAGTTAAACACTATATACGTGCGCAAATGAAAAAAGCCTCAGAATTAACCAAAAAACCAATAACTCACACCAATAGCAGCGACGATACCAGCAAAGTCTGCGGCTAAACAACACCCAACAGCATACCGGCTGTGTTTAATACCAACAGCACCCAAGTACACCGCCAATACATAAAACGTAGTTTCGGTAGAACCCTGCATCACCGACGCAAGTCGACCTGCAAAAGAATCAGCACCATGATGTTGCATAGTCTCTATCATCAGTGCTCGAGCACCGCTGCCGCTCAGCGGTTTCATCAGTGCATTGGGAATGGCATCAACAAAGCGAGTGTCCATACCAATACTGCCAAATACATAGGAAAACCCATTCATAACTAATTCTAGTAAGCCACTAGCTCTTAACATGCCTATGGCAAAAAGCATTGCTAACAAAAATGGAATAATAGTGACCGCAACTTCAAAGCCCTGTTTTGCTCCATCTACGAATTGCTCATAAGTATTTTGTTTCTTTCTCCACCCCTGAACTAACACAACGACAATAAACAATAGCAATAAAAAATTGGCAATTAGTGATGATTGGGCTGCAAGTTGATCGGTAGCCAACTTAGAGAAATAAAGAATAACAGCAGTGAGTAAACTAAACACACCGACCAAATAAGTCATTACAACCCGATTAAACAAGTTAACTTTTTGTATTGCACAAGTGACAAATAAACCGACTAAAGTGGATGCACTGGTTGCTAATAAAATAGGAATGAATACGTCAGTTGGCTGCGCAGCGCCCTGCTCCGCGCGGTACAGAAAAACAGCAATTGGAAATAATGTAACCGAGGAGGTGTTTAAGACTAAAAATAAGATCTGAGAGTTAGTCAGTGTATCTTTTACCGGCGATAGTGTTTGCATGTCTTGCATCGCCTTTATGCCAAATGGCGTTGCCGCATTATCCAAACCTAATACGTTGGCAGACATGTTCATGGTAATACTTCCAAGTGCTGGATGGCCGCGAGGAATATCTGGCATAATGCGGCATAACAAAGGTTCAAGTATTTTGGAAAATTTAGCAATTAACCCAGCGTTCTCTGCAACTTTAAATATGCCGAGCCAAAACGCGAGTAGTCCTACCAAGCCCAAAGCAATATCAACACTGGTTTTCGCCATTGAAGTAACCGCGTTCATAACTTCTTCAAAACCACCTAGGTCACCCGTAGCAACAACTTTCCAACAGGTAGCAAAAAACGCACTGACAATAAAAAACAACCAAATTCTGTGGAGCATTGTTACCCTATATTTTTATGAGCTAAGGCTTATTAGCATTATTTATTAGGCTTTTTTGATAGCTTGTTTTGCGATATGCGCTATAAATTCACGGCATCAATATAGTTCCACAATCTATGTTGCTAAAATTAACACAATACAACATCAAACTCAGTGATTTTTAACCACTGCGCATTAAATTTTCGCATAATTGATTGATCCGAGGTCATCTGTGGTTAAATCTGTGGATAAGGTGTGTATTTATCGAGTATAAGCTGTGTAAAAATTTAAAACTAAGTTATTGACTTTAAAAAGTTTTAGGTGTTTATTTTTTTTTATGTTATGTTTACTCTAGTGTTAAAACTCAAAAATAATGACACGTTGCACATCGGTTATACTGATTTAGCTTATTATTAATGTCCGTCGTCTATATCACACGCCTCTTCCTGACATTGGCATTGTGTGTTTTATATATGAGATATAGAGATAGGTGTTGACGTTAAGCAAGATATCTCAAGTGCAAGTGAAAGTTAGCGCAAGGCTCAGAAATGGGCCATTCCCCTAAGCCTGGAACGATTGTTCCGGGCCTTTTTATTACTAGGGGGTGATAATGTGTAATCCAAGCTTTCTGAAACGTTGTTGAGTTGCCCTAATATCATACAACTACGCTATACTTTTAAAGTACGCACGCTGCAAACTACCGCGGTTGTTGTTTTAACTCATTTTTAAAACGTTGAGCATTTTTCTGATAATGTTGTGCCGATTTTTCTAGCATCTCGGCTTGTTCTGCTTTAATCGTTTTTACTACTTTACCCGGCGATCCCATTACCACCGAATAATCAGGAATTTCCATGCCCTCAGTGACTAGCGCGTTTGCACCAATAACGCAGTGATGCCCTATTTTAGCCCCGTTTAAAACAACAGCATTTATACCAATCAAGGAATAATCGCCAACTTCACAACCATGTAACATAACCTTATGACCGATGGTTACCCCTTTGCCAAGACGCATTGGGAAACCATAGTCAGTATGTAAAATTGCACCGTCTTGAACATTGCTGCCCTCACCCACATCTATTTGATCACAGTCACCACGCAATACTGCATTGAACCAAACACTTGCGTTGTCATGCAGTGTCACTTTACCCATAACATGCGCCCCTGGAGCCACATAAGTATTATTCCCTAATGTTACTTTGTCTGAACCTAACTGATATATCATGTGTTTTTCCTCATTAAAACTAAACTTGGCGCATTAGCCCTTCTTGAACTGTAGTTGCGACAAGCGTCCCCTGTTTGTCAAAGACTTTACCTTGAACTAACCCTCGCCCCGTTCCACTAAAAGGACTTTCCATTTCATACAGCAACCAATCATCAAATTTAAACGGCTTATGAAACCATATTGCATGATCAATTGTGGCCAATCTAAGTGATTTATCATGCACTGCCATACCGTGCGGTTGTAGAGATGTACTTAAAAAGTGATAATCCGACGCGTAGGCAAGTGACGCCTGATGCACTTGCAAAGGGCCATCCAGTTTATCCCTTCCCTTTAACCATATTGACCGCTTTGGTTCGCGTTTTTCAGCAGTATAAGAATTAGCGGAATCGACGGTCCGAATATCGACTGGCCGGTGATAACTCAACGATTCTTTTATCCTTTCTGATAATTGGTCATATTTGTCCTCGTAAAAACGAATATCTGGAGTAACCTCCTCAGGAGGAGGCACTTTTGGCATTTCGGCATACTGATGACTTAACCCTGGCTCAGGAATTTGAAACGATGCGGTCATCACAAATATAGTGCGCCCATTTTGAATCGCTTTTACTCGTCTTGATGAAAAACTGCGGCCATCTCGGACATTTTCTATGTCATAAATAACTGGTTTTTGAGCATCCCCTGGTAATAAAAAATATGAATGTAGGGAGTGAATAATACGTTCCTCTTCAACTGTTTTATAAGCTGCAGCAATAGATTGACCTAAAACTTGCCCGCCAAACAACGCCCTAAAACCTAAGTCCCAGCTTTGACCACGATATAAACCTTGTTCAATTTTTTCCATCGTGAACAACGACTCTAATCTAACATCTAACAATGTAACCTCACTTTGACATGTAGTTAATTCACTACTAATTATCTATTTTCTTTGGGTTTCTTGGGTAAAATTTTTGTGTCATTTTTACCTGATGCTTAAAAAATCGTGTGTCTTTGTAGGGTAGTTTCATGAAGCCTGAAATACCTAAGCCATTAATTTTTGGAATTAAATCAATAATTTCCTTTAGTAAGCTTTTGAATTCGAGCTCCATCGAATGATCAAGCAAAGTGTAATAATTATGCACCTTCAAATGTTTCGGAAGTGCCTCAAAAATAATACACCCGGTGTGGTGAATTGCGTTTAAGCTTTTAATTTTTGACATTAGTGCTGCTGGCAATTTCAACAATTCATCAGGATCCTCTCCATCTTCAAAATAAGAATGCATACGACTTTCATTTTCTCCTAATGAGGTTTTACTTAACTCATACGGAATCTGCATTTTTGGGTTTGGCACAAAGGGTTTCTCTTCAGTGACTCGTTCAACATGCAATGTGTTTTTCGCATTAAACATACAACTCTTAAAAACCCCCTTTCTGACAATAGTACGCGCTAAATTAATGACATTATCAACGCCTCGATCAAATGATAACTGCAAGTTCGGATTATATAAGTTTAGGCTAGAATCGACAAAAATCCCCTCATCCTCCCATCTAATTGCTAACCCGCCGACAACAGGATATTTCCCTAGGCGGCTTACCGCGGCAATAAATCCTTTCTCTGTTTCACCCATTCCTTGCAAGTAATTTTTGTAATAACGCTCAAACTGAGCATCATCAATATAATTTAATTCAGTCATATCAATACCTTCCTGCTGTCTTAGATATGACTTCCTTGAACTATACACAACCGTTTCTATGTCTTTTATTTCTTGATGTCCCCAAGTTGGGACTAAACAAACTTGATCTTGGTAGCGGTCTTCGGCAAATACAAAGTGACGAAATCGAGGGTATTGTTGTAACAAATAATCGCCACCGGAGTGACGTTCAATGGGGTCACTGCTCATTAATGCTGCCAGTACCTTTGCAAACTCTAGCGGCAGACCAAGCGAATCAGCTGGAATAGCCTTTCTACCGTATCGTGAGCCTTGGCCTGACGCCAGCGCATATATCGTGCTCGCTAAGCCCTGTTCATCAAAACGAGGACTCGATAATTTGCCATCCAGTTGATCATCCCCAATAAAGTAAACATCGCCGAGTCTTGCATTAGTTTGCTGTAAATCGGATGACATCAAATCCATCACATTAGTGGTAATCGTCTGCCCTGATGGATCTATTTGCGCGAAGACACATGAACCCCAGTCGATTAGACTGACTTGTTCTGTGTGCTCATCCCAAACTAAGTTGGAGGGTTTGATATCGCCATGAACGACAGGACGAAACACGCCATTTTGCTGAAACTCTCTTAAGAAGTGCAAAATTTCACAAATTTGCACGGTTATTTTAAGGATAATTCTCGGTGGTAAGGGACCGACACGTAATGAATATTTTTCTAGATCAATTCCTGGAGCTCGGTCCATGACTAAAATTGATTGCCGCTTAATTTGCTGAAAAGCGATCAACTTAGGAACATTAGGATGCTCAACTAAGCCTTGCATAAAAGCTTCTTCTTCGAGTCTGTCTTGAATATGTTGGGGCAAGGTGATTCGGGAAAATTTAAAGACTAACTCCCGTCCTTTCTTATCGGTACCTGCAAAAGCAAATCCAAACGCCCCCTTACCAATCATTTCTATATCCGTATAACCTAATTTCTTAAGTTGTGAAATACATAAGCCAAACCAGTTTTTTAGCTTTTTTGCGTCCTTGTGCGAGAGCAAATAAACCGACTGGTCATCAGGAATATAGAAATGTTTAAGTTGTGGTTGCTGCATTATTCAGTTTTTAACCATTCCACTTTTGATAGTTCATTATTGTCACTAGGCAATATTTTTTGCAGCGTCATAAGAATTTCTTTTAAGTCATTATCTAACTGCCAAGGTGGGTTCAATATACACATACCAGAACCATACATACCTACTTTCTGTGAAGGTTTTAGCGTACAAAACTGTATATTTAGCACCGACTTTACATTAAGCCCGGAGAATTGAGATAGCATTTTTTCACTTAACGCCGATTTAGGATTATTGACAATCTCATTGGTTCTTCTATCTTCTCTGGTATCAGAGAGTAAGGGATACCAAATCATATAAATACCAATTGGCCAGCGTTTTATAGCTTTAGTAACCGCATCAATAACTTGTTGATATTCACACACCTGCTCATAAGGAGGATCAATTAGCACTGCTCCTCTATTTGGCGTGGGTGGTAAAACTGCATTCAGCACTTCATAGCCGTCTCGATGCTGCGCTTTAATACCTGTTCGGCGACAACTTCGTTGCAGTGACTCAAATGCTTGTGGGTGTAATTCAGCAGCAAAAGCGTTGTCACCTTTGCGCAATAATGCAGAGGCTACCATGGGAGAGCCCGGATACTGTTGCTCACCAATATACTGATTCACTATGTTTACATAGGAATTAAACAGTGCAGAATTACCTTTAACGTTATTGTTTTCATCATTATCTAACTGACGATTAGACTCTAGTTGCAAAATACCAGTTTTAGCTTCCGAATTTTGTAAAGCTTGTTCTGAGTTTAGATTATATATACCGTCACCGGCATGTGTATCCAAAAAGAAATATGGTTTTGTCTTTAAATTCAAACGCTCAAGCACTGCAACTAAAGTCAGATGCTTAAGCACATCTGCATGGTTTCCAGCATGAAAGGAATGTTGATAACTGAGCACTAAAACTCTCACTCTTAAAATAAAAAAGCCCGCTTACGCGGGCTAATATAACACTACGATACCTATATATTACAATGATACACGCTAAGTTAAAAATGCTTACTTAAGATGAACTAACATTTTTTCAGGATACTGCAAATAACTCATCCATAGATTGTTAAAACGAACCATCGTCGCACCATCAATAACGCGATGATCGCCTGACCAATTAAGCATCATAATACTTTGCGCAATTACCTCACCATTATCATTAAAACGAGGTAACTTTTGAGTTTTACCCAATGCAACGATAGCAACTTCAGGTTTATTAATCACCGGAGTTGCCGTCATTCCGCCTAAAGCACCAATATTTGAAATACTTATTGTGCCATTACTTAAGTCAGTATTTGACAACTTCCCCTCGCGCGCAGCATTAATAATACGGTCACACTCTTGCGCAACTTCAAATAATGACAGGTTTTGTACGTCTTTTATATTCGCTACAAGTAGGCCAATTTTTGAGTCAATTGCCATACCAATATTATGCGATGATAAATAATGTAGCTCCGATTCGTCTTTGTTTAAACGCGAATTAATTTCAGGAAACGACTTCAAAGCCAACGACAATGACTTGATGAAAAAAGGCATGAAACTTAACTTAACACCCTGTTTCTCAAACTCTGGTTTTAACTGACTTCGCAGCGTAATCAGGTTATCCATAATCAATTCATCCGAAACAGTAAAGTGTGGAATTGTGCTTACACTCGCCATCATTTGTTTCGCCATCGCAGCTTTAATGCCACGCATCGGTATCACCTTGCTTACTGCTGACTGCGTGACTTCATTACTAGAGCCTGTTAACTGATTACTGTTGGCATTAGCCATTATAGTATTTGCCTGTTGCGTTGTCGCACCAGGATTTGCAGTTTGTACTATTTCATCTTGACCCTGCATGTGAGCCTCAATGTCCTGTTTCAATACACGGCCTTTTTTACCTGAACCTGACACCAGAGCAATATTAATCTTATGCTCTCTCGCTATGCGCCTTACTGCAGGACTAGCCATTGCCTTAGCACGATTGTTTCGCACTGACTCAAGCTCGCTGTCATCAGTATTCTCGGTCTTAGCAGCCTGCCTTACTGTAGTAGCTGAAACTGTTAATTCGCTTGGAGAAGTTGACACAACTGGACCATCAGATTGAATCAACTGATCGAATAACGGCGTATGTACTTGCGCAATATCTCCCTGTTGATAATGCAGTTTTACAACCTTACCTTGATATTTCGCTGGTATCTCAACAACGGCCTTGTCCGTCATGACCTCAACAACGACCTGATCTTCTGTGACCAGATCACCTTCTTGAATGCACCATTTGACAATTTCACATTCAACAATACCTTCGCCAATATCAGGTAAAATAAACGCTTCGATTTGTTCTGCGTTTATTCCTGCAACTGGTGCTGGAGGGGGCATTATCATCTGACTAGCAGGACTATCACTTAGTGAAGGAGAAACCGCTTCAGATGACGTCTCATTGCTTACCTCGTCATCAATATCCATGGCAAACAGAGGAGCATGTACTTTCGCGATGTCACCTTCCTTGTAGTGAAGTTTGCGTACAACGCCGTTGTGCATCGCCGGGATCTGAACGGTTGCTTTATCGGTCATGACTTCAGCAACAGGTTGATCTTCAGTAATGACGTCACCCTCTTTAACAAGCCATTCAAGCAGTTCGCATTCAACAATACCTTCGCCTATATCAGGCAATATAAATTCGTTCATCATTGCCTCCTAGTAGTCCATTGTTCGCTTAATAGCTTCAAACGTTTTCAAATGATCAGGCATATATTCCTTCTCGTGTGCTAATGGAAATGGCGTATCAAGGCCACAAACCCGTGCTATTGGCGATTCGAGATATAAGAAGCACCTTTCCTGAACCGTTGCAGCAATTTCACTCGCGAAACCACCCGTTAACGGTGCTTCATGATTAATTAATAATCTACCTGTTTTGCAAACCGATTCACAAATTGTTTCAACATCCCAAGGCAGTATGCTTTGTAAATCAATAACTTCGCAAGACACACCAATCTCTTGCGCCATTGCTGCTGCTTTTTCAATGGTCTCTACTTGGGCTCCCCATGCTAATAAAGTAATGTCGGTGCCTTCTTTTACCATATCGGCTTTGCCTAATGGTAATTCGTAGTCCGTTTCAGGTACGTCGCCAACAGAGGCCCTATACAGTTTTTTCGGTTCCATGAATAACACGGGATTATCGTCTCTAATGGACGCTAGCAGCAACCCTTTAGCTTGACGTGGGTTACGCGGAATAACCACTTTCATGCCAGGAATATGCGCAAAAAAAGCTTCTGGGGATTGAGAATGATAAAGACCGCCCGCTATGCCGCCGCCATAAGGCGTTCTAATTGTTAGTGTTCCGCAAGTAAACTGGCCACCGGAACGATAACGCCATTTCGCAGTTTCATTCACAATTTGGTCAAACGCTGGGAAAATATAGTCACTAAATTGTATTTCGGCAACAGGCACTGAACCATGCGATGCGAGTCCATTTGCAAAACCAATAATACCCTGCTCGGTCAACGGCGTGTTAAAGCAACGTCCTTTACCAAACTTTTCTTGTAGGTTGCTTGTGGCTCTAAAAACACCACCAAAATGGCCGACATCTTCACCAAACACCATGACTTTTTCATCGTCTGTCATTGCCGTAATGAGTGCGTTGTTAATCGCCTGTAATAAATTCATTTGCGCCATTATTTTACACTCCCTGATGTTTTAGGATAGTGCTCAGGGTATTTTGCAATATGCGCTTTTAATTCTACGAGTTGTTTTTTTAAGTGCCAAGGTGGCGTATCGTAAACGTCTTCAACAATCTCATCGATAGACGCAACAGGCACTTTTTCAGCTTTTTTGACTGCGGCTAGAATTTCAGCCCTCGACTTTTCGAGATAAGCATCGGTTGCTGTCTTGTCGAACCAACCTTTGCTATCTAGCCATTTATTAAAGCGTTCAACAGGATCTTTCGCATGCCACTTTTCTTCTTCACTTTTAGACCGATACCCGCTAGGATCATCTGAAGTAGAGTGAGCGGCTAAACGATAGGTCATCGCTTCAATTAATACAGGACAATTATGCGCTAAAGCAACTTCTCTTGCTTTTTTAGTCGCTGCAAAAACCGCCAGCACATCATTGCCATCAACGCGAATAGTTTTAACACCGTAACCAATGCCGCGTGATGCAATACCATCGCCTTTAAACTGTTCTTCCACCGGAGTAGAAATTGCGTAACCGTTGTTGCGACAAAAGAATATTACTGGGCAATTTAATACGGCAGCCATATTAACGCCGGCATGAAAGTCGCCCTCTGAAGCCGCACCTTCGCCGAAATAACAAATCGTTAAAGCTGGTTTTCCAGACATTTTTTGTCCATAGGCATAACCAGCGGCCTGCGGTATTTGCGTGCCTAATGGCGATGAAATCGTCATGAAGTTCAATGCCTTATCACCATAATGGATAGGCATTTGGCGTCCCTTATTAGGGTCTAATTCATTACTGAACATTTGATTCATAAACTGTTCGGTGGTGTATCCACGATAAGCTAATGCGCCCTGTTCTCTATACTGCGACATAATCATATCATCGGATGACAACGCAGCAGCGCTCGCCACTGTAGACGCTTCTTCGCCTGTACAAGCAAGATAAAAACTAATTCTGCCTTGGCGCTGTGCACCAACCATACGTTCATCTAATAGACGAATGTACTGCATGGTAGCTGCAATTCTCTTAGCTGTTGCTTCATCAATTTCAGGACTTTGTTCTTTATTGGTTTCGTGTCCATTTTCATCAAGCAATTGCAACATTGGTATTTCTATCAGACCGTTTTCAATCAAGCAAACGCTGTTTGTTGGTTGTACATCAGAAAGGTGATTTCTGTCTTGCATATTCAACATCCATTGGATTTTATTATCAGGCTCTATATTAGTTAATAGTGGAATCGTCTTTTTTGCTATTTTTTTCATATTTTGTAAACGACTAATTATAAAACCCCTATTTTTTCATATTTTTTAAATGAATCATCCTATTTGTTAAAAATTTGCTAAATGGGCGTGGAATAATAGAAGCAATATAACGTCGACTTAAGGGGGCACTATTAGGCCAAATTTTGTTCCTGTTTTGACCAAAATAAAACTGTCGATGTCACATTGTGCTGCCGATACACTTTTACTAAGCTCGGCAATGTGAAAACTGGCTGCGTGTTTTCATTCAATTCATGGAACCATATTTAGCCATCGTGCAGCGATTTAGTTGTCGCAAAAACCAATAAAACACCACGAATATATTTGTTTGTAAACTAATCTTGCTAGGATGAAAATATTAAATGCATAAAACGTTTACACTTCTTTATGAAATAAAGTTATAAATTAAAACAATAGGTCAAAGTAAAATTAATGGTAATTTAGCATAGTCACGAAATAAATAGTGAGCTACGTTACCCAATGAACGGCGATGAATTTAGTTTTCGTCAGATCAGTATTATCGGAGGTTCGTTTGAACAATAAATTCACCTTAGCAATATTAGCTGCTTTCTCGTCAAGCGCCTTCATGGCATATAGTCTTAGTGAAAAAGATGGACAAACTGTGCAAAAACAGACGGTGCCCAGTTACTTAACCGCTGCGTCATTTATTTATGACCCCAAGGATACGACAGGTCTACATCTTTACGTAGTGCATTTGGCTGACGCGCCGGTAGCATTGTATGAAGGTGGCATAGAAAAATATGCTGCGACAAAACCAAACAATCGAAAATTACAGTTGGATTCCCCTGCAGTTGAATCCTATTCGGGCTATTTAGCATCGAAGCATGACCAATTTTTATCATTACTAAAAAAACAAGTCGTTAACGTTGAACCCACATTAGCCTACAAAATTGCATTTAATGGTTTGGCAATAAAGCTAAGCCAAGACCAAGCTAGTGCAATATCACGACTCCCGGGCGTATTGAAAGTAGTCAAAGACCGTATTTACAAGCTTGACACCGATACAGGTCCGAGTCTTATTGGCGCCCCCGCAGTTTGGAGCGGTGCAGCACAAGACAGCGGTGTCGGCACTTATGGCGAAGGTGTTGTGGTAGGAATCATCGATTCAGGTATTAATACTGATCACCCATCATTTTCAGCAGTTGCGGGAGACGGATACGTACACATTAACCCGTTCGGGTCTGGTGTATATTTAGGTGACTGTGCAGGTGACTTTAGTAATTTATGTAACAGTAAACTCATTGGTGTTTATAGCTACCCCGTGATCACAGACGAATATGCAGACACCGATGTTTTTGGCATTGATTTGCCACGTAATGGTGAAGATTATGGTGGTCATGGTTCGCATGTAGCGGGCACTGCAGCAGGTAATATACTGTTAAATACGCCTGAATCGTTACCCGAACTAGGCGCTATAGAGAGCGATGGTATAGCAACTGGCTTTGTCTTTGATAGAATATCGGGTGTTGCGCCCCGAGCTAACATCATCAGTTACCAAGTGTGCTGGGGCGGACGGGAAGATGCAGGAGACACGTATGGAGATTGTTCCGGTGCGGCAATTAATGCAGCCATAGAAGATGCAATCCAAGATCAGGTTGATATCATTAACTATTCAATTAGTGGCGGCGGTCAACCGTGGAATAGCTCAACCGAACTGGCTTTTCTTGCTGCACAAAATGCGGGTATTTTTGTAGCTACATCTGCAGGTAATAGTGGTCCAAGTGCCGGTTCTACGGTAAAATATGCACCGTGGTATACCGCTGTGGCTGCCTCTGAACATGGGCGCTCAATAAGCTATCAAAAGCAGTTAACTAATTTTTCTGGTGGTAATACAAACCTAAGTTCATTGACGGGTACCAGTAATTCTGGGGGCATTACCGCACCTATTGTTTATGCTGGTGATTTTAGTAACCCCAATGATCCTAACAATGATCCAGCACAATGTTTAGAAGCGTTTCCAGCGGGCACTTTTAGTGGACAAATTGTGGTTTGTGATCGAGGCGAAATAGCACGCGTGCAAAAGGCAGTGAATGTCAGAGATGGTGGTGCTGGCGGCTATGTATTAGGAAACGTAGTTGGTGGTTCAGATAACCTGGCAAATGATCAATATGTTGTTGCCGGTATCCATCTTCAATCTGCACAAGCATCGTTGTTGCGAAATTGGTTAGCCTTTGGCAGTAATCATGTCGCAACAATAACGGCCTCATCTGGCAATATTATCATTAACCAACAACGCGAAGATGTGTTGGCCGGGTTTTCTTCAAAAGGTCCGAGTAACAGTATCAGCACACTAACACCCGCGATCGGTGGTCCCGGAGTTCAAATTTATGCTGCTTGGGCTGACCAACAATTCGGTCATGATGGACATGAGCCAGCGGCCGGTGATTTCAGTTATTTATCAGGAACGTCAATGTCTAGTCCACATGTCGCTGGTTCTGCGGCGCTAATTAAGGCTGCTCAGCCAGCATGGACGCCTGATAATATTCGTTCAGCTTTAGCCATGACTGCCTCAAGAACGGTAAAAAAAGAGGATGCTGTGACCAATGCTGATTGGTTTGATTCAGGCTCTGGTCGAGTGCAAGTTGATAAAGCAGTCGAGGCTGGACTTATTATGAATGAGACCGCAGCAAACTATGCCGCGGCTGATCCCAATATTGGAGGCGAACCGCGTGAACTTAATTTGCCGAGCATTACCGATAACCAATGCGCTAATACCTGTGTTTGGAGTCGAACATTTACTGCGGCTAAATCAGGTACATGGAGTGTAAATAGCGAAACTATTTCACCTAATATTCAAATTACGAGCACACCGGCATCGTTTAGCTTAAACGTCGGCGAAACACAAATCATCACCACCACTATTGATGTCACCAATGCAAGTAGTTCAGATTGGCTTTTTGGCGCAGTTACAATGACAGCGAATGGTCAGCCCGATTTACATCTCCCTGTATCAGTATATCCGACTGCGGGTTCAATACCCGAGTTGTTAAGGATAACTGCAGGTCGCTTAGCTGATTCATATTTAGTTAAAAATATTAAAAGTAAAACCCAAACTAGCTTTACAGCAACAACACTTGGATTTACTAAAGCGAATGAAGTCAATGGCGAGATATTGCAAGATTCAACACCCACATTTGTCTTTGACGATATTCAACAAGGGGTTAATTTGTTTGAGTTTGATGTCGATTCCAGTCATCAAAGAATTGTTGCGCAAATCACTCAAAGCAGCGCCACTGATATCGACCTTTTCTTAGTTTTTGATGCCAATGGTAATGGTATTCCGGAGGATGTTGAAGTCGTTAATAGCAGCACTACCAGCGGTTCTATTGAATATATTGACACCACAGAATTATCGCTTGGAAAATACTGGGTGATGGTACAAAACTATGAAGCGGGAATTGAAGGGCAAGCAGATACCTATAATTTGTTTTACGCCGCTGTTAACGAGAGTACAGATGACACATCCCTATCCTTCTCAGTCCCTTCAAGTGTTTCTGCAGGTAATGCTTTTGATGTGCGAGCAAATTGGGACCTAGGTGATGCACAAACAGATGATAAGTTTTATGGCATTGTTGTGTTTGGCAATGCAGGCGCTCCAGATGATTCTGGCGTTAGTCTATTTAATCTGACCAAAGGCGGCCAAGACGTTGAACTGCGCTCTGCTGCAAGTTTCATTAACATTGGCGAGAACACTGAGTTTCATATTCTGGTCAAAGGTACGTCTTCACCCGAAAACCGTAATTATGATATTACCCTGCCAATACCTTCTGGCTTTAGTTTGGATGCAAACTCTGTGGGCCAAGGCGGTGCTGTTTCCGGTAATGAGGTAAATTGGAATATTACCAAACAAACTGCTGAAGTTGGAAATCAGATCATTACTTTTGAACTCATTCCAACATCAACCATCACTGAACAAGACTTACGTTTTTCGATTACGTCCGATGTTACGAATATTCAGGCTGCACAAGTTGAAACATCCATATTATCTAGCGTAATTCAACTAGACGCTCCACCTATTGTCACTATTGACGGTTCTAACAACGCAACTGCCGCTGTGATTGAAACGCAAACAATCAATATCACAGCTGTTGCGGTCGAACCTAATGGTGAAGCGATAACCTTTACTTGGCGTCAAGTTGACGGTCCCAGTGGCACTCTAACCAATACGACATCTGCAACAGTTGGTTTTACTGCGCCATCTGTTGAGGGACCGCAAGTTGCTACACTCGAAGTAAGCGTGCAGGACCCACAAGGTAACATTGATACTGCACGGGTAACGGTGAGCATTGGCAACAATGAAGCACCTACGATCACTGTGTCGTCGCCCACATCAGTCACAGTTGGGCAAAGTTACACAGTGAGCGTAACCAGCAGTGATCCGGAAAACGATAGCGTTAGCGTGACTATTGATGGTCGAAATGGCACAGTATTAACTCGCAATGCACCATCAAGCCCAACCACATTACGATTTGATGTGGTTGCTTCAGATGGTATTAATCAGGTTAGCCAATCAGTTAGTATAACCGTAACAGCAGTGCCGTCTTCTAACAGCGGCGGTGGCTCGATGGGCGCATTCATATTTTTATTAGTACCTATCTTGTTTTTTAGGAGGCTGTTTAGGCTAGGTAGGAAAAATAACCGCTAACACTCTGCTGGCTTGTTACGTCGAGCAAGCAGTAAAGTAAAGAGTCGCTATGTCGTGGCTCTTTTTTGCTTAAATAATGTGGTAGCATTAGCAAAATTGTTAACTGAACCGTCATCTTGAGCCAAAAAATTACCAAACAAGCCTTCTTTACAGAAATGAAATCGCTGTTTACTCTGGCTTGGCCCCTGCTTATAGCACAAGTCACTCAAACATTAATGGGCGTATCAGACACCATCATGGCTGGCCAATATAGCTACACTGATATGGCTGCTGTCGCTATTGGATTCAGTATTACGATGCCGGTATTAATGTTTATTCAAGGCGTAACATTGGGTCTGTCTCCCATCATAAGTCGTTTACAAGGGAGTAATCAAACCAACAAAGTGGCAAACGCGCTCCATCAATGTGTTTGGTTGTCACTCATGCTGAGCGTGTTGGCGTTATTGTTTGTTTTTGTTGTATCGCCACTGCTAGCAAGTGTTGAAATGGAGAGCGATGTGAGGTCCAAAGCGGTCGACTATATTGTCTATATCTTGCTCGCAGCTCCCGGGTTTGCGCTGTATCAAAGTTTACGCAACTGTTGTGAGGGTTTATCCAGTACACGCCCTACTATGATCATCATGTTTGCTGGTTTACTGGTTAACATTCCGGCAAATTATATTTTCATTAACGGCTTGTTTGGTGTTCCTCAAATGGGTGGTGCTGGATGTGGTATCGCTACTTTACTTGTTATTTACGTAATGGCGTTTGTAACATTGCTGTATATGATGATGGCCAAAAAATTAAAAAAGTATGAATTGTTCACCCAGTTTCATTGGCCCAAACTAGACTTACAATTAACTCAGTTAAAAATTGGCTTACCCATCGCCTTCACGATTGTGTTTGAAGTCTCACTATTTGGCGTCGTTGCCTTGTTACTTGCTCGCTTTGGTGCTGAGGTTGTCGCCTCGCATCAAATCGCTTTGAATTTTTCCTCACTGATGTTTATGTTACCGATGAGTATTGGCATGGCGCTAGCTATTCGGATTGGTTATACCGTCGGTAAAGAAGATGCGCTAAAAGCGAAAATATCGGTATATTGTGCCCTTGTATCCGCAATCCTCATCGCCTTATTTACAGCGACCATGACCGTCATTTTGGGTACCAAAATATCGGCGCTATATACCGAGAATACAGAGGTTATTCTAATGGCGTCTAGCCTTTTGTTTTTCGCTGCTTTATTTCAGTTCAGCGATGGCATCCAAGTTGTTTCGGCTAACGCATTACGCGGATACAAGGACACAAAGGCCATGTTGATATTGAGTTTTGTGTCGTATTGGTTAGTTGGACTGCCTGTTGGTGTTGTGCTTGGTCTAACTGATTGGTTGTTTCCTGCAATGGCGGCCAAAGGCTTTTGGATAGGCTTTATTTCTGGCCTAAGTTGCGCTGCTGTATTAATGTATTGGCGCGTAAGCATCATCCAAAAACGCGTAGCGAATGATGTTAAAGCGTTCGCTTAAGGCGGCTATTATGGAACTTGCGTAAACGTCTTAGTAGAACTTTCTAATGCTTTATTCATCTCTACCATTTCAGCATCCGTTAGATGTCGATATTGACCCGACTTAATGCCGCTTAAACTGACATGCATAATACGCTTACGAGTTAAGCGTGTAACCTCATAGCCTAAGTATTCACACATGCGACGAATTTGACGATTTAGCCCTTGCGTTAAGATAATATCAAAACCAAACTTGCCAGCCCGTCTTAGTTCACAGGGTTTCGTGACCGTATCCAGTATCGGTATGCCGGATGACATTTTACTAATAAATTCATCTGAAACCACTCTATTTACTATCACGCGATAATGTTTTTCATGCGCGTTTTCAGCGCGCAAAATTTTGTTTACGATGTCCCCGTCACTAGTCAGTAGTATCAACCCTTCTGACGGTTTATCCAACCGACCAATGGGGAAGATTCTGGTTGCAAAGCCAATAGCATCGATAATATTACCTTGCACTTTTCGTTCAGTCGTACAAGTTATTCCTATTGGCTTGTTGTAAGCAAGGTAAACACGATCCGTTTTATCTTCAGCAACCGCTTCAATCAATTTGCCATTAACCGTTACTTTGTCGTCTAAGCTGACTTTGGTTCCTAATTCAGGCACTGCGCCATTGACTGCAACACTGCCTTTTTCAATTAAAGCATCAGCTTCACGGCGTGAACAAAAACCAGAATCACTGATATATTTATTAAGACGTTTTAACATTTGGCTTCCCTGTTTTAAGTACGCCTAATGATACAAGCTTCACCCGCTATTATGCAACGAATAGCGGGTATCTTACGCTTTTTTCAACAAGGTTTTTATTGACTCAGTTAACCCATCTACCGTTAATGGGTACATTCGGTTTTTCATCAACTCCTGCATAATCTGCAATGAAGCATGATAATGCCAATATTGCTTGGGTTGTGGATTTAACCAAACAGCATGCTCAAAATGATTTAAAAGACGCTCCATCCACACCGCGCCGGTTTCCTCATTCCAATGTTCGACACTACCTCCAGGGTAGGTAATTTCGTATGGCCCCATGGTCGCATCACCCACGAATATGGCTTTGTAGTCAGCACCATATTTATGGATTATTTGATAAATATCCATGGTTTGCTGCCCTCGCCTTTGATTGTCTTTCCACACACCATCATAAATACAATTATGAAAATAGAAAAACTCAATGTGTTTAAACTCAGAATGCACTGCTGAAAAGAGCTCTTCACAACGCTTAATGTGGGAGTCCATTGAGCCACCCACATCAAAAAATAACAAAAGTTTAATCGCATTGTGACGTTCAGGTGCCATCTTCAGGTCTAAGTAACCCGCATTTCGCGCTGTCGAACTAATCGTGTCTTTTATATCTAGCTCTTCACTTGCGCCCGTGCGTGCAAACTTACGTAATCGACGGAGCGCAACTTTAATGTTACGCGTACCTATTTCAACGTCACTGGAAAGGTTTTTGAATTGGCGTTTATCCCACACCTTAACAGCTGAAAAATTACGGTTTTTATCTTGACCAATCCGCACACCTTCTGGGTTATGGCCATTCGCCCCAAAGGGTGATGTACCTCCTGTACCAATCCATTTATTGCCGCCTTGGTGCCGTTTTTCTTGCTCTTTTAAGCGCTCCTGCAAGGTTTCCATTAACTTATCGAGACCACCAAGTGCTTCAATTTTTTTCTTCTCTTCTTCGCTTAAGAACTTCTCCATTTCAGAGCGCAACCAATCTTCTGGAATTTCTTTATCAAACAAATTAATCGATTGCACGCCCTTAAAATAATCGGCAAAGGCTTTATCAAACTTGTCGTACTGATTTTCGTCTTTAACCAATACGGTGCGGGCTAAAAAGTAAAAACCTTCAATATCTGCATGCACAACATTATGATCAAGGGCATTCACTAAATCTAACCATTCGGTAATACTCGTCTTTAAACGGTATTCACGTAATTTAAAGAAGAATTCGATTAACATTAACGACGAGCCATAAACATAAGCTTTTCAAATAGGTGTATATCCTGCTCATTTTTCAGCAAGGCACCATATAGCGGAGGTAGTGCATTTTTTGCATCGTTGTCTTGTAATACCGAAGCAGGAATATCGTCAGCCACTAGTAATTTTAACCAGTCAATTAACTCTGATGTAGACGGTTTTTTCTTGATACCACCAACATCCCTAATTTGGAAAAATGATGTCAGCGCTTTTTCAAGAAGGTCTTTCTTAATATTAGGGAAATGCACATCAAGGATCTGGGTCATCTCTTCTCTTTCAGGAAATTGAATATAATGAAAGAAACAGCGGCGAAGGAACGCATCAGGTAATTCTTTCTCGTTGTTAGAGGTAATTATGACAATCGGACGCTGCTTGGCCACAATTCTTTCTTGTGTTTCATATACAAAGAATTCCATTTTATCGAGTTCTAGTAACAAGTCATTTGGAAATTCAATATCCGCTTTATCAATTTCATCAATTAACAAAACAGGACGTTTTTCTGCTGTGAACGCTTGCCATAATTTACCCTTGACGATGTAGTTACCGATATTATGAACGCGCGCATCGCCTAGTTGCGAATCACGCAAACGTGACACTGCATCATATTCGTACAATCCTTGCTGTGCCTTAGTTGTTGATTTTATGTGCCATTGTAATAAATCTGCACCCAGTGCAGCAGATAACTCTTCCGCCAACATTGTCTTACCCGTGCCCGGCTCACCTTTAATAAGAAGTGGTTTTTCTAGTGTGATAGCTGCATTTACTGCCAGTTGTAGCTCTTTACTCGCAATATAATTCTTGGTACCAGTAAACCCCATGGGATCCCTCAACTTTTGTTTTTATTGATTAAGTGAAATAAAAATAACATATAGCTAAAAAAGCACTGTGTTTTTTTCAATTTGCGCATACTCTTATCACTGTAGAAGTTTTACGACTAACTGAACACTAACGATTAATAATAGCGACACGTAACTTTTGGTGATAGTTATTTTTTTTGATAACAACCATTAATGAGAAGTTAACTCGCGATGATTGTTTAACAAAGGAAGTATAATGAACACATTTGACGACCATTCGCTTGCCATTGGCCGCACGCCATTAGTCAGACTCAATAGAGTCACTGGTGGTAACGTATACGCAAAAATTGAATCTCGCAACCCCAGCTTTAGTATCAAGTGCCGCATTGGCGCCAATATGATTTGGGACGCTGAAAAGAAAGGTTTGATGACTGAAGGTAAAGAGCTTATTGAAGCGACAAGCGGCAATACAGGTATCGCACTTGCTTTTGTTGCGGCGTCTCGTGGCTATAAACTAACGCTCACCATGCCTAGTAGTATGAGTTTAGAGCGCAGAAAGTTGTTAAGAGCGTTAGGCGCAAACTTAATACTTACCGATGCTCCTAAGGGCATGAAAGGCGCATTGTCCAAAGTGCAAGAAATTATGGATGCAGACCCAGGTCGTTATGTGCCATTAAATCAGTTTGATAATCCTGCAAATCCAGAAATTCATGAGAAAACAACAGGTCCCGAAATTTGGGAAGATACCGAAGGCAAAGTTGACGCGTTTGTTGCAGGTGTGGGCACAGGCGGCACAATTACTGGTGTAAGCCGTTACATTAAAAAGACAGCGGGCAAAGCCATCACGGTAGTAGCGGTTGAACCAACGGACAGCCCTGTTATTACTCAAGCTAAAGCCGGCCTGCAATTAACTCCTGGCCCGCATAAAATACAAGGTATTGGTGCGGGCTTCATTCCTGGCAATCTAGACCTCGACCTGATTGATGAAGTAGAACAAGTGAGCAATGCAGAAACAATGGCGATGGCAAACAGACTGATGAAAGAAGAAGGTATTTTAGCTGGTATTTCTTCTGGCGCTGCCGTTGTAGCAGCTAAACGTTATGCCGAGCGCCCAGAAAATAAGGACAAAATCGTCGTAGTATTGTTAGCCAGTGGTACAGAACGTTATTTGAGTAGCCCATTGTTTTCTGGTGAGTTTTCTGACGTAGAAGAAGTTCAATAGTCCAATTAACGGCTCCATCTAATCAGCTGCTTATACTTACACAAACCATCACAATCAGCACATTTCGATGGTTCACTTAACGGGGCTTTACAGTCCCTTTACTTTTTGTCTATAAAGAAACAAACTAGTGTCCTTATATTTTTTATTTTAAAATTACCATAGACAAATTTACTTAGAGGGTAAGTCTGCCTGCAAGGTATAAATTATTACGGCAGCAATAGTGTATGAAGAAAATTAGCAAAGTTATTTTATTGTGTTTGGTTGCACTAACAATGGCTGCTTGTGATAAACCAGACAGAGAAATAAAAGCGGGTCGTTACGGCATGATGAGTGACGAAACACCGCAATATGCTGCACTGGTATTTATAATGGCAATTTACGAAGATGATAATTTGGACGGTGCGCTTAAATTATCGACTGATAAGTTTGCAGGACTGCTAAAGTCATATCATACAAACAGTGGGGTTCAGCGCCATATATTGAATTTACGATTAACGGAAATGACCGTAGAGCCGGTTTCAGGCGGTTTTGAAAGTATGACAGAATTCAAAAAAGAAGTGACCGTTGACGTTAAAATCATTGGCACTTACAACAATAGAAAAATTACCGAATTAAAAACAATTTCTATGATTAGACAATCAGGGGATTGGAAAATCGTAGGTGTGTCAAATACAGTCCCTTAGAAACGGGACTGATTTTTTTTTCGTCAGCTTAGCGACCAACAGCAACACCTTCCCTTCTTGGATCAGCACCACCGATTAATTTACCATCAATTAATTGAATGCCATGCAAACCGCTGTTAAGATCAAGCACACGCACATCATGCCCTTGTCTTTCTAAGTCAACTTTCAGCTCGGTAAGCACGGTTCCTTTCTCAAGGGCAGTATAATCATTACGGTTAGTTATTCTAGGCGCATTTATTGCCTGTTGAATATTCATATCAAAATCAACTACATTAATAATTGTCTGTGCAACGTAATTTATAATACGACTTCCTCCCGGGGAACCAATAATCAACTCTAGCTCTCCTTTTTCGTTAAACAGCATCGTCGGGCTCATTGAACTGCGGGGACGTTTGTTGGGCTCGACTCTATTCAATGCTTGATAACCATTTTTAGACGGCGCTAACGAAAAGTCTGTTAGTTGATTGTTCAATAAAAAACCTTCAACCATAACACCAGAACCGAACATAAATTCGATACTGGTAGTCATTGAAATCGCATTGCCTTCTTTATCTACAATAGAAAAATGACTGGTACTTGGCAACTCTGGCGTATGATCTTCACCCACCATTACATTCATGTATGGCTTTCCTGCCTCAGCTTTCGTTACCAGTTTATTTAGCCCAACAAGCTTAGCTCGTTGCGACAAGTAGGCTGAATTAATAAGCGATACTGCTGGTAGGTTGGTAAAGTCAGTATCCGCAATGTACTGATCCCTGTCAGCATATGCGAGCGCACTAGACTGCGAAAACAAGTGAATAAATTCTTTACTACCGGGCCCGTACTTTTTTAGTTCGAATTGTTCTAGCATTTTCAAAATTTGATATACCGATATTCCACCAGAACTTGGCGGCGCCATCCCGCAAATTTTCTTACCTCTATAGTTCCCGCATATCGGCGCGCGTTTCTTTGCTTCATAAAGGGCTAAATCGTCAGCTGTCATAAAGCCAGGATTAATTATCGTTGTGCGAGCCGCCTCAGCAATTTTCTCTGCTAACTCACCTTTATAAAAATAATCTGTACCGTGATGAGCAATGTTAAGTAGGGTATTTGCAAGCAGTTGGTTTTTTTGTAGCGTGCCCTGTTCGAGCGGTTCGCCATTTGGTTTGAAATAGTTTTGTGAAGTGACAAAGTTATTTAGACCTGGATGTATATCTAATTTTAGTAACGAATCTAGTCTGGGTGATACTATAAATCCCTGCCTTGAGGTTGTAATAGCATCTTCAAATAAATCTCTCCATTTTAACTTACCAAATTCCTTATGTGCCATTTCAAGCGCTTTTAACACACCCGGTACACCGATTGCTTTGCCACCAACCACTGCGTCAATCCAGCGCATAGGTTCGCCATCGTCTAAAAAGATATAAGGTGTTGCTTTTTGAGGGGCTGTTTCGCGACCATCAAACGTATGCAGCTTTTTATTCTTGTTGTCCCAATATAGCATGAAAGCTCCACCACCTATACCCGACGATTGCGGTTCGACTAACGTTAACATCGCTTGTATCGCAACAGCGGCATCAATTGCCGAACCGCCTTTTTCAAGTATATTTTTACCCGCCCAAGCGGCATAAGGATTGGCTGCGACAACCATATATTCCTTTGATTCATGTGCTTGCTTAACCGTTTTTCCTGTATCAGCTTCTGGTTCGCGATCCTCTCGTACCTGATTTGCTGCTTGAGCAAAGGATGAAAAAGCGAACACTGTCAATGTAGCGAGAACTAATTTTTTCATTTTTTACCTGTTTCGATAACAATATTTGTGTTGATTGAGAAGCTACTTGTATATCAATCTATTTACTGGTCTTTTTTCTAAAAAAGCAGAAAACGCTTCTTTCGCAGGCTCACTCACCATTGCTTCTGCAAACGCCGCTATTTCAGTAATAATATGCTGTTCAATTTCAGCATTCTGATTGCGCAAAAGCGCTTTCGATTGTACCAGTGCCATTTTAGGTTTAGAGACTAATTTTGCTAGGGTCTGTGCAACTAAACCTGATAACGCCTCTTCACTTACGACTCTGGAAACAATACCACATTCAAAGGCTTTTTGAGCGCTAAAGGTCTCTCCTAACAACAGCAATTCAGCGGCTTGCAAATTACCTGAAATCCGAGGAAGAATATAACTCGACGCGTATTCAGGCACTAAGCCCAAGTTGATAAACGGCATTGCGAATTTAGCCTTGTCGGCACAGTAAACAAAGTCACAATGCAATAGCAATGTTGTTCCAATCCCAATCGCCAAACCCTCCACTTTAGCAACAACAGGCACTGGACAATTGACCAGAGCCATCATGAAGCGATAAGTTTCATTCACCCCTTGGTCATTACTTTTTGACATAAAATCAGCGATGTCATTACCTGCAGTAAAACAACCGTGGGAACCTTGAATAAGCACCGCTCTTATATCACTTTCGCTGGCAGATTCAATGGCTTTTGCCATGTCCATATACATATTTGGGAGCAGTGCGTTCTTTTTATCAGGCCTATCAATTTCGATTGTTAAAACTGCATTTTGTTGACTAACGTTTATCATGCTTTACCACTGTTTATCATAAATTTTACTCCGTCATTAATTTAACAGATTGTGTGAGCACATTGTTGTTTTCTAGTGATAAGATAGCATTAAAATAATCTATACGCAGTTAAGCAATCTACACATGATCCAATTCCCTACTCGTCCAAATCAATACTTAGGCCCGCTGATCATAGGGTTAATTAGTGTCGTCGCCTTTTTGTTCGAGCCCATGAGTTCAGACTATTTTGCACTTGAACGCAGTTGGTGGACACAAGAAGATTACTATCAGATAGTGACCGGGCATTTTCTACACACCAATTTCATTCACATTTTATTTAATCTTTTGGGCTTATTATTATTATGGGCACTGCATGGCGACGATTATGAGACCGTTTCCTATTTAGCCAAGTTTTTTCTTATTTGTGTTGCTCTTTCACTTTGTTTATATCTATTTTCTGAGGATGTCATCTGGTATGTCGGCCTGTCAGGTGCGATTCATGGGGTATTCGCTTTGGGTTGCATCAGAGACTTGGAAAACAAACTGTTGAGTGGATGGCTTTTATTGATTGGTCTGGTACTAAAAGTAGGAAACGAACAATTAAACGGTGCAGGTAGTTTAATGCCTGATCTCATTGATGCTAATGTAGCTGTAGATAGTCATCTATACGGTGCGATTATTGGCCTATTGATTGGTTTTGCTAGCTTGCTAAGACGCCGCTTCTTGGTTCATAAAGCCGCAATTTAGCGGTCTTCACAACCTTCATAGTGATGTCAAAATATACTTATCTTTTAATGACAGAGTTGACCCAAATCCATTTTGAGACTAAAAGGAACAAATCGCTACGGGTTGAGCAGTATTTCACAATACCTTAGCCGAATAAAAGTCTTTTAGCTGATATTCATATATGCCGGTTATGACGGCTCGATTTATAATCAAATGTCATAGATAAGTTTACAGAGTTGATTAAAGCCTACAGTTACCGCTTGTCAATATAGGGATTATTAGCAAGAATATTAACTTGGCGTTGATATTCAAAATAGGAACGCTACACCATGCCTGCATTAAGAAATACTAGCTCTATCTATTCATTTTTTATCTATTTTTTGTTCGCCCTTATTCTCTCTGGATGCGGCGGTGGCGGTGGTGACGACAATGGAGGTGGAGGTGCTAGTCCTGTCGTTTCTTTAGCTTCGTTAGCGATCAATCCTGTTGAATCAAGCCTAAAAGTAGCAGCGACATTTCAACTAACTGTTACTGGAACATATTCTAATTCTTCTTCACAGAATTTAACCTCATTAGCAACATGGTCTGTTACCGACACATCGGTGCTCAACGTATCAAGTACAGGCCTTGTTACCGCCTTGTCTGCAGGTACAAGCATCGTAACGGCTGCTTATGAAGGCCTAACCGTTGAGCGCAGTATCTCAGTCAAGGCGCTGCTAGATTTAGGTATTTCACCGGCCTCAGTAACGCTGGCTATTGACTCTTCACAGCAATTAAGTGTAACCGGTACATATACCGATGACAGTGTTGAAGGTGTTGATAGTTTATTGACTTGGGAATCTTCCGCGCCGAATATCGCTAGTATTTCAACATCTGGGGTAATTCTTGCTGTTTCTGCCGGAACAATTTCAGTTACTGCTAGTTTGCAAGGAGTAAGTGAAGCAATACAAGTGACCGTCCTACCAAATCTAGTTTCATTAACAATTAACGACCTTTCGTCAACTTTGAAGGTGTCCGACACATTTCAACTAATTGTGACTGGCACCTATTCTGATGCGTCTGCACAAAATGTGAGTTCATCAGCAACGTGGGCTGTTGCCGACGCAGCCATCCTCAATATATCGAGTGCAGGTCTAGTCACGGCCTTGTCTGAAGGCACGACTATAGTAACGGCTGCTTATGAAGGACTAACCGTTGAACGAAGTATCTCAGTCAAAGCCTTGCTCAATTTGCGTATTTCACCAGCCTCTGTAACCCTGGCAATTGCCTCTTCACAACAACTAAGTGTAACCGGCACATATACCGATGACAGTGTTGAGGGTGTGGATAATTTAGTGACTTGGCAATCCTCCGATTCAAGTGTTGCCACTATATCAACGTCTGGTATGGTACTTGCGATCTCGGCTGGTACAGTTTCAGTTACCGCTAATTTGCAGGGTGTAAGTGAAGCAAAACAAGTGACCGTTCTGCCAAATTTAGTTTCGTTGTCAAGCACTGAAGTAATACCGAGCCTTAAAATATTCGACACTTTTCAACTGACGTTGACAGGAATATATTCTGATGCTTCCACACAGAATTTAACCTCATTAGCGACGTGGTCTGTCGTTGACGTAACAGTACTTAGCGTATCAAGTACTGGTTTAGTCTCCGCTTTGTCAGCAGGCACAACTTTAGTAACAGCATTATATAAAGGTCTAACGGTTGAACGCAGTATTTCGGTGAAAGCCTTAGCCGATTTGAGTATCTCACCGACCTCTATGACCCTAGCAATAGCGTCTTCAGAACAATTAAGTGTGACTGGCCGATATACTGATAACAGTGTAGAAGCATTGGGTAGCGTAGTGACTTGGCAAACGACAGATGTAAACGTTGCAAGCATCTCAAATTCAGGAGTGGTACTTGGTGTTGCAACTGGTACTATTTCTATTACAGCCAGTGTTGGTTCAGTAAGTTCAAGTTTGAGTGTAACAGTGTCTCCTGCGACCCTTCGTTCAATTGTGGTGAGTTCCCAAGTTTCGCAACTGGCCGCTGGCTTAACGGCGTCGTTATCAGCTAAAGGACTCTATTCAGATGGCACTGAGCAAGTATTAAGTGGCCAAGTTGTTTGGAGCGTATCTGACGAGTCGATAGCTTCAATAGATCCAGAGACAGGCTTGTTAACCGCACTTGAAACCGGCACAGTCTCGGTTATTGCGACTAAAGAGGGCTTGAGCAATGCTTTATCTTTCTTTGTTACTCAAGCTACCTTGAGTAGTATAGCGATTTCACCTTCTGACATTACCTTAGCCGCAGGCTCAAGTGAACAGGTGAATATAACCGCGGTTTTTTCTGATAACACTAAGCTAGATGTAAGCAGCCAGGTTGACTGGATTAATTCGAATGACCAAATAGCAATCATTGACGATAATTCATCCACAGTGATTGCGCGGTTAGCTGGTTCAACAACCCTTTCGGCTACTCTTTCTGGCCAACAAGCAGACTTATTAATTAATGTAACCGATGCTCAACTTGTTTCTCTTTCACTGTCTCCCGTTAACGCGTCTATTCCACTTGGCCAGTCACAGCGTTACACAGCTCAAGGAACATATACCGATGCAAGCGTTCAGGATTTAAGCTCTGTGGTAACTTGGTTATCGAATAATGAAGGATTTGCACTAATAAGCAACACCGGATCGTTGACAGGGTTGGCTGAATCAGTTGCCTCAGGCACCGTCACGCTGACTGCTGTTGTTGGCGACATTCAACAAGATACATCCTTAACGATAACAAATGCAGTGTTAAGTAGTATAGAAATCCAACCTGCTAATCAAGCCGTGGCTAAGGGCACAAATGCTCAAATTAGCGCGCGCGGTTATTATACGGATGGTTCCAAAATTGACTTAACATCAGAAGTAATATGGAGCTCATCAAATAATAGTTCCGTAAATATGCTCTCCGCTAATAACGGAACCGTACAAAGTTTGGATGCCGGCAGCGCCCTAATAAGCGCAACGCTAGAGGGTTTGACTGGCGTGGGGAATATCACAGTAACAGCGGCCACCTTACAGAGTATTTCGATCAGTCCAACACAAGTCATGCTGCCAAGCGGCATGAGCCAGCGTCTCATTGCAACCGGCACTTACTCCGATAGCTCGATTCTAAATATTAGTCAGCAAGTAAGCTGGCAGAGTGATGATATTCTAAAAGCCACGGTCTCAAATAATAATGCGGAGTCAGGTTTATTAAGAGCCATTGGGATGGGTCAATTAACGGTGTCAGCAAGCTTAGGTTCGCTTATTGATCAAGTTAATATTGATGTTACAGATGCACTACTAACCAGTATTCAGGTCAGCAGTGTAAGCACTCAATTGAATGTAAAGTCATCGGTATTGGCAACCGCAATTGGGCACTTTTCTGATTCATCAACTCAGGATTTGTCATCTCAAGTGAATTGGTTGAGCAGTAATGTGAATATTGCATCCATTGGCAATACTGAATTTGAGAAAGGACTTGTCAGCGCCCTTTCGCCTGGTATTGTTGATATATCAGCGTCTAGGTCGGGTATTAATTCGCTCCCTATTGCGCTTGAAGTTGTCTTCAATCCCAATTTACCAAAAGCCATTAATATGCTGGTTCAACCCAATATCATAATTAACGATAGCAATGATGCAGCCCAAGTTGATCTCGTGTTAGTACCGAGTGCGAATGGGGGTGTAATAGCCGACGGTACCCCCATAACGTTAACGATAACTGAAGGTGCTATGGATCGAAATGTAGACTTAGTTACCACAAATGGTGCAGTGAGTTATTCGCTGCAATCCTCGTACGATGGGTTTATTTCTTTGTCTGCCAGTACTAATGATTATACCGTGACTTCTGGCGTATTAAGCACAGATAGTTTATCCGATGCGATTTCGTCAACTGGCAGATCAAATGGGTTGTATGAGAATAATATGCTTCAACAGGGTAGTGCCTTCTTTGTACTCGTCAGGAACCTAACTAATCGAGTATTTAATATTGAACAAATAAATATTGGTTATCGCGACCCCAATAATGGAAACGTTTTCGTCGATTTTCCCGGATCACCTATAACCACGGCCGCAGCTATCAGTGACGGTGATCTAACGGCGGGAGAGTTTAGCTTTATTGGTTATGAATTAGATAATGATGTGGAAGCCCGTATTTATATTATTTCATATGTGATTTCTGACGACCAAAGTAATAGCGTTTTTGCTTTAATTAATACCTTTAATTTTGCACAATAAATTTACTTGATCAGTAAGCGTCGGTTATATAAGGGTGGTCAAGCAAGATGGTAATTAACTTTTGGTTTTTTAACCGTAAGTACTACATCTGGTGAACTACTCTTAGTAGTGATTACTGTCACAAAAGATATGAACTCAATGAAAAAATCACTAACTTGCAATAGTTTCTAATTGGCACCGATGAGGCGGTTATTTTTTTATCGCTACCTAAACAGCAGACTGACAGTGTCAAATAAGATTAGATTATGAAAAAATTATTCGAGAAAGGTAAAAACATATTTGATACGGCGGCAATTAAGCTGACACGTGAAGTCGATTCGAGAATGCATATGGTCAAAGAAGTAGTTAATGGTCTGCCTATTTTTGTCTCATTCGAACGATTGAAAAATCCCACACTAGAATACGACGAAAAGCATTACTTCATCATTCCATTTCACTCATGCGAAGCAGGCTTTTCACTCCACACTATGCGCTCCCTGCCAGCTCATGTCCCTGAAATTAATGATTTACCAAAAAGAAGGGTGTTTCACTTTCCGAATGAACACTACGAGGCAACCTTGCGTGTTCACATGGTCAATACGGCTAAAGATATTGCCTATGGTAGCGAGGCACAAAATGTAAGCTCGTTAGAAATGCTCGCTAATAAAATCGACGCTTTGGATTCTAAACTCACTTATGGAATATTAATTATTGGTGGTATAGCGGCAATTTTTAATCCGTTGGTAGGTGCCGGTATTGCGGCAAAGGCCATTTTCCCTGGCGTTGCTGGACTCTTATCGAGCTATGGTTTGCGCCCCTTAGGTGAAAAACTAACCCAATCTCAATTAGAGAATCAAGTAAAAAATGCAGAACAAAAGGTACTTAAACAGTTTTCAGAAGCCAATACGCTTAAGGTGACTAATCCAATATTACATCAACTAGAATATGCCCTTAGAACAACTGAGATGCAGTATGATCCATTATTAGATCCCAATTTGTCACCCAGAACTATTCCTCAGTTGGGCGATGAAAGTTGGCGACAGCTCACGGAAAAAGCAATTTTTCATGTATATAGAGACGTCGTCGAAGACACCAATAAACATGAGGCGGCACGATTAGGACCAGAAGATATACGCTGGCTTAAATTACTATTTGTTGGAAATGAAGATTAAATACGGTACTGCACATATAGAAAAACTTACTGCAAATTTCACACCCCATTAGCTGTTAAGGATCGCGCACAACAACGCTATTTTTACCCCCCCTCTTTTGCACCATACATGGCGTCATCCGCCATTTTTAAACTGCTTTCTAGTTGGTCCGGAGCAGACAGTGAACTCACTCCAAAACTGGCTGTAATGGTTAAATTTCCAGCTTGGGTTTCTATTGAACACTTCGATACTTCATCGCATAACCTTTCAGCTAACTTCTGGGTCTCTGTTATAGATGCAGAAGCCTGCAAAATAACAAATTCTTCACCACCAAATCTAGTGACAATATCTGAATCCCTCACAATTTTTGATACTATTTTAGCAAATTTAACTAACACTTCATCACCTACTGCGTGACCAAAAGTATCGTTAATATCTTTAAAATCATCGATATCTACCATAATAATGCCGTGTTGACTTTTTTGGGTAAAGCCTGTCACCTTAAGCACTTTTTCTTCAAAAAAACGTCGATTATAGACCCCTGTTAAAGGATCAATAACCGATTTATGGTAATGATCTTCAATTAAATCAGACATTAACAAGGTTAAAAAAGCACCTATTAACCCAGTAACCGCAATTGCTTGAGTAAACATTAAGGTCGACATATAAACGAAAAACGATTGTTCAAACCAATAAAAAATGGCGCTAGCAGGTGTTAGTAGAACAATTATGCATACCGCAAACTGCAGGATTTTTTCGCCATCTGTTTTAAGATTCAAATTTTTAGGAATTTTAGCAATGCAACTATAAAAAACGATGGCTATATTCACACTGGTTATCGTTGCTCGCATAGCAAAGTTGTCTATATACAGATAAAACACGCCTGTATTTACAACAGTTAACAGAACAATATTTATCCAGATTATCTTACTCTTTTTGAGAGTCGGTTGTGAGCCACCAATAAACGCGATCAACACTTTGACACATTATAGAATATCAGCCCAGTGAATTTTTATATGCCTCGATTGGAAAATTGGCGGTAGTGTAGAATTATTAGTCCCTCTGTCTAAAATAACCCATCACGACCTATCAATAACCAGGCTGTGCTTGAGACAAATATCACCGACTCAGGCTTATCTTGTTACCCCAAGAGGTAGATTTTTCTTGTTAGATTTGGATAAATATTTACGTATTTGTTACTGTGAAGCGAAAATAAAAAGGTGCTCACTTTATCAGTCGCACCTTTTTGTCTTTATATTCTACTTTCTATCACTGCAAACAACTAAATCTGAGTGACGATGTGTATAAGCGCTTCACATAAATTATAGATTTTCTTCAAACAGCTTATAAATACGGCGATATTCATCCAGCCATGAACTAGGCTGCACAAAACCATGTGGCTCTACCGGATATATAGCTGTTTCAAAATTTTCTTTTTCTTTTTCGATGAGAACTTGTACTAATCTAACGACATCGACAAAGAACACATTGTCATCGACCATTGGGGCGTTAATCAACAGCGGTTTGGTTAAGCCGTCAACGAAATAAATGGGAGAACTACGCTCATAAGCAATAGGATCAACGTCCGGTCTATTGAGGATATTAGAAGTGTATGGATCATTATAATGCGCCCAATCGGATACAGGACGCAGCGCTGCACCTGCTTGGAATAAATCAGGTTCAGTAAACAATGCCATAAAGGTCATAAAACCACCATATGAGCCCCCATAAGTGCCTATTCTATTGCGATCGACATTCGCATTTTGCACTAACCACTCAACTCCGTCTTTTAGGTCTTGGATTTCTGGCGTGCCCATTTGACGATATATGGCGGTTCTCCAATCACGCCCATAACCTGCCGACGCACGATAGTCCATATCCATAACCACATAGCCTTGTGACACTAGAAAGCTATGAAACATAAATTCACGAAAATACCCTGACCAGCCCAAGTGTGAGTTTTGTAAGTAACCCGCACCATGATTAAACATGACGGCTCGATGCTTTCCACTAACGGGACCTTGCGGTGCATAGACACGTGAATAAATCGGTTGCTCAGTGTGACTTGACTTAACCGCAACAATAGAAGGTGAAGTCCAATCAACACTAAGAAAATCATCGCTTATCGTACTTGTAATTTTTACCGGTACATCGTTTTCAATACGCAAATCCATTGAATACAATTCAGGCGGCTTGACCAATTTTGAGTGTATGAGTAATAACGACGACTCATCAGGAGACAATTGGTAATCCGTCATTCCATTTAAATCGGTCAATGCTTGCGAATTCATTGAATCGGTAGACACACGATAGATTTCGTAAATGCCTGGGTGCTTCTTATTGGCTTTATAATAAAAGTAATTGTCGTCTTGGCTGAGAACAACATTATCAACAACAAAGTTTCCATGCGTTACTGACGTTAACTTACCGTTTACTGGTTTTGTGTATAATTGCGAGTAGCCAGACTCTTCAGATAAAAGGTAAAGTGTTTCAGCTTCATCAAACCAACCAAACTGATTAAATCGGTAGTTCACCCAAGCATTGTCATGCATACGATGCTGGGTCTCAAACACTTTATCATCAACATCGATTGTTGCTATCCAACGATCCTTGTTGTCCCAAGCTTCCAACATTACAGCGACTTTATCGCTGTTATCATGCCACTTAATCGGCGGCTCGGTTGCGTACCAATCAAACAGCAAACCAATGTCGCGAGGCAATCGGTTCTCTTTATAGGTATTGCCTCTCACTTCTGCATTTTCGCGCTTTACCGCGGCTAATACGTCCTCGTTATAACCTGGCAAGGCTTTGTAGTCTAACTTGGTTTTTTCACCCGACTGCACTTCAAGTAGCCAAACATCTTGTTGAATTGGCTTTGCATCAGCAACTCTCTGACGCACGCTTTGCGCTATAATACGCCCATTTTCTTCAATGTAATCCGGCATAATGTCAGTATCATCATTGCTCGGCGTATTTTCAGTGGTGACCACAATAGCCCACTTGCCATTGGGTGATAAGCTTGCTAGCACCGTTCTATGTTCGGCATCAAAATAAAATGACGATGTCATCAAGCTGCTATTTTTCTCTCTTAAACTAGTGTCGTTATCATGGCGCAGAATTCTATTTTTGCGTTGCAGTTTTACATAATCAATTAACTTAATTTGTTCTTCAGCTATGTAGTCTTCTGGCTCACTAACAGGTTCATATTCATCATCAAAGTACCACGACAACATTTGTTCCTGCATACCGGTTCTAACATTTACGGTATAAAAACTATCATTACGCTGGAAAGAAACCCCATCTTGCTCGTAAAACTGAAGGTTCCTCGCGCCATTTATACTTTTCGTTAACTGACGCACTGATTTATCAGTTTTAGATTGAACGAAGATATTTCCCTCAAACAGCCACGCGACAAAGTCCATGTCTTTATCACTAATAATTTCATCATACTGATACTGATGAATATCAGCTAAACTGACCTTGTGACCATTTCCAGCGTTATTATCCTCACTATTTGGCGCAGTTAGCCACAAGTCTCGGATTGGGTTACCTTCTTGCTTGCGATAATAGCCAATTGAAGCGCCATCAGCACTCCAAAATGCATCTTCGGGACTGCGGCCTAACCAATCTGGGTCCGACATTATTTGCTTAAGATTAAGTTGAATCTTAGCGCTTGTTGTTACCGTCTTGTTTACTTGATATACAGTTTCCACTGGAAAATTAGCAACTGGGTTTTTACTCGGACTAGAAACTGAGGTTTCCGTTGCAGAACAAGCACTAAGTAAAGCTATACCTACACTTGAATAAACTATTTTTTTATATTTTGTCATTATTAGTGTTCTTTAAAAGTAGTTATCACGTTATATTAACGTCGTTAAGGGACAAAGTTATTTCCCTCTCAGACTGAACAAACTAGAGGTTAACATGTTAACGTTATCCGCACAGCGACTGAGCTGGTTTTTATAAATACAACAGCTCCCTAAATTTGATCAAACTAACCACAATCAATAACAATGTGAAAAGGACTACCGAAAATGAAAAAAGTAATTTCCTTGCTACTACTGATGACAATGATATTAGGCAGCCAAGTAGCGGTAGCCTCTGAATGCCCTGATTTACTAAAATTTGTGAAAAGAAAACTCAACTCACAAGAAGTTGTCAATATGTGTGAAGCATATGAAGGTAAGACCGTACTTTTCGTGAACACAGCAAGTAAATGCGGATTTACACCTCAATTCGAAGGCCTAGAAGCGCTATACACTGAATTTAAAGAAGCAGGTTTAGTTGTTTTAGGTTTCCCTTCAAATGACTTCAATCAAGAATTTGGGACTGAAAAAGAAACTGCCGAATTGTGCGAACTTACGTACGGCGTTAATTTCCCCATGTTTGAATCAATTTCTGTTCGTGGCGACAATGCAGACCCGCTTTATGCGATGTTAGCAAAGAAAGCAGGTACAGCACCGAAGTGGAATTTTTACAAGTATTTGATGGATAAAAACGGCAATGTAGTCGAGTCATATAGCGCATTTACAAAACCAGATAATGACGAGTTTGTTGCCGACATCAAAACAGCGCTGGCGTTGTAAAGACGTAATACCCTGTTTTTCTCATCTATAAATAGCGTGCAAAAAAAAGCCCCACCTTTAACGGGCGGGGCTAAACACACTCAACTAGGAACACATAACTAATCAAACAACTAATACACGTTATCGACTAGCATTAGTTAGTCATGTGGATCGTAAATTAGTTCAGAAAACTTTTAATTTAATTTTAAAAATCCTAAATGATGAGTTCACACCCTATCCATAAGCATTGAAGCGAAGGCTTGGTCAAAGTCAGCTAAAATATCTTCGATATCCTCAATGCCCACGGAAATTCTAATCAAAGCGTCTGAAATCCCCATTTTCGCTCTCTCTTGCGCACCGTTTTCGAAGAAAATAGTAGAGGCAGCAGGTAACGCTAATGTACGTGTGTCGCCTAAGTGAGTGGCCGATATAACTAAAGACAATGCGTTCAGAAATGCATACGGCTCGATTTCAGCGCTTAACTCGACCGATAATATGCCACCAAAACCGCGTTTAAAAAGCCCCTTTGCCCTAACATGCTGGGGATGTTGTTGTAAACCAGGATAATAAACAGCTTCAACGCCTTTATGCGTCGACAAGTATTTCGCTAACGCTTGTGCATTGGCACAGATTTTTCTCAAGCGCATAGTCAATGTTTCTAAACCAATAGAAACTAAATGCGCTGACTGCGGAGCCAATGTCGCTCCCATATCACGCAATCCACGTTTTCTAATTTGCGTGAGTCCCCATTGGTGTTCGTCTTCAACCTTATACTTACTCTCAATATTGTCGTACTTTGTCCAATTAAAAAGACCTGTGTCAACTAAAACACCACCCAACACATTACCGTGCCCACCAATATATTTAGTAAGCGAGGTTAATAACAGGGATGCTTTGATGGTTTTTGCGTCTAACAAGACGCTGGGCGTCATCGTATTATCCAGTGCAAATAAAATGTTATGTGACTCGCACCAATCGCCTATTCCCTGTAAGTCCGAAACTTGTGTTACTGGATTAGCTATAGTTTCACAAAAGATCATTTTCGTATTTGCATTGCAAGCCTCTTGCACCCTATGAATGTCAGTAACATCAACATAGCTGACACTAATTCCAAAGCCTTCAATAGTCGCCATGAAGCTGCGTGTATTACCAAAAAGATATTGGCTTACAACAATGTGATCACCACTTTTTAACAGCGACAACAAGGTTGTACTAATAGCGGCCATACCTGTTGCAAAAACAACGGCTCCAACACCACCATCTAACTCGTTGAGTACGTTTTGCAATGAGACAGCCGAAGAGCTGCTTGAACGTGAATAAACGTGCCCTGCTTTTTTACCTTGAAACACATCGACGAGATCTTGTACGTCTTCAAATTCAAATAACACTGAATTATTGGTCGCTTCATGAACAGCGCCAAACTGTGGTTTGTTTATTTTTCGGTCTGCATGTACTAATTTAGTATCAAGGGCTAATTTCTTCACTGAAAATATTTCTCGTATTGACTTGTTACCGAGATAATACCATAGTTAGCGGCTCGTTCTAGCGCACCTTGTTAGAACAAAACGGGTTTCATTATTTCCTTGTTCATTATTCGTACTAGCGTTTCACGACGCATGATAAGTAAAGGTTCCTACTTCAAATATGTGTATTTTGTTTATTGCAGTTAATCAGCATCCCAAATTCCCCCTCATTATTATGGCTAACCGTGATGAATTTCATCATCGGTCAACAACTAATTCCGCGTTTTGGGAACATCATAAAGATATATTGGCAGGCAAAGACAATCAGGCCGGCGGCACATGGATGGGAATTAACAAGAATGGTAGCATCTCCGCACTGACAAATATTAGAGCACTTAACAAAGAAGTAAAAGATGCTAATTCACGCGGTGAATTGGTATTAAATTTCTTGTTGGGTTCAGATAAACAACAAAAGAAGTATGCGCAAACACTCGCAGATTCGAAAGCACAATATAACGGTTATAACTTGTTGTTTGGAACACTGGAGCAGCTTCACGTTTATAATAACTTTGAAGATACCTGCGTAGCTTTAGATGACGGCGTTTATGGGCTTTCAAACGCATCACTTAACAGTCCTTGGCCAAAGTTATCGACTGGGCGAGATGCGCTTGCAAAATATTGCCAACATGCAGATGTGTTGGATACTGAGCACCTTTTTGAACTACTTCATAATGACAAACTTGCCGATGACAGTGCTCTGCCTAAAACAGGCGTTCCCATTGAGTGGGAGCGACGGTTATCGTCAATATTTATTCAAAGCCCTGAATATGGTACGCGTGCATCAACCGTGTTATTAGTTGATCATGATCAGCATGTGACTTGGGAAGAACGCTCGTTTAATGCCCAAGCAGAGCAAACCTCGGTTCAACATTTTGAATTTGATATCAAGAAAGAGTAATTTATCTCGAAAATTAGCCTAAAACTGGCATAATACTAATTCTATAAAAAATCACATTTAATTCATCTTTAAGGAACAATCGTGTTTGAACATTTGCCTGCTCTAGCGCCCGACCCTATTCTAGGTTTATCCACCGCTTTCAAGAAAGACAACAACCCAGCAAAAATTGATCTTGGTGTTGGTGTTTACAAAGACGAACAAGGCAATACGCCAATTCTAAAGGCTGTCGTTGAAGCACAAAAGCAGTTAATGGAAACAGAAACCTCAAAGGTATATATCACGCCCCAAGGTGTTCAAGGTTTTATTGATGGTATGCTTGAGTTAATTTTAGGCAAAGCCAGTCCCATTTTATTAGCAAACCGTGTCGCTGCAGTCCAGGCCCCCGGAGGTTGTGGAGCGTTGCGCATATTAGCCGAGTTGCTCAAACGTTGTAATACAGAGACTAAAGTATGGGTCAGTGATCCAACATGGGCTAACCATATTCCACTCATTGGCGATGCCGGTCTCGAAATAGTTACCTATCCTTATTTTGATAAAACCACTGCCAGCATTAAATTTGACGAAATGATGAGCTGTTTAGCTCAAGTTAAAAAAGGTGACGTCGTGTTATTGCACGGATGTTGTCATAATCCAACAGGTGCTGACTTAACCAGAGAACAATGGCAAGCGCTGGCTAAGTTAGCCAACGAAGTTGGCTTTTTACCTTTTATTGATTTAGCTTATCAAGGTTTTGGTGAAGGTTTAGAAGCAGATGTCTATGGGCTTCGTTTAATGGCTGAGTCAGTGCCTGAAACGATCATTGCAGCCTCCTGTAGCAAAAATTTTGGTTTATATCGTGAACGGGTTGGATTGGCTGCATTGATTACGCATAATTCGGCTAATCGTGACATTGTGCAGTCTCAAATTCAATATGTTGCTCGCGGTATTTATTCAATGCCCCCGGCATACGGCGGCGCTTTGGTCGATATTATATTAGCTAATGAAAACTTGAGTGCATTGTGGCAAAGCGAAGTCACTGAAATGCGTGAACGCATGATCCAGCTTCGCAAGCTACTTGTTGATAACTTAGCTGCGCACGGTGCATCCAAAGACTTTAGTTTTATTAACCAACAAAAAGGCATGTTTTCCTTTCTTTGTATTGCGCCACAGCAAGTACAAAAGCTACGTGATCAAAACAGCATTTACTTTGTTGACTCTAGCCGAGTCAACATTGCAGGTATTAACACTAAAAACGTTGAAGTGCTAGCTGCAGCTATTTCTGGTGTACTTTAGCCTATCGGAGGTAATTGGGGTTTTGTTTGAGCAGACGAAACCCAAAGTAGCGAATACAAAAACCGGTCTTGTTTTTAACTCGACCGGTCTTGCTTTTAACGTGTAGCCAGAATTCGATCTATTTGGTTCGCAAAATTCATTTTGTCTTTTGCGGAAAATGATTTTGGACCCCCCGTACGTTCACCACTTGCTCTAATTTGGTCCATAAAATCGCGCATGGTCAGTGTCGCTTTAATTGTCGCTTTATCATACGCTTGACCACGAAAATTGACGGCTAATCCATCTTTCGCAAGGATCTCAGCGGCTAAAGGAATATCGTCAGTAATAACTAGGTCATTGGCATTACAACGTTTAACAATTTCATCGTCAGCCACATCAAATCCAGCGCTTACTTGTAAAGAAGTAATGTGTTCATTATGCGGTACGGAAATGTGCTGATTTGCCACAAAAGTAAGTGGCACCAGAGTGCGTTGAGAGGCCTTTACGAGGACTTCTCGAATAACGCTTGGACATGCGTCCGCATCAACCCATATTTGCATTAAGCCAGCATCCCACCGTCTACATTAATACATGCGCCTGTAGTATAGCTGGATGCGTCAGAGACCAAATATAATACCGTACCTGCCATTTCATCAGGGTGGGCAACACGACCTAATGGGATCACTTTGAGTGCATGCTTTAAAATAGAATCATTAGTGGTTAACGCAGAGGCAAACTTAGTGTCAGTTAAACCGGGTAGTAGCGCATTAACGCGAATATTTAACTTGCCGCATTCTTTAGCAAAAGACTTAGTCATGCTGATAACAGCGGCCTTAGTAATCGAATAAATTCCCTGCATGTCACCTGGCGTAACGCCATTTACGGAGGCAGTATTTAAAATAACACCACCGCCCTGCTCTCGCATCATCTTACCGGCTTCTACCGACATAAAAAAATAACCACGAATATTAACGTCAACGGTCTTTTGAAATGCCGCTATGTCAGTATCAAGAATGTGTCCAAAATAAGGATTTGCAGCGGCATTGTTGACTAAAATATCAATTTTACCGAACTCGCTTTTGACGTGCTCAAACAAGCTTGAAATTTGTTCCATTTCACCTACATGACATGCAAAAGCAGAAGCCTTTCCGCCGTTTTCTCTGATACTTGAAGCCACCGCTTCACAACCATCAATTTTACGACTAGACACAATGACGTGCGCGCCCTTAGCTGCTAATAATCGAGCAATAGACTCGCCAATACCGCGACTAGCGCCGGTTATAACCGCAACTTTTCCTGTTAAATCAAATAAATCTTGCATATTTTGTCCTTATTTTATTTTTCTTTGTGACTAAAATACTAGCGCCTTGGTGAGGTAACTAATGTAAATATAACATTCCTGTAAAATGCATAACAAAAATATCATTGATGGTAGTCAGTGGTTATCGCGATCAACTTACTTTAAGTTAGTCGTCAACCGGATATAAAACTACATTCAAGCTAACATACCACCGTCGAGTACCATTGTGTGCCCAGTCATAAAGCTACTTTCATCACTGCACAACCACGCCATAGCACCTGCAATTTCCTCAGGTCTACCCAATCGCTTCATTGGGTTAGCTTTGACTATTGCATTTTGACCACGCTCATCTAGCTTAGCCAAGGTGTTTTGCACCATCGGCGTATCTACAAAACTTGGGCAAACAGCATTAAAACGAATATTTGCGCGCGCATATTCAACCGCTGCTGATTTGGTTAGACCAATGACCCCGTGTTTTGAAGCTGAGTAGGCCGATATCATTGGCGATGAACGCAAACCGGCAACTGATGCAACATTGATAACATGGCCGCCTCCATTTGGTGCAAAGCAAGCTATAGCGGCGCGCATACAATGCCAAACACCCTTCAGGTTTACCGCAATATTGCGATCAAAGTCGTCATCTGACAATTCATGCATAGGTGCTGGTGTGTGATCAATTCCGGCATTATTAATAACCACGTCAAGACCGCCCAATGTTTGCATTGCTTGAGTGAACAATGCCCTTACTGAATCGCCGTTGGTCACATCCACTTTTGCAAAGTGAATATCATTACCTTGAGTTTTTGCTTGTGCCACAATTTTCAAGCCGTTGTCATCGGACAAATCGGCAATAATGACTTTCGCTCCTCGACTCGCCAGAAGCAAAGCAACCTCAGCGCCAATACCTGATGCACCGCCTGTAATCAAAATACGTTTATTCTCTACGTGAGCTGCAGGCTGCATTATTCGTCCCCTACCTTTAGTACTAACTTACCGAAGTTTTGACCTTTAAATAACATCATCAATGTCTCAGGGAATTTCTCTATTCCTACTACAACGTGATCTTTCACTTTCATTTCGCCGGAATCGATCCAGCCTGCAATATCCTTCATTGCAACTGGGTATTCAGCAATATTATCAAACACCACAATGCCTTCCATTTTAGCGCGATTCACCAGCAACGATAAGTAATTAGAAGGGCCTTTCACTGGTGTTGTATTATTGTATTGACTTATTGCACCACAAATTACAATCCGCGCTTTCATATTAATTTGAGTTAAGACGTCATCTAAAATATCACCACCGACATTGTCAAAGTAAACATCAACGCCCTTTGGGCAAGCATCTCTTAATGCTTTTTTTACATTTTGAGATTTATAGTCGATCGCAGCGTCAAAGCCTAATTCATCAATTAAGAACTGACATTTCGCAGCACCCCCAGCAATACCGACAACGCGACATCCTTTAATTTTAGCAATTTGCCCAACAAGACCGCCCACAGCACCTGCTGCACCGCTAACAACAACCGTTTCACCGGTTTTTGGTTCACCGGTTTTAAGCAATCCGAAATAGCCGGTCATACCCGGCATGCCTAGTACACCCAAATAATATGAAAGCGGCGCTATTTTGGGGTCAACCTTATGCAACATTTTGCCATCAGTTACGGCATATTCTTGAACGCCTTGATGACCACAAACATGGTCACCTTCGGCAAATTTTTCATTTTTGCTAGCAACCACTTCCCCCACAGTACCGGCGCGCATTACAGCACCAATTTGTACTGGTTCAATGTAGGATCTTGTATCATTCAACCAACCGCGCATCGCAGGGTCTAAAGAAATGTATTGAATTTTAACTAACAACTCACCGTCTTTTAATTCGGGGACATCAGTTTCAGCATACAGCCAAGTATCACTTGTAGTTTCGCCAAAAGGTCTTTTAGCAAGTTGCCATTGTTTATTTTTCATTATTATTTTTCATTATTATTTTTCCTAAAACCAATCTGGATTCATATCACTACAAACGTCATTGTCTTGTTTGAGTATTTTTAAATCACGGTCAATTGTGGGTAATTCCCAACTAATAAAATATTGCGCCGCCTGAATTTTACCTTTATAAAAATTAGCTTCTTTTTCGGTGGCATCTCCAGCCATTAATTTTTGCTCAGCAACACTAGCTTGACGTATCCAAATCCAACTCACTACTATTTGCGCAAACACATTCATCATCGCTTGAGCATTTGCCAATAATGTCGCTTGCTTGTCAGATTTAATCGTACCAGATACATGCACAATTATTTCATGTAGGGCGGTTAAGTAATGTACTAATTCCTTTGCCATTGCCGCTGTTTTAGGCGTGACTATTTGTGACAAGTCATGTGCTACTTCACGCTTGAGTATTTTCAGGCCAAGACTCTCTTTTTGCCATAGCTTTCTAAATGAAAGATCCAAAGCTTGGATCCCGTTAGTTCCTTCGTGTATTGGGTTTAAGCGATTGTCACGCCAGAACTGCTCAGAATAGTACTCTCTGGTATACCCTGAACCACCCAAAACTTGGATACCTAAGTCGTTTGCTTTTGGCCCAAATTCCGACGGCCATGCTTTAAAAACAGGCGTTAACAAGTCAAGCATTTCTTTTAACGCATGTTTTTCCTCAATATCGTCACACGTATTAACTCGATCAATAAGATGCGAGCCGTACATACACAACGCCATCCCACCCTCAGCATATGATTTTTGAGCAAGTAGCATTCTTTTAACATCACCATGCAAGACGATAGGTGCCGGTTTGCTTGAGTCACTATGATCAACATGACGACCTTGAGTTCTGTCCCTCGCAAATTCTAGCGAATACTGATAACCACGATAACCAATCATAGCAGCACCAAAACCAACACCAATTCGCGCTTCATTCATCATCATAAACATATAACGCAAACCATGATGCTCTTCACCTACAAGATAACCATGACAATCATCATTCTCTCCAAATGTGAGTGCAGTTGATGTTGTTCCTCTATAACCTAATTTGTGCAATAGTCCCGCCAGCTGCACGTCATTGCGATCGCCAGCATCGCCATTTTCATCGAGTCGGTACTTGGGCACTACAAATAAAGAAATACCTTTTACCCCGGGTTGGCCACCTGGAATTTTCGCTAATACCAGATGAACAATATTTCTGGACAATTCATGATCACCGCCAGATATATATATTTTACTTCCTTTTACTCGATAACTGCCGTCGGCTTGCTTAACTGCACTGGTCGTAATGTCGGCTAATGATGAACCCGCGTGAGGTTCAGTTAATGCCATTGTGCCAGTGAATTCTCCGGTCAGCATTCTGGGCATAAATTGCTGTTTTAATGCAGGTGAGGCAAAGTGGCAAATAACATTAGCCGCTGCTGAGGTCAAAAATGGGTAAGAAGTGGTGCTTGGATTTGCCGCCATAAAATACGCAGACGCTGCCGTCATTATCACTTCTGGTAATTGCATACCGCCATCTTCAAAACTGTATCGACCTGCGATGAAGCCCGCTTCACAAAACGCATTATAAGCAACTTGAACTTCTGGGATCATAGTCACTTTATGACCGTCGAATGTTGGCTCATTTTTATCAGCAATATGATTATGTGGTAAAAATAGGTCGGTTGCGATTTTCTCTGCCGTGGCAAGAGTGGCAGAAAATGTGTCTTTATTGTGCTCCTCAAATTTACTGTATTCACACAGTTTGTCAGCGTGTAAAACATCATAAAGCTGGAAATTCATTTCCAAATCAGGGATCAATTTGTCTGTCATTAGTAAACGCCTCGGTTTTATCGACATTTTATCGCACATTTTATCGCACATTGTTTTTTAAAATGCACAATGGTCAGTGGCCATTTAACTCAACATTACAGCATGTATGCACGCGCTTTTGCCAATTGATTTAACTAATATAAGATTAACAATTAATTGAATAAAGGTTCGGTAAATACAATGCTTTATTCAGCTACTAATTAAGGTTGATGCGATTACGTGTAAATTCTGGTAAGGTCACGCGCGCGCAGTCAATCGCAACGAATGTTGAGTAAAAAATAAGCACAAAAAAGCACAAAAAAGCACGGGAAGTTGACTACTTCAGCCATAATCAGCTCAAATATCAATACAACACACTCATTTTAGGTGGCATCGAATGAAAACATACAAACTAGCTAGCATTGCATTATGCGTAGCAACCGCGCTACAAGCCAACGTCGCAACAGCGCAAGAGACACAAAAAAAAGAATCTGTTTTAGAAAAAATAACGGTAACTGCTCAAAAACGTACGCAATCAATACAAGATGTGCCCATTTCGATTGCTACGTTAAGTGGCGAACAATTTGAAAATATTTTTTCCGGAGGCGAAGATATTTTAGCGCTGGCGGTTAGAGTGCCTGGTTTGTATGCTGAATCATCAAATGGTCGTGTTGCTCCACGTTTTTATATTCGTGGTTTAGGTAACACTGACTTTGACCTAGCTGCTTCACAACCTGTTTCGATAATTATGGATGACGTTGTTAAAGAGAACGTCATTCTAAAAAGCTTCCCATTGTTTGACATTCAACAAGTGGAAGTAATTCGTGGACCGCAAGGCACATTATTTGGTCGTAACACGACTGCGGGTATTATTAAGTTTGACAGCGTTAAGCCAACAGAAGATTTTGACGCATACGGTAAAATGAGCATAGCCTCTTTTGGTACGATTAATATAGAAGGCGCGGTAGGCGGTGGCCTTGCTGATAATCTCGCTGGTCGCTTCTCATTTCTTTCACAACAACGTGACGATTATATAGATAATGCGTTTGCAGGCGAGGACGATGCTCTTGGTGGCTACGATGAACTAGCTTGGCGTGGGCAATTGTTATTCACACCTATTGACGACTTATCAATGCTATTAAATGTGCACGGCCGTGATTTGGAGGGGACTGCATCCGTATTCCGTGCAAACGTGTTTACCAAAGGTTCTAACGATTTGAACCAAAACTACGATCGCGACAGTGTATTTTACGATGCTAACTTACTCGGCAATGGCTTTGACAATAATCCTCAAGAGTACGAAAACGTTGGTTTCTCGTTAAAAGTAGATTATGACTTAGGGGATCTTACATTCACATCCATTACGGCGAATGAAGAAGCCGATGGTTTCAGTTTAGGTGACGTCGACGGCGGTGCTGGTTCACTTAATACGAGTATTCCTGGCTTTATTCCATTTACCGCAGTTACCCAAGATAAAATGAATGATCTTGAGCAGTTTACTCAAGAATTTCGCATTGCTAGTAATTACAGTGCCCCTCTTAATTGGCAAGTGGGTGCGTTTTACTATGACTCCTCTTTCAATGTCACTAGTATCGATGGTTTCTATGGTGCCACAACCGTTTTCCATGAAAACAAAACTTGGGCAATCTTTGGTCAAGGTACATACGACGTATCTGATAAATTGACCATTACCGGCGGTTTACGTTATACCGACGATGAAAAATCATTGATCGTAGGTGATCAAAACGTCAACGGATTAGCCTTAGTTTTTAATATCGCGAGTGTTCAAGATTACGACCCTATAAATGTTCAAGATGATCAAGTCGGCTACGAACTAAGTGCAAACTACAAGCTCGATGAGAACTCTTCTTTGTTTGCTCGTTACGCAAATGGTTTCAGAGCACAAAGTATCCAGGGTCGTGATGTCGCTTTTGAGGGAGCTCCTTCAGTTGCTGAAGCCGAAACCATTAACAGTATTGAATTTGGTGTTAAGTCAGATGTGTTGGATAACAGTTTGCGTTTAAATGCGGCTGTTTTTTACTACACAGTTGACGACATACAGTTTTCTGCAATTGGTGGCGATGCCAATAGTGTTTCGCTACTAAATGCTGATAAAGGCTCTGCATACGGTTTTGAAATAGACGCCACTTATGTTGTTAATCAAAATCTCGTATTAACGAGCGGTTATAGCTATAACAAAACTGAAATTGAAGATAATAGTTTGTCTGTTTTTCCATGTGGTGCTAGCGCTGAATTTGGTCCTAACTGCACGGTTACTGATCCTATGACTAACGATAATCGTGCATTAATTGACGGTAACCCTTTCCCGCAAGCACCTGAAACAATATTCAACTTTACGGCTCGTTATAGTGTGCCGATGGGTGATGATGGCGAATTTTTTGCTTACACTGATTGGGCATTCCAAGGTAAAACTAATTTTTTCCTATATGAATCAGTTGAATTCCAAACGGATAACAACTTTGAAGCAGGCCTACGTATAGGTTACGAAAACTTTGCACAAAACTACACCGTTGCTATATTTGCCAGAAACTTAACGGATGAAGATAATGTAAAAGGCGCTGTCGATTTTAATAATCTAGCCGGTATTATGAATGAACCTCGAGTTATTGGTGTTGAAGGTAAAATTAGTTTCTTTTAAACGTTTGGTGAAGGTGTTTGATTTTTAAGACACCTTCCTGAATTGTCACTATGCGCTCAAGCCTTATTGATTAGCCAACAGGAAATGAAGACACAAAAAAAGCCATTTCACATTGTGAAATGGCCTTTTTTTATAATCACTACACCTTTTCGGGCAGCGGTGATGAATCAATCCGTTTTTTACGTTTGAATAGCTGCTTAAAATCATCCAAAATCATGTATAGAGCCGGGATTAGCAACAAGGTAATAACCGTCGCAAATAAAATACCAAAGGCCAGCGATATCGCCATCGGTATGACTACCTGAGCCTGCAAGCTGCGCTCGAAAACTATTGGCATTAGACCCATAAATGTTGTTAACGAAGTAAGGATAATCGCTCTAAAACGTTCACTACCAGACTTTAAAACAGAATCAATTAAGCTTCTACCCTCTGCCCTAGCTCGATTAACAAAGTCCACCATAATGAGTGAGTCATTCACCACTACCCCGGCTAAAGCAATGATCCCGCATATTGACAACACACTGACGGCTTGCCCCAACAGAAGGTGACCAACAATAGCACCAACCATACCGAATGGAATAACCGACATAATAATAAGAGGCTGTGAATAAGACTTTAATGGAATTGCCATTAGAGCATAGATAGCAATAAGCGCAAAAACGAAGCCTTGAGCCAAGGACATCATCGCATCTGTTTCGTCTTTTGAGTTACCTTGTAAGCGAAATTCAACTTCAGGATAACGCACCAACATCTCAGGGATAACTTTGCTTTGCACATCAATGAGCAAGTCACGAGTATCAACAATGTCAGCGTTTACTTTTGCAGTAACAGACACTGAGCGACTGCCATCTACACGCACTATATTGGCGTAGCCTTTACCTAACTCAATATCGGCAACTTCACTAAACGGGATGTCATCACCATTTGGCGCACGAACCCGCATAGTTTCAAGGTTACCAATTGAATTACGTTCGTCTTTTGGGTACCGAACCATTACTTTTATTTCTTCGTCATCGCGCTGAATACGTTGAGCCTCTGCACCATAAAAACCATAACGTACCTGCTGTGCGAGTTGCGATAGAGACAAACCTAGCGCCTCGGCCTCTGGTTTGAGTGATAAATTTATTTCGTCACTGCCACCGCTGAATGAATCGTTTACTTCAGTAATTCCTGCATAGCCACCTAGATAACTGCGTAATTCTTTAGAAACATTTTCAAGTTGCGAGACATTATCTGAACGGAATTCGAAACTCAATCCATTGCCACCGCCTGGACCACCAGGACTGCCAATCGTAAAGTTCCTGACGCCTGGAATTTCAGGTAAGTATTCGCGCCAAATATCTTGAATTTGTACATCTGTTAATTCGCGTGTTTCGCCTTTTGTTAATTCAATAAAGACCACACCACCTAAAATACCATTATCAAATGCAATTGCATGTTTAACCGCTTTTACGCCGGTTTGATCTACTACGTCATCGTCCATTTTACGCATCGCGTCTAACATGGCATTTATCGCTTCATCACGCTGTCCTAAAGAGGAACCAGCCTCAAGCTCAACGGTAGCCTGCATGAAGTCCGAAGGTATACTTGGGAAAAACTGCCAGCGCACTAAACCGCTGGCAAATAAACCAATGGTAATAATCAATAAACCAACAAAGCTAGCTAATGTGGTGTAACGGTATTTGACCGCTTTTCTCAAAAATGGCACGTACTTATTTGTTATAAAAGTTTTAATACCGACACTAAAAAAGACTCTAAACTTCTGAAATTTATTGGCCTTACTTGGGTCGTAAGGCTTTAATTTCATGTGTACTAAATGCGCTGGCAATATTAATTTTGATTCAATTAAAGAAAACACAAGACACATGATGACGACAATACCAATCGTCTTCCATATAACACCAAAGGTGCCGCTGACCATTAACATAGGTGAGAACGCGGCAATGGTGGTTAACACCCCAAAAGTAGCTGGCATTGCTACCTTTTTAACACCCCTAATAACCGCTTCGGCGCTGTGTCCTTTTTGGTCAATTTCGGAATATGCCGATTCCCCCATAATAATGGCATCATCTACCACTATCCCCAGAACCAAGATAAATCCAAATAAGCTCAACATATTAATGGAGACATCTATCAGCGACGCCGGCATGAACATTAACGTACCAAGGAAACAAACCGGCAAGCCTAATATCACCCAAAAAGCTAACTTCACTCGCAAGAATAATGATAGAACAATAAAAACAAGTAACGCGCCAAATCCCATATTTTTAAGCATCATACTAAGACGATCAGCTAAATAAAATGAACTGTCGCCCCACGTGTCAGCACTTAAATTGGCGGGCATCGTTTTACGTTTTTCATCTAAATATGCATTGACGGAATTAGAAATCTGCAAGGCATTTTGGTCGCCAACGGCCCTAACACGAAGGCTAACTGCTGGCTTACCGTCGAATAATGCAAATTGTCGATCTTCTACAAAACCGTCATTAATTGTCGCAATGTCACCTAGAAGAAGTCTTGTACCATCATTTCGACTGATCAAAACAATCTTAGCAAAGTCCCAAGCGTTATAGGCTTGACCGTTCGCGCGCAATAAAATATCACCATTATCTGAACGAATCGACCCTCCTGGTAAATCGATAGAAGACTCGCGAATTGCGGTCACCATGTCATTAAAGGTTAAGTCGTATTCCTGTAATTTTAATTCGGATATTTCAACTGAAATTTCATAATCACGCGAACCGACAACTGACACGTCTGAAATTCCGCCTAAATCGACGATTTCATCGCGAATACCTTGAGCATACTGTTTTAACTCTCGTTCCGTTGTTTCGCCATACACTGATACCCAAAGTACGTCTTGTGGCACCTTAATTCGATATACCACTGGTTTTTCGGTATTCCCGGGAAAGCTGGGAATCGCGTCCACCTGCACTTTGACCTCGTCTAATAAGTTTTGTACGTCGTAACCATCTTCCACTTCGATGCTAATAGAGCCGACACCCTCACGAGCCGTTGAAGTTAGCTTTTTAATCCCTTCGAGATCTTTGATTGCGTCTTCAAGTTTGAGTATAACGCCCTCTTCTACTTCTTGTGGCGCAGCGCCTAAATACGGGACTTGTACAGCTATGACGTTGACTTCGAATGCGGGGAAAATCTGTTTTTGGACTCTAAAAATACCAAATATTCCACCGATGATAATAATGAACATTAACAAATTAGCCGCTACGCTGTTGCGTGCAAACCAAGCAATGACGCCTTTCTCGGTATCAATCTGTTCTTCTTCGTATTGTTCACTCATTATTTAACCTCAATAGCATTATCATCTACAGTCGACTCTGCTTGAATCTTCGGCGTTACCTCATCATCCGAGAAACGAACCGGCATACCTTCGTACGGGTTAGGTATAGCACTCATAACGACTTGTTCTAAAGGATTTAAACCGTCACTAATATACACAAAATTTTCATCAGACCTTTGTACTGTTACAAAGTTAATTTTGATTTTTTTGTCATCATCTACCGTTAATATTGTGCCGTCTAAGCGTAAAATGTTGCGCGGTAACACCACCATATTACTTGACGTAATGCCGGTGATTGTCGCACTTACAAACCGTCCAAAACGTAGTGCCATGCCTTTTGATTCTGCAGGTGCATTTAGCTGGTATGGGTCATAAACCTCTACAACACCATATATTACTCGACTTTGAGTGTCTAACACGGCCTCATCACGAACCAATTTGCCTTGCCATTTAATGTTCTTTCCAGCAACGTCAGAGCTTAATGTTACTTGCGGGCTTTCTTTACTTAAGTCAGCTAAAAAGGCAATATCATCGTCAGTTAATGGCAATCTCACTTCAGCTACGTCTGTTGCAAAAACTTCCCCAAGCTGCCCACCTAAAGAGACAAATTTGCCTAAATCTACATCGCGAGATTTAACTAAGCCATCGTATGGTGCTCGGATTTTTGTTCTATCCAAGTTACGTTCTGCACGTTGCAAATTGGCTTGCGCTGCTTTGACTGAGGCCTTTTCACGAGCGAGTTGAGGTTTTCTAAGTCCTAATTCAGGCGCGTTTCCTTTGTTAAAAGAACGCCACTCTTGTGCCGCCACTTTTCCACGCGCTTTTTCTTCGTCTAATGTCGCTTGTGCTCGCGCAACTTCAGATTCAGCTAGTAATAAATCGGTTTGATAGTCAGCAGTTTCTAACTCAACTAGCACATCACCTTTCTTAAAAAAGCCACCTTCAATGAAATTATCTGCAATGGTAATAACACGTCCACTGACTTGGGCACTCAACATTGTTCTGTTCTTTGGCTGTACCGAACCTTGTGAATACACTAAGAAATCGACATTTTTGACCTCTATTGGTTTTGCATCAATTAGAAAGTCACGTGTAATTATTTGGTCTTTCTCGGGCTGTTCCTTTATGCTAATCAATATAACCATTACTGTTATTGCACCGATTAAAATCAATATTGGTATACCTACTTTTTTGAAACCACTCGCCATTGAAAAAACCTTGTCAATTCATTAAATTATTTTAGGGCTAAGATTGTACGCAAATTTTAGAACAAAAATTGTTTTATATTTAGTGAAAAGTGTAAATAGATGTGTCCAATAGGAAGGAGTAATTCTTGAAGGTAGAACAGCCTTAAATTTCGTATTTGAGATGGCGTTTTAGCGATTCAACGTCTCGACATAAGTACGTTGAACAAGCATTGCATCGTTGCTTGCCCGATGACGTTGAACCGTCATTTTACTTAGTATCTCTGCTTTAGTTTTATCCCAAACATCGTATTGAAATTCATTTAAAATCATTTCTAGCGCGCTTAATCGAAAGCCTAGTTCTACTTGGGAACGATCGTATAACTTCATTAACCACGGTGAATCAACAACCCAACCATCGCTATAAGTTTGTTCAGACCCAATAAAATCATTCAGTTCTAAACAAATTTGGATACCTGAAATACCTTTTTTGTCCAATAAACGTTTACTGATACCGTGTATATTTTCTGCTTCAATATTCCAATGAAACCAATCATCAAAAGGTTTGATTAACTGGCAATATCGAAGTCCATCTGAACGCATAACCCCAATTTCAATAGGATAACTGTCAGGCCCAAATCCGCTAGCCTCAATATCAATAATGGTTGGCTTTTTTATGATAAGTCCCCTATTAAATGTGTAATGATAATTTATTAACACAAGGCCAGAATAAGTAATAAATAAGTATTTCTCGACTTTTTAATGGTCGTTATTAAACCTAGGCATTCCCCTCAAATTGACATCAGGCTGTTAATTATACATGTTTAACAGTTGAATATTACCCTATTTTGTGGGAACGTGTTAGTTACATATCGGTACATAAAAGCGGGCTTTAATCACATGCTGTTGCGCTGTCTGTTGCGCTTTCATTTTTACAAATTAACAGCAACAATGCTTAGCAAAAACAATCAACCCTTAAACCAGTTTTAATCGGCGTTGCGATCGAATTTATGAAACAACCAACTACATTCATTAGTATACAAACGCATGATTTTGTCCTTGCTCGCGAATATGCAAAAATTCAAAAAAATGCTGACTCAGACGGCGCAATAGTGACCTTTACAGGGCTAGTAAGAGAGTTTACTGAACGCGGTAACCTGCATTACATGACGCTCGAACATTACCCAGAGATGACGCAAAAGAGCCTGCTGAATATTTGTGAGCAGGCCCGTAAACGTTGGCCTTTAGGTGTAATTAATATTATTCATCGAATTGGCAAATTAACACCTAACGAACAAATTGTGTTCGTCGGAGTAAGCAGCAAACATCGCAAATCGGCCTTTGCAGCAACAGAATATATCATGGATTTTTTGAAGACAAATGCCCCATTTTGGAAGAAAGAAGTTAGTTCGGAAGGTGAGTTTTGGGTTCAAGCAAAATTATCTGATAAACAAAAAGCAGATGATTGGTTAGTTGCCAACTAAATCATTTCTTGAACCTAAATCTACTATATAGTTGCTGAAGATACCCCGCTATTTTATCCTTTTAAAAAATAAAAAAAGCCCTTGTGACTTTACGTTCACAAAGGCTTGTCAAGCTATCGGTTTACTTTACATGTGTTATTTAAAGTGCAGCTTCTAACTGCGGTAGCAGATCAAACAAATCGCCTACCAAGCCATAGTCAGCAACCGAAAAGATTGGAGCCTCTTCATCTTTATTAATAGCTACAATCACTTTACTGTCTTTCATACCCGCTAAATGCTGGATCGCACCCGAGATACCAACAGCAATGTACAACTGTGGAGCAACGATTTTACCCGTTTGCCCAACCTGCATATCATTTGGCACAAAACCAGCATCAACAGCAGCTCTCGACGCACCAATAGCAGCACCCAGTTTGTCAGCGATACCATTAAGTAGTACAAAATTCTCGCCGTTTTGCATACCACGACCACCCGATATAATTACATCTGCTGCGGTTAGCTCCGGACGTGCAGATACGGTTAGTTCAGCCGATACATAGCTTGATTTCTCAGACGTTTTAATTGTGTCCAACAGCTCAACTGATGCACTGCCATCATTAGCCGCAGCATCAAAAGAAGCCGCCCGTACAGTAACTATCTTTTTAATCTCAGTTGATTGCACTGTTGCAATAGCATTACCTGCATAGATAGGGCGAACAAACGTATCTTCGGATTCTACTTTAATAATATCTGATATTTGTGCTACATCTAAAAGAGCAGCAACGCGAGGCATAAAGTTTTTACCTGTTGTTGTTGCTGCTGCAAAAACATGTGAATAATCAGCGGCAACTTCAACGACTAGGTCAGCAATATTTTCTGGTAATTGATGTTCATAAACAGCATTGTCAGCCAAAATTACTTTGCAGACGCCCGAGATTTTCGCTGCTGCCTCAGCAATAGCAGCGCAACCTGAACCTGCAACCAGTACGACAATATCTGACGACACACCAAGCGCGGCATGAACTAATTTGTTGGTTTCTATTTTTAACGATTCGTTATCGTGTTCTGCATAAACTAATACACTCATGCTATCACCTTCGCTTCATTCTTTAATTTATGAACCAACTCAGCTACGTCAGCAACTTTGACCCCGCCAACGCGCTGAGCGGGTGCTTCAACCTTAATCACAGTCACTTTAGATGTCATATCAACATCAAAGTCAGCAACCGGTTTAACGTCAATTGGTTTACGCTTTGCTTTCATGATGTTGGGCAATGATGCATACCTTGGTTCGTTTAAACGCAAATCGGTGGTAACCACCGCTGGCAACTGCAACTTGACCGTCTGCAAACCGCCATCAATTTCGCGAGTAACATTAACAGTGCCATCAGCCACTACCACTTCAGAGGCAAATGTACCTTGCGGCATACCAGTCAGTGCTGCAAGCATTTGGCCAGTTTGATTATTATCAGAATCTATTGCCTGTTTACCGAGGATGACCAAATCAGGCTTTTCAGCCTCAACTACTTTTTGCAACAATTTTGCCACTTGCAGTGAATCAACAACCACGCCGGCGTCGGTTTCAATATGAATGCCGCGGTCTGCACCTAATGCTAAGCCAGTGCGAATTTGTTCTTGGCAAGCCTTGTCGCCAATTGAAACAACAACAACTTCAGTCGCTACGCCCTTTTCTTTTAAACGTATTGCTTCTTCAATCGCAATTTCACAAAAGGGGTTAATCGCCATTTTTACATTATTCAGGTCAACACCTGAGTTATCAGGTTTTACTCGTACCTTCACGTTGTAGTCTACTGCCCGTTTTACCGGTACTAAAATTTTCATAATAACCTCTATTTAGGGCTTTCGATAAATAAATACTATTCGCTTTAATTACAGATGTAAGTAAATATAGCATTCATACCAACTTGTTGGTGCAAAATCTACTTGCACTTTACGTAAACGTCAACCTGTATTCACTATATTATAAATTTAGTTGGTATTTACATTTTACAATGTTTTGACAAGCTGTAAAATTCAATTAATTAATGTTTTACTATAACTGGTATGAGTTGTTTAGGAGACACACGTGGAAAGAGAAGTAATGGAGTTTGATGTTATCGTAGTTGGCGCTGGCCCTTCAGGGCTGTCAACTGCTTGTAAACTCAAGCAATTGGCGAATGAAAAAGGTCAGGAATTAAACGTTTGTGTACTCGAAAAAGGGTCTGAAGTAGGTGCACATATTCTTTCAGGTGCCGTTTTCGAAACTAGGGCACTCGATGAATTGTTTCCAAATTGGGCTGAATTAGGTGCGCCTTTAACCACCAAAGTAACTGAAGACCATATTTATTTACTCAATAGCAAAACAGGTTCTACTAAACTACCTAATTTTATGGCGCCCAAAACCATGCATAATACTGGCAATTATATTGCAAGTATGGCGAACATGTGCCGTTGGATGGCTGAACAAGCTGAACAACTGGGTGTGGAAGTGTTTCCTGGCTTTGCTGCGGCCAATGTTCATTATAATGAAGATGGCAGTGTCGGTGGCGTTATCACCGGAGATATGGGCGTTAACGAGGCTGGAGAGCAAAAAGACAGCTTCATGCCCGGTATGTTGTTAACCGCAAAATACACTGTATTTGCCGAGGGTTGTCATGGACATCTAGGTAAGCAACTTTTGCAACGGTTTGACTTAAATAAAGGTGTTTCGCCCCAGCATTATGCGCTCGGTTTCAAAGAAATTTGGGATATTCCAGCTGAGCAGCATCAAGAAGGGCTAGTCGTGCACACAGCAGGTTGGCCATTAAGTGATACCACCGGTGGAAGCTATTTATATCATGCCGAAAATAATCAAGTGTTTGTTGGCTTGATTGTTGACCTTAATTATTCGAACCCCCATTTGAGTCCTTTTGATGAATTTCAGCGTCTAAAACATCACCCAATTATGGCCGATACACTAAAAGGCGGCAAGCGCGTGACCTATGGCGCAAGAGCGATAGCTAAAGGCGGCTTTCATTCGCTTCCTAAAATGACCTTCCCAGGTGGATTAATAGTCGGTTGCGACGCTGGTACATTGAATTTCGCGAAAATCAAAGGCAATCATACCGCAATGAAGTCGGGCTTAATTGCGGCAGAGACTTTGTTTGAATTACTTTCAGTCGAGTCTGTTAACGTGAAAGACCCTATTGAATATACCGCGGCATTTAAGCAATCTTGGCTATACGACGAATTATATCGCTCGAGAAACTTTGGTGCAGCCATTCATAAATTTGGCAATTACGTGGGCGGTGCATACAACACCTTAGATCAAAACTTTTTTGGTGGCAAACTGCCCTTTACCATTAGCGATTCAAAGGCCGATCATGCTAGTTTGAAACTAGCCGCAGATATGCCGAAAATTGACTACCCAAAACCTGATGGTATGTTAAGTTTTGATAAATTGTCATCGGTATTTTTGTCAAATACAAACCATGAAGAAGACCAACCATGCCACTTAGTGCTAAAAGACCCTAGTATTCCGATTAAGATAAATTTACCAAAATATGATGAACCGGCTCAACGATATTGTCCAGCAGGTGTATACGAGATTATTGAAAGCGCTGCAGGAGACAAACAGCTTCAAATCAATGCTCAAAACTGTATACATTGCAAAACATGCGATATCAAAGACCCAAATCAAAACATTAATTGGATCGTGCCTGAGGGTACCGGCGGTCCAAACTACCCAAATATGTAGTTGTTAATATGTCAGAATTACTTTTTAGTCAGACCTTTGGAGAGGAACATTTAGCTTCCTCTCCCTATCAAGCCAGTGTGGTGCTTATCCATGGCTTATTTGGCAACAGTGATAACCTCTCTGTTATTCGCCGCCAGTTTGAAACCACCCATCATGTTGTTTCAATTGACCTACCTGATCATGGCAAGTCACCTTGGAGCAAGCGCTTTAGTTTCGATGTTTGGGCGCAACAAATTATCCAAACGCTGCAGTCTCTGAATATTGAAAAAGCATTTGTAGTCGCGCATTCATTAGGTGGCAAAATTGCGATGAGAGCAGCAAGTTTAGCGCCCGAACTGATAGAAAAACTGATAATAATGGACATAGCACCCGTCAAATATGAACAACGACATCAAAACGTTATCGATGGCTTAAGTAATGTAGAACTAGGTAATATAGCGGATAGAAAAGAAGCATTGGCGCAGCTGTCTGAGTATATTGAAGCCCCGGGAATACGATCATTTTTGCTCAAAAGCTTGTATCAAGATGTGGAAAAACAGTGGCGATGGCGATTCAATCTGCATTTGCTTAGCCGTGACTATCCGATATTGAGTGATTGGCCTTTTGAAGGAGAATTATTCTGTGGTGACATTACATTTATTAAAGGTAGTAATAGTGACTACATTATTACGGCGTATCAAGCAACCATAATGGCTCAGTTCCCGAATGCAAAAGTGAAAATTGTTGATACTGGACATTGGCTTCATGCTGAGAAGCCTCAACTTGTTAATACGCTGTTAACCCTGATTTTACTTGGCGCACATAACTGACAAAGATACATTATTAATCACTTAAGTGGCTTCAAAAAGCCAGCTTAGTTGTGCTAATATCTGCAACAAACTTACTCATGTCACTTGCGGAATGTGTATGACACCAGAAAACTATCAACAAATTGAGTCCATAGTATTATATGCGAGTTTAATCGGTTTGTTTATACTGCTCGGTTTAGCGATCCATGACGTACTAACTATAAATGATGTACCACTGTTGGGTCGCGTTATTGCTTACGGGGTTTTAGGACTAGGCGCCGCAGGGTTTATCGCTAAAGGCATCATTCAATTAATTTATGACGCTAGCGGAATTTAATGAGCTAGTGCAATCAATAAGACGTTTTAGAGGGTAACAAATGGCTAGTGTTGGTTTATTTTTTGGCAGCGATACGGGTAACACAGAGCATATTGGCAAAATGATCCAAAAAGAATTGGGTAGTAATCTCATTGACGTCAAAGATATTGCTAAAAGCAGTAAAGAAGACATTGCTGGCTTTGATTTATTAATTTTTGGTATTCCTACTTGGTATTACGGAGAAGCTCAATGTGATTGGGATGATTTCTTCCCTGACCTAGATGAGATTAATTTTGAAGACAAGCTTGTCGCTATATTTGGTTGTGGCGATCAAGAAGACTATGCTGAATATTTTCTCGATGCAATGGGTATGATTAGAGACATAGTAGAACCCAAAGGCGCAATTTTAGTAGGACAATGGCCAACTGAAGGTTACGACTTTGAAGCATCAAAAGGAATGGCCGACGATGATCATTTTGTCGGTTTAGGTATTGATGAAGACCGCCAGCCGGAACTAACCGAACAGCGAGTGAAAGCGTGGTGTAAACAACTTAATGAAGAACTGTGTTTGGCTGAATTGAGCTAAGCCACCCTACTTCATATTGTAACAATACAAAAGAGGTGATGAGGATTAGTAAAATTTCTTGTCACGCTTTTTTATGACTTATTTTTATGCCGAGGCGAAACAACTTGGCTTCACTTATTAATATCGACTAATTGAGAAGTAAATTATAACCAAACCAGATTTGGCTAAACCATACCGTGACCGGCAACGTCAGCAAGGTTAGCCCAGTTTGTACGCTTATAAATACAGACAATATTGAAGCGTTGCCACCCAGCTGTTTGGCCAGCGCATAACCAGATGTAGCTGTGGGAACAGCGCCAAAAAGAATAGCAACACACGCTTCCAATGGACCTACGCCAAGAATAGTGCAGCCTATTCCAATGCACAGTGGAAAGCCAACGAGTCTTGTTAATGTAGACAAAACTAATAATCTAGGCGATGATTTCAAAGCTTGCAATCGCAAACTGGCGCCAACTGCAAGCAATACTAATGGTAAAGTGGCGCGAGCTAAAATACCGGTTATATCCGTCAGTAAAATCACGAACTCACCGATATCGGTTAAATTCACGACCACCCCAGCAGCAATAGACAAGATCAGGGGGTTTTTGAATAGTTCTTTGATCAATAAACTAGATAAAGACTTGCCATTTTTGTTGCCATGCAGACTCACCATAGTGATAACCAACACCACGTTCACACAAGGAATTAAAATAGCGGCACCAAGTGTCGCTAAGATCAGGCCTTCTTCACCGTATATGGTGCTAGCTAATGCCAAAGCGATAAAAGAATTAAATCGTATGCTGGCTTGTAATATGGAGGTGCCCGTTGGCCTGTCGACGCGATTCATCAGACTAATAATTAACGCTAGTACCGAGACTGTAAAGAGAGACAAACCGAGTATCAAAGTATAGCTTGGTAAAACAGAACTGCTTAAGTCGGCTTTTGAGATGTTATAGAACAACATGGATGGAAATAAAACCCAGTACACCAGCTTGTCGACGCCGGGCCAAAAATCCTCAGCTGGAAAGCGCTTGGTTTGTAATAATGCACCAAACAATAAGAGTAAAAAAACAGGAAGAATTGATAGAGAAATATTTAACACGTTGGCGCCGCCAAATAAATAAGAGATGAAAATCAGCTAGCGTAATATACAGGATATGTAGCACTAGCGCTTAATTGGCTAGCATAACTTGGTTCCTACCAGCACTTTTGGCAGCATAAAGTGCTTGATCAGCGCGCTCAATAACATTATTTAAAATGTCACCATGCTTTTTAATAGTAACCCCAAAGGATGCTGTAATCGGTGGAATTTTATCGCCTGTTCGCTTATTGTTAAACCTAATCAATGAAAGTTTAACTCTAATATTTTCAGCTATTTGATGTGCTTTTTCGAGACTATAACGTGGGCAGAATAGTGCAAATTCTTCACCGCCAAAGCGCACAGGCACCAGAGGTTCTTTGCATTCTTTACGCAATAATTGGCCAACAAATTTAAGAATTTGGTCACCCAACAGGTGACCATGGGTGTCATTAAATAATTTAAATTTATCGATATCCATGATAATTAATGCAAGCTCATCGCTATCGTCATGTTCTTCAACAAACTGATGGTAGATTGATTCCAATACTCGTCTATTAGACAAGCCAGTTAATGAATCTGTGTTTGCTTCTTTTTTAGTCTGTTCAAGTTCCGCTTTTAACATACTAATTTCAGTTTGAGCTGATACTAATTGCCCTTGAAACTCTTCATTTGCCAGACAGATTGCACTTGCATTTTCATTTAATCGTTCTAATACAGGTTTTATTGCCGTATCAAGGTCATGTGCGCCAAGCATCGTTAAGTTATCCATTAAGGCTTGCGAGTAACCCGTTGTTTCCTTCGCTGTATTATCTAAGGAAACAGATAAATTATCGACGATATGGGAGAAGGCTTTGTGAAACGACTGTAGTTGTTTTTCACTACCTTTATTCAACGGTATTATATGCTGAATAAATAATGCTTCTCCTACATCTGAGGGACATGTTCCGTATCGTTCTATGGTTTGATCTAATTCTTTATTTAATGTTGGAAATGCTTGCGCGTAATAACTGTACCACAACGTATAGTTCAGCGGATTAGGTACAATTTTATACTTGACCATCGTTGGAACAGCTTGACGGAGGTAGTCTGCTGCTTGGTCTGAATTGTCGGAAAAATTCATCTTGGCCCTCGATTATATCGCTGTGTTTTCAAATTCATTGGGTTGGTTACACTTGCATGTTTGGATCTTAATTTTCTATACTAAGAATTTGCATAATTAAAGCAACAAATAACCAACTTTTTTTTGTAAATATATGAGAAGACTAGACTTTAGGCTAAAGTATTGCTAAGTATCGCGACAAGGAAAGCTTGATTAAAATCATTTTGGCCTTTTATTGTTTATCCCTCAATTTATAACAGATAAACTGTCGCCATCACTTACTTAACGATGGTATTTATGCGCTATTTATTTGCAGTAACTCTGCTTTGGGCATTTTCATTTAGCTTAATTGGGGTTTATTTAGCAGGCCAAGTTGATGCGTGGTTTAGCGTCCTGATGCGCATTGCGTTGGCTACGTTGGTTTTTCTGCCATTTTTGAAATTGACACAAACACCAAAGCCCTTAGCTATGAAGCTCATGCTTATAGGTGCCTTACAACTTGGCGTAATGTATGGTTTTTACTATCACTCCTTTTTATATTTGTCTGTGCCTGAAGTCTTATTATTTACAGTAATGACACCTATTTATATCACCCTACTAAACGATGCTATTGAAAGGCATTTTAATCCTCGGTTTTTTCTTGCTGCTATTATTGCCGTCGCTGGTGCGTTAGCTATCCGCTATGAAAGTATTAATAGTGACTTTTTGATCGGCCTATTTTTAGTGCAAGCAGCCAATATTTGCTTTGCCACAGGACAAGTTAGCTACAAACGTTTAATGACTAGCAATGGGCTAGAGCATAAAACTGTATTTGGCTGGTTTTTTATTGGCGCATTAATAGTGGCTATTGTCTGCTTTATTTTATTTGGCAACACCAATAAGTTACCCAGCACATCGACCCAATGGGGAGTCCTCATCTACTTAGGCATCATTGCTTCAGGCTTAGGCTATTTTGGGTGGAATAAAGGCGCAACCCTCGTCAACGTGGGCACGTTAGCAGTAATGAATAATTTACTCATTCCAGCAGGTATTGCTGTTAACGTCCTTATATGGAACAGAGATGCAGACATATTCAGGTTAAGCATTGGCGCAGGGATTATTTTAGCCGCGTTACTAATAAATCAAATCGCGGCTAAATCAAATCGCGACTGAATCAAAAAGCTAAGATTTTAATGAAGTGAACTCGGTTAATGTTCATCAGTGTTGAAATATAGATCTTATTAGTCTTACGTACCAAAGTACTATATTAGCGCCACTACTTTTCGCCTAGAGTGTTAACACAAAATTAACAAGTGAGGCGAGTGTGAAACACTATTTAATTACTATTGGCTTATTTATCTTAATCTGCGGTACAACTAGGGCTGCCTGTAAAGATAACGTCGTATTAGTTCACGGCAATACCGCTTCGCCCGCGAGTTGGAACAATACCCTTAATGAGTTGTATGCGAGAGGCTATGCAAACAACCAAATTTTCGTTCCCAATTGGGGTTCTAAATCCTGTGCTACTTGCAACAATCACAACGGTAGCGAAGAGACACCCGTACGCAACGCAATTGTGGACGCAATCAACCGTTCTTGTACCGGCAAAATTGATATTATTGCTCATTCCATGGGGGTAACACTAGCCGTTCAGCAAATTGACAAACTTGCCGCTGCATCCTATGTGGATACATTTGTCGGTATTGCTGGAGCACTATTAGGACTTCGTAGTTGCGGTATTTACCCTTACAACGTGTGGAATAGTACCTGTGGAAGCTCTGGTCTATCCATCAGCAGTCCATTTCTTGATGGGATCTATGGAGTGCCCTTAGGCGATAAAGTGTATTCAATGAAAAGTGTTATTGACCAAGTAGTTTGCTCCACAGGGACTTGTTATGTTTATGGGATCCACAGCAGCCGTATTTGGAGCGAAGATGCTACGTACACTTACACTTTAGGCCATTTTGGATTGCAAACAGATACTGCCATTGACCAAGTTAATCTAATTCAGTAGACCTGATGCGTCAAATCAGATTGGCGCTGAAACACAAGCGCCCTACATTATTCATGCAAAGTTGGCCGCGCTATCGCCTCAAACCACTGCTGTATTTGATTAAGCATTTTTAGGGTAATCTAATTACCCTATCTTGGTTTCTATGTAATTTGCTAACTCCGTGAATGAGTCCAATGTAACATCTGGCTCGTAATCATGAATATCTTCACCGTGGTTGTAACCATAGGTCATACAGAAAATATGCAGGCCTGCGCTGCGCGCTGCTTTAATATCTGAGCGCGAATCGCCGATCATGAGTCCGCTTTCTGGAGTAAAATTCATCCGCTTTGCGGCATTCAGCAAAGGCATTGGATGTGGTTTTTTTTCGGCGCAGCTATCACCGGAAATAACGAATTCAAAATAATCGTATAAACCTTTATCCTTCAGTAGTGGAATGGCAAAGATTTGCGGCTTATTGGTTACACAAGCGATGCGATAACCTTGTGTTAACATCCATTTTAATCCTTCTACCACTCCATCATAAATGGTAGAACGCAGCGAATTGTTGTGTTTGTAAAGATCCAGAAATATTGGGTACGCCCTATCCATTAATTCTTGAGCGGGCATGCTTTCATCTGAGCCGACCAATGCGCGTTCGACTAAACGCCGAACGCCATTACCAAGCCAATTGCGCACGAGTGCTTCACCACGAACCGGCATGCCAACTTGCCTCATCATTTCATCAACACAGAATGATAAATCGGGCACGCTGTCGATTAGCGTGCCGTCTAAATCAAACAACACGAAATTTGGTTTGATTTTATCCATCGTGGTTCCCTTTGACTTCAGACCAATTGCTTGTTGCTCTATAATAAAGGACATAATGCATTGATACACGAATACTTAGGCATTAACTATAAAAACTCAAATATGTATATAACTAGGACTTTAAACAGCAACTTTTAGCTAAACCTGCTTCTAAGTTTGATGCGCAAGCTAAATCGAGCTTACGACAATGTTTATTATATTTAAGTAATATTTTGAGCGCGTTGCATCCAGAGTTATTAGTCGTTTTACGCTCGCATGTTGCCATTAATGATGTACTCGTACAAACCGAATTGCTGACGATTGAGCATGCCTTGTATGCTAAAGACACAGATATAATAATCGGCAACCTGAGTAAAATGGGTACCCATCAGTTATAAAAAAATAAGCCAACCGTGGTCCATTCGCCCAACAGTAATTGACTTTATTGGTTTGGCTATTTTACCATTTAAATCGATCTCAGAAGTATCGCAACAACAGTATTTTACAGACAATGTGTCTGAAGAGTTAAATACATTGTGAGCACGGGTACCTACTCTCTCACTTGCAGGCAGTACCTCCACATTTGGACTGCACGACAGTGGTAAAAACGCTGCTTCAAATTGCAAAACTTTTAAACCTACAGTATATCCTTCACGGCTCTCTTCAACACATCGATGATGATATTAAAATTAACGTTAGGTTAATAGAAGGTATTACAGGCTTAAACAAATGGAGCAAACAATACGCTGGTGCGCTTGACAGCGTATTTACATTGCAACAATCCGTCGCCAACGATGTGTGCAATGAAATTAATATAATGTTTAATATCGTTTTAGTCACGCCTAAGATCCATCAGATGACCACTAGCCAAGAGGCCTATGATTATTGCATGCAAGGGCGCGATCTGACTCGACGAATTATTGGAGAAGGTGTACTTTTTACGGCAATTAGTTTGTTTGAAAAAGCACTTGCGATAGATAAGCAATTCGCTAAATGTTGGTCGGCATTAGCAAAAGCAAAGGCCTAAATTGCTCCTTTAAACGCAAGTGTAAAGCACCCCGATTTTTTAGGTTTTGCATGCAAAGTTGGTTTAATCAAGGTATGGGAAAAATATGACTGGCCTGAAACGCGAATGAAGGCAAGAAAGCCGCAGCCCATGAATCTTTAGTGCATAAATGTTGTCGAAACTCGACTTGTCCTTCTTGCACGATAAAGCCAGTGGCGAGTTGATATTGTTACTAACGTAATATAGGTTGAATTGTCCAATAACTCAGCGAACGCCATAACCACTCCAATGGTCCAAAGCGAAAGAGTTTCAACCACAAAAACGACAGCAACGCTTGAATAGCAATGACAGCAAATACCATACCTAGTTGTGCAGCACGTCCAACTTCACCAAACATCCCGCCGGCATAACCATAAAAAATAGTCGTTAAAACAACCGAATTCATTATGTAGTTAGTTAATGCCATTTTACCCATAGGTGCCATCCAAGAAAACAGTCGATGACCTGTTGCAGTGAGACATATCAATACAAATATTCCTAAATATCCTGCAGTGACCAAATATTGACTGACATTAAATATCGCATTGGCTGCGAACGTTATCTGGTCAGTATGCGCAGTGACAGGGTGAACAATGATCAACAGTGCTCCAGCACTAAAAAATAAGCCGAAGGGTAACCCAACCCAAGCCATCGTCTTAAACAATAACAAATGTTTACGAGGCTCACGAATGACGCCGCTGACAACAAACCAGTAACCAATTAAAAAAATTGGAAAAAAGACAAACAGACCCGTAATTAACGAAATTGGCATCTGAAAAAGTGCTCTTTTAAAGCGGAATTTGGTCGCTATCCAATAACTATCCTGCGTAAATGCGGCTCGCTCATTCGCGATGTCTTTGTCTTTGAAGTATTGCTCAATAAAGTATTGCTCTGCCTTATGTTCAATTAAATCTGGTTGTTCAAGCGAATCCTCATCAATATCTTTTTCTTTCTCTTCACCCGATTCTAAGGCCTCGGCAAATTCGATTAACGGCGCTGATAGCTCAGTATCCTCTGTTATTATTTTAGCCCGCGCCCGTGCTTCAACATTTTGCTCGTAAATATCCGTGATAACATCCATAGACCGGACGTTGCCAAAATACAAGCTTAGCCCAATGCCAATAAAAATCGGTATAAAGGACATCACTATGCCCATACGTAAAAAGGCTGTGTACCCACTGAAATAGCGCATTAACTTTAAGCGAGTGATATATATCCATGCGAGTAAAATCAGTCCCCCTATTGCATAACTATTAAGAATATCGCCCTCCCATAAAAAGATTAAGTGACAGATACCAAACAAATATAGAAAGCCCATACGCCGAATGAACCAAGCCCCAAAGGGCCTTCCTATATCCTTCGCCCGAAGCAGCATTACTGCAAATCCCATCCCAAATAACAAGGAAAACAGCTTATAGAACTTCCCCTCGACAAACAGTTTTACCGACCAAGAGGCAACCCAGTCTGCACCAGTATGGCTATAATCAAGCGTAATTCCTTCGGAAATCGCACGATTGAACCACTCAATGTTCATCATCAATATGCCAATGAGTGCAAAACCACGCAACATATCAAGTGTATCAATACGTTGACTGACAGAAATTGGGCACAACTCGGGCAATTCGTTATTCTTAAGTTTGTTTGTTTCCTCTTGTTCTGCATGCATAGTATTTTATGGCCTTATTATAAATTTCTATGTGTAATAGCAAACGAACCATTACTTTAAAGCAAGTGATTGAATCTGTCGCCTTTGCAAATTATGCTTTCAAAGATACTTGCTTGCAGACAGATAATAGATCAACACACGGAGCGTTAATTTACGGTTAAAAACGTCATTCTAAAAGCACATTTCCTATTCAAAAAAGACATTGCTAGGCGCCATTAAATGGCCTATGACAACGCACTTGAGGTAACGGTCTATCGATAAAGGTCTCCTTTGATGGAAACAGCCAAGGTGGCTTTGATGTGAGCCAATGATTTCAATGCATTATTGATCTATATCAAGAGTGCGAGTCTTTGTTATGCATATACTCTAATAGTGGAAAGGTCTAGTTAAGTGTGCGGATAAGGGATTAACATGTATCAACCTAAAATCCTTCACGCACTTCCTTGAGAGTGAAATTTTAATCGTTGGAGGAATGTAATATGGTCGCAGCAGCCGAAGTAAATGATTCGTTTTGTTGGTGGCAGGTTTTAGTTATTGTTGGTACGCTGATTTTATTATGCCTATCGCCCTATTTGGTATTTATCGGAACACTTATTCTTGCTTAAATAGCTAAGCAATACGCTTCAATTATCTAAACGCCTTGCAGCGTCAAGTCGACAAGCAAATAAATGACAATCAGTTGCGACAACTGTGCAATCTGGCCATACAAGAATGACTAGATTGTTTTATCCATGCAGATCCGAAACCGTTTTATGCGTTCATTAATCCCTCGCCTAGTTTGCAAAAGACAAAGTGAGAGCATATTTATGGATGAAAAAAATATATCCTTTAATGTGCCACTTGTATTTGACCTTTACATTGTTAATTTGGGTTAAACAACTGCCCGTGGGGCGCAGGTCATTGCAACTCTAGCTAATTAGGCTAACTGATCAACAATATTATATGTATAGATGGAGTCGAGCTTGGTCGCCGCAAATTTATTACTTAAACCAACAGCGGATAATCCTGATAAAACCATTAATTTGGCTTGCTCGATTGGCGAACTCATATGATATAAGGCTGCATTTTTACGCGCATTAAGTTGAATATTGCGGGTACGCGGCAAGCGTATATTTTGGTAGGTTTGCAACGCCGATTGTATGTTGGTGTCACCCGCCAAACAATGCGCCAAAGCATAGCTGTCCTCAATGGCCATCGCCGCGCCTTGGGCTAAAAATGGCAGCATGGGATGACATGCATCACCCAGAAGTGTCACGTTTCGGTCTGACCATTGCTTAAGCGGTTTTCTGTCAAACAAAGCCCACAAAAAACAATGCTCGGTTGCGCTTAATAATTCGGTTACTTCTGGATGCCAATCAGCAAAGGTCTGACGCAGTTGACTGATATCGCCGGGTTCATTCCACGATTCTTTTTGCCAATCAGTACGTTCCTGCACAGCAACAAAGTTGACTAATTCGCCGCCGCGTAGAAAATAGCTCACAACATGTTTGCCCGGTCCTACCCATAGATTCGCATTGGGTTTAATTAATTCTTTTGGAAGTTTGTTGGCTTCGACCACTCCGCGCCAGGCAACTTGTCCAGTAAATTCAGCTGCAGTTTGACCTAACATACAAGCTTGGACATTGGATTTAATCCCGTCCGCACCAATTAACAGGTCGGCATTGACACTTTCATTGTTATCTAATTGGATTGTTAGTCTTTTTGGCGTTTGTTGGTAACTTTGAATAGCGTGACCTAAGTGGATATTTACACTCATATTTATGCAGGCACGGTGCAAAATAGCATGTAAATCAGCGCGGTGAATATGCAGGTAGTTAGCACCGTATTTTTGTGTCGCACTATCACCCAAAGGAACAGTGAAGTAAGGTTTGCCAGTTCGATAATGTCGCATCACTGCGGAATCTGGACAAAAAGCCTTAGTTTTCACTTCGTCAGCTATGCCAAAATTTTCTAATACATGCATGGCATTAGGGCTTAATTGCAAACCAGCCCCTACTTCGCCAAGCTGCCTACTTTTTTCGTAAACAACCACCTCAAATTTACGTTTAGCCAATGCTAACGCCGCGCATAAACCACCAATACCTGCGCCAGCTATAACAATTTTTTTACTCAAAACAACTATCCTGCGATCTAGAAACGTTACCCCGATAGTAATATGGTTGCTGGCAGTTTGGCTAGTGCGTTATGCCCATTCAAATTGATTAATCAATTCAGTTGATTGAGACAGATCAAATTTAGATGACAAAATTACAAGTAAAGCGTCTTCACTGGCTTGAAAATGCCGCTGCAATAAATTGATAGATTAGTGCTCTCAAGGAAATTGATCTTGCAGCGTATCGATAAAAAAGCCCTATGAAAATAGGGCTTTGACTAAGATTTATTGTTACAACTAAGAGGTTGGAACATCAATACGGACCATTGGCATTAATTTATCCATCTCCAAAGAGTGCAATACCTGTAGTTACTTCAGTTATATTACTCCCAATAGTGATATTCATTGCCCTCGTTAGATTCATCACCACAGTTAGATTCATCACTATAGTTATATTCATCACCCTCGTTGGATTCATCGCCAAAGTTGGATTCATTGCTATCGTTTGATTCATCACCACAGCTTGACCCTTCACTTCCATCATGTTCGTCAGCGTTATCGTTTTGCTGCTCTACCGGCCAGCAACCCGCTTCACCAAATGTGCTACCTGCGCCCATTGTAATAGCCCCGTTGGTTGCAAACATACCACCACAATCTGGACCGATACCATGTATTGTTGTATTTGCGCCAGCGGTGATGTAAGTGCCTGCTAAAAGCGTCCCTCTGACAATTGAATTCGCGCCGATAGTTGTGTAGGTACCAGAGTTAAAAATAATAGTGCTGCCCAGTGCTACGTCAACTAACTCTATTTTCATCTTTGCACCAAAACTTATATAGGTATCAACATTAATAACCCAATGTTCAGGCTGCTCAGTCGGCGAGCCTCTGAACGTCAGCGTTATGTCCGCTGTCGTTGTTAAACCTGTTGCATGATAGACCCCTGGTTCAAAATCTCTGTCCGCATCGATGGTTGTCGCGAGTTCATTGTTGGTAGGCACCAGCATGTCAGCAAACTTCTGCTGCTTCTGAATCAGTTGCTCTCTCTTACTAGCTAGCGGGGCCTCAACATGGTTAATAAAATCCCCAGGGTAACTTTGTATTTCATTGCCTTCGACTATTGCATTATCACCTAGCGAGATAACAGTTCCGTATTGCGCATCACCTTTCACTGTAGAGTATCCACCAAGAACGACGGAACCATGGACCGCCTGAACGTTGCCCGCAGATTCATAGTTGCCTACTTCTGCGTGGGCGCCAAGCGTTACCGAGGTTGTGGCCGTAACATTGCCACCAACCTTTGCTGCAGCACCTAGTTTTACGTCACCACCGGACGTAAGTTCACCTGAGACCTCTGACTCTGCGCCAATAAATACTGCGGCTCTAGCTGCTAGATTTCCAAAAACCGTCGCATTCGCGCCCAAGGTAGCGGCGTCACCTGCCCTAACATCGAAAGTTACCACACCAGCTCTTTCGATCGTCACAGCGGCTCCGGCCAGAACGCTGCCATTAACTACTGCTGAGTCTCCAAGGGTTATTGCACTGACTGACTGAACATCACCAAAGACGCTTGAGTCAGCACCCATAGTCACAGCTGCGCCTGAATAAACGATAGGTATATATTTAGAATTTTCATATTCACTTTCTTCATCATAGTCAGCGAAGGCACCGCTGGTCATCGACATTGAGATACAAAATATACCTAATGTGCTAGAACGAATAAATCTGTTCTTCTTCATAGTAAAGTGTTGCATTAAAAACTCCCCAGTGCTGTCATTATCTTTCTCCAGTTAAGGCGTTCATGTCATACATAGCGTTTTTTACTATTTATGCACCTAACTGCCTGTCGACACATAAAGCACTAAGATGAATCATTGCAAAACCTTCACTGTGATACATAGGTATCTCGATCTATATAAAGTTAAATGGAATCGAATCTAGCTTTTTAGATGATTGTCGTGGGCACATTTCTGGAACCATTGCGCAGCATGCTGCTCAAGCTTGGCAAGCCGGTGAGATTGCGTTATTTGACACTTACGACATCGAGAAATTACTGAATGGACAGCACGATAAAAAGACACGTAAGATACCCAGTCCTCTTCTATCTGCGTCTGAATATAAAGTAGAGCAACTAGATCTCATCTGTGGCAATTGCCTTTGGTTTATAAGCAAGGTTCTTTGACATACAAGATGCCATTGAATCCAGCCACAAACGTGAGTCACTGAATGCTCAACCTCAAGCTGAGAGCCATTTATACTTTGCATTTACCAGTGGATAAGAATGTACAGATTTTCAAAGGCCTTAGCCTGACCAAGCTTATGAACAACTAACTATTAATAGGAACACAGTTGATACAATAGGGGGTTTTGTAGTGCACTTTTTATCGATGAATTTGTTTAACTCTCCCAACGTCGCCACTATCTAATCTGACTTTAATTCCATGCGGATGATTTGGTGAGTTGGTAAGGACTTTTTCAACCGTACCCTCAGTTAAATCACCCGACCGTTGATCTTGTTTCAATACGATAGAAACTTTCGTACCAATCTTAATATTTACTCGTTTTGTGCCTTCCATCGTCACTTCCTAGTCTTATATTTAGATACACATAATTCGTAACTACACGAGAATAAACTACATGCTTGATAACTATCAACACGAATTCACTTAATTCGATTAATCTGTCATCAGGAAATGCTGATCTATTTATAAGTAGGGTTTAATCCCACCAAAATAAAGGTAATTGTTGATGTTTAATACACATACTTTTTTACACGAGTCTTGTGATGGGTCATTAAGCAATGAAGAAGAAGGTGTACAAGCTGAAGACGTTGCTCATTTAGGTTAAACGGATTTTAAATTCCCCCGATTCAAAGCGAGATCGCGAGCGAATAGCATAGAATATTTGACTGACGTTAGCTAAGCTTTGGGTTATGCTTATAGAAATTGCTGTTAGAGGAATAAATGATGAAAAAAAGCTTAGGAATTATTGCGGTCTCGGGCTTATTAATAGTCTTAAGTGGTTGCGCCCCAGAAGTCGGTAGCAAAGAATGGTGTGATAATTTGGACGAAAAACCAAAAGGAGATTGGTCAACCAACGAAGCGACTGATTATGCGAAACATTGCTTATTTAAAAGTAAAGATAAAGAATAATTTTATCGCCAAAAAAATCCATTGCTAATATACAGAACTAGCTACATGACAGGATGAATTATGAAATATATTGTTTTAGCCGTCGTTATTGGAATAGCCATATTCTATTTCACTAGAAATTCAAATAATAAAAAACTAGCTGTTGAAAACATTGAGCTAGGCAACGCTTTCTTGGCAAAGAACAAAACTAATGAAGATGTGCTAGAGACAGATTCTGGCTTGCAATATCAAGTATTACAAAAAGGCGATGGCGGTACTCACCCAAATGCCACGACAACTGTAAAAGTGCATTACCACGGCTTATTGCTGGACGGCACTGTCTTTGATAGCTCGGTAGACCGAGGTGAACCGATCAGTTTCCCGCTAAATCGAGTGATAGCGGGTTGGACCGAAGGCGTTCAACTGATGGTTGTGGGTGATAAATTTAAATTTTTTATCCCACCTAGGTTGGGATATGGCAATTCAGCTACTGGAAAAATAACGCCAGGTTCGTTACTTATCTTTGAAGTCGAACTTTTGGAAATTAAATAGTGACGTAGGTGCCAGTCAGTCAAACATGCGCAAGTTGCACTGAATTGCTAGCAAATATAGTAAACTTAACGTTTAAATGACTGAACTTCATCGTCGCTTAAATAACGCCATTGGCCCACCGCTACATCGAGATAAATATCTCCAATTTTTTCTCGATGTAGCGAAACCACGCGATTACCAACTGAGGCGAACATGCGTTTTACTTGATGAAACTTACCTTCCGTGATGGTCAACAGCACTTCTGTTAAGGAAATATTTTCCAAACGAGCGGGTAATGTTAATTCTTTCTCGCCTTGTAATTGCACCCCTTTTTCAAACGCGGAGGCAACATCAGCTTTTAACTCCTTGGACAAATTCACACGATAAACTTTAGGACACTGATTAGCTGGCGCTGTAAGAGAATACGACCAGCGCCCATCATCAGTAATCAAAATCAATCCAGTTGTATCCGCATCCAAACGCCCCGCAATATGAAGCTCTGTGATCTTTTCAACATGTAAATAATTGAAGATTGAGGGATACACTTCATCAATATTTGAGCAAATTGTATTTGCTGGTTTGTGCATGAGAATATAGCGAAATTGTCGACTCTTCAGTACCATACCGTTCAGCGTTATCGTATTATTTTCATGAACCTGAGTAGCCTCATCCGTTGTTACTTTATCATTCACGACAACCTCACCAGCGTTAATACATCGGATTGCGTGGCTTTTGCTTAGTTGTGTACTTTTACAAACAAATTTATCGAGACGCATTGTAGGGAATATTAAGATAGTTGGGCACGTGACGGTAGCGTTTTAGGACGACAACTGTCAACGACTGATTTTTTTCATAAGTTTAGTGTTGACAAGGTTACCCTAACACCTGTTGGTTATTGCTTACGTTAGGGCAGCCTCTGAAGAAAAGTCATTGGCATCGAAGTGAACGCGGTTTCGTCCTCGATTCTTGGCTTCATAAAGCGCAATATCAGCGCATTCAATCAACTCGGAAGCTGTTGTTTCTTTACCTATCATCAACGTAGTCACACCTAAACTTATAGTGACACATTTTATATTGGCTACTTTTGTGCCGCCATGCGGTATATTTTTGCTTTTAATCAGCTCTTGGAGGTTAATAGCGAACGAAACCGCACCATCTAATTCAATATTAGGCAGAATAATTGCGAATTCTTCCCCGCCGTACCTAGCGATCATGTCGCCTTGTCGAGAAACCAAACTTTGCGCAATTTGTGCGACTTGAATTAAGCAATTGTCACCACTAACATGTCCATATTTGTCGTTATATTCCTTAAAGCAATCAAGATCAAACATAATTAAACAAAGTGGTAAATTGTTGCGTTTCGCCCTTCCTATTTCAACTGCTAGCATTTCATCAAAATATCTGCGATTGAAAAGATTGGTAAGACTATCTTTGCGCGAAATATCGTGTAATTGCTTTTCTATTTGCTTACGCTTTTCAATTTCTTGTGTGTGTTCAAAATTCAAAAAAATAGATTTCTTATAGGCTTGGTTACTTTTTTTCAGTAAATACAGCGCAGTGACCGAATATATGACAATGGTAAATGCTGCTACATTGCCTGCTGACCCACCATATAAAAATAAGAAAACCACACTTGGCAGCGTGATGGGTACAAAGAAACTTAGACTCGCATACAGACTCGCGGTATGACCAATCGCAGAAGCAGCGCTAAATGCAACGACGAACATACCGATAGATACCAAATATTCTGGCCTATTTAACGGCGTGAAATACATAAATCCGCCAACATAAATTACGCCTAGTATAAAGAATAAACCGGTCCATCCGTGCAACCAAAGCCTAGCATTTTGGCCATTCCCATATTTTTTAAATGCAAAAAATGTAGAAATTCGCACTACAGATACAAATGCAATAGCACCTGCCCAAATGAGCAATTCGCTAATAGGGGCAACATAAGAAAACCAAACAGCGATAAGCGTAATCGCAAACAGGTGCGCAATCGATGCACTGACAGTTTGCGCAAATGTTAAAGCGATAATTTCCAGTTCGGTTTTTTCTACCACATTTCGTTGCATAGTAATGATCCCAATTTAAATCAAAAGCCAAATTTAAGTTAACGTACTGCATTACCTATGCGTATTTAATCTTTTACCCTACCGGCGCTGAAACTCACTGTGTATCTCAATCTCAACTTCATCACCAACGATAGGAATGAACTTCTTTAAACCAAAGTCAGCGCGTTTAAAACGCAGATTGGCAGTAAAGCCCATTGTATAGATCCGAGTCAGCGGGTTATTCGCCGCGCCATTGAGCTTAGCATCCATGGTAACAGGCTTCGTTACGCCTAAAAAAGTCAGATCGCCTTGCACACGTAACTGTTCATTATCTATTTTCTCGACCGACACGCTGCGAAACACCGCCTGAGGGAAGCTTTCAGTATTTAGCCATGCTGTGCCTCTCAGCGTTGCTGCAAAATCTGGATTATTAACATCAATGCTACGCATATCAATTACCGCCTCAATGTTCGCGTTTTCGATGTCATTGGGATCAAAATTCAGACTGACATCAAACGCATTTAAGCGACCCACATAGCTTGAGAACCCCATGTGATTAATTTTAAATAGCAGCACAGCATGGTCTTTATCAAGTTTGTATTCACCGGCTTGAATTTCAACGATATCTTGTTGTAGCGTTGGCTGTAGCCAACTCGCACAGGAACTCGTTAAAAAGAGCAAAGAGACAATCATTAATGTGCGACAAAACTGATGATTTAGCAGTTTTAGGCCTAAACGTTGAAATGGGGAAAAAAGGTCTGACATCTACATCTGTATCCTTTGTTACGATTAAACCTCGTGTGCAGCCTATGATTTTCTGCTACTTGTAAGCTCTTTTTATGAGCTCTTTTTATGAGCTCTTTTTATGAGCTCTTTTTATGAGCTCTTTTTATGAGCTATTCTCATAAATAGGCGCCAGCGTTTGAAAACGTTTGGGTAAATTAAAGACGACGTTTAAATCACTACAATAGACACACCATATAGTACTATACAATGTTCTATTGTCGAAATATGATATCGCAAACACAAATTCAGGATCAGCTCCCAAAAAAGACGATGCTTAGCAACTGCAGAATTTCCTAGATGGTAAATGTTGCGAAGCATATAGTTATAAAGAAGTAAATTATCGTTAATGTTGAATGATTCAGCGCGTAATACTGGTGTAAGTGGCACTGGCATAAGTGACACTGAGTGAAAAATGCCTTAAAAAAACCCCGGTTGGCAATCTTCGAAGTAAAACTAAAATATAAGAATAAGAATAATGAAAAAAACAATTGGAATATGGCGTTCTTGGGCATTAGTGGCAGGCATGATGATCGGATCAGGAATTTTAACTATGCCAGCCTTACTTGCCGGTTATGGTAGTTATAGTTTCATTGGTTGGGCGGTAACTGGGTTTGGCGCTATTTGTCTAGCCTTAACCTATTGTTATTTATCATCCCGAAAGCCTGGTTTAGGCGGCCCTTACTTTTATGTACATGATGCTTTTGGATCCAAATGGGCGGCTATTGTGGCTTGGGGATATTGGTTGTCATTAGTCGCCTCGGCAGCAGCTCTTGCGCTGGCGTTTACAGGGTATAGTAAGGTCTATCTGCCCTTTCTCGACAATAATCCGCTGTACAGCGCAACTTTTGCCATTTGTATTATTATGTTGTTTACGTTTATCAACATTCGTGGTGTTCGTGAAGCGAGCACAGTTCAGCTTATAACCACTGTACTCAAAATCCTACCTTTGATGTTTATCGGTGTCGCTGGGATCATTTTTGGCGATATAAAGGCGATCCCAGCGATTAATCCTGACAATAATTCGCTATTTCACATGGTGGCGGGATTATGCTTGCTGATCATGTTCGCTTTTATTGGCGTGGAGTCGGCGACATTGCCATCAGAAGACACCATCGAGCCTAAAAAAACGATTCCCAGAGCCTCTATATTAGGCACACTAACCGCGCTAATCGTGTATGTGGTCGCCATGTTAGGATTAATGTCCACTATTTCCTTGGCAGAATTACAACAATCTACTTCACCTTTTGCTGATGCGGCACAAATACTTATTGGCAACTCGGGCGCCATCATTATAACCATAGGCGCTTTATTTGCCATTAGTGGCACCTTAAATGTGTGTATTATGATCACCGGCACTATTATGCTCGCAGGCGCTAGAGACGGAATGTTTCCTGCTTATTTTAAGCAACAAAATTCGCAAGGAACGCCCGTACGCGCATTGTTATTTTCAAGTACATTGGGCATAATCTTGCTATTGTTTAATAACAGTGAATCACTCATCAGTAGTTATGAATATTTGTTGATTATTGCCACCTTCGCTGTGCTAATTGTTTATTTAGGCACAGGATTGGCAAGCATAAAGCTACAATGGAAAGACCATAAGCAAGGTCAACATATTAGTGTTTTTCATCTAACCACCGCCATACTAGCCACTTTGTTTTCACTATTGGCCATCATTGGTGCGTGGGTCATAAATTAATATTAGGAGCGAAAATGTTTACCAGAGCAATTGTGCGCAAACCCTGCCTAGCAATGCTGAGCGGGCTCACCGAAGCGAATATGGGCTTACCCGATTACACCTTAGCCTGTGCACAGCATGATGATTATATTAGCGCTCTTAAAGAGTGTGGTTTGCAGGTTACCGAACTGCCTGCAATAGAAGACTACCCAGATTCATGTTTTGTGGAAGACGTTGCCTTACTAACACGCAAGTGCGCTATTTTAACTCACCCTGGTGCAGCAAGCCGCAGAGGAGAAGTGTCGCACATAGAGGATGCCATTAAACTATTTTACCCCCACATTGAGCGCATCAATTTAACTGGTCATGTGGAAGCCGGTGACATTATGATGGTAGATGATCATTTTTACATTGGCCTATCAGCACGCACCAATGTTGACGGCGCAACTCAAATGATCAAGATATTAGTCAAGCATAATTTATCGGGATCAATGGTTGAAATGTCAGAATTATTACACTTAAAAACAGGCTTAAGCTATCTAGAAAACAATAACTTGCTTACTTTTGGCGAAATGAACACACATCCTGATTTTGCGCAGTTTAATGGTATTAAGATTGATAAGGATGAGGACTACGCAGCCAACAGCGTATGGATAAATGGCACTGTATTGGTACCCAAAGGATTTCCTAAGGCGCTGCATGCGATCCAACAATTGGGCTATAAAACACGCGAAGTCGCTATGTCTGAATTTCAGAAACTGGATGGAGGCTTAAGCTGCTTGTCCCTGCGTTTTTAGCATACTAACAAGTCAACGCCTTTTTGGCTCAGACCCGATATTGGCGCTGCATTTGTTCATGCTGCCTATTTGCTCTCTAATAGAGGCCAGAATGTGACCTTATTAGAGACATCAGCACGCCTTGTTGATCGTTTTATAGTTTGCGGATTAAAGGCGGTGGTGCAGTAGAATTTGGTGCTCAATGGTTAGCAAAATCGAAACAACATCGATTAGAGGGCCTGGCCAAGAAATACGATGCTCAATACCAAGCTAATCATTATGAGGCCCTTACTACGCATATTTTGTGCAATACGGTTGTAAAAAGCATATCAATGACGCCTCCGATGACATATCTTGCGTGGACTGGGTTTTACAGCAAGCATGGTCGAAGGCAGGTGCACGCTATTGGAATAACTTAATAGAACAAAGCGTTTGCAACAATGCGTGAGAACTATCAGCACTTGAAGTTTTGCAAAATATTGTCAGTATTGGTAATACCAAGACACTCATTCAAGCCGAACATTGCAATTTTACAAATGACTTACAACGTCTATTTGAACAGCATGCTAAGGCAAGTAAAGTTAACTTTTTGATCAATACAAAGGTGGTGAATGTAACTCAGTATGTAAACCAAGTGCATGTTAATGATGAACGCGGCAACATTTGCTTCGTGCTGTATTGCGTATTCGTCAATCAAATGCCCGAAAAAATGCTATTAAGCTCACGTTTTCCATTTATATTGAATCTATTTTATAATTCTTGTACGCTCACAGCTTACTAATTTAATGGGAACGTGACGTTGCAGTTTAATTTTGAAAAGCTAATTACTAGCGCTAACGGAATGCTACCAACGTCGGTTTACATCGCGATATCTGAAGCTGCTGCAAACGCGAAAGCGGATGTTCTTGAGGTTGGTACGGCGCATGGCGCCAGTGCTATCGCTGCGGCTAAGGGATTAAGCGAGCATTTATTAGTTAAAACAATAGATCGTCTGCAAGGTGGTTCTCGCGAGTTATATGGCGACATTAAACAAAACGCGGCAATGGTTAACGCCAATTTTATCGAGTTTGGTGTTGAGGATCGTATACAACTATTCATTGGTTCATCTGAAGAGGTAGCCCCAACGCTAAAATTTGATAACGGCATCGGTATGCTGATACTTGATGCAGATGGCGCTATCGACAGAGATTTTCGACTTTATTACAATCTCCTTAAGCCCGGAGCGCCAATCGTAATTGATGACTATCACGCTAGTTCCGTCAATGTTATGCGCAGTTTAAATGGACATTGTGTGATCGATCAAAAACATCGACTAACGGCATTATTTATTGATTATTTCGAGGCCAAAGGCCTGTTGATAAGAGACAAAGTTATCAAAGAGACTTATTTTGGTGTAAAACCAGAAAATAAAAATGTGGACGTTACCTTTGATCTTGACGACTTTATACTGATATACCGACAACTAACATTTGGTAAAGGAAAAAGTAGACCGACTTTTATACTCAAGGGCTTAGAAGGTTTAAAAAGCGCAGCTCCTAAAATCTACTTTACTTTAAAGAAAATTTTCAGACCACGAAACCTGTAAACTTGTCTCGATGCAAAAACACCATACCATGCTCACTTTTTTTTGCGGAAGTATCGCCAAGTATTGTTTTCGGAAACGGTATAGTGAGTATTTGCGCACAGCTGACAAACATAAAAGATTGGACACACAGCATTATGTAGAGGATATATTGTTATCAGCTGAATACAGCTAATATAATCTTAACTCTTAGCTTGTCACATATGCCATTTTTGTCGCACACTAAAGACAGGAAACATAATTATTATAACGATAAAAGGAAAAGTTATGCGAAAACCTATTAGCGCTGTTGTTTGCGCAGGATTACTTGCATTATCGATTGGCGTCAGTCATGCAAGTTTATTAATGAAACCCACCTATAACGCCGATTTCGATTATCAATCGCAGATGCTCAGCGATAATTACAACGAAGCATTGACCCACCCCGACATTATTCTTGGCTTCTCTATTGGTCAGCGTGTTGCAACACCGGTCCAGATTAACCAATTGATTCAAACTTGGCAAAACCAAACCGAACGCATGCATGTGCTCGAGTATGCGAAAAGTCATGAAGGTAGACCGTTGCATGCAGTTTTCATTTCAAGTCCTAAAAACTTGGCGAAAATGGATGAGATCTTAGCAAAGCTGGATGCTCTTTCAGACCCGAGAAAAACGTCTGACGCACAAGCGTCAAAAATTATTGAAGAATTACCCGCAATAGCGTGGATGGCATATTCTATTCACGGTAACGAGACATCGGGTTCTGATGCCGCATTAATGTCTGTCTATCATTATGCCGCTTCGGATGAACCAAAAGTAAAACAAATGCTTGAGGATATGATTATTGTTATCGACCCCATCATGAATCCCGATGGCCGCGATCGTTTTGCAAAGTCACTTGAACAATATCGAGGAACTGCTCCTAATGTTGACGATCAATCATTACTGCATCGCGGCGATTGGCCTTATGGTCGAACCAACCATTACTTTTTTGATCTAAATCGGGACTTCTTCTACCTAACTCAACCAGAGACAAAAGGCAGAGTATCGCTAATCAACAAATGGCGTCCTCAGTTAATGATTGATGGTCATGAAATGGGGCCACAAGACACCTATTTAATGGGTCCACCGAGACAGCCACTTAATTTCAATATCGCCTCTAGCGTGCAGAAATGGGCAGAAATATTTTCAGTTGACCAAGGCGCTGCGTTTGATGAAAAAGGATGGCGGTACTACACCGGAGAATGGTTTGAAAACTGGTATCCTGGCTACTCAAATTATGCTGAGTACCGAGGTTCTATGCATATTTTGTATGAACAATCACGGATTGCTGAAGACGGAGTGAGACGCCCAGAAGGCACAATTCAAACCTATAAAGAATCAGTTCATCATCAGTTCGTTAGCACCATGGCAAACTTAGAATCATTGCACAAATACAGTAAGGACATGTACAAAGATTATTGGAGCGACAGAAAATCGGTTCTTGAAAAAGACAGTCCGTATGCGAATAAAACCTATGTTGTGTTGGCTAATAATAACCACACTCGCATGAATACCTTAGTTGAAAAACTGCAAGCCCAAGACATTGAAGTGTACATTGCCGACAAAAGCTTTCAAGCAAAAGATGCAAGCAATCACTTAGGTAAAACGCAACCTACAACAATACCAAAAGGCAGCTTAATTATTCCTAATCGTCAGCCAGAAGCTCGTCTCCTCTCTGCAATAATGGAGTTCGATGCACAACTTTTGCCAGAAACAGTGCAACAGGAACGCCAAAAGCTGCTGCGTGAGGGTCAATCTATTATGTATGACACTTCTGCCTGGAACTTAACCATGATGTATGGCTTGGAGGCACTGACTTTACCTATTAATGTCACGGATAATATTAGCCCCTACTTAGCTAATAATGCAGCCAAAATTAAGGCCTCTACAGATTCAATTGCTTGGGCTGTTAACGGTGATGATGACGCCTCAGTCGCCTTTGCAGCGCGGTTAATGGAGCGTGGAGTGCAGGTTCGTGTGATCGATAAAGCAACCCAACTCGGACAAGAAACCTTAGTGCGAGGCTCCGTTGTCGTTACCATCACTGACAATCCAAACAATACTAATTTAGTCGCCTTGATTAATGAAACCGCAGCAGAAACCGTATTATCTATTCAAAACATTAAAACAGGTTACGGCACTGGCGATATGCCAGAATGGGGTGGCGAACACTTTGCGCTTTTACGCCAACCACAAATTGCCATCATTAGCCAAGCAGGAACCAGCAGTAATGACGTTGGTGTGACTTGGTGGAGCTTGGATACGCATTTGGGAATTCGTCATTCGCAATTAGACTCATCTCTACTTGCGCGTACCGACTTACGTCGCTACAACGTGATAATTATGCCAAGTTCTCAGTCAATCTCGGACGCTACCGCAAACAGTATGAAAAGCTGGGTTGAACAAGGCGGAACATTGATTACGCATGAAGGCTCAACTCAAGCTATTGCATCAAAAGATTTCAGTAAAGTGAAGTTGCTTGACGATATCCTAGAAGATTCAGAAAAATATGATATTGCACTGCAGCGTAGACTACTTGCACAAGAGCCTATAGGTGATGTGCAAGACTATTTTGCAATGACCGTACAAGAAGATGTGGCATACCCTTGGGATGATGCACCTAAAAGACTAAGTAAAGAAGTTCTTGAAAAACGCAATACGTGGCAAAAGCTGTTCATGCCTGCAGGTGCTATGGTGTCTGGCAGCGTTGACACACAACATTGGCTAACTTTTGGTACCTCAAAAACCCTACCTTTGTTGTATGGACGACAGCCCGTACTAATTGTTCCTGAAAATGCCGAAGCGGTCGTGACCGTAGGTGTTTATACGGATAAAAAGCCAGTAAAAAAATCCAAAGGTGATGACGATGATGAAGAAGTTAAAACAAAAGCCATCTGCTGGTACAGTTTGCCTAAGGACAAAGATCTTAATGTTCGAATGAGTGGATTATTATGGCCAGAAGCAGCCCATCGCATCGCTAACTCTGCTTACTTAACAAGAGAAAGTGTGGGTAATGGTCAAATTATCATGTTCTCTGGTGAGCCCATATTTAGAGGAGCTACCTTAGGGACTAACAGATTGCTATTGAATGCAGTTGTTTTTGGGCCCGGCATGGGAACGCGTTCAAATATTGAGTTATAACTAACCACAAGAGGTATATCGGGCCTTAGTGAAATCAGCTAAGACCCTCTATTCCCAAGAAAGGCGATTCGTACTGAGCAATTCTAATTTTACTGCTGTTTCCTTAGTAGCACTCAGTTTTATGCCCATGTCTTGCGTATACAATCACAATGTTTTCTCATCCATTGAAGTAAATCGTGACTAATTTTTTTAACTAATTTCGGTTCAAATGAGCCATTATGGTCACGGGTGTCTCGAGGTCAAAATCGCCATCTTCAGTTTTTATGCGCTTGGTGGTTTTGCCATTTCAGTTGTTTCCCACAACAGATTTAACGTGTTTTTCATATCTTAAATGGTCTTCCATTTCAGCACTCAATACTGCTTCAACGGTTATTTTTCAGCATTTGACTAAATTCATTCAGGTCTTTTAGCATTTTAATGCTCTTAGCTGCTTCTTTCGCGAAAGCTTCAAGTTCCTTTTTGTTAAATTGCATTTGCTTATCCTTTTAACTCTTTATAGCGTGATTCATGGTAAGCAGTTACATAATATCTGTTACACCCTCCTGATATAATCACTGTTTTTTTACATTAGAAATGCGCCATTCACTACAATATAAATTTCGAAACAGCTTGTTTTAACAAACGCATTTGTTCACCTAATTGATGCGTTGCACGATTAGATTCAGTGGTACTTTTCGCGCTGTTTTCGGCTAGTTTGACAATGCTCTTTAAGCTAACAACAACATCATCTAATAGCACTTCTTGGCTTTGCGTATCATCAACGATCTGATTGTTTACAATAGCTAGTGCTTCAATTATTCTTCTAATATCAGACACTTCAGCGGTCACTTTTTGCGTTAGTACAACCGCCTTCTCAACTTGCGTACTCCCAAGGTTTATGGCTTGAACGGCTTGGCTTGCGTCTTTTTGCAACGCGACTATCATTTGCTCAATTTCTTCGGTCGACTTGTGCGTTCTGGTTGCTAGCGTTCTGACCTCATCAGCAACCACAGCGAAGCCTCTGCCCTCCTCACCCGCTCTAGCAGCTTCTATGGCAGCGTTAAGCGCTAACAAATTAGTTTGTTTGGAGATGGTTTTAATAACATCTAAAATATGACCAATTTTACTGCTGTTATCACCCAGTCTATGGATGATTATTGCCGACTCCACTGCTTGCTGTGCTTGTTCATCAACTTGCTTGCGACTCTGATCAACCAGTGATTTGACAGTGTCAATTTGTCCTATAGCTTGTGTCATTTGCTCTTTAGAGGCTTCAATTTGTCGTAAATTATTTAAACTGGTTCGTTTTACTTGTAATGTATTGACTGATGTCTGGCTGATTTGTTGTTGCTGCATAGCCACTTGCTGCAGACTTCTATCGCCCATTTCAATGTTGCGATTGATAACCTCAGTAAGCACCTGTTCTTGCTCATGGATGCTACCTATTAGAGTTTGCAATGAATCAATAAGCTTATTAACGTTTTTTGATAATTCGGCAAACTCATCATAACCCGCCTCGTTCATTCGCTGACTTAGATCACCACTACTCAATACTTTTAATCGTTGGTTAACTTCTTTTAATGGCTTAGCAATGCTTCGTATTGCTATCAGCGCCAGTATAATCGTTGCCGTAATACCAATAATCGACACTAGAATATTTTTAATCTCATTACTTTCAACCGTATTTAAAATATCTTCTTGCCCTTGTAAGGTGGCCGCGTTGACGCTGGCGGTCAGCATACTTAATATTTCAGTAGTTTGATTGAGCGCAAAATTCGCCTCTTTGTAGGACTTATTTATCGCTTCAATCAGGCCTAACCGTTTCATTTGTAATGCATAAATACCAATGTCTCCCGACAGAAGGGTTTTTAAAATGGCAAATTGGGCATTAAAACTAGTAACCAAACCGTCATTTTCTACTGTTTCTGCTAGTCGGTTAAGATATTTTGCATCTGCATCTATATTCGTAATGTTGTATTGCATGTCATCTATCGTTTGCTGAATGTGACCACGTTCCTCAGCCCGAGCCAATTCTTGAGTAAAGCCAAGTATGGAAGTGAGTTTATTATCAACATTGTTGCCCATGCCAATAAGGGGTTCTAAGTTTCTCTCATTACCTTCTAAGTAACTTAAATCGAGCATCAGCGCACTTGCTTCGTCTGCTACACTAAGAACCATTTCACTCGAAATCGCAAGCTCTTTTCTAATAGCAATAATGACATTTATATCCGTAAATATTTTTTCACCAAAGCTAATATATTGGCTACTTAAATCAACCGTAGTTGTTAATTGAGACTGATTGTCATCAACGACAAAAGTCTGCAGTGATTTGAGACCATCAGTTAAGCTTTGGGAAACTTGATTAAAACGGTCTTTTTGCAACGCTAGTTCAGCGTCCTCGGTTTCATAGTAAGCCTTAATAATTAAATTAGACAAAGACAGAATATCCGTGCGCACGTCAGTCATGGCTTTTTGCATAGGCATTTTTTCTGCAACAACCGTAGAAGCGGTATATTTTATTTCTTGGAGTCCAAAATATGACATCAAACTGGTGATAAGTAATAAAATAGCAAGGCCACTAAACCCCAGGATCATTTTGCGAACAACAGTCAGTTGTTTCATCAATTCAGGCATATCTGCGCTCTTCATTTAATAATATGTACATTATATAAGCAACTTTTTACTTTATATTTTATAAATTTCGACATTAACTACCCCGTCAATGCCATTGATTTACAGCCAAGCTCAGGTTATCCGATAAATATTCCGACTGATACTGTTAAATTTTTACAACTTATCTATACTGTACAGTAAGTTTCAAAAACGAAGTTTCCCATGGACCAAAATAAAGAATTAAAAAAAGCAGGACTGAAAGTAACATTACCTCGTTTGAAAATATTGGAAATTCTTCAAGGGCCTCAAAATCAGCACATTAGCGCTGAAGATGTATATAAAATTCTACTTGAGAAAGGTGAAGAAATTGGCTTAGCAACAGTTTATCGCGTTCTTAATCAGTTTGACGATGCAGGTATTTTAAACCGTCACCATTTTGAGGGCGGAAAATCTGTCTTTGAAATTAGTCAGAAGGCACATCACGACCACTTAGTTTGTTTAAGTTGCGGTAAAGTGTTTGAGTTTGAAGATAATGTTATTGAAAGGCGTCAAGACGAGATTGCAGCTCAGCATCAGATGAAACTGACAAACCACAGTCTATATCTTTACGGCGAGTGCAACAGAGCAGATTGCGAAAACGCCGATGAATAAAAGTGCCGTGTTGAGTAATGTAACCTGAATAAAAAAAACGTCAAAATACTTTTTTATAAGTAGTATGCATCGTTTTTTAGCAGCTAAATTTGTATTTATTATAAGCGTTTTGGGCCTCAACCCATATTGGTCCTTGCTTACCATTGCCAACTGTTTTGCCATCTATTGATAAAACCGGTCCGATTTCTTTACTCGAACTGGTTATCCATACTTCATCTGCATTTAGCAAATCATGTAATGAAATAACGCTCTCATGCACTTTGTAATCGGTATGCTGGATAATCGCATCTATCGCAATCCGTCGTGTTATGCCCGGTAGTAAATGGTTATCCAGTGCCGGTGTATAAATTATGTTGTCTTTTACGATAAAGACATTGCACGCTGCAGCTTCGGTAATTTCTTTATTCTCGTTGTATAGAATGATTTCATCAACACCGGCATCTTGTCCTTGTTGAAAATGCATCACATTGCCTAACAATGACGTCGATTTAATATGGCAGCGCTGCCAACGCAAATCTTCTCCGGTAGTAACATGAAATCCTTTCACTTTTTCAGCTGTGGCGTTTTGGCTTGGCGGTGTATCAAAAGCATAAGCAAATACAGTCGGCGTTATATTTTTAGGGTATGCATGAAAACGTTTACTATCTGCACCGCGGCTAACGTGCACGTAAACGCCTTGCGATTCAGAGGGCTGCTGAGAAATAAGCACGCTAATAATACCAATCCAGACCTGTGCATCAATTTTATAGTTAATACCAACACTGTGTAATCCATTTTTCATTCTTTGTAGATGCAAATCCAAGCCAACCGGTTTGCCGGAATAAGTCGGTATGACTTCATAGATTCCATCACCAAACAAAAAACCTCGGTCCATGGGAGAAATTTTAGCTTCGTTAGCATCTACAAACTCGCCATTCAAATACACTCTATTCATTGTTGTCATTCCTACTCTGTTGATTTTGCGCAAATGTGCACATTTGCATTTGGCGAAGCAGCCACTCTTGTCGCGCAGTTAATACATCACACTCCTCAAATTGAATAATACTGCCAGGGCGACACTGACCTAATTTGGGTAAGTCAGTTGTAATAACACTCCCAATTTTAGGATAGCCTCCAATAGTCTGTCTTTCAGCTAACATGACGATAGGTAATCCACTGGGCGTTATTTGTATTGCACCATTCGCAATACCTTCAGAATAGAGTTTAACTGCAATATGGCCAATAGATTCACCGGTTAGTCTTATGCCCATATTGCTAGCCTCATTGCTAACAGTAAAACGCTGATTAAAAAAGCGCACTTTCATTTTATGATCAAATAATGCCTGTTGATAGCCCAACACTATTCTCACAATATACACTTTTGCCAAAGTCGTAGCGGGAACAGGCATTGTAGTAAACGTTTCATGTACAAGTAAGTTGTTATCCGGCGCAACCTTTTTCAACCGACCATCTATAGACGCATTTGTCGATGTGGCGCCAAGTGATATGCCAGTTTCATAATACAGCACATCCCCTACCTGAAATCCTTTGCCATCAAAATTCATTCCACCGGTTTTCTCTCGCGTCACAGCACAACAAGAATCTAAAAAAAGGCGGGTCTTGAAGCGCTTATTACAAGCGATATAATTTCTAGCGCCCAACATTGGCTGCATAATTTGTAGGGTCGCGTCTTTTTTCCAAACCATTTTATGGTTCAATGGTTGACACACGCCGCCAATTAATAAGCTTGCTCGGGCACCGGTCACTGCAATCTCTGTATCTTGGGTTGCAACGGCCTCAAACCCGCCAAGCAGTACTTCAATGGTTGGATTAGTAACAGGTACCCGCATAATAGCATTGGCGAGCATATGGCTATTCGTATCAAGTGCTCCTGATTGAGTGAAGCCTTTATGTTTATGACCTACTCTGCCTAAGTCAGTGAACCGAGAACTGAGGCCCGTCGCCATTATTTTCACGAATGCACCCAATTTATATATTCGCTTTCACTCACTGGGTAAAACTCGACATAGTCGCCCGTTTTTAGCAGTACCTCAAAATGGCCACTTTCTGCACTGTTAACATTCGTAGTGTTAAATAAAAGTTCAAGCGGCGTATAGCCAATAATATGCCAACCCCCTGGCGATTCATCTGGATAGATAGCCGTTTGACGATCGGCAATAGCAACAGCACCTTTGGGCACTTTTAAACGCGGTTTGCTTAACCTTGGTTGGGACAATTCCACAGGGAGTTCTCCCAAGTAGGCGAAACCTGGCATAAAGCCGGTAGCAAAAACGCGATACACGGTCGTGCAATGTAAATTTACCACATTGTCTTCACTTATGTTTTTGTCTTTAGCGACCTTGGCCAAGTCAGTCTGCAACGAATTGAGCTGGTAGCACACAGGAATTCTATGAATGCGCTTAGCGCTTAAAAACCCAAGTTGATCTTTACGGCTTGTATTAGTAATTTGATCGCAACTGAGTTGTTTTTTTACGGCTGATTTTTCACCTACGCAATGCTTAATTTCACTAGCGGCTTCGCTGACTAATTGTTTCAACAATGCATTCACAGCAAAGTGATCAACTTCGTATAGTGAAAACTCGATAAGCAAAGAAGTATACGACGGAATATATTCACAAAGCCAAGGTGGTCGATTAGCTAATAACGCGCGGGTCAGAATTTCAATGATTATATTGGCTAATTCAAGACCGATTGTTGTGTCATCAACATATACGATAACGCAACAATCTGAAGCCGTTCTAATTTCAATAAGGTCTTTATAATTTGTTATTATCATACTAGTTAACCGTGCTGGTCTTGCAGCAGTCGTCTTATTTTCTCAACTGTGTGCATTGCTTCTGGCGTGTCACCATGGACACAAATTGTGTCAGCTTGAATAGTCAACACCGCGCCACTTTGGGTAATAACCTCACTACACTGAATAAGACGTCGAGCTTGTTCAACAGACTCACCAGCGCTCAATACTGCTCTTGGATGACTGCGCGGTGTTAATAGCCCAGAATCGAGATACAAGCGGTCGGAAAAAGCCTCGAACATAAGGGTAACCCCAAATTCCTCGGCCTCTATGCGCAGAGCCTGATTTTGACTACCAGCTTGCACTACCAAGGGTAAATCAATATAGAATCCGGCAATAGCAGTGAATACCGCCTTTCTAACCGAGCTATCCGCCATCATATCGTTGTAAAGCGCGCCATGCGGCTTGACATGGTTAAGCACTTGACCTTGGCATTTCACAAGGCCATCCAAGGTAGCTATTTGAGCCTGAATAATGAGTTTTAGTTCCTCGGGTGGAACACGCATGCTTCGGCGGCCAAATCCTTGTAGGTCTGGATAGGCAGGATGTGCGCCAATTAGGACGCCGTAATTTGCAGCGAGTACAATCGTTTTATGCATAACGATAGGATCGCCCGCGTGTCCTCCGCAGGCAATATTGGCCATATCGATGTATGGCATAATGTCGCCATCAGCATCGAACTGCCAATGCCCGTAACTCTCACCTAAATCCGCATTTAATTTCATAGAACCCAAATTAAGCATGATGTTGAAAAATTCAATGCTGTTATACTAAAGCCATAACGTTAAAAAATCATGTAAAAGAGAGTGTTAAATGCCAATTATTGGTCAAGTGAATGATTTGATGGTCACCGACGAGCTTCCCTTTGGTTACACTTTGTCTTATTCAGGTACGCAAACTGATTCTAATGAGTCGGTATTCCTTCCATTAAGTGATGCAAATAGCCAATTCGTTGAGGGACAAACACTACAAGCTTTTGTGTATTACTCACAAGATGGCAGTTTTCACGCAACTCAAAAAGACATTCCAATCAAAGTTAATGACTTTGCTTTGCTTACCTGCACCGGCGAAACCGATTTCGGCGCCTTCTTTGATTGGGGATTAGAGCGTGATTTGTTAGTACCCAAGTCGATGCAACATAAACCCATGGATATTGGTTTAAGCTATGTCGTTTACTTATTGGATGATGCAAATAATAGAAAAATGATAGGTTGCACCAAACTCTATCGATTTTTAGATGAGACTACCGATGATTTATCGGTCGGTGAAGCCGTGTCTGTAATTGTTTTTGACGAAACTTCTTTGGGCTTCAAATGTATTATCAACAAACAATATCAAGGCTTGCTATTCAAAAGCGATTTGTTTAAAAGACTTGCTGTTGGCGATCAACTCACTGCGTTTGTAAAACAAATACGAGAAGATGGTAAAATTGATCTGTCGTTGCAAAAAGAGGGAAAAGAAGCGAGAAAAGACTTAGCAACTGAAATTATGGAAGACTTAGTTGCGCATGGGGGCATTTCAACTGTCACTGATAAAAGTTCTGCTGATGAAATATTTGCGCGTTACCATGTTAGTAAAGGGGCCTATAAGCGCGCAATTGGCACGCTTTATAAGGATAAAAAAATATTATTGAACAAAACACATATCACCATAGTAGAAAATAAATAGGTAGTTAAATGAAAGCAACAGTCGTATGGGAGCCTTCTGAAGATGGTTTAAGTTTTGATGGTGAAATGGATAATGGCCGAAAACTTAAGCTAGATGGCAACGGTAATAATCTCTCGCCAATGGAATCAGTATTAATTTCAGTAGGCGCTTGCTCTTCTGTTGATGTGGTTGAAATCATGCGCAAATCTCGTCAACAAATGCAAGGTTGTTATTGTGAATTAGAAGCTGAAAGAGCTGAATCTGCACCACGAAAATTTATCAAAATACATGCTCACTTTGTGGTTCAGGGAAAAGATATAAATGAAAAGCATTTGGCAAGAGCGGTGCAATTGAGTACCGAAAAATATTGCTCCGTTATGTTAATGTTAACCGGTAATGTAAGCATTACAACAAGCTTCGCTATACAAGACAGGTAATTTACTGCGGTTGTTTGTGTTTTTCTAGTCACCGGTTTGTGTTAATCAACAGCACAAGGTAAAGAACGATGAATGTCGTGACAAAACTCATTTTAATCGCATGCATTTTATGTATTACCTTTGTTGCTGGCTATTTAGCTGGCAGCAACACTAAACTTACATCAATACTGTCTATAATAAAGCCCGAAAACGCCGAAACAACAAAGACCCTTTACACCTCATCAAACGCTTTGACCGCTGCGCAAACAACAAGTAAACCTGTTGAGCAAAAAGAACTTGAGTTAGATACACCAAGCGGAACTGATACCACTACATTGAACAACACTGAGATCATCGTCGACAATGGCGATATAATTGCTTTGTTCAATAACTTTGTCACTTATTCAACATCAAATTCAGACTATAAAGAGTATGGTAAAAAAATTGATGATATTCGCAATATTTTGGTTTCCTCTGGCAGTGAGCTTGCATTAATATTGGAGTATTTTGACCAAGTCCCGATTCATTCTCAAGCGAGTTACATGCTTGTTTCTATTATAATGGGATTGCCACAAGAGTTAAGTAAACCGGCCATGCAACGCGTTATGGAAAACGCTCTACTGAAAGCAGATCCGGCAAATTTAACAACGTTTTTAGAGTTAGTGGCAAGAACCGGGATCAAATCGTCTTCGATTACGGTGTCGTTAAAAGATATCGCTATTTTTAGTGGAAAAGACGATGAAGCCTTAAGAGCATTAGATATGTTGATGCCCTATGAGTTAAGCAATGCTGAAAACCAACAAGTCACAGAGCGTCTTAAAGCCGCTATAGACAGCAGTGAAAAAGCAGACAGTCCCTATTATTTTAGCCAATTACTGCGCTTTAGTAATTCAACACAAAGAGAGCAATTGGCACTTGATATATTTAATGCAACCGACGCAAACAACTCAATGCAATCGATTATTATGGACTCCATTCAGGCAGGCACTCTGGATAGGTCTCCGGCGTTAAAAGACGCCTTATTTAACATTGCTAAGCAAGAACAAAGTGAATTGCAACAACAGGCAATCTATACCTTGCTATATCGTTTTGATTTATCTCAAGATGAATATAACGATATCAGTCGTGGTCAAAACCTAAATATCGAAAATATTCGGTTTTAACGTTAATTTATTATTAGGTAGATGCAGATAACTACCCTTCTGTTGGCATGTCTTCAGTGTCATCAATATCGTCATAATCACCATCTAGACTGCCATCTAGCAAACCTGCGTCTAGCGATTTGGTTGGTGTAACACCGAGTTTTTTGAATTGCTCTGCTTGTCTAACTAAGTTTCCTCGCCCGGTAGATAATTTGCCCATTGCGGCTTCATATGCCTTAGCCGTGGCATCCACATTTCGGCCAATCTTTTCCATATCTGTGACGAAGCCATGGAACTTGTCATACATCTTGCGAGCCTGATCCGCAATTTTATTTGCATTCTGATTTTGATATTCGTATTGCCAAATATTATTAATTGTCCGCAGTGCAACCAGTAAATTTGTTGGGCTAACCAACATGATTTGGTTATCAAGCGCGAGTTTTATAAGCTCAGGAGCATGCTCAATGGCGGAAATAAAAGCCGATTCGATTGGAATAAACATCAATACATAGTCTAATGTCCTGACCCCAGTTAAGTCTTGGTAATCTTTTTTACTCAATCCTTTAACGTGACCACTTATCGAATTGATATGCTCTTTGATAGCGCGTTTACGGTCATCATCAGTTTTTGCATTAACGTATTTCTCATGCGCTATTAGTGACACTTTGGAGTCAATAATAATGTCTTTATCGTTAGGAAGATGAACTACAACATCAGGCTGATATCGTTTACCACTATCGTCTTTTAACGACATCTGAGTTTCGTATTCATGACCATTACGTAAGCCAGATTCACTTAATATTCGCTCTAAAACCAGTTCACCCCAATTGCCTTGTTGCTTATTGTCGCCTTTTAATGCGTTGGTAAGGGCTGCCGCTTCTTCAGTGATTTGTTTGTTGAGTTCTTTTAAACTGAGAATCTCAGTTTTTAAAGATGCTCTTTCTTGCCCTTCTTTGACATATTGCTCAGAAACTTGGCGCTTAAATGATTCGATTTGATCTTTAAGTGGTGCGATTAGCTGGGTTATTCCGGACTCGCTCGTTTTGGTAAACTTTTCTGATTTTTGCTCAAAAATTTTGTTAGCTAAATTCTCAAATTGTGTCGAAAGCTGCTTTTCCGCATTTTCAAGCAAGCTTAACTTTTCAGAGAAACTCTTTCTTTCTTGCTCAAAACCCGCTTGTTGAGAGTGATAACTTGCTTGTAAATTTGCGTATTTATCGTTTACTTCTTCTAACTTCTTCGAAAAAGCAGTATTTTCATTTTGCTTACGCAGTAATTCATCAGCCTTTTGACTTAAAATCCCTATTTCGCGCTGATTGTCGGCGATTATGCTGCGATCTGTCTCTAACTGCAGCTTATGTTCGAATTCATTTTTTTGCAGCCTATCTTGGAGATCGACGATCTTAGCGTCGTATTGAGTAAAAGATTGAATATTTAACGCAATTTGTTGCTTAAAACCTTGGATTTGCCTGTCATATTGATTTTTTTGCTCACTGAGTTCGTCAATATATGCGTCTGCCTGTTGTATTTGTTCTGACAGGTGCGTCGCATTCATTGAGTCGAATTCACGCCTTGATTGGGAGCGCATGATCAAATAAACCGTCAACCAAACGATCAGCAAGGTAACAAACGCAGCAATTCCGGATGCTATTGCAACGTCGACATTCATAATCCGTTGTAACATGGGGTACTTGTCCTTTTAGGGTCTTTATTTATATGTCTACTTCAATACACAAGTGCGTGAACATAAATTTATTGATTGAATGATTGAATAAAAATCGACAAACACAAATAAAGAAATAATAAGAGGGTCTCGTCAAATTGAGGACCCTACTTCGTTGCGACCGCTGTCTACAGTCAACCCATACAGGAAATAAAGGCTATTTGATTCTTAAAGCCGCATCCAAATCAGCAATATTTGCTTTCCATATAGCAGGGCCTATTTCGTGTGCGTTCGCACCTGTGCTATCTACAGCCACAGTCACTGGCATATCGACAACATCAAACTCGTAAATTGCCTCCATTCCTAAGTCTTCAAAAGCAACCACTCGCGACTTCTTAATTGCTTTGGATACGAGGTAAGCCGCACCGCCTACTGCCATCAGATAAACCGCCTTGTGCTTAGCAATGCTTTTAACTGTTGCTGGGCCGCGCTCTGCTTTACCTATCATGCCTATAAGGCCAGTTTGCTCCAACATCATGTCGGTAAACTTGTCCATGCGCGTCGCCGTTGTTGGGCCAGCAGGACCAACAACTTCGCTGCCAACAGCATCAACTGGACCCACGTAATAAATAAAGCGGTTTGTTAGGTCAACGCCATCAGGCAAACCCTCGCCGTTATCCAACATCATTTGTATGCGTTTATGCGCTGCATCTCGGCCAGTCAACATTTTACCGCTCAGTAAGACGGTTTCACCCACCTTCCAATCTTGAATATCAGCTTTCGTAATATCATTAAGATTGACACGTCTAGTGTCTTTACTCACTTCCCAAGTCACTTCTGGCCAGTCTTCTAATTTAGGTGGCTGTAACTCTGATGGACCTGAACCATCGAGGCAAAAATGCGCATGCCGTGTTGCCGCACAATTTGGGATCATAGCAACCGGCTTAGATGCTGCATGCGTTGGCATTGATTTTATTTTGACGTCAACGACCGTGGTTAGGCCACCTAATCCTTGCGCACCAATACCCAAGTCATTCACTTTCTTGAATATATCTAAACGCAATTTTTCTTCAGTCGTAACCGCACCACGATCCATTAATTCTTGAATATCAACCGGATCCATTAAACTTTCTTTGGCTAAAACAGCTGCTTTTTCCGCTGTTCCACCAATCCCTATGCCTAACATGCCCGGAGGACACCAACCCGCGCCCATAGTCGGTAATGTCTTTACCACCCACTCTGCAATATCGTCACTCGGGTTTAGCATGACCATTTTAGACTTATTTTCTGAACCGCCGCCTTTGGCCGCTATCATTACTTCTATTTTTTCGCCTTTAACAGTATCAATGTGCACAACTGCAGGTGTGTTATCTTTGGTATTAATGCGTTTACCAGCAGGATCAGAAACAATCGAGGCTCTTAGGGGGTTGTCGGGATTTAGATAAGCACGACGAGTTCCTTCATCAACCATTTCTTGAACAGTCATGTCGGTCTTATCCCAACTTACCGCCATGCCAATTTTAACGAAGCAAGTCACAATTCCAGTATCTTGACAAAGCGGACGCTTGCCCTCAGCAGACATTCTTGAGTTAATTAGAATTTGCGCCATAGCATCCTTTGCCGCTTTGCTTTCCTCACGATTGTAAGCAGCCTCGACTGCCTTAACGTAATCTAAAGGGTGATAATACGAGATAAATTGCAACGCATCTTCAATACTGTCTATAAAGTCTTGTTGACGAATGACGGTCATGATGTCCTCTATTTTTTTCAAAGATTAATATGGTTTTAATAATTAGCCAAGTATACTACGTGACTCATGTCTATTTCGCCAAAAAAACCTGATTATTTACGAGGTTAACATTGCCATTACCGATTTTCATTGAGGAGTGCCCTGAACTTGGAGGGATTTCCGCAATTCAAGTATTTTCCGCTTACCAGCATTTGCCTTGGGCAATGTTACTCGACACTTGCAATAATCAATTAAGCGATGGTCGTTACGACATTATCGTGCATTCCCCTGTTGCAAAGTTAGTGGTTAAAAGTAAGAAATTGGTCGAATCTGCGATCCACGGCTGGACTGGTTTACTGGAAACAGAATCGGATACAGTGAATCAATGCCCATTTGAAAGATTGGAACAAATTCACAGCAAATTTAAATTAATAGTTAGTGCAACTGACACTACCCCGCTTCCTTTTTTATGTGGCGCATTAGGTTACTTCAATTACGATTTAAACACCCAGTTAGACGGCATACAAGACGCAAATACAGAGCAATATTCATCACCTGACTTAGCCGTTGGTATTTACGATCAAAGCCTTATTTTTGATAATAGAACCAACAAAGTTTATCGTTGTTATATCGACGCGAAGCGCGCAGAGCAACTAAAACCTTCTAATTTAGATAAAAATAGGAATTCAGATGCAAGTAAGTCAGAAAAATTTCGGCAATTAAGCCAATGGTTAGCGAATCAAACAGAATCTGAATATCGTAAAAAATTACAAAAAATCGACAATTATTTGCATTCAGGTGATTGCTATCAAATAAACTTTGCTCAGCGCTTTGAAGCTTCTTATCAAGGTTCTGAGTGGCAAGCTTATGAGCTGCTTCGCAACCTTAATAAAGCTCCGTTTTCATCTTTCATTCGCCTAGAAAACAGTTGTATTCTAAGTGTTTCTCCTGAACGTTTTTTACAAGTAAAAACAGGTATCGTAGAAACAAAACCCATTAAAGGCACGCGCAAACGAGCTCAAAATAGCGAAGATGATAAAAAACTAAGTGAAGAATTGCTTAATTCAGAGAAAGATCGAGCTGAGAACCTCATGATTGTTGATTTGCTTAGAAACGATTTAAGTAAACACTGCGAGCCGCACTCAGTAGTGGTCCCAGCCTTATTCAAACTCGAGAGTTATCCTGCGGTACACCATATGGTCAGTACCATTTTAGGTAAGCTTAAGGCGACGTCTTCGCCCATTCAATTACTCAAAGGCGCTTTTCCTGGGGGATCGATAACAGGTGCTCCAAAACACAGGGCGATGCAAATCATTCAGGAACTTGAACCGGATAAACGCAGTATTTATTGTGGTAGCATAGGGTACATTGGTGTACGTGACGATATGGACACCAACATTTGTATTCGTACGGTGCTAGCAGAAAATAATCGACTCTATTGTTGGGCTGGTGGTGGTATTGTATTAGATTCAGATATTGACAGCGAATACCAAGAAAGTTTGGATAAAGTCGCCAAAATATTGCCTGTACTCGAAGAAACGATGCACATAGACGACTTACCACAAGACAGTATGATGAAGGCAACGGTGACAGTGAAAAGTCAACATGAAGTGGATAAACCAATAGCATGAATGAAAAACACTTTTTATCCAAGTTCCACCTTCCTTGGTCAGCTGGGCCATCGCACGACTTTCCATTTCCAGTAAAAACTAGGCCAGCAGCGGTACTTATCTGCTTGCAGCCGCCATTTGAAGATTTACACGTTTTGTTTACGCAGCGCGCAATTCATTTAAACCATCACGCAGGGCAGATAAGTTTTCCAGGCGGTAAATATGAAACCTCTGATGAAACATTGGTTGATACCGCGCTGCGTGAAGCCGAGGAAGAAATAGGCCTTAAACCAGATAAAGTTCGTATTCTTGGTACTCTCCCGGAGTATAAAACTATTAGCGGTTTCGCTGTTTTACCTGTCATTGGTATTTTAGACGAATCAGTTGATCTGGATAATGACTTAATAATTGATAAAAATGAGGTCAGTCGCGTATTTCAGGTGCCGTTGTCACACTTAATGAATCAGCAAAATTATTTTGTGCATCATGTCGAGCGTCGCAAACAAACTTTTCCAGTCTATTTTATCCAGTATCAAAATGACCTTATTTGGGGTGCTACAGCCGGTATGACCGCGCTGCTATGTAAACATATCGAGTTTTATTCATAATTAAATTGGATGCTTTTTAATAGTATAACTGAACTCGTTGCTTGAGCATCTGAATTCAAGTTCTTTAGACCTCTTTCAATCTTCATTCAACCTTATTTCAGGTAACCTTTAATCAATAACATCGCATTAACATTTCTAATGCAACTGATTAGCAAATCTCATTTGTTTATTAACAAAACTATGTAAAACTAGTGATGGATAAAATTAATAGCTAAGCGATAAAATATGATCAGCGTTTTTGACATGTTCAAGGTCGGTATCGGCCCATCAAGTTCTCATACAGTTGGCCCTATGCGAGCCGCAGCGGCTTTTTGTGATGTATTAAAGCAAGCACAGCTTTTTGACCAAATAACAGCCGTAAAGACCGAACTTTATGGTTCGTTAGGCCAAACAGGTAAAGGCCACGGCACTGGTAAAGCGGTTATCTTGGGCTTACTTGGTTATTTACCGGAGAACGTACCGGTCAAAAAAGTTGATGCTATGCTATCCCAAGTCGAAATAGATCAAGTGTTAAGACTTAACCAAGAACATCAAATTATCTTCCCAAAAGATGGGGCTATTGTTTTCCACCGTAGAAAAACACTTTCTTTGCATTCTAATGGTATGACATTCTTTGCATTTGCTGGTACTGAGTGCGTAATGCAACAAACATATTATTCAATAGGCGGCGGTTTTATCGTCGAAGAATCTGAGTTTAAAGCACAAAAAGCCGAAAAATTTGCAGAGCAACAAGTCGACGCTCCTTTTCCATTTTCAACAGCCACTGAATTAATGCAAATATGTCATGACAATGGCTTTTCTATCAGCACATTGATGTTAAGAAATGAAATATCAATCATGCCAGAGGAAGTTCTCAGAGAACGTTTAGTCCACATATGGGGAGTTATGAAGGAATGTGTGCAAAACGGTATTAACACTGAAGGTATTCTGCCCGGTGGATTAAAAGTACACCGACGTGCATACGGTCTATACCGAAAATTAAAAAATGAAAACAATAACGACCCCATGCAGGCGATGGATTGGGTCAATTTATTCGCGCTTGCAGTCAATGAAGAAAATGCAGCTGGGGGCCGAGTCGTTACAGCACCTACTAACGGTGCAGCAGGAATTATTCCAGCCGTATTATGCTACTTTGATAAATTTATTAAACCCGTTGACGACGACACAGCTTGTCGCTATTTATTGACTGCTGCAGCTATCGCTATTTTGTACAAGAAAAATGCATCAATTTCGGGTGCTGAAGTGGGCTGTCAGGGTGAAGTAGGCGTCGCTTGCTCAATGGCTGCTGGCGCATTAACAGAAATACTTGGCGGTTCTGTCGCCGCCGTTGAGAACGCAGCTGAAATTGGTATGGAGCACAATTTGGGATTAACCTGTGACCCTGTAGGCGGTTTAGTTCAAGTGCCATGCATTGAAAGAAACGCAATGGGTGCGATCAAAGCAATCAATGCCTCTCGCCTCGCTGTTAGAGGCACAGGTAACCATAAAGTGTCGCTGGACAAGGTCATTAAGACAATGTGGGAAACTGGCAACGACATGAAAACCAAATACAAAGAAACGTCCAGAGGTGGCTTGGCAGTAAATATTATCGAGTGCTAATAACTCGATAATAGTTAACTAAATGATTGGTCTGCAATGAACAATTAGTCTATTTAACAGGCAATGTCAGCCCTTTGAACATCTTCTCAACTTCTTCATTGTTCTTTTGCATCATGGCTCTCTCGACAACATCCTTAGTTAGGTGTGGTGCAAAGCGCTCTATGAATTCATACATGTAGTTTCGCAGAAATGAACCTTTTCTAAAGCCAATTTTTGTTGTGCTGTAATCGAACAAATGACTTGCATCAATTTTCACTAGGTCAGAATCTAAATCATCACTAACAGCCATAGAGGCAATCACACCAATGCCCACTCCTAACCTGACATAGGTCTTAATAACGTCGGCATCAGTCGCTGTGAAGACTATTTTGGGTTCTAAGCCAGCAATATTAAATGCATGGTCAAGTTCTGAGCGACCAGTAAACCCAAATACATAAGTAACTAAAGGATATTTAGCGATGTCCTGGATAGTGATCGATGTTTTCTTTGCTAATGGATGATCTTTGTTTACGATAACAGACCGGTTCCAATGGTAACAAGGCAACATCACCAAGTCGTTATATAGATGCAATGACTCCGTTGCAATTGCAAAATCAGCTTCACCTTTGGCCGCCAAATCGCTTATTTGTGATGGCGTACCTTGATGCATGTGTAAGGACACTTTAGCGTATTTTGCCATAAAGCCTTTTATTACATCTGGTAACGCGTAACGAGCCTGAGTGTGCGTGGTTGCTATATTTAGCTTGCCTTGGTCGGGCAATGTGTACTCGCGAGCAACCGCCTTTATACTTTCAACTTTAGCAAGTATTTCGCGCGATATATTGATCACATCCTTGCCTGCATCTGTGACGTGGGTAAGGTGCTTCCCGCTTCTTCCGAATATTTGGATACCCAGTTCATCTTCAAGCATTCTTACTTGTTTACTAATACCTGGTTGAGAAGTAAAAAGTGCCTCAGCCGTTGCCGACACGTTTAGGTTATTGTTTAGGACTTCGACGATATATCTTAATTGTTGTAATTTCATTAAATAACCTAGGGGTTGATGTTACTGAATTCAGTATCTGTATTTTATTCTCTTTATAACCAAATAATAGACAATTTAAAACAAATTTGCATAAGAATTTAGTAAAACATTCTTATGACCAACAATTGTCACCAAATTTTTAGTCTTTTAATACCTTAGTATTCTTTTAAAACGAGGCTGTAGGGCATTATTGATATAGTATCTAGTAATTCGGCCGATAATCTTAACAGGACTGTTAAAAGGTGATGTATGTCACAGAATCAACAACTCAATGTGGATAAACGAAACGATAACTTAACCATTGATTTCGCTTCGGTGATGGCTGTTGCTGCACACGACATGAAAAACTCACTCAGTTTGCTGTTGCAGACCATTGAAGATTTATCAGAATCTCTGCCTCCTTCGGAAAACATAAGCAGACAATATATTATGGATTTGCACTATGAAGCGAATCGAATGAATACCACATTAGTTCAGATACTGTCCCTTTACAGGGTTGAATTAGATGCGTTATCACTTAATATCGATGAATGCTTTATGCAAGATTTAGCGTATGAAATTATAGAGTCAAACAAAACCTACACAAAGCAAAAGAATATTACCTGTTCGGTTGAGGTCAACAGTGAGTTATCTTGGTTTGCGGACAAGGATTTACTGTTTTTGTTGATGAATGATGTATTGGTCAATGCAATCCGCTATGGTGCAAGTGAAATTAAGATTTCAACCGCTGTAGAAAACGACTACCTTTGCATTGCGGTCGAGGACAACGGCCCCGGTTATCCGCAGAGTATGCTCGATATGTCAGATGCAGCAATGAAATCATTGAGTGTGAGTGAAGGGAGAACAGGCTTAGGTTTATTCTTCGCTAGAATGATTGCACAGACGCATAAAAACAAGGATCGACAGGGAAGTATTAAGCTAAGCAATAATAGCGTTACGGGCGGTAGTATATTTAAGGTACTATTACCCTAGAGGACCTAAAAACTGACGCCTAAACGGAAATTTATAATGTACACAATTGTCATACTTTTAATCGCCATTGTCATCATCGCTGGTATTTCCGCGAGTGCAGTGCAGCAGCATAAAGAACGCAAGGAATCCCAAAAGCGTGAAGAGCTGAGCCGTCAAAGAGCGATTATAAACGAAACCGAAAATGTACTCACTGCAGCTGGACAAATGCCTGTGTCGCAGCAGCTCATCGCTATTCTTTCGCGCAGAATTCATAATTCAATTAAAAAAAGTCTAAAACAAAGCCTCAATTCCGACTTAAAACAACGTCTTACTGATATAACAAATAGCATCAAAAATATTGATATAGCCGAACCTGCGCCTGATCAGAGTACATTCAAACTTCCCGAAAATGACAAGGTTATTATCAAGTATATTCAGGCAGTGAAGAAATTAAGAATTATATTACGCTCTGAGCATGGCAAAGGAAACATTAGCTCAAAGATCTTTTCTACAGAGGATAAGAGCTTAGAAAGATTGCAACTAAGAGTTAACGTCGAAACTCTCAATAAACGAGCAAGCGATGCAATGAATGGAGATATGCAGGGAAGCGCAAGGCAATATTTAGAAAAAGCAGTTGGTGCTCTGAAAGCACATAAACCACAGGATGAATATACAAGCGCAAGAATTACTGAATTCGAAAGCAAGCTTGATGGTCTTGAAAATGCGATGAAAGCAAGCAACCTCGCACAGGTCGTTGCTGAAAAAGCCAAGGAAAGTGGCGATATTGATCAGCTATTTGGTCCTAAGAAAAAGTGGTAATCATAAATCCAAGTCCAAACTAGCTATAAATGCGTGCGCTGCTGTTGACAGAGACCGACTCTTCGGCGTGATTAGGCCGACCTGTTTAACAATATTCAAGCCTGTTACCTTTTCACTAACGCAGCCCTTTGCCTGCATTTGCTTTTGGACCATTGCAGGCACAATAGCAATACCCATCCCTGAATAAACCAAGTTCCCTATAGTGCTAAATTGAGACGCTTCCACTGCAATGCTAATCTTTTGCTTATTATTCATTAATTCATCATCTATCCATTTTCGCATAGTTGACCCTCTATTCATGCTTACAAATGGATATTCAATAACATCCTCTATACCTATTTCTGAACCTGACGTAAGCGGATGATTAGGAGGCATAATCAGTACAAACTCATCATTAAACATCGGATAAAAATTTAGTGCTTCTTTATCCTCGGGTTCAAATACAAAGCCTAATTCCGCGCGATCGCTGAGCACACTTTCAATTACGAGCTCCATCACTACATCATGCACTCTAATGCTGACATTTGGTTGCGCGTAACCAAAAAAAGCCAATAGATCCGGTAATTTTCCTTCCGCAAAGGAAGGCATTGATGCGATCGTTAAAAGTCCTTTTTCAAGCTTAAAAAGCTGTTTAACGTCGCCAACTGCATTCTCCCAGTCATCTAATAAGCGACGAGCAACAGGTAAAAATGAAGTGCCTTCAGGTGTTAGTTTTACGCTTCTTGTTGAACGACTAAAAAGCGCTCCTCCCAACTGTTGTTCCATCTTTTTTATGGCACTGGATAATGCCGGTTGAGAGATATGTCTTTTTTCCGCAGCTTCTGCAAACGATTGACACTTGGCAAGTTCAACAAACGCTTGAAGGTTTTTAATAGTCACCATAAACATACTCTTTAATCGGTTATGTTAAATCACCCACTGGATTTTACGCGTTAATGCACAACTACTTTTTATTTAGCATAAATTAATTAATAACTTTAAATTATTAATACTGATAATAAATCGATTTTACAAATTTAACATCTTGGTGAATACTGTACAACTGTCGCACAACATAAGAGAGTACTCATGGCTGGTTTTGATAAAGTAGTAACAAGCTACGCAGATGCAATGCATGGACTTGAAGACAATATGACAATTATTGCCGGTGGATTCGGCTTATGTGGTATTCCTGAAGGCTTAATTGCTGAGGTAAAGCGCATGGGAACCAAAGGACTCACCGTTGTTTCGAACAACTGTGGTGTCGATGGTTTTGGTCTGGGTGTTTTATTAGAAGACAAACAAATTAAAAAGATGGTGTCGTCATACGTCGGCGAAAATGCCCTCTTTGAAAAACAATTGCTTAACGGTGAACTCGAAGTCGAGTTAACACCACAAGGCACACTTGCCGAAAAAATGAGAGCCGGCGGCGCCGGCATTCCTGCTTTTTATACAGCCACTGGTTTTGGAACGCCAGTAGGTGAAGGCAAAGAGAGTCGTCAATTCAATGGTCGCGACTATATTCTGGAAGAAGCGATTACAGGTGACTTCGCTATCGTAAAAGCATGGAAAGCCGACCGCTACGGTAATTGCATGTATAGACACACAGCAATGAACTTCAATCCAATGGCAGCAACCGCAGGTAAAATTACCGTCGTTGAAGTTGAAGAAATTGTTGAAGTCGGTGAGCTAGAACCTAGTCAAATACATACGCCAGGTATTTACGTTGATCGTGTTATTCAAGGTTCATTCGAAAAGCGTATTGAGCGTTTAGTTACGTCAAAAGGAGTATAATCATGGCACTATCAAGAGACCAAATTGCAATGCGCGTCGCTCAAGAGTTTAAAGACGGCAATTACGTGAATTTAGGTATAGGTATCCCTACTCTAGCGGCCAATTACGTGCCTAAACATATACAAGTTATGCTGCAGTCTGAAAACGGGCTACTAGGAATGGGCCCTTATCCAACCGAAGAACAGGTAGATGCAGACATGATCAATGCTGGAAAAGAAACGGTTACGGCTGCAGCAGGCGCTTCCATTTTTAATTCTGCAGAAAGTTTCGCCATGATCCGAGGCGGCCATGTAGACTTCACTGTTCTAGGTGCATTTGAAGTCGATGTTAGCGGCAGTATTGCTTCATGGATGATCCCCGGTAAGTTAATCAAGGGCATGGGCGGCGCTATGGATTTAGTTGCCGGCGCGAAGAATATCATTGTGACGATGACACATGCCGACAAACACGGAAATTCAAAGCTTCTATCCGCTTGCACATTACCATTGACTGGTGTTAGCTGTATTACTCGGATCATTACTGACTTAGCGGTATTAGAAGTAAAAGATAAAGCATTTCATTTGCGTGAGCGTGCACCGGGCGTGAGTATCGAAGAGATTATTGAGAAGACAGCTGGGAAACTCGTTATTGACGGTGATATTCCTGAGATGACGATTACCTAAAATGAATTAATTCATTCTCGTTGCGCACTTTTCATTCGAAATAGGCCCCGACAGTAATATGTTGGGGTTTTTCTTTTATAACGAGCGCATTTCAAGGATAATGTTGAAGAATTATGTGCAAGAATCATTAAAAGAGGCTCTATCTTGTTATTTTCTGAACTCCCCATCGACAGCCGCGTACTCAAGGCGTTGTCTGTTATGCAAATTGATACGCTAACAGAAGTACAACACAAAAGTATTCCCCATGCTCTCATGGGCAAAGACGTTGTAGCAGGTGCAAAGACAGGTTCGGGAAAGACACTTGCGTTCTTAGTGCCCGCGGTCAATCGGCTGTTAACAAGCAGACCACTAACCAAAGCAGATCCTAGAGCGATTATTCTCGCCCCTACCCGCGAATTGGCTAAACAAGTCTTTATGCAGGCAAAGAAGTTGACAGCAACGCAATCCTCTATCTCAGTGGTATTAATTGTGGGCGGCGAAAATTACAATGACCAAGTCAAAATGTTGCGCAAAAAACCAGATATTATTGTTGGCACTGCAGGTCGTATTGCGGACCACATTGATGGTAAAAGTTTCTTTCTCAATGGCATTGAATTACTTATATTAGATGAAGCAGATCGTATGCTTGAGCTTGGATTCTCTGACCAGCTGGATCTTATTCATCGCGCTGCCAGTCATCGTAAACGCCAAACAATGATGTTTTCAGCCACTATCGACAGTGCAGCAGTGCATGCAATGACGGAAAAAATGTTGAATGCACCTGAGCAGATTGTTATTGATAACGTGGCCATACCGCATGCTGATATTGAACAAAAGTTTTATTTGTCGGACGGGGTTTCGCACAAGGACCAATTACTGCTTAAATCATTAGTGTTAGCGAATCGGACACAAGCCATCGTATTTACAGCAACTCGCGAAGATACCGGTCGAATTGCCCAGCAGCTTCAAGATAAAGGTACTGAAGCAATCAGTTTGCATGGTGAATTGGCGCAAGGTCAACGTTCTAGTATCATTAGTGCATTTTCGCGGGGGCTACATAGCGTTTTAGTCACAACCGATCTTGCTTCACGAGGGCTGGACCTGTTAAACGTAGCCTTGGTAATTAATTACGATTTACCAAAATTTGCTGATGAATATATTCATCGCATCGGCCGAACTGGGAGAGCGGGTAACAAAGGCGTCGCTATCTCTTTTATAAGCGGTAAAGACTGGCACAGTTTTAGTGCCATTAAGTCAAAACTAACCCAAGACTATTCGTTTTCTGAATATGAAGGATTACCGTCTAAATTCAAGGGTAGACGGGCGATGGTTGAAAAGAAAGCCGAAAGCAAAGCATCTGTAAAAGTACAACAAAAAGCAATTAAGAATCCAGTTAAAAAACGGGTAAGAACCATGGATGCAGTTGATACTGGATTTATTCCAGTTAAACGCAAACCTAGAGCCGTGGTTGATGACATTGATAATAATGACGACTTAAACTTTGATAACGATAGCACTGACACTAAAGTTTAGCCTTTCAGAGCCGTTGGCAGCGTTTGTGTTGGATTGTGGATGATAATCCATTGTATTGGCAAGAACGCGCTGACATAGTCACTACTGCATACTCTCAGGGCGGTCGCAGTGGTAAAGGTGTTTTTCAGAGCAGGCGCTATACATATTTAGTAAGCACTGAAAAGCCCTTAGCATGATCAATCTTTAGGGCTTTGATTTTTTAAAAATGTGAAAGAGTTAGTTAGTTAATATTCCCACCAACCATCTTTCCACCAATCAAGAAACTCTTCAAAGTCAATAAAGCCGTCACCGTTTCCATCAATTAATGAAAAGCCTTCCTGCACGTTTCCGGCTTTAGTTTTTGGTGATAACACGGTCAATAATTCGATGAACTCATGCAGATCAATTTGTCCGTTTAAATCTCTGTCGAAAAAATCGAAGTCTTTTCTTATTTCCGCTACCTGCGGGTCCGTTAGCTTTGTGTCTTGGCTCATCGTAGATCCTATTGTGATCATTTCGCTCTATAATTAAGAAGTCTACTCCTTTAGCCCCTTGAGTGTCTAGGAGAAATACGACGTTACTGTGCCCTTTGTTTATTTTTCAATAGACTGCGAGCTCTTTGTTGTTCTGCTTTTTGCATGCGTTTTTGTTCTATCACCAATCTTGCTTCTGTTCCTACGTGTTCTTCGTTGCGCTGCTTAGCAAGACGCACCTGTTTTTCACGCTCTCGGAAACGTCCAAGCTGATCATCGGTGTGTTTACCGAAACATTTAGGACAGCTTACACCAGACTCAAATTTATCACTTAATTTGTCTTCTGCGGTAATCGGCAGACGGCATCCATAACATTGATCATACTCACTCTTTTGCAAGTCATGATTAACCGCAACTCTATTGTCAAAGACAAAACAATCGCCTTCCCACAGCGACTTTTCTTTGGGTACATCTTCTAAATATTGCAAGATACCCCCTTCTAAATGATAAACCTCTTCAAAGCCTTGCTCTTTCAAATATGCGGTCGACTTTTCACAGCGTATACCGCCGGTACAAAACATAGCTACTTTTTTATGTTTTGCTGGGTCAAGTTCCTTTGCAACATAAGCTGGAAAATCTCTAAACGTGTCAGTTTTCGGATTAACCGCGTACTTAAAAGTGCCAATTTCAATTTCATAATCATTGCGAGTATCGACTAAGGTAACGTCAGGGTCTGAAATCAAATCATTCCAATCTTTTGGCTTTACGTAACTTCCTGCCGTGCGCCTTGGGTCAATACCCTCAACACCCATCGTCACAATCTCTTTTTTGAGCTTCACTTTAGTGCGATAAAATGGTTGTTCTTCATGTAACGATTCTTTACATGAAATAGGGTTCAAACGCGCATCGGCGTTAAAGTAAGCAAGCAGCTCATCAATCGCGTTTCGGGCTCCAGAAACGGTGCCATTAATGCCTTCGCAAGCTAGTAAAATGGTTCCTTTAATTTGGCGCTGTTGCATAAATTGACAAAGAGGCTCACGCATTTCTTTAAAGTCGTTAAGCGTGACGAATTTGTATAACGCGCATACAATGTAGTTGTTCATAGTTTTCCTTTTTGCAGATTGGAACGTAAAACCAGGGCAAAATAACGCGCGCAACATAGCAGAAAAATAATAGTTTCTCTATGCAAACTTAATCAGAGTTGATCCAACGCAATAGATTAAAGAGTAAATTCAGCTGCTTTGGGGATAAGGTCGAACAACAACGTTTCGTCAACTTGAATTGTATTTTGCTCTAAAAAGCTATCGACGTCAGCTGATATCGATTTATTAAGGCGTTGCTTAGCAAAATAATCAAGTCCATCCACTACGTCATCATCGAGCCTTAGATGATTATTGTGCTGGGATAAGCCCTGAGGGAAGAAAGCATTGAGCAATTGAAGCGTGCTACTTGATTGTTGGGCGACAGCGCCTGAAAAAGACGTTTGCAGTATAAAATCTTGCTCTGTGAATTGAAGTGCTGGGTGTTTATAATAATGAGATTCTATATCAGCATATACAATCTCATTCGTTGTCTGCGCATCAGCGAATCTAGGTACCGTCGACAAATCTCTTTCGAGCATAGATAAATACAGATAAAACAAACTTTTATCTGTATTTATCGCTTGCATGCTGCGGTTGAGCCGCAATTGTTGCTCAATATGCGGTACTGAGACTTTATCCATTACACACATAGTTTGTAGGCTGGTAATTTGTTATCGTCACTCAGCGGCATTTTCTAAAGTTTTTAGTCATGTAAACGATAAGAAAACATGTAAACACAAGCAATAAACAGGGTGAGTGGGAGGCCTTGAGTTGAACGCGAACAGCTATACAATGCGCACTGACTGGTTATTCAAATTTGCGTGTAAAATAATTCATATTTAACAAAACGGCAATAGAGTAAACTTTTAATTCAATTGTCCGAACCTCCTGCAACAACGATTATTTTACTAAATCATTTAAATCATCAACAAACTCAGCAATTTCAGCGAGTAAATGTTTTCTCTGGTCTTCAGTTGATAAGGCATCCGCCGCTAACAAAAACGCTTGGTACTTATTACTATTTTCGATATTGCGTTGATTAAGAACATCACCACGATGCAACTCTGGCTCCATCAGTAGCTTGTTTAATCTAGTTTTGAAGCCATCGCCCCTGTCTGCATCATTAAATAATGCTCGTAATTGCGCTTGATATCGAACCCGATACTGCAACCATAACTCACCGTTTGAATGGAATTCACCGTACATGTTCTCAACAAGTTGCTCTTGTTCATAATTGAGTTTGCCTAACCAGCGTTTTAAGTTTCTTTTATTGCGCTTAACTGAGTCTTTTTGGCGCTTTTCAGGTGTCTTTGCGAGTAGCTCTTCTCTTTCATCAGCCTCCTCTTTATTCATTTTATCAATTTCTTTGAACATAGAGTTCACCTGATCTTGCGAAAGCAAAGGCGCCATGCCTACTAAGTCAGGGATAACCTTAATCTTTAAGCGCACCCAGTGGTCTGCCGCTTTTTGTCGATGGTAGTCTATTCTATCAAGACTCATTTGCTGGGTTCGAATATCGCCTGACAATTCGTTCAAGTGCTCGAGATACATAGGAAGTTCATTATTCTTGTGCCACAAAAGCCAGCTTCCTAACTTAGCATCGACCACTTTTTCTTGCTCTTTAGTTAACTCTACAAAGTCATCAATATACCAATAAGCCAACCAATCCACATTTTTATACACGAATTTTGTCGAGCAGCCAGATAAAAACAAGACTAAAACAATAATAATAATTTTTTTCACTCTCACCTGCTCCGTTTTGACCGCTTTGTTACTCTAATGTTACTACGACAATATGAATAATAAAGGTTTCAAATGCTAATAAATAAAGCAAGTTTCAGCGATTTATTATTGTTCAGCGTATTTTCTTTTCGCTAACCTATGCGCATCATCAGGGAAAGAGGTGGTTAAGGTTTGAGATAAGCTCGATGTTAGGCTCCAAAACAACGAGGAACTAAAAATACAGTGCGCTACTGAATAGCTCATGTTGCTCGTGTTAATAGCTCGTGTTAATAGCTTATGTTAATAGCTTATGTTCATTCTCTTTAGCCAATGCACCCACCACCAAGCTGGACCGATTAATAGGTAGCGTAAGTCTTCAAAAAATGACGGCTTTTTACCTTCAACGTGATGACCGATAAACTGCAATATCCACATCACCACAAACAAGCCTAAACTAAATATCCAAACAGAAACATCAAACATAATTAGTACGTTAACGAGACCAAACGCACTCAACGTAAGCAAGGTCATTGCCGCACCAATTGGGCCAGACAGCTTAAAATAATAATACAGCGTCGGAATAGCGAGAACATGCGCAAAGGTAATTTTCATTACTTGCATAAACTCAGGTACAGGAATGGACCATAGCAACCCGATAGTCACAAAGAAAATAGCAGGAACCGCAATGGCATGGATCATGATATTGATTCTATTGGTGTGACTTTCACCATATTTATTAATTAGTCGCTCTATTTCGCGCATTTTTTACCTCTTTATTATTTTTATATTTTTAGCTTATATTAACAATTAGTTTACAACGTGATCATGTAACGCTCAAGTAAACGTTCAAGTTGATTGTCATCGTCTTCAAACTGCATACCGTAAGCATGGAATTCTTTTTCAATCCGCACGTTTTTGACTCGGGCCGCAATTAACAGGGTTCTTTCGGCCAGTTCTACACAAAGTGTAATTTTTTCTTCACTTTGGATAACCTGAAGTACTGTTTTAAATGGAATTAGTAACTTGCAGCCATTTTTTGAGATATCGACAATTAATCCTTCTGCTTCTCGATTTTCCTGTTCATCTAAAACAACTTCGACCGGCACACCCGATATCGCTCGTTTTTGCGATCTCAGTCCGAGTTTCTGCAACACCGACGGAAAACTTGTAATTACCATCGGCAATGGTGAATAAATCACTTTTAAAACGCGCACTTTAAATGCCACGACTTCACCATAAGGTTCGTCCAGCACATACCTGATAACTACTTGCGTGTCGGGTTCGATTAAATGCGTAGTGTTGACTAACTCTGTTGATGCAGGATATCGAAACAACAAACATTGCTCGCCGTCGGTACCAAAGTAGGTTGTTCTTAGTCGAACAGGCTGTGCACGCGCAATTAATTGCATATCAGCCTCAGTGTTTGGCAACAAACATAGAAGTGCGTTGATATCAGCTGAGGATATTGACGGTTTCACTTGAATTCCTTTTTTACTCTACAACTGTTTGGCCACAAATAACTGCTAGCATGATAATATAGTCTCATCGCATCGCATACCTCGACTACCAAAGGCTTTTATTCATGACAGACACGCTCACTTACCATATCGTACCTGAAAATTTAGCTGAGCACGTTTTTAATGTCAAAATATCTATTCCGGCCTCACAACATGATGTTATCCATTTGTCGCTTCCTGCATGGATACCGGGTAGTTATATGATAAGAGACTTTTGCCAAAACATTCATTTAATAGAAGCGCGTTCGCCAACTAATGAAAAGCGGCCAATAAGCCAAATTGATAAACAAACATGGCTTGTACGAAACGCTGCATCAGGTTTAGAAATCTCGTATCAAGTTTACGCGTTTGATTTATCCGTTCGCGGCGCGTACTTATTTGACGAATACGCATTCTTTAATGGAACAAGCACTTTTTTAGAAGTACAGGAATTTACCGAAAACTCCACGGCCCCAATATCGGTGCAAATTGTAAATAACCAACTCGCTAGAAACTGGCAGATGTGTACGTCGTTAAAGCAACAATCTATTGTTGAGTCGCAAGGACATGCAACTCACCATTTTAGCTGTAACGATTACCAAGAATTAATTGATCACCCGGTCCTTTTAGGACTGGTTGAAAAACATACATTTGAAGTAGCAGGCACGCGTTTTCATTTGGTCTTTTCTGGAAAGACTGAAGCTGATGTTGAACGAATTTGTAATGATCTAAAACCCCTTTGCAAACATCACTTAGATTTATTTAACGGCTTGCCAGAAAACGACTATTGGTTTATCACGCTTTTATGTGAAGACGGTTTTGGTGGTTTAGAGCACCGTGCCTCTACCGCGCTTATGTTTCCCCGATTTCATTTACCTATGCGTTGTGAGTCCGATATCATACCTGAGCAATACCAGCAGTTTTTGAGTTTGTGCAGCCATGAGCTTTTTCATGCATGGAATGTTAAACGTATAAAACCTGAAATCATGATTTCGCCCGACCTAAGTTCTGAACAATACATGGAGCAACTTTGGATATATGAAGGTTTCACCAGTCTTTATGATGACCTGAGTTTGGCCAGAACTAAGTTGATTAGCGCCCAAAGTTACGCTGAAATACTGGGTCAGAATATGACACGAATGAACCGAACTCAAGGCCGACACAAACAAACCGTGACGCAATCAAGTTTTGAGGCTTGGAGCAAGTTTTATAAGCAAGACGCGGGGTCACACAATCACATTGTGAGCTATTACAATAAAGGGACGATTATTGCGCTGGCACTTGATATAACATTGCGACAACTCAGCAACAATCGTTACTCTATTGACCAATTAATGCAGTTACTGTGGTCACAATATGGTAAAGAAAACACAGGCACTGCCAACGATGTTATTCAAACGCTCTGCAAAGAACATTTTAATATCGATATATCTGGATTTCTTAATATAGCAATTTACACAACCATGGACCTGCCTATAGACACAATGATTCAGAGCATTGGCTTAAAATTAAATCTACGCAGCCGGACATCAGTTGATGATAAGGGAGGAAAAGCAAGTAAAGAGACCTTCAAAAATGCGTTTGGAGCAACCTTTAAGGACCATGGCAGTGGCATTGTATTGCAAACAATGTCTGATGGCTCTCCTATTGTTCAAGCGGGTGCTCAAATTGGTGATGTGATGATTGCTATGGGTCAATGGCAGATAAATAGTGGCAATTTGCAACGATTATTGGACAATCAACGGACTTCAACAGTTGAAATAACATTGCTACGACAAGGTCGCATCGTGATAGGCAACTTACCTATTCAGAGCGCTATTTATGATACCGTCTATTTTACTATCGAAAATCCAAACCTATTTGACACTTGGATAGCAGGAACAGTCACGTTGTAATGCAGTGCCCACTCAATGAACGCGCTTAGTAATAGCCGGCTGCTGCAGTTGCTTGGGATTGCCGGCTATTCAGCTTCTGTTAGGTCAACCAGCAGTGCTGGATCCAAGCGCTCTTTAAACCAATTTATCCGCCAATCAAGATGTGGACCGGTTACTCGGCCAGTCGCACCCATTTCTGCAATCTTTTGACCTTGTTTTACCATATCCCCTGGCTTAACAACGATCAAAGAAAGGTGAATAAACGTCGATGAAACACCCAGACCATGATCAATAATAAGAGTACCACCAGAATAGTACATATCAGCATGCGTCAGAGTAACCACGCCATCTAAAGGTGCTTTGATGGCAGTTCCGACCGGTCCAGCAATATCTAAGCCGAAGTGTGGTCGTTTAGGTTCACCATTGAACACGCGTTGACTACCAAAAACACCTGAAATTACCCCTTTGGCAGGCAAGATAAGTGCTTTTGTGAACGCAGTAAGTTCAGAACTTGTTGCCCTTGCTGTGGCAATTTGCACATTGTCGTTTCGAATCCGCTCTAGCACTTCTTTTGGCGGAGAAACATACTTTGAGGCAACACCCTCTATGCGCTGTATATTGTATTCACGTTTCGCTAGTTTAAGGTTTTTTTGCTTACGACTAGTTTGACCGGGTAATTGCCACTCCAGTTTTTGCGTTAAAGCGGCATCACGCCCAAAACCAACTACAAAATCGCCTGATAATAAAATATTAATGCGCTTATTGTTAAGCCACACAACACTGCCGCTTGGCAGTTTCCCACGTAACAAGGCCCCTTGCGTTAAGCTGCCATTCAAAACAAGTTGCGATGTTAATTGTGCAACAGCTTCAGATGGTAAATCTTTTGGCGTCAGCTCCTGTAGGTCGGTTGTGTCCGTTTTCTTATTATCAACAGTGAGTGTCTCAAACGCTAATACGCGAGCATTTTTTGTGTTAATGTTTTCAGCAAGTACGTTTGTATTGAAAATAATGCCAGCGCAAATAATGCCACTGCAAATAATGCTACCTAAGCCTGGCTTTACGCCAACATAAATTTGGTTTTTTGCACTGTTATTCATCGGCAACAATAGCACCCTTGCCAACACCTTCAAATGCTCTGACTTCTAATGTCATGCCTGACATCGTTTTCAATTCATCAAACATAAATTGGGCTAAACATTCAACGGTTGAATCCGTTTCAATAATTTCACATGCCTCTTTTTCAATCGCCATTTCGAATTCACCCTGCGATGATTGGTACTTAAAACAATAAAAATTGTCAGCATGTATGTTGTCATGTTGAAAACTTAATTGACTGGGCGAAACTAAATCTTCTTTTGTGCCTATATAAATATCAGCCCATCTCTTTGCCCAATAATTTTGCCATTTTTGACTTTCTTTTCCATTTTCAAAAACCAATACTTTTGATCGATGCCCATGTGCAATACGTTGGCAATTTCCATCGTGTTTTTTGAGTCCGTGTGTATAGTGATAAAAATCTGTTGGGATAGCCTCTTCACGTAAAAAAAGCTCTACAGAGTGCACATTTTCTGGTAGGTGAGTTTTTATGACCTCTTTTAAATACTCAGTTACTGAACTCATATTTACTTCATCAGCATACACAAATGCATATGCTTCAGGAGGGCAATACAAATGCAGACTTTGCGCGTTTTCAGCGCCTTCGTGATGATAAAAAAAGTCAACTTGAACTCGCTCATTAGAATCATCGTGAGTAATCGTGGTGCATGCATGTTCAGCAGGCACTACTAACTTATGATCAACATAGTCATCAATCACATGCTTGAGCTCTTTTTTCACTTTGCCGAAATCTTGCACCATGCTCTCTTCGTTCAATCCGCCATTTAGCAGAATATCGACAATCCAGCTTTCACCTACCATTCCTCGTTTTGGGCAAAGGTAGGAGAAATCCATAACGGTCAAGTCGTTTACGAATAATTTCATATCAGCAATTATTTCCCTTTCGTTGCGCGTAGCAACTGGTCTTTTAAATTGGGTGGAATACCGCGAATTGTCAATGTGTCGGTGTGCGGATCGTACAAGATTCGTTCACCTAATAATGGACGATCGAAGTTGATGGTCACGCCACCTCCGGCACCACTAAATTTTGCCAATGACTTAATAGCTGCGCGATCTGGTTGAAAGCGCTGCTCTAATGGCACTTCCTGTTGGTCATTAAATAGCGTAAAAGATTGACCAGAGTCTTCATCTTTTGGTAAAAACTGAGCGATTTCCTCGACCGTAACATCCTCACCTTCAACTACTCTTTCCTTAAAATAGCTGGCTACTGAGCCACGATGCTGATTTTTTTCATATGCATCGCATTGTTCTTGAGACAAATAATCATCGACATTTTGCATTAATTGTTTGTTTTGCTGCTTAACGTCGACCTTCTCTTCGCAACCAATGTAGTGCATAAAGAAATCTGATACTTTACGACCCATGCGACCTTTCAAGAAACTGATATATCTGAATTGCTCAGGCGTTACTTGCCATTGCGTAATGTCAATTCGCACCGCTAATTGCATCTTACTAAAATCTAAGTGGTCGCTGTAATCTAAATCCATCTGTTGATTCACAGCAACATGCTGTTTAGTGTCTATAAGCGCAATAAGCAAATATTGCGTAGCCAAATATTCATATTGACTGAATATTAGAAACCCTGTTTCTATCATTTCATCTTTAGCTAGCGTTTGTAGTAAGAATTCGCCGCTCTTGACACTAAATGCATGGAAGTCCATTTCACTTTGTAGTACCTGTGACAAATCTGCAGAAAAAGTATTTTCAGTTTCTTGTACAAACCCTCCAACACCCTTTCCAGGCTTACTATTAAAGGTTGTATGAAGCTGCTGTGCTAACGTTTCTATTTCTTTACTAGGCTCAAAACAACTCGTTCGAGGAATAAAGTGAAGCTTGCCATCGTCAGACAAATTTAAACGATGAACAACAAATTGGTGAATGAGTGCACTCATATACTTAAAAGGCTACCTTATTAAATGTGCTAAAATATTGGATTAGTATAGTATTTACCGTAGTTTACCGTTAACCACCGCCACAATAAACCTAGATTTCCAAACAATTGTTTGTGAATGAATAGAGTGCCATTATAATGAGCATTCTGGAGATGGTTAATTGTAACCAGTTTTTCATTAAAAATCACAGGACAGATTAATGCCACAACAATCCCGATACTCTGATAAAGAGTTTGAAGCGGCTATGCAAGACGTTTTCGTCGCCTTAGAACAAAATAATGCAAACAGAGATTTGTCGTTAATGGTACTGGGCAATGTGTTATCTAATATCTTCACGCAACAAGTCGTTCAAGAAAAGAGAGACGCGATGGTGGCACAATTTTGTGATGTATTAAAAAGAGCAGTCAAAGGGAATTAACAGCTACTATGATTTTTAATGAATCACCACGACGTAAACAAATAAACGAACTCGTTGCTTGGGGCCATTGGTTTGCCCTTGCCAACATTCTAATGGCGCTGGTCATATCCTCAGTGTATTTGTTGTCATCGCCCATATCAAGCACCCCCATCAGTATTATTTATATGTTCGTGACTTGGATTGGACACATCAGTTTTATTACTTTCTTTGGTTTCGTTGTTTTACTATTACCGCTATGTTACAAAATTAAGCAGCCTAGAATATTACGTGTTTTTGGGTCAGCTATCGCTGCTATTGGTCTTGCCCTACTCGCTTTTGATGCGCTGCTTTACAATAAAACAGGGTTTCACATTAGCTTTAGTTCAGCGGCTCTGGTGCGCAGTGAAACAGAAGGACATATGGGTGCATTTAATTGGCTCCAATGGTTCTATTTGTTATTGCTTGTTGTCGTCTGGTTAATGTTTCAACTGGTGCTGGCGAACGCAATACATAAACGCATAAAACGATTCATGAAGGTACACATAGGAATTTACGCCAGTAGTGCCTTTGTATTCTGTTTTGTCGTTAGCCACGCTATTCATGTATGGGCCGACGCAAAATTATATGCGCCCGTATTACAGCAAGATAATATGCTTCCTTTGTCCTACCCTGCAACAGCTAAGACATTGATGTCACGCATCGGTGTTTTTGACCTGCAAGACTATAAACAACGTCAAAATTTACAGTTTAACGATGATAATTATTCTTTTGATTATCCACCAAAGCCGATTTATTGCTCGGTCGATGCGACCCAAAAATTATTATTTTTAAGTTTGCGCAATGACACTTTATCCTTTGTGCCTGAGGGCTTAATGGACAACGGCTTCCATTTTGTTAGTAGCACTTTGAAAAGTGATTATTTAATGTCTGTTGTATATGGCTTACCTCAGGGTTTCTTGCCTAGCGTTGCCAATACGCAGCCTGTCACACTGGCACTGTCAAAGGCATTTAACCTCGACGTTAGCATGTACAATCATAAAACGAGCAATCAAGATGATGCTGAGAACAAGCCATTTTATTCAAGTAATTGGAATTCATTTATTAGCAAACTTAATGAACAATCCAGTGGTTTATTCATGGCAACCGTGACCAATCAAGAGTTAGCTTCAATTGATTTAAAAGCGCTTAGCTTATCCACCAAGATCCTATTTGTAGCGAAGCCTGAAGATAGCGCCTTTCACAAGCTGTATAGTAACCTACCGCTCAAAACAGACATGTCGACAACAGAAGATATTGCCCCCACTATATTAACCGAATTAGGTTGTAACGCTGCGCCAGATAACTATTCTATCGGCCAAGCATTACAATCACCAACGCGAGCTTGGGCGGTAAGCACGCAAGGTAGACACTTAATAGTGGTGCATAAAGGGTTAATTACTGAGGTTAGCAAGAATGGTAGTTTTGAAATTCGAGATTACATGACAAATGAAAAAGTGTTGACTGAAATTGACACAAATCTATTGAGTCGCTCAATTAAGCATATTACTGAGTTTTCAAAACAGTAAATTCACGCAATGACTTGATAATAAGTAAAAAGCGGACACTTTTTAGCATCCGCTTTTTATTGTCAAGAGTTCTTAAAAGCGCGCACGCACGCCAATACTAAACGAACGACTTGATAACGGTGCTGCGTCTTTTAAGTAAGATGAATGAACTCTGGCTTCCTGATTTGTTAAGTTATCTCCTTTTATGTAAATCGTCATATCTACATTATCCAGAGCAAGGTAGTAATTAGCAGACGCGGAAACCATTGTATAACCTCTGGTATCAGTTTCATTCATCGCTATTTTATCTTGTTTACTATTTCGAATAACCTCCATCTCGGTATGCCAATTGCCAGATTCATAATGAGCCGACGAACCAATTCTCATCGGAGGAATTCTAGGTACATTAAGACCTGAAGCTAACTTAGCTCGGGTGTAATCGGTAAATGCTTCTATACGCCAGTGGTCGTTTAAGTGCCAATCGATTTGAGCTTCGTAACCATATAGTTTGGCGTTTTGTTGAGCAAATACAACAACAGGTAAACCGCCAGCTTCATCTGCAGATTCTCCCAAAGTAGCAACTTGGTCAGCAAACACTTGTGATGAAACTAACCCTCCATCACTAAACACTAAGTTAGTAAAATCTTCGAAAATGTAGTTGTCAACTTGGTTGTGGAAAATACTGACGCTTGCATTCAAATCATCTGTGTTAAAACGATAGCTTAAGTCAACGTTATTGGATACCTCTTTATCCATATCGTTTGCAGTTTGAACAACAGTCTGTTGATCATTATTGTTAGTTATCTCAAAGCCACCACCAATTTCATAAGTGCCCGATCCGATGTGCGGCCCATATGAGAAAAATTCAGATGCAGAAGGTGCGCGTTCTGAGTAAGCATAGTTAAACGCTAACGTGTTGTCACTATCAATTTTGTAAACAACACCCGCAGATCCAGACAGTGCAACATAATCGGTATCAGCAAAGGCAATACTTTGCTGCGGATCACGTGCAGCAAAAAAGTCATTATTAACAGTATGAGTTACTTGCTCAATTCGGGTGCCTATTTGCCATATAAATGCGCCAGTTTGGCGTTCTTCCATTAAAAATAGGGCAAGACTGTCTGTTTTCGTTGGCGGTGTGAAAGCCTCTTCACCAATGGCCTCAAAATCACTATTGTTGTAATGTAGACCTAACACACCCTTCCAACCAAACACAGCCACATGCTCGCCCCACAGTCTAGACTCTATGCTCTCGTTTTTAAACGTAGTGCCAACCTCGACCACGTCAATTTCAGAATGCTCGTAGTCTGTATAAGCATTTTGCCAATGCACCGCGTTTACAAAGCCGTCTAAATTATTCCAGTCGACAACACCTTGATACCTGTCCTGTTTTAATTTTATAAATACGCCTTCTTCTCCGGGTAAGCCATACTCAGAATTCATTTTTCCATATGCCAGCGCAACAACCGTGTCATCTTGAATCCAACCAGCACCCAGATTATACCCATCTGCGTCCATAGCAGAGTTAGACAACTTAGTGCTACCACCTTGCTCGTTTATGTTTGCTGGCACCGGAATTTTATAATCGTTGGTGCTGCGATTGTATGCATCTAGGTGCACTACAAAATCGCCTACCCCTGCGTTTAAATCTGTTGAAATTGTTGTAGCGTCCGCAACGTTGTCGTATTGCGCAAAAACTTCACCAATAAGGCCTTCCTGCCTAGTGACTGGTAGTCGATTATCCACAACATTTACCACGCCACCAATTGCACCACTGCCGTATAGCAGAGTGGCTGGTCCTCTCAGTATCTCAATTTGGCTTGCTGTAGAGGTTTCGGTAGATACTTGATGATCGGGTCCAACACGCGATGCATCAGAGGCACCTAGGCCATTTTGCAAGACTTTGATACGAGGACCATCCAAACCACGAATGATCGGGCTGCTCGCCACTGGACCAAAATACGAACTATGAACACCAGGCACATTTTTGAGGGTCTCGCCTAACGTTGCAGCCTGATGTTGATCTAACTCTTCTCCACTGAGGATTGTCACGGGTACACTGGATTCTAGTATTGTGCGCTGAAAAGGCGATGCGGTGATTAATATTGTCTCTATGTCACTTTCATCTTTTTGAATCTTTTTTTCTACTGCATCTGAATTTTGGCTTAACGCTGCAAAAACAGCTAGAACGATCGCCGAATATTTTACTTTCATTATATATTATCTCTAAATTACAAATCAAAACTCACTGAGCTATCAAAAGATACCCAGTATTAACAAATGGTTATGCTATGAATTTCAGAGAAATAAAGGCGGGTCTCTATTGCCAAATTGAGCTTTGAATAGAGAGTAAAAAGGCCAATAACGTAGTTCAATTGGAGTATAGGTTTTTCGTTCAATGTCAAAAAACGTAACGTTAACTGGTAAAGCGTGTTCAAAATCAAAAGAGCTCAAACATAACTGGCATTGTTGCTCACTCTGCAGTGCATGAGCGAAACGGTGACATTCAGAAAAAACAGAAAATAGGACAATGATCACCAGTAAATATTTCAACAGTGATTTTTGCTTTCTTAAATAGTGTGAAGTAAATAAATGCATATTTGTTATAATATAACGTCTAATTAAGAATCTGTCGACAGTTAAGATTGATAAGATCTGCATTGATGCTTCCTGAGTGTTGAGCGACTAAACAAGCCCTGATTCATCGACTCACTTAATAAATCCAATTAAGTCATTCACACAATTTATTAAGTAAAACACCGAATAGATTCTTAGCAACATATAGGTAATTGTGTTGTTAGCTCACATGGAATTTTTAAAGGAAACTGTTCATGAAAACAAAGAAAGGGCAAATCTATCAAACTAGTTTGGTCTATTAATCATGAGTATTTATAACAAAATTGTTGTCGCAATTGATTTCAATGCTGAGTATGAAAACGTGGTGCAGCGAGCAATAACTGTTTGTTAATTAACTGAAGACGTGAACTTGCTTTATGTGGCTATGCCAATAGTTTATCTCCAACCGCTTTTATATAGAGGTGAATTTGATACCACAACTGATTCTGAAAACCTTGCCAATGCGAAAGAAAGGTGAGAGCAAATTGCAGAACTTCTACCTTACGTCCATTCATAATTCACAGAATCCATACATACTGACCAATGGAGTTTTAATTTATGAGCCGCGGCTAATAAAAATTCACTTTTCATCTTATCAACTTCTTTTTATGCCGAATTTTCTGAATTAAAACGACAAAATCAAAAAAGTCAGCTGCCAATTAGCATACAAGTTAGGCCGTTATTATTGTCCAGAGGCTGTGACTCCTCTTTATCGACGTTAGTTTACAGGAGAGCGACTTAGCCTGAAATTCAGCAGTACTCGTCTGTGTTGGTTCTATGAATTCAGGATTAAACCAGACAACCTCACGAAGACCTGCCTCTATTGCAGCTTCAACGTCTGATAGCTTATCTCCCACCATCATACTATTAGCAAGGCAGATATTGTGTTTAGAGGCCGCGGTTTTAAGCATACCGGCTTTAGGCTTTCTGCATTCGCACATTTTTTTATATTCTGGGAGCTTTGCTTCGGGGTGATGTGGACAAAAAAGAACGTCATCAATGATAGCGCCACGCTTCGTAAATTCACAAAGCATCCATACACTTAACGCTTCAAAGTCAGACTCGGTATACATACCGCGACCAATACCAGACTGATTGGTAACCACAATGACTTTATAGCCCTGTGCATTTGCACGTTGAACAAGATCAAAAATACCTTGCATGAAATCAAAGTCGCTGGTTCGATAAACATAACCGTGATTGACATTTATCACGCCATCTCGGTCTAAAAATAGCGCCTTGTTCATAATTCGTTCTCTATGTCAGTTGAATCTTTCTCTAACGCGTTATCATGCGCAACACCATTCTCAGGCGCGTCTACATCCGTTGAGTCACTGAGCGTCGCTTTGTTACCTTCAGCGCCTTTACTTTGTTGCCAAACTGTAATCACAAAATCCGCGGTTACTTGCATCAATCTGATCTGGATTAACGCACGTTGTGTGTCATTTGTTTTCCAGTAAAAAGGGGTCATTTTTAACAATGCCAAACGTACCTCCGCACTATTTAAGGAAACACTGAAGCCAATATGATGCTGTTGAATAATCTCGAATCCGGTCAGAACTGCACTATGCTTTTGATGAAACTCGGGTTTTTCATACACTATTTCTTTCAATTCAAACAAATGTTTTGGTGCTGGATCTACCGTAATAAGAACACCATTGGAATGCAAAATTCGTGCATATTCGCCCGCGCATGCTGGTGCAAAAACTTGTAAAATAATATCTTGTGAGCTGTCCAAAACAGGGATGTTTATAGTGGAGGCAACAACTAATTGTTTATGCTTATTTCTCTTTGCTGCGCTGATCACTGCCGCTTTAGAAATATCGTGTCCTGCAAATACAAAAGGAGTCGTCGCAGTGTCCTTGTTAATACGTAAATCTGCACTTAAATCTGCACTTAAGTTAGCGTCTACAAGTTGCGCAGAAAGCTCGGCAAGATAATGCCCCTCACCACAGCCTGAATCGTATACTTTGAGGGGCATCCCAGTCGTATTAGACGAGTTACACGGCACAAAAAAACCAGCTGTATCTCGCATAGCTACGCAGCGTATTACTTCGGACAGTCTTATCACGAGAGGCGCATACGGTTTTTCGGCAAAAAAAGTAGTTCTGGCAGCGACCATTTCAACATCATCGCCAGGCATTTTAGATCGCTTGTTTTGCACTGGTAGCAAATTAACATAGCCCTGCTTTGCTTTATCAAAACTATGATTATTTTCACATAACCACGTTTTCAAGAGTCTGCCAGGCGCATCGGTTTGATGTGTTTTTAGAGGTAATTTACAAAGTGGGCATTGCCACATAATGATGAAAGCTTCGTTTGTTAATATAAGGGCATGGTATCACACCCTCATACAATCTCAGAAGCGACGTTAGCCGTGTTTATAGGCATTGAAGATGCTAGAGAAGTCTAAATTACCATTACCTGCATTGCCATGCATTTGGAATAACGACTTAGCCAATTGACCCAAGGGTACGACGGATTGATTATTTGCCGCTGTGCCCATAGCTAAGCCCAGATCTTTGTTCATTAGATCAACCAAAAAACCACCTTGATAATCATTTGATGATGGCACATTAGCCATCACACCAGGGCAAGGGTTATACAGCTCTAATGTCCAATTCCGTCCTGAACTTTGCAACATAATATCGGACATGACTTTAGGGTCTAAACCATTGTCGATGCCCAATTGCAGCGCTTCTGATGTACCCGCCATTAAAATTGCGAGTAACATGTTATTGCATATTTTAGCCACTTGACCCGCACCAATGCCACCAGCATGAAATATATTCTTGCCCATCGCTTGCAAGCAACCTAGAGCTTCATCAAAATCAACTTTCTCGCCACCCACTATAAAAGTTAAGGTACCCGCTGCGGCTCCAGCCACACCGCCCGATACCGGCGCATCAATAAATCGATGACCGTGTGCCTGTAGTTGTGCACCAATACTTTTGGCGGTGCTTGATTCTATCGTACTGCAATCGATAAATAAGGACTTCGCTGAAATATTATTTACAATACCGTCTTGGTCAAAATAAAGGGATTCAACGTGTTTGCCTGCTGGCAGCATAGAAATAATGATATCTGCACTCTCAACGGCCTGTTTAACACTGTTACTTGGTGTTGCGCCAGCCTCGGCTAACAACTCTACTTGTGAACCAACAAGATCGAAAACGGTGACGTTGAACTGTGCTTTGACCAAGTTTTTAGCCATGGATGCTCCCATGTTACCTAACCCGAAAAATGCAATCTTCGCCATACTAACCTCCATAAGTTTGTTCAAGTTGATGCAAAGGATTCGTCGCATCATCGAAATAAGTGAAATGTTTATGGATCAAACTTGTCGGTACATCATCACAATTTTCATATAACCATTCAGGTGTAAAATCCTTGTCAATCAACAAAGCTCTGACACCCTCTTCAAATTCTCCATACATCCCACAACATAACGCTACACTAAGTTCTTGTCTAAAACAGTCAGCTAAGGTGCAGCCTCTGCCCCGCTTTAGTTGTTCGAATATTATATTGGCAGTGATCGGGCTGCCACTTTGCAGTGTTTTTAGCGCTTTCAACCACCATCTAGCATCTTCTGTAGAGCTAACCATAATCGCTAATTGCGCGACGACTGCAGACAACGATGGCGCATCAGCTAATTGTTGAAAACGCTTAAAATTGGGTTGAAGTTTCGCATCAACCGAACTAAATTCGGGCTCATCAACTAATTGTAATGCGGATAAAGCAACGTCAATGTCTTGCGCAGACACCTCATTCATATGTATTAACTCAGTTAGCAATGCTTGCTTGCTTTCAGACCCAAGCTTATGACTAGCAAGATTCACATCGAAGGCATCGCGGCCATTGAAACTAGCGCCAGTTAAGGCTAAAAACAAGCCAACACCCGCTGGCATTTTATTTAGAAAATAACTGCCACCAACATCAGGGAATAATCCGATACTAATTTCGGGCATCGCGAACCTCGACGTATTTGTGGCTATGGCAAACTTAGACGCAGCGAATAAACCTAAACCACCGCCCATTACAATACCACTGCCCCAAGTAATGATCGGTTTTGGATAGGTATGTATACAATAGTCGAGACTGTATTCCTGAGTAAAAAAGTCAGTAAAAAACTGAGGCGGATGCTCAAGTTTCAACTTGCCTTTAAGCTGCTGCTCAGTGCGAATAAGTTTCATTGATTGATACAATGAAACCACATCACCACCAGCACAAAAAGCTTTGTGACCTGAGGCATCAATGAACACTGCCACTACCGAATCGTCATCGCGCCATTGCGCCAAGGATGCTGTCATCAACTGCACCATTTCGAGATCCAAGGCATTTAACGATTTTTCTTTATTAAGGGTGATAACGCCTATGTATTCGCCAGATTTGTTACGTGAAAGTAATTTAGTTTCAATAACTGCCATAACTAAAGCACTTCAATATTGGATGATATTAAACGACGTCCGATAATAACGCGCATAATTTCATTTGTACCCTCAAGTATTTGATGCACTCTTACATCACGCACGTGACGCTCCAATGGATACTCTTTGATATAGCCGTAACCCCCATGAATTTGCAATGCTTGATTACAAACATCGAAACCCACATCGGTAGCAAAACGCTTTGCCATTGCGCAGTATGTGCTTTTATCAGGGTGGTTATTATCTAGTTTACTTGCGGCTAGGCGCACCATCTGGCGAGCGGCAACTAATTCAGTTGCCATGTCAGCAAGTTTAAATTGCAGCGCTTGAAAGCTAGCTAATGGTTTACCAAATTGTGTTCTTTCTTGCATGTAAGCTTGTGCGGTATTCAACGCTTGTTGCGCCGTACCAATTGAGCAGGTAGCGATGTTCACGCGACCACCATCAAGCCCTTGCATTGCAAACTTGAAACCTTCGCCCTCATTGCCAAGTAATGCACTGGCACTGACTTCAACATTAACAAACGTAATCATTCTTGTTGGCTGCGCATTCCAGCCCATTTTTTCCTCTGCTTTACCGTATTCGACACCTTTGGCATCCGCAGGTACTACAAATGCAGAAACACCGCTGGCACCGGCTTCACCTGTTCGAGCCATAACGACCAGAACTTGAGTTGCTCCCGCACCAGAAATAAACACTTTAGCGCCATTTAGCACATAACCTGACTCTGTTTTCTTAGCGCTGGTGCGCATTGAAGCAGCGTCAGAGCCTGAACCCGGTTCAGTTAAACAATAACTCGCAATGGTTTCACCTGTCACCAATGTTGGCATCCACGTTTCTTTAACTTGCGCTGTACCCCATGTCGCAATCATCCAAGTTGCCATATTATGAATGGTTAGCATCGCAGTCGTCGTGGTGCATCCCGTAGATAACTGTTCGAATATAATCGAAGAATCAAGGCGAGATAGACCTAAACCACCTTCATCTTCCGGAGTATACAAGCTACAAAAACCGAGTTCACCGGCTTTTTGAATTGCTTCGATTGGGAAGTAATGTTCTCGATCCCATTTTGCCGCAAAAGGCGCAAGCTCCTGGTCGGCAAATTGTCTAGCTGTTGCAGCGAAGGCGGTTTGGTCTTCATTTAATTCAAAATTCATATGTTACTCGCTCTTTTTAATCACTCTTCGTCAACAGCTAGGCTGAGAAGCGGATTAACACGCTATTACTGGGTCAAGCAATACCGTGTTAAATGATATGCTATTACTTTAACTCAATAGTCATATTTGGACCTGAAGGAATGTCGTCATCCAACCAGCGAGCGGTAATTGTTTTTGTTTCTGTGTAAAAGCGCACGCCCTGTTTACCATACGCATGTAAATCACCATAAAACGAATTTTTCCAGCCGGTAAATGAGAAAAATGGCAGTGGCACTGGAATAGGCACATTAATGCCCACCTGCCCTACCTCTATTTCGCTTTGATATTTGCGTGCAGCAGCGCCGCTAGCCGTAAATATAGATGTACCGTTGCCGAATGGATTAGCATTCACCAGCGCAATAGCCTCTTCAAGTGTGTTGACGACCATGCAACATAACACTGGACCAAAAATTTCTTGTTGATAAATACTCATCTCAGCGGTTACATCAGAAAACACAGTGGGACCAATCCAGTTACCGTTTTCATATCCTTCCAAGGTAAAACCAGAACCGTCAACCAGACAGGTTGCGCCTTGTTGTTTTCCCTCTGCTATCATTGCCAATACTTTGGCTTTCGCCTGCGGGCTTATTAGTGGTCCGTAGCCTGCGTCTTTGTCGTTCCAAAGTCCTGGTTTAACGTCAGCTATCTTTTTCGCTAATTCAGGGATCCAATCGACAGTGTCACCAACAAATACCGCAACTGAAATTGCCATACAACGTTGTCCAGCTGCACCAACACTTGCACCGACTAAATTATTCAACACAAACTCTTTATTGGAATCAGGCATAATCACGGAATGATTTTTGGCACCAGCAAAACATTGCGCACGTTTCATGTTGTCCGTTGCTGTTTTATAAATATGCTGACCAACCGGCACACTACCGACAAACGAGACAGCCTGTATGGCGTCATGTTCGAGCAAATAATTAACTTGGTCTTTGCCGCCATGCAGCACGTTTAACAAGCCTTTAGGGGCACCAGCTTCCATAAAAAGTTCCGCTAATTTCATGGGTGTATTAGGATCTTGTTCTGAGGGCTTCAAAATGAATGTATTACCGCATGCAATTGCCATTGGAAACATCCACAGTGGGATCATGGCTGGAAAATTGAAGGGTGTGATACCCAAACAAACACCCAACGGTTGGATCATACTATAGGTGTCAATATTTGTAGCAACATTCTCAACAGTCTCTCCCATCATCATGGAACAAATATTGGCCGCTTGCTCAACCACTTCAATTCCGCGCCAAACGTCGCCCTTAGCATCAGCAAAGGTTTTACCCGTTTCTTGTGCAAGAATAGTTGCTATTTCATCATGATTTTCTTTCAGTAAATGCTGATAACGCATCATCAGACGCGCACGTTCAGGCACGGGTATCTTTTTCCACGTTTTAAAAGCGGTGGTTGCTGCACTTACCGCTTGTTCCATTTCAGCAACCGTTGCGCAAGGTGCATGCGCAATAACTTGGTTGTTCGCCGGATTTGTCACTTCAATAAAATCAGTAGTTGTAGACTGGACAAATTGTCCATCAATTAATTGAGCAATCTTGTTCATAGTAGACCTTAGGATGATTTAAACAGTGAGTGTGCCGTTTCAGTAATTCGACTTTACCATTACGTAAACGTCAAGTATAGACGAGCCACTTATTTTTTGTGAAATTATTGTGAAATTATTGTTATGGAACGGCTGTCTGACGACTAATTGATTAGGATCGATAGACCTATGTATTTTGGTGCATACCCAAAAACAGCACAAATTTCGTTCAACTTGGAGCATCAATTGATAGACTGTCAACAATGATACAAATAGGAAGTTGATGTGATGAAGCAGAAAATCAAAATCGCAATCGTCGAAGACAACACAACTGCTCGGCTAAATCTGCGCAGCAATCTGTTGTCTATGGGCGAGTTTGATATTGCGAGTTATACCAACGGCAAAGAGTTAAGGAATGGCTTAAGAACGATGAACTTTGATGTTGTTGTTATCGACTTCCATTTAGGTCAAAACAAAAATGGTGTCGAATGGATACAGTATCTGACAGAAGCGAAGCTGATTAAACCTTCAACCGGTATTGTGTTTTTAACATCGGATCGCTTGCCACAAACAATTAGTCAAATCCTAGATATTCACCCTGATATCCTGATTATCAAACCTTACACCATAAAAACATTGCACACGTCGATGAATCATTACCTAAGCATTCGTTCAAAAATAAAACCTGCACTTGAATATCTAGATAACGAACAGCCGGAAAAAGCACTCAAGTTTGTGGATGACTCATTGCAAGGCAGTTTGAGCAAGCGCGCGCGCGCCGACTTTATTAAACTTAAAGGGCGTTTACTGATTAGTGAACAACGCTACACTGATGCAGTCGCACTTTACCGCAATATATTAGAACGTTCATCTAATGTGCTCTGGGCGCATTGGGGATTAATTAAAAGTGAGTTTTTATCTGGACAATGGCGTCATTGCCAAAACATGCTAGATAGCTTAATTAGCGACCAATTAACTAAAGACAAGGCCTATGAATGGATGGCGTGTGTTGAAATTGGCAAAGAAAATTATGATTTGGCAGAAAAAATTCTGGATAATATTAAGGAAAATGACCTCACCATTCCAGCTACCAAGCTAAAAGTGCTCGCCTACAAAATGCAAGGCCGGAGTGAAGAAGCGATTAAGCTATTAGAAAAAAAACGACAAAGTAATTTTACCGTTAAAGAACGCTTTGACGAGTACACTATTGAACTCGCTCGATATCACTTACAACTGGCTGAAAATTCTGTAATGAACGAGCGAGCTCCAAAGCTACATGCGGCGAAATGCTTAATTGGCAATGCGAGTAGAAGTATTCTTGATAACCAAACGCAACATCAACGTGACTTTATGCTTGCTCTTGCAAGTTTATTGGAAGGCGATAAACAAAAAGCGGAACGCATTATTTTAGACAAAACCGTCGGCGATGCGAAAAACGCAAAACTAACGACCATGGTAGATGCAATTAAAGTCTGGTTTGGCTTGGGTAAAGAAGATAAAGCACGTGAAGTTTGGAACGAAGTAGACCGCAAACTATCGGCTAAAGATGATCAAATTGATCAAATATTAGCCGGTAGTCTTATGCTAGAAACAGAAAAGTCATTGGGTCTATCAGAAGAAAAGGCGAAACGCGTTAACGATCAAGGGATGGTTCTCTACCTCGGTAATCAACTTAACGACGCTATTGAACTATTTTATAAAGCACGTCAATTAGACTCAAGCGTTCCTGCTTTTACGCTTAATTTATTACAGTGTTTAAGCGACATTAAAAAGGCTGAGTATAAAGATCAAAAAACCTTAGTGCTGGTAGACGAACTGAAAGACAAGCGCCTATCTGAATCCAACAAAAAACGTTATAACTTGATTAGGAAAAAGATAAATGAATTTCCTGAAGCCTATCGGATGTCTGATTATGAAGAACATATGTCTGAAGACGTTGCCTAGAAAAATATCTCATGTGACCCTGTCGCCTTGTTACTTTTACAATTAATTATAAAATTTTCATTATTTTAACGCTAAATTGCTGACTATTGTTGGCTCGCTGTTACACTACGTCAACGACTTAATGAAGAGAATAACATGTCCAACACGTTCTATGACTTAGATTACGTTGCTAACAATGGCAATACAGTCCCACTGAAGCAATATGAAGGCAAAGTGGTACTAATTGTTAACACTGCAAGCAAATGTGGGTTTACGCCGCAATATGACGGTTTAGAAGCTCTGTATAAAACACACAAAAATAGTGGGCTTGAAGTTATTGGCTTCCCTTGCGACCAATTTGGTCATCAAGAGCCTGGATCAGATAGCGATATTGCACAATTTTGCGAGATGCGATTCAATCTATCTTTCCCCCTTTCGAAAAAAGTAGAGGTCAACGGTGACAACGCAGCACCTATTTATAAACTTTTAAAGGATGCTGCACCGGGTGTTTTAGGGAGTAAACGAATTAAATGGAATTTCACTAAGTTTTTGGTTAACAAACAAGGTGACGTTATTAAACGCTACAGTCCCACTACCACACCCGAACAGATGGAAGCTGACATCACTGCCGCATTAAAAGCGTAATTTACACCCCGGCATTACTGCATTAGTCTTTCTTAATGATTAAATGGAAATACTTACCGAGCCACATGTAGGGTTCGGTTGCCCCATATTTGATCTCTAATGCAAGTATTTTGTCATACTCATCAATTTGCTTACTACGGTCTTGTAAGTAATCGTGAAAGCACCTTATCCCTGCTTTATGCTCGATTGTATAAGTAGGATATTTATGCTTAATATAGTGCAGAATTTCACTTGGGTGTTGCGCATTGTGTGGATTTAATCTAACTTGATTGCGGGCTTTCAATCCGGCCTCAATATAATCAAAATTTCCCCAAATAGCATTATTGAACAAAGCGGCATCGCGATTAAAGAAACTCAAAGATAATCGACCACCTTGGCGCAATTGAGTAAATAACTTGTCAATAATCACTAGTGGCTCTTGTAACCATTCAAGCACTGCATGACAAAGAACAACGTCGAATTGTTGCGGATAGTCAAGTGACAATATATCTGTTTGTTCAACACATATATTCGTTGCGCCAGCTAGACGTTGTTTTGCAATATCGAGCACCTCTTCTGATCCATCGCATAAGGTGACTTGGTGACCCGCTTGCGCAAATTCTAATGACATCATACCTGTTCCACCGCCAGCATCTAAAACAGCTAAATTCTGCGGTGAATGAATTAACGCAGATAAATAATGCAGTAACATCTGATGACGCAAACGCCCTTTGCTGGTGCCATAGATATTGTTGTCAAACTTATTCGCAATACCGTTAAAAAATGTGTCTGTCGGCGTAACTACTTTTCTATCTTTCATGTTTTATCGTGAACACCTAATGTCTTAATAAAATTTTTATACAATTTACGTTGACCCCATTCTTACATCGATTTATCAAGCCCTAACAACGAATTACGTGTTAATGCGAAATACCGATCTGAAAACAACCATTATGCCGGATTATGAATATCAACAAACTCAACCTCAATGTCCGGTAGTGTATTTAAATACTCACCTATTGCTTTAACACCATAGCGTTCAGTCGCATGATGACCCGCCGCAAAATAGTGAATATCGAGCTCTCTCGCACTATGCGTAGTTTGCTCTGATATTTCCCCAGAAATAAACGCATCAACACCTAATTCTGCACAAGCATCGATATAACCTTGTCCCCCGCCAGTGCACCATGCGACTCGCTTAATCGGTTTATTGGAGCGACCACTCACATGCAGTATTTCTCGATTTAGCGCGGTCGCAATTTGTTTTTGAAAGGTGGTCGCACCGGTCTCCAACGCAAGCTCTCCTGACATTACAATGCCACTTGGTTTCACTGTGGGATGCGACTGAATATCACTCACGTTCAATAAATTACCTAATTGTGCGTTATTGCCAAGGGTTGGGTGTATATCAATAGGCAGATGATACGCTAACAAATTAATATCGTGCATTAAAAGTGATTTAATTCGGCGCATTTTAATACCCGTAATCGGCTGTGACTCGCCTTTCCAAAAATAACCATGATGCACTAAAATGCAATTGGCTTTGCGTTTTATTGCTTCATCAATCAATGCTTGGGATGCTGTAACGCCCGTAATTACTTTGCTAATTTCGTCAGTCCCTTCCACTTGTAGTCCATTTGGACAATAGTCATTAACTGTATTTGGCAGTAGCAAATCGTCAATTAATCTAATAAGTTCATGTCTTCTCACAAAAATACAGCTCCAAATCACTCAAATTAGACATTTGAAATAAAGAAGGTATATTAACATTACTATTATAAAAAGGGTTCATAAGAACGTATGAGCAAATTAGATAAAGACAGCGTCTTAGCAAAATTCACAGCCGCTTACGAAGCAGCTAATGGGAAAGCACCAGTAATTGAAGCAAAAGGTGGTTGGTACACTGTAGACGGCGGTAAAAACATCCGTTTAGCACAACTAGAAGAAATGGCTGATAGCATGGGCGCAGCGCCTACTCCCAAAGAACAGAAAGTAGAAAAGCCGGGTAAGGAAGCTAAAACAGAGAAACCAAAAGCGCCTGCTAAAGCAACGGCCAAGAGCAAAAAGACAAGCTCTAGCTTTTCAGTAAAGGATTTTTATACCAAGCAAATCCAGGAAATCAATCCGGGCGCAAAAGCGCCTAGGTAGCAATATTAAGTTTTGTTGAAGGTAAGTTATCGTCAACATACTAATTAAAAAAGCGGCATAGCCGCTTTTTTATTGTGTGTCGTTTAATTTTACACTAACGGTATAACTTGTTTCCAGCATCAACCAAGCGCATAAATGTTTGTTCGATAGCTTGATATGCTGAAAAACCTAACTTTTGAGCAAGTGTTTTCTTGGTCGCATATTTTATGTGAAACAATCTATACGTGTTGTTTGCATCCATTAAAAAGTCATCTGATGTTTTCAATTCATCAACTAAATTTAATTCTTTTGCGCGCTGACCATACCAATATTCACCCGTAGCCACTTTATCAATATCCAGCTCTGGACGATGTTGTTTAACAAAACCTTTAAACATGACATGCACGTCTTCAATTTCTTCCTTGAATTTATTGCGGCCTTCATCTGTATTCTCACCGAACATAGTTAAGGTGCGCTTGAAGTCACCTGCCGTATGTTGTTCAAATTCAATATCATTTTTCTTTAGTACTTTATTGAAATTAGGCAGTTGGGCAATAACACCAATCGAACCAATGATAGCAAAAGGAGCACTAATAATGTGGTCTGCAACACAAGCCATCATATATCCGCCGCTTGCAGCCACTTTATCAACACTAACAGTTAACTTAATTTGTTTGTCTTTAATACGCTGTAGTTGTGACGCTCCGAGTCCATAACCGTGAACAACCCCGCCACCACTTTCAACATTAACTAACACTTCGTCATCTTTTGTTGCGACACAAAGTATAGCTGTGATCTCTTCGCGTAATTGTTCGACTTCTTGCGCATTCATCGAACCATTAAAATGCAAGACGAACATATTATTCTTCTTGTCTTCGTCTTTTTTTGATGATTTCTTTTTTTGTTTTTGCTTTTCTTCTTTCTCAAACTTCTTCAACTCGTCTTTGTCTAAAAGAACGTGTTGAGCTTGGCTTTTGATATCGTCAAAGTGTTCTGACAAAGATTCAAATTCAAGGTTACCGCTTGCGCTTGATTGCTTCTGTTTGACAGCCACGCCGATTATGAAACCAACAACGACGACTACCGCAACAACGATGGTGATTGCTTTCGCTAAAAACAAACCATATACAAATAAAAATTCCAAATTGCATTCCTTTTTACTGAATTTACAAAAGCTATGTTGGGCCAAAAACACAAAATAAAAGGGCCCGAAGGCCCTTTATTTATTTTGTTACATGTTTTTACATCATCTTACAGTGGGTGAATTTATACCATATAAATCCGATGCAAATTCAAATTAAAGACAGATTTCATCTAATTATTCCTGAACGGCACTTGTTATGTTGACTTCTTTAACCAAATTCGCGGCAATATCAGCCTCAGTGAAGTATAAAGGACGTAACTGAGGTTGCAAAGAATACAGTTTAGTTTGGTCGTCAGATTGCTCCGATCCAGGATTATGTGATTGCGAATAGGTCAGCAAACCTCTGGCAACAGGGCCGTCTTCAGTGAAATTAGCTATAAAAATCCAGCTACTGCCAGACGTAATATGATAACCCTGAGCATCGGCACTCAATATTGAGCTATTGTCCATCGCAGGATAAGTGTGACGAGGAAGCTCAGTGCCATTATTTGATGTGCTTGTACTAAATACATTAAAACCACCCTCCACGTTATTTGCACCACCCCACGGTAAACGTTCTCCACTGGGCAAGCCTGCAGCCGTGCTTTTCTCAACAAACTGCACTTCACCCAGCGTAGCATCTAAGGCAATTCCAGCGCGTTCGATTTTATCGACTGCGGTAGCTAATTGCATTACTGTGACTGAATTATCCACCAAACCTCTTGGTGTATTCAGCACATCGCTCACATCATAGGCTACCGCCCATTGTGGATTACGTCTAAATTGAAAAGCAAACTCTCTAAATACATGAGCACCGACACTGTCGATATTCATCGTTGAGTCCCAAACTGTTAATGCATCACAACCCTCACCTAAATTAATCGTACGACCGCTAACATCAATATCATTTTCTCGGTTTGCTTGGCAGATAGATAGCAGCTCAGGAAGAATAGCTTCACTCAGATAATTTCGATTACTCAGTAAGGCCTCCTCCACTTCCACCATATTAAATTTGCCGTCAGAACCAGATGCATTGGCAAGGAGTTTGTGCGCCATTCTCGAGCGTAATGACTGCTCATTCCCGACCTGACCATATAACGGTGATACCCCTGTAATTGGATTTTCAAAGTTAGTTAACCAAAAACTGTCATTTGAATTTTGCACATAGTCTGTACCTTCGTATTTCGGCGCGTTTGCATACGGCACTGGTGCATTGAAATCAAATGCACTTGTAAAACCTGGTAGTACAGTGAAACCTGCTACTTGTTTTATTTGGATCAGTGCTGGATTAGTTGCTAGTGCATTCAACGCTGTTGCAGTCAATCCCGGCACTGTTGAGTCATCAATGTAGAAGACTTCACCGGATTTAGACGCCGCCATAGTGTTATTAAAAATAACCCCATCATAGTCTTTAAATGCTTGTTTAAATTCAGTCATATCGGTGGCCAAATTCATTGCTAGCCAGTGATCAAGTACATCATAATTTGGTAAATTAGCATCTTTAATAGCGAACGCAGAACCGCCCGCTCCCCACTCAAAATTACCAGGCACGACAATCATTGGGCCATAATTAGTGGTGTAGGTGTTTTTCTTCAACTTAATGGTTTGCCCCGGCGCCACGGCAACATCAATCATCAACTCTTTTTTATAAATCGTCCTTTTACTACCATCCACAGAATGAGTTAAGTTAGTTGCATCCGTCGCGTCTAACTGAAGTTGGTACACCACAAAATGTTCTGCAGTAGAGAATGTATGGGTCCACGCTACGTTTTCATTGAAACCTATATTAACCGCACCCGGCAAGCCCATAAGCGAGCCTCCCATTACGTTTAAGTAGCCTGGAATGGTCGTGTGAAATTGCCAAAACCGTAGGTTACCTGTGTGCGGAAAATGAGGATTACCAAGCACCATTCCCATGCCATTTTCGGTCTTATCGGAGCCAAGGCCCCATCCATTTGAGCCCATGTCGAGAGGGTTTCTTTCTGGTGTAGCAATAGTAGGCTCAATCTTAAACGGAAGCTCTTGCTCAAGAGACATCCCAGGCGCAGCAGCAACTGGAGTTGGAAATGGATTTTCTCCAGGAGGAGCAGCAATAAACATTGGACCGAGGAAATTGGCTGCACCAGGTAACAATGCAACACCCATTGAGTAGGTTAACAAATCTGTGCTGTCTATATCTTGCACCCAAGGTTGATTTGCGCAACTAGGATCGATATTTGCTGCGCCAGTCTCATTTAAATATCGGTTAAAGCCTTTCGTGTAGCCGCTTAACATTGCACGACTATTTGCGCTTAATGTGGCTAAATTTTGTTCTGCTAGCTCTCGGATCCCCAGAGTTAAAAATCCAAAATCATTAATTAAATGCGCTGAGTCACCAGTGCCCGGATTTCGGTCTGGCCCCAAATATTTTGAACGTTCGGAGTTATATTTAATAATTTGGTCGGCCAAGATACATAAATTATCCTGCGCGAACGCATAACCAACGCCAAAAGACATGCTTTCCAGATTATCCGCCGTCACATGTGGCACACCATAATCTGTCCACCGAATGTTGGCTTGCAGTACACCGTCCGAACCAAATGCAGGGAGTATTGGCGGCGCAACCACCGGCGGTCGAGGTGCTAGTGGCGCGGGCTTAATAACTTCAAATTTATCACCGCCGCCTCCACAGCCAGTCAGCCCAATAGCAACAGCAGCAACGGTGAGTGTTTGTTTGACTAATGAGCAGTGAACTTTCATTAATAATACATCTTTAGTGTAATTTTTAATTAAGGCTTACCTTAAAATTTTAGCTAAAAAAACATAGGCTACAATAAATTAATAATATTGTTACAAAAAATGCACATCTTAGTTAACAGTCGCAATTAGCGTTATCATTAATTGAGATTTAGGTTTTCTTTTAGCTAATATCCTTAACTAAATACGAGTTCATCGTTTGACTGCAACGGATCCTAGCGTTTTCAATGACTCGTATTAGCATAAGTTAACGCTTTAAAAGCAAACGTTTCATTTAAGAATGCAACAAATCAACACAAAAAAGCCAGCAATTATGCTGGCTTCTTAAATCTGCTTAGCACGATTAACGCATCATACTAATTGGCAACAACAGCTTCATTTGTTATTACAATTGCAGTTCCGTTGGAACCAAAGTAGTTAGCGACTTCGCGCTGCATCTCCACGGTAACATCTTCGCTGCTAACACGAATCAAGCTACTTGCATGGCCACCTTCAACAAACTTCACAATACCGCTAATAGACGGTGTACCTACTTTAGTCGATGATATTTGCTGTAAGCCCATAATGTTGGCCAAGGCTTGTTGACCGGCCAAAGGAAGCGCCGTTGTTACCGGAATGACTTGGTCAGGGAGATTATCACCACCATCACCAATTACCGTCATCATGTGAACTGGCGTGTTATTTGCCAACGCAGTGAAGTAGTTTATTGGATCGGCAGAGTCAATCACTGTTTGTGCAGCAAAAGAAAACTGATTAAATAACGCATTTGCACCAGCAAGTTGTTCTGGCGATAAAGCAGCTAGGAAACCGTTCACAGCGCCCACTAATTGTGCTTCGGTAACATCAGTAGTGCCGAAAGTACCCATCAAGAAAGCCTGAAAATCTGGCGAACCCTGTGACAGCAATAAGCCTTTGATCAGCGGACTGAATACCGCCGACTCTAATAAGAAGTTTGCGGCGCCGCCTCCGGGAGATTCTAAAGACGCAGCTTGAATTGCGAACATGCTATTAAAAGCGCTCAGCGGACCATTGAAACCGGTGTTAGCAACGGCGGCAAAATTACCTCCCGTGATTGCACCAAGAGATACGCCAAAGATGGATACATTGGATGTATCGATATCAACTGCTTGTGAGGCGCTAGTATCAACAACCGCATTCAAGCCTAATCTCAAGCCTAACAAGTCAGAAACACTTTGACGTAAGTTATCTCTCGCTACTGGCAAAACAGCAAGGTTTAAATAGTGTGTGGCACTAACGGTTGTTGCATTCAAGTCGTCAACACCATCGCCATTTAAGTCAAATCCACGTGAACCATGTATAGGTTGGTCAATCGCAAAGGTAGCAAAACCGGCTAACGATAGAGCACCTGTGACTGCCAGCATATCTTCTTTTCGCGAAATGATACCATGAGCCAACATAACAACAGGCCAACCTGCCGCTGGCTTCTCAAGCGCAAAACCGAGTGCCGTAGCAACTTGTGGATTCGGCACTGTGACTTGTACGTCTAGCGTCTCAAAACCCATGTTGCCGCCCATAGGCTGCGGTACAGAACTAAATTTTGTTAAGTTACGGTCACGATCAAGTAATTCGCCATTAATTCTTACATCAGCCAAACCAACCTGTGTACACAATGCTGCGTTTGGACCAGGTGTCGCAGTTGCCAAGACTGCACCAGCCCGAGCTAAAACGATACCGCTGTCGCAAGCTGATTTCCAAAAGCTATTGACTGGCGCTAATGGGTTTTCGGCAGTTGGAATAGCAGAGTAATACGGCAACGAAATATTGCCTTCAAAACGACTCGCTGCGCAGAATTGGCCAACGCTAGCTAGAATACCACCAGCAACACCTGAAGCAAAACCATTGACGTCAGCAGATGCGTTACCAAATCCACCACCCGCACTAACTAATAGACCTGAACAGCTTGTAAATGAGGAAAAATCTGCAGCATTAATAGCAGGAATAAGACCTGCTGCTTCTGCTGGTAAACCCTCAATACCTTTTTGAACTGCGCCAGTAACGAGATCCACGGAGACAAGACCTAATGCTTCCATTGAATTAGGAGCCGATTCAACATCTCTGGTAACGATAACCGGTAGTGCTTCACCTGCAGTTGGATCACCCGCGGCCGCTCTTCCCGCAAATTCAGCAATCATGAGTCGCTTAACGGTGTCCAGTACGTTGGATACTGACTGCGTCGTAAACGCAGAAACATAAGTGACATTATCAGTCTGCACACCGGCGTTAGACAATGAACTCAGGTGCAAATTAATCAGTGTTTGTAAGTTTAACTGTGCCGCTGTTGCCAACGGTTTAGTCTCAATATCTTGTGAAACCAGGTCCCAAGTTGATGAACCTTTCACTGCTTTTCCTGATGAGTCCTGAAGGTCCTCTGTCATTACCAGCAAATAACCTTGAGCCGGCTTTAAGGGCTTAAGAGGAACAACAGAAACCGTATTGTTGTCTACTAGGCCAAGCAGATAGTCAACACCAAACGTTAATTTATCACCCACTTTACAGCCCGCACTCGGCACAGGAATGCCTGCACAATCAGCATCTTGCTGGTTCAATCCTAATGTAGCTTCGTATAAATGTATGCCAGCACTTAACGTAGCAGCATCAATAGACGTGTTGGGCGGCGTTTCAACGTTAATAACGAATGGCTGGCTAGTAGACCACCCATCAAGGATGTTCAACGCGTTTTGAGGGTCGCTAAAGTTTGTCGGATCGGCAACCGGAATATTGAGCGTGTAATCGAAAAAGCCGTCATCGCCAGGAAGCATTAACAAGTCATTTGGTATATTCAAGTTACCATTTGCTGGATCAAAAACGATGCGCGAAAAAGGAGTTTGTGGCGTCGTTTCGGTTCTAATTTCTTCAAGTGTATCCCCACCGCCGCAGCCAGTTAGGCCTAACGATACCAAAACACTAGTGCTAATTAACAATTTATTCATTCATTTTCCCCACTTGCTTGCAGATAATATTTACCAAACACATTTTCGTTTATTATTCACGTGTCGATATTGCGGATAGTCTAACAAGTATGACCAGTTATAATTAAGGTAATAGTATTGACTTTAAGTTCACTTTGCAAAGGTTTGTTAATACTTTGTAATCAAAAATCGTAAATTTTCAAAAATATGCACGAACACCTTTAGCCTCATTATATAGTGCGTTATTATACAGCACGTCGATTCTTAGCAAATAATAATCAGTTCAAATATGCAATCACACTTACAATACACAAGCACAAAAAACGCATTACAAAATAAAACGATCATTATTACGGGCGCAGGTGACGGCATTGGTAAAAAAGCCGCAATTACTTTCGCAAAACACGGTGCTGAACTTATTCTGTTGGGTAAAACAGTATCAAAGTTAGAAAGTACTTATGACGAAATAATCAACAATGGCGGCGCGACGCCATCAATAGTGCCTATTGATTTTAAAGGCGCTACGTTTAAACACTACCAGGATATGGTTGCGAGTATAGAAGGTCAGTATAAAAAAATTGACGTTGTTTTATTCAATGCCGGCATTCTTGGCAATTTGTGCCCTTTTCACGAAATTACAGAATCAGAATTTATGGAAGTGAATCAGGTTAACCTCAATAGTCAGTTTTTTATGACTCAAGCGTTATTGCCAATATTAAAACAAAATAAGTCAGCTTCTGTTATTTACACAACGTCCTCAGTAGGTCGCGCAGGTCGCGCATATTGGGGCACATACAGCATCTCTAAGTTTGCAACTGAGGGTATGATGCAGGTGCTCGCAGATGAATATAAAAGTTCGGAGGTTAGATTCAACTGTATTAATCCCGGTGCAACAAGAACGACCATGCGAGCCAAAGCCTTTCCTGGTGAAAAGCCTGATTCATTAAAAACACCAGAAGATATCATGCCTACTTATTTATATTTAGCCTCTGATGATAGCAAACACGTAAATGGCCAATCATTAGACTGCCAGCCGAAATAAAGGAGCGATATAAGCGCCGATATAGACTCAGATATGAGCTCATGTTTGATAAGAATTCACTGGGACAACAAATAAAGGGTAAATCGCTAGCATTAGATTTACCCTTTATTATTTGTCGTCGAAAGACTGTTTAGTGTGAATGCAATCACCCGTGTTTACCACGACTCATCTTACTTATTGGTTTATCTTCGCCCAGGTGTCACGAAGTTCAACAGTTCTGTTAATGACTAATGCATCAGATTTGCTGTCCTTGTCAATACAGAAATAGCCGGTCCTTTCAAATTGAAACGTGTCGCCACTGTCAGCTTTTAGCAGGGAAGGTTCAACAAACCCTTGTCTAATAATTAATGAGCTTGGATTGATTGTCGCGCTGAAATCATCCTCTGATGCAGGGTTTGCTGACGTAAACAAACGGTCATACAGACGAATCTCCGCTTGCTTACCCTCCGCTGCACTTACCCAATGAATAACGCCCTTAGCTTTTCGACCATCCACAGGATCTGTGCCAAGTGTGCTGGCATCATAAGTACAATACACGGTGGTTACTTCACCATTTTCATCTACATCACAACGCTCTGCTCGCAAGAAATAAGCATTACGTAAACGCACTTCTTTTTCTAACACTAAGCGTTTAAACTTTTTATTCGCGGCTTCTTTAAAATCTACCTTTTCAATCCACAACTCTTTGCTGAATGGTACTTTGCGAGTGCCCATTGTGCCATCAGCTGGATGATTAGGTGCATCAAGCCATTCAATTTGATCTGCTGGATAGTTTTCAATAACCACTTTAAGTGGCTCTAATACTGCCATTCTGCGCGGTGCATTGGCGTTCAATTCATCCCGAATACATGCTTCGAGCATACTCATCTCGACCAAGTTATCCATTTTAGTCACACCAATACGCAAGCAAAATTCGCGAACGGATGCAGATGTATATCCTCTTCTGCGAAGACCCGCTAGGGTTGGCATTCTAGGATCATCCCAACCGGTAACACGCTTTTCTTCAACTAGTTGAATTAGTTTACGTTTACTTAGAACGCTGTATTCTAAATTAAGTCGAGAAAACTCGTATTGTCTGGGTCTGCAGTCAATCGAAATATTGTCGATGACCCAGTCATATAATCGACGGTTGTCTTGAAATTCAAGCGTACACAAAGAATGCGTAATCCCTTCGATTGCATCCGAAATACAATGTGTAAAATCATACATTGGATAAATACACCATTTATCACCCGTTTGATGATGATGCGCAAATCTAATGCGATAAATAACCGGGTCACGCATACACATAAAAGATGACGTCATGTCAATTTTAGCGCGTAAACTACACTCACCTTCTTTGTATTCACCGTCTCGCATTTTTGCAAACAGCGCTAAATTCTGTTCGGCACTTGTCTCTCTGAAAGAACTATTAGTGCCGGCCTGAGTCAACGTTCCGCGCAATTCACGCATTTTTTCTTGCGAACTAAAATCGACATAAGCTAAGCCTTTTGCAATGAGCTCGACTGCATAGTCATGTAATTGGTCAAAATAATTTGAGGAATAACGCTCCTCATCATTCCACTCAAAACCAAGCCAACTAACATCGTGCTTAATTGAATTCACAAAATCAATGTCTTCTTTTTCGGGATTAGTGTCATCGAATCGTAAATTACAAGTGCCCTGATAATCCTGAGCAATTCCAAAATTTAGGCAAATAGACTTAGCATGGCCAATATGTAAATAACCATTTGGCTCTGGTGGGAAACGCGTAGATACGCAAGAATGTAAACCACTTTGCAGATCTTTATCGATAATTTGTCTAATAAAATTGGACGGTCGATGCTCAATCTCAGCCATGTGTATTTGTTCCTTAATTATAACGTGCTATTTTTCCAGAAGTATATCACTTTGAAGACAATACAATAGCCAGAATTTTGCATTTTAGCAGGTCTAACGCGCAAACCATTTGAACTTGCTCGTTGGAGTAGCCTAAAAACTCGACAACAAAAAACAGAGCAACAAAGACGTACCGATGAATGGCATGAATAAATCACTTCTCGAGCTGTTTCAAGTTAATTTCAAGCACAGCCGACTGCAGCCCATTCAATTGAACGCTAACTGATGCGTCGGATCGTTTCCTCGCAACTTGCATTTTATAAGCAAAACCATTCATCAAATCAGTCGCCGTATAGTTTCCTTCGTTTACCTTCCATTCGGTTAACAACGAAATAGGTAATTTAATCGTTACGGTTGAAAGTGCATTTTCACTGAAATTACTAATAACAATTAATGCCTTATCTTTATTCCACCTGACGAATGAAAATTGTGACTCTGAATAACTATTCATATTGTCTCTTTTTGCACTTTTCACGTTTAATGAATGCAAACTTTGATATTTTCCAAGCATAGTTTCATGAGTTGCTGAAATATTCACCAAGCGTTCATAAAAAGCACGTAACTGTTTTTCGGATTCAGTAGACTGACCACCATCAAACTTACCCTCGTTCATGTAACGTTGGTGCGCCGGAACCCCAGCATAGTCGAATATTGTGGTGCGTGTTGGATCACCAAACCCCATTTCTTCTGATCCATCCTCGCCCACGTCTTGTGCAAAATACAACATGGTTGGCGATTTACTGATCAAGGCAGAAACTACCATTGCCGGTTTCCCTTTTTCTGCACTACCTGCAAAATCAGAGCTAGCAATACGTTGCTCATCATGATTTTCAAGAAAGTGCAACATATGCAGTTCAATATCAGCAAATGCCAATTGAATATCCTCCAATGGTTGCGCGTCGCCTTTTCCTTGCATTAATACTTTCAGTGTGTCGTAAAACTCTGCTTTGGCATACAGGTAATCCATTTTTCCCAGTTGCAAATAATCACGGTATAGACTCGGGTTGTAAACTTCGGCTAGCAAGAATGCATCCGAGTGCTTCGCTTTGATGGATGAATTTAGGTATGACCAAAACTCAACAGGCACCATTTCCGCCATATCATAGCGAAATCCATCCACCCCTTTATCCAACCAGTAATGTACTATTTGCTCAAACTTGAGCCATGAATCAGGTACCGATTTGTCTTTCCAAAACGCAGCATGCTCTGCCAGCGATCTATTTGCATATTCCTTGGGTAAGGTATCAAAGTCATAGCTACCATCTGGCTTTACACCATAATTAATTTTTACCGTATCGTACCAGTCGTTAAATCCGGGTTGCGCGAGACGTGAGCCATTACCTGTCCATTTCGCTGGTATTTCAGTAAACTTACCATCGGCTAGTGGATGCGTCTCGCCTCCTAATGGTTTGTATCCATTCTCACTTAAGGGCACTTTGAATGATTCCCCAACAACATAGTAAAAATTATTATCACGGGCGTAATCAACATCAGTATCATCACTCTCACCAAAATCTTTAACGCCCTCTGGTTTACTTAACGACTTATAGTGTCGTGCCACATGGTTTGGCACAATATCAATAATGACTTTCAACTGTTGTTCATGCGTGCGTTTGATTAACGCTTCAAATTCCGTGAGTCTATTGGCCGGGTCATCAGCTAGATCAGGGTTAACGTTGTAATAGTCTTTTACTGCATAAGGAGAGCCTGCTCGTCCTTTGACAACGTCAGGGTCGTCTAGTGAGATACCAAATTCCGTGTAATCATTGATTACTGCATGATGAAGAACACCGGTATACCAAATATATGAGGCACCAAGTGACTTAATGCTCCGCAATGCGGGCTGATCAAAATCACTGAATTTACCAACCCCATTCTCCTCAATAGTACCCCAAGGCTTGTTGGTACTATTTATGTTGCCAAATAAGCGCGGGAAAACTTGATAGACTACGGGCTTGCCTTCACCTTGGGCAGCGTGCGGATGGGTGTCGATAATTAATTGCTGTTGGTTTGCCATCGGCTTTGCTCCCGTGGTACCAGATGCAGAACGTTGAGAGTCTGAAGGCGAGCAAGCACCTAATAGAACAATCGAACAAGCTATTCCTAGCAAGCTAAATTTATTGTGTTTGCAGATCGTAAACATGCAATTTTCCCTAAAATAATGTGTAGATAAACTACAGACCTACGGTTACCGGTATCATCAGCGGAGAGGCAGATGTAAAACCGTTTAAACGGTCCCAGTCCTATAAACGACCATTAGAAACACAATTTAATACAATACCGCCAGCTGAGCAGAAATTTTCACCAGTAAGGTTAGGTTCAGTTAGCCACTGATTTGCGGTTGGCACGTCTGCTGGAACTTTTTATTATCAACCTTAAATATTCAAACCTATAAAAAAATAATTTAAGTCAACAGATTATGGCATTCCAGTAATAAAAGACACACACGGCTTGATGACGGTATTAATGACCAAAGACGAACGAGGCTTGCGAGTTATCTACCCAAAGGCTTTGCTTACCACGATAGAACATATCATCAGCAAATAAGATGTTAAAACTCGCGACTATGTTAGTACTTTTGAGGGTGTTAACAACATTGTTACTGATAACCTCTGTTCATTGACTTGTTATAACTGTGTGAATACAACGACCTGCCCATTCGCTCTTGAGAATATTGCTCGGTCTCTATTAATACATTGTTCATCGAGATAATTAAAGTCGTAATGACGTCTTGATACTTCGAAATAGGACTGAACAGATTTGTTTTTTATAAAGATAAGCAACGATGCTCCGTCATTTACCCAAACAGAAGAATTAGTCTCCAAAGGCCAATGAAACCCGAGTACTTCTTGTGCTAATACATCGTCAGAATAAGGGCCTAAAACACAAAGTGTTTCCCAATCACCAGAAACATGTTCAGCAAGACTGATTGGTTCAACCGCATAACTAAGGTTTAAAGATGGTGCGTAGGTTGTTTCACTAAAACAGCCTGAAAGAACAGCCAATAAACATAAAACGGAAATAGTTTTCATAAGAAGATATAACACTTTGCATAAGCGGTTTTGGCTGCGCTTGCCAAAATCCGCTTGATGCATTTGGTACGCCCAGCATGGGCGTGAACTAATGAGGTGAAAGTCCTCTGTAGAAAAGTCACCGTTTACTTAACTTGATTGTTATTAAACGATAACTACTAGCGAATGGCAAGGGCAAAACCGCGAGGGATTGTCTGAAGGAAGCCGGACGCAAAACTGCGAGCTGATGAACAAGAACATCATATGAGGCGCAGGCTGGAGGCGAGTTGGCACAAGACAACGAAGCAATGTGACTTAACGGCCACCGTAAATGATGCAGCAGTGCAGGGAAAGTTCACGTCCTTATCTGGGAAGTCCAGACATCGTTTGTTGGTGCTGGAACATTTCAGAATCCTAATGGAACGCACAAATAAGTCTGATGGGTTACGAAAAGAAGCCTAGACGCAACAAATGAAAAGGCTACTCAGCTGATTACACTCATGAAAACGTTCATCTGAAATCATGAAATGTTCCAGTGTGGATCGTCTGTACGTTCCACTTCGCTCTAAAGATATTCCAAAACCTCAGCAATCTGCCGACCACTATTTGTTGTAGTTGAGCTAGGGCGACTTGTCCCTTTACTCGAAGAACACGTTATCAATAAACCCATCCCTATTTATGCCGTTTTTTATTCAGAGAAGGAGGTAAATGGTAGAATACGATGTTTTTTAGATTATTTGTGTGAACATGTTTGTTTTAGCTAGCATATAAAGTTGAAGCTAAATGTCTTTTGAAGCTTATTATGTAAGCCTCTCAATAATATGAAATCTCTAATTCACTAGAAAATATTTAGGTAAATTTAAAGGCCAATGTCATTTTTTTGAATGGGCTCCAAAAAGCGTTAGACAGTCTTATTGGGCGGGCCTTTATTATACGTAACAAAAGTCCAAAGGTAATTCTCATCAAGCGGATGTTGGAGTGCCGGTATACAAATGGGTGAGAATACTATTTAGATGTTGGAAAACAGATGTTGCTTACGACGAGTCAAAATATCTCAAAGCACTCAAGGAGAAAAACTCGCCATTATTAGCTGCGTATTAACATCAGGAAGGTCGCTCAATTATTACTTAATTTTGATGGATGTTATTGGGCGATCTAAGCGGATGAAAGTATGCAATTTTGTGGGCAATGACTTCTGAACAGTGTATTTTCAAGCATTCAAAATGGGCTGTTCAGTATTATATGAATATGTACCTTGACAATTGAATGCATATGCATATACTTAGCTTTATTACAAAAGTATTAATTAAAGAAAACCTATGGATAACAACCTTTGCTTTAACCTCGCCATGCGCAAGTCAAGTCGCTTGATTACGCAGTTCTATCAAGAGCGTTTAAGTATAATAGGTCTAAAGGTCGGTCAATTCTCTATTCTAAGGGCTGTGAAGTTTAAAAAGGAGACAAGCAATAAAGAGCTGCAGTCGATTTTGGTACTGGATCAGACAACCTTAACACGTAATCTTAAACCTCTGATCCGCGATGGTTATCTGACGTTATCAGTGCACTCTGAAGATGGGCGACAGAAGATCATTAGTTTAAGCCCTGCCGGTCTTGATCTTTACGAAGAAGCATTGCCAATTTGGAAAGCAGCACAAGATGAGTTACAACAAAAAATTGGACCCGCAGAGACCGACAACATACTGGCACTAGCCAATGTTTTTGTAAAAACGTTAGGTAATTAATTCGTCTTTTTTTTGATATATACATGTATATGCATGTCAATTTACTCGGCAAGAGAAAAAATAATGAAAACTATAAACACACACAACGAACAACAATGGTAATGGTAACAGTTGCCACTAGTGGCATCGGTCTGGCATTTGCTAAAGAGCTGGAAAAACAGAACAAACCCGCAGTTCTGGTTGCTAGAAACGCAGCAAAATTAAAGGCAGTTTCCGATAAATTGACTAATCAGCATGGTGTTTTGACGCGCTATATTGCGGCCGACCTATCTACCCGTGACGGGGTTAATAACGTTTGATTATTCCAAGGTTTATCAACAAGATTTTATTCTATTCAGGTAAATATCTTCAGTCGCGCCGTCTCAATAGTTTCGCTTTTGGTCAGGTATTCAAAATGGTATTTAAAGGCAAATTAGCATTTTTGAAAGCAGAACAGGCACAGTCATGATCTCAGAACTTACGCTTTACTCCAATCCGTTAACGGCTAATGGCATCAAAATGTCACTACTTTTTAACGCCATCAATGTAGTACCCAATATGGTTAAAATGCAATTGCATAGAAAATTCCTTCATCCTGAACCTGCAACAACATTTGCGTGGAGCAGTTAATGCTTTTACAGTGGACCACAATAAACCCGCAATTGGACCAGCGATTAAAATGACTAATGCAAGGGTTGAGAAAAAGAGCCTTGAAGAATACGTAAGCCTGTTCGGGAGGTGTTCCCATCCTGATGTTATCGAGTGCTTCTAAGGGGACGGTCATTAACGTGAAAGCAGGTATGCGGTAGATGCTGTTGGCGGTTTCCGCCACAAGGAAATCATTTATCTTTTCTATTTTTACTAAGTAACTTGAAGCAAACCAATCGTCTTTGTTAAACCGAGGACTGACATGCTCAACAATATAGCCAAACAAAAATTCAATATCTGTATTCTCTATTTTGCATAAGCTAACGTCTCGGAGCTGACCGGTATAAATTGGCATTCGCAACAACCATTAACTGTTTATTTATACGGTCTTCATTCTAAGCAAATGCATTTTCCACATCAAGCTATAAAAGCTAATGATCTGGAATATCTCCACGCACAACTGTGAGCACCAGAAGTAGTGGCGCTGGCATGAAATGCCAACGCCACTGCAATAAACTACCCATCAAGACCAGTACCTGCTGCCCACTTCACTGGCAATTAAGTTCAAGTTATCAAAAAAGGATGATCACACGAAATTTCATTGATTGTGCTTTCCTACAGGCTATTTAATTTAGTTAAGTGTTCTATTCACTATGAATAAAGATTTTTTATAAATGAAATGAATTCTTCATCAGCCTCACTAAAAGAAGCAATGTTTAATTCTTGTTTATTGTCTAACTTGAGAATCTTATCAATAGACTTCTTAACAAGAATGCACCAATAGTCTCTGTTAGCCCAGATAACCCAATTTTGGCTTCGTCCTATAGCAAAGAAAGAAAGAATATCTGTTCGCTCGGTAAAAGCACTAAATTGAATCCACGACTCTGCAACGGTTTCGCTTAGCCTAACAACTTTGCCAGAAGACTTGTATGTTCGTTCAAAATCCTCAATAACAAGGAACTCTTCATCTTTAGAAAATTTAGCTATTTTCTGGATGACATTAATATAGTCTTTTTGTGAAAACCATTTTCCAGACTCTTCGAAATCGTTTTTATAAACGCTTCCGATTAAAGCCTTATTTTTTTTCGCATTAGGATAATCATCAGGATTTAGAAAATTTTCTCTAATCATTATATTTAAGTTATCTAATTGCTCTTTATTCATTAGACTGACTCTCAGGGTATCTAATTTTTACTTCAGGTTTTCCATTTGGCTTTTGTACTTCTAAGGTTGGTGTACCTTTTGGATGCGAATCACCACCGCCGCTTGGATGAACATTAACTTTCCTTCCGCTACCATCATCAAGGGTTCCACCTTGACTGTTTCCATTTGACCATTCAGTGCCTTCCTTAATCGGTAAGCTTCCAAGATCGCCTTTTGCACCATCTTGACCGCCAGTCTCCTCTAATTGACCTTTAGCTCCCGCTTCACCTTTAGCCGGCGATTTACCCTCTTTTATACCGTCAACAACATCACCGCCAGGAGATTCATCGCTAGCAACTTCACTAAGAACGTAACCTGTTGCTATTGCAGTTGCAACAAAAGCGATTCCACCACAAATAGGTCCACAGACTGCTGTTCCGGCAATCCCAGCAGCTAACGCAGTTGCCTCACCATCTGGATCTGTATACTTATATGGATTATTATTTGCATATGCATAACGATTGAACCCATGAATTCCATTCTGAGTGTTTAAATGGGAAACAGCACCAACAGGATCATTTGAGTAGAAACGACCTATAACTGGATCATAATATCGTGCCTGCATATAAATTAGTACGAACTACCAACACTAACAAACTATGATATTTTTCAATTAATACAGTAGATTAAAGTATAACCATGAGAAGTGAATTTGCAAACCCTTATGCTATATAAACACCCCCCCGCAAATGCGAGGCTTTGGATTCAAAAAGTATATTTGTATTATTCTAACTCTGAGTATTACTCAAAAAATGATGTTTGATTTTACTCACCCAAACGATAACGTCTTCTGAACTTGCTTCATTAAAATACTTCTCAAACATTTTCTTGGCGTTATCCATACCACCAATGTGTTCGATAAAATTATCAATAAACTTTGGAGTTCCAGCTAAAATCACGGAGTCATCTATATGTAAAAACCAAGTCAAACTGTCATCAAATATGTAGAGTTGATTAAAATGATAATCCAACTCACTTTCATAACTTTCAACAAGATCCCAATCGAAAGGCAATTCAATTATCGTTCTCGCTTTTGGTTTACCATTATCATCTAGCTCTCTAAATGCCCAAGCGATATAAAAGGAATTGTTATCAGATACCGATTCTTTTGCCTTCTGTAATGCTATGAATTTATTTTTATCTATCCACGAATTACCATCTAGCTGACATCCTTCTGTTTCATTCCAAAGCAGTGGAGTAAATTCTTTAGCCAGTGCAAATTCAGGGAAAGGCTTGGTATCTTCGTTATACAACTTAGTTTTTATCGTGTTAACTAGTGACTCTGCTGCCTCTAGCTTTTTCTCGTCAACAATGATCATGTTTTATCCTCTGGGTAACGTATCGCTGTTTGAGTCCGCTTTCCACTTTCATTATTAATTTTTATCGAATCAGTACCTTTTTTCACATCAGCCCCTTTGCCAGACTTACCAGAACTACCATGCTTGTCAACAGTTCTACCGTCAGGAGTCTTACCAACTTTTGTTCCATTTTCAACAGTTTTAACGTCACTACCTTTGGTCAAAGTTTTAAAGTCTTTATCAGCTTCTTTACTGCCATTGCTAGATGTATGTTCACCTTTTTTGCCTGTGCTTTGCTTATTCTTTAAGACTTTCTGAATACGTTTATTAGACTTATAAACTTTGTATGCTTTATATATCTTAGGCCCAACTTTGGCAGCAATAATAGCTACACCAATACATATTCCACCGCAAATAGCTTTTCCGTCAGGATCAGTGTATTTGTATGGGTTATTTACAGCATATGAGTATCTATTAAATCCTTTAATCCCTTCTTCATTACTTAAATGAGAAACAGCATCAACCGGATCATTAGAATAGAAACGACCTATGACTGGATCATAGTATCGTGCCTGCATATAACTTAAACCCAAATCTGCGTCAAACTTATGCCCTGTATACCCCACATCATCCTTAGTTACACCAACTGTGTCACTATTTTTAATGTCATAGATGTACAGCTTAGTGCTCTTTTTCGTCCGATCGAAATAAAGACTCTAAAAACCATTTCATGCAGGCTAAGACTACGCAACTAATAAAGACTATAAAACTCCAAAAATAAAAAGGGGAATTTTCTCTAGAGATTAGTGAACCTTTCAATAAGATATCACCATCTAATATTGAGAACACCACCGTATAAACTCCTCCAACACAAATAAATAAATAAATGAGCGTTCTTGAATCGACCTTTAACTTTAATTGCTTGGATTTCATTGATTCTCCATAACATTATCTTCGACAGGTTTTACAACTTCAGTTACAGCATCACCAACGATTGTTGAGGCTACGCTTGATAGTAAGCGAGTTTTTAAATTACCTGAAAAATTACCACTATTAGTAAGAGCATCATCAACAACTAAAGATGTGGCTGCACCAGTACTAGCTCCAAGAGCTTCAGCGATACCACCATTTACAGCTACATCCGCAACCGTCAAAGCTCCTGAAACCCCTTGCCCTCCGGGAATCAACCCAGTTACCAAGGCTGCTGGTCCTAAAGAATCTGCGGCTACAGCTCCTGTGACACTTGCAGTAACCGTCGCAATATCAACCGCTGCATTGCCAACATCACTTGAAATTTGCTTAGCTGCCGACGCTGAATCGGCAGCTATATTTTGGTTACCTTGTGAGGGGGAGCTATATCCAAAGCTTTGGGCGAACAATTGTACCTGTTGCTTAATCGCATCAACAAACTCTGGAGCCATACCTGAAGGGTCAGTGAATTTATACGGATTGTTATTTGCATATGCATAGCGATTAAATCCATTTATACCTGCGGCCCCGCCGAGATGCGAAACAGCCCCCACCGGATCATTCGAATAAAACCGCCCGATAACTGGATCATAGTATCGTGCCTGCATATACATTCAACAACACTAGCATTCATATTAACAATCATCAAAATTCAATTAATACAGCGTGTTAAGAGTATAGTTTAATCGATGAGTTTGGAAGAATTAAAAGCAACAAAAAGCCCCGCGAGTGCAAACCTTCAGGTAATCACTCGCGGGGCTTTGGATTCAAAAATGGGTATCCACTAATATCCTTTATTAACTTCTCAATTTAGTGAAAATTATGCTAGTAATTGAACCGCTTTAATTAGTGCCATTAATCTCCCTTTAATGAGTGAAAAAATAGTTTCAATACATACAATAATACACCAATGAAACACAGAATGACTGTCCAGAAATAAAACGGTGTATCGCTCAATGATATTGTTGTGCCTTTTAATAAAAACTCTCCGCTGACAATAGAGTGTGTAATGAGCCAAATACCGCCAATAAAAATTAGTAAGATCAGAAAGCTTTTACTCGAAAAGCCATTTTGTTTTCCTGAATTTTTCATTTAGAACCTATTTATCCTCTACTTGTACTTGAATGTTTACTGTATCTGCTGCGGCTCTACTCACGACCTGATTTGCTACTTCAGAAACGACTCGTACGCCAAGATTTGGAGACTTCTTTCCAAAATCGGTTAATACATCTCCGACAAACGCTGACGTTGTTGTTCCAGTAGTAGATCCTATTGCTTCTGCAAGCCCACCATTTACCGCGACATCTGCAATTGTCAATAGTGCGGCAACACCTTGCCCACCCGGAACAACTGCACTTACTGCCGCAGCAGGAGCGAGGGAGTCTGCCACTACACTTCCTGTGACACTTGCAGTAACCGTTGCAACATCCATCGCTGCATTGCCAACATCACGTGCAACTTGCTTAACTGCTGACGCAGAGTCGGCAGCTATATTTTGATTGCCTTGTGAGGGAGAGCTATATTCAAAGCTTTGGGCGATCAATTGTACCTGTTGTTTAATCACATCAACAAACTCTGGCGCCATACCTGAGGGGTCAGTAAATTTATATGGATTGTTATTTCCATAGGCATATCTATTAAACCCATGGATGCCCGCGGCTCCGCCGAAGTGTTCAACTACCCCAACCGGGTCATTCGAGTAAAACCGTCCTATGACTGGATCATAATATCGTGCCTGCATATACCTTAGTACGCTTTACGAACCAACTTACCTAATTACAAACCCTATGATTTGATTGTTGTTTTTACTTATTTCACTTAAAACTTGTTCAGTAAATAACTTGAACACACTAAATGCGTTCTGCCAGGTTACAATAATATCGCCATAAACCATAGGCACAACATACTGGTTAAACCGCTCTTTATATAGCTTATTTTCTTCCAATACTTTCAAGCCATACATTAACTCAGCAATAGGATTTTGAACAAACTCTTCATGTTGATTTCCATACCGAGCAACATCCTCAGCTATCACTTTAGTAACCAATGGAACGACTATTTCAATATCTGCATGATTGGCTTGTTGAATGTAGTAAATATCATAAATGTGTCGGATTAATGCGGGGTCGTCATCTCTTTGATTATCGCGAGTGAAGCTAGCCGTTCTTCTCAGCATTGAAATTAGCTTTTCAGCCTGTGTACTAATGATGCTGGTAAAGTCCATTGTTTTGACTTCTGGTGCTTCTTGCATTACTTCATTAGTTAATGAAGATATCTCTCTTTGATTTATTTCGTCATACAGCAAGGTTTCTATCAGCTCTAGTTTAATAAAGGGCCGTAAACATGGAACGATTGAATGAGCTTGAGGATAGCGAATATCAAATTGCTGGTATCGGTACTCATCAAAAATTATAGGCTTACTTTCAATAGTGAAAAAATCATTCGAATGAATAATATCGAAAACTTGATGATGCAGTTCTCTTCTTGCTTTTCTTTTTTGAGTTTTTGATACTTCTGCCAATAAGTCTTTAGGGATGATTTTAATATCAACATCTTCTGACATTCGGTGGGTTTTAATACCTGACTTAGCTAATGCCGTACCACCAGAAAACACTAATGAGTGCGTATCAGATGATAACTCAGACAGTACCTTTAGTAGCGCAACAACATAATAATCTTTTTCAACTATGGCCGGATTACCCATCCCCAAAGTATCAGAAACATCTAAAAACAAACTATTATCAATTGGCATTGATAGCTCTATTACTTACGACAATTTTTCGTTTGAAACGATTATTGGTAATGATTTGAAATGAAGCGGGGATTTGAAGGCTATCACCATCAATACTTCGTTGTGAGAATTCATCGAACTTATAATCAATACCGAGTTTTTTAATAGCTTCCAATATCACACCATCAGCACCCGCAGGAGAAGCAGGCATCAACTTACCTGTGATACGGTTTTTTCTTGCTTTGGTATAAAGCCCATAGCCGATACGTAATAAATCTCCCGCATCAACTAGTTTTTTGAGTACACGTCCTACTTGGTCATATCCTGCAATGTCAGTAAAATCAGCACGAGCAAACACGTATCGCTTTGAGCGATTTATTCTCGTTTTTACTTTACTGGCTATTGTCATGATAAAACTCCAATTTACACAACCTAAATATAGCAAACATACGACATTTAAACAATGCAAACATACGACACTATAAAGTCGAAGTTTGTTCGGTAAACTTATGTAAATAGAACATCCTTGTTCAATTTAGTCATTTAATACTAGACTAATCGACTCCTTATCAATTAGCCTATTATTACTTATAAAATTTACGAATCTGTATATTTCTCTTTAAAAGTAACCTTGAATATTTAAGCGAAAGCAGCAGCAACTCCTTTTAAATTATTGATTAACTTCTTCTTTGGGTGAATGGATATATCATCGTTTATCTTTAAAATTATCGCTTTAACTACTTCAGTTGGCAGTTTCAGCCAAAACATAGTCGTCGACGCTATCAATTCTTACTAAGTAACTTGTGGCAAACCAATCGCCTTTCTTAAATTTAGGACTTATATGTTCAACCACGTAACCGAACAAAAACTCAATATCTGTATTCTCTATTTTGCACAATGTCACACTTTTAAGAACGCCAGTATAATTGAACATCGACAAACCTTACTGTTTAAATATACAGCACAATGTTATTCAATAATTGATTACATTTCAAGCTAATAAAACTGGTGCCGCCATCTAGTGGCGCTGGGACGAAATGCCAACATTGCTTGAACAAGCTGCCCATCACAACCAGTATTACGTGCCCATTCCACTAATAATTGTGCACAGTTGGTTCAACGAACACGACCCCTTGAATTGTTAGAGATGGCCGATAAGTGCGCCATGCACATTACCCAAGTACGCCGATATGAAGCGGAGCAAGCACAGCCCTCTATTGAGATATTAAAAAAAATAGCCTTGTCGTTTAACGTCACCACCGACTGGTTAATCTTTGAAGAAGGCGAGCGTAATTTGCCGAACAATTTACAGTTGAAGTTTGACGCGGTCAGTCAAATGACCGAAGAAGATCAGCGCACTATTCAGTCGCTTATTGACGGCATGATCTTAAAACACATCGCCAATCAACTCGTGGCGGGCAGTCAGCGTGGTTAAGGAAACCGATATCATTAAAAAGCGCAGCTAAATAAAAAACGGTACTGCACAAACAAACACACTAGCCTATCAATCGCATGGGCGAGTCACACGCATCGGCAGTATAAAAAAGAGCGTCAGTACACATTACAAAAAGCAAAAAAAAGAGGCTGTGCGCACGACGCATTGCCTCTTTTTTTTGTCACCATTTATAACTGGCTTATATCATTATACCTAGTTCACCATCACTCGCTTATGCTTACAACAGCTTAATAGGTGAATCACCGTAAACCCATAACAGACAGCGCTTTGCGACAAATGTGAATCACCTTGTCATTAAAACGATCTAGCCCTGACTCACCTACAGCCCAGCACTGGCGTGGCTTTCATTAGCATGAGAAAAAAAACCTACCAGTTGGCAGGTTTTCAATTCAAATTTGCGTAACTAAATTACCAACCGGTAATTTCACGTAAACCTTTGCCAATCTCCGCAAGTGAACGGACAGTCTTAACGCCAGCCGCTTCTAAAGCTTTAAACTTCTCGTCAGCTGTGCCTTTACCGCCAGCAATGATTGCACCAGCATGTCCCATACGTTTACCAGGAGGCGCGGTCACGCCAGCAATGTAAGAAACAACAGGCTTAGTCACATGTGCTTTGATATATTCAGCAGCTTCTTCTTCCGCCGTTCCGCCAATTTCACCAATCATCACGATTGCTTCAGTTGCTGGATCTTCTTGGAACAACTTCAAAATATCAATGAAGTTAGAGCCTGGAATTGGATCACCACCAATACCAACACAAGTTGACTGGCCAAAGCCTTCGTCAGTTGTTTGCTTAACCGCTTCATAGGTTAATGTACCAGAACGAGAAACAATACCCACTTTACCTGGCTTGTGAATGTGTCCAGGCATGATACCGATCTTACATTCACCCGGAGTGATAACACCCGGACAATTTGGGCCAATCATACGCGCGCCCTTTTGGTCCACGTATTCTTTGACATAAAGCATATCGATAGTTGGGATACCTTCAGTGATACAAACCACTAATTCGATACCAGCATCTACCGCTTCAATAATTGAATCTTTGCAAAATGGTGCAGGTACATAAATAACGGTTGCCGTGGCACCTGTTGATTCAACTGCTTCTTTCACTGTATTGAATACAGGAAGACCTAAATGCGAAGTACCACCTTTACCAGGAGTTACACCACCAACCATTTGCGTTCCATAAGCAATTGCTTGTTCTGAATGAAAAGTACCTTGTCCACCAGTAAAACCTTGGCAGATAACTTTAGTGTCTTTATTAATTAATACTGACATTATTTGCCCTCCGCAGCAGCAACAACTTTAAGCGCAGCATCCGTCAATGACTCTGCAGCAATGATATCTAAACCAGAACCGGCAAGTACTTCACGACCTAGTTCGGCGTTGGTACCTTCAAGACGAACAATTACTGGCACGTTAACACCAACCTCTTTAACTGCACCGATAATACCTTCAGCAATCATATCGCAACGTACGATCCCACCGAAAATGTTAACCAATACGGCTTTAACTTTGCTGTCTGATAAGATAATTTTAAACGCTTCAGCAACACGTTCTTTAGTTGCACCGCCCCCAACATCGAGGAAGTTAGCAGGGCTGCCGCCATGCAAATTAACGATATCCATGGTTCCCATCGCTAAGCCTGCGCCATTAACCATACAACCAACATTGCCGTCTAGAGCGACATAGTTCAATTCAAATTTAGCAGCATGCGCTTCACGTGCGTCTTCTTGAGACGGATCGTTCATATCACGCACTTTAGGCTGACGATATAGTGCATTACCATCAACACCCAATTTAGCATCTAAGCAATGCAGATCGCCATCAGCCTTGATTACTAGTGGGTTGATTTCAATCATGGCTAGGTCAAGATCTTCAAACATCTTAGCCAAACCCATAAAGATAGTTGTGAACTGACGAATTTGAACACCCTTCAGGCCTAACTTGAATGCGATATCTCTGGCTTGGAATGGCTGAGCACCGACTAATGGATCAATTTCAGCTTTGAGGATCTTTTCTGGTGTTTGTTCAGCAACAGTCTCAATTTCAACACCACCTTCGGTAGATGCCATGAAAATAATTCTGCGCGACGTTCTATCAACTACTGCGCCGAGATACAATTCTTGAGCGATATCAGTGCATGTTTCAACAAGAATCTTACTGACCGGCTGACCCTTTTCATCTGTTTGATACGTGACCAAGTTTTTACCAAGCCAGGTTTCAGCGAACGCTCTAATGTCAGCTTTATCTTTAACGAGTTTCACGCCGCCGGCTTTGCCGCGACCTCCAGCGTGTACTTGACATTTAACTACCCATTCAGTTCCGCCGATGCGGTCTGCAGCTTCAACAGCAGCTTGAGGAGTCTCAGCTGCGTATCCTTCAGATACTGGCAAACCGTATTCTTTGAATAACTGTTTGCCTTGGTATTCATGCAAATTCATGTTGATTTATCCGATTTTATTTAATAGAAAAGCCGCCGTTGATTCCTTCGAAAAGTACTACGGCGACTTGTTTTGCTTAGCCAAATTCTATCACAAACTTAGCCTCATCACAGGGGATAAAGCTGTTATCTCCTGGGTTTTTCGATTCAAAATTCGTTGTTAACTTAATATTTACACATCAAGTAACAAACGAGTTGGGTCTTCTAACATCTCTTTAACAGTGACTAAGAAGCCAACCGACTCTTTACCATCGACTATGCGATGATCATAAGATAATGCCAAATACATCATAGGTAGTATTTCAACTTTGCCATTCACAGCCATTGGACGGTCTTGGATTTTATGCATTCCCAAAATCGCGCTTTGTGGTGGGTTGATAATTGGTGTAGACATTAAAGAGCCAAAAACACCACCATTAGTGATAGTAAAGTTACCGCCTTGCAGGTCAGACAATGCTAGTTTGCCATCGCGACCTTTAAGCGCTAGTGCTTTAATTCCTTTTTCAACGCCAGCCATCCCAAGGGTATCAGTATCACGCAAAATAGGCGTTACTAAGCCACGGGGTGTGGAAACCGCAATCGAGATATCGAAGTAGTTATGGTAACAAATGTCGTCACCATCAATTGATGCGTTAACTTCTGGGAAACGTTTCAGTGCTTCAGTTACTGCCTTAACATAGAAAGACATAAAACCTAAACGGATGCCATGACGCTTTTCAAAGCTCTCTTGGTATTGCTTACGCAAATCCATGATTGGCTTCATATTAACTTCGTTAAAAGTGGTCAACATTGCTGTCGTATTTTTTGCTTCCATTAGCCGGTTAGCAATTGTTTTCCGCAAACGTGTCATTGGTACGCGTTTTTCAGTGCGCTCGCCTGCTGCCACAGATGGTGCTGTACTTGGTCCAGCACTTGGCGCGGGTGACGGGGCTGATACTGCAGGAGCTGGCGCTTTCAAATATTTTTCAACGTCTTCTTTGCTTATTCTGCCGCCTTTGCCTGTACCCTTCACTTTACTAGCATCAACACCTTTTTCAGCAAGTAGTCGACGAACGGAAGGACTTAATGCATCTGAATCACCTTCATCTTCTGGTTCGGCAACTGCAGTTGCCGCTTCTGGTGTAGATATCGCTGCTGCAGTTCCAGCAACAAAGTTTGCAATAACCGCTTCTGCAAGCACTGTTTCACCTTCTTGTGCCAAAATTTCAGAAATTGAACCATCAGCCGGTGCAACAACTTCTAGCACCACTTTGTCAGTTTCAATATCAACCAAGTTTTGATCTCTTTTTACTGCTTGACCTGGTTGAACATGCCAAGTAGCGATCGTTGCATCAGCCACAGATTCCGGTAACACCGGAACTTTAATTGCGGTAACTGCGTCTGTAGCTGCGGACGTTGCAGATTCTGGTACTGCTGGTGCTTGATTTTCTGTTACTGCTGGTGCTTGAGTTTCCGGAATTGCTTTAGCAGCAACTCCCGCTTCCACTTTGCCGATGACTTGCTCACCTAAAACGGTATCACCTTCACCATGTATAATTTCTGATAAGACGCCGTCTTCGGGTGCTACGACTTCCAGTACTACTTTGTCAGTTTCAATATCAACCAGATTTTGATCTCTGGTAACAGTGTCGCCAGCTTTAACATGCCAAGTTGCGATTGTTGCATCTGCTACTGATTCAGGTAATACGGGAACTTTTATTTCAATTGTCATCTGGGTTCCTTAGTTTATTGTAAGTGCGTCTTCAACCAACGCTTTTTGTTGTTGGTTGTGTACAGAAACATAACCAACTGCAGGTGAAGCCGACGCTTTACGACCTGCATAAGTTAAGTTAGATCCTTGCGGAATTGACTGCCATATATGATGTTGGCTGCAATACCACGCACCTTGATTCTGTGGTTCTTCTTGACACCAAACCCAATCAGTCACATGTTCATACTTAGCCATAATGGCTTTGAACTCTTCTTGAGGGAATGGATACAGTTGCTCTAAACGAACAATTGCAACGTCGTCTTTTTGGTTCTTGCGACGCTGGTCAAGCAAGTCGTAATAAACCTTACCTGAACACATAACGACACGTTTGACATGCTGTGGGTCTAACTCATCAACTTCATCAATCACGTTGTAGAATACACCAGCAGCTAACTCCTCAATTGAAGAAACGGCGAGTGGATGACGCAGTAATGATTTTGGCGACATAACAATCAATGGCCGACGCATAGGTCGAACCGCTTGACGACGCAACATATTGTATACTTGTGCTGGTGTCGATGGCACACATACTTGCCAATTATGGTCAGCACACATTTGCAACCATCTCTCTAAACGAGCGGAACTGTGCTCAGGACCTTGACCTTCATAACCGTGTGGCAATAACATGGTCAAGCCGCATAAGCGGCCCCACTTTGCTTCACCTGAGGATAAGAATTGGTCAAACACGACTTGAGCACCGTTTGCGAAATCACCGAACTGAGCTTCCCAAATAGTTAAGTAAGAAGGCTCTGCGGTGGCGAAACCGTATTCGAATGCCATAACCGCTTCTTCTGACAATACAGAATCATAAATATCCATTCGACCCTGGTCAGCTGAAATATTTTGTAATGGCAAATAAGTTGAACCATCTTCTTGGTTGTGCAAAACCGCGTGACGGTGGAAGAATGTGCCTCGACCTGAATCTTGACCCGTTATACGTATATTAGTTTTATCTGCCAGAATACTTGCATACGCTAAGTTTTCAGCCATTCCCCAATCAAGCATCTTTTCACCATCAACCATCGCTTTTCGATCAAGGTAAAGTTTATTTATGCGAGATTGTAAGCGATGCTTTTCAGGATAATTAATTAACGCCGTACCTAACTCTTTCATTTTCTCGACAGACAAACTACCGTCGTATTCAACATCCCAATCATGCCCAATGTAAGGTGACCAATCCACTGAATGCTCAGTCATAGGCCGCCACTCTTGAACAACACAAGCACCGTGGTCGAGTGCTGCTCTATAATCCGTCATCAATTTGTCAACTTCGTGTTTCTCAATCGTGCCTTCAGCAATCAATTGATCGGCATAAATTAGGCGAGCCACTGGATGCTTCTTAATTTTTCGATACATGAGCGGCTGAGTAGCACTTGGCTCATCAGCTTCATTGTGACCATGGCGACGATAACAAACTAGGTCGATAACGACGTCGCTCTTAAATTTATTTCTGTAGTCTAGTGCTAGCTTAGTCACAAACATGACAGCTTCAGGATCATCCGCATTAACATGGAAAATCGGCGCCTGAACCATTTTTGCAATATCAGTACAATACTGAGTAGAACGCGCATCTTCGATGTTCGATGTTGTAAAGCCGACTTGGTTATTGATAACAATACGAACCGTACCACCCACTTTAAACCCGCGTGTTTGTGACATATTAAACGTTTCTTGCACAACACCCTGACCAGCAATTGCTGCATCACCATGGATAGTAATTGGTAATACTGCTGAACCATCTTCGCAATGACGTCTTTGTAATCGAGCTCTTACCGAGCCCATGACCACTGGGTTAACGATCTCTAAATGCGACGGATTAAACGCAAGGGCTAAGTGAACATTACCGCCTGATGTTGCAAAATCAGATGAGAAACCAGCATGGTATTTAACATCGCCGGCACCTAAGGTATCGTCATGTTTTCCAGCAAATTCATCGAACAATACCGATGGATTTTTACCCAACACGTTAACCAGTACATTTAAACGACCACGATGAGCCATCCCAATGACAACTTCTTTGGTTCCAAATGCCCCAGCTTGGGTAATCAAGCCTTTAAGCATGGGTACTAAAGCGTCTCCGCCCTCTAATGAAAATCGCTTGGCACCGGTAAATTTAGCACCTAAGTATTTCTCCATGCCGTCCGCTGCAATGAGGCCTTTGAGAATGTTTATTTTTTCGTCTCGGTCAATCACTGGTTTGGCTTCAACTGATTCAATACGCTGTTGTAGCCAGCGTTTCTGTTCAGTATCTGTAATATGCATATATTCAGAACCAATCGAACCGCAGTAAGTGCGGTTGAGCGATTTAAATAAATCACCTAAGCCCATTTTGTCAGCATTAACAGCGTAAGAGCCAAGATTAAACATGGCGCCGAAATCGCTTTCTGATAAATTATGGTGTTTTAATTCCAAATCTCGCACTTTAGGCTGTATCCATAGACTTAATGGGTCTAGGTTGGCGTGTTGATGACCACGAAAACGGTAAGCATTGATCAACTGCAATACTTTTACCTGTCGCTCATCACTTTGAACACCGCCTTGCGTTGCCGCAGCGCCTGAAGTAAAACGTGCAGCGGGGCCTAATGAGGCCATGTGCTTAAAATCAGCCTTGATTTGGGTATGGTTGGATTCGACTTCTACCCCCTCTACCTTAGGGAGTGCATCAAAGATAATTTTCCAATTTTCTAAAATACTTTGTGGATCGTCAAGGTAAGCTTCATACATCTCTTCAATGTAAGCGGCATTACCTCCCGCCATGTGGGATGAATCCCACCATGCTTTCATCACGCTATCTTGCATTCTTCAGCCTTGATATAAAAAGTTATGTGCATTGTATTCTAAGTAGATTCTTTTTGTAAATTAAGTATTACGCTTTTATAAGGATATATACGACTATAACGGTATAAGATGACATATATAAGCTCAATTATAGGAAAAACTCGAATTCTTAAATCATTATCTCTTAATTGATATTAATTTTTGATTTAGTTTTGTTTGCATAAAAAAATAGCCGTCCCTCTCGGGACAGCTATTTAGCATTCAAACGTACCTAGCGAATAGGTAATAGGCACTAAACAGCCCGTTGTAACAGCATCGACTTAATCTGGCCGATTGCTTTTGTTGGGTTCAACCCTTTAGGACAGACGCTAACGCAGTTCATGATGCTATGGCAACGAAATACACTAAACGCGTCATCTAAATTATTCAGACGTTCGTCGGTAGCGGTGTCACGAGAATCAATTAAGAACCTATATGCGTGCAATAGGCCAGCTGGCCCAATAAATTTATCTGGGTTCCACCAAAATGATGGGCAAGCAGATGAGCAACATGCGCATAAAATACATTCATAAAGACCATCTAATTTAGCTCGGTCTTCTTGTGATTGTATAAACTCACGTGCTGGCGGTTGTTTGTCATCATTGATCAAGAATGGCTTAATCTTCTCATACTGAGTATAAAATTGCGTCAAATCGACTACTAGGTCACGCACAACAGGCAGACCCGGCAAAGGACGAACGACAATCTTGCCTTTGCGTAAAGACGACAAAGGGGTGATGCACGCCAAGCCATTTTTACCGTTCATGTTCATACCGTCAGAACCACACACACCTTCACGGCATGAGCGACGGAAAGACAATGTCGGGTCTTTTTCTTTTAATGCAATCAAAGCGTCAAGCACCATCATGTCTTGGCCGTCTTCGACCTCTAACTGATAATCTCGCATCTTAGGTGCATCATCTACATCTGGGTTATATCGATAAATCGAAAAATCTAACATCATAATGATTACTCCTATTAATAAGAACGTACTTTCGGCGGAAAGGCTTCTCTAAGCTTCGGCGTCATATTTACTTCACGACGACGCATAGAATCTGTATTCGGTAAATACAAGCTATGACACAACCAATTTTCATCGTCTCTCTCAGGGAAATCGAAACGGCTGTGCGCGCCTCGACTCTCGGTTCTAAAGTTCGCTGCAACAGCTGTGCTGTATGCGGTTTCCATTAGGTTATCTAGCTCTAAACATTCAATACGTTGGGTATTGAAATCTGAACTCTTGTCATCTAAACGCGCATTTTGCAAACGTTCACGAATATCTTTAAGTTCCTGAAGGCCCTCGGCCATTGCTTCACCTTCACGGAAAACCGAGAAGTTTAGCTGCATGCACTGCTGCATGTCTTTCTTGATTTGCACAGGGTCTTCACCCTTGCCTTTTTCAGAACTTTCCCAGCGATTAAAGCGCGCCATTGTTGCTTCAATGTCTGAAGCCGACGCATCACTTTTCACATCCATTTGGTCTAAACTTTTACCAAGATGTAAACCGGTAGCACGACCAAATACAACGAGGTCAAGCAACGAGTTACCGCCAAGACGGTTAGCGCCATGCACAGAAACACACGCAATTTCACCACAAGCAAACAGGCCATCTACGATGGATTCGTTACCATCAATGTCAACGTTAATGACTTCTCCATTAACGTTAGTCGGGATCCCGCCCATCATATAGTGACAAGTTGGTATTACTGGGATCGGTTCTTTTACAGGGTCAACGTGTGCAAAGGTTCTTGATAATTCAAGAATACCCGGTAAACGTGATTCCAACACATCTTTGCCCAGGTGATCGAGCTTCAGTTTCAAATGAGGACCCCAAGGACCATCACAACCACGACCTTCACGAATTTCTGTCATCATCGAACGTGCGACTACGTCACGACCGGCAAGGTCTTTCGCGTTTGGCGCATAACGTTCCATGAAACGCTCACCATCTTTATTTAATAAGTAACCACCCTCACCGCGACAACCTTCAGTTACAAGCGTACCTGCACCGGCGATACCTGTCGGATGAAATTGCCACATTTCCATATCTTGTAGTGGGACACCAGCCCTGACTGCCATACCAATACCATCTCCAGTATTGATGTGCGCATTAGTGGTAGAGGCATAAATGCGCCCAGCGCCGCCAGTCGCTAATACGACGGCTTTCGATTTAAAGTAGACCAATTCGCCAGTTTCAATATCAATTGCTGTACAACCGACAACCTGACCCTGTTGGTTTTTAACTAGGTCTAGCGCATACCACTCACTGAACACTTTTGTGCGATTTTTTACATTTTGTTGATACAATAAATGTAATAACGCATGGCCAGTTCTATCAGCTGCGGCTGCTGTTCTTGCTGCTTGCTCGCCACCAAAATTGGTAGACTGCCCGCCAAATGGACGTTGGTATATTTTGCCTTCTTCAGTACGCGAAAAAGGCAAACCCATGTTTTCCATTTCGATAATAGCCTCAGGACCTGTTTTACACATGTACTCAATGGCTTCTTGATCGCCAATGTAATCTGACCCCTTTACGGTGTCATACATATGCCATTCCCAGTTATCTTCATGTGAATTACCTAGTGCAACGGTAATACCGCCTTGTGCTGATACTGTATGTGAACGGGTCGGAAACACTTTGGATAACAAAGCACACGACTTACCAGACTCTGAAATCTGCAAAGCAGCTCGCATGCCGGCGCCGCCAGCGCCAATAACTACCGCGTCAAACTCATGCACGGGTAAACTCATATTATACACCCCATAAAACGAAAAGACCTACTGCAACATACGCGAATGCAATAAGGTTAAGAACATATTGAAGACCGGCGCGTAAACCAGTTGGTTTAACGTAATCTGTTAATACCTGCCACAATCCTATACGCACGTGTATCATAATTGAGATCAATGTGGCTAGCGTAAATGCCTTCATATAAATATTTGCAAAGAGACTCTGCCACACTTCAAACGTAATAACTGGGGTTGTCACGAAAAAATACACCATAAAAAATGTAAATGCAGTCATGATGGCAGCCGTGGTGCGCGTCGAAACGTAATCTTGAATACCGTTCCTTTTCATTGATGCTTCGTTCGTTACCATAATATAACTCCTAATACGATTGTTATCACAACCCACATTACCATCGCAGCTCTTGCGCTATTGTTACCTGAATCAAGCTCTTCCCAATAACCCATGTCCATTACTACATGTCTTATACCACCGATAATGTGGTATGACAGCGCCGACAAGGTACCAATTGAAATTACTTTTCCGTACCAAGCCTCCATCATGCTGTTAACGGAATTATATCCTTCGATTGACGCAACAGAGGTAGCCCAAGCGTAAATGACAAACAACAATGCGAAAAACATTGCCACTCCTGTTACACGGTGGAGAATTGATGCAACCGCTGCGGGTGGAAAACTAATGGTATTAAGATCTAAATTTACTGGTCTTTGTTTCTTCACAATAATATGCCTGTAGTCGTTCTTGGTAGTGCACCACTAATGAATGGTTTATGCGCTTACCTGAGTTGTGTGTTTTACTTTTGCGGGGCGTACTAGCGCCCTATATTTGTTAACAATTTGTGAATTAAATATGACTAAATTGGAACAAAAAAGATTGCTTCGATTTAGCGGTCTATAATATAACAATCCGTCCATTAAATTACAATTTTTTGTTGTCTATTAAGGCTTTAGTCTTAAACATTTATTACCCCCCTTAATAGTGTCGGTCAATACAGAATATTTATTAATCGAATGTGCATTTAAATTGACTTACTATTACAATACCAGTACAAATAGCGCCACTTTTCGTCACGATGTGAACAATATTGTCGATAATAACGTATTTTTCGACTACAACGATACAGTGGTAAATTAAAGAGGAGAACACTGCATGGCAAATGATATAGCCATTTTAAAAGTAGGTGATAAAGAAATCGAACTTCCAATTTTGACTGGAACTGCAGGTCATCCTGTGATTGACGTCAGAGCTTTGGGCGGCAAAGGTTACTTTACTTTCGACCCAGGCTTCATGGCTACAGGTTCATGTGAATCTTCAATTACATTCATTGATGGAGCCAAAGGTGTATTATTACATAGAGGCTATCCAATAGATGAGTTAGCACGCGATTCTGATTATTTAGAAGTTTGTCATATGCTTTTGCACGGACACGCGCCCACAACAGAAGAATATATTCAATTCAAAGACACAATTACTCGTCACACCCTATTGCATGAGCAAATTAACATGTTCTTTCATGGTTTCAGAAATGACGCTCACCCAATGGCGATGCTTTGCGGCACCGTTGGCGCAATGTCGTCGTTCTACCACAGTGACTTAGATGTAAACAGTGAAGACCAGCGTCTTCGCAGCGCGCATCGTCTAATTGCGAAAATGCCAACGTTAGTTGCAATGTGCTATAAGTATAACGTTGGACAACCGTTTGTTTACCCACGAAATGACCTAAGTTACGCTGGAAATTTCCTCAATATGATGTTCTCAGTGCCCGCGGAAGAGTATAAAATTAGTCCAACTGTTGAGCGTGCGATGGATAGAATATTTATATTACATGCAGATCACGAGCAAAATGCATCTACGTCTACCGTTCGTTTAGCAGGGTCTTCAGGTGCAAACCCTTATGCATGTATTGCTGCGGGTGTTGCTTCTTTGTGGGGTCCTGCACATGGCGGCGCCAACGAAGCATGTTTAGAAATGCTAGAAGAAATTGGCACCGTTGACCGTATTCCAGAATTCATTGACAGAGCAAAAGACAAAGATGACTCGTTCCGTTTGATGGGCTTTGGCCATCGTGTTTATAAAAATCACGACCCTCGAGCGACCGTTATGCGTGAAAGCTGTCACGAAGTATTGGCTGAATTGAAGTTAAACGATCCACTTCTTGAAGTCGCAATGGAACTAGAACGTATTGCGCTGAGTGACCCATATTTCGCAGAGAAGAAGTTATTCCCTAATGTCGACTTCTACTCAGGAATTATACTCAAAGCGATTGGTATTCCTACCAATATGTTTACCTGCATTTTCGCATTATCGAGAACAGTAGGTTGGATTTCGCATTGGCATGAAATGCTAAGTCAACCAGGTCAAAAAATTGGTCGTCCACGTCAGTTGTATACGGGCGAAGGGCAGCGTAAGTATACTCCTATAAAAAGGTAATCTACGCTTTATTAGTTAAAGATTAAGGCGCCTTTTGGCGCCTTTTTTATCAAACTAAACATACAAATCAAAGGGTTAATATGCCAATACAGTTTAAAATACTTGGTTACGCGGGACTACTACCATTTATATGTCTTCCGCTGTTAATAGTCACTGACATAACTAATTATTACTATACATTTCAACACTTTGTACAATACTCAGCCATTATACTTTCATTCTTTGGTGGTATTCATTGGTATGATGCACTCCAGAATAACCGCGTTAACCATCAGTTATATGTGGCTATGCTACCCAGTATTGTGGGCTGGTTAGGATTGGTGATGCTTGACGGTAACGTGTTATTAGGTATTTTATCTTGCGCATTTATTGGCATGCTCATGTACGACAAATATACCTTGGTTATGCAAAAAGCAAAAATCATTGAGTACACAACGTTGCGCTTGGCACTAACCACAATTGTTGTAGTGTGCCACCTAGCAATGGCTTTAGTCGCATAAGAAAGCCGACAACAACTCGTTCTCAATTAGCTAGATCGTAAGGCATGTCTCATGTATGAAGACTCAAAACCAATGACAGTAGAATATTTACGTCGTATTAACCGGTTATTAAATCCATCAGTTCTTTGGTTTTCTCTTGCATTAAGGCTATATCGCCTCTAGATTCAACGTTTAAACGTATTACGGGCTCTGTATTAGACTTTCTCAAGTTGAAACGCCAAGTACCAAACTCCATACCAATGCCGTCTGTCTTATCAATCGTTTGGGCTTGATCGCCGTAATACTCAACCACTTTTTTAATCGTCAACCCTGCGTTTTCAACCGTAGAATTGATTTCACCTGACGAGGGAAACGCTTCAATACGTTCTCTCACCAATGCTGATAATGGTTGTTTTGTGGTGCTAAGCAACTCTGCAACAAGCATCCATGGGATCATACCCGAATCGCAATATGCAAAGTCACGAAAGTAATGATGAGCGCTCATTTCGCCACCATAGATCGCATCTTCCTTACGCATTCTTTCCTTTATAAAAGCATGCCCAGTTTTGCATTTAACCGCCTTTCCTCTACCCACTTTGATAATTTCTTCAGTATTCCAAAAAACCCGTGGATCATAAATAATACGCGCGCCCTTTTCTTTTGCTAAAAAGGCTTGCGCTAATAAGCCGACGATGTAGTAGCCTTCGACAAATTGACCTTTTTCATCGAATAAAAAACAACGATCAAAATCACCGTCCCAAGCAATTCCCATATTAGCCTTATGAGCAATCACCGCATTTGCTGTATCAGCCCGATTTTCGGGTAACAAAGGGTTAGGAATACCATTAGGAAAATCGCCATTAGCTTCATGGTGCACTTTAATAAATTCAACAGCGACATGTTGGTGCTGAAAAAACAGTTCAATAGCATCAAGCGCAGGCCCGGCAGAGCCATTACCCGCATTAACGACTAACTTTAAAGGAGATAGCTTTTTATAGTTAATATAACTTGCTAGGTGCAAAACGTAGTCATTTACACAACTAACACGCTCATAATGGTGAGTTTCAAGTAGCTTTCTTTCCTGTATGGAATGCATACCATTGAGAAAGTCATCATCGCTCACTAGTTCACCATCACTGAAGGCATGCAAGCGAGCCTGCACATTCATCTCATCGTAACTTTCAGCTCTATCTCGTATCGCAAACAAGCCACTATCACCGCTAATTGGAATGGAGCCGGCTTTAACCAGTTTTAATCCATTGTAATTAATCGGATTATGAGATGCTGTTACTTCAATACCACCATCGACACCCAGGTGTTTAGTTGCAAAATAAATTTCTTCTGTCCCACACATTCCTAAATCGCTGACGCTAGCGCCGCCATCAATGAGGCCGGCAGATAAAGCCAATTTAAGTGGAATAGATGTTTTTCTTACATCGGCACCTACCACAACACTGCGCGCTTGCAGTTCTTCTGCAAAAGCTCTACCAATGCGATATGCAACAGACTCGGTTAATTGCTCTATCAGTTCGCCACGGATATCGTAAGCTTTGAAACACGTAATTTTAGTCATTATTATTAGTCTTTGATTTTTACTTTGAAAATAGAGAGATCAAGGAGGGAGGAAATAAAGTCACCTTCTTTTTCTACTCTGTTATTTTTTTTCTTCAACACGCCCATATCGGTCTGAAAACCGAACAATATCGTCTTCGCCAAGGTAACTTCCAGACTGGACTTCGATAAGCTCTAAAAGAATTTTACCGGGGTTTTCCAATGCATGAATTTCACCAATAGGAATATAAACAGATTCATTTTCCGTCACTAACAATGTTTTCTCACCAATGGTTACATTGGCACTACCTGACACCACAATCCAATGTTCTGCGCGATGATGATGCATTTGCACACTGAGTTTTTCACCCGGCTTTACACTAATGCGTTTGACTTGGTAACGAGTGCCATTGTCAATAGAATCGTAACTGCCCCATGGTCTAAATACTTCGCGATGAAACTCAAACTCTGGACGCTTTTGGGCTTTTAATTGACTAACAACGTTCTTAATGTACTGCACTTTATTTTTGTTTGCTACCAATACAGCATCTTTGGTCTCGACCACGACGATATCATCTAAGCCTATTACCGCAATAAGACGTTGCTCAGAATTAATATAACTATTAGTGACACCATCAAGGATTGCATCACCAATAACAACGTTGCCCGATCCATCCTTATTTTCTGATGTTTCCCATAACGACGTCCAACTGCCAACATCGTTCCAACCAGCATCCAAAGGCACCATGCAGGCGTCAGATGTATGTTCCATAACGGCATAATCGATTGAATCATCAGGGCATTTAGCGAAAGCCTCGGCATCAACTCGGATAAATGTCATGTCTTTATCGGTGTTTTCCATTGCGCTGGTGCAGGCAGCAAAAATACCTGGTGCATGTTCACTTAACTCACGCAAATAGACACTTGCTTTAAACATAAACATGCCGCTATTCCAGTAATATTTGCCGCTTGCAAGGTATTCTTGCGCCGTTGCCAAATCTGGTTTTTCAACAAATTCAGCAACTTTAAAACCGACTTCATTAACTGGCTCGCCTGATTTTATATAGCCATAGCCTGTATGCGCCTCGTTTGGCACCACACCGAAGGTAACTAACTTGCCTTCATTAGCCAACACGGTGGCTTTATCGAGTGCTGAGTGAAAAGCACTATGATCAGAAATAAGATGATCTGCCGCCAGTATTAACAGCACTGGGTCTTCACCCTGTTGCAGCGCTCTCAGAGCCGCCAAGGCAATTGCAGGAGCAGTATTACGGCCAACCGGTTCCAATATAATGCTGTCGTAATTAATATTGGCGACACGTAATTGTTCTGCTGCCATAAAGCGATGTTCTTCATTACAAATGAAAAGGGGCAACTCCATTTTATCAGAGGGTAACCGCAAAATAGTATCTTGCAGCATTGTCTTATCAGACGTTAGCGCTAAAAACTGCTTGGGTAATGCAGCGCGAGACTTTGGCCACAAACGGCTTCCAGTGCCACCAGCAAGAACAACAGGCTTCATGAACGTTCCTTTTAAATCATAATTGGCTTGATGGTATTGAATAAAAGCACTTTATTCAATGCAAAACCGCCATATTTTATCTATTTTTTAAGGAATTGCCGACCAAATATACTTGGCGCCCCTCTATTGCGTTAGCACATCTTGTCGAAAATCATATTAAACTTGATTGATTTCCTTTTGGGAGCTCATCACAAATGGTTCATAGTGCACAACCGGCTCATTTAGCCTCGGTAATTTCACGACCAAGTAAAAAACGCGTCTGACTGAGCGTTGTTTCTAACATATCAGGCTCACTACCGAAACTGATATGTGAGAGTCTAACCCTTTTTATGGTTCTAAAAATCAATGTCCGATGAGCCCAAGGACAGGCTAAACTCACAACAAATGATAGCGACCTGATTAAGGGATAAATTCAGCGCCTTGCTGATTAGAAATTATATTTCTTAAATGCAGAATCTTGACGAACAAATTTGCCATTACTCTTTTTAGTGTCGTACCATTGGCTTTGCCATACACCATTGCCTAATTAACCCATGATGAATTCCTCTTATTTAACATAGTAAGTTGATGTTGATAGTAAAGCGTTAAATTTATAGAACGTAACCTGCTAAAATCGGTCCCTACGTTCTATTTTTTAGAACGTTTACCACGATATGATTGACATAATTTAGCCTTATACCACTGGAATACAGAAAAACCTTATGACCACAGCAACCGTTTCCACTCGATTTTCAGGACTTGTTAGACTTTATACAAACGTTGGCCTGACTAAATTACAAAATGCTAATGTAGCCGTTGTCGGTATTGGTGGTGTTGGTTCTTGGAGTGCCGAAGCTTTAGCGCGCACAGCGATAGGAAATATCACGTTAATTGACCTTGATGATATTGCGCTAAGCAATATAAATAGACAAATACATGCGCTTTCATCGACTACTGAAGGGTCAAAAGTCGAGGTGATGAAGCAACGTATTCTGGACATTAATCCACAGTGTAAAGTAACTGCGATAGAGGACTTTGTCACCACTGAAACACTTCAAAACTATATTACAACTTCGTTCGATGTAGTTATTGATGCCGTAGACAGCGTTAAAGCGAAAGCTGCGATGATTGCTTTTTGCAAACGAAACAAGGTAAAAATCATTACCGTAGGCGGCGCAGGCGGACAGATAGATCCATTGAAAGTAACTTGCAACGACCTAGCTAAAACGATACAAGACCCGCTGGCGGCGAAGCTGCGTTCAGACTTACGCCGTTTTTATAATTTCAGTAAAAATCCTAAACGAAACTTTGGCGTAGAATGTGTTTATTCAACCGAACAGCTTCGTTATCCCCAGGCCGATGGCAGTGTGAGTTTTGAAAAAAATCAACAACAAGGTGCTGGCAAAATGGATTGTGCCACCGGTTTTGGCGCATTTGTTGGCGTTACAGCCACGTTTGGTCTGGTGGCTGCGACAAGAGCGATACAGTATATAGTTGAACGCAAAGTTTAACTTTTTACATCAACCTCTATACTTTCTCTCCTATACTGTTTGATATCATACATCAACGCAATTGCTAACCAAATACACACAATGCTAATCAATAGTGCTGTATTTTCGACCATCGCCATAACTTGCTCACTCAGCACAGCAGTCCCGGCTATTAGCAGTAAATAGTAGGGCAAATTAAGCAAGCCCGCCAAACCAATCACTTTCCATGACTTTTGTTGACTACCTTGTGAAAACATGAAAAAAGCCAATGAGTTGATATGGATCATGGCAAGCGCTAGGTGCTTTAGCTTGGTCTTTTTCTGCGCCACCTTCGCACCTTGTTGCTGCGAACGTTTACCGGATGCTTTACCTAGCATAAAATTGATAAACGAGCCAAGCGTTGCCGCTAAAACCATACATAGCGTTAAATAAGCAACATCCATGACAGAGGGTTTTGCTCCTACGACTAAAATGACGGCAAAAAACTGGCCTGGAAAATAAAAACCGACATACACTATCGACTCTAATAAAATAATAACAAAAATGATAAGGAAAAAACCATCTTGCATATTATCCTGCAACCATTCCAAAATACTCATACCCGCAGGAATAACATTAAAATTTACCAGCACACTAATGAGTAGCAGCGCAACTAGGGCTGAAAGTGGAAGGAAAGCTGCATATTTCATAATTTGCTCGCAAAAAGGTATCTACGGATAGTCTACGCTACGCTTGATAGTAGGATCATCCTGATTAATTATCGATGACTACGGTTTAAGTCATTAGTTAAGTGATTCACAAACGAGAATTAGATACCGAACAGCGTCTAATAACTTAGGTGAGCCACGTAAACGCTCAACTAATAGATTACCACGTTAATAGGTAAAACCATGATAGCGAACCATATCCATTGTATAGGCCCAAGACAACCTTAGAACGATGGCGTATTTTACAAGCGGTTGGTGACTATGGCGATACGCTCAAGCAGCCAAAAATCTGAACAAGTCGCAGTCGTCTCTGAATCATGCTGTGGCTAAATTACAGGGCATGTTGGATGTACAATTACTTAAAGTTATTGGACGAAAAGCGGTATTAACAGCGGCCGGTCATACTATGTTGCGACGCTCTCGTTATTTAACTCAGAATGTTAAAGATCTGGAATCGCTCGCGATCAATATCAACAAAGATTGGGAGCCTGAAGTTCAAATTGTGATTGACTTGGCCTACCCCAGAGAACGACTAAATACGGTATTGAAGTAATTTTTGCCACAATTAAATTTATTTTGGTTTGTCATCCTGCGCATCTACTCGCGTCAATGTCGCGGCCCATTGACCCAAATGAGTTAGCACAGCACCTCCAACTTGTCATTAAAGACTCATCTATATCACCCGAAGAAAAATCGGGCTGGTTTGCTTGCCCGTGCAAGGCAGTCCATTGAAACAATAGTATCCTTTGTATTATGAATTTAGACGCCAATCAGCAAGCATTATCCTCAGATGCTTGCTGGTTACTAAATACCACGCAAACAAGAATGCTGAAAATAGTGTTAATGCGGTAGGCCAAGCAAAAGCGAAATGTTGTGCGCGCAAAATATAAAGCTGGATAATAAGATCAGAAATAACCAGATAGGCGATAACCACCGGTAAGCCTGCGTAAAAACCACCTCGGTCAGCCTTCCATACCCGCTCTCTAAATCCCAAGAAAAGCAATGTCAGTATTGCCGGTAGCGCAGTGAGTAAGGAGAGATAAAACTGATATTTGAGCGGATAGAATATACTTAGTAATAGGCCTCCATCTTGCCTAAACGACAACGATGCAATAAAAACTACAATACCTCTTGCCAGAAAACACAGACATAAAAACAAAAGCCATGGCGGTTTTACTCGCCCTGCTTCATCGTATTTATATAGTGGAAGCTTCATCTTCATCCACGTTACGTATAGGCAAATAGCGAAACATCAAGGTTTAACTTAGTTGTTATATCAAAATAATTATCTACTGAGCTAATAAATAAAATGTTGTTACCAATAAAACAACCAACAACTGATCAAATATCGGTCGCTAGTTTTTAACTTTCAAGGTCTTACTTTAGGTGAACTTAATTAAGGTAACGGTACCTCCCATTGAATTGTTACTTCGTTTTCGACGTGAGCGTGTTCCGTTAAAATCAAAAATAAGGGACCACTGTCTGCATCTAAAACTAAGTCATCTTGCGTTAGGATACTGTCTGTTCCATCATTTCAGCAACCGCAAACACTTGATACGTATTATTTCGCAAAAACAAGGTTTGTAAATTACCAAACATGACGGAAGGGTTAGCTTCTGCAGTGGACATAATTTCGTCAATTTTTACAAATTAAACGCTGAGCCTTGTGAACTCCTTGCTATCAACCAAGTTGATCTCTTTTACCTGATGTTCATAAATACTGTTGCCCTCTGAGACAACGCTTTGCGATGTCTGAAGCACTGGCTGATACGCATCTACGATCCCGTCATCGTATTAGAAGATAAATCGGTGACGTCAGGTTCTTTCTTGCCACGCCAATTCCATAGTATAAATATCTGATGGTATTTGTTTGTTACTTGTTGACTCACCAGAGCGCTCAGATGAGTAGGTAACTTCAACTTCATCATCCGGGTCAGCATCAACGTCTTTATCGACGGTCAGAAAGATAGCAAGTGCAACGCATAATATTTGAGTGAGGCGAGTTGACTTACCTGTTTGTTGATGGAATTTCATTTTTCTTCCTATGATTAAGTCATGCATTTGATATTAATCCGTCTCCCGGAATAGGTATTTAACATCAACGTAATAATGCAATGTTAGGCTTATGATTTGATACGGGCTGATATTGTCACATCATAGGTCAACTCAATTATGAATTAGTTCGACCTCTTTACCGTTCTTTATACAGTTCTTTACATTACCTTACCCATGGTTGTCATTCTTTACGTTTCTGTTTACATTCCGCTTAACATAGGCATAAAAAAAGCCTCAAAATTGAGGCTTTTCTACGTATTTTAAGGATCGAATTTAATTGTCAATAGCTCAGGATTTTTGCTACCTGCTTTTTGCTAACGTGAGTTTTAATAGCAGTTGTTTTAATAGCAGCTGTTTTAATAAAAGCCGTTTTAATAAAAGCAGTTTTAGGCTGTTACAGACTTCATGCTTAAAGAAAGCATCATGTCATCCAGTACCTCATCTAGATCATCTAGTGTGCTGTTTGTGAGATAGATACTCATGTTGGACCTGACGTCAGTTTTTATACCTTTCTGTTCGCCCAAATTAGTATTTTCGATGGCCAAACGGATACGTTCGAAAAGCGCTTTTGCACTTTCTTCTTCAATATCAGGTAAGCACAAAATAAACTGTTCTGGCGCAAACCGGCCTAAAATATCACTTCCTCTGGTGATATTTTTAAACGTCTGTGCAATTTTTTGAATAGCGTCATCTGCCTTACTTGAGCCGAGCAATCGATTCACTTCTTTGAAATTAGTTAAATCAAAAAGCGCCAAGGCATTGGTCTTATTTTCTGATGCTGCCACAACCTTCCTAATTTTACCAATGGCGGCATGGCTTTTTAACAACGTCGTTACGGAATCATAGGAACTCGCCTCGGCCAATTTTTTGCGCCACATTATGGCGACTAGCAGCGCTGCCAACGCAAAAATAATAATCGACCCGATGGTAATTCTGTCTCTATTGAGTTGCTCTTTTTTTAGTGTGTTTTCTAGCAAACCGATTTCATTGTACATATTAGCAACACCAAGCACTTTTCCTGAAGACTGATTACTGGCTAACTTTGCCCTTAATTCAGTGGAAAACGCTGACCAATATTCTCTTGATTTTTCAAGCTCACCCAGTTCCAAATAGGCTTTAGCTCGCAACGTTAGATAATCAACATTGCGGCCTAAAAAGCGCAACGCTTTTGGTCCTCCACTTTCCTCTTCAAGCACAAACTGCTGAATACATTCGATTTTTCTTTGAGCGACACAAACTTCGATCTCAAACCAATGATACATACCGGTATAAATAGTATTTTGCATGTTAACCAAATGAGGTTCCCAATCGATGACGGTTTGATCTAATTCGTCAAACCGATTTAAACGATGGTAGAAGCGTGCTTTTGCATAATAATACCAAGCATGCATCAGCGGCACATCAAGTTTACTGCGCGCATTATCTAATTCGTTAATGACCAGTTCAGCCTCAGCATATTGATCGCTAGCAAGTAAGGAAGTGAACGCACTGATCAACGTTGCATATTTATTGGTGCCTTGATAGTGAGGAAAACCAATTTCATATGTCTTTTGATATTGCTCTGCAGCAAGCACATGTTGGCCTATACGGCCATAAAGCAAGCCAATATTATTATGTATATGAGCGATAGTTGGCGCGTCGCCTCGCAAGGAGTAAAACTCCAATATGTTAAACAGACGTTTTAGCTTTTGTCCTTCATTGATATCAGCTTCACAGTAGGCCATTAATCCTAATTCCGAACTTAAGCTAATGTCATCAAATTTGCCTAGCGACAATTCTTTTGCTTGTTGATAAAAATCACAGCGACGGTTATCTTCTTTAACATCAAAAAGAAAACCTTTCTGATATACAGCAAATGCATAATATTCTTTGATTTGCTTGGCAATAGGATTGGCAATAATTGCGTCAACAGTGACTTCTGCCTCGCCATAATTTCCATTACATATTTGCCACTGGGTTTTCTCGAGTTGAAGTTGAAAACGTTGAGACTGACTAATATCAGTGTTGGCTAAATATTCTTCCAGTTGTGGGATCATGTCACCACTTGGACAATCATAGGTTTTTACCTTAACGTCCTTAATAAATCGATCGACTTGGTCTGTTCCTTGCGCATGTATGCCCATTGCAAAACAAATAAGAGGAAACAACAATAAACTTTTAATATTCAAAATATACCAACTTTTAATAAAACGATTCTCTTTGGAAAATTATTACAACGATTTTTTATCATTTTTGGAATATAAGTAAGTAAAAAAAAGCGAAAAATAATGTGTAGTAAAGCAATTCAGAAAACTCTTATATCTCTAGTCTAGTAAGTTATTGTGGTGTAAACAACTATATTGGCATATTACTTACAAGCAATAGTAATATGCTTCTCAACTATAACGAGGGTTGTTAATGTTCGCTGCCTGTTAGCCCTATTTGTTCTTGTATTAATCCGTTATAATGCGCGCCAGATTGGGTCGTGTGCAAACAAGTTAAGTTTACGCGAATAAAGCCCAAATAAGAATTCATCTGATAAAGAACACAGCAACATAAAGATTAATAAAAAGTGCAAGGGCATAATTAAATGACAGTCAAACAGTTCAACCCAAAACAAACCACGACTATGGATGGGCCCAAACAAGTTATTAAAGAACAGTCAATTCAGGTGAAACAGCTTGATAACGCCCCACCAACAACCAAGATTGGTTTTGTATCCTTGGGCTGTCCGAAAAACCTAGTTGATTCAGAGCGTATTTTAACCCAGTTGCGCATTGAAGGTTATGATGTTGTATCGACCTATGATGACGCTGCTTTAGTCATTGTGAATACGTGTGGCTTCATTGATTCTGCCGTACAAGAATCATTGGACACAATAGGTGAAGCACTTGCCAAAAACGGAAAAGTCATTGTGACTGGCTGCTTAGGCATAAAGGAAGACCAAATTCGTGAGGTTCATCCTAATGTATTATCTATTACCGGTCCTCATGCTTATGAAGAAGTTGTTAGCCAAGTACACGAACATTTACCTAAACCTGAATTTAACCCGTTCTTGCACTTAGTACCTGACCATGGTGTGAAACTAACACCAAAACACTTTGCCTATTTAAAAATATCTGAAGGCTGTAACCATCGATGTACTTTTTGCATCATTCCTTCAATGCGAGGTGATTTAGTCAGCCGTCCAGTTGGCGATGTGTTAGGGGAAGCCAAACGATTAAAAACCGCTGGTGTCACTGAATTACTAGTTATTTCTCAAGATACCAGTGCCTATGGTGTTGATGTGAAGTACAAGACCGACTTTTGGGACGGCATGCCGGTAAAAACACACATGCAACAGCTGTGCGAGAAACTTGGCGAAATGGATATGTGGATAAGACTGCATTATGTTTATCCTTACCCGCATGTGGATGACCTGATCCCGTTAATGGCTGAAGGTAAAATACTACCGTATTTGGATATTCCCTTTCAACACGCGAACAAACGTATTCTGCGCCTAATGAAGCGTCCAGGCAGTGCAGACAGGACAATAGAGAGAATTAGAAAGTGGCGAGAAATTTGTCCAGAACTGATCATTCGTTCAACTTTTATCGTTGGCTTTCCTGGCGAGACAGAGGAAGAGTTTGAAGAGTTACTCACCTTTCTTGAAGAAGCACAACTTGATCGTGTCGGATGCTTTAAGTATTCACCTGTCGATGGCGCAAAAGCAAACGACCTACCGGACCCGATTGATGAGGATATCAAAGACATGCGCTTACAACGTTTTATGGAAGTGCAATCACAAATCAGTAAACAACGCCTGATTGACAAAATAGGCAGCGAATATAATATCGTTATCGATTCGGTTGATGCCGAAGGTGCTGTTGGGCGTACTTTTGGTGATGCCCCTGAAATTGATGGAGTAGTACATTTGAATGGCGTCTTTGATGTTCAACCAGGTCAGCGCTTGTGGGTTGAAATAATTCATACTGACGAACATGATCTATGGGCAGTTCCTGTTGAAGAAGAAGAATACGAACAAGCCTAGAGCAAGGTGCTTAGTTAGAAGGTGAGTCGGCACTTAAATAAGGGGACGTATATCCCCTTATACCTTATTTACTGCTGAGTAAAACTCGCTCAAACTTATTGAAATTGTTGTAAATCGTCCGGTGTGTCCACACCATGGGGCGGCGCATTTTTTGCCACATCAACGTGAATTACATGCCCATGCCAAAGTACTCTCAACTGCTCTAAAGACTCAGTTTTCTCTAGTTGTGATGCAGGCATACTCCGGTACTGCTTAACAAAACCCGCTCTATATCCATAAATACCAATATGTCGCAAATACGCTGAGCTTAAATCACTCATGCTAATATTGTCGACTGACTTGTTTGAAAACTCATCACGATCAAACGGCATTGCTGCGCGTGAAAAATACATCGCATGCTTATTGCTATTGGTAATAACCTTAACAACATTGGGGTTAAATATGTCGTCAACATCACTAATAGGAAAGCCCAACGTTGCCATCGGTATGTGCGAATTATCATGCAAGTTTTGAGCAACTTGCTGAATATTTGTTGCCGGTATAAACGGCTCATCACCCTGCACATTAACCACGATAGTATCGTCTGTATAATTAAGCGTTTCTAATACCTCTGCAATACGACTAGTGCCTGATTCATGGTCGTTTCGAGTCATACAAACCTCTGCGCCAAAGGCCTTGACGACAGTTGCTATGCGCTCATCATCGGTAGCCACTATCACCTTTTGTGCGCCAGCTTCACGCGCACGTTCAACAACATGTTGGATCATCGGTTTACCTTTGATCAATGCGAGTGGTTTACCCGGGAAACGGCTGGACCCGTATCGCGCGGGAATAATGACTATAAAATTCAAACTAGCCACCTTTTTGCTTTAATGCTTCTAACTCTTCTGACGACAACTCGCGTGCCTCAGTATCTAGCAACACAGGTATGTTATCTTTTATGGGATAGGCCAAACGATCAAAACGACAAATCAGTTCCTTTTGTTCAACCGGGAGCAACAACTTACCTTTACAAACAGGGCAAGCCAATATGTCTAACAATTGCTTATCAAAAGCCATCTGAGTCCTTAAATTTTTAGAATAAATTGGATTCTATAATACTGAATTAATAGTAGCGTGATTTAAACGTGTTGTTGGAACATTTTCAACTTGTTATCAAGGAGCTGATACATATTCTTTGAAATATTACCACTGACCTGTAAATACCAACAATTATCATGCGCAAATGATTTGCATTTTACAGCGTCTTTTTCCGTCATCAGCACCATTCCTTGAGGAATATCTGAAAATTTAAACGCGTAGTGATCTGGAAACCCGATGCTTTTTTCGCACACAATACCCATGTTAACTAAGGTCGAGAAAAAACGCTTGGGGTCGCCAATGCCAGCTATCGCGGTTGCGTTTAGAATGGACAATGAACTCTTACTTTCACCGGTTTTCACATTGACCCACCGATCTGGTTGCAGCCTCATGCTGGCAACTTTATCGGCTGTGACTAAAATATCATCGTTTATTTGACCATTAAAAACGACCAAATCGACACTGCTAAGTCTCGACACCGATTCTCTTAGCGGTCCCATCGGCATTAGAAACCCATTTCCAACACCTCTTGCATCCATCACCACAATTTCAAAATCTCTTTGCAAAGCGTAATGTTGTAAACCGTCATCACAAATAATCACGTTGCAGTGATGAATTTCAACCAAAAACTGGGCGCCGCGCACACGCTTTGGATCAATCACGATAGGACAACAAAGGCGATGCCGCATAAGTTTAGGCTCATCACCCACAAGACTTGGCTCATCGTTGACATTGACAAGATGCGGAAATTGCGTTTGTGAGCTACCATAACCGCGTGACAAAACCCCGCAACGATAACCCTGACTGATAAGATATTCTGCAATTGAAATAACCGTCGGTGTTTTCCCATTACCACCAACCGATATATTACCGACAATGATAACGAAGGCTTTGGGTTTAACGGATGTAAACACGCCCACGTTAAAGAAAAATTTGCGTAGCTTGCTCAAACAAAAAAACACAATAGTTATAGGCAGTAACAACCACACCCATTTCTTATCTTCATACCAAGCGTTATGTAAGGCCATTGTTAACCTTGTGAAAACTGCATTTTATGCAACTGCGCATACGTACCATTTTTAACGACCAACTCACAGTGCGTTCCACGCTCAACAACTTCGCCGTGCTCTATAACAAGTATCAGATCCGCATTTTCAATAGTTGAAAGACGATGCGCTATCACTATATTAGTGCGGCTTTTTTGTAATTCTTCTAATGCATGCTGTATCAATTTTTCAGATTCAGTATCCAGAGCAGAGGTTGCTTCATCCAGTATTAGAATAGGTGAATCAGCTAGGATTGCTCTTGCAATAGCGATACGCTGCCTTTGTCCTCCCGAAAGAGTGACACCATTTTCACCAATGATTGTATCAAAACCATTCTCCTGCTGGGCCACAAATTCAGACACATGGGCTGCTGCAGCGGCCTGCATTATTTGCTCTCTGGTAACCTTGTCTGTGCAACCGTAAGCGATGTTATTGGCAATGGTGTCATTAAACAAGATGACTTGTTGTGATACTAATGCAAATTGCTTTCGTAACGAGGTAAGTGTGACGTCATTCAGAGCCACACCATCAATTAATATCTCACCTGATTGGGGTTGATAAAAACGAGTTAATAAACTAGATAATGTGGATTTACCGCTGCCTGAACGACCTACTAGCGCAATAGTCTGGCCGGCATTAATATCAAATGAAACATTGCGTAATGCTGGCTGGCTTTTACTAGGGTAAGTAAAGGTCACGTCTTTAAACTCTAAATTGCCTTGCGCACGGTTTAACTCTTTTGTACCTGTATCCACTTCAATATCTTTGTCCAGTAATTCAAATATACTTGCGCACGCTGCCATGCCTTTTTGAAATTCATTATTTACCGTTGTAATCTGTTTTAATGGCTTTAGCAGCGCCATCATTGATATCAACACGGCGATGAAAACACCGGGAGTTAGTTCACTCAACATGCTAGGTGTGCTGGCAAGATATAGGACGAACGCGAGTGCAACTGAAGCGATCACCTGAATAGTAGACACACTTAGAATTTGCGTGGTTGCCAATTTCATCGTTTGCTGTCGATTGTTATTGTTAGTGTCCTGAAACTTATCTGACTCTATCTTTTGACCACCGAACATCAATACCACTTTATGCCCCTTAACCACTTGCTCAACGCCTGTTGTTAAGGACCCCATTGCCTTTTGTATTGCTTTACTAATTTTCCTGAAACGCGTACTGACAACACTGACGATAATGCCAACAATAGGGCCTATCAATAGAAAGATTAACGACAATTGCCACGATTTACTGAACATGACGGCAATTAAGAAAATCACGAACGCACCCTCGCGGATAAGTATTAAAAATGCTTTGCCCGCAGCGTTGGCTACTTGTTCAGTATCAAAAGTTACTTTAGAAATAAGAGCACCGGCTGATTGATGATCGTGAAATTCAACAGGTAGATGAATGTATTTATCAAACAACTGCTGACGCATTTTCATCACCACTTGAGAACTGATCCAGCTCAGGGTGTAACTCCCCATAAAATTAAACAAACCGCGTATGATAAAAAGTGGGACAATGGCAAGCGCAGCAATTCTTAAAAAATCTGAACTCGTGTCTTTGAGACCGACGTCAATCATTGGCTGTAATTGCGAAATTACAAAGGCATCGATGCCTGCATAGCCCAGCATACCTAGAATAGCGAAGAAAAATGGAAGTTTAAACGGCGATAAGTAAGTCAGGAATCTTTTGACGACTTTCGGCTCAATTTCAATGCTAGCAGTCATTCTGCTCCTTTATCTTATTTTCTAATTAGTTCAGCTATTTGCTTGGTTTCAGCTTTTGCGTTACGCATTCTACCGTAAGCCCTCGAATTCACAAAGCTTTGCTGATGAGTCGACTCTGCATTAATCTATTTGCATGTACCATGGAGCAAACCAGCGCTGACGATAGGCTTGTATTCCTAACTTATCATTCGAAAATTTGAAGATAACTTCACCGTCATAAGCGGTGTTATAGATCGTCGCATTCACCTCCATAAGATTTGCCACAACGCTGGCATGGGGAAATTGCCATTGATTATAATACTTACTGCTAATTACAACATATTCAGGCTGTACTGCTTGAATGAAGGGCCGTGTTGAGGACGTTTTACTGCCATGATGTGCGGCAACTAACACCGTTGATCTCAATACTGAGGTACCCTCATATTTTTTTAAAATTGTCTGCTCTGCTTGTTTTTCTATATCACCGGTCAACAGCACACTGGCATTTTTACTGGCTATTTTTATTACACAGGAATGATTATTGTTATTGCCTGAAACGTTTTTATCAGGCCACAAAATAGTTAAACTTAATTCTCCCCAGACAAAACTGTCATTGGTCGTGCAGCCACTAACAGGCGCAAGCCATTGCGTAACGTTGTAATGCGAAAAAATAAAACCATTACCGCCAGCATGATCGTCATCCATATGACTATTTATTAAATAATCAATCGTCGGAACGCGCAAGGTAGCATTTGACGCCAGCGCCAAATTTTGGGATTGTGCCAAGAAATACGGAGCAATCACTGTTTTTGCCAAACTACCACCGTTGATGAAAGATTGCCCTGTGTCATATAGTAAAAACTGATTATTTTGACGCACAAGTACACTCAATCCTTGCCCTATATCAAAAATTCTTACGGACCAGCTTCCACGTTCGTGATCTTTAGCGCTGCTTTGACTTAAAATGGCAAGTCCCAGTGCACCGATGATTTTTTTGCGATGCGGCCAATACGGTAAAAATAAAAGTAACAGGGTAATAAGCACAATAAACCATGCTATTGGGGAGATCCCATGAACATCTATGCTCGCATGTGGCGCAGCATTAAACACTTGCATGAATAGAATAAGTTGTTCAAAACACCAGTCTAACGATGTAAGGAGTGGCTTAATCAACATATTGTTATTAATTAACATCATGCTGACAAGCAATAAACACATAGGCACAAGCAACAAGCTAACCACGGGCATTACGATTAAATTTACGAGTGCAGAGACACTTGACAGTACACCAAAATTAATAGCAATCAACGGTAGCATTATCAAGGATAAAAACAATTGCATTGCAATGGTTTGTCTTACTGCCTGCCAGATAGAATGATCACGGCGAGGATAGCGCCACATAAAAAAACAAATCGCAAAAATAGCACCGAAACTAAACCAAAAACTCATTCCAATTATCGACAATGGAAATAGTATAAAAAAACACACGAGTAGATTGATAAAAACAGCAATAGGCCTCCAATGAAGTTGATAAAACATTAAGTAGGCAATAAATAAAATAGTGATTATCGATCGTATCACCGGCACCTGAAAACCGCTTAAATAAGCATAAAATAAACAACATGGAATAGTAACAACGAGTGCCCAAGGGCCTATATGAGGTTGATGAGTGCCACTATTCACTATAATGGCGAGAAACAACAAGGTCGTTATAAGACGGAAAAACAACACACTCACTATGCCAAGATGTAATCCTGATATTGCAAATAGATGCGCCGTCCCTGTCGTTTGCAGCAGCTTCCAATCAGTCTTGGTGAATAAGCTTCTGTCGCCAAATGATAGTGCGAGGATCCATCTTATGTTTTGCAAATTATGCTGAATCGAATACTCCAGCAAACGATTGACAAGTTCTTGTCGCATTGAGTGGTTGGTTTGCGCAAGTGAATTCGTAGGACTCTTTCTGACGCTACCTATGCCCACGATATTTTTACTCGCTAGCCATTTCTGCCGATTAAATCCAAATTCGTTCGCTAACGCATGAGGGCGTTTAATGTTGACCAGTAACCTGACTTTATTACCTTGTTGAAACACAATTTCTGGTTCAAACCATGACAGTCTTATCCTTGGCGAATGATATAACCTCGTTTTACCTATCTTGTTGAGTTGCAGTATTAAGGTTTTGTATTCGAATAGCTTATTGTCAGGTTGAGGGTATACTTGCTTATTTTTAAACCCATGGGGTTGGTCTGAGGTGTTTAGTTGAATATGCAAGGACTCAACATTGGCCTCTACAATTACATTTTGGTTAAAATATTGATTTGGTAGTTGCCAAGACGAATACCAATGTCCTACACTGCTGGCCCAGATGAAGCCTAGCATTGCACCAAAAACCCAAGTCTTGACTTGAAAGCGAAGACATAATGCAACAACAATAGCGATTAACACACAAGTTGCCACAATCTGAATTGAAGGTAGCGCAGGCCAAAAAAGGCTACTTAGGAATACAATAATGAATGCAAACATTGCTTTATGTAGCTTACTCAACTTGTTTCCCTCAAGAGATTAGAAGATGCCAAAGAAATTTATAAGACGCTATTTACCTAGCCATATTACGATTAGAGAGAGTAAATATTTACGTATCTTTGGCTCCCTATTGCATGAGCCAAATTTGTGGCATTTAAACCGACGTTCCGCGAGCGGTGCCTTCGGTATTGGACTGTTTTTTGCTTTTTGGCCAGTACCCTTTCAAATGTTTTTTTCAACTGCCGCCGCCATTATTTTTAGAGTTAATTTGCCACTTTCACTCGCAACCGTTTGGTTGACTAATCCATTGACAATGCCACCTATATTCTACGGTGCTTATCTAGTGGGGAGTACTGTACTTGGGACTGAAGTTGACCACTTTGCTTTTGAATTGAGTTGGTCTTGGTTAATAGAAAGCGTTTCAACGATAGGCCCAGCCTTCATTTTAGGCTGTGGAATATGTTCGGTATTTTTTGGCCTGTTGGGCTACTTTAGTTTAGATTGGATTTGGAAAATGTCAGTTATACGCGCATGGAAGGCGCGCAAGCCACGCAAGAAGTAGTCAGTAGGATCATCAATTAGTTTATTATGCGATTGGTATTGCTTAAAAAAAGCGACCATTTGAGCTTCATCCCAAACTTCTACATTTAACAATCCAGCCTTACTCAATTTTGAACCCGCCTTTTCACCTGCAATCAATAGATCCGTTTTAGCAGAGACACTACCTGATACTTTTGCACCGAGTTCTTGTAATTTTGCCCTAGCCTCTCTTCGTCCTATTTGCTTATGCGAGACGTGTGGCAACCTGATACGCTAAGCATGTAAACCAAACAGGTGAGAGTCGCTAGAGATTTTCTACTATTTTTACGTAGTAGAGAGTTTATGTCGTTGTTATCGCGCATTTTCGATGTGCAACTTACCGATATCAATGTAGCGAAACCGGTAATTAACACTAATTTCTTTCGCCTAACCGCGGATGACTTTGTCAATCAGCATGCGGGCGACTCACCCGGCAGAGAAGTTTGTATGTTATTGTATTTGAAAAAAGTATGGAATAACAACGGTGGCGAGTTAGTGTTTATGGGAAAAGCGGACTACCCTATTAAAATAGCGCCAATATATAATCGCTGCGTTTTGTTCAATCCCTTTTCAAAGGGCTCCGAGCATTGGGTAAGGCCAATGATCCATGATGATACAGTCAAATATCGTTACAACGTCACTAGTTGGTGCTGGTCAAAGTAAATTAAGATAAGAACAAGATGAAATACCAAAGGTTTTAGATATGCGTGTAATATTAGTGCGGCTAGCGATAATTTCAGTAAGCGTTGCATTTGTTTGTGTTGGGGTATCGAACGCACAAAATCTGGCTACAAAAAAGCTTTCTATTGAAATAATACAAGTATCAGAAAATATTTACATGTTGCGCGGCATAGGTGGCAATGTAGGCGTAGTAAAAGGCACACAGCGCACAATAATTATTGATGGCCAATTCGCTCATGCATTTAACGATATTGCGGTTTTCTTTACGAAGTCTAATGTGATTGTTACTGGCGATCTTTATTTTGTGGGTGTCACGCCATTTATCGACACCCAAAGTGGCGGCACATATCAAGGCTACTTGCTTGCCATGAAGTCTATCTTGGATCGTGCTGATCAAGACACTAAAATTATTCCGGGCCACGGACCATTAACAAATAAGTCGACCATGCAGCGAGACTATGAAAGTCTGCAAGAGTTTGATCCCACTTCACTAGACTGAGAGTTAGCCAATGGATATATGATTTCTGTTTTGGAACGTTAGCAGACCTTAGGAAAATCTAAATTTTATTCCTCTTTAAAAAACTGAAACTAAAGCACTGCGACTTGGTAACCTAAACTTTACTTAGTCGCAGTGATGTGACCTTTTTATATAATAGAATACGATCCTTCCTAGTATTATTACTCAGTCATTCAGTTGTTTTTTAAGTTTGTATAATTGCTCCAGTGCAGGCAAAAATTTGTTGTTCAAATGACTGCGGTTATGAAAATGTAAAAAGATAAAGTAAACTAGGCCTGCGACCCACCCAATCATAAATGTCATACTTGGCAGGATCATTCCCGTCAATTCAATGTAAATAGCGTAAGAGGCCAGCGTCATGATAGAGAACATAGGGATCAATTGCATTACCGCTAAGTTACGAAGCATTTTGACTTCTTTTTCGCGCTTTTCTATTTGAATATTAATTTTGGCCAGCAAGGTCCAATCATCTTGTGTTTCAGCCTGCTGAATACCGAAAAACAACCGTGCAGAATATACCAGACTAAGTATTAATATTACCGCAACAACTTGAGTAAAAATGATTGGCGAATCAAGCCATACCCAAGTAAAAATAACGGTTGCAAATATGCCGAACAAAGCACCGATGGCCTCAATCGACCAGCTCATTTTAGCGTGTTTGTCGAGTTTACTTACTTCGCTTTTGATGCTGTTAAAGTCTACTGTTTGTGTTGTCATATTGACCTCTTTTTTCCAAGTTGTTTTTAAATCGTCCAATTCCATCATTCCACCTCCAAATAGCGGTCTGAAAACATTTTTTTCAAGCGGTTAATCCTCACCTGCACAGCATTAAGCTTCATACCCAATACCGATGACATTTCCTGGCCATTAAGACCGTCGAGATACATCATCATTATTGAACTGTCTACATCAGCCAATGAATCCATAAACTCACTCAATATCTCAGCCTGACAGCGCCCGCCGAGAGACTCTTCGCTGCCAAGTTGGCTATTCAGTATGGCGGCTTTGCCCTCACGTAACCGGATCTGCTTGCGCACGCTGGTCAATGCGGTATTAAGACCAATGCGGTAAATCCAGGTTTCAGGTTTTGCATCTCCCCTGAAACTATCGATACTGCGCCATAACTGAACAAGTATTTCCTGATAAAGATCGTCAACAGCGTCGGTATCAGCATATCGTCTTGCAATAGCTCGTATCCTTCCACCGTGAACTTTGATCAGTTGCTCAAATTCAGCTGCCACTTACTTTCCTGTGAAATTGTTGAGGATTAACTTATTAGTCGATTGGAGTTTAAGAAACTTACAACTAGGGTACATAAAAATATTTAATAAATCCGTTTGGTTGCGATTTGTTCATACCTACAGAATGGATAAGCTCTTGAAAACAGCGGGTTACATTATATAATCCAAAGTTTTTTGAACATGAACTACAAACAATCATTTCAATGACGCTATCAGCTAATAAACGTCGACCGTAAGCATCGCCATCTAGTTCTGCCTCAAACCCTTAATAAGCCATATCTACACCAATTTCTGTAGTGATTTCTGCTATTTGTTGCCACTGTTCATTGGTTAAATCTATACCACTTGGGTTATGACAACAGCCATGCGGTATAACGACATCATCTGCTGAAACCTTTTAAGTGTTGCCAACATTCCGTCAAAATCTAAACACTTATTTTCATAATCATAATAAGGGTACGTTTTTATGTTTAAACCAGCAGCTTGAAAGAAGGCCATGTGGTTTGCCCAAGTAGGATTACTTAACTATATAGTCGCCCGAGGTTTGCAAGTGTTTATAAATTACGCGGCCGCTCGCTATCCCCAGTTCTCAATAACATCAACAAACCTAGCTAAAAACATATTTGTTTGATGGGCATCAAGAGCACGGTGATCAATGCTAAGTGACACATAACATTTAGATTTAATCACAATGGTATCAACACCTGATATTTCTTCTACCGACACCCTTTTTTCTAGTTTTCCTATGCCGAGAATGGCCACTTCAGGTTGGTTAATAATAATAGGCGTTGCAAATAAACTACCGCTAACCCCATGATTAGAAATCGTAAAAGTACCATTTTTCATATCACTCGGAACTATGTTGCCGCTGCGCGCTTTTTCAGTTTGTATATTAAGTGCTTGAGCAATAGAAAATAAATTCATCGATTGCACTTGTTGAACAACAGGCACCACCAAACCTTTATCGCCTAAAGCAGTGGCGACACCTATATTAATATCACTAAATAACTCTAAAGCATCTTCATGGAAGCGGGCGTTTACTTGCGGCACTTCTTGCATCGCTTTAACTACTGCAGCTAAAAAATAAGCGGTAAACGTTAATTTAACCCCTAGTTCAGCATATTCCGTTTTATGCCATTTTCTATGATCAATAATATTACTCATGTCCATTTCAAAAACACTAGTGACATGAGGTGACGTTTCTAACAAGCTTTTAACCATATGATTGGCAATTGCTTTACGCATATTGCTATGCTTAACCATAGTACCTTTGAGTGGTCTAGTTACGGGAGCATGAATAGAGGTTGGTGTATGTGTAGCGACAGCGGGATCAGATTTGGGCGTATCTTGGATGTAAGAACGAACGTCGTTTCTAGTGATCCTACCTTGGTGACCTGTGCCAGTAATAAGGTTTGGGTTTATTTGATTACTTTTCAATAAACGACGTGCAGCAGGGCCAATCAAATACTGTACGCTATCATCTATAGTAAAGTCGGTTTTAATATCCAATTGTTCGCTTGAAAGGTTATTCGAGGTTACTTTCTTGCTTTGATCATCGCTGTTTGTCTTTTGGTTCACTGATCCGTTATTTACGGTTTGATTAGCTTCTTTTGTATCAACAGCATCAGTTGAGGTTATAATTTTTGTATCTTCGGTATCTAAATGGCCTAATACAGTGTCAACAGCAATTTCCTCGCCCTCAGCAAAGGTAATACTAGATAAGGTACCTTCGTTAGGGGCACAAATTTCCATCGACACCTTATCAGTCTCTAATTCTATTAGAGGATCACCCTCTTTAACTTTTTCACCAATGGCAACTAACCACTTTGATAATGTAGCAGTAGTACCTTCTAACTGGGCAGCAGGTAAGATAATGTCAATTCTACTCATTTTTTTACTCGCTTATTTATTAAAATTCTACAATGGCGATGATTGATTGTATTATCCGTTCAACGGTCGGAACCGCAGCATTTAGCAAATGAATATTGTGTGGACTTGGCGTATCTGGCATCGTTAAACGCTCAATAGGCGCGTCTAAATCAAAAAAGCCATCTTTTGCTATTACGGCAGCGATTTCCGCACCAAAACCAGCAGTCATATTATCTTCATGAACAATTAAACAACGACCTGTTTTCACAATACTTTCTAATACAGTTTCTTTATCCCATGGCTGGATAGTTCGTAAATCTATAAGTTCAATACTGTCAGGAGTATGTTCTTTTTTAAGCTCTTCAATAGCAGCATCACAACGTTCTACCATTGCTCCCCAAGTAACTAATGTGAGCTTATCGCCTTTGGTTAAGACATTGGCTCTACCAAATGGAATTACAAAGTCATCGCCTGGGTAGGGTCGTCGAGCCCATCGATTATCAAGTAATGATCTGTGCTCAAAAAAGATGGTTGGATTATTATCACGTAAAGCGTAACGTAATAAACCTGCAGCATCCTCTGCATTTGAAGGCATAACCACTTGCCAACCAGTTTTATGTGCCCATTCAACTTCATCACACATTGAATGCCATGGATCACCTCGACCAGCAAACCCGCCAGGTATGCGAATAACCATTGGAGCGGCAAATTGATTATTAGTACGCCAGCGCATAATGCCAGTATCGGTAATTTGCTCTGCTGCAGGCTCGGCATATTTTCTAAATTGAATTTCAGGTACTGGCATCAAACCAGAAAGCGCCATACCAACAGCACGACCAATAATACCTTCTTCAGAAAGACTTGTATCAAATACACGGTGATCTCCAAACTTTTCATTTAGGCCTAAAGTTGCTCCATGCACACCGCCTTTAGGACCAACATCTTGACCAAAAACTAACACTTTTGGATTGGTTGCAAGTTCGTGATCCAACACCTTTCGAATGGCCGTTTGCATATTCAAACGTTGCCCTTCAGGTTTAGCCGTTTCACTTATCGCTGGAAATTGATAGTGGTCGCCATGTAAACCGCCACGCAGTTGCACTTCCGCGTCGCCATTCTCGTCTTTTTCTGCATAAACATAACGAGTCAATTTACTGGTATCAGGCTCTGGGCGTTTTTTAGCGCGCTCAACACTGGCACGAATTTCGGTGTATGCTTTTTCTTCTAACGTTTGCCACTCATTAGCACTAATGATATTTTCTTGTGCTAAATAGCTTTTAAGCTTTGGTAAAGGGTCATTTTTTTGCTCTTCTGCTACCATTGCTTTAGGTTTGTATGTTTGCGTATCTTGAAATGTATGACCACATAAACGAGGTACTTTTAAACGTAATAAACAGGTACCTTTACCCGCACGTACATAATCAACTGCTTCTTGTACTAATTGTGGTGTGAGCACGGGGTCGGTGCCGTCGCCGTCAATAATTTTTAAATTTTTGTAAGCACTGAGGTTTGCTACTTGATCGCCACCAGGAGTTTGCGCTTTTTGTGGTACTGAAATACCATAGCCATTGTCTTCTATATAAAATAAATGCGGTAAATTATTCGTCGTTGATATATTTAATGAAGCCCAGAAACCACTCGTAGACATAGATGAATCACCACCCATCGATAAACCTAATGCGCCTCGATATGATTCATCTTTAAGTTCATCTCGATGATAAACAATAGATTGAGCCCAGCCCGCAATGGGAGAATACTGCGCGCCAACACCACCACACATAGGAAATAACATCGCGCCTTTACGTTCAATATTGGGGTAGTTACAAACCACACCAATATCACGACCATCACTATAACCACCTGATTTAGCCATCGGCGAGGCAACTGCTTCATCAATATCTAAACCAAGGGATAATACGAATGGACGAGAACGATAATAGCCGGTAGCACCATCATGAGGATGTGTTAATTGAGTCCCCAGTAATATCTGAGCAAAATCATGACCACGAGCTGAAAATTGATTAAAAACCAACTTGGCTGGCACTAGTTCTTGTTCTTCCACATCGTCCATTGCGCGGGATAATAATAGTAAATAACTTATCTTATGCCAATCAAGAGCTGGTCGTTTAAAGATATCTCTATCACTAATAGTGTTTTGGTCGGTGAACTGATCGTTGGATGTTGCAGTTATACTCATTCTGGTATTCCTTGAAGATTTTGGAACCCATGCCACTTTAGCTGATACATCATCTAATCAAATATGGCATTACAAACTTTAAATGAGAATACAACTATATAGTTGTAATTACAACAAACAGCACTTTTGAAAATCAAAATAAATTCATTTACAGCAATAAAAAAGTTGATCTTTCATTACAATATAAAGAACGTTATTATGTTGTGGTGATTTGATAATTGTAAAAATGAAGCTAGCCCATGCCTGACAGATCAGTAGTGACAAAAAATAATGCAAGCCTCAGCAAGCAAGGCAAACTACCTGCAGGCAAAGTTAATTCAAACTTAGATTTACAGACATTTTTACCTTATAGAATGTATTGTTTAGCTATGCAAATGTCTCATGCTGGTAATGATTTACCTGAGTTATTAAACGATACTGACATCATCATTCGCGAGAGAGAATGGCGTGTTATTTCAATTTTAGGAGCATATGGCGGGTTAACTAATGGTAATGTTGCTAACGCACTGAAAACCGATTCAGCCACAGTATCTCGTGCAGTCAAGGTCTTAAAAAAATTACTTTTAATAGATACACTAAATTCAAAAAAAGATAGACGTAAAGTGTTAATTTACCTGACAGAATCTGGTGCTAAACTTTACGATAAAATAACCCCGAAGCGTATTGAAACTGGACAAATGATTGACAGCTGTTTCACACACGAAGAATTATCAGCGTTACACCATCTATTGAATAAGCTTGACCGTCATTTGCAACATATGGAAAATGAATTCGAAGATGAATGGGAGTAATGAGAAATGTTGCATTCACTGACAATAGATAGGCTGTAACAAAATCTGTGTCACTGCCATTAGTTAATATGCGTCTCGAGCCGGTCTCCGGATTCGATAATAAACCGATCTATCGCCCGACGGCAGTTATGGATGGGCATCGTCTACTTCTTAGATACCTAGGTTATTGCTAAATACACCATTTTCTTAGCACTTTCGCTCTCGGCGATTCACATGCCCATCAGGCCTTTTAGCGTTTTAATGCTTTTGGCAGCTTCCTTCGCGAAAGCTTCAAGTTCTTTTCTGTTAAATTGCATTTGCTTATCCTTTTAACTCTTTATAGCGTAATTCATGATAAGCCGTCACACAAAATCTGTTACACCCTCGAGTAAAATGTTGCAATGAGCACTTGAATCTACAACAGCTTTATCTAGGCTCTTTTTATTCATAACATTTTTTACCTTACTTCGGTTTCTGTTATGAATTGTTAATTACGTTAAACATCAGTTTGAGTTAATTAATCTTTTATTAATAATAGATACGCTTCTTCAGAAATAACCTTAACGCCTTTATCCCTAGCTGCATTTAACTTATTTTCACCCACCTTTTCACCTGTTACCAGGATGTCTGTTTTACCTGAAACTGATTTTCCAACCTTTGCCCCAAGTAATTTAGCTTGTTTCTCCATATTCCCTCTTGCCCCTTGAGTCATCGCCCCAGTAAAGACAACAATCTTGCCTGCTATTGGTGAGTTATTATCTGGCTGCTCTGATTTCTTTGGAGTTACAGTTAAATTAAAACCTAGTGCATATATCTTTTGAAAAACATCCTTAATTGACGACAAGCCTTTAACAAGTTGGACTGCAGTTTTCTTCGCAAAACCATCTATCTTCATTAATTCTTCCGTGTCCAAATCAAAGATACTTTCAATTGAATGATGTTCGAGTAAATTTTCCGCTACTCCAAGACCCAAGCGATTCAATCCAAAAGCGGCTAAGAATCTCCAATCTTCTATTTCAACTGTTCGGCTTCTCGTCAGAGCATCCTGTAAATTTTTAACTGTTTTTTCTTTGTAACCTAATGCAGAAAGTTTAAAAGCGTTATTTTCTAATAAATAAATATCATAAATTGTTGATACACCGTGCTTATTCAAATTAGATATTGTTGCTGTTCCAAAACCATCATTGTTACCCAAAGTATCAAAGAAATGAATGATACTCTTTTCTATTTGGTCTTTACAGGCTAAGGCATTAAGACAGAAGAGGCTATCATCAACCCATTTTAAATCTTCATAACAGCATGGGCATACGTCTGGAATATCAGCATTAGCGGGTTCAATTACTTTCTCTATTTTAGGGATTACTAAGCCTGATCTGACTATTTCAAGAATAGCGCCTTTCCCTATTTTTTTGTCTCTAACCATTCCATAATGATGCGCTGTAACTCTACTTATATCTGCACCTGATAATTTGGTTGGTTTGATTCGAACAACTGGTGTCAACTTCCCATTCCTTGAAGTATTAGGTATCACTTCCAATACTTCTACCTGAGCTTTCTCATCATTAGACTTAAGCGCTATTTGCCAACGATGGTGCTTCCTAGTGGCACCCATTTTTTCTTTGATTTTTTGATTTTTACACTCTAAAACAACACCATCTACATCGTAATCACAACTTACTAATATATTTTGAGTAATTGCATCAAAATCACTACGAAGATCTGATATTTTGCCTTCCCAATTTTCTAACATTGAGAAAGGATAAAATACGGCAGCGCCCTCATCCATAGCTTTCTGGACTCTTTTATCTATGTTCTTTTCTGCTATTATCGATGCTTGAATGTTTCTTGAGTTTTCAAAGTAATTTGATAAATTGGATTCAAAGTAATCCTTTGAAATAACAATTTCACCCGCACCGAGACCCCTTTGACCACTTTTTGCAACCTGTAATCCCCTTTCAAATGCAAATGAGATATCTCTTCCTCTAACTCCATTACCTCTTGTATATAAAGTGCTTCCATCATCGTACCCAGCATAACCATCTAGTTTTGGAGTAATTCTAATTTCGATATCTCGCTCACCAATGTCAACCATATTGCCAGTTTTTATTACATTATCTAACCACTTATCAATCACTTTAAACGTGTAAGCTTTTTGTGTTGATAACATTCTTTGTGGTAATTCAATTGTTTTGCCTTCAAGAACATCTTCTGATTCTACATTAGTCAAATAAGGGTGGTATTCACCTAATTCATTATTCTCTTTAAATATTTCCAGAAATCCATCATAGACACGGTCGTTGATAAGTTCGTTTTTTACTCTGTAGCATGCATTAGTGATTTCAAGAACATCTAATTGGTATTCTTCAGTCAAAGACTTAAACTCAACAATGCCTTCCAACACTTCCATTAACAAAGATAGATGAAGCTTTTCGTGCTTCTTACTAAATATTTCTTTTTGTATTTCGTTTAACATATTCGTTTTATCCAAGATAGAAGATTTAGTTTCTCAATAATTAGTAATTGCTCTTTATTGAATTTTATATTTAACATAAAGAGTACTTATTAATGAGTTAACCTAAAGTTAAAGTTTGTCGTACTATTTGCCAATGTTTGCTCATTACAAGGCTCATTGACAATAAAAAGGTAGTTTTGTGTGGATCAGGTAAAAGCTTTTCCATTACTTCTGGTGGCTGCTCTTGTCAGATCACTGTTTTCATAAAGAATTGATGGGGCTAAACCGTCAAGTTTCGATTCACAACTAAATTGCATGTAAGTGACTGGCATTAGCCTGTCTTGTAAACGCTTTCCAAATGCAATGAGATCAGCTTCTGCAAAGCCGTTGTCGAGTGATAGCATCGCAACTTCATGCACAACAGCATCACACTTCGACAACGATATTCCACCGACTTTTTGACTTGGTGAATCCGAGTTCACTAGTTCTGGATGTTTTTTTTCTAAGGCAATTAACTCAACCAGTAAACGATCATATTGTGCATCAGGAATACTTGGGGCATCCATCACGTAATACTGGTAGTTATGTTCTTCTAGCTGCGATTTAAGCGCATCAATGTGCGCTTTTTCTTGATTTATTTCAGTCATTTTTACTATCGGTTAATACGTTTTCGTTCGAATTCTCGAATACGCTCTGAATATTTTTGCAGACCTTGTTTGGTAAGAACACCGCGGCTACCATCGAGGATCTGGCAGCTAAACTCATCTGCTAGTTTTCGAGCTGCGTTGTGCATCATATTAAAGACTTGCTGAGGCTCGCCTTCAATGGGTAACATCATAAACAACGATAAACCTCGAGTACTGAAGGTTTCTATATTATCAATATCAAAAACACCAGGCTTAAACAAGTTGGCTAGTGAAAATAGCACCGGACCTTTGCCATTTGTATTCACATGGCGATGAAAAATATCCTGTTCTCCAAATTTTAAGCCTAGGGTTAGTAGCATTGGTAACAGCGCTGCACCCGTTATTTCGCGACCCTCAGGGGCTCGTATATTGAGCACAAGTACATCCGTTGGTTGCTCACTAGTTGTTTGCTGACTCGATGTAGGTTGTTGAGTCGTTGTCGGTTCTTTATGCGCTGAGGGCTCTTTATGCGCTGAGGGCTCTTTATGCGCTGAGGGCTCTTTATGCGCTGAGGGCTCTCTATCCGCTGAGGGCTCTCTATCCGCTGAGGGCTCTCTATCCGCTGAGGGCTCTTTCGCTGAGGGCTCTTCGTTCGAAAAATCGATACGCATTTGTTCTTCATTGAGCTTGTTAGCCGCTTGTAACTGAGGCTCTTTGCGAATAACATCTGCTACACTCTTTTTACGACGCGAAACTAGCTTTCTTGCCTGCGCGGCCAAACTAATCGGTTGTGCTGGTTCAACTGGAGCCTCTACGGCATCAAGTTTAAATTCTGGTTCAACTCTACCTCTAGGATCAGTGCTTATTGAGTGCTCGATCTCAGGTTCAAATTCAGCAATTTCGTTTGCTACAGGATTCACTTCAGGAACTGCTGCTGCAGACTTTAACAAAAACGGTGGCGGTTCCGGAATTTGGGAATTATCTTGATTCTGTGATTGCCGATGTGAAGTTTCAGTTACTCTAGTCGAGCGCTGAAACCCCGGCTTAGGTTGGGTTACCACACTGCCATAAAGTTTGGGCGCAACTTGTTCATGTTCTTCTGCCAGCTTTGCAAAATCCATTTCGGTGCGCTCTAATGAAAGCTCATCATCTAACTCCAAACCGTCTTTGCTTTCCTTTTCGGTATTGTCGCTCTTCGCCTTCTTGTTCATTTCAGTAGTGTCTTCTTCTGACACACTTGGTTTAGCCTTAACGTCACCTTGAGCATAAAAGTCAGTCTCAATATCATCAGTCACTTTAATTTCATGAGCACCATAAGTGTCGTCCTGAGATCCAACGTGTTTTCTAGTCCGCGTTTGAGAATGTAAAGCAGCGCGTGGCTCTAGATCGTCTTCCTCTTCATCTTGCTCATCGGTGTCATTAATCATTGTTTTGCTTTGAGAAACCACTCTAGCGTTGCCAACACCATTAGCATCGAATTGATCTTCATCGTTTAACGAAGGGTCACTTTTATTCTGCCAGTTTTTAGATTCAAATTTTGCTTTTGCATTGCCTTTGGCGTTTTTCCTGATAGTCCACAGACCGTGAACGAGGATGGCAACAATGGCAACAATACCAAAAATCAAAAATGTTAAGCGCAAATCTTCCATTTTAAACTACTCTACTTATTATTATTCTGCGATAGCTAAAGCTTCTTCTACATCAACTGCGACCATTCTCGACACACCTGGTTCAGACATTGTAACACCCGTTAAATGACTCGCCATCTCCATAGCGACTTTGTTGTGCGTAATATAGATAAATTGTACAGTTTTTGACATTTCTGAGACTAATTTACAAAAACGTCCTACATTTGCATCATCTAACGGCGCATCTACTTCGTCGAGTAAACAAAACGGTGCCGGATTTAATCTAAATATAGCAAACACTAATGATAATGCGGTTAGCGCTTTTTCTCCACCAGAAAGAAGGTGGATTGTACTATTTTTCTTACCCGGCGGTCGCGCCATAATAGTCACTCCTGTGTCGAGCATATCATCTTCTGTTAACGCAAGGTGAGCACTACCGCCACCAAACACTTTAGGGAATAATATTTTTAAGTCACTATTAATTTGATCAAATGTAGCTTTAAAGCGTGTTCGGGTCTCTTTATCAATTTTTTTAATTGCTGCTCCTAGCGTTTCTAAGGCCTGTGTCAAATCGTCATTTTGTTCGTCTAAATAACGTTTTCTGATCGATTGCGATTCAAACTCTTCAACTGCAGCCAAGTTAACGGCGCCCAAGCGTGTTAATGACGACGCCGTTTTCTCAAGGTTTTGCTGCCATTGCTCCTCTTCAATGTCATCAGGTAAGCTTTCGAGCAAGGGTTTCAATGCTTGTTCCATCTCTTGCAATTGCTCTAAATATGACTGGGCTCGAACCTTACTGCCTTCCGCTTGCAACTTCATACTGTCAATCTCAGCTTTGGTATTCTCGGCAGCCTGATTGATACCTGATTGTCCTTTTTCGGCCTCTAATAGTTTTTCATCAACTCGCGTTAACGTTAAGTGTATCTGTTGCTGACGAGTTTGCAATAAGGACTTATTTTCCAACAACACCTGCAATCTCACTTGCTGATCTTCAAAAGGCATGGACAACTCTTGAGCCTCTTCTTGCAATATAGCTATCTTTTCTTTATTTTCACTAATCTGTTCTTCACGAGTAATCTGTTTATCTTTTAATAAATTGTATTTATTTTTGGTCTGCTGAACTTGCATGGCTAATTCATGAGTTCGTGTGACTAATTGCTCTACTTGCGTGCGAGCCAATTGCACATTCGCCTGCAATACCTCAGTATGGGTAACTTGCTCGTCAATAAACGTTTCAATCTGAGCCAAATCCATGGCATGTATTTCGACCTGCTCATTTAGCTCTTCAAGTCTTTCTAATTCTTCTTGCGCGTTTATTTGCTGGCGCTCTAGTTCTTGATAAAAGCGTTCGTGACGACTGACTTGTTGTGCTATTTGCTGCTGAAATTGGCTTAATTGAGTGCTCAATTTAAAAGCTTGTTCTGTGTAATCAGTACAAATTGATTTTGCATCATCTACAAGTGCCAACACACCATCCAGCGATGAGCTTGCCAGTTTGAGGCCTTTTTCGGCCATATTGAGATTTTGTCTTTGTACTTCTATTTGAATTTTTAACGACCCTACTTCTGCGGCGCGACTAATACTCGCGTCAACCTGCTCGCCAGCGCCGTTAATTAACATATCGCTGAACAACCACAGTCCACAGGGCGTAAGCACAGAATGACCGGGACGAAGGTACTTTTGCAAAGTTAATGCCGCTCCGACATCGTCCACCAAGCTGATCAGATTAAGAAACTGAGGCACACTCGGGTTATTAATTTTTTCAGCTAAGCTTCCCGACACTTTGTCTCCTGTCATGTGCTTTTCAAACAACAAAGCTTGACCATGTTTGTTATCAAAAAATGTTGATTCTAATAACTCGCTAGACAATGTTGGTATCACTTTTGGACTCGCAATATGTGAAAATACAATTTCACATAGTCCTTCGTATCCTGGCGTAACCTCTAAAAACGCAGACAATTCGAGTAACTGAGTTTCGAACTCATATTGCTCGTTAGTCACAGGCCATAGCCTTGCATCGGTCATACTTTTTTTCTGAATATTTTGCAGCGCATCCTTGCTTGCTTGCAAGTTAATCATCAATCCGTTTTGCTTTTCTACTTCTGCTCTTGTTGCTCCTTGCTCAAGTGCCGCCTTGTGCTGACGTTGTTGGATAAATAATACGTCTTTTTTTGCTTGCTCTAGCCCTTCATTCACTAGCAGCAAATCGGTTTGAATATCTTCAGTTTGTTGTTTTATATATTCGTCATCGAATTCGGCCAATTCTTGCTTGAGTTCTTGAATTCGAGAGTCAGTACGAAGTTGCATACTCATGGTGTTTTGAATTTGGCTATGGCAACTCTGCAATTCTTGTTTAAGGGCGTGATATTGAATTTCTCCCTCTCTATTTTTTTCATTAAACTGAAGAAGTACCTTCTCCGATTCACGACGTGCAGCCTGAGCATTCTCGACCGCTTCTTCCAAAATCATTTTTTTCGGTTCTAAATCAACCAGTTCATCTTGCACGATGACCAATTCTTGCGCCGTGTCTGCAAATAACGCTTCGGTGTGCTGAGCTTGAGTTTGCAGTTGCTGTAATTCCAGCTGAATTTGGTGCTTTCGCTTTTTAGAAAATAATTGTGATTGTTCAATTTGGGTTATGTTAGTGCTAACCTTGAAGATTTCTTGTTGGATGTCATTTATTTCAAACTTGCAGCTTTCTTGTTCTTCACGATACTGAATAATGCTGCTTTCGTCACCGCGTTTTTGAGCAATTATTTTTTCTAACTCAATTTCTTTTTCTGAAATATTAGCTTCAACTTGATTAATCAAATTAATTTGTTTTAACCATCGGAAAACAGCAAGTTGAGCTTTAAGCTCTCGTTCAGACGCCTTCAGCTCTTTATACCTTATTGCTGCCACAGATTGCCGTTGAAGTTTACTTAACTGCTCCCCCAATTCATTTCGCACGTCATCTAGGCGTTCTAGATTTTCTTTTGTGTGCTTTATTCTATTTTCGGTTTCGCGGCGACGTTCTTTATATTTCGAAATACCCGCTGCTTCTTCCACAAACACACGTAATTCTTGAGGCCGGCTCTCTATGAGCTTAGAAATCATGCCTTGTTCAATAATGGCATAGCTGCGTGGGCCTAATCCGGTTCCTAAAAATAAGTCAGTAATGTCTCGCTTTCGGCATTTGGTGCCATTAAGTAAATAACTAGAAATAGCTTGTTTGGTCACAGTACGCTTTACTGACAACTCATTATAGTTTGCGTATTCGCCACCAACTCGCCCCGACGAATTGTCAAAGATCAGTTCAACGGAGCATTGTGAAAGCGCTTTGCGCGCAGTAGAGCCGTTAAAAATCACATCTGTCATCGCATCCCCACGCAAGTTTTTAGCCGAGCTTTCACCCAGCACCCAACGCACAGCGTCAATAACATTAGATTTCCCGCAGCCGTTTGGCCCCACCACTGCTGTCATTTCACCCGGAAATGGGATTGTGGTAGGGTCTACGAATGACTTAAATCCTGCTAATTTAATTTTTTTTAAGCGCATGTAATGTGAATAAATGTTTGAAGCAAAAAAAGTATTCCAATTATTACCGTAAGACTACATCTAGTTATTTTTTTATCTTTTGTGTTTATCTATGTGTATTTTATGTGACAACGACACTCCAAAAAACGATAGCTAAGACGAATGCAAATGTAACAAAAGTAAAACTTGGTAACAATTGCGCATTACATCCTTCTCATTAGCAAGATATACTAGTCATTGCTGATAGCAAGAACTACATAAAAAATAAAGAGAAAACATGAGTGATAGAAGCGGCGCTAGTTATTTTTTTGAAGGATTTTCACTAATTAAAACAAAGGGACTTAAGCGCTTCGTTTTTGTTCCCCTATTCATTAATTTACTGTTATTTTCCTTAGCGTTTTATTTTCTGTGGTCGCAATTAGAACTAGCCATAAATTACGTAATCAACTTTATCCCTGACTTTCTAGGTTGGTTAAAAGCAGCCATCTACTACCTACTTTGGCCAATTGCGGTTATCACTGTACTACTCATTTTTGGGCTTATTTTTGGTACTTTAGCTAACTGGATCGCCGCCCCATTTAATGGTTTATTGAGTGAAAAAGTGGAACGCTACTTAACTGGGCAAGATATGGGCAACGAAGGATTATTAAGTGCAATAAAAGATGTACCACGCACGTTAGATCGCGAACTTTCCAAAGTCTTATACTTTATTCCTCGCGCTGCAGGTTTCTTAATATTATTTTTCTTATTACCTATAATAGGTCAAATTTTATGGTTTTTATTTACCGCGTGGATGATGGCGATACAGTATTGCGACTATCCTTTCGACAATCATAAAATTGCCTTTAAGCAAATGCGAGATGACTTAAACCAACGAAAAGGTAAATGCTTTAGTTTTGGTATAATGGTGAGTATTTTCTCACTCATCCCGATCGTGAACTTCTTAGTAGTGCCTGTTGCTATTTGCGGTGCAACGTCTCTGTGGGTTGACGAGTTTACTGAAAAAATCTTATAACGTAGACCAAAACAGGCCAGCTATGTCATCGTTGTTTGCAAATGCAGAAATAGCTAAATTGTCATTGATCGCTGAATAGTTTGCTCGTCTGAGCAATGCTTGACGCCACAGTGTCCGATACACCTTAGGGATATTTGGCACGTCGTGGTACTCCAAAAATGTCATTTGCTGAGTTGGTTTAAACGATTCATATTGGGTGTTTCTGCATGTTCTAGAGCGCGCAATATGATGCAAGACTGGATTATTGCTTTCCAATATTTGTAACTCATTGTGCGCATCTAGTGCTCTTTGCCAATTATTTTCCCTTGATGCAGGCAGATAGCGAGATTTGACCACTTCTTGCGGCAATGGTGATAGCAATAAATTGGGGGCTATATTTTTGCTACAATGGTAATTAGCTAAATCGTCAGGCAACGCATATTCATCAACAAAACCCGCAAAGTGAGCCAGCTCATGCACGAAAACGGAATACGCATCGGATTGATCCAGAAACATGACACCGTTATTAACATTCGCTTTACCCTGCTCTGCAAAAACAATCATATGAGTAAAGCTTAGTGGCGTTTTTAATTGACTCAAGGGATAGAGATCACAACCTAATCTAGCCTCATTATCAAAATTATTACTGCACACCAAACTGTCCTTTTGCAGCCAAATAGGAGGCAAAACGCAGATTGGTAAGTCGGCTAATCTCTTGTCTTTTTCAAATTGTTCTTGAAACGAGGTAGCTTGAATAAATGAAACCAGTGTTGTGGCAACAAATTGGATTGTTTGAGCACAATTTGGACCTTGCACAGGAACACTTAATAATGACCGTAGCGGTTCGATTTTATGCTGTTTAATAACCCGAATTGCCGTCTTAGCTAACCCAAAGTCTTGCTCAGCCGCTTTATCAAAATATGTTTTGGCTTTTTCTGTGTTACCCTTTTTCCACAACAAGTTGGCTAACTTAAATGCACTTGATGCATCAAACTCCGCGGCTTTTTTTAGCCATATCAGTGCTTGTGAGTTGTCCTCAGATTCGAAAATAAACTTTGCCATTGATATGATTGCAGGCTCGTAGCCAGCCTCAGCAGATAGCTGCATCCAGCGGCGTTTTTCATCTTTTGAAATTTGTAACAATGCATACTCAAACTGGCTTTGCGTGTGTCCTAACTCAGCAGACGTCTTTAACCATGCCCTTATTTCCGCGGGATTTTGACTGCGCATCGCTGAATAATAAAGAGCAGCACTACTGCCGAGCTTACCTGATAACACTAACCAATATTGGTCATCTGCATCAATTGCTAACTTAGTTAGTGCCGACAAAGCGTCAGTGTTTCCCCGTTTAACCAATGGATAAAGCAGATACCCGGATTGAGGGTTTTGAAGTTCTAGATGTTGTAGCAATACCCTCTTGGGTGAATGACAATTATCTGCTTGTAGGAAGAAGCAGATGCCACACACACCAAGTAATATTTTGTGGTATTTAATGGCTAAATTCACTCGTTCACTATCCTGTGTTGCATCCATTAGCGGTCATTTTGTATGAGCTATTGCATAATCTTAAGTAAAAAGTTTACGTTATTCAGCTATTGAGTAAGCTCACTACTTTTACTATCTGAATCAATAGTGTCCTCTTTCCTTTTCTCTCGCAATCTGGCCAACTCTACCCTAGAAAATCGATATTCAACATATTCAAATACATTGGTACTCAGTGACAGCTTAAAGTAATTTGCGGCTTTGATTTTATTGCCTAGGTCGCTATGGTACTTACCTAAATAAAAATAGGCCTCACATAAGCGATCATTTAATTGTTTTTGACTTTTAACGTCATCGACTAGATCAGCAATAACCGCCGTTTCATCAACCCTACCTAAGTAAAAATCGACAATACTAGTTGCCCAATTTTCATCGTCTAATTCTTTTCTATGGATGGCGAGGTTAGCTAACGCTTTCTCCCTATCAACATTCTGCTCAACAATAAATGACCAAAGAACACGATATGGATCATGTTTGTCTTTTTCGTAAAAACGATTCATGTCTGAAAGGGCCAGTTCGGCTCTTCCACCGTAATAGAGAGCAATACCTCTGTTAAGGATCGCGAAATCATAGTCAGGATTGATATCTAATGTCGAGTCAAAGGATTCGTAAGCCATTATGAAATCCATTTGTTGGATATAATGAATACCAATTGAATTATGTGCCTCTGCCATATCAGGCTTCAATTGTAATGCCTGTATGAAATCGTATCGTGCTAAACCAGACAAACCCACGCTGTCATAAAGCATGCCGCGCTGAAATAGAAGCTCAGCTCGCTCTTCGTCCTTCAATGGAGCTTGTGTGAGAATATGGTTGTAGCGTGCAATCGCCATTTGTGAGCGGGTATTGACCGGCTCTGGCTCGGCCAAGAGCAAATTACCCATTGGCCCATAAGCGTTATTACTTTGCGTTGAACAGCCGGATAATAGAAGAAGTAGGCCTATCGCGGCACAAATACCTAAGCGTGTTTTATTCACTTTTAAAAGATTCCTTATTTACCAAAGTGTAATCCTTATCGTTTTCACATCAACTCATCTCATCGACTGCAAATGTTATGAAGTATAGCACGCACTTATTTTTGCTGCTTAGCTACTCTTTTAGCATCGGATGCGGCCATTTGCTCCTCGGTCGCAGGAAGTTGATGATTCGCTTTCCATTCGCTATACGACATTTTATAAATTGCTTCGCGAGCTTCGTCGTCTGTTAATGCAAGATCGCGTTCTTGCGCCGCTGCTAAATACCATTTAGACAAACAGTTTCTACAGAAGTCAGCCAACAACATTAAGTCAATATTCTGGACTTGTTTGTTGTTATCTAAGTGCTTAATCAGCCGTCTAAATGCTGCTGCTTCGACTTCGGTTGTTTGCTTTTCGTTCATTCTATTTTTCCTCTATAAATTAACAAAAAAGGAGCCGAAGCTCCTTTTTTACTTATCAATAATGAATATGGCCTAAACCATAGAATTCAAGTTGAATTATTCGCCTTCGCTTGAAGTAGCTGGTTTTTCTAACAACTCTTTAATACTCAGACGGACACGATTTTGACGATCAATTTCCATGACCTTTACGTCAACCATTTGCCCTTCTTTTAAGAAGTCAGTGACTTTAGCTACACGGTCGTGAGCAATTTGACTGATGTGAACAAGGCCTTCCTTGCCTGGTAACACTTCAACAAACGCACCGAAGTCGACAATACGCATCACTTTACCGTTGTAGACTGTGCCTACTTCGATATTAGCTGTTACCGCTTTGATACGATCGATAGCTATATCTGCCTTGGCTTTTTCAGTTGCAAAGATTTTGATAGTACCGTCGTCTTCAATCTCAATGTTGGTATCAGATGCTTCAGTGATCGCTCTGATCATAGCGCCGCCTTTACCAATAACATCACGGATTTTATCTTGATCAACTTTCATCTTGTAAATACGCGGGGCATACTCAGACATTTCTTCACGTGGACCCGCAATTGCAGAATCCATTACTTCAAGAATATGTAAGCGAGCTTCCTTTGCTTGCTTCAATGCTAACTGCATAATTTCTTGTGTAATACCTTCAATTTTAATGTCCATTTGAAGTGCAGTAATACCGTTAGTAGTACCCGCAACCTTAAAGTCCATGTCACCAAGGTGGTCTTCATCACCTAAGATGTCAGATAGAATAACGAAGTTATCATCTGATTTTACTAAGCCCATTGCAATACCAGCAACAGAAGCTTTGATGGGAACACCTGCATCCATAAGTGCTAATGATGTACCACAAACTGATGCCATTGAAGAAGAACCATTCGACTCGGTGATTTCAGAAACCACACGAACCACATATGGGAATTCTTCAGCAGAAGGCATAACCGCTTGCATACCGCGCTTAGCCAAACGACCATGGCCAATTTCACGTCTCTTAGGTGAACCGACAAAGCCAGTTTCACCAACACAATATGGAGGAAAGTTATAATGCAACATGAAGCGACTGCTCGCCATGCCACCTAGCTCATCAATCATCTGTGCATCGCGCTCTGTACCTAATGTAGCAGCTACAATTGCCTGAGTTTCACCACGTGTAAATAATGCAGAACCATGTGTTCTTGGTAACAAACCTGTTGCAACATTAAGCGCGCGTATTGTATCTGGATCACGACCATCAATACGTTTTTCACCCGCTAGAATTCGTGAACGTACAACGTCACTTTCTAAATGGTGCAATAAATCGCTAGCTTCTTTGCGGTCTTGCGCTGGATTTGCTGCAACAATAGCCGCAATCGCTTTTTCTGTCACTGCGGTAATAGCATCTTTACGAAGCATTTTGTCAGAAATTTGATAAGCTTCAGTCATACCTGCTTCGGCTAGTTCTTTAACTTGCGCTTTTAAGCCAGTATTTTCTGGTTCTGCTTCCCAATTCCAGGATTCTGTATCAACCTCAGCAGCAAACTCACTGATCGCGCTAATAACTGTTTGTGATTGTTCATGGCCATATACAACAGCACCCAGCATAACATCTTCAGATAAGATATCAGCTTCAGACTCAACCATTAATACGGCACTTTTGGTGCCAGCAACAACCAGGTTAAGTTCGCTTTCTTCTTGTTCAGAAGACCGTGTATTTAAAATATAACCGCCGTCTTTATAACCAACACGTGCTGCACCGATTGGACCATTGAATGGCATACCAGAAATAGCTAGAGCAGCAGATGTGCCGATTAATGAGATGATATCTGTTGGAATTTCTGGATTTGCAGAAACCACAGTAATAATAATCTGAACTTCGTTTTTAAACCCATTTGGGAATAACGGACGAATTGGACGGTCAATTAAACGTGCAATTAAGGTCTCGCTCTCTGAAGGGCGGCCCTCACGTTTGAAAAAGCCACCAGGAATTTTACCCGCTGCGTACGCTTTTTCTTGATAATTAACGGTTAATGGAAAGAAGCCTTGGTCTGCTTTAGCTTCTTTTTTACCAACAACTGAAACTAACACACACGTGTCATCCATGCTTGCCATTACTGCTGCAGTTGCTTGTCTTGCGATTACACCCGTTTCTAGGGTGACAGTATGCTGACCATACTGAAATGTTTTAGTAATAGGAGTCACACTCTATCCTTTAGTTTATTTGTATTTTATGCTTATTAATGCGGTGCATAGTATAGCGGCGAAACGCATTGATTGCTATTTAAAAATTACATCTCTTGCTGAATTACATACAGCGGCAACTGCGGGATGAGTGACTTTTCTTTCAGCCGATATTGCGTAAAACTTTTGTTTAATGTCACGCATCCGTCCAACAACTTCTACTTTGTAGCTTTCGCAGACTTCTTGTTCAATGATAGTGGGCATAAAAAATACGCCAAAACCAGCTTGGCCAAAAGATTTCATTAAGGCACTGTCGTCATACTGCCCTCTTATTACTGGGAATATGCCATTATCATTAGACCATTTATCAAATAATTGTCGAATAGCATATTGCTTGGTTGGCAATAAAATGGGTGCTTGATGAAGACATTGTGGGAATTCACCGCTGAGCTGTTGTTTGACTTTTTTCACAGCAAAAAAGGTTAATCCTGACTGCCCTAGATAGTGATTATAAGCTCGCACACTGAAATTGCTGGACAATGGCGTGTCAGTTAATACCATATCAACTTCGTGAATGGCTAACTCTGCAAGAATAGTTGCAACAGGCCCTTCCTTGCATACTAAGCTGACTTCTTTTGATAAGTTAAGTGCTGGCTCGATAATTTTATAAACGATAGTTTTGGGTAACGCACTGGCTGCACTAATAATAAATTCGGAGGTGCCCACTAATGGTGCCCCGCGCAATACATCACTTAGTTCTTTGCCTAATTCAAATATTTCATCGGAATAACGTAAAACTAAACGCCCCGTTTCGGTTAATCGTAACCGGCGGCCCACGCGGTCGAATAGTGGCTGACCTATTCTTTCCTCCAGCATACTCAATTGCCCACTAATTGTTTGTGGCGTAATAAAAAGTTTTTCGGCCGCCTTTGCAATACTACCTTCGGTTGCAACAACCCAAAAGTAATGGAGGTGTTTATAATTTAAATTTTCAGACATTGGGTGTTTTATTCCTAGGCATAAAAGTACGTCAGTTTTTTCGAACCTTTTTTATACATTTAAACGAATATATTCGTTCACTTTAAGTTGATAACCTTGCCTCATAGACAGGAAAATCTTTCATAAGTGTAGTCATGCAACTCAAAATTGTGCAATTTGATGTCCAAATAAGTGAAGATCAAGTAAAACGCTTGAACGAAACACTGAGCATGCAATTGGGAAGATACACGCAAATCATTGAAATTGTTAATACTTCTTTTAAAAATGACATTGATCAGTTTGGTCAAAAAATTATTCAATGTTCGGTGGTGATTGACCTATTACCTGATGGATCTACCACAACATCAAATACAGCCATCACAATTGAGGATGCATTTTATAATTCTATTAGCAGAGCAAAGCGTCAATTAGACCGACAACGTCGCAGCAGCAAAAGACAGTTTAGTCCAACGTACACCATCAACAAATAACAGCCGACTTAAGCGATGTAAATATTACTTAGGATAAATCTTTATAACGCTAAATTTATAATATTAAAAATATATTAAGTGGCCGACGTATTTGGCCACTTAATACGCTATTTTAGCTAAACCTACCTTACAATTTCCATTTCTTCTATTAGGTTTTCGGCACCATCAACCTCCTCCATAACCCACAGCATGAATGGGCTGCTGACATGAATAGCTCGGTTATATGTTGGGTCGTAATCCCAACCCCCGATAATAGACTCGTAAACACCATCAAACACGAGCCCGACAAATTCGCCTTTGGCGTTTAGTGTTGGCGAGCCTGAGTTACCACCAGTGATATCTAAGGTACTTAAATAGTTTACGGGCACAGAATTCAACTTGGCGTCAGCGTAGATGCCATATCGTTTTGCTTGTATCGCTTCACGCAACTTTACCGGCAAATCAAATTCATCATCACCCGCAATATACTTGGCCAACATGCCCTCAGTGGTTGTGAAAGGTGTTGCCCTTAGCCCATCTTGTGGACTATACCCTTTAACATTACCAAAGGTGATCCGTAAAGTACTATTGGCATCCGCATAAACTGCTTCTTTGCGTGATTTTTTGAATGCAAGTAAGGCTTTCATATACTCAGGACGCACTCGTTGTAATTTGCCTGACAATGAATTACTTAGCTTTTCTTGTGCCATATTATAGTCAAATTGGCTTACTGCGAATTGAATGAAAGGGTCAGCGCTTGCACGCATCTCTTTTTCTGACATCTTCATCATCGCGAGCCGTGTGTCTAGTTCGCCTAACTTAGTATCAGCATACATTTTGTCAACTTTGGCGTAAGCTTTAGTTAAGTCTGTGTCTTTAATATCAAAAAATTGATCAAAAGTGGTAACGCGTTGATCAGCCGGTAAATGAACATACTTAGCTAAAAAATGCTTAAAAAGAACCTTGTCGATATCGGCAACATAACGTGAATTTATGGATGCCAATGATTGCTCATAGCGCTTTAAATCACGTTTTTGATAACCTCGTTCGCGCTCAGCATCTGGCTTTGCTCGTTCATGAGATAGACGAAGGAGGCCTTTGGAGACTGACATCATGGTTGTTCTGCCAATGTAAGCCATCAACAAATCACGTTCTTTAGTCGCATCAGATTGCTCAATCAACTTATTCAGCGTCACTAAACTCGCACCGTATTTAGTATTCATCTGAGTGTCTTTAGCTAACCAATTTACTAAATCTGTTTCTAAGCTTTGTTTTCTAATTAACATATCGCTTTTATTATAGCTCTCTACCATTGAGCCATAGTTTTTAGCATAATTAGCTAAACCCGCAATATTACTGGCATATTTAATACGCTCATCACTATCCGGCGCTGAGTTTTGCTTTATTACATCAATATATTCTTGACGGTACGATCTGGCTGTTGGATAGCTGTAGGTAAAGGTGTTTTTGACTTCGACTGCAGTACGATAGCGATTGGTGCTGCCCGGATAGCCTAACACCATGACATAGTCACCCTCATCAACCCCCTTGGCGTTTACTTTTAAAAAGGCTTTATTGCTAAAGGGAATATTGTCTTCGCTGTAATCTGCTGGTTTGCCATCTTTGCCAACGTAAGCGCGATAGAATGCCCAATCACCCGTTTGACGAGGCCACTGCCAGTTATCTGTATCACCACCAAATTTACCGATACTAGAGGGCGGCGCATAAGCTAAGCGTACATCTCTTATAGTCAATAATTTGATTAATACATAGCTAACACCACCATGAAAGCTAGAAACCGAACAGCGATAGTCATCGTCAGTTTCACATTGGGCAACTAATACCTTACGCTTATTTTCTATTGCTTGATAATACTCACTACCCGTTAATTCTGCTGAAATCCCATCAGTGACTTTAGCGGTCACATCCGTTAACGATTCAGTTATATACACGCGACTACCAGGCGCTGCCGCCAACTCTTCCTGCTTCGTTTTCGCCACAAACCCGTTAGCAAGTAAATTATTGTTTTCTGAGCTATTATGCTGAATTGAACGATAAGCACAGTGATGATTTGTCACCACTAAACCTTGATCCGAAATAAAACTTGCCGTACATCCGCCCAAGCTAATAATAGCGTTCATTGGAAACTTTGATAAGTCAGACATATCATCTGGGTTTAAGGTTAACCCTGCTGCGACGAGTTGTTCTTTTATATCGGGGAGTTGATGCGGCTGCCACATGCCTTCATCGGCCAAGGCAGCACTGAATGGTATACCAAGCATCAGTGCAGCTGCACCGAAAATCCACTTTTTCATATTTTTTCCTTTTTATTTTAGTTATTTTTTATGTGTTTTCTTTTTACTAAAACAAGCTTCAGTTTTTTTGTGCTTACTTTTCGGAATGCAAACTAGCTTTTCAGACAAATTATAACAACTATTTTTTTGTAAGTTTTAATTACATAGCTAGCTTGCATTCTGATGATATTAATTTAATATAGACACCTAGACGTCTAAGCGCCCATTTTTTATGTGGGATTTTAATAAATGTGATTTGTAATCAGGCTTATCAATCACAGATTAAGCGTAATTTCTGGTGAACCAAATTGAATACTCAACAGTTAACTCAACCGCGTGAAGACATCGATATAGAGTCAAGACGTACCTTTGCGGCATTAATAGCCGACGGTTGCAGACAGTTATGGATAGAAAAAAAGTTTTTCAATGAGCAAGATTTTCGGGATTACTTGAATTTCCATTATCCATTTTATATTTGTCTTTACTGCAAGGGCTCGTTGTTGAAATAAGTGATGAGGAATAAATATGAGCTTATTAACATGAGCTTATTAACATGAGCTTATTAACATTAGGCAAAAAAAAAGACCAACAATGTCAATTGCTGGTCTTTCCATTATATGGTGCGGAAGAAGAGACTCGAACTCTCACGGCCTAAGCCACCACCCCCTCAAGGTGGCGTGTCTACCAATTCCACCACTTCCGCATTTTGCTTACTACACGTTCAACTAGTTTGGAACGTCGTCTTCTTTAACTTCTTCTTCGTTTACCACTGGCGCTGGTAAATCAGATGCAACCGGTAACTCAGTAGCTAATGTTGGAATTTCTGTACTTACAGGTTCTTCAACAACTGGCACTTCAAGGTTATCGAACTCATCTACGTTTTCATGCTTATTAGCAGCGATGGTGCCTAAAAGTAAGCTAATCACGAAAAAACAGGTCGCTAAAATAGCCGTTATTTTAGTCATGAAATTACCTGAACCTGATGAACCAAATACGGTGTTAGAACCGCCAGCACCGAATGATGCTCCCATACCAGCTCCCTTACCCTGTTGGATTAATACAAATCCAATCAACAATAGTGCAACAACCAAATAACCAACGCTTAATACTTGTTCTAACATTCTTTCCTCATTAACTTGCTGCTTGGCAAATTGTTGTAAAATCTTCTATTTTTAGACTGGCGCCACCAATAAGACCACCGTCTATATCTGTCTTTGCAAACAACTCATTTGCATTTGCGGCATTAACACTGCCACCGTACAAAATTCTGACGCTTGCCGCAGCACTGGCATCTAGGGCTGCTAATTCTTTTCGAATAAACGCATGAATTTCTTGCGCTTGATCTGGGCTTGCTGTCTTGCCCGTTCCAATTGCCCATATAGGTTCATAGGCAATGACTGTATTTTTTATATAGTGGGCGCCACACTCATGTGCAACTGCATCTAATTGTGCTTTTACAAAATCAAATACTTTACCGCTTTCTCTTACTTCTAACCGCTCACCAATACAGAGTATCGGCGTAAGGCCCGCTGCTATTGTTGCTTTAACCTTTCTTGCGACTACTTCATTTGACTCGTAATACGCTTCTCTACGCTCAGAGTGGCCTACAATAACGTACTTACAGCCCGCTTCGGCGATCATAGTCAGTGAGACTTCACCGGTATGTGCACCGGAAGCAAATTCACTCGCATTTTGCGCACCAATTGCAAATTCAGCCTGATTGAATTTTGATAAATAAACCGCAGGAGGACATATAACAATATCAACTGCTGGGTTTGAGGCTAATTTTGAACAGAAGGATTCAACTAACTCGTTGCTTCCATTCATTTTCCAATTTCCTGCTACAAAAGGTTTTCTTTGAGAACCTGTCATGTTTTCTCCCGAGCCCACTGCAAAGCGGGCGTGATATTAACTAACCACTCACAATTATACAAGTATCAGTGTGATAAATAGGTAGTAAGTTAGGTTTTTATGATGCTTTTTTCACCACATCGGCAATTTTTTCAGCCCAAAGGTCACTTAGGCCCTTATCGATCGCTTCAACCATGACTCTTATTAATGGCTCTGTTCCACTTTTTCGCAGCAAAACACGTCCATTTTCACCCATTTCCTCTTCTGCTTTTTTAACGATGGCGGTAACTTCGTCAGATTCAAGAGGATTTTTGCTTGGATCAGCAAATTTGACGTTAATAAGTCGCTGTGGAAATCGGATAAATCCTGAATTTAATACACTCAATTTCATATGTGATCGCAACATAGCAGCAATGACCTGAAGTCCAGCAACAATGCCATCACCAGTAGAAGCTAGATTCAAATTGAGCACATGACCTGAATTCTCACCGCCAATTTTCCAATTTTTAGCGAGTAGCATTTCCATTACATAGCGGTCACCTACGTCGGCGCGAGCAAACGGAATACCTAATTTTTCTAATGCCACTTCCATGCCTAAATTAGACATTTTAGTGCCCACGACGCCGCCTTGTAATTGACCATTTTTCATTGCTTCACGAGCGATAATGAAAATTATTTCGTCGCCATCAATGACCTTGCCATTCTCGTCTACCATCATGATGCGGTCACCGTCACCATCCAAGGCAAACCCAAGGTCTGCTTTATGCTCTTTAACCGCCTCAACAGAAGCACGCATAGACGTTGCGCCTACTTTATGGTTAATGTTTGTGCCGTTCGGTGTAGTTCCTATCTCAATTACATCAGCACCGAGCTCTGATAATACATCAGGCGCAATATGGTAAGTTGCACCATGCGCGCAGTCGACCACAATTTTCAGACCTTTGAGTGACAAGTCTGAGGGAAATGTGCCTTTACAATATTCGATATAACGTCCCGCGGCATCGTTAATTCGGGTCGCTTTACCCAACTTGTCTGATTCAACACAAACAATAGGCTTTTCAAGCTGAGCTTCAATTGCCAACTCTATTGTGTCGTCCAATTTTTGCCCCGTCGAAGAGAAAAACTTTATGCCGTTATCATAATAAGGATTGTGCGAGGCACTTATCACGATACCAGCCTCGGAACGAAAGGTTTTGGTTAAATAAGCAACTGCTGGTGTCGGCATAGGACCCAACAAACCAATATTAATACCCGCGGCTGAAAGACCAGCCTCCAATGCAGATTCAAGCATATAACCAGAAATTCGCGTGTCTTTACCGATAAGTACCTTGTTGGTGCCTTGCCCTGCGAGTACTTTACCAGCGGCGTAACCCAACTTGATGACAAATTCCGGATTAATTGGACTTTCACCAACCTTACCTCTAATGCCATCGGTACCAAAATATTTTCGTTCGGTCATACAACTTGCTTCCTTTATTCCACGCTGTGTAGTTTATTCACGATTTTGATAGCGTCCATTGTCTCATCAACATCGTGTACTCTGATAATCTCAACTCCCGCAAGGGCGGCAATAGTAGCAGTGGCAATATTTCCTGCCAACCTTTGATTAACATCTTTTTGTAATAAATTCCCAATCATCGATTTTCGCGACATACCCACTAATAAAGGCACCTCAAATTTATTGAATTTTTGTAAATTTTTCAGAATTTGATAATTGTGATCCAATGTTTTGCCAAAGCCAAAACCAGGATCAATCAAGATATGTTGATAATTGAGTCCCGCATCAGTGCACTCTTGTATACGCTGCTCAAAAAAACCAAGCACATCTTCAACAACGCCGCCATAGTGTGGCTTATGTTGCATATTTTGAGGTTTACCTTGCATATGCATTAAACAACTGGGGACGTTAAAATGATTAGCAGCGTGTATAGCTGCATTCAACGCACCTTCGTTTCTCAGTGCTCTTACGTCGTTGATAAGTCCCGCACCGCTCTCCACCGCTTGAATCATTACTTGCGCCTTGCTGGTATCAACTGACACCACGACATCAAGCTGTTTACTAATGCTTTCGATTATAGGAATAACCCGATCGAGCTCCTCTTGCAATGCAACTGCCACCGCTCCAGGGCGCGTAGACTCTCCGCCAACATCAATAAATGTAGCTCCTGCATTTACCATTAACTCAGCTTGTCGCATAGCAGTCTCGACTGTACTAAAATGACCTCCATCCGAAAATGAATCCGGTGTCACATTCAAAATACCCATTACTTTAGGCACATCAAATTTAATCTCGCGTTGCCTAAATGTGATCATATGTTTACGAGTCAAGATTCATATCGCCTCTAAAGTTGATTAAATAGAAGTTATTCATGTTAATTTTTATATCAATAAATTTAGAAATAAAAAAACGCCGGTATAAACCAGCGTTTTTTACTTCATCAATCACTGCAGCTAGTGTGTTACGTCACTCGGGTCGCTGGATGGTGCATCCTTTGACTCGCCACCGGCGTTAATTGTTGCACCGCCCGATGGTCTGTTTGAATCTGGCTTGACATCTTTTTCCCAATCAGCAGGAGGACGGACTTCAACGCGATTCATTAAATCGTCAATTTGTTTGGCATCAATCGTTTCGTACTTCATCAATGCATCTTTCATTGCTTCGAGTATATCCATGTTATCTTTCAGAATTTGTTCAGCTAACGCATAGTTGCGGTCAATAAGTAATCGCATCTCAACATCAATATCGCGAACAGTCTCTGCAGATTTTGGATTGCCGCCACCCATGTACCTTTCATTTTCATCGTCTTCGTAATTAATGGGCCCCATTTTGGATGATAAACCCCAAGAAGTAACCATCTTACGCGCGATTTGAGTTGCTCGTTCTATGTCGTTCGATGCGCCAGTTGTTACGCCTGCTGCACCTAAGGTGATTTCCTCAGCAATACGACCGCCGAACAAAGTGGCAATACGCGACTCTAACTCTTCTCTCGAATTGCTGTACTTATCCTGTTCAGGAAGGTACATCGTTACCCCTAGTGCATTACCACGAGGAATTATCGATACTTTGTATACTGGATCATGTTTTGGAACCAAACGACCTACAATCGCGTGACCTGCTTCATGATATGCCGTATTGGTTTTTTCCTCTTCAGACATAACCATGCTCTTACGCTCAGAGCCCATCATTATCTTATCTTTAGCCTTGTCAAACTCTTCCATGTTGACCACACGCTTGTTGGTACGAGCGGCAAAAAGAGCAGCTTCGTTTACCAAGTTTGCTAGATCCGCACCAGAAAAACCAGGCGTACCACGAGCAATTAAGGATGCTTCCACATTGTCACCCAGAGGGACCTTACGCATGTGTACTTTTAGAATTTGTTCACGACCACGAATATCAGGCAGTCCTACCATTACTTGACGGTCAAACCGTCCTGGTCGCAATAATGCAGGGTCTAACACGTCAGGACGGTTAGTTGCCGCAATCACAATGATACCTTCATTACCTTCAAAGCCGTCCATTTCAACCAGCATTTGGTTCAACGTTTGCTCACGCTCATCGTTACCACCACCGATACCTGCGCCACGTTTACGGCCGACAGCATCAATTTCGTCAATGAAGATGATGCAAGGTGATGCTTTCTTTGCTTGCTCAAACATATCGCGTACTCGCGAAGCACCAACACCAACAAACATTTCAACGAAATCTGACCCTGAAATACTAAAAAACGGCACTTTCGCTTCACCGGCAATCGCTTTGGCTAACAGCGTTTTACCTGTTCCTGGGGGTCCTACCATGAGAACGCCTTTAGGTATTTTACCTCCCAGCTTTTGGAACTTAGATGGGTCACGCAAAAACTCGACCAGTTCAGAGACATCTTCTTTTGCTTCGTCACAGCCCGCAACATCTGCAAACGTTGTTTTGATTTGGTCTTCACCGAGCAATTTTGCTTTGCTTTTACCGAATGACATTGCACCGCCGCCACCACCGCCTTGCATTTTTCGCATGAAAAATATCCAAACGCCTATCAGTAGCAACATTGGGAACCAATTAATTAAAATTGATGCAAACAGTGATTGTTCTTCTGGTTTCTTACCAGAGACGATCACATTACCGTCGGATAGCAACTCATCCATTAACTTCATATCTAAGTATGGAATTTGCGTAACGAATGTATCGTTATTAGTACGCACGCCACGTATTTCATTAGTAGATTGGTCAATCGTAACTTCTTTTATGTCACCACGTTTGACTTGCTCTAAGAATGATGAATAAGCAAGCTTATTTGTCGTATTCTCTGAGCCAGATATATTTTGAAACACCATCATTAGCACTACTGCTATGACGAGCCATAAAATGAGATTCTTTGCCATGTCGCTCAACGCTACTTACCTCTAATAAAATGAATCTGGAATTGCCCGTAAAACATCTATACGTGGATCACGAAAAAATAGATGACACCGAGATTACTATAATTTAAAACCCTTCGCTACAATCACGCTGCACATTACTGCACTTAGAATGACTCTGTTTTCGTTGCAAAGCATCCACTGGGCTATAACAGTCGTTACCACATACTTAATGCTAGTTCACATCAAGCAATATAGCCACCTTGATTTACTGTTGAATTATTACTCGCATTTGACACACTACGCGATAAAAGCGAAACAATGACGTTATTGCCAACAGTGAATTCAATATCTGTTCTTAGTCATACAGCGTTATTTAGCGTACGCTGCATAAGGTTTAGTATTTTGTTCCTTCTTACAGTCAAAAATACGCCCAAAAACCACTTTTTACTGTCATCCGCGACTCGCACTGCGCTTCTTTTTTATCAACAATGACGAATCTGATTTGGATTGTTGTATATATAAAGGTAGAATATGTTTTTTCAAGGTGTTTACCACAAACTAATCGTTACAAAAGACAACAAATGAATTTATCAAATAAACAAATACAGTATTTAAAAGGCCTTGCCCACCCATTGAAACCAGTTGTCCAATTAGGAAATAACGGGTTGACTGAGGGCGTTTTAGCCGAAATTGAAAACGCACTTGGTTTTCACGAATTAATTAAAGTAAAAGTACCAAGTGATGATAAAGAAGAAAAACAACTCATCATGAACGCTATAATTGGCGAAACAAAAGCAATACAAGTACAAGCGATTGGACATGTACTGGTAATGTATCGTCAAAGCGACGAGAGAAAAATCAGTATTCCTAAGCGATAATCGCCTTGTTCTGCCGTTAACTCATCATCAGTTTAACCACTCAGGCGAAAACGCTTGAGTGGTTAAACTCACCCAAAATTAACAATATGAGGTTTATATGACGACCAAAAACACAAACAGTATTGCCATTGTAACCGGCGGTTGCTCGGGACTTGGATATGCTACCGCTGCTGTTTTGCGTGAGGCTGGCTATCACCTCGCCATTTTTGATTTAAATGAGGAGATGGGTCAACAACGAGTTGAGGAGTTTGGCACTGCGTTTTGTCACTTTTATAAAGTAGACGTAAGCAATGATGTTAGCGTTGAGAATGCGGTGGCTGAAGTTGCGAGAGGCGAATTAGAGATCCGGCTATGCGTCAATTGTGCTGGTGTGGCGCCCGCCAAACGGATACTTGATCGCGAAGGCGAAGCAATGCCATTAGCAAACTTTAGGTCGGTGATTGATATTAATTTGATCGGTACGTTTAATGTTTCTCGTGTTGCGGCAGGTGCGATGGCCAAAAACGCGCCACTAGGCGAAGCTAACGAACGTGGTTTGATTGTTAACACAGCGTCAGTTGCTGGTTATGAAGGTCAAATAGGACAAACTGCTTATGCCGCGAGTAAAGGGGGCATTATTGCTTTATGTTTGCCCATGGCAAGGGATTTAGCCCCGTTAGGCATTCGCGTTAATACTATCGCACCGGGTGTAATGGGTACGCCTATGCTACTTGCTATGCCTGAAAAAGTTCAGGACGCATTAGTGCACAACGTACAATTTCCGAAACGCTTGGGTTTGCCAGAAGAATTCGGCAAATTGGTATTGCATATGGCTGAAAATGCGTATTTAAATGGCGAAACGGTGCGCTTAGACGGCGCCTTAAGAATGCCACCCAAATAACACAGTATATGAGCTATTCGTCTTGCCCACCGTTAACAATGTTAGCAATGTTATATAGACGATTAACCGCTTGGTAGTGAATACTGTTCTTGGGATAGCGTCCTTTCACGTTTAGCTCTCCCGCTTCTTTTTTCATCAATAAACACAAGGTTTCATCAACCGAACTGACCGCATAAACGTGGAACAGTCCCTGGTTAACAGCCTCAATAATTTCATTATCCAAGACCAAATTTAAGGCGTTTGATTTTGGAATAATAACACCTTGGTTACCATTCAATCCGCGCTGTAAACACAATGAAAAAAAGCCTTCAATTTTTTCGTTTACACCGCCAATTGCTTGTACTTCACCATACTGGTTAATTGAACCAGTTACCGCTAACCCTTGCTCGACAGGCAATTCAGTTAAGGCCGAAATCAAAGCCACTAATTCGCCTAACGATGCACTGTCGCCATCAATGTAGCCGTATGATTGTTCCAATGCGATATTAGCAGACAACGTCAGTGGAAAAAATTGTGCGTATTTATGGCCAAGGAAACCGGTGAGTAGCATGACGCCTTTGGAATGTATCGACTGGCCTAATTCCACTTCACGTTCAATATCGACTACACCGCTAGAACCAGCATATACCGTTGAAGTTATGCGAGCAGGAGTACCAAAAGCCGTATCCCCAACTTCAAGTACGGTCAAACCATTTACTTTGCCAACAGCTTGTCCATCGGTATTAATCAGGACATGTCCTTCTTTAATATCTTCTAGCAATGACTCACTGACGCGTCCTGTGCGATTTTTCTTAGCCGCTAACGCAGCTTCAATATGGATCGCTTGAAGTTGGCCCTGCAGCTGCTGAAGACAAAAATAATGTGCTTCATTAATCAACTCAATCACATCAGCAAATCTTGCGCTGAGCTTTGATTGATGTTCAGCAAGGCGTAAACTGTGTTCCAAGAGCCTGCGCATCGCGTCAGCATCAATGCTTTGTAAACCAATATGTTGTACATGTGCTTTTACGCGTGCAACAAAGTCATTTAAGTTTTGCTGGTTAAGTGGAATTTCATGATCAAAGTCGACTAAAACTCTAAACAACTCTTTGAATTCATCATCGTAATCTTGCAATGCATAGTAGAGCTCTCGAGAACCCAATAGTATGATTTTTACTTTAAGGGGAATGACTTGTGGGGTTTGCGTGATTGAATTAACCATTCCCACGTCTTGTTGTGGCAATTCCATTTTTAACTGACCGAACTTTAACGCCAGTTTCAATGATTCCCATACATAGGGCTGATCAACCAGTTTGTCGGCATCAAGCAGCAAATAACCCCCATTCGCTTTATGCAAAGCGCCCGGGGTTATCATTCTATAATTGGTATAAACACTACCTTGAACACTGGTGTATTCAATTTTACCAAACAAATTTTGATGTGTTGGATTGGCTTCATAAATAATCGGCGCACCCGCGTCAATTGCATGTCTTATGAGTACATTTGGTACATAGGTATCGACCAAAATAGCTCGTTTATCAAAATTGTCCGACTTATCTTCTTTACTTTCTGGTACTAACAGCTCCGTTACCGTGTCAATCAAGTGCGGTTTTAGCTGCTTTAAATGCTTTAATATTGCAATATCTGCTGCATGTTTGTGTTCTAGTTCTTTTAGCAATGGGCGAATGCCCTGCTCTGCAGTTTCACGCTTTAGTTTGCGCAATTGTTCAGCACTTTTGCGCTGCCATAATGGCACCTCAATGAGTGCTTCGCTTAAACAGTCCTCAAGTTCATCAATGAGGTCGTAATAAAGCTGTCTTTCATCATCACCATGTTGTGCAAAGTCGGCGTCAGTAATTGGTTTTCCATCAACGATGGGTGAAAAGCTGATACTGCCATCACTTTCAATTAGCGCTACGCCTCTACTCAGGGCAACTTTTTCAACTTCATCAATAGCTTTATCATAGCGTTGTTCGTTCGCCCGCGTAATAGCTGCTTTGCGCCGCTGATAACTTGGATTTTCAAAAACCGCTGGAAAGGTATCCATTAATTCATCAAGTAAGCTCTCGATGTCTTCAACAAAGCCTTTACTTTGGCTTGTTGGCAGTTGTAGCGCAATAGGTTGGCGTTCATCATCAAAGTTATTCAAATAACACCAATCATTAGGTGTTGGTTGCTGATGTGCCCGCTGATTAATGAAGTTATGCACCAAGGTGTATCGGCCAGTCGCCTGCTCTCCCATTACATACAGATTATAACCTGTAGAGTTCACGCCTAAACCAAAACCCAAGGCCTCTTTGGCTCGATTTTGTCCAATTAATGCGGTTTCACCAGCTTGGCTTTGCATCGCTTTATTGAACATATCGTTGTCGACACCAGCGCTAAGATCAGCTGCTGCAATGCTCAGCTTATGAGTGATGTTTTGAACTGAAGTGAGTTTCGCAACCATATCTGTTTTTTTCTTCTTTCTTTTCAGTTTATAAATATTGTGATGATTATTTTGTTGAGCTGTGAGTTTGCGCTTTTTGCTTTTCTATTTGCATGGTAATTGATGTGCTAGCAGATTGCTGTAATTTTGTGTCGATTTATCGTTTTAAGCATTTTCTGAGCATATCGTTGTATATTTTAACAACAGCTCAAATCATCAGCTATACGAAATCCTAAAAATAACGCCAGATGATCCGCTTTTGACGTCCTTTATCCATTTCGTCTATTGTCGCATGCCCCTCCAACAAGGTATTCTATACAGAATAAAATAATAAAATGCCCAGAGATACACACTTAAATGGCCAATACAGACCAACACGAAGATCAATATAATCCGCAAGCCGTTGAAAAAGCAGCACAGACGCATTGGGATGAAACCCAAATTTTTGCTGCTAAGCAAGATGATAGTAGAGAAAAATTCTATTGTTTGTCGATGTTCCCCTACCCAAGTGGGCGTCTGCACATGGGGCACGTTCGGAATTATACTATTGGTGACGTTGTTAGTCGTTTTCATCGTATGCAGGGAAAAAATGTTCTGCAGCCGATGGGTTGGGATGCATTTGGTTTACCGGCAGAAAATGCGGCTATTAACAACAAATCAGCACCGGCCAAATGGACTTATCAAAATATTGATTATATGAAAACCCAACTAAATTCACTCGGATTTGGCTATGATTGGAGTCGCGAGCTAGCCACTTGCAAACAGGATTACTACCGCTGGGAACAATGGTTTTTTACTCGTTTATTTGACAAAGGCTTGGTATACAAGAAAAACGCCACCGTGAACTGGGACCCAATTGATCAAACTGTATTGGCAAACGAACAAGTCATTGATGGCCGTGGTTGGCGTTCTGGTGCACTGGTTGAACAAAAAGAGATCCCGCAGTGGTTTATTAAGATCACGCATTATGCTGAGCAACTATTGGCCGATTTGGACAAGCTAAGCGATTGGCCGCAACAAGTCGTTACCGCTCAACGAAATTGGATTGGTCGCTCTGAAGGTGTCGACGTTACATTTGACTTAACAACTGAAACGGCCGGCATTAGTCAGATTGAAGTCTACACCACTCGACCAGATACACTTTATGGCGCAACTTATCTTGCGGTTGCAGCACAACATCCTCTTGCCTTAGAAATGGCAAAGGCAAACTCAGATATGACCGCATTTATTGACGATTGCAAAAATACTAAAACCACTGAAGCCGACATGGCAACAATGGAAAAGCAAGGTATGTCGACAGGTTTGACTGCTATTCATCCATTAACTGGTGACACAATACCCATCTGGATAGCCAATTTTGTGCTGATGAGTTATGGATCAGGTGCTGTAATGTCAGTACCTGCTCACGATCAGCGAGATTGGGAGTTCGCGACTAAATACCAATTACCTATTTTACAAGTCGTCGTGTTTAAGGCCCACGATGCCGACACTGCTAATATCGATAACGCAGCTTACACCGAAAAAAACACATTAATGAATTCAGCTCAATACAGTGGTTTATCGTTCCAAGATGGTTTTGATGCCATTGCTGATAAACTAGCGTCATTGGGTAAAGGAAAGAAGTCGATTAATTATCGTCTGCGCGACTGGGGTGTATCACGTCAACGTTATTGGGGAGCGCCGATCCCTGTTGTTACTGATGAAAAAGGTAAGTCTTATGCTGTCAATGCACAAGACTTGCCGGTTGTATTGCCTGAAGACGTTATAATGGACGGCGTAAAATCGCCAATCAAAGCCGATCCAGAATGGGCAAAAGCAACACACAATGGTCAGCCAGTCACACGGGAAACGGATACATTTGATACCTTCATGGAGTCTTCATGGTATTACGCTCGTTATGCCTCAGCCCCATCTGACGCAATGCTTGATCCCAAAGAAGCCAATTACTGGCTTCCTGTTGATCAATATATTGGCGGTATTGAACATGCTATTTTGCATTTATTATACGCCCGCTTTTTTCACAAACTGTTGCGTGATGAAGGACTGGTTAATAGCGACGAGCCATTCAAAAAACTCTTATGCCAAGGCATGGTATTAGCTGATGCATTTTTTACTAAGGACGAAAAAGGTAAAGAAATCTGGCATGCACCAACCAACGTTACTGTTGAAAAAGACGACAAGGGTCGGATTGCCAAGGCAACTTTAGCTGACGGTACTGAAGTTCAGCACGCGGGTATGATCAAAATGGGCAAGTCAAAAAATAACGGTATTGACCCCCAAGCAGTTATCGACATTTATGGCGCTGACACGGTGAGATTATTCACTATGTTTGCCGCGCCACCTGAGCAAACCCTTGAGTGGATTGATTCAGGCGTTGAGGGTTCAAACCGTTTCTTGAAACGTTTTTGGCGCTTGGCTAATGAACATGCGCAATTATGCGAGACTAAAAGCGCAGTGCCAGCATTAGATATCACTTCGCTACATAAGTCGCAGAAAACGTTGCGTCGAGAAATTCATCAAACGATTGAAAAAGTCACTGACGATTTAGGTCGCAGACAAACTTTTAACACGGCAGTAGCCAAGGTCATGGAATTATTAAATAGCTTACAGAAAGCTGAGATAAAGGATAACAATGATATTGCGCTTCTGCACGAAGGATTGATGGCAATGGTTAAGTTACTTAACCCAATTACACCGCACATTTGCGAACACCTTTGGTCGTTACTTGGCGGCAAAGGCGAATTACAAACCTCACCGTGGCCTCTCGTCGATGCCTCTGCGTTAGTAGAAGATGAAAAACTGATTGTTGTTCAAGTTAACGGTAAAGTGCGCGCGAAAATGACGGTCGCAACTGACATCAGCAGTGAACAAGCAAAACACGAAGCGTTAGCGCAAGAAAATGTACAACCGTTCATTGCAGGGAAGAGCATACGAAAAGTCATCTATATTGCAGGTAAATTGGTGAATATTGTCGCTAACTAGTTATTTAGCAATATTATGGACTGAGCTTTGGTATTTAAATAGCGACGGATAGTGATATTGTTAATACGGTATTGTTAATACGATTTTCTGAAGTCGTTAACCCTAAAGTACTAATGAAAAAGCCTAAAACCAAAACGTTTTAGGTAATATTAATGGAGTAGGATCTTGATAAGCCGATTGAGCCAAGTTTTCGCGAGTCGACCTAAATGGGTGAGCATTGTTTGCGCAATGATTAAAAAGTCAAAATTGGCTTTTATCAGTGTAATAGTGGCCGTTGTTCTGCAAGGATGTGGTTTTAAGTTACGTGGTTCCCAGGCATTACCAAGTTATTTGACTAACGTGGTTATACTTTCTCAATTTGATTATTTACCGCTATCCAGAGCGCTGGACAAAAGACTTCCAGTCTATCAGTTGGAAAGTATTGTTGGCGAAAAAACAATTCCACTAGGTATTGAGCCAACGACCGTGGTGATAATAAAATTACAGCCTGAGGCACTTGAACGCCGTTTACTGTCTGTATTTGCAAGTGGCCAAGTGGCTGAATACGAGCTGATTTATTCTGTGAGTTATGAAGTTATCTTCCCTTTTGCCGAACCCATTGATGCTTTCATGACTGTGGCCAGAGAATATCAAGACGATCCAGACCAAGTACTCGCCAAGTCACGAGAACTAGAATTGGTGCTCAATGAAATGCGAACCGAGTCAGCTGACCGAATGATCCGATTACTCTCGAGTCAATATACGCAAGCGTTGGTCTCTATTGAAGCTAGAAAAACCAGAGAAGCGGCAAAAATTAAGGTAAACAAGCCCTGATGCAAGTTTATCCGAATCGATTTAAGCAACATATTGAACAGCAAGGCTTGGCACCATTTATGCTAGTGTTTGGTGACGAACCTCAACAGAAACTAGACATGATTGATAGCATTCGTGCTGTGGCTAAGTCGCAAGGCTTCGACGAACGTCAAACATTGATTGCTGATACTGATTTTTCGTGGTCTCAACTCATCGAAGCGACCCAAACAATGTCATTGTTTTCTGACAAACAGTATATTGAATTGACGCTACCAAATGGTAAACCGGGAGCAGAGGGCAGCAAAGTACTTACCGCAATTGCTGAAAACCCGTCGCCTGACATCTTGATATTAATTCAAGGCCCTAAGATTGCCAAAGATGTACAAAAAGCAAAATGGTTTAAAGCACTGGATTCGCAGGGTATCTTTTCAATTTGTTATCCCCTTGAAGGAAAACAATTAGTGCAATGGATTGAACAACGTTGCCGCGCATCACAGGTAAATATCAGCCCAGCAGGGGTGAACCTTTTAGCCGATTTTAGTGAAGGCAACTTACTTGCTGCAAAACAAGAAATTGAAAAACTGGCACTGATATATGCTGACAGTGGGCAACAAGTGGATGAAAAAGTACTCGCAGCATGCATGGTTGATCAATCTCGATTCACTGTATTTCAATTTGTTGACGATTTACTCACTGGTGACATTCAAAAAGCAATTAAAATTTTATATCGCTTAGAAAGCGAAGGCGTCGAGCCTAACATTATCCTATGGAATTTGATAAAAGAAGCTCAAACATTGGCTGAATGCCAAGCAATGCAGAGTCTGGAAGGTAATATTAACTTTATGAAGCTACGTATATGGCAAAATAAACAAGCCTTATATCAAAATGCGTTGCGACGACTCACACCTAGTCACATCAGCTTATTGAACACTCACTTACAACAAGCAGACCTTATTTTAAAAAGTGAAACAACTGCAAGGCCATATATACTGTTAAGTCATTTGGCATTGTTGTTTTTACCAGCACCACTGCAAAATATGCCGTTAAATTAAACAATGACTAATCCTCAGAATATGACACTTTTTGGTGGCACATTTAATCCGCCGCATTGGGGTCATATTAAGCCCTTAAAACAGGCTATGCAGGCACTTGATATTCTCAAAGTAGGCTTGCTGCCGTGTAATATTCCGCCGCATAAAAAAGCCCTAAAAATTAGTAACCAGCACCGATTAGCAATGTTAGAGATTGTTTGTAAGCTAGAACCATCGCTGTATGTAGAGCATATGGAACTAGAAAAAAGTGAGATGAGTTTTACCGTTAACACCTTACAAAAACTTAAAAAAAATAATCAACAAACGCCCTATTTCGTGATGGGTACAGACTCCTTTCAATCGCTTGAAACTTGGCATCGTTGGCAGGAAATATTGCAGCTTTGTAATATTATAGTATTGAACAGAAACAACCAGCCGTTAAAAAGATTACCGGAAGTGACGCAATATATTTCATGTGGGCCCCATCATGCGGTATCCTTAACAGATAAGCAGGCATTATCGACAAAGAGCGGAATTGTTGTGTCTTGCCATTTTCCATCAGTTGCGGTGTCTTCAACTCTAATTCGAGAAAAAATCGAAAAGAAGGACTATCGACAGTTGGAAACGGGCGAAATATTGCCTTTAGAGGTGTTTAGATATATAAAACAACATCAATTATACGAACAGAACCAATCATAGGAATAACATTGAATCAAAGTGAATTCGTTCAATTTGTCATAGACAAACTTGAAGACATGAAAGCCAGAGATATTGTACAAATAAATGTTGAAGGTAAATCTACCGTGACCGATACGCTAATAGTGTGCTCAGGAAACTCTAAAAAGCATGTTTCATCTATAGCTGAAAATCTTGTCGTTGAAATGAAATCTGCAGACATTCCTCCATTAAGCGTTGAAGGTAAACAAACAGGTGAATGGGTATTAGTCGATTTAGGCAACATTGTAGTGCATGTAATGCGAGACGAAAGCCGCGACTTCTATCAGTTAGAGAAGCTTTGGCAGTAGCCTAAAAATAAACACTGCAATTTTGGTGTCATAAAAGATGCGCATACAAGTTATCGCTGTCGGGAACAAAATGCCTAAATGGGTTGTCGAAGGCACTCAGGAGTACGTTCGACGATTTCCGGCTGACTGCCAATTGTATTTTACGGAAGTAGCGCCAGGTAAAAGAGGCAAAAACGCTGACGTAAAGCGCATTCTTATTGATGAGGGTCAACGGTGTTTACAACAAGTTCCTAAAGGAAACAAAATTGTCACACTTGAAGTGCTGGGGCAAAGCTGGAGTACGCCAAAGCTCGCTGAACAGTTAGAAAAATGGAAAATGGATGGGCGCGATATCAGCCTCTTGATTGGCGGTCCAGAAGGACTATCACAAGAATGCCAACATGCGTCAGAGCAAAAATGGTCACTGTCAAAATTGACCTTACCTCATCCTATGGTAAGAGTCATTGTAGCTGAAAGCATTTATCGCGCTTGGTCAGTGACTCAAAATCATCCATACCACCGAGAATAAAGTAGGTTGTAGAGCCAAGAGTATTATATGCCACCAAAGCGTCAAATAATTAGAGATCACACAGCAGAAGCTAATCTGGTTGCCAGACGCACCGTTGTCTCTATCGTATTTGTTTGCGTTCTTATGTCGATTATTATTATAAACTTATACCAGTTGCAAGTTGTCCAGTATGAAGACTATCAAACACGCTCCAATGGTAATCGCATTAAAGTGGTGCCGGTTGCACCGAATCGTGGCCTTATATACGATCGAAATGGCGAGATCCTAGCGGAAAACAAACCGGTATTTAGCCTAGAGATAACGCCCGAAGAGGTTGGCGATCTGGACGCAACAATCAAGCAACTGTCAGCACTGATGTCATTAACTGATAGCGAAGTCAAAGAATTTAAAAGTAATATTAGACGCCAACGACGCTTTAAACCTGTCTCTGTTAGGCAACAACTATCACATGACGAAGTGGCTCTTTTCTCCGCCAAACAACACCAATTTCCGGGTGTCAGTATCGAGGCAAGATTATCGCGTTATTATCCCTTCAAAGACTCGTTAACCCACATGCTTGGCTACGTAGCAAAAATAAATAAGAAAGAGCTAGTCAGACTTGATGAAGATGATCAACTTGCAAACTATGCTGCTACGCACGATATGGGTAAACAGGGTGTCGAAAAGTTTCACGAAAAAACACTTCACGGTAAAGTTGGCTATCAACAGGTTGAAGTTAATAATCAAGGCCGAGTTATTCGTGTCCTGAGTTTTGAACCTCCTTTGCCTGGTCGAGATATTGTGCTAAATATCGATATTAATTTACAGAAAAAAGCACAGGAAGTGCTCGCTGGAAGAAGAGGTTCAGTGGTTATTACAGATCCAAATGATGGTGGCGTTTTGGCGTTGTATAGCAGTCCAAGCTATGATCCCAATTTGTTCGTGCATGGCATCAGTCAAAAAGAATATAATAAGCTTCTGGCGTCCAAAGACAGTCCTTTGCTAAATAGAGCGACGCAAGGACGCTATCCTCCAGCATCGACTATTAAGCCTTTTTTAGCACTTGTCGGGCTTGAAGAGGGGGTGATTGACGAGACCACCGAAATAAATGATCGCGGTACCTATCGATTGAAAAACGTAGATCATGTTTGGCGCGATTGGAAGAAGTATGGGCATGGCACGGTTAACGTCACAAAATCGATTGAAGTGTCCTGTGATATTTTTTATTACGACTTAGCCTATAAGTTAGGTATAGATCGGATTAGCGAATCTATGCAGTTATTTGGCTTTGGTAGACACACTGGCATCGACTTACTAGAAGAGTCCAGCGCTAATATGCCTAGCCGAGGTTGGAAAAGAGCTCGATTTAATGAACCCTGGTATATTGGTGATACGATCCCAGTCGGGATTGGTCAAAGTTACTGGAACGCAACCCCATTGCAATTAGCACAAGCGCTAAACTTCCTGATTAATAAAGGGCAGCGCCACACTCCTCGCCTGATCAAAGGTTACATGGTTGAGGGAGCCGTAGATGTGTTGCCCGTTGAAATACAGTCGCCTATACCCATCGTGGATGAATACAATTGGGATATCGTGCTAGATGCGCTATATGGTACCGTAAATCGTAGCCATGGAACTGCGCGTGGTGCGTTTAAAGATACCGATTATGTGTCAGCGGGGAAAACCGGAACTGCGCAACTTTTTTCAGTTGCTCAAGACGCTGAATATGACGAAGAAAATGTGTCGGCCAGATTAAAAGATAATGCAATGTATATTGGCTACGCACCTTATGTCGACCCTGAAATTAGCATTTCGGTAATTATCGAAAATGCTGGCGGCGGTAGTTCAAATGCTGCACCGGCAGCAAGGGTCGTAATGGATTACTACTTTAGTGAAGTAAAGCCAAACGGTATTGCTTTGAAAACCAAAAAGAATGCGTCAGATAGTATCAGTCAAGCACGTGTATCAGCCAATACTGCTGCCATAATTACGACGGAGACAAGCGGTGGCTGAAGCTAAATTTACAACTATAAAAACGACGATGTTGGAACGTCTGCATGTTGATGGCTTTTTATTGTTTGCACTTATGTGCCTCATGGGTATTGGCCTTGTGACCATTTATAGCTCCGGAGGACAAGATTGGAACTTAGTAAACAGGCAGCTAACTCGTTTGGGAATTGCCCTGATCGTGATGTTTATTCTTGCCCAAATTCCACCGATGGCTTACCGACGTTTGGCGGTGTACTTTTATAGCTTTGGGCTTATTATGCTCATCCTAGTGCTACTAGTAGGAGTGATAGGTAAGGGTGCGCAGCGATGGTTAGACTTAGGTGTGATTCGTTTTCAACCATCTGAAGTAATGAAACTAGCCGTGCCACTTATGGTCGCTTGGTATATCAGTAAATTTAATATGCCACCGCGTTCTCGTAACATCGCAATTGGTTTTATAATTGTTTTTATTCCCACTATTCTAATTGCGAAACAACCTGATTTAGGCACCAGTCTATTGGTTGCTAGTTCCGGTATATTTGCACTCTTTCTGTCAGGTATGACATGGCGTTTAATCTTTTTCATTAGTGCGTTGGGCGGCGCTTTTGCACCAATAATGTGGTTTTTCTTGATGCAGGGTTATCAAAAACAACGTGTTCTCACCTTTTTGAACCCAGAAAGTGACCCACTGGGTGCTGGCTATCATATTATCCAATCAAAAATTGCCATCGGCTCAGGTGGAGTGAGTGGCAAAGGCTGGCTGCAAGGCACTCAATCACAGCTTGAATTTTTGCCTGAAAGACACACTGACTTTATCTTCGCGGTTTTTAGTGAAGAGTTTGGTCTAATTGGCGTTATAGGACTATTATTTATTTATATGTGCATCATTATTCGCGGATTAATGATCGCAAATCATGCCCAAGATGCGTTTAGTAAATTGCTCGCTGGCAGCATAACACTGACTTTTTTTGTTTATGTGTTCGTTAATATGGGCATGGTTTCTGGTTTATTGCCCGTTGTTGGTGTTCCCCTGCCACTTATCAGTTATGGCGGAACTTCAATGGTGACGTTGTTAGCCGGTTTTGGTATTCTAATGTCAATTAGCACGCAAAAGCGATTAATGTCGCGATAGATTAATAACCCTAATAAAAGTATCCATGGAATGAATGCGCTAAAAAATTACACAATATTGATATTTGCTGTTTCGGGTTTAAGTGCTTGTAGTGTAAGCAATAGTCGATATTCACAAAAACAGGACAGTGTGCCTGAATTTCATTATGCTGAACTGGCGCTTGTTGATGCTACGCCAAGATATGAAGAGTACGCGCCGGCTAATTTTCGTCCGTATACTGTGCTTGGCAAATATTATACGCCAATGCGCACAGCCAAGGGTTTTGAAGAATATGGACAGGCTTCTTGGTATGGACAGAAGTTTCATGGTCATCTGACTTCCAATGGCGAAATATACGATATGTTTTCCATGACGGCGGCACATAAAACCCTACCTCTTCCTTCGTTTGTTAAGATCACTAATCTGGATAACCAAAGAGTCACTATTGTTAGGGTTAACGACAGAGGTCCTTTTCATCCAGGTAGAGTCATCGATTTATCCTACGCAGCAGCAAAAAAATTAGATGTTTTGTCGACGGGTGTTGCTAATGTCAAAGTTCAGGTAGTGCATGTCGATGAAGCTGGTGTAATGACTGTTGGCGCCGGTAAACCTCAGCAACCGGACGTACCACCATCTTTAGAGCAAGGCGAGAATTCACCAGTAATGGTAGCTAGGCTGAATACCAAAACGACCTTAGAAGACCGAGTAGAAGTCGAATCTGCAGCACCACCAATTTCTAGGACTTTGGCTGCAGCAATAGCAAATGATAGCAAGCCAGATCAAATATTTGTTCAAGTGGCCGCTTTCTCTAATCAAAAAACGGTTATCGAATTGTCAGAAGGTTTAGCGCGACTATATCAAGTACCGTCTGACGCTCCTATGATTGATAATATCTATAGACTACGACTTGGACCATTAATAAATGAACAAAAGGCTGAAAAGTTAATCCAAGATCTGAAAAGTATCGGTTTCGACAGTGCTTTTCCAGTAACAGTGCCATCAAGCTAGTCAAAATAACGAACAATTTTTGACTTCAGTTGTTGACTTTTGATGTCAGGGGCAATGAGGGCCAAATAAATAAAAGAATCCGCTGAATAACTGGCGGTGCATAGGCGGATTGATATAAGATCCATAATTAATACATCACGTGATTATACGCTCACTAAGAAAGCACTCCGAGGGATCCGAGAATTTCGGTAGAATATGCCTTGCAAGTTAATGCACGATGATAAAAATCTCAAGACAATGGTTGAATAAATGCGCTTAAAAATAGTTTCCACGTTAGTTCTTGCAGCTTGTTGCTTTTTAGCAAACGCAACGGTTGTTATACCCCCTCCACCCAATGTTGCGGCAGGTGGCTTTTTGCTGGTTGACCACAATACGGGTCATATTATCGCTGAAAAAAATATTGATATGCGACTTGCACCAGCAAGTTTAACCAAGATAATGACCATCTATGTTATTGGAAAAGAAATCAAAGCCGGCAATATCAGCTTAACCGATATGGTGACAATATCTGAGAACGCATGGGCGAAAAACTTTCCTGACTCATCAAAAATGTTTATTGAAGTCGGCACCAAAGTATCTGTCGAAGATTTATTGAAAGGTATTATTGTGCAATCGGGCAACGACGCCTGTGTTGCCATGGCTGAGCATATTGCCGGCAGCGAGGAAGCATTTGCGAGTATGATGAATGCACATGCGCAAAATCTGGGAATGACCGCAAGTAATTTTGTTAATAGCCATGGTTTGCATGACGCAGACCACTATACATCACCACGCGACATGGCAACCTTGTCTTCAGCGTTGATCTCTGAGTTACCTGAAGCATATGCGCTGTATAGCATAAAAGAGTTTACCTACAATGGTATTAAACAATTTAATCGTAACAGTCTGTTGTGGGACAAGAGTTTAAATGTAGATGGTATTAAAACCGGCCATACCTCAGACGCCGGCTATAGCTTGATTACATCATCAACCCAAGGCGACATGCGTTTAATATCCGTTGTTATGGGCACTGATAGTGAACGCTCTCGAAAAGTCGAAAATAAAAAATTATTGCGTTACGGTTTTAGGTTTTTCGAGTCAGTGACGCCCTATCAAGCGGGTGATAGCTTTGTTGCGCATCGTATTTATATGGGCGACCGCGACACAGTTGAGCTAGGATTAAATCAAGCGACTCCAATTACAATACCACGCGGACAATCAAGCAAATTAAAAGCACATTTTGAGCTAACCGAAAGTCTTGAAGCTCCTATTGAGAAAGGGCAAGTGGTTGGTAAATTATTTCTGCAGTTAGAGGGTGAGAATATTGCCACTTATCCATTGGTAACCTTACATGAAGTGCAAGAAGGTGGTTTAATTGATAAAGCAAAGGATTGGATTTCTTTAAAATTAGGATTTGAAAGTTAATTATGGCATTAAATACAAACTTTGACGAGATCCTAGAATTCCCGTGCTTTCAAACATTTAAAGTAATGGGCGTTGCCGACCCTAGCCTCTCTGAAGTCGTTATTTCTTGCTTACAACAACATGCTCCAGGTGATTATTCACCGAGTATTAAGCAAAGTAGTAAGGGAAATTACCATTCACTCTCGGTGAGAGTGAAAGTGACTAGCAAAGTCCATATGGAAACTATTTACACTGAAATTTCCAGTCTTGAACTAGTTAGATTTGTGCTTTAATTTTGATGCCGCCGACCATTATTCGACAATTAGGCACTCGATCATATCGCCCAATTTGGCAACGAATGCAAGATTTCACAGACCAGAGAACGCCACAAACAGCAGACGAGATCTGGCTAGTTGAACATACCCCAGTTTTCACTCAGGGCCAAGCAGGTAAAGCGGAACATATTCTTGCGCCTGGAGATATTCCAGTAGTTCAAGTGGACCGCGGCGGACAAGTAACCTATCACGGTCCGGGTCAACAAATGTTGTACATTCTAATTGACGTGCGCCGGATTAAACTTGGTGTTCGCCATCTAGTTAATGGCTTAGAAAACTGTATTGTGGGGCTAATGGCTGATTTCGGTGTTGAAGCCTATGCAAAGAAAGATGCACCGGGTGTTTATGTCAACGAGCAGAAATTATGTTCTGTCGGCTTGAGGATCCGCAAAGGCTGTTCGTTTCATGGTTTAGCACTGAACGTTAATATGGATTTGAGTCCGTTCGGGCGAATAAACCCGTGTGGCTATGCCGGCATGGAAATGGTAGATTGTGCCAGTATAGGTGGTCCAGAATCATTAACCATTGCGGGTCCTAAAATAGTTGAACATTTTTGTTCATTATTGGGTATTAAGCAGAAAGAATATAGAGAAGGTTTTGATGAATAATCCACGTCCAGTAGCGGGTGTTAAACTTCGCGATGATGATAAAGTAAGACATATTCCAATCACTATTGTTCCGACTGAAAAGGAACAGGTTCTGCGCAAGCCGTCGTGGATTAAGATAAAACTACCTCGAACGACTGATCGCATAGACCACATCAAAGCGACACTGCGCAAAAACAAATTACATTCGGTATGTGAAGAGGCAAGCTGCCCAAATTTAGCAGAATGCTTTAATAACGGCACAGCCACGTTTATGATTTTAGGTGATGTATGTACCCGTCGTTGTCCATTCTGTGACGTAGCTCACGGTAAACCATTACCGCCGAGCGCTGAAGAACCAGTAAAATTAGCCAAAACCATTGCAGAAATGGGATTAAACTATGTGGTTATCACTTCCGTTGACCGCGATGACCTCCGAGATGGCGGCGCTCAGCACTTTGTCGATTGTATTAATGCAATCCGCGAACACAGCCCAAGAACCAGAATTGAAGTGTTAGTACCTGACTTTAGAGGCCGTATGGACCGTGCTTTAGAAATATTTAAAAACGGCGTACCTGACGTATTTAATCATAACCTAGAAACGGTTCCACGCTTGTACCGAGAATGTCGCCCTGGTGCGAACTACCAGTGGTCGCTTGACCTACTGCGTAAATTTAAAGAGCAACATCCAACTATTCCAACGAAATCAGGATTGATGATGGGTTTAGGTGAAGAATCCGACGAAATGAAAAAGGTATTGGATGACCTTCGTACACACAATGTAAACATGCTTACACTTGGACAATATTTACAACCAAGTAAACATCACTTCCCAGTTAAGCGTTATGTCCCGCCAGCAGAGTTTGATGCCTTAGGACAATATGCTGATTCTATCGGTTTCGCGCATGCTGAATGCGGTCCCATGGTGCGTTCTAGTTATCATGCTGATAGACAAGCAGCCGGTGTAGAAGTTAGTTAATCAGTATGAGTAAAATTTATGTACTGCATGAGAACAGCGAGTGGACTATCCACTTGCAACATCGCTTAGATGAGTTAGGTCTTCCTTATGAATTGTGGCATCTAGATCAAGGTCTCCTTGACTTGTCTAGTGAGCCACCGCAAGGGGTTTTCTACAACAGGATCAGTGCATCGTCCCACACCAGAGACCATCGGTACGCTCCTGAGTTTACACAAGCAGTCATTGCTTGGTTGGAGCGTCATGATCGTATCGTTATTAATGGTACTAGTGCTCTTAGGCTAGAAGTCAGTAAAGTTAATCAATATATGGCGCTTAACAAAAGTGGTATTGAGACCCCAAAAACATTTGCTGCGGTTGGTAAAAAACAAATTATTGAGGCTGCTAACCTATTGCATATGCCTTCTTTTATTACGAAGCATAACCGAGCGGGTAAAGGTCAAGGAGTGCAACTCTTTCACTCTGTTCAGGCACTACAAGATTATATAGACGGTCCCAATTTTGATCCGCCAGTTGACGGTATCACTCTTATTCAGCAATACATTGAGTCACCACAACCGTTTATCATAAGGCATGAGTTTATTGCAGGTAAATTTTTATATGGCGTTAAGGTTGATACATCCCAAGGGTTTGAGTTATGCCCTGCTGACGCATGTTCTATTGAAGATATGTTTTGTCCTAGCGATGATGTCAAGACATCAGTAAAAGCGCAGTTTGAGATCCTTGAAAATTATCGCCCAGCGTTTATTGACAGCTATGAAAGATTCCTAAAAGATAATAACATTCAGATTGCGGCTATTGAGGCAATACAAGACTCAAATGGCATTAGCTATGCTTATGATGTCAACACCAATACAAATTACAATGCTGATGCAGAAAAAATAGTGGGCCAATTTGGTATGCTAGAGATAGCCAATTATCTTGCCGTAAAATTACAAGACAGCTAACAAAAAGCCGCAAATAAAGCCGCCAATACCGACCGCGAGCAAATGGCTTGCATTCGCCTTGCGTCGCGGTATCACATTGGTTTACTACATTAATTACTGAGAAGAACCCATGACTCGCAAACCTTCCCTCGCCTCCCTAAGTATTAACGCAGGAGCCCCTGAAGCAAAGAACGGAAATGCTTTTCGCCGTGGCCCCGAGTTTGCGAGCACGTTCCACCTATCAGGTGATATCGACTCACAAGTTTATCAATATGGGCGTTTTGGTCAGCCAACTTGGACCAGTCTTGAGTCCGGCTTAGCCGAATTAGAAGGCGGTGACACGGTTATATTTCCCTCTGGAATGTCAGCAGCTAGCGCAATATTAACCAGCCTTTTAAACCCTGGTGATACCGTATTATTACCCAGCGATGGCTATGCGCCGGTGCGTTACTATACCGAACAATATTTAATTAGATTTGGCATAAAACTAAAGACAATTGCAACCCAAGATATTGACAGTTTTGATTTTGAAGGAATCACCCTAGCATTGTTAGAAACGCCGAGCAATCCGATGCTCGACACTTTTGATATACACAAAGCAGCAACCAAAATACACAAACATGGTGGTCTTTTGGCTATCGACAACACCACGCTAACATTCTTAGGACAGCAGCCATTGGCCCTGGGTGCCGATATTTCCATGAGCGCAGACACCAAAGCGGTTAACGGGCACAGCGATGTAGTATTTGGTCATGTCTCAACCATAGATAAGTCAACTAATGACAAAATCAGAGATTGGCGTAAAGCGTCAGGTAATATTCCTGGGCCAATGGAAACTTGGCTTGTACACAGAAGCCTATCCACCTTAGATGTTAGATTACAGCGCATGTGTGACACTGCGATGCTGTTAGCACATGAATTGAACAATCACGATAAGGTTATTTCAGTTCGTTTTCCAGGACTCGCCTCGGACCCGTCACATGCTATCGCTAAACAACAACAGCAACTGTTCGGTTTCATTATTAGTTTTGAACTAGAAAGTAAAGATGCGGCGGATAAATTCCTCGCTGCATGCCAACTCGTTTATGTAGCCACTAGTTTTGGTGGCGTGCATAGCATGGCTGAACGCCGTGCACGCTGGGGAACGGACAAAATAGCGCAAGGCGTTATTAGATTCAGTGTAGGGTGTGAGCGACACGACGACTTAATTAATGATGTAATGGGAGCGTTAGACAGCCTTTGAGCGCCTCCAGAAACGGCCTAGCGAAGAGTTAGCTCGCCGCGAAGGTTACGAGTCATCAAGCCCTTACGCTGCTGTGTACTCAATTCAGGTTTACTTAATAGATAATGCAGTTTTGCTAACGTCGCCTCGGGCGTCATATCACCGCCAGAAATTAACCCCGTATCTTGCAATAAATGACCATTCGCATAGCCAGTCATGTTGACTGTACCTCTGAAACACTGTGTGCAGTTAACCACAATCACACCGTTCTCTTGGGCTTGAACCAGTTGCGCTAATAATCCTTTGTTTTGCGGAGCATTGCCCACACCGTAACTCAATAGAATAAGCGCATTAACCGGTTGCTGAATAATATTCTTAACCACATCGGCTGAAATCCCCGGATACAAACTAATTAAACCAATGGGTTGAGGTGTTATTGGGCTTATTTTCAAGCTGTCAGGCAGTTGCGATTTTGACGCATTTTGCTCTGACAAGGAGCTACTTTCTTGGTTTTGACCGTCTTCAATACCGCTATCAAACACACTAACAACGTCGTGATTGACCTCGATATTAATCCCCGCCTCCAACAATGCAGGAAAGTTGGGCGAATCAAAAGCATCAAAGCCATCAGCATCTACTTTGCGCACCCGATTACCACGATAGAGCTTATTATTAAAGAATAAGGTCACTTCTGGAATGGGGTAATTAGCCGCAATGTAAAGCGCATTTAATAAATTAGTTTGCCCATCCGATCTCAATTCGGCTAATGGTATTTGAGACCCTGTCACGATAACCGGTTTACTTAGATCCTCAAGCATAAATGAGAGCGCAGATGATGTGTAAGCCATGGTGTCTGTGCCATGTAATATGATAAAACCATCGTAGTCAGCATAATGCTGTGCAATATCATCAGCAATAAACTGCCAGTCAGACGGCGACATATCGCTTGAGTCAATCAGATGGTCATATTCGTGAATAGTAAAGGCAGGCATTTCACTACGGTGAAACTCTGGCATATTAAGCAATGTTTTACTCAGATAACCCGCAGCAGGCACAAACCCATTTTTTGAGGGCTTCATGCCAATCGTTCCACCTGTATAGGCTACATAGATATGCTTACGCATGGATAACGCCTTATGCCAAAATGACTTTTTTTAATCGTTTTAACAATGCCTGGTCAGTTTTTTCCAAAGGCCCGCAACCGATCCAAGCAGCCAGTAATTCAGCGATAATCGGTACGTCAGTACCCTCAAGTCTCGATGCCATAAGCTGTAACTGAAGGTTTCTGCGCTCGGCATCATCCGCTTTGTTACTCGGTAAATCAGCAATAATCTCAGCTTGAATAGTTAATTCTTTGCGTTTGCTATCGCCTTTATTCTGTGCCGACGATTTAATCAACTGTTGGTACTTGTTGGGTAAGTCAGCTAAATTTTCTGGCAAAGATGCGTCTGTCCAAGCTGCCAAAGCATCAAATAAAGCTTGCCACTGAGCTGAATTTTTGTGCTGTTCTATCTCAACTTGCTTCACTTGATGCTGCTGTAAAATTGTATCCAGCTTGTGTTGCTCTGTTTTTGCCTGTCGACTTGGGATATCTCGAAGCTTTTGGCTTAATACATTTACATTAGCGTCGAAGTCAGACAAATCTTTTATTTCACTCGCCGCACTGAGTTGCTCAGTTAGGGTGCCGGCTAGCTCATGAAATTCAGTTTTTACTTGCGCTAGACCGGTAGCATCGGCATCTCTTTTCTGATTAACCTTTGCAAAAACGATGTCATTGGCTTTGCGAAATGCTAACCACAGTCCATCATCCGTCTGTTTGCCAGAAAAACCAATCTCTTTCCATTGTTGCTGATATTGCTTTGCTAACTCAGCCGCACTGCTAACATCATCAATGTCACTAAGCTGCTGCACCTTTTTCAACAAAACCTGCTTTAGCTGGAGGTTTTCAGAATACAGGGTGTCTAGGCGCAATTGAGTTGGTTTTAGCGCACTTAAGTAGGCTTTTTGTAACTTACGGCGGTCCCCTTGCTCGAGATTGCCCAGCGCACGCCATTTTTTATTCATGGCGCTCAGAGCGCGTCCTAATGTCGCCGTATTTTCATGCGTATGCAGAGCGATTAATTCATCAATGATTGTTTTTGCTAATTGCGCATTATCAGCACGAAGTTTGTCCTGCTCGCCATAGTATTCTCTGCAGGGTAAAAACGCTTTTTCTATGGCTTCATCGAACACCGTATTCAGTGCATCATCTTCATCTGTTCCTAATTTCCCAAGTTCATTCCATTGTGCTCTAAACAGTTTTACGCTCTGGACTCTGTCGGCAATACTCTCAAGATTTTGTTGGGCTGCCAACGCATTAACTGCGTCTAACAAAGCCGGCTTTCTTGGACCCGCAATAAACGCCTGAAGTTCTTGTAACTCAGTCGCTTTTTCACCCAATTCTGCATATAACTTTGAAAGTCCTTTTTGGCTTTTTTCAGGCAAAGCTTCATACATTTTCTGCGCATATTTAAAGGTAGCCAACGCAGGTTTGAAGCTGCCTTGGTTAACCATTCTCTGAACAGTTTTGAGCTTACCTAAAGTCTTTTTTTCTTGCTGTTTAAGTTCCTCCTGAACAGCAGAAACTTTACTCTGGTGTTTTTTCTCGGTCTCGCGCCAATTGCCTAAAATAAGATCAGGAAGAGGAAGTGAAGCCGATGTGATTAATTGCTTCCATTCAGTTTTAAGCTGTTTCAATACAACGGCTAACTCATCGCTTGTTAACGATTCAGGCACTGCTTGTAGTTGCGCAAGCAACGCCTTAGCATTGTCACGCGTTTCGCGCGCATTCGGCAGTTGGTTTAAAAAGCCTTGATACGTTTCTATACTACCCGACAATGACTTAATCGTGCGCTTATGTGCCACTGTTTGCGGTCGTTTTTTAGCATCGTCAATATCCAAACTAACATCAACTAAGGCATTGCTAAGTAATTTAGATTGAGCAAGTAAGCTAGGGTCATCAATTGACTCCAAAATAGCATCTATTTGCTCCTTTACCTGTTTAAAGCGCTCATCTATTTCAGATAATGCATTCGTTGTAAGCTTGAGTTCGTTAGCACTTTTCCAGTCTTCTTTCAATGCTGCTAAGCGTTTCTCAACTGACTCATTTACACGTAAATACTTTTCTGCCAGCAACAGCGCAGTTTCCTCATCTAGCACATTAAACTGTGCTTTGTATTGCTCAAACTCTTGGCAAAGTTGCTGCTTATTGTCGTATATTCGTTCGTAATCCCCGCTATCTTTCAACGCAAGCAGTTTAGAAATGACTAATGTAGACTCTTGCTTTAGTTTAATCGGCAATGCAGCTAACTCTCTCAAGTGCTCTATTTTGGCATCAATGGCGCTTATCACAACATCGTTGCTGGCGAATTTGAGCATTTTACTCAATTCATTAAGATCCTCTGCACGAGTCACAATGACCTGCTGCTGAGCTTGGTTAGCGTGATCTTTAAAATATAGGCGAGTGATATTTTGTTTGTTTACTTTCAACAACACCGCTAATGCTAATACGTTATTGCTTTGTAAGCGTTGGTTGCTGAACAACATTTGTTCAAGTAACACAGTATTTTTAGACTCAACCACAAATGAAGCGAAGTCAGCTTGACTGAGTAGCGTTGAATTAGGATTATTAACCTCAGTCAATACTCTTTCGTGAGCTTGTTTTTTTACTCTTACATTATCGGCTGTTTCCGATGATTTCAGCCATAATGGGAATGAATTCAGCTTGTCTAAGGCAGCTAAGCTCACGCTTGCCTGACTATCGTTAAATGCAAGTTCGTGCAGTACTTGCTTGTCTGCAGGCTTGTCTACTGACAAAGTCGCAATCGCTGCCAAGCGCACTTGAGGATCTGAATTTAGGTGTTTTGCTTTAAAGAATCGATCAAATATCATCTTGTTTAAACCGCGCAATCGTATTTAGGTCATGAGTACTGCTTTGCTCAGCAGATTCTTGTGTAGTATCGTGTGTCTCGTCTTTACCGAGTGCTTTATCGAATTCTTTTTTGAGTTGCGAGCGACTTTTTTGCACTACCTCTCCATTTCTGCCAATGGTCATGTGCTGCTCCGACTGCTCCACTGTCGCCTGATACATTAATACCGCTCGCAATGAGTTACCTTTTTGCTCTTCGGTTAACGGATTGCCGTCTGGCCATTTACCAATTTCAACAGCAGTACGCAAGTTTTCATAAATTTGCGGTGTCATCGCCTGAATCAGTTGCTGAATATCCACGTTTATTTCCTTTTTGCCATTACCAGCCTAACACGATTTACGGCATACCAAATAAAACCCAAAACGGACGTGCCGATTGAGAGGTTGTACTGTATTTCACCAGGGGCAGAGCCGCCCCAGTAGATAAAACCGAAACCGGTGATAAACATCAAAATGGCAAGCATTGATTGATTTTGTAATTTTTGCATCGCTTGATAGTGTGCAAACTTAGCTTTTCTTTCTATATCTTCTGCTGTTGCGCTGCCAATATTGAACCCACAGTGACTGCATGACTTTGCTTTGTCAGAAATAGGTTTTGAACAAGATGGGCATGCTGTAATAGCCATACGTGTCTCCGTTTAAATTTGATCCCAAGGACTAGTTTCAGTTATCTTTACGTAAAAAAAGGTTAATCGACCATTCGAATAACCTTTTCATTCAATATTATCTCACATTTTATTTTTTATATTTTTCCCAGTATTCGTTCATCGAATCTTTCATTTCTTTTCGCAGCATCATAATACCGAACAAGTTTGGCAATGTCATAACCACAATAGCGACTGCAGACAGCGCCCAAACCAAGGTCGTATCTGAAATAGCGGCCCAGAAAAAACCAGCGCAGTAAATAACACGATATGGCATAACTGAACGTGGGCCAAGCAAATAAGTCATCGCTCTGTCACCATAATACGACCAAGCAATTGCCGTTGAAAATGCAAACAATAATAAACCAATAGAAACAATATATTTGCCAAATTCACCAAAGTAACCGCGCGTGAACGCAATCGCAGTGAGATTAGCAGAGTGAACAAGTGATTTACCTTCTACAATAATACTCGATTTAACCAATGCGCCGTCATCAACTTTGAGTGTACCAGTAAACGGGAACTCTGTTTCTCCAACACTATAAGTTACGTTTTCTGCAAATGAACGACTGTTCATTAAAGTGAAACCACCTGTTGTAGCAGTACCCTTTACAACCTCAATCTCACCGGTGAAATTAGTGACTTCGTCGCCTTCCTCATTATTTAAGTGCAAGAAAAGTTTATTGGTATCTTCACTATTAGACTCGTCATATTGACCCGCCATAAAAGTCATATCCGAGCGATCAAATATATTTTGATGCTTCTCTTTCCAGACCCCAGAGGACAGAATAACCAAGCCCGTGAGGGTACAAATAATGATCGTATCGATAAAAGGTTCTAGGATAGATACCATACCTTCCGAGACCGGTTCCTTAGTTTTAGCCGCCGCGTGAGCAATAGGCGCTGAACCTTGACCCGCTTCGTTACTAAACAAACCTCTGTTAACACCACGGTTAAATGCATACGCTAGTGTTGCACCTAAAAAGCCACCAGCAGCAGCAGAGCCCGTGAACGCATCGCCGATTACTGACGCAAAAGCCGGACCTACATTTTCGATGTTAGCGAAGATAACCGCAAAAGCACCGATAATATAAATGAGTGCCATTATCGGTACAATTCTACTAGTCACTGCGGCAATGCGTGTGATACCGCCTAGAATGACGAGGCCAAGCAAAATAGATAAGATACCACCAACAACCACGGGTGAGAAACCAAATGTTGATTCCATGCTGGTTGCAATACCGTTGCTTTGTGGCAAGTTGCCCGTACCGAAAGAACTGATGACCGTAGCAATGGCAAAGGCAACTGCTAACCATTTCATGTTTAGTCTGCGGTCCATGTAATACATTGGACCACCCGCCATTGTGCCATCTTCAGTTTTAACACGGTATTTATGCGACAATGTTACTTCTACAAATTTAGTTGTCATTCCTAAAAATGCAGTTGCCCACATCCAAAACAATGCAGCCGGGCCACCAAGAAAAATAGCAAAGGCAACACCACTAATATTACCCGTACCAACGGTGCCAGAGAGTGCAGTCGTTAACGCTCTAAAATGCGATGTATCGCCAGGTTCATCGGCTTTATCATATTTTCCAGTAACGACTAACCAAGCGTGCTTGAAAAATCTTATTTGCGGAAACTTAAGATAAATAGTAAAAAATGCACCTACACCCAAAAGCGCATAAGGAAACCAAAAAGCGCTTCCCAAAAAACCATCGAGCAAATTAAAAAAACCTAATAATCCTTCCAAAATTACATCCTCTTATTCTTATTTTTATTTTTACGGTTAATTTTGTTTAAGCGCTAATAACACTAGCATAATTTGTTAGCGACTCGGTCAAACGTCTTTATAAATCTTATCGTATAGCGTCGAGCTTAGCGAACTAGCGTAACTTGCTACTTACCGCCCGCACTGCAATTAATAAATCTTCACCTAACTGCTGACAGCGTGGTGCAGACCATCCATAGGTGGTATCTGGTAAATTATTATTGTCTTTAAACGGCATTTCAAGCGTGTATGAAAGGCAGTCGTAACGATGCCCAACTGCATTCGCAGCAATCGCTATATTGCCTGTGCCAGGGGCATCCTTATCATATCCGTACACATCTTGAAATTCAGGAGTTGCCAGCATTAATGCTTCTTTGAAGCCGTTTTCTAGCGCTTCTAAACGCGCATTGTAGTTTGGATTACCTTCGCATCCTGCAACAAAGTTATAGGCTAATGATTCGTCGCCATGAATATCTAAAAACATATCAACGCCATACTTATCCATGGCTTGCAATGTGTATAAGACTTCCGGACTTTTCTCGGCGCTAGGCTGCCGCCACTCTCTATTCAAATTAGTACCAATAGCATTGGTACGTAAGTGACCGCGTGCAGAGCCATCGGGATTCATATTAGGTATCACGTAAAAGACGTTGTTTTCGAGTAACTGCTTCGCCACACCATCATCTTTATCCAATAAACGACGCACCACGCCTTCGACTAGCCATTCAGCCATAGACTCGCCAGGGTGTTGTCTTGCCGTCACCCAAATTTTATTTTTACCTTCAGCTTCCTTCCCAATTACCAGCAAAGACATGTCACGATTATCTAGCGTAAAGCCGATATGCCTCAGTTCACAATCAAATGACATTTGTGCAGCTGAAATAAAATCTTGATGACGCTCATAGCTGTAGGGAGTGAAATACGCAAAGTAAACTGAGTTATATTCAGGCACAAAATCGAAAGTTAGGTTATTCCCATCGAATTCAGTATCGACTCTAAACCACTCTTCACGATCGTAAGACGCAACTGCCTGATAACCCGGCCATCCATCAGGATAAGCAGATTTTTCTAAGTCAGTAATGACAATTTTATGCTCAACAAATCTGCTTGACTGTAATTTAAAGTGAAACCACTGGTAGAATGCTGAACCGTTATCAGGATTTATGGCCAATTTTATATTTTGCGGATCTGTTGCTTGGATAACTCGAATGTTACCGCTATCGAATTGGCTCGTTATTATCATTTTTAGGCTGAATTCCTACTTTTTTCTTACTTTACCATAGGCAATTTTATTCGGTAATACAGTAAAGCGCTTTTCTTGCTTTTTATTAACTCATTAGTCGAATATTATATCGAAAACTCACTAATTTATATATTTATAGAGTTACAGTTCTCAATTTCAAACCTAAGGATGTGCTGTAGCCCATATCATGTTTAATAACCTGTAAATTTTCATTTAATATGTAATAGGTAGGATATCCGCTTATATTAAAGCGTTTCTTGTGAGGCTCACCACCAAGTAAAACGATCCCCTGCACGCCTGCGTCGTTCGCAAAAGCTTTTATTTCTTCTACCGACTGATAATCCAAGGCAACTCTAACTACATTATATTCATTGGTATCTACAACATCTAAATTTCCAATACTCATCTTACAAACGTTACACCAAGGCGCAAAAAAATAGATCAGGGTTTTTTTGTTACTCGGCGCAAGAGAATACATATCACCATTTAGTTGCACAAAGTTTTGAGCAGCAATTTGAATAGAACCATTGTCCTCTAAAAGGTTGCGATTTTGATAGGCCATCACGCCAGCAATGATGAGTCCAACGATGAGGATATCTCGAGTCCACGCGCATTTTTTAAAAAACGATTTTATGTCCACATTTATTCCAAGTGTCGTTGCAGTTTATAACCGTTTGACAGTGTGACTAGTTGCCATGTCTGAGCAGATACGGCAACCTTATCAAAAATCTCAGCGTACTTGAATTAAGCCCCTATTATATTAACTTTTGGGACCAATGGATACCTTAACCCAGCCATGTCTCTTACCACTCGCATAACCTGACAGCTATAGCCAAACTCGTTGTCGTACCATATGTATAAAGTAGCACGGTTGTCGGCGACAATAGTCGCTTGCGAATCAACCACACTGGCAGCTCTGGTGCCTACCAAATCAGTTGATACTATTTCCTTTGATGCAGTAAAGTCGATCTGGTGTTGTAAATCAGAGAATAAACTGACGTTTTGCAGATAGTTGTTGATACTTTCCTTATCCGTTACTGATTTTAAGTTCAAGTTTAAAATCGCTAAGGATACATTCGGCGTTGGAACCCGTATCGCGTTACCTGTTAACTTACCGGCAAGTTGCGGATAAGCTTTGGCAACCGCTTTCGCTGCGCCTGTTTCAGTGATCACCATATTTAATGAAGCACTGCGCCCGCGTCTATCCGCTTTGTGGTAGTTATCGATCAAATTCTGATCATTGGTAAATGAATGCACCGTTTCAACATGTCCATTTTCAATACCGTATTTCTCGTCTAATGCCTTTAAAACAGGGGTGATTGCATTTGTGGTGCAACTGGCTGCCGATAATATTTTGTCTGTAGTCAAAATATCATCATGATTAACGCCATGCACGATATTCTTTATGTCGCCCTTACCCGGTGCTGTTAACAATACTTTAGCAGCACCCGTTGACTTCAGATGCAAACCCAAGCCTTCTTCATCTCGCCACATCCCTGTATTGTCGACAATGATCGCATTATCGATACCGTACTGCGTGTAATCAATTTCATCAGGACTATCCGCATAAATAACTTGAATATAAGAGCCGTTGGCTTTAATTGCTTTACGCTCTTCATCTATCGTAATACTGCCATTGAAAAGGCCATGCACCGAGTCACGACGCAACAAACTCGCGCGCTTTTCTAAATCGCCTTCTCTGCCGCCACGGACGACAATGGCACGTAGTCTGAGTTTATTATTTTTACCCTGGCGCTCAATTAAGAGTCTTGCTAATAAGCGTCCAATACGACCAAATCCGTATAAAACCACGTCCGTAGTTGGATGATTATCGGCGGCGTTATGAACCTCTTTTAGCTCTTCATTTAGATAAGCCTGTAAATTTGTTCTATTTTTCCCATCATTCGCTGTACCCGTTTTATCAGCATAATAGAAATCAAACGCGAGTTTACCTATATCAATTTCAACTGGAGCCAGTTGCATTTTGCTAACAGCTTCGAGTACAGGCCAACTTTCTCTTAATCGCAGTTTTTCGCCCTCATGACGCCTTACCGTTCGGTGTGCCTTAATTACGTCAATGGCGCTAGCATTAAGCAATGTGCGCCCATATACTGTAATTTCCACACAATGATTGCGGTAAAGACGACCAATAATTGGTAACATTTTTTCCGCAAATTCTTGTCTTTCTTGCCAACTAGATAATAATTCCTGTTCGAACTGCTGATTCATGCAAAGTGCCCTCTAAACATAATGTAAGTGTTGCTCTTAATTGTCCAATATCGCACGTTATAAACGGCAATGCTCGACTTGCGTGCGCGCATTCTATGCAATCCATTAGCTTATGCCAAATTGTTGATAAATTTCACTTTTTTAGTATTTATCGGGAACAACGTGTTTATGTTTGTAATTTGTCTACAAACAACCAATGGGATTCATCGGATTAATGAGATATGGGGTTTTCAAACTAACAAAAACGAGTACAAATTAAATTAAAGTAGGCTACAAATGTACTATTAGTTATGTGAATATAATTCTAACGCTCTGTTTACAAATCACTATTGTTGAATTTGAACACACTCAAAGAAGAATAAACACCTTGAGAAAGAGCAAATCAATTCAAAACCTTCAGATGTAACAAACTTACATCAAAAAAAGTGTAATTAAATTGATTTCACGTAATCTGCTTGATTTTCAAGGCACAAAGCAATTGAATTTGCGCAATATTGCTGTCCATTTAGCTTAGGACCATCATCGAATACATGACCTAAATGCGCTTCACAATTTTTGCATACGATTTCAGTTATATTTGCCACTTATCTTCGACTTGTTACTATTTAACAGTAACTTGAGCTCTATCATGAGTATTCCATTCAATGTGATATTTTTTGTTTTCTGGCTTATCATTACGTGAAAAAGTGTGAGCACCAAAAAAGTCACGTTGTCCTTGTAATAAGTTAGCTGGCAATACTTCGCAGCGATATGAATCGTAATAACTTAAAGCCGAAGACATCGCGGGGCAAGGAATACCTGCAATGCTTGCTGATGCGATCGCTCTGCGCCAATTTGTTTGATATTTATTAATTTGTTCAATAAAGAACGGATCCAACAATAAGTTTTCTAAGTGCTCGTCATTTTCATAGGCTTTACTAATAGATTGTAAGAAAACGGCACGTATGATGCAGCCTGCACGCCAAATTTTAGCAATTTCAGCAAAGTCTAATTTCCAACCGTGCTCTTTAGCAGCAATATTCATTAACTGGAAGCCTTGTGCGTATGCACATATTTTGGAACAATAAAGTGCGTCATGCAACTGTTTTATAACGGTTTCTTTCGCCTCAACATGTGTCATTGATGGGTCAGGACCGGACAGCTTTTGGCTAGCGATGACACGTTCTTTTTTAAAGGAAGATAAGCTTCTTGCAAAAACTGCCTGCGTAATTGTTTGCGCAGGACTGCCAACTTGCAGAGCACTAACAGCAGTCCATAAACCAGTGCCTTTTTGACCCGCTTTGTCCATTATAACGTCAACGAGTGCAGCACCTGTCTCAGGATCAAGTTGATCTAGTACCTCTGCACTTATTTCAATCAGATAACTATTTAATTCACCCTTATTCCAATCTCGATAGGTTTGTGCAATCTCTTTAGGGCTCATATCAAGCCCATTACGCATAATGTGGTAGGCCTCACAAATAAGCTGCATGTCAGCATACTCGATGCCGTTGTGAACCATCTTAACATAATGCCCGGCGCCAACAGGGCCTATATAAGTGGCGCAAGGATCGCCCTCAGTGATAGGCTTACCTACCTCATAAGACTCAATGGGCAAACCTGTTTTAGGATCGACTTTGCCCGCTATTGCTTGCCAAATAGATTCGATACGAGTCCATGCATATGGGTCGCCAGATGGCATGAGTGAGGGCCCAAAACGAGCACCAACTTCACCGCCGGAAATCGCGGTAGAGAAAAAGATGAATTTACCTTTGTATTTGGCCTCACGCTCAACCGAATCGGTCCATAGACTATTTCCAGTATCCACAACAATATCGTCTGCTTGCACGCCAGCATCGATTAAGTGATGACAAACATGGTCAACTGGCTCACCGGCGGGAACAGACAATATGATGGTATGCGGCGCTTTGAGATTTTTCAGCAATTCAGTATATGAACGACAGCCGACAACTCTTGGCTCAGGCGTTTTTCGCTCTAAATCATCCTGACTGACAATGGCATCTATTTTACTTTGGTCGAGGTCGAAACAAGCCACCTTGTAGCCGTTATCAGCCAAGTTGAGTGTGAGATTTTTTCCCATTACCCCCAATCCTATAAATCCTATATCACATAAGGTTGATGCTTCATTTTTTTCGGGATTTACGAATCTAACAGTCATGTATAGTTCTCTTTTCTTCGAGTAGGCTATGATAATACCATTCAAAGTACAATCGGATAAACAGCTTTACGATTTCTTTTGTTCGAATTTGGATTTTTACAAAGCAACGCTTACTCTTATAACCGGTCAGCCTGAGTCATCATCCAACACAGGCTTAAGCTTTCAGCTTTAACAAACAAAAACTACGCGATTCCATCATTAGCAATGGGCTGACTTTTTCTGAACTATATTGCGCTACTTCACTCAGAGCAGTATTCAATACGCATTCCCAATCCTGAGTGTTCAACAGCAAAGGTAAATTAAACTCAACATTTTCTGTTGAACTATTAACAATATATAGCCATTCTTGAAAAACAACATCGGACATATCACCAAATGAGCTGGTATGTCCTACTAAGTGCAAAGCGAAACAATGATGGCTATCGTTAGTCCAGTCTTGGTCTCGCTTAAACGTCCCGTCTATGCGATACCAATCAGTGGTTTCGATGTTTACTTCGTTGTTAAACTGATCATCCTCAAACATCATTCGGCTCAACAAAGGGTTGTTTTTGCGCAACGCAATGACATATTGGCTAAACGCAAGAAATGCCGATTGGCTCGCATCTAATTCCCAATTTAACCAATTAAGTTCGTTGTCTTGGCAATAGGCGTTGTTATTGCCTTTTTGGCTGCGGCTTAACTCATCGCCACCTAATATATGCGGGGTTCCTTGAGACAAAATTAAGGTGCTAAACAAATTACGTTTTTGCTTTTCGCGCAAAGCCAAAATAACGGTGTCGGTTGTTTCCCCTTCTACACCGTAATTATCACTCAGGTTATGGTTATGTCCGTCATAGTTATCTTCTAAGTTTGCGAGGTTGTGCTTTTGTGAATAGCTAACCATATCATGTAACGTAAAACCATCATGATAAGTCACGTTATTTACACTCGTTTTCATCGGTCTAACGCCTTTTGGAAAAACGTCTCTAGAACCCATAAAACGAGTCGCAAATGCTGCTTTCAAGCCAGTATCTGAGCGCCAAAATCCTCGTACTGTGTCTCTAAACTTATCATTAACTTCAAGCCAATAGTCTGGAAACTGGCCTAGTTGGTAGCCTCCAGGTCCAATATCCCAAGGCTCAGCTATCATTACAACACCCTTTAAAACAGGGTCTTGCCTAAGTATTTTAAACACAACAGCATCGGCATGAAAATCTAATGGCTCTCGGCCTAAAGAGGCAGCTAAATCAAACCTGAAACCGTCAACCCCGACTTCAGTTACCCAATATCGCAGTGAATCTATAATAAGAGTCATCATGTAAGTATTTGCGGAGTTTACCGTATTGCCGCAACCAGAATAGTTAATATAGGTGGGCGTGTTTAGCTCATCATTTTCAACTTGTAAATAAGCATGTTTGTGACAAAAGCCTTTGAAAGACAATATACTGCCGGGCTCGCCACTTTCCGCTGTATGATTAAAAACAACATCCAATATGACTTCAAAACCCGCTTTTTGATATTCACTTACCATCTTTCTGCACTCAGCAAGTGCATCTTTGATGCAATATCTTGGATCCGGACTAAAAAAATTAATTGGGTTGTATCCCCAATAATTAGTTAATCCTTTGTCACTAATAAAAGGTTCTGGCATAAAAGCAAAAATAGGTAAGAACTGAATGCAGGTGACGCCTAATTTTTCAAGATGCGCCAAGACACTAGGATGGCACGCCCCCAAGTATGTACCTCTTTGTTCTGCTGGCACGTCAGGATGCAATTGTGTTAACCCTTTAATATGCGCTTCATAGATAATTCTATCTTGCTGGATATTGCCTTTGTGCTGCGTATTTAAAACCTTGCGCAAACTAGACAAATTCGCATCCGCCCCTGCTTCATTAGAGGCACAGGCCGTCACAATTGACTTTGGAATAAAAGCTTGATTGTCCTTTACAGAATCACCTAAAATAGATTTAGGTACTCCCAAGTAAGCCTCACCATCCCAATTCAATGCATGGCTTAATTGTTTTGCATAGGGATCTATAAGCAAGCGCCCTAAATCCATCTCAAAATTTACTTTGCGATTAAGTTTCGAATTCACTCTGTATGCGTATTTTTGCCCTTCTTTGATGTTGCTAACAAAACCAAACCATTTTGATTGAACACGCTGCTCAAGTTTTATTTGCACCACTTCATGGTCGTCCTTGTCGAACAAGCAAAGATAAACATCTTGAGCGTCAGGGCAATAAATTGAGAAGTTGCAACCATCGCGATGCAAAGTCGCACCAAACGGAGCGACCTGTCCGGGTAATAAGCCAAAATCGTGACCAGACGATATTTCAAACATAATTAGGATTTATTCCACTTCAGCATTAGCACGCTCAAAGGCGGCAGAGTTATCACGATAGAATAAGGACAATCATTCCATGCTTGGTTTTCACTTGAACGCACTACATTCGTTGATGAAAGATAATCACTGCCATCGTATTCAGCATTGTCGGTATTCAGAATAAGAACATAATCCCCTTTTTGTTCTACGCCAACACGAAAGTTGTCTCTAGGAATAGGAGTAAAGTTAGCAACTGCCACAACTTGTTCGGTATTACTTGCGTTACGACGCAGCAAAGATACTACCGATTGTTCAGCATTATTATGATCTATCCAACGAAATCCTGCAGGGTCATGATCGCATTCATATAACGCAGGTGTAGATTGGTAGGTTTTATTTAAGCTTTTGTATAGATTGCTAATACCCGAATGCGTTGGTTGCTCTAGCAAATGCCAATCCAGCGAAATATCATGATTCCATTCACGGTCTTGGGCAAATTCATTACCCATAAACTGTAGCTTTTTACCCGGGTGGGCAAACATAAAAGCATAATATGCGCGCAAATTAGCCGCTTTTTGCCATTCATCACCTGGCATTTTTTGTAACATTGAGCCTTTGCCATGCACGACCTCGTCATGCGAAATAGGCAGTATAAAGTTTTCATCAAAACCGTAAACCATACTGAAGGTCAATTCTGAATGATGGAAACGTCTATAAGCAGGATCCTTAGCGATATAATGCAATGAATCGTGCATCCACCCCATATTCCACTTAAAACCGAAACCAAGTCCGCCGGCATCCACTGGTTTAGAGACACCCGCAAACGAAGTCGACTCTTCGGCAATTGTCATCGCCCACGGATACTTTGCATACACTTCTGTATTCATCCATTGCAGCAAACTGATGGCTTCATAATTGTAATTACCACCATCGACATTTGGGATCCACTCATCGTCATTGCGTGAATAATCCAGATACAGCATGGATGCAACAGCATCAACTCGGATACCATCCACATGATATTTATCGAACCAGAATAAAGCGTTTGCAACTAAAAATTGGCGTACTGTTTGTTTGCCAAAGTCGTAAATACATGAATTCCAATCAGGGTGCCAGCCCTTACGAGGATCCTCATATTCATACAAATTAGAACCATCAAAGCGCGCTAGACCATGCCCATCTTCAGGAAAGTGCGCGGGCACCCAATCAACAATGACGCCAATATTTTGCTGATGACAGGTATCAACAAAATATTTAAAACTATCAGGGTCACCAAAGCGGCTAGTTGGTGCAAATAGACCAACGGGTTGATAGCCCCAAGAACCGTCAAACGGAAACTCTGATACGGGCATTACCTCTATGTGCGTATAGCCCATCTCTTTTACATACTCGACTAACTCTACGGCAAGTTCTTGATAACGTAAATAACGTTGTTCTGGATTTCCAGGCTTACGCCATGAACCTAGATGTACCTCATAAATGCTCATTGGTGTTTTATAATGATTTATATTTTTTCGCGTTAACCAATCATTATCTTTCCATTCGTATGCATCTTGATCGTAAATGACAGAGCAATGTGATGGATACTGTTGATGATGAAATCCCAATGGGTCAGCCTTATCTGGCAGTTGGTGTCCAGAACCGTCTTTGAGGGAATATTTATATTTCTCCCCTACTTTCATACCAGGTACAAACAGAACCCAGTAACCCAAATCAGTTTTCTGCATAGGATGTGACAGACGGTTCCAAATATTAAAGTCACCTATAACTGATACGGAAGCGGCGCTTGGCGCAAAAACGGCAAAACGAACACCATTCACACCTTTGGATCCGACTAATTGGGCGCCAATTTGTTGGTATAAATTTTCTGGCTCATGGTCAACAAAATGGACCGCATGATAAGCTTCAGCTTGAAATTGATAAGGGTCAATAAAGCGATGTTCGCCATCAGCATACTCAGCAACAACTTCATATATGAAATTATTTTCCTTTGGCGTTTTAAATTGTCCGACAAACACACCTTCGGGGCTTAACCTTAATTGAGCTAATTTTGTATTGTGTTTGGCGCAATAAAGAGTCGCTTTTTTAGCTTCTGGTATCCAGAGAGTAACGCTGGTTTTTGTTTTTACTTGCTTAGGCCCTAATACATCAAAAGGCAGCGCACAATGTCCATGCGTTAATTCTGAATAATTCACCATATTCGCTCCATTATTTATTTGCTTTTACTGGCCACTGACCTTTGTTTAGTCAAGTTTTTAGTTAAGTTTACAATACCATCATCTTCGAAGATATCCTCTAAATCACACGATAATTTTCGCTTCCAATTTGGATATTCATTAAATGTTCCTGGAATATTGACCGGCTTATCCATTTGCAGCCAATCTTCTAGCTGCAAACTCAACAGAGCACTAGAACCGGATGCCATGTGGGTTTGCATACCGTAGTTCAACTCAGTTGTCATTGCCACATCGTTTACATTATGACTAATACTATTAGAAATTGAATGGTGCCCATGCAAGGTATTTAATATGTGTTGTTTATTTTCATGCCTCGTATCATATAGCGAAGCTAGCACATCCGTGTCTGGATATAAGCCTACCTTCTTGCCTAACGCGAGGTCATCACAATGCCAATAACCAATCAACGTCGGCATGTCATGCGTCGTTAACGTTGCCATAGACTGGTCTGGATAGTGGTCTGGAGCATAAAAACCGCCATCTTCGGCTTGTTCAAAGAAAAACACGCGATATGAATAGATGCCATTTTCGGCTAACGCCGAACGTATCTGTTCGGGTACCGTCCCTAAATCCTCACCAATGACTAAACTTTGATTACGCTGGCTTTCTAGCGCTAATATGCCTAATAGATCGTCAACTGGGTAGTAAACGTAACCGCCTAGTTTTGCATTATCACCTCGATATACCCACCATAAGCGCAATAGCGCCATAACATGGTCGATGCGCAAAGCACCCGACGCATGCATATTGGATGAAAACAAATCGATAATGGGCTGATAGGCTTGCTCATAAAGCTTGTTCGGATCCATTGGTGGCAATCCCCAATTTTGCCCCAACGGTCCCAATATATCAGGCGGCGCACCAACACTCGCATCGACACAATAGAGGTCTTTATTACCCCATATTTCAGCGCTACCTTCACTGACTCCTACGGCAAGGTCGCGATATAAACCTATTAACATTCCGGCTTCGCTAGCAGCGTTGCTGGCTGCCTCAAATTGCAACGCAGCCTGCCATTGTAAAAAGAGGTAAAAATTAACCCTATTTTTATTTTGCTTTGCAAATTTTGCAACGCTGGGCATATCGTAGGCTTTATATTCGTCAGGAAAAACCGGCCAGCCCCAGCAATCTTTCCCCTCCGCTTTTAGACTTTCTTGCAGTGCTTCAAAAACAGCAAGCGTTTGCAAACTCTTACCACCTTTGGTTATAAATACTTTAAACACTTTATTCTGCTTCGTGTTTTTTGTTAAATACTTCACTCTGTAGTGCGTAAAAACTTGGTTCAACGCTGCTAACTTAATCGCCGCCACACCGCTGTAATCGACGTAATCGGCCGTGCGCAAGGTCACTAATTGTTGGCTAATAGCATTGTTATTAAACCAAGCTTGAACTGCTTTATTTTCAAACTCTGGTACTTGCTCCACATCGATATACAAATAATTGAGCCAGCGACGAGAACTCGGCCCATAAGGGCTGCATATATCTGGATTAGCTGGGTATAATTCATGGATCGGATTTAGTCCGACAAAGTCAGCCCCTCGGGACGCCGCTTGCTTAACTAGAAAGGTCAAATCTGTGAAGTCCCCAATGCCCCAATTGCTGCGGCTGCGCACACAATAAAGCTGCACACTTAAGCCCCATATCTTTTTGCCTTTTTCAATATCATCTGGAATAAAGCATCGCGGTGGTACTTTTATAATAGATGAAGATGCAAGTTCGAGGTCACCCAATTGCACGCTTAGTTTGTGATAACCCATGGGTAGGTGAATGTCTAATGTAATTGCATATTCATGAAATTCTTCATCTTCAATTTCAACCACGTTGATTAATTGATGGTCAACCGCTTCTATCTCACGAGTTTCTATATTGGTATCCTCAAATTGCACCAATAAGACCAGTTTTTGGGCGGCCATCTCAATAGATAAGCGCAACGGAAACACAAAGTCTTCATCGTGCTTTATGACTTGTACTGGGTTCAGCGCAAGCATCCACTGTTTAACGAAGTCATCTTCAACTTGTTGCTCAAGTGCTCTATCGTCGTCAACTTTGTATCCCATTGCCTTGAGAAGTTTCACTTTGGTTTCATCTTCTACCGTTGCAGGAGCTCCCCATGCATCTACGAATGTTGATTCGATTCCTCGTGCTCCCACTAAACCTTCAATTATTTCGCTCATTTAATTTATCCCAATCTTTTCGAACTCAACTTTTTTGCTGCACCAAAGAAAGTTGTCAGCGTTTTTGTCAGCTAATTTTAGCTAACTATTATTCAACAAATTAGCTGAATAAGGTATTAATACGTTTGCAGACCCATTTTACGCTAAAAAGCCTGTAATTAAACAACAATTGTTGATATAATTTTGCAATATTTAGGTGTTTGATCAATAATTTCTGTAATTTTATTTCAAATAATAAATTTTTATTTCAAAAGAGGTTTTTAATGGCTATTAGTGTCGGTATAAATGGTTTCGGTCGAATTGGTCGCTTAGTATTACGCGCAGCAGCAACCCGCGAAGATATTGAGGTTGTCGCAATAAATGATCTATTGGATATAGACTATATCGCTTACCTGTTCAAATATGATTCAACGCACGGCAGATTCAACGGAACAGTTGAAGTCAAAGACGGTAAGTTAGTTGTCAATGGTAAAGAAATTAGAGTGACAGCAGAAAGAAACCCCGAAGACTTAGCTTGGGGCGACGTAAATGCTGACGTTGTAATTGAATCGACGGGCCTATTTTTAACCAAAGAAACCGCCCTAAAGCACATTGCTGCGGGTGCCAAGAAAGTGGTTCTATCAGCTCCTTCTAAAGACGACACACCCATGTTTGTAATGGGTGTTAACCACACTAAATATGCAGGTGAAACGATTGTTTCTAACGCGTCTTGCACAACTAACTGTCTGGCACCCATCGCAAAAGTATTGAATGATGCATTTGGTATCAAAGACGGCTTGATGACAACCGTGCACTCCACAACAGCGACCCAAAAAACTGTTGATGGACCTTCCATGAAAGATTGGCGTGGCGGTCGTGGTGCTTCTCAAAATATAATTCCATCATCGACGGGTGCAGCGAAGGCAGTTGGCAAAGTAATTCCCGAACTGAATGGTAAACTAACAGGAATGGCATTCAGAGTGCCTACTGCAAACGTCTCTGTGGTTGACCTAACTGTTAATTTAGAGAAACCTGCTAGCTATGCAAAAATATGTGAAGTGATGAAGGCGGCTTCAGAGGGCCCATTAAAAGGTATACTTGGCTACACTGATGATGCCGTTGTATCACAAGACTTTATTGGCGACACTTTATCCAGCATTTTTGATGCGACAGCAGGCATCTCACTTAACGATTCGTTTGTAAAGGTCGTGGCTTGGTATGACAACGAAGTCGGCTATTCAAACCGCGTATTAGATTTGGTGGCACATATTTCTAAATAATGAACTTTGCGCTCAGCTAGCATTTTGTTTATAAAGCAACTGGCTAGGTAAGTTACACAGAACGACATATATAATAGACGGCTCAACGCCGTCTTTTTATTTTTAACTATGCAGGAAACGACATGCACACGCACATGAGTAAACAATATACCTCGGTGTCGATGGGTAGCAGAGAACAATTGCCCACATTGAAAATTACCAATGGGCACTGCAGCGCTGAAATAGCACTTTTCGGTGCGCATCTGCTCAGTTTCATTCCAAACTCTGATGCTAAAGAGCGACTTTGGCTGAGCGACACAGCGGTATTAAATAAAAGTAAACCGATACGCGGCGGCATTCCTATTTGCTGGCCATGGTTTGCTGATATTTCTTCTGACAAAAATACTCGCAATAATGCCAAATTACCAGCTCATGGTTTTGTGCGGACGCAGGATTGGCAAGTTGTTAACATTGTAGAAAGTACTGAGGCCACAACTATTACATTGAGTCCAACTCAACTTGGTTTGTATGGATTTTCTGAACAGCTGTTAACGTCTGTTGAATTCACCTTTTCAAAAAAATGCAGGGTTAAGCTCATTACCAAAAATACGAGTGAGCAAGCGATAAAAATCACGGCTGCCCTACATAGTTATTTCAATGTGACTAATATTCATCAAACTAAAATAATCGGCGTTGCTGGGAAATACATCGACAAGACCAAAGCTAGCGCTGCATTCGAGCAGTTATTACCCTACTTAATAAGCAGTGAAACGGATAGGATACATTTGCAAGACGAAAATAATCTCTTTGATTTTATCCATCTGGTTTGCCCCGACAAAAAAATCAGTATAGAACAACACGGACATGACTCAGTTGTAGTTTGGAATCCGTGGCAAAAGAAAAGCAAAACGATGACTGATATGCAAGATAATAGCTACAATAATATGCTTTGTATTGAAGCGTCCATAACGCAAGGAACGGTCTTAGCTGCAAACCAACAGCATGAGTTAGTCCAAATCATTGGCTAATAACTGCAGGCTAATAAAGGGCTGGCTAATAAAGCGCTCTTTATTAGCCAAATTTCCTTTTGTAGATAGAATGCAAAACCACCACATTCTCTTAATTAGCTAACTAGATTTTTACCACTTGCTTCGCAAGATCAGTGATTATAGACCATTGCTTCTTTTCAATCGCATCTGCTGGCGCTAACCATGAGCCACCGCAGCATTTAACGTTCGGCAATGCTAGGTAATCTTTGTAGTTACTTGGACTAATACCGCCAGTAGGGCAAAATTTGATATCTGGGAATGGTCCACCAATCGATTTTAACGCTTTCACTCCACCCGCGGCTTCTGCAGGAAAGAATTTCAGATGGTCGTAACCTGCATCTTTCGCTTTCATTAAGTCTGAAATATTTGAAATACCAGGAATAAGTGGAATTGTTCCTTCTTTACCTGCTTGCAATAAATCTGCAGTCAAACCTGGGCTAATTGCGAACTTTGCACCCGCTTCCGTTACCGCTTTCAATTGCTCACGATTAGTTACTGTGCCTGCTCCGATATAGACATCCGGCAGTTCTTTAGCAATAACACGAATAACATCCATCGCAGCTTCCGTGCGCAGTGTTACTTCTAATACATTGATGCCACCCGCTATTAAAGCTTTCGCGATAGGCACAGCATCTTCAACATTTTCAATCACGAGAACAGGTACAACCGGCCCTTGGCTAAAAATTTCTTCTGAGGAAAAGATCCAGTTATTCATTATCAATGTTTCTCTTTGGTTTGTTGTAGTAAATATGCTAATGCACCCAATAATCCATGGTTGGGTTCATTAATTAAGTAGGTAGGAATATTTTTGACATACCTGGCCAAATTACCTTTATCTTCAAATTTTTGGCGAAATTCATTGTTGGCAAAAAAATCGCCCAATCGAGGAGCAATACCACCACCGATAAAAACCCCACCAGTGGTGCACAAATTCAATGCTAAATTACCAGCAAAACTGCCCATAATTCGGCAAAACTGTTGCACCGCCTTAACGCATGTCAGGTTTGTACTGGCAAGCGCATGCTGCGTAATATCAGCAGGGTCTGTATACTCAACGTTGCCACCAGCATGCATAACAAGTGCTGTGTAAATATTAACAAGGCCTCTTCCGGAAAGCAGTTCTTCAGCAGCGACTCGGCCTAATTTTGCTTTAATATAACGCCAAACAATAATATCTTGTTCGTCGTTTGGCGCAAAATCAACATGCCCTCCCTCGCCGTCTAGGGTCTGCCAGCCACTATCTGTCCAAGTAAGATGCTCGACGCCTAAACCTGTACCGGGCCCAAAAACCACAATATTACCTTTTTCGACAGCTTCACCAGGACCAATTTGAATGACTTGTTCCATTTTCAAGTTAGGTAATGAGAAGGCCACAGCCGAAAAATCATTAATAACTAACAGGCTGTTTAGACTCAACTGATTTTGCAGTTCAATTTTCGAAAATGTCCAGGTATGGTTGGTCATTTTAACAACATCATTATTGACTGGGCAAGCAATGGCAATACAACCATGCTCGAAGCTGTCAACGTTTACATCGATTGCAAATTGGTTAATTGCGTCGGTAATAGTGTCGAACTGCTTACACAAGTACTTAGTGATTTGTTGCAACTCACCATCTAGTACTAATGCTAAGCGTATATTTGTACCACCGACATCAGCCACGAACATGTTACTCATATTGATTACTCGTGCTTAAAAAATAATGAACAAGCGCCTTCCTCAGCACCTGTGAGAGATGCACGCATACTCCCAAACATCTCCCTTCCCATGCCTACATGGCTGTCGGTTAAATCCACCTTTGCGGATTCACGTGAGGCTAATTCAGTCTCTTCAACATGCAAGATACACTCACCTGTTGAGGTGTTTAATTCAATTACATCGCCATTTTTCACTTTCGCTATTAACCCGCCTTTGTATGCCTCAGGGGTTAAGTGAATAGCTGCAGGCACTTTCCCAGAAGCGCCTGACATGCGACCATCAGTCACTAGCGCTACCTTAAAACCTTTGTCTTGCAATACACCCAATGGTGGTGTCAAACGATGTAATTCAGGCATCCCAATTGCTGCTGGACCTTGGAATCGGACAACCACAACGCAATCTTTATTTAAGTCACCTTGGTTAAACGCTTTATCAAAAGTGTATTGATCTTCAAAAACAACCGCAGGCGCCTTGATGTGGCAATTTGGCTCACGTAATGCTGATGTTTTCATAACAGCACGACCAATATTGCCTTTCAATACCGACAAACCGCCATCTGGTTTAAATGGTTCAGCGACGGTGGTTAACACCGCTTTATCAAGCGACTCTTCGGGACAGTCAACCCATAATAGTTGGCCGTCGCGCAAAATAGGTTCTTTTGTATATTGTTCTAAGCCTCTGCCACAAATTGTATTTACATCATTGTGCAGTAGACCAGCGCCTAGCAGTTCCTTAAACAACAAACCCGTGCCACCAGCGGCAGTAAAATGATTTATGTCGGCAGAACCGTTTGGATAAATTCGCGTTAACAAGGGCGTTGCTTTGGATAGATCAGAAAAGTCATCCCAATTCACAATCAGGCCAGCGGCACGTGCAACAGCAACTAAGTGCATAGTATGATTAGTAGAACCGCCGGTTGCTAACAATGCAACAATGCCATTCACCATTGATTTGGCATCAACGATATGACCTATGGGCATATAGCTTTCGCCTAAATCAGTAATACGCGTTGCCTGTACAGAAGCCGCTTTTGTTAGTGCCTCACGCAGTGGCGTCCCCGGATTAACAAATGAAGCCCCGGGTAAATGCAAGCCCATCACTTCAACCACTAGCTGATTACTGTTTGCGGTACCATAAAACGTACAAGTACCAGCAGAATGATATGATTGAGACTCAGCCTCAAGCAATTCATCACGGCCCACCTTGCCCTCGGCATAGGCTTGGCGAATACGTGCTTTTTCTTTGTTTGGTAAACCCGATGGCATTGGACCAGCTGGCACAAATACCGTAGGCAAATGCCCAAAACTTAAACCACCTAATAATAATCCAGGGACTATTTTGTCACAAATACCCATCATAATAGTGGCGTCAAACATATTATGAGAAAGTGCAATGCCCGCCCCCATCGCGATATTATCGCGACTCATTAAGCTTAATTCCATGCCGGCATTACCTTGAGTAACGCCATCACACATAGCCGGTACTCCGCCTGCAAATTGTGCAACGCTGCCCACTTCTCTAATGGCTTGTTTGATTTCTTGAGGGAATGTCTCGTAGGGCTGATGCGCAGATAACATATCATTGTAAGATGAAATGATGGCTATATTGGCTTTTACCATACTGCGTAAATTAGATTTATCTTCTGTATTACAGGCTGCAAAACCATGCGCTAGGTTACCGCAAGACAATGCGCCTCTCAACGGACCCTGCTTGCGCGCTTTGGCAATTTTGTTTAAGTATGCTTGACGTGATTCTTTGCTGCGCTCAACAATGCGTTGAGTTACTTCTTGAATAATTGGATTCATATTTTCTCCTAAGGGGCCCACATCAATTCAACTGTGGTCTTATCGCAAACAGCCTTAATTGGCTTTTCCAAGTCGCTGGAGTGTTCTAACGCATGATGTAGTACGTCTCTTTTTTTCTGACCAGTTAGGTGTAGAAACACATTGGCGCTGCTAACGAGAGCACGCAACGTAAATGAAATGCGTTGATGTGGCGCAGTGATTGGTTGTGTTGCGATTAACATCGCAGGTAGATTAACATCGAGACCGGCTTCAATTTGCGCTGAACATGGGAACAATGAAGCCGTGTGGCCATCTTCACCCATACCGAGAATAACAGCATCAAATGGCAAGCCAACTTTCATAAACGTAGCAGTTAATTGTTCTACTGCATCTTCAGCATTGTTATGCCCTGTTTTTAATGGAATGAAATTAGCTGCTGCAGCTTTGTCTTGCAGTAAATTTTGTCTTACCAGTCTTTCGTTGCTCGCGGCATCAGTTGATGCGACCCATCGTTCGTCAGCTAAAGTTATTGTTACCTTTGACCAATCAATAGCGCGAACAGATAAAGCTTTGAACAAGGGCACCGGCGTGCTGCCACCACTGACCACTAAACTGGCTTTACCTTTTTCACTGATGGCTTGCTTTAGTATATCTGCAATACGTTGACTGAAAACAGTCACCAATTCATTAGCTGAACTAAACGTGGTTGTTTTTAAACTCATATTACGCTCCTATTTGCCACGCTTCATTTTACTCTCATACCAAGAGCGTCCTTCTCTCGCTAGCAGGGCAATGGAAGACACTGGTCCCCAGGTGCCAGCTTGATAGCTTTCGGCAGGTTCATTACTTTTACCCCAAGCAGCTTTAATTGAGTCAACCCACGTCCAGGCTTGTTCTATCTCGTCACGGCGCACAAACAATGCTTGATTACCAATCATGACTTCCAACAGCAGCTTTTCGTAAGCATCAGGAATTCGCTGGGCTTCGAATGCTTCTGAAAAGCTCAAGTTAAGTTTGGACTTCTGCAGGTCCATCGAACGAGAACTGGTCAAGCCAGGCACTTTATTCATTACGGTTATTTCAACGCCTTCATCTGGCTGCAAACGGATCACTAATTTGTTTTGAGGCAACGTAGTAAAACTATCCCCAAACAAGTTATGTGGTTGACGCTTGAAATAAATCACGACTTCACTGGTCTTATTCGGTAACCGTTTACCCGTTCTTAAATAGAATGGAACGCCCGCCCAGCGCCAATTATCAATTTCAGCTTTAATCGCAACAAAAGTTTCCGTCTTACTTTTTTCGTTAGCATCAGGTTCTTCAAGGTAACCAGGCACTTCTGCGCCGCGCACAAAACCAGCGACATATTGTCCTCTGACCGTTTTTTCTGCCACATTCGATGAATTAATTGGGCGCAGCGCTTTGAGTACTTTTAGTTTTTCATCGCGAATGCTGTCAGCATCTAAGGTAGTCGGTGGTTCCATTGCAACCAAGGACAAAATTTGTAAAAGATGATTTTGCACCATGTCTCGCATTTGACCCGCATCATCAAAATAGCCCCAGCGCCCTTCAATACCGACCGACTCAGCGACGCTAATTTGCACATGATCAATACAGTTATGGTCCCAGTTAGTTGCAAAAATGCTGTTTGCAAAACGTAATGCAATCAAATTCAGCACCGTTTCTTTACCGAGGTAATGATCGATGCGGTAAATTTGTCTCTCACTGAAAAACGCCGCGACTTGCTCATTAATTACTTTCGACGATGCTAAATCATGACCAATGGGTTTCTCTAACACCACTCTTACACTAGGGTCGATGACATTGGCGGCTTCCATGCCCTTACAAATATCACCGTATATCGAAGGCGGAGTTGCGAAATAACAAACCATGGTGCGAGAGACATCAACATGTTCACAAAGTTTTGAATAATCTTCTGCATTTTTCATGTCAATTTGAACATAATCTAAACGTTGTTCAAATCGTTGCCATGTTTCATCGCAAAAAGTTTCGCCTAAAAATTTGCTGATGTTTTCTTTAACCTTAGCAACATATTCTGCTTGTTGCATGTCTTGGCGCGCAACACCGATAATATTGGTGTCGCTATTTAATAGCTTAGCTTTTTCAAGCTGATAAAGGGAAGGAAGTAGTTTGCGTCTTGCTAAGTCACCTAAGGTGCCAAATAAAACAAAATCAATGGGTTCGTAACCAGAATTGGTTGCCCCAGTATCTATAATCATAGTAGCCTCTTTGCATCGAATTCATGCAACATTGTAATTATTGACAGGTAATCGTTGTACATAGTAGACAACAAATGTAGTAATATTACAACTAATACAAGTTCGAAACACCAAACTCTTTAACAAAAAATAAACAGCACATTTGTTTTTATAATATCAATCTACAAGTCACCTTAAAAATCATAAATTTGTCTATTTACGGCACTTATAATGACTATAAAGCATAGAAATCTTTGTCTATGAAACAACTAAATGGGGCGATAACTAGCGGTAATACTCAGGGTTAAATTCAGTAAAATGTTAATTATTGTTGTCAATAAGTTACAACAAAAATGACAAACGTTAAAAATAATCGTAGTATTATTACAGTTTAACTGTTCGTGAGCGACCAAAAGGATTTCCGAATTTACTTGGAGCGTGCTAAAAATAACAAAGAGAGTGAATAAAAGCCTCTTTAGTGAGATAATAATAATGAACATCCTCGAAAAAATTACACGGCAAAAAGCTGATTTCAGTAAATCAGAAAAAAAAGTGGCTGAAGTTATCCTTGCTAATCCACAAGTGGCTATTCATTCTTCAATTGCAACATTAGCTAAAATGTCGAACGTTAGTGAGCCAACAGTCAATCGATTTTGCAGACGATTAGACACCAAAGGATACCCAGACTTTAAATTGCATCTAGCGCAAAGCCTCGCCAATGGTACCCCATATGTAAATCGCCACGTTGATGAATTTGACGGGCCAACTGAATACACCAATAAAATCTTCGAATCCACCATGGCCTCTTTAGAAGTGGCTCGTCAGTCTCTTGATATCGCGACGGTCAATCGAGTGGTTGACCTGCTGACTCAAGCTAAAAGGATTTCATTTTTTGGTGTGGGAGCGTCTTCTTCGGTGGCTCATGACGCACTCAACAAATTCTTTAGATTTAACGTGCCCGTCGTCTATTTTGAAGATACGTTAATGCAACGCATGAGTTGTATGAACTGCACGGAAGAAGATGTCGTGATGTTAATATCGCATACGGGTAGAACCAAAAGTTTGGTTGATATTGCACAAATAGCAAGATCAAATGACGCAGTTGTTGTAGGTATAACTTCTGCTGATAGTCCATTAAGCAAAGAGTGCAATTACGTACTTTCGCTAGCGGTTCCTGAAGATACTGACTTATATATGCCAATGGCGTCCCGTATTGCGCAACTGACATTAATTGATGTGTTAGCCACGGGTTTCACTCTTCGCAGAGGCACCAAGTTTAGAGAGAACTTAAAAAGAGTAAAAGACACCTTACGAGGCAGCCGCTTTAACAAAACAGAGACGTAGCTATCAATTGATTTGAGTTTTAACGTCAAGACGTCACTGATTACAAATAAAAGTAATAAATAAATCCGAAACCACAACACAAATTGAGTAAAGATATGTCGCGTAGAACAAAAATACTTGCCACTTTAGGTCCTGCAACTGATACCCAGGAGATGATTGAAGCCATTATAGCAGCAGGTGCAAACGTGGTTAGAATGAACTTTTCGCATGGTAATGCGCAAGACCACATTGAGCGCGCGAATAAAGTACGCATCGCGGCAAAAAAACTGAACAGATATGTGGCTATTCTAGGCGATCTCCAAGGGCCTAAAATACGTGTTTCTCGCTTCATAGATTCAGCCGTTCAATTAGACATTGGACAAACATTTACATTAGATGCCGAACTCGACGTCAATGCAGGCACCAATGAAGCCGTTGGCATCGATTACAAAGCCCTTCCTGATGATGTTAGCGAAGGCGATTTATTGTTATTAGATGATGGTAGAATTCAGCTGTTTGTCAATCGCGTTGAAGGCAGCAAAGTAATTACAACGGTTACGGTTGGCGGCAAACTATCCAATAATAAAGGTATTAACCGCCAAGGCGGTGGATTGACAGCCGAAGCATTAACAGAGAAGGACAAACGTGACATTGTTACTGCAGCCGAAATTGGTGTTGATTATTTAGCCGTCTCTTTTCCTCGCTGCGGCGCTGACCTCGATTATGCACGTGAGCTAGCCCTGAAAGCTGGCTCGAAGGCTAAAATTTGTGCCAAAGTTGAACGCGCAGAAACTGTTGCCAGCGAGGCAGCCATGGACGATATCATTCTGGCGTCTGACGCCGTTATGGTAGCCCGCGGCGACTTAGGTGTAGAAATTGGTGATGCTGAACTTGTCGGTGTACAAAAGAAATTGATTGCACGTTCCAGACAGCTAAATCGGGTTGTCATTACGGCTACACAAATGATGGAATCAATGATTGAAAGCCCAATGCCAACGCGTGCTGAAGTCATGGATGTGGCAAACGCAGTCCTTGACGGCACAGATGCAGTGATGCTTTCAGCCGAAACTGCAGCCGGTAAATATCCGGTTGAAACTGTTAAAGCAATGGCCCGAGTTTGTATAGGTGCGGAACTACACCCAAACGTTCAAATATCTAAACATCGATTAGATGAATTCTTTAAAGATGTGAGTGAAACGACTGCTATGTCAGCAGTGTATGCAGCAAATCACTTACCTACAATTAAAGCGATTGTTGGCCTCACCGAAAGTGGCACAACACCCAAATTAATGTCCAGAATTACCACGTCTTTGCCGATTATTGCAATGTCTAGACACATTGCAACATTAAACATGATGGCGCTTTACCGTGGTGTTATACCGCTATATTTTGATTCAACAAAAAGCCTTCCTGGTGCATTGACCTTTGATGTTATCGAGGCGCTAAAAGAATCAGGCCTGTTGCAAGTTGGTGATCAAGTGATCTTAACTTATGGCGATCGTATGGAAACTGTTGGTGCTACGAATGCATGTAAAATTGTGACTATCGCTTAAAAGAAGTTTGAGTGATACGCATAAATAATCTAAAAAAATACTGTCGAGCAACCTTCGGTCGTATAGTTAAGGGCTACGTTGACACTATTTTAATAAAGAGACTAGCATGTTAAATACCGCAAATAAAAAATATGATGTTGTGATTTTCGGCGCCACTGGCTTTACTGGTAAGCTAGTCGTCGAATACTTTCTTAGTCAATACGCAGGTAATGACCAAATTAGCTGGGCAATGGCTGGCAGGAACTTGGAAAAACTCGCCAAAGTCCGAGACCAATTAAATGCGCCTACCGATACGCCATTAATAGAGGCTAATGGTGAAGACGTGGATAGTATCGCTAAATTAGTCGAACAAACTGCTGTTGTGTTAACCACAGTAGGCCCTTATCAATTATACGGTGAAAACTTGATAAGAGCCTGTGCTGTATCCGGTACTGGTTACGTTGACCTTTGTGGTGAACCAACTTGGATGCACGACATGATTACTAAATATCAAACACAAGCGCAAAGCAGTGGCGCTAAAATTGTATTTTCATGTGGTTTCGATTCTATACCTTTTGACCTTGGCGTATTCCATTTACAGCAGAAAGTAATTGCTGAAACGGGTTTCCCACTTGAATATGTCAAAGGTCGAGTGCGTAAAATGCAAGGCAAATTCTCAGGCGGCACTGCAGCCAGTTTAAAAGCCACTATGAAAGCTGCATTTGCAGACCCAAGTGTTATGGAAGTACTGAAAAATCCATATGCTCTGGCATCAACAACCAATGCTGTCGAGCAACCAAATGGTGAAAAACCGTATTTTGATGAGGCTTTAGGAAGTTGGGTTGCACCATTTATCATGGCTGCAATTAACACTCGTAATGTACATCGTTCAAATATGTTACTCGGCCATCAGTATGGGCATAATTTCAAATATGATGAAATGATGCTTACCGGTCCTGGTGAACGTGGCGAAGCAACAGCAAACGCTGTCGCCAGCGATAAGTCATTGGGCGGCGATGACGGTCCTAAGCCAGGCGAAGGTCCGACCAAGGAAGAACGTGACAATGGTTTTTACGACGTCATGTTTGTCGGTCAAGATATTAACAACAAAACACATATTGTCAGCGTTGCAGGTGAGGTTGATCCTGGTTACGGTTCAACGTCTCGTATGATTGCTGAAAGCGCTTTGTGTTTAGTTGAAAATGTGGACAATATTCAAGGTGGATTTTATACAACTGCTCCAGCGCTGGGTAATGCATTAATAAAACGTTTACAAAATAATGCAGGACTCACTTTCAAGATAGAGGCATAAAGCCTTTCAAAATAGAGGCATAAAACCTCTCGAAAATGTCAACACATGCTTTGTTTCAAGCGAGCTCGCTGGACGTTCCAATGATCTCGCTTGAAGATATACAGAAAGCGTCTACAACTGATTATTCCCAAACATCGAAATACGCACTACTTGCGCGTTTTGGTTTTGGCATGGTTTTCAACTTGCTGCTGCCTACATAAAGAAAACCCAAAATTTCATCATGCTCAAAACACTCAAACGCATCTTTAACAGTTTTGTCTTGGGCATAACTCCCGGATCGCCAAACGCCCTGAAAACCCTGCGCCAATGCTGCCATTTGCATACTGTGAACAGCGCAAGCAGTTGATGCGACCTGTTCAACCCAAGGGACCTTATCGTCTTCTTTGTATTTACAAATAGCCACAATGACCATTGGTGCTCGCAATGGAAGTTGCATAGCTCGGTCGACAATAGCTTGTTCAACGCCAGAATTTATTGCTGCCTGCTCGAATACTTCTCCTAATTTAACGAGTCCTTTTCCTTTACAAACAATAAATTGCCAAGGTGTTAAACAGCGATGGTCTGGCGCACGCAAAGCTGCTTGCATGATGTTCTCCAATACAATTCCTTCTGGTGCTGGCTCGGTCAATCGTGGTTGAGAACTTCGGTTTAGTAATAGATCTAAGGCTTGCACATTCGTCTCCAAAAAAAACGGTATATAAATTATGGTACCTGTCTAGGATTACAACGACAGTCAAAAGTATTTTTATGCAAACAAACGTAGGCATATAGCATACTGTGTTCTATCCTATTGTATTGTACTCTTGTACCTAAAAGAAAGAACAACACGCGATGTTATGATGCAGCAACCCAAAAAATTAAGGCCGTTCCAACGCATTATGCGTAAACATGCAAAGGCGTCGCATATTCAAAAACGTCAAAGCGATCTACTGATGACCTACGCAAACAATGATCACAAACTAGTAGCTCAAATAATTCAAGCCTGGTTAAACGAGCAACAAATTAAACTGTAACAAACAATTACATTTAAATGTTGTCGTTTTTGAAACCAGTTCGATATCATAGTAAATGAACGAAATTAAAAGGTAAATTAATAAAATGTCAGAGAAAAAAAGTTGGACTAAGTCGTTTTTCATCGGTTCATGGAACGTGATTAATTTTACGAGAAAGTTCGTTTTGAACCTTATATTCTTCATCATACTTATTGCCGTTCTTGTAGGAATTAGCAATTCAAGCGGCGAAAAATCAACGGTAGATAAAAGCAGTGCGCTGGTCCTAAATCTCACCGGAAACTTGGTAATTGAGAAACAATATGTCGAACCTGCTGCAAAATTTGCAGCTGAAGCATTTGGTCAAGCTACTGATAATCCCGAAATATTAGTGAGAGATTTGGTCAAGGTCATCAACAATGCCAAAGAAGACAAACGAATCGAGGCCTTGGTCTTGCAATTAGGTGGACTTGGTGGCGGTGGTTTAGACAAAATGCGTTTAGTAGCCGCAGCACTAGTCGACTTTAAAACCTCTGGCAAACCTATTTATGCAATGGGTGATTATTACGGACAGAATCAGTATTACCTCGCCGCTCATGCTGACAATCTTTATCTTAACCCAATGGGTGCGATGATTATTGAGGGTTATGGTCGTTATAGAATGTATTATAAAGAAGGCTTGGAAAAACTGCGCGCCTCAGTAAACGTATTCAAAGTAGGAAAGTTTAAATCTGCTGTAGAACCTTTTTTACGTGACGACATGTCACCTGAAGCTAGACTTGCCAATGAAACTTGGATGAACGAGCTATGGGCCCAGTATAAATCAGATGTTGCGATCGCAAGAAACATGGACATAAGCAATTTTGATGAGAAAATGGAACAATTGCTGCCTAAATTTGAATCAGTCAACGGTGACTTTGCCGAATATGCATTGCAAAATGGTTGGGTTGACGGCTTAAGATCACGTAACGAGTTCCGTGAGGAAATGGTCGCACTGTTAGGTGAAGCTGATAATAAGCAAGGATACAACACTGTTGGTTACCAGAAATATTTAGGATTAATCACACCAAAAATTGCGTTACCTGAATCATCTAAAGATAAAGTAGCTATTGTTATTGCCAAAGGCACTATTTTGGATGGCACTCAAAAGCCAGGTACAATAGGCGGCGACAGCACTGCTGCGTTATTGAGAGCAGCGCGCCTAGACGACAAAGTCAAAGCGGTTGTATTGCAAGTTGACTCAGGCGGCGGCAGTGCTTTTGCTTCTGAAGTTATCCGTAAAGAAATAGATCTCATCAAGGCAGCAGGTAAACCTGTGGTTGCCTCAATGGCCACATACGCAGCATCTGGTGGTTATTGGATATCTGCAAGCGCTGACGAAATTATTGCTGAACCTAGCACCGTAACTGGCTCGATTGGTATTTTCGGCATGATGACAACATTTGAAAGAACCTTAGAATATGTTGGCGTGAGAACCGACGGTGTAGGTACAACCGAACTCGCTGGTATGAGCCCGACACGAGCACTTTCTCCTGGTATAAAGCAGATTATCCAGATGAACATCGAACGTGGCTATGAACGTTTCATCAACCTAGTGGCGACTGAACGTGGAATGACCGCAGATGCGGTTGATAAAATTGCACAAGGTCGTGTTTGGATCGGCACGCAAGCACTAGAGCTTGGTTTAGTAGATAAATTAGGAAACTTACAGGATGCGATTGAATCAGCTGCTGCCTTGGCTGAATTAGAGGATTATGATATTAAGTATATTGTTAAAACATTGTCTGACAAAGAATTGTTCTGGCAAAGTTTCTTAGCAGGGACTGCCTCTATGTTTTCTGGCTTAGATATTGAGCCGAAAACAAGTGCTTTTCAAGAAATATTAGCTAGAGTCGATGCAGACTTGAAACAATTTACACAATTGAATGATCCACTAGCAACTTATGCAATGTGCATTGAATGCCAAGTTGAGTAAAAGTTAGCGCTAAGTAATGGCTGTTAACTTACTTTTTTTGAAAGTAGGTTATTATACATAAATGCAAAAATGGACAGTTTCGACTGTCCATTTTTTTATGCCTACAGTAAACTACAAGAATGAACGATATCGACCTTCTCCACTCAGCAGAGACAGCAATTGAACAAAGCTGTAAACTTGCCAATACGTACTTTTCAACACACTTTTTAATGCCCTCTGTTAGCTTGAATCAGCGAGGTAAAATTGCAGGCAGCGCACATTTACAAAAAAATGTAATCAAGTTAAATAAAAAACTATTCATTCAAAATTTCGAGGACTTTTTATATCAGGTTATTCCCCACGAAGTTGCACATATAATTTGCTATCAAAAATTCGGAAAAGTGAAGCCGCATGGCATAGAATGGCAACGTATTATGCGCTCACTATTCAATTTAGATGCACATGTTACCCACAAATATAATGTTGCCGATGTCGGCATGCAAGAGTTTGCTTATCGGTGCGACTGCAATAAGTTAATAATGTTAAGCACCGTTCGTCATAACAAGGTATCACGCGGCAAGCAACGTTACCGCTGCCAGAAATGCAAGACCGTATTAACTTGTGCTGATTGAATGCGTTATTACAAAGTGTCGATAATTTAAAATAAGTGTTTGGTAAATGCTTTGTCCAACTCAGCATAAGCAGTACGCAACAAGCAAGCCAGTTCATGAAATCGTGGTTGAGACTTTGGTTGCTCTACAGCACACCCTTGTTGTTGCATCTTGAGGTAAATGTCCTGATACCAAACTTTTATAGCCGGCGGCAGTACTTTTTGCGAGCGAAACCCAAGCCAAATGAGGCCTTGAATTGGTAAACTTAGAAAGAATAAACCCAACGTAAGTGCTTGGGGCAATTGCGAGGACCCCATAAAATGATATTGCACTGCAACCGTCAATACGGCCAGCGCTGGCATCACTTTAAAACCAAATTTGGTCGCGGCAATAATTCTGCATTCAGGAAAAAGGCCATATAGTTGCTTCTCCATTGGCCAAGCTTCCATGTAGCTTTGACCTTGCTGGATTACATTTGGTAGTTGATTAGTCATATACGTTCACCGTTTCAAAACTAAACCCGAATTGGGTTAATATTAGCACAAAAAAGGAACAATATTTCTTCATTATTCCAAAACAATTGCAGATATAGTGATTAAGCATAGAGCCTTCCCCAAAGTAGTTTATACTTCTGCTCGCACAAGCAAAGATCAACATTGAATTGAAAATAACCATCCCAATATTGTTCTTACACTATCACGCAGTTTTTGGAGATTTACATGGCAAAAACCAGACACGTACCCTTGCTTATATTAGGGTCTGGACCAGCAGGCTATTCAGCCGCTGTGTACGCAGCAAGAGCAAACTTAACACCCGTTTTGTTAACGGGAATTGAACAGGGCGGTCAATTAACCACCACAACTGACGTGGAAAACTGGCCAGGTGATCCTGAAGGCTTAACGGGGCCTGATCTAATGGTTCGTATGCAAAAGCATGCGGAAAAGTTCGATACTGAGATTATCGTTGATCATATTCACACAACAGATTTAAGCAAACGACCATTCACACTAACGGGCGATCAAAGCGTTTACACTTGCGATGCACTTATTATTTCAACTGGCGCATCGGCCAAGTATCTTGGTTTACCATCTGAAACAGAATTCATGGGTAAAGGCGTTTCAGCCTGCGCAACCTGCGATGGTTTCTTTTATAAAAATCAAAAAGTAGCCGTTGTTGGCGGCGGAAACACCGCTGTAGAAGAAGCACTCTACTTATCTAATATCGCTTCAGAAGTTCATTTAGTTCACCGTCGAGAAAGCTTTCGTAGTGAAAAGATACTTGTAGATCGCTTAATGGAAAAAGCAAAGAACGGCAACGTTATATTGCATTTAAACAAAGAACTGGATGAAATACTTGGTGATAATATGGGCGTTACCGGCATCAACATTAAAGATACGCAAAGCAGTGATATCTCTAAAATTGATGTTATGGGGGTGTTCATCGCTATCGGTCATTCACCTAATACCAGCATCTTTGACGGTCAATTAGAAATGAGCAATGGCTACATCAAAGTAAAAAGTGGTTTAGAAGGTAATGCGACGCAAACCAGCGTTGAAGGTGTCTTTGCTGCGGGTGACGTCAGCGATCATGTCTATAGGCAAGCAATTACATCAGCTGGAACGGGCTGTATGGCAGCGCTAGATGCTGAAAAGTTCTTGGATGCCCAGTAACCCTTTGCTCACATTCAATCATGCGGTAGTCCCTCTCAGGACGCCGCATGATTGAACTATTTAAACTCGACCACACAAATCATTTCCCCGCTGTCGATTTTGCGCTAGGTGAGCCTAATGGCTTATTAGCGTTTGGTGGTGATTTGTCAATTAGCAGACTAATAAGTGCTTATCGCTTAGGCATATTCCCATGGTTTGGCGATGAAGATCCTTATCTGTGGTGGTCACCCGATCCTCGATGCATATTAGAGTTAGATAAATTTCATGCCTCGAAGAGCTTGCGTAAATCACTCAGAAAAGGCGAATACCAAGTCACACTAAACACGAATTTTTTAGGTGTTATTAATCAATGTTCACAAATACCAAGAAAAGCGGCTGGATTGAGACAAAGCGACCAAACAAGCACACAAACTTGGATAACTGACGAAATGGTTCAGGCTTATATCAAATTGCATGAAGCAGGATATGCGCATTCAATTGAAGTTTGGTATGAAGAAGATATGGTTGGCGGGCTATATGGTGTTTCTGTGGGTGGCGTTTTTTGTGGCGAGTCTATGTTTCACTCTAGACCAGACGCATCGAAAGTCGGTTTATATGCGCTGGTTCAGCACATGAAAAATAGTAATATGGGGTTTATAGACTGCCAAATGGAAACACCTCATTTAGCCACTCTAGGCTGTGAAACAGTTTCTCGAGATTCATTTCTTAAACGTTTAGAACAGTATAAAGGTCGCAAAATAAGTCCTGAAATTTGGCGTTCTCAATCATTAGGAAAATTGATTTGAAATTTGGTATTACACAACAATTTGACTGTAACTATCTGCCAGACAGGAAAGAACAGTTGCTTGTGTGTGTTGAACCCCCTGCTGTTCTGCAACATGTTTTCTCAGACTTAACAGAGTCTGGTTTTAGGCGCTCAGGCGAACAAATATACCGACCACACTGTTTACATTGCAACCAATGCCAATCAATCAAAATATTAGCTAGAGCATTCACCATAAGCAAAAGCCAAAAACGCGTTTTATCTAAAAACAAAGATTTGCGGATAAATATTAGTCAGCAAAATAAGCCTGAATATTACTTATTATACGAAAGGTACATCAATAATGTGCACTTTGATGGCGCTATGTTCCCCGCCTCACAGGACCAATACGATGGCTTTGTTAATTGTGAATGGCAACGGCCTATCTTTATTGAAGCCTTTTTGAATGACGAACTTATCGGGGTTGCCGTCACCGATAAACTCAAGTATGGGTATTCAGCGCTATATACATTTTTTAAGCCCAGTATGAGCAAACGTTCGCTTGGTATCTTTTTTATACTACAGCAAATCCAATTAACTGCAGATGAGCAGCTTCCCTACCTTTATTTGGGTTACCAAGTTGATGCATGTAAAAAAATGAATTACAAACAGAACTTTTACCCGCATGAACGTTTCTTTGACAATAAGTGGCATTTATCTGTAAAAAACACATGAATCCCTTTACATACCAGTGCATTTGAGTTACTTTCTGCGCGGCAAAATATTGACTAACAGATTGAGGTTGTTGCTTTAGATGGCAAAAGAAGATTGTATTGAAATGGAAGGTACGGTGTTAGATACACTACCAAACACCATGTTCCGAGTTGAATTGGAAAATGGTCACGTAGTGACTGCGCATATTTCAGGTAAAATGCGTAAAAACTACATTCGTATATTAACTGGTGACAAGGTTACCGTTGAGATGACTCCATACGACCTTAGTAAAGGCCGTATCATCTATAGAGCGCGTTAATAGTCAAAACTGAGGCCTTGAGTCATCAGGACTACTGCTTTTAATTAAAACGCGTTGACTCAAATGATGCTGGCTTGCAATGACGGTAGTCATTAATTAAACAAGCGTAAAAGTTTCAAAAAAAAACCGCCTTCTGGCGGTTTTTTATTTTGTCTGATTAATGACGACAATGAGAGGTAATCATTAAGCCTCAGATTTAGCTTTGGTTATAGGAGCGTATGCAAAAGTCAACTCGTCTTTTTTCAGACCAACTTTTACTTCACCACCGTTGCTTAGTTTCCCAAACAATAACTCGGAGGCAAGTTCCTTTTTAAGTTTCTCTTGAATAATCCTAGCCATCGGTCTTGCACCCATTGTCTTGTCATAGCCTTTCTTTGCCAACCAGTCACGCGCTTTGTCCGACACTTCTAATGACACGCCTTTCTGGTCCAGTTGAGCTTGCAATGCAATAATGAACTTGTCCACGACCTGCAGAATGACTTGCTCGTCCAAATGATTAAACCAAACGATCCCGTCGAGTCGGTTCCTAAATTCAGGTGCGAATGTCTTATTTATCTCAGACATAGCGTCATGACTATGGTCTTGTTCTTTAAAGCCAATAGATTTACGCATTGTTTGTTGTACGCCGGCATTAGTCGTCATTACCAGTACAACATTTCTGAAATCCACCTTACGACCGTTATTGTCAGTGAGTGTACCGTGGTCCATCACTTGCAATAGTATGTTGTAAATGTCTGAGTGGGCTTTTTCCATTTCATCTAATAAAACAACGCAGTATGGGTTTTTAATAACCGCATCAGTTAATAATCCGCCTTGATCGTAACCAACATAACCCGGTGGTGCACCGATTAAACGTGAAACTGCATGACGCTCCATATATTCAGACATATCGAAACGCGCTAATTCCACACCCATCACCTTTGCAAGTTGTTGGGTGACTTCGGTTTTACCTACTCCAGTTGGACCTGCAAATAGGAAGCTACCAATCGGCTTAGTCTCATCTCCTAGACCAGAACGAGATAACTGAATTGCGTCTGATAGTATATCAATCGCTTTATCTTGGCCAAACACCACCATTTTAAGATTACGTCCAAGGTTCTTCAGTACTTCCTTGTCAGAGCTTGACACGGACTTCTCTGGAATACGTGCAATTTTGGCAATAATTTGTTCAATATCGCTAACATTGATGGTTTTCTTACGCTTTGAAGCTGGCAATAGGCGCTGACTTGCTCCGGCTTCGTCCATCACGTCTATTGCTTTATCCGGCAAATGACGTTCATTAATGTATTTAGCTGAAAGCTCCGCAGCGGCAGCTAACGCTTTTTGCGTAAAGCGCACACTGTGGTGCTCCTCATAACGAGATTTCAAGCCCATTAATATTTTCGTAGTATCACTAACACTAGGCTCAACTACATCCACTTTCTGGAAGCGTCGAGCAAGTGCACGGTCTTTTTCAAAAATACTTTGAAACTCTTGGTACGTTGTTGCACCAATACAGCGTAACTCACCACTACTTAGTTTTGGCTTCAACAGATTAGACGCATCCATGACGCCACCAGACGCAGCACCAGCGCCAATAATAGTATGAATTTCATCGATAAAGAGAATGGCATCAGGATCGTTGCTGAGTTCTTTTAAAATACCTTTCAATCGTTTTTCAAAGTCACCCCGATACTTTGTACCTGCCAACAGGGCACCTAGGTCAAGCGAGTAAACCGTGGATGAGGCAATGACATCCGGCACACTTTCTTGCACAATTCTGTACGCTAAACCTTCAGCAATTGCGGTTTTACCAACACCAGCTTCGCCAACTAATAGCGGATTATTCTTACGACGGCGACATAAAATTTGAATACTTCTTTCTAATTCTTGATCACGGCCAATTAGCGGATCAATCTTACCTTCTTTAGCGGCAACATTTAGGTTACTCGTATATTTAGAAAGCATTGACTGGTTTTCTTCATTCTCAGCACCTTCTTCCTGTACTTCTTCTCGCGTACCTGATTCTTCGTCGACTTTACTAACACCATGTGAAATGTAATTGACGACATCTAAACGAGTAACGTCAGCCTTTTTCAGAATATAAACGGCCTGTGATTCTTGCTCACTAAAAATAGCGACGAGCACGTTTGCCCCGTTTACTTCACCTTTTCCAGAAGATTGCACATGGAATACTGCGCGTTGTAATACACGCTGGAATCCTAGCGTAGGCTGCGTTTCACGCTCGCTGCTTTGTTGTTCAGACATCAAAGGTGTGGTTTCATTGACGAAATCGGTGAGTTCTGTGCGCAACGCTTCGATACTTGCACCACACGCTTTTAATGCCTCTTTAGCGGCAGAATTGTCGAGCAACATAAGTAACAAATGCTCTACAGTCATAAATTCATGACGATGCTGACGCGCGAAAACAAAGGCTTCATTTAATGTCTGTTCTAAATCTTTATTTAACATTTCTTCCCCTTACTATTGCGCCGGTTCCATTGTACACATCAATGGATGTTGGTATTTTCGTGAATGTTGATTCACTTGCATCACTTTGGTCTCTGCAATCTCTGCAGTAAATATGCCACAAACAGCCCTACCTTGAGTATGTACGGTAAGCATTAACTGATTCGCTTTTTCAGGATTTACATTGAAATAGGTTACAAGTACCTCTATCACAAACTCCATAGGCGTATAGTCGTCGTTGTTGAGCATCACCTTGTACATCGGCGGCGGCTCAACTTTTTTCTTAACGGTGTCAATTTGCTTTTCGCCGTCAGTGAGAATTATATTTTGTTTAGTCATAGTTACTATAATAGTGTCAAAGATAAGAACAAGACCAGTTTTTTTAATAAATTGTCATAATACTTAATTTGTACTTGACAATTACTGGTCAAAAAACATACATTTTTAGTCTGTGATGCTTTTTTGGTGAGCACCACTTCATGGTCTCTTTTATTGTGGGGACAAATTTGCTCTAATTCAAGGATCAAGAAAAGGAAATAGCATGGCATTAGGCAAAGTTAAATGGTTTAACAATGCTAAGGGGTTCGGTTTCATTGTACCCGAAGATGGCGGCGAAGATATATTTGCGCATTATTCGACGATCAAAATGGATGGATATCGTTCTCTCAAAGCTGGCCAAGACGTGACTTATGAAGTCCAACAAGGTCCAAAAGGTTTACATGCGGAAAACATTGGCTTAAATGATGAAGAGCCGGAAAGATAGCCGAAAATCGTTTATAAGCATTTAAACAGATACAAAAAGCGGGAGTTAGTCCTGCTTTTTTGTGTCTGAATATTACGCTTGAATATCAATTTGTAGTCACAAAACATGTCAAGATAGTATCAATTGCGCCACGCTTGATTCGTAAAATGAGGGCTCAACAGGCTTCAAATTCAGGTAAACGTAAAAAGATTCTTACGCTAAACACGACTTCGTGGCATAATTATTGACATTAAATACTGAGAATAAAGTTCAGGCAGTCAATTTTCGTGAAAAATTCAACGTCAACGTATTTTAGTCAACGACGAAAAAAACAAGAAAATAAGCCCTCAGAGCCTAAAAAAACCGTGCTTTTTAATAAGCCCTACATGGTGCTCACTCAATTTACTGACCAACAGGGGCGTAAAACGCTCAAAGACTTTATTCCTATCTTAAACGTGTATGCTGCCGGTCGTCTCGATCGTGACAGTGAGGGCCTGTTGATATTGACCAATGACGGTAAACTAGCAAATAAAATTTCATCACCAAAAAATAAAACAAGTAAAACCTATTGGGTACAAGTAGAAGGACAACCTTGCGCATCCGATTTAGACAAGCTGCGTAACGGTATTACTTTAAACGATGGTCCAACTGTTGGCGCTAAAGTCGAACAAATCCTTGCTCCTGACTTATGGGAAAGAACGCCTCCAGTGAGGTTTAGAGCAAACATTCCTACCACATGGTTGTCCATCACTATTACAGAAGGACGAAATAGGCAGGTTCGTCGTATGACAGCACATATCGGATTTCCTACGCTGCGACTCATTCGATACAGCATCGGCAGTTGGACATTAGACAACATAGCCAGTGGTGAGTATGTTGAGTTGAGTTCAACTAAAAGCGAACTAAATTAGTCAACTTTACGCTATGAGAAACTATAAACCCTGGTTAAAAATTGCTATTATATGTGCCCTAAATCGCTTGCCATTCGTATTAACATAAAAGGTAATAGCTCGTTGACTGACAATAATATGCTTAGTTCATCTAAACCAAACTCTGAAATAAAGGTCATCGTCGGCATGTCCGGCGGTGTTGATTCTTCAGTTTCAGCTTATCTTCTGCAACAAGAAGGTTACCAAGTTGAAGGTTTGTTTATGAAAAACTGGGAAGAAGACGACAATGACGAATATTGTGCGGCTGCCGAGGATCTAGATGATGCACAAGCAGTTGCCGACAAGCTTGGTATTTATCTTCATCAAATCAATTTTGCTGCTGAATACTGGGATAATGTATTTGAATATTTTCTTGAAGAATACAAAGCAGGTAGAACACCTAATCCAGATATTATGTGCAACAAAGAAATCAAGTTTAAGGCTTTTTTAGAATTTGCGGCAGAAGACTTAGGTGCCGACTACATTGCGACAGGTCACTATGTACAACGCCAGTTTGAAGATGGTAAATGGAAGATGGTTCGTGGTCATGATAGCAACAAAGACCAAAGTTATTTTTTATATACCCTCGGTCATGAGCATATCGCTAAAACACTCTTCCCTGTTGGCGCTATCGCCAAACCAAAAGTGCGTGAGATTGCCCTGCAACAAGGGCTTGTAACACACAACAAAAAAGACAGTACCGGTATTTGCTTTATCGGTGAACGTAAATTCAAAGATTTTCTCGGCCAATATTTACCTGCTAGCCCAGGCATTATAGAAACCACTGAAGGTGAAGATATTGGCCATCATGATGGGCTTATGTACCACACACTAGGACAACGCAAAGGATTACTTATTGGTGGCAAAAAAGAACACGGCGAAGCGCCTTGGTACGTTGTCGATAAAGACGTATTGCGCAATGTCTTAATTGTTGGCCAAGGTGCCAACCACCCTCGTCTTTATTCTGATGGTTTGATTGCAAATCAGCTGCATTGGGTTGACAGAAAAGGGCCGCTCGAAACAATCAAAATGATGGTAAAAACTCGTTATCGTCAAGCAGATATACCCTGTACCGTTACACCTGATGACAATGGCAACGTAAAAGTGATTTTTGATGAGCCTCAAAAAGCGGTCACACCAGGTCAGTCAGCTGTTTTTTATATTGAAGACACCTGCCTAGGTGGTGGTGTGATAGAAGGATACTTGGTTAACAACGAAGTTAAAACATTTCCAGCAAATATTGCTAAAGCATGAGGGTAAGAAATAAATGATTAGCCCTGATATAGAACGTCACATAGCCCTTGCGGGAGTATGCCAAGCCGCAGCATTAGTTCAAAGTGTAGCTAGAAAAGGTAGTGCTGATGCACAATCCATTGAGGCAAGTATTTCAAGTATTTTGGTTATGGCGCCGGATAACCCGCAACAAGTCTATGGTTCCCTACCGAACTTAACGGTGGGTTTTAAGACATTGCTCGCACAGTTAGACAATGAAAGCCGCCACAAAGACGCCGAAATAACGCGTTATGTAGCGTCGATTTTAAGTTTAGAACGAAAGCTGAGTAAACATCCTACCGCGTTAAGTACCTTGGGCGAGCGAATATCACACGTACAACGTCAATTGGCGCACGTCGATATAGAGCATACTCAAATAATGGCATCGTTAGCAAGCGTGTATACCGATGTCGTCAGCCCACTTTCTCCGAAAATTCAGATCGCTGGAAATCAGCAGTACCTTGGTTTGGAAACGAATCAACATAAAGTGCGCGCACTGCTCCTTGCTGGTGTTCGTTCTGCCGTGCTATGGCGCCAAATGGGCGGTAAAAGAAGACACATATTATTCAACAAAAATCAGATTTTAAAAGCGGCTAAGCAGGCCATACGCGTCATTTCCTAACGCAGAAAGTTGGGAAAGGCACTGCGACTCAAATGTAAAATGCATATTTAATTCGTAATTTATAATTTTTAAGGACACACAATGAACCTATCCGCACTTACCGCTCTTTCACCTGTGGATGGCCGCTACGGCACAAAAACAAAGGAATTGAGAGAATATTTCAGCGAATATGGTTTAATTAAGCAGCGCATTATTGTTGAAGTTCGCTGGCTACAAGCGCTCGCAAAACATCAAGATATCATTGAGGTTCCTACTTTTAGTAAAGAAGCGAATGATCTGTTAAACAATATTATTGAACAATTTTGTGAAGCTGACGCCCAACGCGTTAAAGATATTGAAGCGACAACAAATCATGATGTCAAAGCAGTAGAATACTTCCTAAAAGAAAAAGTAGCAGATAATGCCGAACTACAAGCGATTAATGAATTTATTCACTTTGCTTGCACGTCTGAGGATATCAATAACCTATCACATGCATTGATGCTCAAAGGCGGTCGTGATGATGTGTTGCTGCCCTATTGTGATCAACTTATTTCTGAGCTTACTCGCTTAGCCAGGGAATACCAACGTATTCCAATGATGGCGAGAACCCATGGACAGCCAGCCTCACCTACAACAATGGGTAAAGAAATGGCAAACGTGACGATACGTCTGAAGCGTCAAAGAGCGCAAATTGCAAACGTCGAACTGCTAGGCAAAATCAATGGCGCGGTAGGTAACTACAATGCCCACTTGAGTGCATACCCAAATACAGACTGGCATAAATTTGCAGGCGATTTTGTTATCGGACTGGGTATTACATGGAATCCCTTTACGACCCAAATTGAACCGCATGACTACATCGCTGAATTATATGATGCGATCGCTCGTTTCAACACAATACTCATCGATTTTGATCGCGATGTATGGGGTTACATCGCCTTAGGTCATTTTAAACAAAGAACCATTGCCGGTGAAATTGGCTCTTCAACAATGCCGCATAAAGTCAATCCAATCGACTTTGAGAATTCAGAAGGTAACTTGGGCATTGCGAATGCCATTTTAGGACATTTAGCAACGAAACTACCGGTCAGCCGCTGGCAACGAGATCTGACTGATTCCACTGTTTTAAGAAACTTAGGTGTCGGTTTAGGTTATGCGGTCATTGCTTATCAAGCAACGTTAAAAGGCATAAGCAAGTTACAACTCAATGAACCAAGCCTACTTGCTGAACTCGATAATAACTGGGAATTACTGGCTGAACCTATTCAAACAGTGATGCGTCGCTACGGCATTGAAAAACCATATGAAAAACTCAAAGAATTAACGCGTGGTAAAAAGGTAAATGCGGCAGTAATGGCTGAGTTCATAGACAATTTGGAATTGCCACAGGAAGTCAAAGTTGAATTAAAAAAATTGACCCCTGCAAACTATATTGGTGACGCAATTAGGCTTGTTGATCAGTTGCTTGCAGAGCAATAAGCTGAAAAAATACAACCCTAATTAAAGACTCACAAGGATGTGTGTCATGTTTAATGTCATGCCTGTGCTTAAACAGTATTTTGAGCGTTTAAATTTTAGTCCCCTAAGCATCCAATCAAAACCAAGCAAGAAAGCGGACATATTAGCCGGAGTTTGTTTGTTTTTATGCTTAGTTTTGTTTGTTCAATCCTTAAAATTATTATACTTTTCGAATATACCCAGTGTGCACATTCACATAATCAGTATGCTAGTGCATCTTAGTTTTTTTTCGTCCGCATTTTTCTTAAGCAAATTGAATCTGTTTGAATTAGCTAGATGCTTACTAATCTTGACTTATATGAGTTATCTCATCACCGCTATTTTGTTATGGCAAATAAACCTAAATATTCAATTTTACTTTTTACTCGGCATGTTTGCGTGTCTCTATTTTTTTAATCCTCAGGAGACCAAACAACTGTGGATAACACTGTGTATATTTTGTGGATTATTTATATACTTCCAAAACCAATTCGTGTTTTCTATTGAAACTGAAGATTGGCCGCTTGGCATCATGAACGTCAACACATGGACATTGTCGATTTCTTGTTTCCTAATAGCGACATGGATCCGCCGACAGATAAATCGTAGTTGGCAACAAATGCAAATGACAGAACAAAAAACAAGGCAACTATTACAAAAAGTGATCCCTATTAATATTGCACGTCATCTGATGTCGGCTGAGCCTTTGAGTTTAGAAAATTGTATTACTGAACATCCATTTGCTAGCATCATCTTTATCGATTTCACACAGTTCACGCCCTATAGCCGCCAAACCTCGGATAAAAACTTGGTGACGTTTTTACATCGCATATATTGTGTATTTGATACTATTGCAGAGCAACATCAGCTAACTAAAATAAAGACTAACGGCGACCAGTATATTGCAGGGGTTGGTCTGGACAATCGCTCATTAAGCTCTTACGAAACGAGTCAAAAATGCTGTCAATTTGCGCTCGCCATCAGTCGAGAATTTGAAATTCAAGCCGGTGTTAATATTGGGATTAAAATGGGTATAGCATCGGGCAATGCAATTTCCGGCATTATTGGACAATCAAGACCGGCATTTGATGTGTGGGGGAATACAATGAACCTTGCTTCCCGCTTAGAATCAACAGCAGCGAATAGAGAAATTCAGGTCTGCCAACAAACCATGCTGTATAGTATGCAAAATTATCAGTTTTGTTCTGGGTTGGCGCAGCCATTGAAAGGCTTAGGGCAAGTTACCGTATATAAGTTATTAGGTGCAAAATGATCATCACTAAATTCGACCAAACTCACTTCTTAACAGAATGTTGGCAAAAAAAACCGTGTATCATAAGGGGTTTCGTTGAGTCATTCAACGATCCTATTGATGAACATGAATTAGCTGGCTTAGCTCAAGAAGATGACGTGGATAGCCGCATTGTTTCCTGTTTAAACGGAAAATGGACGGCAACTCAAGGGCCTTTCCAGACATATGAAGATACATGTATAGGCGCTTGGTCTTTGCTTGTTCAGGGCGTTGACAAATACATTGATGAAGTTGACGAACTGACTCAATTAGTCAACTTCATCCCCAACTGGCGTCTTGACGATGTCATGATCAGCTTTTCAAACGAAGGTGCTGGCGTTGGCGCACATATTGATGAATATGATGTATTTATTATTCAGGGAAAAGGGTCAAGGCGCTGGCAAGTTGGTCTGCCCAGCGATTATACCGAATCTATTCCCCACCCTTTACTAAAACAGATTAATGGTTTTACACCTATTATTGATGAAGTACTGTTGCCTGGTGATGTTGTCTACATCCCCCCAAAACATCCTCATAATGGTGTCGCGCTTACCGACTGCCTTAATTACAGTATCGGCTTTAGGGCACCTACTTCACTCGAATTGCTGAGCGGTTTGGTTGATGAGAACATTATCGACCCGGCCACTGCATTACGTTATACCGATCCTCAATTACGAAGCCTGAGAACAATCAATACACCAAGCGCAGCGGTTAATGCATCTGAAATAAACAAAATAAAGCAACATCTTGAGCAGTTGATTAATTCTGAACAAGCAGAGAATGCACTTCTGCAATTACTTAGTCGTCAAGGCTTGCCAAATGACGAAGCACTACAAGCAAATTACACTGTTGAGGATGTCCGCAGTGAATTACTGGACGGTGTATCATTAGCCAAAATGACAGGCGTCAAGCCTGTATATGCCGAGCAACAGAGGTCTGAGAATTTTGTTTTTTTCATTGATGGAAATTCATATACGGTCGGCATAGCCCTGAAGGATGCTTTTGAAGTTTTACTCAACAATAAAGACGTATCGGTGGGTATAGACATTGACGAAGAAGTACTCAATAACCTTGAATTTGTCGCGATTGTGACAAACTTGATAAATATCGGTTATTGGGTTTTGTCAGATTAATAAAGCCCAAATTTACTGTACTTTGTTGTATTCTTAAAAACAAAAAAGGCTAGATTTTTCATCTAGCCTTTTTACTTTGCAATCAGTACATAATGACTCAAAAGTCTTAACGTTGATTACAGTTAACACCTCAACATTTTAGACTGACGCCAATATTTCATTCAATGTTGCACTCGGTCGCATTGTTTCAACAACCAAATTATCATCTGCAAAGTAGTAACCGTTTACATTAACAGCGACGCCTTGGGCGCTGTTCAACTCGTTAACAATGGTTGCTTCTTGTGCCTTTAATTTTTCGGCTACCGGCGTAAACTGTGCTTTTAATTCAGCGTCACCCGATTGTGCCGCAAGCTCTTGTGCCCAATACGTCGCTAGATAAAAATGCGAACCACGGTTATCCAATTCATTTACTTTTCGTGATGGCGATTTATTTTCTTGCAAGAACGTCGCTGTTGCTCTGTCCAATGTATCTGCCAATACTTTTGCTTTCGGTTTATCAGTCGTTACACTTAAGTGTTCTAAAGAAGCCGCTAATGCTAAAAACTCGCCCAACGAATCCCAACGTAAATGATTTTCTTTTTCAAACTGCTGAACGTGCTTAGGCGCAGATCCACCGGCACCGGTTTCAAACAGACCACCGCCATTCATCAATGGAACAATAGACAACATTTTAGCGCTTGTACCCAATTCTAAGATCGGGAACAAATCGGTTAAATAATCGCGCAATACATTGCCCGTTACAGAAATAGTATCTTCACCCCTTGCACAACGTTGCAATGTAAATTCGGTCGCTTCAATAGGGCTCATTATTTGAATGTCTAAACCAGCAGTGTCCTGATCTTTAAGATATATGTTTACTTTCTTAATCATTTGCACGTCATGTGCACGGTCTTCATCTAGCCAAAAAATGGCTGGCGAATTTGTAGCACGAGCGCGAGTCACTGCTAATTTCACCCAATCCTGTATAGGCGCATCTTTGGCCTGACACATTCTCCAGATATCACCATTTTCAACATTGTGGGAAAGCATTACATCACCCGCAGTATTAACAACTCGAACCACACCTGCTGCGGGCAAAATAAAGGTTTTATCGTGTGAACCATATTCTTCTGCTTTCTGCGCCATCAGACCAACATTAGGCACTGTACCCATGGTTGTTGGATCGAATGCACCGTGTTTCTTACAGAATTCAACAACTGAAGAGAATACGCCTGCATAGCTGCGATCGGGGATCATAAACTTGGTATCTTTTTGCCTACCGTCTGGTCCCCACATTTGACCTGAAGCTCTTATTGCGGCGGGCATTGAGGCGTCAATAATAACATCACTTGGAACATGTAGATTAGTAATACCACGGTCTGAGTCAACCATTGCCATTTCAGGGCGCGTGCCGTATACAGCATCAATATCTGCTTCAATTTCAGCTTTATGTTGCTCTGGTAATGATGCGATCTTGGCATATACATCACCTAAACCATTTTTAACGTCAACGCCAATTTTAGCGAAGATATCAGCATGTTTAGCAAACACGTCTTTATAGAACACTTCAACCGCGTGACCAAAAATAACAGGATCTGATACTTTCATCATTGTCGCTTTCATGTGCAATGAAAGCAGGACATCCTGTTCTTTGGCCAAGTCAATTTCTTTATCAAAAAAGCTAACCAACGCTGCTTTGCTCATTACTGAAGCATCAATGATTTCTTTATCAAGCAACGACACTTTTTGTTTTAATGTTGTTACCGTGCCGTTAGATGCGACAAACTCGATGCGTACATCTTGTGCACCTAAAACGGTTGTTGATCGCTCACTAGCATAAAAATCACCTGCTTCCATATGCGAAACATGAGACTTAGAATCCATTGACCATGCACCCATTGAATGCGGGTTTATGCGAGCATACTGCTTAACTGAAGCCGGAGCTCGACGATCAGAGTTGCCTTCACGCAATACCGGATTTACTGCAGAGCCAAGCACTTTCGCATAGCTTTGCTTGACTGTTTCTTGCTCTTCAGTTTTTGCAATTTCTGGATAATTAGGTAAAGCGTAACCTTTCGACTGAAGTTCTTTAATCGCAGCTTGAAGTTGCGGTACTGACGCACTGATATTCGGTAATTTGATAATATTTGCTTCAGACGTCTGAGCTAATTCACCAAGTTCAGCAAGTGCGTCACCAATACGTTGTTCTTCAGTTAGATAATCTGGGAAATTTGCAATGATTCTGCCAGCTAAAGAAATATCGCGAGTTTCAACATCAATACCAGAAGATGCAGTAAATGCCTTAATGATCGGCAATAATGATTGCGTGGCTAACGCTGGAGCCTCATCGGTAATGGTGTAAATAATCTTGGATGTATCAGTAGTCATTAAAATTCCTAATGCGTGTAAACTGTAAAATAAAATAACGAGATTGTTCGAATTTACTGTTGTTAGATTACAATCAACTGTTTTTTCCTATTGACAGAAATCATGTGCACATGTAATTCGAAAGCGCATATTTTAAAGGAATTTAAACTGTTTTTATATAGGAATAGGATGATTTGCGTTGGACTTCCTGACTCATCCGATGAGATTGGCTTGTTTAGCTCGCTTTAGCGCAAGCCAATTTGTGAGTATTATCGTATTTTTAGATTTATTCTAAAAATACGATAACTTTGGCACTGTATTTCGTCTCTGTCACTAGAACAACACAGTCATTTTCAGTATCTTGTTAGCATACATTGTTGATATTGAGATAAATATGTACTGTTATTGTTGCAGCAATCGTCTATTTTCAGATTGCTGCGAGCCTATAATTAAAAATACAAGCGCTCTGGATCCAGAGCAACTAATGCGCTCACGATTTAGTGCATATGCGGTCAAAAATTATGCTTACGTTTTAGCCACCTATGCTCCTGAACAAAGACGAAGCCTAACCTTGTCAACATTACGTGAGTCCACTGACAACACTAGGTGGCTCAAACTTGATGTGTTGGGATCGGCAGAAAGAGACGCAGTTGGAATTGTCGAGTTTATTGCGACCTATGCTTTGGATACTGACTATTTTCGCATACACGAACTGTCCAGTTTTATAAAGCAAGATGCGCATTGGTATTACACCACCGGTGTTATGCAAAATAAATCAGGAAAATTTACACCTAATCGAAACGATGAGTGTCCATGTGGCAGTGCTGTAAAATACAAAAAGTGTTGTCGAAAATAGCCACTTTATTTTGTAATCGACTTAAACGCTCCCTGTTGTAAGAATAGAATAACTTGTGTAATAACCGCCGAATTTCGCATCATAAAAGTGTGCGTTACCGGCATTGTAAGGTGAGCTGACATCCCTTCTAGTTTGGAACTTTCAACCGATACTTTGCCATCGTTAGGCATGGGTAGCATTGTTGATAAAACCAAATTAACACTGCGAGAGCCAGCAATAATTCCCAGTTCAAAATTAGCCGGACCTAATTGATTAGGTAACGCATCTTTTTTTGCAGAAAGCTGCAAACCAGCAGGTCCATTAACGGTTTTAAAGCCGGGTACGTTTTGCAGCAAATCCACAATTTCACTACCCGAGTTGGGTGGCCCTAGCATAACCACTCGACCAAGGTTATGCATTTTATATTGGCGCAGAAACTGGCGGACCAAAATTCCACCCATCGAATGCGTTACAAAATGAATTTTGCTATTTGGGCCCACTTTTTTAATAGCATTGCCGATACTCCATTCTGCAAGCGCCTCGATATCATGTTTTGTTGACGGGTAATCTACATTAACAACCTGATATCCATTTTCTTTTAAGGCTCTCTCAAGCTTTTTCATTGAAGAGGCTTTGCGAGCCAACCCATGCAAGAGGATCACAGCTTCGTTATTAAATATCACGTTATCAATACACCATATTCAGGCGCAACGACATGATGAGATAATAAACTGCTATTTGATGTTAAGCGGCGCAAAGCTTTTCACCAAATCATCAACCGCTTTCATTTGCGACAAATAGCCTTCTAACTTAGCTAAAGGCAGCGCACATGGGCCATCACATTTGGCTTCATCCGGATTAGGATGGGACTCAATAAACAAACCAGCAATACCTAATGCCATGCCACTGCGAGCAAGTTCAGCAGCTTGTTGCCTGCGACCTCCAGCAGAATCGGTGCGTCCACCCGGTTGCTGCAGTGCGTGGGTGGCATCAAAAATAACCGGTGCCATAGTTTTCATCTCGTCCATCCCCAACATATCAACAACTAAATTGTTGTAGCCATAACAAGAACCTCGTTCACATAACAGAATTTTTTGATTTCCTGCCTCGGCAAATTTGTTAATGATGTGGCGCATTTCATGTGGTGCTAAAAATTGCGGCTTCTTCACATTGATCACCGCGTTAGTTTTTGCCATCGCAACCACTAAGTCGGTTTGACGAGCTAAAAACGCAGGCAATTGAATTACGTCCACAACTTCAGCAACCGGTGCTGCTTGGAAAGCTTCGTGAACATCTGTAATAATAGGTACTTGGAATTGATTTTTAATTTCTTCAAAAATTTTTAAACCCGCTTCCAAACCAGGACCACGGTAAGAATTAACAGAGCTTCTGTTTGCCTTATCAAATGATGCCTTAAAGACATATGGAATGCCTAGTTTAGTAGTTATTTCTTTATATTTTTCAACAATCTGCATTGCTAAATCCCGAGATTCCAACACATTCATGCCGCCAAAAAGAACAAATGGTGCACTATTATCAACGGTTATATTTTGTACTTTAACTTGTGTAATCACAACAGAATAATCCTATGGTCATCGTTCCAGTTTACAGCATATTGACGCTAAGCAACTACAGCAAAGACGCCTAAAGACACTGGCTAATATGAGAATATCTATGCCAAAAACAAAAATGGCTGCTTAGTAAAGGCCACAGTGGCGGTTAGTACCGCCCAAATAACAGCACAAACAAAGCCGACTGTTCTTGAGCGATTTGTTTGTGCCCATTTTAAGGCAAAGAACCCAGACACAATATACAATATAACGCCAACGACTTTACTAGACACCACAGCGCTCACATGAAGATGGAGGACTGTTTCATACATATCATCGTCCTTTTTATCATTATATGTTTATTGCTAATTATTAGGCAGCCAGCGTCCTAGTGTCACTCTATCTAACCTATTTAAATCTTGTTTTGTCGTCACTTCTTTATAACCGGTTTCTTGCAGCATCTGCTGGATCATACCAGCTTGCTTGTGCCCATGCTCCAAAAGCAAATAGCCACCATTATTTAAAAACTGAGCACCTTCGCAAATAATATGCTTGATATCGTCTAAACCGTCTATACCCGAAGTTAAGGCACTGCTAGGTTCAAATCGAACGTCGCCTTGCTTGAGCCATACTGAATTAGATTCGACATAAGGAGGATTAGAAACAATTAAATCGTACCTTTGCGTTGTTGCAATAGCCGAAAACCAATTGCTCAATACAAATGCAACATCGACGTTGTTACCGATTGCATTTGCCTCTGCAAGTTCAATTATTTCTTGTTTAAAATCACACCCAGTAATAAGCCAATGTGGACATTCCGATTTAATTGCCAAAGCGATAGCACCAGTACCGGTGCCTAAATCGAGCACGTTTGCATGAGTTGGGAGCGGCAATGATATCGCTGTTTCAACCACTATTTCAGAATCAGCTCTAGGAATTAAGGTATGTTCTGATACGCTCAAATTGAGTGTCCAAAAAGGCTGATGCCCAACGATATAGGCTACTGGATATCCTAATATACGTTTGCTAAGTGCCGTGACAAGCTTCTTTTTACCACTGGCACATAGCGGTTTATCGCTTTGGGTAATTAATTGCATGGATGTTTTATTAAATGCAAACTCAACAAATATTTTAGCCTCTAGCCTTGGGTCATTAAAGGTCAGGTTAGCTTGCTGCTCAGATAACACTTTTTTACTCGCAGTCAACGCGTCAGCAATGCTATTGCATGAACTGATGAACATGCCGATAGCGCTAGCTTGTGTTTCACCAGCGCCATCAAATTTTATGCTATTGCGAGTCGATGCCACTTTTTAATCAATACTCTTCGGACAGTGAAGCAAGCATATCTGCTTGATGCTCTTGGCGGATAGGTTCCATTAACGCGCCTAAATCACCTGCAATGATGTCGTCTAATTTATATAGGGTTAGGTTAATACGGTGGTCCGTTACGCGCCCTTGAGGGAAGTTGTAGGTGCGTATCCGCTGTGAGCGATCACCACTACCCACTAAGCTTTTTCTAGTACTAGCTTCTTCTGCATTTCGCTTATCTTCTTCAATCTGATTTAACCGTGCTTGCAAAACCGACATTGCTCTCGCTCTATTTTTATGCTGCGAGCGTTCATCCTGGCATTCAACAACCACACCAGTAGGTAGATGCGTAAGTCGGATCGCAGAGTCAGTTTTGTTAACGTGCTGACCACCGGCACCCGAGGCTCTGTAAGTATCTACGCGAAGATCTCCAGCGTTAATCTCAATGGCTTCTGACTCTGGGATTTCAGGCAATACAGCGACGGTGCAAGCCGACGTATGAATACGTCCTTGAGATTCAGTTTCTGGCACTCGTTGCACGCGATGTCCACCGGATTCAAATTTCAAGACGCCATACGCTCCAGCGCCACTGACATTAACAATGATTTCTTTGTAGCCACCATGATCGCCAAGGTTAGAAGTCATTAGCTCCAACTTCCAGCCTTTGTTTTCTGCGTAGCGGCTATACATACGAAATAAATCGCCAGCAAAGATTGCTGCTTCATCACCGCCAGCCCCAGCACGGATTTCTAAGAAACAACTGTTGTCATCTTTCGGGTCTTTGGGCAGTAACAAAATTTGCAAACTCATTTCTAGCTCTTCAACGCGAGCTTTGCTGTCTTTTAACTCTTCTTGCGCCATTTCTTTTATGTCAGGATCATTCTCCTGAATCATTTCAAGCGCAGATTCAACGTCTTTTTGTGCTGACTGATAGCCGCCAAACTGCGTAACAACAGCTTCTAATTGTGAATATTCCTTACTTAAGTTACGGAATTTATCTTGATTACCAATCACACCAGGATCGCCCAATAGCGCTTGGACTTCTTCAAAACGCTCCACCAACGATTCTAATTTATTGACTACGGACTGTTTCATTCTTTTCCTGTTTCTCTTTTGACTGTCCCTTGTAATCCTAGCGCTTTTGCTAAAAAGTTTAGATTATTATCATCGGGCAGCTTACTTGCCTGTTGCAAAGCTTTTGTTGGGCCGTGTAACATAGCTTGGGTTAACTTGAAGGCCAACTCTTTCATGGCCTCGTCTGGCGCAATACCATCATCAATCTGCCGTAATGCTCTTTGCAGCGCATCATCACGTGTTTGTTCCGCTTTTTCACGATAATTCTTTATTAAATCAACATTTTGGTAATGCTGCTGCCAAGATCCGTAGCTAATTACCATTTTGCTAATCATGTGTTCAGCTTGTTGCGCTGCAACTTCGCGATTTGCTACGTTTTGTTCCACAATATTCTGCAAGTCATCTACCGTATACAAATACGCATCATCTAACTCACCTACTTCATGTTCAATATCTCTTGGTACCGCTAAGTCGATCAACAACATAGGCTTATGCTTTCTTGTTTTAAGCGCGGTTGCTACGGTGCCTCGGCCAATAAGCGGCAATGAACTAGCGGTCGAACTGATCACAATATCGGCTTGCGCCAAATGTTCCGGTATTTGACTAATTGTAATTGCAGTCCCGTTAAGGCCTTGTGCCAATTTACTTGCTCTTGAAAGCGTTCTATTGGCCACTGTAATCGATTTTGCTTCGGCATCGACTAGGTGCTTTGCTACCAATTCGATGGTTTCACCTGCACCAATCAACAGCACATTGCTGTGTGTTAATTTTGAAAATATTTGTTTTGCTAACTGCACTGCAGCGAACGCAACAGAAACTGCATTAGCACCAATTTCAGTGTCGGTACGCACTTTTTTTGCGATAGAAAAAGTAGATTGAAATAACTTTTCAAACTCAGCACTGATTTTACCCGCGTTTTTAGATTCCGTATATGCTTGCTTAACTTGACCTAAAATTTGTGGTTCGCCTATTATTAATGAATCTAATCCGCACGCAACTCGCATAAGATGGTTAATGGCGTTGTCTCCGTGCTTGACATAACTGTGCTGATTAATAATCTCATAGTCGGTTTGATGAAAATCCGCTAACCACTGGCATAGTTTGTCCGCATCCTCAGGCTGTTTAGCCTTGATGTACACTTCAGTTCTATTACAAGTAGATAATATGACTACCTGCTTAGCACCCGTATATTGAGGGCAAGATTGCAGAGCATGCGCAAGTTTGTCAGGCGAAAACGCAACTTTCTCCCGCAAATTTACCGGTGCAGACTTGTGATTAATCCCGAGCGCAATGATGGTCATTAAAAAAAGATATTAGTCCCATGTTTAGTTTGTCCGCGGCATTGTACGAAAAAGCGTATATGATTGAAAGAAATTGAGATTAAAGAATTTACGAATAGACGTCCGTCGTCAGTCGATCATGCTCGATTATAAGACGATTATGCTATATTAAATAGGGTTTACTATTAAAAATACTCATTATGAGCGTTATAATTGAGGGCCTAGCTCAATAAATAGTAAAGAGCATTAATTAAGCAATTGATATGCATATTTTTTAACTTTATCATCTCATTATCTCGCTAATTTAATTTAAGTAGCAAAATGCTAGTCTTTCAACGTATTATTTTACCAAAGGTTTTTTAGTGCTCACTTCTTCATCATATAAATTTATTGGTATTTGTCTGCTTATTTTGCTGATTAGTAGCTGTAAAAACACGCACAACCTGCATAATCGAAAAGTAATTGATATGTCGGCTGAGTATCTGCAATTACAAAATCAAGAAAAGCTAAGATTAATGAGTCACTGGGAACTCACCGGTAAAATGGCAATTATTACACCGAGTGAACGCAAGAGTGCGTATTTAAATTGGCAGCAGTCGAATCAGGTTGTCGACTTTCGACTAACTAACTTGATTGGTGTATCTTTGCTCAATTTGACTTACAACGGTGAAGTTGCGCGTTTAGAAGCCGATGGTGAGGAGTACGAGGGAGCATCGACCGAAGCACTTGTATACCGCACCACGGGGTGGATACTTCCTCTAGATAACTTGCCCCAGTGGATCAAAGGCTCCGTCAGTGAGCGCGACCACGTAATATTGAACGATAAAGGCTTACCAGAAATTATTCAGCCTATTTGTGCAACGTGCACTGGTTGGCAAATTACCTACAGTCAATATGGATATGTGCAAGGTGTTTGGCTTCCATTTTTAATTGAAGTTAATAATCCAATAAAGCAAACCCGATTAAAATTTAAGGTCCGACAGTGGCACCGAAAATAAAGTGGTACCCAAGCCCTGCAAAGCTTAATTTATTTTTGCACATTATCGGTCGCTATGAAAATGGGTATCACCAGTTGCAAAGTCTATTTCAATTATTAGACCAAGGTGATGAAATTGGTTTCGACATCAATGCTAACAGTACTATTAGAATAGCCGAGCAATTGTCTGGCGTGCCCGAGCACGAAAACTTAGTTTACCGCGCTGCGATAGCATTGAAAGCCTATGCTCATGAAAGAAACGGCTGTGTACTACATATCAATAAACGCTTACCTATGGGTGGCGGAATTGGTGGCGGTTCATCAAACGCTGCAACGGTTTTAGTTGTGTTAAATCAACTATGGCATTGCAACTTGAACACCGAAGCGCTGGCCCAAATTGGCCTAACATTGGGTGCTGATGTACCTATATTTGTGCATGGAAATACGGCTTTTGCAGAAGGCGTTGGCGACGTTTTATTACCAACAGCCACAACTGAGAAATGGTATTTAGTGGCGACACCCAATGTATCAATATCCACAAAAACAATATTTACTTCGGTTGACTTACCTCGAAACACGCCTAAGATCGACTTCAAGACCTACAGTTTTGAAAAAACCCACAACGATTGTCAAAGTTTAGTCGAGAAAACGCATAAGGATGTTGCAAATTTATTACACTGGTTGTTACACTACGCACCGTCGCGGATGACTGGAACCGGTGCAAGTGTTTTTGCAGTTTTCGATGCGAAAGAAAACGCAGACAAAGTTCTTCATTTGCTACCCGATTGTTATGCTGGTTTTGTTGCTAAAAGCGTTAACCGTTCAGGTTTACATATCGCCCTAGGTCTCTAAAATAGCTAACATACAGTTCCTGACAAGTTAAAACATTATTGGGGTATAGCCAAGTTGGTAAGGCAGCGGGTTTTGATCCCGCGATCGTAGGTTCAAGTCCTGCTACCCCAGCCACCACCTAAACAACGCACTGAGGATTATCTTGTGCCTGATATGAAGCTTTTTGCAGGAAATGCTGTACCTGAACTCGCCCAGAAAGTCGCCGAACGTTTATACACTAAATTAGGAAATGCCAGTGTTGGTCGTTTTAGTGATGGTGAAATTTGTGTAGAAATTCATGAAAACGTGCGTGGTTCTGACGTTTTTATTATTCAATCTACTTGCGCGCCAACCAATGATAACTTAATGGAATTAATCGTTATGATTGATGCCTTCCGTCGCGCTTCTGCCGGGCGAATTACCGCAGTTATCCCCTACTTTGGATATGCACGTCAGGACCGCCGTGTGCGCTCGGCAAGAGTGCCAATTACAGCGAAGGTTGTTGCTGACTTCCTGTCAAACGTTGGCGTAGATCGCGTTTTAACCGTCGATTTACACGCCGAACAAATTCAAGGTTTCTTTGATGTACCGGTAGACAATGCGTTTGGTACGCCAATATTACTTGATGATATGTTTCAGCGTGACTTTGTTCGACCCATTGTCGTTTCACCTGATATTGGTGGTGTTGTGAGAGCGCGAGCCACTGCCAAGCTGTTAAATGATTCAGACTTAGCTATTATTGATAAACGTCGACCAAAAGCAAACGTTGCTCAGGTAATGAACATCATCGGTGATGTAAAAGGCAGGGACTGCATTATTGTCGACGACATGATCGACACAGGTGGGACCTTAGCGAAAGCAGCCGAAGCACTTAAAGAGCAAGGTGCAGCAAGGGTATTTGCATATGCGACACATGCGATATTCTCAGGTAATGCGGTGGAGAACCTGCGAGATTCTGTGATTGACGAAATCATTATTACTGACAGTATTCCGCTTCGCGCAGAAATAAGAGCGCTCAAGAAAGTTAAGCAGTTGTCACTTTCAGAGATGTTAGCAGAAACGATCCGCCGTATTAGCAACGAAGAATCTATATCAGCGATGTTTGAATATTAAGCGCTAAAAACAACTAAAAAAGCTGCCTATCGTTGCCGATTTGCGGCTTTTTTTGTATTTAAAATTATATTATCTATTTAAAGCTATGTTATTTATTTAAATCTGTTTTTATTGAAAACAAAGCATCGCTCAGACTTATTCTAAATTAATTACATCATGATGAAGTCAGGCTGCAAAACCCAGTGTGTATAGACCTTAGTGCGTTCGACCATGCTGCAATCAACACTAGCAATCTAAACTGCAATGTTAATGGTGCAGAGTTGGACTTAAATTTTTTAAAGGGAAAATTAATATGTGTATGTTAACGGTTTCCATCATTCGTCTTTTACTGTTAACTGCGGCGCTATCCGGGTGCTCCAGTGAAAACACAGATAAAGCTGAAAATACGCCCGAAGATAAAGTAATCGAGCAACTATTGAGTAACGATATGCCAAAAGTATCCTCCGACACAGCAGAATTATTGGTTTTAAAAGGCCAAGTATTATTTCAACAAATGGAAGGCGGTTTTTTTGGTTTTATTGATGAGAATGGTAATAAATACACGCCAATAGGCATGAGCAAAGCTGATTTACGTCATGGCTTAGTAATCCAGTTGAGCGGCAAACTATTACCTAATATGCTCACAACTACCCAATTTGGTGAGGTTATTAAGGTTGAAAGCGTCGTCATTCTAGATGCGTCAAATGCGCAGAAAGCAGGACGTCCCAGCGTTAATGACACAGATTTGTAAAACAAAACACTGACCAAACCAATGATTACTTACTTTGCGGTTAATTTAGGCTGACTGAGCTTAAGTTTACATTGTGTGTTAGTACACGCAGTGATAGAATGCGCCGCCCGTTTTAATACGGGCTTTTGTTTTTTACCGGTGTCGTCTACTCACGTTATATTTTTAATACTAATTCGACAATAAAGAACAGACGACAATAAAAACGTTGAAAAACAACAACATACTCGATTTGGTCGCAAAATCGAGCTTATTAATTTTATATATTTGGAGACATAACATGTCTAAAGCAATTTTTAAATTGGATGCAACTATCCGAACTGACATAGGGAAACGTGCGAGCCGCCGCCTTCGTCTTCAGGATAAAGTGCCTGCAATCGTTTACGGTGGTGACGAAGCACCGATGTCTATCACCCTTGAACATAATAAAGTAAACCAAGCTCAAGAGTTTGAAGCTTTTTACTCGCACGTGTTAACAATTAACATTGATGGTAAAAAAGTAGAAGTACTTGTTAAAGATATGCAACGCCATCCGTTTAAGCCAAAAGTAACGCACATCGATTTTCAACGCGTTATTGCGGGTCAAACGTTAACTACTAACGTACCTATTCACTTCATTAACGCAGCAGAATCTGACGCGGTTAAATTGAATGGCGGTCACGCTGAGCATCACATGAACGATATCGAAGTTTTATGTATGCCTAAAGACTTACCTGAATATATTGAAATTGATTTACGTAATATTGAGATGGGTCAAACCATTCACTTATCAAACGTTAAATTCCCTAAGGGTGTTGAATCGGTTGAGTTAGGTAAAGGCGAAGAGCATGATTTAGCAGTGGTTACTGTTAAAACGGCTAAGGGCCCAAGCATTGAAGCAGCAGGTGAAGGTGAAGCAGACGCAACTGAGGCATAATCAGTTTGTCTGACATTCGTCTAATCGTGGGTCTGGGTAATCCAGGCCCCGAATACCAAAGAACCCGCCACAATGCGGGTGCGATGTTTGTTGAAAGCTTAGCTTCAAGATTTAATTGTCCTTTAACGTTTGAAAGTAAGTTTTTTGGTTTTACCGGTCGTTTTACGCTGCACGGGCGCGACATCCGTTTGCTCATCCCAACTACCTTTATGAATAAAAGTGGCCAAGCGGTCGCTGCATTAGCCAACTTCTACAAAATAGATTATGACCAACTTTTAGTTGCATTCGATGAACTCGATTTTGACCCAGGAGTTGCTAAATTCAAAATAGGTGGTAGTTCAACGCAAAATGGTATTCGCGATATTGTTGCTAGCCTAGCCAATCAACGGGAATTTTTCCGACTAAGAATAGGTATTGGTCACCCAGGTCATAAAGGTAAAGTTACCGGCCATGTTTTAGGGAAAGCCGCACAAGCAGAGCAAGAAAAAATTGATGCCGCTATAGATGAAGCAATCAGATGTACTGAGATCTTAATCAAAGAAGATTTAGTCTCCGCTATACAGCGATTGCATTCTTTCAAAGCGGATTAAATATTATTTAGTATTGCGTTTGACGCAGTGCTTCTCCAGAAATAGATATTAAAGGACCACTAATATGGGTTTTAAATGCGGCATTGTAGGCCTACCAAACGTAGGAAAATCTACCCTTTTTAATGCATTGACCAAAGCAGGTATCGAAGCAGCAAATTTCCCGTTTTGTACCATTGAGCCTAATACTGGCGTTGTCCCTGTGCCTGACGAAAGACTGGATGCATTGGCAAAGATAGTAGTACCTCAGCGCGTCATTCCAACCACCATGGAATTTGTGGATATCGCGGGTTTAGTGGCTGGAGCTTCGAAAGGCGAAGGTTTAGGTAATAAATTTTTAGCTAATATCCGAGAAACAGATGCCATTGGTCATGTTGTGCGCTGTTTTGACGATGAAAACATTATTCATGTTGCAGGTAAAATAGACCCGCAAGAAGATATTGACATCATCAATACTGAACTTGCATTGTCAGATTTAGAAACCGCAGAAAAAGCCATATTTCGCGTTGGGAAAAGAGCAAAAAGTGGTGATTCAGATGCTAAATTTGAGTTAAAGGTTCTTGAAAAATTGCTACCTTGTTTAAACGAAGGTCAATTACTGCGTTCTATTGAGCTAAGCAAAGAAGAACACGCGGTCATAGCCTATATGAACTTTTTAACCTTAAAACCAACAATGTATATTGCTAATGTCAGCGAAGATGGTTTTGAAAATAATCCTCATCTTGATAAAGTGCGTGCGATTGCTGAAGCCGAAGGCGCTACTGTCGTCAGTATTTGTGCCGCTATTGAGTCTGATATTGCCGAGTTAGACGAGGAAGAAAAAGCCGAATTTATGGCCGATTTAGGCTTAACAGAACCCGGGTTAAACCGCGTGATCCGTGCCGGTTATAGCTTGCTGACGTTAGAGACTTATTTCACTGCCGGTGTCAAAGAAGTCAGAGCTTGGACCTATCCTATCGGCTCAACCGCACCACAAGGTGCTGGTAAAATTCATACCGACTTCGAAAAAGGCTTTATTCGTGCTGAAATCATTGGTTATGACGATTTCGTTTCCTGTAAAGGTGAAGCAGGCGCCAAAGACGCAGGTAAATGGCGTTTAGAAGGTAAAGATTACGTTATCAGAGATGGCGACGTTATTCACTTTCGTTTTAACGTGTAAACTTATTTTAAGCCCGCATTAGTACTAGTTAATGTGGGCCTAATACGACTCCATTCAGTTCATTAATCATAACTAAGCAATTGATTTAATTTATCTATTACTTGGTTCAGTCTAACCATCACAAATATTTTATTCTCATGTAAAACCCAAAAGATATATTTAACGTAACAAGGCTACAAAACGAATTACGACTTACTTATTGTAGGTCAAATGCACGTTAATAGTATTTGGTGACAAAACTACATGAAAACGCAACTCCCATTATTACCCGGTGAGACAGCGCTGCCTAGCGCACCAAAAGTGCTATTGGATGACGGCACCAACTGTATTCCGCAGCACTATTTGTCTTATCATCACACAAAAGAATCTGTAGACAATATCGTAGCTGAAGTAAGCTACGATCCAAGTTACCTGATATTTGTAGACGAAGACAAAGGTGGCATATTTATTCAGGTAGGCATTATTGGCGTTGACAATTATATGAGTGCCCAATCACAAGACAGCCAAAAGATAGTTTATGGCCGACGCTGGCGTGTTGAACCACAGCTCCCTTCTTCTGAAATTATACAAACCGCATTTTTAGCGATAATGAAGGCGCGAGAACATGAAGTTCGAGAGTTAATAAAATACAACGATAATAACAAAGCGACAACACCGTTCAGTTGCCATCATGACCTCCCATTAATGGCGATGTCAGGGAAAACAAATACCGATGATGAATGCGGCCATATAAGCGAGGTTGCGCTGCAAAAGGTGATTGCTAAATTACAATATGACGGTGGTTACTTCGAGCTTGTCGAGCTTTTACCATTAAACAGCGAGCAACTGCTTGCAACAGTTCAGTTCAATTGCTCTGATACGACCAAGTTGCCTGAACTACTGGTACTGTCTAGCTTTAATGTGCTCATTGAAGCACCTACCGAAAATGCGCTTTTATTCAGTTTAATGGACGCGTTATTACACTTAAGTAACCGCCATGTAGAGGAACATTTCACCTTTAAAACATTCGCGCGGTTTTCAAGAAAAAACAGCATTGGAAAAATAAGTGAGTTGTCAGCTAAAACCCGACACAAAGGGCTTACCGAGCATGACATACATTTTACCTTAGCTTTTAAACAAAGTAATTATGATACAGATGAGACCAGAGTACCGCGATTATCAGACTCCGTATTAGGCCTAAAACTGGTCTCACAAATGCAAAAATTTAATATTGGTACTGGAATGTTACCAAGAAAATTTCCATAATATTGGGCATAGTTACGGTTTCTTGGCTAATTTGTGCCCAACTAGTTATTTCATGCAAAAAAGGGGTTGACGACCTCACTTCAACTGAGCATAATACGCGCCACTCTGAAACGGACTAGCGCCGGTTTGGAGTGTTAGGTAGGCTACGTAGCTCAGCTGGTTAGAGCACATCACTCATAATGATGGGGTCGCAGGTTCGAGTCCCGCCGTAGCCACCAATTCACTTATCAGGAATGATAAGTGACTGAGATATGCGGGAGTGGTGGAATTGGTAGACACGCTGGATTTAGGTTCCAGTGCTTCACGGCGTGAGAGTTCAAGTCTCTCCTTCCGCACCAAAAACTGTTGGGGTATAGCCAAGTTGGTAAGGCAGCGGGTTTTGATCCCGCGATCGTAGGTTCAAGTCCTGCTACCCCAGCCATCTCAGTTTTTAAAACTCAAAGTTTTGAGTTGTAATTTAGAGCACTCTTGATTACTCTTGGGGTATAGCCAAGTTGGTAAGGCAACGGGTTTTGATCCCGTCATTCGTAGGTTCGAGTCCTGCTACCCCAGCCAAATTTAGAACGCCGGTTTATCCGGCGTTTTTTGCGTTTTAGAGGAACAGAATTTTGTTATTTACCTTAGTTACTGAAATACAAATACCCACTGGCGCATCCGCAAATATTTTTACTCAACTAGTCAATCTCATGGGTCAGTGGGTCAGCATTGTGGTCGACTTTGTCAATATGGTTTTATGGGGTGATGGCCAAGTCCTAATTTATCTGCTGTTGGTCGCGGGCATTTGGTTTACGGTTAAACTAAAATTCATTCAAATACTTAACTTCAAACACATGTTTTCACTGCTCAAAGGCAGCAGTAAAAGCGACGCTGCTGGTATCAGTTCATTCCAAGCTCTATGCACCAGTCTTTCAGCTAGGGTAGGAACAGGTAATTTAGCTGGGGTGGCAGTTGCCATTTCATTAGGTGGTGCTGGCGCTATATTTTGGATGTGGGTTATAGCCTTGCTCGGTATGGCGACAGGATACGCTGAGAGCGTATTAGGCCAAGTATATAAAATCAAAGACGTGAACGGCGAATATAGAGGGGGTCCGGCTTACTATATTAAGCAAGGTTTAAATAATTCATGGTTCGCTATCTTATTCGCTTTATGCTTGTTTTTTGGCTACGGGTTTGTATTTTCAGCGGTTCAAGCAAATACTATTACCGACGCGCTGAGTAATAGCTACGGTATCGAAACCTTACACTCAGGACTGGTCATTATTGTCCTTGCAGGATTAATCGTAATTGGTGGTTTACGCGCCATTGCAAGATTTGCCGAATGGATAGTTCCTTTTATGGGTGTCGCTTACGTTTTAGTTGCGCTGGTAATTACTATTATTAACATTCAATTGTTGCCCGACGTTATTATCGATATCGTAAAATCAGCGTTTGGTTTACAAGAGGCCGGTGCTGGCGCATTCGCAGCAGCAGTGAAGAACGGTATCCAACGTGGTTTATATTCTAACGAAGCGGGTTCAGGTAGCGTGCCGCATGCGGCAGCCAGTGCATCGCCCCACCCTAATCATCCGGTATCACAAGGCTATATTCAGATGCTCGGTGTATTTATTGACACCATGATTTTATGTACTTGTACTGCCTTTATAATATTGCTGGCAGGGCATGGCAATGATGTTGGCCAAATGGAAGGTATTCGCTTAACACAAACTGCCATGGAAAGTCATTTAGGGGCTTACGGTGGAGATTTTGTGGCGGCTGCTATTAGTTTATTTGCGTTTACCTCGGTAGTGGCAAACTACGCTTACGGAGAGAGTAACTTACATGTATTTAAACTCGATAATAAGTTTGGCCGTGCTTTCTACACCACGGGTTACCTTGGAATGATTTTATGGGGTTCAATGGCCGCAGTGCCAAAAGTTTGGGCGATGGCTGATATGGCCTTAGGGTTAATGACCGTAGTCAATATTATTGCTATTGTGATGCTAACGCCAACCATTGTTGCGGTCACTAAAGACTATAATGAAAAACGTAAGAATCAGGCGAAAATGGATTTTGTTGAAGCTGATTGCAAAATACAAGGAAGCACTGAAGACAACATTTGGAAGTAGCAATCCGACTTGATGTGGACGCGCGCTCACTCTTAGTGATTGCGCGTTGCAATACCACATCTATATCCGCAGCTATACTTTACCGACCTACCTTTCACACACCTACATATACATGAATAGCTGTATAACCAGCAGAATTACGATGAGCGGTATCACCCACTTCATGAATTTAGCTTGGGTTTCTGGCGATATTCTCACACTTGATTTCTCAAGCATCGGAACGATAACAATAAGAGCGATAAACAAAACCGCCAAAATGCCTAAAATTGCCATAAATGCTTCCTTATTATATACTTAAGTAATTATTTGCTGCTTAAGCTTGGTTTTTTGTCGGCCTCATACGCTTTACAAACGATAAGCTCTGGCTTATTCGATCCCCATGGCGTACTTGAGTGCTTTGTGCTTAATTGGGCCTGCTACATTGGCCATTTTAACACCTAAATTACGCAGCGTTTTTAACACGCTAATGTCATTACTAAAAGTTTGATAGAAAATATCCATCGCACTCATCATAACTAAATTGGGTGTTCGTCTGCTATTTTCATAATCCTTCAATGCCTGCTTATCATTCGCAGTAATGGGTTTATTTTCAATACAGGTAAGCAACGCATCTACGTCTTTAAAGCCAAGATTCACACCCTGTCCTGCCAATGGGTTAATTTGATGAGCTGCATCACCTACTAACACCACATTTTTGCGCCAATATTGATTGGCATGCATTCGACGCAATGGAAAACCTGTTTTATCTAACACCTCAAAATCGCCTAAAGTAGGGGGGAATCGAGCAAGGATTTCTTTTTTTATATTGGTATTGCTGGCGTTTCGAATATGCTGACTGGTGGCTGAATCGGCGTACCAAACTAAATTTGCATAGCCATCAAACAAAGGCAGAAAAGCAACCGGCCCTTGTGGTGTAAATTGTTGCCAAGTTGCAGATTCAAACTTCGATGCCATTTTTACCAAAAGCACGTTGGCCTGCTGTTCATATTGCCAGCCTGTAACACCAATATTGGCTTGTTGGCGCAACTGCGAATGCCCACCATCTGCACCAATTAGCGTATTAGCTTGAATATGAATATCGTTATCTAGTAACACATCGGCTGCGGTCAAATTAATATCTACGGCTCTACCATAAACCAAGTGGATGTTATCAGCATGTTCTTGCTCAATAGTGTCCAGTAGCGCAAGTTGTAAAATGCGGTTTTCAACAAAATATCCCAAGTATGATTCACCAATTTGTGAGGCCTCAAAATTAAGCGCCCTAGCACTATTTTCCCAGACGGAAAGTCGATGGTATTGCTGACATCGCATAGCGAGTACTTTGTCCCACACATTGTAGGATTGCAACAGGCGCAGCGTGAAGCGGTTTAAGGCTGAAACTCTCAAATCAGGTAACTCAGCATTGTTGAATGCTTTGGGTTTATTTGCCTCTATTATGGCAACTTTATAGCCTAGCTTCGACAGTCCTATTGCCATAGCACCGCCAACCATACCGCCACCAAAAATACAGTAATCTACAGTTATCTTCATGCGTTCCTACTTTCTATGATGTTATTTATAGTCATACTAAACCGCCGTGCAATAGTCTATCGTTAGTTATTCTTCATCATGGGTCGAGAAAGAATTACCAAGCTCCTTAAGCTTAACTACGCTTCAATTAGCAAACAGTTCACGAACTTACACGCGATACTCTGCGCTGAACATTTAATTACAAAGTTTGCCAGTGAACTTAATGTTACAAAGATAGGTAAAAAACCGCATAGTAAATAAATACTCAACGCTAACATAGTATCGTTAATATTTTCATGCGCCAACTCAACAATATGATAAATAATGAAAAATAAAGTGTTTCTGGGGGCTATTGCGCTGGTTATTGCAGAGGCATTTTTTGCAGGCGTCGGCGCCATTGTAAAAGGCTTAAGTGACAGCTTGTCTGAATCTCAAATGGTCTTCTTCCGTAATTTTTTCGCGTTACTATTCTTGGGCCCTTGGTGCCTAAAACAGGGTACTGAAGCAATATATACGCAGCGTATTGGTTTGCATTTATTTCGCGCTGCAACTGGCCTTGGTGGCATGTATTGTTTCTTTTATGTACTTGCACAGATGCCATTTACATCCGCTATAATGGCCTTAAAAATGGCCCCCTTCTTTATACCGATAGTTGCCAAAGTATGGTTAAAAGAAAGGATACAATCCAAAACCGTGGTAGCCATTATGATTGGCTTCGTTGGTGTTGCTTTCATAATAAACCCTCAGCAAGGTATTGAATTCAATTTGTTATTTATTGTCTTGTTTTGTGCACTGTTAGTTGCCACTACCAAATGTACAATTAGAAAATTGTCTGACACCGAGCCCGCAGTGCGAATAGTTTTCTATTTCATTTGTGTTTCAACCTTATTTTCATTCCCACTAATGATAACCGATTGGCAAGCTATCAATAACCACAACTGGGCGTTGTTAGTACTAATAGGTGCGCTGGCGGTTTGTGGACAATTGCTGATGACACAAGCGTACCATTACGCCTCCCCTGTAAAAATAGGATTACTCGGCTATTCAAGTGTATTTTTCGCCGCCATGATTGGTTATACATTCTGGGACGAACCGCTAACATTGGGCATGCTTTTTGGTGGAATTCTCTTAATTTGGGCAGCAAATGTAACGATTAGACAACGGTGGTTTATCTAAACAAAATAAAACATGAACTACCGAGCGTATAAACTAGCGTCTATCACTGTTCCAGTCTAAAATGTAATGTTACACTTATGTATTCCTAGCGGAATGATCAGCCGAAGCGAACTCGAAAAAATCGTTCGTTCGGGCCGTATCGAACTAATTAAAGACGAAATATCGCTATTATGAACAAGAAGTTATTTATCAAAACCTGGGGTTGCCAGATGAACGAGTATGATTCTGAGAAAATGGCAGATCTTCTCGATGCGACTCATGGCTACACATTAGCAGACGACGCCGAAGATGCAGATGTCATCCTACTCAACACTTGCTCTATTCGCGAAAAAGCACAGGAGAAGGTATTCCATCAATTAGGCCGCTGGAAGAATTTAAAACAAAACAAGCCTGACTTGATTATCGGCGTGGGCGGTTGTGTTGCTTCTCAAGAAGGTGCCGAAATTAGAAAACGTGCACCTTATGTCGACATTGTGTTCGGTCCACAAACATTGCATCGTTTGCCTGAAATGATCACACAAATAAAAGGCGGTGATAAATCCGTTGTTGATGTTAGCTTCCCCGAAATCGAAAAATTTGACCGTTTGCCGGAACCACGTGCAGATGGCCCAACCGCCTTCGTATCGATTATGGAAGGCTGTTCAAAATATTGTAGTTTTTGTGTAGTACCTTACACTCGCGGAGAAGAAGTTAATCGCCCGGTAGATGATGTCTTACTCGAAATCGCTCAACTAGCGGCGCAGGGCGTGCGTGAAGTTAATTTGTTAGGCCAAAACGTGAATGCATTTAGAGGACCACATTATGACGGTAGTATTTGTCGTTTTGCTGAGTTACTCGAACTTGTCGCTTCAATCGATGGCATTGACCGTATCCGTTATACAACATCACATCCGGTCGAATTTACCGATGATATCGTTGAAGCCTACAAGCATATTCCAGAATTAGTTGATCACTTGCACTTGCCAGTTCAAAGCGGCTCCGACCGTATTCTTAACCAAATGAAACGTGGCCACACAGCTATCGAATATAAGTCAACTATTCGCAAATTGAAGAAAGTGCGTCCTAACCTGTGTATGTCGTCTGACTTTATTATTGGTTTCCCAGGTGAAACAGATGCCGACTTTGAAGCAACAATGGATTTAATTAGTGCCATCGATTATGACATGAGCTTTAGTTTTATATATAGCTCACGACCTGGCACGCCTGCAGCTGATATCGTTGACGATGTCACTGATGCTACCAAAAAGCAGCGTTTACAAATTTTACAACAACGTATTAATCAAAATGCCCTGCGCATCGCACGCAATATGGTAGAAACAACTCAACGCATTTTGGTTGAAGGGCCTTCTAAGAAAAACGTCATGGAGTTAACTGGTAGAACGGAAAATAACCGTGTGGTTAATTTCGAAGGTTCTCCTGATATGATTGGTGAATTTGTTGACGTTGAAATTACAGCAGTTTACAGTAATTCACTGCGTGGTACAGTCGTTAGACGTGAAAAAGAAATGGGATTGCGTGTTGCAGTATCACCGCACAGCATCATGGCCAAAAAGCCGCAACCTGATAATGTGGGTGTGACTCAATTCGTTCCTGCGTAATGGCATCACAATAATACGCAGTTTGAAAAAGCGAGCTTGAATCCAGTATGTACCGTAGTAGAATAACTGAGAGTCCTAAATAAAAGAGGTTATATTGAGCAAGTTAGTCAGCAACGAGATTGTATTACAGCCACAAGACAATAAACGTTTATCGAGTCTTTGTGGTCCATTAGACGACAATATAAAACAGATTGAGCGTCGCTTAGGTGTCGAAATAACCTACCGTTCAAACGAGTTTAAGGTGTTGGGAGAACTGCAACAAGCGAATGGTGCAAGCGAGCTGTTAAAATTGTTGTACATAGAAACTCAGCCCGTAAAAGGCAGTGTTCCTAACTTAGAACCTAACCAAGTGCATCTAGCTATTCAAGAAGTCAAATGTTTGGAACGCGCCGAGGCTGGTGACTATGGTAAAGAAGTCCATATAACAACCAAACGAGGCGTTATCAAACCGCGCAACCCGAACCAGTCAAAGTACGTTTCTAATATCTTAAGTCATGACATTACTTTTGGTATTGGCCCGGCCGGAACAGGTAAAACTTATCTTGCTGTTGCCTGTGCAGTTGATGCACTTGAACGTCAAGATGTAAGACGCATTTTGTTAACGCGTCCAGCGGTAGAAGCGGGAGAGAAACTAGGTTTCCTTCCCGGTGACTTATCGCAAAAGGTCGACCCTTATTTACGTCCTTTGTACGATGCCTTATTTGAAATGTTAGGCTTTGAAAAAGTTGAAAAACTCATTGAGCGTAACGTAATTGAAGTTGCACCATTAGCCTATATGCGCGGTCGCACGTTGAATGACGCTTTTATCATTCTGGATGAAGGTCAAAATACCACTGTAGAGCAAATGAAAATGTTTTTAACACGCATTGGTTTTAACTCTCAAGCGGTAATTACCGGCGATATTACACAAATTGATTTGCCTAGAGGGGCTAAATCAGGCTTGCGTCACGCAATAGAAGTATTAAGTGATGTTAACGATATTTCTTTTAATTTCTTCACTGCACAGGATGTTGTGAGGCATCCAATTGTTGCACGTATTGTGCAAGCTTATGAAGAATATGAAGCAAAAAAAGAAATTGAATTAGAAGCAAAGAAACAACTAAGAGAGGAGCAAATTCGCCACTCTAGCCAACATATCGACGAGCAAAATTCACGTCAAGCGCAGACAAATAAACAGCCTAGTAATGACGATCAGCGTTGATTTACAAAGCGTGGTTGAGCACGATAAGCTCATCCACTCTTTACCCACAATACAGCAAATTGAAGAATGGCTAAACGCGACTATTGACGCCTTGCGCTCACCCTCCTCGATACCAAAAAATGTTAAATTAGCGTCTGACGCAAGCACTGCGCTGGGTAATCGTGTTACTGATACCGAAATACAGAATATTCAACAAACGGCTTTTGAAGTTACCCTTCGTATAGTGGATACAGTTGAGTCCCGACAACTCAATGCAGACTATAGAGAAAAAGATAAACCAACAAATGTGTTATCCTTCCCATTCGAAGCACCTGAGCATATTGATATGCCATTTTTAGGTGACTTAGTCGTATGTGCAGCTGTCGTTGAACAAGAAGCTCAAGAACAAAACAAGCAAATCATAGATCATTGGGCGCATCTATGTATTCATGGTTTATTGCATTTGTTAGGGTATGACCACATGCACGAAAGTGAAGCGCAAGAAATGGAAGGTATTGAAACTGCGATACTTAGCAAATTGAACATTGGCGATCCTTACCAAGATAATTAACTAAAAAGTGACTAGGAAATAAGCGAAAATATCATGAGCGACGACAACCCACACTCTACCAGCGGTTCCTCAAATAGAAGCTGGCTAAATCGCTTAGCCTATTCTTTTAAGGGGGAACCGAGAAGCAGAGAAGAGCTTTCTGAAGTTATTTCAGACGCCGAACAGCGTGATCTAATTGATCCTCAAACCAAAGAAATGATTGAAGGAGTGATGACAGTTAGTGAAATCCGGGTCAGGGAAATTATGATCCCTAGAGCACAAATGGTTACTATCGATATTGAACAAGATGTTGAGCAATTCCTACCTATTATGCTCGACCATGCTCACTCCCGTTATCCAGTCATTTCCGAAGATAAAGACCATATTGAAGGTATTCTGTTAGCTAAAGACTTACTACCTTATGCGTTTTTGCCTAATAGAGACTTTAAACTAAAAGAGGTTGTGCGCCAAGCCATCATTGTGCCGGAAAGTAAACGCGTTGACGTTTTACTAAAAGAGTTTCGCCAACAGCGTTATCATATGGCTATTGTAGTGGATGAATATGGTGGTGTATCTGGTCTAGTTACCATTGAAGACATTTTGGAACTCATCGTCGGCGAGATTGAAGATGAATACGATGACGATATTAAAGAAACAGATGAAATTCGGCCATTAAATAAGCACACTTATTCAGTAAAGGCGTTAACCTCTGTCGAAGACTTTAACCGCTTCTTTGAGACCAACTTAAATGAAGAGGAATCCGATACTATTGGTGGTGTAGTGCTGCGCGCTTTTGGCCATATGCCTGGTACAGATGATGAAATTACCATCGAAAACATAGGATTTAAGATCACCAACTCTGACAAACGTCGAATAATGCAACTAAAAGTTACACTACCAGATTCAGAGGATTAACGCCTGAACATGTGGTTAAAAGGAATTTCACTTTTCGTTTTGGGGGCAAGTTTAACGTTTGCTTTTGCCCCATTCAATGCGTGGTGGATGCCTTTTATCGTTTTACCTATTTGGTTTTTCGTTCAAGCAACGCTGACTGAGCACAGTTTTAAAACGGCATGGCTTTTTAGTTTTGGGTATTTCGCTGCTGGTATCAGTTGGATACATGTCAGCATTGCAGACCACGGCGGTCTGCCCTTAATTGCCTCTATTGGCATGATGGCTATTCTTTGTGCCTACCTAGCCTTATTCCCATCTATCGCAATTTGGTTAACAAATCGTTACTTCGCGAAGCAATATTGGCCTTTTTCACTTCCTTTATTTTGGTTAGCCTTAGAATTTGCGCGTGCACACTTTATGACTGGATTTCCTTGGTTATCGATTGGTTACAGCCAGCTAAATGGACCGCTGGGTGGTTGGCTCCCTATTATTGGTGAAATTGGTGTTAGTGCAGTATTAATCCTAATAACGGTCAATCTAGGCTTAACCCTAAAGTTGATACAAGAGCAACTATCTTGGCGTATCAACGGGCTTCAATCAGTTAGTGTCGGCGTTATTTTTTGTGTCTCTGGTTTGGTATTAAATCTGATCAGTTGGACACAGCCAAGCGGTGAAATAAAACGAGTCACTATGGTTCAGGGCAACATTGAACAAACCATTCGATGGTTACCTGAACAAGACAGCCCCACCATGCAAAAGTATTGGAATTTAACCAGTGGACATTGGGATTCTGATCTCATTATCTGGCCCGAAGCAGCTATTCCTAAACTTGAAATTGCTGCAACTGACTATCTTGAGTTACTCGATGAAAAAGCAACACAAACCGATACTGCACTCATCACGGGTATTGTCGACGTTAATTATAGTACGCAAAAAATCTACAATAATTTAGTTAGTTTAGGAAATGATGAATTAGGCCAAAACTCAATCCCTTACACATATGGACACAAAAACCGTTTCGCCAAACATCATTTATTGCCGATTGGCGAATTTGTGCCATTTGAGTCTATTCTACGGAAACTTGCCCCTATATTTGATTTGCCAATGTCTTCCTTTACCAGAGGTGATTATGTGCAAGCAAACTTAGTAGCGAATGGAATGAAACTCGCACCAGCCATTTGTTTTGAAATCGCTTTTCCTAATCAAATCAGAGCCAACCTAAATGACAATACGGACGCCATTATAACCGTCAGTAATGATGCCTGGTTTGGTGATTCACATGGGCCACATCAACATTTAGAAATAGCACAAATACGCGCAAAAGAATTTGGATTACCGGTATTACGCTCGACAAATACAGGTGTTACTGCATTTGTCGACCATCGCGGTATCATCAGTGCAATTGCCCCACAGTTTGAAGATACGGTGCTAACTCAGGACGTTAGGCTTGTGAACGGAAAAACGCCGTATAGAGAGCTTGGAAACTGGCCTTCTTATCTGTTTTTCTTTGTTTTATTCATCATTGGCGCTCTACTTCAACGTAAAGTAAAGATAAAGTAAGTCATTGCCGGTAAACAAGAACACAAGTCTGCTTGACACAAAATAATAAGAACACGCATTATCAGAGCGTAGATAATGTGTTGATTAAGGTGGTCAGTTTTGCAAATTTTCAATACTATTAATAAAAGCAATCTGCGCGGCGATATTCTGGGTGGCGTCACCGCAGCTATTGTGTCACTGCCATTGGCGTTAACCTTTGGTGTTGCATCCGGTGTTGGACCTGAGGCCGGTTTATACGGCGCAATAATTATCGGACTATTTGCTGCCTTGTTTGGTGGCACACCTACCTTAATATCAGAACCTACCGGACCAATGACAGTTATTATGGCGGCTGTTGTTACTACACTTGTTGCCGATAATCCTGATAGCGGCTTAGCGATGGCATTCACTGTCGTCATGATTGCCGGTTTTACCCAAATTATCTTTGGTGTTTTGAAACTGGGTAAATATATAACGATGATGCCCTACAGCGTTATTAGCGGATTTATGTCTGGTATCGGCTGTATTTTAATCGTAATGCAGCTCGCTCCGGCTCTGGGATCGGCTGCGCCTGCTGGCGGCGTAATGGGCACACTGACTTCACTGCCGCAGATTATTAAAAATGTCAGCTTTACTGAATTTGGTATGGCAATCGCCACTATTTTGATCCTCTTTTTAACCCCTAAAAAGCTCAAAAATATTGTGCCTCCCCAACTCATTGCATTGATTATGATATCGCTTATTTCGGTCTTGTTCTTTCAAACTGTAGATATCAGGAGGATCGGTGAAATAAACGTAAGCTTGCCTTCCATTATTTTTCCCGAGTTTACGCAAGATCAAATTAGAACCATGATCCTCGATGGCATTGTACTTGGTATGCTCGGCTGTATTGATTCAATGCTAACGTCTGTCATTGCCGATAATCTGACACGCAGCGAGCACAAGTCAGATAAGGAACTCATAGGCCAAGGTATCGGTAATATGATGTCGGGCTTACTAGGTGGTTTACCTGGCGCAGGCGCAACCATGGGAACGGTGGTTAATATTCAAGCTGGAGCCAAAACTGCGCTCTCTGGCTTGATCCGTGTTCTAGTATTGGTGGTTGCCATCTTTGGCGCTTCTACATTAATTTCTGTTATCCCTATCGCGGTATTAGCCGGCATCGCCGTGAAAGTCGGTATCGATATACTCGATTGGAGCTTTATCAAACGCGCTCACAAGGTGTCTAAGCAATCGTCACTAATCATGTATGCGGTTTTATTATTGACGGTATTTGTCGATCTAGTGGTTGCTGTTGGTATTGGTGTTTTCATTGCTAATATCATTACAATTGAAAAACTCAGCGCCTCCCAAGCTAAAAATATAAAAGCAATTAGTGATGTTGACGGGCGCTTGCCGCTTACGAGTGAACAACGAGAATTACTCAATAAAGCCAATGGTCAGATTTTATTTTTCTATTTAAGTGGCACCATGATATTTGGTGTATCAAAAGCATTGTCACGAGAATTAAGCAGCATGACTGAGCATAAAGTAATTATTATCGATTTGAGCGACGTTTCATTCCTTGACGATACTATTGCTCTGGCAATTGAAAACTTAATAAAAGATGCAAACCAGCTGGATAAACATATCCTCATGTTAGTCAAGCAACCCAGTTCGAAGAAAAAATTTCAGAAAATGGGTTTTACTGAAATTTTACCGCCAGATGCATTCGTAAGTAATCGTACTGAAGCATTAACTAAGGCTACTGATTGGTTGAATATACAAGAATTGGTGAAAACTCACAGCACTAAAGTACAACAAGCGAAGTGAACGGCACTTACTTTGATGGAAATGGGTTTACGCTTGCAATATTAAAAGGATGAGCTGGTATTAGACCAACTCATTTTTCTTTAATCAGGACATGAGGATGTCAAAGACTTGAAAACTAGATGTACTTCACTTCAATAATTTCAAATTCAACTTTGCCAGCTGGGGTTTGAATATTAACGACGTCATCAGCCATTTTACCAATAAAACCTCTAGCAATTGGTGAATTGACTGAAATAAGTAGCCTCTTGATATCGGACTCGTCATCACCAACAATTTTATAGGTGATTTCTTCTTCTGTTTTGCAATTCATTACGGTAACCGTGGTACCAAATATGACTTTACCGTTATTCGTTATTTTAGTTACGTCAATAATTTGCGCGTTCGATAATTTACCTTCGATATCTTGAATGCGTCCTTCACAAAAGCTTTGCTGATCACGCGCAGCATGATATTCAGCGTTTTCTTTCAAATCACCATGTTCGCGAGCCGTGGCAATCGATTTAATGATTTCTGGACGCTTCACGGTTTTTAATTCAAGCAATTCTTTTTGTAGCATTTGGGCGCCATGCGCAGTCATGGGGTATGTAGTCATGTATCTACTCTTTAATTTGTTTTTATTGTCTGAAACGGAAAGAATGAAGCTAATATTTTTATCACAGCCAGCCCTACCTGATCCTTTCAGCTGTCCATATTAGACAAAAATGCGCCATCTAAGGCGCATTTCATTTTCAATCATTAAATTGATTATATACTATTTTCCAATTGACTAAAGCCCGATAATTGCCTTCAATACAATTTTAGTCAAGTTCTTGTTGCGTTCAATCGCTTATGCAGTTCTTGAACCGAGGTCACATTCGTTTTCGCGTCAGCTGTCCTAGCTCTAATGGTTGCAAAAGCAGCATTGATTGTCGTAGTGTAACTGGTTTTACTCAGCAAAGCTTCACGACGAATATAAACAGAATCGTTTATTGCCTGTCTTCCTTCTGTGGTGTTTACAACGTAGCAATATTCACCATTCTTAATAGCATCTACAATGTTTGGACGACCTTCCGATAACTTGTTTACCGTGCCGCATGCAACACCATGTTCGCCTAAGAACTGAGCCGTTCCTTTGGTTGCTTCTACAGTGAAGCCTTGCTCTAACATTTCTTTTGCCAATCCAATTAATCGTTGCTTATCATTATTACGAACTGATAGCAGCACTTTACCTTCAACAGGCAGCGGTGCCGACGCACCTAAGTTAGCTTTAGCATAGGCTTCGTCGAAACCATCACCAACGCCCATGACTTCCCCTGTTGAACGCATTTCAGGCCCTAATAGTGGGTCAACGCCTTGGAACTTAGCAAAAGGCAGTACCACTTCTTTTACTGAGAAGTAAGGAGGAATAATTTCTTTGGTAAAATTTTGTTTAGCCAAGCTAGTCCCAGCCATCACTCTCGCTGCAATTTTAGCTATCGGAGCACCCGTTGCTTTTGACACAAAAGGCACGGTTCTAGCTGCTCTAGGGTTTACTTCAATCAGGTAAACTTCATTGTCTTTTACTGCAAATTGGGTATTCATTAAGCCAACGACTTCAAGCTCTAGAGCCATTTGCGTCACTTGCTTGCGCATCACATCCTGAATTTCATTAGACAAAGTGTAAGGAGGTAAGCTGCATGCTGAATCTCCTGAATGCACACCAGCTTGCTCAATATGTTCCATAATCCCGCAAATGACCACTTGCTCACCATCACAGATTGCGTCTACATCGACCTCAATAGCGTCATCCAAGAAACGGTCAAGCAATACAGGGCTGTCATTTGAGACTTTCACTGCTTCATTCAGATAACGACGCAGATCTTGCAGGTCATATACGATTTCCATCGCACGACCACCTAATACGTAAGACGGACGCACAACCAATGGGAAACCAATAATCTCAGCCTGCGTCAGAGCCTCTTCCATATTACTCACTGTTGAGTTAGCCGGTTGCTTCAAACCTAATTTGTTGACCATATGCTGGAAGCGTTCACGGTCCTCAGCTCGGTCAATTGCATCCGGTGATGTACCAATAATAGGCACCCCGTTCTCTTTCAATGCGCGCGCTAACTTAAGCGGAGTTTGACCACCGTACTGAACAATAACGCCTACTGGCTTTTCAACACGCACAATCTCTAGCACGTCTTCCAATGTGACTGGCTCAAAGTATAAACGGTCTGATGTATCGTAATCGGTTGAAACGGTTTCAGGGTTACAATTAACCATGATCGTTTCATAGCCATCTTCGCGCATAGCTAATGCCGCATGGACACAACAATAATCAAATTCAATGCCTTGGCCTATGCGGTTTGGACCACCACCAAGTACCATTATTTTATCTCTATCAGAGGGATTCGACTCGCACTCTTCATCATAGGTACTATACATATATGCGGTTGATGTGCTGAATTCAGCTGCACAGGTGTCAACGCGTTTATAAACTGGGAATACATCGAATTTTCTGCGCGTATCACGCACATCATCTTCAGCCACATTGGTTAACTCAGCTAACCTTGCGTCAGCAAAACCTTTGCGCTTGAGTGTTCTCATCAAATTTTTGTCAATTTCTGATAAACCAATGCGCTCGACGAGTTGTTCTAATTGCACAATTTCTTCAATTTGCACTAAGTACCAACGGTCAATATTAGTAAGTGTATTAACTTCATCTACTGACATGCCCATTCTGAACGCATCACCAATATACCAAATGCGTTCAGCGCCAGGTTCACGAAGTTCGTAAATCAACTTGTTTTTAGCTTCTGGATCGTTCAAGTCAAGAATGGGGTTTAATCCAGAGACCCCAACTTCAAGTCCACGCAAGGCTTTTTGAAGGGATTCTTGCATGTTGCGGCCAATTGCCATTACTTCACCGACCGACTTCATTTGAGTTGTCAGGCGATCGTTAGCGCCGGCGAATTTTTCAAAGTTAAAACGAGGGATTTTCGTCACAACATAATCAATGGCTGGCTCAAACGAAGCTGGTGTTAAACCACCTGTAATATCATTTGCCAACTCATCTAATGTATAACCAATTGCAAGTTTTGCCGCAATTTTAGCAATTGGGAAACCTGTCGCTTTAGACGCTAATGCCGATGAACGAGATACGCGTGGGTTCATTTCAATGATGACCATGCGCCCTGTTTCTGGACAAATTCCGAACTGCACGTTTGAACCACCGGTTTCCACGCCAATTTCACGTAATACAGCCATGGCTGCATTACGCATAATTTGATATTCTTTGTCGGTTAGTGTTTGTGCTGGTGCGACCGTAATTGAGTCACCCGTATGCACACCCATCGGATCGAAGTTTTCAATGGTACAAACAATGATGCAGTTATCTGCTTTATCGCGCACCACTTCCATCTCATATTCTTTCCAGCCGATCAATGATTCATCAATAAGCAGCTCCGTGGTCGGCGATAGGTCAAGGCCGCGAGTACAAATTTCAGTGAATTCATCTTTATTGTAGGCAATACCGCCGCCGCTTCCGCCCATGGTGAATGAAGGACGAATAATGCATGGAAAGCCGATGCGGGTCGATACGTCATAAGCTTGTTCCAAACTATGTGCTATTTCAGCTCTTGGACACTCTAAACCAATCGACTTCATCGCCTTATCGAAACGTTCTCGGTCTTCTGCTTTGTCGATAGCATCCGCCGATGCACCAATTAATTCAACATTGAACTCGTCCAATACGCCGTATTTGTTTAAGTCCAAGGCACAGTTTAGTGCTGTTTGACCACCCATGGTGGGTAATATGGCATCAGGTCGTTCTTTAGCAATGATATTGCGCACAACTTCCCAATGAATCGGCTCAATGTATGTTGCATCAGCCATATCTGGGTCTGTCATAATTGTGGCTGGGTTAGAGTTGACAAGAATCACTCGATAACCTTCTTCACGTAATGCTTTGCAAGCTTGCGCCCCGGAATAATCAAACTCACAAGCTTGACCGATCACGATAGGCCCAGCACCAAGAATTAAGATACTCTTGAGGTCGGTACGTTTTGGCATAGTCTAATTTCCTACTATTTAGCTTGTTTTTGAGAGTGAACGATTTGTTCAATAAATTTATCGAATAACGGCGCTGCATCATGCGGACCTGGACTTGCTTCAGGGTGACCTTGAAAGCTGAACGCAGGTTTATCTATACGCTCAATACCTTGCAACGACTTGTCGAATAGAGACACATGAGTGACTCTCAGGTTATCTGGTAGAGATAACTCATCAACTGCAAAACCATGATTTTGGCTCGTTATCATGACCACATTTCGTGCTAGATCCTTGACTGGATGGTTTGCCCCGTGATGTCCAAATTTCATTTTTTGGGTTTTTGCACCACTCGCTATTGCGAGTAGTTGATGGCCAAGACAAATACCAAAAATTGGAATCGATTTATCCAAGAATACTTTAATTGCTTCAATTGCATATGTACAAGGTTCTGGGTCACCCGGACCGTTGGATAAGAAAATACCATCTGGATTGAGCGCTAATACCTCTTTTGCAGACGTTTGCGCAGGCACTAAGGTGAGTTTACAGCCGCGGTCTACTAACATTCTCAAAATGTTATTTTTCGCACCAAAATCATAAGCAACGACGTGATAAGGCAGATTTTGCTTGTTGGTATCATAGCCTTTACCAAGCTGCCATGAACCATCGATCCACGTTGTTGGTTCTGATCTCGATACCACTTTAGCTAAATCCATTCCTTTTAGGCCAGGAAATGCATTCGCAGCAGCCAAAGCTTGTTCTTGTGTCAACGCATCAGCGGTCACAATACAACCGCGTTGAGCCCCTTTGTCACGTAAAATACGGGTCAGACGTCGTGTGTCAATGTCAGCTATAGCAACGATATTATTGGCAACGAGGTATTCAGAAAGAGATTGCTCGCTTCTAAAACTGCTAGCGACAATAGGAAGGTCTCGAATTATTAGGCCTTTGGCTCGTATTTTATCGGATTCAACATCTTCGGAGTTTATTCCGGTGTTACCAATGTGAGGATATGTGAGTGTGATGATTTGTTCAGCGTATGATGGATCGGTAAGAATTTCTTGATAGCCGGTCATTGATGTATTGAAGACGACCTCTCCAACACTATGACCCGCACAACCTATGGATGTACCATTGAAAACAGAACCATCTTCTAGCACTAAAAGAGCAGAAATAGCCAAGTCAACCTCCTAAAATTAAAGGTAACAAGGGAAATACAAGCGAAACACTTATATTTCCGAAAAATACATAAAAAGCGGTACAAAACGGCCTTTTAAGTAGCTTCTTCGCGAATCTTCACATTTTCAACACATGAGCGCCAGCTCAATCATATGGCTTTTCTTGCCAAAGATTCATGCTTGCGCTTAGCGCGAAATTGCAAGTTTGTGGCAAATTCCGCTGATTATATATTAATGCTAGTAAATGATCTATTTGTTTCTTAAATTAAAGTAGAAAATAAGGAAAAATAAGCGCTAAGGCAAATTCTGACCACGAAAGCATCAAAAAGAACAAATATAAGAATCCGTATTTAGCTTTTAAGTGCTTTCTTAAGTTAATTTTAAGTTACTGTAAATTCAGCACTTGTTGCATGCTATATAAACCTGCGGGCTTATCTTTAAGCCAAATAGCCGCGGTTAATGCCCCGTTCGCAAACGTCAGGCGACTTGATGCCTTATGTGTCAATTCTATCCTTTCACCAATTGTTGCGAATATAGCGGTATGTTCGCCAACAATGTCACCTGCGCGAATAGTACAAAAACCAATGGTTTGTTGATCGCGCTCACCGGTATCACCTTGCCTGCCATAAACCGCACATTTAGACAGATCACGGCCTAATTCATCTGCAATTGCCTCGCCAATAGCAACCGCTGTTCCCGAAGGTGCATCTTTTTTAAATCGGTGATGTGCCTCGACTATTTCAATGTCAGCATCTTTTCCCATTACCGCACTTGTTTGCCTTACTAAGCTAAGCAATAAATTTACGCCAACACTGTAATTAGCTGCAAACACAATCGGAATTGACTTAGCTGCTTGGTCAATTATGCTTAACTCGAGAGTTGAAAGCCCTGTTGTACCTATGACCATTGCTTGCTTATTTTCTACACACCATTCGATATTAGACTGCAAGGCCTGAGGCAACGTAAAGTCAATAATGACATCGGCAATATCTGTTGGTTGCTGCTGAGTATCGCAAACGGTAATATATTGTTTAGCAACTCCAGCTAATTCACCAGCGTCAATACCAATTAATGAAGAACCGCTGCGCACACTAGCAAATCCGAGGGCAACTTCGGTATGCTGGTAGCAAGCGTCAATTAACACTCGCCCCATACGGCCATTAGCTCCCAAAACACCTATTTTAGTCATATAAACTCTATCTTTTTTACGTTTATGATATATTGCCCGAATAAGAGAAAAAGCTAAAGCTTGATTTAAATTTATAATAATTACGAAATGATTACAGGACTGTCTTTTTTACCTTCTAACTTTTTAAAACCGGTTTACATACCTCAAAAATAGCAACATTGCTGAAGCGTGGTAGTTCAATTTATTAGTATCTGAAAATACGGAACAGTGATGCAACAATTATATATATGGGACTTCCCAACTCGCCTATTTCATTGGCTTTTGGTCATTGCTATTTCTTCGCAGTACGTTACGGCGGAACTACTTGATGATGCTATGCAGTGGCATTTTTACGGTGGTTATTTTATTTTAGGCTTACTGATTTTTCGAGTACTCTGGGGCTTTTGGGGGTCTTATTACGCCAAGTTCTCACAATTTGTAGTCTCGCCACAACGCGCATGGCTATATTCAACGACATTCACAAAAAGTAATTACAAGCCAAGCCTCGGTCACAATCCTTTAGGCGCCTATTCGATAATTTTCATTCTGACGGTATTGTTGACCCAAGCCATTAGTGGTTTATTTATTACTGATGACATTTTTCATAGCGGCCCTTATTACAACGCCGTCGCAGTTGACACACAAAATGTAATGAATTGGCTCCATCATCAAGGATTTACTGCAATCTGGTTTTTTCTTGCTTTGCATATTGGCGCCATGCTTGTTTACAAATTTGCTAAAAAGCAAAATCTAGTGGTCAGTATGATAACAGGATACAAGCAGCATAAAAATCAGATAGGCGCTCCTGCAGCACAAAATCATTGGCTAAAATTTATGGTTTTTGCCGGCTTATCAGCAATTATCGTGTATCTAATTGTAGTGACTTTTGCACCAGAAATTATTGATGAGTTTTATTTCTGAGTGCTTTGATCGCAGCCCTGCAGTATCATTCGGCTGGCTTTTATTATGCTTGCCTCAAAGCCAAACATTGCACATAAAAAAAGAGCCAAGACAATTATCTTAGCTCTTTTGCTTATAAACTCTACACTAACGATTTAATTCAGAAAAAAGCGTTTGCTTGAGAAATTGTCAATCCATAAAGAATGGTTAGTCCCACGGCAACTGCCGTTTGTTTTAGCGTATCTTTTGACATAATGGCCAATCCTTTTTTTGTTCTTATTCAGGATTTAGCGCTAGTAACTTCCGTTGTTTCCATAGAAACCTCAAAGGGTACTGAGGACTCTTCTCTACAATCATTGTAATTGCTAAATTAAGCAATTATAGCACTGATACGAACGACAGGTTTCTCCCAAAACATATCGTCGTTAACATTAATATTACACAAAAATTACACCAATGAAATACCACTTTTGACTAATTTTATTGCTTACTCGTATTATTATTTTTAGGAAACTGAAATTACATTTAATTTCATAAGCTTAACAAAATAGGCGCGTTTAAATTATTATTAAAGAGGCGCCCGTCAGTGCTTAATTTTCATACAAATTATCTGCGTTCTAGGTATACATAGATGCAGACCTATATAAATTAATCCATCTTAAACTTGTCGTGACAGGCTTTACAAGTTGCACCTAGCGCACCGATAGCTTTGCGATAATTATCTTCATCTTCTGCCAATGCTAATTTTTGTAGATTTGTTGCAGCGTCCACAAGGTCTTGTGTTTTACTCTTAAAATCATCCATTTCTTCCCAGATAATATCTAGAGCATGTGTTTTTACTGGAAACTTTCTGGTATCCAATGCAAAGTAATCTGCCATCATTAGGCTTAACTGCTGTATACGTAATGCATTGGTTTTTATTACTTCTGAATCATAGTCAATTTGACCTTTTGCCATGCCACCAAGGGGACCCATGTTGCTTCGAACCAATTGCAACACTGCTTTCCTAAAATCAACGGCAGTGTTGGCCTGCTTTTCTGAGCTTGCTTCTTTTGCATAAACTAGCGGGGTTACTAGAGTCGCGAACAAAGCCAATGAGATGAGCGTCTTCTTCATGTTGTATTCCTGTATTAGCATTTTATTTAGTATTAAGGGGCTGTTACTAGCCGTAAGAGCATATATTTACGGTTTATCAAAAAGACGAGTATCTTGAATCCAATTAATTTCTTTCCTTAATAAGGATAGATCGAATTTGAGTAATTAACCCAAACAATTAAGATTGTAGTCTGATTTATGTTTTAAAAACAACATCTAGAGTAAATTCGGCTCAAAAAAAAACGCTCAATTCTATTGAGCGTTTTTAAGTTTTGACTACAGCCAACTTAAACATAGTTTTTAGGATCGCACTGCCTACAAATTACTTAGTTAAATCGTCAAAGAAGCGCTTCACACCGTCAAAGAAGCCCTGTTCTTTTGGGCGATGTTTACCGCCACCAAGAGAGGCATCAAATTCTTCTAACATTTCTCTTTGCTTGGGTGATAGATTAACTGGCGTTTCAATCACCACTTTACACATCAAATCACCGACACTGCCACTGCGAACCGATTTAACGCCTTTACCTCTAAGACGGAACATTTTACCTGTTTGCGTCTCCAGGGTAATTTTCAGCTTTACTTTGCCATCTAGCGTGGGAACTTCGATTTCACCGCCCAATGCCGCTCTAGCGAAGCCCAATGGCACTTCACAGTATAGATTATTACCATCGCGAGCAAAAATCTCATGCTCTCGAATATTAACCTGAACATATAAGTCGCCCGCAGGAGCACCATTCTCACCTGCTTCGCCTTCACCGGTCAGACGGATCCTGTCACCAGTATCAACGCCCGCAGGCACCTTTACAGATAAGGTTTTGGTTTTCTCAGTGCGACCTTGGCCACGACATGGTGTACATGGGTCACTAATAATTTTGCCGTTACCTGAGCAAGTCGGACAGGTCTGCTGCACAGCAAAAAAGCCTTGGCGCATTTGTACCTGACCGTTCCCTTTACAAGTTGGGCAGATTGTCGGTGATGAACCTTTATTCGCTCCTGAGCCATGGCAAATTTCACATTCAACCAATGTAGGCACACGAATTTCAACGTCCTTGCCGCGAACGGCCTCTTCCAATGACATCTCAAGATTGTAACGCAGGTCAGAGCCTTGACGAGCACGCGATTGTCTGCCACGTCCACCGCCGAAAATATCACCAAAAACATCACCAAAGATATCACCAAATTCGGCACCCTGACCATGACCACCGCCACGATTTTGATCAACTCCAGCGTGACCATATTGGTCATAAGCAGGGCGTTTTTTGGCATCAGTCAAGATTTCATGCGCCTCTTGCGCTTCTTTAAACTTTTCTTCCATACCCTTGTCGCCCTGAGTACGGTCAGGATGATATTTCATGGCGAGCTTCTTATAGGCTTTCTTGATGGTACGCTCATCGGCACCGCGTTCTACACCTAATACTTCGTAGTAGTCTCGTTTGGACATAAGATCAACATTTCCCGCATTGTTTGCTTTGTTATATATGAAGTGATTCAGCTTGAATACAAACAGGGCGCAATCTGAATTTATCAGTTGCGCCCAACGTATTAGCTTAGTTAATCAACAACAACTATTTTTTGTCGTCTTTGACTTCTTCGAACTCTGCATCAACAACATCGTCGTCTGCATTACCAGACTTCGCTTCACCACCCTCTGGCGCGCCTTCGGATTCTGCTGCCGCTTTCGCTTGCGCTATTTCCATTAGCTTAGCTGACGCTTCAATTAAGGCTTGCGTTTTAGCTTCAATTTCAGCTTTATCGTCGCCTTTACTTGCTGTTTCTAAAGCATCTATAGCTTCTTCAATTGTCTTTTTATCTTCTTCAGGTAATGCTTCACCCGCTTCTTCGATTTGCGTACGCGTACTATGTGCCATACCGTCAGCTTGATTACGAACTTTAACTAACTCTTCAAACTTGGCATCAGCATCTTTGTTTGCTACTGCGTCTTGAACCATTTGTTCGATTTCTTCATCGCTCAAACCTGAGTTAGCTTTAATGGTAATCTTCTGCTCTTTACCTGTGTCTTTATCTTTCGCTGACACATGCAAAATGCCATCAGCATCAATGTCGAAAGTCACTTCAATTTGAGGAGCACCACGTGATGCTGGGCGAATACCCTCTAAGTTAAATTGGCCTAATGACTTGTTCCCTTGGGCTTGCTTACGCTCACCTTGTAGGACATGAACAGTTACCGCAGCTTGATTATCTTCAGCTGTTGAAAAGGTTTGAGACTTTTTGGTTGGTACCGTCGTGTTCTTTTCGATTAGCGTTGTCATTACGCCACCCATGGTCTCAATGCCCAATGACAATGGTGAAACGTCAAGTAACAATACGTCTTTGACTTCGCCTGATAATACGCCACCTTGAATCGCAGCACCAACAGCAACAGCTTCATCAGGGTTTACATCTTTACGTGGCTCTTTGCCGAAAAACTCTGTCACGTACTTTTGTACTAATGGCATACGTGTCTGGCCACCAACGAGGATGATATCGTTGATCTCGCTCACTGATAACTCAGAATCAGCTAGCGCTTGCTTCAATGGCACGAGTGACTTTTTCACCAGATCTTCAACCAGTGATTCTAATTTTGCACGAGTTACTTTAATAACTAAATGCTTAGGACCAGAGGCATCAGCTGTAATGTACGGCAAGTTAACTTCGGTTTGCTGTGCAGAAGAAAGCTCAATTTTTGCTTTTTCGCCTGCTTCCTTTAAACGCTGCATTGCTAAAGGGTCTTTACGCAGGTCGAAACCTTGGTCTTTCTTAAATTCTTCAACCAAATAGTTGATCATGCGGTTATCGAAATCTTCGCCACCTAGGTGAGTGTCACCATTGGTCGCCAAAACTTCAAAAGTAGTCTCGCCGTCAGCATCATCGATTTCAATAATTGAAATGTCAAATGTACCACCACCTAGGTCGTACACAGCAATAATACTGTCACCTTTCTTCTTGTCCATTCCATATGCTAGAGCAGCCGCAGTTGGTTCATTAATAATACGTTTTACTTCTAAACCAGCAATTCGACCAGCATCTTTAGTGGCTTGACGCTGCGCATCGTTGAAGTATGCAGGTACTGTAATAACAGCTGCAGTGACTTCTTCGCCTAAATAGTCTTCTGCTGTTTTTTTCATCTTTTTCAAAATTTCAGCAGAAATTTGTGGTGGTGCCATTTTCTCGCCATTTGCTTGAACCCAAGCATCACCGTTATCAGCTTTAACAATTTTAAAAGGCATGATGTCTATATCGCGCTGTACTTCTTCGTCTTCAAAACGACGACCAATCAGGCGCTTAATCGCGTACAGCGTATTTTCTGGATTAGTCACAGCTTGACGCTTTGCTGGTTGACCAACAAGCGTCTCACCTTCTGAACTATAAGCGATGACAGAGGGTGTAGTGCGATCACCCTCTGAATTTTCGATAACTTTTGCTTTGTCGCCGTCTAGCACTGCGACACATGAATTTGTTGTACCTAAATCGATACCAATGATTCTACCCATTTGTGTGTCTCCAAAATATGATTTGTTGTTTTATATGAAATAATAAGTGGGGCTAATACCCCTGTTTTCAATATGTGTTTTAAAAAAAATTAATTTTTTTATCTTCTTACACCTACGCTAACGGTGCTATTGCAACCATGAAGTGGGGTCAGAGCCTTGGCTAAAAAAACCTCATCAACAAAGGTTCTCACCCTACTTCATGGCTTTGCGTTACTAAACTTGTGTATCGACACCACCACTGGCTGCGCGCGATACCATGACCATCGCAGGACGTAATAAACGTCCGTTTAAGGTATAGCCTTTTTGCATCACCGCCATCACTGTATTAGGCGCAAAGTCGGCTGTTTCTTGCATCGACATGGCTTGATGTAATTCTGGATTAAACGCTTCGCCTTGCGGATCAACAATTACCATTCCAAACTTTTCAACCACGTTAATAAAAGATTTGAGCGTTAAATCGACGCCTTCAACAACGGGCTTTATGGCTTCATTCTCGGCATCCGCGCCTTGTATTGCGCGTTCTAAGTTGTCGAGTACAGGTAGTAATTCGCCCGCAAACCTTTCTAGCGCAAATTTACGCGCTTTATCCACTTCCTGTTCAGCACGACGTCTTGCATTTTCCATGTCGGCTCTGGCACGCAATACAGCATCTTTTTGACCTTCTATTGTACTGTTGGCTACTTCAAGAGCGGCTTCAAGCTGTGCGACACGATCCATACTTTCATCTTCGTTCATCGCTTGCTCTAGATCGTCTGCAGTCATCGTCTGTTCTTTGTCAACACCCAATTCAGCTTCTAATTCTTGTTCGTTCACCGGTTTATTCTGTTCGTCACTCATTATATTCTCCGTGGACCTTTCTCTTACTTCCTTCGTTCAGGTAATGGCACCAAAACTTTCGCATGGGCTGTTAATGGGGTTACTTTTAATGGCTTCAAGGGAGAATGACAGATTAAATACATTTTTTTTCAATTTGCCACTTGCATAACGAAAGTCTGATACCTTTTTTGTACAAAAGGCATTAGTCTAGTAACTAATATACTCACACTCGCTTTGTTGTTTTAGCAGGAGTTTTACTTGTTTTCGATCTACACCATTGGCGTGATAACACTTGTTTATTTAGGTGTGCTATTTGCTATTGCATTTTACGGAAATAAAAAGCGAGCAGCCTCTCCTGTCGTATATTCATTGGCACTGGGTATTCACTGCACTTCTTGGGCATTCTTCGGCACCACAACACAAGCTTCTCAGTTTGGCTGGGCATTCGTGCCTACGTACTTAGGTGTTATTGTAGTGATGCTGTTCGCTTTCCCTGTTATCTGCAAAGTTGCAAAATTATGCCGCCAACATAACATCAGTTCACTCGCCGATTTTATTGGCATGCGCTATCAACATAGCCATATTATTGCAGGCATGATTACCCTCATTTGTTTTATCGGTGTTGTTCCTTACATTGCATTACAACTCGACGCTATCACTCTAATGCTCAACCTGATGACTAAGAACAGCGAGAGCTTAACACCCAGCATCGGTTTTTATGTCGTTGGACTGATGGCGTTGTTTGCCATTATTTTCGGTACCAGAACTTTAGACTTAACCGAAAAACACACAGGTTTAATGTACACCATCGCCTTTGAATCCTTGACGAAGCTGGCTGGACTTGTCATCGTCGGCATATATGTTTGTTATAGTTTATTCGATGGTGTTTTTGACCTATTTATGCAAGCATCAAAACATGAAGCGAGTATTCAAATACTGCAATCTGATTTTTCAATTTGGGTTTTTGCTAGTCACGTTTTACTCGGTGTTTGCTCCATGTTTTGCTTACCTCGCCAATTTCATATCGCGTTCATTGAAAACAATAATGAAAATGAACTACTACTAGCAAGGTGGCTGTTTCCATTATTTTTGGTGTGCATGACTATCTTCGTATTACCAATCGCATTGGCGGGTAATATTCTTTTAGATACAACCCAGTTTTCCACCGATAGTTTTGCTTTATCTATTCCTGTCAGTATGGGCAATGAGTGGGTTTCTGTTACCTCTTACATAGGCGGGCTATCCGGTGCTACCAGTATGGTTATTGTTGCTACGCTCACAATGGGCATTATGGTAGCCAATAGCTTTGTTACTCCTCTTTGGCTGTCAACTCAAGTGTCACCGCACTTGAAGAAGAACCTAGCACCTGCAAATATTCTACGAATAAGACAATTCACAGTCATTTTGGTCTTAAGTATCGCTTACTGGTATCACTTAAACATTAGCCAAACTGCGCCATTGGTGAAAAGCGGTTTTATCGCCTTGTCGCTACTAGCACAAATGTTTCCCACTATTATCCTTGGTGTATATTGGAAAAGCGCGACTAAATTGAGTGCTATATTTGGCACTCTAGTGGGCGCAGGATGCTGGGCTTACTTCATTTTATATCCTAGCATTCTATCCAGCTATTACTTTGCAGACGCTATAACTGACCATGAACTCGCGTTAGGTTTTTATATTTCGTTTATTAGTAACACCATTATTTTTGTGCTCATTTCATTATTTAATTTAGCTAAAAATAAATATTCAAATAGTAAAAACCAAGTGGTAAAAAGAGTCAATTCTCAGGGTTCGTTGACCCGTTCTGTGAATGAAAGTAAAATTAACTTTCAAATCCCGACAAATGACCTGCTCGCTCTCATTAACCGTGTTATTCCTAAAAAACTCGCCAAGGCCTTTTCTGATCGAGTGTCTTTATCAGATGCCGCCAATTTAGCTTATGTCGAGCCATCGGTGCTTGCTCACGCAGAGAGGCTGCTATCATCGCACGTAGGAAACGCCAGTGCGCGTATTCTTCTTGCCGCAATTTCAATCAATAAAAAGGAAGATATTAACGAACTCACTGAATGGATTGAACAAGCCTCACAAACCTTTCAATTCAATCATGAATTATTGCAATCCTCAGTTGCGCATATCCCTCAAGGGATAAGTGTTATAGGCTCGGACATGAGTTTAATTGCCTGGAATCAAAAATATATTGAGTTATTTGATTACCCAAAACACTTTTTAAGAGTGGGCATGCATTTACGTGAAATTCTTCAATTTAATGCGTCACGCGGATTAATGAAGCAACCAGATAGTGATTTATCGTCAGCAGAACTGATTGAAAGACGCATTGCTTATACCCTTTCTGGAAGCGCCTATAAATTCATTCGCGATAATAAAAATGGCAGAGTGATTGAAATAGCAGGTAGCCCACTTCCCGGCGGTGGATTTGTAACAACATACAATGATATTAGTGAATATATTCATATTCAAAGACAGTTGGAAGAATCAAAATTAGAGCTAGAGACTAGAGTAAAGCAGCGCACGGCTGAATTAAACTCAGCGAAATTAGATGCTGAAATGGCAAATACAAGTAAAACAAAATTTTTGGCCGCAGCGGGTCATGACCTAATGCAACCTTTTAACGCCGCCTCATTATTTGCATCAATGCTGCACCAACGATTAAAAAGTGCAGATGACAAAGAGTTGACACAAGGACTTGTCAATGCGCTAGAAAATGCCGATCAATTACTTTCAATGCTACTGGATATGACAAAGCTTGAATCAGGTTTGTTTAAGCCTGACATGCATCCATTCGGTTTAAATCCATTACTCAAAAACTTGGTGAACGAGTACGCTGTTGTTGCACAACAAAAACACTTGAGCATCGATTATATTGAAACCAGCGTTTGGGTGCACAGTGACCGTCGTTTGTTAAATAGGATTATCCAAAACTTAATTAGTAATGCCGTTAGATATACTGAATCAGGTCGGATATTAGTAGGTGTTAGAAGAAGAAACGAAAACAAAATAGAAATTTGCGTATTAGATACGGGTAGAGGGATTGCTGATGATCAAAAGAGATTAATATTTGATGAATTTAAACAATTGGATAATAAAGGTAATAATGAAGGTATAGGCCTTGGTTTAACCATTGTAGAAAAAATGAGTCAACTCTTAAACCATGATGTTAAAGTACAGTCGATTGTGGGTAAAGGTACGCAGTTTTCCGTACGATTGCAGCGCAGTAAGCGCGGCACTGCGCCCGCCGTCGAGAGAGAAGACAATGTTAACAGCCAAACGTTTATGCAACATAAAACTGTTTTATTAATAGAGAATCAAGCCTTAATAGCCAACGCTATGACCACTTTATTGCAGGGCTGGGGAGCTTTCGTTCATGTCGCTCACGATGGCAAAAGCGTTAAACAATTTCAGCAACAAGCTTGCATTAACTACGTTATCGCAGATTATCACTTAGATAATGGCGATAACGGTATTGACGTTTGCCAGTCAATCATCGCCTACAGACAAGAACATAAACTAAATACGCCCTTATTATTGTTAAGTACGGCGGATCGTAGCCAAGCAATAAGAGAGCAAGCAGACGTATACAATATGATTTATCTACCAAAACCATTAAAACCCATGGCATTGAAAAGGCTTCTACAAAAAACTAAACCTTGAGCCGGTATTATTTAGAATAATTTTTGAGGTATACTCATTAAGTAATTAACACAAAGTTGAGACGTATTGTGCGCCCCCCATTGCCGAACTTAGAAACAGAAAGAAATCAAACCCCGCTGGACTCAAGTTTTGCTATTTTACATAGCGATCACAAAAATAATCGCCTGTATTCCATTCTCAAAAAAGTGTGTTTTTTAGGCGCTGTTATACACATCTTGTTTATTTTCTTTTTCCTGAGTATTGGCTCTCTGTGGCTTTCAGTATTGAATATTTTTAGCGTCATTATTTGGCTAATTGCGATGTATCAGAATCAGAGTGGACGCTATATATTAGCCACTCTCATGGCAACAATTGAAACCATTGTGCATGCTGCTTTAGCCACGCATTTTTTGGGTTTAAGTATGGGTTTTCACTATTTTTTATGGCCTGTCGCGTTGCTAATTATGGTCAGTAATTCATTTTCAACAAAAAAATCAATGCTCATGGGTTTTAGTGTCATTCTTTTATACGGCGCACTCAGTGTTTACGCAAAAGATATTACATATCAGTATGCATTCCCGGCAATAACTGACGTTGTACTATTGACTAACACAATCCTTGCCGCGCTGGGGTTTGTTATTGTTATGATGAGTTCGCAGGATAACAACACCAAAAAAGAAAAACGTTTATATGAAATAGCTAATAAGGATGGCTTAACTGGGGCTTTCAATCGTCAATTTGTTTATCAATTAATGAAGCAAACCTTCAGCGAAAGGCGCAATTTAAGGTCATTGGACTATACGCTAGTCCTTACTGATATCGATAATTTCAAGGAAATTAATGAATCTATGGGACATATAGTAGGTGACGAAGTGATTAAAGCGGTATCTACTTATTTAGTCACGGCGGTGAGAGAAACAGACATTGTTGCGCGCTGGGGAGGAGAACAGTTCCTTATTATTCTTATGAATATAGAGCCTGATAACTCACAGATATTAATCGAAAAAATTCGCAAAAACATTCGTTATCAAATAATCACAGAAGGACTGAGTGACCGCGTGACTACGCTCAGTTTTGGCGTAGCCAAAGCCAAAGATGATGAAAAATTTGAAGATACAATTAAACGTGCCGACCTGAGTATGTACAAAGCGAAAAAACTGGGTAAAGATCGAATTATTAATGCTCAGTAAGCAATGTCAAAAATGATTTATTTGAGCAGGTCAGCTTGCATATTTAATAATTAACATCACCGTTTATTATGCAACAAAACTGGCGCTTTATTAAAATCGTGGAAAAAGCTTAATAGCGCCTTCAACTACCTTCATATTTAGTGGCAACTTGCTTAATAAGGCGACTTTAGGAATGCTTGTGTCCAACTTGTATACTGGGTTAACTGCCAAAAAGGTATTTATTATTTGCATAACGTTGCCATCAAGTAAGGCCAAATTACCATTGAATCCACCCGCATTAATATTGGAGTCGAGTAATTTTACATTGCGTAAGAAAATAGCTTTTTTCTCACTATCATAAAAAGGGCTGCCTTCTATCTGCAAAATTAAACGTATGGAATAGTGTAACAAAAAGGCATTGATCTTAGCGCTTGAATCAACACTTAGCGACACCACATCCCGATTATTCGGACCGATATTTACGTTCAAGTTAGTTACTTCAACCTGCACCGGCAGACCCATTAAGCTTATTTCTTCTCTTAATCTTGGTATTTGTTGGTCCAATGCAGCTTCGATTTGTGAGTTTGTAAATGAATAAACAGATATGCCTGGGGTGCTGCTGCATGCAGTTAAAAACAAGGTGCCTAAAATAAGTAAAATTCTCATGAAAACCTTTGTATTATATAAGTAACGACCATTATAGCCGCCCACAAAATCGGCCTGTGCGGATCTAATAATAGCCAATGTTTGATTGTTTTCACACACTCAACAATATATCTGCAGTTGTAAACTCAGTTTCAGCCACATCATACAAAGCAGGACCTAATTACAAACTTCCCCCCTTATCCTTTTCTATTGCCGCATCTAACCTTTGCAACAAACCAGCTCTGGCTTTTAACTTGGTATTATAGTGAGCCTTCATGTCTAACTTCGTCATCGCTTGAGCAACAAAAGCGACCGTAGGCAAAAATTCAGATTCACTCACCACTTTGTCTAAAAACCCCGCTGTAATAGCGTCCTGCGGCGACACCATTTCAGCTAATATAACACTACGGTTGAAGAATACCGGAGCTAATCGACCTCGGGCTAATTCAACACCGGCATCATGCATGCTCATGCCAATAGCCACTTCGTTCAAACCTATTTTAAAATTGCCTTCAACACCTATTCTGTAGTCAGCAGAAAGTAATAAAAAAGCCCCCTTTGCAACAGCATGACCAGGGCAAGCAACCAGCACCGGAAACGGGAATGAAAGCAGTCGTCGAGATAAGGTCGAGCCTTTCTCTACCAACTGCATCGCTACGCTCATGCTTTCCCGCATTACGTTTAAGTCATATCCACCGGATAGCATGCCTTGTTTACCTGTGATCACAACAACCGCTTCAGCTTGTTCCGCCTGGTCAAGCGCGTTATTCATTTCATCAATAACTTGATGCGAAATCGCATTTACTTTGCCATTTTGAATGGTAATAGTGGCAACTTTTTTTTCAATTTGAATAGCAACAAGGTCAGTCACGTGTTTCTCCTAATGGTTACTTCTTTGGGTTTAATTTAACAATGTAATTTCTGCCAAGACTAGCAAAAATTAGCCGCAAGCAACATGTTATCTTTTCAGGCTGTCATAGCCAAAGGTATGTGTTATTCAAATGACATTAGTTGTTTAAAAATAACCCCTGCCTGAGTTCGATTGTTTACATTCAACTTTCGCAAACAAGCCGAAGCATGCTGTTTGACTGTACTTTCTGAAATATCTAACTCATAAGCTATCTGCTTATTTAACAATCCGTCAGCCATCATCCTCAGTACCTTTAATTGATGCGGCGTTAATTGTTCAATACGTTGCAAGGCATCATTACCATCAATCGACGCATGCTCACCCAAATGGGTTAAGTTTTCAGGTAACCACTCATTGCCATTAAGAACATCGGATACAGCTTCATTGATCAACTCTAACGAAGTCGATTTTGGAATAAATGCACTGGCTCCTAATTGTAAGGCTTTGACAATAAGTGACGGCGTTTCTTCAGCCGACACAACCACAATCAAAATGTTTGGAAATTCAGCACGAATTTGACTTAAGCCAGCCAATCCTGAGTTACCCGGCATTTTTAAATCAAGGAAAAGTAAGTCAATATCATCATGCAAGTTGAGCTGTTTAATAGTGGAATGAAAATCGGCAGATTCTAGTAAGCCATCACCTAATAAGTCGCTTAACGCCTGTTTGAGTGCGTTTCTAAATAAGGGATGATCATCAGCAATTAATGCTTTGATTTTGTCCATGTGGAAAATTAGTGCCTTTGTACGCTGGAGTATGAATAATAGAGGGTGTTAAATTAAGAGTCAATTTGCAAAGAGGTAAAGTTTTACTCTGGTGTGTGCTCGTCATTCATAAAAAAAGGGGCGCAAGCCCCTAAAGGACACATGAATTCTAGAATCTATAACCTACTGTCAGGTGAATTGTTCTTGGGTCACCATAATAACCAATTAGGGTTAAATCACCACCTAAACCAGGCAGTAGAGAGCCATCATCTGCGACACCAACAAAATCATAGCCACCCACTAAGTACTCTTCATCGGTGAGGTTTTTGCCATGTAAACTGGCATACCAATCACCTTCAACACTCTGCCAATTGATACTCACATTAAATAGGCCATATGCTTCTTGCTTTAACAGTGTGCTAGTTTCAAATAACAGATAGTCGCCTCTGTGGTAGTACCCTGCGTTCATCGTAAAATCACCTATATCCGATTCAATGACGTAGTTGGCTGATAAATTAACCGTCTGGCTAGGTGTATTTGCTAAGCCAATCAATGGTGGAACCGAGTTGTTTTTCTCAATCTTCTCATCAATATAACCATACGCGAGATTGAAAGTAAGATAGTCACTAGCAACATACGTCACTTCAGCTTCAAGACCTTTTGCCGAGGTTGCCGCGACGTTTCGTAATACCTGCAGTAAATCGGTAGCGCTGCTTCCTTCGCCAATACCGACATATTGACGGTCTTTATGATCAAGTGAAAACAACGTTACGTTGGTTCTAAAATTGTCATTCCAATCTGCTTTTAAACCGACTTCATATGAATCAACAATTTCAGGGTTAACGCCATCTTCGTTAGTTGTCGCTCTTGGGTTAAAGGTACCTGACTTGAAACCTTGCGAGAAGCTTGCAAACAGCATCATGTTATCAGCAGCTTGATACTCTATACCTAAACGCGGCGTAAAACGGGTCCAATTTTCAGTTTTTGGTGCATCGAGTATGCCATCATCGTCACTATCACTGCCTAGTACTGTTGGAACTAGCTGACCATCAGGTCTAGTATAGCCTGGGATCCAGTTAGACCGAGGATACGCATTATCAAATATCAAACCGTTGTTGACAATGGCGGTCTTGTCTTCATCTGTATATCTACCGCCTACTGTCATCGACAACTCATCCGTTATTTGCAACGTCGCTTGAGAGTAAATAGCCCAGCTCTCAGAGTTGTTGCACCCAGTTACCTCTCGGGTCAAGCCCGGAGTGCTAAAAGCAGCGCGACCTAAGAAACCAAGAATGGCATCAAAATTACCGCACGATTCACCGTCATATAAATATAAGCCACTGACAATATTGACGCTGTCTGCGACGTAGTTCATTTGCAGTTCGTGGGTACTATTTTCATCTTTATACTCAGCGGGTACGTCGAATATATCTAAGGCTGTATTATCAAAATCAATGTTAGTTGGTGAATAACCTTCACGAGACGAACCAATGTATTTAAATTCCATCGCATCACTGAAGTCGTAGCGGATCATTAAGCTGTAACCTTCCAACTCAACTAAGTTTGATGTAGGCAAGCTGGTATATGAATCGTAAACACTGTCTGGCACGGGTGCATTGGTCAACAAACTTGGCAGCAGGCGGTAACCTCCTTTTGCGTTTGACGTGTCTCTGGTTTTATCCCAATTGAACTTCACAAAGAGATCATCAGACGCTCTAAACTCGACATCTACCCGAGCGGCCCACAAATCTTTGTTGTAGTTCTCGCGATCTTGATTCGGCAATGCTGATTGTAAATATTCGCCAAAACCGTCGCGGGTCAATTCTGCAAAACCGAAGCCAACATAAAGTTTGTCATCAATTACAGGTAACTGCCCAGTTAACTTAAGATCACGCTGAGAGTAACTTCCTAAAGTTGTTTGTGCATTAAATTCTGTGCCACCGGTCATTTCTTTAGTGACATATTTAATGGCACCACCAATCGTATTTTTGCCATACAGAGTGCCTTGAGGACCACGTAGCACTTCAATTCTTTCAACGTCAATTAAGTCCAATACAGCACCTTGTGGGCGAGCCATATAGACATCATCAATATAAATACCCACACCTGGCTCATAGCCCCATAACGGGTCCTGTTGGCCTACACCACGGATAAAAGCGGTTAACGTTGAGTTAGTGCCTCGGCTTGTTTGCAATGTTGTGTTAGGCGAAAACTGTTGTATTTCAGTGATAACAGAAATACCCTTTTCACTGAGTTCCTTTGCTCCAATTGAAGTGACTGCGATAGGCACTTCCTGCAAATTTTCAGACGTTTTACGCGCTGTTACTTCAATTCTTTCTAGGTTACTTTCTCTAACTTCCTGTGTTTCTTGCGCTTGAACTTGCGGCCCTATCGATAAAGCGGCACTTACCGCTAATGCGCACAGTGCAAGTTGAGGCTTTTTATTCATTATTGTTTTCATTCTATCCCCTTAAAGGTATTTCTGTCGGTAGCGTTAACTAATTATTCTTGCTAGCAGTAGCGGTCTATTACTAATCTAGGGCAAAAAAGCAAAAAGGTAACTAGTACCATCGTACTATGGGCAATGCAGCCCTTATGTATCAAACTTGCGTCTCACCAATTTGTTGTAGCTACGCAATCTGCGGTCACAGATTTTTCACTCGGCAATTAGGAAAAAAATAATGATAAGTTTAATTGGCTTGGTAGGTGGTTTGGGTCTACTAATATGGCTTACGATCCGTGGGATGAACCTATTTATAGCAGCTCCTTTGTGTGCATTGGTTGTTGGACTGACTAGTGGGCTCCCAGTATTTAGTGGCGAAAGTAACTTTGTAGAAACATACATGTCAGGATTTACTGGCTTTATTGCGTCTTGGTTTTTCATGTTTTTATTGGGTGCACTGTTTGGTAAATTTATGGAGGACACCGGTGCCGCAGATGCGTTATCCAAATGGATTGTCAGCAAGTTAGGTTACAAACAAGCGGTTTTTGCTGTGGTTGCCGCATGCGCTATTCTCACCTATGGCGGTGTGAGTGTATTTGTAGTGGCTTTTTCGGTTTATCCGATGGCCTTGAGTTTATTTAAAGATGCAAACTTACCTCGACGCTTCATACCCGCGACAATGGCCTTCGGGTCTGTCACTTTTACCATGACATCGGCGGGTTCCCCTGAAATTCAAAATTGGATCCCAATAAAATATTTAGGTACTTCTCCTTTCGCAGCGTGGGAAGTGAGTTTGGTCGTTGCCATATTCATGGCACTTTTTGGCTATTGGTGGCTGAAGCGTATGGTAGATAAAGCAGTATTAGCGGGGGAAGTATTTGAAGCAAAACCGGAAGATCCTGAAATAAAAGAGCGTATCTATCCTCATCCGATTACGGGGTTTATTCCGCTTTTAGTTGTTCTTCTATTGTCATTCTTTTTGCATAAATCGTTAGCTCAACTTGCCCTAATAGTCGCACTAGGAGGCGGTGTATTGACCCTAATGATAATTAATTTTAAGTATTTTCAAAACCTAGGCAAAGCGGTTAATTTGGGTACCACAGGTGCCCTACTTGCTATCGGCAATACCTCTGCAGTGGTTGGTTTTGGTGCGATTGCAAAAACCACCACCGCATTTCAAGAAACCGTTCAAGTAATGACACAAATTCCGGGTAATGAACTAATCGGTGCAGCAATTGCCGTTAGCGTTATTGCCGGCCTAACAGGTTCTGCTTCAGGTGGACAAGCAATTGCACTACCTCTAGTTGGACCACATTATTTAGATCAGGGCGTGGATCCAGAAGAATTACATCGAATTGTCGCAATAGCCTCTGGTGCTTTGGATTCTTTACCGCATAACGGTTATGTTGTCACTACCATTCGTGCAATATGCCATGAAACGCACCAGCGAGCATATGGCCCAATGGCAGCCTTAACTGTTGCTGTGCCGCTTATTGGTTTAACCATTGCCATTGCTCTATTCATCATATTCTAGGAATTACCCCGTATGCAAAATCACGTTTCAAAAAGCCGGTTAGTAAAAATACTAGGCAAGCGCCTTAATTTCACTTTGCACCAGCAAAGCATAGCGAGAAAGGCAGCATTGCTTTTTCTGCTTGGTTTTTCGCTTACGGTTATGTCGATAAGCCGATCCGCGATAGCACAGGAAAATTCGAATACGCAGCCACAATTATTAACCCAAAAACAAGTACACCGTATTGCAGACTTTACAACATTCAATGGCCAAAGTATCAAAGAGGTGAGATTAGGATGGGAAAGTTACGGTGAATTAAACGCCGATAAATCAAACGCAATTCTGATAACACATTACTTCACAGGGACTTCTCATGCGGCAGGTAAATATGCCGCATCCGATGCCACAAGTGGTTATTGGGATAGTATTATTGGGCCTAACAAAGCCATAGATACTAATAAGTTTTTTGTTGTCAGTATGGACAGCTTGGCAAATCTAAATGTAAAAGACAAAAATGTAATCACAACCGGTCCAGCCAGCATTAATCCTGCCACAGGCGATCCTTATGGCCTCACGTTTCCGGTCATTACTATGCGGGATATGGTCAATACGCAAAAGTCATTACTGGAGTCATTTGGGATTCAAAAACTATATGCGGTAGCAGGCCCTTCAATGGGATCCATGCAGGCAATTGAATGGGCTACGGCTTATCCTGATCGGGTCGAGCGACTTATATCAGTCATAGGTTCGTCGTTTAGTGATGCTTGGACAACCGCTGCACTTGAACAATGGGCAATACCGATTAAGCTCGATCAATATTGGCAACAAGGTAACTATTACAAATCCCAGCCACCGACCGAAGGATTGACGGCTGCACTCATGTTTATTACCCAAATAGCACTCACGCCTGATTACGTTAATCGAGTTGGTGTGGACATAAAGCATCAACCACTGGAGGCGAACCCACTGATGGATATCCAGGCGCGTCATGGTATTAATGATTGGTTGTACAATAGAGCAAAAGAGCGGGCTGAAAACATGGATGCTAATAGCTTGCTGTATTTGGTGAGAGCCTGCCAACTCTTCATGGCTGGACAAAAAAACGATCTACGCACCGGCCTAAAGCAAATGACAGCCAAATCGCTGTTTTTGCCCGCTACGACAGACTTATTGCTGATGCCGTACAATGCACGCAACACCTACAAAGAACTAAAAGAGATGAACAAAGACACTAAGATTGCTGAGATCCAAGGTCATTTAGGACATTTGGAAGGCGTACTGAACATTCATAAACACAGCGCAACCATCGCTGCATTTTTAGCTGAATAATCAGGAGGGTTACATGAGAAACTTAACATTAAAACAGGCCAGCATTGTATCAATAACATCAATAATGCTTGCCGCTTGCGGTAGCCCTAGTAATGGCGCAAAACCCAGTGTTCAAAAAGATGATCCTGTTATTAGTGTTTCTGGCTTATCTTCTGGAGCGTATATGGCAATGCAATTTCACTTATCATTTTCCGAACAAGTCATTGGTTCCGGTCTCATTGCAGGAGGTCCCTATTTTTGTGCTCAAGGAAGCATATCTATGGCACTGCAAAACTGCGTAGCAAATTCTGATGCCATAATAGACTTAGCCGCGCTTGCTGCAACTATCGATGATTATCAAGCAAGTGGTCTATTAGCAGATTCAAAATATAACCAAGACGATAAGGTTTGGTTGCTACACGGCACTCTGGACACTCGAATTAATCGCGTAGTTGCAGACCAACTAGCCGCTCAAATTGATACTCTTTTTGTGCCTGAAAATGTGGAATATGTTAGCCAACAAGCATTTGCTCATGTAATGCCAACACTAGATAGTGGTAAGCCTTGCATTGAGTCTGTATCCCCTTTCATTGGCAATTGTAATTATGACGCCGCTGGCGAATTACTTAAATACGTAACACAACTTACAAAGCCTAAATCGACTAAAAGTAATGACCAATTAAGCCAGCAACTACTGACATTTAAACAAAGCGAATACGCAGGCGAATATGCTGAGACGCTTGGCGAAAACGCTTACCTTTTTATTCCCCAAAGTTGTAAAGACAACAGGAGTTGCGATATTCATATTAGCTTTCATGGTTGTAACCAAAATGCCGAAGCCATTGGCAATGAATATGCCAAAAATGCGGGCTTTAATGCATGGGCTGACACCAATAATTTAATTGTACTTTATCCACAAACTAAGAAGTCTGCTTTTATGCCTTTAAACCCTCAAGCTTGCTGGGATTGGTGGGGTTATACAGGCGCAAACTACGCCAATAAAGACGGAAAACAAATCAAGGCTGTCATGTCCTTAGTGGATAATATTCCTACTATTATTTCGAATACAAAATAGCGTATTATTTTAATATTCATAATAAGGACATTTAATACACAATTTAAAAACATGGAATCACCTTGGTAACGTCAGTTTGTAACAATAGATCGCAACTGAAATTGCACTAAAAAGAGATAAAATCGTTTGAAAAACAACTGGAAAATAAGGAAAAAGTATGACTGCTGAAGCTAAGTCTTTGAATGTATTTGTAACCGGCGGTGCAAGTGGTATCGGCTATGGTATCGCTAAATATTTGGCACAACTTGGTCATCATGTCATCGTTGCTGACATTAATGAAGACGCTGCTGATAATGCAGCAAAAACCCTCAATAACTTAGGTTTGTCCGCGCAATCGATACAAATAAATGTGTGTGATGCGCAGCAAGTTGCCGCTTTACCTGCAGCGCTAAGCAGCACGCCCGTAGATATTTTGATCAATAATGCGGGCATTCAACACGTCAGTAAACTAGAGGATTTTCCTGCCGAAAAATGGCAAATGCTCATCAACGTTATGCTTGTAGGACCTGCATTGCTGACACAGGCATTTTTACCACACATGCGAGTTCAAAACTTTGGCCGAATTATAAATGTGGGTTCTATTCATTCAGTTGTTGCCTCACCTTTTAAATCAGCTTATGTCTCAGCTAAGCACGGCTTGCTTGGATTCGCAAAGACCATAGCACTGGAGACCGGAGATGTTGATGTAACGATTAACACTCTGTGCCCTGCTTACGTGAAAACTCCGTTGGTTGAAAAACAAATTACAGCTCAAGCTATTGAAAACAATATGTCTGAAGAAGACGTTATCAATAAAATAATGTTAGAACCTATGCCTAAAAAAGCCTTTATAGAAATTGAAGAATTAGCGCAAACTGCACACTTTTTAATGGGCAGTGCAGCAAAGAATATTACAGGACAAGCGCTAATATTGGATGGCGGCTGGACAGCAAGGTAAGCAAGTTAGGCAAGATTGTAAATTTAGGCTTGCAAGTCACTGCCAATTAAGTAAAAGTTACGTCACACAAGCATAATAATTACCAGAGAACAATTAATGAGTTATTCAACCGTTGGCTTAATTGGTAAAGCAGACCATGAAGGCAGCCGGGTAAGTCTCAATGTACTTGTTGGCGAACTAAAAAAAAGAAACTGTACTATTTTGGTAGAGGCAAGCATAAAAGAAGAACTCGACGATCGTTCTTTGGAAATCTGCGCGCTTAATACTATCGGTGAACGTGCCGAACTGGCTATTGTGGTTGGTGGTGACGGCTATATGCTTGGTGCTGCTCGTGTATTAGCCAAATTTGACACTGATGTTGTTGGTGTGAACCGTGGAAATTTGGGTTTCCTTACCGACATTAATCCAGAAGATATTAGCCGTCAAATTGCGCATATTTTCGAAGGCAAGGTATATAGAGAAGCGCGCTTTCTATTAGAAGCTAACGTGTTTAGAAATGATGAGCATCAAGATACAAATTCCGCAGTAAATGAGATAGTGCTGCATCATGGCAAAGTGGCCCACATGATGGAGTTTGAGCTTTATGTAGACGACCAGTTTGTTTTTAGTCAACGCTCAGACGGCATAATTATAGCCACGCCCACGGGGTCAACTGCGTATTCATTATCTGGTGGTGGTCCTATTCTAATGCCGCAGTTAGATGCGCTTACGCTTGTTCCTATGTTTCCACATACCCTGAGTAGTCGACCTATTGTTGTCGATGCTAATAGCGAAATAACCTTAAAAGTATCGGGTGTTAATACGGATAATCTGCAAGTAAGTTGTGATAGTCACAGCGTTATTTCATTGATGCCGGGAGATGAAGTACGTATTCGCAAAAGCCCAGATAAACTCCATTTGGTGCATCCACCTGACTATAATTATTTTAATGTATTGCGCACCAAACTTAATTGGGGCAGTAAACTCTACTAATGCTGCAGCATATTGAAAAGCTTAAAAATATAGCGACGGCGCCTGAGCGTCTAATTATTGGTTTGATGAGCGGCACATCGCTGGATGGCCTCGATATTGCTCTGTGCAGAATAACTGGGAACGGAAAATCGGCGACATTGCGGTGTGAAGAATACACCACCATTGGTTATAGCAAAGAGTTGAAAAGCGCAATCCAGCAAGTATTTGCTAAACAAAGTGTGTCCTTGGACTCACTTTGTTTGCTGAACGCTCAAATTGGTCATTTGCATGGAAAGATGATTAATCAAGCCTTACTTAACTGGAAAGTACCCAATGACAGCGTCGACTTGATCGCCAGTCATGGCCAAACTATTTACCATCGACCATCATCCTTGCATCAAATCAAAAACCAGCCTAACAGCACCTTACAGATTGGCGATGGCGATCATATTGCAGCTAGTACCAGGATAATAACAATCAGTGACTTTCGCCAAAAGCACATCGCCCATGGCGGCGAAGGGGCGCCTCTTGCAATATATGGCGACTATTTACTGTTAAGTAGTGAGCAAGAACATCGCACGCTGTTGAATATAGGTGGTATTGCAAATATCACTTACCTGCCCTCAAACGCTTCTTTTGATAATGTTATCTGTTCGGATATTGGTCCCGGCAATACCTTAATGGATGCCCTTGCCAGAGAATATAGCGACCATGATTTCGATAAGGACGCAAAAATTGCCAAGCAAGGAAACGTAAATAAGTTATTGCTAACGCAGCTATTGCAGCATCCCTTTATTAATTTACCTTTGCCTAAAACCACTGGCCCAGAAACGTTTAATCTCGATTGGTTTACTTTTCAGCTAAAATCGCTGCATTTGGAGGACCTCAGTGTGCCCAATCAAATGGCGACATTAAATGCCTTTACTGCCCATTCTATTGTCAATACAATTAATCAATTACCTGAATTATCAACGGTTTATATCAGCGGCGGTGGCATACACAATCCGCTTTTGTTAGAGAATATTTCTGAGTTACTTGCTAGGCCTGTATTTTCAACCAACAAATTAGGTATTAATACAGATGCAAAAGAAGCAATCCTGTTTGCCGTCATTGCAAACGAATGTGTCGCTGGCAATGAACGTGCCTTTTTAAGTAATAAAAGCAATCAGCCCAATGTAAGTATGGGTAAAGTTTCTTTCCCTTCCTAAACTGAAGTAAGCACGTCAACTTGTCCTACGCCACTGAATAATCTGATAAAAACATCTGTCGTTACCACAACGCTCAACAACTGGCGATAATTTGGGATTTTCAAACGCCCATTTTCAAGGTCTGGGGGTCCAATACAGGTTCAAACTTTGATACCAAGTGACACTGTGAGCTGACAACTCTCACACCAATATATTCGTCTACCATTGCGCTTCGCCTTTACAATAGGCTGCACGCAATAACGACAAGGCAAACCTTCACGGTTAAAGGCCATAAAACGGACGCTTTCATAGCTGCCTTTTGTTTTAGCCAGTTTTTTGCTCAAAGTTGGCAATAAGGTGTGCCCTTTTGTATCGTAGGCACGCTTACCAATAATTAACGTTTGCCTAGCAAGGCTTTCGATTTGTTTTGAGTCAAGTTGCTTGGGTTTAAAGTCAGGGTGGACGCCGGCAGCAAACAATATTTCAGTACGCAAGTAATTGCCAATTCCCGCGATAAAGTGCTGGTCCAAATACAATGCACTTAAACCTCTATTGCAGAAGCGGCTCTGCAGCAAGCGCTCGGCAACGACTTCCCATCGTAGTCCACTGTTCAAAATATCAGGCCCAATTTTACTCAAAAAGGGGTGTTGCACCAGTTCACTTTGATCATATACTGCGATATCGGAGGCACTGTATAGCAAGGCGCTTTTTTGCTTTGTATGTAAAGCCAAACGCAGGGAGCGATTAGTTTTGGGAAGATGACCACGCTTGGCTGTTTTCCAAACACCGTAAAGCTGATTGTGGGAGTAAATTGTGAGCCCATTAGCAAAATGTATCAACATGGCTTTGCCACGAGTTTCAACCTTTTCAACTTTGATTCCCTTCAGTTTTTGTGAAGGTTCAAGAAGACGAGGCAAACCTACTTCAATATCTTCAATTACTTTGCCCTCAATGACCTTTGCTATTTTATCAGCGGCAAGGCGTATTTCAGGACCTTCTGGCATATTGATTCCTTTAATAATTCAAAAAGATAAGTAAACCGACGTATCGGCATTACTAGAAAAACGTCGACCGTAAACCGCTTAATAGCTATATACGATATTGACCTTACCGCGATCAGTTCTTTCCAACAGTGCTTATTTTGAATGCTATATTTTACATTATCATCATTGTTTAGCCTAGATATCCATTGGGTTTTCGAACATAATGCCGCCCCCCTTTCAAAGTCGAAAATATAGGTGATCCGCACTTTCTAACTCGAAGGTGTCGCATTGATTTTGTTTAATATACACTATCATTATTGAGAGACACTCGGTAAAAATTATCGAATAATGGCAGCATCGCCTTCATTTAGCTTGAGGGGAGTTATTAAGACCATTGCGACGCAAAATCAATGCTCATCAGATTTTTACTATTCACTAAAGTGAATTGCTCAGCTGCGGTTGAAGTTTAACCTTAATAAAGCACTTCAATTTTACTTGATACTAATTTAGCATTTTCTATCGCTTGTTCTGTGTTTTCGCCGCGCGCAATAGCCACACCTAAGCGGCGTGTGCCGTTGATATTTGGTTTCGCAAATAAACGTACCTGAGAACCGGCCACTAAACCTAACGCTTGGCTTAATTGAGCAAACTTAATATCTTGAGATTTACCATTACCTAAAATGACACTTGACGCTGTTGGGCCATATTGCTTGATAGCGCCTATTGGCAAACCTAAAATAGCTCGGACATGCAAGGCAAACTCCGATAGATCTTGAGATACCAGTGTAACTAAGCCTGTGTCGTGGGGACGTGGTGAAACTTCATTAAAGTAGACTTCATTATCTTTGACAAAAAACTCCATACCAAAGAGGCCATAGCCACCGAGTTCTTTAACTACTTTTGCAGCGATTTGTTGTACTTTTTGCAGTGCCAATTGAGACATTATTTGTGGTTGCCACGATTCACGGTAATCACCATTTTCTTGACGATGGCCAATAGGAGCGCAAAAATGAATGCCATCAACAGCACTGACGGTTAGTAATGTAATTTCATAATCAAAGGGTACAAAACCTTCTACAATGACACGTCCAGCGCCGCTGCGACCACCTTCTTGAGAATAAGTCCACGCGGACTCTAAATCAGCTTCTGACTTAATAACGCTTTGACCTTTGCCTGAACTACTCATTACCGGTTTAATAACGCAGGGAATACCAAGCTCTTTAACGGCTCGCAGATATTCTTCTTTGCTGTCAGTAAAGACATAAGGGGATGTTTTCACCACCAGTGTTTCGGCGACCAAGCGCCGGATACCTTCTCTATCCATTGTTAGCTTTGTTGCACGCGCACTCGGCACGATATTAAAGCCCTCGGCCTCTAATTTTATTAACGACGGTGTCGCAATCGCTTCAACTTCAGGAATAATAAAATCAGGCTGTTCTTTACGAATAATTTCTTCTAAGCGCTCCCCATCAAGCATATTCAGTACATATGAAGAGTGTGCTATCTGCATTGCAGGTGCATTTGCATAGCTATCTGCAGCAATCACTTCAATGCCCAGTCGTTGTAATTCAATGGCAATTTCTTTACCAAGTTCGCCGGACCCTAATAAAAGGGCTTTTGTTGCGCTATTTGATTTTGCACTACCGAAAATAGATACACTCATGATATGGAACTCATTGTTGACATTAAAAGGGATTATTCACGACAACATAATATCAGAAAAGGAAGGACGGGTTGGTGAAAAAAGGCCTATCTGGCCTTTGGTGTTATTAAGGACTCAGATGTCGATGGCGTGCGGATAAGCTCACCCCCCTCTCAAAAAAACCAATTTTGCCGGTATATCCGTCACAGTAGCGTGTGGCGTGCGTTTGCAAAAGTGCCGAAGCAATCGAAATATGACAAACATCAATCGATACATATAAAAAATAGTTACATGCAAAATGCAATTGAAGCGTTAGCTTATTAATCTGAGTTTAATATAGGTTTTAGCCATTGGAATGAAGCACAAAACAATGCAATAAAGGCGACTCCATTATTAAAAACTCAAAAAACAGGCATACCATCGGCTGGATTGCTTGACAGTTTATTTTTCAAATAATATAAGTTAAACAGTAATATATTACTGATGCGAAAACCTTGAAAATGAATGGGCACCCTTGATTCTATTCACAAACTTCATTCGATTCAAAAACTTTATTCTCCACTCGCAAACTTAATTCGGTGCCCACAGATAAACTGGTCTTTACACTGCTCAAAACACTGTATATATTACCAGTGTTTATTCTTTTAGGTATATTTAAAATGCTTGCTCATATTTCAGTTAAAAACTTCGCCGTTGTGAAACAAATTGGGATCGATGTCGCGCACGGTTTGACCGTCATTACTGGCGAAACCGGTGCGGGTAAATCAATTGCAATAGATGCCTTAAGCCTCTGTCTTGGGGATCGCGCGGACGCTGCATCTGTAAGAAAAGGAGCTGAAAAAGCAGAAGTTGTCGTGCATTTTGACATTAAGAAAGTACCATTAGCGAAAGCTTGGCTAGAAGAAAATGAATTACTTCAAGAAGACAATCCGAACGAATGTTTTATTCGGCGACTAGTGAGCAACGAAGGTCGTTCAAAAGCATTCATAAACGGTGTCGCCGTTTCTTTAAATCAACTCAAGTCGCTTGGTCAGTATTTGGTCAGTATTCATGGACAAAATGCGCATTACCAGTTGTTAAAACCGGATAATCAACGCAAGCTAGTAGACAATTTCGCGGGGCACAAACCGCTCTTAACTGACGTCAGTATGGCTTACGATAACTTAAAGCAAAAACAGCAGTTATTAAAACAATTGGTCTCTGCGCAGAAGCAACGAACCGACCGTAAAAATTTACTTGAGTATCAGGTTCAAGAATTGGACGAATATAGCATTGGCGAAGAAGAGTTTTCGCAACTAGAACTAGAGCATAAGCGCCTCAGCAACAGTCAAACCTTGTTAGAGCAAGCCCAAATCAGTTTCTATCAATTATATGAAAACGAGGACTTCAACGCACTTTCAGCAATACAAAGCAGCGTTGATAATTTATCTGAGTTACAGGAACACGATCCAACACTCGGTCCCATTGTAGAAATGCTCAGCGAGGCGGCTATTCAAATTGAAGAAGCATCTCAGGAAATTCGCCAATATTGTGATCAGTTAGAAATAGATCCAATGAAATTACAACAGGTTGAGCAGCGCTATTCTGAAGCAATGGACCTATCCAGAAAGCATCATGTTAAACCAGAGAATTTATACAATACGCACATGCAACTAGCTAAAGAGTATGCTGAACTGCTTAAAGACGAAAATAACTTGTCTGCATTAAGCAAAGACTGCGAGGCACAGCGCCAAGAATATGAAGCGGCGGCTCGCAAGTTACATGAGTCCAGAACAGAGAGCGCGAAGGGCCTTGCCAGTAAGATTGAATCTCATGTGAAAGACATGAACATGCAGCACGCAAAAATATTTATTGATGTTGATTATGACGAAACCGCAACACCTAGCCCCAACGGCAAGGACGACGTGCTAATTAAGGTAACCACTAACCCTGGCCAACCGGCTGATGCATTAGACAAAGTGGTATCTGGTGGCGAGCTTTCTCGAATTGGTTTAGCGATCCAAGTTATTACATCAAGCGGCAATCAGGTTCCTACAATGATATTTGATGAGGTTGATACTGGTATCAGTGGACCGACCGCGTCTATTGTTGGGCGTTTATTGCGAAAACTCGGAGAAGTATCTCAGGTTGTTTGCGTAACACATTTACCTCAAGTTGCTGCGCATGGTCATAATCAATTGTTTGTTACTAAGTTAACCGACGGTGATACTACCGAAACAAAAATGTTGAGGTTAACTGAACATGACCGTGTAAATGAGATAGCACGACTACTCGCTGGTGATAAATTAACCGATACCGCTATTGCAAACGCTAAAGATCTTTTAAAATTGTAAATAAGAACTAATTAAAAGTTGAATGGTCTCATATTAGTGGGTAGCATCTGTGCCTATGAATTTGGGCATCTGCCTTCCAATATAAAAGTACTACTAATTCGGATTATTAAATGAAGTTAACACAACTACTGATTATCATTGCAATGATATTGACTACCTCTGCTTGTAAAAACTGGATATATCGGATCGATATACCTCAGGGTAATTATCTTGATGATAGAGACGTAAAAAAGCTCAGGATCAGTATGACAAAAGAACAGGTAATATATGTATTGGGACGCCCTGTTGTTGAAGACTCCTTTGATAAAAACACTTGGTATTATGTGTATGAAATGAAGCGTGGCATGAGCGTGCGTGGAGAAGACTTCAAAAAAGACCTGATTATTGATTTTATAGACGGGAAACTAGTTAAGGTTGAAGGTGATTTTGAGCTATCCGAAGAATTCGACATACCCCTTGATGCCTAAGTAATAATTAAGTCACCAAATCAGCGGCCGAAAAAAACATATTTCGGCCATTGTCCTTGGCTCTATAAAGCGCCCTGTCTGCTTGTTCAAATAAAATATCTTTAATCGCTATGGCAGGCATGTCATCGGTAATAAGTGTGGTTGCAGTGCCAATTGACACCTCCACATCGTGAAGTTGAATATCAGTTAATATATCTTGACACACTTTCTTAATGTCTTCTTGCGTTGCATCGTACATGACAATCGTAAACTCATCGCCCGCGAGGCGGCATGGAAAGTCATATTTCCTATTGCACACTGAGCCTAATATAATACCCAGGTTTGATAAGCAGTCGTCACCATAAGCGTGCCCGTATTTATCATTTATGTCTTTAAAATTATCGATATCAATGATAACTAGCGACACTTCTTTATTTGCTGTTTTCGCTTGCTGTATGAGAAGCAGTGTTTGTTTTACAAAGTAGCGATTATTTTTTAGGCCGGTAAGCCCGTCAGTTATCGAGTCACCATAAAATTGCTGGATAACATTGTAATTATCTGTCAACAGACGTTTCAAGCTGGCATTAATAATCAGGCACATGACAATGACACTCGCATAAACAGCAACTTGAAAACCAACTTCTAATGCTATTCCATTACCTTGGGAGTTAACTAAAAACATAATTATTAGCAACAAGGTACTCACTATTGCGGTCGGTACAAGTGGCAGTGCAGCCATCAAGCAGCCAAATAAAATCAATAACACGAAGCCTAATTCAGAATACTGAGTGTCTATATTTGCTCTTACTAAGGCAAACACGAAAATATGCACCACACCTGCATTTAGATAAACAGTTAAATTTAGACCAAGGTAATCTCGGGTTCTTAATATGGGCTTAGTCCAGTGAACAAAAACGGCAATAGTGAGGGGAATAATAACAAACAAAAACCTAACCGGAATGGTTGTCATAAAAATTTCGGGTGGAAATCGAAACAGATCCATTGCAGTAAAGCCGCAATAAATAATCAAACTCATCAGAAACGACCATTTCTTGAATACTAAAGTCGACTTTGCTAAAAAGATATCTAGTTCTAAATCAGGGCTATGAGTGATCACGCTATTTGATACTCCAGTAACCACTTAATTAGTCCGTCAGCCGTTGCAATAGTCCTTGAGCTTCTTCCTTTTGCTCCTCATTACCCTTTTGCAAGACTTCTTCTAAGACTTCTATAGCAGCTTCATTATCTTCCATATCGATATAAACTCGAGCTAAGTCTAGATTACTCGATTGATCAGCATCTAAATCAACATCAATTTCGGGTTCTTTATTTAAAAATTTGTCCAGTGACATATCGAGATCAAGTGCTAACTCATCATCTGTTGCTGGCGTTAAGTGCTCACTTTCTTGTAACAGGCTGTCTACATCAATAAAGTCCTTTGAATTATCAACAGTCGATTCATCAAACAGGGCCGTCAAATCTAGATCCGGATTATCTATTGTATCAGTCTTTATCTTGTCCGTGCCGGCTTCAATGGGATCTTCATCAATCCGCTTATCTATTTCAGCAGCAGTTTTTTGGTCAGAAAAATTGCCCATTTCTGCCAATAATGAGTCAAAATCCGAATCTTCAATCTCACGCAAAACGTCCTCTTCTGAATCTGTTTCCTTGAACTTATCCAATGCTTGCGCAAGCTCGTCATCACCGTCGCCATCTTCGAGCCAATCATCTAGCCCCGGTAAATCTAACAAACCGTCGTCGGATCCAGTAGAAGCATTCCCCTGTTCAGGGTCAAATGACGTTTCTGCATTAGCAAAACTAGGAATATCATCAAGGCCAAGGCCATTTTCAGACTCTGATTCATCTGCTTCAATTAAGGATAAATCAGGTATAGTTAAATCAGGTAAATTGTCTAATTCGATATCATCTAATTCAATATCATCTAAGTCAATTTCATCTAAAGCATCAGCTGAGTCTAATTCCGTCAGCATATCGGGCGAGAAGTCATCTAGTTCTTGATGCTTATCTTCTCTACTTTCAACCTTAGCGATGGGATCTTCAAGTGCGCGCTCAGAATCAAGATGGTGATTATGTTTAGCTTCTGACTCTGACTCTGATTTTAACTCATCAAGCTTAAAGCTGTCATCCGCGTCTAAATCAATGTCACTGTCTTCGAGTTGGTTATTAATCAAGTCATTTAAACTGTCATCTAGCACCGAATCAATATCGATATCTTCTGGATCTTCGTCTTCATCGTCGGTCAATTCAAGAACAGCCGAGTCGCTAGCTAATCGACTATTTTCATCTAACAAGGCATCGTCGAGATCATCAGTTAATTCTTCGTGTTGCTCAAAATCAATCGTGCCTGTTTGCAACTCATTTAGACTATCTTCTAATACTGAAGCTGAATCGATATCTACGTCATCGATTTCATCTGCAAGAGGCTGAGTTAATAAATGTTCAATATCTGCGTCTATATCGTCGTCAGATAGTTCAGCGCCTAGGTTTATAAGTAGTTCGTCACTTAGCGGATCATCAAGATTTTGGCTATCCAAGACCTCAACCAAATCGTCGTCTTGATTCGCAATCGCGTCCGCTATATCTTCCTCAAGTCCTTTAGTAAGTTCGTCTAATGGCCTTATTGCTTTTTGGGTATCAGAATTCGATGCGCCTGTGATATTCAACTCAAGGTCATCATCGTCTATATCAGATTCGTCATCCACAAAATCATTGTTCGCTAACTCTTCATCAAAACTCTCGGTTAACGTATTGAGTTCAATATTTTTTTCTGCAATTTCAGCTTCAATTTGCTCGATAACTTTTTCGTCTATCTCACCGGAACGTCCTAGTGATAGACCTCTAGGCACGTCTCCATCTAGCGCAGACTGTTCTAACAAATCATCAATATCAATTTCAGACTGCTCATCATCATCTTGTATTGGCAGCAAATCCGCTTCTGCTAAATTTTCAGCAAATGACGTACCGTCGTCAGATAGATCATCACCTTCACGGAGCTGTTTACTCGCATCCGCCTCAACTTGGCTAATATCAACATTCTGTTCTTCAAGTATACTGTCAATATCAACTTCGTTAGGCTCATCGTCTAAGCCATCAAAAGCGGCTGATTCATCAATGCTGCTGTCGCGACTATCGAGGTCAATGTCATCGACATCTAACTCATTGAGCATGTCACCATCAAGGCTTATGTCGTCACTGGCGAGGTCTGATAGTGCATCATTAAGTTCGTCTTGTGACTTTTTAGTTCTTTGATTAGGCACCAACATTTTATCATCAATTTCGCCGAAATCATTCGAATCTAGCGCAACTTCATCAATAGATTCTTCTAACTCATCAGATAAAATATCGTCTAATAAGTCATCATCAGAAATATCATCTCCATTTAATATTGCCAGTAATTCATCGGCATCTTTTGATACTGGATCATCTAATGAGATCTTCTCCGCATCTTTTTCTTCAGTGTCTACATTTTCATTTTTTGGCTTACGTAGAAGTAATAATGCCACCAATACAAAGACAAGAAAAAAGGCCACTGTAGTGGCGATAATAATAAAAATGGGTTTTCTTATTAGCGTGCCAAATGAATCTTCTTGTTCCGCTTTATCTTGCCTTTTTGCTGACGCTACAAATTCACGTAATTCTTGAATTTGTGCCGCCTGGTCATCTAATTTTGCTTGAAAACTTTCGGATAGTTCAGTTTTAAGCGCAATGAATTCTTCATCTTTTTTAGCTAACTCTCCAAGCACCAGTTTGTTTTCATCTACAATACTTTGGGTCGCTTGTATTGATTGTTCAAGCTGTTGTTTAAAATCATTAACAATGCCTGCTTGTTGTCGCTTAAGTGAATTTATTTGCAGTTGAAATTGTTTTTCTGCCGCATCTAACTCTTTTTTATTAACTAGAGGTACATCAGGCTTTAAGTTGGTTGGTTCAGGCTGAGCGCCAGACGTGTTATCTGTGTTTTGTCCTTGGCGACCTGCAGATTGCGTAAATGCAAGGTCATCTTGCTGTGCTTTTACTCTTGCTCGTTGAGGATCGATTCTAGCAATATAACGGTCGGTCGGAAGTTGTAACGTTGTGCCATTGACCATCGTATTAAAGTTACGATTTACAAATCCCTGAGGATTTAGTTCATAGATGGCTAGCATCACCTGATAAACAGTGAACTGCTGACTTTTTCGATATTGACTGGAAATAGCCCATAATGTATCCGAGCGGTCTATGGGACCATAAACAACCCCTGAATAAACATCAGCGGCGTCACGAGGACCTTGGATTTGGGTTCCTTGAGCGACTGCATTTGATGCTGCTGTAAAACATAAAACAGCAACAAAAATTGCACGAATGAGTAATAAAGACCACTTCATAGTAATTGTTTCCACTCTCCAAATTAAGGCTGGTATACCAAATGCGTCCAGTTAATAAATACTACTCAGTAACTGACAAAGAAAATTATTGTACCAATAACACGATTAACTATTGATATAACCACAATAACCTATCGGCATCTAATTACTTAAATTTACAGATAATCCCTAATTAATGTCTCTGCTATCTGCACACTGTTAGTCGCAGCACCTTTTCTAATGTTGTCAGAGACAACCCAAAGATTAATTCCATGTGAATGGGAAATATCATTTCTAACCCGGCCCACGTGCACTGAATCATTGCCACTTGCTGATGAAACTTGAGTCGGAAAATCTTCAGGTTTGTCATACAATGTGACACCCGGCGCATTGCGCAGTAAGTCTTTCACTGCTTCAGCATCAATTTGTTGACGTGTTTCAATATGAATAGCTTCACCATGGCCATAAAATACAGGCACTCGCACAGCCGTCGCATTGACTAAGATACTGTCATCACCCATAATTTTTTGCGTTTCCCACACCATTTTCATTTCTTCTTTGGTGTAGCCATTATCTAAAAAAACATCAATTTGCGGAATAACATTAAACGCGATTTGACGGGAAAAGTCGTCTCCCGTAATGGCTTTTGCATTTAACAACTCTGCAGTTTGTTTAGCCAACGCTTCCATGGCACTTTTTCCCGCACCGGAAACAGATTGATATGTACACACGTTAATACGCTCTATACCAACTGCATCATGGATCGGTTTTAATGCAACCATCATTTGAATAGTTGAACAGTTAGGGTTAGCGATAATATTTCGATTTCTAAAGTCAGCTAGAGCATGTGGATTGACTTCTGGCACAACTAGCGGAATGTCGGCTTCGTAGCGAAACTCAGAAGTATTGTCGATAACAACACAACCTGCTTCAGCGGCTATAGGCGCGTATTTTGCAGAAACACTACCTCCAGCAGAAAAAAATCCGAATTGAACTGTTGACCAATCAAATTCATCAGCATTTAAAACCGTTATTTTTTCGCCTTTAAATTTAATGCTACCACCTGCTGAACGTTCGCTAGCAAGCGGATATAGTTTATTGATAGGAAAATTTCGTTCTTCCAACAGCTCTATCATTATTTGACCAACTAAACCGGTGGCACCTAAAACAGCAACGTCGAACGCTTGCGGCATGAGTAAATATCTCCAAAATAAAATTATGACTAGATTAAACGAGTATCGTTAGTTGGCTATTTTAAACCCTATTGACGCAGCTATTTGTGCCACGTTCTTGTTATTCTTTTTTTGTCCTATACCAGCAGTAAACTCAGTCTGTGCTGCGCTAAATTCTCGTCTCATTGGATAATGTTTTCGAATGTCAGCAAACGCCTCTGATTTTGCCATGCGAGCGCGGAAAATACCATCATCCTTTTTGATGTCATACATATACTTAACCATCTGAAATAATTGTTTAAAAGTTGAAAATGATGGATCCACGCACAGGTTCTTTTTGAAATCAGGTAGGAATTGTTCTAGTTTAAGCACATTTTGTTTATTGACGTGACGACAAAATGCGTCATAAACCATTGATGTCCCTCTCGCTTTACCTTCCAAGGTATGCCCAGCAATATGCGCTGTTGCTATGCGAACATGAGGGATTAATTCATGTTTGATTAAGGGTTCATTTTCCCACACATCGAGGACAACATTTAATTTTTTACCCATTTCAAAACAGCTTAACAACGCGTCATTATCAATGACTTCACCTCGACAAGCATTAATAAGATATTGATGCGCAGATAGCGTTAATAATTCGTCATTACCGAACATATGCAAGGTAGAAAAATCACCTTTCGTTACAAGTGGGGTGTGCAAGCAAATAATATCGGCCTGCATTGCAGCTTCAAAATTTATAAATGACCTTTGGTCACCCGTTTTTTGTAAAGGTGGATCACACAAAACACAGTTTATCTGCAAGCCCTTTAAGATATCAGCTAGCGCTGTTCCTACATTTCCGGCCCCAATAATAGCTACTTTTTTAATAAACGGATCGAATTTATCTTCAGACGCAAGCTGAAAAATAGCGCTCATTACATACTCCGCTACGGCCGTCGCGTTGCAACCACCCGCCGCATACCATTTCACATTATTTTGCTCTAGATAATCAATATCTAGGTGATTGAAACCTGCTGTTGCGGTCGCGACAAATGTTAATTTATTGGCTTTTTGTAATAATTCAGCATCCACTTTGGTTGTTGAACGCACAAATAAGGCATCAATATCAACCAGCATTTCGGACGTTAAGCTGCCTGATTCAAACGCTTTTGCTTCGCCTAAGCTGGAATAAAAAGCATCGGCATAGGGCATTGCTGTATCGTACAAGATCTTCAATTACTATTCTCCATGCTTTATACATTAATAAAAATAATGCTTACGGTTGGTAAAAATTGCCAACTAAAAATGATATAAAAAAACCATTCAATATTGAATGGTTTTTTTATTCATTGTTTAAACATGCCCAAAGTGTGCGAGCAGGCTAAAAGGCAGTTAAGCGTGATATTTTCTAAATACCAAGGTAGCATTAGTGCCACCAAAACCAAAGCTATTAGACATAACAAGCTCTAACTTTGCTTCCCTAGTTTGGGTCACAATGTCCAACCCTTTTGCAGCTTCGTCTAAGTTTTCAATGTTAATTGAAGGTGCGATAAAGTCGTTTTCCATCATCAGCATACTATAAATAGCTTCGTTTACACCCGCAGCCCCTAATGCATGACCGGTGAGTGATTTTGTTGCACTCATCGGCGGACTATTTTCGCCAAACAAGGTCTGAATTGCTTCTAACTCTTTTACATCTCCAACGGGTGTCGATGTGCCGTGAGTATTCAAATAATCTACTGGTTGGTCAATGCCTTGCAATGCTTGTTTCATGCATCTAACAGCACCCTCACCGGATGGTGCAACCATATCATGACCGTCAGATGTAGCACCGTAGCCTACAACTTCAGCATATATCTTTGCACCGCGCGCCAATGCATGCTCTAACTCTTCCACAACGACCATACCACCGCCACCAGAACTGACAAAACCATCGCGCTCAGCGTCGTATGTTCGCGATGCCTTTGTTGGATCATCATTATATTTAGTTGATAGCGCACCCATTGCGTCAAACTGGCTTGATAGAGCCCAATGCAATTCTTCTCCACCACCCGCAAAAACCATGTCTTGCTTGCCTAACTGAATCATTTCTAGCGCATTACCAATACAATGTGCACTTGTTGCACAGGCAGAAGAAATACTGTAGTTCACGCCTTTGATCTTAAAGGGAGTTGCCAAACAAGCTGAAACTGTGCTGCCCATGCAACGAGTTACCATGTAAGGGCCAATGCGTTTTACACTTTTCTCACGCAAGATATCTGCTGATATCACTTGATTTTCAGAAGATGCTCCACCAGAACCGGCAATGATACCCACTCGTTCATCGGAATACTGCTCTTCTGTCAATCCGGCATCTTCTATCGCTTGCTTCATCGCTATATACGCATAGCTTGCAGCGTCGCCCATGAAGCGCAGAGCTTTACGGTCAATGTGCTCGGACAAATCTATTTTAAGGTCTCCCCAAACTTGGCTACGAAGCCCCATATCAGCGAACTGTTGGGAAAAGGTAATACCCGAACGACCAGCTCTTAATGAATCGGTCACTTCTTGTTTGTTATTGCCTATGCTCGATACGATGCCAAGGCCAGTAATCACTGCTCTTCTCATTTTTCACCTAATTTATTGTTGCAAACTCATTATTATTTTTATACTGCGCGGTGCAAGTTTTCGCAAGCCTGCATCTAAAATCAACTCGCGCGCCTTGTTGTGCTGTGAAGACGTTAATCTGTAAACTTTGATTTAGCGTAGTCACTACTTTGTCAGCTATAGTAACGGTTTTAGTGGCTAAACTGGTCCGATATTTACAACTTCCGGTGCTCCTTCGACTAACATCGCTTAAATAAAAGGGTCACATATGCTACAACGGCCCTAGCGACGAGCCGATAACATTATCTTCATCAGTCAGTGTAACCTGTTTATGGCGTGCCGTCTTTGCTGGTTTAAGTCGTCTGCATGACTGTGTCAGGAAGTTTTGACATGGTATACTCTTAATGCTTGACTACGCCGAGGATACACCTGCAATTCATATGGAAAGTTAAAGGTGGACTTACTGAATTAAGAACGAAATTTATTCAATTTAACGTTATCTAACACCAACCTATCCGTTCTATTTGACGAGTGAGAAGTATTTTTTGAAAATATCCAATGCCAACATTGCTGTTAACAAGAAAGGAGCCTCGGCCCCTAGTAAAATAAACGACGTCTGCTTTTCGGGTAAAAACGGTACCCAAGAAACTCAGCACGTATTTATAGAAAGCAACAAACTAAACGAACGTTGGACTGCTTCTTCTCTTCCTAGCTTTCACATCGGTGAAACCGGTTTTGGTGCAGGGCTCAATTTTCTAGTTGCCGCGCAACAGTTCATCACATTTAGAAAAAACCATCCCGCGTCGCAACTAAGCCAACTGTATTTTTTTAGCACTGAGAAATACCCTTTAACCAAGGCAGATTTAAAAACAACGTTGGCGTTATGGCCTGAACTAGCAACATTAAGTGAGTCATTGGTCGCCCTTTACCCTATGCCGTTATCTGGCTTGCATCGGATCCACTTGTTTGCTAATCAAGTTGTCTTAGATTTATGGTTAGGTGATGCCACTGAAGGATTTACGCATGCCCATGCACACCAAGAAGGTCGTATTGATGCGTGGTTTTTAGATGACTTTGCCCCTAGTAATAACGAATCGATGTGGCAACCTTCTTTTTTTAAACAAATTAAGCGATTGAGTAGAAACGAGGCGACTTTTGCGACATTAGCCACTACAGAGATTGTCAAACAAGGCTTCAAAGATGTTGGTTTTGCTTTACAAAAACGCAAAGGGCTTGCCACCAAACCGGAAATGCTAGTTGGTAGTTTAACGCTTGAAAAGAACGAGCAAGTTACTCCAAGACAAACGCCCGTATTCCATCGCCACCCGCCAACAGCCGGCACTGAATCCTTAAAACAACAACATGTTGCCATCATTGGCGGTGGTATCGCTGCTGCTATTTGTGCCTTAAAACTCATTAGAGCCGGCAAAAAAGTGAGTTTATTTTGTGCTGACAAAACCCTAGCCCAAGGCGCTTCAGGGAATGAACAAGGCGGTTTTTACCCGCAACTTAATGCTGAAGCCGGCATTGCCAGTCAAATTCATGCCCATAGCTTTTTATATGCTCGTCAGTTTTACGACCAGTTATTGTTAGAAGGCTATTGCTTTGGACATCAATGGTGCGGGGTTTTGCAGTTATGCTTCAGTGATAGTGTGACTGCACGTTATCAAAATATGATGCGCAAACAGACTTGGCCTCAATCCCTTGTCGATTGGGTCGAACCAGAGCAAGCCTCAAGCATTGCTAATTTACCCATTACTAGCCCCAGCTTGTATTTGCCATTAGGCGGATGGTTATCACCACCGGATTTAGTGAGTGCGTGCATCGATGCTGCAGGTAAAGGTGATTTTAACCTTTACCTGCAGCATCGACTCGTCAGTATCGTGGAAACTGAGAGCCAACTGGAGAAGCAACTGATATTTAAGCACCTTGAAGATAACTCTGAGGCTACTGTAGATACAACAGCAGATGTTGTTGTACTTGCTTGCGGAGCCGAATCACATCTATTAAGCGGTCTGGATTTGCCATTTCGTATGACTCGCGGACAAGTAGAACGTGTTCCAACCAACACAAGTTTGTCGGGCCTCAGTACCGTTTTATGTCACAAGGGTTATATGACGCCCGCACATAATGAGCACCATGCAATGGGCTCAACTTATGTAAAAAATGATATGAATACTGAGTATAGAGAGAGTGAAGGTGAGTTAAATTTACGCATGCACCAGCAAGCCTTAAATAATACTTCTTGGTCAAATAAGCTCGCATTAAATAAAGCGGTCAGTGACGATAATTTAAGCCATGATTTACCGGATAATGATTTACGCGGCAGAGCCGCTATTCGCTGCAGCCTTCCTGATCATCTACCCGTAGTTGGGGCTTTTCCGCTAATTGAAAAACAAAAGACCGAATTAGGCGAACTATATAAAGCAAAAGCCGATGATTACTATCCAATCCCTTCGGTACAGTCTAACGTTTACTTACTCACAGGCTTAGGTTCAAGGGGCTTAACAACCGCCCCACTAATGGCTGAAATACTGGTAAGTCAGCTGTGTTCAGCGCCGTTGCCGCTAGATAATCGATTGCTCAATGCAATTAATCCTAACCGCTTTGTAGTGCGGGATTTAATCCGTCGCAGGTAGTCGTGTAATATGGTCGGGACGCAGGCTTTGTGCAATAAAGTGCGGAATTAGCACTGACGCACTAGCTACGACGCGTCCATTCTCAATTGCGATAATCCGGGCATTTATCTGAACTCCTTTTGACTTATCAATCATAGTACCTGACAACATATGGTCCATTTTCATGTTTTTGGCGAGTGCGAGTGAATCTCGCGAAAATACAAAATCGCCGCGTTGCGTAATATTAACTGTACTTGTCATCTTAAAATCAACCACCGCTAAACCAAATTTCTGCATTTCCGATATAAAGTATTCAGCAAGTTGGTTACCCAAAATATTGGTTTGTTGTAAACTTCTGTCTAAACGCACAAATGAAGCGACGCCAATTAAGTCATCTTTTTTCATGCCGGCGCTATTGCGCAATAATTGCATGGATAGTTGACCTGCATAATCTGCAAGTGACTTGTGCGAAAAACTAGGGCGAAACAACGTAGAAGGTGCCTGCCATGGCTGCATATAATCTGCTTTACCCATATCGTCTATTATACCATTGTTCATTGATGATCCGGCATCCCCATTATAATTTTCGAGTGAAATACCCAAACGTCCTTTGGACAGCATATCGTCTTTTAATTGCAGTTCACCTCCCTCTTGTTCAAGCAAAAGATCAGCGATAGTTCGCGGTGGCGTATAACCCGCCATTAGCATTTTACTCACAGCACAACCATTTAAGAACACAATACTCGCTGCTGCTAGAATCAATTTTTTATTGATAGTCATATTACTCACCTTTTATCAATCTAACGCCATCAATAATTTGAGTCGCCTTACTTGATTCACTTGGTATCAAGGCGTCAACAACATAAAATGGAATGAACATCTGTGAACTTGCCACGATCACGCTAGACTCCATGCCCAGCATTTTTGCATTCACGATGTAACCGCCCTGATGCTTAGTCATTGTGCCTGTTAATACATACTGAATCGGTGTTGCGCTAGTTAGGTCAAGAAAATCACGTGATAATACAAAATCACCGCTATCAGTAACTCGAATAAACTGGGTCGCTTTAAACTCCACTACAGGCATTCTAAATTTATGAAATTCATGAGCAAACGATTCGGCAATTTGATAACCCAAAAGGTTGGTTTCTTTTAGGTCACTGTCAATTAATGAAAAATGCGTCACAGCCACAGGAGTGCGTTCCGTTACGTATTCCATATTTGATACTAGGTCTTGCGCCATATTACGCACATAATCACCGATATTCTTAGCCAACGGACGGCTTTTGTAAGCGCCATTCGCGCTAGAATAGACCGTGGGTTTTACAATCGCTCCAAAGTCGTCAATACCTTGTTCTTGAGTCTCTTGAGCTACTAATGTATTTTCTATACCTTGAATATTAATAATACCGTTTTGGGTTTCAGATACAGTCACATCTTTATTAGTGTTGCCGCGAAAAAGACTAATGTCTGGCAACACTGAACAACCTGATAGAGTCACAAGTGCAAGAGTGGTGATTAAAAGCTTCATAGGGCTGCTCCGTTAGATTGATTTTCGATTCTGTATAGTTTTCCACCGCGAGTCGTTACTTGCTCTGTTTCCCAAAACATGTCTCCTGGAAAGAACTTTGTTGCAGCGGCAACCACATTTTTACTTCTTGCGTTAATAATTCTGGCATTGACCACAGCGCCTTGTTGTTGCTGTGTGATTGTGCCGGTAATAAAGAAATCCACGCGTTGCACTGCGGTTAACTTATCGACATCACGAGACAAAATGCGGTCAGAATTTTCCGTAATGGTGATGGTATTTGCCGCTTTGTAATCCTGAGTAACAAATCCACGCTTCACGGCTTCAGTCATTAGGCCTTGCTCCAGCTGTTGGCCAAGTAGCATAAGCGGTTCTTGAAGTTTGTGATTGGATTTAAATGTGTCCACAGGAACAAAACCAGCGACCGCGAAGCGATAGTTGCGGTCAGGTCTCAAGGTAGCAAATAGCTCATTTGCCAATTGATTGGTATGATATTCAACATTTCCAAGCGCTCTTGGTGTTGGGTTTTTAGCCTCTGTATCCGCGGGATTGATCATCGAACAGCCCGACAAACTTAGCAGCAACAGCAGACTTAACATGCTGAGAATAAAAATGGCATAAGGTGTAAATGAATTTTTCAAAACGATTTCTCACAAAGTGGCAAACTCTTGTATTTGTTTGCAGGTTTGCAAGAAGGGTTCCACTTTGCAGAAATTTATTTTATAACTGAAAAAACTTATAATTGGAATAATGAATTGAACAAGGTATTGACTTGTTCAGCATCTGGAGTGCTGAGTTCATTATTCTCAAACGCATTTTGTAATTGTTTATCAAGGGTCACTCGCAAGGTTGAAATAGGATTATTTTCGCCCTGTTCGATTAATTTTTCAACATTCGCAACAGCGACATCAAAATGGCCATGCAAGTAACTTGCTATGAATAACTCATGATCGCTACCGTCCACGATGAATGAATCTAAATGTGCTTGCATTTTATCGGCTTTGTCGATGAAAATCGAATCTTGACTCAAAACTTACTCCTTTTTATATTAACGGATTTTGTGCGTGAATTTAGCTTACCTGTCAGTAATTGTTGATGCTAAAACTTATGTACAACGCTTGCAAGGTAAACAGGTTCTGGCATCCAGTGTCAAACTGCAATAGATAACCGTAAAGCACATATTCGAGTTTTATACCGAGCCTACTGAATATAATACTAAGTCATGAAAACCCGTAATAACAGGAATTGGACCTACTAGCATTTCATCCAGTGCAGTATCCCCTGAGTCAGAAACTAAAGGTCGACCCTGTAAACTTTGTAATTTTGATTTTGTAGCAACGACTAAGATATTTTGCTTACTTACCATTTTAATTAGCTCAGGTGATAGTTGCTGATTACCGCGCCCAAGAATATGACCTTGCCCACCAATCAGGGTAAGTACTATTTTAACCGGCTTATTTGCACACTGACCTAGTAACGACGCGGCGGTCAGATCGTTCGCGAGCAACTGCTGGCCCTGCACTAAGTCGATGCCAAGTAGCGTATTTGGAAGGCCTATTTCCTGCATAATGCTATCCACCGTCGAACCAGACCCCATGATAAACAATGTATCAGGCTCATCGTCCATCAATTCAATCACATGCGCTGCAATGTCTGACAATACGAGCTCGTCTGACTCTCTGCCGCCCATTTTTACTGCTTGAATATAACTTAATTCTTCAGGCACCAGCATTTCACCATAGTGTTTTGCGATGACTCTACCGGCCCTAAATTCAGTTTCATCAATGTCTTTAACTTCACCTGACATTAAACTGACTAGTTCGCCTTGGATCACTTGTGCAGCAACTTTACCTGCCGCTTTTGGCGTAATAGCATAAACACCGCTGTGTATTTTGCACCCTGCAGGCACGCCTACAACAGGGCAATGATTTTCAACAACTTCGCAAATGTTTCTGGCAGTCCCGTCGCCCCCAGCAAATAAAATTAAATCAACCGATTGCGCGATTAATTCAAGTGCGGCCGCTTTTGTGTCAGCCGATTCAGTTTGTTGCGCTTGATGTTGATAGACAACCACATGATTAAAGCCCATTGAAGCAAGAATATCTTCTCCCATTTCACCAGATGCAGTATAAATACAAAGTTCGTTTTTGAGCGGCAATAACGCTTGTAGCGCAATTGCCATTCTTTTGCCTGATAACTTTTCAGCACCTCCGATCAACGCCTGTTGGCGAATATCAGCACCATCACTGCCTTTTAATGCAAGTGCTCCGCCAATGCCTGAATAGGGGTTAATTATTAAGCCTAGTTTAAATAATCGTTTCAACCTTGTGCTCCATAGTCGATCTTTTTATGTTCAGGAATTTGTTGAGTAGTCAAAGAGGCCGTCGCATAAAAGTAATGAAGTGCCTCTAAAAACCGTTGAGTCCTTGCGTTAAAGCCCGATTGAACAAACCTTGCCAATTGTTGTTCTACCGCACGTTCAAATTTTTCGCTAGACGTTTGCCCGCCTTTCAGATTATCTATACTTACCCGAAATGTAATATTCGAGGCCAGTGAAAAGGCGTATTCCACCGCCTGTGGTTTTACTTCAACAGTTTCAAATTGTGCTTGTTGGCTAGGGTCGCGACCATCTGGAAGATACCAATAACCATAATCAATTTGGGTTCGCCGCTGTGTTCCGGCTAAACACCAATGTGCAATTTCATGCAGAGCACTGGAAAAATAATCACGTGTAAAAATTACCTGATTATACTGACAATCGTCATTACTCGGTTTATACATTGGCTCTTCAGCGTCGCCAACCAAAATTGTATTTTGTGTATGTGCAAAACAATAATGAAATAGCTTAACTAAATCGTTGGCTTGTTTAATCGTGCTGCAATTAACCGGAAAAAGTAGATCTTTCAAAAATACAAACTCATTGAATTCACAGAATGTTCACAAATGAATTCCTATTGTACGGTAAATCGAGTTAATCTGGGCACTGGATTGCAAATTTTTATCCAGCAACAGGAAGCAAAATTGAACAAACCGGTACAACAAATACAAAATGCCAGCGACGAGCGCTTATCTGCACTAGCATGGCAACGAAACCTGCCGTTTGTTAACACGTGGCATATTCAACAACAACACATCGATCAGTATAAGCATGTAAACAACGTCGCATATGTCTCTCAACTTGAAACGCTGGCTTGGCAGCATTCCAATTATTTGGGTTTGCGCATGCAAGAATATAAAAGTCTCGACCGAGGCATGGTTATTCAACAACATGTATTGAATTATCAACGGGCTTCGCATTTGCATGATGAAATTGCCTGCGCCACTTGGATAGTGTCGTGTGACAACAAATGTAGATTAAGCCGTGAATTTCAGTTTATTTCAATACGGACTCAGAAGACCGTATTTACGGCACAAACTCATTTTGTTTGCGTAGCCCTCTCAACCGGCTCTCCCAAAAAGATGCCTCGAGAGTTTATGGCAATATACGGTAATGCTGTATCTGCTCATCAATTAGGCTAATGTGGTTAACGTACTAAAGGAATAGGATACAAAGTAATGCAAAAATTCTTTGCTGTCATATTGATGCTCTCTTTAAGTTTAAATGCCTATTTTTTATTTAAAATAAACACCAATAAAACGGCACCCCAGTCTTCGCTATCGGGCAAAAGCAAGCACTTGAATGAGCCTAATATTACTAATTTTGGGAGATCGGATACGGATAAAAAGTTCAGTCAAGAACACCTTGATGAACGGGTCAGGAAGGCCGAAGATGCGGTACTTCAACAACAAGCCATAAATGCGCTTATTGCGCCACAGGCAATGTCGGTTGATGAATTATTTACACTACTGCAAACCCTACAATCTAGGCAGAAATATGCCGATTTAAAGCTTCCCTTACGTGAATATTTAAAACTTTATCCAAATGACTACAAAGCGTGGCTGATAGAAGCTGATTTCATTTTGCATACCGAGCCACTTAGCAGCGCAATCGTATTTTATTATGATTTATTGGAAAAGATGCTCCCCGAAGAAGAGGAAAATAAGGTTACCCGCATTATTCAATTGAACACTTCAAAGGCCATTCAGCAACTTAGCCGTGACACTGCCTGGGATTTATTAGCAACATTCATTGAGCCCTTGCTGCAAATTGATCCTCTAAACCGTCGATATATCATGGGATTAGCAAAAGCATACGGTAAACAAGGGCAAGTAACACTAATGGAAAACGCACTTGCTGCACTGCCTTATGATGACCCTAGAGCGCAACAATTACGCAACTCTATCTACTCGCCAACAGCGGCAGACATTGCCGATGAAGTGCAAAATGATGTGACTGAAACAGCCAGCTTATCGAAACGAAAGGTGCCTGTTTTAGGTAATGGACAACAGTTTTTTGTGAGGACTAAAATAGACAGCTACAGCCAACTGCTATTAATCGATACTGGTGCCTCTACCACTGCTATTAGTAATCGTGTATTTATCAAACTACCCGAAAGTGATAAAGAATTTGTGGGTCGCTTTACTGTACAAACAGCGGGAGGAAACATTGAAGCACCCCTGTTCAAGTTAACAGCCATCACTTTAGGTGACATCACTATAAATAATGTCAGTGTGATTGTGTTACCTGACGAGAGCTTCAGCGGAACGTTTCAAGGATTACTTGGTATGAATGTATTAAAAAACTTCGATTTCAGATTTGATCCAGAAAAGCAGAAAATGACGCTATTTGAGCGCTAAAAAATGAGTAACACGATGCCTAAAATCAATACGCTGAGCTCACATAATATAGACAAATAAAAACGGTAGATTATGTGCTTAATCTACCGTTCCTTGATCTTTTTTTCGGATTTTTAAAACTTAATCTTTTGGCTGCTGTCTCCTAATCTAATGATTATAAGCTAGCAGCTAAACGAGTTCCCTGATCTATCGCGCGTTTCGCGTCCAACTCAGCAGCAAAATCAGCGCCGCCAATAAAGTAATGAGGAGCTGTTAAGCATTCAGCTAATGCCTTTAGAGGTTCTTGTCCTGCGCATATCACAACATTATCAACCGGCAACACTTGCACTTCGTCGTTAACTTTAATGTGTAGCCCAGCATCATCAATTTTCAAATACTCGACTCCCGCTAGCATCTTGACCCCTTTCATCATCAGGCCTGCGCGATGCGCCCATCCTGTTGTTTTGCCTAAACCAGCGCCAACTTTAGTCGATTTGCGTTGCAATAAAAAGATTTCTCTAGGTGACGGTTCCGGTTGTCGCTGCATTCCTTCAACGCCACCTCTAACTGTCATCGTCATATCAATACCCCACTCCTTCATAAAAGCAGGGATGTCAGTACTCGTTGATTGCTTGCCATGTGACAAAAACTCCGATGTGTCGAAGCCAATACCACCAGCGCCGATGACGGCAACAGACTTACCAACCGGTTTCTTATGTTTTAATACATCAATATAACTGAGTACTTTAGGATGATCGATACCTTCAATATTGAGTGTTCTGGGCACGATACCGGTTGCCAATATGATGTCGTCAAAACCCATTTTATTAAGTTCGGCGGCATCAACTCGAATATTTAACTTTACGTCAACACCATGCAACGCTAGCATCACTCCAAAATAGCGAATAGTTTCGTAAAACTCCTCTTTGCCCGGTATTTGTTTCGCTATATTAAATTGCCCACCAATTTCGGAATCAGCGTCAAATAAGGTTACTTTATGACCACGTTGCGCCGCAGTAGTTGCCGCAGCTAAACCTGCTGGTCCTGCGCCAACAACAGCAATTTTTTTAATTACGGTTGCAGGCTCAATCACATACTCTGTTTCGTGACATGCTCTAGGATTAACCAAACAGCTTGTCATTTTGCCTTCGAAAGCATGGTCCAAACAAGCTTGATTACAGCCAATACAAGTATTGATTTGGCTAGATTTGTTTTGTTGAGCCTTTATTACAAAGTCTGGGTCTGCTAAGAATGGACGCGCCATTGAGACCATATCCGCATCGCCACGCGCTAGTACTTCTTCCGCAATTTCAGGGGTGTTAATTCGATTGGAAGTGATAACCGGAATATTAAGTGCGTCTCTAAATTTTGCCGTTACCCAAGTCCATGCGGCCCTGGGTACTTTGGTTGCAATAGTAGGAATTCTTGCTTCATGCCAACCAATACCGGTATTGATTAATGTTGCACCTGCTTTTTCTATTTTCAGTCCTAGCTCAACGACTTCATCATATGTAGAACCGCCTTCGACTAAGTCCAGCATCGACAGGCGGTAAATGATAATGAAATGCTCACCAACAGCTTCACGTACTCTGCGCACAACTTCAATAGGAAGCTTAATTCTGTTTTGATATTCACCACCCCATTGGTCTGAACGAAAGTTAGTGCGTGCTGCAATAAATTGATTTAAGAAGTAACCTTCAGAGCCCATTATTTCAACGCCATCGTAACCGGCACGCTGCGCTTGCAAAGCGGTATGTACGAAGTCATTGATTTGCTTTTGAATGCCCTCTTCGTCTAGTTCCTTAGGCATAAATGGATTAATTGGCGCTTGCACAGCTGAAGGCGCAACTAAATTTTTATTATAAGCGTAACGACCTGTATGCAATATTTGCATACAAATTTTTGCACCTTCTGCATGCACTGCGGCAGTGACTTCTTTATGGTGTTCAATGGCTTCATCAGAGTCTAAACGTCGGGTGACTGCATGTGTCGCACCCTCATCATTGGGCCCTATTCCACCGGTAACAATAAGGCCAACACCGCCCCTCGCCCGTTCCGCAAAAAATGCAGCCATACGCTTGTGTCCATTCGGTGCTTCTTCCAAGCCGGTATGCATTGAGCCCATTAGTACACGATTTTTCAGAGTGGTAAAACCCAAATCTAGTGGTCGAAATAAGTGAGGGAATGGAGTATCAACTGCTGTTGTCATGCGGTGCCCTTTTCGCTGATTGTTGTTGTGAAGCAAATAAGCTATTTTCTTATTATAAATATTATTTTTACAAAGCTTAGCGCTGTGTTAATCGGATAACCGTCCCTAGTCCACTTAAAGTCCCATTTAGTGTGCATTGCTAGCAAACTGCAGTTTAACGACTAGTCGACAATATTCTCTGGCATGTCCTTTCTAACCTGTTGCCAAACTTTTCCACTTTCAATACCGTATTGTCTTACCACTGAAATGACACGATCAGCTTCATCTTGAGCTAACACTTCTAGCAGTTCTTGGTAGTATTTGGTTGCTACATCGCGGGCAGGCTTATATGAGAAAAAATAACCACCTATGCGAGCATACATGCTTCTAAAACCATTCATCATAAGGACATATACTGGATTATTCGATGCAAACGCTAAATCATGATGCATTTGATAGTCAAATTGAGCAAAAGACTTACCATCCTGCTCAACTTCTGAATAACGCGCTATAATTTCTTTACACTTTTGCGCATTTTGCTTGAATGCGGCGCGCATAAAAACAGCACTCAAATTAGTCCGCGCAGACAATAAGTTATCCACTAATTGGGGACGACCTGCTTCATCTAAACGGGCAAGAGTTTCTAAAATATTAAGCCCACAAGTTTCCCAAAAGTTATTTACTTTCGTAGGCTTGCCGTGCTGGATGGTTAACCAACCATCCCTAGATAGGCGTTGCAATACTTCACGCAGCGTTGTGCGAGTAACGCCAATTAGTTCAGATAATTCACGTTCTGCTGGTAGAATTGTGCCCGGAGAAAAACGACCACTCCATATAGATTCAACGATATATTCTTCAGCAAACCCGGCTGGACTTTGAGATTTATAAATCATGCTTATTACATACAACATTTAATTAACAATTGGACTGATTGTACCAGATGCCTTTGACAAGGGAAGTATTAATCGACTGTATGTAGATTCCAGATCAGAATAATTCATGTCTAAACCCTCTGATCTCGAAGGCTAAAGAACTTCTTCTCATTAAAAGCATAGGTTCACAGTGCATGCAAAAAGAGATCTTTGATACAAATAGACTAGGAAAACGGGGGATTAAGAAAGAACTGCACAAGATCTTGAATTGAAATATAGCGATAACTTCTGGAATTAGTATTCGTAAAATTCATAGAATAATGCTTCAAAAAACCGATTGGCTGTAAACTATATCAATCAACTTACACGTGTCCTCCCAAAATCAACTTCATTGCTAGGACTTTTATGGTGGATATTGCGTCAAATTTAGGGTCAGTGACCTTTCATCCAAAAATGGGAACTCTGTGTCCCACGTAGTTTTACAATCAAACACATATATATTAACTGCGAACTTACAATTCAGCACCATACTGAACAAGGAATAATCATACTTTGGACTAGCTTCGTTTGAAGTATTTCTAAAATATAATAAGGATTCTGTTGAGTATGAGATCAGATTTCTATTACAGCTTAATGAATATAAATAGCACTTAACAGACTATAGCTATCTAAATTTGACAGACCGCAATGAGCGATAAAGGACCAAACGCGTTGGCTAAGTCGTATCACAAGTTCACGGTAAAAGGAGACATAAGCTGTTCAAAATTGTATGCGAGGCTTGTGTCAATTGGGTACCTTAACGTCATGTCTAAAGGTAGATCACTTAGCTTGGTTAGCGGACGTTAAAATTAAAGCTTTTTAACTTCCTACTGGAGTCGACTATGAAATTTGATCAGTAAACGATTACTTCGTTAACGCTATACTAGAGATTTTTTGCTGCTGCAAAAAACTAAATCAGCCAGGCACGCAGCTTCTTTTCCAATGCTTCTGGCGTAAGAGGCTTAGACAAATAATCATTCATACCTGCGGCCAAGCAGTCTTCTCGGTCTCCTTTCATCGCATTTGCTGTTAACGCGATGATCGGTAGTTGTTGATAATATTTACCTGCCGTTCCCTCGCGTATCAAGCGGGTCGCTTGGTATCCGTCCATTTCGGGCATTTGACAATCCATAAGGATTAAGTCATATGAGGTCTCATGTGATTTTTTCTTTAAGACCTCTATAGCTTGAATACCATTCGATGCAATGTCACAGGTAACACCGAGTATATCCAACTGACTTTGTGCCACTATCTGGTTTATTTTGTTATCCTCAACCAACAGCACATGCGCCTGTATTTTTGGCAAGGATTCAATTTTTGCGGAACATATGGAAGATGCTGTCAACACCTTGATTAATTTACTGACAGTCACCGGTTTATCTAAAAATGCATCGAACCCTTGGCTTTCGAGGAGACTTGAAAGTACTGTTACCTCTGTGTCTACAATAAGAATGAGCTTAGCTGCGCTTCTCGATCCATAGTTCAATAGTTGTTGCCTTAATGCGTGAGACTCTGAACCCATTAGATTCATATCAATGAAAACGGCAGTAAAACCTTCTCCGATATCCTTTTTATCTTGCTTGGCGATACATTTCAGTAAGTCGTCCTCAGAGCCGACCTTTTCAACAATCGCTCCCCAACGTTTTAATTGTTGGCTTAGTACTTTTCCCTCCGTTTCGCTCTTTTCAGCTAACAATATTCTGACACCGTCCATAACCATCTTTTGAGACGGCTGATTTACCTTACTCTCTGTCAATTTAACGGAAAAACTAAAAGAGCTCCCAAAGCCAACTTCACTAACAACATTGAGATCACCGTCCATTAAATGACAGAGTTCTTTGGCAATAGCTAATCCTAATCCCGTACCACCATATTGACGTGAGGTTGAGACATCAACTTGGGTAAACGAATCAAACAAATTACTTAGCTTGTCAGCAGGAATGCCTATGCCCGAATCTTTAACTGTACACTCCAGCAACAGGTCTGGATCCTCTGTCTTCTTTAGTGAAGCTTTAAGCTGGATTTCGCCATCATTAGTGAATTTCAAGGCGTTTGCGACTAAATTATTAAGGATTTGCCGCAAACGACCGGGATCACCTTGTACCAAAGTGCGTCCGACTTCACTGACATCAAGAATAAGTTCTAATTCTTTTTCGCGTGCTCGGTAAGCGATTGTTTCAATGATATCAGAGAGCAGAACATGTAGATCAAAATCAATGACTTCAAGTTCTAATTTACCCGCCTCTATTTTAGAAAAATCAAGGATATCGTTGATAATTGCTAATAGCGATTCCGCACTGGATTTAGCTAATTGCACGTGGCGCGATTGTTCTTCTGTCAAACGCTCTCGCATCAATAACCCCAACATACCTAAAACTCCATTCATGGGCGTACGGATTTCATGGCTCATGCTGGCTAAAAAGTGGCTTTTTGCCAATGCTGCTGCTTCAGCAGCTTCTTTCGCCTGAGTTATAGCTACCTGTGCCAGCTTTCGTTCTTCAATGTCTTGGAAGGAGCCGAATAAGCGCACACATTGTCCTTTTTTGAATTCTGCCTGACCAGTCGCTTGCACCCATAAATCCCTGCCATTAGCCGTTACTAATTGCAGTTCTTCATTCCAAGGAGTACCTGTTTCAATTGCATTCTGTACAACCCGAGAGATAGTATCTCGACTAGTTCCTTCTTTGTAGAAATTAATACTGGTCTCTAGATCGGGAGAGAAATCATCTGGTACTTCGTGAATTTTTTTGGTTATGGAAGACCAATAAATTTTTTGTGATTCTAAATCAAGTTCCCAAGCACCGATGTTTGCGTGTCGACTCATGGCTTCCAGCATATTCTGTTGACGGATAAGTCTTTTTTCCGTCGCTATACGCTTAGTAATCTCCATTTCCAGAGCCAAAAATCCAGTTAATATGCCTGATTCGTCGTAAGTGGGGTTGATGCGCAGTTCTATCCAGAATGGAGATGCGTCTTTTCGGTAGTTGAGGATGTCGACTTGAATAAATTTTTCGTCTTTTATGGCTTTGGATATTTTTGCTACCGCTTCAGGAGCGGTATTTGGGCCTTGTAGGAGATCCCCCGGCTTCTTACCGTATATTTCCTGCGGTTCAAAACCCGTGCACTTAGTAAAAGCTTCGTTTACCCATTCAGTCTTACCGTCAACACCTGTGACTATGACCACATTATCCGTCTGTTGCGCAATGGTGGATAATCTTTGCATGTCCTTTTCAGCAACTTTTCGTTGAGTAACATCAACATTGGTACCCACTACGCGCTCAAATTCTCCCGCTTTATTTGCTATGCTCTTTCCGTGTGCTTCGATGTACCGAATATGACCATTGGGTAAGTGAACTCTTAAATCAGTAGCAAAGTCATTTCCAGTCTGAATGCAGTCAGTTATTAGTTGAAATGTTCGGCCTAGATCATCTGGGTGTAGTCTACTTTTCCATAAATCGAGAGGGTCTGCAAAATCGTGATCATCAATACCATACAGACGAAACATTTGTGCATCCCAGACAAGCTTTTTGGTGCCAATATCATAGTCCCAAATTCCTATACCAGCGGCCTCTAGCGCGCAGTGAGTCCTTTCAATCTGCGCAGATAAATTAGAAACATTCTGGCCATTCTCATTCACTCTAGAGGCTTTTTTGTCAGATTGATTGTTTTTGTGAGACGTTGTCAATCTAAATGATCCTTTTTGTGTAATTTAAATGGCATCACGTTGGTATTGACGTAAACAATACAACAATTATATCCTGTTGCAAAATAAAGCTAACATAGGAATGGCTTTCTTACTTTCTAAACCTGCATCAAATTCAAAATTTAATGAACCTGTATCGTTGTTGAGCAGTGACCTCATTTTCATATCACTTAAGCCCATTCTAGTTGCTGCAATCAAGTCGTATTCAGAACAGACATAATCGTTGAGTCAATATTTTTATCTGATGTATTATTCAACCCAGCAATTACATTTGAGTGAATTTTAATTGGTGAATAAATAAATTTTTCATTGAATTTAAAGTCGAATCGAGCGGAAAACATGTCATTGTTAACATCAACATTTAGAGCATTATTTAAGTCGTTGATATTACTTGGGGTTAATTCAATCAAACGCTTTGAATCATCATTCAAATTTGTAGTTATCACACTGCGAATTATTTTCGGCTTTATATCTAAGGATAGAAACGCTTTTGAGTAGGCATCACAATGAAGCTTTACCATTTGGTTTTGAGAAAATTCTACTTTTTGAATCTTCTCTACTTCATTTATTTGCTGCTGCTTGATGTTAGAAAGTTCGATCTGGCTTGAAACATGGGTAGTTAAATTTGATGTTATAACTGCAACAGATACGATAAGAATTATGCAAATTACGATTACTAGCATTGAATATTTTTTCACATTATGGTCTTTTCTATGCCTTACAAACTGGCCTGCCAATAGTTAGTAGGAATAACCACATACTTGGTCTGTTCAACAGCTACCGATCTTGCTGGGTTTATAGTCACTGTGGTTAGCCTTAGCTTAGTGTATCTTCTTGGGCAAACATTTGGCTGAGTAATGTCACTTTATGGAATAAGTGCCAACGCCGCACAATTTCGTTATCCATCCAAGCCATCACTTGTTTCGCATCTACATGTAACACTACATACACATGGTTGCTTATCACAGCATAGGCACATATTCGGTAGCCTCCCTATCAATGTAGAATACTGAGGTCATCTGTTAGTTGATGTGAAATATCAAAGTATAACGAGAGAAACAATCATTAATTTCCGCAGTTGCACTACTTTTAATATACCGACGGATTACCTTTAAAATCTGGCCTGCTTTCGCCATTATTAAAGAATTCTAAACGGTGAACAGATGCTGTATTAACTAAAGCAGTAGTGAATATAACTGCGATAAATATCGACTTTTCGATCAATTTTTTTTAAGTGTATTTTCCTAACGTCAGCGCTTAAACCATTACCGCATAATTAATTTAATGCCAATGTTTACATTTAGACGTTTTACCAATACCTGGATTAAAGGTATTAGTTGGATCGAGCTCTTTATAAAACGCTTTCAAATCAGCCTTTGCAAAATATTCATGTCCAACATTATGCTCTGCTGGGTATTCTGCACCACGGGCATCAAAGGTCGCCAAGATTTTATCTTTAACCTCTTTGGCATCAACACCTTTCTTTAGAATATAGTTTTGATGCATTACATGACAAAATAAATGTCCATAATAAAGTTTTACGGCAATTAACTCATCCAGCTCAGGAGCTAAGGTTTCAAACCAATCTTTTTCGTTACGAGGAAAAGCAACATCGATGGTCATGATAGCGCCAAGCGCTTTGCTGTTCATTAACTGCTGACGACCAATGGCACCACCCGCAACAAATCGATGCAAAATAGCCTTTCCACCTTCTTCCTTGGTACATTCGAAATAACTGCCCTCATTTAAGGTAAAGAAGTTATCTAAATAATTTTTAGCCTCATCAACACCGTCATTGCTCATTTCAATGATCCAGTGATGCTGGTATTTATCTCGGTATTCATCCATGCGTTTAGGCAGATGGTTTGGCCACAAAGCGCTCATATATTGCATCATACGATCAGAAAATTTTCTCGGTAAAAACTTTATTTTATCGGCATAACGGTCCACTGTACGTTTGATGGCAAACATTTTAGGCATGTATTTTGAGCCTAACTTATCAATTACTAAAAATGAATCTTTACCGTATTTTTTTGAAGCGTCATAACAATCACGATGTAAATACTCACCCGATACCGGCAATGATTTAAATGTCGATAACATATCTCTTCGTATTTTAGCTAGTACGGCAGGATCATTAGTGCCGACATAAAAAACTTGCTGCTTTTCAGGAATAGCAAAAGTATCCATACGGACAGCGAAAACGGCTAACTTGCCGGCACAACCTGATGATTCATATAAACGACGACCATCGTTGTTGTAACGTGATGGTGTATCTTCATCAATGTCTCTAACTCGTTCATGATATTCATTATCTGAGGCACGTTTTGACGGAAAACCGACATCTTTTTCAGTAAAATTTTTCTGTTGTAAGTTAGTTAATATTTCTTCAGGAGTATCACCTAAATCAATGCCTAAATTATTAACCAGTGATAAATTACCCATGGCATCAATTTGCGCATAAATTGAAAGCTCGGTATAGGCTGGTCCCCTTTGTACTAAAGCACCACCTGAGTTATTACAAATACCTCCCACTATCGAAGCACCAATACAAGAAGAGCCGATAACAGAATGTGGTTCACGGCCGTACGGTCTTAAAACATCTTCTAAGCCAAATAAAGTACTACCCGCTAAACCGACAATTTGCTTGGCATTATCAATTAAATGAATGCTATCTATACGCATTGTACTAATAACAACAATGTCACGGTCATAATCGTCGCCATTTGGTGTTGAACCACCAGTCAGGCCAGTATTTGCTGCTTGCATAATAACAGCGACATCAGCCCCAACACAGGCTTTAAGTACTTGCCAAATTTGTACCAAACTCTGAGGTTTTACTACAGCAATTGCTTCACCTGAGCCAAATCGAAATCCTTTAGTATAGGCTTGTTTTTTTACTGGATCAGTGAGTAGCTGTTTGGCACCGACGATTGTTTTTAAATCTTGGATTAAGGAAAGTTGTTCAGAATTGCCAGTCATTTCAGATCTCGAGTAGGTTATCGTAGAAGCAGTATGTATCCAAACTACTTGAAAATGCGCGTTTCAGGACAGCTGAACGATTCATGCTCAAGGCACCTCATTTATTAAGGGGCATTCCCTTAAAATGTGGCAACAATGAACATGTATTACTTAGACGTCCGCGTAGGGCTGATTTAGAAACGATTTATGTTATTGATTTCTAAAAGGGAACAGCCATTCTCTTCAATCAATTACTTGCCTAACGACGTTTATGACTCCAGCTGAATCCTGCATTTCATGTGGCTTGGGCTTAAATATTTCTGCTGTTTGACTAGGTTAGTATACCTCAATGGTTAGGAGGATTGAATCCAGCATTACAATGATTTATTCTTTAGTGTTACATGGACCTTACAAATCTAGATAAGATAAATTAAGCTAGCATATTTTTAACAATACCTAACGTTACCACAGAAGTCCTTTATGGTTTTTCTGCTCGCTATTTAGCTCATAACTCTGGGTCAATCCGTTAACGAAAATGTCATCAACGTATTTTTAATATGTCTAATTTGTTAACTACTTTTGCAATTCCACGTAGCTGATAATCCTATCTGAATTAGTAAAAAATCGTATTGGCAGCGACTATACCCTGACCAAAAATGTCATTTCGCAATGTAGTAGCGACTAAAGATATTTTACCACCCCAGCAAATGCGAACCAACTTCCTCGCCTTTTTCAAACTCGGTTCTAGTAAATTAAGCAAATATTAGTTGTAGACTTACAAGAAATACCATATTTAATGAGAAACAAAATTAGTATTAGACTGGCTCAGTTTGCAGTATTCCCTTAATGCATAGAGGATTCAGTCGAGTAGAAAGTAACATTTCTAGTTAAGCTTAATGCACACTAATGGCACTTAGGAGACATCACCTTGATTATATTGGCCTGCTTAGATAAGTCTATTACTGTCAGCCGGAATTAATGAAAGTAAACACTTTCGCTTGATCTTGTTAGCGGCACTAAATTGACAGAATAAATATTCTTTTGTATGTTTTTGGTAGCAACAAGTAGGCTACTTAAATGTTAGCTGAAAGTTGATTTGTACAAAAAAGAATGAATATAAATGACGCTTAACAGACTATCGCTATCTAGATCCGACTTGCAGTAATCAGTGAATACCCGCCAGTCGCGGTTTACTATCCTAATAGCCAGTTTAGAGTGCGAGGCTTTTCGGACAGTAGCACTAATTATTAAAGACAAAACTCACTAACTATTTCGATAGTTTGTAGAGGGTTGAATGAACCAAATTGTTAAAGGAGACATTCAAGCTTTACCATGTATATTAAGATTTAATATGCTAATAAAAGACACTTCATTCAAAAGCCCACCTTGCGTTTTTCTCGTTAGAGTAACTGCTTCTTTTTAAAAATTTTGATTGACCACAAACAAATTGCATGCGAAATTACACATATGTTAAATTTCACATATTAAGACTATGAATCCTTGCACCTTCTTTAAATGCCTTGCTGATGATACGCGACTAAAGTCATTGTTATTAATTGCCAAAACGGAAGAGGCTTGTGTTTGCGATTTAATGGAAGCACTTCAACTCGACCAACCTAAGACCTCTCGTCACTTAGCGCAGCTTCGTAAATGCGGTATTTTGCTCGATGAGCGACGCGGTAAATGGGTATTTTACAAGCTACACCCTGAATTACCCCAGTGGGCGCAAGACGTCATTATCAATGCCGCTGAGCATAACGACGATTATTTTAGCGCTGCATTACACCAATTGATTGCATCGCAATCTTCCTCTATCTCTTGTTGTTAATAAAAGGCCGTCATGCATGAGAATTCTCTATATTTGCACCCACAATCGATGCAGAAGCATTCTGTCTGAAGCAATCACAAATGGTATCGCGGGTGATGTCATTGACGCAAAAAGCGCTGGCAGCCAACCTGCCGGCATTGTCCACCCCTTATCGCTGAAATACCTTGCACAAACGAGATATTCTACTGACGGTCTGCAAAGCCAGTCTTGGGATAACTTTGAAGACTTCCACCCTGATGTCGTAGTGACTGTGTGTGATTCTGCGGCTGGTGAGTCCTGCCCATTATATTTCGGCAACAGCCTAAAAGTACATTGGGGCTTAAGCGACCCATCAAAAGTGGCAGGAGATGAGTCACAAATAGAAAAAGCGTTTCTAGCCTGTATTGACGAAATAGCAGAGCGTGTCCATGCGCTAAAAGATATTGCCGCAAAAAGCGTAGATACAACCGAACTTAAAGCAGCACTCGCTGCTGCGGGCGCGCATTAATGTCTAAACAAATTCCGAGCTTACCAAATATTGAAAAGCGTGTTTTTGATATGCCCAGTACTGACGATATGCAGCTAACACTGTCAACCCACAAACCGCGAATATTATTGTTGTATGGCTCGCTCAGAGAGCGTTCATTCAGTCGCTTAGCGATTGAAGAAAGTGCGAAACTGTTAAACGTATTGGGTGCCCAAACACGTATTTTTAACCCGATAGGATTACCCCAACCCGATACAGAAGACGATTCACATCCCAAAGTAAAGGAATTACGTGAACTGATGATTTGGTCTGAAGGGCAGGTATGGTGTTCACCTGAGCGTCATGGCGCGATGACCGGCATCCTTAAAAGCCAAATCGATTGGATACCGTTAAATATGGGAGGTGTACGGCCAACGCAAGGCAAGACCCTTGCTATTATGCAAGTATGTGGTGGATCTCAATCATTCAATGCGATTAACCAAATGCGTGTTTTAGGGCGCTGGATGAGAATGGTCACTATTCCTAATCAATCATCGGTTGCCAAAGCTTTTTTAGAGTTTGACGATGATGGTCGAATGAAACCGTCGCACTATTACAACCGCATTGTTGATGTCATGGAAGAGTTGATGAAATTCACCTTGCTGCTACGGGATAACAAAGACTATTTTGTTGACCGATACTCTGAACGAGTTGAAACCGCTGAGCAAGTTAGCGAACGTGTAAACCAAAAGTCATTATAAGGAGTCTACTATGGGCTTGTTCGAACGTTATTTATCGGTCTGGGTAGGGCTGGCTATTATCACTGGGATTATTGCAGGTACTATTGCACCTGACGCATTCGCCGTGATTGCGCAGCTTGAATTTGCACAGGTCAATATTGTTATTGCTGTTCTCATTTGGTTAATGATTTACCCAATGATGATACAAATTGATTTTTCATCGATAAAAGACGTCGGTAAAAAACCAAAAGGCTTGGTTTTAACACTTGTAATAAATTGGCTTGTTAAACCGTTTACCATGGCTTTTTTGGGGTGGTTGTTTTTCAAAGTACTATTTGCCGATTGGGTTGACCCTGAAACCGCCACAGAATATATCGCGGGTATGATATTACTGGGCGTAGCACCCTGCACTGCCATGGTATTTGTTTGGAGTCAAATGACCAAAGGCGATCCCAATTATACACTTGTGCAGGTGTCGATTAACGACATTATCATGATTTTTGCCTTTGCGCCCATCGCAGGTTTGCTGCTCGGCGTAACTGATATTACGGTGCCGTGGGATACACTATTGCTGTCTGTTGTACTTTACGTCTTGGTGCCTCTCATTGCGGGTGTATTCACACGTAAAAAACTCGACAACGGAGATGATCACTCAAAGGTCGATAAATGTGTGAGCATAATGAAGCCATGGTCAATAGTCGGCTTGTTAGCAACGGTTACTCTGTTGTTCGGGTTCCAAGCAGATACGATATTATCTAAACCCGAAGTGATCGTGCTTATTGCAATCCCCTTGCTGATTCAAACTTACGGTATATTTGCAATCACTTATTGGTTAGCCAAGCGCATGAAACTGCCACACAATATTGCCGCGCCTGCTGGCATGATTGGTTCATCTAACTTCTTTGAATTAGCGGTTGCAGTGGCGATATCATTATTTGGCCTACATTCAGGCGCTGCTTTAGCAACGGTAGTGGGTGTGCTTGTTGAGGTGCCTGTTATGCTGTCGCTAGTGTGGTTTGCTAATCGCACTCGGCATTGGTTTTCATAAAAAAATATTTTATAAAGCGAAGATTTGTAATCTTGGTATTTTGTTCTACATGAACAATAAAAGCACCATCAATGACTTGTGCTACTTGCCCAATAACCGTTAATAAAGCGCTACAAAAGGTGGATGAGCATCTAGCGAGTAATAAGACAAAGTTAGCTGTGGTTGAACTAATTAAGGCATGTCAGAGTGATTATTTGGTGTAAGTCATGGTCAAAACGACGATGACGTCAATAAGTAAAGCTACGCCATCTTCGACTCCCATTTTTTTGTCTTCTCTTAGCATCGAGTTTAAGCTGACGACCACCGTTCTAATTCCACTAGTCGGCCTCGACTGGCAGTCTACCAACAATGTATTATATGTTAAACGCTTTAATATCGCCTGCGCGACCCTGGTAAGTCTGCCCTCCAAAGGTCACTGGACCATAGTCTTTGATGTAGTAAATAAAATGTGGGAGGCTACCACCAGCCAATGTCAAATCACCCGTTTTTTTTGAATAAGCACATAAATCTGCATTTCCAAATGCGTTCCAACCTGAACTAAGCGAACTATTGGGATCACTTTTACCAGTGATACTTTCGGAACTATCGACCACGGAATTCCAAAGATTAACGCAAAATTGTACGCCACTGCCACTGCCAGTGGGCCAACCTGATACGCTATCAATCTGGACGGTTTTATCTCCGATAATGATTGGGGATTCTTGGCGAACTTGATAGGCGCTGTAAACCAACTTTATACCCGCTCTAAAAGCCGCAGCTTCGGATGCGGTTGTTGCTCTTTGAGCATCATCAGAAACATTAATAAAGCGAGGAGCTACGGTCACCGCAAGAATACCGAGGATAACAATAACAATAATTAATTCTATTAGGGTGAAACCTGTTTGAGAATGACGGATTGTGTGTTTTTGCAAAATAAAATTCCTTTTTATAACTGCTTACTAATTCTAGATGCCCTGAATACCTGCTGATTCGGGTGATTTATACGCAAAAATATTATCAAAACCATATCATTTAACTCAGACTGGGTCTCACGTTTCTTTCAATATAACGCTATATGCTTTTAAGAATAATTATGCTGTTGGAATTAAAAGACATTGTTGGATTACCATTTATATTTTAAACGCACCCTTTAAACACTAACTAGTGTCAAAATCCATTATTTTGAGTATTCTATTTTTCTTATTAAGCCATCTATTAGTGCATATCGAATGACAGTGCCTGTTTTCAAATGTATAAAAAATGTCTTACTGTCGTTTTTTTTCAATAGGCACTAGGTACATTCTTTAATTTTCTGTATAGTCGATACATCGCATTTTGCGCAGCATTGACATTTTGCACATAAAGTCATTGATATTTGGCATCCTACAAGAACCTTTTAAGAGTCAAGCAACTTAATGAAAGCATACGCAGACACGGCCGAACTAATTGAAACACTAGAGTTGGAAATACAATCAATTACAGATACAATTAATACGTTGAAGCGGCAGCCTACGTCTTTTAATGAGCAGGTTATGTTGAAATATATTGATACCGCTAGTACGGGTAAGACGAAAGATTTTGTCAGGTCCTTAGATGTAAAGTCTGAAAGAGGTTCATTATTCTCATCAGGTGATGTGAGTAAGTTGATAAAAGACGGTGCTGAAGATATTTCACCAGACTTACTCGCAATAGCGAGAAAAGTGGTTAATATTAAAAAGAAAAACAGTAAAAACCGTTAATTAGTAAAAAACTAGAAAAACCGATAGTAATATATTATACTATTGAAATGGTCGCTTCGGCGGTCAAACTAGATTTAAAGTCTGATTTCGTGATGGTGATAGCGAATTAGAATTATATTTTTCACTTAAGACAAAGAGAGCAATATGAGTAAAGGTACAGTTAAGTGGTTCAATGCAGATAAAGGTTTCGGTTTTATTACTCCAGAAGACGGTAGTAAAGACTTGTTCGTTCATCATTCAGAAATTCAATCTGGCGGTGATTACGCTACATTGAACGACGGTCAAGCAGTTGAGTTTGAAGTTGGACAAGGTCAAAAAGGCCCATGTGCAAATAAAGTTGTTGCTGTCTAACCGATAGCTTACAATTAGGTAGCTGGAGGTGTAGAACTTTCGGCTACCAAATCTTTTCTATAATACCACTCCAATTTCCATATAATACCCCCCCCACTTTCATTAAATAGCCACTAATCTACTCAGTTTATTTTAAAAATAAACCTCACATGACAGGCTTGTTAGACAGCAAATAGTCTGCGGAAAAGGCTTTGTACTTTGAATTAATCGAAACTGGTACACGGCGCTGAAAATTTTGTCATCGTAAAACCGAGTATTTAGACAACAAATGACCATTATCGACGCTATCTACAATAACTTCTTTGGGCCAGCACCAGATTGATATAAAAAACAGTCGCTTTTTTCATTGTAAACCTGATGATTTTCAGGCTCGACGCTGATATTGCTAGCTCGACTCTGGTAATACAGTTTATCTTCACGCTTGCTATGACACTCAAATGTAATCATTTTCAACCCTAGTGCTTGTTATTGAACCAAGCGTTGCGACCCCAAATAATCAAGCTTCATTGCTATTTTTGCTAACCTGCGCCATTGCCCCAATATCACGTTTATTATATATTCGAGTGATTTACATGGCATTGCCCTATACAATAGTGTTAGCTTTTGTTGGTTTAGTCGTCGTCTATTGTGAACTATTGGAAAGTACTGAATGGCTTTACCAGCAATCCTTAATTGAACATCACAGTGCAACTGAACAATTAGTCAAAAGCAGCACTGGAAATCACTAACGCAATTAATCTATATGGTTTGCAAAGAGCAAGCTAACATAAAATAAAGGAAGGTTTTAATGTTGTACGATATCCAACAATGGTCACATTCAAGAGCAGCGTGGCAAATACTATTTTTATCTGCTGCTTCTCTTGTCGGTGCTGCGCTGTATTTTCAGCATATTCAAGACCTACAGCCCTGCATTATGTGTATTTATCAGCGTACTGCCGTTATCGGTATATTGATTGCTGCTTTCATTCCATTAATGAACAACACCTTTTTTTCACGCTTAATTGGTTTCGCAATTTGGGGGACAGCATCAGTACAAGGTTTCTTAGTTTCAACTGAACACAAAGATATTTTATTTGGTGAGAACTCATTTTTAGTGCCTTGCTCAATTGAGCCTAACTTCCCGGATTTTATGCCTCTACACCAGTGGTTCCCGGATTTATTTGGTGCCCCTGGTGATTGTTATGAAAATACATGGCAGTTTTTTGAACTGGGTATGGCTGAGTGGATGCAGGTCGTCTTTGCTATTTACTTTGCGGTCTTTGTATTCATGTTTATTTTACAATTTATCTCTTTCTCTAATAATAAAACTATTAGGCAAAAGAAAATCTAATCTAAGTCGGCCAATGGCCAAGTCACAATATAGTCTTCAAAAGACTGCATATCGACGTCGTTCTCATTCACAGTTCGCCCGCGAATAGTCACGGCTAGTTCATGCATCTTGGCCTTTTTACCTTTATTTAATAAGGGGTGCCAAGATGCTAACCCTCGGCCTTCATGCATTCTTCTATAGCTACAAGATTTAGGCATATAAAATATGTCTTTTAAATTGTCTTTAGTTAATGTAACGCAATGCGGCACTAACTCACTACGTTTCTCATATTGAGTGCACTCACAGCTTTTTGTGTGCAAAAGCTGACAAGCGATATTGGTAAAAAAAACTTCTTCTCCTGCATTACCAACAGCCGTTGGCTTAGCTTCTTGTTCGCTAATATCGCCAGCTCCTTCATCATCTATGAATTTATGCAGACAACACTTTGCGCAACCATCGCAAATGGCTTCCCATTGCGCTTTGTTCATTTCTTCGAGCTGAGTGGTTAGCCAGAACTCGGAGTCCATCAGCGCTTTGGTATAAGGGGTTTTTCTCATTGGCTGCTCACTCTGGTTGATATTGATAAGTGCCCTTCCAATACAGCAGTGATTTTGTCGCCTACATGCAATGGTCCTACCCCTTTAGGTGTGCCTGTTAATATCACATCTCCAGGGAGTAAGGTGAAATGGTGTGAAATTTCAGAAATTAGCTGCAATATCGGCGTTAACATTAAGTTTGTGTCACCGCTTTGAACTAGTTGTTCATTGATATGTAATTGAAATACAAAGTGGTCATTGTTAGAAAGTGAGTTAACCAAAACGAAGGGTGATAATGGACAACTGCCATCAAACGACTTGGCTCGCTCCCAAGGTTGGCCTATTTCTTTTAAACGAGATTGTTCATCTCTTAGCGTCAGATCTAAGCCTAAGCCTATTGCATATACCGCTTTAGAAGCTTGTTCTGGAGTGACCTTAGTTAGCTTAGCTGCAATCAATACAGCGACTTCCAGCTCATTGTGACACTCACCTTGAATAGTAGGAACTGCGACTGGCTCTCGCATATCAACCACAGCAGTAGATGGCTTCATGAACAGAAGCGGTACCTCGCTTACTTGGTTACTCATTTCCTGAATATGATCCATGTAGTTTCGACCTACACAAACCACCTTTCCCACAGGCAATCCAATAGCTTGGCCGTGTTGATCATTATGTCGATAAGAGACTCTCTGTGCAGATTCACTTGCAAACATGCTAGCTTCCTTTGCTGATCCTGTCGGCTAAATAACCAACAGAAACGCCAAAATATAGAGAACGGTTCCAGCGCATTAATGTGTGGAAGTTGTTGTATGCAAGATAAATACGACCTGTCGTATCATCCGGTAAAATCAATGACGCTCTAACGTTAACATTGGGTAAAGCTGTATCATCAAACCGAGTTACGCCCAACGTATCCCATGCCGACATTATTTGCATCTTGTCTTTAGCCAGGCCAGCATATTTATTTAGGGTGCTTATATCGAAACGTTCACTCAATTTAACTTGCCGCCCCCACGTCTGCTCGCCATTCCAACCCTCTTTGGAAAGAAAGTTTGCAATAGAGGCAAATACGTCTTCAGGTGTAGACCATATATCTTTTTTACCATCGCCGTTTCCATCCACTGCATATGACAAAAATGAAGTAGGCATGAATTGACTTTGTCCCATTGCGCCAGCCCAAGACCCTGTAAAATTATCTATTGATACATGCCCTTCAGATAGTATTGTTAGTGCAGCAAAAAATTGTTTTTTAAATAGCACCTCGCGACGGCCATCAAACGCCAAGGAGACTAACGACGAGAGAACAGGATGATTGCCTTGAATGCGCCCAAAGTTGCTTTCATTGCCCCACAAAGCAACAATAAAACGTTTCTGCACACCATATTTTTTTTCTATTTGATCAAGTAATTCAGCGTGCTCTTGCATTTTTTCCACTGCTTGGTTTACTTTCCAATCAGGCACTCTAGTACGTAGATACTTATCTAAAGTTAGCTTAGTTTCAGGTTGGTTTTTATCCGCTTGAACTACTTTTTCGCGCATTTGTATAGATGCAAATGCAGGGTCAAGCAACTCAGCTGTAAAACCTTTCATTTCTGCCTCAGCTCGCAATTCTTTCACATACTCAGAAAATTGAGTGTCAATATTACCCTCATTCACTACCCCATCTTCTTGGGCAAACAAGGGAGTAGAGAAAAATGCTATTATCCAGAGCATCAGTATGGCGGCAATCTTATGTTTTCGAATATCGCGAAAGCGACAAATAAATAGCGGCACAATCAATTCCTTTAGAATTTTTTATCAGGTTGCGCATCCAAGCCTTTAGAGCGACGATGCTCAGAAAGTAGACTCTCTTCTGTTGGCGGCAATTGTAAGTAAAACCCTTTTTCCTTTAGGTGTTTAGTCAACGTCTCAATACTAATATTAGCGATATTACGAGGTTTATGTAAGGGCACTAACATCACGAATTTAGGCACGCCAAAAGTGTCGAGAAGCATTTTAGGTACTCCTGAAAAATCATCTCTTTTATTAATATACAGATAAGTGTCAGCTTTTTTACGAGACTTATAAACTGCGCAAAGCATTAAATTTTCCACCTTCTAGTTTAAATAAGCAGGCAAGTTCTTGTGCAAAAATATTCCGGCGCCAACCACTCACAATATCAGGTTGCAGTTGAACCGAATCCAATTCATCAATTTCAAACCAACACCACTTGAGCCACTGATTCAATTGCTTTTTAGACGCGAGGACTTCCACTCTGGTGTGGTGTTTTTGTGCTAACCCTTCGCATACATCTTTAAGTGTAGACAATGCATTTTTATAATCGTTAAAATCGGTTAAACGTTGCACTTTCGGTGGACAATCTACTGCAGCGGTATTCAGTGCGTTTTGTACTAACTCCAGTAAAGTGTCAGCATGTATACGTGCTTCTTTTGGTGTAATTGACTCTAGTTGAAACAACTTAGCCTTATTTTCAGGAAGCTTCATAGCAACCTCAAGCATACCTTGCTCACGCAATACAAAGTTAATTGCCATGTCACGTTTTTGTGCTTGTTGTAGGCGCCAACTGGCTATTTCCTTCAAAGCTTGGCGCGATTGCGCCCCAATTTTCCAGTTATTTTTGATCGACAAGTAAGCTAAATCACTGGGTACTTCCGCACGTTTTTTTAATGATAAAAAATCGGACTCGGCAAAAACCCACTCTGTTTGTCCAATCTCTTGTATTTGTGCAGCAAGTTGACGATAAACAGGCAATAAATAAAACACGTCTGCCGCTGCGTATTTTAGTTGTTCAACTGACAATGGACGAGCAATCCAATCTGTTCTGGATTCGCCCTTGTCGACATGCACATTTAACATCTGTTCAACCAAATTAGCATACCCCAGTGTTTGCCCCATATCTAACAAGTTAGCGGCAAATTGGGAATCAAACAGTGGCGCAGGTATTACCTTTAAATTAAACCACAATGCGTCTAAATCTTCAGAACATGAATGCAGAACTTTGATAATTGATGGATTGACCAATATTTCGTTAAAAGCAGATAAATCATCTAAGGCAACCGGGTCAATTAGGCCGAGGTATTCGCCATCATAAACTTGGATGAGACCAAGCTGTGGCACCAGTGTCCTAGTGCGCACAAACTCTGTGTCAATCGCTAAGGCATCAGCTGTTGCTATTCGAGCGCAGTAATCAGTTAATGCTTCAGGCGTATCTATATATTCAAAATTCATCTATTCTCGCAGCTCTCGACGTAATATTTTACCAACATTAGATTTTGGTAAATCATCTCTAAATTCGATAATTTTAGGTACCTTATAACCTGTCAATAAAGACTTGCAATGCAAAATTATCTGTTGCTCTGTGACGTTCTGATCTTTCTTAACAATAAATAACTTCACAACCTCGCCAGATACTTCATGGGGAATACCAATCGCAGCAGCCTCAAGCACACCATCATGCATAGCAGCAACTTCTTCAATTTCATTTGGAAAAACATTAAAGCCTGACACTAGAATCATATCTTTTTTGCGATCGACAATATAGAAAAATCCATCATCATCCATTTTAGCAATATCACCTGTTGCCAACCAACCATCTTTCATGATCTCTTCTGTGGCTTCAGGACGATTCAAGTATCCCAACATAACCTGAGGGCCTTTCACTAGCATTTCACCTGCTTCGCCATGTGCGACCTCATTACCATCATCATCCACAAGCTTTATGTCCGTCGATGGCACAGGTAAACCAATAGAGCCTTTGTAGGCTTTAATATTGGTCGGATTTACGGTAACTACGGGCGAACATTCGGTAAGGCCGTATCCTTCCAATAAAACAGTACCTGTTACTTTTTCCCACTTTTCTGCAACCCCACGTTGCACTGCCATACCGCCACCCAATCCAAATTTAAAATTGCTGTAATCAAGTTCAGCAAACCCGGGGGTATTTAAGAGACCGTTGAACAACGTGTTAACACCCGTGATAACCGCGAACGGGTACTTATTCAGCTCACTAACAAAGCCCTTCATATCTCGCGGGTTTGTAATTAATAAATTTGGGCAACCGCATTTTAAAAACGTCAGACAATTACTCGTTAGCGCGAAAATGTGATAAAGCGGCAGCGCAGTAACCACTAAATCCTTGCCCGGTGTTATAGACGCTTCAAGCGTACCCGATACCTGTTCCAAATTAGCCACCATGTTCTTATGCGTCAGCATAGCGCCTTTTGAAACACCCGTAGTACCGCCTGTATATTGCAAAAATGCAATATCAGAGGGTAAAACTTTAGGTCGTGAATAGGTTTGATTTTCACCGATAGCCATTGCTTGTGTGAAGCGTTTAGCTTGCGGAAGGTCGAATTCAGGTACCATTTTCTTGATATACTTTACGGCAAAGTTAACTAACCACCGTTTCGGCGCGGGTAACATATCTGCAATACTGGTTAGTAATACCTCTTGTACTGATGTTTTATCAATGACTTCTGCCAGTGTGTGGGCAAAGTTTTCAACAATGACAATAGTTTTAACATTGGCGTCAATAAGTTGATGCTCTAATTCCCGCGCTGTATATAAGGGATTAACATTAACCACAGTCATTCCTGCCCTCAACACACCAAACAAAGCAATAGGATATTGCAACAAGTTGGGCATCATGATCGCAATGGCATCCCCTTTTTGCATTCCTTGACTTTGCAAATACGCTGCGAACTGCATAGACAGTACATCTAAATCTTCAAACGTGATTTCGTGCCCCATATTAATGAAGGCGGTTTGATTTGCGTATTCAGCTACCGAAGATTCGAATACCTCTAAGACTGTTGACAAACTATCAACATTTATCTCCGACTGCATGGTTTCGTCGTACTGCTTTAACCAGACTTTTTCCACGTTTTGTCCTTTCAATTAGTTAGTGTATTGGCCACGCTTTTGCGAAGTCTAATTTTTATATTTCTGCACAACCAAGCCATAATCTCTAAATGATAGTGTTCGCTGATTGCTGCAGGATGATTAAACGCGATTTATACCCTAATACTAAAGGATGATTGCACAAAGATACACTTCAACAGCCATTCATCTGGTGAATACAAACAATTTGCTTGTTAAATCACCACGTATAGTGTTTATTCGCAGCAATGCTGTAAGATAATGTCCGAAATTACGTTTTCCGCTTCCATATGAACATGATGTCCACCCTCAACTATTGTTAACTTAGCGTCTTTAAATAACTTTTTTCTTTGCGCCATTAGATCGCTTACTTTACTAAAGCCATTACTTCCTAACACAAAATGAATAGGACATTGAATGCCTTGCATTAAATTCTCAGCTTGGGCTGGAGTCAGTCGAAGTGACGATACAGTTCGTAATCTTTTATCAGTGGACCATTGAATATCATCAATTTGAGCATCCTGTGTAATATTTCTTTGCAGTATTATAGCGGCATTTTCGGCGCTTAAGTCGCTAACTCTCTGACGGGCTTGTACAATTGAGCCTACATCTTTTGGATTTTTAATCGCTTTTTGATTAGCCTCTATTCTACTTTCAATTGCCTTTTTCAGCTGTGCAACGCTTGTCGATTCTGGTTCGGTTAACGGACCTGCAGATTCAATACACACGAAGTTTCTTACCAATTCGGGAAAAGTAGCGCAATACATGCTAGCTATAATGCCTCCCAGGGAATGCCCAACAATAGAGAAATGAGTCCATCCTTGTGCATGCACAAGGCAATGTAGGTCATGCACATAGTCCAATAAATGATAATGCGCATCTGCGCTTCGATGCGATGACTTTCCATGCCCAGGTAAATCAATCGCAATGACATGAAAATCATTAAGTAACGGAATGAGCTTGGAGAAACTTGCTGAATTATCTAACCAACCATGCACCATTAACAATAGTGGCTTTCCAGTTTGACCATTACTCAGCGCGGCAATCTTGCGGTTTGGAATCGTAAACGTCATTTCAGTGTTACTCATGTAAAGGCGTTTTCCCGGTGGTTGAAATTAGCAAATAAAACAAAAGCGGCAATTGCCGCTTTTGTTGTGAGGGGGGATGACGAAAAAAGTCATTGAGTGGGTAAATCTACTTATTTAGACCGCTCAATGACCTTATTTGGCGTTCTGTCGGAGCGCTCAGAAATCACTCTACTTTTAGAACCGGTTGTACCTGATTTACTTCTATTTTTTTGAACTCTAATGACAGTTCTGTTTTGATAGAAGCCGTAAGGTCTCCAATAATTTCGACTTAATCCCACACCCCAATAAGGTGATAATTGAGAATAATAGAAGCCAGAAACTTGGTATTCTTCAGTCTCTTTCCACATGTAATAACCGCTGGCTAACAACACAGGATAAACATAAGCTTGCTCCCCAATGATGCCCTCAGTCGGATCGCCAAGTTCACCTAAGAAAGTAATTAAACGGCCCTTCTCAAACACAAGTGGGTCAATGAAACCGGTGACTTGAACCTTAAACCGACCAGCACTATCAAGGTTAGTTCGAGGTTTCCCATACTGATTACTCGGATATTGCAAAATTTCAATTTCTGAATAGTCTTTTTTGTTCTCAACACTAACAATTTCGCCGCCCCAACGCGCTTTTTCGCCCTGACCCGTTTTACTACCGTTAATAATACTCTCAAATGAAATCAAACTTTCTTCGTCCGACACTTCTATTTGCTCTGGAACAATCACACAACCACCCACTAACATGGCTACTGCGACAATCGATATTTTTAAAAATGAATGCATAGCTTTACTCCGAAATTATCGTTTACGTACGATTGAGTGGGTACTATTTATTAAGATGCTTATTGACGTGGCACCAGAGTAAACTCTAAAACCAATCTACATTAATCCACCCTACTTCTTTCTATTTTTGCGCTGTCTTATTAGTATATACGAAGGTAAAGGTAAATAGATTCCCATATGGTAGCATTTTTATTCACTGATTAAGTGTCACTGTCTGTTGTTAAACGCCATCACACAATTATCTTGGTAAATATTCAGTTCGTTTATGCATTCTAGGCATAAATATCGACACCTAAAAGTTGCGTAATGTCATCTCGCTTTTCTTGTGTTTCTATCGATCTATAAATTGCCAACTCTTGGCGAATGCGCAAATTAGAGTTTTCATCATAACCAGTTGACTGCTTGAAGTAATCTGCCCTTTGAAACACTTCCTCATTACCTGCAACTAATCTTTGTTGCTCAGCCTTGCCGACGCCTTGTTGTTCAGCATTAGTCTCTTGTTCAAGCAAAGCACGTTTAATAATGGAGGTTTGGGATGCATTGTCAATCGAGTCTTTGGCAATGAAAATTGCATTGCTACTCTTGATATTTGCTGTATCCATTTACGCTCCATTAACGCAATAATAATAATATGTTTAGCGACAGGTTACTCTTTACCCGGTAGCTTTTTCCAAGTCACTTTGTCACGCAAATAAATCGGAGTGACATCATCAACAGTGATAGTGCTTCCATCTTTAAATGCTTTCTCAGCAATGGGTAAAATAAACTCTGCACAAGGATATAGAACATTAATAGGATCCTTGTTTTGTGATGTCATCAGAGCTTCGCTATAAGCAGACCAACCTGTCCCAGCTCTTCCAACAGCCTCATTATCATCGCTAATTTCTGCAAATTTTGCAACTGCCTCTGCTGGCGTCAAAACGGCTTCGCCTTGCAGTTCAGCGACAATACCATTGTGGACCTGAAAATGACCAAAATACACTTCCTGCATTCTAGCATCTATCAACACTTTAGTGATCAGGTAACCGTGTTGCATGTAATTTTCTTGCGCCATTACCGCGAGCGTAGAAACTTCGATGACCGGCAAGTCTGCGCCAAGTGCAAGTCCTTGCACAATTCCGGTAGCAATTCTTACCCCAGTAAAACTACCTGGGCCTCTGCAGTACGCGAGAGCGTCTAAATCAGTAATATTAATAGCATGTTTTGATAGTAATTTATCGATCATTGGTAATATACGTTGGCTATGTTGTTGCGGACAAATTTCAAATATCACGTCTTTTACATTACCATTTAACAGTGCAACCGAGCATGCTTCGGTTGCGGTATCTATTGCTAATATTTTCATTATTCAATCTTATTTAAAAAAGCGGCAACCGTGTCTAAACTTCGAGTACGCTTCATATTTGGCAAGCTCGCAATAAACGTTTGGCCATATTGTTTTGTAACTAATCGGTTATCACAAATAACCAATACTCCCTTATCGGTTTCATCGCGAATAAGACGTCCCGCGCCTTGCTTCAACGTAATCACAGCCTGAGGAATTTGTATTTGCGCAAATGCATTTCCCCCCTGTTTCTTACAATCTTCCATGCGTGCCTGCAGTAAAGGATCATCAGGTGATGCAAACGGCAACTTATCAATCATAACACAGAGCAGATCATTGCCTTTAACATCGACACCTTCCCAGAACGCCCCTGTTCCGAATAGTACTGCATTTTGATTTTTAAGATACTCGTCTAATAACGCCTGTTTGGTTGTGCTTCCTTGAACTAATATCGGATTGTCTATCTTTTCTTCCACAAGTGCAGCAACTTCACGCATCATTGCATGGCTGGTAAATAAAATAAACGCTCTGCCTTTACTTGCGTCAATTAAGCGACATGCAATGTCAACTAGATTGTATTTAATCGCCCTATCATTAGGCTCAGGTAAAAAGCGTGGAATACATAACATGGCCTGATTTTGATAGTCAAAAGGGCTGTCCAGCGACAATGTCTTTGCATCATATAGACCCATATGATTGCGATAATGATCAAAGTTTCCATCCACCATTAAGGTTGCAGAGGTAAATATCCATGCCGCATTTTGTGCCTTCATAATAGTTGAAAATTTATCCGCAATACTCAGCGGAGTAAGATGCAAAATAATTTGTCTTGGTGTCGTTTCGTACCATAAACTCACACCTGTGCGCTTGACATCTGTTACATGCCCTAGACACTGGCTGAACTCAGACATTCGCTCAATCATCATGTCGAGATCTTTGTCACGGCCTTGATGAATATTGGCAATTTCGTATAACTGATGTAGACTTTTTTCGATAATAGTGATTTGGTTAGCAATGTCAGTTTGTTCGAGCTTTTGCGCCCAATTACCACGGCTAGGATTATGCGGAAATAACAAACGCAAATCAGCCATGTGCATTTGGCACTTTTCCGCAATCTTACTCAATTGGTCTGCATCTTTTAGCACCGACCTTGTTATCGCAATGACGTCTTTAGTCAAATCTTGAACTTGTCGACTCGAAAAGTTTTCACCGAAGTATTCACTGGCTATATCCGGCACTTGGTGAGCTTCATCAAAAATCACCACGTCAACATCAGGAATTAGCTCGCCAAAACCGGTATCTTTCAATGCCAAATCTGCAAAAAACAAATGATGATTAACAACAATCACATCTGCTTCCATTGCATTTCTTCTTGCTTTTACTAAATAACAATCTTCATAACTCGGGCAATCTTTACCTAAACAGTTGTCAACCGTAGACGTCACTATGGGTAATACCTTTGCGTCTTCTTTAATACTTTTTAGTTCACCAATATCACCGGTTGATGTTGTGCTCGCCCACTTTCTTACCAAACTAAATTCGTTAAGGACTTCTTTTTCAAGCAATACATTACCTCCGCCATGCTGTGAAAGTCGATGTAAACAAAGATAATTAGAGCGTCCCTTCAATAATGCTGTTTTTCTTGTTTTATCTATGGCTTTTTTTACAGTCGGTAAATCACGATGAAATAGCTGTTCTTGTAGGTTTTTTGTCCCTGTGGACACAATAAACTTCTTCTTGGACAGCAGTGCTGGAGCTAAATAAGCAAAGGTTTTACCGGTTCCTGTTCCTGCTTCAACAATCAAAGAACCTCGCTCTTGGATTGCATCAGCGACAGCGTTAGCCATTGTTGTTTGGGATTCTCTAGGGGTAAATCCGGCAATAATTTCAGCCAACGGACCAGGATTCGAGAAAAAGGACTCAATTTCAGACATTAATTTTTATTTTTTCCGGTGTGGAGGTAATTCGGACTTTGTGTAACATTATGCCAATAAGCCAATTAAGTTTTTACTTATTTCAGGCCTGTTACCCTAATTTGTTGTTTCAGTCGAAAATGATAAACGACTGCGACACAATGGCACACCTCATTAGGTGAATCTATAGAACAATATGACAGTTCTCTATAATGATGTCTCTATAATGATGTCTCTATAATGATGTCTCTATAATGATGTCTCTATACTGATGAATCTATACAGGCATCTCTTTACAAGCGTATTTATAAATGCGATTCAATATATCAATACCTTACTTCTTAAGTATTTAATTGGATACTGCATCGCGCTAATATTCAACAAGACAAGAGTCTGTAGTAAAAAGCGCAGACCTGCAATAAACAATGAAGGTTTTTTACTATTAACAGACGATTAAAAAGAATCTATAAAAAGCCTTACTTATCTAAATAATACTTTCTCTTGTTTAAACCAATAAATGCAAAATGCAAGTAGGCTGCCTGCAATGACTGCTGTTGAGCCAAATATGGCAAACAATTGAACATAGTCCATGGTCCCTTTAATCAACTCTTTGATAGCCAGTGCCACATTAGTCAGCGGCACCCAAGCCCAAATACCTTTGAGTTGAACACCTGGGAGCATAGCAAATATTACTGGAATAAAAGTCACGAAAACAAGCGGCGTCATATAACCCTGGGCTTCTTTAAATGAGCGGGCGTAAATTGATAATGCCAGCAATACTGCAGCGAAAATAGCGACAACGGGTATCAGCATGAAAAACACTAACAAGAAATCGATAGCATCAATAGAGGTCATGAATTTCACTAACACTTCACCTGCCTCACCTCTGCTTAAAACGGCAGTCCACAAGGCAATACTTAAGACTGTGACGAGTGCTGATGTTACGCCGGCAAAGGCGATGGTAAGAAACTTACCAAGCACGATTTTTGTACGCTCGATTGGTGTGATAAGTAAGGTTTCAAGCGTTCCACGCTCTTTTTCACCTGCACCTAAATCACTGGCCGGTAACATTGCACCTTGCAAACAAAGCATAAAAATCAAATAAGGAATAAAACCACCAATTGATTCACCCAGTGTTTCGCGTTCATCCGCTACATTAATCTCTTCAACCTCAATGGGCGTGACGACACTTATTTGCTGAGATTCAGATAAACCTAATGATGAAAATGCAATTGTTTGATATAAATCTGATAGCTCATCGACAATTTTATTTAATTTGTTTTCGACTACTTTTAAGCCCGCTTGGTTGCGGTATAACGTAAGTGTTATTTTGCCTGAATCTAATACCATGCTGCTGTAATTTTTTGGTATCTCAATAACAAAATCAATATTACCTTCTTTAACATAAGCCACTATTTGTTCTTTTGTTTGCACTTCAGACGGTAACTTTTGCAATGAAAATTGTTCAATTTCATTTAGTTTACCCACGAACTCATCACTAAATTGGTCGCCAATGATGGCATACGTACGTGTTTTTTCTACTGCGCCTTTGACCACGTTTGTGCCGACATATAGCGCGCCACCAATCAATAGTGGAAATAACAAGATAGGTAAGGCAATCATGAAAAACAGGGTTTTTTTATCACGCAATAATTCTTTAATCTCTTTTTGAAATACCAACCACATAATAATACTCCCTATCGTTCTGTCGTTTGATGTTTAGGTTTACCGATGGAGCGCAGGAATGATTCATGCAATGAAACTTCATCCAGTGCCCTGAAAGCGTCAAACGTATCATTAAACATCGTTTGTCCCTGATCGATTACAGTGACTTTGTCACAAAGCTCAGATACTTCATCTAAATGGTGGGTAGAAAAAATGACAGGTGTATTATCATTTTTCAAATCGCGAATAAAATTCAGCACCGTTTGTGTAGCCATAATGTCTAGGCCAGTAGTCGGTTCATCTAAGATAACAACTTTGGGCGAATGAATAACCGAGCGGGCAATTGACGCCTTCTGTTTCATTCCAGTAGAGTAGGTTTCGCTGCGTCTATCTAAAAATGAATCCATATCCAAACGGTGGGATAATTCAGCGGTTCGTTTGATAATTGCATCATTGGTCATTCCATTCAATTTTCCGAAATACGCAATATTTTCACGCCCACTTAACCGCCCATAAAGCCCCGTACCACCAGATAAAAATCCAATCTGTTTTCTCGCTTCAACAGGGTTTTTTAATATATCGAAACCACCTATATTAATACTGCCACTGTCTGGCCGCAATGCGGTTGACAACATTCTTAGGGTAGTTGTTTTACCTGCGCCATTTGGACCTAACAAGCCTAACACTTGGCCATTTTGACAACTGAAGCTTACCTCCCTTACCGAATGAAAAAAACGTCCTTGTAACCTTGGATCTTTTTTATCTTGCTCACTCAGTTTTTTAGGGTTTTCTACTTTAAATTTTTTAGCTAGTTTGTTTATTTCAATCACACTAACGTCCCTATTTTAAGTCATAATTATCATTTCTGCTATTGGCATTAGACTATGATATTTCGCAATGAATTACTAAGGCAATCTGCACTGATTATCAATTTAAATGTTTCAAATTAATTCTATCGCCTATTTATGCTTGTTTTACTGAGCAGAAAATTGAATACTTTATAAGTAACAATCAAATACAATAAAACGATAAAATCAGGGAATGTAAATGAGCGAAAATAATTACGCAGTGACCAATCCAATACAAGCTTGTAATGATGTATTTATTCGCCCCTCTGACGTTTTTAAAGCATTGTCATTGAAAGACAATTGGTCTTGGATACCTTTTATTCTTGTAATCGTGATTTCTGCACTGCCAGCTTACCTTTATTTCGGTGTGGTTGATTATGACTGGTATATTGGCACGCAATTAGCACTAAGTATGCCTGACGCAAGCCCTGCAGAATTAGAAAACATGCGCTCAGTTTATGGCACAGGAGAGAATGCCGCAGGCTTTGCTCTGTTTGGCGCTCCTGCATACCTTATCGTAGTGTCAGCGGTCTTAGGACTATACTACACCCTAGTGACCAGAAACGATGAAAAAAGTATTCACAGTTTTTTCGATTGGTATGGCGCACAATGGTGGTTTATGATGCCTACGTTAATTGCTTCTGTCATTTCTTTAGGGCTCATTTTATTGATAGACCCAGGGGCACAGGTTTCTCAGTCGGTGTTATCGCCAACTTCCCTGAGCTATATATTGACTGTTGAGCCAAGCAGTAAATGGTTTAACTTTATGTCGTATTTGCGACTTGAAACAATTTGGACCATTTATTTGGGTGCAGTTTGCTTACAACAGTGGACCAACTTCAGCAGTAAAAAATCCATTGTGTTTGCAGCAATTCCCAGTGTCAGTATATTAACTATTTCGTTTTTGTGGACACTAAATCAATAAAATTATTTAACAACTACTTTTTTGCGTTTAGGCATGAAATATCCTTCATTTGTGTAAAAAGCTAAATCTTGCGGGCCATAGTGCCAATGAGGGATACCTAAAATGGGTAAGGGATAAAATGGCTTATTAGAAAACAATGTTTGGTTGGTTTGGATATGCTGCACGAGCAAGGTATCTAACACTCGCGACCCAAGCAATGAGCTAAGCCCTTGTGTTCTTTGTTTATCATCGATTTGAATGAGTAAGACTTTGCCCGTCAAGCCAACAAATGGGGTCAATAACATTTCCAGATTTGCGTGACCAAATACAACAGGCAGAATGCGCGTATGCCACTCCTCTTTTAATTCGCAAAAAATGGTTGTCCACTCTTGTGTGTCGAACAAAAATGCTAGTTTAGCTAATAATTTCGTTCCCGTTATAAATAAGACAATTCCGCACTCATCAAAATGTGTAATGTGATTTCGAACCTTGGTTCTTGGATCCAAGCCATGTGTGTCTATTTCAGATATATGCAAATGATTTAGATAGGTTTTTGTTTGTGGGAATTGCAACCAAATAATGCCGTTAAAAAAGTCATGCCAACTTTCTCTGCGGGTTGGGATAGCATTGTCTTCAAATATAATCTGTTCATAGTATCGGACGTCTTCTGGCATTGACTCTTGGCAAATAAAGCGTTTCCCCCAAGCAACTAAATTCATATCACTTTCGAAGCAAACTCGCATCTTTTCGAGTAAGTTAGCGTCCAATCTAGTAATATCCAGCTGAATTAAATCTTGCGATGGAAAAAGTAATGAGAGTGCTGATAGTGGCGGTCGCAAAAATGGCGATGATATTAAAGCATCCAATACAATAGTCTTATCGTTAAATTTTTTAAGTAACACATTATTAATATAGTGCCATAAATGTTTGTTATATTAGGTAACAAATCTTGCTTATATTGTTTCACAATATTATGGTTTATCCCAATTGCATTGTAAAAGACAAAAAATATGACTAATTACAAGGAACATCAATGAAACTTCAGAAACAGGCCCTTACTTTGACATTGTCTGCCGCTATCTTTGCAATCGCTCTTGCAGGCTGTTCGGAACCAGAACCCAATGCGGTAAAAACCGCAGCGCCCAAAGTTGAAGATAATTTTGAGGCCGTTTATAGCTCTATTAGCGCTGATACGCTAAAACAGCATACAAAAATATTATCATCAGATGAATTTGAAGGTCGCTTACCAACCACCGCAGGCGAAAAAAAGACTTTAGATTACCTCACTGCGGAATTAACCAAAGTGGGTTTTGAACCAAGTAACGCAGGTAGTTTTTTTCAAGAAGTCAGCTTAATGCAAATTACTGCTGCGCCGGACATGAGTCTTAAAATGGGCGAAAACACATTTTTATACAAAGAAGATATGGTCGCTGGTTCAAAACATGAAGTGTCCGAGGTTGATTTAATCGATTCTGATATTGTTTTTCTTGGCTATGGTGTAAATGCGCCAGAATACCAATGGAATGACTATGAAGACGTCGATGTAAAAGGTAAGACAGTCATTATTTTAGTTAATGACCCAGGCTATGCAAGCCCAGAAAGTGAACTTTTCCAGGGTTCAACAATGACCTATTACGGCCGTTGGACCTATAAATATGAAGAAGCTAGCCGTCAAGGTGCTGCAGCAGTATTTATTGTCCATGAGACCGCCCCAGCCTCTTACGGTTGGTCTGTTGTGGCAAATAGCTGGAGTGGCCCACAGTATGGCTTAGTCACAGCAGACGCTGGCGCAAGTCGAGTTGCCGTTGAAGGTTGGATTTCGCGTGACGCGGCCGTGAAAATTTTTGCTGACGCAGGCTTGAATTTTGACCAAGAAAAGGATTTCGCAGCGCAAGGGTCTTATTCTGTTGCATTAAATAAAAAAGCATCTATTACAATCAAAAATGATTTAAAAGAATCAAAAAGTTATAATGTCTTCGCCACTTTACTGGGTAGCGAAAGACCTGATGAGCATATTATTTACACTTCTCACTGGGATCACTTGGGCAAAGATGAAAGTAAAGATGGTGACCAGATATATAATGGTGCGCATGACAATGCGACGGGAACCGCCGCAATCCTCGCCATGGCTGAAGCCTTCGCTAGCTTAAACAAAAAACCCAAACGCTCGGTTAGTATGTTGATAGTAACTGCTGAGGAACAAGGTCTTTTGGGATCAAGGTACTATGCTGAAAATCCAATTATCGCGCTTGATAAAACCGTTGCTAATATTAATATGGATGCAATGAATGTATTAGGAAGAACCAAGAATGTCGCTGTCGTTGGCATGGGTAAATCGGACCTTGAAACTAATCTTGAGAAAGCGGCAAAACGTCAAGGCCGAGTATTAACTCAAGAAGATAATCCGGGTGCTGGTATTTATTATCGCTCTGATCACTTTAGTTTTGCTAAGGTTGGTATCCCAGCGCTGTACGCAAAAGGTGGCAGTGAGCCCATTGATGAAGCAACTGCGGAATATCGTAAGAGGACAAACGTGATAGTTCGCGGCTGTTACCATCAAGTTTGCGACCAATTCCGTGAAAGTTGGGATTTTAGTGGTGTTCAAGAAGATACTCAAATGTTGTTTGAAGTGGGTTATGACATAGCCAATTCTGGCACATGGCCACAGTGGTCAGCAACAAGTGAATTTCAACGCAAATAATAAATAAATTTTACGATATGAACTAAATAGCCTCTTTTGAGGCTATTGTTTGTCAGTGTTACTTGCTGAGATCGCATGAACTTGTACTGCAATTTAAATTACGAATTGTGTAATAATCGTAATAACAGTAACTAATTGTGCTTTTCTCCTAGAAAACCCTTGCATTTTCTACTCAAAATGGCACATTCATCGTCAAGGTAAATTGAATAATAATAAAGCGAACATAAGTTCCACATACCTACCTTATTATCGACAGAAAACGATAACCCAATCCAATAACCTAGCAAGAAAAGGCGAAACAACCTATGTGTGGTATTTTCGGTATCCTTGATATCAAAACTGATGTGTCAGAGTTGCGCACGCAAGCACTCGAATTATCAAAATTATTACGCCATCGTGGCCCAGACTGGTCAGGTATTTGGCATAATGAAAATACGATTTTATGCCATGAAAGACTGGCAATTGTTGACGTAGACACGGGCGCTCAGCCTCTAATCAGTAATAATGGTAATCAGGTATTAGCCGTTAATGGCGAAATTTATAATCATAAGGATTTAGCGTCTAAGCTAGCTACTCCGTATGACTTTCAAACCAAATCAGATTGCGAAATCATTATTCCGCTGTATCAGCAAGAGGGGGTGGGTTTCATTGACAAATTGGAAGGTATGTTTTCTTTTGTGCTTTATGACCAAGAGAACAATACCTACCTCATCGCTCGGGACCATATGGGTATTATTCCGCTATATACCGGTTTTGATGAGTTCGGCAACTTTTATGTTGCTTCAGAAATGAAAGCCCTTGTGCCTGTTTGTAAGACAGTACAGGAGTTCCCACCGGGGCATTATCTAAGCAGCACCGACGGCAAGCTGGTTAAATATTACGAACGCGATTGGATGTCATATGAAAATGTTAAAGACAACGAAACAAACCTAGATGATTTAAAAGTTGCATTTGAAAAGGCGGTTAAGTCACACCTGATGTCAGACGTACCTTATGCGGTGTTACTTTCGGGCGGTTTAGATTCATCATTAGTCTCAGCTGTCGCCGCCAGATATGTTGCCAAACGTGTTGAAGACGAAGACAAAAGCGATGCTTGGTGGCCTCGATTGCACTCATTTGCTGTTGGTCTTGAGGGTGCACCTGATTTAATTGCAGCTAAAAAAGTAGCGACTATGATTGGCACCGTGCATCACGAAATTCATTTTACCATTCAGGAAGGGCTTGATGCTATTCGTGATGTTATTTATCATTTAGAAACATACGATACAACGACTATACGTGCTGCTACGCCAATGTATTTGATGACTAGAAAAATCAAAGCTATGGGTATCAAAATGGTGTTGTCTGGCGAAGGGGCTGATGAAATATTTGGTGGTTATTTATATTTCCACAAAGCGCCTAACAGTAAAGAGTTACATGAAGAAACAGTGCGTAAACTTGATCGTCTGCACCTGTTTGATTGCGCACGTGCAAACAAATCAACCTCTGCTTGGGGAGTTGAAGCACGCGTACCTTTCTTAGATAAAAACTTCATGGATGTTGCTATGCGCCTAAATCCACAAGATAAAATGTGTATTAATGGCCGTATGGAAAAATGGATACTGAGAAAGGCCTTTGATGACGAAACATATCTTCCAGCTGAAGTGTTATGGCGTCAAAAAGAACAATTTGGCGATGGTGTAGGTTATTCTTGGATTGACTCAATTCGTGAGTTTGTTGCGCTTGAAGTATCCGACCAACAGTTAGCAACAGCCCAATTCCGTTTTCCGATCAATACACCGGATACCAAAGAAGGTTATTACTACCGCACTATCTTTGAAGACTACTTCCCTCAGGAAAGTGCCGCTAAATGCGTTCCAAGCGGTAAATCAATCGCTTGCAGCACAGTGGAAGCTTTGGAGTGGGATGAGAGCTTTAAAGCCTCAGCAGACCCCTCTGGTCGTTCAATGAAGTCTATTCATAGTGGTGAGTTTAAAGGTTAACTGCAACGGTCACTATGATAGAAGGCGTAAAGCGACTTTAATTAGTCGCTTTTTTTTTGCCTTCAAACTGTCCGGGGGTATACCAATACTTAGATTCAGAAACAGGTGTTTTTATAGGTAGAAGTGGATTATCTAATTCAAAGTAGGTAATTTTATCTAATGCTAATTGCTCTAGCATGTCGCCATGATATTCATAAAACAATTCATCAAAGCTGCCATCTTCAATTGCTCGTTCCAAGCCAACTTCTATCAATCGAGCTAAAGTGACATTGCGTTTATTGACGAAAAAATACATCGCAGCTCTATATTGTAGAGCAATCCCCTCTTTCAACCTAATATCTGGATCGGCTCCTTCCTGACGCAATTCAGTCAACGCCTCGATAACAGACAGAGGGTAAAAATCAGCTTGCTGGCGCGATAATAAACTCGATGCTTCAGACCGATTCTGAGCACCTAATACGTTAAAACCATTAGCTTGCAGGATTTTAGTATCCGGCCAATCAATACCCTGAACAGGGGCGTAAACCAGTAGATCGCTTAAACTAATCATCGCTTTACTGTAAAACGGCTTATTTTTATGCGTCAACATCACTCGCCAACCAATTAAACCCTTGGCAATAGGTATACGAATAGGAAGTAGATCATCTTCACGTTGACGGTCCGTCGTACTCCAAACAACATTAACCTCAATATTCTCCCGTAACTTCCGAATCGCTTTGGATTGATATTTAACCCGTTGAGAGGCGACCATTCTGTAACGCACCCCAGTTTTTTCAAGCGCTAATTGCAAAAGTGCTTCTGGATATTTATGCCGTTCATCACCATCGTATAAAGAGCCTGGATAAGTAACGACCCATGTTGCTGCGTTCGCAACTGCACAAAAAGATGAGAGTCCCATTATCAACATTATGCTTGCAATACGCCGCATAGAAATACATTTCATGCGGGTTAATACTGAATGCCTATTTATCATTCAAGACCACCACGATAATCTTGGGAGTCTTCTCAACATCACAGGCTAGAGGTGTTTTACCAGTATCATTTAAAAACTGGTACTCGTCGATATACTTATCCATTGGTTCTCCGATCAAGTGCCATGGTCATACCTAAAAATGAAATGGCTATTCTAAGCCGATAAACTTATGCATTTGTAGTGAAAGTCGCCAATTGCGTTCAATACACGTTTTGACAGCTAAATCTGTAGCTCGTTTTTGCTGACTAATGGGTTGTAAATAAATTAGCGGCAACATATTTTGGTCCATAGATGCTAACAATGAATCTAGCTCATCTATATGTTTTTGCATAGCGATAGGATGTTTTATTTCATTCGCTCTTGCCAATGCGTCATCTCGCATCTTATAGCCACCTTGCATATTTATCTTTGGCGAGACAGTAACCCATGTATCCTTACTGGTGAGGATTTCAAATGTCCCACTTGTTTCTATTTGGGTAGAAAATCCTTTATTGTGTGCTTGTTTGGTGAACTCAGTTAAGTCATACATACAAGGCTCACCGCCGGTCAAAACAATGTGTTTTGCGACATATCCTTGTTTGTCAAAAAGCGCGAATAATGAGCACTCATTTGCAGAAAACCACTGTGAAGAGTCTTCACTTTGTTGCATTATAGTGTCTGGCGTCGTTTCTGCTTCTAAGCTGATTTCCCACGTGTGTTTTGTGTCGCACCAAGAGCAGCCAACAGGACAACCTTGGAGTCTCACGAAAATCGACGGCACTCCAGTAAACGAGCCTTCGCCTTGAAGTGACTCAAATACTTCGTTTACTTTCAAGTTTTTCACAATAACACCCTATTACTTATTAAATTACAGTTGGGATTTTAGCAGGGATCGCTTAGAATCAGCACCGTTTTTTTAAAGGAGAATAACAAATGTCAGCGAAAGTCGTCGTCATCTATTCAGGCGGTATGGATTCATATACTGTGCTCAACAAAGCCATGCAGCAGGGATATGATGTGCATGCGGTATCTTTCAACTATGGACAAAGACACAGTAAAGAATTACTTTTCGCAAAAAAAGTTTGTGAGCAACACGATATTGAGCATAAAGTGGTGGACATTAGCTCAATAAATCAGCTTATCGGAGGTTCTGCGCTTACTGATGATATTGATGTTCCCGAGGGGCACTACCAAGAAGAGAGTATGAAAACCACCGTCGTGCCAAATCGCAACATGATTATGTTGTCGATGGCGGTAGGTTATGCGGTTTCTATCGAAGCAGAGGCGGTGTATTTTGGCGCTCACTCAGGTGACCATGCCATTTACCCTGATTGCAGAACTGAGTTCGTTGATGCCATGAATGACGTATGCAAAATTGCAAACTATCAGGCGGTTGAAGTAAGAGCTCCCTATTTGGCTGCTAGTAAAACAGATATTCTTAGGGAAGGCTTGGTAATGAACTTGGACTATAATGACACTTGGACTTGCTACAACGGTCAAGAGAAGGCATGCGGCAGATGCGGTGCTTGCCAAGAGAGACTAGAAGCATTCTCTGAAAACAATACAATTGACCCTATTGACTATCAAAACTAGAAATACCTCTGTTAGCGTTTTCACTAGCGGAGGTATTTTCATTATCAAACGCTGCTGTGACCGTTAACTATTTCTGACTTTCAAACACAAAATATTCTAGTTCCTTAATACAATGCCTTAACACGGGGTTAAGTCTTGTATTTTTTCCATTCATCACGAATAACTCATGACTAAATTCAAATAATGACCCCTTACAAATTGGCACAAGACCAGTAGCTGCGCCTTGTTCTTTGGCGATGTAATCCGGCAACAAACCAACATATTCTCCAGTCATGACGGCAGCCATGCAAACGTCGTATGAGTCTGAGAATGTCTGAATAGCGAGTCTTTTTTCACCACTAATGTAATTGACTGATGACAAACCAGACATACCGATGGCAGGAAAATCTTCAATTCTAACATTGTCAGGTAGTGCGTCCGCTTCGCGATATTTCGCTAAGGTATGGGTTGGTGAGCAGTATAAACGTCCCTTGCACTGCACGCCTGTCGAATGGAAGGTAACCGACTCGGGCTTAACCATATCGTAGGTAGATAATACCAAATGACATTCGCCCGAAAGCGCAACATGTTCAACCTCATTGTATAAACGGGTTTGAATGTTGACATGAATGTCGTCAAATTTTTTCATTGTACTCTTAACCGCTTTACTCACCGCTAATTGCATTGATGTAGCTAAACCAGCCATCAATACCAAAGTGATATGACCGCTATAGTCATCATGTAAACTTTTTAAGTTAAATACAAAATTATCGAATGCGTTGAAGATACGCTTGGTTTCTTGAAAAACAACTTCACCTTCTTTAGTCATTTGAAATCCACCCCGACCGCGGTGGCACAAAACAAGGTCGAGTCTTTCTTCCAATTTCTTAATCGCGGCACTAATGTTAGGCCGCTGCATTCTAAGCACAGGCTCCGCAGCAGTAAAGCCGTTGCAAGATGCAACCGCATAAAACACACGCAACAATTTAATATCAGATTCTTGTAAACGATTTAACATATATCCACCGCATTAGGTATGTTTGCCCATACTACTTTTCAACATGTTATGCAAAGTCTTTCAGTTTTACAATCAATTTGTTATTGATTTGTATAACTTTTTAACTTTAGACTTTCACGGCCCATATAAATATCGTATAAATGTAAGAAAAATCAGCTCATGAGCGACAGTCTAATTTGCTCATATTTATTCATAAATGAGTAGCGTTGATTCGCAAAACTCCCTGCCATCCTTGATAGTACCGATACACCGACAATGTTTCTTGTAAGCATGTGATAATCACAAAACATCATTTTTTGCATGACGCTTATTTAACGTTCTGAACATATACAACTGTATCGATTGCATATCCCTTGTTTACGCTAACTTTGTTAACGATAAATACAATACATTAAACGGTTTACCTTTCAAGCTACTTAATGCGTAGCTGGGTTCGGTTACTCATTCTAATCAGATTTGACGCTTTGGTACATCCTCAATTATGTTGCCAGACAGCCCAGCCAGCAACATTTGACTGAACAATTTTCTTTCACGACAGTTTTAGAATTTCAGATCGTAGTATCTCAACCTCATCTCTTAATGAGGCTGCTTTTTCAAACTCTAAATCCCTAGCCGATTCGAACATTTGTTTTTCCACCTCAACCACTTTCCCCATTAGTTGGGTTACATTCATCGCTTTGTAAGTTTTTTCTTTCTCTGCAATTTTACGCATTCTTACTTTACCGGATGCAGGGTGATTAGTGTCACCGAGGTCCATAATATCAGTAATAGGCTTATTTAATGAATGCGGCGTAATACCATGTTTTTCATTATACGCAACCTGCTTTGCACGTCTGCGGTCGGTCTCATCCATAGCCCGTTGCATCGAACCAGTTATCCGATCTGCATATAAAATTGCCTTCCCATTGATATGACGAGCGGCCCGTCCCATGGTTTGAATAAGTGATTTATCTGCTCTCAAAAATCCCTCTTTGTCTGCATCAAGTATGGCAACTAAAGACACTTCGGGCATATCTAGACCCTCACGCAATAGATTAATGCCGACTAAAACGTCAAATTTACCCAGACGTAGGTCGCGAATAATTTCGATACGTTCTACAGTATCTATGTCAGAGTGAAGATATCGAACCTTAACGCCATGCTCACTCAGATATTCACTTAAATCCTCCGCCATCCGCTTTGTTAAGGTGGTGATAAGAACACGTTCATTTACGGCAACTCTTAAGGCAATTTCAGAGAGAACATCATCCACCTGAGTCCCTACGGGGCGAATTTCTATAGGCGGATCAATTAAGCCTGTTGGTCGAACGACTTGCTCTACAATATCGCCATGGCACTTTTCCAACTCAAAATTACCTGGTGTCGCTGATACATAAATTGTTTGTGGTGAGATATGCTCGAACTCTTCAAATTTCAACGGCCTATTATCCATCGCCGATGGCAATCGAAAGCCAAATTCAACCAGTGTTTCTTTTCTCGAGCGATCACCTTTATACATCGCTCCAATTTGCGATACTGTAACGTGAGATTCATCAATAAATATCAAGCCATCTTTAGGAAAATAATCTAACAAGGTCGGTGGCGGCTCTCCCGGTGCTTTGCCAGACAAATAACGACTGTAATTCTCTATACCCGAGCAATAACCTAATTCCAACATCATTTCTATATCGAATTGAGTACGTTGACTTAGTCGCTGCTCTTCAATCAATTTATGATTCGCTTTTAGATTTGCGCGTCGCTCCTTTAGCTCTTCTTTAATTTTATCTATCGCCGCTACAATTTTTTCGCGTGGCGTAACATAATGTGTTTTTGGATAAACCGTAACGCGAACAACATTTTTGTCTACAGCACCAGTGAGGGGATCGAATAAGCTAATTTTTTCAATTTCATCGTCAAACAACTGGATCCTAATCGCTTGTTTTTCAGAGTCTGCGGGAAATATATCAATGACATCTCCGCGCACTCTAAAACTACCGCGTTCAAAAGCGATATCATTGCGTTTATATTGAAGCTCAGCGAGTCGTCTTAAGATATCGCGTTGATCCATGATATCGCCCTGACGAAAATGCAGCAGCATTTTCATATAACTTTTAGGATCACCCAAACCATAAATAGCTGACACAGATGCAATAATGATAACATCACGACGCTCCATCAGTGATTTTGTCGCCGACAACCGCATTTGTTCTATGTGATCATTAATCGACGCGTCTTTTTCTATAAACGTGTCGGTACTAGGCACATATGCTTCGGGTTGATAATAATCATAGTAGGACACGAAATACTCAACCGCATTGTTCGGAAAAAACTCTTTCATTTCACCGTATAACTGCGCGGCAAGTGTTTTATTATGCGCCATTATCAACGTAGGTCTTTGTACTTGCGAGATCACATTGGCCATGGTGAACGTTTTACCAGAACCCGTAACCCCCAAAAGTACTTGTTTGGCTAAACCAGACTGCAAACCTTCTACAAGAGAGGCTATAGCAGTGGGTTGATCTCCAGCTGGTTTATAGCTTGATTTTAGGGTAAAAGCTTTACTCATTTTTCACTTCCAAACACTGGCATTGATACGTGTAACGCCATTTCATTTTTCAAATTTCGATTAAACCATGCATATGCCAAAACAGACGTCAAAACGTTGGCAATAACACAACCCCAAAATAGACCTTCTAAGCCATTTAAGTAACTGCCTAACGACGCTATTGGTACATAAAACGCGAATAACCTCAGGATACTTAGTACTAATGCTGACATGGGCTTATGCATCGCATTAAAAGATGAATTGACCAAAATAATGATTCCTTGCAGGCCATAGCCAAGAGGTACAATGCAGAGAAATAAACTGATATCTCGCGCAACACTTGCTTCCTCTGCGAATATTTGTGCAATGTAACTTGAACATATTGCCAATACTGCAAAAACAATAAGCTGCCAGACAACCACAAATTTGGCGGCTATATTAAACGCAGTTTTAATACGAGATAATTTATTCGCACCATAATTTTGGCTAATAAAGGGAGGTAAAGACATTGATAAGGCCAACACAAGAATACTAGCGATGGATTCTAATCGGTTTCCTACGCCCCAGGCAGCAACAGCCTCTGTACCATAAGAAGCAACGACGGCGGTCAGCACGCCGCCAGCGATTGGGGTAAGCATGTTTGCACCTGCGGCTGGTAGTCCGATTTTTAATACGCCTTTTGCTGCGACGGTAAATTCTGCCCACCTGAGTATTCGCGATTCAATCAATTGTCTTTTGACTGCCAGTAGATAGAGTATCCAAACGACACATACTGCCCATGCTATTGCTGTGGCGATGGCTGCACCTTGAATTCCTAGCGCTGGAATTGGTCCCCAACCAAATATTAAAATGGGATCCAATATGACATTGATTCCACCTCCTGTTGCCATAATAATGCTGGGCGTTTTAGTATCACCGAAGGCTCTTAATACCGAATTACCGACCATCGGAATGGCAAGGAAGATACCAGCTAAATACCACGGAACCATGTATGCCTTAATAAATGGCATTAGGCTGGCATCTGCCCCCATTAGTGTAAATATAAACTCAATACTTAAAATTCCAACCACGGCAAAGATGCCAACTAGCAACACCGACAACATAAGTGCGCCCGTCGCCAATGCTTTTGCATGCTGGGTATTGCCTGATCCAATATACTTGCCAATAATCGCTGAGGTACCGATTCCTAAACCGATATTTAAACTAATGACGGTAAACGTGACTGGAAAGGTGAAACTAATAGCGGCTAATTGCACTGTGCCTAACATACTAACAAAAAACGTATCAACAATACTGAAGGTCATCAACATTAACATTCCGACGATCATTGGAATGGTCATACTTTTTAATGTTTGCGCAATATCGCCGTTGAGCATGTCTCGATGAGTTGTATTATTGGTCACTGCATATCGTCATTTTGTTCTCTTTTGAATCCACATAATAAAATATAGTCGCCCTTTTTACTCTGAATTAGAATTTTTAGTTTGATTTTAATGTTATCTCTTTTATGACCTATAAAAATCATTGATTTTGTTACCACCAACAAATTATGCCAACTCATTGATTATATCCCAAAAAGCGCTCAAAAAACTGTCACAATTGTTTTCTCAGATTAAAATAAATGAATTAGTACACAGGCATTTAAGAAACTGATATCTGTCAACAACTAAAAAGTAAAACTGATTGCTATTTTTTTAACGTATTGTTTTTAATCATTTTATTTATTTTTAGTGTTTTTATGTTATTTCTGTTGACAATAATTGATTAAGCTCGACCTTTAGTTTAACTATTTAACCCACAGACTTATCCACAGATCTAGTGGATAAGTGGTCGCGCCCTAATAACGACGCTCGTTAACAGCTTTTTTACAAAATATTATGTAAGTTACCACTAACCATAGAAGCATTTCAGTTACGTGACCGTTTTGTTACACACTGTCTATATTAACAGTAGTCACCGTAATTTTAATAACCTTTTGACTTATATTTATTAATAAATAGATAAATTAGTAATAAGATGAAGGATAATGATGCTTTCGGTCGCAAAGATGGGCTGTTATTCTTAATAATATCATCAATTTAGTATTAACGCGGTTCATATTTAGGCTCTTTGTCAACATACAAACCCAACACCATGACTGCCTACTTTATAAGCAAACAAAAATTAAACATTAAAAAACCGTAGAACACTGTTGACACAGCGGCCTTAGCTCATTAATATCCGCATCCGTTAAAAGCAGGTCCCCCTTAGCTCAGTTGGTAGAGCGACGGACTGTTAATCCGCAGGTCCCCCGTTCGAGCCGGGGAGGGGGAGCCACTTTTAACCAATTAGTAACACCTGTTCCCCCTTAGCTCAGTTGGTAGAGCGACGGACTGTTAATCCGCAGGTCCCCCGTTCGAGCCGGGGAGGGGGAGCCAAATTCCTTGGGTGTCACTAAACCAGTCAAAACCACTCTAGTGCTATTAATCATGTTCCAATTAATATACAGATATCCTGCACAAAACGTCGATCCGAGTTGTTAAATGCGCTGGAAAAAGCGATAATCTTGATCGAATTTATGGAAGTTTCCGTTTTACTATTCAGATAACTAATTAGAGCGCAAAAATCAAGTCACTATTCTCTATTAGAAAATTTATGAACTTCATTATTGCCAACGATATACGCCGATAAAACGATAGGTAAATGACCGAAATAATACTATTACTAATTGGAACAGTGCTGGTAAACAACTTTGTCCTTGTCCAGTTTTTAGGGTTATGCCCATTTATGGGCGTTTCGGGAAAGCTCGAGACCGCAATTGGCATGTCTATGGCAACGACTTTTGTGCTAACAATAGCCTCTATGTCCAGCTACCTCGTTGAAGCTTATATTTTGACACCTCTTGGTATTGAGTATCTCAGGACACTCAGTTTCATTCTAGTAATCGCGGTTGTCGTGCAATTCACTGAAATGGTAGTGCATAAAACGAGTCCCACTCTATACAGACTGTTAGGAATATTTCTGCCGCTGATTACAACTAATTGCGCAGTCTTAGGCGTGGCATTATTGAACATCACTGAACAGCATAACTTTATTGAATCTATTATTTATGGTTTTGGTGCTGCCGTCGGTTTTTCTTTGGCCCTAATTTTATTTTCTGCGATGCGAGAAAGACTTGCCGCTGCTGATGTCCCTGCCCCATTCAAAGGCGCATCGATTGCCATGATAACTGCCGGCTTAATGTCGCTGGCGTTTATGGGTTTTACGGGATTAATTAAATGACGTTAACTGTTTTTGCGCTCGCAGCAATTGCATTGTTAGCGCTGATTTTTGGAGCTCTGCTTGGATTTGCCGCTATTCGCTTTAAGGTGGAAGGCGATCCACTGGTTGACCAAATCGATGCGATTTTGCCTCAAACTCAATGTGGCCAATGTGGTTATCCGGGTTGTAAGCCTTATGCCGAGGCCATTGCAAACGGTGATGATATAAACAAATGTCCTCCTGGCGGCGAATCGACTATTAAAGAACTCTCCGCCTTAATGGGGGTTGAAGCTAAACCACTCGATGCAGCTCATGGTGTCGAAGATGTCAAAAAGGTCGCATTTATTCGTGAAGACGAATGCATCGGTTGTACTAAATGCATTCAAGCATGCCCTGTGGACGCAATTTTAGGGGCCGCCAAACAAATGCACACTATCCTTATTGATGAATGTACAGGCTGCGACTTATGCGTCGATCCTTGCCCAGTAGATTGCATTGACATGGTGCCTGTAGACGTTGACTCAAGTCACTGGGAGTGGAAATTTAATAAAGTACCTGTAGGTGATATACCTATCAGGCAAATGTCTTAGAGGTATGACTGTGTTTGCCAATTATGACAAAATTATCGAGCGGATTAGCTTAAACCAACTCTGGGATTTTCCTGGTGGGGTTCATCCTCCACAGCAGAAAACCTTATCGAATCAGGCGAGTATTGAGCACCTTCAAGTAGAAAAAACATACTATGTTCCGGTAAAACAACATATTGGTCTGGAAGGCAAGTTATTGGTCTCCGAAGGCGACAAGGTATTAAAGGGGCAAACCCTCACAACGAGCGAAGCGCCTTTTTCTGTTCCGGTTCACGCTCCCACCTCTGGTACAGTAACAAAAATTGCAAACCACGTTTCAGCGCATCCATCAGGTATTCCTGAGCTTACCGTGATTATTGATGCTGATGGTCAAGATACTTGGATTGAATTGGATCCAGTTCCTGATTATGCCAAAGCCAGTAAATCAGAATTAATTGAACGTATATGCGATGCAGGTATCAGCGGAATGGGTGGAGCAGGTTTTCCTACCCATATTAAAACTAACAACAGTAAACCGCTCGAATTCCTGATCATAAACGGTATTGAGTGTGAGCCTTATATCTCCTCTGACGACAGATTGATGCGCGAGCACGCTTGGCAAATTCGGCAAGGTATCGATATATTGGTGCACATTCTGCAACCTAAACAAGTTATTGTAGCCGTCGAAGATAACAAGCCTGAAGCGTTAGAAACTATGTCGATAGCTTGTCAACAAAAAATAAACTATCAGGTAGTGAGTGTCCCCACAAAATATCCAGCGGGCGGCGAAAAACAACTGATTCAAGTTCTCACATCGCGAGAGGTTCCAGCAAATGGTTTACCCATTGATGTTGCTTGTATTATGTATAACGTTGCAACGTGCTACGCCATTGCAGATGCTATCGTAGAAGGAAAGCCATTAATTGAACGAGTGGTAACACTTACCGGACAAGGTTTTAAATCGCCTAAGAACGTATGGGCTCGTTTAGGGACACCAATTCAGTCACTACTTATCTATGGCGACTATGACGAGAGTCAGCAATCATCGCCAAGATTCATTATGGGTGGTCCAATGATGGGATTCACAATGACTTCAGTGCTGACCCCTATTGTCAAAATTTCAAACTGCATCCTAGTGCCAGCAGATGACGAATTACCGAACCCAGAAGATGAAAGAGCTTGCATAAGATGCTCGGCATGCTCGGACGTTTGCCCTGCTTCACTGTTACCTCAGCAATTATTTTGGTACAGCAAAGCCAAAGAACTTGAAAAAGCCGAAGAATATAACCTTTTTGATTGCATTGAATGTGGTGCTTGCGCCTATGTTTGCCCAAGTGAAATTCCGCTAGTGCATTATTATCGCCAGGCAAAAGCCGATATCCGCAATCAAAAAGAAGAAAAAGAAAAGTCTGATAAGGCGAAAATACGCTTTGAAGCCCGCAAAGCCAGATTACTAAAAGAAAAAGAACACCGTGAAGAAAAACATCGCCTGGCCGCAGAGGCACGTAAAGCTTCTTTAAGCACAGACGGTGGTGGGGCTAAAGACAAAATTGCAGCAGCGTTAGCAAGAGCGAAAGCTAAAAAAGAAGCCTTCGCAAAGCAAGCATCAAACGCACCACACATGACGGATTCAGCCGAGTCTGAAAAAACCAAAGCAGTTTCGGTTAGTGAAATTTCAACAGAAGTTGCTGTATCTCAAACGGCTCAAGGCGCTTCTCCTGCAAAAGATGGTCCTGAAGACGATACTGCAGCCAATAAAGAGACTACAGAATTATGACAATGTTGAGTTTATCTAGCTCACCTCACCACCATAATCGACGTGATATAGGCCAAGTAATGCGCCTTGTTTGCTATGCGACTATTCCCGGCATTCTGGCTAATGTGTGGTTTTTTGGGTTTGGGATCTTGATTCAAGTTGTACTGGCAGTTATAACGGCCTTGGTAACAGAAGGCGTTATTATGGAGCTAAGAAAGAAAAAAACCGAACGTGTTCTAAAAGACTACAGTGCCGTTTTGGCTGCACTGCTTTTAGCTATATCGATTCCCCCTTTGGCACCTTGGTGGGTCATTGTCATTGGTACATTTTTCTCTATCGCCGTGGTGAAACAACTGTATGGCGGTTTGGGCTATAATATGTTCAACCCTGCTATGGCAGGGTATGTCATGCTCTTAATTTCATTCCCCATGCAAATGACATCATGGTTGCCACCTTTATCTATCGCTGAGCAATCTCATTCGTTATGGGACGCAATTCATACTATTTTCACGGGCTTCACCAGCACAGGCTTTAGTGTCGAACAACTAAAAGTAGGGGTTGATGGAACAACTATGGCTACGCCATTAGATGAGGTAAAAACAGCCTTGCTGCAGGGCTACACAGTGACTGAAGCGAAAAGCCATATTATGTTTGATGGTAACTATGGAAAAGGTTGGCTATGGGTAGCAATGGCCTACTTACTCGGTGGTTTATTTTTAATTAAAACCAAGGTTATTAATTGGCATATTCCCGGTAGCATGCTGGCATCAGCCGCACTACTGAGCTTATTCTTATTTTTACTTGACGGCGATCAATATGCATCCCCACTCTTTCATCTTTTTAACGGAAGCTTGATAGTCGGTGCGTTTTTTATTGCGACAGATCCTGTATCTGCGTCCACCACAAGCAAAGGTCGTATCATTTTTGGAGCCGCAATCGGCTTGTGGGTTATTATTATTCGCAACTGGGGCGGATATCCAGATGCCATTGCTTTTGCCGTTTTAATAATGAATATGGCGGTACCACTTATCGACTATTACACGCAGCCTAGAACCTATGGACACAAGACCAAAGCGAGTAAAGACTCGTGATAATGAACTACATGGGGAAAAACGGCGCTATTTTAGCTGGTTTTGCATTAGTAACAACCAGCCTCATCGCAATTACCTTTGCCGGAACAAAAGAGCGAATTCAATTTGAACAAGAAAAGCAGCTATTATCGGTTTTAAACGAATTGGTACCTGAACAAGCACATACAAACGAACTGCATTTGGATTGTATATTGGTCAATTCGCCAGAGCGTTTGGGTTCTAGCCAAGATAAACGAATATTCCGGGCTCGAATGGGTGAAGAAAATGTAGCTGCGGTAATCGAAACTAGCGCGCCAAATGGCTACAGTGGGGAAATCAAAATGGTTGTTGCTGTAAGTTTAGATGGTGCTTCACTGGGCGTCCGAGTGGTTGATCATAAAGAAACGCCAGGTTTAGGTGACAAAGTTGACTTACGAGTCAGTGATTGGATACTGTCTTTTGAGAATGTGCCTTTTAGTGGAAAAAGCGACAACCGTTGGCAAGTCAAAAAAGATGGTGGTCAATTTGATCAATTCACTGGAGCCACTATTACGCCGAGAGCGGTGGTGCAGGCGGTCAAAAGCACATTAATTTATTTCAATGAAAATCGTGACATGATTTTCAACGCAGCAAGCAATTGCCTTAGTTCTATTGCCAGTGATTATCCTGACAATGCATTGCTAGATAACGCGGCTATAGATAACGCGGCGTTAGATAATAAGGCCCTAGCTAATGAGTGAATATCAAGATTTAAGCGTTCAAGGGATCTGGAAAAACAACCCTGCGTTGGTCCAACTACTTGGGCTTTGTCCTCTATTAGCAGTAACCGCCACCGTTATCAATGGATTGGGCTTGGGTATTGCAACGACATTGGTTCTATTAGGATCGAATATTACGGTGTCACTGGTGCGTAATTTTGTACCCAACGAAATTCGGATCCCAATATTCGTCATGATTATTGCCGCATTTGTTACCATTGTGCAATTGCTCATGAACGCATTTACGTTCGAACTGTATCAAGCGCTGGGTATATTCATTCCGCTAATTGTCACTAACTGCGCCATTATCGGACGAGCAGAAGCTTACGCTTCAAAAAATCGAGTGCAACTTGCCGCGTTTGACGGACTGATGATGGGATTGGGCTTTACGCTTGTCTTAGTCGTCCTCGGTGCAATGCGCGAATTGCTAGGATACGGAACCTTACTTGTCGGTGCAGATTTACTGCTAGGTGATTGGGCAAAGGACCTCACGATCGTTGTATTTACCACAGAGAGTCCCTTTTTATTAGCCATTTTACCGCCCGGTGCATTTTTATGTATGGGCTTGTTAATTGCATTTAAAAATATGTTAGACAGGCTTATCGAAAAGCGTTCACAAAGAGCTAAGCAGGCTAAAATTGTGCAGAGAGCGCGAGTGACAGGAACCGACATATGAATAAAGAAAAGCGTCATGAGATGCTTTCTCGCTTGCGCGCCAATAACCCCCATCCAACAACTGAGCTGAACTTTTCAAGCCCTTTTGAATTGCTTATCGCAGTCATATTGTCAGCACAGGCAACCGACGTCAGTGTCAACAAAGCAACAGATAAACTTTACCCTGTCGCAAACACGCCTAAAACAATCTACGCACTGGGTATCGACGGCTTAACAAAATACATAAAAACCATCGGTTTGTTTAATTCAAAAGCAAAGAATGTGATTGAAACTTGTCGTATTTTAGTAGACACCCATGGTTCAGTTGTGCCAGAGGATAGAGAAGCGTTAGAAGCGTTGCCAGGCGTGGGCAGAAAGACAGCTAACGTGGTGTTGAATACTGCGTTTGGTTGGCCAACAATTGCCGTTGATACGCATATCTTTAGAGTAAGTAATCGCACTAAACTGGCTATGGGGAAAAATGTCGATAAAGTCGAAGAGAAACTGGTGAAAGTGGTGCCAGCAGAGTTTAAAATTGACGTTCATCACTGGTTGATATTACATGGTAGATATACTTGCATCGCCCGTAAACCTCGATGTGGTTCGTGTATTATCGAGGATTTATGCGAATTTAAAGATAAGATCGATTAAGTGATAATAATTTAATGTAAAAGGATAAAAATAATGAGACTACTACATACCATGTTGCGTGTTGGTGACCTACAAAAGTCTATTGCATTTTATACAGAGACGCTAGGCATGAAGCTGCTGCGGCAAAGTGAAAACAAAGAATATGAGTATACCCTCGCGTTTTTGGGTTATGGCGATGAAGATAATAATACTGTCATAGAACTCACTTACAATTGGGGCAAAACGGAATACGAGCATGGTGAAGCTTTTGGCCATCTTGCCATTAGTGTCAATGACATTTATGCCGTTTGCGATGATATTAAAGTAAAAGGTGGTGATGTATACCGACCACCAGGTCCTGTTAAGGGCGGCAAAACGGTTATTGCGTTTGTAAGGGATCCGAGTGGATATGCTATCGAACTCATTCAAGAACGTTAACACTTAACATTATTAAACAGGAATGAAATGAGCGAACATAATTTATTTTTCAAGAGCTTTACTGCATTCCTGTTTATTGTCATTTCAATGCAAATCGACGCAAATCAAAGAACTTCAAGTCAAATATCGGAGAAAAGCGCCGACTTTGTGATTATCGCACATCGAGGTGCTTCCGGCTATTTACCAGAACACACCATAGATGCAGCGACCCTCGCCTTTATGCAGGGTGCCAACTATATAGAGCAAGATGTTATATTAACCTCTGATGATGTGCCTATTGTATTGCATGATATTCACATTGAAACAGTCACCAATGTTGAATCTATTTTTCCACAAAGACATCGTACTGATGGCCGATATTACGCAATTGATTTTACTTGGGCTGAAATTCAGCAATTATTCGTACATGAACGCGAAGACCAATTCGGTAATAAAGTCTACCCTACTCGATATAATGGAAGGGAAGCATTTAAAGTCGCGTCCTTAGAGCAGCACATCGATCTTATTAATCACCTGAATCGCACCTTTAGTAAAAGTGTTGGCTACTACCCTGAAATTAAATCTCCTGAATGGTATTTATCCGAAGGCAAAGACATTACTAGGATAGTTGTAAACATGCTCGAAAAGCACGGATTAACTCAAGCAGATGCCAATATTTTTATCCAGTGTTTCTATCCTGAAACACTCAAACGGTTAAAAAACGAATTTAAGGTAAATGTTGCTCTTGTGCAATTAATCGCTGACAACAGTTGGAATGAGTCGAGCGTAGATTATGATCTGATGCAGACCAAACAAGGCTTAGAAGAAGTGGCAACATATGCTGATGGCATAGGGCCTTGGTTACCGCAGATATACAACCCTGTATCAGAAACCGAAACTGCGCTCATGCATAATGCTAAAGCATTGGGCCTGATTATTCACCCTTATACATTTAGAGCGGACGATTTGACCTTCAATATGAGCGCTGAAACACTGATAGATTTGGTAAAAAACAAACTAAAACTTGATGGTATCTTCACCGATCAAGTCGACATTGTCCTCGAAAAAATCAAAAAAGTAGAAACTAAATCCAGCGACTATAATTTAGCTAACTGAATAATCACACGCCGGTTTTTCGCTCTGGATACTTCATTGTCATTCGGTGATACGTGCCGCTTTTCACCGTGACCGGTGACTTCTATCCTTGCGCTATCGACGCCTTGCGCCGCAAAGTAATCGCGGATTTCATTGGCACGACGAATAGACAGTTGTTGGTTACTCCAAGAGCCACCATAACTATCTGAATAACCATCCAATAGCACCAACTCTAATGCGATATCTTCTTTTAAATAGTCGCCAATCATGTCCAAGCGACGTTTGGAATAATTGGTCAGGTCAACACTACTCTTTTTATAACTCAAAATAGTGTATGCAATATCTTCAAAGCTGTAGGGCAATAGATTTGTCACACAATGCGAAAAAGCAAGATATGACAGCTCAAAGTTACTCGAGTTTAGTGCTACCGCAACTGAATCATGCCGATTATTCCAATCTTGATAGTGAATAGTTGGCCAAAAACCTTTTTCTAATTCCGTCAACATCTCCCACGCCGACTCAGAAGGTAAGTCACCATCATATTGTTTGCGTAAATTCATTTTTCCAATCATTTTCTGAGCAATACCAGGCATCCACTTCGGCGGCACAGAATAGACCGTTGCAGTGTCATACCGATTGGGTAAACGCAGCATATCAAGCCCGAATTCTAAATTCAGTTGTTTGGATGCTTGCGTTACGAAAGACGCGATACCATAACCGGGAATTGGATGCTTGAGTTCGCAAATTAGGCGTGTTTGTTCACCAAGTGTCCATTCGGAATTTTCCACAGATGCGTTATATTCCCGTAAGTTTGCTGATACAGCTATAGGAAGCAGACAACACAAGCTGATAAGGTATTTTTTCATGCTAGATTCAATCTCCGAGAACATAGATAAGGTATCGACAATTTTGATAAAATGTTTAGAATTGCAGTGAAATCAGCGGTAATATCCTTGCACTCACGTTTGTAAAGAACATCTCGACCGATTAGTCTTTTGCTAGTGTTTTTACATACCATTTTTTCTTGAGCATTTACATCAATTGCAATAGTACCTAATTAAGGATTTCTGACCACGTCATGACAATAACAAAACCTGCACTTAAAGATAGATTTCGCGGCTACTTTCCTGTGATCATCGATGTTGAAACAGCGGGCTTCAATGCCAATACAGATGCCCTTTTAGAGATTGCCGCAGTTACCTTAAAACTCGATGAAAACGGCGACGTTGTTCCTCACACGACGTTTCATGAGCACGTGCAACCATTCGAGGGCGCGAATATTGAACAAGCGGCGATTGACTTCAATGGTATAGACCCGTTTTGTGCACTGCGCGGTGCATTGGATGAAAACACTGTATTCAAAAACTTATGTCAGCATGTTAGAAAATACCAAAAGGAAGCAGATTGTCAGCGTTCGGTAATTGTCGCCCACAACGCAAGCTTTGATCAAGGTTTTGTTAATGCGGCGATAACCAGACACGATATTAAACGCACCCCTTTTCATCCATTTGTATCATTTGATACTACATCGCTATCAGCGCTTGCGTTAGGCCAAACAGTGCTGATTAAAGCATGCCAAGCTGCTGGCATTCCATTTAATCAGTCTGAAGCACATTCAGCGCTGTACGACACCGAGCGTACTGCAGAATTATTCTGTTTTATTGTTAACCGCTATAAGAGTTTAGGGGGTTGGCCTCTTCCGAATCTAATTGAGAATTAATCGCAAAAAGCTTGCAATTAATCTAAATGCCAACTATTATCATTCGCATATTAATAAATAGGTGGTCTTGATGTTCGTTTGTATGTGCTATGGCATTACTGATAAGCAAATTAAAAAGGCAGTGGAAACACATGGCGTAGGTAATACACGCGAATTAAGAAAAATCATGACATTAGGCAGTCAGTGCGGAAAATGCATTGAATCAGCGCAACAAATTATCGATAACACGATTATGGACGAGACTTTATTTAGGGATGTTGGTTAACTTCCTAGCTGCGCGCAATTATCTAACAGCCTCAAAAATTAAACTCAATAAAAAAGCCTCAGAAATGAGGCTTTTTTATGTCACTATAATTGACTACAGTGTTAAGCATTTATTTCGCTTCGTCTTCCGAACTCAACGCTGCTTCTTTTAATAATGGTTGAAGTTCGCCTTGCTGAAACATCTCTAAAATAATGTCACAACCGCCGATCAATTCGCCTTTTATCCAGAGTTGTGGGAAGGTCGGCCAATCTGCAAACTTAGGTAATTCACTTCGAATATCTGGATTTAACAGTATATCAACGTAAGCGAATTGCTCGCCACAATTCATTAGCGCCTGAACCGACTGAGCTGAAAAACCACAACTTGGCAACTTAGGTGAGCCTTTCATATAAAGCAAGATTGGATGCTCGGCAATTTGTTCTTTAATTTTATCTATTGTTTCCATTGGATAACCTTTATGTAGAGATGTAAATGCTACGCGTATTATAAGACAAGATATGCGGTTTATCTTTAATAAAACAACCCATAATTCTTAATCGCGTCATATTAATAATAATAGAACGAAAAAACAGTAAAAAATGATCTTCTTTTCATATTTTGTCGAATTAGTTATACCTTATTAATTAATATATTAACGTTTATTCTTGGGTTTACTATAATAGCCCCAATAACATAAACATGAAAAAGGAAAAACAAACAGTGTGAATCAATGCGCTTGTTTGTTATTTCAGCACAGGCTTATCAAATATTGGCCTGTAAGTTCGATATTAACACACTGACCCACAACGGAGAAAACCATGGCTTTTGAATTACCTGCATTACCTTATGAGAAAAATGCTCTAGAACCGCATATTTCTGCAGAAACATTAGAGTTTCATTATGGCAAGCATCACGCGACCTACGTTACTAAATTAAATGGCCTAGTTGAAGGTACTGAATTGGCAACTAAGTCACTTGAAGAAATTATCAAAAATTCAGATGGCGGTGTTTTTAATAATGCTGCTCAAATCTGGAACCATACTTTTTATTGGAATAGCTTAAGCCCAAATGGCGGCGGCGAAGCAAAGGGTGCACTAGCTGATGCAATCAACGCTAAATGGGGTTCATTTGCGGACTTTAAAACGGCGTTCAATGACAAAGCAGTAAACAACTTTGGTTCAAGCTGGACTTGGTTAGTAAAATTAGCTGACGGTAGTTTAGATATTGTGAACACCAGTAATGCTGATAATCCTCTGACTCAAGAGGGTACTACCCCACTATTAACCTGTGACTTGTGGGAACACGCTTATTACATTGACTATCGCAATGTACGTCCAAATTACTTGGTCGCATATTGGGCGCTTGCTAACTGGGACTTCGCGTCTAGTAACTTCGCTTAAATTAGCGTACGAAGAATAATTTATAAAGTTATTCTGAAGATAGATTGTAGCAAACAAAAAACCACCATTGATTGGTGGTTTTTTTATCTGAAACTTACTATTTGTTATAAAGTGAAAGCAGTCGATTAAGCCAATTTATAGGCCACCTTATTTAATGTCAGCGTCAAATCCAATACCCACTCTTTGTATTTACTGTGATGCCGTCAGGTGATTGCAAACCAATGCAATTTTGTCACCTTTTTCAGAAAAGCTTAAACGACTTATACCGGCAGGGCATTGTGTACTAAGGTCAGCGAATTCCGTCCACGTTTTAATAGCACTGGTGTAATGCCATTGATACAATTTATTCTCCACCGCAGTCACCGCATAACCTTCTGGTGACCACGCGTAGTAGTAACTATCCACCGGCATGTTGACCAATGCAGCCGTGGTTTTCTTTTTAGTATCAACTGAGCGCAGTTGCCATGTCGTTTCATCAATTTTTTTACTATAACTAAACAAGTTTGAATCGGGTATTGACCATAAGCTCGGCCCTATATTGATATCGAGCACTGTGCCCTGCTCAGTTGGTTTATTAATACTGGCTGAGCGCAGCGTTTGCGGTTCACCTAAAACAAATAGAAGCACTTTTTTTGCACCATCCCAGACATGATAACCAACCGGTTCAACAGCAGGTAATAAGTTTATTTTGGCTTTCCCATTACCCAACTGCAAATACCAAAGCTGTTGTTTTCCTTGACTATTAACTCTTATTACTGAAAGTCCTTTACCCTCAGGTGTCGGTGTTGGGCTATATTCACTGGTCGGCGAATTACTTAAGTTTGTTGAAGACTGAGTAGCAAAGTCATATATAAAGATATCTGTTTGGCTGGTATTCTCGCTCGTGATCATCTGGGTGTAGGCCAACGCAGTGTCGCCATTAATGAAGTAAGGCTGATTGGTATAACTAGGTGAATCCGTTATTTTTTGAAAGTTGCTCAACTTGATTATTTTAGGTGAAGGCTGTCCCGCAGTGGCTTCAGAAAGACTGTCCTCATAACTAACAGACGCAGTCATAATATCGGATTCTGATTGAGCTGATGTAAAAAATGCTACCGAAAAAATAAGCACTAATGATATTGAGAACTTAACCAATTGCGTTATTTTGACCATTTACTTACCCTTTTTAGTGTTTTTCTAATAACGTTTTTTGCCTAGAAAAAGCAGAACTGCTAACTAAAAGTAATGCGAAAGCGCCAATAAAAGCAAAACTTGCTGATATTAAAAAGCTTTTCTCAGCGCCTGTACCTTGCATCCAGGTATTTCCAGCAATAAAACTACCCAATGCACCACCGATACCGAAGGCGATACTGACATACAGTGCTTGCGCTCTACTTTGAAAGCCACTGGCAAAATAGGTATGTAGAAAATGCACCGAGGTCGCATGCGTCATACCGAAGCTAAACGCATGCAGTGTTTGACTAAAGATTATTACGCTCGTAAATTCAGGGATTAACGCTAAGCAAAGCCATCTGATAGACGTCAATAACATTGAGGATATCAGCATCCACTTGACCCCAAACCTTGCGATTAGTCTTGAGGCAATAATAAAAATACCAATTTCGGATAATACACCAACAGCAATAAATAAGCCTGTTTGTTTACCCGAATAATCAAGTTGTCCCATATAAAGCGCGAAAAAACTATAATACGAGCCAAAACTAATTTGTAAAAAAATAGCAGAAATAATAAAAGCAATAAAAACTAAACGACGGACTTTATACCACTCGTTGACAACCACACGCTCATGTTTGGGTACGACTTGAGGTGAGGCAATGAAGAGTGAGCTGATATATAGCGCAAATAAACAAAAACTAGCAGTATAAATAATCACTTCTGTCGTGAAGTAATCGAGTAGAAAACCAATAATTAAGCTCAAGACAATAAAACCGATGCTGCCCCATAAGCGCACAGCACCATAACCACCTTTGCTTTCTTTTGTGGCATTCACCGTGATGACTTCAAGCTGCGGCAACACAGCTGTCCAAAACATCATCATGATCCCAAAACTAAAGGTTAGCGCCCAAAAACTGAATGAGAAATAAACGGCAGTAAAGGTAATGAATGCAAGCAAGCAACCAAAGCGAACAATATCAGCTCCTCGCCCCGTTTTATCTGCGACCGCGGCCCATAAGTTCGGCCCTAATACTCGCGTCAGTGTAATAATGGCGAGTAAACTGCCTATCTCCTGTGAACTGAATCCACGCCCATCAAGGAAGACCCCAGCAAAAGGAGTAATAACGCCCAATTGGCCGAAATAGAAGAAATAAGTGAGAGAAAGAAGCCCTAAGTTTGCAGGGCTCGACAGCGCCGCCTTACTTCTCGTCGTAATCAGTTTTGACAATAGCAAGACTTATGCCCTTTTCACAAAGTGGTGCTCAGTAAACACAGCCGACAACCTACACAACCAATAGTAACGGTCATGTTGGCAGTTAACGCTGCGCGGGAATAATTGGCGTTACTGAGTTGACTAGACTATTTTGAGCTCGATGCCTAAGCAAATGATCCATTAATACAATGGCTAACATGGCTTCCGCTATCGGCACAGCCCGAATGCCAACACAAGGGTCGTGACGACCTTTTGTAATAACCTCATCAGCTTGACCATTAATATCCACCGATTCGCCTGAAATACTGATGCTAGAAGTGGGTTTCAGCGCCATGTGGACTATAATTTCTTGACCACTAGAAATCCCACCTAGAATGCCGCCAGCGTGGTTAGTATGAAATCCCTCAGGCGACATTTCGTCTCGATGCTCAGTTCCTTTTTGATTGACTACGTCGAAACCGTCACCGATCTCAACACCTTTGACTGCATTAATTCCCATCATTGCATGGGCGATATCAGCATCAAGACGATCAAAAACGGGCTCTCCTAAACCCACAGGCACGTTTATAGCACTTACGCTTACTTTCGCACCTATCGAGTTGCCTTCCTTCTTTAAGTCGCGCATATACGCATCTAGTGCTTCTAACTTGGATTCATCCGGACAGAAGAAAGGATTAGTATTAGTGACACTATGGTCCACTTTATCAACCGCAATTGGACCTAATTGACTAAGGTAACCGCGTACTTCAATGCCGTATTGTTGTTTAAGATACTTTTTAGCGATGCCACCTGCTGCGACACGCACAGCAGTTTCACGGGCCGATGAACGACCTCCACCACGATAGTCTCTAAAACCAAATTTTTGCTGGTAAGTATAATCAGCATGACCTGGACGAAATGAGTCTTTAATTTTCGAGTAATCTTGACTACGTTGGTCTTTATTATTAATTAATAAACCAATACTTGTCCCAGTCGACTTACCTTCAAAAACACCACTGAGAATTTTAACTTCATCATCTTCTCTACGAGCGGTTGTGTATCTGGATGTTCCTGGCTTACGGCGATCCAAATCGCCCTGCAAATCGGCTTCATTTAATGCGAGTCCCGGAGGGCAACCATCGACCACGCCACCGATGGCAATACCATGACTCTCTCCAAAGGTTGTCACCGTAAATAGCTTACCTATTGTGTTCCCAGACATGTTGTTCTTTCCTTATTTCTTTAGCTAATACTTTTTCAATGTAGTGTGATTATTTCAAGAAGTTTGCTGATATCGTTCACTGGATATCACTGTCAACTCTGCATTTCAACAGTATTCACGCTGTATTTAATGTTTGTCTCGCCAATAAGTAATCAGCGTCTCTTTTTGAATCGCAAAAATTCCACTGCCACCCTGAGACAACTCACACCAGTTAACCTGCAAGCCGGCAAAACGAGTAACGATATGCACTTCACTGTTACCTACCTCCACAAACAACCAGGCACCATCAGTCATATAATCAGGGGCTTGTTGCAACATTATTTCGACTAAATCCAACCCATCATCTCCAGCTGCTAAGGCATGCGCTGGCTCATGATGAAATTCGGCAGGCAAGTCAGCCATATCGTGGGCGTCGACGTAGGGAGGATTAGAAACAATCAGATCGTAACGCTCCCCTTTCAAGCCAATAAACAAATCAGATAGCAACGGAATTACCTGCTCTTCTAATTGGTACTCATGAATATTCATCGAAGCAACGTCAAGCGCATCCGCATCGATATCGGCAGCATCGACCATTGATTCGGGAAATTGATTAGCCAAAGCAATGGCAATGCAACCTCCGCCAGTACAAAGATCAAGAATTCGTTTCGGCTCGTGATTTAAGTAGGGCTTAAAGCCCTGCTGGATTAATTCAGCGACTGGAGAACGTGGAATTAACACACGCTCGTCTACGTAAAACGGCATACCTGCAAACCAAGCCTGATTTGTTATGTAAGGTAATGGTTTTTGCAATTCTACGCGCTGTTGCAACCAGTCTGCCATAAGTTGCTTTTCAGCTTCTGTAACGTGAGCCTGATATAGGGCTTCTTGACGCACAGCAGGCATGTCCAAGGGTAAGTTTATAGCTTGAAAAACTAAACTAGAGGCTTCATCCCATTCATTATCTGTACCATGGCCGAAAAAAATACCGGCTTGATAAAATGCAGAAATAGAATAGCGGATCCAGTCTAGTATCGTGACTAGCTCTGGCGGATGAGATGGTTGTTGTATATTCACAGGATCCTTAAGTGGAATAGCGATATTACTGACTTAATATCGACATAATCCTGATATAATACGCAAAAATTCAATCAAATTCGCTTGTTATCTGCACTTATGAAGAAAAAAACTTCAAATTTATCGAACAAAGACCGTCCTGAAGATGAGATTTCATTTACGAGCCTATTTGATGGCGTAAAACCCGTCAAACACGATCGTTATGAATTAAGTCCAGAGGACAGAATAGTTCAATTGAAACAGCGGCAGTTTTCGAGCGCCGCGACGGACAAAAAAGCCAATGCACTATTTGAGTTTTCGGATGGTTTTGAGGCCAGCTTTAGCAGCACAGGACCATTGAAATACGTTGCCGAAGGTGAGCGCTCGGATCGAGTCAGACAGCTTAGAAATGGCGAAATAGCACCTGAACTTATCTCTGATTTACACGGCTTGAACGCAGAAGCCGCAAAAAACGAAATTGCGGCATTATTATTTGAGGCACACAAAAAGCACTATTCGTGCGTTTGTGTTATGCATGGTATTGGCACTGGCACACTAAAGCGTAAAGTACCTAGTTGGTTAATGCAGCACCCGTATGTGACTGGTTTCCACCAAGCTACCTTGGAATGGGGCGGTAATAGCGCATTACTAGTGCTCATAAAACAAAGTGAAGAGCACGATAAATACGATTGAGCTTACTTGTGTTCGTCAGGTGAACTGTTGTGAATGAACAAATAAGTAAAATAAGCACTCATTACTAGCATCACTAAAATGCCAAGGAGAGAACCCCAAACTACCGCGTCGCCGAATATCATTGATAACATAAATTACCTCATTGGTTTGTGTTTATGTGGCAATAATAGTCAAGCATTGGCATTGCGGATGTGATCGAGATCAATAATTGAACCGCCTCTAATGTCTTTCAATGGAATTAATTGCGCTAGATCAATTTTTTAAAATATGAGTCGCATAAACCAGTTCTGGTTTAGTTCTTCTTCACAGGTTTTCAATTGTGTTGCATAGCGTATTGAACGTGAACCGACTTTTTCAGCAACACCAATCAACCATTGCTTCTTGCGATATGATTTACGTTTGTAGCCACCCCAACCTTCATGATAGTTAAGGTATTGGGCATTAGCGTCCCATTTAGACACCTTGTTAATTTGATGTGTTTTCTTAATAAACCACCCCATAAAATCGATGGCATCGTCAAAATCTTCTCTACTAGCAAACATCTGTCCAGTTTCTCTTTTGTAATCGTCCCATGTCATTGTTTTAGCTTGAGAGTATCCATAAGCTGAACTCACTCTTCCCCACGGGATCAGGCCAAAGAGCACGTAATCACGGGGAGGCAATGCGTCATGGCGAAATGAACTTTCTTGGTACATCATCGCCATAGGCACATGAATGGGCACGCCCCATTTCTCACGCATATCCGCGGCGGCATCAAACCAGTCACGTTTTTCATAAAATATCTCGCAAATATTTTCTTTTTGCGTTGGCGGTTGAGTCGCACAACCGCTCATTAAAATGAGAAAAAATGCTAAGCAAAACGAATTTAAAAATTTGACTGTAAAAAAATTGAACTTTTCGATGTTAACCTACTCTTATTGTTACGTGTGAGTTAACAAGTTTCCCTGTTAAATCCGTATTAGCCCGAACTTCTTAACGAATGTTCGGGTTTTTTTTGCTTCCGCTGACTAAAATGGTGAATGTCAACCCCACTGTCATTGCTGAGGATACGACTGCATCTGCGCTTTACTGAGCAAAATAATCGTGTATAAATTCAGAAAATGCTTTGCTGTCCGCTTGTTCAATTTGCACCCGGGATTGAATAGATTCTTCTGCTTGTTGGCGGAACATATCCTGCGTCATATGCAAATAATTCAACCCGGAAGCATACTTTTTATATTCATCAGCTAACTCTAAACCTAATGTACTATTGTCAATTTCATGATCAATCAAGGTATTTAACCATTTAGCTGATGGCGTGTTACTCGGGTTCGTGATTTTCTCGAATTCGCTCTCTACAGCTGCTGAATACTTAGCATTCAGATTTGCCTCATCCAGCGTTTTAGCGACGTCTCTTAATTTAGTAAATAATTCAGTGGACCAATCCGTCAACGAGATGGCTTTGCCTTCATGCGTTAACATTAAGCCGGGCTTGCGCCCCTCAATGACTACCGCATCTAAATTAGATTCACTTTCATCATACGCAGGTTGCGTGAACTTTGGTGATTCTTCTAATAAACAATACAGCAGAAACACATCTAAGAAATAGAATTGGTTTTCATCAATACCTAGTGGCGAAAATGGATTTACATCTAACGCGCGAACTTCAATGTAACTGACACCTCTATTTTCTAGAGCATCGCTCGGCTTTTCAAGCGATTTTGCAACTTGTTTAGGTCGAATAGGTGAATACAATTCATTTTCAATTTGCAATACATTACTATTCAGTTGCTGCCATCCATCTTTTTCATTTGACGAGAAGGTAGCGTATTGGTCAGATGGGGTATTTATAGCCTCGCGTACCGAACTGACATAAGAGCTCAAATTATTGTAGCTAATGTTTAGCGCTGATTGCTCTGAGTTTGTATAGCCTAAGTCACTCATTCTCAAAGACGTAGCATAAGGCAAGTATAAAGTACCTTTACCTAATTTTTTAAATGGAAACATGTTCTCTTTACCTGCCAAAAATGACTGGCAAAGTGCTGGAGAGGCGCCATATAAATAGGGGATAAGCCAAGAAAGGGTTCGAAAATTACGAATTAAATCAAAATAATACGAAGAACGATTATCCACGTTATTTTCTACTTCATGTAAATCACACCACGCTTGCCAAAACTCATCAGAAAATGAAAAATTAAAATGCACACCGGCAATGACTTGCATCATACTGCCGTAACGGTTGTGTAACCCTGTACGGTAAACCTCCTTCATTTTTGCAACATTAGAGCTACCATACTGAGCAATTGGAATGCTAGTATCTTTGTTCACAAAACACGGCATACTCATCGGCCACAGCGTTTCCTCACCAATGCTTTCATATACAAACTTATGAATATCAGCAAGTTGATCCAATGTTGTTTTCGGCTCCTTTTCAGGTGGCGTAATGAATTCCATTAAGCTTTCAGAAAAGTCTGTGGTAATAGTATCGTGAGTCAGTTTTGCACCTAACGCTTCAGGATGGTTAGTAGTGGCTAGTCCTCCAGAAGGATTGACTCGAAGCGCCTCTCTCTCTACCCCGTGTTTAATATTAGGCAACGAAGCTTGAAACTGTGGTTGAGAAAGTGCTGCTAAGCGATTTGCAAAGGTAAGTGAATGAATAGACAAATTATTATTCCGTTACTGGTTTAAAACGCTCCTGTAAATTATTACTGCAGAAGCATTAACGTAGTGTGTTTGCATTATAAAGCGTAATTTATAAATTCATACCAAAGAATTATCTACTCGGTTACTTCTACATCTGTAGTATTTTACCCTGATGCCACTAGAGTACTGGTAATTTTTCGCTCAGCGCTGGGTCATCATTGTTAACAATATTGACTTTTTATGCTGTATGCACGCTTTTTTATTAGTTTGGGCTCACGCTGAGCCATACAGCACTATTGAGGGTGGACTATTGCAGGTAATCCTAGCTACCTGTAATGTAAACTAGCAATTTAGTTATATAAGCAATATATTGTAAGTAGCTTAATACAAAAACACACTGCTTTGCTGCGTATTATGAATATACTTGTAATTTATAATTGCGCTCGATGCAAACCCACTCGCTAAAAACTGGACGAAAACATGTCGACTAATTTACCCATTCTTAATTATGACTTCGCATTAAACCAACTCGGTGGGAACGAAGCACTCTTGAGTAAAATGCTAAATAGGTTTGTCGATGAGTTTGCAAAAGTGTCCGCAGAGATAATTAGCCTTATTCAAGCACACGACATTCAAAATGCAAAAATGAAAGTGCATACTGTAAAGGGAATATCGGGTAACATTGGACTTCAAGCGCTTTTCGATTGTGCAACTCGTTTTGATGCTGAATTAAGATCAGGCGAAGTAAGTGAGGCTATATTAGAGGAATTCAGGAAACTTATTGACGACACTTGTCTTGAGATCCAGCAAATGGACCATAAAGAACCACAAGAACTGCGGCTAACGGTCTCAACTTTGCCGCCTGAAAAGTGTAAGTCAGACTTAATAATGCGTTTAAAAAGAAACGAATTTATTGACGATGACACCTTATTAAATCTTATCGCGGGTTTAGGCTTAACTGAAGTAGATGCAAAGCACCTCATTGAGTTAATTGAGGAACTTCAATATCCTCGGGCAATATCAAAAATAGAAGAAAACACCTAAGCGTCCCCCAACAACAATGCTGACATTAGTGCTAGACAATCCAGATTTCATGGTACTCAATAAACCCAGCGGTATGCCTATGCATGATAATGAAAAGGCGATCATTCGCACTGCTGAGTCGTTATTTAATTATCAAAAACTATGGTTAATTCATCGCTTAGATACGCAAACTTCAGGGTGTATTCTGCTAGCAAAAACAAAACAAGCTGCATCTGAACTTTCAAAACAATTTGCCAACAAGACGGTTCAAAAGTACTACATTGCAGTCATCGACAGTAAACCAAAAAAGAAACAAGGTACAATAAAAGGCGACATGAAAAAAGCCCGCAATGGTGATTGGAAGTTAAGTAGCAGCCAAGATAATCCAGCAATCACACAGTTTTTTAGTTTTGTAATGCAAAACATATTAGTAAAAAAAGCGGCTCACTCTCAACTGCTGACGTCCCCTGACCTGACTATTAATAATACACAAAGCCCCGCCATCAGGGTATGTGTAATCAAACCCATCAGTGGTAAAACACACCAAATTCGGGTTGCATTAAAATCACTTGGCTCTCCAATTATTGGCGATAAACGTTATAAAGGTACCCCATCAGACCGTTTATACTTGCACAGCTATGTTCTTCAATTTACCTATAAAAACGAATTTTTTAACGCCACTTGTCTACCTGAATCTGGTGCACTATTTACGAGTAATTTAGACTCCTTTCTGTCTCAACATTCTGACCCATGGGCGATGCAATGGCCGACATACAAAACATAAAGAACATAGGTATTGTTGGCCGCGGGGCAATTGGCGTAAATATTGCGTTATATCTGCAGTCCGCAGACAACATCAAAACTACGCTGTTGATTAGAGACCATTATAATCGGTCCGACAGACTCTCTTTATCGACCCCTGACGCAAAGATACATACTATCAAATGTAAGCAGGCTCATATTTCAGAGAGTTCTCTCAAACAGCTGGATATGATAATACTGCCTGTCAAGCAATATCAAATAGAGGGTCTTTTGCAAGAGATTGCAGAAAAACTGGATCCAAAAACAACAATACTTCTGTTACATAACGGCATGGGTGGTATTGAGTTGGTGCAGATGTATTTACCCAACAATCCTTTGCTGGTTGCGACCACAACTGATGGTGTTTATAAAACCTCACCGACTTGTTTTGTTCAAACCGCGTCAGGACAACTTGATATTGGTGTTATTTATAACAAAAGAACAAAGCAAGAAAGCAACTATAAAGAAAGCACTGATGAAAAAAGTACCGATGAAAAAAGCACTGATGAAAAAAACATGCTAGAAAACCATGACGTTCCTAAATGGGATTATGTTAACTGTCTTCATCCACACCTTGTCTGGCATACTGATATTGTAGTTTCCTTATACCAGAAATTAGCGGTAAATGCAGCGATTAACCCTCTAACTGCATTGAAAAACTGTAAAAATGGTGAACTAGTTAATTATTCAAAAGACGTATCGAGAATAAAGGAAGAGATATTCGATTTATTTGAATTCATGAATCTAGCATTGGACAACCATGCTCTCTCCCTGCATATAGACGCCGTTATTCAGCTCACAAAAGAAAATTACTCCTCAATGCATCAAGATTTTCAAAATGGGCGCGAGACAGAAGTAGAAGGTATTCTTGGATTTTTACTAGCAAAAGGTCAAGAAACGGGGATGAAAATGGCGTATGTACAACAGCTTTATGAACAAATAAAGCAGCACCCATATAACAATAAAAAAGCCTGAGCGATTTAACCGCAACAGGCTTTTTGTGCTTCAACAGTAACTAAAACACCTCGTCTTATGTCATTTTAATCCTGCGATTGCGGCTTCATGTGCGGGAATAAAATAACATCTTTTATGGTTGGGCTGTCAGTAAACAACATCACTAATCTGTCAATCCCGATACCTTCACCTGCTGTTGGCGGTAAACCGTATTCCAATGCAGTAATGTAATCGTCATCAAAATGCATTGCTTCATCATCGCCTGCATCTTTTTCTTGTACTTGCTTCTTAAAGCGATTTGCTTGGTCTTCAGAATCATTAAGCTCCGAAAAGCCATTTGCCAATTCTTTACCACCAATAAAAAACTCAAAACGGTCTGTTACAAACGAATTATCATCATTGCGGCGCGCCAATGGAGAAACCTCCCATGGATATTGAGTAATAAAAGTAGGCTGATCAAGTTGTTCCTCAGCCGTTGCTTCAAATATTTCACAAAGGTACTTACCAGCGCCCCAGATACCGTCAACCTCCGGTTCTTTAATATGTAACTGCTTAGCCATCGCTTTAAGTTCTGATAAATGATTTTCAGGATCATTAATTGCAACTACATTCGCATCGGGCCAATATTTCAAAACGGCGTCGCCCATGCTTAAACGCTGAAAAGGTTGAGCAAAGTCATATTCTTTTGTTTCAACCACCTCACCTTCGGCATTTTTTACTGTATTAGTAATTATCGACGTACCCATAACCGTTTCTGCAAGATAACGTAACATTTCTTCTGTTAGGTTCATCAAGTCGTTGAAGTCAGCATATGCTTGGTAAAATTCAAGCATGGTGAATTCAGGATTATGACGAGTTGATAGGCCTTCGTTACGGAAGTTACGGTTAATTTCGAAAACACGCTCAAAACCACCCACAACTAAGCGCTTCAAATAAAGCTCAGGGGCAATGCGTAAATACATATCGATATCTAATGCATTGTGGTGTGTCGTAAATGGTTTTGCTGTTGCACCACCGGGGATGACTTGCAGCATAGGAGTTTCGACTTCCATGAACTGACGTTCAGTGAGGAAGTTACGGATACCGCTGACTATCTGGCTACGAATTTTAAATGTCTTGCGCGTATCAGGATTCGTGATCAGATCAACATAACGTTGACGATACTTGATTTCTTGGTCAGCCAAACCATGGAATTTTTCAGGCAAAGGACGCAATGCTTTTGTTAATAACTGATATTCAGCCATATCAACATATAAGTCGCCTTTACCCGATTTATGTAAAATACCGCTAACACCAATGATGTCGCCAATATCTAGAGATCCATATTTGGCTTTAATGTCTTTTTGCGTATCTTTGGACGCATAGGATTGAATTTGCCCGGTCATGTCCTGCAAGACCATAAACGGCCCTCGTTTCGCCATGATACGACCCGCAATGCTGAAAATATTTGCTTGTTCGGCTAATGTTTCTTTTTCTTTATCACCAAAGGCTGCCTGCAAATCTTGTGCATAATGCTTACGATCAAATTGATTTGGAAAACCGTTAGAAGGACAGTTTTCGCGTATTTGCGCTAACTTGCCACGACGCTCGGCAATCAACTTATTTTCATCTTGCTGATGGTCACTCATGAGTAGTCCTGTTAATTACTATGTTACTAAAGGCCAGACTTTAAGCTGGCTTCAATGAATTTATCTAAATCGCCATCCAACACGGCTTGTGTATTTCTTGTTTCAACACCGGTTCGTAAGTCTTTAATACGAGAATCATCTAGTACGTAAGAGCGTATTTGGCTACCCCAGCCGATATCAGACTTACCATCTTCCATGACTTGTTTTGCAGCGTTTTGTTTTTGTAGCTCGTATTCGTAAAGTTTGGCTTTTAATTGTTTAAATGCTTGGTCTTTGTTTTTATGCTGCGAGCGATCATTTTGACATTGCACAACGATGTTGGTTGGTAAATGTGTTATTCGAACAGCAGAATCGGTTCTGTTAACGTGTTGACCACCCGCGCCGGAGGCGCGATATGTGTCTATACGAATATCTGCTGGATTAATTTCAATCTCAATGTCATCACTCACCTCCGGGTAGGCAAATGCCGATGCAAAAGATGTGTGTCGACGACTGCCTGAGTCAAAAGGCGACTTTCGAACGAGTCTATGCACGCCAGTTTCTGTGCGTAACCATCCAAAGGCATAGTCCCCACCAAAACGTATCGTTGCGCCTTTGATACCCGCGACATCACCAGCAGAAACTTCAATCAGTTCAGTTTTAAAACCGTGCGCTTCACCCCATCGCAAATACATGCGCAAGAGCATATTAGCCCAATCTTGAGCTTCTGTGCCGCCCGAGCCTGATTGTATATCCAAATAACCATCGTTAGCGTCATTAGGGCCAGAAAACATTCTTCTAAATTCAAGCTTTTCCAAAGACGCAACTAAGTCTGTTAATTCTATTTGTACATCATTTAACGTTTCTTCATCGTCAGCTTCAACGGCAAGCTCAAGAAGACCTTCAACGTCATCCGTGCCTTGAGTCAGTTTCTGAATAGTGAAAACCACGTCTTCAAGTAATACTTTTTCTTTGCCTAAGGCTTGAGCCTGCTCTGGGTTGGCCCAAACATCAGGATTTTCAAGCTCTCTTGAGACTTCTTCTAAACGCTCTACCTTGACATCAAGGTCAAAGATACCCCCTAATTGATTCAGTTCTTTGACGCACATCGGCAATAGCGGTGTAAATTGGATTAATTTCGAACATATATAACTATTTTGACTAAAAAATTAAGAGCATGGATATTACAGAATTTATGATGAATTTGATAGGTGGAACAAGCTGCAAATAACCAGAAAGCCTAAATTTTACCTTCAAGGCGATTTGCAACCGTGTGAATTATCGAAATTACACTATTTTGCTGCTTGCAGAAGTGCCTCGGCCATTGTGCGACCAATTGCATGCAGGTTTGTTTTGGTTTTTTCATCAACCACGTTTTGTTCTTCATCTACTAACTTGCCAATACCGCCAACAGCTAATTGATCTGGCAACACATGCATGCCAATATTCCCCAATAACATGCGCAGAGGCACTAAGCCTCTTATGCCACCTAAAGCGCCCGAAGAAGTGGCAATTATAGCGGCATATTTGCCCTTAAAAGCTTGCAACGGTTTTTCTCCTTCTTCTTTACGTGATGCCCAATCAATCGCATTTTTTAATAACCCGCTATAACCACTGTTATATTCAGGACTACCAATAATAAAACCATCGTGGGACATTAGCAGTTGCTTAAACTTTTTGGCGTTTGCAGGCAAACCATGAGCTGCTTCGAGATCTTCGTTAAAAATCGGCATATCGAACTCTGACATGTCAATAACGGTTACCTCAACACCATCCTGATTAGCGCCTTGAGCTGCGCATTTAGTAATGCTGAAGTTATATGATTTTTTGCGACCACTGCCGGCAAAGGCAAGTATTTTTGGCATATGAATTCCTGTAAATTAAACAAATTTTATATAAGGTCAAATAACGTCTTGTTAGCACATAAACCTACATGGCCTCTAAGGTGTCAATGCCTAAGATATCAAGTCCTGCTTTTAATGTTTTCGCGGTCAATGCACATAAACCTAAACGGCTGTTTTTATCTTTCACACTGACTTCTGGTTTTAACACCGGATTAGCTTCGTAGAATCGCATGAATAAACTGGCGACTTCATACAAATATGCACACATGATATGCGGTGTCGCTTCTTTACAGACTGATTCAAGTACTTCATCAAATTGTATTAATTTAACGACGAGATCATGCTCTTGAATTGAAGCGACTGACACCGCAGCTTGATATGTATCCATATCTTGTTGTGCATTTCTAAAAATACTCTTTACACGTGTATAAGCGTACTGCAAATAAGGAGCCGTGTTGCCTTCAAAGCTCAACATCGAATCCCAATCAAAAATGTAATCAGTTGTCCTATTTTTACTCAAGTCAGCATATTTTACTGCGCCAATACCGACTGTTTCTGCAACGTGCTGTTTAGCGCTAGTGCTTAAGCCAGATTCGCGCTGGCTAATTAACACCCCAGCTCGTTCAATAGCTTCATCGAGCAGATCTGATAATTTGATGGTTTGACCCGCGCGAGTCCTAAACGGCTTATTGTCTTTGCCTAACATCATGCCAAAGGGGCAGTGCTCATAACTGTCATCGGCAGACAAATAGCACGCTTTACGCGCGACTATTTCGGTTTGTTTGAAGTGCAGTGCTTGTCTAGCATCAGTAAATATTAAGGTTCTTTGCGCTTTCAATCGGCCTGCGCGATATCGAATTGCCGCTAAATCGGTCGTTGCATATAAGTAACCACCGCCAGATTTCTGCACGATGTAAACAGCGGGCTCACCTTCTTTGTTTATCATTTCAGGCATAAAAACAACCTTCGCGCCTTGGCATTCAACAGCAATACCTTTATCAGTTAGGTCGGTAAGCACATTTGCTAAATCATGGTTATAGCTGCTTTCTCCCATGATATGCTCGCGTTTGAGGCTAACATTGAGTTTTTTATATACTTCTTCACTGTGCTGAATTGAAATATCGATAAACTGCTGCCAAAGTGCCAAGCAAGCACTATCTCCGCCTTGTAGTTGAACCACATAATCACGAGCGCGGTCGGCAAAACCATCTTCGCTATCAAATCTGACTTTAGCTTCACGATAAAAGTCTTCCAAATCAGAAAGTGCGGTTTCAGCGAAAGACGATTTTTGTAATTTATCATTCAAATGAGCGAGTAACATACCAAACTGTGTGCCCCAATCGCCCATGTGGTTTTGGCGAATAACCTTGTGTCCTAAATACTCCAGTACATTAACAACGGCATCACCGATGATCGTGCTTCTTAGATGCCCAACATGCATTTCTTTAGCAAGGTTGGGAGAAGAATAATCCACCACAATGGTCTTACTCTCATGTGCTTCAATGGTCAGTTTTTTATCTTGCAAAGCACGCTCACACCAAGCCGACAACCATTCATCTTTTAGGTGAATGTTAATAAAGCCAGGCCCTGCAACCTCTAGCTTGCTAGCTATATCATCCAATGTCACGTTAGCTAATATTTGCTCTGCAATATCGCGAGGCTTCTGTTTTAACTGCTTTGCTAATGCCATCGCACCGTTAAATTGGTATTCACCAAAATCAGGTCTTGTACTTCTGCTCAACGGAATACGAGCATCATCAATACCCATTGCTTGAATAGCGTGGGAAAATCTAGCGCTGAGTAAATTATGAATATTCATATTGTAGTAAACCTAGTGTTCTCTGGTAGTGGTGAATTGGATATGTGGGTAGCGCTCTTGCGACAAAGACAAATTGACCATTGTTGGTGCAATATAAGCCAAATTACCACCACCGTCTAAGGCTAAATTCACCTCAGATTTGCGCCGAAATTCGTCTAACTTGCGGGCATCATCGCAATATACCCAACGCGCAGTAGAAACGGCAATGCCCTCATAAATGGCATCTACGTTGTATTCTGCCTTGAGCCTAGAAACCACCACGTCAAATTGCAGAACACCTACCGCACCTACAATTAAGTCATTGTTTTGTAATGGTCTAAATACTTGCACTGCGCCCTCTTCAGAGAGCTGGATTAAGCCTTTTTGTAATTGTTTTTGTTTGAGAGGATCTCTCAGTCTTATACGCTTAAACAATTCTGGAGCGAAGTTAGGAATTCCTGTAAATCGATATTTTTCACCCGAAGTGAATGTGTCTCCGATTTTGATCGAGCCATGGTTATGTAAACCAATAATATCGCCGGCAAAAGCCTCTTGCAGTAAGCTTCTATCGCCCGCTAAAAAAGTCACGGCATCCGCTATCCGCACATCTTTACCAATGCGACTATGATACATTTTCATGCCTTTCTCATATCTACCCGATACAACACGACAAAAAGCAATTCTATCGCGATGTTTAGGATCCATGTTTGCTTGGATTTTAAAGATAAAACCACTGAAATTTGAGTCGCTGCTGTCGACCCGTCCGGTATCATGTTCTCTACTCTGTGGCTTTGGAGCCCATTCAATTAGGCCATCAAGCATGTGGTCAACGCCAAAGTTACCTAACGCTGTACCAAAGTAAACCGGTGTCAATTCACCCGCCAAGAAGGCCTCTAGATCAAATTCGTTGGATGCGCCCTGTACCAATTCCAACATATCTCGCAACTCTTTGGCATAAAAACCTATTGCGGTATCCAGCTCCGGATTATGTAATCCTTTGATAGTTTTTATTTCTTGAATGGTGTGGCCTTGACCTGATTTATACAAAATAGTTTCGTCACGCAATAAGTGATAAACACCTTTGAATTCTTTACCCATGCCAATTGGCCAGGTGATAGGTGCACACTTAATCTTTAGGATATCTTCAACTTCATCTAACAAGTCAATAGGATCTCTGGTATCTCTGTCTAACTTATTTATGAAGGTGATAATTGGCGTATCTCGCAAGCGAGTGACTTCCATAAGCTTGATTGTGCGGGCCTCAACACCCTTTGCAGCATCAATAACCATTAAGCAACTATCAACTGCAGTTAATGTTCTGTAGGTGTCTTCTGAAAAGTCTTCATGGCCTGGAGTATCAAGTAAGTTAATCAAGCGATCTTGATATGGAAACTGCATAACCGAGGTGGTCACCGAGATACCCCGCTCTTTCTCCATTTCCATCCAATCAGATTTGGCGTGTTGTCCAGATTTTTTACCCTTGATCGTGCCCGCAACCTGTATCGCATTTCCGAACAACAATACTTTTTCTGTAATAGTGGTTTTGCCCGCATCAGGGTGAGAAATAATCGCAAAAGTACGACGTTTCTCTATCTCACTTTGGTAACTCATAATATCTCGTTAAGTTGGCGTAAATTAAAGGACGCAAATTCAAAGGCCAGAATTGTACCCTCTTCGAGACTCTTTTTGAATACTAAATGAAGATAAAGACTATAAGACTTTTTTCATGATGTAGGCATGTTCTCGGGGCGCAATGACTGTAATTTTATTATTGATATGTGTCACATGTTCCTGACCTCTTTCGGTTTCGTAATAATTTTTACGTTGACCGATGAGTTCAAATCCCATTGAACGGTAAAGTTCAATAGCAGGCGTGTTGCTAAATCGCACTTCTAGGTAGATAACAATTTGCCGCATTTGGGTCGCTAGGATAAACGATGATTGAATTAGTTGTCGACCGATCCCCTTGTTTCGCTCATTAACTTGCACTGTGATATCTTCGATCGTTAATTCATCTAAAACACTCGACAACAAAACGAAGCCAATCGTAATTTCGTTTTTTTTGGCAACTAAAGAAATACTGTTTAAGGCACTTTTTTCAAAGGTACTATAAGCCCAAGGATTCACTCTATCAGTTTTAAAAATGCAATAAGCAAGCGCAACCTCTGCTTCAGTAAACGCTGATATTACGACCATTCTTGTGTCTTGAACAGATCTTGTAGTGTTTCCCATAACTGTTTTTTCAACAGCGGTGATGTCAATGCCTTTGCATCGGGTGAAATGAGTATATTATCTTTCAACATAATCGTCTCACTATCCTGAATTTGCCAAGTAAACCCCAGTTCGGCAATGCTAGTGACGTTAAAAACGGCCAATATTTGTTTGATAAATGTGTCGGTTTGATCAATGAAATTAACCTGCTCAATGGCAGGATTATTCAATTCAGCAGCGCGAGGATTTTCGCGCAGTTCATACAATACGATACCCATCGCTTGCAACGTTGCCTTTTGATAATCGTTCAAAGCTGTTTCGTTCAAAGCTCGTTCTTCAAATGCACTGTTGTTAGATTGTAGTAGACTCGGTCTTGGCGAATACAATGTGGCTACCCTTTAAATTTTTTGCTCAATTATTGCGTCGACTAAGCATAGCCAAAATCTGAATTTGATAAAAGGTTTTTGTAGCTAAAATGATGAGTGATTACAAAATAGCCAAATCAAACAGGAAGAAGAAGAAATTGGCAGGGGTGGAGGGACTCGAACCCCCAGCCATCGGTTTTGGAGACCGCTGTTCTACCAATTGGAACTACACCCCTGCAGTCAAGCAGAGTATACGTTGACGAATGAAAAAAGAAAGAATTTTATGACATCAATTGAATGACAGCTTAATTTTTAGACGTTATACCAACCGCTTGATGCCACAATTGGTAAGTTAATTCCATGAAACTGGCCTGCTGCAAGCAGCCGTCATAGACTTCATTGATAGGAATATTATTTTGTTTAGCGTAAGCAGTTAACAGCAAGTCGTGCTGTTGAATATTAAGACTATTTACCTTAGCGCATGAAAGAATATCAAAATAGCGATTTCCAATACCTGCATATTCCCAATCAAGAATTATTTTAGTCGGCACACACAAATGCGCCCATGCAAGGTCATTGTGGCAAAAAACCTGGTCATGAGAGGCCAATTCTATTCCTGTAATCCATTTTTCAGTTTCTGTTGTAACCTCTTTAACTAGACAGAGGGATGGACTTACCAACGTCGTCAAATACTGATGCCACTGTTTTGGTAAATCAATCAATTTGGCTTTTATCTTACTCTTATGCACGCGCGTCAGTGCAGTAGCTAAGGTATTTATATGCCGCTCATCAAAGACTAACAACAGTTGACTTGTATGCTGCTTTATCCATTGCTCAACGTAAATACCTGTATCAGATGATAAATAGATGGGTTTGGGAGCTAATTTTTTTTTCCACAGAATTAATTGTAATTCAAAGCGTTCCTGACGGTCGATGCAAAGCGAGCTTTCACCGAGAAACTCCTTCACCATAAATTCGTTAGGATCGTCATCCAGATAGTAAGAGCGATTAATTGCGCCACCCGATAACGGATACACAATTGCATCATCAGTTAAACCAAGAGGCGTTTTTAATAATCTAATTAACTCATCATTTTGCACTAAACGGCCAACTCTGATGTTAAACTTTTACGCCAATTTAAAAATCCATAAATTGACATAGCCGTGTATAAAAACATCAATAGACAGACCAAGTAGAGCCCGCTCTGAAACATTAAATACGCACTGGCAGGATTAACAACTAACCAATAAACCCAATTATCAATTTTCTTACGTGCTGTCATTACCGTCGCAATGACAGAAAATACCGCCGTTCCTGCATCTAGCCATACCCAATCTCCAAAGAACCAACGTTCGCCAACTTTAACTAATAAAAGCGTGGCAGCAACACCAACACCAATCAATAGTAGGTGAACTCTGACGTCCACACGAGTAATAGCCAACGTCGGTTTATCTTTTACTTCCTTCCAACTAAAAAAACCGACAACCGCCATCACGATATAATAAAAGTTTAATAGCATTTGAAAAACCAAAGTGACTTCCCAAAATAAATAAACAAAAATGATAGTACTGACAAAAGCGCAAGGCCAACACCATATATTTTGTCTTGCTGCCAAAATAACGTATAGCACAGAGAGCGCCACCGCAATCAATTCCAACAAACTCTGTTGCTGGAATTGCTGCGCGGTTATATCGAAAAACTCAGTCACTCACCTGAGCCCATTTTGTCACCATTTAAAAACTTACAAACGAACACGGCTTGGCCAGTTTCACTGTAAGTTTGTTTCATCTCTCGTCCTAAAACAGCCATAACATGCTCGTATTCACCCCTAATAATAGTGCTCGCTGCAGACGTAGTGGTTTCAAGATTAGCGTCTTCATTTAGTCTATCAATGAAATCCTTTATAGGGGCTATGTACTTTTCATTTAATGGATACAAAGAAATATCAACGACAAGTTTCATTTTAGCTCTCTTTTAAAAACGGTAGGTTGCAGTCACACCAAGTTGGCGCTCCTGACCAAATTGATAGTATGGCTTTGACCCGCTGTAACCATCTCTTGGGTCATTATTGAAACCACCAAAACCTCTTGTAGGTAGTTCCCTATCAAATATATTCTTGGCCCATAGCTGCACTAGTATGTTTCCTTCTTGCCAATTAACTTCGGTATTAAATACCGCAGTGAATGGAGCTCGGTCATCATGCCCAACAGAAAAACGATGACGGTCCTTGCCTTCAAATTCAACTGCCCAAGTAATGTTGTCAGTGATTTCATAACTAGTGGACGTATAGAAGGTTATTTTAGGTGCCTGAGCTTGTAATTGTTTATCTACAAAACTGCCATCGACAAGCTGATAATTGCCAAAGGTTGCGTCAAGATAACCGACGTTGACTACAGCACTCAGTCGGTCGTTTAATTGCCAATTGCTTGAGACTTCAATACCCTTGTTAATGCCAGTATCTGCATTTCCAATGACATCGACGAATTCAACTGCACCGCTGCCATCCTCTCTATTCAACACAGAGAAATCACTCACCTGAGCATCTTCTCGTTGCATATAGAAGAAAGTAAGCGATAAATTTGCTTTAATACCACTTGAGGTGTCTATTTTACCTTTAATACCAAGCTCATAATTCCAGTTATATTCTGGAGAATATAATCGGTCTTGATCCGAGACCCGCTCATCTGCATTAAATCCCCCTGCCTTATAAGAACGCGAAATACTGGAATAGAATGTCGCTTTTTGCAGTGCATAGCTCGCCGTTAATTTACCTGCCAATAAGCTATCGTCGAGTACTTCAACAAAATTATTACTATCGACATAATCGGCATCAAACTTCTCTACTCTTGCACCTGCTGTAATTGACAATGGTTCAGATAATTGCCAACTACGTTCACCATATATGGCAATTGAGTTCGGTTCATAGAGACTGGTAAAATCTGCAGCTGCATAAGTATAGATTCGAGTAAGATCCTGCTCACTTTGCTGATAATAAAAGCCGATTACCCAGGGGGAGCTAGCACCAGTAGAAGCGTATCTTGCGTCTACCGTCTGGTTACGTACCTCTCTTTTATACTGGTCAAACGAACTATACGTTGCGGGATGAAAATCAACAAACGTCCAGTCTTCATCGTAACCATAATCAAGATCAGCATTTAAAGTAGTAAGCGAAAGAGTAAACGAGTGTTCTCCTAAGTCTTGTATGTACTTAATACTTGCAGCTTGTGTTTCGGTGCGATCGAAGCCTGGCTCATCGGAACGTGTTTTGTTGTCGTTGTCCAATGAAAACGCATCATAACCGTTGTCGACATCAAAATGATAAAGCTTAAGTTCAAGGTCTGCTGTCTCTGACAAAACATAGTCGACTGCAAGTTTGGTATTAAACTCGTCAATATTATTCGTGTCGTCGCGGTTTAAGTAAATATTTTCTACAAAACCATCGCTCTTAACGTGCTGCATAGCAATACGCGCGTTTAAACCGTCTACTATTTGGTTAGAATAGGCGGCGCTATATCGTTGCGTATTGTATTCTGCGAAACTTCCTTGCAAATAACCTTCTTGGCTATCAGTCGCGGTGTTGCTGACTACTTTAATAATGCCAGCCAATCCTGTCGCACCAAATCCAGTTGATTGTGGTCCAGACAGCACTTCCACTTGTTGAACGTCAAATAGCGCACCTAAGCCGCCTAATCCGGAAAAATTAATTTCATCAACAACAAGAGCGACCGACGCGTTAATTGGTTCGGCAAATAAACTGCGCTCACCTATCCCTCTAATTTGAATGAATTTGCCGCGTGAAGCACCACTGCTAAAATTCAGGTTAGGTACGATGCCAACAATATCTTCTAGGTGTTCAGCTTGGCGTAAATCTAACAATTGCTCACTAATAACGACAACGCTACTGGCTAGATTATCAGGACTACGTTGACCAAAATCGGATGTGACTATTATGCGTTCAATGCCATTATTTGCGGCCGCACTAGAAGAAGCATCCGGATTTAAAGTCATATTTTCAGCGGGTTTCGCGATCGCCGTAAGGCTCATACCCACACTTAACACGGCAAGTGTTATTGCACTAGCAATTCGATTTACTGTAAATGATTTTCTGTAATGGATTGTTGTTGTTACTTCAGATAATTGATTTAGCGTTTTTGTATTCTTCATGTGGTTCTCTTCATATCGGTAGAAAAGAGCCGGAGTTGGAGCAGGTAATTGATGTGTTTATACAACCATTCCTACGCCGGTACTAACCGGATCAGGTAAATAAGGGTTCTCAATGGAATCTCAGCAGCAAACAGCTGCACCCCTTGGTTAAATGCGATTTTAATCTCGCATCAGTGGATATCATACCAATTAAAAATAGAATATAAAACTGTCGTTTGACTAAATTTTATAATGTAATCTCAAATTAACATGATTATTACAAAACAGGCATACTGAAAACGCTCGCAACCTTCTTCTACCTTATTAGAGAATCCTACCCTACTCCATATTTAACGCTCTCATTTCCTGTTCTGTTTGTAATAACAAGCCTTCCATTGTTTTACCATGCTCGACAGGCATCCTGGTTATCGGGTCTACTCTTACAAATACAATATCATCCGCAAAACAGATGGTTTTTTTTGTTGCTTTATTTCTCACTAAACAAGTGACTGTAATTGATGTTCTACCCACTTTTTTGGTGGCTAATCCAAATTCAACTATGTCGCCCTGAGTGGCTGGTGATTCGAATGATATTTCGCCAATATGCTTAGTCACTAAACAGTTTGTTTCCAATTGACAGATAGCATAGATCGCAGCCTCTTCGTCAATCCACTCTAGTGCCCTTCCACCGAACAAAGCATTCGCATAATTCAAATCACTTGGCATTACTAAACGTCTGGATAAAAAACGCATTCTTTTCCTTATCAATGTAGAATAAACAGGTTCGTAATACCCATTATAAAAGAGAGCACGCAGATTGACAGGCAAATTAATAATTGATTGGTTAGTACAAAGACAACAGCAACCAAGTCATAGACAATTATTGCTAGTTTCTGGCGACCGAGATTGGTGTCAACGGCAAACCGAATATCTGCTTACACAAGCAACAAGTCCTTCATTGTTGCTAAGTAATGCTGTCTTGAGTTTTGATAATAACGCGGAATTAAATTTTGTTACTTCGTGCCAAATATCTCAATATAAACAGCAATTAGGGACTGAGTATGCACTCGTCATTTACAATGCTTTCGATGGTCTTAAGCCCAGCGCTGTTTATGCGGTAGAAGGTACTATTGGTAAATCTGGTTTACTCGTTATCATGTGTCCGGACTTAAAAGAATGGCAACATTATGAGGCTGCGCATTCAGGTATTGCTTTTAGCTACAACACTGAGCATGCAACAAGTCTATTCATTTCAAGAATGAAAGGAATTTTGTTCAAAGACATGAATGTTGCCTACATAACCCCAAACACGGCACATCTGCCCTTCGCTTATGCGAGGCAAAATACGCGGCATGACCCGCTACTAGGCGTCTTAACGTCGCAACAGGAAATGGCATTCAAATCGGTATTAAACAATGTAAAATACAATAAATCAATTGCACTTATAACCGCTAAACGCGGTAGAGGGAAGTCCACGTTGTTGGGGAAAATAGCCGCTGCATTAGCTGTTCAACGCGAGGATACGGTTATTTATATCACCGCCCCACATATTAATAACGCGCAACGAGCACAAATAGAATATAAGTATGCCATAGCGAATTCGAATCTTGATACAGCTAATATTACTCATCACGGTGTCAAACTTGAACTGGCGTTTATTGCACCAGATCAATTAGCCAACTTGCCAAGGACTGCTCTATTAATCGTAGATGAAGCTGCCGCAATCGCCCCATCAATTGTGTTATATGCCTGTCAAAACTTTGCTCACGTTATTATGGCAACTACGCTTGCTGGATACGAAGGAAGTGGGCTAGGTTTTAAAATACGTGTTTTACCTAAGCTTCAAACGCTGACTAATACACTGACTTGTGTTGAATTACACAGCCCATTGCGTTGGTATAACGAGGATAGTTTAGAAACTGTATTTAGTCTTATATTTGCCCCCTTTGTAAAAGACACTGCAACTCAGAGTAAGCAAGTGGCGTCACCCGCTGACCCCGTATTGCACAACACACAGATGGAACTCGCTAACTCATACTGTCATCAATTGAATAAACCGTGGCTCATTAAAAATGAGCAAATATTGGGTCAAGTATTTAATTTGCTGATACAGAGTCACTACCAAACCACTCCTGATGATTTAATGCGAATTCTTGATGCATCTGAGCAACATATTATGGTGCTGACAAACAATGCTGACATTAATGCGCCTAGCCTTGCAATTTCTGCGGTTGCTATTATTGTACAGGAAGGCAAAATTACATTTTGCAAAAACGACTCATTATTAGCTGGGGTCATATGTTCACAACGAAGGGTTAACGGACATTTAGTTGCTCAAAATCTAGCGATGACGTTCTGTGATGGATGGTTTATGGCAGCCAACAGTTGGCGCATTAGTCGCATTGCAGTCAAGCCAGAGCTCCGGCGATTGGGACTTGGTAAAATATTGCTAAAAGAAATTAGAATGTCGGCAGAGCAAAGTGAGGTTGACTTCTTATCCACGTCGTTTGGTTTAACTAGTGAGCTCTCCTCCTTTTGGCAATCGCAAGCTTTTACACTATTAAAAATTGGCGCTCGAAGAGATACATCCAGCGGTGAACACAGTGGCATTATGTTCATGACATTAACTGCACGCGCATACGATACTTTTAATTCTTACCGTAATGTAGCAATAAACGATATAGACTACTTCTTAAATCACCTATTAAAAAATAGCCAAAACATTAACTCGTTTTTACTGACTCAAATCGTTATTCAGCAACGCGTAGAACCTAACGTATTGTTAGATGAACACACAGCATCTGCCGCTATTCACTATTTACGCTGCAGCCAGTTTATTGATAATAAACGAACTTTTGTTAGCGCCGCTGCAAGTATTTACTATCAATTAGGTAAGTTAAATATAGATGCTTCAACACAATTGTATGCGTTATTTATGCAGGTACATCAAAAGAATTTGTCCAAAGAAAATAAGCAAGAAATTCTCTCAAAGCTAAAAATAAGCCTAACAGACACCTTAGAAACTGTTGACCAAGCGCTGTAATATCTTAACATTCATATTACTTACAATATAAAGTAGCCCTTAATGAATCTTAAAAATCACTTGATTTTAGACAAAAAAAAGCTCCGTTAAGGAGCTTTTTATGTTGTTAGCCTAGTTAGATTCGAATGCCTCTATTTGAGGCTTTGGTCTTTATATAGGGTTCCCAAGCTAACGCGTTCTTGCGAAGGCTTGTGTCTTTCTTAGCTTCTTGAGCGGAAGCTAAAGCTGCTTTGTAATCACCTAAATAGAAGTAAGCTTCGATAAGCGCAAAATGCACTTTACCTTCGCTTTCTTCGTTATCGACCAGTGACAGCTGCAACGCTTTAACTGCGCCTTTGTAATCACCAGCGCTTAACAGCATTGAACCTTGTCTACGATAAAGTTCTGGGTCTGATGCAACTTTTGCAGCTTGACCAAAATACGATGCCGCTTTCTTGAAATCGCGAGCTTGAAAAGCAGAATTAGCTACCGCAGATAAAGTCACTTTATCTTTGGGTATTAGACCTGATTTCATGTGCTTTTCCATCAGCATAGTAGCACTGTATGGTATGCCATTTACGCTATACAACTGAGCAAGCTGTTTATGCTGCGTCGCAGTTGTTAAGTGACCCTGCATATAAGCGAGTTTAAACATAGTAAGCGCCATTTTGTAATTCTCAGTAATCTGATAAAACAAACCTGCGTTCTTGTACCATGCTTCAGAGTCAGGAAAAACTTGGATCGCCGTTTCGATAACATCGATGGCTTCCTTATATTTCTTCTGATCGTAGTAAACACTCATTTTTATTGCATATGGGGTCTCTTTTGCCGGATCCAGAAACTGAATTGCCTTGTCTGCCGGAGCGATAACCTTGTCTAATTGCTTCATCTCTTTATAAGCATTGGCAATTTTAAGGAATGTCATCCCGTCATCTCTGCACGTAAACGCCATCCACTTCTCGAACCACATTATCGCTTCTTCATATTTGCCGGCTTCGTACTTTAAATCGCCAACTAACTTGATAATAGGAGCGTGGTCGTTATCGTTTAGTATTTTGGTTTTTACTGCGCGTTCCAGATAATCACCCGCCTCTAAACGTTTGCCCGGTTCGGAGACTAGTAATTGGCCCAAAAACCTATCAACAGATGCTCTGTCAAATGGGTCATCGGCTTCGATTTCATATAGCAAATCAATCGCTTCTTTGACCAAGTCTTGATTATAGGCTTCGAAAGCTTTGTTTAGCTTCTTACCTACTTTCTGACCTAACAATTGCGTTTTTGCTGGCTTGTAACCAGGGCATTGAATTGCTAAGTTGGCTTGTGCCATTGATAAGGACGAATACGACCCCATCACTAGCGCCGAACCGATCAACAATGAAGCTTTAAGAGATTTAAATTTCATGGCTTATTCTCCTAACTTAAAGTCTAATTGAACTTCGAGCCCGAATTGTTTTTGAGCAATACCATCAACAATCTTCGGACGATACTTCCACTTGCGAAGTGCACGCTTGGCATTGCGGTCAAAGATTCGTTTTGGATCGGCATCAAGTACTTCAACATCTTCCACACCACCCATTTCGTTAATAGTGAATGACAACCGTACCCAGCCTTCCTTGCCATCGCGAGATGCCTGAGGTGGATAGTCTGGTGGAATACGCACTATTGGCGATGCATCGCCATCACGCATTGCACCAATACCGCCTACTGAAGTCGTTATACCACCTGTATCGACAGAAGGTATTGACAAACTAAAGCCAGATGCATTTGGATCAGCTTGGTCAGGTTCAACCAACTCAATCTTTGGTGGCTCTTGAGGTGGCGGTGGCGGTGGCGGTGGCTTTCTGACACGAGTCTGTAACTCATCATCAGGCTTTTGCATGACAATATCAATAACCGGTGGAGGAGGCAGCGCGCCCATCGCCTTTCCATCATTTTGGATTAATTTTGCCATAACAACAAACAAACCAAACGCAATTGATGCTCCAAGTAAAATGGAAACTATAATTCTAACCATGTTAACCCCTCACCGCAATTGCAACGCGGTCTATACCTGCTTCCTTCACTTGATCCATAACTTTCACCACAACGCCATGTTTGGCTTTGGTGTCGGCCTGAATAAAGACAACTTCTGAAGGTTGCTCTGACAACAGCTTTTCAAGGTTAGCCGAGACAGCTTCTACTGAAATCTCTCGTCTATCCATCCACACATTGCCATCTGCGGTAATCGCAATAAATATATTTGCCTTCTTCATTAACACTGCAGTTTCGCCATCAGGTTTATTAACATCTATACCCGCTTGCTTAATAAAAACAGTCGTTACAATGAAGAATATTAGCATTATGAAGACAACGTCCAGCATTGGCGTCATGTCAATCTGAGCGTCTTCTTCCTCAACTCTTACTTTACGACCCATTATAATCTCTCTTAATGATGTGGCAGGCTATCGACTAATTTCTCTCTTGCCATTTTAGCTTTCGCTTCAAGGCGTGAACTGAAAAACAGTCCAGAAAGAGCTGCAACCATTCCAGCCATCGTCGGAATTGTTGCCATCGAGATACCAGCAGCCATTATTCTTGGGTTACCAGTACCTTGCGTTGCCATACTCTCGAATACACCGATCATGCCGGTTACAGTGCCTAATAATCCAATTAATGGACACATAGCCACTAATGTACGAATAATAATCAACCTTGCATTCAAAGCGTCTGACGCCTGTGAAATCCACGTGTCACGAATTCTATGCGCATACCATGAAGTAGTATCTTTTCTAGCATTCCAGTCGGCTATAATTTGTTTCTTAACCCCAGGAAATACTGAACTAAAATACCAATAACGCTCAACCATTAAAACCCACATAAGGAAGAGCGCAGCAGCGACGAAATACAACACGTCACCGCCGGTAGCGATAAAGTCCCTGACAGATTCCCATAATCCAATCAGGTACAACATATTAAGCTTTCTCCGACTCTGCGCTAGTTGCAATAAAGCCAGCTGTTTGCTCATCTAATACATGAACAATTGACTTCGCCTTTGCAGCTACAAAACTATGAACCAAAATAAGTGGTAACGCTGCAATTATACCTTGAGCTGTTGTTACAAGTGCCATTGAAATTGAACCAGCCATGATCCGTGGGTCGCCTGTACCAAACAATGTAATTTGTTGGAATGTTTCAATCATACCAAGTACCGTACCTAATAGACCAAGTAAAGGGGCTATTGCTGCGAATATCTTGATGATGTTGATGCCTCTATCTATACTGGGTAACTCACGCAAAATAGCTTCATCTAATTTCAGTTCTAAACTTTCAACATCAGCTGCTTTGTTTGCTTGATACACACTTAAAATACGACCCAATGGGTTTTTCGTATTCGGACTATCGATGTTCTTCAGCTGTTTGCTCATTTTTGCGCCGATAGTAGAAAGCGTTAGGAACTTATATAAACCGATTAACAAACCTATCGCTAGCATGACCGTAATTGTATAACCTACGGGTCCACCAGCATGATATCGCTCAATCATGGTTGCTTTTTGCTTAAACAAATTCAGGATCGCGCCTCTTGATGGGTCAACAAATACCGGAACGAAACCATCCGATGCTGCCGCATTGAATATATCTTGAGTCGTTGCAACTTGATAACCATCCGGTTGGCGACCTAATGGTTGCACAGTGCCATTAGAATCATCGTATACCAAATAACCTTGACTTCCGATTAAGTTAAACGTACCGATGCGCAATACAGTCTGCATTCCTTTACCGCCATCCAGATTAAGGACTTCTGTTTCAAATTTTTCAACCTGACCAGACGCCGTCATTTCTGTTTGCAGGGAAAACCACAACTCTCTTAATTCGCTGATGTTTGGCAAACCTTTCGAGTCTTTTGACATTTCACCTAAAAACACGTCGCGACCGGGATACTGAGCGCTAACGATTGAGGTAGAAATTCGACCATATGCATCAGCAGAAGCTTGACGAACAACACCAAACATTTCGCCAAGGTCACCCGTGGCTATGTCTAACTCAACTTCTTTGTCGACTAAAGTCTGTTCATTGGCAGAAAACGAATTAGCCAAACGATCACCGCGAGCTTCTTCAGCACGCAACTCAGATTGTGCTTTGCGTAATAGGCCTTGTTTATCTGAGCGGTCCTTGCGGAACTCAGCTTCACGTTGCTCATTAACACGTGATTGAACCGTGCCTTCCTGTTTTACTTTTTGCAGCAAGTCTTGCAGTGTTGTTGACGACTGTGCTTGTGCAAATGACGCTACACAAACCATTGTCGCTGCAGCAACAAGTGTTTTAATTATTGTTTTCATTATACTTACTCCGCAGCTTTAATAGGTAATTTGATAAGATCTTCAGGCACCAAGCCTTGCGCCATGCGCACTGCTTGAATGATAGAGTTAAGATACTCATCACCTAATTTTTGATAATTACGTGCATCGTTGTCCCATGCCCAAGCATGTTTTTGATCTTTAGACAGCGCGAGCAAAGCCGTACGACCTAAGTTAAAGAAATCTACCGACACATCCTGACCACCATCTTCGATAGTACCAGGGTAAGTTTCAATTTTTGAACCATATTCATTTTCTGTCTGATATGCTTCAAGCACAACACGAAAACGTTCAGCGACAGTCACGCTTGAGTTTGACATAACATCACGAAGTCTTTGAACGCGAGCTGTTCGCTCTTCGATATTGATTGGAACATCGAGTTTAATGAACTCTTCAAGACTGCTTATCATGTTAAACATCAATGGAACGATGTTTTGCTTGGTCTCATCAATTGAATCAATCTGGCGCTGCAGTGAATCAATACCACGTTGTTGGTCTGCCACTAAATTGGCCAAGTAATCATTATAAACCTTTAAGCTTTCCGTTGAATCAATGACGTTTCTATATTCAGCTAGCAATTCCTGTGATTGTTCGAAAAGGTTATTAATTTTTTCTTGAGATTGCGCTGCTGCTTTATGGATCTTAGCTTCTTCATTTTGTAAATCCTGAAGCTGATCTGCAGAGACAATCGAAGCATTCCCCAGTGCTAACGCACCCAGAACGCATGATGCTATTTGAGTTCTCTTGCTCATTTTGGACATATTCCCAACCATAGTTTTGATGTTCACGCCCTTAACAATAAAAGACGTCGTAATTATAATTATCATAGTCGTGCATTCATAGGAACGATGCACTCGCGCTAGATAGTCACAGGATGTTATGTAAATGTCAAGAAAACGGATAGGCTAACTTTTAAGTCACTGCGCAATTTATGCCCCTTATTAATGAAAAAATTAATAAAAAAATAGTGGTAATAAATGCATAGAATTAAATTAAGCAATTAGCACTTTTTTACTTGATTTTTACGACAATCTGCAGTTCCGAAAATACTATCCATTAAAAATAGGGTGTAAATACAAAATACTAGTTTTACAACGCCGTTCCTTCTGATGCTTTACTAGCGCTTAAATAATCAGCAACAGTTGATATTAATGAGCTTATTCATCATGTTCTTTGTGCAAAGCACTCTCATTTACATCATTAGTACTAAGAGGACTCGGACACGTTTTTCGTGCTGATTAAATAATTAAAGCGACGCATAAACCCGCATCCACTTGGCATAGCATTTTGTATTATTAACCCATACAGCCATTTCGACCTTTAGATTTGATAGAGGTTCCTGCATAAATTAAACAAATTACCTCATCATTATCTTTGTGACGGTAATTATTAATGCATTCTAATTTTTACAAAATGCAGAAATACTTTATTTAGATTTAAAATAATAAATAGCTATAAAGCATTCTGGTTTCGTATTTTTAGCCGATATATCTTAGACTATAAATTGTAATGATAAATTAATGACGGTATAAGATATGAAACTAGATGATGACATTCACAACTATTATGAACATTTGGTCTTAGACAAAATCCAAACGCTTGGTTTTAATCAAAGCAAAACAGTAGACTTTTTAGCCGATCTTACCTGTCTGGTGTTGAATCAATTACCGCCCCGATATATTCGATTTGAAGTGGACATGGCATTTTATTTGCCGATGTCAGAGCGCAGACAAATGGAAATGAACGTATCGCATGCGATAAATAACGTAGTTAAGTATTTAGAAACGCACCCGAAGAATGACGATGCCGAATGACGCATAATAGAAACATTAAAGAAGGGAGTTGGGTGGCAAGCCCCAGCCACATCTCGGCACATGAGTCCTTCGGTACGGCTGCTCCCTTCCGGGCCTGACCGAGTTTCCAAAATATCATTGCGAGAGAACCAGAGCTCACCATTGAAATCGTCTTAGGTTCAAGACGGCGTGGAGTATGCCGATTTCTATGATTACTTGCAACCGCTTCAAACTAATTTATTTAAATTTTAATTCAGCTAGCGAGTCAGCTACTTTAGCCGTCGCTAAACCGCTCTCGTCTGCTTCCACAAAAATCGTTTGCAAAGTTTCACCAATCTGATTTAAATGCTCACGTAATTTATCTACATTGCTGTCTGAACGCTGATGATAAATATCGATAATACCGCCTGCATTAATGACGTAATCCGGTGCATACAAAATACCGTTACTGGCTAATTTAACCCCTATCTCGTCGCACGCTAATTGGTTGTTGGCTGCACCAGCGATAATTCGGGCTTTGAGATGATCGATATTCTGATGGTTAATCGCATTGCCTAAGGCACATGGAGCAAATACATCAACATCAAGAAAATCAATTTGATCGACGTTAACTTGGATAGCGCCAAATTCAGCCACTGCTTGGTTAACACCGCCGGGAAATATGTCAGCCACATAAAGCTTTGCGCCTGCGTTATAGAGGTGCTCAGCTAACCTAATACCAACGTGTCCAACGCCTTTAATCGCCACTTTCTTGCCTTGTAAATCGGATTGATAGACGTGTTTGACTGCTGCTTTTATACCAACAAAAACCCCATAAGCCGTTGCTGGGGCTGGATTACCATCCGCAACATTGCCATCAAAGCTGTACTTGGAAAAGGTACCGCTGACATGTTTTGTATTTTCAGACATTAATATAATATCAGACACCGCAATGCCGGAATCCTCGGCTGTAATGTAGTTACCCTTTAAGGTATCAACGAAGTGACCCATTTCACGCATCATGTCAGACGTTTTATCTTTACGAGGATCGCCAAAAATAACGGCTTTACCGCCACCTTGCTCTAACCCTGCCATTGCTGCTTTGTAAGTCATCCCTCTGGATAACCTCAGCACATCGGTCAACGCTTCTTCAGAGTTAGCATAATTCCACATTCTACAACCACCTAACCCCGGGCCTAGATTTGTATTGTGTACAGCAATAATTGCTTTTAATCCTGTTGCTTTGTCATGGTAAAAGGATACTTGTTCATGCTCTGCAAACTCTCGGTGATCGAAAACTGACATATGTACCTTAATTGTTGAAATTGTTATTTTTTGTTATTGTTATTGATTGTTTTGCTGGTTTTCAATCATGATGTTGCTAATAGTACATTTTTTGATGCTAATAACTCACGACAGATTGTAGCCGAATATTTAGAGGACGTATCTTGCGATTTACGCTTGTATAAAAAATAGTTGTTCACTAAATGTATTTATTATTTTCTATTTATAGGATATCTATCCTATAATGGTTTTGATATAAGTGATACATCTCTCACCATGGAATAAAAATGAAGTTAGATAAGTTTGATCGAGAAATTCTAAGAGTAATGCAAAGAGACGCAACGGTATCAATGGCAGAACTAAGCCAATATGTTGGTTTATCCCATACCCCTTGCTGGCGCAGAGTTAAACGCATGGAAGCTGACGGAGTTATTCGTCAAAAAGTAACACTGTTAGACAGTAAGAAACTTAATCTTGGTGTCTCAGTTTTCATTTATGTTACGCTAAAAAACCATGATGGTGATTCACTGGTCGATTTTGAAAAAGCCGTTCAAGAAATTGTCGAGATAGTTGAATGTCATACTACTAGTGGCGAAAAAGACTATTTATTGAAGGTTATTGTGGAAAGCATTGAGGAATACGAGCAACTGCTCAAAAATAAACTCACGCACCTTCCTTTGGTTGATCACTTGAGCTCTACATTTGCCTTAAAACAAGTTAAAAATACGACAGAGCTACCCATTAAAAATATATAAACTCTGTCGCTGCTACCTTAGGCTGAGTCTGACTGTGCTTCAGGCTTGGCTGTTTGAAACGCCTCTAATTCATTGCAATTGTCAAAAATTTTTTGAATCAATGGAAAGTGCTGCAGGTTTACCTTAAATCTTAACGCATTGTATACTTGCGGGATAAGGCAGACATCGGCTAGTGTTACGTCGTAACCGAAACAATACTTGCCTGAACGCGTCACTAGCCTTTTCTCTAAAGCGCTAAATGCCTGTTCAATCCATTTCACGCACCAAGCTTCAGTCTGTTCGCTGCTGGCCTCAAAGTCAGACTTAAGGCTTTGTAAAATCCGCAAATTTGTAACCGGTTGAAGATCACAAGCGATATCTTGCGCGAAAGCCCTTACCCTGGCTTTATCTAACGCATGAGTAGGCAGTAACGCTGGCGTATTAGGGTATTTATCATCTAAATATTCTATTATTGCCAACGATTGATTAAGCACAATGTCTTCGTCATCATCAACAAAAGTAGGTACCAACATTGAGGGATTCATGCTGCTGTATGCATGACTTCGATGTTGACCTCCATCCTTCACCAAATGCACCGGCACATAGTCAAAATCAAGCTGTTTTAAATGCATCGCTATCCTTAAACGATAAGATGCAGATGAACGCCAATAACCATATAATTTCAGACTCATTATTACTCCTCTCCGGCTGCTAGTGTGCAGCAGATTTCTTAATGACTTGGTCAATTGCGCCAAAAATACTGAGTCCTGTGCTATTAAACATCTCAATTCGAATAGAGTCTTCGAATGACATAAATGGCGTTGACGGTTTGCCATCGCGAATAGTTTCGATCATTCTAACTTCGGCAATACAAGAATAACCAACACCACCTTGTGCTATTGAAGATCCGTGCTCAGTACCTTGTTTGTTTGAGACTGTTCCTGAGCCAATAATTGCACCCGCACCTAAGTTACGAGACTTTGCAGCATGAGCGACTAATTCGGCAAAATCGAAAGTCATATCTTCACCAGCTTGTGGTTTTCCGAACAACGCACGATTGTAATGCGACACTAATGGCAGATGTACTTTGTTGCCAGACCATGCTTTATCAAGCTCATCAGGAGTGACCGCAACAGGGGAAAAGACGGACGCTGGTTTTGACTGAAAAAATCCGAACCCTTTGGCTAGCTCACCAGGGATTAAACCACGTAACGAAACATCATTAACCAGCATCAGCAATTTTATATGCTGACCTGCATTTTCAGCTGACACTCCCATTGGTACATCATCAGTAATAACCGCCACTTCGCCTTCGAAATCTATTCCCCACTCGTCTGAGGGCAATAATACATCGTCTCGAGGACCAATGAAATCATCTGAGCCGCCTTGGTACATTAATGGATCAGTCCAAAATGAAGCTGGGATTTCTGCACCACGTGCTTTTCTAACAAGCTCTACGTGGTTAACATACGCACTGCCATCGGCCCACTGAAAAGCACGAGGTAATGGACTCTCACAAAGCGACTGATCAAAATTTTCAGTATCCAAATCATCCGCATTTAAGGCTTCATAACGCGCTTGGAGTACAGATTGAATGGCATGCCAATTATCCAATGCTTGCTGCATAGTTACCGCAATATCAGCAACTTCAATTGTTTTTGTTAAGTCGCGGCTCACGAGCATCAGTTTGCCATCTCGTGTATTATTTTTATAAGTCGCCAATTTCATTCATTCAACCTTTAATTTATTTCATCGTTCACTGAACAGCTTGAAAAGACAGTAAGATTTGCTTTACCCGTTTATCCAACACCGCTTTCAAATTGTTCTTGATTAATCTTATTATAACTCTGAATAGAGAATGAAACACCCCGCATTTGTGTACCCGCCACTTAAAAGAAAGACAAAAAAAAGCCCCAAAACATGGGGCTAAAGGAGTATATCGTAACTAATACTTTACAGTTGCTTTGCTAATACCATATTCACGAAGCTTGTTGGCAATTGCTGTGTGGCTTAATCCAAGCTTACGAGCTAATTGGCGAGTACTCGGATAAGACGGATAGAGCCGTTTGAGTAAATCCTTCTCAAACTTCTTAACTTCTTGTTCCAAAGTGCCTTCAAAATTCTCATCGATATAGTTTACGGTGGTACTGCAACTTGGCAATTGAATAGCTTCTTTGGTAATTTCATTGCCATCCATTAACGCTATCGCTCTGTATAGGGCGTTTTTTAATTGTCTTACATTACCTGGCCAAGGATAAGCTTGCAGGTAGTCAACGCAGGATTTACTCAGCTTAGGAGAACGAATACCGAGCTTGTTGCTGTGTTGTCGAACAATGCTTTCTGACAATGGAATAACATCAGTCTTTCTTTCGCGAAGGGGGGGAAGTACCAATGCAAGCACATTTAATCGATAGTATAACTCTTCTCTAAACGAACCAATTTCGGCTGCTTCAGACAAATCTTTGCAAGTCGTGCAGATAATTCGAAGATCAACTTTTACAGGTTCCTTCTGACCAGCTCTGCAATAATGTCCTTCTTCAATAACTCTCAGCAGTTTAGATTGCAGCTGTTGGGACATTTCGGAAATTTCATCTAGCACTAGAGTGCCGCCAGAAGTTAATTCAATCAACCCTGTTTTAGTCTCGGCACCAGAAAACTGCCCCTGTTCAATGCCAAATAATTCGGTTTCTGCAACGTCATCAGGCAAAGAAGCACAATTCAATATATGAAATTCGTTCTCAGCACGAGGACTGCTGTCATGGCAAGCCCTCGCTATACTTTGTTTACCCGTGCCTGACTCACCATAAATAACCATGTGGCCATCCAGTTCAGCCATGCGCTTTGCATCACGTATCACCTTTTTCATTATCGGACTTACCGCTTGAAAAGTGTCAAAACAGTTTGATGTTGTTTTGTTAAACATGTTGAGCTGTTTGCCTAATCGGGATTCCGACTTTAAAATGACAACGGCTCCTGCAAGCACTGTTTTATCGTTGTCGGGTACATCGACCGGCAAAATGTCAGCAATATAGTCTTGCTGTATAAACTTAACTCGATGAGTTTGGGCATAAATTTCTTTGCCTTCCAGCCATTTTGTAATATTGAACCCAGATAGCACTTCATCGATGTTCAATTGCAGTATTTGCTCACGCGTGAGTTCAAGGCCTCTCGCCACAGCGTCATTGAATAATATAATTTTACCGGAAGTATCAGTCGAAAAACAAGGGTCAGGTAATGTTTGCAGTAGTGCTCGTAATTGGTTCCGTTCACGCTGAATGGGCATAAAAGGCGTCGTCTTAACATCAATAATGCCTTTAATCCGGCGGATTTTAGGCATTAGATGTTGAAAATTTTCAAATTCAATGGTGAGGAAATCGAGGAAAATTTTACCTGTCTCGTCAATTTCTATGCCGCGCAAGTCAATATCATATTCGGTAAGAATATCTAGGACGTCTTGCGTAATTCCAAGTCTGTTTTGACAGTTTATTTCCAATCGCATGAGGGTAGTCTATATCCGAAAATTCACCCGTGGGTGATTAAATTCATATCGTTGGTAGAATATACGTTTATCTGTGAACCTAGATCAATATATCGTGCAAGCGCTGACAGATTCTATTGCATATTAAAATAGACAGACTCAGCGCTTTTTTAATTTCAAATTAACTGACCAGTTTGTTTTTTGGTGTAAATTTAAGCGCAAATAAACCCAAGTTTTTAGCTTCTTCTACCAATGCCATGATATCCATTTCGGCCATATCAATTAAATTATCAAAATCTTCGAGCACGTAATAAAGCGGCTGCATAATATCGACCCGATATGGCGTACTTAAAGCATCAATCGGTCTAAGGTCGTCTCTAAATTGGATTTCACTATCCAGAGCATAGTGAGTTTCGCCAGATGAAGATAGTATGCCGCCACCATAAATGCGTAATCCATCGACGGTTTTTACCAAACCAAATTTTATTGTAAACTAATATAACCGAGCTAAAGACCCTCTATCGGCTTTATTTGCAGCTAAACCTAATTTACCGTATGTATGAGTAAAATTGGCGACAAACGTACAGTGTTTTCTTCGGCGTGCACTTAACCTAACATTGAATCATTCACTTAATTTCGGCCATATGATGGTAACTAACTTTTGACTAATAATGATGTTCTCAGTTTTTGTCACTACAGCTCGAAAATATAATTTTGTGATTTTTATTTTACACAACTTGCACTTTATCCCTATAAAAAAAATTGCCACATCGAATGTGGCATTAAAAAGGGAGGTACTTCAACACTATATTGTGTAATTTAAAGACTTACAGTCTGCTAATCTCTCGATTCAATTCAAACTCTTTAGAAGTGACATAACCTTCTAATTTACGTAACTTCAACTCAGCCACTCTAAACCGTTCCTGAATATCAAAAAATGCTTCTCTTGGCGGTTCACCTGCTTGCCAAACACGAGATTTAACTTCAATTTTGTGCTCTGCATGCCCAGTTTTACGCCACACTTTGTGAGCAACTCCGTGATTAACTTCACTCGAATGCGTATCATCGCCTGTCATTCGAGAATAGCCATCTGGTTTTTTATCTAAAATAAACCAAGCTGCTATATAGGCAACAAACATAAACGGACCAGCGAGTAAAAAAAATGCGGTCACTGTTAAAATTCTCACCAACCAAATTTCCAACTTAAAGTAATCGGCAATGCCAGCACAAACACCTGCTATTTTGCCATTTTTCGTGTCACGATAAAGTGGGGTTCGTGTTTTCATGCTCTCTCTCTCCATTTCGGCGCTTCTTCATCAAGAATGCTTTCTAAGGTTTGAATTCGATCGGTCATTAGTTCTGCTTTTTCTGCGAGCGTTTGTAATGTCGCAAATTCTTCTTCAGACAATCCTTGTTTTACTTGTTTTTTGCTGCGGTAATGCAGAATTAGCCAGATAGGAGCAACAAACAAAGTGAATAAAATTAAAGGAACGCCTGCAAAAATAACTGATAATTCGCCCACGATAGTTCTCCTAGTGACGGATTAGAAGGAGAGAATGATGCGGCGCTCCATGCACCGCAGCTTTTCGTCTGATAAAGACAGTTTCTCTGTTAGTAAAATTCTCTGTAAATAAAATGCGCTGTATTTTGTTAGTAAGGTTATACCAGAATTAAGATTTTTTCACTTTTGCTGCTGGTTTTTCACTTTTAGCTTGCATTTTTTTCTTTAACGCTTCCAGTTCACTGTCAATTTTACCACCCGCTTCTAACTCAGCAAATTCATCTTTCAACGTTTTTTTACCAATATCATAAGCTTCTACTTGTGATTCTAGGTCGTCAATTTTACGCTCAAATTGTTCAAACTTGCCCATTGCGTTATCAACGGTGTTGCTATCAAGACGTCTCTTAACTTCAAGTCTAGAACTGACTGTCTTCTGGCGCATAAGAATGGTCTTTTGACGCGTTTTCGCATCAGCTAACTTCTCTTGCAACTGGCCAGTTTCGCTTTGCAATTTCGCTAACTCACTCTCAATTAAACTTAGCTCATGCTGCAATGACTTAGCCGACTCAGCGGTTTTTTGCTTCTCGTGTAATGCTGCTCTTGCTAAGTCTTCGCGGTCCTTACTCAACGCCAGTTCTGCTTTATCCTGCCACTCAGAAACTTCGTTGTTTAATCGCGCGACTCGGTTGCTAACGTCTTTCTTGTTGGCAATGGTTTTTGCAGATGCTGAACGAACTTCAACCAGTGTATCTTCCATTTCCTGTATAATAAGACGAACCATCTTCTCAGGGTCTTCAGCCTTGTCTAATAGCGAATTAATGTTAGAGTTTATGATATCTGTAAAACGTGAAAATATACCCATCGTCAATTACCTCTGTTGGTGTAAACTAAAAAATTATTGTTTAACTTAGTGTCGTTTATTCAATATGCTTGCCAACTTATCAAAAAACCATAACAAATTGATTTATATAGATAAAAAAAAATATTAAAGAAATTAAAGATTTTTACTTGTTTTCAAGTAGACTAGATTTTAGTGAAATTGACTAATTTTCAAGGAAATAATAATGAGTCGCTTTAAACAGCAGGATAATTTGCTGGGTCAAGCCAACAGCTTTATGGACGTATTGGAACAAGTTTCCCAAATTGCCCCTCTCAATAAGCCCGTTCTGGTCATTGGTGAACGCGGTACTGGTAAAGAACTGATTGCCGCAAGACTCCACTTTTTATCTCAGCGTTGGGAACAAAATTACGTAAAACTTAATTGCGCAGCATTAAATGACAACTTGCTCGAAAGTGAACTCTTTGGGTATGAGGCGGGTGCATTTACCGGCGCAGCAAAACGAAGAGAAGGTCGCTTTGAATATGCCGACAACGGCACCATGTTTTTGGATGAACTAGCCAATACCTCCGCATTGGTGCAAGAGAAATTGCTGCGTGTCATCGAATATGGCGAGTTTGAACGTGTTGGTGGCACTCGGACAGTAAAAGTTGATGTACGCTTGGTGGCAGCCACAAACGAAGATTTACCAACGCTAGCAGAGCAAGGTGAGTTTAGAGCTGACTTACTCGACCGCCTGGCTTTCGACGTGATCACGATCCCACCACTACGGCATAGGCAGGAAGATATCATGATGCTAGCTGAGCATTTTGCGATTGGTATGGCACGTGAGCTGGAAATGGAATTGTTCAGTGGGTTTACAGCAAAAGCGAAAAAAACGCTATTAGAATATAACTGGCCCGGCAATGTTCGGGAGTTAAAAAACGTTGTAGAGCGCGCAGTTTATCGGACGAATCCTAACTTACCAGTACACGACATTGTAGTTAATCCTTTTTTATCCGAATTTCGTCCGCAACAACGCATACGTACTCCGATTCAGACATCGGCTGTGCCCCCCGCAATGCATAGTTCAGCGCCTGTAGACAACAATGATCTGCTTGATTCTATTGCACAGTCAAGCGACGAAGCAATAACGGCAGTATTAGCCTCTCCAACAGAAAAAAACCTTTGTTTTCCGATTGACTTAAAAGAGCAATCGCAAGACTTTGAAATTCACATGTTAAATAGCGCATTAAAAGATGCACAATTTAATCAGAAAAAAACTGCAGAAAAGCTTTCATTGACGTATCATCAGCTACGAGGATATTTAAAGAAATACAATCTGTTAGATAAAACCGACGAACAATGAAGCCAAATACCCGACCACATATTATGAAAAGCGCAATATTACTGAGCTTCAGTCTGATATTGATGTTGGGTTGCTCCAAACAAAAAACCCAGATAACCCAAGCAGGCATTACTTTCTGTTCAGAGGGCAGCCCCGCCTCATTTAACCCACAACTAGACACATCAAGCACCACGGCAGACGCGTCTTCGCATCAGATTTATGACCGACTGCTTGAATTCAATACTGAAAACGGTGAAATAGAACCCGGCTTAGCCAGTAGTTGGCTGGTCAGTAACGACGGCTTAACCTATACTTTTCAGTTGCGCAAAGGCGTTCAATTTCATGATACCGACTATTTTACACCAACGCGTAATTTTAATGCCGATGACGTGGTGTTTAGTATCGATCGCTGGCGTGTTGCCACACATCCCTATCACGACGTATCTGGCGGTAGTTATCCTTATTTCCAGAGTTTAGGCTTAAAAAACACGATCAAAGACGTTACTATAATCAATGGCTATCGGGTGGAGATCTCATTATACACGCCAGACAGCTCGTTTTTAGCAAACTTAGCGACTGACTTTTCGGTGATTTTATCGGCAGAATATGCAACCAATTTGTTGGCCGAAGGAACACCAAGCAATATAGACGTGCTGCCTATTGGCACCGGCCCTTACAAATTCGTTAGTTATCGAAAAAATCAATTTATTCGCTATCAACGCCACAGTCGTTATTTTTTGGATACCATTGGACCTGAACATTTGGTATTCGATATTACACCTAAAAGTTCGTTGCGTGTAGCAAAGTTAATTACAGGTGAGTGCGATGCAGTGGCTTTTCCATCACAAAATGACCTTGAAATAATAAGAAATAGAGAAGACTTAACGCTATTGCAAAAACCAGGCTTAAATGTTGGATTTTGGGCATTCAATACCAGTAAACCTCCGTTTGATAATCCGAAAGTGCGCCGAGCTTTGGCCCTAGCAATTGACAAAACATCTTTGCTTGAAGCGGTTTACCTTGGCCAAGCCACTAGAGCAAAAAGTTTAGTTCCTTCCGCTTCTTGGGCCTATCAACCTAACATGCAAGATATTAGTTATAACCCAGTAACTGCCCGAAAATTACTAGATGAAGCCGGCATTCCCTACAACTTCACAATGAATATTTGGGCGATGCCGGTGCAGCGCGCATATAACCCAAACGCAATGAAAATGGCTCAGTTGATGAGTACTTATTTAGCCGACGTTGGCGTTACTGTTAACATAGTTAGCTATGATTGGGCGCGGTTTAGAGAAAATTTAACAGCCGGCATGCACGATTCGGTTCTGATTGGTTGGTCTGCCGACAACGGTGATCCCGATAATTTCTATCGTCCATTGTTAACCTGTGCGGCAATCCCCTCAGGCACAAATAGAGCACAGTGGTGCAACCCAGAGTATGACGCCCTCATTGAAAGTGCATTGAAAATAGAAAACTCCGACGAGCGTCGTATTTTTTATCATCGAGCCAATCAAATTATATTCAGAGAGACACCGCTTGTGCCCATTGCTCATGCATACCAATATCAAGCCGTAAACAATCAAATTGAAGGCCTGACCATCAACCCTTTTGGCGGCATTCGGTTTGACGATGTGGTGCGTAAATAATGCTCAATTTATTACTACGCTATATCAACTTAATGGTCTTGACTATTGCCATACTGATTATTATTTCGTTTTCTTTAGCCTACGTGTTTCCCGGTGATACCCTGACAAATATATCAGGGATTGTGCCGCAATCAAATGAACAGCGAGTTGCACTTGAAGCCGTGTTCAAACTAGACCGTTCTATTTTTGTGCAGTTCTGGTATTACATAGAAAACCTAATTAGCGGTGACTGGGGCGTAAGTAGTTCATCGCAAATCAGCCTGCTAGAAGAAATTAGCATTGCCTTCCCTGCCACCATTGAATTAATCACCTACGCTTTATTAGTCTCTATTTTTATTGGTATTCCGTTAGGCTTTATTGGTGGCATTTGGCACCACAAGCCTTTCGATTTTGGCGTTGTGACTTTTAGTGTCGTGAGTTATTCATTTCCCGTATTTTGGCTAGCATTAATTTTTATCACGATATTTTCCCTGCAACTAGGTTATTTGCCGCTGTCTGGACGCGTAAACTTTTTGTACGACATACCACACAGCAGTGGATTTATTCTTTGGGATATCATGCTTGCCGATATTCCCGATAAAAAGGATGCATTTAAAGACGCGCTTAGGCATCTCATACTGCCAACAGCGTCTATAGCGCTGGTGACGACTGCGATTTTTATTCGGTTCACTCGTCGTTCAATTATGGATGAAATGAACAAGGGCTATATTGACGCCGCTAAATCTCGCGGATTTACCACCAAGCAGATTTTTTTCAAACACGGTTTACGCAACTCGCTGCTGCCTATTTTGCCATTAATGGCAATGCAAATATCAACGCTGATAACCAATGCAATGGTTGTTGAGACGATTTTTTCTTGGCCCGGAATTGGCAATTGGATTATCCAAGCCATCTATCAACGTGACTATCCCGCTATTCGTATAGGCATGTTGGTTGTTTCTGTCTTTGTTGTTACGCTTACCATCACTATTGAATTCATCAGTCGAGCAATCGACCCAGCTAGGGATAAGTTTCAACGTGGCGCAGTTTAATCTCTATCAGGAGGAATTTCATCCTTCCCCAATCCGGCATATTTGGCTCGAATTTAAACGCAGTCACTTTGCCCTTATCGGATTCGCAATACTATTATTGTTTTGCGCTATCGCTATTTTAGCTCCCTTATTAGCGCCGTATGATCCTAACGTGCAAAATACGAATACCATATTGTTGCCACCTGCCTGGGAAGGAAATGGCAGTATTTCACATATATTCGGTACCGATGCTTTAGGTCGTGATGTATTTTCACGCACACTATACGGTTGCCGAGTTACCTTTGGTTCGAGTATTTTTTTAGTCTTAATAGCAGCCACTATTGGTGTTGCCCTCGGAACGTTCGCCGGCATGAATAAAGGCATTAAGTCCAGTATTCTAAATCACCTTTTGGATTCTTTAATGGCGGTGCCGACCTTACTCATAGCAATTATTATCGTGGCAATACTAGGTACCGGTTTGTGGAATAGTATGTGGGCGATTATCTTGGCGTTGATCCCACAATTCGTCCATCAAACCCGCACCTTTGTGCGCGAAGAGATGAAAAAAGACTATATATTACTCGACAAATTAGATGGCGCAGGGTCGACTCGAATATTTTGGTCATCAATATTACCCAGTATGTTTGAGCTTTTAGTGGTGCAAAGTACCTTAGCTTTATCTGTGGCAATAATCGATATTTCAGCCTTAGGTTTCTTAAATTTAGGCGCCCAAAGCCCAGTTGTTGAACTAGGTGCTAGTTTATCGCAAAGCTTAGAAGTGGCTTATTCGGCTCCTTGGCTAGTTGCGCTGCCGGGGTTTTGTATCTTTTTAATGGTACTTTCAATTAATATTGTCGGCGAGGGACTTCGCAACGCGTTGCGCAATAGGTTAATTCACTAATGCGACTTCTTGATGTTAAAAATCTAACCGTTGAAATAGACACCGGTTCGGTATTCGTAAAGGCCTTGGATAAAGTCAGTTTAACCGTCGAAACCGGCGAAATCAGAGCACTTGTCGGTGAATCAGGTTCAGGTAAAAGCCTAATAGTAAGAGCTATTATTGGCGCAATACCCGATCATTGGATCATCACTGCAGACCGCTTAACGTGGAAAGGCCAAAACTTATTGACCATGTCGAATGAACAGCGCCGCATCATAATGCGTCGTGAGATTGCGGTGGTTTTTCAAGATCCAACATCATCACTTGACCCGTCGGCAACCTTGAGGTCTCAATTGGAAGAGAGTATTCCAGAAGAGTTACTCGACAAAGGCATGTTTTGGCAACGTAATAAACAACGTAGAGAAATTGCTATTGGCTTAATGCATAAGGTTGGGATTAAAAACCACGAAGCATGTATGCAACGTTATCCACATGAAATTGCAGCTGATATTGCGCAAAAATTTATGATTGCAATGGCCCTTGTGTCAGAGCCTGAATTGCTGATTGCCGATGATCCGACCCGAAGTATGGAAAGCACCACGAAAAATCAAATATTACGTTTATTATCGGGTTTAAATGAAACCAGAAAGCTCGCCATTTTATTTGTAAGCCATGACCTTCTTGCGATTTCTAGTATGGCTCACACCATGACCGTATTGTATTGCGGACAAACAGTCGAATCGGGCAAGGTAAAGCATTTACACCGTCGACCTTTGCATCCGTATACCAAGGCATTGCTGGATAGTGCGCCTAGTTTTCAAATCAATTTGCCTCCTAAATCGCATTTAGTCGCACTGCCGGGCACTATCCCAACATTAAAACATTTACCTATTGGCTGCCGTTTGGGTCCTCGTTGCCCTAATGCGCGCAAAGAATGTGTAAAAGTTCCCGAACAAAAAATGGTGCACCAACATTCATATAGCTGTCACTTTCCACTGCATTCACCAGTAGACGATGATTTAGAGACCAAGCAATGATCCCTGTATTAGAAGTCAAAAACTTAATTTATACTTATCGGGTAAGACGCTCTATTTTTAAGCCCGTTGACGAATTCATTGTTGGTCCCGTCGACTTCGTTCTCAATGCAGGTGAGACCCTCGCGGTTACGGGTCATAATGGCTCAGGCAAAACGCTCTTAGCGCGCGCGCTGGTGGGCGCAATAACACCGCAGCAAGGCAGTATCTTGCTGGAAGGAAAAAAAGCTGAGCAGAGTGATAAAAAAACACGTAACCATAATATTAGACTCATACTCCAGCACAGTAAATACAGCTTAAATCCGGCGGTTACGGTTGGTTCTGTGCTTGGCCAAACATTATTATTAAACACTGAGCTTAATGAGCAAGAGCGCAAAACTAAAATAGAACAAACATTAGTCAAAGTCGGTTTATTGCGAGAGCACTACTATTTTTATAGACACATGTTATCAGACGGTCAACAGCAACGAGTTTCACTCGCTAGGGCGATGATACTTGATCCGAAGGTAATAGTCGCAGATGAACCATTTGCTGCCTTAGATCCGTCTGTACGCTCACAAACCGTCAACCTCATACTCGACATCCAACAAGAACTCGGTATGGCATTTGTATTCATTTCACAAAACCTGGGCATTGTTCGTCATATTAGCGACAAAGTCATGATAATGGATAAAGGTAAGGTGATTGAGGCAGGTTCAAGCAAAACCGTTTTTGATGATCCACAGCATGAAGTCACCAGGAAATTGATTGATTCTCATTTTAGTTTGGTGGATAAGCATTTTGAACAGTTTTAGCTAATATAAAAAGGCGATGTGCGGGTCTGCAGATTGGTGATGTTTGAATAAAACACCGTTCTCACAATACGCTAGTTAACAATACGCTAGTTAACAATAAAACAGATAAGACGCTGAATTAAAGAAGGCATAAAAACGAAATCACTGAGATTTGACTCTTGATTACGCTGTATATCGTTTTTTAGACAATTAAAAAAGCCAGCTTAATGCTGGCTTTTGAATGACGTCTATCTAACGCATTTAAACGTTTAAATGCGACTTAGTATGCTACTTCTAACGTATAAGAACCGTTATATACACCATCATTAGGAGATGTTGCAGCAAGCGGGTTAAATGCTAAAACACCACCAAGTTGCAGACCAACTGTGCCAGCTGCATCTGTGCGAAGGTTAGAAGCTGTAGCATTAAGCGCAATACCGTCGTTAGCGCCACCAACAATCAATGTATCAGCAACCGTTGCATAAATGATAAATGATTCATTAGTACCGCCACCCGCAGTCACCATTGTAGCGCCGTTAACGCCAGTAATAGTTCCTGCAATACCAGAAGCTGCTGTGGCACTGGCGCCAGAAGCAACAGTTACCGTGAGATTTGTAAATGGTGCTGCATTGCTTATTGCATACTCTGCAATAGAGCCCTGGGTAATTGCAGTCATGTTAGCATCTGTTGATGCAGAACCACCGTTAGTTTGACCTCCTGTTGGCACCATCGCTGAACCGTCAACTGGTAAAGTAATAAACGCAGGTAAAACTGGGTCTTGTGCTGCACCCTGAGTTACTCTCAAGGCACCAAAGTTTAAAGGAGCAACTTCAGCTAAGGTAAATGCGTTCTGTACTGTAACTGACGCTGTTGAAGTGACCGTTTCTGCAAAAGCTGCAGAAGATGTCAGTAAAGCTGTCGCCGCGATAGCGACATTTATGTGATTACGTTTGAACATGGATATCTCCGAATCTTATATAAAAATACGGCATAGTACGATAGCTTTTTGCGACGACTCTGCCAGTTGCAAGAAAACAAAATCCTTTAAAATTAAAGTGAAATCTTGCCTGCATAAAAGGTATCGACTAACACCAAATATCCTTTAGCATTTTTTGTTAATTAATTAGGAGTAATATTAAATAATACATTGATAGCATTGGAGTTATTTAATTTGGCGCTGACCAAATTAAATGTTTTCTATTTATGATTAGAAGACAAAATTTAACCGTTAATTACTTTATTTAAACCTATGACAATCATTAATTGAATAATTAATGATTATTAAAAAAGCCAGCGAAAGCTGGCTTTTGAATGACGTCTTGCTAACGCATTTAAACGTTTAAATGCGTGAATTAATATGTAACTTCTAAAGTATAAGAACCTTGAAATAAACCATCGTTCGGAGACCCCGAAGCTGCAGCATTATAAGAAAGTACAGCCCCAAGTTGCAAACCAACTGCGCCGGTTCCATCGGTACGTAAGTTATTTGCAGCCGTAACAAGTGGATCACCATCATTTGCGCCACCCACTATTAACGTGTCACTAACATCAGCGTGGATAGTGAAAAATTCATCAGCTGCACCACCCGCAGTTACAAGAGTTGCACCGTTCACACCAGCAATTGATGTGGCAATCGTTGCCGTTAATTCATTTGTACCACTGGCATCTAACGTTACACTGAGGTTAGTAAACGGAGCAGCGTTAGAAATTGCATACTCAGCAATCGTACCTTGAGTGATTGCCGTCATGCTTGCTGAAGCGTTCCCGTCAGTCGCTATCATAGCAGAACCATCAACGGGCAGTGTTATGAACGTTGGGGTAGCTGTAGCTTGAGCGCCTGGCTGAGTTACTCTAAGTGAACCAAAATTTAAAGGAACAACTTCAGCTAATGTAAATGCATTTTGCACAGTTACTGTAGCTGTAGAAGTTACTGTTTCTGCAAAAGCTGCAGAAGATGCTAGTAAAGCTGTCGCCGCGATAGCGACATTTATGTGATTGCGTTTAAACATGGATATCTCCAAACCTTTTGTAAATATACGCCATCGTAAGCAATTTGTTTGCGACGACTGAGTCTATTGCAAGAATTGTGTCCTCAATTAAGAGAGTAAATCTTGCTTCCAATTTAGTTATCGACGTGTCTCACTCAACCTTTAACTGTTTTTACGGATTTGTCTCGTATTCGTTAACGCAACTAATTTAAGTCAACTATCCTATCTATGGAAAATGCTCCTGCCATTTCCTTTGCACCCTCAAATACTACCTTTATTTGTCCACCGGCAACGTATGGTTTTTCAGTCCAAGGAATAGTAATCGTATTGCGGTCACGTTCATGAAAGACGTTAACACCATTCGTGAACCCAACAGGCTCAAATTCATCGTTTGATGTGGCTCTGTGCAACAGCGTCATATTTCCATACAAACTAACATTCCCTTTTCTCGATACTAAAACAGTTACGTCAGCAGATTTATTATTAGCAGTCAATGGCTCGAATGTTATGTCTACTATATCAACCTCCACATTAGGTGCTTCATTTCTAAGCACAACAGGTATGGTGTAGCTAAGCATAAGATTTAATTTCAACTGTAGTCCATTTGCAGTGCCTTCCTCATCAGGATCAAACAATTCAGGAGGAAGAGCGGTAAATCGCAAATGTGAGCGGTATTCTGGTGCTGACATATCCGATTTACGCCTTGCGAGTAACTTTATTTTTTGAGATTCTTTTGCCTTTAATGTAACTCGACGAGGTGAAAATCTAATATACGGTGACGCAATATCAAAATTTTCAATCTCAGTATCCGTTAATCTAGTGTACTGATTATTTTCATTTTGAGTATTTTGCACCCATTCCAACTTGTATTGTCTAGGTTCGTCAGACGTATTAACCAGTGTAATTTCATGAACTCTATCGCGAGCATCAAAGGTTACTCTGGTTGGCGTTACTAACAGCGATGCCCAAGCATTCGCCACCATGCCCAAAAATAATATAGATGCGGTAAAGCTTTTTAAGGTTTTCATTTTTTTCTCTACTAATTAGTTATTAACTGTAATGCGGATGTTGGATCGAAAAGTAGCATTAGCAAATTCCAACCCATTTGAACCTGAAGTTGTAATTCTCCCGCCGAAAGAGAGTGTTGCTTGACCAAGATTATCTGAAAGTACTGTATTGCGAACTCGTAATATTTCCAAATCAAAAAATTCTAATGAGGGTTCACCCGGGTTCATTGATACATTGACAACATCAACATCAACTGTAAATGTTGTATTGGGCACTAAATCTGTTAGTTGATATATTGCGGGCTGACCGCTAACAATAATTCGTATTCCAGAACTCGAATTTACATTATCAAATTCGTCAACAGTCACTGTTTGAGGTGTTGAATTATTTGCAATTGCAATACTACCAAAATTTAATAATTGCACTGGGACTATGTCTGCCCAAGAATGATTACTAATAGATAAGAGACTAAACAAAGCAATAGGCATTATTATTAGATAATTTTTCGTTATTTTTTGCATATTTAAAGAACCACTCCATCATAATCTGTCAGCGCACAATAACTTTGAAATGTTAGCACTGAGCGGCAAGCTGCTTCTGCATCATTCCTATTGTCGTAAGGACCAAGCCGAACGCTGTGATATGTTACGTTTTTGACCAGTACTTTTTTAATAATCGGATTTTTATTGCAAGAAATTTCTCGATGTTTCTGTTCAAACTCGGTTAATGATTTTTCCGCCAGTGCTTCTGATTTAAATGAGGCTAGGTGAATCGCAATTTCACTGCCCTTTTTTGAGATCAAAGTGTCAGAGGTTTCTCGATGACATCCACCCGTAATCGAAGAAAATTTATTGCCACTTGAATTTATATTGTTATCGCTCGAGCTGAATTTGCCTGTTTGGCCTGGTTGAACCGTTCTTGTAGTCACATTTTGAATAATGTTTGGACCAGCGTCACTAGAAAACTTATGCATTGCTACATTTTGAGTTTGTAATGTATTCGTTGCCCGCTCGGGGCTTCTAAACTGAGTTCTATTTGCATTTGGAGACACCAGCGCTGGTGACGCTCCTCTCGGAGCTGTTTGAGTAGGTTTTAGATCGAGTAACGGAACTGCTTTGGCTAGCTCAATAGTGGGAGCTGCTGTATCGAGGTCAGCTGATATTGTTGACTCCGACAACGCTAACATCGGAGTTGAATTTGTGTCACTCAATTGAACGAGCAGATACTCCAAATCATTCTCTAAATTGACCAGTCGATTTATAGATGGCTTTAATGTTTCCCATTCTTTAACCGCTGATTCCAACTCTCTTGTTAGCTGTACGGCTTTTTCTGTGCCCACTTTTTGACGACTTTCACTGCGCATCGATTTACTATTCTCGTCAGTCAATTTATTGTCACCAAATGTCAACGCATCAGGAAGCAAACTGCAGCCTGTCGAAACAAAAAGAAAACCGACTAACAGTCCGGTCTTGCTTATTCTAAAGGTAGTTTTGATCAGGTTCTTATACATAATAAACGTCCAATACAATTTATAATTTAATACGATTACTTACTTACCAGCATAGAACGTGCCACTAGTTCTTGATGTAAGGAATATCGATTAATTCGACAGTGCAATTCAGCTTTTTTTGCAAAAACAATTCACACTGACTGACTACTTCAGCTTGTTGGTCAGCATAAAAACTAATCAGAATATAACCATCAAGTGTTTTTGATTTTACGTAAAAAAACGTTGGTGCTGTCTTTAATAATTTGAATTGCAGTAACCGTTTTGCGACCTCAAGCATTCTTAAATTAGAATATATACCATGAGTTGCAGCAAAAATTGTTTGATAGGTTTTTTGCTCAAGGGTAATATCGATGCCACTGATGAGTGCAGATTCAAGCGTCGTTTTTATGCGTATTGATTTAAAGTCATGCACGTCTTCATGGTTAATAACTGACCTCGGAATTTCAATCACGTAGTTACCCGGAATTACTTTATCAAAAACATAATATCCATCAAATTCAGTTTCAACAGCTTTGATAATTCGTCCTCTCGCATTTTTTAATAGTACGGGGATATTTTTACCTGCCGACATTACGCCTTCTTTTGAAAGGTAAACCATCCCCTCAATTTCAGCGCTCCTTGAAATAGGATAATCAAGTTTGTCGACCAGACCTTTTCTAAATGTAATCGAAACACCGGGGACTAAAGGAACCATGAATGGATCAGGTAAGGTGTCTGTATCTATCACAACATCTGTTGCTCTTTGATCCGGGATACCGTCTAAAACTGCAATTCCTTTCTCATTTGTAACACCTCGAGAAAACGTTTGTGACGCTAAAACCATTGCGTTTTTAATAAGAGGCTCACCTTCATCATATCTTCCATTTACGTTAATATCTTCGAATACTCTAACCGCTAAAGTACCTCTTTGAGTAGACGCCGTTTCGGTATTATAAATGCTGTCATATTCTGAATTTTGTCCAACAAAACTAAATCGGGCTGAAACGCCCACATCCCAGCCAAGATCATCTGAGTAACCAAAGTTTGAAGATAAATTGAATCTGTCGTTTACCCACCCGAATTGCAGATTAGAACGATTTACTTTGGATTTAACCTCGTGAACAACGTTGAGTCTACTTTTAATATTATTCGTTATATTCCACGCAAGGTTTCCCTGATACGTTAATGCCTGGTATTCATTATTCTCAAGCCCATATGTTGCGGATAACCTTGCATTTATGCCTCCCAAAGAAGAATCAATACTTAAGATACCTAAATATTCGTTGGTAGTGAAATTTAAAGGGTCTGTGACCCTAGAGTTTTCTAAATTGTGAAAAATTCTAAATTTGTTATAACTTAATCCTAGCCTGTTGATGAAACGCAGCGTTTCTGTATCATCTTGCTCTGATAAATCAGCGACATTCTCATAGGAAAAACCGATACCACTACCCAAAGAGAAACCGCCTGCTAGACTTGCTATTGCTCTATTTAAGTCCCCAAAATTATTTTGACTATTAGTTGAGCTTGACAACCTCAAAGATAAAGATTGATTAAACATCTGAGTTCGTGCGTCTACATTCAGTGTTCTATTATTTTCATCATCAAAGCGGGTGTTGGCAGACAGATAGGCGCGGTTAAACAGAATTGTATCGATTCCTAGATTAATTTCGTTGCGGTCATTCTCCACACCAAATTGAGTAAGAATACCTGCATTTACTGATAGCGCTCCCATAAGGTTTTGCCTAACACCACCAGAAAAAGCGAACCCTTCTTCCGTTCCAAAATCACCAATACCAAGCAGTGATTCGTTTATCTGATTGAATGATATGTCATAAGTTAAACTATCACCTGATAACAGTTTTTGGTCGACTGCTTTCGTGACTTTTTCAGTCACTTTTTGGCCCTGAGGCCCATATAAGACGATCTCAAATTCATTAATACCAAAAATCAATTGAATATCGATGAATTCATACTGCCCCACTGAAATGTCAAATTGTCGGTCGATTAGAACACCATTGCGGTATAACTCGGCATCCCAACCAGCCTGAATAGGTCCCTGCAATGTTAATTTTTCATTATCCAGAGCATTACTAGGGCTCGAATTGGTTATCCTTATACCCCGAGATTCCTGTTCAGTTTGACCAAAAGCTTGGCGGTATGGGCGCACATCGCCCACTTCGACGCTGGTAGCATTCATAAACCCGAGTAACCCTCCGGTCACAGACTGCTTAGATAATTTAAGGCGCGCTCTATTGAGTAAATCATTATCACTGCCGTCTATATAATAATCAGCATGTACTAGGGCAATGTCACGAGAACCAAGTAAACTATAATTATAATTAAAGTTGTCACTAGATTCTCGATAGTTTGACGACGCTAAAAAGTCAAAAACTTGCGGTGATAAGAGCTCATAACCTCGATATAATTCCGGATGCCTCGGTTTATTAAAACCTGCACGACGCAGATTTTGTTTTTCTCGTTTCAACCTAGCTTCGAGCGGCAAGGGTTCTGTTGATATTAAAAAAATCTCAAGAGCCGAATAGTTGATTTTATGCTTCACACCGAAAATCGATGTTAGGATTTCGTGATTTATATAGAGAATGTCATCAACAAAAACGTATTTCCCCTGTTCCAACGAATAGGCATTATCTTTGACTGTAACGTTGTTCAATGAGCGTTCGATGATGTCATTAAGATCTAGTCGAAACGTATTATCTTCATTAATGAACCAACCCTCGTAAACACGCTCATTGACTTTAGCGATAGGGAAATCAAGAACGTCAATATAGTTTTCTAAGTCAAATGCGACACCATCTTTAGTTGTAACGCCTACTAGCTCACCCAAGATATATTTATCAATGACAACCGTAAAAATCAGTTCTTCTCCCTCTTCATAACGAAAAAGCTGTTGATCTTGTTTGGGTTTAGCGACAGCCAACAAAGGAGATACATCGTCATCCTGAAACGCACCCAGAGCAGAATTAGCCAAAGCGATTGCGCTCAACAGTAGCATTATTGTAATGAAAACTTGCTTGAAAGTTCTCACTTTCATTTTTGCCTACTTGGTATATTTTAACCTGGAGTGCTAAAAATAAAGCAAGAGTTGTTCCAACAACGAATTTTAATTAGTTCTAATCTGCACCATCGCGCAATTATGATTAGCGTAAAGTACTTGTATAGGGGAAGGGGAAGTTAACATCAGTGCAGCACTAAAAGCTTAATGTAAAGGTTAGCTAACAAAATCAATTAATATCTTCTTTGATTGGCTCAAGGCCCAACCAACGCCAACAATATCCCCGCGGCAACCGCCGACCCCAATACGCCGGCAACATTCGGCCCCATGGCATGCATCAGCAGGAAGTTATGTGGATTGGATTCAAGCCCAACTTTATTTACTACTCGCGCCGCCATAGGAACAGCAGAAACACCTGCAGCACCGATTAGCGGGTTAATATTGTCCTTGCTTAACTTGTTCATTAGTTTTGCCATCAATACACCCGTTGCGGTGCCGATTGAAAACGCAACCGCACCTAGCGCTAAAATACCCAGCGTTTCAACCGTCAAAAATTTATCGGCACTGAGTTTGGAACCGACACCCAGACCAAGGAATATGGTTACTATATTGATCAATTCGTTTTGAGCTGTATAACTTAAGCGATCCACGACCCCACATTCTTTAAGCAAGTTACCAAAGCAGAACATACCAACCAAGGGGGTTGCTGCGGGTAAAAATATTAGGGTTAAGACCAATACAGCTAACGGGAATAGGATCTTTTCTTTCTTTGACACAACGCGCAGTTGAGCCATAGGCAACTTGCGCTCTTCAGGCGTTGTTAAGGCTCTCATAATGGGCGGTTGAATGATCGGTACTAAGGCCATGTAGGAATAGGCGGCAACGGCAATAGCGCCCAACAGTTCAGGGGCTAACTTGGATGCCAAAAATATGGCGGTCGGCCCATCGGCACCGCCAATAATGGCGATTGCTGATGCATCCTGCATGCTAAAATCGAACCAAGGCAAGCCGTTCAATAGGATGGCACCAAACAAAGTTGCAAATATACCAAATTGAGCCGCCGCCCCAAGCAAAAGCATACGAGGATTAGCGATCAGTGCGCTGAAATCGGTCATCGCGCCAACACCCATAAAAATGAGCAGTGGAAATACGCCCGTATCAACACCAACGTAGTAAATATAATGCAACAACCCACCCGCTTCACTAAAGCCAGCTAGAGGTATGTTGGTCAGAAGGGCACCAAAACCTATAGGCAGCAGTAAAAGTGGCTCAAATTTGCGCACAATGGCTAAATAGAGTAAACCAAAACCAACTAGCATCATCACTATTTGACCCAGTTCAAAATGTGGAATTGATGTGCTATCCCAAAGAATTAATAACTTTTCCATGAGTCTACCCAATAACCATAATTGTTTGACCTGCCTGAACGGCATCGCCTTCTTTGGCTATTACCTGCTGTACAACACCAGATACCGCGCTCCTTACTTCTGTTTCCATTTTCATGGCTTCGAGAATTAAAATCACATCACCCTCGTTGACTGGCTGGCCTTGTGCTACCAGAATTTTTAAGATGTTGCCAGACAAAGGTGCTGCGACATCAGTCCCTTCACCAACTGGCGCAGGGGATGACGTTGGGTTACTTGATGCTGCGGCGATATTTTTGACTTCACCATTTTCAGCAACTTCCACATGATAAACCTGACCTTCAACACGCACCTTATAGGCGCCGGCATCACCAGCCAATGGCGCGGCACTTGTTGCCTCAACAACAGCTGACGCCTGATTTGGAGCGGGTTCAAATGCACTTGGATTGTCTCTATTTTCGATGAACTTTAAGCCAACTTGCGGGAACAAGGCATACGTCAGTACGTCATCAATTTTATCTGTGGCAATACGCAATGACTTTTGCTCAATCAGTGCATCTAGCTCTCCCTCTAACTTCACGAGTTCCGGCGCAATGACATCTGCAGGACGGCAGGTAATTGCTTGTCCACCTTCAAGCACACGAGTTTGTAGGTCTTTATTAACCGGGGCTGCGGTAGCACCATATTCACCTTTCAACACGCCCGCCGTTTCTTTAGTAATGCTTTTATAGCGCTCACCTGTTAATACGTTTAATACTGCCTGAGTTCCTACGATTTGAGAGGTGGGTGTGACTAGCGGAATAAAACCAAGGTCTTCACGTACTCTGGGTATCTCCAGTAATACTTCGTCAAACTTGTCTTCTGCGCCCTGCTCTTTTAACTGGCTTTCCATGTTGGTTAACATGCCGCCTGGCACCTGTGCGATAAGGATCCTTGCATCAACTCCCTTCAAAGAGCCTTCGAACTGCGCGTATTTTTTGCGTACATCACGGAAGTAAGCGGCAATCTCAGCCAGTTTCTGAATGTCTAAGCCAGTGTCACGGTCGGTACCTTCAACAATCGCGACCATCGTTTCAGTCGCTGTATGCCCATAAGTCATGCTCATTGACGACACTGCGGTATCCAACATGTCAATACCAGCATCAACTGCCTTTTGATAGGTCGCTGTGCTTAAACCTGTGGTCGCATGACATTGCATGGCAATAGGTACATTGACAGATTGTTTTAAGCCCGTAATAAGTGCTTCACAATCATATGGTTTGAGTAAGCCCGCCATATCTTTAATACAAATCGAATGCACACCCATGTCTTCTAGGCGTTTTGCCATATCCAGCCATAACGTTAAATTATGCACAGGACTAACAGTATAAGAAATTGTGCCTTGCGCATGCGCACCTACCTTAATTGCTGACTTCACCGCCGTTTCTAGGTTTCGCACATCATTCATTGCATCGAAAATTCGGAATACATCAACCCCGTTAGCATGGGCTCGTTCAACGAATTTTTCCACCACATCGTCGGCATAGTGACGGTAACCAAGTAAGTTTTGACCACGCAATAACATTTGTTGTTTGGTTTTAGGCATTGCTGCTTTGAGTGCTCTAATGCGCTCCCAAGGATCTTCACCTAAGTAACGAATGCAAGCGTCAAAAGTAGCACCGCCCCAAGATTCAACGGACCAATAACCTACATCATCTAATTTAGCTGCAATCGGGAGCATGTCCTCCAAGCGCATGCGAGTTGCAAGTAAAGATTGGTGCGCATCACGCAAGACCAGCTCGGTGATCTTTAATGGATTGGACATAATGTGTTCCCTATGATTTTAACGTTGTGTGTCTGTGTGTGTGCACGGCCGCTATGATAGCGGCGGCGACTTGAGGGCTCACTGACGTAGGTGATTTATTATTATCTTGTATAGTGCGATCTTGAATACTGCGAGTGTGTGCGGCATGAGAAATAATTTCAGCCGACGGATATTTACGGCAAAACCAAGCAATGCTGTGGATGCCGGCTATCAGGAGTATTAAAAATGCAGACACAACTGACATACCAACGGCAAGTAACAAGCCGGCTTCCATTAGTTGGTCGTTCATTTGCGTTGACATAACGTTCCCTTAGAGCGGACTTCCAAAAATCTGGCTAGGATAAATAGCACGCGACGAAAATAATTACAATCGAAAGTAGTTTTTGCAAATGAATAAAAATAATAAATTTATGCACTACAACCCATATTTTCTAAATTTTTATTCATTATTTACGAATTTTTAACATTCATTGCGCAAGTAACCTGATTTATTCTCTAACAGCGCGCGATATCAATCTAAGAACTGAACTGCTTACGTGCATTGGTAAGCCTTCACAATACAAAACGTATTGCGTGACTAGTCAAGATGAGGCAACAAACAAAAAAAAAGCCTTAGTGTAAAACTAAGGCTTTTTTACGCCCCGAAGGACTCTGATGTGGTGCGCATGGAAGGATTCGAACCTCCGACCGCCTGGTTCGTAGCCAGGTACTCTATCCAGCTGAGCTACATGCGCAAAACTTTCTACTAAACTCGTTACTAACAATGTGTGGTGCGCATGGAAGGATTCGAACCTCCGACCGCCTGGTTCGTAGCCAGGTACTCTATCCAGCTGAGCTACATGCGCATGTTGTTTCTACTACTACTTATTTGCTACTGCGATTACGTTTTAAAACTTAACCTCAATAGCCTCACATTTATACCATTAAAAAATGGCGGAGAAGGAGGGATTCGAACCCTCGATAGGGCTATAAACCCTATACTCCCTTAGCAGGGGAGCGCCTTCAGCCACTCGGCCACCTCTCCTAAATGTGGGGCGGAAGTTTACCTTCTGAGTAGTATAAGTCAATGCTTTTTTAGCAACTTTTTCACTGTTCTTGGTCGTTTGTTAGTTTTTTAAACAACACGTTGTTTTTTTAACCTACAAAAACAAAAAACTCAGAATGACCTGAGCTTTTCTTCGCCATTAATTGAATGACACTAACGATAATACAAACACTAGTCTTCGTCTTCAACGGCAGGTTGGTTACCTTTTTCTGCTTGTATTCTCATGTAAATCTCTTCCCTATGAACTGAAACTTCCTTCGGTGCATTGACACCAATTCGCACTTGATTTCCTTTAACGCCTAAAACAGTCACCGTGACGTTGTCACCTACCATTAAAGTTTCCCCTACGCGTCTCGTCAAGATAAGCATGTTGTCGCTCCTTTTAGTTTAAATCCGGTTAATAGTCCTGAATCTCAGATCAGAAGTATACCTTGTACGACATTGACCATTAACAGGTTTAAATATACTTCAATTAGTTGATTTTTACCAAAGAAAATCTAAAAAATTGCCTATATATTAGACAAAAGTTTATTTTTTCTATTTAGTATTGCTAATTTGTATCGAAATATTTTCACCAAATATCACAAGTTACCTTCAAGCCATGTTTTTACTGACGCAAGTGCTTTATCAAGATTTTCAGGCTCGGTTCCACCGGCTTGTGCCATATCCGGTCTACCACCCCCTTTACCGCCTACTTGAGTCGCCATATGATTGACTAATTCACCAGCCTTAAATTTTCCAACCAGATCTTTGGTGACTCCGGCAATTAAATTCACTTTACCGTCACTGGCTACGCCTAATGCGATAACACCAGAGCGCAGTTGGTTTTTAAGGTCATCCATCATACCTCGCAATGCCTTAGGTTCGACGCCTTGCATATTCGCCACAAGGAGCTTGACGCCTTGCACATCGATCACATTGGACATGACGTCCTTGCTTTTCTGTCCAGCCATTGACTGCTTAAGCTGAGTAAGTTCTTTTTCTAATAGCTTAACCTGTTGTAATGCCGTTGATACTTTGTCGACAACAGAGGTTTTATCCGATTTTAGTAAGCTCGCAATAGCATGAAGTTTGTTAGATTCATCATTCGCAAAGTCCAGTGCCATTTGCCCCGTTGTCGCTTCAATACGACGAACGCCAGATGCAATGCCACCTTCAGATGTTATTTTTAACAAGCCGATATCGCCGGTTCGAGCGACGTGTGTGCCGCCACACAATTCAGTTGAAAACTCACCCATTTTTACAACCCGAACTTTTTCGTCATATTTTTCACCAAACAACGCCATTGCGCCAGACGCTTTTGCTTCATCGAGTTCCATCAATTGAGTAGTCAATGCGTTGTTTAAACGAATTTCAGCGTTAACTAAGTTTTCAATTTCAATCCGTTGTTTTGCAGAAATAGAGTCGAAATGTGAAAAATCGAAACGCAGTTTCTCGGCATCAACTAAAGACCCTTTTTGCGCTACATGGTCACCCAACAGTTGACGCAAAGCTGCGTGTAACAAATGCGTAGCACTGTGATTCGCTTTAATGCGCTCACGGCGTGCTTGGTCAATAACAAGTTCGACTTTATCACCCACCCTGATAACACCCTCGATTTTGACTTTATGCGCAAACGCTTGGCCTAGCTTAACCGTATCGATGACAACGGCTTTACCGCTGCTCGATGACATAAAACCGGTATCGCCTACTTGACCGCCGGATTCTGCATAAAAAGGAGTTCGTTTCAGCAATATTAATGCTTGGTCGCTGGCCTCGGTTACGGCTGCATTATTAACGATAATATCCATCACAATAGATGCACCGTTTACGTCGGTGTAACCCGTAAATTCAGTTTTATGCTCAATACTCAACACGTTCGCATAATCAGCACCGAATTTACTCGCCGACTGAGATTGTGATTTTTGTTGTGCCATGGCCGTTTCGAATCCGGCTTCATCAATGGTCAAGCCTTGTTCACGCGCAACGTCATTGGTTAAATCGGCGGGAAAACCATAGGTGTCATACAATTTAAATACGAGTTCACCGGGTACTTGCTTACCTTCTAATTGACTCAATGAATCATTTAATATGGCCATGCCGCGTTCTAGCGTTTTTGCGAACTGTTCTTCTTCAACTTTTAACACCTTTTCAACCACTGCCTGTTGCTGCAAAAGTTCAGGGTAAGCATCGCCCATTTCGGCTACTAATGTGTTGACTAGCTTGTAAAAGAAAATGTCGTCTGCGCCCATTTTATAACCATGACGCACAGCACGACGAATAATACGACGCAATACATAACCGCGACCTTCATTCGATGGCATTACGCCATCACATATTAAAAAACTGCATGAACGGATGTGGTCGGCAATAACGCGCAGTGATTTATTTTCTAAGTCTTGCGTTCCGACAATCTCTGCTGCCGCTGAAATTAAGTGTTGAAACAGATCAATTTCATAATTGCTATGCACACCTTGAAGTATTGCTGAAATCCGTTCTAAACCCATTCCAGTGTCAATCGACGGTTTAGGCAATGGCAACATGTCACCATTTTTCTGACGATTAAATTGCATAAAAACCAAGTTCCAAATTTCGATAAAGCGGTCACCATCTTCTTCAGGTGAGCCCGGTGGCCCCCCCCAAATTTCCTCGCCATGGTCATAAAAAATTTCAGAACAAGGACCACAAGGCCCCGTATCACCCATTGACCAGAAATTGTCAGCGGTTGCAATTCGAATAATACGCTCGGCAGGTATACCGATTGTTTTTTCCCAAATATCGAAGGCTTCATCATCTTCGTGATACACAGTCACTAACAACTTGTCTTTGTCTAAACCGAGTTCGCCGGTTAAGAACTGCCATGCAAATTTAATCGCTTGTTCTTTGAAATAATCACCGAAACTAAAATTCCCTAACATTTCAAAAAAAGTATGGTGCCTTGCTGTGTAGCCAACGTTTTCTAAGTCATTGTGTTTACCGCCAGCGCGAACGCATCGTTGCGATGAGACTGCGCGAGTATAGTTACGCTGTTGCGCACCTAAAAAAACGTCTTTAAATTGATTCATGCCAGCATTCGTAAATAGCAACGTTGGGTCATCATGTGGAACAAGCGATGAACTTGAAACAAGGTGATGTTGATGTTGTTGAAAGTATTCAAAGAAAGTGCGTCGTAAATCGGCTGTAGAGCGTACCATTTATGTTCCTAAATCGTTCTATGTGGGAAAGATGTTGAAGTAGCTTTTATATTGATTTCGCGTGCTTTCACCATTTGGTAGATTTATTTTTACAAAACGTTGCTATTAACCCGCTTTCTTTTACAAAGCGCAGTTTTAACGAGCAGTGTTAGCCATAAATCATGTTTTACCTTGGTGCTGCGACGCGTGTTAAAAACCAAAACAAAAAATACTGTTTATACAAACTCAGAAGATATCATGTTAACGGTAAGTTTGTTAAGTCTCTTAAGCGCCCTATTTGCGCAAACTTTCACTCAAATGCGTATTTAATTTGTTCTTGTGTAAAACCACGGTATTGCAAAAAACGCATTTGCTTTTGTTTATCCGTCCAATCAGCTGGTAATGGGTCACCAAATCGTTTCACTCTGACTGCTTTTGAGGATTCAAACCAATCAAAACTCACGTCACTAACAAGTATTCTCACCTGTTGCAAATCAATATCATGATTATACAATGTGCGTTCAATAAATACCGGTCCCTTGCCCTTTCGGTAAGCCGTGCGCACAACTGCCTCAGCATAACGAATGTCACTTTGAATATCTTTTTTAGCGAATTTTGCAATCGTGTCGTCGACTATGCTCATGTCAACGTCCAAATCGGATAACTTTTTACGCAGTTCTGTTTGACTATGCTCGCGACGAGACAACAGTCGAGTTAATTTGTGTCTAATGATCTTTGCATCGTTATCTGACATAGTGACTAGTATACTTCCTAATAAGTAAATTTCTAATATGGCGTTAAGCTGGCAACCTATTCTTAGTGTAGATGATATAACCCAACAACAATGGCATCAACTGACCGATCATGATGAAGCATATTCAACGCCCTTTCTAAGCTATGTTTTCCTTAAAGGATTAGAAAAAGCTGAGTGTGTCAATGGCGAAACAGGCTGGCACAGTTATCATATTGGCATTTATGAGCATTCTGAAAAAAGTCAAAAGGGTATCGAAGGCGACGTTGGAAAACAAGATGTTATTGAAGCCAGTGATTCAATCAAAACACTCATTGGCTTCATTCCCTGTTACTTAAAAACCCACTCCTACGGTGAATATATTTTTGATCACGCTTGGGCTAACGCATATCAACATCATCAAATCCCTTATTATCCTAAACTCGTTGCTTGCATTCCATTTACACCGGTTACTGGCAGTCGCCTACTTATTAACAACAAGTGTGACTATTCATTTGAACAAATAACGGCATTCATTCTCGCAAGTACCGACAATATATTGGAACAAGCACGCGCTTCATCCTTTCATTATTTATTTTTGCCAGAATACCAAAGCAAACAGTTTGCTGCGGACAAGTTATTGCAGCGCCTCAGCGTGCAGTTCGTTTGGCATAATAGAGGATACAATACTTTCGATGATTTTATGCAGCAAATGACTTCAAGAAAGCGCCGCTCTATTCGCAAAGAAAGAACGGCAGCAGTGACAATATCAGAGACTGACACTATTATTATCAAAAGGTTGACTGGAGACATGCTGACTAAGGAAGTGTTGGATGACTTTTATTTGTGTTACCAACAAACCTATTTGAAACGAAGTGGACACAACGGCTATTTAACGGGTGAATTTTTTGATTATCTCCAAAGCCACATGCAAGACAATATAATGATTGTAATGGCTTATCATGCAGAGAAATGTATTGCCAGCGCACTATTTTTCTATAATGACCAGCAATTATTCGGTCGTTATTGGGGAGCTTTGCAGGAAGTGTCAGGCTTGCATTTTGAATGTTGTTATTATCAGGGAATAGACTTTGCGATAGAAAAGCAACTGCGCCAATTTAATCCGGGTACACAAGGCGAGCATAAAATACTTAGGGGCTTTGAACCCACCTTTTGCTATTCAAACCATTACTTGCAGCAACCCGATTTTCAAACCGCTGTGCGCGACTTTTTGCAACGCGAAAGAATAGGTATTCAACAATATAAACAACAAAGTGAAAGCGTCCTCCCCTTTAAACAGGCCTGAAAATCGACTTACACCTTCTAATCAGACCTGCTTAGCAACAAAGTAGGTCCATTTGACGCAAAAGGTAACGATTTAATGACGGAAAAGAGCCGCCATCATCATTCAGAAGTTTGCGCACAATAAATCAATAGTTTATTGATTTGAAAAGAAACAATTTGACGAAAAAATTCAAAGTAGAAATAAACGACAAAAGGGAATTCATGAAAACATCGATTTTAACCATGGCTATCGCCAGCAGTTTTATCCTTGGGGCCTGCCATTCAACCTTTGAACAAAAAACGCAAAATGTTCAAACCGAATTGGCGCAATCAACCGGCGAACCTGAGTTGGGGATCTTTGGGCTTGAATTAGCAGCGCGTAATGTAACGATTAAGCCCGGTGATGATTTTTTCATGTATGCCAGTGGCACTTGGTATGACAATTTTGAAATGCCATCGGATAAAACACGTTATGGTGCTTTTTCTGTCTTAGCTGATCGCAATGAAGAACGTGTTAAGCAAATTATTGATGACATTAGCAAAGCAAAAGACTTGTCGTTTGAAGAACACCTCATTGCTAATTTTTACACAGCTTACATGGACATTGATACAATAAATGCCAAAGGATTACAGCCAATCCAAACAGTATTGGATCAAATCGACGACATCGATTCGGTTATCGATTTAACCTCGGTTTTTGGAAATGCATGGCTATCAGGGGTAAACAGTCCAGTAAACGCCGGGCTTGGTGTTAACCGTCTAGACCCGAACGCATATCAGATGTCGGTTGGCACGGGCGGTCTTGGTCTGCCTGACCGCAGCTACTATTTGACAGATACGCCGCGTTTTAACGATATTTTAGCCGCTTATAAAGAGAACATCATTCAGACCCTTTCTTTTATAGGAGGTGACGATGCGGCAACCAAGGCAGATCAAATCATTGCCTTAGAAACAAAAATTGCAAAGGCACAGTGGCCCCGTGCAAAACGCAGAAACCGTGACCTTACGCTTAACCAAATTGCTCGCAGTGATTTGCTAAAGGACTATCCCGGCTTTGATTGGGATACCTACTTTGCCTCTTCAGGTTATATTATTCCAGAGCTAAACATTACCCAACCAGACCCCCTAAAGGAAATAATCAAACTGGTTAACAGTCAGCCCCTATCAGTTTGGCAGGACTACTTGCGTTATCATGCCATTAGTAACAACGCAGGCATGCTATCTGATGAAGTATACCTGACCAACTTTGGTTTTTATGGAACCGTGCTGAATGGCCAAAAAGAACCAAGACCGCGTTGGAAACGCGCAATTGCTGAAATGTCAGCAACACAGTCATTAGGTTTTGCTATTGGGAAAGTTTATGTAGACAAATATTTTCCTGAAAGCTCCAAAGAAAAGATGGCAACCTTGGTTGAGAACCTGCGTACAGCGCTTGGTGAACGTATTGATAATATTGATTGGATGGGCGGCGAAACCAAAGTAAATGCGAAAGAGAAGCTAATGGCTTTTCGTCCCAAAATTGGCTACCCAGATGAGTGGCAATCTTTTGTAGGCGTTTCAATTAGTGATGATGACGTTGTTGGTAATGTGCAAAATTTACGTCAATTTTTCCAGGCCCAAAGTGTTCAGCGAGAACAACTAAAAACAGATCGTGATCGCTGGGGCATGGCACCGCAACAAGTTAATGCGTATTACAATAGTTCATTCAATGAAATTGTATTTCCTGCGGCCATTTTGCAAGCCCCTTTCTTTGATCCAAATGCTGACGATGCAGTTAACTACGGTGCTATAGGGGCCGTTATTGGACATGAAATGGGACATGGTTTTGATGATCAAGGTTCAAAATCTGATGCTAATGGAATTCAACGTAATTGGTGGACTGAGAAAGACCGTGCTGCATTTGATGCTAAAGCTGACAAACTTGCCGCTCAGTACAGTGAATATGAACCTATCGCTGGTAACTTTGTGGATGGTCGTAATAGCTTAGGTGAGAATATTGGAGATGTAGGTGGGCTAGCGATGGCTTACCACGCTTATCAATTATCTTTAAATGGAAAACAAGCGCCCGTTATTGAGGGTTTAACTGGTGATCAACGTTTCTTTTTAGCATGGGCCCAAGTTTGGCGAGAAAAGCGCACAGAACAAAGTATGCTCAATCAACTTCGCGCAGGTACTCATGCTCCCGGCAAGTATAGAGCGCAAGCACCACGAAATCACGATGCATGGTACAAAGCGTTTGATGTGCAACCGGGTGACGCTCTGTATCTTACACCACAGGATCGTGTGCGGATTTGGTAATGTTGTGCTGAGCTGCAAGTGACAATAATTTAGATTTTTAAAACAAAAAATCAGCTGAGTAACATAAATTAGCATTAACATGAGGATTTATAAAAACAACAAAGTGCAGGCCGATCAATAAGCTGGCTTGCATTTTTCTAAAAAAAAATATTTTTTTTAAAGTTTCTGTAAAGAATTTGGACCATTGATTCACTTTTTATCTTTTTGTTTTTATTAGCTATTTTTATTTTCATAACTATATTCTAAAAAAAATACACAATTTCGATTAAAAAACGCACAATAATGTGGAATGCAGAAGTTTGACTGTTCATACCACATTGATTAGATTAGGCCGTGTAAATAAAGCGACTCTTTTACATGTCTGTTTTTGGCAATGACAAAAGCTTCCCAAATTATAAGAGAAACTGCTGTCATGCATTGCATAGGACACATGGAAATTACAAAAGTTGCACATTTAAACCAAAAAATATCTTTTGGGTTAAAACAATAATATTAATCGCTATAAAGCGGTAACAGGGAATCAACATGAATCAAAGTAACGATACTAAGTTGCACAAGGTATCTATAGCGGTTTTAGTCGCTCTAGGATGCTTAGCAGCCCCAAATTTGTACGCACAGGAAACTGATAGTCTTCTTGAAGAAGAAGAAGAAGAAGTAAAGGAAGTGGTAGAACGTATTGCCATTACTGGCTCGCGTATAAAGCGTGAAGAGTTTTCAAACGCCTCCCCAATTCAAATTATTAGTGGTGACATTTCACGCGAACTGGGAATGTTTGATACAAGCGAAATGCTGCAATCAGCTTCACAAAGTGCAGGCCAACAAATCGACAACACGTTTTCTGGCTTTGTGCTAGATAATGGTCCGGGTGCCGCGACGGTCGGTTTCCGTGGTCTTGGTGCTGCTCGTACCTTGGTGCTAGTCAATGGACGCCGAGTTGCTCCTGCTGGTGTGGGTGGTGCACCCACCTCTCCAGATTTGAACCTAATTCCATCGGTCCTCATCGACCGCATTGAAAACTTATTTGACGGTGCTTCTGCGGTTTATGGCTCTGATGCTATCGCGGGTGTTTCAAACATAATATTACGTTCAAACGTAGAAGGTTTTGACTTTCAAGCAACAGTAGCCGCACCAAACGAAGGTGGTGAACAGACTATCTTGTCAGCAATGTACGGCATGTCAGGTGACAACTATTCATTTAACATTGCTGCTGAGTATAATGAGCGTCGCTCACAAACTTTCGCCGAAAGTGAGTACGTTAATGAGTGTACAGAATTTGTCTATGAAGGCGATGATGGTAACATTTACACTGATTACCGTGGCATTGGTCCAAATACGACGCCCCCTGATGCCTGTGACATCTTTCCGCTCTCAAACCGTATGAGTATTCCTTTCTTCGGCAGTGTTTACCGTACTGAAGGTTCTACGAATATCGGCATTCCAAATTGGAGTGATTCAACAAGCGGCCTAGGAAACGCAGCATTCTTCCCAGGTTTCGTTACTGAAGTTGACACTAATGGTGACGGCATCATAGATAATGCCATTTGGGACGGTAACGGTGATGGGTTCTTAGATTTTAATTTCCAAGACCCGTTCTATTCGTTAGAGCGTTCTGACTATGTTAATTCAAGAGATTGGGTTAGCCCGCTCAAACGTTTGAGCCTGTATGCACACGGTGACTATTTACTGCAAGATGATAATGACACGCGTATCTTTTATGAGGCACTTTATGCTCAGCGTGATACAAACGTATTTAGCCCAGGCGGTCAGTTATTTGAGTTCGTTGGTGCTGAAAATCCATTCAACCCATGTGGTACAGACATTGAAAACGGCATAGATTGCCGCGCTGGCGTCGGCTTCCCATACGGTTCTCAAGAAGTACGCCCAATTGTCAGTATCAGAGGGGATAGAGACACCAACGTTGTTGATGTTTCTCAATATCGTCTAGTGGGTGGTGTGCAAGGTAACCTCGGTATACTGGCAGACGTCGGTGAAGGCAACTGGACATATGAGGTATCTGCTATTTATAGCGCTTCTAAGGGCGATAACAGCATCATCGGTATTAATGAAGCGAATTTATTGAATTCTTTGGATACTTCTGTCCGTAACGCTGATAATTCTATTACTTGTGGCACCGGTTCAGATGGTTGCGTACCAGTAAATTTATTCTCATCTAACATCTATCAAGAAGGCGGCGGTACATTGACTGCTGCTGAAGGTGCATACCTGTTCGATAGCCGTGAAATTTCAACTGAAGTTAAGCAGACAATGTTAACTGGTTATATTACGGGTGATGCGTTTACGTTGCCTTGGAATAATCAGATAGTGCCTTTAGTACTTGGTGCTGAGTTCCGTAAAGACGAAATCATTACAGATGCCAACCCAGTAGCTGCCGAAGGCTTGTTATGGGGTTACTTCTCCGATGAAGGTGCTGATGGTTCTAGAAACCTGAAAGAAGTGTTCTTTGAAACTGAAGCACCGTTGTTACGAGGCGAAAAATGGGCTGAAGAACTAACTGTAACGGCATCTGGTCGTTGGACTGACGAGACTTTTTATGATCCGGAGACGACGTTTAGCTTAAAAGCTATCTATCGTCCAACAGAATGGTTCACAATTCGAGGGACTCGTGGTACGTCTTACCGTGCTCCGAACCTACGTGAACGTTTCTTAAACGGTACGTCTGGTTTTTCAACGCTATCGGATCCTTGTGTTGTCCCTAACTCAGCGAGAATTTCTGATCCACTAGATATTAACTCAAGCGAAACTTACGATGCAGCAGAAGACCAACGTGCACAACGTATTCTTACTGCTTGCTCCGCTAACGGTATTGACCCCACGTCTCTTGGCCTTCAAACTGCCACGCAAGACCGTTTTGAAGCGGGAACATCTACAGAAGTAAGCACAGGTGGTTCTGAATCACTAGCCGCTGAGCGGTCAGTATCTGAAACCTATGGTTTCATATTTGAACAACCGTTTACTGACGCATTTGACCTAACAGTATCTGCAACTTGGTATGACATTCGTATCACTGACAGTGTCGCTGAGCCAAGTGGTGGTTTCATTGTTGCTAATTGTTACGACAACATTGACCGTCCTGATGGTTCAAGTGCGTTCTGCGGCAGTATTAATCGTGATGCAACGACTAATCGGCTGCAGTCTATTGATGCTTCATTCATCAACATCGGTCTTGAAGGTTCTCAAGGTACGGATTTCAATATCTACTATGAACAAGATTTCATTGTTGGTGACAACGAACTAAGCGTGTCTTTAGATGTGCAGGCTACCAAACTCAAATCTGCAGAGCAGGATATATTGGGTGACTTTGATGACAACTTCGGTGAGCCTACTTATCCTGAGTGGAGAGGAGGTGCCCGTTTAAGAATAGCGTATAGTGATTTTAGATTTAACTGGTCCACTCGTTACATAGGTAAAGGTGAAGTAGATGAGCCAGACGATTTTGACACTTATGCTCCGTGCGATGGTTTAGACGTTTTATGTCGTCCTGTGTATTACACTGCTAGCTACTACACGCACAGCGCTTCAATCAACTATAGCCAAGACAACTGGGCTGTCACTGTAGGTGTTACAAATGTCTTTAACGAAGCTCCACCAAAAGTTGATGACGCAGGTGTATTCTCTACCCGAAACATTCCGTTGGGTGTTGGCTATGACTTGTTTGGTCGAACTGTATTTGGAACGGTTAGTTACTCGTTTTAATTAGCAGCGTTACTTAATATGAAGGACTCTCTGGGCTTTAGTCCGAGGGTCTTTTTTTTTACAAGTGAGAAAGATAATGTTAAAGAGACACTTTTTTAAAATAGGCTTGTTCAGCGTTGTTTCGATGCTGATTTTGCAAAATGCAGTAGCCGAAGACAACGTTACTAAAGTAGAGCCAGCATCGATAAAAATGCCAATTGAAGCATTTGCGATTGAGGCTGCAATCAAGTCTGTAAGGTTAAGTAATAACGGTAAAAGCATTGGTTACATGAAAGCCACTAGCAAACGGGGCGACTACATATTGGAAGTTAGGCCAACTAACAATATGACCACGCAACCGGTCACTTTTGCTGCTGATAAAATGGAGCTAACTAGTTTTTTTTGGCTAAACAATAAAAAAATTATGGTCAGCTTTCGTCAAAACATTCAAGATGGGAACGAAAATTACTGGGCAACTAAAAGGGCAATTGTTAATGCCGATGGTACCGGTAAATGGCTAGTTCCTTTCGCAAAAGAGAATTTTACTAACTATACTGTTATCTCAACATTGATTGCAGATCCTGAACATATACTACTAAGTTATGACATTAATGATGATCGTAAAACAGACGTTATAAAATATAATATAAATACGGGTTCAACGCGCACTATTTATCGTGGAAACGAAAAGGTAAGTGGCGGATTCCTTACCGATTTTGATGGCGATGTGAGAGCCGGCACTGGTTACGATATTTCAGCATCTTCTATTAATTTATATGTTAGAGCAAAAGGTTCAGACGAATGGGAGTTGATACATCAAAACAAACCAGAAAATAGAGAAGTATTTGATTTTCTTGGCCTATCTGTAGAAAACCCGAATGAAGTTATGGTAAGTGCAACACTGGATCGCAATACTGCTGGTATATACAGCTATAATATTGAAACCAAAAAATTCTCGGAAAGATTATTTGGTTTAGAATCAGTTGACACCGACGGTCTAATTTTAAGCCAAAAATTAGCAAATCGCGGCGAGCTTTTGGGTTATTCCTATACAGCAAAGCATCCAATTCGCTTTTTCTTAAGCAATACAGAAGCTGCGGTTAACGAAGCAAGCCTGTATCAAGCCATTGAAGACCAATTCCCAGGACAATTTGTTCGCTTATCCAGTCGTTCAGAAGATGATAATGCAATGGTAATATACACTCAGAGCGACAGCAATCCGGGTACTTATTATTTATTAATTAATAAAAAAGACCTGAGTTTAATTGGCGATACTGCGCCTCTTATTGATAAAAGCAAGTTAGCTAAAGTGATGTATGTTAAATACAAAGCCAGAGATGGCTTGGTCATTCCTGCGTACGTTACTATTCCGCAGGGCAAAGGTCCTTTCCCTACTATCGTTAACCCTCATGGCGGGCCTTGGTCTAGGGACGTCAATATATTTGACCCTTGGTCACAAATGCTTGCAAACAATGGTTACTTAGTTATTCAGCCCCAATTCAGAGGTTCACAAGGCTTTGGTCTTGAACTTTGGAAAGCGGGTGATGGAGAATGGGGTAAAAAAATGCAAGACGACCTTGACGATGCTGCAATGTGGTTAGTCAAAAAAGGCTTGGCCGATGAAGACAGACTAGGTATGTTTGGTTGGAGCTACGGTGGTTATGCCGCTTTTGTTGCATCTTTGCGCAAAAATAATATTTATAAGTGCGCTGTAGCTGGGGCGGGCGTTGGCGATTTAGACAGAGTGTTGTCTAGTATCAATAACAGTCGTTACCTGCGAATATTCCAAGCACCAACGGTTCAAGGAATTGACCCAATCGATCATGTTAAAGATGTAAATATTCCTATATATATTGTACATGGAGACATTGACCAACGAGTTCCAATTAAGCACAGTAGAACATTTGTTGACGCTTTGAAAGAGTATACAACCGACTTTAAATATACTGAACTTGAAGGTGCAGACCATTTCTCTAATACATTATATTATGAGCACAAAATGCAATTTTATGGTGAGTTGATTGATTGGTTTGATAACCGGTGCTTTAATAATAACGACATTGCGGCCGCTAACTAAAAATTAGTTTTTATTAGCCATTGCAATTTGTGAGCGCAAGTCTCTCAAATTGAGGATAAAAAAGCCCTACATTTTTATGTGGGGCTTTTTTTCGTTTCAGCATTTGTAGTAACTAGCGCAACATCTTAATAAGCGAAATAACGTTCACAACGGATGCATCATTCATACTGTTTTATATTTAATTACGCTTATTTAGATCGCCATACCAACATCATATTATTAGCCGGCATATCAATTTTCGCGTTCAATACAAGTTGCGGGGCCCAGCAAGCTAGCTCTTCAATATCACGATAACCGCCATATCCACTGGAAATTAGTTTTTCATGGAATTCTTGATTGCTTTGACTGCTAAACTGACCATCCATAATAAAAGGCCCGTATTGGCAAAATACGCCATTTTTAGGTAAGTTGGCAGCAACTGATTGCATTAATAATTTAATCTCCTGCTCGAGCATTATATGAGCCGTATTCGCAGTATATATGCCATCAAACGGCTCATTCGACACGGTACAATGACTAAGCCACTCGTCTCTCGCTAGTTTTAGAACCAATGGTCGATTCAGATTCTCGCTTGGAAACTCATCAATCCACTGATTAATGCCATCGTGGTATTCTTCAACATCCGAACATTGCCATTGCACGTGCGGTAACTTAGCTGCAAAGTACGCCGCGTGTTGGCCTGTACCTGAGCCAACTTCAAGCACACTATGCACCTTAGAAAATGCTTTCTTAAGCTGTTGTAGGATCGGCTTCTTATTGTTTTCACAAGCTTGACTAAACGGTTTCGGTTGCATCTTTTATCCTATTAAATAGCAAACAGTCTCGTCAATAGTGGTTTTTTCAAACGACCTAATACAAATAGTATGCTCAAAACTCCCTAATACAAAACTCATCAGCACAAAAGTAACTGTATATTCCCACCTTATTCAAGGCAACAAAGCTTAGTCGTTCAAATTCGGCGTTAACCACTTTTCAGCTTCTGCTGTTGACCAACCTTTACGCTGAGCATAATCTTTAAGCTGATCTTGTTGAATTTTTGCAACCGCAAAAAAACGCGACTCTGGATGTGCAAAATACCAGCCTGACACCGATGCGCCAGGCCACATAGCGTAATTAGATGTTAACTGCATACCGATACTGGCTTCAACATCCAACAAGTCCCAAATCAGTTGCTTTTCAGTGTGTTCCGGACAAGCGGAGTAGCCCGGAGCAGGACGAATACCTTGATACTTTTCACCGATCAGGGCCTCGTTATCCAACTGTTCATCTTTGCTGTAGCCCCACAAATCTGTCCGCACCTGCTCATGCAGGTATTCAGCAAAGGCTTCCGCCAGTCTGTCTGCAATCGCTTTACTCATGATAGCGTTGTAGTCATCGCCGTCATCTTCGTACGCTTTAGCTATCTGCTCCTCACCGATGCCAGCGGTGACAGCAAAAGCGCCCATGTAATCGGTACGACGTTGCGATAAAGGCATAACAAAATCACTTAGGCAGTAATTTGGACCTTTTGGCTTATGTGTTTGTTGACGTAAATGATGCGCAACTCCTATATGGGACCCAGTTAAATTCTGCATATTATTGTTATGCGCATTGTCATCACCATGCGCATCTGGACTAAAAACCAAGACATCTTCACCTTGAGAATTAGCAGGAAAAATACCCACGCGGCCTTTCGCTTTGAGCTTTTTGCTGGCGCAAAGACTATCAAGCATGTCATTTGCGTCTTTAAAAACACTCTTTGCTTCATCCCCAACAACCTCATCATTGAGAATGCGAGGGTATTTACCAGCAAGCGACCAGGTCAAGAAAAAGGGCGTCCAATCGATATACTTTCTTAGCATATTTAAGTCCACTTCAACGGTTTTAACGCCCAGAAAATTAGGTTTAACCGGCGCATAATTTGACCAGTCACAGCTAAATTTATTGGTTTTTGCATCGCTAAAATGAATCGCTTTGGTGCGTGGCGTTTTCTTCGCATGCGCGATGCGGACCTTTTCATATTCTGCGGAAATTTCGGCAGCATAAGTGACACGATGTTCCAGTGAAATTAGCTTCTGACATACACCAACAGCGCGACTTGCGTTGGCAACATAAATAACCGGATGATCGTAATTCTGTTCTATTTTTACTGCTGTATGCGCTTTTGACGTTGTCGCGCCGCCAATTAATAAAGGCAAATTCATTTTTAGGCGCTGCATTTCTTTGGCAACTTGCACCATTTCATCTAGCGATGGCGTTATTAGTCCTGATAATCCAATCATGTCAGCATTTTCGTCTTTAGCCACCTGCAAAATTTTGGCTGCCGGTACCATTACACCTAAGTCAATGACTTCAAAATTATTGCATTGCAATACAACACCCACGATATTTTTGCCAATATCATGTACGTCGCCTTTCACTGTTGCCATTATGATTTTGCCGTTTGAACTGCGCACACCAGACTTTTCGGCTTCAATGTAAGGCTGTAAGTGGGCCACCGCTTTTTTCATCACACGCGCGGACTTCACCACTTGCGGTAAAAACATTTTACCTTCACCAAATAAATCACCAACCACATTCATTCCATCCATTAACGGACCTTCTATGACGTGCAGTGGACGCTCAGCGGCGAGGCGAGCTTCTTCGGTGTCAGCAATGATGTAATCGGTTATGCCTTTGACTAATGCATGTTCTAAGCGTTTGCTAACCGGCCACTCGCGCCACGTTAAATCTTCTTTTGCAGCCGCTTTACCATCGCCTTGATATTTAGGAGCTAGTTCCAGTAATTTATCAGTGGCGCCAGGATAACGGTTGAGTATGACATCTTCGACTGCATCTCTTAGCTCGGCGGGGATCTGATCGTAAACTTCTAATTGGCCCGCATTGACAATTCCCATGTCCATGCCGGCGCGAATTGCATAATACAGAAATACGCTGTGCATGGCTTCACGCACAGGATTGTTCCCACGAAATGAGAACGATATGTTAGATAAACCACCTGACACATGACAATGCGGCAAATGTTCACGAATTTGACGTGTTGCCTCAATGAAGTCCACCGCATAATTATTATGCTCCTCAATACCGGTGGCAACGGCAAATATATTGGGATCAAAAATAATGTCTTCAGGCGGAAAATCGAGGTTTTCAATTAACAGTTTATAGCTGCGTTTACATATCTCGAACTTGCGTACTTGCGTATCGGCTTGACCGCTCTCATCAAATGCCATAACAACCGCTGCAGCACCGTAACGTTTAATTTTTTTCGCTTGCGCTAAAAAGAGTGCTTCGCCCTCTTTTAAGCTAATTGAGTTAACGATCGCTTTGCCTTGAACGCATTTTAACCCCGCTTCAATAATTGACCATTTAGATGAGTCAATCATAATTGGAACACGAGAAATATCTGGTTCAGATGCAATTAGATTAAGAAAACGTACCATTGCAGCTTCGGAGTCCAACATGGCTTCATCCATGTTGATATCGATAATTTGCGCACCATTGGCGACCTGATGACGCGCAACGTCGAGGGCTGTTTCGAAATCATCTTCCAAAATCAAGCGCTTGAACATAGCTGAGCCTGTTACGTTGGTTCGCTCACCTACATTAATAAATCTAGAAAAATCAGTAGTCACAAAAAATCCTAATGAACGAAGGGCTCTAAGCCCGATAAACGCATTTTAATTTCAATGTCAGGTAATTGACGAGGAGATATCCCAGAAACGGCCTGGGCAACTTGTCGAATATGTTCAGGCGTGCTGCCGCAGCAACCACCTAAAATATTGACTAAGCCTGATTCGGCCCATTCTTTTAAGTGCTCAGAAAGTTCTTCAGCTTCCATGTCATATTCACCAAACTCATTAGGTAAACCGGCATTCGGATGAGCGGAGACATTGCACTGCGCAATGCGCGAAATTTCAGCTACGTACTGACGCAATAGGTCAGGCCCTAGCGCGCAATTTAAACCAACCGAGAATGGGTTAACATGGCGCATTGAATAATAAAAAGCTTCCGACGTCTGGCCTGACAATGTACGCCCTGATGCGTCAGTAATTGTGCCTGAAATCATCACTGGTAAGGTGATGCCGGATTCTTCAAACACCTCTTCTACTGCATAAACAGCGGCTTTCGCATTTAAGGTATCAAAAATCGTCTCGATTAATAGTAAATCTACTTTGCCTTCAATAAGCGCATGTGTTGATTCTTTGTATGCTTCAACAAGCTCATCGAAGTGTACATTGCGCTTACCGGGATCATTAACATCCGGTGAAATAGACGCTGTACGACTAGTTGGGCCAATAACGCCGGCAACAAAACGCGGTTTATCTGGCGTTTTAACGCTAAATTCGTCAGCCGCTTCACGCGCTAATTTGGCTGCGCTTAAGTTAATTTGACGCGCTTCGTCTTGCATGTCGTAATCCGACATCGAAATGGTGGTCGCATTAAATGTATTGGTCTCAATGATATCAGCACCTGCCGCGAGATATTGACGATGAATATTCTTAATAATATCAGGTTGAGTAATGGCTAATAGATCATTATTGCCTTTCACATCGCAATGCCAATTTTTATATTGTTCGCCCCGATAATCAGCTTCATCCAATTGCTGCTGTTGGATCATGGTTCCCATCGCACCATCTAGTATCAATATGCGTTGCTTTGCTATGCTAGTTAAGCGATTTAGGCTATTGGAGGTCTTGCTCACTGTGTCTCTCTTTTATTTTGCAATTTTGCACTGTATGTTGCTTAAGCGATGTCAAATAAATCTAGCATTCACGTCGTCTTAGTGTGCTTAAATCATATGGCGTATTTTGATACACGTAATAATTAAGCCAATTAGTCAGGAGTAAATTTCCGTGCGACTTCCAGCGCACAATAGGCTCTTTACCCGGGTCATTGTCAATAAAATAATTTTCAGGAACAACAGGTTCAAGGCCTGCTTCAAGGTCACGCTCATATTCTTGCGCCAATGTATTGGAGTCATACTCTGGATGGCCTGTAATAAAAACCAGGCGGCGGTCATCTGTTGCACTGATATAGGTCCCTGCTTCGGCTGATTGAGCCAATATACTTAATCCCGGCACCTCGTCATAATCCTGTTTAAGAATTTCACCAACGCGACTGTGAGGCGCCCAAAAGCGAGGGTCAAAACCACGCATTAGTTCGTCATTCGGATGCACAACATCGTGTTCGAATACCCCGGATAACTTGTTTGTTCGTAACTGACGTTGAACACCATAAAAATGATACATTGCGGCATGCGCCGCCCAGCAAAGAAAAATAGTTGATTGCACGTTTCCTTCTGCCCAATCTAACAATTCGGTCATTTTGTCCCAGTATTTAACGTCTTCATATTCCAACATACCTAAAGGTGCGCCAGTCACAATCCAGCCATCATAGTTTTTATGGGACACTTCACTAAACTCGTGGTAGAACGCGTCCATATGTGACTTAGATGTATTTTTTGGTGTGGTTTCATCAAAGCGAATTAAGTCGACGTTAATTTGAATGGGTGTATTGGACAATAATCTCAAAATCTGAATTTCAGTTTCGATTTTATTTGGCATTAAATTCAATATCCCAACTTCTAGCGGACGAATATGTTGGCTAGCTGCTCGATTACTGTCCATGGCAAAAATATTTTCTTGTAACAACACATCTAATGCTGGCAGGTCGGAAGGAATTTTAATGGGCATGAATACCACCTATCTTTAAATACATACGAATTGCAAATGCATGTCTCTCTTTCAATAAAGGTATCATTGTGGCTATATCAAGCAAAAAGTCAATATATTTACGTCTAGACGTCTAAATTAAGTAAACTTGGTTTTTGTGTCTCAGCGCACTAGTAACCGCAGCTTGATCTACCAAATCATGAAAGCTTATACCTTCGAGCACTTAACCTCCAGCACTTAACCTCCAGCACTTAACCTCCAGCACTTAACCTCCAGCACTTAACCTCCAGCACTTAACCTCCAGCACTTGCACATCAAAGGGCCTATCACAAAGTATCATTGCCCGGTAGGCTGCATCATAAAGCCGCATAACATCAGAAACTAGGCAACACATCAAGGTCAGGCAGCAGCGTAGATAGGTGCTATTCTTTTATTTGCGTGCCTTTTTCTGAAATCCAATCAGTACTTCAACCTCGGCTTGGGGTAAGTCACAAGCGTCCATAATTTCATCTATCGTGGCACCGGATGCCACTAGGCTGTGCGCCTTTGCGTACATTTTAGCAGCCGGGTCTTGTTGTGACAGCTCATCGATTTTGGCCATTAGCTTATCAACATCTACTTTGATCATCTCTATTTCAGAAGCGTGCGCTTTGGACGTACTCGTTTTCAAGCTACACAGCATATCTTCCAGCTCTGAGGTTAATGTTTGTTTGTATTTTTCATGCAATGTCTGATGATTTTGCTCGAGCATGTTGAATTTAGCTTGATGAGTTTCGTTGAATTTATGCAGGGTATTAACTAGTTCCAGAGCTTTATTAAGTCGCAGACTAAGCTTTCTATTCGACTGAATGGCAATAATGGCGAGGCCTAAGCCAAGAAAGGAAATACACAGAAGCAGCATATTTGTAACGGAAATTTCTTGCATTGATACACTTACTTATTATTTTTTTATGAGTATATTTAAATGTAACGCATTCACACGAATAAATACAAAAATACCGTGACAGGGCACGGTATTTTTTTCATTAAATTCGGATTGCAACGTATGACCCGGCCAATAAAAAGTCGCTATAGACTGCTCATTTCATCCCACTCATCGTCGCTTAATAATTTATTGAGGTCGACTAAAATAAGTAATTCGCCGCTTCTATTACTAACGCCTTGAATAAATTTGGCACTTTCTTCGGTACCTACGTTGGGAGCACTCTCAATTTCGGATGAACGCAGATACACAACTTCGGCAACGCTGTCGACTAAAATGCCGACCACTTGCTCGTCAGACTCAATGATAACAATACGCGAATTATCCGTAATATCGGTTGGTGGCAAACCAAAGCGCGACCTAGTATCAATGACAGTTACAACGTTACCACGTAAGTTGATAATGCCAAGTACATATTCTGGTGCTCCTGGGACCGGCGCTATTTCTGTGTAGCGCAAGACTTCCTGAACTTGCATAACATTGATCCCATAAGTTTCCTCATCTAAGCGATAAGTCACCCATTGCAACACCTCGTCATTTGGGTCGCTCGCAGTAACCCTTGTTCTATCTTGGCTCATTTACTTTACTCCGTCACACAACATAATTTGCTATTTGTTAACTGTCACTTGCTGTTAAGACCTGCTTTTAACATTACAACAAGCTCCGCAACATTAATTAAAGCACACATTCTGTCTTTAACCATGCCTGCTAACCATGGGCGCTTATTTGAATTATTCCGCCATTTTACATCCGATTTATTCAGTTCAACGGTATTGATCAACTTTTCGCAAGTAAGGCCCCAAGGCGTTTTACCCAAGTTAATTAAAAATCGATAATGTAGATTCTCCGCCATTTCATCATCATATTTCTCTGGCATTACCCAACGCGCTGAATCTATGACGTTAAAGCTGTCTTCATTCTTTAACATAACACCCATGAACCACTCCGGCTTTCCTATTATGGGCGCTATTTTGGTTATTTCATGTATTCCACCCAACTCAATAAGTGGAACTGCCAACGTTAATCCACCCACTTTAAAAAACAGCGCCTGAAAACGGTCGTCGAGCGAATCTTGTAAGCTGATTGGCGCTAAAACTTCCAAACGACTTGTCTCTGTTTCGACCTGAATTTGAATTTCTTTATTTTCTTGTTGAATTATCTGCGGTTGCGCATCCAAATGAGTGGGCTGTGGCTCAAGCGGTGGGGTCAAAAAATCATTAAAAGGCGGTTCTGCAATCGCGTTATCTAGCATCCTTTGGGTCATGGCTTTATCAAAAGTTGATTCAGCACGTGGTTCGGTGAGCAAATCAGTCAAATAGTCTTCTACGACGCTTTCTCTGGCAAATTCATTCTTATCCTTCACTCGCTATATCCTTTAAAAACTTCTGGTATGCAAAAACACCTCTGCATTTTGGTGCAAAAAGAGACGCTGGAACTTGCGCTACGCTAGCGTCTCTGAACTTGGTGTCGACAGGAATAAATCCGCGCCACAGTTGTTCAGGATAATCCTCGGTAAGTCTTGTATAGGCCCGAATTGTGGCATTTACTCGTTTATCAAACATGGTCGCAATAATACTAATAGGAATACTATTTGGCATCGTTTTGCGCATTATTTTGAGAGTGCGCATCATTCTGTCCAACCCTTTCAGTGCTAAATGCTCCGTTTGCACCGGCACTATTATCCTGCTGCTGCATGCTAGCGCGTTGACCATGGATACACCCAATATGGGTGGGCAATCAATTATCACGTAATCAAATTGACGCTGAATAGAGGCAAGTGCCTTTTTTAATATCAAGCCTTTACCACTTTCCATGCCCATTTTACGGTCAAGCGTGGCCAATGCCATCGTTGCCGGTAACACCACAAGGCCCTTCACTTTTGTGAGACAGAGCGAGTCAAGCAAGGCCTGTCCCGTATATTTTTCTGGTTGCGCAAAAACATCATAAATACTGATATCAAGGGTTTCTGAATCAATACCAAAATAATAACTAAGACTGGCATGCGGGTCGGTATCAACAAGCAAAACACGCTCTCCCTGCTGAGCTAAAAGCCCACCAAGTGTTACGGCTGTGGTAGTTTTACCCACGCCTCCTTTCTGATTTGCGACTGTCCAAATATTCAATTTGCTACAAACTCATGTATGCTTTATTCGTTCACACGCTCATTTCAGTAATGATGTGCTGTGCAATATTATCTAATGGGATTACTCTATCACAAATTCCCGATTCAGCGACCGCTTTGGGCATACCATAGACCACGCAGGATTTTTCATCTTGCGCCCAAATTGTTGCCCCTTTGGCTTTCAACAGCTGTCCACCAAGGGCTCCTTCAGCTCCCATTCCGGTTAATATCACACTCAATATATCACCAGAAAATGCAGACACTAACGACGCCATTGTGAAATCGATACTAGGATGGTAAACGATCGTGCTATTTTTTGGCGTATCGATAATATTTATTTTAGCAAATGCACCGACACCGACAACCTGCATTTGTTTTCCGCCTTCAGCTAAATATACGGTCCCTTTTTCAAGCCTATCGTTGTCCTGAGCCAGCTTCACTCTCATTTGAGAATGCTTATCAAGGCGTTGTGCAAAAGCCGATGTAAATGTGCCTGGCATATGCTGGACCAAAATAACAGGATAAGGAAAGTCGCTGGGCAGGTCACTAATTATTTTTTGCAGAGCAACTGGACCACCAGTGCTTGCACCAATAAACAACAATTTATAGCGTTTTCCAGAGGCTGGCAGCGGCGTCAATGAAGTTTCAAGTTTTGCTGATATTCGCTGTTGTAACGGCAAATCAGTACTTGCCTGCGAGCTTCCTATCGCAGCAGAAGAAGGAGAAACGTCAGCTTTTGTATGCGCATTTAGTGTCACTGAGCGGCCACGAGCAAGTGCTTTCACGCGGCGTTGAATAAACAAAATAGCTTCAGGTCGTTCAGTACTTATATCATCAAATTTTTTGGGAATAAAGTCGATCGCACCTGCTTCCAAGGCATCAAATGTTTCTTGGGCCCCCGCTTGCGTCAACGAAGAAAACATAAGGATAGCAGTAGGCGAAGCCCGCATAATTTTGCCAACCGCTTCAATACCGCCCATAATCGGCATCTCAACATCCATCATGATGACATCCGGTTTTAATTCAATGGCTTTTTGAACCGCTTCTAAACCGTTAACAGCGTGACCAATAACTTGTATGCTTGGGTCTTTTTCTAAAACAGATGTTAAACGCTTTCTATAAAACGTCGAATCATCAACAATCAACACTCGGTATAGCATCGTTTTTGTAAAGCCCTTTTTGCTGATTTGAAATCTACGTTTAGTTTATCAGAATGTTAATCTAAACGTACCTTTTCAGTAGACTTGGAACGTCTAATATTAATGCTATACCACCGTCAGAGGTAATCGTCGCTCCGGCCATGCCTGGTGTACCTTTCAATAAAGCATCCAATGGCTTAATCACAACTTCTTCTTGGCCTATGAGTGAGTCAACCACGAACCCGACCTGCTGAGTGCTTATTTGCATCACAACAACGTGACCTTTTGAGCGATCAACATCTACCGGAATACGGTTTAACCAATCACCAAGATAGAATAACGGAATAGCTTTAGACCTGACAATCATGGTTAGTTGACCATCAACTTTATGCGTTTTACTGATATCCATATTAATGATTTCACTAACCGAACCCAGCGGCAGCGCAAATGTTTGTGCACCTACAATGATCATTAATGTCGGCAATATAGCCAGCGTTAAGGGCACTTTAATTGCTAATCTAGTGCCTTTACCAAGCTCGGAAGTAATGCTCACCGAACCGTTAAGTTGGTTTATTTTGGTTTTGACCACATCCATACCAACGCCACGACCAGATACTTCACTAATTTCAACTTTGGTAGAAAAACCCGGCGCAAAGATTAAATTGAAGGCTTCAACATCTGACATTCTAGCTGCTGAATCAGCATCCAAAACACCTCGACTAATCGCAATTTCTTTCAACTTTTCAGGATCCATTCCTTTACCATCATCGTCGATGGTGAGCAGAATATGATCACCTTCTTGCGAAGCTGATAATTTCACGATACCCATTCTAGGCTTACCTTGAGCTTCACGCTCTTCTGGCATTTCAATACCATGGTCAACCGAGTTTCTGACCAAATGCACCAACGGATCAGCAAGCGCTTCCACCAGGTTTTTATCTAAATCTGTTTCTTCGCCGACTAATTCAAGTGTAATTTCTTTCTTGAGTGTTCTGGCTAAATCGCGAACAACACGAGGAAAACGGCCAAACACTTTCTTAATTGGTTGCATGCGGGTTTTCATTACCGCACCTTGCAAATCGCCAGTTACCACGTCTAAATTAGCGATTGCTTTTGACATACTCTCATCAGGATTACTTATGCCTAAGCTCAATAAACGGTTACGTACTAGCACGAGTTCACCAACCATGTTCATAATTTGATCAAGTCTTTTAGTATCTACGCGAACCGTTGTTTCAGCTTGCGGAGATGCACTTGATCTTTTTTCATCTTTTTTCACGACCTGTGGAACAGCTGTTTTAGCTGCTGGCTGCAGATTAGAAGATGCTTTGGCAATTGATTTTTGTTCCGCTTTTGCAGCCGTAACTGGTTTTTCAACCGCAGGTGTGTCTGCTAATTTCACAGCGGGTTTATTATCCGCGGCTTCAATCGGCGATTTACCTTCACCGTGCAATTGATCAAGTAAGGCTTCAAACTCATCATCGGTAATTTCGTCTGAATTACTGCCCATCGTTGTTGCTGCACTTGGGTCTACCGTGCGTTCTTCAACTTTAAATTGGCCTTTTCCATGCAAGTCATCTAGCAATGCTTCAAATTCATCGTCGCTAATGTCATCAATGTCAGATGCGGTAGGAGGCGGTGCTGAGACTTTAGTTACCTTGCCGCCACCATGTAATTCATCTAACAAAGCTTCGAATTCGTCTTCTGAAATCTCATCAACGCCGCCAGACTTGTTATCTTCTGTAATGAGTTCTTCACCCTCGTCAATGGCTGCGCCGGTCGCTCCCTCTATGGCGGTTGACAAGAGATCCGGTGAGAAAATGTTTTCGTCGCTTGTCTCTGGCTTGCTTAACTTATGCAGCACGGCGATAAGTTGGGCTGGTGCTGCTTCGAGTGGTTCTCTTAGCTTCACCTTTTCGAACATATCAACCACAACATCGGTTGCTTGAAGAATAACGTCCATTAGTTCTGGCGTTAGTGTGCGCTGACCGTTGCGCATCGCATCAAAAACGTTTTCCGCACCATGGCAAATATTAACGAGCTCTGTTAATGCTAGAAACCCCGCACCACCCTTGACCGTGTGATAACCCCGAAATATTGCGTTCAGTAACTCAGTATCTTCAGGCCTATTTTCTAGATCAACAAGTTGTTCTTGGAGTTGTTCAAGTATTTCTCCGGCTTCCACCAGAAAATCTTGCATTATTTCCTCGTCAAACTCAAACGACATTCGTCGGCTCCCCTAAAACCCTAGACTTGACAGCAAATCATCGACGTCGTCTTGTCCACTAACCACGTCGTCGCGAGTATCTGCATCGATAATTGGCCCTTCGGCCTTTACTATATCGGTCTTTTTCTTAGAAGTTTGAGGATTATCTTCAACGAGCGTCAATTCTCCAACATCACCAAATGCAGTTAGCATCGACACTAAGCTATCTTCAACTTCTTCAACCAATTCAATAACGCGACGAATTACCTGCCCAGTTATATCCTGATAGCCCTGAGCCATCAATATTTCAGTAAGCAACGAATTTAATACATCAGCATCAATGGCTACATCGGATAGTAATTTATCGAGTTTATGACACAAGTGTTTAAACTCACCTAATTCAATTTGACGTCCCATTAATTTTTGCCATTCGGGCATAATACTAGTGATCCGCTGATTCAAACCTTCAGCCAGAGGCATGCTTGCTTCAACAGCGTCCATGGTAGTGTTCGCTGCTTTTTCTGTCTCTTCTATAACGTATATCAGTCGTGCTCGAGCGTCTGGGATCTCATCTTGCATTAAATTCGCAATCCGCTCGTCTACTTGGAAGTTGTTAAGTGAGTCGTGTAACTGGCGGGTCAATTTTCCTACTTCAGAAAAAAGCTCAGTTGACTCCCTCATCGTGATTGTATCGACAAGCGCATTCGCTTGCTCGCGATCACCTTTCTCTAGATACCGTACTAGCAGCTTCGCTTCATCCAGCGAAACTAAGTCTCTTTCTGTCGTTGTCATCCAACGTTACCCCATTGAGAAATATCGCTGTTAACCTAGACGTTGAAAAATCTTTTCAAGCTTTTCTTGTAATGTCGCTGCTGTGAAAGGTTTAACTACGTAACCATTCACGCCTGCTTGCGCCGCGGCGACAATTTGCTCTTTTTTTGCTTCCGCCGTTACCATTAAAACAGGTAAGTGCTTTAAATTATCATTGGCACGAATAGCACGTAAAAGATCAATACCTTGCATACCTGGCATATTCCAATCTGTTACAACAAAATCGAAGTCTCCTTGCAGGAGCATCGGCAAAGCCGTATTGCCGTCGTCGGCCTCTTGAATGCTAGTAAAGCCGAGGTCTTTTAACAAATTCTTAATGATACGCCTCATGGTTGAAAAATCATCAACAACTAGGATTTTCATATTTTTATTCAAAACTGCCTCCGCTGAGGTACAAATTAACTACAAAAAGACGGAGAAAAATTAGTCGGCTGTTCGCCAAGACTGCATTTTCGACTTTAACTTTAACATCGCTTGACTGTGAATTTGACTCACTCGAGATTCACTTACTTCGAGCACTTCGCCAATTTCGCGCAAATTTAGTTCTTCATCATAATAGAGTGAGAGCACTATTGCCTCGCGTTCTGGTAACGTTGTTATCGCCCGTGCTAGGGCTTTCTGAAATGATCCTTGCACCATATTTTCAAAAGGACTGTTTTCACCTTTCGTTGCGTCCGTTGTAAGAACATCTTCGCTGACACCAAGGTCTTCAATTCCAACAAGCTTACCCGCGTTCACTTCATTTAACATCTGGTGGTACTCTTGCACAGATACTTGTAGCCGTTCAGCTACATCTATATCGCGTGCGTCTCTACCGGTGGCTTTTTCTACTTGAGAAATAGCTTGCGTTATTGCGCGACTATTCTTGTGCACTGAGCGCGGAGTCCAGTCACCTTTTCGAATTTCGTCAAGCATAGAACCGCGGATGCGAATACCAGCAAAAGTCTCGAAACTTGCGCCCTTAGAACCATCAAAGTTTTTTGCTGCTTCAAGCAAACCAATCATCCCTGCTTGAATCAAGTCGTCCACGAGGACACTTGCCGGCAACCTTGCTATAAGATGGTGAGCGATTCTTTTAACCAAAGGAGCATGCCGCTCGACCAATTGGTTTTTATCAATTTGTTGTTGATAGACAGCCACTTTGTTACTCACTAATTAGTTACCTACTCGTTTCTCGATACTAACTGCTCAATAAAAAACTCCAAATGTCCACCCGGTTGCTCCGGAATAGGCCATGTCATGGATTTTTGAGCTAAGCTAGTGATCGCCAATGCCGCAGGCGATGATGGATATGCATCAACGATCGCAGCTTGTTTGCGTACTGATTTACGAATGTTTTCGTCAAATGGAATAATACCCACCAACTCTAATGCAACATCCAAAAATCGCCCTGTCACCTTGGAAAGCTTACTAAAGAGTTCTTTCCCTTCCTTTTCACTGCGAACCATATTAGCGATAATCTTAAACTTAAAAACGCCATGCTCACGGTTCAGAATTTTTATCAATGCATAAGCATCGGTCAACGATGTAGGTTCATCACACACCACCACAAGCACGTCTTGCGCTGCGCGAGAAAAACTCATGACCATGTCAGAAATACCCGCTGCCGTATCAACAATAAGCACTTCAATATCAGTGCGCAGCTCGCTAAAGGCTCTAATTAGGCCTGCATGCTCTGTTGAGCCTAGTTCGGCCATTGACTGTGAACCTGATGTGGCTGGCGCAATTTTAACCCCATGCGGACCGGTCACTAAAATATCGTCCAAGGTGCATTCACCTCGAAGCACATGTGATAAATTTTTATCTACACGCAATCCAAGTAAAACGTCACAATTCGCTAGGCCTAAATCGGCATCGAGTACCAACACACGTTTCCCTTGTTTGGCCAAGGATATAGCTAGATTTAAAGACACATTGGTTTTACCTACGCCACCCTTACCACCAGTGACTGCCATGACCTTAATTAATTTGGACTGATTCATTTTTCTTAAGCTACTCGCTTGATCTTCTATCATACGGCTCTGACACCCGCGTCAAAACTTGACGCATTAGTATGCGCCAAAGCATACTTTTTATAAAGTTTTGACGCGACCATTATTAAATTTTTTGCATCTGCAAGTTTTATATCTTCTGGCACTCTCTGTCCATCCGTTACGTAGCTTAGTCTCAGGTCGTTTTCAATTACTACGCTAAGCGCTTCGCCAAGACTATAACACTCATCTAATTTACTAAAAATACAACCTGTTAGGTTTATATTCTTATACGCTTGTATGGTTTGATGTAACACTTGATACTGCGCACCTGCTGGTAACACTAAATATTTTTTAATATTAGCCGTTGTTTCTTTCTCGTAGTCGTTAAGCTGCGTCACTAAACGAGCATCACGCTGACTGAAACCAGCAGTATCAATCAAGACTAATTTTTTATGTCTTAATTGGTAAAGTATATGGGCTAACTCTTCAGAAGTCTGTGCTTTTTTCACAGTACAGCCAATAATTTTCCCATATGTCGCCAATTGCTCAAAAGCCGCGATTCGATATGTATCAACGGTGATCATAGCAACTTCATTTGCACCAAATTTTTGCGCATATTTAGCCGCTAGTTTAGCCACTGTTGTGGTTTTACCTGTGCCTGTTGCGCCAACTAATGCAACAATACCCGATTGCTGTAGTATATCATTACCACCTATATGCAGCCGGTTTGAGATAAGATTAAGTAAATAATCCCAGCCTTCTGTCTCAGAAGCTTGGGGTGGAAGAAAGCTTATTAGTTGTGCACAAAGCTTTTCACTAATGCCCATACCTAACAATTTATTACCTAGAAAATAATGCGTTGGGTTTTTACGTTTATTTTTTTCGTCACTCAAGCCATTGACTTGATATTGTAAAACATTACGAATGGAGGCAAGTTCTGATTTAATTAATTCAAGCCCGTCACTGGCGGGTAACTTATTCTCTTGGCTGAATAAATCAGATGCTTGACTATCAGAAAAGTCTTGATTAATTGGAAAGTCGTCACCCTGTTTATGCACTGGCGTTCTCACATATTGGTGGGTTAGCTCAGCTTCATGAAGACGCTTTTCTGCCTGCTGTGAATCAGCGTATGCCTTACTAACACGAGGATGATGTTGACTTGGCGCTGGTGCAGAGTGACCCGAACCACTGTTTTGTTGTTGCGTATGCGCTGCATTCGCATTTGCATGTTGTACGCTGGTAAAACCAACACTCCCTTCTTCACCAAGTTTACCCGCATGCTGTTTTTCCAACAGTGCTTTGAGACTATCGGGTCCATCATCACCGATTATTTCACTTAACGTGGGCGTACTTTTTGCCTTTCTACCCAAGCTTATGGTCGGTGCTGGTTTTGTCATCTCAGTCTCTTTATCAACAGCTGCAACTAGCTCGACGCCATCTGCTACTTTTTTATTAGACATAATAACTGCATCACCGCCAAGCTCGTCTTTCACTTGCTTGAGCGCTTCACGCATATCTTTGCCAAAAAAACGTCTAATTTTCATGATGCCCTCGTTAGTGTATGTAATGCGTCAGTTTATTGACCGACTGATGACACTATTTTTATTTGTTTGTCGTCTGGTATCTCTTGATAAGACAAGACATGTAAACCTACAACAGCGTGTTTTAAGAATCTTGATAACACCGGACGTAGCATCCCTGATGTTAATAACACTGATGGTTCGCCAGCGAGTTCCTGCTGCTGACTTGCTTCAGTTAATGATTGCTGGATCTTTTCTGCAAGGCCAGGCTCTATTCCAGCGCCGTCTTCACCACCTGCTTGTAATGACTTATGCAACATTTGTTCCAAGTCTGGAGCTAATGTAATAACGGGTATTTCATCACCGCCTGACGTAATGTCTTGCACAATCAAACGCTTCAACGCAATACGCAATGCAGACACTAGTACGTCAGGGTCTTGACTCTTAGGTCCATACTCACAGAGTGTTTGACAAATAGTCCGCATATCTCTAATTGGCACACCTTCATACAATAAGGTTTGTAATACTTTAACCATGGTGCTTAGTGACAAAATATCAGGTACTAGTCCTTCAACTAACTTCGGATTAGTCTTCTCAAGCATATCGAGAAGCTGCTGCACTTCTTCATGTCCCAATAATTGATAAGCATTGGTTGTCAGTAACTGACTCAAGTGTGTCGCCACAACAGTAGCTGAATCAACAACCGTATAACCCAACGTTTGCGCATGTTCGCGTTGATTCGCTTTAATCCAAATCGCATCAAGCCCAAAAGCAGGATCCTTTGTCTTAGTGCCTGAAAGCTCGCCGAATACTTGGCCCGGATTGATCGCAAGTTCGTTGTCGTGACTAATCTCAGCATCACCGATTGAAACCCCCATCATTGAGATAGAGTACGCATTGGGTGAAAAGTCTAAATTGTCGCGAATATGTACCGGGGGAATAAGAAAACCAAGTTCTTGCGACAGTTTTTTACGCACACCTTTAATTCGCGTCAATAGTTCACCACCCTGTGACTTATCCACCAGTGGAATGAGACGGTAGCCAACTTCTAAACCAATAGTGTCGACATGTTGAACATCGTCCCAACCGAGTTCTTTCATTTCACTTGGTCCTTTGTTCGTATCTGGCATTGCTTCCACCAGTGATTTTTCTTGCGCTTCCTTGGCTTTCATTTTGTCTCTGAAAAAAGCATATGCGAAAACAGCAGCAGAAAAACCAAGGAAGGCCACGTGTGGCATTCCTGGCACAACACCCATTATAAATAATATTCCTGAGGTAATATAAAGTGCTTTGCGGTTGGCTAATTGTTCTCGAATTTCATGACCCATTTCTTGCGAATCATTTTCCCGAGTAACGATAATTGCTGTAGCGACAGAAAGCAGTAGTGATGGGATTTGCGCCACCAAACCGTCACCAATGGTAAGAATGGTATACACCTCCATCGCAGTAGAAAAATCTAAATCATGTTGATACATGCCAACAAACAGACCACCAACAATATTGATTAGCATAATGAAAAGGCCCGCAATCGCGTCCCCTTTTACAAATTTTGATGCGCCGTCCATCGACCCATAAAAATCAGCTTCAGCGGTGATTTCTTCTCTGCGCGTTCGCGCTTGATCTGAGTCGATGTAGCCCGCATTCAAATCAGCATCAATCGCCATTTGCTTGCCGGGCATTGCGTCCAACGTAAATCTGGCACTTACTTCAGAAATGCGACCAGCACCTGCTGTAACCACTTTGAAGTTGATGATAAGCAAGATTGCAAATACCACAACACCGACAACGTAATTACCACCAATAACAACTTCACCAAACGACTGTATTACTTTACCTGCGGCGTCTCCGCCTTCATGTCCATTCAATAGTACAATTCGCGTAGAGGCCACGTTGAGCGCTAAACGCAAAACGGTAGCAATTAACAGAACTAATGGAAATATGCCAAAATCGATGGGCCGTTTAGTCAATACTGAGACCAAAATAATGACCAGTGACAGTGCAATATTAAAACTGAAAAGCACATCCAATAACATTGGCGGCATGGGCAGGATAACCATGCCCATAATAGCTAAAACTACAATGGGGGCACCCATGCCACCCGCTATATTCTTTAATTTTGATTTATCTATACTTTGGAAAGCGGACGTTAATTGCATAGAACAGACTTTTGACAGCTAGGTAATAATACTGGATGCGATACAACTATTGTGCCAATTCGCTCAGATGCGTGAAAAAAATTAAAGCATCGGCAGTACTTGGTCTCTACCTAAGTTTTTACCCTCGTATAAAAGATTATCCGCACGCTTTATGCACTCATCAATAGATGCATAGTCTTGAATATTTGCCACACCCGCGGTCAGTAACACTCTAATTGACGTGTTAGCCACCATGAATTTTTCCTTGCGAATGATATCGCGATACTTGTTCGCAATATTAATCGCATCTTTAAGTTGAGTATTGGGTAGCAACACAATGAACTCTTCGCCACCCCAACGCGCCAAAATATCGTAATCTCGAGTACATTGTGACAGGATATTAGCAAATTTGATCAGAACCTGATCACCGGCTTCATGGCCATGCTCATCATTAATCCGTTTGAAAAAATCAATATCTATCAAAATGATGGAAAACAATTCATTGCTTCTCTTATACTTTGAGAATTCTTTCCCAACCGCATCTGTAAAACCGCGACGATTATACACTTGAGTGAGAGGGTCCAACGTAGTCAGCAATCTTAGTTGCTCATTAGCAAGCTGCAATTCAAGGGTTTTTTCTTGTACGTTTTGATACAGCATCACCGAGCGTTTATGCAATGCATAGGTACGCCATCTGAATACCGTAAAAACAGTTAGTAGCGCGATAATACCAAAGACAATGATCGCCCATATGGTTTGCCACCAGGGTGGTGTCACTAAAATGGGCATGCGTTGCAGTTTGTCATTCCATAAGCCATAACGGTTAGTGGATTTAACCTCTAATATATAGCTACCTGAGTCTAAGTTAGTGTAAGTCACCGCTCTATTTTTGCTATCTAAATATTGCCAACGATCATCAAAACCAATGAGTCGATAGGCATATTCGATGCTTTGAGGGCTAGCAAACTCAAGCGCTGCAAATTCAATTTTCAGTAAAATATCATCGGGTGACAAAACCACCTTAATAACCGAATCGGCTAGACTTATAAATTGGCCATACTTTTCTTCAATACTATGGCTGTCTCTTCCATTTAAAATGGAAACGCTAGTAAATTGAAGAGCAGGCATGGTATCTGGTTTTTTAATATCTTTAGGCTGAAAGTATGTCACGCCCTCATCACCGACAAATACGATAGTTCCATCGTCTTTTGTCGCAGTAGCACCAATGTAATATCCAGTGGAGTTGACCCCTTCGTTCTCATCAAACATATCAACATTACCAGACTCAATATTAGCCCTAAAAATGTATTTCTCTGTTGCTATCCAAAGGTAACCCAGATTGTCGTTTACCACACTTCCTATAGATGAATTAGATAGTCTTTCATTCGAAAATAAGCGCGTAAATTTTGGCTCAGCATTACCGACACCTAACTCCAACAGCGACAAACCATGCCCTAGGGTACCCACATAAAAGCTGGTTTCATCACGCTTTGAAATCCAAGTAATGACGTTGTGCACAAGGCTGTCTTGATTATCAGCTTGGTTAACAAATTTGCTGACTTCATTAGTCTCAGGATTGATCAGAAAAAGACCATCGATAGTGGCAGCCCAGAGTTCATCCGTCGAAATTGGTAAAATATAAGTGACCATCGGCATGTCATAGTTTTGTATTATTTTGTGAGTGTCGACGTCCAATACCAGCAAGCCCTGAAATTCGGACCCGAGCCAAAGATTTCCATTCGGCCCGATTGTAATTGAGTAAATGGCAGTGTCGCGTAAGGCAACGTCCTCAATGACTTTACTTTCAGGCGCTATTTTCCCAAGTCCTAGCTTTGATGCTACCCACAAATTTTGATTTTTTTCATCAAAAACCAGCGAGCGCATTTTGGTCGCAGACTGACTGTCTTTTTCATATTTCCAAGGACCTTCAACAGAATAATCCGTATTCAACTTTAACACACCCGATTTGGTTGATAACCACAAGGTATCATCTGCTTGTTTAGCAACGAAATAGTAAAACTGTCCTTGCTCCAACCCGAGATTTGTAAACATAGTAGAATTAGTATCGAGAACCCCAAACCCTTGCGCACTGGTGCCAAATAATATCAAGCCAGATGCAGTGTTGAACAAGGTAATTATGGCGTCTGAAATTGTTGAGTTTTGGGGGCTTGACGAAGTTGATATATTCGTAAAGATTAGCTCATTGGGATCGGAGAATATTGACGCTCCGTTGGTTGTTGCAACCCAGACTGAACCATCTGCCATTTGCTCAATGTCATTAACAACATTATCAGACAAGCCATCTTTTGCCGCTATATTAGTAACATTCAAAAAACTGTTGCCGCGAGTCTCAGCCCGAAAAACGCCCTGACCAGCCGTCCCTACCCACAAATATCCAGCGCTATCGATTTTAATCGCGGTGGCTTCAATGCGGGGTAGCAACTCATCTCGCCAAAGTCCCGTTTGTATATCGTAGCTTAAGATGCCGTTACTAGTGGCGACTAATAACCTTTGATTCTTCTGGGAAATAATGTCATGGATAGTATTTGATTGATGTGGCATTGAAATGGGTACAAAGCCAGCTTGGCCACTTTTTTGCAAGTACAATGCTTTTACAGTACCAACAAACACGTTATCTTGTTGGTCAACCAAGATAGTTCGTATGTCTTTATCCAATTCTCCTTGATGATTACGCAGTTCGATACTTTCAAAAATTTTATCGCTTGCACGCAAAACATCGAGGCCATTAATTGTGCCTATCCAAAGATCGCCAGTGTTCGGTTGTATTTCAAGGGAATGAACAAGTGAACTGGAGAGTCCCTTTTGTAGGTCTCTACTGGGTCCAAAATGGGTAAACGTGTAACCGTCAAACTTATCGATGCCTGATTGCGTTGCCAGCCAGATATAGCCATTATTGTCTTGCGCTATGTCATAGACGGTAGTCTGAGAGAGACCGTCAATAACGCTGTACTTCTTGATTGTAGGCAAGTGAAATTTTGCTGGCTCACTACCCTCAGCTGAAAAGCTAGAAATAATTCCAAAAAACACCATACCTAGAAGGCAACAACGCAAACTCTTTGTGATTAATAATATCAAATGCATACCTAATTCAGTTTCAAAATTAAATATATAATTAACAAGCAACATCGAAAGCTTGCATCCGTGCTGAGCATATCAATCGTCAATACTTGAGTTTTTTTATTTACTCGTGCTAATTATATTGCCTTTCATTTTTTAAGCAAGTTGTCGATTCAACAGCTTGAGAAAACAGCTTAAAAAAATAAAAACACACAATATCCGCATCAAGCCCATTTGTTAACGACGCAATTCTGGCGGTATCGGTAGGTTCTTCTTCAGCGCCTTCGGTCGCGTTGCTTTGCCTTTTCTATATGCTTTCATTTGATACACATAAGCAAGCACTTGAGCCACTGCCATAAACAGTTTCGCCGGAATTTCATTATCGGGTTCAGTACTGTAGAAAATAGCACGCGCCAACATAGGAGATTCAATAATAGGAATATCATGTGCATTTGCGATTTTACGAATGTGCATGGCAAGTTCATCAGCCCCTTTTGCTACCATCACCGGTGCACGATCACCATTTTGCTCGTATTTTATTGCCACCGAAAAGTGTGTCGGGTTGGTAACAATAACATCAGCCTCTGGCACTGCTTGCATCATACGATTAGCTGAGGCTTGATACTGTAGTCTTCGAATACGGCCTTTGACCTGCGGGTCACCTTCGGAATTTTTACGTTCGTCCTTGACTTCCTGCAACGTCATTTTCATTTCTTTATTATGCTTGAAGCTCTGATATGGAACATCAATTAAGGCGATGGGGATCATACCGCAACATAACAGTAAAAAAGCCCATTCAATCATATTCAGAGCGTGGAATAAGTTTAACGGATACAGTTCCATGTCGAGATGTAGGGCTTCATCTCTAAAAATATATAGGGCCATATACGCCATAAACCCAATTACCACGACTTTCGCAACACCTTTAATTAATTCGACCAAGGCATTGACGCCGAACATTCTCTTGAAGCCCTCTAAGGGGCTCAATCGATTAGCTTTAGGCCCTGCAGATTTCCATGAAAAGTTGTATCCTCCTAGGGCTATACTTCCATAAATACCGCCTATCATAGAAATAATCATAAACATCAACACTGGCAAACTGGATTCTGATACTGACATCTCTAATATTTGAAACATGTGCACTGTGTCATACGTTTCATCACGCGAGAGCGTGAAAGAGCGTTGCATAACGTCGAACATGGCTTTTGCGATATAACTTCCAACGAAAAAGAAAGCGATTGCACTGGAAATTAAGACCAAGGCGGTGGACAATTCCTTGGACCGAGCAACTTGCCCTTTTTCTCTGGCATCTTCGAGTTTTTTGGGTGTGGGTTCCTCGGTCTTTTCGTACGAGTCATCAGCCATTTCTTATCATCCTAAATAGCGTTAACAGGTCAACAATAGCTTGCACATAAATTCTTGCGCTCGCTGCCATTGTTGCTCAAAGTGATAAACTTGGTTACTCAAGGTAATGTAAATAATAACCAATCCGGTAATTTGCGCGATTGAAAAACCCAAACTAAATATATTTAGCTGTGGTGCCGCTTTGGTCATAACACCAAATGCTAAGTTTACAATTAAAAGTGAAACAATAGGTGCTAGCGACATGGTAACTGCGGAAATAAACATCCACCCAGCCCAGTGTGCAACTAAACGAAACTGTTCTCCTGTCCACCAAGGTGAGTCAATAGGAAAGGCCTTAAAGCTCATCACAATCATCTGGATCATGGCTAAATGACCATCGAAAGTCCAAAATAAAAGTGTCGCCAAAATAAGATAAAATTGACCGACTGCTGGCACGCTAATACCATTGATTGGATCGACAATCGAAGCGAAACCTAAACCGGTTTGCATCGCAATAATTTGGCCTGCTAGAACAAACGTATTCAACACCATCATAGAAATAAAGCCAATCACAATACCAATAATTAATTGCTTAATACCCAACAAAAAAGTCCTTAAATTTACCAAATCATCAACAGGAACAGGCGGGATATTAGGCACAATCATGAAGGTCAACAACACTGCTAATAGTGTTCTGATTGGCGTAGGTATTGTTTTCGCACTTATTCCTACCATTGCAGAGAACAAACCCGATATGCGCATAAATGGCAACAGGTAGTCTGCCAGAAAATTAGTAATTGTTGACTCTAGTATTTCCATCTATCTAACCTACTGCCATCGGAATGCGATAAACCATCTCAAAGAAGAAATCCATCATCATTTGCACCAACCAACTGCCAAGCCAACTAACCGCCAATAAGGTCACCACCAAGCGCGGAAGAAAACTCATGGTTTGTTCGTTGATGGAAGTCGCTGCTTGGAAAACAGCGACGACCAAACCAACGATCAAACCGGGCACAATAACTGCTGTTACCAGAAGAATGACAACTAGCATAGCTTCACGTAAAATTTCGACAAAAACCTCAGGACTCATTAGGTCAAACTCCCATGCCGAAACTAGTGGCTAAGGTGCCAAATATCAGATTCCAACCGTCAACCAAAACAAATAGCATTAACTTAAATGGCAACGACACAATCATGGGCGATAACATCATCATACCCATGGCCATCAATATTGATGCCACCACCAAATCAAGGATCAAAAAGGGAATAAATAACATAAAGCCAATTTGGAATGCGGTTTTTAGCTCACTGGTAACAAATGCGGGAATTAAAACCGTCAACGGAACATCAGCAGGATCGTCATACAAGCCTTCGTAACCGCCGATTTGCACGAATGTCTCTAAGTCTTTTACCCTCGTTTGTGACAACATAAAAGCACGCATCGGTTCCTTTGCAATATTAAACGCTTCTTTTGACGTCAATTCCTCGCTTAAATAAGGCTCCAATGCTTTTACATTGATCTCGTCAAATACTGGCGCCATGATAAACATTGATAAAAACAAACTGACACCAATCAAAATTTGATTTGACGGTGATTGTTGAAGCCCAATGGCTTGACGTAAAATTGACAGTACAACAATAATGCGCGTAAAAGACGTCATCATCATGATAAAGGCTGGAATTAAACTCAATGCGGTCATGATGAATAATGCTTGTAACGTCATCGAATATTCTTGATTACCCGCATCTGTTGTGGTTACTGTAATCGCTTGAATACCCTGCTCAGCCATAGCACTGCCGGCAAAAATAATACTGAGTGTTATCAACAGAGCAAGTTTGGCGATAAACGATAAAGAAAACATATTATTAATCATGCGCCTTTTCCTTTTTTACGCCGACCATTGTTTCAGCCATCGCTTTTACCAACTTATCTTTGAATGCCAAACTAGCTGGTTGTCCGTTGTTTTTGCTGGTGCTTGACGTTGCAATTGGATTATCTAGCTTGCCCAATTGATTAATATTGTGCGCTGTAACGCCAATTAAGAATTGTTCGCCGCCGACATCGACGACCATGATTTTTTCTTTGGCACCCGCGGCCATCGACGCAATCACTTTTAATTGACCATTTCCTGCTTGAGTGACATTAAATCGACGCGCAATGAATGCGAGCGCAAAAATAATGGCGACTACCAGTAAAAGGCTAAGAAAAATTGACAGTATAGATGAGGGGTTTTGTAGTGTTTGAGGGCTGGAGGCCGAAGCCTCCGCGTTGACCACGCTGCTAAATAAAAACAATAAAAGAGTATAAGCACCTGTTTTATATAGGTTTCTATCTAAGTTTTTTAATTCTCTCGACTTGACTAATAACATCCGTTAACCGAATCCCAAATTTATCGTTGATGACTACTACTTCTCCATGAGCAATCAACGTGCCATTTACTAAAACATCTAGAGGTTCGCCTGCAACTCGGTCCAATTCGACCACTGAACCTTGGTTCAATTGCAGTAAATTTCGGATACTTATTATACTGCGCCCAACTTCCATTGAAATGGTGACAGGGATATCTAATATGGTGTCGAGTTTTTTCTTTTCTGCAACTGTAATAGGTGCATCTTCTTTCAACTCGTCAAATTCTGCCGGCTTAGCGCCGCCACCCGCAGATTGTTCATTCATAATGGCATCGATGTCATCTTGCGGACCACCGCCCTCACCTTCGCCTGCTTCTGCCTCTGCTTGCTCAGCCATCGCTGCTTCCCAATCATCTAAGCCTTCGCCATCTTCACTCATAATATTTTCCTATCTTTTATAAATCGTCTTCTAACACTTGTAATTCAGCGTCGTTGTCTATGACTTTGCCATTTCGAGTCAATAGCTGGAGTTCAGATTTCACCGACGTTGGCCTTGGAATTTTTTCTGTAATTTTTAATGCAATATTTTCTCGAGACTTACCCAATTTAGCCCTGAACGTGGGTAAATCTTCAATTAACACAGTCACTGTCTCAGGCATCTCAATTGGAATAATGTCACCTTTTTCAAAATTCATGATGCGCTCTAGTGTCAGAGTCATATCAAGTAAATGGGTTGTTAAACCTACCTGAACATCCATAATCTCATCACGTAGCGCTTTACTCCATCTGAAATCGGTGTCTTCTTTGTCGTTTTGAACGCCTGCATCTAGCAATTCACGAATAGGCTCAAGCATTGAATATGGCAATGAAATGTGGAAGTCACCGCCACCGCCATCAAGCTCGATGTGGAACGAGCTAATCACCACAACCTCAGTTGGACTCACAATATTCGCCATCGCTGGGTTTACTTCTGAATCTAGATACTCAAACGACACATCCATGACGGGTCCCCAGGCCTCTTTGTAATCTTCAAAAATAAGTTTAAGTAGCATCTGAATAATACGTCGCTCAGTTGGCGTAAATTCTCTGCCTTCAATTTTTGCATGATAACGACCGTCTCCACCAAAGAAGTTGTCAACCATAATGAAAACTAGTCGCGCTTCCATTGTAATTAAGCCCGTTCCCTTGAGTGGACGAAAACGCACCATATTCAAACTAGTGGGAACAAATAAAGTGTGAATATACTCACCAAACTTAATCATTTGGATGCCATTAATAGACACTTCCGCAGAACGGCGCATCATATTAAATAAACTCACGCGCATGTGCCGTGCAAAACGTTCATTCACGATTTCCAGTGTTGGCATCCGTCCACGAACAATGCGGTCTTGAGAGGAAAAATCGTACTCCATAGCCGAACCATCATCTTCGACTTCCTCGATTTCTTCTTCTTCAACATCGTCAACGCCGTGGAGTAGCGCGTCAATTTCGTCTTGTGATAATAAGTCGCTCACATTAATTCTCGTTTGGGGTTACTCAACAACAAGTAACTTAATTAACTAACCGTAGACACAGCGCTCACACTTAGTGATGCAGTTACCGCATTACTAAAACAGTTTTTGCAGGTTAGTTTGCGTCTACTGAATAACAAAACCTGTAAATAGAACTTGCTCAACAACAGGCGAACTTTCTAACTCTGTCATCACTTGGCGAACTTGCGCGGTAGCACGTTCTTTCAACTCAATTTTACCAACATCAGTAACCAGATCATCAGCATTAGATGCACTAAATACTTGCAACAGAGAGCCTTCAATCATTGGAATATGACGTTTTGCTAAGTCTTCATTCGCTGCGCCTCTGACCATGAGTTGCACTTCAATTTGCACAATGCGCTCGCGAGCCACGCCCGGTGCATTGAAAGTAAAAGGTCTGGGCATGGCAACATATAGGGCTTCACCTGACGGTGCAGCAACATTCTCAATGACGGCATCTGCAGCACCACCGTCGTTCTCAGTTGCGTTGCTATCATCTCCGGTAAATAAAAAGAAATAAGCACCCGCACCGCCGCCAAGTAAGACAACAACGATAATAATAGTAATCAGCATTAATTTGCTTTTCTTTTTACTACCTTCTTCAATTTCTAACTCTTTATCCGCCATGCCATTACTCTCTTATATTCATACTTATGCGTAAATCAGACTGTTTAACAAGTTACTGACGCTGTTGTCAGAATTGTGACAATGAGTAGTCAATAAGACCCATTCGCATCATACGCCTCTTTTATATCTCTTTTACGCCATTTTCATGCTATTTGTCGCTATTTTTATGCGTAATAATCAATACCGCCTATTCTGCCGCCACTAATACGTTGTTCAATAGCGCCGTTATCATCGGCAAAACCATCTTTATTTGTGTCTTGAATTTCATCTTGCGATTGTTGTGCCAAATTGTCCGAGCCGTCCGAATTATTTGCTAAACTACCTTCCTCAGCTTGCCCATCAGTACCTGGACTTTCTTGCTGAACCGATGACTGACCCAACTCAATACCATTTTCTTCGAGCATTTCTCGTAATCTAGGCACTGCTTGGTCAAGTGCATCACGAGCATGTTGCGACTGCACAACAAAACTGACTGAGGCCGAATCTCCTGACAGATTAACTTTGATATTCATGCCGCCTAAATCAGGCGGATCTAACCTAATTTCAGCGCTTATATTTCGACTATTAACCATCCAGCGTACTTTTTCGGTCAACTGTTGCTGGCCTTCAGGCTTAAACATATTGATCCCTTTATCGTTAGTCGTGGTTTGCTGCACAAGTCGGGTACTTTCTATTTGTTGTTGCGCGATTTCTTTTATGCCCTGTACTTCGCTCACCCCAGTATTCAAATAATTTTGCTGTTGATTACTTTGATTTAACGACGCAGCTGCTGCCAAAATATGGGTGACTTGATTGAGCTGTTTATCTAATGCAACTTCAGTATTGCCGCTCACTTTTACGTCGACTGCAGCAAGCGCATCTGTGACTAAACTTTTTAAATCAATACCAGGTTCTCTGCCTTGCTTTAACTGCTCTTTCATTTCTTTGACGCCCGACTGCAACGCCGCAATAAATTCAGTTGATTTACCCTCTGTGTTTAACGCCGAGATCACTGATTCGACTCGCGTGGCAATATTGTCAATCGCGCTGCTTTGTGCATCAGGGGTTAATTTTGCTAATAACTGCGCTTGCTGTTTAGTTGATGCTTTATCGACTGGCAAAAACAAAGATGATGCATCAGGTTTGTTGCTATTATCGATCAACGGCTTCGCCGCTTGAGTTACTGTTGCATTAACAACTTCAGCGTCGACATCAGCCAAGATAGCTGTTTTACTATCAGTGGATCCCAGTGGTTTTGGTACTAAATACTCATCAACTTTTTCTGTTGTTAGATCAGCTTCAGCTATTTCTGCTTTTGTATCAGTCGGTGTCAATATAACGTTATCAATTGGCTTTTGAGCTTGTTCGAACTTGAGCTCGGATTTTATCGTTACATCTAGCTCATTGATAACTGCTTCAGGTGGCATCGGTACTTTTTGCTGGTCAGGTGTATCGAGCGTTGCCGTTTGTAATAAATCCTTTAACAAGTCAGCATCATTTGCTGTATCCGGAGCTTCAGGGTCACCACCCGCTGCATTGATTAATGTAGCGCGTTCTTCTTGCGTCAAACTGATTTCTAAGAACTCAGGACCAGCTCCTGCATTTAAAATATCTGCATCAACTGGTTTAGTATTAACAACGACGTTATTGTCTGAATTTAATGAAGCCATGGTTTGTGCAAAAATGTCGAGTGCTGAGGATTTATCTTCAACATATAAATCATTGGGAATAGAGTCGGATGAAGCAGATAAATCCTTAACTTGATTTACGAACGCAACCCAGTCGAAGTCATCAGTAATATTTTCAGCCGTTATTTTTTCATTCGATATCGGCTTTACGGCAATTTCACTGTTATCCCTAAGTGTAGGGCTATCAACTTGTTGCTGTGGCGCTTGCACTTTATCGTTAGTCAGCTTTGCATTCGTCATTTTTTTATTTTGCTGAGCATACTCACTTTGCTTACGATCATCCGTTTCAGCCTGCGTTTCTGTCACATCTCTATTCTGTTGATTTGCGCGGCTTTGTTCTCTTGGCGTCGCTACGCTATCTTGCCTAGCCTCTTTGGCTTGATTGTTTTTGGCTTCGTCTGCTACTCGCTGAGCTGCATTTTCTTTGTCATTACGACCGTTTTGTGCGCTAGGACTACTCGATTTTTCCTGTCTCGCTAGCGCTTCTTCAAAGGCGCTCTTTTGAGCGCTGCCGTTTAATGATGAACTACTTGTATCATGGGGCACCGATGAAGACAGTTTTACATCTTCAAATGGCAGTTTGTTAGCGGCAATACTTGTTTGAGTAGTGGCAAATTGTTGCATAATACTAATTTCATCCTGACCGTTTTATTCGAACTTATTTAGATTTAATCAACAATTACAATAGCTTGAGATTATTAAAATAAGTGGTTATAGGATGTTTTGCAAAGGTTGTACCAACTAGCGTAAAACGGGTGGACGACGGACATATTTTTGAATCGCAATTTCGTCAAACAACTGTTGTTCTTTGCGTGCTTCGACCGCAATTGCTTGTTTTGTTTTGGAAGCAATCAACATTTCAATCGCTTTACGACGCTTTTGTTGCTCAAGCCACTGCCGTTTGCGTTGGTCCGCAACCAAAACAGCTTGGCTTACAAATTGGATTTGTTGTTCACAGGCTCGATCGAGCTTTGCGACAAAAGATTGGTGCTGATGCAGTTTTTTAGCTTCAACGCCAAGTTGTCCTTTTCGCTGAATGAGTTGCAAGTACTCAAGGCGATATTGCTCAAGCCCAGTCAATTTTTGCTGATTATCTTGTAGATTCTTTGCAGCAAACTGGTAGTTTTGCGCCAATTTTTGTTCTTTCTTGGTTTCAAGCTCAGAAACCATGTGTAATTGGTTAAGATTACTCATTATGATCGTTCATCAATTCTATACATTACCGCGGTTGTTGGGCGTTCTGCCCATGTGCTGAAGCTGCATTTAAACCACCACTTAATGTGCCCATTGACTCAACACACTGTTCGAACGAGATAACTTGGCTCGTTTTTTGTTGTAAAAATGCGTTAATCGCGGGCTCAGCAGCTATCGATAAATCAATTCTGTTGTCGCTGCCTCGCGCGTATGCGCCAATACTAATTAGATCTTTATTCTGTTGATAGGTTGAATAAACTTGCTTAATATTGCGCGCTTGAAGTACATGTTCTTCATTCACAACTTGAGGCATAACACGGCTAATCGATGCTTCAATATCAATAGCAGGATAATGCCCCGATTCAGCTAACCGACGCGACAGTACAATATGACCATCTAAGATTGCACGTGCTGAATCTGCGATCGGATCTTGCAAGTCATCTCCTTCGGTCAATACAGTATAAAACGCAGTAATAGAGCCTTGTTGTTCAGTGCCGTTTCCAGCTCGCTCCACCAATGCTGGTAATTTTGCAAAAACCGAAGGCGGGTAGCCTTTAGTTGCTGGCGGTTCGCCTATTGCTAGGGCTATTTCACGTTGTGCCATTGCGTATCTTGTAAGTGAATCAACTAATAACAACACATCCTTCCCTTGGTCTCTAAAGTATTCTGCAATGGTCACTGCAGCCTCGCATCCTTTAAGACGCATTAGAGGTGAGGTGTCGGCTGGCGCAGCAACGACAACCGCTTTTTCTCGTTCTTCTGCAGTCAAAATATCTTGAATAAATTCTTTTACTTCGCGGCCACGTTCGCCAATAAGGCCAACCACAACAACATCCGCTGTTGTGCCTCGTGTCATCATACCCATTAAGACACTTTTACCCACGCCACTGCCAGCAAACAGACCCATACGCTGACCTTTGCCCACCGTTAATACAGTATTGATAGCTCTAACGCCAACATCAAGTGGTTGATTAACTGGTTTTCGTGTTAATGGATTTATTGGCGGTGGTGTCAACGATGCTTTTTGTTTACATTTTATCGGGCCTTTACCATCCAGAGGTTCGCCATTTGCATCAATAACGCGACCTAATAACTCATCGCCAACCGCCAGTCCATTTTCATGTGACAAAGGCTGCACACGCGACCCAGGGACAATTCCTTTGACCGATTGAGTGGGCATCAAATAGGTAACATCACCCGAGAAACCGACTACTTCAGCTTCAATTTGTCCGTGACTTGTTTGTACTAAACAACGTCCGCCAACGGGCACTTGGCAACCAACAGCCTCAAGGGTTAAACCAACACCTCTAATAAGCTTGCCTGAAGAGATCGCCGGTGCTTTAGGGATCTGCGCCTGCAATTGCTTAATTTTATCAGCTATTGCGAGGGTCATATTGTAATCCTTGGGCATTTAAAAATTGGGTAAATACATCGGCAGTTCTGCGCTGAATTGACATATCAACCGCATTGCTTTGTGTACTGAGTTCACAACCACCGCGTTCAATGGCAGGATTTTCAATTAGTCTCCAGTTATTTTCGGCTATTACTTGGTCGCCAAAATGTCCCTTAACCATGGCAACGTCAACCGGATTCATTTGAAATTGATACTGACTTTCTTGTATTGGAAGCACTTTTATACCTTCGCTTATCGCACTCAGAAGCACATCATTTTGCGTGGTTACTTCCACATTGATCACCGCTTTTGCTAATTTAACAGCAAGGATAACCAGTTCATTTTCAAGTTCTTGACTAACTTGAGCCAAAGGATTGGCGGTTTGATCGATGATAGATTGCCAACTGCGCGCTAACTCGTCCATTTGCTCTTGCCCCGCCAACATGCCATCGGCTAAACCTTGTTCTTTGCCCTCGCTAGTGCCCAGTTCAAGGCCTTCTTGCTTTCCTTGCTCCAAACCAGCGTCGTAGCCTTCTTGTTTACCCAACGCAAAACCTTCATCGTATGCTGCAGCGCGAATGGATTCGATAACTTCTGCGGTGAGCGGTACTAAATCTTCTTCAACCTCTGGTGGTTCATATTTCCAAGTACGTGTTTTGTTAAACGCATTGGTCCCACTACTTTGCACATCAGAATTAATACTCGGTAGATCCCAAGTTTTGGCATCGTCAAAAGAGTCGACCGATGTCACTTTGACTGACTGTGATTTTGGTTTACTGCTAGAAATACTCATTAGATGTATTCTTCACCGCCGCCACCGCCTAAATTGATTTCGCCGGCATCAGCCAAACGACGAGCAATAGACAGGATTTCTTTTTGTGCCGTTTCAACTTCACTTAAGCGAACAGGCCCCATGGCTTCGATATCATCAAGTAACATTTCAGCGGCCCGTTTAGACATGTTACCCGTAATTTTATTACGCAATTCTTCATCTGCACCTTTGATCGCTTTCATTAGCGTCTCTTGCTGAGTTTCACGCAATATCGCTTGCATACCTCTATCGTCGACATCAATAAGATTGTCGAATACGAACATGAGATCTTGAATTTGTTGACTCATTTCTTCGTCAGTTTCACGGATAGCATCCATTAACTGGCCTTCAATATTAGTATCAAGGTAGTTCATGATATTCGCCGCCGATTTCAGTCCACCCATCTTCGCAGCTTGCGCTCCGGCTTGACCAGCAAACTGTTTCTCCATAATTTCGTTTAGTTCTTGTAATGCTGCTGGTTGTACCTCTTCAAGGTTAGCTACACGCATTAATAAGTCTAGTCTTACTTTTTCAGGAAATTGCGCCAAAATTTCGGCTGACTGCTCTGGCTCGAGATAAGACATAACAATAGTTTGAATTTGTGGATGTTCGTTACGAATGATCGTTGCAACTTGCTTTGAATCCATCCATTTGAGTGATTCTAGGCCTTTTGCACTGCTACCGGTGAGTATCTGATCAAGCAAGTGAGCCGCTTTATCTTCGCCTAATGCTGAGATTAATGCGCCACGCACAAAATCTTGACTCTTGAATCCAATGGTTGAATAATTTTGGATCTCGTCAATGAAATGCGTATGCACTGACGTAATTTTATCTTGTGTCATGTCATCCATTGCCGCCATAGCGGCGCCTAATTTCTGGACTTGCTTTGGCTCCATAAATTTTAGAATTTGTGCAGCATCATCTTCCGATAAGCTCAATAGTAATATAGAGGCTTTTTCTACGCCGTCTAATTTATTGACGTCGTACTTTGGAACTGCTGGTTTTGCATTATCATCTTCAGCCATCATTTTATTCCTTATTCGTCCTGTAATAGCCAACCGCGAACCACTTGCGCTGATAATTCAGGCTCGTTAGCGACGAGAGCACGTACGGCTTTTAGCACATCTTCGTCTTTGCGTAAATTAGGCAACTTTAAAGAACCGTCAGCGGCAAAGCCAATCTGCGTTTCATCAAATTCTTCGTTTAGCATTGCTAAAGGATCCTCACCCAAATCTAAATCTGACTCGTCAAACTCGTCATCTGAAATGCTATTCTCGGGGAAGATAAGCTTCATTAGCATCGGGCGAACGACAAAGAATATTAAAATAATAATCACCAGCGCGCCAAGTACTAACTTCAGTATAGGCATAAACCGTTCTTGTTCCCAGAGCGGTGTTTCTCGAGTTTCACCTATCTCCACTTTGTTGAATGGAATACTGACGACTTCAAGTGAATCACCCCGTGTCACGTCAAAACCGATGCCGCCTTGCAGCAAGCGACGGATATTAAGTAATTGCTGTTGACTCACTGGCGTATTTGAAACAGTACCATCAGCTGCTTTAGTCGTTGTATAGTCCACTGCAACTGACACACTCAAACGACGAATAACACCAGTTTGCTGCTTAGTATGACTAATCGTTGTATCTAATTCATAGTTACGAGTTTGTTCTTTGCTGTTGCTGCCAGGTATAGGCGAACCATTACCCCCACCCGTTGCGTTTTCAGGAATGGTTGCATCCATAGGAGGTTGATTTGATAGCGCTCCTGGTATACCAGCAATGACGTTGCCCACATTATTTTGTTCTGAAATCATTTCACTTCGAATTGCCGGAAGGTCGGGGTTAAAGCGGCGTTGAGTTTGCTCAACAAACGTAAAATCCATAGTCACATCGGTTTGTGCCGTGTAGTTTCCTAAACCTAAAACGGGGATCAAAATGGAGTCAATTTTTTCCATATATTCCGCTTCTCGTTTCTTCTCTAATTCGTATTCTTTTCGCGCTGCAGAAGTCCCTGCATCTTGTGAACCTGAATTTAATAGACGACCATTATTATCTGTTACAGTCACTTTGCTAGGCTCCATACCTTGCACTGCAGAAGCAACGATATCGACAATAGAGTTTACTTCTTCAGCGGAAACAACATTACCTCGTCTAGCGGTAACAACTACCGTCGCACTGCCTTTCTTTTCACGCCGTGAGAATACATTCTCTTTAGGCAAGGCCAGCAGCACGCGTGCTTTAGCTATGGAGTTCATGTCTTCAATAGTGCGTGCAATCTGTTGTTCGCGAGCGTGTTTCAAACGCTCCATTTCAACACGTTGGCTCACGCCAAAACCCATGTCTTGCATTATGATGTCTGTGCCCTGGGAAGCTTCACTACTGATACCTTGGCGCGCCATACCAAATTTTGCGTCATTAAACTGCGATTCAACAACGTAAACTGTATTGCCTTGTAACTTGTACTCAATTTCACTTTGATCAAGAAAATCGAGTGTTTCAATTAGTTCTTGTGTTGGCATTTGTGCCAATGGACGAAAAGACGGTTCTTTTGACCAAAGAAAAACAAAAATGGCAATAACGATGCAAATAACCAACGTGACTACCAAGGTAATTTGACGCACCATTTCAGTCGTACCTAACTGATCCATGAGAGTCGGCCTGCTATCAATCGAATCATCAATGCCGTCTAGGCTACTGGAGAGTGCTAATTCTGTGCTTGCTGCTTCAGCCACGAGTTACTTCCTTAAACAGGCATGTTCATTATAGTTTTGTAGGCTTCAAGCACTTTATTGCGCACTTGCATTGTTGCTTCAAAAGCAATACCGGATTTTTCTTTAGCTATCATCATGTCCGCCAAACTTAAATTGGGATCGCCCATATCAAATGCAGTTTGCATCTCACGTGATTGTTTTTGCAATCCGTTAACGTTGTTAACCGCTTGGCTAAGCAAGTCGGAAAAGTCGCTGGCAGATGTATTGCCTTGAATTGCCGGCACATCCATTTTGATTGGCTTTATATCACCAACCATCGCTTGCATTTCTTGGTAGATAGAATTCGCTTTGATGTCCATCACACAACCTCTAGTGTCATTATTTTGAATGAATTACTTCGTATACACTGAATTTAGCAAATACAATGCCACTTTATTTAATTTAATAAATTCAATATGTTATGTATTTATTTGAGGGGGTTACTTTTTAGGTGACAAAAAAATGCCGCTAGAAGTCAGCGGCAAATAGGGATTGACATCCTGTCGGTACTGCTTATGAATAAGCATATTGGAGAAACAGTTTAGCTGGGCACTTCAATACCAGACTCACGCATGCGAGCCAGCTTGTAACGCAATGTTCTAGGGCTTATCCCAAGCTTCTCAGCAACGTCTTTACGCTTACCATTGAAGGCCTGCAACGCGTCCAAAATAATCTGATGTTCTTGGAATCGAAGTTCTGATCCTAATAAATTGTTATCGACATTATTATCAAAATCTGAAGTATCTTTTGAAATATCTGGAGATGGTAGGGTAAACATAGTCGATGTGGTTCTTTCAACATTATGCGCCGCTTCAATCATTAAATCTTCATTACCGATTTCGCCATTATCACTCAAAATCAAAGCCCGCTGGATTACATTCTCCAGCTCCCTGACGTTACCCGGCCAAGTGTGTTGCATTAGTTTATGCTGCGCTGATATGGTTATATCAGGTGCAGGGATCCCCTGTGCAGCGGCATGTCGCTGGATCATATGTTTAGCCAGTGGGATTATATCGCCAATGCGATGTGCAAGTGGCTGCCATGTAATGGGAAACACATTGAGTCTATAATATAAATCTTCTCTAAATTTACCGTCGTCAACGGCTGACTTTAAGTCACGGTTACTTGTCGCAATCACTCTGACATTTAGCGAAATAGTTTTACGCCCACCCAGTCTTTCAACTTCCCTTTCTTGTAATACGCGCAAAATCTTAGCTTGTAACGCCAAATCCATTTCAGTTATTTCATCTAGCAATAACGTGCCGCCTTGGGCTTGTTCAAATTTACCCGGGCAAGCTTGAACTGCGCCGGTAAACGCACCTTTCTCATAACCAAATAAGGTCGCTTCCAACATATTTTCAGGAATTGCCGCACAGTTAATAGCAACAAATACCGATTGGCTGCGTGAACTCTGATCATGAATGTAACGTGACAAGACTTCTTTACCAGAGCCGCTAGGGCCTAATACCATCACTGTCGCTTCTGATTTAGCTACTTTTCTGGCCAATTCAAGCATACGAATACTTGAGGGGTCTGCGACAATGGGAGTTCTCGACTCTACTTTTTGTGATGGTGCATAGCGTCCAACTAAATTTAGCAATACCTCTGGTGCAAACGGTTTTGATAAATAATCAGTTGCTCCGTCACGCATGGCTTGAATAGCATCATCGATATTGGCAAATGCCGTCATTAACAATACTGGGAGTTTGGGATATTTGGCTTTCACACTCTTGAGTAAAGAGAGTCCACTCATTGCGCCCATTTGAATATCGCTAACGACCAAATCAAATTGATTATTATCGGCAAGTTTGATCATCGCATTTTCAGCACAATCGACCGGAGTAACTTGATAACCACCCAATAGTAGCGTGTCGACAAGGGCTTCTCTCAGCCCGTCATCGTCTTCGACTATTAGAATTTTGGTTTTACTCATATTGCTACTCCTTGATGTAAGTCAGTTGAGTATGTTTGAAAATGGATTTTAGGATCGATGCATGGCAGTAGTAATGTAAAACAAGCCCCCTTACCTTCCGGGTTGTTGATTGCGCTAACAAAACCCTGATGTGATTTTGCAACCGACTTAACAACCGCTAATCCTAATCCTGTGCCTTGCGTTTTTGTGGTGAAAAAGGGTTCAAAGATGCTGTCTGTTTGAGCGAGCGATAAACCACAACCCTGATCCTTAATTTGTATACTAATAAACGATGCACCGTTTTTTTCGACTATGTCGGTTATCACTTCAATCACATCACCTTCTTGCGATACTTCAATCGCATTGTGAAGCAAATTGCTAATCGCACCGGTTAATGCTGTTTGATTTCCCATTAACTGGTGGTGTGACGGTTTATTATCGATTTCTAAATGAATTGACTTCGTCGCTAATAACGCATCAACGACTTCGGTGCTGTTTACCAAAACTTGCGTTACGGTTAGCGGCGCTACAATTTGTTGCTCACCACTTTTCGCAAACAACAGCATGTCATTTACTTGGCTTTCTAAATCTTTTAGGCGATTTTGTAAATTTGTCGTAAAACGGTCTGCCATCTCATTTTTCAAATTCAATGAACGCAAGTTAGCTGCATATAGCATGGCTGAGGATAAAGGCGTTCTAACTTGATGAGCTAAAGATGCGACCATTTTGCCTAAAGATGACAAACGCTGTAAATGGCTTATCCGGCTCTGCAGTTCGCGAGTTTCGGTGAGGTCAGTAAGTACAATAAGTTGACCTTTTTCTTCAACTAATGGCGTAATGGAGATTTTCACTTTACGCCCATCACGCAATGAGACTTCATGTCCATCATCCGCTTGGGGGTTAAATGATCGTAAAATAATTTCACGCCAAAGTTCTTTTTCAAGCGGCGCTCCGAGTAATTCAACGGCCTGTTGATTAGCTTGCTTTATGTGACCTCTTTGGTCGAGCACAACCACGCCTGCTGGCATTACCTCTAATAAATGATTAAGTCGTTTGGCTTTGTTTTTGAGTTCCTCAACCGTATCATCACTTTCCACTATTTGCGGTTCTGCGATAGCTTGCGCGCATACTGTAGTCACCAATACCGGTTTTTCTAAATTATCAGGCTGACAAACTGCACGTTGAGGTGCACCAAATGAAAATTGATTTTGTGGATCAATAACGAAAAAATTGTTAGTTAACTGCGACATAATCCTCTGACTACCTTAACTACGGGGTGTACTGAGATAATGCACGAGGCATGCCAATATTTATACCTTTGATTTTTAACGTTTTTATGTGATTCTTAACACCTTAATCACTGTCAATAAAATGACTAAGGCGGTAAATTTTGAGGACTTATTGACGGCTTATTTCGTATTTACGCATTTTTTCAACCAAGGTTGTTCTGCGCATGCCTAACTGATCGGCCGCTCTTGCAACGACCCATTCTTGCTGCTCCAACGCTTGTGAAATCAAGTTAATTTCTAAGTCGGATAAATATTCTTTTAAGTTTACACCAACAGAGGGTAATGCTGTGCTTAATACACCGACTTGGCTTGCTTCTGATGTTTCGTCACCTTGGTTTATGAAAAGTTCAGTTAATACTTCTCGCTCTTGTTGTTCTTCAGATAGCGAACTCACGGCAATAGGTGCACTACCATATTGATACTTTATCGGTAGTTCTTTAATTCCGACTAATTTCTTAGGATACAATATTGCCAAGCGCTCAACTAAATTTGATAACTCTCTAACATTGCCCGGCCATGGATGTGACATTAACGATCGCATTGCGTCATCGTTAAATTTAACCATATTTTCGTTATTGTTTTCTAAACGGTGCGCCAATTCTTGCAGCAACAACGGAATGTCTGCTGCTCGTTCGCGCAATGCGGGGCTCTCAATAGGGAAAACGTTTAGGCGATAGTATAAGTCTTCTCTGAAACTACTTTCGACTATCATATCTTCCAAGTTACGGTGCGTTGCTGCGACGATACGGACATCGCAGTTAATTGTTTTTGTACCACCGACTCTTTCAAAGATGCGTTCCTGAATTACACGAAGCAGTTTTACTTGCATTTGCAGTGGCATGTCACCAATTTCATCTAAAAATAAAGTGCCGCCTTCCGCTAATTCGAAACGTCCTTTGCGCGAACCAATAGCACCCGTAAATGCACCTTTTTCATGACCAAATAGTTCACTCTCTAATAGCTCACCTGGGATCGCACCGCAGTTTATAGGGATAAACGGGCCTTTTTGACGCTTTGACATATAGTGAATATTACGGGCGATCACCTCTTTACCCGTGCCTGATTCGCCTAATATAAGCACGTTGGCATCGGAGGGAGCTACTTGCTCTATCAGAGCGCGAACCTCTTTAATTCCGCCGCTGTTGCCAACCAAGCTTCTAAATAAACGGGTTTTACCGGAAGTCACGTCCAAAGAGGGAGTATTTAAACGCCGAAAGTCATAACACTTTTTAAGTAATTCAAGCATTGTGGGCTGAATAATAGGTTCAAATAATGACCCCATCATATTCTGATAGTTTTTGTCGCCGCCTAATTGAAACCCAATATTGATAAATGGAATTAAAGGGAATTTTTCAATTACGTCTTCCGCCAACTCTGGAAGTTCACCGTCGATAAGAACAGCCACTACGTCGTTTTTTACCTCAATCGTCTTAATGCATTGACTAAAATCACTAAGGCTACAAGCCTCACCCATAAAAGTCAGTATTACATTCAGATTATTTTTACGAACTTCATTATCGCTGATAATCAGAATTTCCTTCATTGCTACCTCAGTGCGGAGTTATTTCTTGATAGGTATAAAAATGGTATTAAGCGTGTCTAATTTATACTATTTTTATACATGGTATCTGATAAATAAAGTAAAGCCATAAAAAAAAGCGACCCAGCCTTTTTTTATAAGCCTAACTAACGCCATCACATGTCGCAGAACTCACATCAGCGCGCTATCTGTTTACCCCAACAACGCCTGCACTTGGCTTTGTTGTTGATTGGCCTGAGCTTGCACTGAAAGTTCTCTAACACGATTGGCATCACTACCCCTGTTAATGCTCATTCAGCGTATTTGGCATATTTTTACAACTCGCTACCAGTCGCGGATAAACAGTAGACAAATAGCTATAAATAAACGAGCCGGTACGCTTACATTAGCCGCATCGTTGTTTCAATATTGATATTATCTTCACGATGCAGTGACATTTTTGCAATAGTATAAAGATGGTTGATATCTAAAAAACTCATTTTTTAATAATTTGATATACAACACTGTCTATTTGATTAATTTCTTCATCTCTTAAATAACTAAAACCGGCTTTTTCGAATGATTTTATGGATGCTATATTTTGTTTTTTTATTGATGCTAAAATTGGCAAACTGTTGGACTTAAAATATTCAGCAACGCCTTTTTGAATAAACACACTTGCCAAGCCCTTCCCTCTAAATTCTGGGGCCGTTAAAACGCCTATTGTTGCATTATTCGCTTTTATATCAATACGCAGAAAAGAGGCCGGTTTGTTGTCAGATTCAAGAATAGACAGTAAAGAATTTTTATCATTTAACTTATGCGTAAACCATTCGCAATGAGGTTCATAGACAATAACATCAGAATTAAACGATTGTTGTCGAACCAATTGATCATTAGACCACTCAAAAATCAGATCAACATCGGTTAATTTCGCCTGCCTTAGATGTAATTGATTAGCCAAATGATGTGCCTCCTGTCGTCGAATGAATAGTCTATCAAAGTAAAAATTTATTTTCGATTTTAGCCAGCGCCTGGTTCAAGCGAATAAGCGTGATCAGCGCCATAGATGTTAAAATCACGCATGAAGATCGCACGTTAAGCGCGTAAGCTAAGCACATCAGTAAATACATTTAACACATTGTCAGCACCCGAATAAGCTTGGTTTTGTATGCATTCATAAGCTTTATTCTGCTTCACCATCAAGCACTCAGTATTATCATAATTAGTAATTACTTGTTTTGCTAATCCGATATAATCAACTTGCTGGCGCCAGTCGACCATACTGCACCAGCCCTGCTGCGCAGATAACGCAGCCGCAGGCATTTGGTTATCGGCGACCACCACCAGGAAACTTGGCGTATAACAGTGCATTAGTTCGAATTGCGTTCCACCCGCCGCACTGATACTTAAACGACTGTGCAACATAATCTCAGCCATATCTTGAGCATCATGCATATAGTGGATAGGCATACTTATTTTTTGCTTCACATTATCGTGGTTTAGCCAACCCTTTTGAATATTTTCTATCAGCTGCTTTTGGCATTTGTAGGCTGCACCAGTAATCACTTTAACTGGATACTGAAACTTCAACTGACTCAATGCGGCAAGCATTCCCAGGGTATGATTTTGGGCATCACCGCCGCCAAAACAAAGCAGTAGTGAATGCCTGTCTGCTATCGGTATTACCGGCAAGTTAATAAATTCAGGACGTAATAAAAGGAACTGAGGTCCTAAACACAGTCGGCTATTTGGCGCATTCTTTTCATAAGCTAGTTGCTGTGCTGCTGCGGCACCATTAATCACTATATCCGCTAAGTGCTTCTGATTTTCTTGTGCAAACGGGTTAATATCATCAAGGTAGGCAAAGCAAATACCAGCGGTTGCTAACGCCTGTTGATAAGAGTGATCAAATTGATAGCCATCAAGCACGAGGATCTGTTGGTGGTTAGATGATTGTTCTGAAGCAGCCCGAGACATGCACCTTGCAATAAACTCAACATCACACTGATTACGGTCAGTTATGGCATCAGCTGCGACATTTTTATGCCAATGGCTGTCATCAATAACCACAATGTCACCTTGCCATTGATGTCGACTTAATAGAAAGCGTTTACTGATTTGATTGCATATAAACACAACCTCAATTTGAGCCTGTTGCGCCGCTTTTGACAGCGCAAAACAACGCATTAAGTGCCCTAACCCAATATGCTCATTACCTTCTACTCTGAAAAATAGCCGCATTAGGCTTATCTACTGCACTGAATTAATTTTCGCCCAACTCAATGGCGTGCCTTTTGGCATCGAAACGGAGGCAACACTGCCAACAACCGTCGTTAAATGTTTGGGCGCTAAGCCATGTGCCGGTCGCACTATTTTAACATGTTCAGTAGTCAATATTTCCCCCGCTTTTATATCTTTGCAAATATATATTGAACGACGATACTGTTTCGATTTTTCCTCGGCCTGGCTACCGCCATAAGTCACGCTACCAATGGCTTGTGATGCTCTTGCGGTCTCGATAACTAGCTGAGCTAATTCGCTCGGTTCCAGTGAAAAAGCAGCATCTACACCACCGTCATCTCTGCATAAAACAAAATGTTTTTCAATCACACTCGCACCATAAACCACACTGGCAACTGACACACCAATACCCGCAGTGTGATCTGATAAACCAACTTGGCAATTAAATGCAGCGCGCATATTGGGAATAGTCACCAAGTTTGTATTTGCAGGTAACGCTGGGTAAGTGCTCGTGCATTTAAGCAGTATAATATCTTCACAACCTGCAATTTTGGCCGCTGTTAGTGCTTCTTCAATATCGCTAATACTGGCCATACCGGTTGACATAATAAGCGGTTTGCCTTGCGCAGCTGCTTTTGTGATCAACGGGATATCGGTCAGTTCAAATGACGCAATTTTATAGCATGGCACATTTAATTGCGCCAAAAAATCAACCGCGTCTTCATCAAATGGCGAACTAAATGCAAGCATACCAAGACTATTAGCAAGTGCGAATAATTCACTGTGCCACTCATACGGAGTTGATGCTTTGGCGTACAGATTGAAAAGCTTTTCACCCGCCCACAAACTGTCACGTTCCTTAATCACAAAATCCGGAGAATCAACGTCAAGTGTCATACTGTCGGCGGTGTAAGTTTGCAACTTAATCGCATGTGCCCCCGCTTTAGCTGCTTCCACAACCATTGTTTTAGCTAAGGGTAAACTTTGCCCATGATTGCCGCTGAGTTCAGCAATGATAAACGGCTTTTGATTTGGACCGACATCGAAGAAAAGATCATCATTGCCGATTCGAATTGTAGTGTTACTGGACATATATTTGACCTTATGGGCTTTTTAAAATGCATTAATAAAATGTGATTTGTACGAGCCCGCGCTAAAAGCTGGGTTCTTCAACCGCATCGACGCTGCCATCAAAAATACTGAGTACACCCTCAATTAAACTTTGCACTTCTGCCGGTTGACTTGACATATCGGTTGCATAATCTGGCATTAAGGTACGCGGATCAACATTACCGCTGATGATCATCACAGGGCAGCCAACCGCTGTCGCCAGCCATTGTGGAGCTGATGGCACAGAAATAAGTAAATCACTCGATTTCAACATCGCTAAGGTTTGACGCATCGATTGACTACCGTCAAATTTTGACCAAACCTCGAATCCTGCCTCTTTAAGTGCTTTTTCTAATTGCTCTGTCAACTTGTAGCTACGCTCTGCTGTGCGCGCTTGAGTTGCTAATGCTATGACCTTTTTGTTTTTACCCTTTTTAGCGATCTGCTTGTCCTGCGTGATTTGTATTTGCATATCTAAATCGATATCTTGCCATCCGCAGCAGGTTCGTAAATAAAATTCAGGATAACCGCGCTCTGGCAAGTAATCAGATTGCCACCATGTAGTATGCCATCTCATCATACTAAACCAGGTGCTCTGCAGGTACTGAGCAGGGTCATTTACAAAAGTAGCAGACAATGTTTGGTTTTGGAATTGGGTAATTAAATCAGTAATTGACATACCAATATAATTGCCTTCAACAGGCTCCCCTGCATCTTTTAAGAAACGCGATAAAAAGCCAGGCATAAACCAGGTGTCGAGATTAATTATTTTGCTATAAGCCTCACCAACAATGATTTCAGCAAGACCCAAAAATACTTCCATTGCCTTTATTATATCTTCTGGCCATTCACCCTTTTTCAATCCAAAGGTTTTTACTTGCGGCTCAGCTAATGCCATCACTTCAAACCCAGTAGCGTAGGTTAAAAAATGCACTTCAGCGCTCGGGTGTTTGCGTTTAATATATCTTACGCTTGGCACTCCAATACACGTGACATCGCCTAATCCTAGCATGCGGATAACCAATATTTTCTCTTTGCGAGAGTCGGCCTCAGTAGTTACAAGCATGTCGCTTACCTCGAATTATCTTGTTGTCTAGCAATATAAGCTTGATACATCAGTTCGGCTCGATACCAATCCTCTGGGGTATCAATATCTTGTACTAAGTGTCGCGGCAATATAATGGGAATACCGTATTCAGAAAAAATCGCCTTTGAGGAGAGATAGTCTTCGGTTCTACCCCAATAAAACTGTCCGGCGTCATGATAAGCCTCGGGTAGGTCTTGCGAGCGCTTCGCAATATCTTTTTCAAAAGCAGGCAGTGCATAACCGTCTTTCATCAACAACGCTCTTTGAATTGGAAACGCAAAACTGGTGACAGAATAGGCAAAGCTTTTATCCGATTGCTCGACCAGTGCCTGCAATCCTTGTTGCAGATATTCAGCTTGCAAAAAAGGAGCTGTGGCATAAATAGCGCAACAAAACGCCGGTTCACCAATGTGTTGTTTGACCCATTCAATAGCATGATTAGTCACGTCTCGCGTGCCCGTTATATCGTCTGATAAGTTTTCGGGACGCATAAATGGCACTTGCGCGCCATATGCTTTAGCTATATTTGCAATCGCAGTATCATCAGTAGAGACAATAATATGATCAAACAAGCCCGACTTCTTAGCCGCCTCAATTGAGTATGCGATAAGTGGCAGTCCTGCAAATTCTTTACTATTTTTTTTGGGAATGCGCTTACTTCCGCCGCGAGCGGGAATAACAGCGACTTTCATACTAATATCTCAGTCAATGCGTCAACCACGGCTTGTTGCTGCTGCCCCGTCAGGCTCGGATATAACGGCAGTGTAATTGCACGTTCATAGTAGCGTTCAGCACAAGGAAAATCACCATACTTAAAGCCCAATTGCTGATAGAACGGATGCAAATGAATCGGAATATAGTGTACGTTTACGCCAATACCTTTCTCAACTAACTGCTGATAAACGGATTTTCTTGTTTGCGCTCGATTGGCATCACCACCTTGGGTTTTTAGCTCAACAACGAATATATGCCAAGCACTTTGATTATCGATGCTGGTTTGCTGAGGCAATATAAGCGGTAAATGGGCAAGTGCTTGCAAATAAAAATTCGCTTTTTGTTGCCTGGCTACAATGAAGTCATCTAGCTTTTTTAACTGCGATATACCCAGTGCCGCCTGCATATCGCTTAATCTATAATTGTAGCCTAGTGTGAGTTGTTGGTAATACCAATCGCCAGCTAAGGATATTTTTGTGGTCTCAGCATCAAACAAACCTTGCTCGCGAGTAATTCCATGCTTAGCGAACAACACGATTTCTTGTGCTAATTCAGGATTATTAGTTAGCACCGCGCCACCTTCGGCGGTTGTTATCGATTTTACGGGGTGAAAGCTCAACACCGTGATATCAGAGTATTCACAGCTACCCATTTTACGGCCATTGTATGAGCCGCCTAAACCATGTGCTGCATCTTCAATTAACACGATGCCCAGACCACTGAGTAAATTGGCAATTACTTGCATGTCACAACTGAAACCGGCGAAATGGACAACCACGAGTGCTTTAGGTAACTGGCCTGCTTGTTTTGCATACGCTAGCTTTGCGCTTAATTTTACTATATCGATGTTACGAGTGTGCTCATCCATATCCACAAAATCAATTTTTGCAGAACAGTAAAGAGCACAATTTGCAGAAGCCACAAAAGAATTAGGAGTCGTCCAGACAATATCCCCGTGTGTCACTCCCGCAGCTAAACAAGCAACATGTAAACCGGAAGTCGCGCTATTTACCGCTGTACAAAATTGCGCGCTAGTATAGTCGCAAAGTGCTTGTTCAAACTCAGGAACTTTACTGCCCTGAGTCAAAAAGTGGTTTTCCAACACATCAACGACTGCGTCGATGTCGTCACCGCTGATGTCATGTTTACCGTAGGGGATCATAACGTCTGTTTGTCCATCGCTTTTAAGTCATCGATGCTAAGGAAGTGTTGATTTGTGCCAGAATGATACTCAAACTTTTCACTTACCTTGTTACCCATTTCACCCAATTTATTTTTCGAGTAATCAATCGTCTTATCGAAAAATTTAATAGAAGGTGTAATCACAAAATGGTCATCAAACTCTAAGGAATGATGGGCCATTTCTTCAGGTACCATAACTTCGTGTAATTTTTCGCCCGGTCGAATACCAATAAGCTCACATTCTCGCGTACCGCTCATTGCTTCGACTAAATCTAAAATATGAACGGAAGGGATTTTAGGAACAAAAATTTCTCCGCCCTGCATTCTTTTAAAATTGGTGAGGACGAATTCTACGCCTTCATCTAGGGTAATCCAAAAGCGCGTCATTTCTTGATGCGTTACCGGTAGGATTGTTTTTCCCTGTGCAAGCAAATGACGATAAAACGGCACAACTGAGCCCCTTGAGGCAACCACATTGCCGTATCTTACTACCGCAAACCTTGGACCATCTGCACCCGCGATGTTATTCGCCGCTACAAACAGTTTATCTGACGCCAACTTTGTGGCGCCATACAAATTAACGGGGTTGGCGGCTTTGTCAGTAGATAACGCAATAACGCGATGTACCTTAGCTTCAATACACGCTTCAATGACGTTTTGCGCACCATTGATATTTGTTTTAATGCACTCGTTTGGATTGTACTCTGCCGCGGGAACTTGCTTTAGTGCTGCAGCATGAATAACGTAGTCCACACCTCTCATAGCAGTAAGTAAGCGACTCGCATCACGAACATCGCCAATAAAATAACGCATGCAAGGGTCAGAAAACAGTTGCTGCATTTCATATTGCTTGAGTTCATCTCGGCTGTAAATAATCACTTTTTTAGGTTTGTAGCTTGCTAAAATATGCGATACATAACGATGTCCGAAAGACCCAGTGCCACCAGTTATTAATATAGTTTTGTTATCAAACATTATTACTTTGCCTTTGTGTAGACACTAATATTAGATTCTACAACGCTTTGTGTTTGCCAGATTTGGAATAATTCTACTGCGTCAAATTGTCTATTAACCTTAAGACCGCGAGAATTAGCAGAGTCACAAACAGTGGCATTAGCCGTGAGCTGTGGCGCCTTTCTAGGTATTCCAATATACGTCTTATAATCGATGAACGCTGGTGCAGAGATAAGCTCTACAATGTTACGTTCAATATATTTGTGCGCTGCTGATCCACCCTCTAATGAAACTTTCAACGAAGATGTCAATGCATCACTTACCTTGGTGTCTTCACTAAATGACTTTTCAGATACGTCATTTTCATATCTAACACCGGCTAAATTTTCAGTCTTATTCAATTCAGCTGTTTCATTGGTTTTTAATGCATTTTTTAAGCCAACATCTGAAAAATCCAGTTTTTCGATAAAAATTGAGTAGTCTGCGGTATCGTGTAGATGTTTAATTGCTGATTCAAGATGCAGGTTTAGAGGCGAAAAAGGGATCCTGCCTTGCTTATAATCTGCCGCACTGCTTAACTCTAACACTTGTGGTAAAACCTGAAATGAAACCACTAAATGTGTATAGATGGCGACTTGCTCAAACCAGATAGATTGGTATTCTCCCATCAAACAAATGAGTACATTGCCGGCATAATTATGCATCTGCGCGTGCTCATCGCGTTTCTCAAGACATGAGGTTACACTTTTCCAATCCTGTTTATTTTGAACACAAAATATAGCTGAGGGCTCTTTACCCGCAGCCGCTGAGCTTATTGAATATTGCTCGCTGCTTTGCTTAATCGTATGAACCGAATACGTAATAGGATAAATAGTAGCAAGCGTACTTAAACATTCAGTTACCAAGTGGCTTAACTGAGGCTCAAAGGTGTTCACCGATAGTTGACAGGTGTCTTGTTTTCTTAACACAAGACGCTCACGTATAACTGGAAAACTAGAAGAGGTATCAAACAATTTGTTGGTGTTTTGCAATAGCAACTTGACATCACCGAGGCTGTCATTCCAAATTTCAATAGTTTGCTGCGCGACGTCCACGGCAATGTTAAGGTTCTGGTGCATCGCTGCCTTACTTAACACAGAATTGATATAATTCATGGTTCCATAAAAATAATAGAAGAACAAAGAGTTGCCTTTTTTATAAGAATGAAATAAAAACTGCTTTTGTTTTTCAATGATGTTGAATACATCGTCTTGATCACTAATTGTGCTCTGCAACATGATTTGTAGTTGACTAATTTCATCCAAAACTAACTGGCTATCATATTTGCTTTCGAAGTCATCGATCACTTTATCAGCAGGCAATGTACAAAAACACAACTCAAGGTTTTGTAAAACATCTTGCTTTTGGTCAGGTGTACTCATCAATAAAATATTATCAATATTGAGCGCAGAGGCTCCTTCTATTCGAGCGCCGTCACTTGTATTGTAGCAATCAATTTTATGCGCTGCTAACGCCTGTTCTATGATAGTTTTAGCCAGTTTAAATTCATATTTTGTGCTTACCACTGGGCGAAAATTACCCGGTACTAGCAGCCCCGTATTATTCTCGTCTGTATATTTATAAAGCTCTTTGCCCTGCTGAGTATAGTAACCAGATTGCGATGCATGGTGTTTTTGGTTATCCACAAATCCCATATCAACGCCAAAAAGATAAATCTGATTAAAGCCGAGTTTTAAAAATAAATTTATGGCGAAGTTGCTGACCGTGGGAAAGGAAAATTCAAGTGACTCAGCCTTATCTGCACCGATTACATTAAGCATCGAAACCGTCGCAGATTCCCCTTCTTTAAACGCAAATTTTACGTTTTTGTATAAGTTACAGGTATCAGGGTGAATACCATTGCAACTCAATAAGGTGATTTTCTTGAGGAACTCAAGGTCATCAACTCGATATGCCCAATCGTAAGTTGCACGGTTGAGCTCTATTTCGGCATGAAAGTCGGGGGTAATATTATTGCGTTGCAATGCTTGCAATGACGTACCGCAAGACACAATAATAGCGCGCTCTTTCAACTCCCGAATCGTATCAATGCTGTAATCTAACGATGGTCCATTGCCAACAAAAATAATAGGTAATTCGCGTTGTTGGTTGCTAAGATATTGGCTGGGTTTGGCACGTAAAAAAGGAATGTTGTTACGTAACGCTTCTTTGGTGTGTTCAATCGCATAACAAGCGTGATCAAAATACTCGCCCATCGCAACCACTATCTGTAATTGCTCTCGCAACTGCATAATGGATGCATTTAAAGCGGCATTGTAATAACCTTGATAAAAGAAAGTTTGGCTGAGAACATAAGGACCAATATTATAAAACTGACCTAATAAATCGCGAAATAAATGAGTGCCATCATCACCAATATTAATATATAGATTAGCACCCGACTCGTCGACCTTTTCTAGTATCTTAGCCCAATCTATAGCAAACAAAGATGCATAGAAAAAATCTCTGTTGGGCTCACAAATAAACAGTTTCTCAAGTTCTTTATGTTCAAATAAACTTTCTAACTGATAGCCTGCACCCAGTCCAAAAAGGATCAGAGATTTGATCGTATCTGGCAAGAAGCCAGCTTCATCTTCAGCTTTTAGTAACAATTGTTCGGTTTTTTTAACCAATCGATAGTGATAGTAATGCTTTAACTTCTCACCTTTATAGCCAAGAATCAAACCGTCTTTATTGGGGAATTTCTCAAAGCTCTTATAGTGCTTATGGCCATCTTCTGCAGGATGTTTACCATACAAACACGCGCCATTATCACGGTTAAACAAATTGATCTGGTTAATTTGATTTTCAACCACAACCCAAGTTTGTGGTTTATAGTCGGCAAACTCTGCATGAATGTTAGGATAATATTGTAGAAAAGCAGCTAAATTAGTTTGAAACCGTGACTGTTCATTAGATACCACCGATAATGAGTGAACATTCGGGCTGTCCAGCCAAGGCGGCGTGTACTGGGTGAACTTACCTTGCATAGAAAATGGGGCACTAGATGCGGTCATTTCTTGCCAAGATTGGGTTCGAAATGCATGCATAACCGCATCAAAGGTAGGCTCGTAATAATGTTGAAATAGCATTACGTCTCCTACATCGACCTGCGTTGATAATTCAGATAAGTCTTGAATAACATTTTGGCTGCTCTTGCCGATTTGAAAATACAGACTTGTGCCAGTTTGCATCACTTTTTCCAGCACACTTTGCCAGTCTTTAACCATACATGAACTTTTAAAGTATTGTCTTTCAGGCTCATAAATAATCACGTGCTTGGCTGAGCAATGCTCAATCAACCAATCAATATGGTGGCCTAAGCCCAAACCTAACACCACCAATACATCAGCCGTTGTTGCTTTTATCTCAACAAATGTTGCATTAGTTTGGTACGCCTGCAATACCTGCTCTGCATCATCACTTTGCCAAGCTTCCTTTGCATTAGGGGCACCTGGAGAAGAACATGACAACGTCAGATAAGCGCTGTGTTGGGGCATTTGCTGACATTGCTCAGCAATTTCGGCTAGTGGAGACTCACCATAAAGTGTCCTACCAAGTCCAAAATCAACAATATTGTATTCTTCATTCTGATTACAAAATATAGAAACATTACTGCTACTTATTGAATGTAATTCATTGATTAAACTGGGAATATACTTAGAGAAAGCGAGTTTGTTTTGCTTATGCGTTTTTTCTATATGAACGGCAGAACGTACTTCGATTTCTTCCTGCACTTCTTCGTTTGAGTGAATATGAACACGGATATCATTCAACATAATTAGACTTAATCACTTATATTTTTTAACTGCTTTTAGTCCACGCACTAACCCACTCAATTCAGATAATGAGTCAGCAAAAAGCGACTGCACGGTCGCATGGAGTTTAGTATTAATCGGCAATTCAGCTTTGGCGAATTGATCACGCGCAGCTTCACTTAGGTTATCGAGATGACGCTGGATTGATTCGTCACGCTGAGTAACAAGCCTGCGCAGTGCTTCATCATCGACGTGATCAGTACCAAGCACCGCACAAATTAATTGGTTTATAGCGCTAAGCTCAGCAGGAGTTAGCGCATGGGATAAATAGTCGTCTTTAATCACATTGACTGGCTTTTTCGACGTTGAATCTCGTATGCCTCTTGTTTTGCATCTTCTGGAATACTAGCCCAAGCCTTTTTTATTGGTTGTAGTAGATTAATCACTTCATCTATTGTCTGCAAGTTGTTTTGCACGTTAGCATCCTGCAACTGCCACATCATAAACTCATAAAGTGCATACAAATTTTGTGCAACATCGCCGCCAACATCCAAATCCAAAGTATCTCTTAAATTAAGTAAAATTGCGTTCACTCTCGACAGGTGTTCTGCCTTCCCAGCAAAATCTTTACGTTCCATACACCCCTTCGAATATGCCATACGATCGAGTGCTCCCTGCATCAACATCAGTGTTAAACGATGCGGATCCGCACTTGCAATATCTTGTTTCAGACTGTCTTTTTTATATGCGTTTATACCTTTAAGCGCCATGCGGTATTATCTCCGAATAAAATAGTAGAGCTGTTCAATATGAAGACACAGCTAAGAATAATTGTTTATAGCAATGAAAGTCTCAGTTGAAGCACTAAAACAAGCTTGCTAATAATGCTGAACTTGATTGTTGCAATCTCGCTACCGTTTGGTCTAAATTCAAATAGCGTCCACGCAGTGTCTGTTCAAAACTGACTAAGCGCAATTCAAAGGCTGCTCTGTCGTCTAACAGCTGTTCACGCTGGTCTTTTGCTGCAGTCTCTCGGCCTGCTAAGATACCGCTAGATTTAGTGTACTGGTCGATAAAGTCATATAACTTATTGGCAATCCCATCATCAGCGGTAAACAGTTTTGATACTTCGTCAAAATTATTTTCAAGCGCATCGCTCAAACGACTAGCGCCGGTGCCTAATCCAAAGTCACTGTTACCAATTTCTAGTTTGCCTTCACTGGTTAATTCGATACCAATTTGAAACAAGCCACCCAATGCAGATGCAGAAACAGAACTACTTAAAATACTACCCAAACCTGCTTGAATACCTCTAACAGTGAAGTCGCCAGCTAATGCGCCATCGTCTTCCAAGTCTGACTCGCCGTATTTTGTTAATGAGCGTATTTCATCATTAAGAGAATTATAGCTTTCAACAAATTCTTTAATTTTTTCATCCAGGCCCTCTTCATCAAAACCGATAATCAATGTTGACGCCTGAAACTCACCATTGGCATCTTTTTCTGAAACTGCGCTTGCAGTAAACGTTACATTTTGAATTGTGTTTTTGAATTCGTTGCTATCGCTCTGTACCGTAATACCGTCAATAATAGCCTGTGAATTTTGTGCAGTTTTAGTGGGCACTAAATAACTCGCAGTTTCAGCTGAATCAGTTGTGGCAATGCGATTAAGGTCAGCTATATCGTCGTCATTTACAATAGAGAGGTCGTTACCTTCGCCGGTTATTTTTGAACTAATAATCAATTTAGCGCCACCATCAGCGGTACCGGTATTGATAATATTTGCGGTAATACCAAAGTTATCTTGCGCATTGTTAATCTGTTCACGAAGCTCCGCTAACGTTGCACCCGCCGTTACATTAATTGAAAATGTATCGCCAGTGCCGCCAATTTTAAAAGTAAGTGAACCCGCGGTGCCAGTCACTGAGTCAGTTGACGCCGCGAAACCACCATTGGCAGCTGTTGCTGATTCGATTCTACTGCCGCTCGCCAAACGTTCAACCGTAATGGCATACTCACCTGTTAACGCACTGTTCGATGCTTTGGCTGTGAATGGTTCGGTATCTTCAGAGGGATTGCGTATGGTTGGTTCGCGCCCAGTAAGTGATTGGTCTTTGCGAAGTTCGTCTACTGAATCTTTAAATTCAGATAATTTTGATTTAATTTGTCCGAGACTTGAAATCTCGGCCTCAATTCTCTCGTCTCTAGCGTCTAATCGAGCTGATTTTGGTCCACGCTCAGCCGCTAGTAACTGCGTTACCAATCCTTCAAGGTCTAAACCTGAACCAACCCCTAACGATGAAATACCCATATATTACCTCATTAATTAAGCCTGCCCTTTTAGTAGAATACCAACACTACTGCCAAATTCAGACTGTAATTCGTTTATTCGCCCTGCAAATTTTAGCACCTCCTCGGAAGGAATTTGCCGTATCACATCTCCAGATGCCGCATCCTTGACCGTCACTACGGGTCTTTCCGACGCTTCATCTACTGAAAATGCTAGTTTCGTATTTCTACTTTGCAGAAACTCGCTAATGTCTAAAAGCGCTTGATTAAGCTCAACAACGCTTCCCTCTCGTTGATATCTATCGGCCTCGCTAGCGTTTGCTTGAGTACTTTGCGCAATTTTTGCTGCTATATTTTGCTCAGTAGTGGCCTCGATATTAGCGTTAGTTTTCGCATTCTGAGACTTTATTTCATCAGTTGCTTCGACTTTATCAATACGTTCATTCACCGGCAATCCTGACGGCTTTACTAATTGACTAGCAACATTGTTGCCAGCTTGCGGGATTATTGTGTCCATTTTTAATTCCTTATATTAAAAGAGAAAAAAGTTGCAGCAATACCCAGGTAAACAGGCTTTTAAATGCAACTTATAAGAAGCGTAGTTACGGTTTACATTAGCCTAGTAAAGACAACGCCGCTTGCGGTCTTTGATTCGCCTGAGTCAGTACCAGAATTGATGCCTGTTGAATAATCTGATTTCGCGTGAGCTCTGCGGTTTCTGATGCAAAGTCAGTGTCACGAATTTGACTTCTCGCGCCAGCTAAATTCTCAGCAATGTTGGTCAAATTTCGAATAGTTGATTGGAAACGATTTTGCACAGCACCTAAGTCCGATCTCACACCTCCTACCGCAGAAATAGCGGTATCAATACTTGCCAATGCTGCTGAAGCATCACCAAAAGTGGCGACCGATAACGCGCCAATCCCTAAACCTGTTGCGCTAAAACCAGTCCCGCCAACAATGTTTGATGCTGACAAATTGACACTGACCGTTTGCCCACTATTTGCACCGACTAAAAACGCCGCAGAATAAGACGCATTCAAAATACTCAGATCATTAAATTTGGTATCCGTCGCAATTCGCGAAATTTCTGTTTTTAACGCCGACACCTCCTTTTGCAAGGCCGCGCGGTCAGAGGATGAATTAATACCGTTTTGTGATTGCACTGCTAATTGACGGATCCGTTGCAAAGACCTTGTGGTCTCTGCTAGCGCACCTTCAGCAGTTTGAGTTATCGAAATACCGTCGTTGGCATTTCTTACGGCTTGATTCAATCCCTGTATTTGACTTGTCATACGATCTGAAATTTGCAAGCCCGCAGCATCATCTGCGGCGCTATTGATTCTAAATCCGGATGCCAAACGCTCAAAGGATTTATTCAGTGCTTGTTCTGTTTGACTTAGCTGTCTTTGCGCGTTAAGCGATGGTACGTTGGTGCTTACAAAAATTGACATAATACCTCCAATCAAAAAAGAACGAGTGTTAGTCTCTCTTTTTCAAACCTATTTTCATGCTAACTTGGTTCACTAGGCCAAGTTAGCAGCCTCGTCGCTTAACTGGTTCGACACAAAACCAAAAAAACGTTAGATTACCCCTCTACTAACCGTATCGGCAAAATCTGTAGAACCTTTAGCTGTTTATATTAAAAGATTATTATTAATTACTTAACCATTGAAAAATAACTACTTTTCAATGGTTAAAAATCCAGTTTTCATACAAGAAGCGCTATTTTAAGGAGTAAAATTTCATTGGAATATCTCATTTCACTCAGTATTATTGGTTTTTGTTGTCTGTGTTTGTATTCATATTACGTGCTGAAAAATGAAACGGTCACGGAACAAAAATATTTTCATATGGCTGTCACTTGGGGAGTGGTATTGACACTTTTTGGGATTTTCAGTGGTATTTTCGTGCTAATAGCTATATTTAGTGTCGTTACAAACGAGTGGGATAATACCTTTCTGCTGACAAAAACCCCAGTATTTATGGGCACCTATATCGCGTTTGTGATCTTTACCAAATATAAAAGAAGATACAAAAAAGGCATTTAGCGTGAGCGATTAAAAATATTCGCCTGAATGCTATGCCATTGGCACGGTACATGCATGTGTTAATTGTCGAGGTGAAAACTAATAGTTTGCAACACTGAACTATTGGGAAGGAAAAAAGGCCGAGCCATGGGGCGGCCCGACCAACTTGCTCACGTTAGGAGTGGAGCAAAGCAGTTTCGTCGGCTTGCAGGATTGTAGAACAAGTTACTGGCCTCTCAACCTAAACTTCTATACTCTCAGTCTTGTAAGTCGGCATTTTATTTGGTAAAAGTCATCGTTTCTACTTTACTTTGGTCAGCATATACATCTTTTGGCGCTTATCGATGTGTCTTTCTATCACATTCCTGCTTAGCCTTTCGGCCGCCGTCCTTGGCAATATAAGCCTCTCAACGCTTTCCAATTAATCAAATGCTTATCAATATCTGGCTTGCTAACCTTTAATGACATTAATTTGCCGTTTCGGCTATTGATTGCCGCTTGATTTTAGATTGCAGTGACTCGCAATGCGAATCTAAATAACAAACGACTCACCATCAGTAAACAAAGTAATTCAAACATCAGCAGCACCTTCTAGTGGATAATTTTTTAGCCCTGAAGCAGGCTTAATGCCGCTTGAGGACGCTGGTTTGCTTGGCTTAAGATAGTCGTACTTGCCTGTTGGATTATTTGTGCGCGAGTTAATTCAGACGTTTCCTTGGCAAAGTCTGTGTCTCTTATTTGAGACCTCGCTGCTGACACATTCTCAGAAATATTGGACAAATTACGAATAGTTGACTGAAAACGGTTTTGCACCGCACCTAAATCAGCGCGCTTGCCATTAATAATCTCAATTGCAGTATCAATCTGAGTTAATGCTCTTGAGGCATCACCGGGCGTTGCAACACTCAGCGTGGCACTACCGAATAAACCCAAAGTACCAAATCCATCAGGTCGAGATACATTAACGTTAATCGTCTGCCCTGCATTTGCTCCGACCAGAAAAGCGGATGAAAAACTGCCGTCAAGGACGTTAACACCACCAAACTGAGTCGTTGTGGAAACCCGGCTCATTTCGACTTTTAACGCTGACACTTCTTTTTGTAAGGCTCCGCGGTCAGACGATGAATTAATACCGTTTTGTGACTGAATAGCCAAAACACGAATACGTTGTAAAGCATTCGTTGTTTCCTGTAATGCTCCCTCAATGGTCTGTGATAATGAAATACCATCATTGGCATTGCGTACAGCCTGATCGAGACCTTGAATTTGCGATGTCATTCGGTCTACGATTTGTAACCCAGCAGCATCATCTTTTGCACTATTGATCCGAAAGCCCGAAGACAATCTTTCAAAAGAAGTATTTAAACTAGTTGATGTACTTTGTAATTGTCTTTGTGCATTCAATGCAGACACATTAGTATTGACGAATAAGCTCATGATAATCTCCTAACGATTTTCAAATAGTAAATTTTAATAATTAAGCGCATTTATTATTATTTTTATACGCAATTTTCATTTTTGGCACACTTGGTGCATTACATAAATTAAGTCATGGACTGACTTATTTCATCAAGCAGTCACTCGCCTGATGATGCAATTGCTGTAACAGAGCGAAAGCTCTTGCTGACTGACGGGTATATGGTGTTCCAGACCTCTATACCTCTCACTACCTCCTGGCATCATTCCTGTCAGTCAGCAAATCCTTAATTTCTCAGGTAAATCAGTATTTTGGCGTTTATCACCCACACTTATTCTTCACAAATGTGCCTATCAATCTTTTTTAATGTCTTTTTTTGCCGTTCTGTTGAGCTGTTCTGTTTAGCCTTTGAAATTGCTGTATGCGCATAGCACAGAGCTACAGAGGCAATCTATTGCCCTGAAATTTCGCTTACTAAAAATATGAACTAAAAGCTGCCGCTGAGAATGGTAACACCTGCAGATTAAGCAGCAGTCGTATGCGATTTATGAATAGACTCATGATATTTCTCCTAACGGTTTATTCATGTTGAACGGCGAACCTCTTTGGGCTGTTGCTCATTCAGCATTACGATATTTCAGCCTCAATGATTATTATTGTTTTCGTGTCTTTCGACTTTCATTGAATTATGTGCTTTCGCTCTTTGGCGTTTAACATCATGTTGCTTAGCGTCGTTTATTAAATGGCCAGAGTATTTATTGTTGTTATCTCCATGCTTAAAATACTTATCGTGCAGATACGCAAAAACCTTTAGTCATAAAACTAAATTATATTGAAAAAATTGCGGGATTAAAACCATAAAAAATATAATTATTATTTATATCAATTAGTTAAGAGAATAGAACGTAAAAATAAAAGTTATAAAAAAATAAGCGGCCAGGCAATGCCTGGCCTATCGCTCTTTGTATGTCGAGAGTGAGCGGACTCTCTTCTGTCTGGATGGTGACGCTAGATACTACCTCCTGGCTTCATTCCCCAAACAGTAGGGTCAGTTAGACTTAACCAAGAAGCTGAAGAGCGGCCTGAGGACGCTGATTAGCCTGTGATAGTATGGTTGTACTAGCCTGCTGAATAATCTGATTACGTGTCAACTCAGCCGTTTCAGATGCGAAATCTGTATCACGGATTTGGGATCTTGCACTCTGTACGTTCTCAGAAATGTTAGTCAAGTTGCGGATTGTTGATTGGAACCGATTTGTTAATGCACCTAGGTCGGCTCTTGCGCCACCTACTCCAGAGATTGCCGCATCAATTGCAACTAGAGCTGCAGAAGCGCCACCGAAACTTGAAACCGATAAATCATCGATGCCTAGACCCGCGGTAGAGAAACCACTGATACCAGCCAGTGAACTGCCTTGCAAGTTAACTGAAATTGTCTGTCCACTGTTGGCGCCTATTAAGAACGCAGCAGAGAAGTTACTATCCAACAAGTTCACACTGTTAAATTGAGTGTCAGTCGAAATTCTTGATATCTCTGTTTTTAGAGCAGAAACCTCTTTTTGAAGCGCTGTTCTATCAGCAGAAGAGTTAATACCATTCTGTGATTGAACTGCTAACTGGCGGATCCTCTGTAAAGAACTTGTGGTTTCAGATAATGCACCTTCAGCGGTTTGCGTCAATGAAATCGCATCGTTCGCATTTCGAACGGCTTGGTTTAAGCCGTTGACTTGCGTTGTCATACGATCCGAAATTTGCAAACCTGCTGCATCATCTGAAGCACGATTGATACGGAAACCCGAGGATAAACGTTCGAACGAAGTGTTCAAACTGTTTGATGAATTCATTAATGAACGTTGAGCATTCAACGCCGACGCATTTGTATTTACGAACAAGGACATATGTCTCTCCTGCACTCTCAGTCCAGCGGCTTGCTGGTCCCCGGACGTGACTCCGGTGGTTTAATAACTACTTGTAGAACAATAACCATCCAAATGATAAGTTAATGTGCTGGCTCTCTCGTAAAGGTTTATCGACAAACGTTTAATTCTCTTTAGCTAAAAGATGCTTTTTTTCTATGTTTGCGGCAAATAATTGCCGCCCCTAAAGTCAAAAACAACAACAACAACAATAAATAGCACATAAAAACAATGATATAAGAGTATTTAAAATGAATATAAATTGGCTAAAAAAAATATCTAATAAAAAGTATCACGATGCTTTCACTGACTTAAGTCGTTTAGATAATCATCTGCTTTTATGTTTTCGTCGTGCTACAGACCACCACAGCAATGACGGAAAAGTTGTTTTACAACGTCTTAGCCTGCAAGGTAAATTAATTTCGCAAGATGAATTCAAACTAAAAAACAGTGATTTACGCGATCCTAAAATATATATTTTAGAAAATAATAAGCTATTGCTTGCCGCTTTCGCAGGTAAAACAGAGTTAGACGAATTAGGTAATGAAAAAAAGAGTGGCCAAAACACCTATTGGTATTGCGGCGATGATCTGCATTGGCAGCACCAAGGTTTTTTTGGAAAACCGCTTCATTGGTGTTGGCGTTTAAGTTGGCACAAACAACGCATATTTAGCTTGGCTTACGAACCTAAAACAGAGAGCTTACATTTATATACCGGCGCAGACCTAAGTACACTCAAAGCATATCCTAATCCTGTGTTATCAAAAGCTGAACATGACCTTGGTTACCCGAATGAAAGTGATTTGTATTTTGTCGACGAGCAAGCCGGAACGCGCGCTATTGCCATAGTTCGAAGAGACGCCGACACCTATTCAACACAATTAGGCACCAGTGTTGCCCCATTTATGCATTGGCAATGGCAAGATTTACCTTTGTATTTGGCTAGTCCGCGCTTAATGTCATTTAATGCAACTAACTTTGTGATTGCGGCTCGATATCAGCATACTGAATTGACGTCACCAACGCAGCAGCAAAAACATACTATTCAGTACTTTGGTAGTGGTAAAGAAAAACAAGATTATAGTAATGGGGAATTGAAAACGGGTCTGTTTACATTAAACAAACAAACTCAGCAACTTACATTTTTACTGCCACTGCCTAGCGCTGACGATAATGGCTATCCTGGTGTGGTCATTGACAGAAAAGGGCTCAACGAAATCGGACTATGGATCAGTTACTATTCAACACCTGAAATAGGAAAGACTCAGGTTTATGTAGCTTACCTAGCAAATGATAAGCAACCATCGGATGCAGATAGTTAGGTTTTCAAAGCTCCCCTAACTGTTGCAAACCACGCGGATTACTCAGCGCGATCCTTCCATACCGAAGATCAATCAACTGTTCATTTTTCATTTCCTGCAATAGCTTATTAATTGTCTGCCTAGAAACATTCAACATACTCGCCAGCGACTCTTGCGAAATCATGACCTCTTCTTGGTAAGATTCAGCCTGATTCGGCAAGGTATCAAACGATATCGCTCTATTCTGCTCAATGGCAACGTCATTAATTTGGCTGTTAGCCATTCCAACCCAGTTGTTTGATAGCATAATTAAGCGTTTAGCTAGTCTTTCTTTGAGCCCTAATCCAGTGGTTTCATCTAATAACGAAAATAATGTGCGAATACGTTGGCATAGTTGACGAATAAAGTGAGGGTATAATTCTGGATGCTCAATTAACAATTGCTGGAAAGCCGCCGAGGGTAGCATCAGCAAGGTTGATTCTGTTTGTGCAAACGAATCATGCGTTCTAGGCAAACCATCAAATAATGAAATTTCACCAAACCACGTTCCCGGCGAAAGCCAGGTCAGTACTAGTTCTTTACCATTTTGACTCACGTTGCTTACCTTAATTTTGCCACTTAATACGCAAAACAATCCGTCTGCAGGCGCATTTTTAGCAAGTAATTGCTCACCTTTTTTTACGCTTTTAACTTTGCAAAGTAGTACCAGTTTATCAATAACCACCCCAGGTAAATTGGCAAACCAAGGGTTATTGGCGAGTTGTTGATAGTAACTTTGTGATCGCATGATATAGCTCCAATTGTCAAATAGGCGACAGTTCAATTCTTCTATATACGTTAAGCTATTAGTAATAAGAATGACACTAAAAGGCGTTAAATCATGAGTTCAGTGCAACAAAACGTAAGTGCAGAAGAATGGCAAGCTCGCGTCGACTTAGCGGCGGCATACAGGATCGTGGCTTATTACGGTTGGGATGATTTAGTTTTTACACATATTTCCGTTCGAGTCCCTGGCCCTGAACATCACTTTTTAATTAATCCTTACGGCATGATGTTTGACGAAGTAACCGCATCGAGCCTCGTAAAAGTTGATATTAATGGCGAAAAGGTCATGCAATCAGAGTATGAAACTAATCCCGCAGGCTTCATTATTCATAGCGCCGTGCATGAGTCTCGCGATGATGCAAAATGTGTAATGCACCTACATACTATCGAAGGTATCGCTGTATCGACACTCAAAAATGGACTGCAAGCTTACAGTCAACAATCACTCTTTGCGTTATCGTCACTCTCTTATCATGAATATGAGGGGGTTGCGTTAAATCCTGAGGAAAAAGTACGTCTGGTTGCCGATTTAGCTGATACTTCGTTTATGATTTTGCGCAATCATGGTTTGCTTACTTGTGGCTCGTCGGTTGCCGAAGCATTTACCGCGATGTTTTTGCTACAGCGTGCATGTGAGATCCAATTAAAAGCACAAGCAACGGGACAAGCTATGATTAAAATTTCTGATCAAATTCTGGCGGGAATACAAGCGCAAGCTAAACAAGTAACACGCTCTGCTGGCGGCTCGTTAGCTTGGCCTGGTATATTACGTAAATTGGATCGTGTTAATCCTGGATACGCTAGTTAATATAATTAAACAGTGACAAATTGACGACTCTGGGGAATGATTTAAACGCGGCTTCAAGCGCTGTTTCTTGCTTTGCAAACTCAGTAGAAGCCTTTGCAAAATCGACATCTTGAATGCTGGAACGGGCGGACTGCAGCGAAAGTTCGCTGTCTAAATTGGCTTCCTTAATCGACTGAGCAATATTCAATCGCGCACCAATAGACGACACTTCAAACGACATTTTTTCCAAGCCGTTATCTAAACCCACTAGCGTGTTGTCTATTGCATTTACAAAATCCGATTCAGCTATTGAATCAGACGTAAGTGCAATGAACATGTCGTTTAGCGTTTCCGCTAGATTTTTCTTTTGCGGTCTGTTTAAACTAATTTCTAGAGAATCACCGGTACTGCCGTTGAAATTAAATTCCATGCCGGCAAAGCGCACTGGTTGCCCTGACTGAAATGGTTGGGTAGACACAACATTCCCGTTCCCAACGTTGGTGACTGAGACCTGATCACCCGCCAACACGTCGAAACGATATTGATTATTCGGTGTATTGACAGGATCAAAATTCTGCTTATGGAAATTATCAAACGTGCCTTGCTCATCTATTTTTGCTGTTTCAACTGAGACGCCTGCACTTTGCGCAGTAACCTCAAAGTTGAAGCGTGCAAATACTTCTTGGAAAATAGACTTACCCGACGAGGTACTTTGCAGTGTGACGCTATCTGAAATTTGTATTTGGTTTTCACCATCATCACCTAAAAACGAGACTCTATCGCCGCTCGCACTGGGGTTAAATTCAAAGGCTTGATTTGATGATTGATAACCAGAGAAAACATAGTCACCGCTGGCGTTACGGGTATTCATTAAGTCTAAAACTTGATCACGAATTTGTTCAATTTCAGCACCAATGGCTTTTCTATCTTGTCCCGCTAAAATACCATTTCCCGATTGTACAGTAAGCACGCGTGCTCTATTGACCACATCTTTAATACTACGAAGCGCCGTTTCTTGCTGTTCAAGTGCACTTGAGGTTAAGTCATTGTTACGTTGGTATTGGGTGATTTTGTCCAACTCTTCGGTCAAGCGAATAACTTGAGCTGCACCCACTGGATCATCACTGGGGCGTAGTAATTTTTTACCGGTCGCCAACTGTTGCTGAATATCAACCAAATTACCTTGGTTTGTATCAATACTTCTTAAGTTTTGATTGTAAATTAAATTTGTTGTTATGCGCATAATTTATTACCTTACTGCATTCAATATGGTGTCGAACAACTCTTGTGCTGTACTCAATATTCTGGCTGCTGCTGCATATGATTGTTGAAACTGAATAAGATTCGCAGCCTCTTCATCTAAGCTCACCCCAGAAGTAGATTCAAACCAATCTGAAGACTGTGTTTTCAAGACTTTGGACGCCTCTAATTCAACTTGGCCATTCGCAGTTAACGCACCAATACTGCCAACAAGGTTGGCATATGCTTCATTGAAGGTGGCCTTGTTGCCACTACTACCAATGCTTTGTCGTACAGCATCTTCTTGCTGTAAACCAGCAAGATCAACTGCATTTCTGTTATCAGCTATGCCGTTAGTATTAAAACTAATGTCAAAAGAATCACCCGCTTTGGGAATACCTTCCAAGCTAAAATCGTAACCGGGATAATCATCCAACGCAGCAAAATCAGCAGGCCAAGGTGGCGCTGCGCCATTGTCTTTTGCTTGCTGCAATAAATTATTTAAATCAGTTACCCCGGTCACCGTAGAAATGATATTCGGTGGCACTGCGTTATCCAGTACTTGAAATTCTGAAGCACTCGTAAACAAAACAGAGGCTGGAGCGCCAACGCTTGTGGGTAATTCTGATGCACTTTGAATATTACCCGAACCATTAAACCCAGACGCTTGCAAATTGGACAACGTATTATCAATATTGGTATTGCTAACCGTGACAGCACGAATGGTGGCATCACCTAAATTCGCTGCATTAGTGTCAACTCTCAACGGCTTGGCGAAAGCTAAATCTTCACCTCTAGTGGTGGTCAGTTCTAGATCATTTGCTGCCGTTCGCAACGGTTGAAACAAAAATTCATCGCCGACTGCATAACCTGCACCGCTAGAAAATTCAATTTCAATACCACCCATAACTTTATTATAAGTTCCCTGCTCAGCGGTAACGGTGGTTGTTTGTATAATTGGATTACCGCTTTCATCGAGCTGAGCCGTGCCGTCAGAATTGAGCGCCGACACTTGTAAATCGAATGTTGGTGGTGAGCCGGATGGACTGCTCAGCACTTCAACTCGATAGTCTGTATTTGTTATCTCTGCGCTTGCACCGGGTGTAAAGCGCCCTTTAATACCCAAACTTAAATCAGCGTTATCGGGGTAATTAATACCTCTAAATTCAGGGATTTTAAAAATATCACCGCCCAATTGCTGATCAAGATCCATACCTTGTCGATTTTGAGTATTGAACGAGTCTGCTAGCGCAACTGACAATTTCCCTAAATCACGTTGTGCAGGTTCTAAAATTTCTTCACGATATCTAAACAAGCCACCTAAGGCGCCACCTAGTTTCTGTTCTTGAACATTCAACGTGGTGTTATTTTTTGGTGGTGCGTAGTTTGTCGACAATCTGAGTTGGGAATTGGTAAAATCAGGCTCACCGCCAATCGCTAATAAGTTAAACGTACCGTCGGCTAGTACTAACGACTCACCAGAGGTTAAATTTACCACTAAACCTAAATCACTATTTGGGCTTGGACGTGTTTCAACTGACATGTATTCAGCCAATTTACGGATCGCTAAGTCTCTCTCGTTCATTAATGCTGATGGTGTATCAACATCACTCGAGTTACCCACAATTTGAATCGCTTTGTTTAAGTTACCAATTTGTTTTATCAACGCGTTTGATGTATTTACGCTGTCTTTAATCTGCTGCTCAACTTCACTCTCTTTTACCGAGATAAAATCGCCAAGGGTATTAACCCGATTAACTAAACCTTGTGCTTGGCCCAACACAGAACTACGAGAGGTAATATTGGTCGGGTCATCTGCTGCGGTTTGAATTGACGCGAAAAATCTCGTAATCGCACCAGAAACCGAGTTGGCTTCACTTGCTAGCGCATTATCCAGGCTTCGTGCACCGTCAAAAAATGCCTGAGCTTCACCCACACTGGTAGTGTCTCGACGCAACTGATTCATGGCGAACTGGCTTAATACGCGATCAGTAAAACCTTGATTAACACCGCCAGTTGACATGGTTTTAAATTCTGTGCGTTCGCGGACATAACCTTCGGTATTGATATTAGCAATATTATTACTGGTGGTGTTTAACAAGCGACTACTTGCATTAACCCCCGTTTTAGCAATTGAAAATAAGTCTGCTGTTTTGATCATGGTATTAACTCATCTAACACATTGCCATTGAATACCGACATAACTTTTTCCGCATAGTGTGGATCGGTTGCATAGCCGGCATCCTGCAGTGCGTTAAAATAGTCTTTTGGTGTTTCGGTTTTTTGGATCGCTTGTTCGTAACGAGGATTTGACTTAATGAAGTCTACATAATCCTCCATAGAGTGTGTAAACGAGCCGTAACTTCTAAACGATGCCTGCTGTTTTTCTGGTACGTTGTTAACGAACTCCAAGGTATCAACCGTGGCTTTTTCTCCGTCCCAACGTTTATCCGCTTTAATACCAAACAAGTTGTGACTGTTTTCACCGTCATTTTTATGGATCAGGCTTTTACCCCATCCGGTTTCAACCGCTGCTTGTGCAATCATCGCCTTAGGATCCAAATTGAGCGCTTTGGCTGCCTCAATCGCGTGCGGGTATAAGGCGTCTACAAATTCTTTTGGAGAGGCAAATGCAGCAGATTTGAATGCGCCTTGGGAGACATTGTCGTTGTTATTTCCCATGACTCTGTTTTGTGCATTTTGAATTGCGGCAACATTGTGCCTATTCAGCACCGATAAATCGCCGTCTGCACGAACCACGCCTGCCGGCATAACCCCGTTACCCGGATTCATCTGTTGCATAATAACTTCTGCAAGCCCTATACTGCCATTCGCACTTAAGTCCGTTGCGATTTGTTTATCATGCATTTCACGATAAAATTTAACTTGTTCCGTGCTAAAAGGGCTGTCTTTATCTGCAAGCGCATCTTGTGCTTTACGCATAGACTTCAACATCATTTGAACGAATATCGCCTCAAATTGCTTGGCAGCCTCTTCCAAAGCGCCTTTATCGCCGGATTGAGCTGCTTCTCGCAATTTGTTAACACTACCCATGTCGTGATAGTTGCGCGACATCTCTAGTTTAGTCTTGGTTATAGAGCTTAAGTCCATTAGATGATCACCAATTCACCTTGCAACGCACCCGCTTGTCGGAGCGCTTCAAGTATTGCCATTAAGTCACCTGGTGCAGCACCAATTTCGTTAACTGCGCGCACCAATTCTTCCAAGCTAACGCCGGGGTCAAACAAAAACATACGACTATCATCAAGTTGCACATCAACAATGGATCGTGGGGTAATGACCGTATTACCATTTGCCAGTGCATTAGGCTGGTTGACTTGTATGTTTTCAGAGATAGTCACCGTCAGACCACCGTGCGTAATCGCAGCAGGCAGAAGCCTAACGTCTTGACCAATAACGATGGTGCCTGTTCGGCTGTTAATCACGACTCTTGCTGGCGCAGCTGCCGGTTGAAACTCAAAATTTTCAATTGTGGCTAAAAAACCAACTCGCTGACTGCGATCACGCGGAGCCATGACTTTTACCGATGCCGCATCCATTGGCTGTGCGATAGCTGTGCCGCTTGACGCGTCCGCACCTAAGCGACTATTAATAACGTCAGCTAATGCTTGCGCGGTGCTGAAATCAGGCGTGTTTAAATTGAGTGTAAGGTAATCATTTTGCATTAATCCAGAAGGGATAGCTCTTTCAACAATCGCACCGTTTGCGATACGACCTACGGTGGGTGTATTAGACACGATCCTTGAACCGTCATTGCCTTGTGCCCCAAACCCACTGACGACTAAACTACCTTGAGCCACGGAATAAATTTCGCCATCGATGCCGCGTAAAAAAGTGCGTAATAAAGTGCCACCATTCAAACTAGACGCTTCACCAACTGAGGACACGGTCACATCGATCGTTTGTCCGGGCTTTGTAAATGCAGGTAGGGTTGCATGCACGACTACAGCCGCTACGTTTTTGATTTTAGGCTTCACATTCGCATCAAGTGAAATACCAAAGCTCGCTAACATGGTCCTAAAACTTTGTTCCGTGAAAGGGCTCGTTTCGCCCGTTCCCGGGAGACCCACAACCAGACCATAGCCAACCAGTTGGTTAGCGCGAACGCCTTGAATGGTTGCTAAATCCTTAATCCGTTGAGCCTGCAATTTAAATGGCGTCAACAACAGACTTAGTATGATAATAACAGATACATAAACAGACAATAACTTCATCATAAAATCCTAGAGTGGCCACCACGTTGAAGAGAAAAATTTAGTTAACCAGCCTTTTTCTTGAGACTGAGAGAATGAGCCTTTTGCGCTATACTGAATGCGAGCATTAGCAATTTTGGTTGACTGGATTTGGTTACTAGGCGATATATCAGCAGCACGAATAACACCAGTGAGGCGAATGTATTCATCACCATTATTAAGGGTTAACCACTTTTCACCACGAATAATCAAGTTTTGATTAGGTAGCACTTCAACCACTGTCACCGAAATATTACCCGTAAGACTGTTGCTCTGATTCGCTTGAGCATCACCTGAAAAGTCACTGCTAGAATCGACGCCCAATTGGATACTATCTTTCCCTATGTTGATGACGTTGCCACCTAAACCAATGATCGGATTTATATCAACCGTCGATTCTTTACTCGTTGTTGTTCCAGCTGACTTTGAGGCATTAGTGTTCTCACTTAATCGCACGGTAATAATGTCGCCAACACGACGCGCTTTGACGTCTGAATACAAACTATTTGCCATGGCTTTATTGAATAAGCTGCCATCTTCAACTATTTCATCTCGCGTCATGGTCGGCACTGCCGGTGCATAATATGGGTCATTCGCGGTAACCGGCTTAACCGCCGTTGACTCACAACCCGTGAGGCTGACAATGGCAGTAATAAAGAGTCCGATTGATGAAAATAATTTCATGAGTTTATTCCTAAAGTTGCTGTATGACTTGACCAAGCATTTGGTCGACTGACGAAATGACTTTCGAGTTCATCTCATACAAACGTTGGCTTTCGATTAAATTCACCAGTTCTTCAGTCACATTCACGTTGGAGGTTTCAAGTGTGCCTTGGGACAATGTACCCAGCCCTTCTAAGCCAGGTACTCCTTGCACAGGAGCGCCAGAAACTGCGGTTTCAACGTATAGGTTTTGACCGATGGGCTGCAAACCCACTGGGTTAATAAAGTCGGCAAGGTTTAACTGACCTAAGACTTGTGGCGTTGCTTGACCACGCAGTTGCGCTGACACTTCACCGTCTTGCGAAATAGTCACCTGCTGTGCATCTTGCGGAAGCGTGATAACAGGCTGTAGCACGAAACCAGCTCCAGGCGTCACTATATTACCCTGGTCATTTAAGGTAAATTGACCATTACGTGTATAAGCCAAGCTACCGTCAGGCTGTTGAATTTCAAAAAAGCCACGACCCTGAATAGACAGGTCTAATGCATTTTCTGTGGTCAGCAAATTACCTTGAGTATGTGCTTTTTGAGTTGCCACGACTTTTGAGCCTGCGCCTAACATTAGACCCGAAGGTAATTCGGTGTCCGCTGACGAGCGACCGCCCGGTTGATTGATATTTTGATACAGTAAACTTTCAAAAACCGCACGGTCTTTCTTAAAGCCTATTGTACTGGCGTTTGCCAAATTGTTCGAAACCACAGACACATCAGTTTGTGCTGCATCTAAACCTGTCTTTGCTATCCATAATGCTGGGTGCATAAAAACCTCCGCGAAACATTTTTCGCCTATTGACTAATTTATTAAAGAATTCTGAGTAAGGTGTTAGAGCTGGTGACCATTTGGTCTGCTTTCTTCATCAACTTGACTTGCATTTCATAATGACGTTGCAAACTGATCATGCTAACCATCTCTTCTACTGCATTTACGTTTGAGCCCTCGACCATGCCAGAACCCACTCCCACTCTAATGTCTTGCGGCGCAATACTGCCGTCCTTAAGATCAAACAAACCGTCTGTGCGCTGTTTCATTGTTTCAATAGGCGGGTTGACGAGTTTAAGTCGCCCGACTTCATCTATCTGATTTTCAGGCGCACCTTGCAATCGAGCCGTAATTCGACCATCGTTACCGACCGTAATATTACTCACGGGCGTCGGCAAAAACAGGGGGCCGTTTTCGCCCATAATCAAATTGCCTTTGGAGTCTTGCAGCGCACCATCGACAGTCATTGTCAAACTACCACTGCGCGTATAAGCCTCTTCGCCCTTAGGTGTTTGCACTGAAAACCAACCTTCGCCTTGGATAGCAACGTCAAGTTCTCGACCCGTCGTAATTAGCGGTCCACTTTCGTAGTTATTAGTCGGGCTTTCGGTCATGCTAAACACACGAGACGGCAAACCAGCGCCGTATGCAGGCATAGCTCGCGCTTGTTCTAACTGCGCTTTAAAGCCATTCGTTTGGGCATTAGCCAAATTGTTGGCGCGCACCGCGGTAGCAAGCAGGTCTTGCTTGGCACCACTGGCAGCGATATAGAGCATTTTATCCATTGTATTCGACTCTTTTTTGACGTAAATAGATGTGAATACAAATTTGTTTGCAAGGACGATGCCAAGGTTTGTTTGTGACTTATTACAGGTTGATCTGAGGTCATGCTCACTAATTTATTTTTTAAGGTTTGCTTGTCTAGTTAGCATAGCGGTGCAGATTGAGGAGGGAACTAGTTACTATTAAAGTGTATCAACAATAATTATATCTCGCGCACGCAAAAAAAAGCCGACGGTCATGTCGGCTAGGTGTTTTGTCTAGCGCTTATCGAATGTTCAGGATTGTCTGGTTGAGCTGGTTGTTGACTTCAAGCGCTCTTGAGTTGGCTTGGAAGTTACGCTGAGCGATGATCATGTCAATCAGTTCTGTGGTTAAGTTAACGTTGGCTTGTTCGAGTGCCGACGAGTTAATGTCACCAAATGTGCCCGTTGTTGCTTCACCTGCTAGGGCTTCACCAGAAAGAATGCTTTCTTTCCATTGCGTTCCACTTTGCTGAGTTAAGCCTTGTTCATTTGAAAAGCGTACCAGTGCCACACGCACTATAGGCTCAGATGTTCCGTTGGAGAAAGTGGCACGAACCAGACCATCAGCACCAATATCAATGCCGGTCAGTCGTCCTACTGGTAAACCATCTTGCTCAAGTGACGTTACTTCAAATGCAGACGCAAACTGTGTTGGCTCATTCGGTGTCGCATTGGTTCGATCGAGGTTAAAATCGATCGTAATCTGTTGTAAAGGAGAAGAACCGTTACTCAAGATATTTGCACCTAAGGCTTCAGTTTGAAACTTAGAATTTAATTGTGGTAGACCATCCGCAGACGCAATACCGATGAAGTCACCACCCTCACTAAATGAAATTTTAGCCGTCGACACACCATTACCCGTATTCGTCCCAACCGCATTTGTGGCTGTTGTAGGGTCAGAGTCAGAGCCATCCGAGTTTGTTGCATCTACCAATTGATCATCAACTGCAGTAGCAACATACCATTCGTTGACTACCGCAGGATCGTTGTCCTTTATAAAGTAGTAAGTCATAACATGGCTGTCGCCCAGCGAGTCATAAATAGTTACCGACGTTGCCGCGTTGTATGTTAATGGATCAGTTGGATCAAAGTCAGCAGCGACTTTAGCTTGGTCACCTGCTGGTAAGTTAAAGCGAACGTCAACTTCAGTTGTCTGCTGTGGTGAACCCGATGAATCAGGAATGCGCACAGGCACCGTTGTACTTAACGCGACAGACGCAGACGTTCCATCATTGTTTACAGGGAAACCCAGCAAGTTGTCACCAGCAGAGTTAACCACAAAATTATTCGAGTCTAATTTGAATTGACCGGCGCGAGTAAAAGAAAAGTCACGCGATGTAATTTCTGGGATAGTGGCGAAAAATCCGTTGCCCGTAATGGCTAAATCTAATGAGTTGTTGGTAAAACTTAAACTACCCTGAGAAAATTGCTGCGCAACTTCTTGCGTCAAAGCACCGTCTCCTACTTTGGTTTTACCTGACGCTAACAGAGAGGCAGCATAGACGTCGCCGAATTCTGCCCGAGACTCCTTAAAACCAACCGTATTAACGTTTGCAATATTATTAGCTGTTGTGTCTAAGTCTTTTTGAGAGGCCGAGACACCACTGAGTGCAATATTAAATGACATGGGGAAAAACTCCTGTTAATTACCGATTTGGATAACGTCATCAAGCTTAATGCTAACGTCACCGTCTAAATTAAGAATAACACCTTGGCCAGCGCCAGTAAGACTAACGCTATCAACATGTCGATTTATGGCTGTTGGCAAAGATGTCGGTTCTCCAAGCACATCGCCTTGAACTTGAATGGCGTAGTCACCTGCCGGCAATGGATTGCCGTCTTGGTCTGTGCCATCCCAATTAAACTGCACATTGCCCGCTGCAAGTGTGCCAATATTCATTGTACGTACAACTTCACCTTGGCTATTTTGAATCGCAATTTTAGTATCTTGCGATGTTTCCTCGTTAATAATAACGCCAGTCACACCTTGACCAGGCTCGGACATATGGCCAATGTTGCCGGTTACCAGTACATTTTGCCCAATCAGACTAGATGCTTGCAACGCTTGGCTAGATGTCATTGATGCCGCAAAGTCACCAAATTTGGTATTCAACTGCGAAATACCATCTGCCATTGTAAATGACGTCATCTGTGCAACAAGCTGGTCATTGTTAACTGGTTTTGTTGGATCTTGATTTGCCAACTGCTCGGTTAGCAGGGCAAAGAAGTCTGCTTGTTTTAAGCTTTGCTCTGTGCCGTCCGCTACCTTTACAGCCTCTGGCTTCCAATAGAGGTCTGTATTTAAACCAGTTTGTTTACTTTCTAATGTATTCACTTGATTATCTCCGCTATAACTAACAACGTTAACCTAACTCTATTGACCTTGACCTAACTGCAACACTCGTCTGAAGATACGTTTTGTTGTGTCTGCAATTTGTACATTCGTTTCGTAACCTTTGGAAGCTGACAGCATATCTGCCATTTCCTCTACAATATTCACGTTCGGCTTGTATATATAACCATTCGCGTCAGCAAGTGGATTGCCTGGAGCATATTCAACCATCAAGGGTTTGGTGCTTTCGACGATCCCGAGCACTTTAACACCAGCGCCTTTAGTCATATCGGAGCTAGCTTGATCTAACGCTGCGGCAAATACTGGGTGGCGTGCTTTGTATGTTTCTTCATAGCTACTGCTGACCGAGTTCGCGTTGGCTATATTACTTGCCGTTGTGTTCAAACGGACACTTTCTGCGCCCATTCCAGTACTCGCTATCTTCATAATATTAAATAAGCTCATTAGCCTTGACCCCCGCCTAGTGCCTTTCTCATGCCTTTTATCTTGCCAGTCAATATCATTAAGCCGGCTTGATAACGCATACCATTTTCTAGAAAGTTATTTCTTTCAACCTGAGCATCAACGGTATTGCCATCGCCGGTATCCGCCTGATCAGGTACTCTGAATTCAATTTCTGCTTGCATTTGTGAACGACCTGAAAGGTGCTTATCATGAGTTTTAACCAAGCCTCCTTGGTCATACTGAGCACTTTTCATCGCCTTATTAAAATCGATATCTCGTGCTTTATATCCTGGGGTATTTGAGTTCGCCAAATTACCAGAAATCACTTCCATCCTGTCACTGCGAACAGACAATGCTTTTTGATGAAATCCAACTAATCGGTCTAAACTAATGGCCATGTGTTTTTGCTCAATTACAAACCTACTTGCTAGTGTTGAGCAAATCATGTGCCAATATAGAAAGTGGAACTAAAAGAAATGGTTTTACTGCAAAGAGTAAAGACTAGACCTTAAGATAATAGAGGCCTGCAGGCTGGGTGATCATTTTAAATTTGTTACTAGCATTACCTAACGATTCAGATGCACCAAGTAGTAAAGTACCTTCTGACTGCAAACAAGCGGAAATATCTTGCAGTATTACCGTTTTTCTTTCCGCATCAAAATAAATGAGTACGTTACGGCAGAATACGATATCAAATTTACCAAGGGTAGAAAAATTTGAGGTCAGGTTAAACTGGCGGAACGAAACCCATTGTCTAATATCGGCGTTTATGGTCATACTCTGATCTGAGTTTAACGTAAAATAGCGACGTTTAACGTCATCAGTTAAGCCCCGATTCAATGACAACGTGTCATATGTGCCAGCGCTCGCAATTTTTATTACTTTGCTTGATAAGTCAGTACCAATGATGTCGATACCGCGATTAAAAGCGCCTCTATTTACCCTTGAAAAGTCAGCAATCGTCATAGCAATAGAATACGCTTCTTGCCCTGTGGAACTTGCCGCGCTCCAAACTCTTATTCTATCTTGTTTTTCTGCCAGCTCCGGCAATAGCTTGCTGAGCAGGATTTCAAAAGGGTATTTATCTCTAAACCACAAAGTTTCATTAGTTGTCATCGCCTCAAGAGCAGCTTGTGTTAATACAGGGTCTTGTTGCGATATGACTTTTTGAATCAGACTGTCGATGTCAGTACTGGCAAAACGATGCATCAATGGCACCATTCTACTTCTCACTAAATACTGTTTAGCTGCGCCTAATACGATGCCACTTTTTGAATGTAAAAAATGGCCGAATCGTTCATATGAAACTGGAGATAATTGTTTATTCACGCCGCATTATTTCTCTTTTGAGTCTGAACCCAACCATTTCTCAACGGCAGTGGCGAGTTCATCTGGATGGAATTTTGCAATAAAATCATCTGCGCCCACTTTCTTGACCATTGCCTGATTAAATACACCACTCAATGACGTATGTAATACAACGCGTAATTTCGCTAATTCAGGGTTATTTTTAATTTCGGCTGTTAGTGTATAACCGTCCATTACTGGCATTTCAATATCCGATACAAGAATACCCACTTTATCAGTAACATCGCCGGTTTCACTGGCGAGCTCTTTAAGCCGAGTCAGCGCCTCTTGACCATTTTTCGCCGTTTCAATTTCCAGGCCTAACGTAGTTAACGCTTTTTTAACTTGATTTCTTGCCACTGAAGAATCATCGGCAATAAAAATAATTTTGCCTGCACTTGATTTCACATTTAAGGTAGCGGCTAGGGCATCGCTAATGTCAGTTTTCAATGGCGAAATCTCATTTAGAATCTTTTCGACGTCGAGAATTTCGATAAGCTCATCTTCCACTTCAGTAACTGCCGTTAAGTAGCTTGCTTTCCCTGTTCCTTTGGGTGGTGGCAGAATAGCATCCCAATTAGTATTGATAATGCGTTCAACTGAGCCGACTAAAAAGCCTTGTACAGAGCGATTATATTCCGCGATGATAATAAACCCATTTTCCAAGTTTTCAATCTTACGCCCGCCAGTTGCTAGGCTCAAATCAATAATTGAGATGGTTTGGCCGCGGATGTGAGCAATGCCGCGAACCAATGCGTTAAGTCTTGGTATTTGCGTTAGTGGAGGGCATTGTAATACTTCACGCACTTTAAATACGTTGATGCCAAAGCGCTGTTTACCATTGAGTCTGAACAGCAGAAGTTCCAGTCGGTTTTGACCCACTAACTGCGTTCGTTGATTAACCGAATCCATAATACTGGACATTCATTACCTCCAATTTCAGTTTAGGCATGATTGTTGCCTTATCTAATATAGCGTATTAAAGAAGCACGTTTAAGCGTTAAATGCGCCGAACTTTTGACACTCTCTATGCAGTGCGATTTGTGCTGTGCAGTTTTATTCATCCCAACAAGAGAAAAATAGGTAAAAGACAAATGCAAAAAAACACAAGTAAGTCGTTATCGACAGCATTAGGCGTTGGCTTGACCTATTTTTTATTCGTATTTGCGACTACCGCAAATGCGTCTATGCATCAGAGTATACAGCATCAAGCAGCGTTGTATGTTCAACAAAATGCATTTATTGACAATAGCGCTGATGTAAATATTCAAGCAGCCGAAGTTGATAGTCGAATACATATACCCGCCTGTAAGGCACCATTTGAATTTGAATCCTCCACTGCTAGTCTTAAACAATCAAACGTATCGGTAAAAGTAACTTGCCCTAATACGAACTGGTATCTTTTTACGTCGGTTCAGGTAGAACAAACGAAACCGGTGGTAGTTACGTCAGAAACAATGAGTCCAGGCTCACTTTTAACTGAAAAAAATCTATACATTGCCGATATACCAACTAACAGGCTTAGAGGATCGACTTACAGCAGCACTGAAAACTTAGTGGGAGCAAGACTTAAGCGCCGAGTTAGACCAGGCCAAATTATTAATGACGGTATGCTTTGCTTCGTTTGTAAAGGTGATAAAGTAACTATCATGGCGGTATCTGTTGGTTTAAGCCTAAAGGTATCGGGTATTGCGCAACAGGATGGAAACTTAGGTGACACGATAAGAGTGCAGAACGCCTCTTCCAAAAAAATAGTATCGGCAACGGTGTCCAGTACGCGTGAAGTTAGTATCCAAATTTAATAAAAAAAGATAAAATTTTGACGCTTTGGCGTTATGAATGAAAATAAGACGTGGTATTTTGAGCAAAAGCTGCAGAAAATGTGATTTTATTTCACTTTCTTGCTAAAGTTAAGGTATACGAAGTCGATAACATTAACGAGGTGTTATTGGTTCTGGAAAAAATGATGACTATAAACAATATAAACAACAACATAAATAAACCGCAAATTGATGGGCAAAAGCTGGCACAACAGCAGACGCAGGGTCAATCGACGGATACAAAAGCAGCACAAGTTGCGACACAGCCAGCTGTGTTGCGTCAAGACTCTGTGTCTTTAACGCCATCTGCACAACAGCTTTCACAGGCGCAGAAGAAGGACGTAGAGGCACCAGTAAATCAAGAAAAAGTAGATAAGCTTAAGCAGGCTATCACTAACGGCGATTATAAAATAAATCCTGAAGTATTGGCGCAGAAAATTGCCAAATTGGAATCGCAAATATTCGGGAATGGAGCTTAGGGTCTAAATGATGATGAGTTTATTAAGTGCAATTGATAAACAATCCGAGCAGTTAGCTGCGCTGAAAGCATTGTTGGAAAATGAGCTTCACTTGATCAGTTCAAGAGAGCCTGAAAAATTGATGGCCCTATTGAAAGACAAAGAAGAAATGCTTACCCTGATTGAAGAGCAAGACAACTCTATATCTTCGTTGTTCGAGAAGGCAAGGACGAGCGGTGAAAGTATCGATGAATCCTTAGCAGCGATGGGCGGTTGTGACAAAATTATTCATGAATGTAAGTATCTAACTCAAATAAACGCAAAATCGGTTGAGCAAGGTCAATTGCGGCTAACGCATCTTCGTAACCTTATGATGGAACTTCGCGCTCGCGAGTCCATGACCTATGATCGAAGTGGCAAAACTACAGGTGATAGTGGGTCAAAAGGATATACTGCATAACGGTAATACAAAATCACCGGATATGCCCAATGCTTAAAAAAAGGAATAAAATACCCTAATTGGACGACTACTTTCATTTACCACTACCGTCTTTGTTTCTCACTACTATTCTTTGTTTCTCACTACTATTCTTTGTTTCTCACTACTATTCTTGTTATCACAATTCTTGTTATCACTATTCTTGTTATCACTATTGTTGCGGCTATTGCAGGGCAATAAGACTTTTTTGCACATGAAAAAGCCAGCGAACAATGCTGGCTTAATAAAAGTTAACTTATCCTAGAACTGTGCATATTGTTCTAGTTAGTACGCTTTAATAATAGGTCACTTTTCTAATTTTCTTAGGTTTTGCTGTCGACAGGTAAATATCAAAAACACGAGACATATCAAGCTCAAGTTCAGTTGCATAAGTGTCTTCACCTACAGGGTAACTTTTTAGCACTCTTGCGCCGCGTATTACACCCTCGACTGAGCTTTTCAATTGATTGTTGGTTAAAATTAGGTTTGCCAACTCCTGCTCACCGTCAACTTTTTGGCCAAAAACCTGCTCAGCAAGTTCTCGATAAGCATCTAATTTCGATGCTTTTATCGCCATTAGTGTTTTTGTAGACTCATCACTGCCAAGTTGTGCTGAAATTGGCGCATATCCTACGGCGGTTAGCACAGGATAACTCGCCGGCTCAATGGTTTCCCACTCTACATGTTTAGTAAACAGTGAACTACAGCCTGATAGGCCTAAACAAGTGATAACTGCAACAGAAGCTACAGTGACGCGTATTTTTTTCATCTTTGGCATTTTCTACCTATCCATATTTTTATTGATTATGCGGCTAGTTAAGGGCCATAAATCAGTGCGTTTACTCAACGTTTGTCGATAGAAGGATCAATGCAAAATATGCACCATTTTTCACAGAACTGAAAATTGAATAGTGTGGCACATAAATTGTATAGCTTTGTGTATAGAAAGCACCTGCGTGCTAATAACCAATTGTTGATGCGCGCCACTGATTAGTCACCATACAAGCCAAAAAGTGAAATGACCAATGAAATTTGTACACTGTATAACTTACACATTATTATTAACCACATTAACCTTAGGCCAAACAGCCAGTGCAGCATGGTTTTCAGCAACAGGGCAAGCTGCTATTTTAAATGGTGATAAAACAGCTGCAAAACAACAGGCTACCGAAGAGGCTATTAAGCAAGCATTACTTTTTGCGGGCGCATCAGTTAGAAGCGTGCAACAAATGACAAACGGTTTGTTATTGGATGATCATTTGGAAATTCGCTCAAGCGGTGAAGTTAACACTCTTGAACTTATAGACGAGGTCTATTCGGATGGCTATGTCACGGTGTCTATTCGCGCCGATATTTTTTCACAAGAGACTCAATGTTCAGCCGCTGACTATACAAAAAGATTGGCTACAACCTATTTCCCTATTCGTTATGGTTCACAAGCAGCAGATGGACAAATACATAAATTAGGCGCTGCGGCAGCATTAAAGCTGCAAGAAATATTTTCGCAAATAAGTACCACATTAACGCTCAGTGAAGTCGAGCCCTACACGCTTAACTGGCACAATACTGACCAACAAATTCAAGCCAGTAAATTAGCTCAGAAAACAGATGTACAATATGTAATTGCCGTCACTATAGATGATATTAGTGTTGAACGTAATCAAGCAAATGCATTTAAATTTTGGGAAGGTGAACACGCTGTGCGTAACTTTGCTTACACATTAACTCTTTTGAATGGGGCGTCAGGCGAAGAACTAATGACTAAACAATATCGTACGTCAGAGGCTTGGGAATTTGATATGACCCGTAAACTGGATGTCAATTCAGACCAATTTTGGCGAAGTCGTTATGGCCGAGCCATACTTAAAACCATGCAGACCTCAGCAATAGATGTAGAAGAGTTTGCGGTTTGTGAACCCACGATGGGCAGAATTTTGGCGGTCGCCAATAATCAGTTGCAAATAAACCTAGGTAAAAATCAAAAAGTGAAAGCAGGCGATACATTAACTCTGTTTAGCGTAAAACAAATTAGGGATTCTTTTGGTCAAGAGTATAAGCAATTTGTATTGCACCCTACCGCACTTGTGGTCACTCAAGTATTTGCCGAAACAGCAACGGTGACTAGCCGCGATCGCAGTTTACTGGCGAATATTCAAGCAAATGACTATGTTGCGCGACAATAAGGTTGGATTTGCTCACTTCATCAAAAGCACTGTTGTTTTACTTCTCATTTTCGCGCACACTACCGCTCGTCCTGCAGACCTTAATTTGAAGCAGGGCCGCTTAAGAAGTGTCATTTTAAGTGCGCATTAAAATGTAAAGTTGTCCCCATAGTTTAATGGATAAAACGAGGCCCTCCTAAGGCTTAGATGTTGGTTCGATTCCAGCTGGGGACACCATAACGTCATATCAAACATTATATCGGCTTGGTATAGGCGACATCAAAACGGTTGTCTTTTTCAGTCACCCACACTGCATGCTGGCCCCCAAAGTGCGCAGGAAAAATTAGTGCACTGTTTTGTGCTGCATAAGACAAAACATTTCGCCTTGTATTACGCGCATCTTCAGCCATTTCACAAAAAATACTGTTCCAGTTTGGGCAATGAATTTGGATAAGATGATGCAATATATCACCTACAAATATTGCATGTTCGCCGCACGATTCTACCTTCATCACCATGTGCCCTGGGGTATGTCCCGGAGCGGGTTCAAGTACTATTCCTGGTAAAACCTCGAAACGGCCCGTTATCGACTCAACCTTTCCTGCGTCAATAATAGGCTGCACACTATCTTCAAAGACACCTTGGTTGACCTTTTCACCAATTTTATCAGGAAATTTTTTGATGTTTGCTGGATCCCAATATTCAATATCAGAAGCTGAAAATAGATATCGAGCATTTGGAAACGTTGGTACCCAATGTTGCGCTTGTAGTGTTGTATTCCAGCCAACATGGTCAATGTGGAGGTGAGAACAAATAACAATATCGATGTCTTCTGGCTCGATGCCAATAGCTTTAAGTCTCTCGATAAAGTCAGTTTGTAAGCCACCGAATACCGGTATACCAGGTCTTTCCTTATTATTTCCTGCGCCTGTATCGTAAATGATTTTTTTATCACCTATTTCGATAAGCCAGCTCTGTAAAAAAGCGTAAAACAGACCGCTTTCCTTATCATATACATCCGCTGGAAAATCAACACTATATTTGTCGAATAACGCTTTTTCATAGCCAACAAAAAAATCTACTGGCTTCATAAAATCGCCTTGCCATTCTTCAATTCGTCTTACACTAATATTTCCAATTTGAAATTTGTCCATAAAACACCTCAAGAACTAATTAATTAATCAAAGCCATCACATACTCGCTATACAATATAAAATATGTATGGTATAGATAATGTTAACAGAGTATAAAATAAATGTTAAATAATATTAATATACTTAACAGTATATTAATATTATTTAACCACAAAGAAAAATCTAAACTTGGGGGGAAGGTATATGACAGAACTTAATTTAAAAAAAGAAAGCGTAGAGTCTATGATTGAAGAACTTCTACAAATTGTTGGCAATGGCAATGTTTCTATTAATGAGGAGCCCCGCACGCTAGTTTCGACCGATCTAAGCTGGCTTTCTGTAGAGATATGTGAAATGGCAGTGGCCCCTAATTCAAGTGAAGAATTAGTTTCCGTTGTTAAGACAGCAATAGCTGGCGGCTTTAACTGTGTACCTCGCGGTGCCGGAATGTCTTATTCGCTCGGTTACACACCTGCTCACAAACGCACGATTACTATTGATATGCGTCGGATGAATCGTATTCTTGAAATCAATGAAGAAGATATGTATATCACTGTAGAGTGCGGCTGTAACTGGTCTGTAATTTATGAAGCACTTAAAAAGCTAGGCCTCAGAACTCCATTTTATGGGCCCTTATCCGGACTATATTCGACTGTTGGCGGGGCATTATCGCAAAATAGTGTTTTTATGGGGTCAGGCTTATACGGCAGTGCTGCAGATAGCGTCATTGGTTTACACGTTATATTGGCGGACGGCAGCGTTCTGGTTACAGGATCTGAAGCTCATCAGAACGGAGTGCCTTTTGCAAGACACTTTGGCCCAGATTTAACCGGCATATTTACCTCAGATACCGGCTCAATGGGATTCAAAGCCACTGCAACGCTTCGCTTAATTCCATTTCCAAAGGCAACAGGATTTGCTTCTTATGGTTTTGAAAAGCTAGAGGATATGCTCGGTGCACAAAAAGAGATAGCTCGTCAGCGAATTGCTGGAGAATGTTACGGCTTCGACCCTTATTATAATATGAACTTTTCCAAGATGGAGGTCTCACCATCCCAGAAAAAAGAGGTTGGAAAACAGATCATTAAGGAAGCGGGGTTATGGAATGCCATAAAGGTGGGCATCGGGGGACAAGGATTTTTGGCGCGAGTTAAATACTCAATTCATCTTACGATCGATAGCAATACAAAACAGGGAGCGTCAGCATCACTCAAAATTGCCAGAAAAATTTGCAGAAAATACCAGGGTAAGTCATTGACACCAAGCATTCCTGTTCTTATTCGTGCCGTGCCGTTTCAACCTGTAAGACAATACATTTTAGGTTCAGACGGCGCTTGCTGGTTTCCGATCCATGGAATGTTCCCTTTATCAAAAGCAATAGAGGTATCGCTGGAAATCGAAGAGTATTACGCTAAAAACAAGGAACGGATGGATAAACATGAAATAAGGTATTCTTATCTTATGTGTACTTCAGCTCATGAGTTTCTCATCGAGCCATCCATGTACTGGCCTGATAAAATTGGTGATTTTCGTGCCGAATTTCTTGAAGAAGAATATCAGGAAAAGTGGAAAAATCGTCCTGAACAACCAGAAGCGCGTGCAATCGCATTGGAACTGCGAGTTGGTATTCGTGACATTATGTTTAAACATGGCGGATATCATATGCAAAATGGGAAATACTACCCTTACAAAGAAGCACTTGAGGGACGGGGAAAACCGCTGTGGAGCTTGTTAAATAAAATCAAAGATGCTGTAGACCCAGAAAGAAAAGTAAATCCTGGCTCTCTGGGTTTGGAATAGTTTACTTACTTAACTAAGGAAAAAATTTTATGACAATCAAAAAAGCATATGTTGATACCTTATCAGGGCAGATACATTTTCGTTACGGCGGGCCTACTGAAGCTATTCCTATTATTTTTTTGCATCAGAACACCAGTTCTTCAAAAATGTTCGAACGCACTATGGAAAAATTATGCAATATTCACCGTGTTATCGCTTTTGACTTGCCTGGGTTTGGCGAGAGTTATGAACCACCTGATTTCGACTCCATCAGTGAGCTAACACTGCCGATAATAGAAGCGATCAATGGCCTGGAAATAGATGAATTTCACTTATGTGGGCAACATACTGGAGCTGGCATAGCGGCAGAGATTGGTGTGCTTTTACCAGAACGCGTGCGCTCAGTAATGATGATCGGACCGCTCCTGTTAACAAATGAAGAAAAACAGTGGTATCGTGATAATTTTAAAGGCTCTGCCGAACCTGACAAAGATGCGCAGTATTTAAAGGCCACATGGGAATACTTAGAAACTAACGGAGCAGGTGTGAATTTGGAAATGTTTCATGAAGAATTCTGGCAAGCACTGCGTTCTTGGAGAGCTCGAGGTATGGTTTATGGCTGCGTTTGGGACTATCCGTTTGAGAATTTTTTTGAATTACTAAAATGTCCTATGCTGTTTATGTCAGCGCCTGACGACGTGCTATATCAAGGTTATTTGCGAGCAAAAGAGGCGAGACCTGCTGCTTGTGCAGTGGAGTTAAAAGGGTCTAATTTTGAACCTTATCTTGACCCTAATGGCACAAGCGATGCGATAAGTAATTTTCTTAATAAAACAATACAACAAATCAAATAATAAGGAAGCAACAGATACCTTTGGCTCGTGATTATATTCACGCGCCTACTTACCGATCCAAAGTCTCTAGTCATTGTCTTTGCTTAGGTCAAATACACGCACTTACCAACCTGTATTGACGAGTACCGCACAGTGCTGGCTTAACCAAGCACTGTGCGGCTAACTGTAACTATTATTAATGAAGATATGAAAGTCATCATGAGGCTTCTATTTCATTGTTTTATTTAGCTTGATTTTGTTGCGCAGGCATCACCTTCAAAAATATAGTCTTTGGCGTTTATTTTCCTAGTCATTCGCCAGAAATCATCATTACGCCACGGTGTAATTGCAACAACACGACCTCTTTTATTACGATACCAATTGGTTGTACCTTCGTGCGTCCAGATCATTTTAGCATGCGCACTATCTACCTTTTCATTGTAATCTTCGAAGATATTCCTGCGAACTTCGATTGTACTGCTGTGATTTTCAAACATTTTTTCAAGCAACAATAATACATAATTTATTTGTCGCTCCACCACCGGAATAATACTGCCCCCATGACCAAGGCCTGTATTTGGTCCAAGTAAAACGAACATATTAGGGAAATCTGGTACCAATGTGCCCATATATGCTTTGGGATTATCAGTATCCCATGCGTCTTTCAAATGCTGGCCGTGAGATCCGATGACATCAAGAGAAGATAATATCTCCGTACTTTTAAAACCCGTCGCCATTATCAAAACATCGGCATCAAAACTCTTTCCGCTGTCGGCAACAAGTGTATCCCCTTTAACTTCTTTTAGTCTCTCCGGAACTAATTTGACATGCGGCTTTGCGACCGTTCGATACCATCCATTATCAAGAAGTATTCTTTTTCCATAAGGAGGATAATCTGGAACTAGATCTTCCAGCAGGTCTTGCCTATCACCTAATTCGTTTTCAATGTAGTTGAGAAAAATTTTACGATGACGGTCATTTGTAGCATTAATGGAACGCGCTTTATCCGGCCACTCTGGATCCCGCTGCAACGCACCATGTAAACGGTCGTTAAATGTCCAGGCAAGACGCTGACGATACCAGCCTTGATAAAGCGGCACCTCTTTTAGCAGAAAGCGTATATGTTCAGGAACTTGTTGCTGGAATTGAGGGAAAGGCGCGGCCCATTGCTTTGAACGCGCAAAAATCGTTAAGCTTTTTACTTTATCTACTATTGCCGGTGCAACCTGCATGGCACTGGCTCCATTACCGACGATAGCCACCTTCTTACCAGTTAAATCCAAATCGCTTGGCCATTGAGCCGTATGACAGGTCTTTCCTGTAAAGGTATCGAGCCCTGCAATATCTGGCACAAAAGGGACACTTAATAATCCAACAGCGCTTAATATTACGTTACCAATCAACGTTTCTTGCTGACCATTGGGACCCCGTGTTCGCACATGCCACTTCTTAGAACCGGTTTCAAATTTTGCATCCACCACTGTTGTTTCGAAATGTGTATTTTTCGATAACTCATAGTCCAAAGCTACCGCTTCAATATAAGCAATAATCTCGCCTCTCAGGGCAAAATAACGACTCCAATCGTTCGGTGCAAAGGAGAAAGAATATAAATGATTGGGGGTATCTACTCCTGCTGCAGGGTATTTATTGTCTTTCCATGTTCCGCCAAAGCCAGCATTTTTTTCGATTATAGTAAAATCGATAGCATATTCCTGAAGTCGTATTCCAGCGCATATGCCGGAAACGCCACCGCCAATAATGATAGCTTTAAAATCTTCAGGAACTTGTCCTGAAAAAGTGCGAGCATTTTTTTGCGGAACAGATGGCGATAGTTCTGCAGCAATAATCTCTCCGTAGTTTTCGGGAACTTTTTCCCCCGTCGATACACTGATCATGTGGGTTAATAAGTCAGCCGAGGGATCAGGAATGGCGACGGGTTTTCCCTTTTTCCAGTCAATAATCGCATCAGCCGCAACCATCCGAATTTCACCTTGAATATCTTCTGGTAGACCACCGCTGTCGTTATCATCTAAACCGCGAGCCCTGCTTGGCATATAAGGCGCAGAAAGCCAAGCTTTATCACCGGTCAATTGAACCAGTACCATTAGTAAAGTAGGAATATTGGCTGTGCAGATTGCTTTGCGAAGTCGAACTTCAAGTGCGGGATCGATTTGAGTATTTATCCAGTCTGACATGGCAGATTCCTGTACTAATTTCTTAAAAAATAATGTGCTGCAGACGATACGTCCGCAGCAGGCGAAAAGTTAAAAGGTCATATTATAAGTAATACCGAATGTTCTTGGTGGGCGCAGCGAACCTACACGCGCGAAGCTATACAACGGGGCTGCGGTAATATTGTTCGCCACGATATATTCGTCCGTCAAATTACGTGCCCATACAGAAATGGACCAATCATCACTTTTAGGTGAAAAAGTAAGATTTGCATTGATATTAATAAAACCTTCCTGAAAAGCGTCGAGATTATTAAACTCAGTAAAATACACATCGTCCTGGTAATTGGCGTCGATAGAAAAGTCCATCTGACCAGAATCACCCAAGTCGACATAATAGTCAGCAAAAATCGCTACTGTATACTCAGGCGCATTTGGTAATTGATTACCTGACAGATCACTAATAGTAGGGTCCGAAGGGCATATCGGGAACTGACGTCTTGATGCTTGTCCATTAGCATAATAACCATTGCAAAAATCTGTAAATTCCGTATTGAGGTAAGTTGCAAAAGCACGAATTGAAAATTGATCAGTAACATCATAAGACGCATCAAGTTCTATGCCCCATATTTTAGCTGATGCCGCATTGATAGTTTCGACAAGGCTAGCCGCATTGACGAACCCGACTTGTAAATCAGAATAATCGTAATAGAACGCAGCGCCATTTAAGGTGAAACCGCTTGCTTTGTCATGCAGGTTAAAGCCTGTTTCATAGCTCCAAATAAATTCTGGTTCAATGATAGGATTGACACTACCAATATTAATGACACCACTTTTAAAGCCTCTCGTAACGCCCGCATAAAGCATCACGTCGTCGCTTACATCGTATTCCAACATCACTTTGGGGGTAATTGCATTCCAACTTTCTGTCTTGTCAGTATTAACAAAGGTGTCAAACGCCGAGAAAGTAAAATCACCTTTCCCTTCGCGTTTTTCATAGTTGTAGCGCGCACCAGCAGTTACCCGGAATTCTGAAGAAATTTCTAATGTACCTTCAATAAATAGGCCCAAAGCATTGGTTGTTACCGTCCCATTTTGACGGAAAATTCCGTCTGGGATAACTCCTGGAGGGGCACCAAAAACAATAGGACCGAGATTATTTAAGACCACCAGCACTTCGCCATCGAGCTCTTCATAAAGATATGAGGCACCGCCGAGTAATGACCATCCATCTTGGACATAATTCAGGGTAATATCCTGTGTGAACGCTTCACTATCTTCGGTATAATTGTTTTGTCCAAAAGCATCAACATCAGTAACATCAAGATCGTTCCGATTAAAGCGCTCGAACTGACGATAAGAGGTTGTTGATTCAACTGTTAAATCGCCGGGGCGCCATGTGATTATGCTCTGTAAGCCCAAACCCTTTCGGTCATTGACTGCATCTTGATCCGAGTTAATGTCGCGTGTTTCAGGATCACCTGTCAAATCAAAAATGGTACTCCCTCCAAAAACAGGGCCAGGCATTAATTCAGCAGGCACAATAGACGGCCCAAAATCATGGAAAGCATAGTTGAAATCGTCTTCACGGAAAAAGTCGGCAACCACTAATACTTCCAAGTTATCACTTACATCATATAAAAGTGAACCACGCACTGCATATGCATCACGATCATCAACAGAGTTACCTGTTGCCCGGTTGACCCCATAACCATCTCTGCTTTCGTACTCACCAGCAAAACGGAACATCAATTTATCGTTTATCGGACCGCCCACCGCGCCTTCAAAACTCAGAGCATCGTAGTTTCCGTAAGTAAAGCGGCTATATCCTTCTAATTCAGCAGAAGGTCGGGTTGTTACCATATTGACAACACCCGCTGTTGCGCCGCGTCCATATAATGTGCCTTGTGGACCTCGAAGTACCTCTACTTGAGATAGATCGTAAAAGCCAGCTAGCTGCGCCGCAGGCCTTGTAATAACCGCACCATTTTGCAAAAAGGCAACCGCTCCATCTGCACCAAGGTCGATGCTATTAAAGCCGATACCTCGAATGAAAGCCCGGTTTACACCAAACTGTTCACCAACCGAAAAATTAGGAATTTCAAGCGCTAGATCAGACGAGGATTGTATACCTCCTGCGCCAATTTCAGTACCCGATATAACGTTTAATGATCCCGCTATATCCTCAAGGGCTGCGCTTCGTCTTGTTGCTTGAACAATAATGACCTCAACGTCCTTTAACTCATCTTCGCTACTGTCTTGCGCCCATACTTGATAAGGCAATATGACGGCACCCATTGCGACTCCCGCAACAAATTTATTTTGTATTTTCATGATTTAACCCCTTTAATATTGCTCAAAATATTTAATTTTTATACTTTTTAGTTTTGTTTCAACACTTCTCGCTTTAACCTCAAACCTGATTTGTCCCGGTCCCACGTATCCGTTGTTACGCCTTCGGATCGAAGTTGAGCTTTCTGCACTTTTTGGGTTGGTGTTTTTGGCAATGTATCTACTATCCTGATGTACCGTGGAACCATGTAATATGGCATCCGCTTTACCAAAAATTCACACAGTGCTGTCAGTTCGATAGTTGCGTGTTCCACAAGAGCAATTATGACCATAACATCGTCTTCTGTTGCCTCACTGGGCACGCCTATCGCAGCCGCTTCTCGTATTGCGGGGTGACTACAAACCTCAACTTCTACTTCAAACGAAGAGATATTCTCTCCTCTTCGACGAATGGCATCTTTTATGCGATCAACAAAATAAAAGTATCCATCTTCGTTCTGACGGAAAGCATCTCCTGTATGGAACCAACCATTTCGCCAAGCCTCGGCTGTAGCTTCGCTATTTTTGTAGTAGCCACTATTCATGCCCCATGGACGATCGGTGCGAATAATCATTTCACCTACCTGCCCTACTGGAATTTCGCAGTCATTGCCGTCCACCAATCGCACGTCAACGCCAGGACGTACCTTTCCGCAAGTACCTCTTACGGTCGGGTTAGGCTCTGAAACTATGGGTGATGAGATTTCTGTCATATTAAAAATCGTATAAATATCGATGCCAAAACGCTCAGTAAAGGCGGGTGCATCATCAGACAATGGCACCATAAATGCTTTCATTACTCCGTGCTCTTTATCGTTTGAACTTGGTGGCTGTTTCATTAAAAAAGTTGCCATTACGCCCAATAAGAAAACAACCGTAGCTTGTGATTGTTTTGCAGATGCCCAGAACGTGTCAGTCGAAAATCCACTCAACAGCGCAAATGATGCGCCTCGGACTAACATGACAAATGGAGGCGCCATACCACCGATATGGAAAAAAGGTGCGGCGACTAAATAGCGGTCTTCGCGAGTAACCATTGGCCAAGATTCGGGACCCGCATTGCTGTACATGTGTAAATATGATGACAGCACTCCCTTTGACGGACCGGTTGTTCCTGAAGTATAAATAATGGATTGTGGATCCCAAGGCTCAATAGCCCGAACAAGCGGCATAAGCTCATCAGGGAAGGCCTTTAAATCATTAAAAATATGGCTCTCTAAACCAGTATCGGTATCACAGGTCCCACCACAAAGTATCTGGACCTTTAGCTTAGCCAAATCAATTTCGGTCAGTCGTGGCGCCAAGTCTTTGTGGACAACAATAATCTTGGCGTCAGAGTTGTCGATAACGTGATGTAACATGTTGCCGCAAAACGCCGTATTAAAAGGCACAAATATAGCCCCAATATAATTTAACGCATAAAAAGAAAGCAATGCATCAGGACCATTAGGTAACCAAACAGCGACAGTTTCACCTTGCTGCACGCCCAGCTTCTGAAACCCGACAGCGGTCTTAACGACTCGCTCTTTTAGTTCGGCATATGTCCAAGTATCGCCATCTTCAAATCTGACATATACTTTATCTGGTGCTTCCTGCGCCCAGCGGTCAATTAGATATCGCACTACACACTGATCGCGGTCAGGTATCCTTTGGTCATAAAAGTCACTTTTTTTCATTCGCTTTTTAGCTCCGATTTGAATCGACGTCTAATTTTGGTCTATTATCTAGTGATATTATTTTTCTCTGCTTCGGACATTTTTGCCGCACCAATTAACTTTAATCCGGCACTCACTAAACCAAATAGAACATCATTTTTCGATAATTTTCCTGCTGCCGAAAACCAAACTGGTAACCAACTTATAAGACCCCCAATCCAGATAGCGTCCATAGCACGGGGTCCAAGGTCAAACTCCCCAGCACTCGTACCATCATCAATTAATTTAGCAATTTTATGATCAAATTCTTTACGTTTTTGCAAGATACGTGCAGCATCTTTAGGGTTTAGTTTTTTAATTTCTCGCAGGTAAGTCACGACACATGCTTGGCGCTTTATAACAATATCTCCTACCTGCCAGAGAGTCTGAATAAGAATATCGCGGTAAGTACCATCGGTTGACAATGCGCTTTGAAGCACTTCTAGCGCCTCGCTGATACCGGTTTCACATACAGCCGCTAATATTGCTTCTTTGTTTTTGAAATAACTATATATAAAGGGTTTTGTCACTTGCAGCCTATCCGCAATTGCCTCAATTGTTGTACCCGCATATCCTTCATCAAAGAAAAGTATTGTTGCTTCTTCTATTATTCGGTTGCGCTTAAGAGTAAGTAGTTCACGCTTAAGGTGGCCCTTAACACTTTTTGCGTCGCCAGCTTGCTTTTTGCTATCGCCTGGTTTTATTTCAGTATCTAAACTCATAATTATTACATCGCCATTCTAAGAATTTCTTTAATATTGTCGGCACCTTCAACAGGTCGGGGATTTGTGCGTCCCCAAATGTCTTCAAGTGTCAAATTAGCAATCATGTCAAACTTATCCTTGCTAACACCAACTTCAGTCAATGTTCGCGGCATGCCAAGAAATCTGATTAACTCATCAAGCGCCTGTGACGCAGTTTTGTCTCCGGCACCTAAAGCGTCAGATATTCGAGTCTGACGGCTTGCATTGTGCGATTCATTCCATTTCAATACATAAGGGGACATTACACAGGATGTATAGCCGTGAGGCACATCACACGCGCCTCCCAAAATATGACCAATAGCATGGCTAGCCCCCATTGGTACTCCTCCTATAATTGGCACCATTGATTGCCATGCGCCCATTTGACATTTTAACCGTGCGTCAAGATCTTCAGGATTTTCTTTTACTTGCTTCAAGCCTTTAGCCAGCATTTGCAGGGCATTTGATGCTAAGCCATCAGCAAAATCATTGGATAAAAGTGAAGCTAGTGTTTCAACACAATGATCAACCGACCGCACTCCTGTTGATAACCATAGCCACTCTGGTGTGTGCACCGTCATTGCTGGATCAAGAATGATAGCTTTGGCCGCCATATTTCGATGCATGTACGCTTGCTTATGACCACTTACTTCATCGGTCGCACCAGACAACGGGTTAAACTCGCCGCCTGACAAGGTTGTTGGAATACAAATAGTCGCGATATCAGGAGCTGCATCAGGCATATTATCAAGTGGATTTATCCATTCACCCGTATCGGTGACATTTATTCGTAATGCTTCCATTTGTGCTATATCAGTTACATTATGCTTAACCAGAAGGGCTGCAATTTTACCTGCGTCTGTTACCGAGCCGCCACCAACGGTTAGTATTAGATCAGCGTTTACTTTGCGGGCTGCATCTGCAACTCTGACAACGTCCGCTCTCGGTGCGTGTGGTTTTATGCCATCAATGGTTACCGCGTGGCGTTCTCCAAGTGCTAACTCTATATCAGCGATCTCAGACGTATTATTCTTGAGCGAGCTACTAGCCAAAATCAGAACTCGTTTAAAATCATGTTGCTGAACTAACTCTTTTACACATTCACTAGCAGGGCGACCAAACATGACCTGTTCGGTTGCCGCTAAAATTACCTGATGCGACCCAGACATAACTATTTCCTCTTTTAAAAATCACTTAAATTTACTAAATACATTACATTTACTAACATTATCTTTACATACTACTACCATTTTTTACATACTACTACCATTTTTTAAATACTGACATTATTTTTTTATACTGATAGTATTAAATTATATCGGAAATATTTAATTATACTATTGAGTATATTTTTTAAATATATATACTTTGATATGAGGCTTTAAAAATGCTTTCATATAAAAAAAATAGAGTTTAAGTCGAGATACTAAGTATTGATGGATAGACAAATCCCGCTGCCGACTAAGATTATCAGACTCAGTCGCGTCAATATAAGCTAATGGCAATAGCGTCAGGCACAAATTTTACTATTCAATAAGGAAAGAACATGTCAGGGCCATTAGAAGGAATACGCATAGTGGAATTGGCCGGTATTGGGCCTGGACCTTTTGCGGCTATGATGTTTGCGGATCACGGCGCAGAAGTTATTACAGTTCACCGCCCAGGAGCACCTCTTAACCCCCGCGATCCTTTAAATCGATCTCGCCTTACCGTCGCTGCAGACCTCAAAGACAAAGACGACCTAGAAATGGTGCGTGAGCTCATTAATTCTGCGGATGGTTTAATTGAAGCATTTAGACCTGGCGTGCTTGAGCGCCTTAATTTAGCACCCGATAATTTAATTCAAAGTAATCCGAAATTGGTCATTGGACGCATGACTGGTTGGGGGCAAAATGGCCCTATCGCCCAAACAGCAGGGCATGATATTAACTATATTGCTATTTCAGGTGCACTCCATGCGTTTGGTCGAGTTGGCGAAAAACCCACTCCTCCGGTTAATACTGTTGGTGATTTTGGGGGCGGTGCAATGATGTTAGTTTTTGCAATGACTGCTGCACTGCTCAAGGCAGAAAAAACCGGTAAGGGGGAAATAATAGATTGCTCAATGGTAGAAGGCAGTTCTCTTTTAATGAGCACCGTTTGGGCCTTTCAAGAAACATATGGCTGGGAAATGGAAAGAGGCAAAAATTTGCTAGATTCCGGCGCGCCATTTTATGACACATACGAAACATTAGATGGTGAACATATTGCCATTGGCGCTTTAGAACAAGAGTTTTTCCACATCTTAATGGCGGAATTAGGCTTGTCTGATGACCCATGCATAAATGATCACCTAAACCAAAAACATTGGCCTAGGCTATCCAAATTATTCACTGATATTTTCAAAACTAAAACGCAGAGTGAATGGTGTAGAAGTCTGGAAGGAATCGACGCCTGTTTTGCCCCCGTTCTTTCTATCAGACAGGCAGTCGAACACCCACAAAATTCAGCCAGAGGTGCATTTATATCGCTAAATGGAGTTATGCAACCTGCCCCATCGCCAAGATATCAGAATGCACCACTACAACAGCCAAAACGGCCCAGACCTTTTTAGTTATTTTGTTTTAAGACCGCTTTACTCAACGATGTTTTTGTTGAAAAAAGTTTGTTAGGTTGATCACAAACTAAGGCTACTGAGAAAGGCAAAGTTCTGAGTAGAACATATATAAAGGAGCTTCACCATGACCGATAATAGTAACCCTTACCAAGACCATCTCGACAAGCACAGTGCAAATTTTACAGCCCTGTCACCGATGACGTTTATGGATCGAGCCGCCAAGCTATACCCAGAACGTACTGCGGTGGTTCATGGTGACACTCGCAGAAACTGGGCCCAAACTTACCAGCGCTGCCAGCAAATGGCCAGTGCATTGAGTAAATATGGTATTGGTAAGGGCCATACTGTATCGCTCATTGCCCCAAATATTCCTGAACATTTTGAATTGCATTTTGCCGTGCCTATGTGCGGTGCAGTGCTCAACTCCATTAATACACGACTCGATTCGGAAACCTTTGCCTTTATCCTGCAGCATGCCGAGGCCAAAGTACTGTTTGTCGATAGAGAGTTCAGTGAAATGGTCGCAAACGCGCTCAAGATCATACCCAATGAGTATTTGGTCATCGATATAGACGATCTTTATTGGCAGGGCGGCGAGTTGATTGGCTCAATTGATTACGAAGCGTTTCTAGCAACCGGTGAACTCAGTTATCACTGGCAGCCGCCCAAAGATGAGTGGGATGCAATTACGCTAAATTATACATCGGGCACTACCGGTGACCCCAAAGGCGTCGTTTATCATCATCGCGGTGCCTACCTCAATTCGATCAGCAACGCAATGTCTTGGGGCATGCATCAGCACCCAATTTATCTTTGGACGCTGCCGATGTTCCATTGTAACGGATGGTGCTTTCCATGGACCGTGGCCTTGATGGCCGGCGTTAACGTTTGTCTGCGTCATGTGCGGGCTGATGCCATCTTCGATTCAATCAAGCAGGAAAAGGTAGGCTACTTTTGTGGCGCGCCAATCGTGTTGAATATGCTCAATTTAGCTGATGATTCACTCAAGTCTGGTATCGAACACAAGGTTAACGTCATGACTGCTGGCGCGCCTCCACCTGCTGCAGTGATACAGGGGATGGAAGCGCTCGGGTTTACAGTGACCCATGTTTACGGTTTGACCGAAACCTACGGCCCCTCAGTTGTCTGTGCATGGCATAATGATTGGAGCGAACTGCCACTAGAAAAACAAGCTCAGTTGAAATCACGTCAAGGGGTACGCGCACCCATGCTAGACGGCCTGATGGTAGCCGATCCAGTCACCCTTAAGCCCGTGCCACAAGATGGCTTAACTATGGGTGAGATTTTTATGCAGGGAAACCTAGTTATGAAGGGTTACCTGAAAAATCCTACAACCACTAACAAGGCGTTTGAGGGAGGTTGGTTTCATTCTGGCGATTTGGCTGTGTGGCATGCAGATGGTTACATCGAGATTAAGGACCGTTCAAAAGATATCATCATCTCTGGAGGAGAAAATATCTCCAGTATCGAAATAGAAGATATACTTTATCGCCATCCGTCAATACAGGAAGCTGCAGTTGTTGCCATGGAGCATGCTAAATGGGGTGAAACCCCTTGCGCTTTTGTGACCTTAAAACCCGGACAGTCGACCGCTGCAAATGATATTATTAATTTCTGTCGCGACCGTATGCCACATTTCAAAGCCCCTACTAGAGTCGTGTTTGCGGATCTCCCAAAGACCTCAACTGGTAAAATCAAAAAGTTTGAACTTCGTGATATGGCTAATAATGACAAAGGTATATTATGAAAAGTGAAGCGTCTTGTTTCACTTCAGGTGGTAATGCATCAGTCTTAATGGTGGTTTCATGCAATTGAGGATGCATGCTCAACAAACAGCGCTTCTAACACGCTACTTGTTTTGACATGCAATCTGTTATCAACTCAGGGATAAACAAGGTATTATATATCTGGTTTTTTGATAAATGTTGAAGGGATTATTATCCCTTAAATATACTTTTGTTTTGATTAAACAGCTGATATCCCTTTCCATGGATTGTGATTATTTCTAAGTTAGACTTGTTTTTCAATAAAGCGCGTAATTCAGAAATCGCCACAGTGACATTATTGTTAACTTTATTATCTATTCCCCAACCATATACTAATAAGAACGCTCTACTGAGTGTCTTTCCTTTGTGCTCGTTGAAAGCACATAGAATTCTGAACGTAGGATTAGATATTCTGTATTTACTCCCTCGTATTGTTATAGCGTATCGTTCAATAAACACATCTGTGTCTATATAGATAGGATGTACTTGCTTTGAACATAAAATACAATACGTAGAACAGAAATTGTCTGCTATGGTGCGTTCACCAATTTGATGAGGTTCGGTAACCTTATTTTTACTCTCCTTCTTAGATTCTGCCGTCCGGCCAGAACTGAACATATTTCCTCCCTTAAGTTGTATTTTTCTCTGCTCTTATAATCAAATTTTTTTTGCCATATTAATTGTCCATTTAACTGTAGTACAAAATTACAAGATATCAACCTTTGTCGTTGCTGGTTTTCTATACTCGCTAATATCGTGTAGCTTAATAAAAATAGTCGCAATTAGTAATCTAGAGAGTAGAACGAACATTGCGGATGCCTTGTTTTACCGGAAGTCAGCTAATTTATCGGACAGTCGTGTTGTCGCTAATACCAAAGCGAGAGTAAGTCGAAGCACATTAATAATCGGTTAACACTAAAATGCTGTTTGCGAGCATCGCTGGAATTCACTCTTCTTACAGTAAAAATTGTAGACCCAATTAACCGATTGTTAACTTGGCTCGATATAACATGCTTGCATTGAAGTTATTCTTCATCTTTAGAATTTCAAATTCGTTAGGCACTTTCTATCTCATCCAAAGATTAGTTAGCTAGTTAATTTATTATCCCTATTAATAGATTTTATGTTTAAGAGGTATTTCGATGAAGCAACGAGTAGCAGGATATGATCTCGCAAGAGCTTTAGCGTTATTCGGCATGGTTATTGTTAACTTTAAAGTCGCAATGAGTGCTGAAACGGGTCATGCATTGTTGATAAATTTTGCAACCCTGCTTGAAGGGCGTGCATCTGCTTTATTTGTGATGCTTGCAGGTGTTGGTATCACTTTTTTAACCGCGAAAGCAAGAAATTCAGTTGATAAAACATTGGTATTAAAAACTCGTATCTCAGTGGCGAAACGCGGCTTATTACTTGTGGTCATGGGCCTCATATTTACGCCAATATGGGCCGCCGACATTCTTCATTTTTACGGATTTTATTTCTTACTTGCAGCCGCTATTTTTATGGTTCGAGAGAAGTCCTTATTGTGGATATCGATAATTATCATGTTGATTTTTCCAGTGTTGATGCTGCTGTTTAATTTTGAACAGAACTGGAATTGGGCAACATTAACGTATAATAACTTTTGGTCAGTTGATGGAATGATTAGGCACATATTTTTTAACGGTTTTCACCCTGTCTTTCCATGGGCCGCTTTCATGACTTTTGGTATGTGGCTGGGTAGACAAGACCTTTGCCTAAAGTTAATAAGAAAAAAGTTGTTTTTAGGCGCTCTGATTACTTTAGTTATCACTGAATGTAGTTTTTATTACTTACGAAACATGCTCGACGACTCTAGCGGATTAGCAATGACGGCTGAAGAAATCACATTCCTTTTTTCCACATCCATGATTCCTCCGTTGCCCCAATATATTATTTCTGCTGGCAGCTCTGCCGTTTTAGTTCTCATAGCATGTCTATATTTATCAGAACGATTCTCTGGACGAAAGATCACCCAGTATCTTTATCGAACAGGGCAACTGTCTCTTACCTTATATCTTGCACACATCATCGTTGGCATGGGTTTCCTCGAGTCTATTGGACGCTTAGAAAACCAAAGTATCGATTTTTCTCTACTCAGCGCATTAATATTTTGTTCGGGGTGTATAGCTTTCAGTGTTGTATGGCTTAGATTTTTTGATGTTGGTCCATTAGAGTGGGTGTTTCGAAAAATGGTAAAATAGCCGTGATAGCAATCTTCATCTGTAATGTAGGCGCAATAAAAAAAACCATCATAATTTAACCCATCCCTATTCGTTTTGAATAGGGACATTATACTCAAACAGGAAAAAATAATGCTCAGAACACCCATTTTAGCTGCAATGCTTATTGCCACCACATCAATCCAAGGACTACAAGCGGCGGACAAAGTGCACGCCACATTTAGCTACGATATTTTTGCTGAAGGCGATGACATCGGAGATATGCAGGTTCAAATCATAAAAAAACCAAAAGGTGGGTATCAAATTTTAGAGAGCACAACGATTAAAAAAAGCAGTAACTGGGATGAAATAAACCTCAAATCAACAGCAAATGAATTGTATTCGCGTGAAAATAATCTTGTTAGCGCAGATAAAAAGACCTTTGATCAAACAAAAGCCTACTGGTCAAAAATAGATAACTCTGGTGCCGATCTTTGGATGAGTTTTTCAGAAATAAAAAATTTCGCAGAAAAGGAAGAGAGTGAACTGCTTGGTTTTTCCATTGCAGTCTTAGATAATTTCATCCCCCAGGCAGGCGAAGTTCTCGGACTTTCTCAACTTCTGTTCGCCGATACAAAAGCGGCACCAATAAGTTTACGATTGCCTAAAAAATCGCATCACACCACGTTAGCCAACTTACCAAAATACTGGTCAATTCATCGACAAACGTTACCCGCCGAAATACGCTTATTAGATATTGAAACAACGTCAATTACTCAAATGAAAACTGAAGACCTAGGGCTTAAAATGAAGACTTTAGGCGGCAATGAAGTATCAACAAAACACTACGCCCTAACTTCAGAAACCAAGCCACCTCTTAATATCTGGTTTGCGGTCGATGAAAACGATATCCCCTATATTTTTGAACTCCAAATAGCTAATAGTAATGGGCTATTTACTATAAAACATAAAATGTAATGACTAAAATAATCATGCAATACCGAAACGTAATGTTGATTATTATTACCTTTATCTTCAATGTCGCACTTATAATCATGACCGAATACGTTGGTCGAATTTCTTCGACCTGACATTTTACTTAAACAATATTTGAACTTCCCTGCCGCCAACAATGTTGCGTGTTGAGTATTTCCAGCTTCCTTTATTACAAATTTTTTCAACCAGTATTAAACCTAAGCCATAACCATAGTCGGAATTATCCACACTAATCGGAGTTTCATTAGCATCTACATTTTTTATAAGTGCCACTCGTTCATCCAAATTAATTTCAATTCGACCATTGTTTGTGTACTGCATGGCATTTCGTACGATATTGCCCAAAACTATCTTGAATGAGGGAAAGTTGCAGGTGATGTTGGCATTGACACAATTGATCGCGATATCAACATTTTTATTGGTCAATAGATAACGACTATCAGAGACAATTGAGTGTATGGTCGACTTTAAATCAAACTGCGTTGTTTCAATGGATGAGCCTCCATCGTGATCTAACCACAGAAGTGTTTCTGAGAGCTGCTGCATGTCCTTCACTGCATTTTCTATTCTTAAAAGTGGTACAGTGAGTTTTGGAGAAACATGTTGAACTTCTAAATACATGTTCATTAGCTCAATATTCACTGAGGAAACAGATATTGGTGTTCGTAATTCATGACTAGCCGCTCTGAGAAAAAACTTATCTTTTTCAATCAATCGTAAATTTTCATTCAATGACACTGCTAATGTGCTGGCAAGTTCATTGAGCTCTTCAAATTTAAAATTAGGAATATTTATAATCTTATTATTTTCGTTTAATTGTGCTGTCCATTCGTTTAGATCTCTAAGAGGGCGAATGAATTTTAACGTCATATAGACAATCATGAAAATAGATAAAACAAACGTGACAATGACCGCCCATAAAATGGGTTCAAAAGCCTCATTCAAATAGGAATTGACTGACATTGACAGTTCTGAATCATCAGTTTTAAGATAAGCGATTGTCAGAAAATCATCCACGTTTAGCTTTTTTCGACCAATTAAATAAATCCGTTCGGATAACTTAATAGACCTAAAACCCGTCCATGAAGTATCTTTGCTTATATACAAAGCTAAGTCTTGAGGCATTTTTTCGGCCTCAGTATAAAACAAAAAATCTGCATCTTTGGGCAGTGGACTAGCGCGGTCCAACTGATATTCAGCCAGATAATTTTCAGACATTGAATCCATAATATAGATGATTGGAATATCGGTGCCTTTATCAAAAATTGTAGCCCCTTTCCAAACAAAAAAAGCCAATAATATCGAAATGATTATTATGCTTACGGATAAAACGTAATTTTTAACACTCCAGTTTCTGTTCTCTAATAGCAAAACCATGCCCTCGTATTGTCTGAATAAGCGTTGGCCCCGGCCCTAAAACATGTCGAAGCTTATGAATATGAACTTTTAAATTATCGCTATCTGGCTGTTCTTCCCCCCAAATAGCAAAAAGCAATTCTTCTTTAGGAACGAGGTCCGGTGAATTACGCATTAACACTTCTAAAATCGTCCAACAAATAGGCGTAAGTTCTAATTTTATACCGCCTCGAAAAACGGTCTTTTTTTGGATGTTCATCTCCAGATCATCAACTTTGAAAAACTTACTTAGCCCACTTTTTCGTTTTGATAACGAGTATATTCTGGCTAATAATTCGCTTAACGCGAATGGTTTTACTAAGTAATCATCAGCGCCAGAATCAAACCCGTCCAGTTTGTCAGACAGAGTATCTCTTGCTGTTAACATGAGCACGGGTACATCAATTCCCTTCAGTCTTAATTGCGAACAAACCTTTAAACCATTGATACCTGGTAAATTCACATCTAATACCAAAACGTCATAAACGTTGCTACTGGCTAAAGAAAGCCCAATATTACCGTTGCCAGCGAAGTCATGTATAATATTTTTGAGAGCAAAGAACTCCAAAATACTATTGGCTAAATCAATATTGTCTTCAACTAAAAGCACTCTTAAATTCATATAATCACCCTCTTTTTATATTAATGTTACTTGCCTTATATTGACAACGACCGCAGAAAAGACTGATACCTTCATTTTGTTGTTGCTCATACTATTTTCTGTCATCCGCAATGTAAAACTAATCCACGTACGACTAATACTACTTTTACGCTCTTTAGAGAAGCACTTCCAATGCTTCTCCTTGACTTAAAAATCCTTGGGGACTTGCTGATGCGCCGTAAGCCCCTGATAACATTACGGCCACGTAACCTCCTATTTCAGAAATCGGAAGGGATATATTCGATGCAATAATATCGAGTGGAGTACATAAAGGACCAACAATATCGACATCGTGGGTTACTTTTGATTCTATGCAATTGGCCAGCAGAACTGGATAATTTTTTCTAAATACCTGCCCTAAGTTACCAGAGTTAGCCAAATGATGATGCATTCCACCGTCACATACCCAGAAGGTCTTACCTCTTGACTCTTTAATATCAACTATTTTACATAAATACATACCCGCATTTGCGACTAAAAAACGACCTAACTCTAAGTGGATCTCTATATCCATTAACTCTTTATCTAATTCCTCTACTATTTTATGTAAACCCATGCACAAACTTTCAATATCCACTGGTACTTGGCCACTATGATAATTAATACCAATTCCACCGCCTATATTAATTTGTTTGGGAATAACATTGATTTGCTTAGATAACTCAAAGGCTAATACCAATGATTTTCGGTAAGACTCCAATAGTGAATCAACTGATAAATTTTGAGACCCACTAAAAATATGAAATCCGACGAAATTTATTGATTGCTCATTCATAGTCGAAAAAACGTCAGCAAATACTTCAGCATCGATACCAAATTGTTTAGCGCCTCCAGACATTTTCATGGCGGCTCCCTTAAGTTCAAAATCAGGATTGATTCGGAATGCAACGTTTGCTTTTTTGTTGTGTAAGGTGCACATTTGCTGGATCCGAACCAATTCAGTCTTTGATTCAACGTTTATAACGGCACCAGAAATAATTGCTGCCAGCAGACTTTTTTGCGTTTTCCCTGGCCCTGCAATGCTGATCTTACGAGGATCTATACCTGTACTTAGTGCAGTTAGCAACTCTTGATGAGAGGCTACATCTAAGCCATCAAGATAATTAGCGGCATGCGCAACCAAGTTAGGCATCGGGTTTGCTTTAATTGCATAATGTAGCTTTACCTTTTTCGGTAGTAAGTTTGTTAGGGCTATAATATTGCTTTTAATTTTATTGCGATCATATATATAGCAGGGAGTACCACCCGCTATATGCTCTAGTTCACTGGGCGTTTTACCGGCAAAAATAAGTTGATTGTGTTTTTTATCGATTGATAACATTTACTGTAATTCCAATTTAGAAGATATCTCCTGAAAAATATTTTGATACTTTTCTTTCAGTGCTGTCTTGTTATGTTTGCCATTAGGATTTCTGGGTATTTCTACGCAAAAATCTATGTAATGTGGGCTCATATAAGTAGGTAAGTGTAGGCTGCAAAAACGCCTAATAGAGAGCAACAGATCGTTAACCTGCAAACCAGGTTTAACGGCTATTAGTGCAACAATACCCTGGCCTAAGTGTGTGTGTGGTACGCCAAATGCCACGATATCTACTACCGAATCATGTTTATCGATAACGCTTTCAATTTCTTGCGGGCTCACCCTATACCCGGTGGTCTTGATCATGTCGTCATTACGTCCAACAAAATACATGAAGCCTTCTTTGTCTTTGGTAACAATATCACCTGACCACACGGATAACTGCTCGCTAGGTACTTCAGTGATTGTATTTGGGCTTGGTTTAAATCTGTAGTCAGTCATTTCTTGGTTCGCCCAATATCCTTGGGCTACGAGAGGTCCAGCATGAACTAACTCTCCTTGCTCATAGGGCTCACACTCTTCACCATTGGCATTTATAATAAAAATTTTCGCATTTGGTATTGCTTTACCGATTGACTTAGGACGCTTCAAGGCTTGTTCTGGCGGAAGAAAACAAGAACGGAAAGATTCGGTTAACCCATACATCAAAAAGGGCTTAACGTTTGGCATTTCCCTTACAAGCTTTTTTAAAGTTTCTTCTGATAAGGAGCCGCCAGAGTTCGTTATATATCGGAGATTTTGCGATGCTTCTTTAGGCCATTCCAAATTGGCAAGTTGATTCCACGCTGTAGGCACTAAAGCAAGCCCTGTAATCAATTCTTGTTGCACGACTCTAATCAACTCTGCTGCAAACAAATAGTCAAATAAATAACAGCTACCGCCAGATAAAAACGAAATAGTCAATTGACTAAAGCCATAGTCAAAACTAATTGGTAGCGCAAGTAACAAGCGATCAGATGAAGAACTATCTAGGTATTGAGCAACACTTTGCGCACCAAGAATTAAATTACGCTGAGTTAAGGTAACGCCTTTAGCTGGACCTGAACTTCCTGATGTATAGAATATTGCAGCGGTATCACTTTCTAGAATGTCTGGAAGAGAACTATCACGCAATGCGAGTGTGTGTAGTTGGGACCATGATAAAACGGTTGAGGAACTGGCGTATTCATCAGTATCATCGGTTAACACAATATATTTTATTGCTGCTGGTAAAACCGACTTTAGGGTTTCATATCGGGCCTTACTGGTTATAAGAATTGTTGCTGAACAATCAGACAGAATATGTCCTACTTGCGGTGATTTAAGCACAGGGTTGATAGGAACAAATATTCCTCCAGCAGCGCTTGTGGCAAAGATACTGATCACGCTTTCAAAGCATTTGGGTAAGAAAACAGCCACTCTTTCTGATTGATTCAGACCTAGCGACAAGAAAGAACGCGCGAGAGTTTCTATTTCTTCATTTAAGTGCGCATATGTTAACCATCGTTTCTTCTCGCCTATTGCAGGGCAATAAGGTCGTATCTCGGCTTGAACTTTTACCAGCTGATGAATTGTTTTTATCATTTAGAACCTAATATACTAATGCTGTTGTAAGTGTGTAATTGAATAAATTTGAGTTGCTGCCTCCTTAAAAGGTATGCAACTCTATCGCCATCTTTTGTAAAACCAGCACCATTGTTCTGGGTATTGGAGGATGATAGTTTCGAACTGTCGATATATTGCTTGCATTGCGAACTGAAACGCTTTTGGTGATTGTCCTATGGGAAATTCAGAAACCGTTTCAATGTGTATTGTATAAGTATTATTTTTTTGTAGTACGGCGTAAGCAATAAGCAATGGCGTTTTTGCATAGGCGGATAACATAGCTGAACCAGCAGGAGCGCTAGTTTTTTGCTGAAAGAAGTCAAGGTCTGTGTCACTTCCAAAGTGGTCCGAATGCAAACAAACAACGCCATTTGAGCCGATTTTACCCAGCAGAGATAAGAACGCACCCGCTTGAGATTTATCCACACAACAGACACCGTTCTTGGCATAAACACTATGCAGGCCAGCAGCGAATTTTGGGACCCTGGAAAGGGTAGTAACTCTTCCTGTTAGCTTTTGCAAGGCAAATGGAACCGCTTCGTAGCAACTAAGATGCATAGTCGCGATGCTAAGAGGACCACCTGATGTGATTAAGGCTTTTGTTGCTGCATCCATCTCAAACGTGTATTCAATATCTTCAAACCAAAAATTTTCTAAAACGCCAAAAACGATATACTGATAAGCAGTGACTGCTAAATATCGTATTCTGTCATCACTTTTTTGATCCGGCATCGCCATTCGTAAATTATTGATCGAACGTTTTCTGGTTTTTGGTGAGAAAGCAAAGATTAGTCGGGCAATGCCAAACGCTATTTTCTTTCTTGCTGCTCTATTTCTTAACTTAAATAAGAAAATTATCACTAATATCGTCTTAGCGGCGACTCGTTGAGATAAGGTTAAACCTTTCATACCGTTAATGGGTTTTTAATGAATGATGCTAAGTTACCAAACGTTTCAAAGTGTTTAGCTTCGAGGTCTGCGATATCAATCTCCAATGAAAATCGTTTTTCTATTTCTATTAAGACTAAGACAATGGACATTGAGTCCAGCTCGCTTAGTTCTCCCAATAACTTCGTACTATGCATAAAATTTGAGGTGTCTATGTTTAAAATTTCTGATAACACATCTTTTAAC